>NZ_CM178754.1:0-2397966 GCF_058683975.1 Gudongella sp. QWL-04 | reverse complement strand
GCCTATCGCCTCATAGCCTCTGTTTGCTATGTACTCTTCGATCAACTCAGGATTTATAAGGCCGCAGTTTCTAAGAGCTATACGCTCCTGCTTCTTATAAAACTCCATCTCGTGCTGAGTATTCACCTTTTTCTTAAGTGTTGGTTCCTCATAGAGTAGTCGCTCAACCCTGTATCCGTCCATTAGATGCGATTTTACGATCTCAGCTGAATCCTCAGGTTTTACATTGACGTAAAAAACATCTTCCGGAAATACCTTTACTATCGGACCCTTTTCACAGAAGCCGAAGCATCCAGTAATTGAAGCTCTTACCTTATCTGAGAGTCCGTTTCTCTCTATTTCATTATTGAGATTCTCAAGCAGCTTTTTACTTTGAGATGACATACAGCCTGTTCCACCGCAAATAAGCAGCTCCTTATATTCAGTATCTCCTATTTTATCTTTCCTTATATCCATAATATGGACAAGTTCCTTCTGCATCTCTAACAGACCCTTAAGGTCCTCTACCCTATTCATGTCTTCGCCCCCTACTCAGAATACTTGGCAATAATTTTAGCAATGTCCTCTACCTTGACCTTGCCGTAGACTTCATCATTCACCATAACGACAGGAGCAAGGCCACATGCTCCAACGCACCTCAGGCAGTCGATCGTGAACATCCCATTACTGGTGGTTTCTCCGGTTTTGATGCTTAACCGCTTCTCAAACTCCTTCACGATTGACTCGGCATTCCTTACAAAGCAGGCAGTACCTGTACAGACATTGATAACATTCTTGCCCTTTGGTTTCGTAGTGAAATATGAATAGAAGCTCACTACACCATAAATTTTTGATGCTGGAACATTTAGCTTTTCTCCAATGAAAAGCTGCACTTCCATCGGCAGGTACCCAAATAAATTTTGAGCTTGGTGGAGAACTTCGATGAGAGCTGTTTCTTTTGTCTCAATGCTGTCGATGTATCTCTCGAGCTCATCAAAAAGCTCTTGGTTCAATTCTACAGCTTGCATAATATCACTCCTCGTTAATTTATAAACGATATATGTCATGAAAAATATATCATATAGTTACGAGGATTTAAATAGCAATTTTTAATATAATTAAATATTCTAATTTAACTGAATATTATAGTCTATTGAAAAGCCTTGGATGTTTAGATCAATATTTAATGTTAGCCATTTATTACTGATCAAAATCAGATGATCATATTTAAATATTTTATTTCTTTGTCAAAAATGTTTCCAATTTTTTCCGAGCTATATTGTTAATTTTATATCACTTTGCCGTGCTATGATCTATAAAAAAAATACCGGGATCGATCCCGGTGTCAGCCTCTGATCTGTCCATTTCCATAGACTATATATTTATTTGTTGTAAGGGCCTTAAGTCCCATTGGGCCTCGCGCATGGAGTTTCTGGGTGCTGATTCCAATTTCAGCACCAAACCCGAATTCTCCGCCATCAGTGAAACGAGTTGAAGCATTGACATATACTGCTGCTGAATCAACGAAATCCAGGAATTTTTGGGCATTGTCATAGCTTTTTGTCAGTATTGCCTCAGAGTGTCTTGTGCTGTACATATCTATATGCTCTATAGCATCCTCCAGTGTATTTACAACCTTAACAGCAAGTACCAGGTCAAGGAATTCAGTCTCCCAGTCTGTTTCAATTGCTTCTCTGCAATGCTCCAGCTCAAGTCCTAGCTCATGGCTTATCCTAAACGAAGATTCGCATAAAGCCAATGTAACTCCTGAAGCCTGCATGGACGGCACAAGTGATTTAAGAAGCTTACTGGCACAATCAGTGTGCACCAGGACAGTTTCAACAGCATTACATGCACCTGGCCTTTGGATCTTAGCATTCATGATTATTTCTACAGCATTCCTTATATCATACCCTTTATCAACGTATATGTGGCAGTTTCCGGTACCAGTTTCGATTATTGGAATCTTTGAGTTATTTGCTACGAAGCTAATAAGCCCCTCGCTTCCCCTTGGTATCACACAGTCTATTTGGTCTCTTGCAGATAACAGTTGACCTGTAAAGTCCCTGTCGGTTGTTTCCACAAGCTGTGCGGTGCCTCTCGGAAATCCTTTGATCTCTATCGTTTTTTCTACAGCCTTCATTAAAGCGATATTTGTGTTAAGGGCATCTGAGCCTCCCTTCAGAATAACAGAATTACCTGTTTTTATGCAAAGAGCTGCCGCATCTATGGTCACATTTGGCCTTGATTCGTAAATCATGGCTATGACTCCTATCGGCACTCTCCTTGAGCCAATTTTGAGACCTGAGCTATTAACCCACATCGAGTCGACCTCACCAACGGGATCCTTTAGAGAAGCAACTTGGAGTAGTCCTTCCTTCATTTCTGAGAATCTCTTATCACTGAGCAGAAGTCTTTCCACAAGAGACTCCTTTATACCGCTCTCTCTTGCCCTTGAAACATCCTGTTCATTAGCTTTCAGTATCACTTCCTTGTATTTCTCAAGTTGGCTATATAGCTCTATCAAGAACTCATCCTTATCCGCAGAGCTCTTTGTTCTCAACAGTCTTGCTGCAGCCTTTGCCCTGGTTCCCATTTCCAGGATTTCCTTGGAATAATCCTTCATGTGATACCTCCCCAATCAGTTTCTGAAGTCGAAAAAGGTTCCGCATTTTCGACCGTTCAATAGTTCATTCAATATCTCATGATGCCCGCTGTTCACGATCAGCATTGTCCCTTTGGACTCTGCGATAATTTGCGCTGCCTTTAGCTTAGTCTGCATCCCGCCGGTGCCAACCTTTGATCCCGCATCTCCTGCGTCGATCTCATCAAGCTCTGCTATACTTTTGATTTCATTTATCATATAGGCATCCTTGTATTTTCTTGGATCCTTATTATATACTCCCTCGATATCCGATAGAATAGTAAGATTCTCAAAGCCTATCATCTTACACACCTCGGCAGATAAGGTGTCGTTGTCTCCCACCTTTATTTCATCTATCGCAACCACGTCATTCTCGTTTACAATTGGAATTATCCTGTGCTTTATGAGGGCGGAAAAGGCATTAATACTATGTTCCCGCCTCACGTCCTGATACATATCCTCCTTAGTCAATAGTACCTGTGCTACGGTGATTCCGTACTCAGAAAATAGCTTTTCATACATGTACATCAGGGTTCCCTGTCCGACTGCCGCTGCAGCTTGTTTTTCCGGTATAGTTTTCGGTTTTTCTATAAACTTCATCTTCCCCATTCCAGCAGCTATTGCTCCTGAGGATACTATTACAATGTCCTTCCCGCTATTGTAAAGATTAGCTATTTGTTTTACCAGGCTCTCCATCTTCCAGAGGTCAAGTAGTCCACTTTGGTGAGTAAGAGATGATGAGCCGATTTTTATGACTACTTTCTTAAAATCCTTCAGCGATCCCGTCAAAATAACTCCTCCGTTCTGTGCATCCTACTTCTTCTCTTAGGATGCTGTGTTATCAATACCATTTTATAACACATTATCAGACAAAAGTAAAGACGGAGCTCATGTCCGTCTTGTGAAGTACTTGAACAACTTGATCTTTACTTGCTCATATTTTCAGTCACTCTGAATCTTACAATCTTTTTTATCAACTCGATAGGCAAGGGCTTGTGATAAGGGAATTGGATTGCCCCCTTTGAGGTTTTGTAGTCCTTCAGTTCATCTCTGAATGCTTCGATTCCTGATGGTGCAGGATAAAAACCAATATGCCTGGACTGAGCTGCAAAATGAACTAAGTTTCCTTTCAGGTAATATGTCGGCATTTTATAGCTGATTTTTTCAATAGCATCAGGTGCTGCCTGAGATATGGCCTTTCTGATTTCATTCAATAATGGCTGAACCTCCTCTGAACACCCGGAAATATATTCGCCTATAGGGTCAGTTGGCTTATTTTTACTTTCTTTCATCCATTCTTCCTCTAATACAGCGTATATAATATCATCTGCCCAATTGCCATTGATCAAAAGGCTTTTAATAAAATGAGCTTCTTTTCTCATCCCAAGTCTTTCACATAGTCGTATCGATTGATGATTATCCGGATCTATAGATGCTGTGACCCTATGTTTCTTAAGATCTCTGAATAAATAATCTAAAACTGCTCTAACTGCTTCAGAGCCGTATCCATTTCCATGATAAGCCGGGTGGATGGTATAGCCAATCTCCATCTGCTTCCCATCCTCAAGAAATTTCAGTCCAATATCACCAATAAGCTTTCCTGTATCTCTTAAGCATACAGCAAGTTGAAACCTGGTACCGGGAACATTTGGTTCTTCAGATCTTAATCTGACGAACTCAATTGCATCTTTTAGAGTCTCTGGTCTGAAGCCTTGGTAATAGTAGACCTCAGGCATGCAACGATACTCAAACAAGCTTTCTGCATCTGATTCTTCAAGTCTTCTGAGCAACAACCTCACTGTATATATATGCTTGAAATCAGTCATCATTCTTCTCCATTATTCCTTAGTTTATTTTTTGTAGGGGAAAACTCTGTTATGATTCTCTTAGCGATCTTGAAACCATCAGGATCAAGTGAGTAATGTACCCACTTTCCTTCATTTCTTCCCTTGACGAACCCACTTTCCTGAAGAAGCTTCATATGATGAGAAAGAGTCGATTGTGCCATATCAAATCTTTCGAGTATCTTGCATGCACAAAGCTCGCCATTTTCTAGCATTTCCAGGATCATGATCCTTTTAGGATCAGCCAATGCTTTAAATATCTTAGATGAATATATGTATTTATCTATCAACTGCGCCACCCTTTCAAAACCACTAAACTGATTTAAGTCTGTCAATATTTCCTATAACCTCCAGATATCTATCCCTTGCCATACTTGATATTTCACCAGTATTGAATATTCCAAGCTGCTGTAGCTGGGGCTTTGTCCTCTCGATAATTATATTCCCACCAAGATCCAGTTTCCCTTTGAGCATATCAAGCGCTTCTATGAATCTATGATCGATAACTGCCTTCCTATAAAATGACAGTACGTATACATAATAGAATAGATTATACCTATAGAAGGGATACTCTAATGCCATAAATTGTTTGCCTATACCAAAGTGACATGGTCCAACTGGTGTTCTCACAGTCCAATGATCCAGAAGAGTTTCAACCGCATCGTCAAACTCATTGAGCTCCTGCTCTTGTCGCGCACATCTAAATGCATCCAAGGCAAGAAGTGTTACTCCTGGGTTGGAAAATTCCGTTTCTGGTCCTTTTCCGTACAAAAACTTTTTACACCTCCACCCGCCATCTGTATACCTATCGGAGGTAAGATTGGAGAGTATAAGCTTTGATTCCTCCTTATCACAATAACCATTTCTGCATAAAGCCGCTGCAGCGAGTGCTGTATGGCATGGGTAGATCGATCCCTTTGGTGCTATTTTAACTCTGCCGTCCCTTCTTACAGCCCTGATAACAAGCTCTGCAGCACCTCGTAAAGCCTCATGTTCCTTTGGTATTCTTAACTCACTCATGACTAGTAATGCCGTTAAGGTACTTACAGGTTTTTCAATTCCCAGCTTTCCATCAGGGGTAGCCCAGAAGTCAGAGCCGTTTGAGTATCTTACCGATAGCAGTTTTTCAATCTTATTATTTCTTGTTTGTTGAGATCCCACTTTGCTTACTCCTCTGCTACATTATCAGAGGTTTTTTTCAAGTAACCCTCTATCTCCTGTTTAACCATTTTAATATATATTTCCTCATATGGCTCCCAAAGCTCTATGAGATTCCCAAATGGATCTACAAACTGCATAAATTTGCCATACTCATACTCATCTATCTGCTTTACGTCAACGCCCTGTCTTTTAAGTTTGCTTGAAAATTCCTCCAGATCATCGACACGGAAATTTATTATTGGTGCATCCTCACTATCCCTCTTAAAGGAAACCAGCATCATCTGCCTTCCTTCCAGAAATCCGGTCCCATAATCTGTCATATCCAGTCCGAGAGTCTTATGATACCATTGATGCAGCATATCCTTGTCACCGACAAAATCTAGAAAAATACCGCCTATCCCAGTTATACCTGCCATTGGATCTCACTCCTTTTTAGGTTCACTAAGTTACTTATTAATCAAGTTTCTCATTTTAATGACTCAACCTCAACAACGCACTGAGTCTTTATCCTTTCAACCAAGAATTGTAAACCATCGATGACATGGGGTCTTATATCTCCACCGATCAGTACATACATTATATCCTCACCAATCTGTAGAGTTCCTTCATTTAGCCAGACCCTTACATAGAAAATGCCCTCCCTTTTTAGTGTCTCTTCAATCGATTTATCGACCATTTCCTGATCATATGAGAAATCGAGCTTCTCGACAAAGGATCCGTCGTCAATTCCCATCCTTACCTTGGCTTTTGGAGTTTTTCTCACTACTCCATTGTGAAAAAGGTACATACCTACCATTGCTGCAGAAGGATCCTGTTTGGCTTCTTCTATCCATTTGTCCATTGATGGAGATTCTTTGCTCATAAGGTTTCCTCCTGAAATATTATGACAGTGACTTGACCTTTACTGAAGTATCATAGCCCAACTCATAGTAATTATTGTTGTTGAACATGAAGTTTTTGATTACCTCAAGTCCAAGCTTTCTTGTATGTGCTTCGTAAGACCTTGGGTTGATGTGGTTTATAAAGGTTATAAGTATGGGGTACTTAGCCATCATCTGCTCCCTGGAAAAATCAAAGAGCCTTGGAAGAACGTCTGTCCCTCTATAGTCCTTATCAATGCAAATCGGTCCATACTGATATGAATTTTTCGTAGTAAGTATCTGACCCAGGTACTCAGTGGTTGGAAGGTCTTTTATCATATGCTGGAATAAAGGCCATTTGGACCAATATTCCCAGGATGCAGCCATTGCATAGCCGATCACCTTATCTCCATCACAAGCCAGCGCAACTCCATTTTCTTTTTCGATAAGCTCAGCAAATTGCTCCTCAGTAAAAAGCGTAGTAACAAATCCATTGGGTTTGTCTTCTTCGCTTATAGTCAAAACATGGTATTTCTTTTGAAGCTCAGAGATCAATGGGATATCCTTTAGCTCAGCGTTTCTGTAAATCATTTGAACACCTCCGGTTTATTTGGACTTGCGTGACTCATTATAAGTATATTTTACCATACTTATGAAGTCATAGCGTATTTCATTAGTAATCCATGAAGTATGTTTGTGGGGCAAAAAATATTTTAAAAAACTATATACACCCCCTGGGTATAATGGTATAATCTCTTAGGTACTACTTTTGAATGGAGTGATATTATGGCTTATATGAACGTAGAATTTCCAGGTGGTTTGAGGGTTGATGCAAGAAGCTCCAGACACCTAATAAAGACATATCAGAACGGAAGCGAACCAACTCCCTTTGAGCTATTTCTTGGGTCTATGGCAACCTGTGCAGGAATTTTTGCTTTAGGTTTTTGTAAGAACAAGGGGATATCAACAGAAGGAATGAATATATCCATGGACCTTGATGTAAATAGACAAACAGGAATGATAACTGATGTTATATTCGATGTTAAGCTTCCTGAGGGATTCCCCGAGAAATATAAGGAAGCATTGGTAAGATCTATAGAGCTTTGTTCTGTTAAGAAGCACATGATGGAGCCTCCAAAGTTCCATATAAACACACATTAAGGGACAGCAGAAGCTGTCCCTCAATCATTGAATCTTCTAAGCTGATCTAATTCAAATGTCCATTCAGGTGTTTTCAATGCGCTCATGTTATCCAAGCTGTACCAGGGACTGATTCCCTCGTTGTTGGGATTTATAAGTAACTGAGTTTGTTGTGCGGGCATGTAAGACTGAGCAAGCATGAATACCTTGTTGTTTCCACTACTTACTGCTACATCCACAACTATGACTGCATGACCAGGACTGCCACCTTTTATGAAAACATCTCCTATCTCCATGTCTTCAATGGAAACTGGAACTAGCTCATTCTCAAGGGAAAGAGTTCCGGAGTAGGCAAAAACCATGTCCATATACTTTCTAAAGCTCTCGTAGCTTGATGATGGATCAGTGCTCAAATAATAGCTGACATTGTTGCCATCTACCTTTATCCTGTAGCCTTCCATCCACTTTGAATATTCAGCCTTGAAGCCTGAAACGAAGTTAAACTTAACATCTTCAAATTTACCCTTTTCAAATAGATACTCTCCTCTAAGAAGCATAACTGCATCAGCACATTGGTGAAGATCCCTATCTCCAATATCTACATCAAATACGCTATCGTAAACATCCGTTCTGTTTTTCTCACGACCATCATAATATAGCACCTTATCTCCATAGATCTTTAGCTTCTGGTTTCTTAGAAAATCTGCAAAGCTTCCATCCGCAACCTCAATTCTATTGTAGCCTTTTGGAGGTGCGTACCTTTCCAGTATAGTCATTCCATCTTTATTCAGTATGCTTTCTTCTAAGATAATTTCAGGTTCTACGGGTGGAATAGGCAACTCTGTTTTATTTTCTGACTTAGATTGACTACAGCCCACAAACACTAAGACCGCAATAAGTAGTGGTAGGTATTTCTTCATTGTGTATTCAGAGACGATTCTATTCTGTGACCCCATTTTATTCTAACTCCTTTAATTCTTCTAGCTTATACTCTTTTAACACCCTCAGAGCTCTTAAGGTGTTCCATCTGCTGTCTTTCCCTGTGAACTCCATGTCGATATGGACCTCCCCAGGGTGTTTAGCCTGTACCGGCCACCTTCCCGTTTTCTTCCTTTTAGAAAGAAGTATTTGAATGGCATCCTCCATCCTGGAATCATAAGGGTGGTCGGAATCTGCGAAATATAGCAGCGCTCTTAAAATATCATACCTCCATCGGGAAGGGTATGACAGCATTATCCAGCGTTTATCTATGATTTCATCTGTCTTATCTGATTTATATAGCCTGTGACTAAGAATAAATTCCTCGCTTTCCTTCTTGATCCTTTCTAGCTCGTCAAGTCTATAGGTATACCCCGCCTTCATGTACTCCCATATTCCCTCAAGAACCGATATAGTTGTATGCATCGAGCTGTGGACAGCTCCGCTGCGAGTTGACATACAGTTAAAGCCCCCGTCTGACATTTGATGAGTCAGCAGAAAGTCTACGACTGATTCCAATCTATCCTCAGGAATTCCGAAAAAGGACGCATAGTTAAGAAACATGCCATTAATGCAAATGTCTCCAGATTTTAATGTATGAGACTCATTTATACTTCCGTCAGCAGCCTTGCATTTGTCAATAATGATATTGAGAGTTTCAATAATAGGTTTCACAGGCTCAATCTCAAGATACCGAAGATCCAAAAGTGTGTAGTGTGAATTTATCCACTTGACTTGGTAAAAATCCCTACTCCAATGTCCTGATGGATTTCTCTTACTAAGGAACTCCACTCCCCAGCCCTCTTCACATATCCTTCCTCTTAGAGGAACTAGCTGCTCTAAGGGCTCCTTCATCAAATACTTTCTAGTCTGATACTGGATGCTGATGTCTCCCTCTAAGAGCCATTCATAGATTTTATCCATATGGATCCAACTCCTTTATCAAATCAGAAACCGCTACTATTTCTTTAATTAAGTATATCTTATACCGTCCCCTCTGTCCTAGTATAAACTCAACAATTTGATTTTCACAGGATCATCTCCAGTATTGTTATTTCTTTTAATTACTATATGTTTTCTCAGATTATTGAATATATGCCCATAATGTATTAATATATATACGAGTAATATAGTTAACTCCGATTCTGTGTTCCCGGCATAAGGTGAAACATAATTCGGAAACACTGAACATTGGGCCAGAAAAGTAATTTTCTGACCTGCCATGCTTGCAAAGGGGTTTTCACTTAGGTGAAGGCCTCTTATTGTTTTTTGTTCGCGTAGTGTTTTAGGAAAGGAGAATACTTATGAGCACTATAACTGGGAAAATGTTGAAAATCAACTTGACTGACAGAAGCATTGAGTTATCCAGAATAAACGAGGAATGGACTAGAATGTTTGTTGGCGGAGAGGGGTTGGCAGCTAAAATACTCTATGATAATCTAGAGCCTGGAATGGACCCGATGGATGAAAGAAATCTGCTAGTATTCACTACCGGATCTCTAACTGGAACCAAGGCTCCATCCTGTGGAAGACTATGTATCGGCTACAAGTCTCCACTTACTGGTACGATAGGCATGACGAATGTTGGAGGCCACCTTGCTCCCATGATAAAAAGAGCAGGCTATGATGTAGTACTCATTACAGGAAGAAGCAGTTCTCCAGTTTATCTTTACATCAACGACGAGTCGGTCGAATTCAGGGATGCATCCTTAATATGGGGTCTGGATACCGAAAAAACAGAGGATAAAATTAGAGAAGATCTTCAAAATCCAAGAGTCAGGATAGCAGAGATCGGCCCTGCTGGAGAGAAAAAGGTACTGATATCTTCGATAATGGTGGATAAACACAGGGCTGCAGGTAGAGGTGGTCCAGGAGCAATTATGGGCAGTAAAAATCTAAAGGCTATAGCAATATATGGTTCCACAAAACCTGAAGTAAGCAACCCGGAAATGATGGATGAATACTCCAACAGGGCACGCACAGAGCTTGAGTCTGAGGCATTCGTCAGAGATGAGTTAAAGCCATTTGGTACACCTTCATTTACTGATTCAATCAATGCCCTGGGGCTGCTGCCAACTAGGAATTGGCAATTTACGACCTTTGATGCCATGGATAAAATCGGTCACAAGGCTTACCATGAAACCCTTAATGTAAAACCTTGGGCTTGCTATGGCTGCCCAATAGCCTGCGGAAGACATACTGAAATCCTTGATGGAGAATATAGGGGAGAATCCGGTGGAGGTCCCGAATATGAGACCTTGGGTGCATTCGGGTCAAAATGCTTTGTAGATGACCTCAATTCTATAGTTAAAGCAGGTTATATATGCAACCGAATGGGTCTAGATACCATATCTACCGGGCAAACAATAGCATCTGCAATGGAATGGTTTGAAAAGGGATTGATAGACAAAGAAACTACTGGCGGCATCGATCTATCATTTGGGTATGCTGAGTCTATGGTCAAAATGACCGAGATGATAGCAAACAGAGAAGGATACGGGGATATCTTAGCGGAGGGCTCCTTAAGAGCTGCCAGAAGAATAGGTCCAGAGGCCGAAAAATACGTATTCCAGGTAAAGGGTATGGAGCTTGCTTCCTGTGGAGTACGTGCAAGTAAGGGTGAATCACTTTCGCATCTTATTTCACCAAGGGGTGCCGATCATCTGAGGCCCTATGCATCAGTCATCGATGCCTTCGGATATGTTGAGCCTGAACTTGGTATACATGAAAAGGTGTCCCCCTTTGAGGATGAAAATAAATGGTGGGTCAAGCCGTTTATGGAGCTTTCAATGATTACCAATCTCTTGGGAGTATGTCTGTTTGCCAGTATCACTCTCGCTGTTAAGGGCAGTACATGGACAGGACTGCATAATGCTGCGACAGGTGATAATAAGTCCCTAAATGAAATGATGGAGTGTGCAGAGAGGGTTATAAATCTTGAGAGAATGTTCAACGCAAGAGAAGGCTTTGGCAGAAAGGATGAAAAGCTGCCATGTAGGTTGTCAAATGAGCCTGCTCCAGATGGTCTTGGCAAGGGTCTAGTTGCAAATGAGGAAATTATGCTAGATGAGTTTTATGGAAGTATGGGATGGGATTTGAAAACCGGACTCCCAACCAGTGATACATTATCGAGACTTAAGTTAGAATAAAATTTAGGGACAAGGGGTTCTTCCCCTTGTCCCTAAAGCTTCTTCTCCAGGTATCTAGTTCCCTCAACAGGATTATAAATATATGGTTCTATTTCATAAAAGCCCATTTCCCTGTACATCTCCTGGGCTCTTTTCATTGTTGGAAGAGTGTCGAGTCTTATATATTCATATCCAAGCTCTCTGGCCTTCTCAATTATACTATTTGCAAGCTTTTTACCTAATCCCAAACTGCGGAACTGACTTTTGACATAAAGTCTCTTCATCTCACAAATTTCGTTATTAATTTTTCTTAATGCCACACATCCCGCAGGAGCATCTTCCACTGAAGCAAGGATGATACACCCCTCGGGTTCTGCATATTTCCCTGGCAAGGTGTTTAACTCCTCTTCGAAACCCTGGAATGAAAGATCAACACCTAGTGATTCTGCATACTCAATAAATAGCTCCTTGATATTAGCAAGATCGTCTCGCTGCTCAATATTACTTAATATTATTCTATAAGTCACTTCGCGATCATCTCCACTATCAAAACTCATTTGAGAGTTGTAAAACAAACAACTAATAAACAATTTGGTTTTTCCCGTTCCTCTTTGCTTTATATAGGTTCTCATCTGCAAAATGAACAAAATCTGTCATGGTTTCCCCTGAATATTGCCATAAGCCACCACTGATAGTTACTTTAAGTCCATCTATATCCACTTTGTTCTCAACTGCTTTTCTTATTCTTTCTGCGACATTAGCAGCATTGACTAACTCAGTGTTAGGGAAGATTACGAGAAACTCTTCTCCTCCATATCTACCTGCATGGTCAGAACCCCTTATGCTCTTCATGATAATTTCGGCTGTAGCTCTCAATACTTTATCACCGCTGATATGTCCTTTTGTATCATTGACCTTCTTGAAGTCATCCAGGTCGAATATTGCTGTTACTAAGGGTGTACCGTTGATATTTGAGTTTGCTATTTCCTTTTGCATCAGGTCAATTATTGCCTTATGATTATTCATTTTTGTAAGTCCATCTGTTGCAGACTCGACCGCAAGTATCTCATTTTTTCTCTCCAGCTCAAGCTGCATTTCTTTTTTCTCAGTAATATCAAAAACAATCCCTGCAAGGAATACAGGTTTGCCCTTTTCATCCTTCTTAGTTACTTTCCCTCTATCGTAATACCACTTATATGATCCATCTTTGGCTTTTATCCTGTACTCTGCCTCATAAACATCTGCTTTGCCATAGAGATGGTCCATCATAGCCTGCATTGCCTTGGGATGATCCTCTGGATGAAGCTTTTCGGTGAAGAATTGATAGGTAACTTTTTCAGGGAGCTCATCCATCTGATATCCAAGTGTAACCACCTTAAGTGGGTTGAAGGTAACTGAATTCGTTTTTACATTCCAATACCAGTGCCCCAAATTACCAGTCCAAGCAAAATCAAGTCTATCTTCCTGCTCTTTTTCATCCAGGAGTTGTCTGTTTAGCATCTCCACCTCTTCGATTCTTTGAATAAGCTGCTCTCTTGAGTAATTATTATAGTCCATGGACTGTGACTCCTCTCCGAGGTAAGTGTTAAACCATATTAAAATATAATATGATTATTTACTCTTTATTCTGTAAATGCCTAGGTTTTAATGTTAGTGGATATAGCTCCCAATGAAAGTTTTAGAATCCAAATATTTTTCTGCAGATTTCTTGTCCTGATCGGGTCTTGAATATTTTATCATAGGTACTTTTTACAGCATCTAAACTGCGGTTCTCCTCATATAGATTAACCAAAAAGTCAGCCTCTACAAGGATCTGATAGTCAGCACCATCTATGTCTGTATAGGTATGGTGATGTGCCACAAGATAACTGACTCTCTCGATTAGTTCTTTGTCATATCCAAGCCTCTCTAGCATTATCTCAGCAAATGGAGGCCCTTCCTTCTCCTGAAGCTTCCCATTGCTTTGTCCATACTTCTCTTTGGCAGCCTTGATGCCTATATCATGAACAATAGCAGAGGCCTCTAGAATTTCCATGGTCTTATCATCAAGACCTTCTTTGAGCCCTATCAATCTTGAAAACTCATGGACTTTAATAAAATGTTGGATCATCCACGGGTTTCCTTTGTCGTATTCCATCATTTCAATGATCAGCCTATCTTTTTTATCCATCTCTAATCTCCCAAAATATTACTTGCTACTAACATCTTTTCAAGAAAATTATATATTACTTCACTAGTCTTTACCACACTATCAATTTCCACGTATTCATCTGACGAGTGAAAATTATTTCCTGATGGTCCGAAAACAAAGGTAGGGATTTTTAACCTCGTTCCAAGGTAATTAAAATCTCCAATACTTGAGAAGTAATCGACCACTGCCTTTCTACCCGTGATCTCCTCGATAGATCGCTGAAGCATAGTTGTATAATTATCATCTTCATCAATTACATAGGGCATAAAACCATCGTTTAAGCTATGGGGTGAGTCTCTGAATACTACCTTTATTTCAGCCCTAATGCCTGCTCTTTTTGCAGCCTCATGGACCTCTTTGATGAGATATTCTTTGGTCTCTCCTCTTACTACATGTCTGAATACTGTAAAGCTAGCCATTTCTGCAATACTGCAGGCAGCTCCGCCCCCTTCGATCGAAATGACGGCAATATCTCCCATTCCCAACTTTTCATCCTCGACAAGCTCAGATTTTTCCAGCTCTACTATGAGCTTTGAAGCCTCAGATATAGCATTTATTCCTTTCTCGGGATTCGCAGCATGGGACGCTTTGCCCTTAAGGTATACCGTATAGTTATAGCCTCCTCTTGCTCCCAAGCAAAGTACAGGGAATTTATCTCCTGTAAAACCACTGCTTGGCTCAGCTACAATGGCACAATCAGCATCATCAGCTAAACCGTCCAATATAACAGCATCTGTACCAAGACCATATGGACCTTCTTCATCGGACACTATTGTATAGATCACTTCCCCGGCGAAGTCCTTATGGTTATTGTAAAATGCTTCAATAGCGAGCATTATTGCTGCTACTCCAGCTTTCATGTCCAAGGCTCCCAATCCGAAAAGTTTTCCATTTTCGGTATGAGATTTCAAAGGATCAGAAGACCAATCTGATGTCTTTTCCACAGTATCTGCATGACCATTCAACAGGATAACAGGACCCTCCCGATTTCCCTTTAGCCTTCCGACAACATTGATACCATCATATTTCAGGATCTTATGATTCGAATATTTGTGTAGTTCAGACGGAATACTACGAGACCTGAACCAGTTAAAAATATACTTCATTATTTCCTCTTCTCTCAAGTATGGACTATAGATGGATACTAATTCTGACAGAAGTTCTTCAATACTTGCCCGATTAAGTATTTCCTTCATTAGGGACCTCCTCTAATTAGATTTGAATTGCTCTCTAAAAACAAACTCCTCCAGTTCAACAAAATCCTTGAATATTCTTATTTCAACACCTTTGTGTTTCAAGAGAGCTTCAAATGACTTCTGGTGCAGCTCAGCTGTCTTAATAAAATTAGGAAGGTCATCTTTGTCAAATTTATCAACCAATTTGGGTAACTCGCTTAACGAAACTCCTGTTCCTGAAAATACATTCTCTGTCTCCTGTTCGATCTCGGCAGCTGCAAAAAGAGCTGTCACGTGATCTCCAAGTTCGCAAGCATGATATATCTTATTGTAATTATTAATAAGCTCTTCATAGAATCCAATAAGCTGATTCTTAAAATCAAGCCTCTCGCTTATATTCTTTTCTTCTCTGTTTATTAGATCCTCAGTATTGATTATCAAGTTATGTATCGATTTTTTTACAGCATCAATATTATTGCTGTCAAATATAAGATCGTAGTCGACTTCAAAGTTGTCAGGGAACAGTTCCATGTTTAATATCTCTGATTTAAGCTTCCCCCGACCTCTTTTTATAGTTGTTTTGTTTAAGAGTGCTAATGACCATGCCAATAGGTTGATGATGCCGACCCCCAGCCTTCTGACCTCTGATATTTTATCTGTCCTCTCCATAGAGAAATATTTCTTATATACCTGGTCAAGGATTTTTCTTGATTTCTCAATGAATTTCTTGGTATCACTTACATCGAGCGCCTTATCTCGTAAGTCTTGAAATCTCTTAAGGTCTTCCTCGGTTGAAAAGTAAATCACCCTCCCTTCGGTTATGATAGAGGTGATTCTTTCATCGTGGTTTGCTATCCTTTCTAACCTTTCCCAGGATATTGGCCAGAAATCGAATCCTATGCCATCTATTATAAATGTCATACCAAGCTCATTACCCCTGGGATAATTAACTACGAAATACATATCCAAATCTGATCTGGAGTGAGTATCTTCGTATATAGTTGAACCCATTATCACAACGACTGCAATGTCCTCTTTGTAGTCTTGCTTGATTTTTTCGATCAATATATCTGCAGCTCTCAAAGTATCCATATTAACCTCCTTGGCTAATAGCATCAATGCTTGCTCCTTATTTGATTATAATTTTAAAACATTAATTTTACCACACTAAATAATTAAAAAGGTCTACAGTTGTATCTCTGCAGACCTTGATCCAGACTTATCTACTCAATTATTTTTCCTTTTATCTTATCAATAAGCTGAAGGATTCCTTCCTCAATTTTCTTAAGGTCTTCCTCTTTGGGAGAACCTTCGAATTCCACAGAAGGCACAAAATCCCACTTCATTTTGTTTCTTTCGATTATTTCAGTGAGCTCCTTCTCAGCTCCTCCGGACCATCCAAATGAACCGAATCTAAATGCTGCTTTATTGCTTACCTTCTTTCTTCCCAGCTCATCCAGAGCGGCTGCTACCGGTGGGAACAGCTTGTATTCATAGGTCGGTGCTGCTATGATCACACCTGCTGATTTAAATACTGTAGCTACCATTTCACTTTCACTCTCAAGAGGCATCTCGAGTTTGTTGTACTTGATACCCTCCCTTTTCAGAATCGTCTCAGCATGAGCTATGGCCTTACCCGTCATTCCATACATCGATCCCCAGAGGATAGTGATCTCGTTCTTCCCTGCACCTTCGGCATATTGTGAGTATCTGCTGTAGTCATCCATGATTTTCTCAACATTGTTCCGATACAATGGACCGTGTCCTGGTGCTATGGTGGTTATGTCCAGCTCTCTTGCCTTCTGGATGGCTTTCCTCAGCATAGGTGTGAAGGTAGTCATTACGTTTGAATAATATCTTATACCTTCACATTCGAAGAATATATCTTCCTCTGGAGTCATTTCATCATCGAAGATATGATCTCCCATTTTCCCAAAGGATCCGAACATGTCACATGAGAATAGGGTTTTGGTACTTTTTTCATAAGTGTACATTGTATCTGGCCAGTGTACATTTGGTACAGGGTGAAAGCTGAAGACCTTACCGTTGCCCAAATCGAGGGAATCTCCCTCTTTCACGACCCTAATCCTGTCTTCTCCATAGAACGAAGAAACCATCTTAGCTGCCTTGTCAGTGCATACTATAGTGAAGTCATCCTTTATCTTCATGAAGTTGGATATCCAACCTGAGTGGTCAGGCTCCATGTGGTTTACAATAAGGTAGTCTATATCCTTTGGGTCTACTCCTATCTCTCCCAGACTTTTGTAAAGCGTCTCAGGTACTCCATCCCAGCCTATTACTCCATCGATAATTGCCGTTTTTTCACCTTGAACTACATATGAATTTAGTGTTACTCCGCTAGCAAGCTCCCAAATGCCTTCAAAAAGTACATTGTCAACGTTTAAGGTGAACATATGAACTCCATCTGCTATTTTTACTTTCCTCATTTATTACCCTCCTTCTAATTGCTACTGTGAAGTTATTACCCATTTATGTTGATTATACTACAGTAGGAACTCTTATTACAGATAGTCCCATTATATTTGGTATTAAAGCGATGCTATCAGATACCAGTTATATGCAAGAAAAGCAACAAGCAATGCTCCACCTTCCTTTTTGCTTATACTTCGGTGAGATATAGAGAAGAATAGCAATATGAAAGATAAGATGATATTGAAGGTTATATCTATTATAAGACTTGAGGCCACGGTTATAGGCGAGATCACTGCAGATGCTCCAAGAATGAAAAATGCATTAAAGATATTGCTTCCGACGACATTTCCGACTGCAATCTCCGGATTCTTTTTTATAGATGCAATAATGCTTGTCACCAGTTCGGGCAAGGAAGTTCCCACAGCAACTATAGTCAATCCGATAAAGGTCTGTGATATTCCAAGAGCTGTAGCGATCTTGACTGCACTTTCCACGACTATATATCCTCCTGATATTATAAGTGCCAAGCCACCTACTGTTTTCACGAGAAGCTTAAAAGTATTACCCTCTATTGGGTTGTCCAGTAGCTCAATAACCTCTCTGCTATTTCTGGCTACCTCTATTACATAGTATAAAAATGAAACAAAAAGAAGTAGCAGCATCAGACCGTCGCCCCTTGAGATGATTATATTGCTATCTTTATCGATAACGCTATCGGCACCTAACGCAAATAATGACAATGCTGAGAGGATCATAATCGGAATCTCTTTTTTAATGGTCTGCCTTTCAACTGATAGTGGAAATATTATAGCCGCAGCTCCCAATATAAATGAGAGGTTAAATATATTACTCCCCAAGACATTCCCCAAAGCTATGCCGTTGTTCCCCTTTAATGATGCACTGATGCTTACTGCAACCTCAGGAGCCGAGGTTCCAAATGCAACGACAGTCAAGCCTATTAGAAGTGCCGATACCTTGAGCCTTTTGGCAATTCCTGCGGCACCATCTACAAAATAATTTGCTCCTATAACGAGCATTATTAAACCTAAGATGAAAAATGCAATATTCAACTTTAGCCTCCTAATAAGTTTCTCTATGGAATACACGCTGCCAGATTATACCCTGCCACACTTGATCAATTGACCCTACAGTCTCTCTGAGATAGTAACCTTTATAACATCTCCCGGATTCTTTTTTATTCTCCCCCGAATATCTTTTCTTAAACCTATAATGTAACAGACGGAACCATCAGGATTCTTTATGCCCATATTTACGATACTTCCATCATAAGGCTCCCCATCAAACGTCGCATGTACCTTGACTCTACCTTTCCCGAATTCTGACTTGATATCATACGGAAATATAACGTAGGCTCCATCGATATCAGGCACTTTCTTGATTTCTGCTTCAAACTCATATACTCTATTCACCATACTCACCCCAGTTTAATTTGATTATCAGATCTCCATATTTTCAAACTTAGCAAATTGATCCATCCCAGTATTACCGCCCGATATGAAGAAAACGACCTTGTCTTCAGGTCTGAATACTATATCAGCACCGTATGATCTTATCCCTTCGACTTTTATCTTAGGAGCAGTTTCAGGGACAACTACGTATGCTTTTGTACCAAGCTGTGTTGCAGCATAAGCAAGGGCTTTTCCATGATTACCTGAGGATGCAGTAATAACTCCTTTTTCTAGTATCTCCTTAGGAAGAGACATTGCAGCATTTAGTGCGCCTCTTACCTTAAATGAACTGGTTCTTTGAAACGATTCCAGTTTGGCATAAACCATACATCCAAGGTCTTCATCTAGGTTGTTTAATCGAAGTAATGGAGTTTTGTAAATATACGGCGATATCCTTTTTTGTGCTTCATAGATAGATTCGATTGTCAGCATTTAATACCTCCATAGAAAAGCAACTGCTCTTTTCCCCAGGATATAGTCGTCAAATACTTTCTCAGCTATATCAGTTGAAAGACCCACACAAACATGCAGCGGAAGAAGATGTTCCTCTCGAGGGTGGCAGTATCTTGCATTGGGTAATATGTCCCACTCTTTAAACTGTTTAAACCTCTCTTCCTCGTCCAACTCTCCACAGCAGATTTCTATAAGCCGATCCTGGAACTCATTATTTCTTGGATCATCTATCTCCCTCCCAGCAAAGTCAAATGCCCTCATATTATGAAATGAAAATCCAGATCCGATTATCAATAAGTTGTCTTCCAACAATTGCCTTAAGGCCTTCCCTATCCTGAGGTGGGTCGAAGGATCAAGATTGTGGTTAAGCGATACCTGGATCACAGGTATATCTGCATCTGGGTACATCATTCTCAATGGTATGTAGGAGCCATGGTCATAAGGTCTATTATTATTTAATTTAACTTCTATACCACTATCCTGAAGCAGCTTAGCAACTCTTAATGCTAGCTCGGTGTTTCCTTTACATGGATATTTGATTGAGTATGCTTCTTCAGGAAATCCGTAGTAATCATATAGTATCTCCGGTGCATTTCCACTTTGGACCGAAATAGTATTTTCTTCCCAGTGGGCACTGAATACAATTATTGATTCCGGTTTGTGAAGTTTTGAAGGAAGTGCTTCCATAAAATCGATCATCTTTTTGTGAGAAGGATCACCTAATACTGGAAGCGGGCCTCCTCCATGTGAGAAGTATACTACTTGTCCACTTTTTCTTGATTCTTTATTGTCCATAGCTATTCCCCTTTCTATTTCTATTATTTAAAATCAGTAAATGTTCACTCTAGTCCCTTTCTGATTTTTGGTGCCAGAAGCAGAAATACCGCTGCACTTATTCCCAGGACTATTCCTGAGTACTTCAATATATCCAGAAACGAACCGCTGTTTGTCAGTACCAGATCATTGCCTTTATAAGTCCAGTAAAACGGTATCCAGTAAAATAAAACCTGCCACTTATCAGACAAGAGTTCTTCTCCTGCAATACTTCCAAAAAGAGGAAGAAAAAGTATTTTCATATTGCCGGCAGCGTTCATTATGTCATCATTGTTTATCCCTTCAAAGAAGCCAACTAGAATACTTATTATGCAAGAGGTACTTACCATTAACAGTGCATGTAAATAGTTGATATCTCTGAACCCTGTGATCAGCAAAATCAGCAAAGATCCAACAATTGGGACAAATATACCTATCAAGCTTTTACCTGCTATAAACTCTAGCCTGGACACAGGAGATAGGTGAATCGCACTTATTGTGTTCTCAGTTTTTTCCTCAACTATATTTAAGGCGATGATCATTCCTCCTAATACTGATGTAAAGATCATCGACACATTAACCATTATTTTCTTAAGTGGCGGAATATCCCTTCCATATTCTATTATCTCAGCTAAAGAATCATCGATGTCAATGTCATAATAATCAAATGTAATCAACTGCTTAACAGAATCTACAACATAGTCAGGCTCGTTACCCTGGTTAAGTATATAATATTCATTGTTTTTACCTGGTAAAACGCCTATTATATTATCCCTTTTCATTATTCTTTTCTCAATTTCATCAATCGTATCCATTGATTCTACCTTTGCAAATTGTTGAAAAAAATCGCTTTGTTTCTGATTTTCACCCTTTAACAATGCTACCTCAACAGTTGTATCATTTATTCCTGGTGAAAACACATTAATAATAACTGCAAATAATATCGGTACAACCAATATATACAAGGTTATGAAGTTTCTTACACTTACCTTTAGATCCCTCTGGAATATCAAGAGTATCCTTTTGATCATGATTAACACTCCTTCATAGGGTCAGGGTCTTGTTGAATCTATGGTTTGCAAGAATAAATATATTAATCCCAAGCACTGCAAAAGCAAGGGATGCTACCAGCACGTACGCCATGTTGCCATTAACAGAAATTATTTCCTTAAAGCTTTGGAGCATAATATAGCTGGGTATGATTTTAACCCAGTCAGGGTCCCAGCTTGGGGTAAAGTAGGATATATTTGGCATTATCAAAATCACTATCAAAATATACATAACACCAAAAGCCTCGACAATATCCTTATAAAAGCTTGTAAGAAAAAGTCCCAGTGAAGCAGCAAAAAACCCCGACGTAATAAGGAATAAAAGCATAGCAGGATAATTGGGCTGCAGCCCCATAATTGGTATTGTTATCACAAGAGTTGTCACTATGGATGTTAGGATTATAACCCCTATTTTACTTAATAGATACTGCCAGACAGTGGAAGCTGTAATAGCGTAGGCTTTGATTATACCCTCATTTTTGTCCAGGAATATATAGGCAGCAATGACAAACAAACTCATCAAGCTTCCATTGAATGTCAAAAAAACGGGAAGTAAGCTTTGTCTGTCGCTTAATGGTTCCAGTTCTTGGAACAAGCTTCTGACTTGTATGTTATCAGAGTATTCCTCAATAATTTTATGACTTGCAAATCTATTGTTGTAGACTATCAGTAAATTTTTCAGCTTTTGTGTCTCATACCCCTGTAAATAATATGTGTTCACGATTTGATTTTTTTCATTAACTCTAATATGGACTGCAGGTACCCTTTCTGAGTTTGAAAATGCGTTCAGAGCATCTATGCTATCCAATAGATAGATTTCTGATTCCTCAGTCTCATAAAGCTCAGCTTCAAAAATACTGCTATCTGCTTTCACCTCTACAAGTTCAACAGTCTCGTCCAGATCCTCATCAAGAAGACTATCCCTGAATTTTTCTTTCAATGTCTTGGGCAATTCAACATACATATACTCCTTGCTTTGGTTATCGAAGTTCTCAGGAACGACAAATAATAGGATCATGAGAAGCACCACAGCCATTCCAATTTCTATATAAAAATACCAGCTTTTCGATGACAGGATGATTTCTTTGGAAAAACTGTACCATAGTTTCACTTAAACCAATCCCCTTCCAGTGACTTTAATGAATATTTCCTCGAGGGTGGCTTCTTTGGTATGCATGGTTTGAATATCATATTTTTTTATAATTTCGATCAGCTTATCCTTATCCTCCTCTAAAACTGTAGAAAACTTTTCTAATGTCTGCTCTCCTTCTTTTATATATTCTACCTCTACGAGTTTTTCCCCATATTTCAACTTTAATTGCTTTGGTGAATCAATTAATCTAATTTTACCGTCTACAATAAAGGCTACTCTATCGCACAATTCATCAGCAATGAACATATTGTGTGTAGTCAGAAACACTGTGACGCCTTTTTCATTTTCAGTTCTAATTATATCCTTGATTATTGATGCTATCGCTGGGTCCAGACCAGTTGTAGGTTCGTCCAGAAACCATATTTCCGGATTATTGATCATGGACCTTGCAAAGGTCAGTCTATGCTTCATCCCCTTAGAATACTTCCCTGCCTTAATATTTTCCTTCCCGTCTAATCCTACCAGCCTGATCAATTCCATAGGATCTCTTGTTTCAACATCAAACAGCTTCCTATAGAATTCAAGATTTTCAAGGCCTGACATCTTATTGTATACATTGGATTGCTCAAAGGACATTCCTATCTTATTGAACATTTTATTCTTTATGTGTTTGATATCATATCCGGCGACCTCAACTTCACCTTTTTGGAGTTCAAGGAGTCCTACGAGTATATTTTGTGTCGTTGATTTACCTGCCCCCGAAGGACCCAGAAATCCAAATATTTCGCCCTTCTCGATTTCAAAGCTTACGTCGTGTACAGCATAATTTTCATCATTGCTATATGAGTGATAAAGGTTTTTAACTTTTATCATTTTATCCCTCTTTTCATAAAATTAACGAAAGCACAGCTTGCATAATAGCTCAGTTATCCTGATAGTTTAGGATCACAAGATCGCCCTCAGACAAGCCTGACTTTACCTCTATCTGGTCGTTCATCTCCAGACCTATGGTTATTTCTCTTTCGACTGGCTTCCCATTTTCAAGTATCTTGACATAGTTATTGGAATTTAGTTGATAAACTGAACCTTTTGGAACTAATATCGCCTCTTTGGTTTCCTCGATAACTACTCTCGTGTTAACTTCAACTCCATAAGAAAATTTATCCTCTGTTTCAGGAAGATTTATCTCTACAGTTTGGCGGTTCTCCTTTTCTCCCAACACTGAGACAGTAGTAAATGCCTTGGGATATTTCTTGTCTACCTTTAAGTTATCGATATGCATATCCAGTAATGAATCCTCCAATGAAGCTTTCATACCTTCGTTGATCTTGAAAGCATCTTCAACCATAAAATCTACTGCCACAACATTATTCTTTGGATCCTGTATCTCTATGATCATAGACCCTGGGTATGGCGAATCTCCAACAAATGTTTTTAATTCAGTTATTACTCCATCTATATCAGCAATGATAGCAGAGTTATCTCGATTCCTTTGTAGTCCCTCTAGTGTTAACAGCAAAATATCTATTTCTGCCTCGTATTTTTTCTTAGAGCTTAGTGAAACACCTTTTGTGAGCTGGCTATAATTATTTTGAGCTATAGCTAAAGCACTACTAAGCTGATCAAAGCTATTAATAGCACGTTCAAGCTCAACAAGTGGGACAGCTCCATTGTTATATAGCTCTTCGATTCTTTCTTTATCTTTTAATGCCAAGTCCAGATTACTTTTTATCCTAGATATTTCTATCTTTGCGTTATTTATACTTTGTATATCCGTTCCTTGGAGTATACCGCTATATGTAGCCTCCAATGCCTCGATTTGTTTTTCCACTTTTTGGATCTCCAAATCAAAATTGTCCTCAAATTTTACCAATAACTGCCCTTTATTGACTTTATCACCAAGCTCAATGGTTATATCTTCAACCTTACCCAATCCACTGCTATAATACTGTCTTATGTTTCTTGATCTGATTATGCCAACCTCTTCCACATACTTTTCCAATGCTCCTCTTTTTACTTCAACGGTGTTGTACTTAGTCCCAATATTGCCTGTCGTCAAAAAATAGACTATGGCTATGCCAACGACTGATAGGATCAATACCGAAATCAAAACTTTCTTTTTCATAGTTACCTCCCATTCCCAATGATTTTAATGAATCACTTATATTATATGACTTACCAAACAGAATTCGAAGGAAGAAGTATTGATGAAATAAATCAATTCCAATACATAGGTACCCGTATCACTAAGCTATAAATCCCATAGTTTTCTAACTTCATACTGGTTTGACCAATTTAAAAAAGCAAAAAGAACCGTCCCCAATGCTTGGTTTTGGTCCTTTCTACTTAGTACTACTTATAAGTCTTTCTTACATACTCATCGATTCTTCTCACTGCCTCCTTCAGATTTTCATCTGAGTTGGCAAATACCGTTCTGAAGTAGCCTTCACCCATGCTTCCAAATGCTGATCCAGGTACAACAACCACTCTGGCATGCTTTACAAGATCCTCAGCAAATTGCTCTGAGCTTACACCCAGCGCCTTGATATTTGCAAATGCATAGAAGCTTCCAGGTGATTTTTTGCAGGTTATTCCTGGTATTTGGTTCAGCCCATCTATTAGTATGTCCCTTCTCCTAAGGTAGTCTGAATGCATTTTCTTTGTCTCTTCCTGACTGCCCTGCAACGCTTCCAAAGCAGCTCTCTGAGTGAAGGTTGAAACACAGGACACTATCCCTTCCTGCAGCTTTGGCATGGCTGCTATGATGTCCTTGTGTCCTACTATATAGCCTATCCTCCATCCAGTCATGGCATGTGATTTTGAAAAGCTGTTTATAATAAGAACCTGGTCTCTTACCTCAGGAACCTGAGCTATACTGAAATACTCAAAATCATCGAAGATGATCTTGTCATACACCTCGTCAGAATAGACTATGAGATTGTATTTCTTAACTAATTCTGCTATTTTTATTATTTCATCCTTTGTTATAACTGACCCAAGCGGATTACTTGGCGAATTCAGCAATATTGCTTTCGTCCTTGGTGTTATAGCCTTCACTATGTCTTCAGCTTTAATGCTAAAGTCGTTTTCCTCGTAAACAGGAACGCTTACCGGCTTTGCTCCTGCTACCATTACCTGCCCTACATAGTTTGGGAAGCATGGATCAGGTATTATAACTTCATCACCCGGGTTGACTGTGGCAATCAAACACATTGTTATTGCTTCCATACCGCCTACAGTTATCATTACATTTTCAAGTTTGTAGTCTCCGGAATATTTGAGGTATTCCTTTGCAATGGCTTCCCGAAGCTCCGGAAGTCCCGCGTTGGGGCTGTAATGGGTGTATCCCTCATCAATCGCTCTTTTTGCTGCATCCTTAATATTCTGTGGTGTATCAAAATTTGGCTCTCCAACAGTGAGTTTAACAACATCGTTATATTTTTGTGCCAGATCAAACATTTTCCTGATTCCCGAGGCAGGATAATTTATTGCAATATCTGATAAATAACTCATTTGTAGACCTCCAATCCTTATTTAAGCTCAATATCCTCTAACGGTTCGCCATCCGTACATATCTTTCGTATCTAAAATCAGCATCAGCCTTCGCCTTTTCAAACAGCGCCTCTGCTGCATCAGGGAACAGCTTGTAAAGCGATGAGAATCGTACTTCACTTAGCATGAATTCCTTAAGGTCTTTTGTCGGTGCCTTAGAATCAAGGCTAAACGGATTTTTGCCTTCCTTTTCAGCAAGTGGATTATATCTGTAGAGTGACCAGTACCCTGCTTCAACTGCATCCTTCGTATGAGGCATCGACTTTGCCATTCCAGCCTTGATCCCATGATTGATACATGGCGAGTATGCAATTACAAGTGAAGGTCCAGGATAGCTTTCTGCCTCTATTATTGCCTTTAGTGTCTGGTTCTTGTCAGCACCCATAGCTATTTGAGCAACGTAAACATATCCATAGCTCATTGCCATCATACCGAGATCTTTTTTCCTGGTATTTTTGCCGCTGGACGCAAATTCAGCAATCGCAGCTGTAGGCGTTGCTTTGGAGGACTGACCACCTGTATTAGAGTAAACCTCTGTATCAAATACTAGAACATTGACATCTTCACCCGATGCCAGTACATGGTCCAAACCGCCATAACCTATGTCATAAGCCCAACCGTCGCCTCCGAATATCCAATGGGATCTCTTGATCAAGTAATCTCTATTGTCATATATTTTCTTCAAAATATCATTGTTTGACTTTTCTTCCTTAAGAACTGAAATCAGTTTATCTGCTCTTTCTCTTGTTCCTTCTGATATGTCAAAACCCTCAAGCCAATTCTTAAGAGCCAGCTCGACTTTTGAGCTAACTCCTGATTTAATTGCTTCAATGGCAAGCTTTCTGGTTGCGTCTCTAAGTTTCTTGACTCCAAGGTACATTCCAAATCCGTACTCTGCATTATCCTCAAAAAGTGAGAATCCCCAGGAAGGGCCATAACCCTTTTCATTAGTAGTGTAGGATACCTGTGGTGAGCCTCCCCATACAGTAGAACAGCCTGCCGCGTTTGATATCATCATCCTGTCGCCATAAAGCTGGGTTATGAGCTTAGCGTACGGTGTCTCACCACAGCCGGCACATGCTCCTGAAAACTCCTGAAGCGGCTTAAGGAACTGGCTTCCCTTAACGCTTGAAACGATTTTTTTAGGTATATCTTTTGTGGGGACATCCTTTGTAAAGCTCCAGTCCCTGATATACTTTTCTCTATTCTCAGCAAACGGCTCCATTTTAATAGCCTTATCTTTAACCGGACATACTTCCACGCAGCTTCCACATCCCGTGCAGTCTTGTCCTGATATTGCAAGATGATACTCCATACCATCAAAGCCTGCAGCCTTCAATGATTCGAAGCCTTCAGGACTTTTCTTTATTTCCTCACCGTCAAGTAGTATCGGTCTTATTACCGCATGCGGGCACACATATGAGCATTGGTTGCATTGAGTACATTGGGATGAATACCACCTTGGAACATTAATTGCTACCTCTCTCTTCTCCCATGCTGTAACTCCAAGTGGAAATGATCCATCTTCTCTTCCATTAAACGCACTAACAGGAAGCTTATCTCCCTCTCTGTTGTTCATTGGAAGTATAACATTCCTTATGAAATCAGGCATATTAGGATCAATCTCGACTGTTTTATCCTCTGCATTCCTCCATGCTTCGGGTATAGAGATCTTTCTTATTCCCTCAAAGCCCTTGCTGATTGCAAGGTTGTTCATATCTACGATATTCTGACCCTTACTTCCGTAAGAGGCTTCCACCTCCTTCATAAGGTGCTTCTCAACATCCTCCAGGGGTATTATATCTGCAAGTTTAAAGAATGCTGCCTGCATGATTATGTTTATCCTGCCTCCGAGGCCAAGCTCCTCTGCGAGCTTGACGGCATTGATTGTATAAAAATCAACCTCGTTATTTGCTATCGCTCGCTTGATCCCTGCCGGGAGCTTTTTATCCATCTCATCTTCGCTCCAGATACAATTTAGTAGGAATTTCCCTCCCTTTTTGACTCCGGCAAGAAGATCATACTTATCAACATAGGCTTGGTTGTGGCAGGCAATAAAGTCAGCTCTGTTGATTGTATAAGGCTCTTTAATTGGGACCTCTCCAAATCTTAAGTGTGAGATTGTAAGTCCTCCTGATTTTTTTGCATCATACTCAAAATAAGCCTGAGTATAAAAATCGGTGCTTGAACTGATGATCTTTATTGCAGATTTATTGGCACTAACGGTCCCATCGGAGCCGTAGCCCCAGAACTTACAAGCCTTTATCCCCTTAGGAGTGGTATCGATCTCAATATTACTAGTAGGCAATGATTTAAAGGTCACATCATCGATTATGCTTACAGAAAAATCGTTTAAGGGCTTCTCAAGCTTAAGATTATC
Organism: Gudongella sp. QWL-04; assembly: GCF_058683975.1. Classification (NCBI taxonomy): domain Bacteria; kingdom Bacillati; phylum Bacillota; class Tissierellia; order Tissierellales; family Tissierellaceae; genus Gudongella; species Gudongella sp. QWL-04. Next base: position 2,369,624 of record NZ_CM178754.1, on the reverse strand, counting down.
AAATACTGACAGGACATCCTCAGGCTTAAGGTCCTTTGAGCTTAAACCATATCTTCCTCCAACTATTAGTGGCTGATTGTCGGTATTATAGAAAGCATTCTTGACATCAAGATACAGAGGCTCACCATTTGATCCCGGTTCCTTGGTTCTGTCTAGAACGGCGATTCTTTTTACCGATTTAGGTATTTCGTTTAAAAAGAACTCTGAGGCAAATGGCCTGTAAAGGTGGACTTCCAGCATTCCAACCTTTTTGCCTTGGTTGTTAAGAAAGTCAACTACTCCGCTGATAGCTTCACAGCCTGATCCCATTGCTACTATTATACTTTCAGCATCACTTGCTCCATAGTAGTTGTAGAGCTTATAATCTCTTCCTGTAAGCTTATTGATCTCATCCATATAGCCTTGTACTATCCCTGGGACAGTATCGTAGTATTTATTTATGGCTTCGCGCATTTGGAAGAATACGTCTGGGTTTTGTGTCGTTCCCCTAAGAACGGGACGATTTGGGCTTAAGGCATTGTCTCTAAAAGCCTTGACTGAATCCATATCTACAAGCTTTGAGAGCTCCTCATATTCCAGTACCTCAATCTTCTGGATCTCATGTGATGTTCTGAAGCCGTCGAAAAAGTGCAAAACAGGTATCCGGGATTTAATTGCACTTAAATGAGCGACAGCAGCCAGATCCATTACCTGCTGTACGCTGCTGGATGCAAGCAGAGTAAAACCCGTTTGTCTTGTAGCCATTACATCCTGATGGTCTCCGAATATACTTAGCGCATTCGATGCCAATGATCTGGCACTTACATGAAATACTGCGGGAAGAAGCTCCCCTGCAACCTTGTACATGTTTGGTATCATCAGTAGCAGACCTTGAGAGGCTGTATATGTAGAGGTAAGAGCACCTGCCTGGAGAGAGCCGTGAAGGGTCCCTGCTGCTCCGCCTTCAGACTGCATTTCCTTAACTAATACAGTATCCCCAAATATGTTTTTCCTTCCGTTTGAGGACCACTCGTCGACTAAACCGGCCATCTGTGAGGAAGGAGTTATTGGATATATAGCTGCTACGTCAGTAAATGCATAGGATGAATATGCTGCTGCAGTATTGCCATCCATTGCTTCCGTTCTTCTTTTTACCATTCCTGTTCACCTCGATCCTTTCTATTCAACGCCATCGATTCCAGCAATATTTTTAGCCAGCTGTTTTTTATGTTCCAAGTCACTTTGTCTGGAGATCATTATCCTTTGGGCCTGTGGAGAGCCTGCCCCATGCATAGACTCTGTCCTGTACCCAACAGCTGCAGTACCTAATGTCAGATTCTCAATGAGTCTGAGAATTCTCATTCTATTTTCTGTTGGAACCGATGCTACTCCTTGAAGATACTTCTCTATGTATTTGCCAAGCACTGGATCGCGAAGATCCTTTTCCGATGGCATTGTGACCATCAAACCACCAGCTATGTCTTCAGACAGTCTCGAAATTTCATATGGAAATCTTGTTACGTTTTGCTTGCATACATTGGCAAGTAGCATATCTATAATATAGTTGCCTGCAGCAGTCTGACAGCCCTCTGCCGAGCAAGCAATGCCACAGCTGTAAATGGTCTCATTCAGATGAGTCATCTCAATGAGCTTATCCTTTATATGTGATGCCTTTTGAGCTCCGTTGTATTCTGCGGCTAGTGCTGCAGCACCTATGAGAACATCGCCAACGCCTACCTTACAGCCGCCGTAGCTTTGTCTGTGGTACCCTGCGAAGCGCTCAACCAGCATTCCAGCAAAATCAGTTTCACCGTTTAGGAATATCCTATCATTAGGTACAAATACGTCATCGAAAATCATAAGCGCTTCATGACCGCCGAAGTTTTTATTCCCAAGATCTATGTCAGCATCCTCCTCCAGCTTTCTGGTGTCACAGGACTGGCGTCCATAGATTATAATAATGCCTTCGGCATCTGAAGGTACTGCAAAGGCTATAGCATAATCCTTATCCTTCTCTTTCAGAGATATTGTTGGCATCACAACTACTTCCTGTGAGTTGACAATACCAGTCTGATGTACCTTAGCTCCCCTTACAACTACTCCATCTAATCTTCTTTCAACTACCCTTAGGTACATATCAGGATCATTCTGCTCTGAGGGTCCTAAGCTTCTGTCACCCTTTGGATCAGTCATAGCTCCATCTACTGTGTAGTCATTCTCCTGGATCATAGCCCAATATTTTTTAAAGTTCTCGAAATAATTTGTTCCATATGCTTGGTCGATTTCAAATGAAGTACTATAAATTGCGTTTGCTGCATCTAATCCGACGCATCTTTGGAAGCATGACGCTGTTTTTTGCCCCAGCATTCTCTGCATTTTTACCTTTTTGACTAAGTCGTCTGTACTTTGATGTAAGTGAGTGAATCTGTTAACTTTTTCCCCGGTCAAATTGGAGGTAGCTGTCATAAGATCCTCGTATTCTGGATGCTGAGCCATTTCATAGGTCATTGCCACTGAATTCATAGAAGGCTTTATCATTGGGTGATCTACAGGGTTCTCAACCCTTTCGCCGAACATGTAAACATTAAGGTCTAACTTCTTTAAGCTTTCAATATACTGATGTCGGGTCATTAAAGTCATATTGGTCACTTCCTTTCTTTTAGTCGAAAAAACTTCTGCATTATATATAAGCAATATCTATGCCAATATGGTTTATTCTGAACAATCTTATTTAATGGCTAAAACATCTATATTTCAAGCATTACAGAGATCGCCACAGATAGATGACTCCAAATATAATAATCTATCGGATTTTTTGAACCGTTATTGGAGATATTTGATTGACTTTCGGTTCGTTACCATATATTCTTTAATCAGGTCAGGTCTGAAAGGTGGAATCAAAATGAGGAGTGTTGACAGTACTAAACAATATTTGCAATATACTTTCTTAATGGATAAGAATAGCACGATCTATCCTTGTGACGAAGCCGGAAATAGCTTTTTAAGGGAAAATACCTTTGACATGATTCACTCCCACATCCAAGGGATCAAGCTGTCCGGTGTCATAACCAATACGACGATAATCTTTGAAAACAACAGCTATAACCTGAGAGTAATACCTTTTGATAATCTATCCGAGGATTTTAGAGAAGACTACTTCGACAACGTTGATCTGGAATATGTTATTACCCTTCAAAATCAAGCAATCTTTGCAGATGTGATCCACGCAATGAACCACGTGCACTTTCACAAGAACTATTTTGACACTATCCTGGACTCATACTCAGATGGTATATTTATTACAGCTGCAGACGGTACTGCTACTTATTTAAATAGCACTTACGAGGAATTAACTGGTATGAATCGAGAGCAGATCATAGGAAAAAAGGTTCACTACCTGGAATCTGCAGGTTATTTTACTCCATTGGTCACTCCGACAGTGCTTAAAACAAATCAGGTAGTTACAGTATTTCAGAGATTTAAAACTGATAAATTTGCATTTATTACCGGTACTCCCATTTATAACAACCTTGGTGAGCCTGTTGTCATTCTTATTTGCGCAAATGCCTTCGAATATGCCAATTCAATAAAAAAATCCCAGTATTCCTGGGACGCTCCTGCACCAATCTCAATGCAGCTTTATGAGGACAGCTCGATAGATATAATTGCCGAAAGCGTTGAGATGAGGCATGCTCTACAGGACGCTTTCAGGATTGCAGCTTACGATGTTCATGTTCTGATACTAGGAGACTCCGGTACAGGAAAAGAGGTAGTTTCTTCTCTTATCCATACCTCAAGTAAAAGAAAACAGCAGCCATTTCTAAAGATCAATTGCAGCAATCTTTCTCCAACACTGCTTGAATCGGAGCTGTTTGGCTATGAAGCAGGCTCCTTCACCGGGGCTCTAAATAAGGGTAAGCCGGGCCTGCTTGAGATTGCTGGGAGAGGAACAGTATTATTGGATGAGATCGGTGAAATGTCCACCGAATTGCAGGCTAAGCTTCTCAGGGTACTTCAAAGCGGTGAGACCTTCAGGGTTGGAGGGACTAAACCAATAAAAATAAATGCAAGGCTGATAGCCTCTACAAATAGGGATCTCAAGAGGATGATTTCTGAGGGTACCTTTAGAAAGGACTTATATTACCGTTTAAATGTAGCGACAATAATCCTGCCCTCCCTCAATGAGCGAAGAGAGGATATTGCACCCTTGCTCCAGCACTTTTTATATATCTACAACAAGAAATACGGTATGAATAAGAAATTCTCAGCAGAGCTTATGGATATCTTAGAGGAGTATGATTGGCCCGGCAATGTAAGAGAGCTCAAGAATATCGTTGAAAGATTGTTGATCATGTGCATAGACGATGTGTTATTGCCAAAACACCTTTACTCAAAGTACTTCTCCTTTGAGGAAACTGGAGATCAGATGGCCGACATTTTAATAAACGGTATTCCCAAGTTGCCTGAAGCAATCAATATTGTTGAAAAAACTATAGTGGCAAGAGCTCTCGAAACCACTAAAAGCACACGAAAGGCTGCCGAGCTTATTGGAGTAAGTCAATCAACCATAATGAGGAAAATCAAGGACTATAATATCAATATTAGGTAGAGTAACTAAAAAGGCTGAGGATTCACTTCCCCAGCCTTGCTTTTTCAAGTTCCGCAATATCAAATTTCTTCATTTGAAGGAAAGCTTGTGTGACCCTCTGTTTCTCATCTGTAGTTCCTTCAAATAGTATTTCTTCCATATTCTCAGGTACTACTTGCCATGAGACTCCAAACTTATCTTTGATCCAGCCACATTGCTCAGCCTCCGAATTAGCAGACAGCTTGTCCCAATAATAGTCTATTTCCTCCTGATCCTTACATTTTATGATCAGTGAAAACGCTTCATTGAAGTCGAAATCTGCTTCCATTGCATTATCCATGGCAACCATTTCAAAACCATCCAGAGTGAATTCTGAGTAGTTTACCTTAGCTCTTGGATCAGGAGCCTCTCCTGCATCGTATTTGCTTATAAAATTCAAACTGGAGTTGTTAAACACCTCAAGGTAGAAATTTATTGCATCCTCTGCTAGACCACATGCAGTATTAGAGAAAAGCATTCCTGGTATTATCGAGTGTTTTTCTGTAAGGTCCTTGTCATACATAAGCTGCCAAGTCAATCCATACCTATCCTCTACCCATGCATACAGCTCGCAGAATGGGTACTCGTCAAGAGTCATCAACTCAGAGCCCTCTTTCGTCAGTTCCTCCCAAAGACGTTTTATTTCTTCCTTACTTCTGCTTTTTGCTATCAAATTGATTGACGGATTAAACTTAAAAAAAGGTCCTGCACTTATTGCCTCAAAATCCAATCCCGCAAGAGTGAAGGATACTATTTCAGCATTACCGGATGGTGTATCCTCGATAATCGTGCTTCCCTTTATACCTGATCGCTCAAAGAGACTGGTATAGAAAGTGGCTGCTTCCATTGCTTGATTGTCAAACCATAGATGAGGTACTATTCTTTTCATAAAAACATCTCCTCATATTACATTCACATTATTCTATGTAATAATGGTACCCATTCCATTAGATAAATAAAATGAACAATTACCCATAATAATCGTTCATTTTACATCATTTTCACTCCCATGTATTCCAAATTTCAGGCTTGAATCCCACAGTCGCCTGCTTTCCATTTCTTACAATTGGGGTATTAAGAACTTTTGGGTTATTGAGAGCTATTTCCTCCCTGATAACAGAGCCTCTGATCAAATGTAAATTAAGCTTTTCGTAATCCTTGGATTTTACATTAAGCATTTCATTTAATCCAACAGCTGATTTAACGCTTTCAAATTCACCCTTACTCATTCCATACTTAAACAAGTCTATATATTGAAATTTTATATTTCGTTCCTTAAAATACCTTTCTGCTTTCTTAGTATCAAAACATTTACCTGATCCAAAAATCTGAATGTTCATCTATTCACCTGACCGATCTGTTAATATCTCCTTAACTCTTCCAACAACTCCATCCTCCAGTCTAACCTTTATCCCATGTGGATGAGTGGCTGACTTAGTCAGTATGTCCTTGACAGTTCCTTCAGTGGTTTTCCCTGAGCGCTGGTCCTGTTTTTGTATTACAATAACTTTAATTCCCGGTTTGATGTCGTTTCGCTTATTACCATCCATTGATTTATTACCTTTCTATCTGTGATTTTATATACCCATTATATCAATTATTTTTTTTGCTTCAAATTCAGTACCAAGGAAAAACGGCTGTCTTTTCTCCTTATCCATAATATCCTCGAAGCTTAACTGATAGATCATGGGATTCGTGTCAGTCTTAACGGTCATTCGCTTATACTCTGTGTCATAGGCACAGGTGTACTTTGTAGAAGTCGTAGAATTATATTTCCTGTTGCGAACAAATCCATTAGGCATAGTCATCGCTGAAATTATGTTGTAAAAATTTGAATATGCTTCTTTGTTACTACTAGCCGGAAGGTTCAGCCGAGTCAAATAAAATGCCTTGATGAATCGTGAAACCGGATCGTATCCTCCCGGAAGATCCTTGGAAGAGTTAAACTCATCCAAATTCTCAATATCCATCGACTGTTTGAGCCTTCTTGTCTGAGACTCCAAGCCAGGGGAATTTGTCATAACATCATAAGGATTATCAATACCGACCAGCCTGCCTTGTTTTGGTTCAACTACTATACATCTCTTCGTTGGGTCCGAGAACATAAAGTGAAAATCTGGACATAAAACATTATCCCCTTTGTTATTTCTTGTAGAGATATTAATATTAGGTAAATCCTGCAACAGCTCATCTACTGATTTGTAGTTTGCCAAAGCATAATTGAAATAATCCATGCTGGATATATTGACTTTTTCTGGCTCAGTTTTACTTGAATAAAGGTTGAAGCCACCAAAATCATTGGTTATACCTACCAAGCCATGTTCATTTACTCCGTCCTTAAGAGGATCTCTATTTCTAAATACCATCCCCATCATCATGTATTTTGAGTATAATGGCTCACCCGTCAAATCAATGCCGTATTTGTAGCCTCTTGGCAAGAACAGTGCGTTATAATCAATAGGAGATTCAAAATCCATTGTTCTTCCTAGGACACAACCATTATTATAATTTACTTTTATTCCTGTACACATATTAGTCCTCTCATTTTGATTTTTTTGTAAGGTAGTATGCTGACATTTTAAAAACATTCTATCGAAAACTAAATCATCTTTTTATTTGCACTCGCACTTTGAACCACTTTTCTTATCCTATTCTCTCTAGTTTTCTTTTGGACACTTTTTTCAAGCCAATAAATAACCTGGAATCTATAGCTATTTGGCCAGCTGATGAAATTCTTCAATGCTACGGGGTCCTCCGCAAGTGCAGCCAATAAGTCCGATGGAGTATCTGGCTCTATCCTTGACGAGTACGCAGACTCCCACATACCATTTAGTTTAGCTTCTTCAACTGCTTTCATTCCTGCTTCTGTCATCCTTCCCTCAGCAATGATCCTTTCAGCTCTATTTTTGTTAACAACAGACCAAATACTTCCAGGTTTTCTAGGTGAGAATCTAAGGATATATTTTTGATCATCAATTCTGTACATCCTACTGTCGATCCACCCATAGCAAATAGCTTCTTCTACAGCTTCTTCCAAGTTGATCCCTACCTCATTGGTTCCTACTTTCTTTATTTGAAGCCATACCTCTTTTTCAATGAAATGATTGTTTTCAAGCCAATCATGCCATTCTTCAATGTTTCTGCAGAAAAACCACTTCTTAGGCATATTTGAGTAGACCATACAAATCACTCTTTTCTTGAATCCACTGGTCTCGAACCATCCCCGTTGCTTAGTTGTTTATGAAGTTTTTAATTGCCTCAGCTGCAATGTTCTGTTGCTCATCGCTTGAAATAGTTGCGTCAACGTCTCCCTTTTGTTTTCCATAGTTGCCGAATTGAGCATGATTGCCTCCCTTAATGACCACAATGTTCTGAGTATAGTTGATTTTCTCTGCTACGCTTGTGTTGAATGAACCGTATATAGTCAATGCTTTATCCTCCGGATAATCTCCGTAAATATAAGCACCAAGTAAAATCAGTCCCTTTACTTTGTCCCGATTATTTGAAGCATAGTCACTTGCCATAGCACCACCCATGGAGTGTCCTGCTATATACCAGTTTGCAATTTCAGGAAATTGCTCCATGACTTCCTCAGCTGCATCTGGATAGAATATTGCCATGTTGAAAGGCATTTTAACAAGAATGCACATTATTCCGGTGCTATCTTTTATTTTTTCCATAAGAGGCAGATATGCAAAATACTCAACCTTAGCTCCTGGGTAAAACATCATAGCCGTGTTGGCAGGGGTATCTGGGGATACAATGATAAGGCGATCACCAGCTTGCGTTACAGAATCAGTTTTCAAAGCGTTGATCGCAGTATCATCAGCCCTGTAATAATCGGATGCATAAATCAAAAACGCACCTATGGACAAAATAACCAAGGAGACTATGATGCTTAATGTAATTTTAATAGTTTTTTTCATTATTCATCCCCCTGCAGATTGTTTTTCCTACCATACTATTTCCTCTGACTAAGCCTTTACCCGCATCCCTACACTCTAATTCACCTCGTCCTTATTATTACTTAATTATATACTACCTTTAGCATCAGAAATCAAACTTAGTAAAAATAAAAGCAAAAAGAACTGGCAAGGACCCTCTTAAGTTTACCATTTAGGGACGGTAAGATATACTAAACTTAGGAGGTGTTCCTTTTGAATAAAATATACTCTGATGAATTCAAATTATCCGTTGTCCTTGACTACTACAGCAGCTCTCTTGGTGTCAGAGCTATTGCAATGAAGTACAATCTTCCTTCAAAAAACTACATCAATAATTGGGAACAACAACTCATTGACAAAGGACTTCTTCCTCCAAACTCTACAAAGCAGGAGAAGTCAGTTGCCAGATCAAAGGAGTCAATCGTTAGAAATGACACTAGGACTCCTCTTGAAAGACATTATGAAGATGAGATAGAGATCCTTAAGGCTCGTATAGAGTACCTTGAGGGTCTTGAATCCTTGAAACCATTTCTTAAAAAAAAAGAACCCGTGAAGCAAAATACGAAGTAATACTCAGTCTTGAGTACAAATACCCCATATGGCTTCTTTGTGAAATAGCCGGAGTAAGCAAAGCATCGTACTACAACTACAAGAGGAATCCTTCTAAGCCCTCAGATTCAAATAAAGTGATAGAAGAACTGATTCTCCTTATCCACAAGAAATCAGGTCGTAGAAAAGGCTACAGGCCCATCAAGGATGACTTAAGAAACATATATCATCTCAATGTGAACCATAAAAAGATACTACGAATAATGCGAGAGAAAAAGATTTCATCAATACTCACAAAGAAGTCCAAAAGGACCAGAGAGCAAAGCATTATCAAAGAAGATTTACTCCAACGTGATTTCTCATCAGCCGTACCTGGCAAAAAGCTTGTAACTGATATAACATATATACCAACAAGAAGAAAGATGATTTATCTTTGCACAGTAATCGATCTGTACAATAATGAACCTGTATCCTGGAATATAAGCGATACTCAGGATAAATATCTTAGCTTAAATGCAATAAAGGCACTTTCCGAGAAGTTCGACCTATCTGGCAGTATCATTCATAGCGATCAAGGTGTCCATTACACTAGCTTGATGTATGTCAATCTTCTAAAAGAGTTGAATGTTAAACAGAGCATGTCACGAAAGGGCAATTGCTGGGATAATGCTAAAGCAGAAAGCTTTTTCGGTCACTTTAAAAGCGAAACTATTCATCTAATGAGTAGAAGGATCAAGGATATCAACGAAGTCATTGAGATAGTTGAAGACTATATGAGATACTATATATACGACAGACCTCAGAAGAAACTTGGTGGATATCCTCCTGGCATATTCAAAGAAAAACAATTATCTGCATAAAAACTAAAAAATTAACCGTACCCAAATAGTAAACCTTTAAGGTAGCATGCCAAACCGTCCCCGCTGCTTCTTAAGTTGTCTGAATCCGGATAAGTGTGATAAAATTAAAGAGTGAATATTTAGAAATCATCGATCTTAATAAAGGGGAGGGATTTTGTTGAAACGTGTAGAAACGACTTGTGGGTATTGCGGCTGCGGTTGCGGAATTTACGTAAACGTGGCTGATGACGACACCGTTTTAGGCATCACGCCCAGTTATAATCATGTGGTAAGCAAGGGAAAGCTTTGCTCCAAGGGTTGGCATGGTTATGCTTTTGTAAGAGACTCAAGACGCTTAAAAACCCCGTTGATAAAGCAACCGGACGGAACCTTCAAGGAAGCTTCATGGGATGAAGCATTGGACAGAGTTGCATCGGGATTGAAGGATGCGATGACAGATGGAGATAACACTGACAGAATAGGACTGATCTCATCTGCAAGGTGTACAAACGAAGAAAACTTCCTTATGGCAAAGATGGCAAGAGCTGGGCTTAAGACAAGCAGCATAGACCACTGTGCACGCCTCTGACACAGTCCGACAGTAGAAGGTCTTTCTACCTCCTTCGGAACTGGTGGTGCAACAAATACTATGAATGACATAAGCGATGCTGAGCTGATTTTGGTTATTGGCTCGAACACAACAGAACAGCATCCTTTGGCAAGCACAAGAATATTTGAAGCCCTGGAAAAGGGTGCTGAGCTGTATGTGATCGATCCTCGAAGGATCAGACTTACTGATTTCGCACATGGCTATGCTCCAATCGAACCTGGGACAAATCTACCTATGATAAATGCCATGATCAATGTGATCATTGAAGAAAACTTAATCGATGAGGATTTCATAAAAAGCCGAACTGAAAACTATGAGGAAATGAAGGAATCTGTCAAGGATTGCACTCCTGAGTGGGCTGAAGCAATATCAAGGGTATCTGCAGACACCATCAGGCAATTTGCTCGAAAGTATGCGACTACTGATAAGGCTATGATCCTTTTTACCATGGGAGTTACACAGCAAACGACTGGAGTAAAAAGCATTCGAGCATTGGCTAACCTTGCGATGATCACCGGGCATGTAGGTAGGCCATCAACAGGAATCAATCCATTGCGTGGTCAAAACAATGTTCAGGGTGCCGGTGACATGGGGGCTTTGCCTGATTTTCTGCCAGGATATCAAAGACCTGAATGGCCTGAAACTAAAGACAGATTCACAAAAATTTGGGGAGATTTTTCCTGCTTAAGAGGAAGGAATATCATACAGATGTTCAACCTTATGGAAGAAGAAATAATGAAGGCAGCCTACATAGTTGGAGAGAATCCAGTGCTGTCTGATCCCGACCAGACACATACAATTCATTGTCTTGAAAAGATACCGTTCCTTGTAGTGCAGGATATCTTTTTGACGGAAACAGCCCAATTTGCTGACGTAGTCCTCCCTGCCGCAAGCTTCCTCGAGAGAGAGGGAACCTATACAAATACAGACCGAAGAGTACAGATGATCCATAAGGTAATTGAACCTATAGGAGATTCAAAGCCTGATTGGGAGATCATGGTCGAAATAATGAAGCGAATCGGTATGGATGTCAGTTACGAGAGTCCCTCTGATATTATGGACGAAATAAATATAGGGACGGACATCTACGGCGGGATCACCCATGAAAGGATTCGTGAAGTTGGGATCCAATGGCCTTGTCCTAACAAGGAGCATCCTGGAACGCCTATTCTTCATGTTGGCGAGTTTAAGAGAGGCAAGGGTATGTTTACTGTAAACGATTTTGAGTTTTTAGGAGACCAGAGAAGCGAGGAGTTCCCATTCCTGTTGACTACTGGAAGAGTTACTCACCAATATCATACAGGAACAATGACCCGCAAGGTCTGGACCCTAGCTTTAGAGTATCCGAAGGGATTTGTTGAAATAAACACCAAGGATGCCAAGGAACTTGGAATAAAAGACCATCAGCCCGTAAGGATCACATCTGCACGAGGAAGTATAATAGCACCAGCGATGGTTACTGACCGAATAAATGAAAAGACAGTCTTTGTTCCATTCCATTTTGCTGAATCCCCGGCAAATAGGCTAACAGGGGGACAAAATCTGGATCCAATCATAAATATACCGGCTTTGAAGGTTTCAGCCGTAAGAATCGAGGTGGAATAATGGAAGCAAATAAGCTGTATACCCTAGATAAAGATCATCTGGATCAGGTATTGAGTATATGGAATGAAAACAGCTCAGTGTATGTTCCTTCCGGGAAAGGTAAGGACATCCAGCTTCTACCCTTGGATGAGGTTCAAAGAACAGAGGAGTACATCAACCTCTCCCTGCCAGCAAAAGAGATGGTATTTGAACAGAAGGAAGGCTTGTTCAAATGGGCGAAAAATGGAGAATGCATCGAGATTGAAGGACTTGCTAGACATCACTCAAAGAACAGGATCTTATTTGGAGTAAGAGCTTGTGATACATACGGAATTGCATACACCGACAGGTTCTATCTTCATGAGTATCCAGATCCAAATTATAAGTCAAGAAGATCTGAAACGATTATAGTAGCTGTTAACTGCCTTAAGGCTGGTCCACATTGTTTCTGCACCTCAGTAGGAACAGGTGTATTTTCCACCTTGGGACATGATCTTGCATTGACCCCAATTGATCACTTTTACCTGGTTGAGGTTGCAACGCCGAAGGGAGAAGCCTTGATAAATGATGCTCTATCGTACTTCACTGAGATCGACGACGGCATCTTGGTAGAAAAGGAAGATTTAATGGAGAGGGTTGCTGATAGCTTCCCACTTAAAATGGATCTTACGAATCTTTGGGATGACATGGCAAAGACCTTCAACGCAGATTTTTGGCTGGATGAAGCTCATGCGTGCATTGGTTGCACAGGGTGCACTAACGTTTGCCCGACCTGTACCTGCTTCAATGTAGTCGAGGAAAGAATCGACGAAAACAGCGGCCGCAGGGTCAGATACTGGGATTCCTGTCAAAGTGAGCATTTCACACGAAATGCTGAGAACCACAACCCAAGGGATGCCGTCTCTCGTGTCAGGTACAGGATTTATGACAAGCTAAAATACATCGAGGAAAGATTCGGATTCAAGGGTTGTTCGGGCTGCGGAAGATGTACTGATGTGTGCCCTACTTATATCAGTATTATTGACATAATAGGGAAGATGCAAAAGGCCGCGAAGGAGAACCCAGAGTCACCAGCTATACACCAGATTGCCAAGATTCGTCATGAGATAATGGATCGTGAGGTGAAGTCGCAGCATGGATTGTTTACCCCGGACGTTGCGACCATAACCCGTGTGAAGCAGGAAACACCTGATATAAAGCGTCTTTTTATGAGATACGACGATCCTGAGCTTCATAGAACCTACGAGCACAAGGGTCAATTCTTCCAGGTCACTGTCTTTGGAGAGGGCGAAGTGCCTCTTTCGATACCCTTTGGTTCTGAGCAGAAGGATGAGGTCGTATTCGACTTTAAAAACGTTGGGTCAGTAACTGATAAGCTGTTTCAGATGAAGGAAGGAGACAAGGTTGGATTAAGAGGTCCCTATGGACGAGCATTCCCCTATGAGACTCTTAAGGGTAGGAACCTTATCTTTATTGGATCCGGAGTTGCAATGGCACCTCTAAGAACAGTAATTGAGCCTGTGCTGAGAAATAACGATGACTTTAAGCAGGTCTATATTATGGCCAGTGCTCTAAGGTACGAAAAACTCCTTTATAAGGATGAGATGAAGGAGTGGGCTAAGGTTCCAAACTTTAGAGTTAAATACGCATTGAAGGATCCAACAGATGAAGTCGAAGCATTCAGTGGCTTCGTAAATGATATGCTGCCTGACTTGGACCTTGATTGGCCAAACACAACTGCACTTTTGTGTGCATCCCCTGAAAGGATCAAGAAGCTTGCAAGAGATCTTATGGATCTTGGGATGAAGCCATCAGATATACTTGTTACCCTAGAAACCCATATGCGGTGTGGTGCAGGCAAATGCGGACATTGCAAGGTTGGAAGTCACTACATGTGCGTAGATGGACCTGTCTTTACTTATGAAGAAATGATGGCATTGCCACCAGAATATTGATTTCAAAAAGAGAACTCGGTCGATTAAGTAATCAGCCGAGTTCTACTCTTTCATATTATTTTAATTAGCACCCTGAAAAAAACAACCACCCTCAGTGCATTATCTCTTTATACCACTCATAATAATCAACGCAATGTCATTATCGGTATCCGAACCCAAAAATTCAAGATCGTTGAATCCAAGATTTTCCTTTGACCACTCTGCCCAAGATCGCCATATTTTCTTTGGATCATCCATATCATAGCAAGCTTTAATCTCAACGATTCCTGTCTTTTCCCAAAGGTGTCTCCACCAACTCTTGCTGTGGAAGCTGAACATCTCATTATGCCAGTAGTCCTTAAGAGTATCAGGATAGCCCTTCTCAAATTCTCTAGTAAAACCTGGTACTACGATACCAAATTGACCGCCACTCTTAACCAACTTTGAGAAGGTGCATGGAAAGTACAGTTCATCAGCTCCATAATACTGGTAACTGTCTATTGAAATTGCGACATCGAAAAATCCCTCTGCGTATGGAAGTGCATGGGCTTCTGCATGAATAGGGTAAACCAGATCCGATACGCCTGCATCCTCAAATCGTTTTAGATTATCTGTTGCACTTATCCATAGGTCGTTTGCAAATACCGTTACGCCAAACTCCTTCGCTAAAAATACTGAAGTAATGCCCTTCCCACACCCCATATCAAGTACCTTCATTCCAGGCTTCAACTCCAGATGCTCACACAATTCCTCAAGGAGCCAAAGAGGATTGGGTCCCATCCAGTTTTCGCTGACCCATTTTTCGTCATATTTTTCAGTTCTAGAATATTTCTTCATAAAGCTATCCTCCTAAGTATTAGAAATGCTTATTTAATACTTTTCTTGAAATCAGCAAGTAAGAAAACGGTCTTAAGCATTTCATCAGAGTCTAAGTCGAATGTTATTGGAAAGTACTTAAGCTTTCCCATTTGATTTGAATCAGCTACCATTAGATTGACGTCATCACCAAGTTGAAGATTGTATATGTCTGCACGTGATTTTTCAGGGACATAAAAGGTCACCTTGAAAAAACCATCCCAAATAGAAAGCCAAAAAACTGTTGTCTCGTTTTGACCTCCTCGAATTCCGGTCCATTTATGAAGTCCCTTAGCCAACCAAGCCTTACCATCGTTGTAGTACCTCCAAGATAAATGGATATCGTGATTTGTAAGCTCGTTAATAAACTTAGTGTATGTATCGTATACCCCACCAAGGGCCTTTGAAATAACATCGATTGAAGGTTGAATGTCGGGATCTCTTAGTAATTGAACTTTATTAATTCCCATATCAAATACCTCCTAAGTAAGTCTTGAACCTTAACCACAAAACATCGGAAATAGTTTGATTTCGGCTACTTTCCTACCAAAAAAGCTGCCTAGATAGAACAATAAATGCTGCAAGAAAAATAAAAAGTGCTGAATTTAACTTATTGAAGTAGATTTTGTATTGGTTTCCACTGAAGGATTTATAATAAATTTTATAGGAGATCAAATTTGCCAATGATGCTATTAGAGTGCCAATCCCTCCTACACTGACACCGAGAAATAGTTCCCTAAAAAACGGTGTAAACCCACTGATGAGAATAGCAGATGGTACATTGCTGATTACCTGTGATAAAAGGGCCGATATCGTAAAAACCTTTAGTGGTGAATCAATAAGGTTACGGGCAAAAATATTTACGATCTCCATCCGCGTTACATTATCAATAAATATAAAAAAGCTTATAAAGGTCCCTAACAGATAATAATCAACTTTCTTAATCAACTCTTGATCTAGTATAATTACTGAGGCAACAACTACCAAGGTAACCATCTTATAGTCCAACTGTCGGAGTACTGAGAGAATAACAAGGATAAACAAAATACTATAGTAAGCGATTTTTCTTTCACTCTTTAACTCAACCTTATCAAGGTTAGCATCTATCAACTTATTTGAATTCCTCATATTGATAAGTATGAGAGAGAACATTCCAGCAATAACAAATGGTGCGATGATCAAGAAAAATTCCTTGGTATCTATGTGAAAATAGCTATATAAGAATAGATTCTGTGGGTTTCCAAATGGTGTCAGGCTGCTTCCAATGTTAGCAGCCGCCGTTTCCAGGACAATGACCCTAAAGGGGTCAAAATCAGCTTTTTTCGCCATTGTTATTGTTATAGGAACAACTGTTAAAAGAGCAACATCATTGGTCATAAGCATCCCAAGCACAGCTGTTGTAATAATCATAACAACACCTATGCTTCTCTCAGTACGCACCAAACTCAGGATATAGATTGCTATACCATCCAATAGACTGAATTTCTCAAAGGCCAAACTTATAAGCATTAGACTAAACAGCGAAAAAATTACTTTGACATCTATTGCTTCGATAGAAGGCTTTATAAGAAATGAAGTTATGATCGCTAGCAAAGTTGATAGTACAAAAACGATCTCTTCTTTGATTTTATTTTGAATCAGATTTACCATTCAAATACTCTCTTCCATTATTTTTGTAGATTGATTTGGGATTATAACACTATTGAATATATCAGGGTAAAGACCTTATTTCAAGATCAATCAAAGAAATGTGATTAACCACGTATAATAGTATCTATCACACGGATAGTATCAATAAAAACACCATATCCTGTCTGGGTGGTCTCCAAACCATACTGCATCATTGTAAGCTTACCCATCAAATCAGTGTACAGCGAAACAACTGCAACCAGTTTTTCATCTGTGAATACATCGCTTTCAGATACCTCTTCAGGTGCAACTTTTCCAGTCACAGTTCCATCAGCATGTCTTTCGCCACGACACATTAGTTTTATGACATTTCCCCTTGCCTTAGCATCGTTAATATCGTCGGTAGTAATCCCATTGATTCCTGTACGGTCGATAAGATCAGGTGTTATATCAGCATCCATAATGGCATTCATAAGCACTGTTAACTTAGCTGCAGCATCCCAACCTTCGGTATCCATTGATGCATCAGCTTCCATAAAACCACCTTCTCTTCCAGCTCTCAATATATCCTCAATGGGAATATTTTTTGACATTTCCTTGAGAATGTAATTTGTTGTTGCATTGAGTATCCCCTCAATTTTATTTATCTTGCAGAATTGGAGGCAATTGTCAGCCATATTGAACACAGGAGTTCCTGCCATTACCGTAGTTTCAAAGAAGAAGCTTGCGTTGTTAACTTTAGCCAAGTCTCTTAATTCTCTGTAGTGCCATGCTAGAGGTCCCTTGTTAGCAGATACAACGTGCTTGCCTCTCTTGAGAGCTTCCCGGATATGATCAGTTGCAGGAAGTCCTGTGAAAATGTTCAGTGGTGTAAGCTCCAGAACTATGTCATAATCAACAGTTTTTACCACATCCATAGTACTCATTTTGCTAAAAACTAGTGAGTTTTCATCAAATTTTCCCCTCTTGGCAATCTGTCGAGTCGCTTCAACCAGGTCCAAGCCATCCATGCAATAGAGTGATCCACGACTACCGGTTGTAATTGCTACGACCCTTACATCAACACCTTTAGTTTGAAGGATTTTATCATGAGTCTGATTCAATATTTCTGCAAAAGCTTTTCCTGCTATCCCGTATCCAAGTAATGCTACTTTCAATTGTTTCATTTTCATCTCCCCTTTTCTATAAATTCCTAATTATACTTTGGTATTATCATGATAGCTAATTCAAGTTAATTCAAGTAATTTCAGCAAAAACAAATAGGGTCCCATTTAAAGTTGTATCAGATTTACTATAGTTAAGTGTTACAGGTTTTTCTTTGATTTATTTCACCCCGCTTAAGAGGACATAACTTGCGACACTCACTGAAATTGTATAGGTCCCAACCTATTCCTGCCTTGAAAAATGAGTGCTCTCTACAAAGCTTTTGGTTAACTTTACCTTCCATATTTTGCTGATACCACTAAAGGTATAAAAATTACCTTCATTTAAGCTCAGTTATATTCCATTCAAAATTCTCATACCCTTTTCGTTTAAGAAAATTTGAAACCTGCGCCATTAAAAAAGTCCATTCTGCTTTTTCCATATCAGAAAGGCCTTCCAGCTCTCTAGAGTTCCTTCTTGGTTTTTTATCAAATATCATACTGGAAAAATCATTTCCATTGGATTGATCTCCTTTCGATAGAAGATCTTCCATCCTAATTCCATGTGAATCACTTATAATCATGGAACTATAGGTGTCTCTATATTCCTGAGGTGATTGACCAAACCATTGTTCAAACCATTTATTATAATATCGGACATCTGAAAATCCAACTTCCATGGCGATTTCACTGATGCTTTTTGTTGTACCTAACAATGGAATCAGTGAGATATCAATTCTTGCAAAGGAAAGAAACTCTCGAAAACTCATACCTGCAACTTGTTTAATCATATGAGACAAATAGAATCTGCTAACATGCTGGATTTCAGCAATTTCATCCAAGGTTATTTTATTTTTATGATTTTCATAAATGTAGGAAATCATTTCCCTTAATCGATCTCCAAACACAGGGTTATCATGATTTCCACTTGTAATGCGACCATTTGCATATGAGAAATATGGGAAACTTACCTCCAAGCACTCAATCAAATCCTCTATTTTATATGATACAAAAACTGGGTCTTCCTCAATTGAAGATATGGAAGCTTCCATAATATTATTCAATAAATGTTTCATCTCTCTCAATCGGTGGTCCTCTGGCGGCAGTCCATAACTGAAATAACTACTTCTGTGTAACTCTGGAAATAAAGCAGAAAAATGTTGTATATTGATCTGCAAAAGGAAAACTCTATTCTTCTCCCCTGTTCCATAGAAGCCATGAACCTCTCTACTGTTCAGTACAAACACATCTCCCTCTTTCACCAGGAAATTGTCGAACCCCCGATGAATCGTCAGGTTTCCTTTAATTACGTAAACTATTTCAATGTCAAAATGATAATGGAGAGGATATTCGATTATATTTACCAATGAAAAATGGTAAGGCTTATTTTTCCCATATATTTTCTCTTCAATCAGCAAGATTTTCCCTCCCCCTAAAATATAAAGTTATGCATAAGCTATTAACCTCATTTTATCACAATCTATTAGAATATATGTAGCCTTTATCTTTATCATCCGCGGTTGATAACGAAAAAAGCTTGGGCACCTCAAATTAGCCCAAGCTACATTAATCAACTATTCCTGATATATCAACCTTCATATTTGCCTTATTTTCGAGATATTCCTTAATTCTTATGATATGTTCTTTTGAAGGAGGCATAAAAAAGTCTGGTATCTGTCCAATATTCCTCATTTTTGAAATTCCCAAATCGTGATAGGGCAACAAAGTAACATTTGATATATTATTTTTAATATAAAAGTCTGCTGACTTTTGTATGATCCGCCAGGAATCATTCACGTTACTTATCAGAGGCATTCGCATTTGGATCTTTTTATTTGTTATATTATCATGTGCTAATTTCCCCAAATTTCTTAAAATAATATCATTTGATTGACCGGTAAACTCACGATGCACCTTATCATCAATGCATTTCATGTCATATAAAATGTCCGTAACACTATCTTTCAAAGCTAACTCATAAAGTCGTTCGCCATCACCGAATCCTGATGTATCTATGCACGTATTAATTCCTTTTTCGGCTGCTAAACCTATTACTCTTTCAATAAAATCTATCTGGGATAGGATCTCACCTCCACTGACAGTCATCCCGCCCCCGGTCTTGTCGTAGAAACCTTTATCTTTAGCAACTTCATAGATAACTTCTTCTGGTGTCATCTCTTTAGCAACACACTGAATTCCATTTGCATAGCAAGACTTCACACATTCAATACAACCATTGCATTTTTTTCTATCAATATGAGACTTTTTATCAGTTCCAACGTAAATAGCCCCATCTATTGGACACTTTTTTATACAATACCCACACATGATGCAGCTGTTTGGTTTCTCAATAATTTCCTGTTTAAAGCTTATCAATTCTGGGTTATGACACCACCTGCATTGAAGTGGACATCCTTTTAAAAAAACAGTTGTGCGAATTCCTGGTCCATCCTCCATACTGGATTTTTGTATAGATCCTATAAGTGCACTTAATTGTTTTCCATTCATAATACCACCTACTTAGCCTATTAAAAATGTGCTGTTCTATTCATAATAGTATCTTGTGCACTCTTATCTAATTCTGTGAAATACGCCATATATCCTGCCACACGAACCATCAGACCTTTATACATTTCCGGATTTTTTTGAGCATCTAAAAGAGTTTCTGTATCAACTACATTTATCTGAATATGCTCTCCACCATTTTCAAAATATGTTTTTATAACGCCTTCAATCGTAGCTAATCCCTTCTCTCCTTCTACCCCTTTAGGATCAAATCGCAAATTGAATAGTGCTCCATCGTGGAAAGCCTCTTGCCCCATAGATGCTACAGACTTTATAGTAGCAGTAGGACCACTTATATCTCTTCCCATCATTGGAGATGCATTATCACAGAAAGGTTCTCCAGCACGTCTTCCATCAGGTGTTGCACCACATACTTTTCCATGAGAAACATTTACCGTTTGTGAATGAACATTAAATGAATATGTACCTCCTCTGGCATCATGCCAGGTTTGTACATTGTCTGCAATAAAATGCATCATTTCCCTATATATTCCATCTACGAGTTCATTGTCATTCCCAAATTTAGGAGGCTTGTTCAATAGGAGCTGCCTGATTCTTTCTTCACCTTCAAAATTATTATCAATAGCTGAAATTAATTCATCCATAGTAATATCTTTATCTTCAAATACGCATTTTTTTATTGCAACAATTGAATCTGCCAAATTAGCTGCTCCTGTTACATAAAGACCTGCTGTAGAATACTTTGCCCCACCCTGTTGAACAGATTTTCCACTCTCCACACAACCTTTTGTAACCATAGAAGCAAATATAACTGGATACCGTAACATATGTATGCCTTGCATTATATTGTATCCGGTTCTCACTAAATTATAGTGATGAATTATTTGTTCCTTCAAAGCATTTTTAAATTCTTCAATATTTCTAAAATTTCTTGGATCTCCTGTCTTTAATCCCATTAGTTTCCCTGTAGAAGGATCTACTCCATTATGTAAAACAAATTCTATCATCTTTCCCATATTTACATATCCTGCATCAGGTGATCCGTCTGCTGTTCCGCCCCCAGGTCCTGGTTGAATACATCCAATAATTGTCCAGTCTCTTGCCTCTTCAATTGTGCAGCCCTTGCCTAATGCCATCTTCATAGCTGTATAATCATTAAAAAATCCTGGGTTTGCCTGACCTTCCTGTACCATTTTACATCCTTTTCTAATCAATTCCTCAGGTGTTCCATCCCATACTCTAACAGCCATTACGGGTTGTGTAGTCTTAAGCTGATTTGCTGCCTCCAGGCAAAGATACGATAGTTCATTTGTTGCATCTTTTCCGTCTCTGGTCTGTCCTCCAACTACTAAAATCTGCCACATTGGATACCCGGCGAACGATGTTGCATACCACTTATCTCTAACTTCGTATACTTCGCATGATTTTAAATAAAGACAACAAAGAAGCTCAAATGCAAATTCTTTTGTTATATTCTTCTGGCTAATTACATCTTTTTCATAATACGGCCACATATACTGATCAAATCTTCCAAACCCATTCGCTGTTGTGCATACTTCAATATGAAAATAAACATGGACAAACCATATCATCTGTAATGCCTGGTGGAAATTCTGAGGAGGATTTTCTGGCACAACTCTGCAATTTTCAGCTATTGCCATGAGTTCTTTTTTTCTGTCATCATCCTCACATATTTCATATTGACGTTCTGCTTCCTCCGCCATTCTATGTGCATATTCAATCAATCCTTCACATTGAATAATGCATGCAGTCCAAAAGTCAATTTTTTCTTGATCTTCTTTTCCGGTACTAACAGTCTTGTCAATGCTTGCCTGGCACTCATTGATATATCCTCTAAGACCGACCGTTAATATTTTTTCATGGTCACATAATGTTTCGCCTGAAACACCGTTATGTAAACCAACTACAATAATATCGTCCTTTATACATTCCTCGATATGTGCTGGAGAAGAAGTTTTAGCCAAATCTTCCATAGACTTTCCTTCCCAATATTTTAGAGCTTCCAAAATTTGTTCCCTATCCTCGGGAGAAATAGCATAAGGATCTTTTGTCCTTGTTGGGAAGTCATCAATATCGCTAATATACCAGGAACTCGATTGAAACTCCGGGTGTAAATTAGCACCTCTATACTTATTTGTCGCTGTCCCGACAATAAGCTCATCCTCCATAATAAGAGTAGTCATGTGTTCCATGATGTGTTTTACCACTTTTGCTCTAAATATAGGAATAGCATCACCTGCAAATTTTTTATAGGCTTCGGTTGCAAGCACCAATCTCTCTGCTGTTATGGATGGCCTTGAATTCCAAAGTTTATTCCTCATTTTTTGTATTCTTCCAGTAAGCATAATTATATCCTCCAATCTACCTAAATAATTATCCTAGCATCATACCGCCATCTACTAATATGTTTGAACCATTTATAAATCGTGCTTCGTTTGAACATAAGAAATATACTACGTCTGCAATTTCAGCTGGTTCCGCAGGTCGGCCTGCCGGTCCAAATGTCACCTTAGCATCACTAAATTCCTTATAGTTTTCTAGGGACGTTTTTAACATTGCAGTATCTACCCAACCTGGTGACACTGAATTTGCTCTAATTCCAAACTGTCCATATTCGTTTGCAACATTTTTTGTCATTCCAATAACAGCCCATTTACTTGAACCGTACCCTATCTCAAATGTATATCCCGTCATTCCAGATACAGAGCCTATATTTACTATCGCACCTGATTTCTGCTCAACCATCTGAGGCAATACATTCTGCATCATCAAAAATGTTCCGAAAACATTTATTGAGTATATTCTTTTAAAGTTTTCAAAAGAATAATCTATAGTAGGATCATATCGCCCTGTTATCCCTGCTGCATTAACAAGGGCATCTATTCTCTTATACTTTTCAACTATGCTTGCAGTAGTCTTTTTTACTAGTTCTTCATTAGAAATATCTAAACTGAAATATTCAACTCTACGTAAATCGTAATTACCTTCCTGCATAGTATTCTTAAGTGTGGCTTCATTAGTAGCTAACAACACTACATGAAAATCATTGTCATAAAATTTCTTGACGATCGCTTTACCAATTCCACCGGATGCCCCAGTTACAACGCATACTTTTTTGTAATTATACATTATTCAACTCTCCTATATACATTTTTTAATAGACTCCATTGAGACATCAGATACCATATGTACCATCATATAAAAAAAAGCAACGATTAGGTTGCTTATAAACTATATTAGCTTGTTGTTTTAAGTATCTATTGTTCTGCAAGTCAAGTCCATATTAGTGTGTAAATTCCTCGGTATTATCTTTATGACCTACGTTCAGCCATTAGAGCTGTTTATGCCGCGAAAGCTTCTTGATAGTGAGGAGGCGGCATGGTAGGTTTTTAGCCAGGCATCAGTGCCAAATGCCGTTCTCTTTCGGACTGGATGCCTGCGATGGCTTGGTCCATGCCGTCAGAGGCTCGCTGTCAAGAAAAACGTGGAATAAATTGCGAACTATGCTACTCTGGTCTTTGCTTCGTCTTTCTGGATCACAGTACTATAGTAGACATCCATCTCAAAGTATTTCCGACCAGTAGACCACTTTTCATCATGTTCTATCAACAAAGCTCCTATGAGCCTGATTGCGGATGCTTCATTTGGAAATATTCGAATGACTCTTTCTCTTCTTCTGATTTCTTGGTTGAGTCTTTCGATACCATTGGTTGTTCTAAGCCTTTTCCTGTACCTTAAGGGTAGACTTAGTACGGCTGTTACATCATCAAAGCCTTCATCAAGTAGTTCCATTGCTTTTGGGGCGCTTGCAGCATATTTGTTGAGAAGCTCATTCTTAGCTGCTCTTGCACTGTCTATGTCAATTGCTTCATACACTTTGCGAATATCTTCCTTTAATGAGGGCTGTAGTGACTTTGGTGTTTTATCAAGTATGTTTCTTGAAAAATGTGTTTGGCATCTTTGCCAGCTTGAACCTTGAAATTGTTTTTGAATTGCTTTTACGAGTCCTTTATGGTTATCGGATGTTATCAATCTTGGTGATTTAAGTCCTCTTTGTTTCAGGTAGATAAAGAATTCTTCCCAGCTTGTTTCTGACTCGCTTTCAGACAGATGAAATCCTATGATCTCACGATTGCCTTCTTCATTGATGCCTATTGCTATCAAAAGACTTTTGCTTCGTACTCTGTTGTTTTCTCTTGCTTTGATGTAGATTGCATCTACCATGAGAAATGGATATTCATATATCAGAGGTCTTGATTTAAATGCATCAACGATAGGATCAAGTTTTTTACACAAATCTGACACCATGTAAAGCAACAGGGACGGTTCCTGGTGCTTTTTATTCGTTCCTAGGACCCTTGCTAATCGAGTGTACAACATTATTGTTTACTTCAAGTAATCCAGCAATTTTGCGATGGCTGAGATTCGACTTGCCCAATAGTATGGAAATCAATTCATATAAATGCTCTGACTGGTTCACTCTTCCGATTTCTATGATTCCTTTATCAAGGCAAAAACCACTAATTATTGACTGTGCATGATCAAGTCTGTTGTTATCAACCTCTTCATTCGTATCCAAAAATTCAGTAAAATCCTCAATATTGTGGAATTCTGTGAAGTTTCCTATACCTCCTGCAATCGTTAATACTTCTTCCACTACATCTTTTCCTAGTATGCCCTTGTCGCTGCCAACATAGCAACGATAGCTGCTCCATGGATAATCCTTTTGGTTAGCAACCATTTTAGCCTTTACAGGATTGTTGTGCACATACCTTATTGCCTGAAGTAAATGCTGATCGTTATGAATTATCTCGCTTTTAAACCTGTCTTGGAACACGTGCCCAACTCTATTATGTTCTTTATTGATCCTCATAGCAAATCTGGTGTTGATTTTCTTCAAAGCAAAGGAAATGTCCCCAAGTTCTCCTTTAAGGATCAAATGCAAATGATTGTCCATTATGCAGTAGGATATTATTTCAACTCCACTTTCTCGTAACAAGGTCTCCATCAGTTCTTCTACGAGCTTCTTATGTCTGGTTTCGATGAAAATCTTATCCTTATTTATTCCTCTCATCATAATGTGATAACAGCTTGTTGGACTAGCTTCTCTGGCTGATCTTGGCATCTTATTCACCTCAATTTGAAAGTAACATAGAAATAAACAAAAAGCAACAGGAACCGTCCCCGTTGCTTTCTTTGCTGTCGATCCTGAGTGGACTGGCCGAAGGAGAATCGGCATCCATTGCTGAGAACAACAAGTGGTCCATTCAACGACGCTTTCAAAATGGCACCTATAAAATTGGCTGCTCCCCTTATGGCTACGATGCTGTTGATGGTGAGTTAGTTGTGAATAAACATCAAGCTGAAATTGTCCGGTTCATTTTTTCTGAGGTCTTGTCCGGCAAAGGCGCTCACAAGATTGCTAAGGATCTCAATGCCAGAGGTCTTAAGGGTAAGAACGGCGGTCGCTGGACCTCTTCTACCATTAGGGGGATGATTGGCAATGAGAAATACATTGGCGATGCCATCTTTCAAAAGACCTACAGCGACAGTCAGTTCAACAGGTTTGTAAACCGTGGAGAACGTGAGCAATACCTGATTCAGGACCATCATGAGGCGATTATCAGCCACGAGGATTATACTGCCGCGCAACTTGTCATGGAACAGCGCGGTAAAGAAAAAGGCGTAGATAAGCAAAACGAGAAATATCAAAACCGCTACCCTTTTTCTGGCAAAATCATATGTGGCGAGTGTGGTGCTACATTTAAACGCCGTATCCATTCCAGCGGTAAAAAATACATTGCCTGGAGCTGCAATACACATATCACGGAAATCGAGAAATGCTCCATGAAATACATTTCTAATTCCGATTTTGAGTTTGCCTTTGTCACCATGATGAACAAACTCATTTTCGGGCACCAAATCGTTCTCAGACCTCTCCTATTGAGTCTGAGAGGCATTGATTCAAATAATAGCATGGAAACCTTAGTTGAAATCGACAAAAAGCTTGTAGACATCGAAGAACAGAGAAAAGTTCTTATGGGCCTACAGACTCGAGGCTATCTTGAGCCTACTGTCTACACTAGAGGAAACAACGAGCTCTTACAGGAAGCTGGACAACTGCAGCGCCGGAAGGAATCTCTAATTAGTTTCATCAGCAACGATTCGCGTCATCTGAGTGAAGTTAGTGCCCTCCTCCAGTTTGCCACAAAATCCACCATGCAAAATGGCTTTGACGACGAACTTTTCAGCAGGTTTGTAGATCGCATTATTGTCTACTCGAGGACGGAAATTGGATTCATATTGAAATGTGGCATTACGCTAAAAGAAAGGTTGGTGAAATAAATGGGCCACACCCCATTTGGCTACAGAATAGAAAATGGAATAGCTGTAATCGACGACAAAGCCGCCGGACAGATAAAATGGCTATACCAGGCATACTTGTCGGGCGATGCCTTAAGGACAGCTACAATTAAAGTGGGCATTGATGCCTTTCATGCTGGAATCGGTAATATACTCAAAAATCCCCATTACCTTGGCGATGATTATTACCCGGCAATCATTGATCCAGATACCTTTACTGCTGTTCAAGAGGAACGGTTTAAACGGGCATCTGCTCTCGGCAGGATACGCGAACCTAAAGAAGATAAAGTAGCCGCCTACCCCACTACCTTCCACATCATCGAAGGAACACAAGTTTTTGATGATCCCTTTGCACAGGCGGCATACGCCTATAGTCTAATAGAAAGCGAGGTATAAACGATTGGCGACAAATAGAACTGTTACGGTGCTTCCAGCTAGGAAGCATACCCGAAAAGATAGTGATGAAGAAAAACCAAAACTCCGTGTTGCTGCCTACTGTAGGGTTTCAACCGACAGTGATGAACAGGCTACCAGCTACGATGCGCAGATTGAGCATTACACAGCTTACATCAACGGCCATCCGGATTGGACGCTAGCAGGCATCTATGCTGATGACGGCATCTCAGGTACCAACACCAAGAAGCGTGAAGAATTCAATCGAATGATCGATGAGTGCATGGCGGGCAGCATCGACATGGTCATTACAAAATCCATCAGCAGGTTTGCCCGAAATACTCTGGACTGCCTGAAATACATCCGGCAGCTTAAGGAAAAAAGCATTCCCGTTTTCTTTGAGAAGGAAAACATTAACTCCATGGATTCTAAGGGCGAGGTCATGCTCACCATCATGGCTTCTCTTGCTCAACAGGAAAGCCAGTCCCTAAGCCAGAACGTGAAGCTGGGGCTTCAATACCGCTACCAGCAGGGCGAAATCCAGGTCAACTGCAACCGCTTCCTCGGTTTCACTAAGGATGAGAACAAGCGCCTGATCGTTGTCCCCGAGGAAGCAGAAATCATTAGACGTATCTACCGGGAATACCTCGAAGGTGCCAGCATGCTGAAAATCAAGCGCGGCCTTGAAGCAGACGGCATTCTTAATGGTGCCGGGAATGAAAAATGGCATACCAGCAATATCAATCAAATCCTACGAAATGAAAAGTATATTGGGGATGCCCTTTTACAGAAAACTTACACCACTGACTTCCTCACAAAGACTCGAGTAAAGAACCACGGCGTCGTCCCACAGTATTATGTGGAAAACAGCCATGAGGCCATTATCCCACGTGAAATATTCATGCGGGTGCAAGAGGAACTCATCCAACGCCGCATCGTCCACACCAGCCCAAACGGTAAAAACAGGACCTTTAGCTGCATCCACTGTTTCTCTAACATGATTGTCTGTGGTGGCTGCGGCGAAGTGTTCCGCAGGGTTCACTGGAACAACCGAGGCAAGAAATCAGTTGTTTGGCGCTGTGTCAGCCGATTAGAGAACACCGGCCTGTTCTGCGAGGCTCGAACGGTACTTGAGAGCGCCCTAGAGCAAGTGATGGTCACGGCCATCAACCAAGCATTGTATGATAAAGATCATTTTCTCATCACGCTGCAGAAAAACATCGAAACCGTTATTTGTCACGAAAATAGTCATACCCTCACCGCAATCGATAAACGGCTTACAGAACTGCAAGCAGAGCTCTTGAAGCTCGCCAGCTCAAAGGCAGACTACGAGAAGGTTGGTGATGAAATCTATCGCCTGCGTGAGGAGAAGCAGAAGGCTCAGGTCGAGAACCTCGGTCGGGATGAACTGCAAAAACGTATCAAAGACATGAGCGCATTTCTTCAAGAGCAGCCCACTGCCCTGACCGAATACGACGAGACGCTTGTCCGGCGGCTGATTGAAAAGGTCACTGTCTATGAGGATAAATTCACTGTGGAATTTAAGTCCGGCTTGATGGTGGATGTTGAAAATTAAGGTTAAATAAGGCGAAGGCACTCTTCAATAATATTGTGTAGAGTGCTTTCAAGTTTATGAACTATATTGCGTTGTTTTAACTCAAAGATAATTCCACCTCTTTTAAACCTTGGTATTCAATCGAACACTTTGTTTTTCACTTTGATTTTCTGCAGCGCCCACTCTACCGCATCGCGAATCATTTCGTCAGGATTATTTAATTCCATTTCTAAATCGAGAATGAATGCTTCATCTTCCAAATTGCCCATGGCAATCGCCGCATTTCTCTGGAAATAGCGTTTATCCTTTATGTAATTATACATAATAGGATTAATGCGTTTTTTATAAAACTCCTCAGTCATATGCAGAATGTTTGGCAAGGTAATATCCTTTGCTATGGCTTCTATGAATGGGTCCATTTTTTTCGGCATCTGGCGTTTTGCATGATTTCGAGGGCAAACATCCTGACAAATGTCACAACCATGGATATGACAACCCAGTTTTTCCCGCACCTCATTCGGAATATGAATGGAGATTGGTTCTCTGCCCGCCTGTGTCATCCAGTTGTTGAAAGAAATACATTTCTTGGGATTCAAATGGAACGGTTCATAAATAGCCTGCATGGGGCAAGTATCTATACACATCCTGCAATTTGGAGGACATTTACATTCCATAGTGGGTTCATCATATTCCAATTCTTTATCTACAACAATGGTGCTGATGATGATATAAGAGCCACAGCCTTCTGCATAGGCAAAATTGTTTCGGCCAAAGGTTGTCACACCAGCCTGCGCTCCTGCCCATCTTGCAGGCAGACCGATGGAGGAATCTACTTTACAGCCATTTTCAGACAAATAATCCTTCATCAATTGTAGTCTTGCATAGTTTATGGTACCGGGCTGAGGACCGTAGCAACGCCCTAGATAGGCTTTGCCAATCATTTTTGTGAGTTCTTCCGGATAGTCATATTTGAAATAGTCATAAACCAAAACAATGATGGATTTAGCGTCGGGCATCTTAATTTTTGGATGTGCATCTTTTTTTTTATGGATTGGTTGTCGTAAAAGATAGAATACTGAATTCATCACCTCTGGACTCCACCTCTTTTACATAATCAGGAAAGCCGTCCGCAGAAGTGATGCCCACTTTACTATATCCCAATTGAAAGCCAAACTCCTTGATCTCTTTTGATTCCATATTTACCCCCTTTATGGTTAGATTGCTTTTTTTATGATTTAAGTGCTTGAAATACAAAAAATATATACTTAACGAATCATATCGCCTAAATTGAATTTTACTTGAAATGTTCGGTCAATATTCGCAGAAACAGATCCATTGCGGGACTCATCCATTTGATTTTATTATACGCAAATATAGCAGCGATCTCTCCATCTCGAATTTCCGTTTCAATTTCAATCATCTTGCCTTGTTTTAACTCAGTCTCCACCGTAAAACGTGGTAGATAGGCAACTCCCAAGTTACTCATTACGCTCTGCTTAATCGTTTCTATGCTCCATAACTCAAGCCCGGTCTCTAAGCATATATCTTTTTCTTTCAAATATTGATGGAAGATTTTAAGATATAGTGCATTAGGATCATTCTGAATATGACATATAGACTTCTTCTGCCCTGAACTTATGAAATTACGCTGATTTTCATCTAAAGCCGGTGACGCAACCAAGACGAGCGGATAGGATTTTATTGCGTTACTTGTAATGCTTCTGGGGTATCTACCAATTTCGTAGTGGATAGCGATGTCTATTTCGCCATTTTGCAAATGCTCCTGAATAGCATAGCAGTTCATTACTTGAAGCGATAATTTCACATTGGGGGCCTTTTCTTTAAAAGTCCGAAGAATCGGTTGCATTTGATATGTAATCAGTGTCTCCGGTAAGGCAACTTTGAGTGTGCCTCGAACCTCCCCGATGTTGCCTCTGTAGCTGCTGAGTTCTTCCGTTGCCGCCAGGATTCGATCAATGATTGGAAGAATGCCTAATCCTGCTTGTGTCAGCTCCATTCTATTGCCATTCTTTTCGAAAATCTGTATTCCCAACTCGCTTTCAAGCTGCTTTATTTGAAACGTGATGGTTGATTGCGCATAATTTAGCGCCCTTGCAGCGTTTTGATAGTTGCCGGTTTCAATTATTTTTTTGACTGTGAGTAAATTTTTTAGTTCCATCAACAACCTCGCATCGATTCAATATTGTTGAACCTATAATTCAATCGTTTCAATTTGACTGAATTTGTTTGTTGAATTATAATATCACATAGAAAAAGGAAACACAAGAATATGAAACACTTGCTTTCTAAAATTCTTAATTAAACTAAGGAGACGATTTGATGGAATTTGATACGAAAATAAAAATTGTTTTAAGAAACGATCTCGATCCATGGCAAGAACTGAATGTAACAGCCTTTCTGATGAGTGGTATATCTGGAACCCAGGATATTATCGGCCAACCTTATATAGACAAGGATAATGTACACTATCTACCCATGTCGCAGCAGCCAATAATGATTCACGCGGCTACTGGTGATCAAATGAAAGATCTGCTGCAGAAGGCATTGACAAAGGATGTTGTTATCTCAATATATACTGAGGAATTATTCAAGACTTACAATGATGAGGATAATCGTGCTATCGTCGCTCAATTTAGAACAGACGAACTAAATTTAGTTGGAATTGGCATCAGAGGGAAGAAAAATCAGGTTGATCGTTTACTGAAAGGATTCGAATTGCATAAATAATGAATATTTTATCTTTTTTTATATACTGTGCTATAGTAACGTTTACTCCAGGGCCCACCAATGTCGTGATTTTGTCAACTGTGCATAATTCGGGCGTCAAAAAGGCAATGGAATACACCTTTGGTGCAACCATTGCCTTTGGAATCTTGCTTTCAATTTCTGCTACGCTGAATGTGGCACTTGTGACCGTTTTGCCAACCATTATGCCTGCCATGAAGGTCATAGGTGGATTGTATATCGCTTATCTGGCAGTTCAAATCTTCAGAATAAAATCATCTAAGCAAGTAGCGAATCACTCGTTGACTTCGACATTTATGGCAGGATTCTTGATGCAATTCATCAACCCAAAGGTTGTTCTTTTTACCCTGACGGTTATACCCAGCTTTGTTTTGCCTTACTATACATCTTCACTAATGCTGGCAATGTATGTGTTATGCATTACTCTCATTGGATTTCTGGCATTTATTACTTGGATTCTTTTCGGCAGCATATTTAAGGATTTTTTACAGAAGCATCAAAAGGCTACAAATATTGTTATGGCATTATTTTTATTATATTCTGCAGTCATGGTATCGGGTGTGCTCTAAGTGCTTATTCAAGCACTATAGAAAAGGTCAAAATTCAACATTTCGCTGAAGTGAAAATGTACCTGCCAAATTTCTATGTGTCGCTATATCAGCGGCACATTTTTAAGTTTTACATTTAACCTGCTCTCTCAACCTTGCAAAATCCGTATAACATCTAAATTGACCACTGCAAGACCATGTTATCTAAATCGACCACACGCAAACCCATGTTATCTAAATCGCTCTGTCACCTAAAATATCATGCCTTTGGACTTGTTTCCGCGAACAGATATTTTTAAGATTATTGCTCCTCTGATTTTCACGTTCAAACCCCGAAAAGCCTTTATTTACTGGCTTCTTGCTTCACTTACTTCTTAACCCTTGTTATCAATGTAACCGTCTCCACATGAGGAGTTTTTGGAAACTGATCCACACATTTTGCTCTTTTAATTTCGTAACCCTTATCTACGAATATCTTAAGATCCCTTACAAGAGTCACAGGATTACAGGATACATATACGAAGGTCTCCGGTTGAAAATCTATGATCTTATCTATGGATTTAGGATGTATACCGTCTCTAGGAGGATCAAGAATTATCAAGTCGGGCTTATCCTCAAGAGACTCTACACCGTGGAATACGTCGTCAGCAATAAATTGTACATTGTCCAGTCCGTTAAGCTTGGCGTTTTCTCTTGCCTTTTCAACAGCTTCCTCTACTATTTCTATGCCGATAACCTTTTTTGCCACTGCCGCCATCATTTGGGCTATTGTTCCTGTACCGGAATAAAGGTCGAATATGATCCTGTCATGCTTCTCCCCTGCAAATTCCCTGGCTATTGAATACAACCTTTCCGCAGATGAAGTATTGGTTTGAAAAAAAGAAAACGGGGATATGTCGAACTTGAGACCCAAGATATCTTCCCTAATATGATCCTTCCCGTATAAAAGCTCCATTGAATCAGCTATTACTGTGTCTCCAAGTCCGTCATTTATTGTGTGTATTATTCCGGTTATGCTGCCCTCAATATTCCCCATCAGTTCCAGAAGCATATTTTTAAACAATTCTCTGTCAATGGCTTTCTGGCTTGTGGTAACAAGATTTACAAGGATTTCCCCAGTGCTGTGAGCCTTTCTGATTACAAGATGTCTAAGAATGCCCTCATGATTTCTTTTGTTATAAAATGGTACTCCCAGATTGTCAAAGTAGCTTCTCACGGCCTCCCTTATCATAGTAAAATCCTTGTGCACGATATTACAGTCATCAGTATTAACAACCTCATAGAATCTGTTTTTCATGTGAAGACCAAGAGCAAGCGGGCCATCCTTCATCTCGTCACCGAAGGTGTATTCCATCTTGTTTCTATATCCACTTACTATAGGTGATGGTTCAATTGACTCCAATTTTATTCCTAGCTCCTCTTTGTTGAACAGCTCCTGAACCTGTGAATGTTTGAGCTTCAGCTCATTCTCGTAGGTCAGTGCTTGGTAGGAACATCCCCCGCAAATTCCGATTTGAGCACAACCTTTCTGAGTTTCTAAAGGGGATCTTTCAAGCACCTCGACAGGCTTTGCCTCCCAATAGTCCTTTCGTCTCCTGGAAACCCTGGCTGTAATCCTTTGTCCTGGCAAGCCTCCCTTGATTCTGACTGACCTCCCCTCAAATTCTCCGATTCCTTTATTGGGAAAATCTAGTCTCTCTATCTTAAATTCAATAAGTCTATTCTTTCTTGACATACTATTCCTCCTAATAAATCAAGGGAAGACCTTTGTGTCCTCCCCTTTTGGCTATAACTATTATATAGAATAGATTTCGACTGTTCAATCCTTTTTATAGAGTATTAATATTCATAGACCTTAGTGTAATCACTGCTGTTCTTTTGAAAGGTATAATCCTGTTTATTACTGTAATAAACTGAGTCGAAGGTCGTGTCCACAACTACCCATTTACCGTTTATGAAAACCTCATTCCAGGCATGATAAACATCTGTATACCTGTTATACCCCTTAACAAGCTTTATAGGAACACCCTCGCTTCTCTTCATAGCTGCAAATAGTGAGGAATAGTCGTAGCAGATTCCGTTGAGTACTCTTAGGGTTTCATCTGGATTTGGAGTATAATCTGTGGTCAAACCGTTTATTTTATCATAATTGTAGGTTACATTCTTTACAATGAAGTCATAGCTGGCGTTAATCCTTCCTGTTGTGTCCGTAAGGCTTCCGACTAACTGAAGGTTTTTCTTTGTAGCAGCACTATCCGGAGTCCAACTGATAGTTTGTATAGAGTTCAGGTAAACTATATTTGGATCCTTAAGGTTTATGCTAAGGGTTTCCGTCTTTACATACCCATACTGATTTCCTGATATATTATTCAAAACGCTGACCTTGTACTCCCCATTTCCAAGCTGTAGCGGAAAACCATGTATAACTCCGTCTGGCTTTAGAGGATAGTAATATTTTGTATCTCCTTTTGCAACCATTACCTTAAGCTTCTCTGTACCACTGCCCTTGTAGCCAACTCTAACAAGGCCTTTATCCTTTTGGCTGGTATCAATATATGCTCCGGTTCCCGGGACTGTTGTGACCGTTTGTGCTGGTGTAGGCTGAGTGAGCAATGGAAGAGGCTGGACCACAGCAGTTGATCCCTTGTACTTTTCGTACGTCCTTTTCATAAGGACTATTGCCTGCTCTCTGCTTGTATTTTGAAGCGGGCCTATACTGCTCGAGTCTATGCCCTTCATTATTCCACTGGAATAGACAAACTGCATAGCATCTATTGCCCATAAGGATATCTGCCCTTTATCAGTAAATGGAAATGATGAACTCGTGGCCTTTGTGCTCATACCAGAGGCGTTCAATGTCCTTGTGATCATAACAGCTATCTCCTGCCTTGTTATCTTATCATAAGGATAAAAGCCTGTAGAAGATTTCCCATTTATTATCTGCAGTCTAAAGGCCTTTAAAACATCAGTATTTTTAGTGTCGGTAAAGGGATTCGTTCCAACCAAGGCTTTATTTCCTGTAAGTCCTTCGTAGAGCTTGACTGCAAGGGAGGAAAATTCCTCCCTAGTAATATCCCTTTTGTAATTGTTC
The DNA here is from genome assembly GCF_058683975.1 of Gudongella sp. QWL-04. Lineage (NCBI taxonomy): Bacteria > Bacillati > Bacillota > Tissierellia > Tissierellales > Tissierellaceae > Gudongella > Gudongella sp. QWL-04. The sequence goes on along the minus strand of NZ_CM178754.1, from coordinate 2,334,669 downwards.
ATAACGCCGGAGGATGTGAGACCATAGCCATAGGCTTGCCTTAACTCGCTTTCAGCCCAGCTGCTCTGAGTCCCGTCAAGACTTAGAACTGCTGAGGTTGCATTTGCTGCAGCCGGCACTAATATAAACACCAATATTAAAGCTAAACCAAAAAATCTTTTCATAAAAACACCCCATTGCAAATTCAGTGAGGCCTGTTCTATTCCTCCTTAAGATATTTGGATAGAACATCCAGGTTGAAGCTATATTGAATAGCATCGTCCCTGGATATATAACCCTCATTACATAACTGGGCAACGCTTAGATCCATGCTTGTCATGCCGTCTGATCTTCCTGTCTGGATCGCAGCATCTATTTGGGGTACCTTTCCTTCCCTGATAAGGTTCCTAATAGCCGGATTCACAAGCATAATCTCAAATGCTGGAACTCTTCCAAGCATCTCTGAAGGTATAAGCTGTTGAGATACCACACCCTGGAGTACAGTAGACAGCTGAACTCTTACCTGCTGCTGCTGATTAGCGGGAAATATGTCGACGATCCTATCTATGGTCTTTGCAGCCCCAAGTGTATGGAGCGTTGAGAATACTAGGTGACCTGTCTCTGCGGCTGTCAGTGCAGCTGCTATCGTTTCGTGGTCTCTCATCTCGCCAATAAGGATAACATCAGGTGCCTGCCTCATTGCAGATCTTAAAGCCTGACTGTAGCTCTTCGCATCAAGGCCTATCTCTCGTTGGTCTACAATACTCTTGTTGTGCTTGTGCAGATACTCGATTGGATCCTCAAGTGTAATTATGTGGCAGGATCTATTTCTATTGATTAAATCAATGATTTTTGACAGAGTAGTTGATTTGCCACTGCCTGTTGGTCCGGTGATCAGAACTAGTCCTTTTGTACGCTTATGAAAGTTTAGGACTGATTGTGGTATCCTCAAATCCTCGGGTTCGTCCTGTATAAAGCTTAGAACTCTTATAGCTACAGCAAATGAGCCCCTCTGGTTATATACGACTACCCTGTACCTTCCAACTCCCTTAAGAGATACAGAAAAGTCCTTATCTCCGTTTTCCAGGAACTCCCTATAGTGTTCCTCTCGCTTAAAAAGACTTTTGGCGAATTCCTCCGTATCCTCGGGATTTAGAACGGGATGATCCAAAGGAACGAGCTTTCCATCTATCTTAAATGTGGGAGGTACGCCTACAGTTACGAATATATCTGATGCTTTCACTTCTACTGCTCTTTCCAGGAGCTGATTTGAATCAATCATTTCCGATAACCTCCACATCTTCAAATTCAATGCCTTCATCATAATTAAAATCCTCAGGTAGAATCTTAACAGCCCTAACTATAGCTTGATCTGGTACTAGTCTGTATACCTCCACCGAAAGGAGAAGCTCACTTCCATTATTGTTATTGAATATCCTTGAAATCCCAATAAGCTCAGGAAAATCATTGATCTCAGCCTCAGGATACGTCGACTTTATTATTTCAATTGCAGAACCTAGACCGCTGCCTTTGTTTTCCTTGAGAATCTTGTTAATTGAGCTTATGAAGCCTGATGCTTCACCCTCCAATAAGTAATACTCCCTTGTCCATCGGGAATTCTTTTCAGCCAGTCTGTAATCAGCATAAGATGATGATATTGCCAGAATACTGAATACCATAAGAAGAAGGAAGGTGAGGATCACAAGAACGCTTGAACTGCCTCTTCTGTTTATAAGCATCATGGTTCGATCACCTCCAGAGGCGTAAGGATATATACTTTTGTTTCCACCGAATTTAATATCGGCTCCGCTTCCTTGCCCTTAAAGTATGGTTTAAGCCTTTGAACTTGAAGTGTTAGTTCATAAAGCGACTTGTCTTCTTTCACTTTATCTTCGCTTTCCATTGCCAGAGTAGCCACGAAGAGTATATCTTCACTGTCTTCTTCAACCGATTCCCATTCTTCATCGAAGTAGCCGATTTTTTTTAGCTTATTCCCATATTTCATAGCATATTCAGTGTACATTTTATTCAGTGGCTCTTCATCCCACTGCTCTGACTTTATTGATTCAATAATCCTCGTCGATAGGAATACGCTTCTGTCAAGCTCCTCTGCGCGCAAGGCAATATCCTTTGCTCCCATAAAAAGCTGGATCATAATTGTTCCAGCAATTGCCAGGGTCCCAACAGAGATTATTAATTCGACTATCGTGAAGCCACTTTTATTATAAGCTTTCCTCATAAACCAACTCATCCTAACCTCTCCCCAACTTACAGCTTGGATAAATACCCTTCAATCACAGAATCTTTGTCTTCAGACTCCAAAATCACGTTAAACTGGATGCCACTGTCATCCTCCTCAAGTATAAGCCCGGATAACTCAACTATCTCAAAGCTGGAGTCAGGTTCCGGCTGTCCCCCCAATGGAATAAGCGATTCCCTTAGAAAGCCTTCATGTACAAAAATTACCGTTTCATAGGGCACACCATCTATTCGCTGCAGCATGACGAGACAATCTCCGACTATGGAATCATAGCCTGCGATTCTTATGGCATCAGTCTCCATAGACTGCCTGGCTTTAGTATAGATGTAGGATGCAGCCACTCTTAGACTAGAGTTAGCATCGTTCAACCTGGTAGTAGATGAATAAACATCCGTTCCACTGCCAACCAGTGTAAGTGTTGCTGCTGAAAAAAGGATAAGCAGCACCATTGCCAGTATCAATTCAGTAGAAGCTCTTCCATTCCTTTTTCTCATTCCTACACCTACCTTTTAATAACCTTTATTTGTGGAGCTATATTCGAACCCTGAACATCATAATGGTAATAATATGTCTCCTCGTCCACAATTATTCCATAATTGTCACTTAAGTACTCCAAAGAAGGAGGATATCCCCCCTCGAGTGCATAGCACTGCACCGAAGCCCTCATCAATGCTTCCTCGAGAGCCTTGATCGAATCCTCGCTGCTGTTTTTAGATACTGATGATACCGCACTATAAGCTGTGATTATAATTACGATCGACACGATCATCAAAACTATCCCCTGTCCCCCCAGGAGTCTTAGAAGCTTTTTCATATATCCACCTCCATGGAGTTATCCTATGGATGACATTATCTGGATCATCGGCAGCATAACAGTCAAAAGTACAATACCGACTACAACCGACAGTATTATAACCAGGGTCGGTTCAATTGATGATGCAAGTCTATTTGCTGCTCTGTCAAGCTCTACTTCATATATCTCAGAAAGCTTTTCAAGTGTAGAATCGACCTGACCTGATTTTACACCTACTCTAATCATTTGATTGAACAGTGACGGGAATATTCCCGCTGACTGCATAGCATCGGGGATAGATTCACCACTGACTAGCTTTTCCTGAACTGCTCTCAGCCTATCAACAGCGTATTTGTTGTCTGTAAGTGGAGCAGACATTCCAACTGCTTCTTCAAATGGTATACCTGCTCTAACCATCATACTCATCCCCTGGGAAAACCTTAGGGTTATAAGGCGCTTATAAAGACCTCCAAATAATTTGGAATCAAGAAGGAAGGAATCCAGTCGTGCTCCCCCGTTGCTGCTTCTGGAATAAAGAAATAGTCCCACTACAGCTGCGCCTATGATCACCATGATCCAGATAGCTGCACCCTGCAGGCTTTTTGCGGCACTTAATAGCACCTTTGATGACTCTGGTAAATTACCTCCAAGTGAAGATAATACATCCTGGAATACTGGGAATACCTTAAGAACAAGCAGCATTAGGACAGCTGACATAAGGACAAACAGTATTATTGGGTACACAAGAGCACTCCTGACCTTATACTGTATCGCCTCCTGCTTCTCATAAAATCTGCTGAGCCTTTCCATCTCAACATCAAGCATTCCAGTCTTCTCTGCTATTTCAGTCATCTGGATGAAATAACCAGGAAATAGTTCTTTGCTTTTTAAAGATTCAAAAAGCTTCTTACCAGCCTTTACATCCTCGTATATCCCAGCAGAAAGAGCCTTGAGCCTGCCATTTTCAAGCTCATCCTTCATTATCTCCAGTCCCTCCAGATATGGTACTCCTGACTTCATTATCACTGACAGTTGATAGGAAAACAGTGATAATTCCTCCATACTTAGTTTCCCAGAACTTCCTTTACCTTCGCTCACAATCATACCCCCCTGAAAAGTCGCGGCTATCAGATTACTGCGTTTACAGAATTATACCCCTAAGCCATTGTTGGTACGCACAAATGGCTTTATCCTCCGCCTCTGAGAAATTTAACCCTCATCGAATCAAGAAATCCTTCTTCTATATCTTCCCGCAACCAGAGATCTATCCTGATCTGATTCATTTTAAAAGAACCTAATCGAGTCTCCGCCTCATTTCCTATCTTTGCTCTCCAACCCTCGCCTGCGTATTCATCCTTTCCGATCTGCGTACCGAGCTGTTGAAAGTATTCTTCAAACTCCGATTTTTGAAATGATTTATATTGCTTTATTATATGCTTCGTATTCATAATATAACCTTTACCTTTGTACGTTGGTATTACCATAGCTTCTGATGCTCCTGATTATTATTCTACCACACTATTATAATGATTATGTTGAAAATTCAGAATCATGTTGCTTTATTTATACTTTGCTGATACAATGATAAGAAAATTTTATCTATGGTTTATTGTATCAAAGCGTCAAATTAAAAAGGGAGAGAGGTAGTTTCTATGAAAGCAGCTGAAGCAATAGTCAAGTGTCTGCAACTGGAAGGTGTAGATACCGTCTTTGGGTATCCTGGAGGTGCTGTACTTCCTCTATATGAAGCAATGAGAAAACTTGAAATGAACCACATATTGGTGAGACAGGAGCAATCAGCCGCTCACATGGCAAGTGGATATGGGCGCGTAAATAATACTGTAGGAGTATGCTTAGCAACCTCCGGTCCTGGAGCTACCAACCTGCTTACCGGCCTAGCAACAGCACATATGGACTCCATACCTCTTATAGCAATAACCGGTCAGGTCAACTCAAAGAAGATCGGAACCGATATGTTTCAGGAGGCAGATGTTGTAGGCTCATCAGAATCTTTTACCAAACACAATTATCTAGTCAAAAATGCAAAGGACCTGCCAAGAATCATCAAGGAGGCTTTTCACATAGCAAATACAGGGAGAAAAGGTCCTGTACTTATCGATATCCCAAAGGATATACAGGATGAAGAAATTGATTTCATCTATCCTGCCGAGGTTGATATTAGAGGATATAAACCTACTATATCTGGTCATTCAAAGCAGATTACCAGAATAGTAGAGCAGATAAATAATGCACGTCAGCCTATACTTTGCCTTGGTGGCGGTATAAGCTCCTCCGGCTGCAGCAAGGAGCTGGTTGAATTTGTAGAAAAAACCAGGATGCCAGTAGTCTGTACACTAATGGGTGTTGATGGTTTTCCCAATGGTAATCCATACTTTGCAGGCTTATTGGGATCACATGGATATCCTTTCGTAAACAAGGCTATGAATAAAGCAGATTTGATCATCGTTATCGGAGCGAGGTTTGCAGACAGATCAACAGCGGTGATATCTGACAAAAATACTTCACAGCACGTTATACATATAGATATAGATCCCGCTGAAATCGGCAAAAATGTAAAGACTCACACTCCTGTGGTAGGTGATGCAGGAACTATCCTTCGACAGCTAAACACATATGACTATACTTCAGAAATATCCTCCTGGACAGATGGGATAATCCTGGAGAGGAAGAGATACATGGAGGAAAACCTTAATAGGGAGTGGGATGCCCAAGGAACTAATCCTTGCAGATTGATAAAATCCATCTCCGATAAAACAGGCAACAAAGCAATAGTTACTTCGGATGTAGGACAGAATCAAATATGGACTGCTCATTATTTCCTTGCGGATGATAGCAGAAGGTACTTCACTTCGGGTGGCTTGGGAACCATGGGGTACAGTCTCCCTGCAGCAATAGGCGCAAGAATGGCAGCAGATCCCGCTACTACTGTGACTGCCGTTATGGGCGAGGGTGGTTTCCAAATGCTTATGGGCGAGCTTGCTCTAGTCAGGGAGCATAATCTGGACATAAAGGTAGTGATCATAACTAATGAAAGGCTTGGTATGGTGCGTGAGCTTCAATTAAATGCTTATGGCAATGAAAGCTATTATGGAATCGATATCGGTTTCAATCCTGATTACATGAAACTGGCAGAGGCTTATGATATCAAGGGCTATTTGATTGAGGAAGATTCTCAAATAGATGAAGTACTTAAAAAAGCTTATGAAACCAACGAGCCGTGTTTAATTCAGTGCCGAGTAAATCCTGATTTCCCAACGCTTGCACACTGGAGGTGGAGATAATGAACAAGGACAGACACGTTCTATCTATAACAGTAGAAAACTATGCAGGAACTCTTAGCAAGGTTGCAGGGCTTTTTACAAGAAGAGGTTACAATATCGATACCTTGAATGTTGCTGAGACGATGGACCCAAATATTTCAAGAATCACTGTAACCGTAACGGGAGATGAAGAAGTACTGGAACAGATCACTAAACAGCTGAATAAGCTGATCAATGTTATCAAGATCACAGACCTGACATGCAAAAAATCTATACTAAGAGAGCTTATGTTCCTCAGGATATCTTCTACAAAGGAAACCAGGTCTGAAATAATACAATTGGCTGACGTTTTCAAGGGAAAAACAGTTGATATTGCATCCAAAAGCATCACAGTGGAGGTTACAGGGGACGAAGATAAAAATAACGCGTTCATTGAATTGATGAAGCCATATGGAATTCTGGAAATAGTTAGAACTGGTCTTACAGCAATAGAGAGGGGTTGAACCTCTCTATTTTATTGGTTTAACATCCACTAGATTTGAATGCTGGGGATTTCCTTTTGCCAAGGGTGTCGCTCTTGATGTTGATAAGACGTTGATAGACCCCCTTATGTCAACGCCATTCTCATCTGGAGTATACCAGGCACCCTGAGCGACCGCTATAACTCCTTCTATTATCCTGTTGGTAACAAATGCAATGATTTGGGTTTTTCCCCTGTCATTCCAGATTTCTACTGCATCACCATTTGATATTCCTTTACTTTCAGCATCCATCGGATTGATCCATGCAGTCTGTGGTTCAATTCTTTCTAATCCAGATGTGTTGTCCTGAATGGAATGAGTTCTTTTCTTGGAGTGCCACCCTATCAGTTGAAATGGGTATTTTCCCATCAAAGGATCCCCTACTCCCTCAAAACCCTTGACATATTTTGGAATTGGCGGTATTTCATAAGGATTATTCTTATCGCGAAGTCTTTTTGAAAATATCTCTATCTTACCGGAATCAGTGGGGAAAGGATTATTTTCCGGATCCTCTATCTGTTTTTTAAAGGCTATCACTAATGGATTATCGTTGAATCTATATATCCCCTCTGCTGAGAATGCTTCGAACTCAGGCAGCTCTGGCTCCAATATCATCAAGTCTTCATATGATTTCTTTAACCAGTCTCTGACGGATGATCTGCCCTCGGTGAACTCATCCCACAGCTTAAGTCTTTCAGCAAGCTCGCTGAGCCAATCGTATTCAAATCGGCATTCATGCAAGGGTTCGATCGCCTGTTGGTTATATATTATATAGTCGCCGTATCCCCATGGCGTGGTTATATTTTCATTTTCAAACATTGACGTACCCGGTAAAAGTATATCAGCAAACCTCGCACTTGGAGTCATAAATACATCTGAACAGACAATAAACTCACATAAGGAAGTGTCCTCAAGTATTTTTATAGTCCGGTTTATGTCGGAATGTTGATTTACAAGACAGTTCCCTGAAAGATTCATTATCATTTTTATGTTTGAATCAAGCTTTTCAACTCCAATCAAACCATCCTTGCAAGTAAACTCTTTCCCTCTGAGAACAGCATCAGACCACAAAAAGGATGGAATTTTACCCTTGAATGGATTAGTGTACCCTGGGCTTTGAGGCATATTGTGCCTTTTAACCAGGCCACATCCGGAAGCCCATCCACCTGATACTCCTACATTACCTGTCAGACATGCAAGCATAGTTCCGCTTCGTACGCTTTGTTCGCCATTAGAATGCCTCTGTGGTCCTAAGCCTTGAATTAAAGCTGATGGTTTTGAATTGGCATACTCTCTTGCAAGGGAGCTTATGGTCTTCCTATTTATTCCAGTTATACTCTCCGCCCACTCAGGTGTTTTTGCGATTCCATCTCTTTTTCCCATCAAATACTCGAATACAGTTTCTTCATTCTCGCAGCCTTCAGGCATGTGCTCCCTATCAAAGCCAATGCAGAATTTGTCAATAAATTCCTTATCATATAGATTTTCAGTGTATATTACATATGCCATTCCGTCAATTAAAGCACTATCTGTGCCAGGTCTTATGCCGATCCATTGGTCTGCTAATCCTTTCGCTGTATCACTATATCTTGGGTCGATAACTACGATCTTGACCCCCGAGTTCTTTGCTTTCTTCAAATACCATAAGGTCGTTCCAAACCTTGTTTCGACCGGATTGTGCCCAAACAGGATAATAAGCTTGGAATTGACCCAATCTTCAGGTGTGTTACCAGTGAAAAGAGTTCCATATGTATAAGGTGTTGCAATATCCGTGCAAGCAGAGCTGTAGCTATTATACCTGTCTAAAAAACCTCCGTCCAAAGCCAGCAATCTTCTTGCCAATACATTACCTTCCATAACTCCATTTACACCAGTCGCATATGTTACGAATCTTGACGAGACTCCGTATGTATTTCTTATCCTAATCCATTCTGAGGATATCATATCCAATGCCTCATCCCAGGATATCCGTTCAAACCTTCCATCTCCTCTTTTCCCTACTCTTTTCATAGGATACTTCAATCTGTCATCTCCCAGAAAAGTCTCCAGGTAATGCTTGCCTCTTATGCAGGAATTCAGTAATGGAGAATCTGCAGAGCCACATCCTTCATCTGTGGTCAGCTTGGTTATCTTTCCATCCTCTACATGTGCCTTTATAATGCATCTTCCACCACAGTTATTTACACCTGAAAGATACTTGATTTGTCTCATTTAATCAGTCCTAGTCTATGTAGTAATATCGCAATCGCTGTAAATCGGTAAATTGTTTATTGCAATAATATCACAATTGTTATAAAATTCAATAAACAGCAATTCGCTCTATTAAGATAATATCATACTTATATCCTTTAATGAAGGGAGAGTAACCATGAACTACGTACTAATATCACCTAATTTCCCACCAAACTTCAAGCAGTTTGCTTTAAGGCTTAGAGATGAAGGGATAACTGTTCTCGGGATCGGTTCAGATCCATACGACTCATTGGATCAAGAGTTAAAGAACTCTCTGACAGAATATTATAAGGTAGATGACATGGGCAGCTATGACCAAATGCTTAAGGCTTGCGCATTTTTGACATTTAAGTATGGAAAGCTCGATAGGATAGAATCCCATAATGAGCATTGGCTCGTTCAGGATGCCAAGCTAAGGAAAGATTTCAATGTTTTTGGATTAAAGCCAGAGGATACTGATACCGTTAAAAGCAAATCAAAGATGAAGGATGTCTTTAGGTCCTCCGGTATAGCAGTCGCAAGAGGCAGAGTTATTAGAGACCCAGAGGAGGGAAAAGGCCTGGCAAAGGAAGTTGGATATCCATTGGTTGCAAAGCCTGATTCTGGAGTAGGAGCTACACAAACCTACAAAATAGAAGATGAATCTCAGCTAATAAAATTTTTCAAGGATAAGCCTGATATGGATTACATATTTGAGGAGTTTATCGAAGGGAAGATCGTTACCTTTGATGGGTTTACGGATGCTGCAGGTGAAATAGTACAAACCTCATCGATGAGCTATTCAGCTGGATTGATGGAAACAGTAAATGAAAATCTGGACAGTATATTCGTGGTCGAGAAAAACATACCCAAAGACCTGGATGAAATGGGTACAAAGGCGATTAGAGCGTTCGATTTGAAGGAAAGGTTCTTCCACTTGGAGTTTTTCAGGCTACAGGACGGAAGCCTTATGGCGCTGGAGATAAATGCAAGACCGCCTGGAGGTCTTTGTCTGGATGCCTCTAATTTTGCTTCAGATTCTGATATCTATAAGCAGTACGCAATGACCGTCGCTGGAAAGGTTCCTGCAAAAGTAACTGAAAGACCTTACTACAGCGCATTTGTCGGTTTAAAAATACACCCGGTTCCTCCCGTCCATACAATGGAAGATAATAGATCGGCCTTGGGTCCTATGGTCGTGTACAGTGCACCAAATCCTCCGTTGTTTGCTCCTTCAATGGGAGAATATGCAGTCATATTAAGACATGCATACTTAGATGAACTTAGAAAAGGAATCATGTTTGCAACCGAAAGATAATTAGAAGGATAAAAGGAGCATATCATCGTGATATGCTCCTTTTATTTCTTTATCTCTTCAATTCTACCGCCTATCATTTTAATGATCCTCTCTGCTATTTCATCAACGAACTGCTCGTCATGAGTAACTATAAGGATCGACATCCCTGTTGCCGCTAGCTTTCTTATGACACTGGATATCTGCTTTGTAGTCTCAGCATCCAAGGCAGAGGTAGGTTCATCGAAGCAAAGTACGGATGGATTAAGCATACAAGCCCTGGCTATAGCTACTCTTTGCTTTTGACCTCCTGAAAGCTGATATGGATACATATCCTCCTTGTCGGAAATCTCAAGTGTTCTCAGCAGCTCCCTGCCTCTGTTTTTTATCTCCTCATCTGATCCGGTCTTAAGGTATTTTGGGGCTAAAGCTAGATTCTCCATTACACTTAAGTGAGGAAAAAGGTTATAGCTTTGAAATACCAATCCAATCTTTTGCCCCACCTGTCTGCTGTCCTTAACATTGGTAAGATCCAATCCGTCGATGATTATCCTCCCGTCATCGACTGTCTCAAGATGGTTGAGACACCTAAGAAGGGTAGTTTTTCCCTCTCCTGATTTACCCTTTATACATACTATCTCTCCAGGCTCTACCTTGAAGGATATATTCTCAAATACCTTCACATTTCCGAAGGCCTTGCTTATGTTTTCAACTATAACGCTCATAGCGGCCTCCTATCTATAATAATTGTATCGTTTTTCAACGCCAGAGAGCAGCTTGGTCAAAACGGCAATTATGACTAGATAAACCAGAGCTACTATAATATAGGGCGTAAAGGTCGAATAGGTATTTGAAACTGACTTTGCAGCCTTGAGGATGTCGCTTGCTCCAAGGATATAAACCAGTGAAGTATCCTTAACAAGTGTTATTACCTCATTTCCAACTGCAGGAAGCACATTTTTTATTACCTGGGGCAATATTATCTTCGTGAAGGCGAAGGATTTGCTCATTCCCAGCACTTTTGCTGCTTCGTACTGTCCAATATCTATAGCATTTATACCACCTCGGAATATCTCAGCGAAATATGCTGTGTAGTTTAAGATAAAGGCGATGTAGATTGCCTGGAATCTGCTAAAAGCATACCCGATTACGGGTACAAAGTGAAATCCGAAGAAAATGAACATCAGCTGAAGCAACAGGGGAGTGCCCCTCATAACATATATATAACCTCCCGTAACAGCAGAAACAGCCCTATTGCCTGAACGTCTCAACAGGGCCACCAATACTGCAAGGGGAAGGGAGAAGACTAAGGTCACGGCGAAAACGCCCAGTGTGACCTTTAGCCCTTCAATTGTCATCGGTACAAGCATTTCAAATACCTTCATCAACAACATCCTTTTCATTTCATTTCATTGCTTTATTTCGCAAACCACTTTCCATATATCTCGTCGTAGGTTCCATCTTCCTTCATTTCGTTCAAGGTAGCATTAAGTGCATCCAAGAGCTCTGTGTCATCCTTTCTAACGCCTACACCAAACTCCTCAGGTCCCAGGTTCTCTTCAAGAACCTTATATGCATCTCCGCCCTTGTTGTTCATATAATATCTTGCAAGGACCTCGTCTACAATTATTGCTTCTGTTCTTCCCGACTCAAGGTCATTGAATACTTCGTTGAATGTTGCATACTCTATCAGCTTCCCATCCTTCAGGCTTTCAACAAAGCCTGCTTTAGCTCTGGCTGCATCCAGTGAGCTTGATTCTGCCTGGGTCGCAACTGCTCTGCCAGCAAGATCTGCCATAGTCTCGATATCAGAACCTGCCATCGTGACTATGATCTGTGCATTAGCTAGATATGGGTCGGAAAAGTTTACTTTCTCTTTTCTTTCCTCAGTTATTGTATAGCCGTTCCATATCATATCTATGTTGCCAGCGTTAAGCTCAGTTTCCTTCATTGCCCAATCTATTGGCTGGAACTGAATCTCCCATCCGTTTCTAGCTGCAACTTCCAGTGCAAGGTCAACGTCAAATCCTACTATCTCATTCTTTTCGTTTCTGAAGCCCATAGGTGCAAAGGTGTCGTCAAGACCCATGACAAGTACCTTAGCTTCTTCAGCTGCAGGTGCCTTGGGAGAACACCCTGTTACCAGAATCGTTAGTGCCAACATTGCTACCATCAATAGCGTACCTTTTCTCTTTGTCATTTTCATCTACTCCTTTATAATAGTTTAATATTTATCCAGACTAAAAAACCCCCGTCCTCCAGCCTGAATGCCAGAGGACGGGAGTTATACCCGTGGTTCCACCTCTATTCGACGACGCCTCACGACATCGTCCTCTGTGGGTACATATCCTCTATACCCCTACACTGTAACGGGTGCGAGTCCCGAATCCAGCTACTATCCAAATGGATTTCACCGACCTGCTCAAGGATGTGTTCTTCGACTGCCTGCTATGCATTCTCACCAATCATGCACTCTCTGAAAGCTTCCTGCCGTTTACTCTTTCCTGTCATCACATTAGCATATTAAACTGATATTTCATATGCTACCATGTGAAAGTGTTTTTGTAAAGTACCAAATAGAAAATTTTTATATATTTTTTGACTGATAGGCTCTGTGAAATAAAAGCTGTGAAAACTTTTAGGACATTACCTGGCCATGCGGCCGAGAACGGTCCGATAAAAGCTTTTCACAGCTCTAAAACTCATCACTTATCTACATCAGCTTTGCGATTCTATTAGCGAAATCCACAGGGTCTTCCAGAGGAAGCCCTTCTATCAATCTTGCCTGATCGTAAAGTAGTTCAGTATACAAGGCAAATTTCTCAGGATCATCCTTTTCAGCATTCTTAAGCTTCTCAAATATTGGGTGTGATTGGTTTATCTCAAGCACCTTGTCAGCATGTACTCCATCTGCATTTGGCATGGCGCTCAATATTTTCTCCATCTCAATGGATATCTCACCCTCACTTGCGAAGCATACCGGATGACTTTTAAGTCTATTTGAAGATCTGACTGATTTGACCTTGTCCCCTAGGATCTCCTTCATTTTTTCAAACAGCTCTTTTTCATTTTCCTCAACCGGTTCCTTCTCTTGTTCCTTTAGACCTAAATCACTTCCTGAAACATTCCTGAATTCCTTTTCATGATACTTTGGTATCATCCTTATTGCAAATTCATCTACCTCGTCAGTAAAGTAGAGAATTTCATAGCCCTTGTCTCTAAGCAACTCAGTCTGCGGAAGCTTCTCAAGCCTTGAAACTGAATCTCCCGCAGCATAATAGATATATGGTTGATCCTCTGGCATTCTATCGATGTACTCATCAAGGGTTACAAGTTCCTTGTTCTTTGAGGATTGGAACATCAGTAGATCTTCCAGCTTATTCTTGTTCATACCAAAATCTGAGTATATACCAAACTTCAGCTGCTTCCCAAAATTCTTGAAGAACTCGACATAATTATCTCTTTCATTTTTAAGCATTGAAGTAAGCTCGTCCTTGATCTTCTCTTCAATCTTCTTTGCCATCAGCTTAAGCTGTCTATCATGCTGAAGCATCTCTCTTGAAATATTCAATGAGAGATCCTCTGAATCTACGACACCCTTTACGAAGCTGAAATAGTCGGGCAACAGCTCTGGGCATTTATTCATTATAAGAACTCCACTTGAATAAAGCTCCAAGCCCTTTTCGTATTCTCTTGTATAATAGTCGAAGGGTGCCTTCTCAGGGATATAGAGGATAGCATCGTATCTAACAGCACCATCGATGCTTATATGAGTCCACTTAAGAGGTTTATCAAATCCAAAGTGCTTCTCGGAATAAAAGTTTTCATAATCCTCATCCTTAAGCTCCTTCCTGCTTTTCCTCCAGATGGGTATCATGCTGTTTACGGTCTTTTCTTCCTTAACAGTCTCATATTTGTCTGTTTCTTCGTTCTTCTTGTATTCAGATATCTCCATCTTGATAGGATATCGAATGAAATCAGAGTATTTCTTAACGATTCCCTTTAGTGTATATTCATCCAGATATTGGTCGTAGTCCTCATCGTCACTGTTCTTCTTTAGGGTCAGGGTAATTTCGGTACCCACTTCTGACTTCTCACAAGCCTCAATTAAATAGCCCTCCGCTCCTTCAGATACCCATCTCCATGCTTCGTTTCCTCCAAATGCTTTGGATATTACTTCAACCTTATCAGCCACCATGAAGGCAGAATAAAAGCCTACTCCAAACTGCCCGATAATGTCATAGCCGTCCTTCATCTCTACATCCTTTTTAAATTGAAGGCTTCCACTTTTTGCAATAGTTCCCAGGTTATCCTCCAGCTCCTCCCTGGTCATACCTATTCCGGTGTCAATTATCTTGAGGGTCCTTTTTTCTTCATCAGTCTCGATCTTAATAAAGTAATCGTCCTTACTGAACTGGATCGAATCATCAGTCAAGGCCTTGTAATAAATCTTATCTATCGCATCTGAAGCATTTGAGATCAACTCCCTAAGAAATATCTCCTTATGAGTGTAAATGGAATTGATCATCAGATCCAAAAGACGCTTTGATTCTGCCTGAAATTGCTTTTTCTCCACAATAATCCTCTCCCATTCCAAAATAAAATTAGCACTCTCAACTCTCAAGTGCTAATTAAAAAATAACATATATGCTTTTTTATGTCAAGAAGTCTGATTTTATATTTCATCCCAAAACTTAGCAAGATATTCCCTCAGGTCCTTACTGCCTCTTATGGCCTTAAATCCGTTCCACTCAGGTGGCATAAGGGCTTTATATCTGGCAGTCAGGTATCTGTCGTCAATAAGAAGTATGGCCCCTCTGTCTTCCTCTGTTCGTATTACTCGGCCTGCTGCTTGAAGCACCTTATTCATTCCTGGAAATACATAGGAATAGTCAAAGCCCTCCCCAAGTGTATGATCAAAGTAATCCTTGATTATATTTCTCTCGAAGCCAAGCTGAGGCATTCCTACCCCTACTATCACTGCCCCTATAAGTCTGTCGCCCGCAAGGTCTATCCCTTCTGAAAAAGTTCCTCCAAGTACTGCAAATGCTACCAGGTCATCCTCTAAATGAAAGTCGGCTAAGAATGATTCCTTAGCTTTTTCGTCCATTCCTCCCTCCTGCTTGACAGAATTATAACCTGGATACCTATTCGAAAATAATTCGAATACTCTGTTCATATAAACATACGACGGGAAAAATATAAGGTAATTTCCCTGCTTCGACTGAACAAACTCATGGATCATTTCAGCTATGTCCTCATAGGTTTCCTCCCTGTGTCTATACCGGGTCGAGATATCGCCATGAACTGCAAGTCCCAAATTCTCTCTCGGAAAAGGCGAGCTCAGCCTTATGTGATAATCTCCCTTATCTCCTCCCAGTAACTCCTTGAAGTAATTCATAGGAGTCAGGGTAGCGGAGAAGAATATGGCACTTCTCCCCCTTCTTACTCCATTTCTTAGAAGCCTGGAGGCATCTACACAAAAAAGCCTCAAATGAACATCCTTTGAACTCCCCTGCAAAGTTGTTACGAAATCCTCTCCATAGAGATCTGATATCCTGATGAAGCTAAGTAAATCAAAGTATAACTGCAGAACTATGTCGTAACCCTCTGTATCTCTTTGCTCTGTAAGATATCCTTCCATGATCGTAAGAGCTTTTTTTATAGGAAAGTATATATCTGTAAGCTCTTCATTCTGATAGCACCCCTCGGTGATTCCCTCTCTGTCTCTTTGTGCATTAAGTATCTTTATTATCCCATTGATTGCTTTATAAAGCTTAGGCGCTCTTTCCTTTACAAATGGCTTGATTTCAGCAAGCTGCGATTTCTTCAAATCCGCCGAAAACATCTCTCTGGACCTGTCCACCAAATTGTGCGCCTCATCGATAAGGAATACGTAATTTCCATTTTCCATATCAAAGAACCTTTTCAAATATACCTGTGGATCGAATACATAGTTATAGTCACAGATAACAACATCTGACCAAAGACTCATATCAAGTTGGAATTCAAATGGGCACACCTTATGCCTTTGGGAATAACGCTCTATAATGTCCCTGGTCAATAGATCCTCTTTGTCGAAAAGGTCAATTATGGCATCATTTACCCGATCAAAGTGCCCCTTGGCATATGGGCAGTCTCTCGGGTTGCATTTTACCTCATCATTCAGGCAAATTTTATCCTTAGCTGTTATTACTAACGATTTTGTCCGCAAGCCCCTCCTGCTTAGAAGCTCCATTGAGTACAGAGGGACTTCTCGAGTCAACGTCTTGGCGGTAAGATAAAATATCTTGTCTGATTGACCTTCTCCCATTGCCTTTAATGCAGGATAAAGAGTTGACATAGTCTTTCCAATGCCGGTGGGTGCTTGTGCAAAAAGGCTTTTCCCTTCCTTGATTGTCTTATATGCCGCTACTGCTAACTCCCTCTGTCCCCTTCTATAGCTTGGGAATGGAAATTCCAGTATTCCTATCGACGCATCCCTCTTTTCACCCCAATCAAAGGTAAGCCCTGCCCAGCGAATAAACCTGTCTAAAAGGTCCAGAAAGAATCCCTCTGTTTCAGCAAAGGATATTGTTCTTTTCAATCTTGCGGTATCCTCAGTTTCAAGATGGAAATAGGTAAGCTGGATCCCAATTTTCTCCAACCCATTTTGGTATGCATATATGTAGCCATAGCATATGCTCTGTGCCCAATGTCTTAAATTAATGTCCTCTGTTAGCTCCTTCAGGTCTCTTGTGGTGCTTTTTATCTCATCTATCACTATGCCGTCATCTGTGAATAATATTCCATCTGCTCTACCTTCTATTTGAAAGGTGAATTCTCCATACTCCATATCATGCTTCAGGACCACCTCTTTAAGATCACCCTTGGCGTAGCCCTTCTGGACCCTCTGATGAGCGAGGGTCCCCTCCGCAGCTCTGGACATGGAAACAAATCTATTGTCTATATCTCCAGACCTTAAAACATATTCAACTAGGTTTCTTACTGATATCCTTACAAATCTATCCACGGCATTTACCTCAAAATATTGTTGATACCATTATATCATGCTTTTTGTTTGAAATAAGAAGAGACCAGCTAAATAGCTAGTCCCATTTTTTACTCTCCATAAGTATATCCAGTATCCCAAGTGCTGTCGCAGACTCTGCAACAGGTGCTATCCTCCTTATGATCGCCGGATCATGTCTGCCCTCTATCGCGATCTCTTCGTCTGTTCCCGTTTGAACCGATACTGTCCTTTGAGCAAGAGCTATAGAAGGTGTAGGCTTTACTGCAAGCCTTGCAACCAAAGGCATTCCGTTGGTTATTCCACCAAGAACCCCTCCATTATTATTTGTGTGGTAGATTATCTTACCGTCATCCATCTTAAGCTGATCATTAGCCTCTGATCCCTTCATCCCCGAAAGTTCGAAGCCCTTTCCAAACTCAACCCCTTTAACGGCTGGGATTGAGAAAAACAAGCCTGACAGGACACTCTCAACTGAATTGAAAAACGGATCGCCAAGTCCTGACGAAAGTCCCAGAGCGACAACCTCCACTATTCCTCCCAAGGAATCTCCCCCTGATTTGGCACTTATAATTTCTTCCGCCATTAAATCCCGAATTTCTTTGCTTCTTACAGGGAATTCTGAAGCGTTAAGCTCTGATAGGTCTTTTAGTGAAATCGGATCATCAAGGGTACTTTGGGAATCTATACTGCCTGCCTTTAGTATATGTGAACCAATAAAAATGCCCTCCTTTGCCAAAAGCTGCGTGGCAATAGCTCCCGCACATACTAACGCAGCAGTCAACCTTCCAGAAAAGTGTCCCCCTCCTCTTGGGTCATTGAATCCTCTGTATTTCACCCAACCAGTGTGATCTGCATGTGAGGGTCTGAACAGAACATCTGCTTTATCGTAATCCTTTGATCTTTGGTCAGTATTTCTAATCAGGATGGCTATTGGAGTACCCGTCGTTATACCATTGTATATCCCGCTTAACAGTTCAAACTGATCCTGCTCCTTCCTTGGGCTTGAAAGCTCATCCCTTCCGGGTGATCTTCTGCCCATCTGCTGTTGAATTTTTTCAATATCAAGCTTAAAGCCGGGCTCTATCCCATCAAGTACTATTCCGACAGCAGCTCCATGTGACTCTCCAAATATTGATAGTTGAATGTTTCTGCCCCAGCTACCGCTCATATACTAAACCTCCCAGCCTATTAAAATCCTTCCAAAACTCCGGGTATGACTTTTCTACGGATTCGCTTTCCTTTATAGTGACCTCCCCAGTTGCTCCTGAAGCAGCAACTGCAAGAGCCATTGCGATCCTGTGGTCATTAAAGCTGTCTACTACTCCTCCATGCAACTTCCTTGCACCCTTAATATCAAGTCCCTCTGCCGTTTCAGTCAAATCTCCTCCAAGGGTGTTCAGTCCTGCTGCTATAGCGTGTAGTCTGTCAGACTCCTTTAACCTCGCCCTTGCACCATTTTCAATTGTAGTAACTCCCTCTGCATAGGATCCAAGCACAGAAAGTATAGGCACCAGATCAGGACATTGAGAAACATCTATCCTTATCCCTTTAAGGGCAGAGGGCTTTGCCTCGATCCAATCGTTACCAGCTATAATATTGCCACCCATGGCTTTTATTATGTCTATTATGACCTTGTCCCCCTGAAGCGAATGGAAATTGAGTCCGTAAAGTCTTATTCCATTTCCCAGTACTCCTGCGGCAATCCAAAATGCAGCCTGAGAATAATCTCCTTCTATTCTGAAATTCCTGTTTTTATAGACCTGATCTCCCTGTATGAAAAATTCCTTATATGACCTGTTCCCGATTTCAATCCCAAAATCCTTTAACACATCTACCGTAAGGTCTACATAGCCTCGCGATTCAAGCTTACCCTCAATATTTATCATCGAGTTTCCCTTAAGAAGCGGCAAGGCAAAAAGAAGACCCGTAATAAACTGAGAGCTCACTCTTCCATCGACATGAAACTCTCCAGACTTCAGGACTCCCTTGACAGACAATGGAAGCCTATTCTCCTGCAGTGTGTACTCAATCCCTTGCCTCTCAAATATTCTCAAATACTCACCCAGAGGTCTTTCCACCAGTCTCCCCCGCCCTCTAAAAACGGCTTCCTTGCTTTTAACCAAGGCCAGAGGTATCAGAAATCTAAGGGTTGATCCTGATTCTATACAATCTATCTCGATCGGGGTTTCTATTTTTTTCCCCCCAGATATTTTTAGACTTTTCCCATCCTCCATGACCAAGATATCTGCTCCCAGGCTTCTCATTCCATCTATAGTTGCCTCCATATCCCTGGAAATCATGAAATTTTCAATTACGCTATAACCCCCAGCCAGAGATGCTGCAACGATTGCTCTATGAGCTATGCTTTTTGACGGGGGTACATCGACTGACCCAATCAATAGGCCAGGCTTGATTAATGCATTCTTCAACACTATCCTTCCCTTCTATAAGGAATCCTTATTGCCTAATAAGATATTCCTCAAGTGACAGTCCATCTTCGTAGATCTTCATAGCGTGCTCTTCGCCAACATATCTGAAGTGCCATGATTCAAAGCCGTAGCCGGTTATGTCCTCCTTCTCCTTAGGGTACCTAAGTATGAAGCCGAACCTGTGTGCATTCTCAGCAAGCCATTTGGCTTCTTCGGTATCGTCAAAGCAAGGATCAGCCCAGCATTTGGATTCTCCTCCGATATCGAATGCAAGCCCTGTTTGGTGCTCAGAGTACCCTGGCTTTGCTGTGAATTTATCCACATATTCCTGCCCATAGTTATAAAGATCACTTAGGTATAGGTTCTCCTGGTAGCTATAGCTTCTATAACCTGAAAATGCATGCAAAGGTTTCTTGATTTCTTTTTCGCCCTGTAAGAGCATTTCATCCAGCCTGGCTCTTGCTTCAGGATCCTCCCCGGGACTATATTCAGCTGGGAGCTTATATTCTTTGTTGACCAGGATAATGCCGCTTATCTTTTTAACTCCTTCAGCAGGTGTTGATGCTGCGGGAGTTGCTTGAGGCTCATCACCGAGGATGTCCGATAGATAATCACTGTGGCTGTAACCAATTACATCTCTATATGTAACTTTATACCAAGGTTCTACTCTTTCATTGATCTGGACCTTTTCTCCAATTGGGACCACCTTTATGATCTCATTATCCATCCCTGGTCCGGATCTGATGTTCAGATTGCCTGTGGCAAACATATAGGTTTGCTCCTCCAATGGAGTATCAGGACCCAACTCAGTATCGGTTTCGTCTGCAGATGGCTCTGACAATGCTGGTGAATCTGTGTTGAGATCACCAGAGCCCCTCTTCAGCATATCCGGGATCATAACAACGAGAAATACGATGAACAATATAAGACTTGCTGCCAGCTTGAGCCTTGGATTCATAGTATTACCCCCTGATTCACGCTTGTCATTAAGCTCCTAAAATATCGGACTATCTCCAAACCTTTGTATTCTTTTGATGTATTCCGGCCTTATTTCCCAAATGTTTCCTTGCACTACAAATTCGTTCCAATTATCTATTGTAAATATCCTCTCCCAGCTGTCGATTATCCTCTTTCTTTCGAGGGGATAAAGATGAGCATATTTACCTTCATATAGATTGAATTCATCCTTGAAGCCCTTTCGTTTTAAGTCTTCGAGGTATTCCTTCTGATCCTGATCATCCCTAGGGATATAAATGTGATTCAAAACGTAATCCCATTTTGATCCATCGAAATATATGACCTTATCTCTAGGCAGTTCCAACTCGTAGCAGACCGTCCCTTCAGAAGGCCTTAGCATGTTGGCAAGGCTTACTGAGCACCATATTGGAAACTCAACATTTTCCGGCTTTGGCACCCTTCTTGATGCAGCCTCAACAAACCATCTATAAAGCTTGATGAAGTGATCTGCTATATCTTCATACTGGGCTTCTATGTATTCTCTCTTATTATGAATAACTCCGTTTTTTTCAAGCTGTCTAAGACTTTTTTCATCCTGCCTTGTCCAAAGGGTCACAGTTTCTCCATTCATAATAAATACCTCCCTATAGTTTATCTTTTCCCATTATACCCTTCTTGTGGGCGTAAAATTACTGTATAATCAATATTATAACATGGAGGATAATAATAATGGGCAAGATAGCGATATATAAATGCGGAGATTATGAATACAGAAGGGTTTTAGACACGGTTTCAAGGTCACTTGATGACATACCTTCCATCAAACAGCTGAAGCCTGGCAAGGTACTTGTTAAGACAAATCTTCTTAAGCTCAATAAACCGGAGGATGGAGTCACGACACACCCATTTGTTGTGGAGGGAGTGGTTAGGTATCTCCAAGGATTGGGTCATAACGTCTTGATAGGCGACAGTCCCGGTGGCCCCTTCAACTCAATTATGCTAAAAGCCATATATGATGCTTCCGGTATAGCAGCCGTTGCAGATAGAACTGGCTGTGAGCTAAACTTCAACACAGACACTATAGACGTGAAGCCCCCAGCCTCTAAGCTGGTACACTCACTTAAGCTGGTAAAGGCATTTACAGATGTGGACTACGTCGTGTCATGTGCAAAGCTGAAGACCCATACAATGATGACATATACCGGTGCTGTCAAGAACCTTTTTGGAATGATCCCCGGAGTTACGAAAGCAGATTATCATCTTAAGCTTAACGACATTACTCATTTTGCGGATATGCTTCTGGATATATGTGACTATGTCAAGCCGACTTTTTCTGTAATAGACGGTATCCATGCGATGGAGGGCGACGGTCCTTCAAGTGGCGATATAAGAGAACTTGGTCTTATACTTGCTGGAGAAAGTCCTTATGAGCTGGATCACGCTGCCGCAAAAATTGCAGGCTTATCAAGTGTACCAACTATACTTCAGGCAGAAGATAGAGGGCTCTGTAATCTAAAGGAAATAGAGTATACCAATATAACTCCTGAGCAGCTTACTGTGATCCCCTTTAGGCTTCCAGGATCCACTCATGTCAATTTCGTTAAGGGAAGAATACCAAAATTTGTAGAGGACTTCCTATTGGACAGCATAAGACCCTATCCAAAGGTGAAAAAAGATGTCTGTGTTGGTTGTGGGATTTGCGCAAGGAACTGTCCTCCTAAGGTAATATCTATGGAGGATCATAAGGCTGTCATAGACACAGATCATTGTATTCGATGTTTTTGCTGTCACGAGCTATGCCCTGAAAAGGCGATTAGAATAAAAAGACATCCCCTTCACAGGCTGGTGTTTGGAAAATAGAAAGGAGATTTATATGAAAAATTACACTCTCAATACTGATGACTCAATAATGCTGATGATCGATATCCAGGAAAGGCTTATCCCCGCTATGTATCCTGGCAACAAGGCAGTAGAAGTCAATGGGGTAATGCTTCAGGCTCTGAAGGAAATGAAGGTCCCTGTCATTTATACTGAGCAATATCCTAAGGGTCTTGGCAGAACTGTCCCTGAGTTATTAGAACATCTTGAGGAAGGAAACCCTCTTGAAAAGGTTGTGTTCTCAGCCTATAACGACGACTTGAAGTCTATTTTGACAGCCAGCGGCAGAAAAAATGTTATTCTTACAGGAATGGAATCCCACGTATGTGTATTCCAGACAGCAAGAGACCTTCTAAATGACGGTTATAACGTATTTGCAGTTATGGACGGAATAGCGTCAAGAACCGTAGACAATATGTGGAGCGGCTTCGAGCTCATGAAGGAAATGGGAGCTGTTGTAACCAACATGGAAACAGTACTATTTGATCTATTGAAGAAAGCTGGCAGCCCCGAGTTCAAACTTGTATCCAAGCTAATAAAATAGACCTGGTCCCTAACTCCAGGCCCAACCTCCCTCTGATACTGAATCAGGGGGCTTTTTTTAACCAAATCTTCCCGTAATGTAGTCCTCTGTCCTTTTATCAGTTGGATTGCTGAAGATCACGTTAGTCTTGTCATATTCGATTAATTCTCCATTCAAGAAAAATGCTGTTCTGTCTGAAATTCGTGCTGCCTGCTGCATATTATGAGTTACTATAATGACTGTGTAGTCTTTTTTGAGATCCTCCATAAGTTCCTCTATTTTAAGAGTCGCAAGGGGATCCAACGCTGAGGTAGGCTCATCCATAAGGATAACCTCAGGATTTACCGCAAGGCTTCTAGCAATACATACACGCTGCTGCTGGCCTCCTGAAAGACCGTAAGCATTGTCGTTCAGTCTATCTTTCACCTCATCCCATATCGCAGCTCCTCTAAGACTCTGCTCTGCAATTTCCATAAGGACCTTCTTATCCTTTATCCCATGAATTTTGGGTCCATAGACAACATTCTCAAAAATTGATTTAGGGAATGGATTTGGTTTCTGAAAAACCATGCCCACTCTAGTTCTAAGTTCCTCAACTCTTAGGGTAGGGTCAAAAATATCTCTACCTTGATATATAATCTTCCCTGTAGTTTTAACTCCTGGTACATTTTCTATCATCCTATTAAGAGTTTTTATAAATGTTGATTTTCCGCAGCCAGATGGCCCAATTATAGCTGTTATATCGTTTTTCTTGACCTTTAGATCTATATCAATAAGAGCCTGCTTCTCTCCATACCAGAGATTTAACCCTTGAACGTCATATACATATCCATTTATCGCTTGATTTAGTTCGTTCATCTATTTTCCCCCTGCTAAAATTGCTTTTGAAATTTATTTCTTATTATGATTGCAGCTGAATTAAGAATAAACAAGGTCACCAATAGGACGACGATGGTTGCAGCCGCAAGATATGCGTATTCAGGTGTTAGTACTGTGTCCAGGGTCCAGTAGTATATCTGGATCGGCAAAGTGGTGAAATCCGACATGATACTTGTCGGTATTTTCAGTAAGAGAGTCGGAATACCCAATACAACCAGAGGAGCAGTTTCTCCTATTGCCCTCGATATACCAAGTATTGCCCCTGTCAATATTCCTGGGATAGCCACCGGCAGAACTACTCTCCAGATTGTGGTCCACTTTCCGGCTCCCATGCCATAAGAAGCTTCTCTAATAAATCCTGGTACTGCCTTTAAAGCTTCCTGAGAGGCTACTACTACAATAGGCAGTACAAGGAGTGACATCGTCAATCCACCTGCAAGGATGCTCGATCCCAAGCCCAAAGCTCTTGAGAAAACTGTAAGGCCAAGTAACCCAAATATTACAGACGGTACACTTGCAAGATTAGATATGTTGATTTTTATTAGCCTCTGAAGCTTGCTGTCTCTTGTGTATTCCTCAAGGTATATAGCAGTGGAAACGCCAAGCAGCAAGGTTACTGGTATGACTATAAGCATCATATATACCGTACCGACTATTACTCCCTTAATGCCTGCCTTTTCGGGATTAATCGATAGTTTGTTTGTGAGAAACTGAATATCCAGCCAACCAATGCTGTCTCTGACTATTTGAAACAGCAGGATAGCCAGGACTACAACTGCAAGCAATGTCATAATTGAGAATACCCACTTCAGGTTGTTATTTAGGCGGACTCTCTTTTCAATTCTTTTACTGTCAACATTTATCCTATTCATCAGTATTCCTCCCTATACTTCCTGGAAATATACTGTGCAGCCAGGTTCATTATCAAAGTAAAAACAAAGAGTATCAGTCCAACAGCATAAAGGCTGTAATAACCAACAGTGCCGCTCCCTGCATCTCCACTTGTAAACTCCACGATATATGCTGTCATAGTCTGCATAGATTGAGTTATGTCAAAGGTAAAGTTCTTTGAGCTGCCACTGGCTATGGTTACGATCATCGTCTCTCCAATGGCTCTTGATACTGCAAGCACTATCGATGCCATTATTCCAGATATTGAAGCAGGTATTATAACCTTAAGTGTTGTCTCAAGCCTTGTAGATCCAAGCCCCATCGCTCCATCCTTCATAATCCCGGGAACCGAGTTCATTGCATCCTCTGAAAGAGATGCAACCATAGGGATTATCATTATTCCCATTACAATGCCGGGACTAAGAACGTTTTTAGCTCCTAATGATGGTATTAACTTCATCAGCAATGGAGTTACAAACGAATAAGCGAAAAATCCATATACTATCGTCGGGATCCCAGCAAGAACCTCAAGTACAGGCTTCAGAAGCTTCCTGACCTTTGTAGATGCAAACTGACTAAGATATATCGCAGCCGCCATACCTACAGGTACAGCTACCAGCATGGCAATTATTGTGGTCATAAGAGTTCCATTTAACAGGGGCAGCATACCAAATTTCGGATCCTTTGACAAAGGGCTCAATTCGGTACTGAATATCTCACTAAATGGCACCGCAGTAAAAAACTTCGCAGCATCGAATATTAGCGTATATACTATGCCAAAGGTAGTAGCCACTGATATAAGTGCCATTACAAGAAAAAACACTGGCATTACCTTGTCTGATCTGTACTTTTTACTTTTTATATTCGTCTGGATTATTTCCCTGACATTTTTACTTTCCATTGCTATTCTCTCCCAAGCATTCTATTTGAAACATGCTGGAATGAGAGGCCCCAGCCTCTCATTCCATTATTCATAGTTTTTATTTCATAGCCTCAAGCTGTGAGTAATATTCAGCATAGGTTTCTGCTGGTAGTGGAGCAAAACCATTATCTCCAGCTAATTTACCTGCTCCATCAGGTGATACAACATACATTGCATAGTCAAGTACCTCAGGCTTTTCCATTGCATATCTAAGATTTAGGTATGTGTAGACCAATCTTGTAAAGCCTGCGTATGGCAACTCTTCTCCTATGGTTTCAAGTGATGGTTCAACAGGTCCGTTGCCAAAGTCCACCTTTACAGCTGTAATTTTATCGGTATTTGATGCATAGTATCCATATCCAAAGAAAGCTATTGCATTTTTGTCTTTAGATACAAGGTCTACTAGTGTTGAATACTCCTGCTGTAAGTTAGCAGTCTTTACCATATCAGCCTTGCCAAGTATAACTTCGTAGAAGAACTCATATGTTCCATGATTTTCATTAGGTCCGTAGAAATTGATCTGCTCTTTTGGCCAATCAGTTCTCACATCTGACCACATTATTTTGTCATCTGCATTAAAAGATCCTGAAAGGTACATTTTTACTATCTCATCTGCAGTCATTTCAGTTGCCCAGGTATTTTCCTTATTGATTACCATTGTAAGTCCATCGTATGCAAGTTTGATTTCCATTACATCTTCGCCCATCTTAAGGCCGTTCTCTTCAAGCTGAGCTATTTCTTCGTCCTTGATCTTTCTTGAAGCGTCTGAGAAATCAGTTTCTCCAGGTATGAACTTCTTAAAGCCTGCACTTGAACCTGCTCTACCGACCTGAACACTTACTCCGGGCTGGACATTTGTCATGTACTCCTCTGCGATATTTGCCATAAGAGGGTATACAGTTCCTGATCCGTCTACTATGACCGTACCTTCAAGTTCTACTCCATCAGGTGTTGATGCCGGTTCCTCAGATCCACATGCTGCCATTGAAAATATTAATATCATTGCCATTATTGCTACCAATATCTTTTTGGAAATCTTCAATTTTCCATCCTCCTTGATCTTTCTTTATATTCTCAAACACATGATACCAAGGCATCATTAAGGATTCATGATGCCAATGTAAAGGTTATGTAAAATCGAAAAATAATTTTTACTAAACTCATATGATAAACTGATATAATTAAAAAAATGTTCATTTTAGAAAGGGTAGATCAGGATGATATTATACATAAAAAATGTGTCAATAAAACGGGATTCAAAATATATACTCAAAGATATCAGCTGGAGTATAGAAAATGGCCAGCATTGGGTTGTTCTTGGGCTTAATGGTTCAGGTAAAACTACACTTTTAAATATGATAAATGGATATATCTTCCCCTCCAGCGGAGAGGTGACTGTACTTAGCAAGCCCTTTGGAAGGTATGATCTCAGGGAGCTTAGAAAATCCATAGGCTGGGTAAGTACAGCTTTGCAGGAAAGGCTATACCCCAATGAGAGAGCAATCGATATAGTCATAAGCGGACGATATGCATCTATTGGATTGTTCAATATACCCTCTGAAGAAGACAAAGAAACTGCCATCGAAAAGCTAAAGCTACTTAATGCCGAATCTCTTTCTGGCAGATTCTATGGGACTTTATCTCAGGGTGAAAAGCAAAGAATCCTTATAGCAAGAGGCCTTATGTCGGATCCAAAGCTCCTGATACTTGATGAACCTTGTACCGGACTTGATATATTTTCGAGGGAGCAGCTGTTAAAAACTGTTGATGAATTAAGCAAAACAGAGGATGCTCCTACTTTGGTGTATGTCACTCACCAAATCGATGAGATACTCCCTGCATTTAGCCATTCTCTGCTGATGAGAAGGGGAGAGATCCATTCTCAAGGTTCAACAGCTGAGTTGCTAACTACAGAGAATCTATCTGATTTTTTCGAAACTGGAATTGAATGTAAAAAAGCCAATGACAGATACGCCATCAGCTTTCAGCTCTGATTTATTTAATTTTACTTATACTCTGCTTTTGTAACCTCGACTTTAAACCAGGTGTAATCACCCTTTGGCAGCACCCAGGTTACGTGTACCTCTCTGGGTATCTTAATTCCATTATATTCAATCGTATCCTTTGACTCCCCTATACACTCGTATAGGGGTGCATTACCTGAAGTCTCCTTATATCTCATAGCGCTACACTTTATTACATTACCCTCTTCATTAAACCAAAACCTTGCTTCCCCTGATATTCCGCGATTGGTCATGACAACTCTTGCAGAGCCGTCTTCAAGCTGTGTCCACTTCATGTTTGGATTTAATGCTGCATGGGGATACCAAGGCAGTTCCAGCAGATATCTTTGAAAGGAGGACTGGTTTATCTTGTGGCCACCTTCTTCATTGGCTACCTTAATTAGATTAAAAAGCCTCATTTGCAGTGCTCCGGATCCGTCAAGATAATGATCCCTTCCGTGGATATAAATACCTGGGAAAAGCTCAGCTCTAACTGTCCAGACAAATGATGGATTTTCCAAGCCTATGTGATGCTTAGCGGATGCAAAAATCCACTTGTCTTTTTCAGGATCAAGCTGCATATATCCCTTTTCCTCAAGTACAGCGACTCTTGGTTTTGTGCTACCTACAACTCTGCTTGCTCTCATCCATTTTCTTACAGCCTCGGGAAGATGCTCGATATCCTTTTCTGTGACCTGTTTCTCCTTAGCTTCGCCCTGAAACTCATGAAGTTCTTTTAACTCTCTCTTGACGTTCTTTTTAAATCCTCGCGAGCCAAGCCATATAACGGCCATTGCTATTAGAAGCAGAATGCCGATTGCATAAATAAAATCGAATAAAATATCCATCAGGTTCCCCCTAATTTACAATATCTACCTTAGTTACATATAATATCTCACAGGCACCATCACCTGCGTCCGTCCTTGTAAGGCTGCTTCTCCATGGACCATTTGGGAAAATAGCTTCTATGAGATAGCCTTCAATGCTTACATAATCGTTTCTCCTGATTTTTTTAAGCTTACCCAATATCTCCTCATTGGAATGTACCAGGTGAACATTGGCTGAATTACCGGCTATGAAGGATCCATCCTTTGGAAAATCTCTGGAGTAGTTGTAATAGTACCATCTGCTTCCCTGTGTGTACTTAATGAGTTCGTCATACTCCTCTTTGTTAAGATCTCCCCAAGCGATCGCTATATCATACTTTGATATTTGAGAAGGGTAGTCATTATATTTTTTCTTTGCCTTGACTACTCCCTTAAGTTTATACTCTGCCAATAGTCTTATGGCTACATCCCCCTCATCTCCCTTTATGGATAGCTTCTCAGTGGGAATTAGCTCAATCTGAACAGGTGGAGCGATGCTGCCCTGATATGATACTCCACCATCTACAAGGAGAGATTGAGCCATCAGTAGAACTGCAATGACCATTAATGCACCGATTAATCTTCTCCTCATTTGATCACATCCTCTATCTATATTTCAAGACGATAGTCGACTAAGCATCAAGCCCGAGAACTCTTCCAATAAATATGTCAACGATCTCAGCATCAAATTGAGTTCCAGAGCATCTAAGAAGCTCCTTAGCTGCATCCTCCCTGGTTCTTGGTGTCTGATAAGGCCTCTTTGCAGTCATTGCTTCATATGCATCAGCTACTGCGATTATTCTTGATATAAGGGGTATATCTTCTCCCCTTAGACCTTCAGGATAGCCTGAACCGTCCAATCTTTCATGGTGGTACAACACATAATTTGCCAATGAGGCATACTCGTCTACTGACTTTAGGATCTGGTACCCTGTCTCAGGATGCTTCTTTATTATCTCATATTCTTCTGGAGTGAGCCTCCCCGGTTTATTCAGTATCTCAGGAGGAACCATTATCTTGCCAATGTCATGAAGTACGGCTGCCGTTTTTATATTCTCAACCTCAACACCTGATAAGCCCATTTCCCTAGCCATTGCAACGCAATACTGGGATACTCTCTCTGTATGGATCTGCTCGTTGTCATACTTAAGATTTATGTTTTTAAGTACTACCTCGATGGTCTGGCTCCTCATAAGTCGCCCATACTTAAGCTTATCCTTATACATGTTGTTGTCTGCCAGAGTCATGATCGTGTTGATGTCTTCTTCCTTATTATTTTTTGTAGCATGCCCTACAGCGAGGGAAACGACCACTGAGTCCAGCTTGACCTCTCTGGAAGCCTCCTCTATGCGACTTTTGACGCTTTCTGCTACAATTTGGTCGGTCCCTGGAAGGAGTACCATAAATTCGTCCCCTCCCATCCTTCCAATTATATCGTCCTCTCGGCAGACCCGCTTAAGCATACCAGCCACGCTTATTAGGAGACTGTCACCCATCCTGTGCCCAAAGGCGTCATTGGTTAACTTCAGCCCATTTACATCTATGGCGAGTATTGTAAATGGAAGGTTTCTCGATGAATCAAGCCTTCTTATTGAATCCTCCATATATCTCCTATTGTAAAGCCCTGTTAGATGATCATGGAAGCTTAGATATTCAATTTCCTTTAGCTTTTCTCTTTTCTCGGTAAAGTCTCTGAATACTATAACCACACCTGTGATCGAACCGTCCTCACTTCTGATCGGCGCAGCACTGTCCTCAATTGGCACCCTTCTTCCGTCCTTTGAAATAAGGATCGTATGGTTGGCAAGCTCAATTATCTCCATGCTCTCAAGAACCCTTTCTACAGGATTTTCACAAAGCTCTCCTGTGCGTTCGTTTACGATGTGGAATATTCTGTCAAAGAGTTTTCCCCTTGCCTCATCTTGCGTCCAGCCGGTGAGCATCTCCGCTATCGGATTCATTACCTCTACCCTTCCCTTATTATCAGTGGATATTACTCCATCCCCTACTGATAAGAGAGTGGTCCTGAATTGCTCCTTATCTTTGTATATTTGCCTTTGAAGCTTAAGCTTCTCGGTTATATCATTGAACGTTACAACGCCGCCAATAATTTCTCCATCTTCAATCTGAGGGTAGCTGAAATATTCGACATTGAAGCTTGAATTGTCTCTTCTCCAGAACACCTCATCATCTACCCTGACGCCCCTGCCCTGCTTCATGCCGACCATCACTCTGCATGTCTCAGATTTCATTGGCATTCCATCTCTGCGACTGTGATGTATCATATCGTGCATGTTTTTTCCTAAAAGCTCCTCAGGAGAGGAGTAGCCAAGTAGAGAAAGCGCACTTTTGTTGACGAAGGTACAATTCCCATCCTTATCTATGCCGTATATACCTTCAGCTGCAGAGTCCAGGATCAATTGGAGGCTGTCCTTGCTTTCGCGAAGCTCATTGTTTATTTTTCTTATACCCTCAGTTCTGTCAATAACTTCTTCTTCAAGGTTGTTGACTAGTGAAAAAGTCCTGTCCGCCATTTCATTGTAGGATTCAGCTATCCTTCCAATTTCATCTCTTCGCCTTATTTTTATTCGCTTTTCAAGGTCTCCCTCTGAGAAGCTTTTATTAGCCTCAAGTATATCGTCGATGGGTGAGAAAAGCTTCCTTGATACTACCAAAAATACAAGTATAGACGCTAATAAACACAAAAGTCCTATTATTATGCTGTCATCCATTGTTGCCGATAAGGTGTTGCCCAGTAGGCTTTCTGGCACGGCCGTAATTACCAGCCAATTGATCCCTGGTCTGCTAAACTCTTCGTACTTACTAAAAAGCTTCTCATTTCCTCGATATCCTTCCACTAGATCATTATTCCCATTCAAATATTCCTGGTAGGTTTTCCATGCGACTCTGTTTTCTGTATATGAAAGATGAAGCCTTCCAAAAGAACTGTCCAGACCTATGGCGTAATTATCCTGACCTAAGGAGTTTGCTACAACATTACCTGTATCCTTTTCCACAATTATTGCATATGAACCTGCAGGTACTGCTATCTCTTCCAGCACCTCGTTAAGACCTGATAATAACAAATGTACACCAAACACACCCTCTATGGCTCCATCTTCATTTTTAACAGGAGCTGCAGCAGAGACTGTCAAGTCATCCATCACAAAATGCTTATAAATCGGTGAAAACGTAAATTCCATTGAGCTTTTGGCAGCTTTATACCAATCTCTGGTTCTTGGGTCAAATCTTCCTGCATCCTTAACGAGCTCTCCGATGACACCTTTCTCATCGACAGAAAAATACCAGGAATTACCTCCAGTATCTTCATTGTTTCTCATTACTTCTACCTTATTATCATCATTTCTCCTTGCTCCATAATACTCTCCAAGCTCTGAACCAAAGCTGACACTATATACATTGCCTTCGTTAGTATTTATTATGTTAACGAAGAACTTATCTCTTTGAACCTGATCCTTTAGATCAACCACACCTTTTTCCAGTAGACCTAAATTGACCTCCGCAATATGCTCTGGCACATGAAGGTATTCATCGATCTGATGGATTATTTGTATGTTCATATCATCAGCTATTCTCTTAATAACTATGTCATTAGAGCTGCTCCACCTGGAGTAAATGAGGTACCCGATCCCTCCTACGGTAACAGTTACGCTGATGATGAAAGAAACAAGTATGATCGTTTTAATTGATATTTTGCTAAAGAACTGGTTGGGATTTCGTTCCATACATTAATCCTTCCATCAAGTGTGATTTTTCTTGCCAAAATACTGTAAAATACACATTTCTAATTAATTATAGCATTGTGCTTAATCATAATCAACTTTAATGTGTTTGAAGATTCAGATTTGACAAAACTTAGCAATAAAAACCCCGGAGAATATTTTTCTCCGGGGTTGATCAGGAACTACCACATGTTTACAAGTACTCCATCATCGAAGTAATATACTGAATCTCCATACTCATGCTGATAGACCCATAGCTCGAGAACTGAGAACTCTGTCTTTATCTCTGCCCTCTGATCTGGGATTTCTTTAATTTTAACAAGCAACATTTCGTTGGACATACCTACCCAAGGCTGTTCTTTTTCCAATCTGTTCCAGGCTATTTTGTCCCATTTGAAAAGTATTGTTGGATCTTTGTCAAGATATGTGTAAATCTTGTTTTTCTCAGGCTCTATAACAGTCCCTTTCAGAGCCTTCAGGGGAATATAACCTTTGCTCCCATCCTCCATGGATACCTTAAGGATAGTATCATTACTATCAATGATCACTTTGTTCAATAGCTTTTCATCCTCAATCTTTGATACTTGGGATTCTGGGTCGTTTATGAATTTTTTCCACAAATCAAGGCTGAATAGATGCTCTTCGACTGTTATTCTCACATAACCTCCTGATGTTTTAAGCTCCTCCAAATCATCCAGGATGATTTGTTCCATATTTTCAGTAAATAGCTTACTGGTCCTGGTGGTTTCGCTAAGTTGATCGATATGGATCCACCAGGTTTTCCCTACATATGGTGAAATTTGTGACCATTCAGGGTTGTAGTTCTTTAACATAAAATCCGGTACATTTGGAATTATGCTCCCGTCCTTTCTAAACATGTCAACCAGCTCGACTTGCTTTAGTGTCCCTGTGTATCTGTATTCTGTAGTAGCCACTCCATTGATATACTTGTATTCATACTCCTTATAAGGCTCCGCAGCTTCAAAGCCACCATACCTCCATTCAACTATTGGTCCTTTACTCAAAAGTATAAGTTGAGATTCTTCTATCCAAACAACATTGTAGCCTAGCGAAGATGACAGAAATCTAAGTGGTACCATGGTTCTCCCACCAATAAGCATGGCAGGCACATCCAAGATTTGCTCAACTCCATTTACTATAGCTTTGTTGCTTCCTATTCCCAATTGTACTTCTATCCCCTCACCTGTCCCCTTAACTGTACGGTCAGCTTCATTCCACTGAACTGATAGACCCAGAGCTTCAAATATTGCCCTCATGGGAACCAGTGTTCTGCCTTCGACTATAATTGGAGGAGTATCAAAAATAAGCTGATTACCATCGACTATAACTCTAATTTCTCCTGTTTTATCGTAGCTTATACCTTCAAAGGCTTGGGTCGCATTCTCTGCTTGGGAATATACCGGCACACCCAAATTCAATATCAGCACGAATATAAATAACAACATTAATGGCACCTTATAGTTTCTTTTCATATTTATCCCCCCAAAAATAAAACCGGCCAATAGGCCGGTTACGCTGCTCGCTCTACGAGAAACAAGCGTCCAAATAAGTTTCTCGTGTCTAAGCATTCCTCATTATTCAATGCTTCCATTATATGTTTACCCAGTATTTACATCATTGCTCAAGGAAATATCTATCTAATTTTTTTCAATATCCTCTCGGATCCTTATCATACAATATCAATATCCACAGGATTTTTTAGAAACTCCTCTACCAATGCTTGAGTAGCAACTATATCATCCAAATGGATGATTTCAGATGGAGAATGGGAATACCTTCTTGGACAAGCCAGTACCGCCACTGCCATACCTTCTCCAGCAGATACTCCGGTGACGGCATCTGTTGCGTAGCCAGCACCATTAAGAGCTATCTCCTGGTGCTTTATATTTATGGTTAATGCGATTTTACGCAATGCCTCAATTAAAGCTGGGTGACTCCCCACACAAAGGTTTGTATTGATCGAGTTGTGCTGAAGTATTATCACAGGCCCTTTCTTCAGTGCAACAGGCAGCTCCTTTTCAAAATTACAATCAGGAACGTCTCCACATGGAATAGTGTCCAAGTATAGCCCGTATTCAGGCTTGATATAGTTGACCGCTGCCCCTATTGCATTCGTTGACGTCTCTTCAAGTATGTTGAACACCCCAAAGATATCTCCACTAATATCCTTTTTACTCAGTTTTTTGAAAGTCTCAACTATTACTGCACAGAGCGCTCTACAATCAGCAGCCCTTGTTATAAGATAATCCGGATCATGCATTTCTGTACAGGGGCTGTCCGGAACTACTTGTGAACCGACGCCTATACCAAAAGCTTCAGCCTCAGCTTTTGAAGAAACGCATATATCTATGTAGGACTGCTGCACGGTCTGAGGTTTGGATCTTTCCTCTGGTGTCAAAAGGTGCCCAGCTCTTACCCCTATAACTCCAGGTATTATGCCTTTAGTTCCTTTGACCAGCACCTTTCTTCCCGGGATACACGCTTCAGTGGCTCCTCCGAGCCTGTCGAAGAATAGAAATCCATTAGCATCAATTGATTTTATCATGAAACCTACCTCATCCATATGAGCTGTAACCATAACCTTTGGTCCCGGTTTTTCTCCTTTAATATGAGCTATTACGATCCCATTGTTTAATACCTTGATCTCGTCGACAAACTCAGCCAGCTCTCTTTTGACATAACTAGCTACATCCCATTCCTTTCCACTTACTCCTATCAGTCCTGTCATCTCTTTGATTCTTTTTCTCAGCAGCTCCTTCATCCGGACACCTCCACTCAGATTATCTACTCTCTTAATCAATTATTAATAATAAGAAATTACTAATCAATTGACCTCAACAACTCTATCTATCGCTGTCAGGTACAGATATGATCCCAATACTTTCTTACCAAGGCTGTCTGCCAGGAATTCTCTATAAAGGTCTATCTGGGGCTTATACGTTCCTATCATATGGATTATGAATTCATCCTTATCAACTGTGTCAGGAGCATTTGTCTTATAATCTATCAAATATACACCATCCTCTGAGTAAGCAAGCAGATCGATTATACCAGTTATATATTCAGGGTTCTCCCCAATGCTCCTTACAAGATCGAAGCGAAGCTCAGGAATAAGCTTGGCTGATGAAGTTATCCTTATAACTTCGTGGTTGGATATAAAGCTCCTGAGTATATTCATAATAACTTTCTTATAGCTGCTGAAATCTTCAACTGCCTTCATCTCATCTATAGCCATATCGACAAGCCTAGAGTCAATACCATAAGTTTTGCCACCATTAGATTCTGATCCAAAAGTAAAATAAAGCTCAAATACCCTATGGATTACTGTACCCCAGTTCTCACCAGAAGGAACTTCTTTGAATCTATGTCCTGCTTCATATCTCCATTCAACTTCAGGTAACTCCTTAAGCTTACTAGGCCTTACTTCCAGGTAGCTTTGCTTTGCTGAGACATTTTCCAAAGCCGCCCTCTTATTATTTAGTCTTGTGATCCTTCCTTCTACCTTATCATGCTGGAGTGAGTATAGTTCGCCCACACCCAGGTATTCCTTTGGAAAATCTGCAGGTATTTCTATGGAAGGGAATTCCTTGTACCTCCTCCAGTTGTTCCTGCCCCAACCGCTTATAATAAGCGCATTGATAGGTCTTGTAGTTGCGACGTAATGTAATCTTAGAGCCTCAGCCTTAAGACTTTTTTCCTCATCCGACTCAATCTGGAGCCAATTTCTGCTATATCCCAGCACTCCATTTCCCTTTGACAGCTTAATATCTACGATTTTCCCTTTTTCAGAATGTCTTGCTGCTATAGAAGCAGAATGGCTGTAATCAGTACCTCCAGTTGCAAGTATTACTATTGGAGCTTCCAGACCCTTTGCCTTATGAAGATTCATTATACTTACATAACCCAAAGCTCCCTCTGTTGCTTTATCCTCCAGCATCATCTCTCTGTCAGTGTCGAGGTCCTTAAGAAGGGCCAGCTCCCTTGAAGCCATTTGAAAGCTTGCCAGGTTTTTTGAAGAAAGCTTTTCTATCAAAAAGTGAAGAGTACCTGCAACTGAACGAACAATTGTCTCATTATACCTCCCAAGGTACAATCTTTCATATTCGTCGAGCAGTCTTCTCATGAACGCCATTGGGCTCAAGTAATCCCTTAAAACAGTAAGTTCTCTGATGCTTTCAAATGCTTTCCTTAGGGGAGGAGGTATATCACCCAAATTTCCCAGCTCTAAAAATGATGTCAATTCAATAGTCCTCAGCCTTCCATTTTCCTCTACTCTTTTCCACTCTTCAAGATTACTAATCCCGTAGCAATTAATAAGTACATTGCATAGCATTGATTCATTCCCTGGATCCGCCAGATATTCAGCCATATCGATAAAGTTGGCTATCTCATCTATATTCCCAAGCTTTAGCTTACCTGCATAGGACACTGGAATATCTTTATCCTTTAGGGCTGAGATATAGTCCTCCATTCCCTTTGTGTTGTAGAGCAGTATAAGAAAATCTCCATATCTAATCGGCCTAGCCTCCACCGACCCAGTCGGAACGTCAAAGGTCTCGAGTAGATAATTCTCCTTTACAAGCTTTTCAATAAAACCTGATACCCATGCTGCTTCAATTCTTCGATATTCATCAACTTTCTCCAACGGTCCCGCCAGGAAGGAGTAAACTCCCTTAATTACCTTCTCGTCTCGAGAATCAGAATCCATTCTTTGAGCCTCCATGCCATAAAATGACGCTTGCCACGGTGCAGGCTCATTAAGCAGAAACCGTGAAGCTCCATATCCGCTTTCTGCAAGTTCATCCTTGCTTCCCTCTGGAAGCTTGAAAGCATTCTCGACCCACTGAACTATCCCTGATTGTGTTCTGAAATTTTTCTTAAGTACTACCACCTCACATCCAGGATCTTCCTCGAAAATTTTCTTAACCTTATTGTATTGTGCAATATCTGCTCCCCTGAATCTATAAATAGACTGCTTTGGATCCCCAACGATAAATGTGGATCCAGTGATAAGCCTTCTTTCGCTCCACAGAGCACCCTCATTTGCTGCTTCACCATTTAAATAAAACATTATCTCTGACTGGATGGAATCTGTATCCTGGTATTCATCTATATACAGACATTTGTACCTTTCTCTTGTTCTTTCTCTTGCTTCCTCGGAATCTCTCAATAAATTTCTTGTAAGTACTAGTAAATCATCAAAGCTCACAGCCATTATCTCCCTTTTGTACCTGGTGTATTCCTTGATTGCAGGGTAGGCTATGGACATGATTACATCATATGTATATATATAGCAGGCTTCATAAAGAGTTTTCATCCCAGCAAAATCAAGGCCTTCAATCACATCCAGGCATAGACCTTTCTTTGCATAATTTTTAGAGCAAACGATCCCCTCTGCTTCATATTTAGATGACAGGGCTTTAGCCAGGGCAACAGCACCCTTTCCAGTCTGCTTTCTGTAATAGGGGATGAATGCTTTTCTTTCTGGAGCATTAAGCACCTTATTTAAAGGCTCGCCAAGATTCGTCTCTAGCTCTCCGTCAGGACCAGTACGAAAAATCCGAGTCAGCGGATTTAGCATCTCCATAAGCTTTTGATACGGAGGGGCCTCTCTCCATATTTCTGCGTCGAAATCTATTATTGAATACTCATGCCTTGAAATAGTATCGAAGGCAGCTTTAGCTTCCTCGACCGATATATTAAGCTCATCCAATCTTCTCATTATTCCCGATAGTCCCAACTGGTTTTCCATAATATATCTCTGCCAAACAAGTTCCCTGATCTGAGCGTCCTCATCTTGATCCATTATCTTGTAGTCAAGACCCAATCCTGCCTCAAATGCATTTTCCCTCAGCAGCTCCTGACAAAATGAATGTATTGTACCAACAAACTGATCGTCTATCGAAAGTTTAGCCTTTTCCAGCAGTTTCCTTTTTCCCTGGCAAGGTTCATCTTCAATTCTTTTTCTAATGCCTGCTGCTACCCTTAGTTTTAGCTCATTGGCCGCTTTCTCAGTAAATGTTATCGCTGCTATCTCCTCCAGCAACATCGGTGTTCTATCCTTTGATGAAGCAGTTATCTGGTTCAGTATCCTTTCAATGATCAGTGAAGTTTTACCTGCGCCGGCACCAGCCTCGACCATAAAATTAGTATCAAAATCTGTTAGAAGTTTTTCCCTTAAAGATGTTTCTGCATCCATCACTCATCACCTCCATTTATGTGTGGCCTGCAGTGCAGATAATAGCTGCAGTAGGTGCAATGCTTTGCATCTTCAGCCCTCTTGAAACAGCCCGTTGAAATATCTTCTAGAGCAGCGAGAATCAGCCTTGCCTTTTCATTGGTAAGAGCTTCAAGCTTCATTCTATCCATCGCCCAAAAGACGTCGTCTGCTTCCTCTAGTGGAAAGTCGTACCTGGCTTCCTTCACACCCTTGATATCTTCCCTGTCCTTATAGATCACCTGTGCGGCCAGGGTATACAAGTAATCCTGGAGCTTCTCCCTGTTGGCAGAGCTGTCCTCAAAGGGCTTACCGGATTTATAGTCAATTATTGTCATAGTATCGTCAGGGTGTATGTCGATCCTGTCGATTACCCCTCTAAGAAGTATTATCTTGCTGCTCTTCTCTATCTCATTTGTTGATACGATCTCCACAGGAACGACGAAATTCTTTTCAGTTTCTGATGACACTACTTCTCCTGAGGATACTTTTGAAAGATATGTCCTCCCATAGCTTAGAGCTGCCTGCTGGAATCCTCTCAGCATGCTTTCATAGTGATGCCTGACTACGCAAGGTACTTGTCTCTCCATTTTCTGAAATTCATCTTCACAAATTTCCACTATTTTAGCATCAGTGTCACAGGATCCAGCAATCTCATTTACGACCCTTTCAAGTATGGAATGGAGCAGTGTACCCCTGTCGGCAGCATTGAGCCAGCCAATATGTCCTGGGATCTCTTCAGTTTCTTCTGGTATGCCAAGAATGTATTTATAGTAGTACATCCTCCTGCACTTAACCATCATTTCTATCTGAGAGGCAGAGAATATATTTCTGGCCATGAAATCCTCAGCTTTTCCTGTAGCTTCCTTGCCAGTATCTTCTACTTTGCCAAGAAGCTCGGATGGGGCGAACATTAAGTCTTCTATGGGAGTCAAAGCTCTCTCGCTCGATTCCGGAAGGAATGAATACTCAGATTTAGAAATGTCTTCTATCTCAAGCAATTCCTGTATAAACGAGGATGGATTTGTCTCCTTTACTTTAACAGTGTCATAATAACTGTAAACAAGGTTCAGTTCGCCTTTAAATCCCCCAAGCACTTCAAGGAGCTTGAATATGGAATCCGTCTTCCTGTGTTCCAATAACAAGTCCTTGCTTAAGCCTTGTCTATCGATATCACTGAGGATAGTTACATCTGATCTCCTCTCAGGAAAGTGGCCTGCATCAAGCCCTACCACAAACACATATGGCCTGGAAATCAGCATCGTATTAGAAAATCTTGCAGCATGAAGCTTCCCAGGTGCCGGCGTTGAAAGGTCTTTCCTGGATCCTTTCAGTCTTTGTTCCATTTCATAGAGCCACTTAGCGCTTACACTTCCATAGCTGCAGGGTCCATCGAGGTACCTTTCAATAGCACCCGTTATTGCCTCGAGTGCTCTTTTGTCCTTATCGCCATTCCCTTCATCGCCCTCCATGATGAAGGTGTATTTAACAATGATATCCAACAATGCTCTTAGCCACTCATCTGTTCCAGATTTAATGTTCTCAAGCCTTGCCAGAGCTTCCACAAAGGGTCTTAATCCTTTACCTATGGCGATCGACCTTAAGTATTCTTCTTTTGAAGCTCCTTCCATCAATCTTCCGGAAGCCTCTTCACAGTCTCTTACATATGAGTCAAGCTTACCAAGAAGCACCACGGGGCTATTGCTTACTCTCAATGCTTTTATGTATTCATATAGTTTTCCATCAGAAATCCTTTCACCCTTGTGGTCAAGCACCTCCAGTCTCAATACAGCTGCATCGAATAATGGCTTAATGCTCTCGGTGAGAAAACCCTTAGCCTTATACCATATCAGTTGGGATACAAGATAGAAGGGCTTAGTGTCTTCAAGCTTCAGTCCTTCCTGGATTGTTACAGGCACTCCGTAATAATCCGATGAATTTCTTATATAATCAGCATATTCGCCTCCTGTGTAGAGAACCATACATTGGTCGAATCTAAGCCCTCGTAATAATATCTCTCTGAATATTCCATTTACCTCGTTAGATTGCCCATATGCCCTAGTGATCCTTAGCTTATTTGATGTAATTCCATTGCAGTAGGTTTCAATAAGATATCCATTATCCACTGCGGCCTCATCACAGAAGTATGTGTAATTGGATGGCCTAGGAATACAGCTTGGTTTCGGTAGACCAATAAGCTTGAAATCACCCTTGCATAAATCCTCAAAAAATGCTTTTTCTCCAGGAAGCCAGGTAACATTGTCGAATACTACATGGATAGAGTTTTGATCTAAAACTGCCGGCAGCTCCAAAAGATCAGCCTCGTCAACCTTCCCTAAGCGCTTCAGAGAATCCTGATACAATCGGTACACCTTCCCCAATTCCTGTGTTTTGATCCTTCCCTGAAGAAGATCATTATCATAGCTAATTCCTATTTTCTTAAGCTCTTGGATCGTTGCCAAAACCTCAGTATATGTATTAAGAGAAATTATTTCTCTTTTAAAATATTGAAATCCTGATTGATCATCGTTCATAATGGACTCGATCAAGTACAGGGCATCCTCCCTGCCGATTATCTCCAGGTTCCTCTCCTTTAAAGCCTGCCCTGTCAGTTGGGTGATATATTGTCCCAAAGTCATAATATGCGTATTCAGAAGGATCCCATATTTATCAACTAAGTATCTTCTGGCATGGTAGCTGTTGGAGGTTTTATCCACCAGGACAATTTTTCTAAGACTCATATCTATAAAAAGAGATTTTAATTCCATTTCTATCCCTCCCGGTTACTTAGATGATACCATTTTTACTCATTTCTAACAATTCGATAATATTTGTCTGGCATTAATGTTTCTAAATAAGGACACAAAATGAAAAATGGCATATAATATAATTGATCAATACAAAAGAAAATCCGACCTTGGATGAATCAAGGTCGGATTTTCTTTTTATAGGTATTACTTGAGTAAAAAGTTTGCAGATAACATTTCTCTCATTTAATCATTAAAGATCATCATTAATGATCTGCTCTAAACTATAACCAATCTTTTCCAATGTTCTTTCCTGCATTTTCAGGAAATCCTTGCCCGTTATGATAGATGCAATCGTAATTATCGAGTCAATGGCAGGAACATTCATCCCTACCTTGTCAGCTAAATCCTTCATGAATACCAGTCCATAGCCTACATCTTCATTTATATATCTATAGTCAAGACTCGACTGAGCTTTGATCCCCATAAATCCAGGAGCAGTAGTATAGCCATACTCATAACTGTCTTCAGTCAAATAACCTTGCATCAGGCTAACTCCTGTCTCAGATATTACTTCAACGCCTAATCTTCTTCCCAGTTCCATTCTTTCTTCATCCACTGCCTTAATTAGCCTTCCTACAGCTGGTGTTACGCCTTCTTCATAGAATAAGAAATCTCCTTTCGTTCTTTCTATCAATGCAGTATTAAGTATTGTGACAGCGGGGTGAATAACCGGATTCCCATTTTGCAGCATAGTTTGAAGAATGTTATCTGATTTTATTAAGTTTGGATATATCGCAGATAGTACTTCCACTACATTTGAGGCTTTACTTGAGGGAATAGTAGAAACCATAACGCCGCCCTTAAGCTTCAGATAAACCTCCAAAGTAGCAGGTCCAATAAGTCTTGTTGCATAGGGAAGCGTTGAAGTCTCTGCTATACAGTTGAAGTCTCTGCTATACATATGTCCTTAAGTGATTCATTATTACTGAAAACTTTCTTAGTTATAAGAGCTCCCCCTAAAGAACCTGGACAAACAATATATAGCTGCTCCGGTTTGATATGATCTCTGGCTTCTTCAGCAAACGAAGCCGTACTATATGCTGGTCCAACTGCAAATACAATGTCTGCATCCTTCAGTGTTCTTTCAATATAATCACCTGCGTATTCAACCTTTGCAAATCCTTCTATGTCTCCCTCTACAGTTATTCCACCAGCTTTATTTATATCGTTGATTGTACTTTGAAAATCCCTGAAGTCAAAAATCTTTACCTGATGTCCTGCCAATGACCAATCCGCGGCTAATGTACAGCCTCCATTTCCTGAACCTAAAACTGCAATTCTCATTTGATTACCCCCTAATTGTATATTTCCCTTTGTTACTCTATGTATTGCAAAATTGATGCCAACTTAAATCGTTTGCTCAAGTCTCTAAAAATAGCTGTTTTAATACTCTGTCTAATTTCTTTCCAAGAATAAAAGCCAATATTTTAGCGGGAAAGCAAAAGCTC
Source organism: Gudongella sp. QWL-04 (assembly GCF_058683975.1). Classification (NCBI taxonomy): domain Bacteria; kingdom Bacillati; phylum Bacillota; class Tissierellia; order Tissierellales; family Tissierellaceae; genus Gudongella; species Gudongella sp. QWL-04. Next base: position 2,291,731 of record NZ_CM178754.1, on the reverse strand, counting down.
ACGAAATTCGCCAATATTTGGGCGTTAATCATGAGCTTATCGCTGATATTTTGTCGGTTGCGATTTTATTTTGAAAGCATATTCAATTTATCGATCCTATACTTTAATGTCTGTCGTGGCATACCTAGAATTTCTGCTGCTTTTGTAATATTTCCGGAGGTCAGCTTCAGGGCTTTTTCTATATGATTTGATTCCATTTTATTAAGGTACGTGTTTAATGGCTCCAAATGATAATCCCTATCCAGTTCCTCAGAAAAACTTTGATCTTTGGTATTTTGGTTCAAGTGGTCTTTCAGGTAAAATGGGAGATCGCCAACCGTAAGCTCATTTCCTTCTGTGAGGTTTACCATTGACTCAACGACATGCTTGATTTCTCTAACATTTCCAGGCCAACTGTATTTATTTAGAAGATGATTTAGTGATTTAGATACTTTGGTTATATTTTTACCGTATTCTAGGTTTGCTTTTTCAATAAAGTAGTTGATATATAGATCAATGTCCTCAACCCTGTCTCTCAATGGCAATAATTCTATCATATTACTGCTTAGTCTGTAAAAAAGATCCTCTCTCAATTGCCTTTGCTCCATTAAATATCTTGGATCCTTGTTAACCGCTGCAATTACTTTTACATTTACTGATACCTCTTTGGAACTTCCCATAGGCCTTACTCTGCCATTTTGCAACACGCGAAGAAGCTTTGGCTGTAGACTGACTGGCATTGAATTGAGCTCATCGAGAAATAATACGCCATTATTAGCAAGCTCAAAAAGACCTTTTTTGTCCTCTGCTCCAGTAAATGCACCCTTTGTCGATCCAAAAAGGATAGATTCAAAAAGTGTTTCCGGTATAGCTGCGCAATTAACGGTTAGGTACTCTCCCTTCAAATTTGGGTTTGATCTTACCATAGCTTCTACATACAATTCCTTCCCGGTTCCAGTTTCACCAAATATCAAAACTGGACTGGAATTAAAAGAAAATATCTTTGCTCTTCGAATCATTTCCATCATATGATGGTTCCTGGTGATTATTTCACTTTTATCAGTATGCTTGGTGTATTGGTTTTCTGCTGGATCATTGTTAAGCAGCCTGCCCTCCGAGGATTCAATAGTATTTTTAGTCGTGATATCTTGTGAAATCTCAAGTGCACCAACAATTTCTCCATACCTGATGATCGGGTAAGTAATATTTCTTGTTATGTAAATATTCCCATTTAAATCTGAGAATTTTTGCCTGTCTCTATAAATAACCCTTCCTGTTTTCAAGCATTCAATAATTGTGCTCTCATCTTGCCTTATATTTGGATAAACCTCATTGTATTTCCTGAAAATATAATCAGTGTATTCATTTTCAATTTTATTATGACTGAATCTTGGATTATACCTGTTGGTATGGACAATGTTCATATTTTTATCCACAATCAACACAGAGTCGATATAATTAATATTAAACTCACTACCGATCATACTTTCTCCTCCTTATTGACTTCTTCATCCTCTTTAAATGGTATCACAAATCTATAGCTTTGTACCAGCTTATAGCGACTCTATCAGAAAATAACTATATTCGTACCTTACATTTAATAGCGAAAAAATGTATCATAATATCAATAACAAAGGAAGAAGGGGGATAAAGATGGACAGAGAAGAATTTATGAATCAGCTTAAAAAATGGCGTCACTACCTGCATATGCATCCAGAAAGTGCTTTCGAGGAGATTAATACATCTAAGTTTATAGCTGAAGAACTCTCTAAAATGGGCTACGAAGTGTATACAGGCATCGGTAAGACCGGTTTGGTTGCAAATCTAACAGTTGGAGATGCCCCAGGTTCTATCGGTCTTAGGGCAGATATCGATTGTATTCAAATGCAGGAAACTTCAAATGTGGCACATGCATCAGAAACTCCAAATAGGATGCATGCCTGTGGTCATGATGGTCACATCGCAACTCTGTTGGGGACTGCGATGCTTTTAGCTGGCAGGAAAAACTTCAATGGTACAGTAAGGCTAATATTCCAACCTGCTGAAGAGCCAGGCAAGGGAGCAATTGCCATGATCAAGGATGGACTCTTTGAGAGATTCCCAATAGATGAGATATATGGTCTCCACAACATGCCAAATCTTCCAGAGGGTACTATACATACCCGAGTTGGTGGAATCATGGCAAGTGAGGACAACTTTGTCATAAAAATCAAAGGAAAAGGCTGCCACGCATCAAGTCCACATTTAGGAAATGATCCACTCGTCATCGCAGCCGAGATAATACTTGCACTCCAAACCATCGTCTCAAGGAATGCGAGTCCACTAGAAAATGCAGTCATCTCCTGCACAGAGATAACTACTGACGGGATAAGAAATGCCATTCCTTCAAACGTCGTAATAAAGGGAGATACAAGAAGTTTTACGCCTAAGGTCCAGGCCCTGATCGAAGACAGAATGAGGAATATCTGTATGGGTATCTGTCAGGCACATGATGCAGAGTGTAGCTTTGAATACACACACGAGTTTTCTCCAACCATAAATTGGCCTGAGCAAACACAAACTGCATTACAAGCTGCTAAAAATATCGTCGGTGAAGAAAATACTTTCCCTGACTGTGTCCCAATGATGGGTTCCGAGGACTTTGGTTTCTTCATGAATAAGGTTCCAGGCTGCTTCGTGTTTCTTGGCGGACTGATTAATAATGACTCAGACAATATGATTCCTCTCCACAATTCAGTATTTGATTATAATGATTCTATCCTGGAGATAGGGGCAGAATTTTTCGCTGAAATCGTTAGGCTGAAGCTTGGAAGTAGGCAGTAAAGAAATAAAAACAGGTGCTGAAATTAAACCGGCACCTGTTTTATAATAAAGTAGTGTAAAGTAGTTATCTCTATAACAACGCTTCTGCAATTAGCTTGTCAAACCTTCTAATATCAACACCTTTTTGTAAGTTAATCTTAATATGGCCAGCTCTTGTCCATAATTCAACCTCGGCATTAAAATCCAATAATTTCCCTGCATTCTCGGTTGACCACATATTGATTGAAGAATACGGTAATGAGTAAATCTCTACCTTTTTCCCAGTTATACCTTGAGCATCTCTAACAATAAGACGTTTATTTGTAAAAATAGCGCTATCTCGGAGAGTTTTATAGGCAGCTATTGCTTTCTCTCCATTAACTAAAAGTGTCTCAACATCATTAGGGATAGGACATTCGGAAATCAAAGTCCAGACTAATACATTTCCAACCTCAGGCATAGCACATACCTCCTATTATCTTCAGCTTTTAACTCTTACAAGATAATATTACCATAATTGGAAATTAATTTCTATTAATAAGTTGCAAATAATTAACCTAAGTACTTAACCATCTTAATTAAAATCCACTTTAACGCTACCAAGCTCTCCGAAGCTGCACTCAAATGAGTCACCCTCGACTGCTTCGATTGCTGCAGTAATAGCACCCGAGAGAATAACGTCACCCTTATTAAGCTTGACTCCAAACTCATGAAGCTTATTAGCAAGCCATGCTACCGCTGTAGCCGGATCTCCGAGTACATCAGCTCCTGTTCCCTTATTTATAACCTCACCATTTTTTAATAAAGTCATCTTGATTTCAGGAAGACTGACTTCTCCAATTTTATATTTATTGTCTCCCATAATGTAAAGAACGCTTGATCCATTATCAGATATAGTATCTACAAGCTTTATCCTCCAATCCTCATATCTTGTGTCTACTATTTCAATCGCAGGACATATATACTCAGTTGCTCTATATACATCCTCAATTGTAACTCCAGGTCCAGTCAGGTCCCGGTTCAATATGAATGCAATTTCGCCTTCTACCTTAGGCTTGTTTAACGTGTCAATTTTTATTGATCCTCCATTTGTCACCTCTGTGCTTTTATACAGATGCCCATAATCAGGCTCGTCGATCCCAAAAAGCTGCTGCATAGGCTTTGAGGTCAGCCCAATTTTTTTACCGCTGATAACCTCGCCATCTTCAAGTGCTCTTGCTACATTTTTTAGCTGGATGTCGTATGCATCCTGTACAGTTACTTGTTCATCAAGTTGGCTTATTATCTCCATTGTCTTCCCTGTTTTCGTTGCTTCATAAAGCATACTAGAAAGCTGTTCATTGCTATATTTTCTATCAGGCATCTAGATCCTCCATCCAAATGTATTGTATGACCACTATAAACTTATAACCATATACCCACTAAATTAGAAAACCTGACACTAATTGTCAGGTTCGCCCGTTAGAATATCTAATGCTCTGTCTTCGTCCAGTGGTTTTGAGATATAGTAACCCTGTGCTTTATCGCAGCCATTATCCATAAGGTAATCAAGCTGAGATCCATGCTCAACCCCTTCGGCAACTATATAGTATCCAAGCTTATGACCCATCGATATTATATCGCTTACTAGGGTTTTTTGTGGTTCTATCTCGACAAGCTTATCAATAAAATACTTGTCTATTTTCAAACAGCTTGCATTTATCTCAATCTCCCTAGCCAGAGATGAGTAGCCAGTACCAAAATCATCTATAGCTATACTTATCCCACTACTCTTTAACTCTCCAAGAACTTCGTTAATACCCTCAAAGTTTGCCGCAAAGACTGACTCTGTTACCTCGATTATAATATTTCTGTGGTCGATATCCAGCTCTCTTATAGCATTTAACAACTTCCTGCTAAAGTCAGGCTTTAACAGCTGTATTGCAGAGATATTGATCGACACAGTGGTATCAACGCGATCCATTTGTTTAAGCCTTAGCAGAAACTGAAGAGCCTTATCAATTATCAAATCACCTAAATTTATTATTAGTTTATTCCTTTCTGCTAATGGTATGAACTCCATTGGAGAGATCATTCCGAGCTTACTACTCCGTAACCTGGCTAAAGCCTCAAAACCGCTTATCCTACTTGTCTTAATGTCAAGGATAGGCTGAAACTGCAAGAACAATCTTTCTGTAGCTTCTCCTTCGGCGATTTGCAGCAACTCTCTCGTTATGATCTCTTCCCTGTTTATTTGGTTTTCAGCATCCTCATTAAGGTAGTAAATCGCAAAATCTTTGTCAGCGTGTAGTGCTTTTTCAGATACTACGAGAAGATTTTTAAGCAGTTGTTCATTGTTTCCACTATTACCACTATTGATTTCAATTACTCCAATTCCTCCATTCACGTGCTCTGCTTTAAGACTCCATTCAAGAACCTCGGCAACAGATTCAGTGAAGTTTCTGAGTTCCTCAAAATCCCTGTAACCCTTAAAGTAATACACAAATCGATATTCATAGGTGTTGAATAATATTCTTTCAGGACTACTTAATGTACTCAGTTCAGCTGCTATCTTCCTTATCAGTGTTTGGCTGTAGTTAAAACCATAGGTAAGACTCAGGATGTGCATTGTACTCAAATTAACACTGACTACTGCTCTTTTGATATCTTCACTAATGGACGCATCCTCATCCAGGATAGCAAGAAGGTGTCTCCTGTTATACAGATCGGTCCATGGATCATGTTCTCCAATATACCTGAGCTGATCCTCATAGCCCTTCCTATCTGATATATCAAGTATTATTCCCTCAAGTGCATCTAAGCCTCCATCCTCATTATAAAGGCCTTCGCCTATCTCCAGGACCCATTTTTTATCGCCTTTTGCCGTTGTTATTTCATATTCCAGCCTATACGGCAATCTATTTGGGATAGTTCTCTGCCATTCCTCCCAAAGTTTATCTCTATGCTCCGGATTAATTATTTCATTGAAAGCAATATCTCTGTTTTCAATAAATTGCTCAGGGTAGTATCCCGTCAATTCATAACAGCCTCTGGAAACAAAGATCATAGTACCTTCTTTGTCAAATCTACATCTGTATGCCAGTCCGGGCAGATTATCGATAAGTATTTTTTTGCTTCTTTCGCTTTGTATCAAAGATTCCTCAGCAATTTTTCTAGCTGTTATGTCTTCTATAAGACAAATATGAGTCATCTCTATATCGGGCTGACCTATGATCGATGATATATGCATATCAACCCAAACTGGAGTGCCATCGGGTTTTAAGTATCTCTTTTCCAAAGTGTAGCTTGTTATTTCGCCCGAATTGTATTTTTTTGCTAATTCCATATCCGTTTCAATATCTTCAGGATGTGTTATTTCCATCCACTTGATCCCTTTAAGTTCTTCATCCTTTCTTCCCAGCAATTCTTCGAATTTGGGATTCACTGAAGGATACTCGAACTCAGAGCTAACCATAAATGAATCTCCATTCATAAGACCTATTCCTATTGGCGCCTGCTCAAATACCCCTCTATAAAGGGCTTCATCATAAGAAAGTCTTTTGCTAAGCTTCTTTAGTTTTGACTGTTGAAACCTGGAGATAATAAATGCAATAAAGAGCATAAGTACAGATATTGTAATCACAATATCTGGAACCATTTGCTTCCATAATCTCTCCTTCCATTCTTCGGAAGAGTAATCCATTCCAAACACTGCAATTATCTCATTTGTATCAGGATGCTTGATTGGAACAAGCACACTTCTCCACCTGCCCCATCTGTCTACTGTAATATCTGTAAGAACCGTCTCCCCAGTTTCAAATGGTTCAAAATATTCTAAATCAGCTTCCTCATATATTTCTCCGGGTGGTGCATATTCAGGTGAATCCGGAATCTCAGAGTCCATTAATATTATTAGATGATCATCTTTTTTCTGCAATAGATATGAAAAGTATATAGGATTAGTAGTTTCCTTAAGCCTGATCAAATTTTGTTTAGCCATTATATAATCAGGGTTGCCAAGGTCCTCCTCAGAACCCTTTAGAGACATCAGATGCTCAGGATGGAACATAGTTTCCAGTGACTGACCAAGCATTATTGCTTCTGAAGAAACAATTTTCTCATACCTATCGAAGGAATAACTCAGGAATAATAAGCTTAATACAGCATAAAGAAACAGAAGCAAAACCCATAGTCTCCATGGGTGCTTGCTTCCAAGTAAATTGTTATTATTACTGGTGCCCATATTCTTTACGTCAGTATCCATAGCAGCTCCTTGAGTGTACCTGTTTTAGTTAAAAACTTAATCATTTCTCGCTTACCACTATTATATTGCCAAACACTTTCATATACTAGACATATTTGAAAACAGCTAAATATTTTAATTAATACTCTGGCACTGCAATAGCTATCACTGCTAAAGCATGGAATCTATGAGCTTTTTCGTATAGTCGTGCTTAGGTAAATTAAGTATCTCCCTAGTCTCTCCCGTTTCAACCAACTCCCCTTTATACATAACTGCTACTCGGTCGCACATATGTTTAACCACCTTAAGATCATGTGAAATAAATAAATATGAAAGCTCAAGCTCATTGCGCAGCTCTTGAAGCAGATTAAGTATTTGTCCCTGGACTGAGACGTCAAGAGCAGATACAGGCTCATCGCACACTATTAGTCCAGGTCTGGTTGCGATTGCCCTTGCAATCACTACTCTTTGATTCTGCCCCCCACTCAGCTGACCCGGAAGCTTCCATCTTTCAGTGTGAGTCAGCCCAACCAGCTTCATCAAACGCACTGTTTCCTCCTCAAGTTCAACTGGCTTTACTATTTCATGTATTATCAACGGTTCCCTAATAAGCTCATCTATGGTCATCTGTGGATCCAGGACAGCTTCCGTGTACTGGAAGATTATTTGTATGTCCTTTCTAAGCCTTCTCATATTGTTTTCATCCAAAGTTGTTATATCATCACCGAATAGAAGAATTCTTCCATCGCTTGGCGCGATTAACCTCATAACAAGGTTGGCGATAGTACTCTTGCCAGAGCCGCTCTCACCAATTAGACCAAGAGATTCATTTTCACCTATGTAAAATGAAACATCCTTAACCGCTTCGATTACTTTTTTCTCGGAAAATGCTCCTGTTTTGACTATATAGTGCTTGGAAAGCTTACTGACTTCGAGCAAAGATTTCAACCTGCATCATTCCTTCCTATACTTGACACACCTTACATTTCTGCCACCTATACCTATAAGCGTTGGTATACCCTTGGTGCAATCTTCTTCACTGACGCTGCATCTGCTGTAAAAAGGACACTCATCCTTGAAATCTTCAGGTGAAGGAGGATAACCATCGATCGTATACATACTATCGCCCTCTTCATCAAGTGACTCAACACACCTTATCAGCTCTTTTGTATAAGGATGCATTGGAGATTCGATAATGTCGACCATGCTGCCTTCCTCCACTAAAAGGCCTCCATACATTACCAGGAGCTTGTTGCAGAGATATCTTGCTACTCCAAAATTATGGGTTATTATTATTACTGACATTTCATTTTTCATGCTTATATCTTTCAGAAGGTCCAGAATAGTTTTTTGCAGTGAAGCATCAATTGAGCTGGTTGGCTCGTCTGCTATAAGGAGCATAGGCTTACAGAGTATTCCCTGTGCTATCATTATCCTTTGGTTATGTCCCCTGCTCAACTGGAACGGATACATGTCAAAAACAGTATCAGCATCATCTATTCCGACTTCACTAAGTACGTTCAGGATCATCTCTCTGTTGTTTTGTAATCCATGGGCTTTTAAAACCTGTCCGAGCTGTTTGCCAATAGTCTTATAGGGATTTAGAGCCTCAGAGGAATTCTGGAATATATAAGATATCTCCTTACCCCTGATTCTGTTAAGCTCTTTCTCAGTTATTTTTAATAGGTCTTTGCCCTGAAATACGACCTCCCCGGAATCTATTTTTCCAGAAGAATCGTCAATAAGCCCCAGGACAGAGGTCACAGAAACCGTCTTACCACTTCCAGATTCCCCCAGTATGCCAACGATCTCTCCTTTTATAAGTTTAAGGTCAAAGCCTCTTATGACCTGGTAAGAGCTACTATCATGATAGAAGGATACCTTGAGGTTTTTAACTTGCAGCAACACATTTTCCATAATATCAACTCCTGCTTTACAGCTTAATCGGACATTGCTTTAATAATTGTTTTCACTTATTACCTTCAAAACTATACTCCCTAGTTCTTCAACGTTTCTCTTCCCTTTCCCTTCAGCAGATGTATTTAAAATTAATGTTGGGATCCCTCTCTCCCAGAACATCACATTGTCCGCATAGCTGTCGGTAAACAAAAATTCATCCTCCACTGTAACGGTCTCAAAACCTATGTTCTCAAGCCTTGCCTTCTCAAGCTCCTGACCAAGATGATGACCAAGGCTCCATGCAAAGGGCCTTGTCAACGGTGCTTGTGCGGAGCTGAATTTAATGTAGTCAAAGCGGCTTGAAGTTATTCCGGTAAGATCAACGTAGGCCTGGACCTTGTTTGGGCTGTAGGGAAAATCCTCAGCCATGTAATATATGCCATGTCTTTTCTCATCCAGGGTACCGTCCAGAAACATGAAAATAATGGACCTCTTGTTGTCGTACTCAGTACAAAGTTTTTCCATCATTTTAAGGTTGAAGCCAAGGACATCCTTTCCTCCCTCAGTCAGGTAGTTAAAGTTCATTCCAATAACGATTGCCTCTTCACCGAAGTTCTCGTCCTTTCCCCTTAAGACACCTACAACATTTACACCGCTAGATCCCAATATTTCTACAGTGCTCTTAGCTGAAATCGTGGTCTCAGGATAAGCTGCTATGTATTTTGCTGTCTCTCTTGTAATTAGTATTATTGGGATATCCCTGCTTTCATCGACTATTAAGCTTTCAAGCTTCTCTCCTGCTCGGGCAATAAGCAGAACTCCTTTTATTCTAGAATTTTCTTTGATCTCATTGATAAAATAATCTATAGCCATGTCGTTATAATAAGCCTTATCTATGAGAGCAAAACCTCCATCAAGACTTTCAAAGTTATCAAAGCTAAAAATATCCAAACCCATTGCATCGATTACCTTACCGTTTACCTCGATATTTCTTGTTGATATAAATGAGTAATCCAAGTTTGGAGCTAATTCAATAGATTCAGTTTCATTTTGAAGCTGCAGACTCTGTTCATCTATCAAGTAAGAGCTGCCAATCGGATATTCGATCATGAAACTATCCTTAAGTGGCTCAAGTCCTAGACTTTCCATCTCCTCAGAAATAGTGACTGCCAATGCTCTGGACTCTTTTGTGCCTATCAAAGAACTCTCAGGAAGCTCAGTTCTATAATTTCTCAAGGTCATACTATGATCTACTCTGGTCAGCTGACTTATGCCGACTATAGCCAAGCTGATACATGCAGCTATTATGCCGTATTTTAGACGCTTCCTCTTGTCGATCATCCTCAATAGATACTTAAAGTCAAAGGTTATAAGCTTTCTGAAAATCAAAGTCATTCTGGAGTCCTTGCTTTGCAGCTGCTTTCTCAAGCCCTTTCTGCATCCAGCTTCCCATCCTCGTGTATGAATCTCATAAGCTGGATGGTATATGGGCTGCTATCTGTGAATAGTCCGGGGAAAACCGCAACAAGGAGGATCAATGCCAATATTAAGGCTCCCAGTATTAGAGGAAGGTTAGTTCTTCTCATTTGTACACCCTCCTGCTCTTAAGGGGGTTTATCAGCCTTGCCAATAGCTGTATACCTTTCGTAAATGTAATGTAAATTAGACCCAAAGTCATTGCCAACGGAACGAAGCTGTAAATGTCATGTCTTTTGTAGAAGTACAGTAGATAATATAATATCCCCTGATAATAAAAGAGCCACTCGACTACTATCATATTTGTAAGAAGCATTGTCATTATTGAAGGCATTGCATCGATGATCTTAAAAACAGCTGCAGGCATAAGCTCCAAAAATATAGTCTTCTTTCTGGAGAAACCTTTTGCAAATGCATTCTTTACATAATCCTTGCCCAGTTCCTCCTGGATAGTGATAAAGGTGATCCTGGAGATATAGACTGTAGGGATTATTGTAAGTGTTAATAACGGCACTAATAATTCCTTAACGTATTCGGCTTCTTTGATCTCAGGGAACCTTCTAGCCAGAACCGCATATCCCATTAAAGTCAATAGCACTATAAGAACATCGGGGATGGAGAAAAATATGAGAGATCCCACCGAAGTAAGTCTTGAGGTTTTCGACCTGTAACCCTCGTACATCCCCCTTACTATACCAAGTATCGTTGATAAAACAAGGGATGCAGATATAAGGATCAGGCTTTGGCGGCTTGAACTATATACTACATCAATAATACTCCCCGCCGCATTATCACCATATGTGGATGGGTAGAACATAGATTTTATGAACAATATACTCTTTTTTAACGTCAAATATGGGGATAGGTTTGTCTGTAATTCATCTCCAATAAGCTTTGCATCAGTACCTGGATCTATATTCCCAAGAAAAGATAGTATGAATACTGCGATAATGACGAAAACCGCAACTGTGTAGAGTTTTCTTATAAAGATGCTCCCCGTGGAATAATAAACCTCCTCTATTGGACGTCCGAAGAGCCTAACCTTAGGATATGTATTATATGCAATTACTATAATATAGCTTGTAAGACCTGCCAAGGCAAATATTGCAATTATGATTTTGTCAATTGATGTCAGATAATCAAAGCCCCTGTCCATATATATATCGCGCTTAACAAAGCTAAGTACAGTCCTCGCTGCATTTTCCAAGCTGTCCTTATTAATTTTTTCAGGACTATCCTCATAGGTATTTAGAACCTCATTTGAATCATATAGGCTGACTGCAGAAACCATTTTGTCATTGAACCTGGTTATGGAACCATAGCCCAGAGGCCCTGAAACTACCTTTTGGCCTGAATCCAATGCATAATTGATTAGCCTGTCCTTCAATATAGTTCCATGAAGCATGTCAGTTGATACCTTAAGCCCTTCTATCGTTTCCCTGCCAATTGATCCAAGGTGAATAACTGTAGTCCTATCTAGAGGATATATCGGATCGTCGATATAGCAGCTTGAACCCCATAGCTGTTGCTGTTGGGCATTCCAGCCAGCGAATACGATCGTTTCATATGGTAAGCTATCCTGCTCTGCAATGACTCTGGCGACTTCAAGGAGGACCGCTATCCCGGATGTATTGTTGAAGGCTCCAGGGAAATACTTGCCATTTGCTCCATCTCCACAGCCGTCAACATCAGCAGTGATAAGCAGGATCTCTCCATTTTCTGATTTCCCATCCACCTTTCCAAGAATATTAGCTGATTCGACAATTGGAAAGCTCATGTCTACCTTTAACCTAGCTCCCTCTATGGTGTCATACGTATTACCATCTACTCCGATTTTTCCCTCACCTATCATTTTGATCATTTTATAATAGATGTCATAAGAAAAGTAACCAATAAATATTGACTTTCCTGCTTTACCAGCTATGCTGAGAGGTTTCAGCAACTCCACTCTCCTGTTGCGATCATATACATTGACACCCGTAGTGCATAATATCCCCTTGCCTCCGGACTCCCTAACGTAGCTTACGTGCTTTGGGAGCAGTCTATTGGCTTCGATGATTACAATACGGCCTTCGATAACCTCAGGGTCCAGTCTGAGTAGGTCACTGCCTGCAATTATCAAATCTCCGTAATAGTCAATGCTTCCTCCGTTCAGGGAAGGCACCACATTATAATCCTCGTAAATATCAAGGTCGAAAATCATTTCTCCCTCAACAGAGCCTACGGTAAATATCGGACTGGTATCTATGTCTGGCATGACTGTACTAAACGGCTGATAGTAAGTGCTGTCTATACCTGCTGGTTTTAAACCGATTTGTCTAAAGTAGCTTTCTATGTACTCCCGTGCTTTTTCGTCGCCTTCTGATCCTGCCTGTCTACCTTGGTATTCCTCCGACGACAGATCTTCAATATGCTGATATATATTGTCTGTGTTTAATAAATCCTCATTGAAATTTCCTTTTGGCCAGAGCAAATAAACCATAGCAAGAGCTGCAGCTATTGTCAGTATGTACTTAGGTGCAATATTGAAGTTAAATCTTCTCATGGTCATCCACTTTCACATAATATGTATTCAGATCATACGTTCTGTAAATTTGTCCATATCAACATTATACCACTTAATCAGGTGATTGCTGAGACAAAATCCCGGAGGTTTGATGATTATAAAGTAGGCTATTCTGGTATATAGACAAATAGAAATAAATTAAGAAAGGGTTGATGGTATGGCAGTGAAAACCTACGGGGATGTTCTCAGCTTTTGGTTTCTACCAGAGAATGTACCACTACATTTTGATGAGAACGATGAATTCGATGAAAAAATCAGGATACAGTTCCTCGATACCTGGGAGGCCGCAAAGGAGGGTCTTCTGGTGGACTGGAGAGGAGATATCAGGGGGCGTTTGGCTGAGATAATAGTACTGGACCAGTTTTCAAGAAACCTATTCAGAAATGATATAAGGACGTATACTCAGGATAAGATGGCTATTGCACTTTCTCAGGAGGTTGTAAATAGCCCTGATTATCACAAGCTGACTCCGGATGAAAAAAGATTCATCCTTCTGCCTTTCATGCACTCAGAATCAACTGATCTTCATGATTGGGCAATGAAATACTTTGAGGAGCTTGAGGACGGTGGGGGAACTCTATATTTTGAGAAGCTTCACAGGGAGGTTCTTGATAGATTCGGTAGATACCCTTATCAAAATAAAGATCTCGGAAGAGAGTCTACAATGGAGGAACTTGAGTATTTAAGGGAGAAAAATGGTAATTTTTACGGGTAAAGCAAAAAAGCAGGATATTGTAATTATCCTGCTTTTTCCGCTTTCTATCTTCTAAAGGGGGCAATTAGCTTTTCTACATATTGCTCTTCGTCCGTTGTGAGCTTGACTAAAGGCCGCCTCACTTCTCCACCCATATAGCCCATTAAATCCATTGAATATTTAAGACCAGCAACTCCAAGCTTGCCCGTAACAGCAAAATTTATCTCAATCAATTTGAGCTGTAATTCCCTTGCTTCTTCGAATTTTCTTTCCCTAAATAAAGATACTAAATCACAGCACTCCTGAGGGAGTACATTTGCAAGTGCAAGTGTTGCACCCCTGGCACCAACACTTAATGCAGGCAAAAGATACCCTGCATTACCAGCAAATACTGAAAAATCTTCAGCAGTATCTCTAACTATTTCTGAAATCTGTACAATATTGCCTGATGTATCCTTTATACCGACAATGTTCTCATGTTGACTCAGCCTTGCAACCAGGCTTGAAGACAAATTGATCCCAGTGTTTCCTGGCATGTTGTAAATCATTAATGGTATCGGAGATTTATCGGCAACATCTTCATAGTATTTATGTAAGATACTATCTTTCATACTCCCCTTATAATAGTGAGGAGGTAGTACTAAAGCTGCATCAGCACCAATTTCACTGTACTTCTCACAGTAGTTGATAGTCTCAATGGTGGATTCACTTGAAGCACCTACGATTATCTTCTTTTCTTGATTAAAATTTTTTATGACATGATTTACAAGTTCTATTTTTTCACTATCATTAAGATAAACAAATTCACCATTTGACCCAAGTACTACAATGCCATCAAGGTCTGTTTTGCTCCATTTTTGCAGATTATGGTCCAGCCTTGTGTAATCTATTCTTTCATCTTTATCGAATGGTGTTACTATTGGTGTATAAATACCATTAAACAATTCTACCCCTCCAAATATTTACGATTCCAAGTGAATTTAGACTTGCCTATCATTATTAAGCATTCTCTTGTCGGAACCTATTTGTTCTAGAATCTTATCCAAGGATTCCAGAGCTTTTTCTGAAAGATCTATCCCATTTTCCATGGAATGCTTCTCTCTTTGCCTGCTATTCTCTCCTGGGAGAGATATTTTATCAAAGCCTCTCGCTTTCTTCATACTCTTTATACTCTGAATATAATCGTCCATTTGAGTCTTGAATTCGTCAATTGAAATAAAGTGTTCAATATCAATCGCAATCAATGAACAACCGATTCCTGCTTGTCCCTCAGGGTAGTGGATTGCCCGAACATTTGGTGCATAATTTGAGCCCGACATCATACCTGCAAGGATATCTATTGAAAGAGCTATTGCTGAGCCTTTTGCTCCACCAATAGGAAGAAGAACCCCCTTTATAGCCTCAATTGGATCTGTAGTTGGATTGCCGTCTATATCCAGTGCCCAGGTATCTGGTATTTCTTTCCCTTCTCTTGCAGCTTGACGTATTTTCCCTCTTGCAACCTCTGAAGTTGCCATATCAGCAGATATGACAAAATCATTCCCTGTATAAATCCCAATAGCAAATGGCTGAGTTCCAAAGAATTGCTCCATACCGCCCCATGGAGCCATAGCTGGGGAAGCATTACAGCATAATATTGAAAACATACCAGTCTCTGCAACCATCTCAGTGTAAAGCCCAAGAGCACCTACATTATTCGTATTTCTAATTAAGACTGCACCTATTCCAAAATTCTTTGCTTTCTCAATAACCATTTTTACAGCCTTATATGCAGCAACCTGACCCAAGCCGTCATTACCATCCATGTGAACAATAGCTCCGCTATCTTTGATGATGTCAATCTTGGTTGGGAAATTGAGTTGTCCTTGCTTTCTCCTTTCATAAATCGGATTCAGTAAGTGAGACCCATGTGTTTGTATCCCTCTTGCATCACACCTAAGCAGAATTTCAGCTGCGATCTCTATGTTTTCTTGTGATTCCCCTGAGGCTGCAAGTATTTCTTTAATGCATCCCAAGAGTAGTTTTGGCTCTACCTTCATTTTATTCACTCCTAAAGCGTATCATAGATCCCTAGACAATAAATTTTCAAATCATACTATTACTCTTGAATGTACTTGGATAATAGTTTTTCTGCTCTTGATACATTGAAAATTCCGCAAACACATGGCTGACCTACCATAACTGCAGCATCATATGGCGTCTTTTTACCTTTTTTTACTTCCTCTATCGCTTTAGTCACCAAATCCTTAGAAATCATCCCATGACCACACATCGTTATCAACTCAAGGACCTCTTCAGGGGGCAATAATTCTGTTGCTCCATGTACTCCTAATGAGTAATTAACTGAATGGGGTTTAATATCCAGTTCATGGCACATATCCAGTATATCTTCATTTATTCCGCTAAGCACCACTGAAAGGCCAAGATCCTCATCCTTGATTCTCCTTACTACCTCAAACATCTTTTCCTTGCTATCGAAGCAGCATCTGACTCTAGGTGTTTCAGGCATATTTTCCCTTATTTCTTCTATGGTAGCTCCAGTATAAATAGTTCCAGTTTCATAAGATCCGATATTATTAGGACCTACTTCAGTAATTATATCCAATACCTTCCATAGCTTCGGTCCTGACCCTATATGGTTTACATTTACTGCAGGGGTTACTAATATTACAAAGTCATCCTTCAGAGAGCAAGCGCTCCCTCTTCTGTGTAATGAGTGTGTCATCTGTTAATCCTCCTTAAGTGGTCTGCCCATACCTAGATTTATCTTACTGTTAGGTCTTGGTTCTAGCCCCAATTCAGTCAAATTAGGGATTTCAGGCATTTTTGTAGGATCTTCGAATCTGGCTATTAAATCTAGCGAAAATACAGTATTAATTGTCTTCCCCGTTTCAAGGATAGTTTTCAATACTGGAACCAATTGTTCCCTGTCTATATTGAACTCAATTATGGTTGATATGACCCTTTGCTCCAGCGCTTCCTTAGTAAGCGTTCCTTTCTCTTCATCTTCAAATAAAAATTTTATAGGATTGCATGGTTCATGTTCAACCTTAAATTTCGATAAGGCCATTGTCATTTTTTCTACGTCTTTATAGCTGGTTGCCAGGGTCGGACGTCCCATCTCGATAGCAATGCCATATTGTTTGGAATTCACACGCCCAGTCACGTCGTTAGTCTTCACTTCTTCAGTGCCTCTGCCGGGAACCTTTGTTTCAACATGAGTTGCCATTGGGTCGCTGAAGTATTTTCTTATCGACCTAGGGTACTTCGTAACATCTTCTCTCTCATAGAATGCATTTGTCGGGCACTTGACAATAGTGTTATTTCTTCCGCATGTCCCGCATTCTACGCAGGTTTCCTGGTCAACTATAGCTTTCCTTTCGAACATTGATATAGCTTGCACTGGACAATACGGAATACATCTCCCACATCCAATACATAATTCTTTATTGATGAGCATTCTTTCTCCTCCTTGTGTGTTCCAAATTTATGTCGTGACTTATAATAGTAGCCTGAAAGCCATGTTTCAGACCTCCAGGCTGCTATAATTCAACTATTTAATACAAAATGAAGGATTACTGTTGAGCCTTTGCAATGATTTCCATGAATTTTGAATATTTATCAGCAAGTTCATTGTTGAAATCTGCATATTCATCTTTATCCATATAGGAATTAGTCATGAAGTTTTCTTCAAGAAATGCTTTCCACTCATCAGTTTCACTAACTTGCTTTAATAGGTCTGAGTAATATGCAAGCACTTCTTCTGAAACACCAGCATTCATAACGATACCACGACTTTGTTGATGATTTATGTCATAACCAGCCTCAGTAAATGTTGGTACGTCGGGAACACTTGAGATTCTCTCATCTGCAGACACTGCCAATGGGACCAATCCGCCTGAGGTCAGGTGTTCGCCAGCCTCTGAAGGTGATATAGCACACACGTCGATATGTCCGCCAAGAATTGCAGCAAGAACTTCTGCTCCTGAATCGTAAGGTACATAGGTTAGTTCGATGCCTGCAAGTTCATTTATCATGTACATAAGTATTGCATCATCAGATACATTACCAGTTCCGCCGTATTTTAATTTTCCAGGATTGGCTTTTGCAAATTCTACAACTTCCTCCAATGTCTTAAAGGAATCCTTCTTAGCTGCAAATAAGCTTGGATCTTTCGCCATATGAGCTACAAAAGCAAAATCATCGTAGCAGCTCAGTGGTGAGTTCCCAGTAAGTGGCTGTGAATAGAAGCTTGAGCTTGTAGTCGCCATTACATAGTCATCTACACCCTTGGCATTCATGTATGTATATCCAACAACGGCTGATCCACCTGGTTTATTTACAGGTACAAAATTAACTGGTGCCATGTTGTTCTTAGCAATGATCTCAAGAACTTTACGAGCAAATACGTCTGATCCTCCACCTGCACTGAAAGGAATAACTACTTCTACGTCTTTTTCAGGTACCCAAGCCGTTGGTTCAGCTGGCGCAGCCGGCGTCTCTGCAGGTGCGGGTGCTGGAGCCGGTGTTTCTGCTGGTTTTGGCGCACATCCTGTGAGAACAAAGATTCCAATGAGTAATAAAGCTATTAATTTTTTCATCCTTTTACTCCTCCTCTTTTTGTTTTCTCTACCTTTATTTGAACTGCAGGGTGATCATTCACCTAGCAGAGATAGAACTAATTTTTATTGAACAGTAGATTTCTTTGACATACGTCTTGATATCATTTCTGTAATGGGCGTACCAAATGCCAACAACACTGCAACTACTAGAATAACAGCTGAAATTGGCTTAGTTATTACATTCATGAAGCTGCCGTCTCCGATTATCAAGGCCTGCCTTAGATTGGATTCCGTTAAATATCCCAATACGATCGCTAAAACCATTGGAGCAGCCGGTACCTTCATTTTCTTCATTATGTAGCCAATAACTCCAAAGAATATTGTTACACCAACAGTAAACATCGAATTTTGCAGTGCATAAGATCCAATTAGGATGAATGCAAGAACTATTGAATTCAAAATTGGAGCTTTCACTTTAAGAATCCTTACAAATAATGGTAATCCAAGAACACCTAGAAGCAACAGAAATACATTGCCAATGTACATACTTGCTACAAGACCCCAGGCGACTTCTGCTTCTTTCAAGAAGAAGGAAGGGCCTGGAGTTATTCCAAGCATCATCAAAGCCCCCATCATTATAGCTGTTGAACCTGAACCGGGAACACCTAATGTTAGCATAGGTACCATTGCTCCCATAGATGCTGCATTATTTGCTGATTCAGGAGCTGCAACTCCTTCAAGAACCCCTGTTCCAAACAAATGTCCTCTCTTTGATACTCTCTTAGCCATACTGTACGACAAGAACGATGCTATAGTGGCTCCTGCACCTGGAAGCATTCCTATAAAAAATCCTAGTGCAGTTCCACGACCAATATGAGGAGCACATTCTTTCCATTCTTGCTTACTTGGAAATAGATTCTTAAGTCTTATACTTTCTTTATTTACCTGAATTCCACCTTCTCCATTATCAACAATTATCTCAGCTATACCAAATAATCCCATTGCAACCGGAATGAAATCTATCCCAGAGAAAAGGTGAACGTTTCCAAAGACATATCTTTGAACTCCAGTTACTAGATCCAAACCTATCAATGCAATAAATAATCCTACAAATGCTGAAAGAAAACCTTTAGCCGGAGATTTTCCCGTCATGCCGGCAATTGAAGTCAAGCCTAAAACCATTAAAGCAAAATACTCAGATGAACCAAAAACCAGTGCATACTCTGCTATTATAGGAGCAAAAAGCATAAAAGCTACTACTGAGATCGTTCCACCGATAACAGAAGCGTATGCTGCCATACCAAGGGCTTTCCCAGCTTGACCTTTCTGAGCTAAAGGGTACCCGTCGAGAGTAGTCATAACTGCAGCTGAATCACCAGGCGTGTTGATCAGTATCGATGTTATTGATCCACCGTACATCGCCCCATAATAAATACCGGCCAATAAAATCAACCCTGCAGCCGGTTCCATCCCATAGGTTAGCGGCAATAATACTGCGATTCCCACAGAAGGCCCCAATCCCGGTAAAGCTCCTATTATAACTCCGCATAAAACTCCTCCAAGAGCGTAAAGGAGTACAATAGGGTCGGCTAGCACTGAAAAACCTATAGATAAATTATGTAATAATGCCTCCATATTATCCCTCCTTTATATCAAAATCCGATTAGACTCTTAGGTAAAGATACTCCGAGAAACGACTGAAAAATTAAATATAAAACAATGGTAGTCCCAATTCCTACAAGAATCGATTTGATCCAACTCTCTTTAGCCATCCATTTTACCAATCCAATTACTGATAGCCCAATAGAAAGAAGCAGTCCAATAAACTGCGTCACTATCATTACAAACACTGAAGCACCAATAATGAAGCTAAAATTCCTTATCTCAGTCATATTAATGATATTTGATTTAAGCTCACTATCATCGGGATTCTTTTTTACTTTGAAATAATTTTCAGTGAATAATAGTAAGCTGCAGAATATAATTGCTATTCCGCAAAGTATAGGGAAAAACCCTGGTCCAGGAAGACCTTTTTTTATAAATGCAAGGTTCTGTACATAAGCAAGTGCAATTATTATTATTCCGCCTATGACTCCAATCGTGCCAAGTATATTATTAGCTTTTTTCAAAGATAATCGCATCATTCACCTTCCCCTTTCAAATTTATTGCAACCAATTCCGAAGAAACCATGTCTATTGAGTTTTATCCAAAGAATTGTTTTGTACATATTTCTGCAATGATCTCACAGCTCTATCAGGATTAAAAAAACCACAAACACAAGGAGAACCCATTCTGATTGCTGCTTTCTCAGGCGTCAGTTTACCTGCTTTTACCTTCTCAATAGTATCTACAACAAGTGCCTTTGAAATCAATCCATGTCCGCACATAGTAATGTACTCAAGAATTTCCTCAGGCGGTAGTTTTTCTTTCCTCCCCCAGATGTCCAGTGAAAAGTTTACCGAATGAGGTTTGATTCCAAATTCTCTACACATTTCTTCAATGTCTTTTCTGGGGCCTGAAACGGCTACGGACATCCCCAAATCCAATTCCTGAAGTCTTTTTATTGCTTCTTTTATCTTTTCTGCACTATTGAATAAGCATCTGACTCTCGGAACTTGAGTGAATCCAGCTTTGATCTCTTCTATACTCACTCCTGAAAGAATTGTACCTGTCTCATTAGATCCGGTGTTTATCGGACCGACCTCCCATACTAGATCGAGAACCTGTCTTAGTTTATCTTTACTTCCTTCGCTATTTATCCCTGAAGCAGCAGTTACCAAAAGTATATAATCGTGTTTTAAATCCTCAGAACTGCCTCTTCTATGTAATGAATGAGTCATATAATTTTCCTCCTAACGCTCGATTTTATAAGGTCTGCCTATACCAATATTCACCTTGGCATTCTCTCTAGGTTCCATGCCAATTTCCTCTAATAGAGCAAGGGCTGGAATGCTTAGATCCTCATCATAGCAACATACAAGATCCAGTGAGAATACCGTGTCTATTTCATCAGCAATTTTCTTGCATTCTTGAAGTATCTGCTTGCCTCTGTCGAACGGTACGACAAATTCAACGATGGCACTTACGAAGCTTTCGTTCATAAATTCTTCCTTGAATTTTCCTGTCTTAGTATCTTCAATCATTTCTGCCAAAGGATTATTATCTTCCAATTTTATTCCTAACTTAGCTAAGTGCATCGTAGCTTTTTCAATATCCCTTATCTCAGCGCCAATAACCGGTCTGCCTAACTCAAGGCAAACACCCAATTCTCCTCTGCATACCCTACCTGTAACATCGTTAGTTTTTACCTCTTCAGTTCCTCTTCCCGGTACTCCTGTCAAAGGATGAGTTGTTGAAGGATCACTAAAAAATCTCCTTAATTGCCTGCCCACTGAGCGTTCTTCCTTCGGCAGCTCATAGAAAGCGTCTGTAGGACACGCTACAGTCCTGTGCCGAATACAGTTCCCACATTCCAGGCATGAATCCTGGTCGATTTGTGCCTTTGCCTTTTTCCCATTCCCCTGTGGCACCATATGTATTGCGTCAACAGGGCAATATACTACACATATTCCACATCCGATACACTTTTCCTGATCTACTTTCATGCATACAACTCCTTTAGATATGTATTAATTATTTCTTTTCTTGTGCTTTATTAGCATCATAGGAATCAACTCTCTATAATCTACAACATCGTCAGCTCCAATTTCACTTTCTAATCCTAGCTTGGAAAGGTTTTCATGGCTCCTTTTAGATGCTTCAGACATTGATGAATCATGACCCATGTCTTCCAACATAGAGACAACCTCTTTCATTTCAGATGCTCGCCTGGCAGCATGTAGAATAGTGGGTGTAAAAAACCTATTCGCAAGTTGTCTCGTATCCATTCCTCCAATTGAAGCTTCTATGGAGTCAATTATCTTTTCAGTTACCCCATATTCCTCCGCAGCCAATAGACATTCCATAAGAACCTGAGGATAACCTTTCATGAAAATACTTCTGACCATTTTAACTGCCGAAGCGCCACCTGCGGGTGCATTCAACACTTCAATGTTCATTCCATAAGGCTTCATTTGATCATAGAATTCATCTCCACCTTCTCCAGAAAGGAGCAGCGGCACCTTTGAGCCTTGAAGCGGCACTGCTGACATAACAGCTACATCACAAAATTTGACTCCCTCAGGCCTTTGTAATTCAGAAATCCTTTGTTTAGTCACTGGAGAAGCGGAGTTGAAATCCATAAAAACTTGTCCAGGCTTTAATAGGGGGAGAACGCTTTCAGCCACTTCAACAGCTACCCTGGAGCTAGTTAGGGATATTATAAATCCAGCCTGATCAACGGCTTCGCTAATTGTACTAACCAACTTAACATTAGCTTCTTTAGCATGAGCTTTGATTACCGGTCCTCTAAGCGCATCCACCACTCCTATATCATAAGCTGCCATATACCTGAAGCCTTGTTTATCTAAGCCAGAAGATATGTGGTATGCAGCTTCACCGTATCCGATAAACGCTATTCTCTTCTCCAAAATCTCACCACCATCCATAAAATGTATATAATGCTTGTACAATCAAGTAAAATACGAATCTAAGGCCATATTAACCCAATTTTGTATATTTTCAGTATAATCGGAACATTTAATATTGTAAAATTCCATTTAAGGTAATTTAATATAACCAAATATCATGGTAGTATGATAAAATGATTATTGTAACTATGAATAAAGGAGTGTTTGATGTATGAAAACTGAAGATTGGAGAATTCTAGAAGTTATTTATAAGACAAATAATTTGACTGAAGCTTCTAAAGAGTTGTTCCTATCTCAACCTGCTCTATCAAAAAGACTCAAGCTTATTGAAAAAAAAGCTGCCTTCAAGATATTTAATAGCAATAATAAAGGTATCTCATTTACACCAGAGGGTGAATACCTTGCAAAGAATGCAAGTTTAGTACTCTCATTGATCGAGGAGACATTTAAAAAAGCAAAATCTGTTAATAAGAATACTAATGATGATATCGTTATTGGGTCGGCAAGCACCTTCGCAAAATACTACCTTGTGGATATTTTGAGTGAATTTAAGAAAAAGTACCCTGATATAAGAACGCAAATTAAAGTTGTGACAAGTGAATCAGTTCCCAACTTAATAGAGTCAGGTGAAGCTAGGTGTGGCTTTATGTTTGGCGCCAACAATCATTCATTGAAAGCAAAACACATAGGAATACAACAATGCTTTGCTGTCTCCAACACCCATATGACCTATGAGCAGATGCCACAAATACCTTTGATCTGGTATATTAGAAACTATGAAACATACTCATCCATAGTAAAA
This sequence comes from Gudongella sp. QWL-04, assembly GCF_058683975.1. Taxonomy (NCBI): domain Bacteria; kingdom Bacillati; phylum Bacillota; class Tissierellia; order Tissierellales; family Tissierellaceae; genus Gudongella; species Gudongella sp. QWL-04. Next base: position 2,268,199 of record NZ_CM178754.1, on the reverse strand, counting down.
TGGTGGCGTGATCACTTTGATCAACCACTATCGATCGACACTAAAGTCACCAATTTGGATACTGCACTTGATCTTGTAGAGAATAATTTTGGTTACACGATAACTTTTTCAAGCTTCATACATAAAAGAAAAAATTTTCATTTACTTCCATTAGTCAACCTGGATGGTAGTCCATTTGTAAGAGATGTATGGTTTCTTCACTCTGAAGAATCTGTAAGCGAAAATCTAATTAAATTTATAGACTTCATATCTGAGATAAATATCTCCATAGTACCAATATCTGAATGAAAAGAGCCGACCATATTTTGACCCAAAGGGAAATTATGATCGGCTTTTTTATATCAAGTTATTCGTTCAGTTGTTGGGGCTTTAAGCATGCCACTCAATCAATATGAATCAAAATTGCCATAAGAATCATTACTGCAATTGATCTATGGATAATCAGCCAGTTCTTGCCTTTCTTCTTTGCCTTGAAGCCATACATACCAAGAAGTATCTGAAATATCATAATAGATGCAGCAATACCACCCGTAATGCTCACCCCGTAGGACGTAAACTGGATGAGAAAGTGGAGTACAAGGAATAGAACTGCTAGAAAACCAAAATATCGGTGGTTTTTTACAATGAATCTCATAAACTTCATATAATTTGCTGCAAAGGTCTTATTATTATTGATCTGTTTTTTAAATTTCTTGTTCACAAACTTTACAACGTAGTTTAGCATTGTCAAGCTGTAAAAGAAAATTATAGCTACACCTAAAAGCTCGCCCAGGTCATCCAGAAAATCCAACACTTTACTCAGCTCCTTTTGTATGTATCTGAGGTTAGAATATCATAGCAACTGATTGGATTGAATTATATTTTACTTTATAAACCTACCTATCCAAGTGAATTCCCTCTTAAAATCTATTTCAAAAAATCTGGATGCTTTATCTATGTCAAAAACTACAAGCTCTCTCGACTGCTTCGCTTCTAAATCCTCTGGAAGCTCTTTTACTATATAGCTTGCATCCCAGTTTTGACCTGCATTATAGGTCAATGTATTCTGCTTTTTATCGTAAGTAAAAGCCTTTTTATTGATCATCCAAGCTCTTCTTATTGTATCTATCGCCTGAGAGCTGGTAATCTTTTCGCCAAAGTAGTCATCTAAGCTTAATCTTCTTATAAATTTTGGAAGGTCGCCCATTGTATACTCAGATAGTATGTCAAAAAATATCGAGGATGATTCCTCCAAGATATCAGGATTGTACTCGATGGTTTGATCCATCAGTTCATCTATAAGCGAAGGGATTATATCGAACATCCTTCTTAAAAATTCCCTATACAGTGCAGTGCCTATGTTGCTCTGAACCTTTCTTACGATCCTGTCCCTCATGACCTCCCTATTGGTCAGTCCTGCCTGGACATGACAAATAACAGTTCTTCTAATTATCTCAGGTGCGACTGCCTTTACGTCTTCATTTGCACTTATAACGACAGCCGGGAAGGATTCGTTGTTCTCTAGCACCCCAAAATCATCATTTTTGATCATTTCTATCGCGTGTGCACTAAATCTGCTTTGGTTAAGGTCATCTACGATTATTGGTGCTCCTTTTACAACTCGTTTTAGACCATCTATGTTTGTTCTTGTAAAGTCTGGTGCTACCAATTTTGTCTTCTGACCTATCATCATCTTTAAAAGAGTTTCAAGAAATGATGTCTTTCCTGCCTTAGATTTTCCGTATATAAGTCCAAATACTGGGTAAGGAAGCTGAGGTCTATTGTTTCTTTCAGCAGTAATTCTCATAACTGCCATGAATGGGCTTGTTAGAAACCACACAGCGAATGCATAATATTTGTTTTGCATCTCGGCCACATTTCCATAAAACTTTTCATAACCATTCATGTACTCTAGAAATAGCGTTGCATCTCTTCTTATATCCTCAATGTTCGGCTCAAGATCTAGTATCTTATCATTGAGGATAGCTCTCTTGTTGTCGTAATCCAATACTAGAGCAGGATACTCGGATCTCATCTCCTGATCTATCCTCTTATTCTCTATCAGTCGTCTTCTGGTTTCAATTATTTTATCCGGGGACAGAAATACTTTACCTTTCCTATCTGAAGGTGGGATGCTTTTCTTATATTGCTTCGACAAATCATCGACAGAAAATACAAATTTCACGGTGTCTGAATTCCCCGTCTCCTTTTCAATGATCATGGCCTTCTGAACTCTTACCTTTTTAAAAATCGGCAGCTCGTCTACTTCGTCGGTGAAATCTTCTATCCCAAGAGCCCTTTTGGTGATTTCAGAGGTACTGCTTGATTTAAGCTCCTCATACTGCTGGAGGTACCAATTAAAAGCATTATCACCATCTATATACACAATGTTTTCTCTCAGTAGACCTCTGAATGCTGAGTAGGACATGTTCGCAGATCCAGTTATAACTCTCCTTCTGCCGTCCATTGCTTCTAAAAGGTAGAGCTTTTCATGAGAAAGCTTTTTATCTGCAACATAAAGCTTTAATTTGCTGTCGTCTATCCTCTTTGTAAGATCGAGCTTGCTGCTTGCCGACTCCTTTAGATTCTCAATTGTCTTTTGTTGATAAGCCATTATCTCATGAAGGTCATAATTTATAACTCCTTCGTAGCCAAATATTATCTCAGTATAATCGAATAGTTTTATAAGCTCTGAAACAAATCCAATAGCTGATGAATATGTTATTGCATAGAGCTTTTCATATCCTTGGAATAACTCCTCCCAAGTCAATGCTTGAGCTTCTATGTAGTCCAATTTTACTACTTCTAGCTTATTTGTACTACTAGGCTGATTGTCGAATAGACTATCTTGATTATAAGTTCTCATAGCTTCGAATCTCCCTTTCGTTGTTACTCCCCTACATATTAATATACTACATTTAACTGGAAAATTCTTCTTTTATAGCGTGAAATTTGAAAATTCAAAAAAGAAAATGAGCTCCCTATAGGAGCCCAAATTGTTTGAACCTGCATATTATATGAATGAATGGGGGGACTTTATTACTTACTTCCTGATATAAGTATATAGCTCAAGTGTTAAGGTTTCATGTTGTTAATGTGAAATCCATGTAAAGCTTTTAAGATTCAATCTTTTCCTTGATCAGTCTACCAAGTCTTTCTATGCCAATGTTGATCTTGTCGACCGGTACTGCGCTGAAGCAAAGTCTCATGCAATTTGAACCCTTTCCTCCACCTTCTGTAAAGAACCCTTCACCTGCAATATATGCTACGCCTATTTCAGGATTGGATGCGGATTCCTTTAACAGCTCTGTGGTATTGATCACATAAGGAAGCTCGACCCATATAAACAAACCTCCGTCAGGGGTTGTATGTTTGGTACCCTCTGGAAAATACTGATTTATTGCTCTTAACATCGCATCTCTTCTCTCTCTGTGGACGTCGCATAGTTTCTTGAGGTGATCCTCGTAGTAGCCTTTATTGAAAAACTCCGCACAGATCATTTGAGGAAGTACTGAGGTATGGGAGTTTGTCGCAGACTTTGCATCTGCTGCTTTTGAGATTATCTCAGAGGATGCATATAGGTATCCAAGTCTCATCCCGGGGGAAAATATCTTCGAGAAGCTGTTTGCAATTACCGTATTATTTGTTTTATCAAATGTCTTGATCGGAGGAAGATCTTCCCCGGAATACCTTATATCTCTGTATGGGTCATCCTCAAGTATTATCACGTCGTATTTACTTCCAAGCTCAGCAAGCCTCTTCCTTCTCTCTAAAGCGAGTGTTATCCCTGTTGGATTTTGAAATGTAGGGACAACATAAACCATCTTAGGATCAAACTCGTTGATCTTTTTCTCAACGTCATCAGGATCCATCCCAAATTCATCTGTTTTTACAGGAACAAGCTTAGCCTCAAACATGTCGAAAATCTCAACTGAATGAACAAAGGTTGGGGTCTCTACAAGGATAACATCTCCCGGATCTATGAAAACCTGACACATAAGGTTCATCGCCTCAAGACCCCCTGTCAGTATCAGGATATCCTCCATACTTGCATCAACACCTTTTGGCTTTAATAGATGATCTGCAACGGCTTGCCTTAATTGAGCTATCCCCATTACAGGGCCATATGAAAGAGCCTCAGCTCCTTTTCCACCAGATCCAAGAATATCATTTGCAATAGCAAGCGTTTGTTCAATTGGAAGGGTTTCCTTAGCCACAGCTCCTCCTCCAAAGGAGATCATACCTGGATTGCTCATAGCTCCAAATAAGCTTCTTATTATATTTGCAGTGTTTTCCATGTTTTTTATTCTTCTAGCATATTTTACCACTGTCATCACTCCATCAAAAAGAATATTAGATATATTATACATTCTTTTTTTATTTAGTAAAGTGCTAAAGCTACATGTGAAAAAAAAGATCCCAAAGGGACCCTATTTATCTTCTCTGTATTCAAGTATATCTCCCGGCTGACAGTCAAGCGCTTTACAAATAGCTTCAAGTGTTGAGAATCTAATTGCTTTAGCCTTTCCATTCTTCAGTATGGACAGATTTGCCATAGTTATGCCCACTCTCTCAGAGAGCTCTGTAACACTCATTTTTCTTTTGGCAAGCATCACATCTACATTTATTATTATCGCCATATCAACCACCTCACACTGTAAGCTCGTTTTCAGCCTTGATCTCTACTGCTTCCTTTAATAGCCTTTGGAGTACAGCAGCAAATACTGCAACCACAGCAGGTGCAAAAGTGAAAACCATACCTACGACTATAATACCTGGCGCATCATCCAATTCACCAATGATATAGAACAAAGGCATCAAAACTATATATATTGCGCTTATAGAGAGCCCACTCCATTTTATCCTGTTCAGGGCCTGTACTGAGTCAAATGAAAAAGCATTATTCTTATCGATATATCCTAGCAGCTTCATCGCCTGAAACAGAGCATAGAAAAAAGGTAGAGCTGATACATACATTCCCCCTATAATCCCATACAGATATCTGTTCAGCTCCCATGGGTGGAGCATTGAGTTTTTTATGATCATAGGCAGTCCGTAAATACATAATGCCAGTATCGGTAGAGCTATCATTATGACAGCAAGCTTTAGAAATAGTGTTGATCCCTTTTTCATGTGTTCACACCTCTTCTGTTGTTTTCAAGGATATTTTATTAAATTGCTTATCGTTTATCAATAAATAATTTTCTTTAATTGATAAAAAAAGGCCTGTTTATTCGAACAAGCCTTTGCATTACTTAAATATCTTTATCATACCTTCATCATTGAGATATTTCAAAAGCGAAAGAGTTATCGGGAAACCAAATAATCCAAGGAACCCAAAATAGGTTGCGCCAATGAACATACTCATAAGTGCGACGATAGGATGTATTCCCAACTGGCCTCCAACGATCTTCGGTTCTATCATGTTTCTAACTACTGTTACAAACACGTAAAGTATGAACAGTCCGAGCGCTCTTCCATAACTTCCTATAACGAGGTTGAAGATTACCCATGGAACCATTATTCCTCCCGTCCCAAAGAGAGGCAGTATGTCGAAGGCTGCTATGATCAGTGCTATAAGGATAGGATTTGGCACATCTACCAAAATCAGTCCTCCTGAAAGTTCAATAAATGTTATGAACATTATCGTTCCGTAGGATTTGAATACTACGAGTAGAGTGTTCTTTAGGTAATTTTTGATACTTATAAGGATTTTCGCTCCCTTTTGCGAGAATTGTCTAAGTATAAAGCCGGTATGGGAGTCAAAGTCGACTGCTATAAAGAATGTTGATACCACCATCAAAAGTGTTCTCACAAACAATCCAGGTAATGACGTCGCAATACTTGAGAGGAAGCCAACTATACCTAATGAAATGTTCGTTATATTCTCCCCGATGGACCCTATAAATCTCTGAAAATTTTCATATAGTACGTCTCTAATCGTTGGATTGAGGTTGAATATTATCTGCTCAACAGTAGAATAGGTAGTCAAAAGGAAAGGTCTTATCTGCTCTTCATACACCAACGGAAGCTCAAGGATCGCTGATGCTATCATCGTGACAAGGTTGGCTCCCACAAGGGATATCAGGAATCCTATTGCCACATAGAAAATCAATACGACCATAGCAGACACTGGCTTATATGGCAGCTTGAATCTTGCAACAAGGCTCTTTGTAGGTTTTCTCAACAAATACGCAATAAGGAAGCCCATTATGAAGGGGCTTACCAGAGGAAGTATTAACTTCAGGGTTGCGATCACTAAAAGACCTATCAACAGATAAAACAATACATTTATTATAAAGCTTTTCTTAGAACTTTGGGCCTCCACGGCAACCTCCTGCTTATTGATCTTATTCAATAAATAATAGTTGTTTAGAGAATTCTACATTAAAAAGCGATCTCTGTCAATTGGATGATAAACAACATATATTTGATATTTTAGCTATTTCCTGAGCCTTGCTATTGGTCGTTTGACTATCTCTGTTGCAATAAAGTAGGATAATGCTACTCCTAATATGGTTATCAGATGATTTGGTCCAGGCTGCACGAAGTCAAAATATTCCGCAGACCATGGTACCAATGGAATAGCGACAGCCAAAGAACCTGCCACTATAGCAAGGCCTAATATTACATTTGATGGTTTCCCTGCTTTATAAAACGGCTCCATAGTTCTTAAGGATATCATACACATTAGCTCTGTTATAACACTTGCAATGAACCAATTGGTTTGAAGCACTCCTGGGGATATCCTATAGAATAGGCTGAAATATATGAAGTCAAAAACTGTGCTTACCAAGCCAAGGGACACAAATGTAAAGTAGAGTGTATGAAAATTATAAGACATCGGTTTTTCGATCTCCTTGCTATTAACCTTGTCGAATGCAATTGACATCATTGGAAAATCAGAAAGTAGATTTAATAGTAGAAGCTGTTTTGGCAACATAGGTAAAAAATCAACGATCAATAGACCTATTGCCAGAGCGTAAAAGTTTCCAAAATTCGAGACCAATGTTATCCTTATGTACTTCATTGTATTAGCAAAGGTCTCCCGTCCCAGCTTGATACCATCTACTATCACTCTTAAATCTTTCTCCAAAAGCACTATGTCGGCTGTTTCTCTTGCTACGTCTGCTGCGGTATTAACTACCATAGACACGTTAGCTGCCTTTAGTGCAGGTGCATCGTTTACACCGTCTCCAAGGTATGCAACATTATATGAATGCTTCAGCATTCTTATCAGCTTAAGCTTTTGATCGGGAGTTGCCCTTGAAAAAACTCTAATACGTCCTACAGTGTCCTGTTGATTCTTTTCAGGTAGACTCAAAAAGTCTGAAGTATCAATTATCTGACTCCTGTCAGTTATCAGTCCTATTTCTTTTCCAACTGCCTCTGCTACTCTAATTGAATCTCCCGTGATTATTGTGATATCTACGTTTAGTTTTTCTGCCTGGAGCAGAGTTTCCTTAGTGGTTTGTTTAAGAGTATCTGCAAATGATATGAGACCTGCTAATCTATACCTTTCGCCATATTCATAGCCAATTGCAAGAACTCTCCTTCCAAGGACTTCCTCATTAATTATCCAATCGTTTACTTCTTTAGTGCTAGGAACGCCAAGACTAAAGAAGTATTCTATTCCTCCTCTACGTATATGAAGGATATTTCCATCTTTTAATTTTACAACGGCACCATTGCTTCGGATCGATGGATCAAATGCTTCTTCCTCGAGTATAATAAATTTTCCAAACTCGTATTTCTGATCAGTTGACATAGCTTCATCTACGGCCAGGTCAAAAGGCTCAGGGGTACGCTCGTTCAACCCATGAGCAGCAAGCCTTGCAAGTACAAGAGGGTCCCATTGTGATTGAGGATCTCTGTAAGTGTCTATACAGGATAATTTGTTCTCAGTTATGGTCCCTGTTTTATCGGTGCAGATAAGATTTACCGCACCCAGGTCTTGAACTGAAGACAATCTCTTCACTATTACACTTTTGGCAGCAAACTGAAGAGCACCTCTGGACAGCGAGAATGTCATTACCAAGGGGAGAGCTTCAGGGATTACTGAGACTGATAGAGCAATTGCGAATATTATCAACTGTGTTATATTTTTTGCACCATCTTCAATCAATATATTTGCAAGTAAAACTACAGCCAACGTTAGGATTGTTGTCCAAAGAATAAATTTACTGATCCTATCTACTCCTTCTATTAATTCGCTTTCAGCTTCAACTTCTGATGCTGTTTTTGAAATCTCAAATAGTTTGGTCTTGCTCCCTGTTGCAATTGCCTGTGCAACAGCATTACCTCTTATTATTACCGATCCTTGAAGCAAGATGTATTTTGGATCTTGAGATACTGAGACATTCAAATCAAGCTCTTCTTTTGATGCAGGCTCACTTTCGCCAGTAAATGTTGACTCGTCTACAAGTATATTTTTTTGTTTTCTTATTACTGAATCGGCTGGTACTATGTCACCTGTTTCCAGTATAATAATATCCCCTGGAACCACTCTATCTATAGGAACTTCTATTTCTTCACCATCTCTGATTACTATTGCCATTCTTTGAAGGTATTTTTTCAACTTCTCAGCAGCAAGATTAGATTTATGCTCCTGGTATACATTTAGACTTATCCCCACGACAAAGAATCCCAGTATAAATAAGAAATCCACCATCTCATTCATAAAAAATGTTACTATAGCAGCAATTAATAAAAGAATGTTAAAAATTCCTTTAAGCTGCTTTGCTATCAGCTTGATTATCGAGTGCTCGGACCCTGGCAACACATTCGGTCCGTATATTTTTAGACGATCTACAGCTTCTTCATAAGACAACCCTTTTAAAGGTTCCATATCTTTCACCTCCATTGAACTGGAATTAGAATTCTTTATCATAGGAATATATACCCAAATTCCTGATATTTGAGGATTTACCTATTCACCACGTTAAACTAAAGTCAATTTCTCTAGAATTATTTACATTATCCCGTTTATTAGGTAAACTGATGGTAGATTCTAAATTGAGGTGATCAAATGTCAAGCTTTAAGGGAAAAATGGAAGAATATGCCCGGTTGCTTGTTGAGGTAGGTGTAAATCAAAAGCCAGGCGAACCTCTTGTTATCTCTGCTCCAGTCGAAGGCGCAGAATTCGTAAGAATGATGGCAAAGATTGCCTACCAACTTGGATGCACGGACATATACATGAATTGGATGGATGACGTTCTCACAAGACTGAAATATGAGAATGCTCCTCTTGAAGTCTTCGAGAGCTTCCCGAGGTGGAAAGCTGAGCCATTGGAGGAGTTCGCAAAGAAGAGTGGCAATTTTATATATGTTTCAGCAGAGGATCCTCAGCTTCTTCAAGGAATAGATACTAAGAAGATATCAGCCTATAACAAGGCCTCCGGCATCGGGCTAAAGGAATACAGAAACTACACTATGAACGATATAAATTCATGGTGCGTCGCCTCTATTCCAACGATTGCTTGGGCTAAAAGATTATTCCCGGAAATGGAGGATGCTGCAGCTGTTGAAAAACTTTGGGATGCTATCCTTGAATCTACCAGGATGAACATGGAAAATCCTGTCGAGGCTTGGAAACAGCACATAACAACACTTGAGGAAAAGGTAAATTATCTTAATGAAAAGAAATTCGCCAAGCTTCATTACACCTCCGAGAACGGTACCGATTTAATGATAGAGCTTCCTGAAGGCCACATATGGGCTGGTGGTGGAAGCATTAATGCCAAGGGGGATCTTTTCGTTGCTAATATGCCTACGGAAGAAGTATTCACTCTTCCTGCAAAGTACGGCGTCAATGGTGTGGTATACAGCACTAAGCCTCTTAACTATGGAGGGAATTTAATAGATAACTTCAGCCTTGTATTTGAGAATGGAAAGGTTGTCGACTTTGAAGCTGAAAAGGGTCAGGAGCTGTTGGCTGAGCTTTTGGATATGGATGAAGGCTCAAGATATCTGGGAGAGGTTGCACTTGTTCCATACAGCTCGCCTATTGAAAAAGCAGGGATACTTTTTATGAATACTCTATTTGATGAGAACGCAGCATGTCACTTGGCATTGGGTAAAGCTTATCCTACCTGTATTGAAGGAGGACCTTCCATGAATGAGGAAGAGCTTGAGGCACATGGGGTCAATGACTCCTTCACTCATGAGGACTTTATGATAGGCACCTCTGATCTCTCAATAGTAGGTATCACCCATAATGGAGAAGAGATAGAAATTTTCAAGGATGGTGAATGGGCAGTTTAAGGAAAAATCCACGGCTATCGCCGTGGATTTTCTTATTTTAAACTTTTTGTCCATTTCACTAAGTTATCCAGAACTTTATCTAGATATTTTATGGTTCGTTCATCCACGAAATTTCCTTTTTCATCAAAATGGTCCTGAACATTTGCTATAAGGAGATGATTCCCTGGTAATGTCATAGCGGATAATCCTGGTGCATTAAGCACCTGTCTAAGCTCTGACTGGCTTCTCGCCGTGCCAACATTGCCATTTGAAGCGCCTATTAGCATAACAGGCTTATCTACAAACACTCGATCAACTCTGGAGCACCAATCCAGTGCATTTTTCATTCCTCCTGGAATCGAATGATTATACTCTGGGCTAACTATCAGCACTGCATCGCTTTTCTTTATTTTTTCCTTGAACTCCTTTACAGTCTGTGGAGGATCCTTCTCGATATCCTCATTGAATACCGGCAGGTCATTAAGTCTTATGACCTCCATTTCATGCTCGCCCTCGTATCTTTGCTTTATGAATTCCGCAATTCTTCTATTATAGGATTTCTCCCTAAGACTTCCTACTATTATTGCTATCTTCATTAGACCCTCTCCTTTATATCAATTAAGGCACATTTACCCAATTAGAGAGTATGGAAACATCTACATTTTGCGCTTTATTTCGCTTATCTTTCCAGCTGTAAGGAAGTATTCCCGCTCTAGCCGATTTTTTTCTTCATTATTGGTGATCATTGCGAGCTGACCAACAAGAGAAGATAATCTGTTCTCCAAAATTGCGAGAGTCTCAGAAGAAATATCTTTTCTGATCCCTTTTTTATAGTTCAAGTACTCTTCATAGGACCCATCGAATCTTATGATCTTCTTATTCTTAATGATAAGAAGTCCTGTCGCTACTCGATCGATCAATGCTCTGTCATGAGTAGCAAACAACATACTGCCTTCATAGGCTGACATCGCTTCCTCCAATGCTTCTATGGATGCTATATCAAGATAGTTTGTAGGCTCATCCATTATCAATAGGTTGTTGTCTGACAAGATAAGCTTAGCTACAGATGCCTTTACTCGCTCACCTCCACTAAGCATTTCGATTCTCTTGTAGACGTCATCTCTTCTAAACAAAAGCCTCCCCAACATCGTCCTGGTATAGGTCTCTGAATGCGGACTTTCCTTTAATATAGTCTCAAGAAGTGTGCTGCTTTCATCTAAAATCTCGAAGTTCTGGCTAAAATATCCAATCTTGGCACTTGGTGATATTTTTATGCCTCCCTCCCCTGAGAGGATCATTTTAATGAGTGTACTCTTTCCTGAGCCGTTTGGTCCAGCAAGTGCAAGTTTTTCACCTGGTCCAATGAGAAGTTCAGCATCCTGGAAAATAATTCGTTTACCAAAGCTTTTATTTATTCTCTCCCCCGACAGGATCCTTTTACTCTGAAGTGTTCCCGCAGCAAGATCAACATGGACTGGCTTAAGATCCTTCGGCTTTTCTTTTTTCTCAAGGTGGTCAACTCTTGATTGAAGAGCCTTTTTTCTGTTGTCTAGATTTTGCTTTGCACTCTGTCCTCCCATTTTATGGAGCCTGGCCTCAGAATTTCCCATCCGTCTTGGAGTTTTTCTAATGGATTTCGATTTTTCACTAACCTGGACTATGACTGACTGTAGCCTTTCTTTTTCTCTCATGTATTGTTGATATTCAAAAATCTGTCTTCTTTTTCTTTCCTCTCTTTGCTCAATGAACCTGGTATAGTTCCCCTCATACCTTTCTATTCTGCCTTCTTCTATTTCTATGATACTGTTACAACAGGAATCAAGAAGTCTTCTGTCATGAGATATTATGATAAGCCCGCCCTTATACTCCTTAAGAGCTTTTTCAAGTTCCTCGATTCCCTCAATATCAAGGTTGCTCGTCGGCTCATCAGCAACAATAAGCGGATTCTTATTTTGAAGTACTATGGCCAATTTAAATCGAGTTTTTTCTCCACCACTCATCGTCTCTGAATAAGCTTCTGGAATATTTAGCTTAGAAGCATACTCTGAAGATATAGTTTTTATATCAGGATCATCCAGTTGGGAAATATAGCTATAGTTACATCTTATGTCAACCGAACCTTCATCAGGCAATATTCTACCAGTCAAAACACTAATCAATGTAGTCTTGCCTGCTCCATTCAGTCCAACTATACCTATCCTGTCTCCATCGAATACACTTAACTCAGGCAAATCAATTATTTGTCTGTCACTATAATATTTCTTGATGTTCTTTGCACTAATTAAAAGCATCTGTTCGTTCCCCCTCTTGTTCGCATGAAAATATGCCCAATATTACAAGGGCTTTCCATAACTATTAGGTTGATGTCTTAAATCAGATGCGCATTATTCCTTACCTTCTCTTTCGTGGTATTGGACTACTTATCCTGAGAAAATTATAGCACGGTAGTGATTAGGTTTCAAATAAAGAGCCAGGGACTATAATCTCCCTGGCTATCTTGAATTTAATCTTCTATACAGCTTCCGTCCATAATTCTCTGTCCGTTACCACCATTACCGCCTCTATTTTGTGCACCGCCGCCAAAGCCTTCACCGTTGCCAGCTTTTACTCCGTTGCCTTGGCCGTTACCTGCTCCTTGTCCATTCCCATTTCTCAGTCCGAATAGTCCGGTTCCCTTTAATAAGCCTTGGCTTTCACCATCGCATTCAGCCATCGCTGCAATGATTTCTTCTGCCTTTTCTTCAGTTATCTTACCGTCTTTTACCAGCTGATCAAGCATTGCTTTTTTGCCTGCAAGAGCTGCAGCTTTGAACTCTTCGTAGATTTCTTCTTCTTGAGCTAGTTCTCCGAAGGTCATATCCTTTTCCACCTTAAGTGCATATGCCTCTTCTTCTGTAATTTTAGTCAAGTCTGCATAGATTGCTGCAGGACCCCAGCTTGCATCTGCAAATGCTACACCCATAGTTCCAAGCATCATTACTGCCACTGCCAACATCACTACTGATTTTTTCATCTTCTACACTCTCCTTTTTAATTTGCTTATTTCTATCTATGTTTTAAGTATAGAAGAAAGATGTGTTCCAATTATGTTGGTCTTATGTAGTTTTTGTTTTTTTGATTTTTTATTTATAATTCCTGCTCTGATACTCTACCTCAGCCACTTCTTCAAGCTCATTTAGCTTTAATGCGAGGAAAAAGAAATAATTGGAAAGGATGTTGCAGGTATCTATAAGTGCATTGGGAACTCTGTTCCCCTTGTGAACGTGTCTGTATATCATCCTCACTATCTCCTTGAATTTTGTCCTTATCACATGAGCCTGGCAAGCAGATCTAGTGCCTTGAGTAAGTACAAATCTCTGGTATCTCCCCTTTGTCTCCTCAGACAGCCATCGAGTTGCCTCTTCTATCCACTCCATCTCTTCCTCAGTAACTGAGAAAAATGTCCTAAGACTGGGGTTAATATGATAGGTTATCTCACAGATCTTTATAAGCTCTTCCCTTAGGAACTCGTCCTCAATATCTGCTCTTAAAAGTCCAATAAGGCTTGCAGTCTCATCTGTAAGTATTTCAAAATCACATCTTAAGTCATCCCCATGATCGCTCAAAAATGGATAAGCCTCATATTTGCTTCTATACAACCCTTTCATTTGAATCCCTCCAATCCAGCCTCTCCCACCTTTTATAGGATTTGACCATATATTCTACAACGTCCATGTCATATACCTTCTTCAGTATTGCCTTTTCGATTACTTCCTCTGTCTTACCATAACCTACTTGGTATCCATCCTTAAGCAGTAGCACCTTGTCTGAAAGTCTTACTGCAAGGTTTATGTCATGTAAAACACCTATGACTGAATGACCTTCCTCTTTTGACCATTCTCTTAGGAAGTCGATAATTTCTACTTGATACTTCAGGTCAAGGTGGTTAGTGGGTTCATCCAGTAATATTATTTGAGGCTCCTGAGCAAGTGCCCTGGCAAGGTGAACCCTCTGAAGCTGACCTCCTGATAGCTCCAGGATAGGTTTGTCTCTGAGATCTTTTAACCCGGTTGCTTCGAGACATCTGTATGCAATTTCTCTATCATGTGCAGTGTGCTTTTTTAGGATAGTCCTCTTTATTTTAGGGTATCTTCCCATTAGCACGGTTTCAAATACAGAGTAAGAAAAGTACACTGACGAAATCTGAGTCATTACAGCCATCTTCTCGGCCAACTCGAGTCGCCCCATTGAAGCTGTATTCTTACCGTCAAGTGTAACCAATCCCCTTGAAGGTATCATACCTGCAATAGCCTTTATAAGTGTCGTCTTGCCGCAACCATTGCCGCCCATAATACAAAGGTTCTGATTACTATCAACCTCTGCTGATATATCTCTAAGTACGTCGTAACCATTGTAACCAGCGTAAAGCTTCTTAATATTCAGCATTGAGAACTCTTCCTCCCCGAAAAATAGAGATAAGTGAAAAAAGGTGCCCCTACCATTGCTGTGACCGCACCAACCGGCAGCTCTATGGGTGCTATAATCGTTCTAGCAATCAAATCACATAATACCATGAATGAGCCCCCAAAAATTGCAGTCATTGGAAGAACTATGCTGTGTGAGGATCCGAATAATTTTCTTACTATATGTGGAGCCACAAGGTCGATGAATCCTATCACACCAACAAAAGATATTGCACTTCCGGTCAAGGCTGCGGCAAGTCCCAGCAGCAGCCACTTAACTCTTTGAACGTCAACACCTATAGCAAATGCCTGCTCCTCTCCAAAGGTCAATATATCCATCTCCTTAGAAAACAAAAGCAGTATTGAGACAAGCATCATCATGATTGGGAGCAAGATATATATACTTGACCACTCCTTTAGTGAGAAGCTTCCCATCTGCCAGAATGTAAGCTGTGCAACCTTATCCCTGAATAGGGCTGTAATCATAGTAAGAATTGCATTTATAAATAAAGAAAATACTATTCCTACCAGTATTATAGTGTTATTCTCCATACTGCTGTCCAATCTTGAAGCAAAGCTGATGGCAAGTATAACGGTAATAATCCCAAATGCGAGACCGGTGAATGGGAGCGTAAAAGCTCTGAATACAGGCAGTCTTAGCCCTGTCACTATAATGATAGCTGCACCAAAAGAAGCTCCAGAGGAGACTCCCAGTGTATAGGAGGATGCAAGAGGATTTCTAAGAACCGATTGCATAACTGTCCCACTTACCGATAAAGCTGCTCCCACTATATACGCCAATAATACTCTTGGAAGCCTTATGTCCCATACTATCGATGACATCGTCTGGCTTGTGGTTCTGTTTATACCAAGAAGCTTCTCACCAAAAATTTTAAGTACTTCCATTGGTGGTATGTACACACTCCCAAGACCCACTCCCAAGACCAGGACTGCTAAGCTTAATACTACTGCTAAAGCCGCTCTTTGGGCTGTACTCATGATCAATTAAGCTCCGGATATACTGCTCTTAGCATCTCCTCCAGTGCTTTTACTATATTGTGATTGGGGAGTGAGCTTGACATGTTGTCGATATAGTAGATTTCTCCGTTTTTAACTGCCTCAACTGAGTCCCATCCAGCACGAGTTTTAATCTCTTCCACCGAGTTTTCGATATAGTTCACGTTCGTAAGTATTACCTGTGGGTTTTTACTTAGGATCAATTCTTCAGAAACTGATATCCAACCCTCTTGGTCAGCGAGCAGATTTTCAGCTCCAATTATTTCGATCATTTCATCAAGGAATACGCCCTTCCCGAAGCTGTACATATATGGAGCTGCGCTTATCTCAAAGTAAACAGTCTTTTTGTCAGTAATAGTCTCACTCAGACTCCTTATTTCTTCTATCCTCTCTCTCATTTCAGCAACTATCCTATCCCCTTCAATCTGGTTCTGAAGCGTTGCCGCTATAAATTCAATATCCTCATATATCCCATCAATACTATCGCTGGATGGAATATAAGCTACTGATATCCCCAACTCCTTTAGTGGGCTTAAAACGTCCGAACTATTACCTATACTAATGGTTGAAGCATAGATAATATCTGGCTTCATAGCAGCCAGTCTTTCAGCATCCGGAGACATCAACTCAAAATATTCCAATCCTTCGGGGAGGTTTTCTATATTTTTTGACTGAAGGTCAACTGCTACTAGCTTTTCTGCATAACCCATTTCAATCAATATCTCTGTTATTGATGGAGCAAGAGACACTATTTTTTCTATTTTTTCAGGTACAACTATATCATATCCAGCCGGATCTGTAGTTGGTAACGCAATTATCGAAGGAGTCTCTGTAGAAACCTCTGCCTGGGATGGTGGTGTAGAAGGATCAGCTGTGGTACAGGCTGAAAGCAGAAGGCTTATCAGTATTAAAAAAGTCAATATTAGTTTATTATTTCTCATATTATCTCCCCTATCCTATTTAATGTCTGAAATCTTGATTATAATTATGGACTTGTCTTTCCTTATACGGTGGATGTCCTCCCTCGTCATCTCCTCGCCAAACATTGTTTCCTCATCGATTTTCTTGAACACTACGTGATACTTCTTTTCCATTCTAAACTCTCCTTTCTTTATCTAGCTTTCTTATTGCAGGCAGAGTCTAAGTTGAAATAAATAAAAAAAGAACTGTAGCATTAGCTACAGTCCGAATTTACTGTTCTTAGAGAGATAGCCGCAAATATACCTGCGGTCATCCATTCCTCTGCCAATTGCCCGTTGGCTGGAACGATATTTTATGCAGGTCTTCTGGCTTACGTTATACGCAGGATTCACCTTCCCGAGTTTCCTCAGTGGATACGAATGCTACAACACGCTTACAGCGGCGGGACCGCACAGGATTCTAACCTGTTTCCCTCTTAGCCGTCCAATTGATCGGACGGAACATAAAATATTATTCATTTGTGTCCCTCTTGATAATAGCACCATGACTGGTTTAAGTCAAGACAACAACTTCTCAATATCTAATAATGCATTAATAAGCTTCTCATTGTCAGATCTGGATTTTATTGCTATTCGGATATGGTCTCCTACAAGACCTTCGAAACTTGAACATTTTCTAACTAGAATACCCCTCTCAAGAAGGGAATCAAATATCTTTTCCTCTGATACCCCGAAAAGCCTGATTAGTATGAAATTAGCTTCGGTGGCATATGCCTGGAGAATCTTGAACTGCGCTAAGGCACTAAGTAAGTGCCTTCTTTCTCTCTCTATGTACTCCTTTGAGCTTTCAACAAACTCCTTATCCTTGAATATAATCTCAGATGCTGCGGCTGCAAATGAATTTATACTCCATGGCATTTGAGTATCAGTAATCATCTTGGCAATTATAGCATCAGCACAGCAGTATCCAAGTCTTATTCCGGGAATACCAAAGAATTTTGTTGCAGCTCTTATTACCCCAACATTTTTATAGTTGGATGCTTGAAATAACTGTATGCTGTCATAATATATCGGGCAGAATTCATAAAAGGCCTCATCAAGAAGCAAAAATGCATTTTTCTTTGATATGATGCCATATATCTCGAGTAAGGTTTCCTTGGGGATCCTTCTTCCTGTAGGATTATTTGGGTTCCCAAGTATCACAAGATCTCCTTTTTCAACTATTTCAAACATCTCAGGTTTTATCATAAAATCCATGCCAGGACTGATTCTTATTGTTTCTTTTTTGTGTACTGAAGCCCTTTCAACATATTCAGAAAATGAAGGAATCGCAACAACTACTCTTTCAAATGACATAATAAAGCTGTCAATTATCTCGACTGCTCCATTACCAGCTATTACATTACTGTCGTTACACCCAAGATATTCTGATAGGTTGCTTTTAAGCACTCTATATTTTATATCAGGATAGGATCTCAAACCTTCAAAGCTTTTAATCAACTGTACCTCAAGACCCTTAGGGTATCCTATGGGATTTATGTTGCTGCTAAAATCTATGATATCATTTCTTTTATTTCCGAAGTATGTTAGTATATCTCCGCCATGTTTCATATGGGACCTCCAATTATATTAGGTACGATATCAATATCCAAAACAAAATAACTCCAATCTCAGTGCGGTACATTATTTCCACCACACTTTTTACATGTTTTTCACTTGATGCTTCACATTTGTCTCCGAGGAATGGTTTATCAACAAAGACACCTCCATAATAACTCCCCCCTCCAAGTCTGATCCTGAGAAGTCCTGCCGCAGCGCTTTCAGGCCAGCCGCTGTTGGGGCTTTTATGTTTATAGTGATCTCTTATTAAAATCCTGTAGCCATTCTTTAAGTCAAATTTCCCGATAGACGTTAGTACCATCATCAATGAAGTGATCCTTGATGGCAAAATATTTAGGATATCATCTGTTCTTGCTGGGAAATATCCTAAATATCTGTATTTATGGTTTTTATAACCAAGCATAGAGTCCATTGTATTTGCAAACTTATATGCCACTCCTCCAGCAGGTCCGAGGAGCATCATATAAAACAGAGGGGCTATTATACCATCTGACGTGTTCTCAGATACAGTCTCTACCAATGCTTTATAAATATCCTCTTCTTTCAATTTATCGGTATCTCTCCCCACGATGTAAGACAATCTTACCCTTCCTTCATTCAAGGATCTTTTCAACGCCTTGGTAACCTCGAAAGCCTCGGAATGTAGATCTCTTGCCGCAACACATGAATATACTAAATACGAACTCAGTAAGAAGTGTAATACCCTATTGGAATCAAGCAATTTTAATAGGGAAAACGGCAGGAAGAAACCTATGAATAGATTTATAGAAACGATCAAAAGACCGGCAACCGCTAAACCAAGATCATTATGCACTATATTTCTAACTATTTTCTCCTCAAGGCATATTAGCTTGCCCATTGCCCTCACAGGGTGAGGAAAGCTTTTTGGGTCTCCTATAAGAATATCTAAGATTACACCTGCAATTATTTCTACCATCCTATATACCTGCATGTTTGTAAATAATATCCATGTCTATATTAGCTCTAACTACTTCTGCTAGTTTTTCAAGCTCTTCTTCAAGTTCATCCCGAGTCTGAGATCCATCTTCACATTTTTTTGTTTTATCTGTCAGAGTATCTTCATCTGCTATATTCAGGTCTATGTATGGTATTATCCCTACTACAGGTATATCAATAAGCTTCTCCAGCATTTCGATCCCAGACTCAAGCAATGATCTATCGCCTCTGAATTTGTTGAACACAATTCCCTTTATCCTCCTTCTATCTTCATGTTCAAGGAGCATAACTGTACCATATACAGCAGCAAATGATCCTCCCCTGTCGATGTCAGTTACAAGAAGAACTGGAGCATCTGCAATCTTTGCCATACCCATGTTCACAATGTCATCTTTATTAAGGTTTATTTCAGCGGGGCTTCCCGCTCCTTCTATAATAACCAGCTCATTAAGGACTTCAATTTCCTTATACCTTTCTGTTATCATTTCTCTTAATACAGCTTTATCCCTAAAATACTCGGCAGAGGTCGTTGATCCGGAGTCATCACCATTGATTATAAGCCTAGAACTCAAGTCTGAATTTGGTACAAGTAGTATTGGGTTCATATTTTCGTGGGGTTCAAGACCTGCTGCCCATGCTTGAAGTGCTTGAGCAATTGCTATCATTTTGCCGTCTTTTGTCATGTGGTATTTGCTACTCATGTTCTGTGCCTTAAATGGGTAAACCTTTACTCCATCTTGCTTGAATATCCTGCATAAGGCTGTACATAGAATACTCTTACCTGCAGAGGAAGTAGTCCCCTGTACCATTATTGCTCCCATATCCTAACCTCCCTTTGAATTAAAAAAAGCACCTATCGTCAGATAAGTGCTAAAATACTTAATTATAGACATTTCTTATCCTTCGTAAGAAAAATGACGAATCATGTATCCTGACTTAGGTATCATTGCTAAATGCAGCCTTCCCGGTTACCCAGTGGCGTATAGCATCAGCTCCTCCAATACAGTTGCGAGACAGTGCGGGATTCTCACCCGTCTTCCATATATTATTCAGTTACTGATGATTATATATTATGCGATCCTATTTTGCAAATATAGGTTGCAATGACATCAGTACTCAAATAATTTATTGCTCTGAGATTATTTGAATTCTTTCAATCTTTTCAACATAGGCGTCAATATCAAACTTCCTCTCCAAGCCTTTATCATTCATATATCTTATTTTGCCGAATATTGGTCTTTCTGCCCAGGGTCTGTCGTGCTTCCCAAAGCACCAGGCTATTCCCGCGAAGCTGTTAGGATCTCTTCCGTCAAGTGCATATTTATTGTTAAGGTACAATGCAATATTGAAAGCCTCCTCCGGATTCATCGACCACTCTATGAATTTTTTCCCCCAGTACATCCTCATATAACCATGCATCTCCCCAGTAATTCTAAGCTGAGTTTGTGCTGCATTCCAATATGGGTCATGAGTTTCAGACATCTCAAGCTGCTCAAGAGTATATATCCAGGTTCTTTTATCTTTCTTATGCATCACTAATGACTGGGTAGCCCAGCTGGGTAAACAGTCATAGGTATCATAACGGTCATTATAGTATACGAAGTTGAAGGCAAGCTCTCTTCTCACTATTAGCTCATCTATGAAGTTTTCCTTCCCGGGAGAATCAATATCCTTTACTGCATTGTATATATCTATTGGAGAAATTTGCCCAAAATGAAGATAGGCGCTAAGACCTGAGGAAAAGTCCTTGTCCGGATGGTTTTTCAACGTATCATAATTACAAAGCTTATTCTCAATAAAATCATCCAGTCTTTTCTTTGCCTCAGAGTACCCTCCCCTTTTATTCTTTATCGGGGGTACGGATTTATCTATATCTAAAGTATTTAAAGCTTCATCAATGTCTGCTACTATCCCTTTAATATCGGATAAAAGTTCATTATTGAACTTGTTAGTTATAGTTGGAGTCTCTTCAAGGTCATTATACTCCTCAAGTCTTTGCATTATCTTTTTTCTTATGGTAGCAGCTGAGTATTCCTCTTTGATAGAAGCTTCCTCTATAGGAACAACAAGATCCGACTCAACCTGGTAAAAGGCACAACCTGCTTTTTCAGCAACTATTTCTCTCCAATGCCTTTCTACTCTTAAATAGCCTCTGTCAGTAACTATTACACTCGCCTTCTCACCAAGAAGTAATGCAGTCTCATAAGGGCTCCCCTTGGCAATTACAAATCCTATCCCTGCCTTCTCGAGATCTGCTTTCACTTCTTTAAGCCCCTCCATCATGAAGATGTAGTGCCTTAGATTAGCCTCAGGAAATCCATCGGTAAGTCCAAAGTAAACCAGAAGAGGTTTGCAAAGAACATTTGCCACTTGGATAGAAAAATAAAGGGCTTGGTTAGCCCTTGTTCTTTGAGAGTGCTGCATCCAATATAAAATGTAATCTCCATCCTTATTAGATGCTTTGTTTAGATGTTTTAGCCTGCTGGTGTGCATATATCTCTCCCCCAAATCATGCTGCAAATTCATTCTAAAGTGTAATAAGAGTTTTGAGAAAATTCATTATAGGCTCCTCAAATGCATGCACTACTTCGATCATGATCAGTAGAATTACAACTATCTCAAGATATTTCGACATCCTTGAGTGCTGTAGATCTGCAATTACCTCAGCTGTATCAAGAAGTGCATCGATTTTAGCATTTAGCTTATCATATCTATCGTCCAGTTCGTATAGCTCTGCAAGCTCATCAAAGAAAACCTCCGCTTCCTTTTCCTTCCAGGTTATGGATGGCTTATCCAGCATCATAATGTAGGAAATGGTGGTATGCTTGAATGCAAGGATCTTCCCAATGGCAGAAATCGTCCTCTTTTCACTTGTCTTCACCTTCCCATTTCTAAGGCTGACGACAGTTCCTTCTATCTCATCGAATACCCTGTCGATGTTAATCTCAATGATCTCAAGAGCTACAGACTTGGCAAGAACAAGAGCTGTCATATCTATGTGGAACTTCTTTATTATGTTATTCCTGTACTCCTGAAACTCCAGCTGGCTTTCCTCTGTTTCAGCGTCCTCAATTAATGTATATGTCTCAACCTCCCCATAGACTATGTCTGCGTTAATGCTCTTTATGCTTCCTGGGACTGCCTTGATTTCCCTGATGAATTCCAGCATTTCATCATCTTCATAGTTCAGGAATACAAGTACGCCAAAATGATAAAGATAAACGGCTTTACCTATAGTACTGTCCTTCTTGACAATAAGCGGTTCTTCCCACTTAATTTTCTTTGTGATCCCAAAATATTTCCCAATCTCTAGGATATTCAATTCACTGCATATACCCTTGGCGGTAAATTTGTACTTCATCATATTCTTCACTCTCTTTTCGTATAATCACTGCATAATATATACCCTAAGATGAACAAACTATTGCAGCATCACCGCTTAATTGGAAAAGGAGCAGTGTTTTCTGCTCCCTAGATTCTACTAATTTTATTAAGCTTCCTCAAGCTGCTCAATTACATATGTTGGAAGCGCAAAACAGCCTCTGTGAAGCTCTGTATTGTAGTATTTTGTATTTAATCCGAAGGACTCCCAGGATTCTGGCTTATGATCTTTTAATGGATCGAGTACTTTGCTTGCATATCCGAAAAGCCAGTGACCACTGGCATAGGTAGGCATGTGGAACTGGTATACCTTACAAACAGGAAATATTGCTTTAAGTTTTGCATGGGCCTTCTTCATCTCTCTTGCATAGTTTGGGTAATATGGGCTCTCGTGTTGATTGATCAATATCCCCTTATCATTCAGTGCATTGTAGCAGTCCGTATAGAATTCTCTTGTGAAAAGCCCTTCTCCAGGACCAATTGGGTCTGTCGAATCCACGAGTATCAGGTCGTAGTAACCTTTTTTTTCCTTGACATACTTTATACCGTCAACGTAATGGTGATGCACCCTAGGATCATCAAGCTTGCATGCTGTTTGAGGCAGGTATTCCCTGCACAACTGGACGACTCTTTCATCTATTTCCACAAAATCTATATGCTCAATATGGCTATACCTTGTAAGCTCTCTAATTGTTCCGCCGTCTCCACCGCCTATTACCATAATCTTCTTGATCTCAGGATTCACTGCAAGTGGCACGTGAACTATCATGTCATGATATATAAACTCGTCCTTTTCATTTACCATCATCAAGCCATCAAGGGTAAAGAACCTACCAAAATCATAGGACTCAAAAAAAGCGATCTTCTGGAATGGGGTTTCTTCTGAATATATCTGTGCCTTAACCTTTATCTTAAACTCACAGGTATCTGTACTTTTTTCCGAAAACCAAAGCTCCACAATATCCCTCCTCAATAGTCTATCCCGTAATTTCTTCCATAATAGATTTCGTGCATTTCTTCATTAAGCTTATCCAGTATGTCTCTTTTTTGTCTTCCTGTAAGATCCTCTTCCTTGATCTCAAAAAGGTAGTTGTCAAGCTCAAGCTCCTTAAGCATCATCTTCGTATGGAATATGTTCTCCTGGTAAACATTTACATCTATGCTGTTGTATTTATTAAGATTCTCTTTAGAGATATAGTCCTGTATTGAGTTGATTTTGTGATCCTTGAAATGCTTTGTTCCATCCAGATCTCTGGTGAACCCTCTTATCCTATAATCGCAAATTACAATATCTGAGTCAAAACTCTCAAATAGAAAATCAAGGGCTTTTAGAGGAGATATCTGACCACATGTTGATACGTCAAGATCTACTCTAAATGTCATGATACCCTTGTCAGGATGGTATTCTGGGTAAGTATGGACGCTGATATGACTCTTATCTAGGTGACCTATGACATTCCTTGGACTCGCAATAACTTCCCCCAAATTGCATGACGGATCCACACATACGTCAGGAAGTTTTTCCTCTGTAATAAGGAGGTTAACACTTGCTCCCTGAGGGACATAGTCCTGCTTTGCTATATTTAGTAGATTCGCACCAATGATCCTTGTTACCTCAGTAAGGATCTCAGTCAATCTGGTGGAATTGTATTGCTCATCGATATATTCGATGTATTTTTGCTTATCCTCAGGCGTTACAGCATAACATACGTCATAAATATTGAAGCTGAGAGTCTTAGTCAGGTTATTAAATCCATACAATTGTAGTTTTTCCATTTTCCATCCCTTTCATTCTGGAATAAATTGAAATCCATGATTATTTTACATTTTATGGACTGCTGTTGCAAGACTTTGACAAAAAAACCGAGAGACTATCCTCCTTGCTGCAAGTCCAGACTAGAGCTTCTTATTACTTAACTACCACTTTTCGTAGTGGATCATCTTCTTATCGTATCTATTTGTTGCAGGTTTGATCTCTCCAGGCACGCCTATTGGAAGCACTGCCACAGGAACTATGTTTCCCGGAAGATCAAGAAGCTCCTTAGTTTTCTCAACTCTATTTTTGTCAGGGTAAATGCCAACCCAAACTGACCCCAACCCCATCTCTGTTACTTGCAGGAGCATGTTCTGGATGGCAGCGGAACAATCCTGGATCCAAAAGCCTTCATACGTCTGACGATTTAGGTCTCCGCATACAACTATAGCAACAGGTGCTTCTTTTAGCATCTGTGCATACTGATGAAATTTAGGGAATTCAAGCATTGTCGATTTATTCCTAACAACTATGAAATGCCAAGGTCGTTCATCTCCAGCAGATGGAGCTGCCATGCCGGCTTTTATAATTTCCTCAACCATTGCGTCAGAGATATCGTTATCAAGGTATTTTCGAATGCTTCGCCTTTTGAATATTGAGTTCATCTTAATTCCTCCTGTTATATCAATATATTAGCTAAATAGATTTGAATGCTGCTACTCACAAATATGATAACATATTTAAAATCAATAAACCGCCTAAATCTGGCGGTTTATCGATAATTATAATATTTAATTACTGTTCCAAGCCCCTCTTCTCATCATTCCGCCCTGACCCTGCCCTTTTTGACCGCCAAAGCCTCCTCGGAAACCTTCACCATCTCTGTTTCCGAATAACCCGGTGCCCTGCATTACTCTCATCTGTGTTCCGTCGCATGCTTCAAGCTTAGCTATGATCTCATCTGCTCTTTCCTGAGTCAGTTTGCCAAGTCCTACCATTTCCTGAAGCATAGCCTTTTTCGCTTTCAGCATTTCCTCGCTGAATTTTATATAGAAGGATTCACCTTCAGCTAGTGCTAGCTCTCCAAACCTTTTGTCTTGCTCATTCCTGTAAGCATATGCCTCCTGCTCGGTCATCCCCTTCATTTCTCCAAATGTCTTTGCAGGACTCCAGCTTACTTCAGCAAATGCTACGCTCATCGTACCGAATAGCATAACTGCTGCTACCAATACTAAAACTGTTTTTTTCATCTCAACACACTCCTTTGTATTCATCTGTAACTGATGACTAAAGTATATATAAAAGTTATGTTGAAATTGTGATGAAAATATATATTTTTTGTTGGATCATTCCTTTTTTTTACTGATCTCAAACCAAAAGGTAGTACCAGCTCCAGGCTTACTTTCAACTCCAAATTCTGATCGATGGGCTTCAAGGATGCCTTTTACTATAGCTAATCCGATGCCTGATCCTTTAACTCCTGAACCGCTTTTGTCAACCTTGTAGTATCTTTCCCATATAAAGGGAATCTCCTCCTCAGAAATTCCTCTGCCTGTATCCCTTACCTCAAGCCTGACTGCAGTAGTTAAGTCCTCTATTAATATTGAGACTTTCCCTCCGGATTCAGTGTGGTTGATGGCATTTGTAATCAGGTTATGAAAGACCTGTTGTAGTCTTTTTGGGTCGTAGCGTGCAATTTGGGAATCCTTGTCTGTCAACAACACAAGCTCAATACCCTTCTTCTCTGCTGTCATGATGTATTTCCCAACAGCTGTCTGTGCATCAGCCACAATGTCTCCCTCTACTGGATTTATCTCAGCATAGCCTGCCTGGATTTGAGAGAGATTTAAAATATCATCTACCATTACCCCTAGTCTGTCAGTTTCCTCTATGATTACATCAAGACTTTCTCTTCTGTTATCTGTTTGTTCATATTGAACGTCTCTGGCAAGCTCTGCATAGCCCCTTATGAGTCCTAGTGGGGTCCTGAGCTCATGGGATACATTAGCGACTAAATCCTTCCTTAACTTGTCCAGCTTGGATAGCTGATCGGCCATCCTGTTGAAGTTTTTTGCCAGTTCGCCTAATTCATCCCTGGAAGATACCTCTGCCCGAGCATCCATATTCCCTTCCGACAACTGATTGACTGTTCGGTTTAGCTCTCTTACAGGCTTTAATAGCATCCTTGCAATAAAGGTACCTATAGCTGCTGACAGTATTAGAAGCAAAAGCGATATCCCAATCAGCTGGTCCTTCAATATACCGACTGTTTCGTTGATCGGTTCAGCAGGTATGGTACCTGTTATTATAGTTTTACCTCCCTGGATCATTATTGAGTAAGCTATGAGCTCTAGGTTCTGCCTTGGATGAGTTGTGCGAGTCAAGGCTTCCCCTGAGTTAAGTAGTTCATCCAGGTATGCACCCTTCAATATCCTGGAACCTGCCATTTGTCCACGCATGCCTCCAGGACCTCTAAGCGAGGTCATCCCGTCAAGACTGTATACTTCTATTGAAATATTCCTTGAGATGAGAACATTCTCTGCATACTCTTCAAAGTCAGTCATGTCTCCTGCTTCGTATAGACCAGCTGCTTCACGGAGGTTAGTCTTTAAAGTATCGACTATTCTATTTGTATAATTACTCTCAAGAAATACAGTTTGGTAAAACCAGATAGACCCAAGAGTTACTGAAACCAGGATAAGCATTCCAAGTATCAGCTTATAAGATATTTTTCTCATTTCCCACTTTCCTCCGGATGAAATTTATACCCGACTCCCCAAACTGTAGACACCATTCTCTTGTAGGCGCCAAGGCTTTCTCTTAGAACCTTGACATGAGTATCCACTGTCCTGTCATCTCCAAAAAAATCTATCCCCCAAACACTATCAAGGATCTGTTGCCTGGTAAGTGCTCTGTTTTTATTTTCAGCCAGATATATTAACAGCTCATACTCCTTTGGAGTCATTTTGACCTGAGTTCCGTCAATATAAACTGCTCTTGCGCTTGTGTCGATTCTCAAGCCTTCAAATGAGAACCCATCAGCTCCAGTATCCTTCAGCTTCATATTCCTCTTTGTTACGGCCTTGAGCCTTGCCATCAATTCCTTCGGGCTGAAGGGCTTTACCATATAATCGTCAGCTCCAAGTTCGAATCCAAATAGTTTATCGTATTCCTCACCTCGTGCTGTAAGCATTATAACAGGAACGTCGGAGCTCCTCCTGATGGTCCTGAGAACTGTCCAACCGTCTACTACAGGCATCATGACATCCAGTAGTACCGCTTCATATTCTCTCATCCCAAACTGCTCGATTGCTTCATTACCGTTGGATGCCTCAAAAATATTGTAGCCTTCAATAGCAAGATATTCCTTCAGTAATTTCCTCATCTTTATTTCATCATCAACAATAAGTATGTTCATTTTGATTTTTTCCTCCCTTGGAGATTTCTATACCCAATTAGAAATTTTTGTGTTCACTACAAGATATTATATTGGCTAAATGTGATAAAATTGTGTTATATAAAATATAGGTGGTGATTTATATGAGAGTTGAAATAAGGAATATGATTCCTGAGGATTGGGATGAGGTCTCCAGGATATACAGTCAGGGCTTGGAGGAAGGCAAATCAACATTTCAAACTGTTTGTCCCACCTATGTGGAATGGGATGCCTCCCATATCAGGGAGTGTAGATTCATATTGGAGGTTGATGGCTCTGTTGCGGGTTGGGCAGCATTGAGTCCAACATCTTCAAGAGCCGTTTACAGGGGTGTTGTAGAGGCAAGCATCTACCTGGACTCAAAATTCAGATCACTGGGTCTAGGAACGATCCTTCTTTCTCATTTGTGTGATGAATCCGAAAATCAGGGCTTTTATAGCCTATATGCATCAATTTTTGAAACCAATAGGGCTTCGTATAATATGAACCTTAAATGTGGTTTCAGAGAAGTTGGTTACAGGGAGAAAATTGCTAAGGATAAGTTTGGAACTTGGCAAAACACTATCATAATGGAGAGAAGAAGCAAGAATATTCTTTGATGAAAGGGAGATTTTGTGTTAGATAAAGGTACTGACTTTAATAACGAAGTATTCAAGAAACTGAATGAGGACCACAATAAACTATACAGATTCGTGCTTGACTACCATGACTATATCTACTCCTCAAGAGATTATGGCACCGGCGATATCCTTTCGATGATGGAGGCTCATGTTTTGACTGACATTGTTGACTCACCAGGTACAACTGTTACGGAGTTGGCTAAGGTTTGGGACAGGACTGCAAGTGCAATATCGCAAACTGTTCGAAAACTTATGAAAAAGGGATATGTATATAGAGAAAATTCAACGCAGGACGCTAAGGTATTCTTCCTTTATCCAACAAAATCTGCAAAGGAATTTGCAGAAGCACATAAGCAATTTGATACAAGGAATATCCTAAGATCAATGAAGATGCTTAGAGAGGATTTTTCTGAGGAAGAATTGGAAATATTCTATTCTATTATCGATAAGTACAGCGACATCCTTAAACAGGGAACGATATAAAAGGTAGCTCCATAACCGGAGCTACCTTATTGTTTACTTACAATGTTAAATAATATTATTCATATCTTTTCTCAACATTTCTTCTAAATGAGGTTCTGGAGAATATATATCTACTGAAAAGGTCCAAAGCCATGGCTATCCAGATCCAGTATAGTTCAGCCTTAACAACGTAAGCTAGAATTAGTACAAGCGGTATCCTGATAAACCATATGCCGAGTATTGTCGTAAACATAGGAACATTTGGATAACCTGCTCCTCTCAATGCTCCATTATAGAGACCTGCCAAATTTTGCGGCAGCTGGGATATCCCCATCACAATAAGATATACGCTTCCTATGGCTATCATCGACTGATCTGTTGTAAGGAGTCTCATTACCAGCCCCGGAATAAACACCAATATTGCTCCCATAACCAGGGTGATTGCCACTACCATCTTTCTTAGCTCACTCATATAGGTCCTGGACTGTTTGAAGTCGTTAGCTCCAAGGTGCTGACCGATAAATGCAGTTGCTGCTATCGAGAAGCCTGCAGCCGGCATATATGATATGGATTCTGCCTGAAGACCCAATTGGTACGAGGCATAGGCTGTCTCACCATAGGTGAGAACTGCTTTGGTTAAAACAACAGAGGACACCTGCCACAGTAATATCTCCATAGCTGAAGGAAAGCCATACCTTATAAGCTCCCTGATTGAATAGCCGGTGAAAGAAAATCCCTTTGAGTCCTTGGGCTTAAGCTTTCTTGTTGCTCGCATCAGCATTATTATACTGAAAACAGCTGCACTCAGCTGTGCTATATTGTAAGCATAGCCAGCGCCTCTTATGCCAAGCCTTGGCAATCCAAAATTTCCGAATATCAAAAGATAGCTGAATACTATATTGATTCCATTCATAATACCTACTGCGTACATTGGAATCTTTGAATTTGTCATTCCTTGAAATACACCTGCTGAGAAAACAACCAAAGCCATCAGAGGTATGCTGTAAGAAATTATGCCTGTAAACATCAAAGCATCCTCAAGAAGTCCTCCTCCGCTGCTTAAAAAGCCTATTAGGTACTTAGCAAATCTGAAAACTATCTGCTGTACAAAAAGGGACAACAGCAAAACCGCCCCTGCTCCTTCAACGATGAGCCGGTACATCCTATTTGAGTCATTTGAACCATAATACCTTGATATGGCTGCAGATGCGCCTATTCCTATGCCTCTGAATATAGCCCATGCCATCCTGAAGATAATATTTCCTATCCCAACTGCACCAACGGCAGCAGCGTCAAGTCTTCCCATGAATGCCATGGTTACTGTTCCTGCGATCATCTGAAGCAGGTTCTCTGATGTTATGGGGACTATCATTGCCAGTATTCTTTTTCTTATGCTTTTGATCATTTCATCTGACATATTTCTCTCCGATTAATTAAAGCTCCATTTGTCCAACTTAAGTAAGTATGCTTCTATGGACAAATGGAGCTTATTTTTTTAAACTACACCATTGCTGCTATTTCTTCAGCCGAAGGTAGATCTCCAAGGTTTCTAGCATACTTAGCGTATACTATTGTACCAGTTTCGTCAATAATAAACAATGCTGGTAATTGTAATTCTTCACCTTCATAATCGCCATGCTCAAGGCCTCTTTTTTTAGCCCTGTTTATTTTTGATAATGTCTTCACTCCACCGACAAGTTTTGTCATGGATCCAGCTGCATTAATTTCAAATTCCTTATACAGCTCCCCTTGAGGATCACATATGATCTCATAAGGAAGAGGATCTTTGTCAAGCTTCTCCTTGAGGCTTATGGGATCTGACTGGAGCACTACCTTGAGGACTGTATTCTTTTCTGTGAACTTCTCAAAGTTTTCCTTCAACTCCAGAAGGTCCAATTGACATACAGTGCAGCCGTAGTATCTATTGAACAGAATAGCGGACTTTTTACCTTTTATCTTTTCAAGATAGCTCATACCGCTTTCATAAGCAGTGTTATATATTATCTCTGGCATCTTCATGCCTGCTGTCAATTTCAAAAGATCAACTCCTATGTTTTTAGTAACCAATCCATCCTATCATGTTCAAGAAGTATATTATTACAAAGGATATTAGAGTCATTATTATTACTATAGGCAATGACCACTTGAACCACTTTTGGAATGGAACCCCTGCTGCAGCACATGATCCGACTGTCCAGCCAAGAGCTGGTGATATGATGTTTGTAAAACCATCACCAAACTGGAATGCCTGCACTGCGATCTGTGGGTTCATTCCAAGTACCTCTGTTATTGGCTTTATTATTGGCATGAGTATAGCCGCCTTACTTGATGCTGATGGAATTATTGGATTGATTATAGCAATAATACCTGTAAGTCCTATAGCTGAAATCCCTCTATCTAGTGACATCAAAGGTTTAGTCATGTTGTATACTATAGTGTGCAGTATCTTACCTTCAGCCATTACTAGGGATACTACCCTAGCCATACCAATTATGAATCCAACGAATGCCATACCTGCAAGTCCCTTTGCATACTCGTCACCAATCTTATCCCAGGACATCTTAGCTATTAGTCCAGATGCAATTGCAGAGACTGTCTGAGCTGCTACAAGGAAGTTATATGTTGCCAATGCATTTGGTGCCAGGAATATTGAGTAGTAAACTATTACTACATACTGACCAAAGAATATAATCATTATTAGAATATCTCTCCAGGTCAACTTTGATTCCTTGATTACAGCTTCTCCACTTTCGTTTATAGATGTAAGCCATTCGGTATTACCCATAGCTGATTTGGAAGGATCTTTTTTAATCTTCTTAACATACCACATAACGTATACTATGGCGATAACCATGTAGATGTTCATTATAATGAATCTCATTCCGAATCCTGAATATACAGGAACGTCCATCAGGTTTTGGGGTATGAGAAGCTTGTTTGGTCCAGTACCAAATCCAACCATTGTGGCGAATGTAGTTACAGCAATCGCCATTATTGGGTCGAGCTTTAGTTTTCTAGCAAACACAAGACCCATAGGTATCAGAGCTATGAGGAAGTCTCCACCTCCAAATCCTCCCAGGTAAACCATCATAACTATCATGATTATGATCAGTGTGTTCTGGCCTTTATCTTGAAGCTTATAGGTTGCCCAGCTAAGGAAGTTATCGATAGCTCCTGTTGCAAGGATTACACCTATTGAAGCTCCACCAACAAGTACTGTCATTATTATAACTGCTGATCCTACAAGACCATCCTGCATCAGGAACAATGCTCTAAGAGGACTTACAGGACTTTGTGTTCCCACATAGTTGAAGTTGGTTCCGTCTATTTTCCCGCCTTCAAGTACTGCAAATTCGCCCGCTGGGATTATGTAGGTCAATGCGCTCATAATAAGTATAAGGCCCATAAGGATCCACATAAGGTGAGGTAATTTAAACTTCTTTCTTTCTTTTTTTGCTTCAGACATTTTTAACCCTCCTTAGGTATTATTGCTGATTATTTAGACAAGTAGTCTGCTACTATTTTTACAGTTGAAAGAACTCCCATTTTTAGTGCATCTTCATCTATATCGAAGTGAACGTTATGGTGTTCAGCTCCACTTCCAAATTCCTTGTTGCCCACACCAAGGAAGGCTAATATTGATGGCGCATGTTGTCTATACTCTCGGTAGGATTCAGATGCAAACCATCTGTTTCCGTGAGTTATACTCCCTTCTGGAAGTACTTCTGAAAGTGAATTTTGGAACATTGCGGCTAGTGCATCATCATTAACTACTGGTTTGTAAACTATCAACGAATTAGGAGAAAACTCAACTTCACAGTTATGAGCCCTTGCAATATTCGTGGATACCTGTCTAATAACATCACAAGCTTTCTCACCTTCTGAAGTGCTGAAGAATCTAAGCGTACCACCTATCTTCACTCTGTCAGGAATAATGTTATTTTGTGTCCCCCCGTGGATAGTCGTAAGTCCTAAGGTAACAGTCTCTTCTGCATTGATCCTGTTTGGCCAGGCTGTTCCCAGTCCAACCAGCACATTGGCTGCCCCAAATACTGGATTTATTGATAGATCCGGTCTTGAGCCATGTCCTCCTCTTCCAATGATATCCATCTCAACGACTGTAACTCCGGCCATTCTGGGTCCTGCATCGATATTAATAGTTCCTGAAGGCATAAAAGATGTTACATGGATAGCCCAAATAGCATCGATTTTTTTCTTTGAAAGAGCTTCCATCATTGCTGGCCACCCAGTTCCTATCTCTTCTCCTTCTTCCAGACATAGAAGAATAGTACCGCTCAGTTCATTTTTGATTTCATTTATTACCTTTGTTGCTCCGAGCAGCATCGCCATATGTGCATCATGGCCGCAAGCATGGCATGCACCCTCATTTTTTGAAACCCATTTCTTTGGTGCCACAAGGTTCATGTCACTTTCAGGCATTGGCAGAGCATCGATATCTGCCCTAAGGGCAATAGTTTTCCCTGGTTTACCTGTCTCGATCGTGACTATAAATCCAGTGGTTGATACCATTTCGATCTCATAGCCCATTTCAGTAAGCTCCTTCTGAAGAAACTTGCTGGTTTCAAATTCCTTACCGCTGGTCTCGGGATACTCGTGGAGGTATCCCCTGGTCTTCCTTACGTACTCATCGACTTCGTCGACTTTTTTCTTAAGTAGTTCGTTAGTTAGTGCCATCCCATCTCCCCCTCTTAGATTTATGAATTAAGAACAGAAGCTATTCTGTCCAATCCCTTCTTCAATAGCTCTCTTGGGCAAGCAAAATTAAGTCTCATGTATCCTGCTCCCTGCGCTCCAAACCAGGTTCCGCCATCCATTGCTACCTTTGCCTTCTTAGCCATTAATTCCTCAAGTTTCTTGCTGTCTGACTCGTATCCACTGAAGTCGATCCAAGCAAGATATGTTGCCTGTGGCTTTATCATCTTTGCCTTTGGTAGGTTTTCCTTCAAATAGTCGTCTATGAACTTGATATTTCCTTCAAAGTATTCCAATAATTGCTCCAGCCATTCTTCTCCTTCTGTATAAGCAGCAATCAAAGATACTATACTAAGTGGGTTTTGTCCACCGATTGAATTCTTCTCCAGGATCCTTCTGAATCTCTGTCTGTGTACGGGGTTCGGTATTATGACATTTGATGACTGCATCCCAGCTAAGTTGAATGTTTTGCTTGGAGCTGTACAAACCATGAGGTTGTCAAGATACTCATCACCAACAAGTCCGAAGATAGTATGATTATAGCCTGAGTATACAAGGTCGTTGTGTATCTCATCGGATATAAGGAATACATTGTTTTCCAGACAAAGCTGTGCAACCTTTTTAAGGTCCTCTAGATCCCAAACTCTTGAAACAGGATTATGAGGACTGCAAAGGATCATCATAGTGACCTTTGGATCCTTAAGTTTGTTTTCAAGATCTTCGAAATCCATATTATATTTTTCGCCATCAAATACCAGGTCATTGCTCACTACATGGCAACCGTTGTTGTTGATCGCATTTGAGAATGGGTAGTATACAGGCTGTTGGATAACTACTTTGTCTCCTGGCATACAGAAAGCTTGGATTGCATAGTTTACTGCCGGAACGATACCTGGTGTGTAGTCGATCCACTCTTTCTCAATCTTCCAGCCAAACCTCTTCTCTGTCCAATCGATTATTGCCTGATAGTACTCTTCCGGTCTATTGGAATAACCGTATATCCCGTGCTCTGCCGCTTTTACAATTGCATCCACTATAGGTTGTGCTACCTTGATGTCCATATCTGCTACCCAGAATGGAAGAAGCTCCTCTTCTCCAAATAGCTGATTTAAGACCTGTGGCTCCCATTTAGAAGCATTTGTACCGCTTCTGTCAATAATTTGATCAAAATTGTACTTCATTTGAA
The DNA here is from genome assembly GCF_058683975.1 of Gudongella sp. QWL-04. Classification (NCBI taxonomy): domain Bacteria; kingdom Bacillati; phylum Bacillota; class Tissierellia; order Tissierellales; family Tissierellaceae; genus Gudongella; species Gudongella sp. QWL-04. The sequence goes on along the minus strand of NZ_CM178754.1, from coordinate 2,233,470 downwards.
TCCCCCTTTTTCATTTGCTAACATTTTTATCGGCTGACTAAACTAATATATAAGACATAACTATAGATGCTGCTTAAAATTACGAAGCTTATGAGAACAGGCATCGTTTTGCTTACTAAAGAAGTAAACGAAGTTTTGTAGTGATCAACGATTACAGCGATGCAGATATGTGTTGGTGAAACCTGCATGCTCATATATGTCATACTCATAAGGAACACTAAAAGAGCCAAGCCGCCAGTGGGCATCGTAGCATAAGCTAAAGGTAAAGCAAGAGCGATGATCGCCTGTGTTCCAGCCACTAGAGTACCAAAGAAGAATATAAGTCCGAATATGATAGCCGGATGGACAGGCAACACCTGGAAGTAACCGGGAAGTCTTTCTATGACGCCTGTGTAATTTAGAAATTCTTTGAAAATCATAACTACCAGAGTAGTGAAAATAAGCTTTTTCTCTATTGCGGTGTAGAACATAGGCCTAAGCTCTTTAAAACTAAATTTATTAATGAATATTGAAGCAACTATTACAAGAACAACACTGTAGTGAACCGGCAGCCTAAACACAAGGATGATCACTATTGAAAGGATAATAGACCATAGACTCTTGATCAGATTTCTTAGGTCTTCAGCCTTGTTCGTAGACTCGGGAATACCAGTCTCTTTGGGGATTTTTTTAACGTAAAAAAAATAACCCAGAAAAAAAAGCAATACCATCAGCGGCAGCATAGCCAGCACAAAGTAAGTCATATCAACTCCGGAAAGGTTCAATGCCAGAAGTATTGAAGCATACGTTGGCAGGAAAGCCTCTGATATATGCCTGAAGTAGCTAGTAATGAAGGTCTTTTCCTCCACCGTTACATAGTCTCCACCTGCGTTATCAACAATTGGAGCTGCGATTAGGACCGCTCCAACGGAAGGAAGAAGGCCTATCACAAACGGCGCTATCATAGCATTAACCCTTCTGCTGTTGAAAATCCTGGTCAAGGATTGCTCAGCAAGAAGAAGATGTCCTCTCTTCTCCAGCATTCTCTGTAAAAACGTTATAGTATAAAACGCAAGAATCAGATTGATCGTCGATATGTTATATATCCCCTTCCATACCAATGGAAGCAATTCAGAAAACGGTATCACATAGAGAACAGCCGTACCCAGAATTCCAAGTGCCATTGCAATATAAAGAGGTTTATTCTTCTTTGTAGCTATGATTATTATTATGAAAATCAATGAAAGCTTAATAATATCCATGGTTGCCTCCGGATCAGTTTTGATCCCTAAAATTAACAGTTAATTTAATTAGATATATTATTGTTTAATACTTAAACTATTTAAGGTCATTATACTTTAAGCCCTAATGTAATTCAATGTTTTTTTTGTATGATTTAAACATTTTTTCATCAAATAATCCAGTGGATATAGTAAATATATTATTTGACCCTCTAAATAGTTTAAGGTATAATGTATTTTACATTCTAAGATTTCTACATGGCAAATAAAATTTATAAGAGGTGGAAAATGGATAAGGATTTTATGGAAAGCTTAGTAAGGTCTCCAAAGCTGGATGTGTTTTCTATGCCTGCTGAGGAAGTAGATAAGCTGTTTAGTCTAATCAACGAGAAGATGCTTAAGATTTACAAATTTGTATTGACCTATAATGACTATATGAATACCGGGCACGAGTACTCTGATGGAGTTGCCATGTCTATGATGGAGGCACACATTCTCACAGATATTTGTGATAACCCTAACATTACAGTCACAATGCTTGCTGATAACTGGGAAAGGTCAAAGAGTGCCACAAGCCAAACAGTCAGAAAGCTTCTGTCAAAAGGTCTTATTGAAAGGAAGGAATCAGAGAAAAGCGGTAAGGTTTTTTACCTCAGCCATACTGAGAAGGGGAAGAGAATTTCAGATGACCATAAACGGTATGATGTTTTAGATACAATCAAAACACTTAAGGTTCTTAATAGAGAAATGACAATTGATGAGATACTTATAATGTTTGATAGTTTGGATACTTACAGGACTCTTCTGAAGCAAAGGAGCGGTAAATAAGGCCTGAAGGAGGATATTCTCAGATGAGAAGATCTATATATAGAAGTATGTATGTCATGGCAACTGGATTCATAGCTTTTTTGATCGCGGTACCAATTATTGAGAAGAGAGGGTTGGATGCTTCGCTGATAGATGATTTCAGCGCTGTCCTTTTTTGGATCACAGGATTTATTCTCATGTTCACAAAGAAATATTATCGTGTGGGAATGTTTCTAGCATTTTTCCCAATACTATTTATATTGGTTGCACTAATAGCATAAGGCCGGACTTTGTCCGACCTTATTTTTTTTATACCTTTAGCCTATTTTTCAATACGCTCCAAAGTACTGTAGCTGCTACGGCGCCGAATAGACCTTGCATTATGTTCGCCGGGAGATTTACTACTGCCGCCTTAGCACCATACATAAATATTTCTGCTAGATAGTAACCCCCTGCCATTACAAGACCTCCTACAGCAGTTGGTATAAAGGGTAATTTCTTACCCCATGCAGTTTCCATAAGAAGCCCGGCTGTAAATCCCTCCATTCCCTTTGCCACGAAGGTTATGGGTGCATATGCTCCCCATCCAAGGAGAATGTCAGCCATTGCCGATCCTATACCTCCAACGAGAAATCCTGCCTTTTTTCCCAGCATGAATACTGTCACAAATATTACCATGTCCCCCAGGTTCAAGTAGCCATAGCTTGTTGGTGTTGGTATTTGAACTACCATAGTCATAACCACCGTAAGGGCCATCAATACAGCATAGGTAACAAGTGTCTTTGGTTTTTTCATAAGTAGCACCTCTTTATTGTATCGTTACACTTTAACTTTGTATCGGTAGTGTACCTATTATTATAATAACACCTTGTTTACATTTGTTCAACTACTTTCTTAGATAATTTATTATCCTAAAAAGCGCTGCCGCTATATACCCCCGAATGAGTTGTATTACAAATCTTTCCATTGTATAATTGATTCATAATATTTGGGGGGTCATACAGAATGAACAATTATTTGAAGGGGGTCTTCCTTGTACTCGCCTCGGCACTTGCCTTCAGCTTTCTACCAATTTTTATTGTTTTTGCATATGATGGAGGAGCGGATGCCAGCACATTGCTTTTAATAAGATTTACACTGGCTACCGTGGTGTTTTTCGGATATCTGAAGCTAAAAGGATATAATGTAAAACTTGACAGGAGTACACTATTTAAGTTTTTTCTTCTTGGGGTATTCGGCTATACGCTTCAAAGTAGATTCTTCTTCATGGCGCTTCAGTATATAACTCCTGCAATAGCCAGCATGTTCCTTTACACCTATCCGGTGTTGGTAAGTATAATTACATATTTTGTCGATAAGGAAAAGCCTTCACTCAGATTGGCAGCATCTATTGTCATTGCCTCACTTGGCTTGGTGCTGGTTATGGGTACCTCTATGGGTTCTGTTGATATTCGTGGAGTTGGGTTTGCACTTTTGGCATCCCTGGTTTATTCTTTTTATATTGTTGCCAGCAACAAGCTTATAAAGAGAGTCCCTGCTGTCACTGCAAGCGCTTATATAGTATTGTTCTCAGCATTTGGTACCTTCTTGATTGGATCTCTCTCCGGTGGATTCAGTCTAGATTTCGAACCATCCACATGGTTATGGATCGTCGGAATAGCTCTTGTCTGCTCAGTGATCGCCATGATAACCTTTTTCAAAGGAATGGAGTACATAGGGCCAACAAAAACCTCCATCATTAGTTTGACGGAGGCGGTTTATACTGTGGTATTGTCAGCTGTAATGCTTCAGCAATACTTGACTATTTGGCAGTTAGCAGGCGGCGCAGGGGTATTGTTTGGTGCTTATTTGGTTGCAAAGGCCTAAAGCCATCCCTTATTGCGTAGGAACCTCAGCATAAATATCGTGATAAGTGCCGAAACTCCCCAGAACCCGAAGTAACCGAACCTCAAATCGATCTCAGGGAAGTATTTAAAGTTCATACCATATACTCCTGCCAGGAAAGTCAGCGGAATAAAAATAGTTGAGAATACTGTAAGGATCTTCATTACCTCATTGGTTTTGTAGCCTATGCTGGAAAGGTAGGTGTCGAGCATTCCTGAGCATATATCTCTATAGGTTTCAACTATGTCTATCATTTGGATAACGTGGTCGTAAACATCCCTGAAGTAAATTATGGTCTTCTGGTCTATTGCTTCAAATTCTCCCCTCGCCAGTTCGCTGGCGAGGTTTCTTGTTGGCCAAAGGATATTCCTGAAAAAGATAAGCTCTCTTTTTAGATGATATATTCTGTTCAAAACTTCCTTTTCTGGCTTTTCAAGCAGCTGATCCTCGACCTCATCAATTTCTTCTCCTATTGCTTCAAGAACAATAAAGTAATTGTCAACTATGGAGTCTATCAGTGCATATACAAGATCGTCCGAACCGTTTTTTCTTAGAGTCTTTCCTTCCTCAAGCCTTTGGTGTATGTACTGGAAGCTGTCACTATCGTACTCCTGAAATGTGACGACTGTATCATCAAAGAGGACCAGGCAAATCTGTTCAGTATCCAGTGCTTCATCCTCATCAAAGAAGATATTTTTTGTGACCATGAAGAGAAAGCTATCGTATTCCTCGGCCTTCGGATATTGAGAGGTGTTAAGTATATCCTCCTGGGCAAGAGGGTGGATATTTAAATCCCTGCAAATATCATTAACGGTCTCAGTATTGGCTATTCCAATGATGTCAAGCCATTTAACTACATCCCTACTTTCATCAAGGAGTTCTTTAGCAGATTTTATCTCCCGTCTTTCAAGAATTTCATCATTATAAACAGTAAGAACCAATCTCTGATTTTGTTTCTCGCCTTTACCTGTGTATATGAGCGAACCTGGCGGTTTGTTCGCAGTAACTGATAGATTTTTGGTTTCCCTAGACATGTTTGATCCCTCCAAACCCTTGCTACTGCAATTATATCATTTAATTTCAATTATCTGCCATTCGAAAATCATACGGGAAAAATACAAGACTCCTAAGCAGGAGTCTTTTGTCTTTTAAGCTTTGATGGATTTGGTTTTACCTCACTTATAATAACCGATACTAGTATAGCAATACATCCAATTAGAAACTTAAGCGTAATAGTCTCCTTGAGGAATATGACCCCCATTATACTGCCAAACAATGCCTCTGTGCTGAAGATTATGGCTGCATGTGTAGATGAGGTATGGGCTTGAGCAATGTTTTGAAGAAGAAATGCTATCATAGAGCTGAAAACAGCCAGATAGACTATTGAGATCGCCATATCAGGATTGAATGTGGTTATCTTTGGCTCAAAGATGGTTGCAAGGACCAATGAAGCTACTGCTGCAAAGGCTATCTGGACTGTTGAGATCACAAATACGTCAGATCCTTTTGAAAAATGGCCGACAGCAACAATCTGAAGAGCAAAAAACAACGCACTTGCAAGTGATAGAAGTTCTCCAAATCCAAGTCTCAGATTCCCATCGAGGCTCAGCACCCCTATCCCTATAAAGCACATTATTGCCCCAAAGGTCTCGTAATTGTCAGGTCTCCTCTTAGTAAGCAGCCAGTAAAAAAAAGGTACCATTACTACATTCGCACTTACAATAAATGAATTGACACCCACTGTAGTTTTCATTAATCCAATAGTCTGCAGCAAAAATCCCAGCAGCATGCTGACCCCAATAATCAGTCCTGCCTTGATATCTGATGTTTTGGCTCTTTTAAGTCTCTTGAAGGATATAACTCCCAGTAACACAGTTGCTATTGTGAATCTGAAGGCCAGAAGGTAAAAGGGTGTTATGTGGTCAAGTGTACTCTTGGTAACCACAAAGCTTGAGCCCCAGATAGCTGCAACAGCCAACAGGGAAAGGTCTGCCAACAATGATTTTTTATCGTTCATCTAAATCTCCTCCGGATAAGATTATATCCCAGAGTAAAACATTAAACAATACACTTTTCATGTATCTCAGGATCCTTACTTTTGTATTTTACTTCCATAGTTATGTTTTTTCTTGCATTTTTGTCAGAGTAATTGTAAACTATATTTATAAGTTAAGGTTGACAATTATGGGAGGAATCGACTTGAGAACCAGAGATCTTACGCTAGTATCACTGTTTGCAGCACTTACGGCTATCGGAGCCTTTGTTTCAATTCCCTTAGGCCCAGTACCATTAACTCTTCAAACCCTATTCGTTTTGGTGTCGGGTTATGTCCTGGGCGCAAAAAAAGCTGCGTTGGCGCAGCTTGTCTACATAGCTCTTGGTTTAGTCGGACTTCCAATTTTTGCAGGCTTCTCTGGAGGGGTCCAATCAGTTCTTAAGCCATCCTTTGGTTTTCTAGTTGGATTTGTGGCAGGTGCCTACGCTGTTGGAATCATGTCCAAAAAAGCAAAGGGGTATTTAAGTTACCTAGCCGCTGGTGCAGTAGGTACACTGGTTATATATGTATTTGGGCTCCCATACATGGCCTTCATTCTAAACTATATTATGGGCAGCGGGCTTTCACTTGAAAAAATACTTCAGATAGGAGTTATTGCATTTCTTCCTGGAGACCTGATTAAGCTGATTATCGCCGCACATCTAGGGAAAAGATTAAATATATCCATTCTCAGTTCTGATCGAGACCTCGCCTGAGATTACCTGCTCCAGCCCTTCTTCAAATCTTACCATGAGCTCACCATCATGATTGATGCTGACCGCATGACCAGGTCTTTGCTTTCTTCCCTGAACTACTACTATATCCTTGCCGATCACTGCAGATCTATTCCTGCATATTTCTAAAGCCTTGTCAATGTCTCCTGTTTCCTTAAACTGGACATAAAGCTCATCAAGCCTGTTTAATACCTGAGCTATAAGGTGCTTTCTCTGGATAGCCTTGCCTGAAGCTATCTTTAAGGAGGTTGCTTTGTCCGCTAGCTCAGGTGGGAACTCTTCAACGCTCTGGTTTACGTTGATGCCAATACCTAAAATGATGAAATTGACTATGCCTAGCTCGCTGCTCATTTCTGTAAGTATTCCCGCAGCTTTCTTCCTGCCTATAATTATATCGTTAGGCCACTTGATCAATGCCTCGATACCACAATCCTCAAGAGCAAGTGCCACTGCGGCTGCTCCCAGTAGTGTCAATTTAGCCGCATTAGATGGCTCCATGTCAGGCTTCAGGATAATTGACGCGTATATGCCTTTTCTTCCGGGAGATGACCAACTTCGTCCAAGTCTGCCCTTTCCAGAGGTCTGTTCTTCAGCAACAATAACAGTACCCTCCTCTGATTGGCCTGCCAATTCCTTTGCCTTATCATTTGTTGAGCCGATGCTTTGAAAATGAATGAGCTTCTTCCCGATTATAGATGCTGTCAGCTCCCCTTTGACCTCGTCATAGTTGATGATATCTGGTGATGACAGAAGTCGATAACCCTTTCTTGTCACTGATTCAATGTCATATCCATCTTCTTTTAGGGAATTGATATGTTTCCAAATGGCTGTCCTTGATAACCCAAACTCCTCAGAAAGCTTTTCCCCTGATATGAATCCCTCTTCCTTATGGAGTCTGTCTATGATTTTATGCTTCATATATCCTTCCTCCTATTTGTATGTAAAAAAAGGCTCCATAAAAGAGCCTTCTGTTAAATTATATCCTTCAATTTACCGGTGATTTTGTAATCTGTGTTCTTAAGCGCCTCAATATTCTTCTTGCCTAGGAGCATCATAAGTATCTTGAGTTTATGGATGGTTCCCTCAAGGTACTCCATTGCATTTGCATAACCCCCATGTACCAGATAAGCAAGCAGCTCTCCACTGATAGCTGCGATATCAGCTCCAAGGACAATAGACTTGACTACGTCCATACTTGTCCTTATACCCCCGCTGGATATAAGCTTTAAGTCCTGAGGCAGTCTCCTGCACTGGATAAGTGATGCTGCAGTTGGGATACCCCATGAATACAAATCTGTATAGTCGTATTCGTTATTCCTAAGGTTTTCAATTTCAATAAAGTTCGTTCCACCAAAACCGGATACATCTATATATCTTACTCCTACATCATATAATCTTGAGGCTGCATCAAGAGATATTCCAAAGCCTACCTCCTTAACGATTACAGGTTTGTCGATTTCTTTAACAATTACCTCGATGTTCCTTAGAACACCCCTGAAATCCCTGTCGCCTTCTTCCATTACAAGCTCCTGAGCCAGATTAAGGTGCAGCTGGAGAGCATCGCCGTCAACCATCTCAATAGCTCTCTTGGCTTCCTCAACAGTTGCAAGTCCGCTCAGGTTACTGATTACAATACCATCAGGTCCTATAACATCTCTGACGATATGGAATGATTCCATGGCGCTGTCGTCGTCAAGCGCTATGGTTTGTGATCCTACGGCCATAGGAATCCTAAGCTCCCTTGCAAGTGCAGCAAGGTCCTTGTTTATCTCCTGGGTGAATTCTGATCCTCCGGTCATTGCATTTATCAATATCGGATAATCCATTCTCTTGCCAAGAAATCCAGTGCTGGTATCGATTTGGTCAAAATTCAATTCGGGAAGTGAATTATGGGATAAATAAACATCTCCCATCAAGGTGTCCCCCTTGAAGGAGGTTTTCAAATAGTTCTCGATATGTTCTTTCTTTCTGACCCTTCGCATTTTTACACCTCTTTTAAAGTTCGGGGTTCGTTATTCAGGAGAATAATCTCCGAACATCGACTTAACAAGCTGATCTGTGGCCTCTGCATCATGAAGGAAGTAACTGATTTCACCGATATATCCTCCAGCTCCAGGGAGCGTTGCAGTTTCCATTGCTTCTACATCGATCTTATTTGCCGCAAGAGCACCTTTAAGCATAAGCTTTAAAGGAATATTTGTCTCAACATTGTCGAAGAAGGTTTCAACAAGCTTAGGAAGCTTCAGCAGGTTTTTTGGAGTGATCGTCTGCTTCACAAGCTCCTTCATGAAGTACTGCTGTGTCTTAGTTCTTCCAACATCTCCGTCAGGGTATCCAACGGTCATGTCGTTGTTGTGTCTGAAACGAAGAAAATCATGGGCATTCTTCCCATCCAGGGTCTGCAAGCCCTTATCAATGTTGATCTTTAAAGGAGGATCAGCTGTCGGATCACTGTATCTCATATTGAAGGGTACCTCGACGGTAACTCCTCCAATGGCATTGACAACGTCCTTCACTATCTGGTAGTCGACCTTAACATAGTACTCAAGATCTAGTCCCAGCAATTCCTCAACTGCTTCAAGAGCTGCTTCTGCACCTCCGTATGCGTGAGCTGCATTAATCTTGTCTTTTTTACCATTAACTGTTGTCCTGGTATCCCTTGGGATTGACATGATGCTTATTTTCCCAGTGTCAAGATTCACCCTTGTAAGCATAAGCGTGTCCGTCCTTGTTCCCTTGGACTTGGCAACGTCATTTGCATCTACGCCCATAAGGAGGAATACTATATCATTTTTTTCAGGCTCTGCCGGCTCCTCAGATACTGGATCCTCGTCAGAAGGTGACGGTGTCTCTGCTGACACGGGCTCATTCTCGAAGATAGTATCTCCAAGAAAGCCGTAAAACAGGCCGAATACGACGATAGAAACCAGGAAAGCCGTTATAAATAGTCTTTTCATGTTACACCTCATTCATATAAATAGCTATAATAAATAATACTATAAAAGAGGTGGGATTACAATTACTTATGGCAACTATGGGGTTACAATTTGGATACAATTGGTCCGGCACATATTGCAGCATCATTCTTTTATGCTGAGCGCAGCTCATGGATCATCAAGCATTGATAAGATCTCGCTCATCACGAACATCCGGCAGGTGATTATTCCCCAAAAATAACGATCCCCGGGTGTACCCGGGGAAGTTGTCTATTCCGACATGAGTCGCTTCTCGCCCTCAAGCGCTCTCAATGGTGCAATATCCTGGCTGAACTCGAGTGTACCCATAAACTCACCATTCTCATCTCTCACTGCATAGTAGGATATGACTACGAATCTATCGCCCATCTGGATCCAAAAGCTCTCTGAATCCTTCTTACCTGTTCTCAGATCCTCAACCAGTTTCTCGACTATATGTGCGCTCTTTGGAGGATGGCAATTTTCAACTGTCCTTCCAATAATTGCTTTAGTCCTTGCAAATATCCTTTCTTTTCCGTTTGAAAAATATTTTACCACGTTATCCTTGTCGACGAAGGTAAAGTCTACAGGCATATGGTTCAACATGAGATTCAGTTCTTTTGATGAAAGTACCCCAGTGTCAAATCTGATAAAGCCGCTTTCAGTTATTCCCTTATCCTGCTCCTTCCTGATTACGTTGACCCTCTTAAGCTCCCATTCCTTTTGTGGTGGTATCAACGTATAACCGATTTCGTCCGAACCCTCATAGACCTTGATCCACTCGTCCTCTGACAAGGTTTCAAGACACATTGGGAATAATATGCTCTCCTCCTTGAAGATCATTTCACCGGCCTGAACTATTGCAGCATTTAGTTTTTCCTCTACATTTTTTACATCTCCGGAGAATTCGACTAACGCTTTTTTTGCATCCTTGATCTTCTGCCTTATTTCATCGTCCACTCCCCACATGACCTTTGGAGGAGCAGTTACCCCTGCAGCCTCGAGGAATGGGAATATTAGGTTTTCCTTTCTACTGTAGTGCTTATCTATATCGTAGAACAGATTTACACTTTCAAGCAGCTTGAACCTGTTATCATCAGTAGGATCTGCTTTGAAGGCATCCAGATCACTTCTCAAGCCTACTTTCATCAATGCTCTTAAAGCTTCGTTCTCCTGCTTCATTGTGTATACAGGATGTCCTGGGACCTCCTCAGGATGATGGTACTCATCGAGCGAGCCCTTGAATACCTCTGCATGTACATCACACAGATTCTGGATCTCCTCTATGGGAAGTCCATCCTTTACTAGCTGTACCTCCAGTCTCGAGATTTCAACAGGAGATACTCCTGCAATTACATCAGCAAACTTTGCCTTGACCTCCTCAACAGTCTTCCCGGCGTGCAGCTCCTGGATCACCTCTTTTAGCTTCTCCTGCCTCTCGTCATCTGTCATCTGATTACGTCTATTGTCAATCAATTCGCTCATATTATCCCTCCTAAACATATTCATCTATATCTACCCATTCAAATTGCATTAAAAACCCGACAACTTTTAAAATATTTCATAAGCAAGCCGCCTCTGAATGTCCAGAGACGGCTCGCTATTCACTCGTCGATTACTTAAACTCCTTCATTATCCTAACGGCTTCCTGTATATACTCGTCAGCCAGCTTCAAAATACTACTGTCAACCTTCATTCCATTATCTCTTATCGCAGTCATATAATCGTAAACAAAGCCGGTGGAAACTAAGCCATCATTAGCCCCGAATGATTCATAGGCTTTGTATATATTCTCAAAGATAATATTATTATCATATGCTGCAAGAGGAGAGTTAGGAAGTCCCTTCATGAAAGCCGTCAGTCTTTGCTCATAAATGTCTACAAGCTCCTCATGTCTTGGGCCTGAAATGTATCTGTTCATGTAACTTTCCAGCTTAATGATCCTGTCACCAAGCTCATCAAAGCTTATCAGCAGCGAGCCATCAAGATACGGCGGCGAGTCAGAATCTTCAGCCATTAGCTGGATGTATTCCTTCCATTCATCAGTCATCTTATCTTCGTATTGAAGCAATGAGCTGTAATCTATTACAGGCTCTACCATCCCTTCAGTTGACATCAGCTTGTAATGTCCATTGTAGGCCTTGGTTATTAATTCTTTTAGCTCTGTGTTCTTGATGTCATCGATCATGTCTTCCTTAAGGAACAGATCCTGACCAATAAGCTCAACTAGCTCATTATCCTTATCTATAGAACCGATTTCTGTTCTCAGGCCATTCAAGCCTTTTTTCAATGCTGTTTCCAGGTTATCCACCATGGTGCTAACTTCTAAAGGACCCAGCTTTGCAATATTTTCTTGGATATACTCCTTTATATCAAGCACGTGTGGATCTTTGCTGATCAGCTCATTAAAACCATCCATTATAGCCTTCTTTTCATCCTCTTCTGCTTCCTCGACCGGCTGCTGCACAGGTGGTGTGTTTGGCTCCTCGACCGGTTCATCTTTCTTTTTGCAGCCTGCAAAAGCTACAGTCAGGACCAATACGAACACCAGAAAAATCACAGCTTTCTTTTTCATATCTGCACCTCCCTTAATCAGGTTTTACCCTATACTCATAGTATACCCACTAAAAAAGACCTCCCTTTAGGAAAGTCTTTACAATATAATTACAATTTGAATCGGCACCCCTGCTTTATGTCATTTTCCTTCATATACTTATCGATCGACGAAATAACTCCAAGCTTATCAGCACTCCATTCAGGCTTGTACAAAAGACTTTTATCTCCATCCCCGGTTATTCTATGGATGACCATATCCTCTGGAAGTAGTGTCAAGGCCTCCGAAACAATTCTGACGTATTCTTCCTTATCCATTATTGGGAATGGATCTTTCTTATATAATCCGTAAAGGTCGGTATCCCTTTGGATGTACAACGAGTGAAGCTTGATCCCCCATGTTCCGGTTTTAGCCACATGCTCCACTGATTCAAGCATTTTCTCACTGGTTTCCCCTGGCAGTCCAAGTATAAGGTGAGTTACTGTCTTGAGCTTCCTTTTCTTTAATTTTTCAATCGTTTCATCGTAAACAGACAGTGGGTATCTCCTTCGTATCAAGCTCGCAGTATCTTGATGGATAGATTGAAGTCCAAGCTCGATCCAAAGGTATGTTCTTTTACTAAGCTCTTCAAGATAATTCAAAACCTCATCAGGAAGGCAGTCAGGTCTTGTGGCTATAGCAAGACCTACTATCCCTGGATTCTTTAGAGCTTCCTCATATAACTCCTTCAGCCTATCCAAAGGAGCATAGGTATTCGTGAAGGACTGAAAGTATGCAATGTGTGTGGTAGTTCGCCACTTTTCATAACCGTCTTTGATTTGGCATCTGATCTGATCTGAAACAGATACTCTTTTATAGGTAAACTCGCCAGCACCGCTTTCACCGCAATAAATACAGCCTCTGTTTCCAAGCCTGCCATCTCTGTTAGGGCATGTAAATCCTCCGTCGATAGCAAGCTTTGCCACTTTTTCTCCAAATACTCTTCTAAGCTCTGAGCTTAGATTGTTATATCTTTTCCCGTCCATCTATTTTGCTCTCCATTCATTCCATTGTAAGCTGCACTACAGCCTCTGACATTTTTTCCAGAAGCATCCCTGCTTTATCCCACTGGATATCAGATGGATTTCTATCGTTGAATAAAGCATAAATTCCCGAGAAGCCTCTGTTATATAGTTCATTATAGTCGTCATCAAGATATCCGAATATCCCCACTAATGGAACGTGGTTTCTCTGGCTCATCTGCGCAGCCGTCATCATGCCCTTGTGGAGTTTTTCTGAGCTACTTGCCTTTTCAGCACCGGTTATAACTAATCCAGCCGACCTGATCTCGTCGTCCACTCCCGTCATGATCCTGAAGGCTTCTACAAAGGATATTATATCAGCTTTCAAAAATGCTACAAGTCCCGCACCAGTTCCCCCTCCTGCTCCTGTACCTCTTGTTTTTTCAACATCTACCCCGGTAGCTTTTTCAACCTCTATGGCATAGTTCCTCAACCCTCTGTCAAGGGATTGTATCATAAGCGGGTTTGCACCCTTTAATGGACCGTAGCCATAGGCTATTCCACGTACCCCAGAGTATAGGTTTATATAATCTGTAACAAGAGTAAATCTGCACTCCTTTAGTCTTTCATCCGTTGATTTCTCGTCGATGGATCTAATGGAGTACAACCCCTTACCGCTTAAGGATACAGATTCGCCATCACTGCCAAGGAATCTGTATCCAAGGGCAGAGAGGATTCCTATCCCCCCATCATTCGTCGAGGTTCCCTTCGTAAATATGAAAAAGTCCCTCAATCCACGGTCAAGAGCATCCAGGATGAGCTCTCCAGTCCCAAATGTAGATGTGAGAAGCGGATTCCTTTCATCTTCAGTAAGTCTTCTAAGACCTGATGCCTGTTTTAAATCTATCACAGCATATTTATCCCGAAAGACTCCATAGCTTGCTTTGATCGCTCTGCCTAATGGATCGGTGGCAGAGGCTTCCATAAGTGTTCCGCCGAAGGCGGCCAGCTGCTCAAGTGGATCATCTCCCCTTAGAAGAGGATAGGATTTTATCTCTGCCTCAGGGGCTGCTTTTCTTATTCCCTTCTCTATATAGCTTACCATTTCCATTGGCGTCATCCTGTCGCGTATCCCGCATGGAGCTACTACTATCTTCATATTACCAAGCCCTCTCTTTTCACTATGAGGACATATTACCCCAATAAACTGTTTCTTACACTAAAAAGACGGGATCAGATCCCGTCTTTGAATTACTTATTTGAAGCTTTTTGCGAAGCTCTTTCCGAATTCGAAGCACTCAGTTTTTGCCGCTTCATCCGGATTCCAAAGAGCCTTTATTCCCGGCTGGACTATTTCGAAGCCCGATGCTTCCAGTCTATCAGATAGGATCTGTACTGATTCCCCGCTCCAGCCGTAGGAGCCGAAGCTGGATGCCTTCTTCTTCTTAAAGTCGAGCCCCCTGATCATATCCAGTATCCCGCCGACAGCATGCTGTATACTCTTGTTCACAGTTGATGATCCGAAAAGGACTCCTTTTGACTTGAATATCTCAGCTATAATGTCATTCTTGTCAGTGATCGCAGCGTTGAACAGCTTAACTGCAACCTCCGGATCCTCCTCACGGATACCCTTTGCAATAGCCTCTGCCATACGTCTGGTACCATGCCACATGGAGTCATATACCAGGGATATTTGGTTTTCCTGATAATCATTTGCCCATTCAAGGTATTTATGGACTATCTGTGCAGGATCGTCCCTCCATATTATACCGTGTGAAGTCGCTATCATGTTTAGTGGGAGGTTGAAGCTTAATACCTCATTGATCTTCATGGTCACAAGCTTGCTGAATGGAGTCAGTATGTTTGCGTAGTATTTAAGGGCTTCAACATAAAGCTCACATTGATCAACCTTGTCGTTGTACATAAACTCAGATGCATAATGCTGGCCAAAGGCGTCGTTGGAGAAAAGAATATTGTCCCCGCTCATATAGGTCATCATACTATCTGGCCAGTGTAGCATCCTTGCTTCAACAAAGGTTAATGTTGAATCTCCGATTTCAAGCGTATCTCCTGTTTTTACCTCTACGAAGTTCCAGTCCTCGTGATAGTGGCCTTCCAATATCTTCCTTCCATTCTTTGTACAGTATACAGGTGTTCCAGGGATCTCCTTGAGCAGCAGAGAAAGAGCACCGCTGTGGTCGCTTTCACCGTGCTGAGCTATGATGTAATCGATCTCCTTAAGGTCGACCTCTTTTTTTAAATTTGCGATAAATTCATGAGCATAAGGCTCCCAAACTGTGTCGATAAGTACGGTCTTTTTGTCTCTGATAAGATAGGAGTTGTAGGAGGTACCCTTATCAGTTGAGTACTCGTCCCCATGGAAACGTCTCAGCTCCCAGTCGATTTTGCCTACCCAGGTGACCTTTTCTGTCATTTTAAAGCTCATAACAAAACCTCCTCATTTTTTTTATTACTCTATTGTTATACCCATTATATATTGGGTAACATCAATACGATCAAATATACGGGGTGATACTGTGAAATCAATTGATATTATGGTTAAGGAGCACGAGAATATTCGAAGAATTCTTAAGGTAGTTAGAGAAATCTCCTACAGGGTCATGACAAATGGGGACTTTAGTCTTGAGGACTTTGTACCCGTCACAGAATTTATCAAGAATTATGCAGATAAGCTTCACCATGGAAAAGAAGAGGACATCCTGTTTGAAGCGATGAACTCCGAAATCCAGAAGCTTGCCAAATCAGGTGCTATAACTGGCATGTATATTGAGCACGACCAGGGGAGATTGTTTATCGCAAACCTTCTAAAGGGAGTCGAAGCATTTAAAGCTGGAGAAGACAGGGCAAGGCTTGATATTATCGCCAATGCCATAGCCTATGCTGACCTTCTTGACAGACATATCGAGAAGGAGAATACAGCTCTTTACAGATTCGCTCAAAACATGCTCAGCCAGGAAACAAAGGGAAAAATCGATGCAGACTGTGATATCGTTGAAAACAAGGCTATAGAAGATGGGATCCAGGAGCATTATCTATCCAGTTTGAAGACTCTGGAGGATAAGTATCTCAATTAGTGTACATTAAAAGCCCCTTTTTTCTCGGGGCTTTTTTTGTTTTATCTACTGTATATCCTCAAGGCCCTCGCGGTCTATGACCCTTATCCCTCTATGTCCAACCAGTTCTATCAAACCATGATCCTGAAAGGCTGTAAGCTTT
Source organism: Gudongella sp. QWL-04 (assembly GCF_058683975.1). Classification (NCBI taxonomy): domain Bacteria; kingdom Bacillati; phylum Bacillota; class Tissierellia; order Tissierellales; family Tissierellaceae; genus Gudongella; species Gudongella sp. QWL-04. The sequence goes on along the minus strand of NZ_CM178754.1, from coordinate 2,217,044 downwards.
CTTGAAAGTGTCTCCTGACTCATTCCAAGATGTGATGCCCAATCTCCCTTACTCATCTGAAGCTGAATAATGTCTTCTGTTTCCATCTGAAGGATACTCTTGGCTATACGTCTTTCAACGGATGAAAGGCTTATGTCCTCCACAAGGGTCTCGGCTTTTTGAAGCCTTTGGCTCAGCTCCTCCAATATTTTGAAGGCTATCGAAGGAAATCTAGCCATAAGCCCTTTGATGTCCTGACCGTCTATCTTGCACATTATTGTCTTCTCGAGAGCTATGGCGCTGTCTGATGCAGGCTCCCGATTGAAGATGGCGAGCTCTCCAATAAACTGTCCAGGACCAAGCACTCTTATTATCTGCTCCTTACCTGATTCATTGAGCCTTACTATCTTTACCCTTCCCTTGTGGATGACGTAGAGGCTGTCTGTAAGAAATCCAGCAGAGTAGATGGTGTCTCCTTTATCCACCGCTTTCTCAGTGGTTATCATTGCAATCTCAAACATCTCCTCCTTTGTAAGACTGCTGAATATCGGGACCATTTCTATACAGTTTTGTCCTCTTTCACCACAATTACATTTCATGATCATTCTCCTGTCTGAAGTACCTTTTTCCTGCTCATTCCTCTATCCCCAAAACCCAGAAGTCTTACTGCATTTATGATTACCAGAAGGACGCTCATTTCGTGAACAAGCATCCCAAAGGATAGGTTCACAGTCTTGACTAAAACTCCCATTAATAGCAGCGCTGCCACAGCAATCGCAAAGTAAATGTTTTGCTTCATATTACTTACCGTTGCCCTGCTGAGTCCGATAGCGTGGGAAAGCTTTCTGATTTCCTCGCTCATTAGAACTACATCGGCAGTTTCCATGGCGACATCCTTTCCGGCACCTCCAATTGCAATACCCAGCTCTGCAGATGCGAGTGCGGGTGCATCATTGACACCGTCACCAACCATTCCTGCGGGTCCATATTTTTCCTGAAGCTCCATCAATACCCTTACCTTGTCCTGTGGAAGAAGTTCTGCGTAGTATTCGTCGAGCTCAAGCTCTTTGGCTATTGCCCTTGCAGCTCTTTCATTGTCACCTGTAAGCATAACAACCTTCCTGATGCCTTGATCCTTTAGATTCTTTATCAGACGCTTTGCATCCTCACGAACCACATCAGCTATGGCTATGATACCCAATACATTTCCTTCTGACCCAACTATTACTGCTGTTTGTCCCTTGTCCTCCTCAGAATGAAGAAGTGCTTCGTACTTATCCAGATCATACCCATTATCATTGAAGAGCTTTCTATTGCCCAGGAGATATTCCTTCCCTTCTATTTTAGCACGGATCCCCTGTCCAGTAACCATTTCTGCTTCCTCCGGCTGACCTTCTATTAATCCCAGCTGCTCTTTTGCATAGGTGATTATTGCTCTGCCCAAGGGATGCTCTGAATAGCCCTCACCAATTGCCGCTATTCTTAAAAGCTCATTCTTATCAATATCAAAGGCTGTCACTTCAGTTACGGTAGGCTTCCCTATCGTCAAGGTTCCGGTCTTGTCAAAGGCAAGGACCTTTATTGTTCCAAGCTTTTCCATTATTTCACCGCCCTTAACGAGGACTCCATGCTTGGCGCCATTTCCAATGCCCGCAACTATCGAAACGGGAGTAGAGATCACCAGTGCTCCTGGACAAGCTATTACAAGAAGTGTAAGCGAAAGCACCAAATCTCTGGTAAACAGGTATAATGCAGCTGCAAGGACTATGATCCCCGGAGTGTAATATCGCGAGAATTTTTCCAGGAATTTCTGTGTCTTGGCTTTCTTATCCTGAGCTTCCTCAACCATCTCCAATATCCTGGCAAAAGTTGTGTCGTCTCCAACTCTGTCAGCTCTTATTTTCAGGTAGCCTGATTCCACGATGGTTCCCGAAAAAACTCCATCCTCGACTGTCTTGCTTAATGGCAGAGACTCTCCCGTGATCGCGGCTTGATTGACATATGCATTTCCCTCGATTATCGTGCCGTCCACTGAAATCTTTTCTCCAGGCTTTACTATTACGATGTCGCCTTCAATGACATCCTCAGGGTCAATCTCAACCTCCATACCCTCACGAATAACCCTTGCTATGTCCGGAGCAAGATCCAGAAGTGCCTTTATAGATGACCTTGTTTTTTCTATAGTTCTTGACTCAAGGTAGTCACCAAACATAAAAAGGAAGGTAACAGCCGCAGCCTCCCAATATTCTCCGATAAAAAGCGCTCCGGTAACAGCGATCGTAACCAGGGCATCTATCCCTACGATTTTATACTTAAGTGCCTCAAAGGCTTTTTTAAAAATCGGTATCCCTGCAACGGCTGTAGTTGCAAGCATAAATATTATAGTCAAGGTAGCATAGCCCATAAGCTCCTTAAGGATAAAAGATACGGAAACAAGGGCAGCTGCCAGTAAGACCTTGTTTTTCTTATTTAGCTTTGGCATTTCCCTCACACTCCTATTTTTCCTTTAATACCTCGAAACCCAATCTAGCAATTTTATTCTTTATTGTTTCCGAATCTACAACATTCTCATCGTAGGTCAGCTTGATCTTTGATGTGTTGAAAAACACCTCGTATTCTTGTACTCCCTCTGTTTGTTTAAGCATCCCCTCCAGCTTCATGGTGCATGATGGACAGGTTAGTGTATCCAATTGATATGTTTTCTTGATCATTTTGATCTCCTCCTTGTTTTTCTATTATCTACATTGTACCAGCTGGTTCGACTTATTTCTTTGACCTGGGTCAAAATTTATACTGAACTCACTATCAATTTTGCAAAAATCCATTCTTAAGTGCTTCCAAATATTATGCTATAATATTTTTGAAAGGATGGGATATATATGAGCTACCTTTTAATGGCTATTGTAGGATATTTTATAGGCTGCCTTCAGTTCGCTTATATTTTTGGCCGAGTATTCAGAGGAATAGACATTAGGACTCTAGGCCACGGAAATGCAGGAGCGTCCAACGCAGTACAGTCTATGGGGTGGAAGTACGGAGTCGCAGTAGCCATATTGGATATTCTTAAGGCTGTTGCAGCTGTTATTCTGGTAAGAGCCTTATTCCCACAGGAAGTCATTGCTGCTGGCCCGCTTGTCAGCTATTGGACTGGTGCAGCTGTTGTGTTAGGACATAATTACCCATTTTTCATGGGCTTTAAGGGTGGGAAGGGAACTGCATCTACGGTGGGATTTCTATTAGCTCTGGATTACAGGATCGGGATAGCTGCGATCCTTATAATTCTTGTCATAACAATAGCAACTGACTATATAGTCATTGGAACTATGGCTATGCTGGCACTTATACTCATATATACCTTCGTGATGGATTTTGGATTGTTTTGTATGCTGATTGCCCTGGGAATGACCGTCCAAAGCGTCCTTAAGCACCTTCCAAATCTCAAGAGGATTGCTAAGGGCGAGGAAAATGGCCTGAGAGGAACAATAAACTGAAAAAAACGGAGCTATCATTAGCTCCGTTAATTATTATTTTCTCTTCTTCTTTTCGCTTGCCCTTTCGACTCTGACCTTGAGACCCTTGATCTTTTTGCCATTAAGTCCAGCTATTACTACATCTGCATAACCGCTGTCAACTTCCATAAAAGTAAATTTATCATATACGTCTATGTTCCCAATCAGCTTCTTGGACAATCCCGTCTCCTGGAATATTGCCGAAAGTAGGTGTCTTGGACTGAAGCCCTGTTCCTTGCCCAGGTTGACGTGAAGTCTTGTGCTGTTTCCTGCATATTTCTGTTTACTGCCGGAGTCTCTTCCGTCTCTGGAGTCGGAGGTCCTCATCATTTTACCTGTATCGACCATTTCAAGCTCTTCATGACCTTCAAACAGCTTGTTTTCCTCAACATACATCTTCAATAGAGCGCTTGCCACATCGAAGGAATTATACTCCTCCTGAAGCAATGTATCTATTATCCCCGAGTATTTTGAAATATCTCCTGAATCAAGGCTCTCCCTGATTTTCTGAGTTATGCTTTCTGTATACTGTGCCTGAATATCCTTAAGAGTCGGAAGATCCCTTCTCTCAATGGTCGTCTTGGTATACTTTTGTACGTCCTTAAGCTTATAAATCTCCCTGCCCGCTACAAAGCTGAACGCTTTCCCAGCCCTTCCAGCTCTTGCAGTACGACCGATCCTATGAACATAGTATTCCTCATCCTGCGGCATGTCATAGTTGATTACCATGTCTACATCGTCAACGTCAAGTCCTCTTGCTGCAACGTCAGTTGCAATAAGGATGTCGATGGTGCCCTTTCTGAATTTGCCCATTACGGTATCTCTCTGGCTCTGCTTCAAGTCACCGTGGAGTCCGTCTGCAAAGTAGCCTCTTCCCTGAAGCTCCGCAGTAAGCTCGTCCACTTTCTTCTTCGTATTACAGAATACGATGGTCAGCTTAGGATTGTAGATATCTACCAGTCTGCTTAGTATCTCAGTCTTCATGTGGGACTTCAGCTCAAAATACGCCTGTTCTACCTTGGGAACGGTCAGTTCCTTGTGTACGACCTTGATGAATTCTGGATCAGATTGATACTTAGCTGCAAACCTTCTGATTTCATCCGGCATTGTGGCAGAGAAGAATATGGTCTGTCGCTCTGTTGGAAGAGTATTCATAACCAACTCAATATCATCTCTAAAGCCCATGTCGAACATTTCATCAGCCTCATCAAGCACCATGTACTTGACGGTCCCAGGCTTCAAAGTCCTTCGATTTATATGGTCTATGACCCTTCCCGGTGTTCCAACTACTATCTGGACACCGCTCTTGAGGGCTCTAATTTGTCTGTCTATCGGCTGCCCTCCGTAAACCGGGAGGATGTTCAATCCCCTCATATACTTTCCAAGCTTGCCTATCTCCTCAGCAACCTGGATGGACAGCTCTCTGGTAGGACACAGTATCAGTGCCTGCAGAGTCTTGTCGTGGGGGTCGCACATTTCAAGCAAGGGTATCCCAAAAGCTGCAGTTTTACCGGTACCAGTCTGTGCCTGTCCGATTATGTCCCTGCCATCAAGAAGCACAGGTATGGCCTGGGTCTGTATTGGAGATGCTTCTTCAAAGCCCATGGCTTTGATTCCCTTCTTTACGCCCTCTGACAATTGCATTTCTTCAAATCTCAAATTTTCCATTAAAACAAAATTCCTCCTTATTGTTAACCTTTATAGTGTATACTTTAATTCCCTAAATTGCAAGGAAAATATTGCATATTAAAGAAATAAAGGTGCTTCTAAGAATATACTCGGTGTTATATCTCGATTCCGATAAATTGCTTGACCAGTACCCCGATCAAAAATGATATCCCAGCCACTCCAAGGGATATGGCAGCCATTTCTCCAAATCTTTTCTTAAAGTCATAGTCCTTTGCAACTGATATATAGTAGTTGAACACGAAAATTATTAGTACTGCTACGGACAGTGAAGTCACCAGGCTTATAAATGGGTTAGGTATAAACAGAAACGGCAGTATCAGAAATATTACGGTAAACACGTATGCTGTGCCTGTGTAAAGGGCTGATTTCAGTGCGTCATCCCCGCCCTCCTGTCTAGTTGAAAGGTATTCGCTTGCTGCCATTGACAGAGATGCGCTAATTCCTGTTATTAGTCCGGTCAAAGCGATCAGTCTGGTATTCTGGAATGCAAAGGTATATCCGGCAAGAGCTCCGGTAAGCTCTACAAGTGCATCGTTAAGTCCAAGCACTACGGAGCCCATATAGTTTAGCTTTTCCTCATCGATCATCGATATAAGCTCTTCTTCGTGCCTCTCCTCATCCTCGATTATCTCATCCATGAATGCCAGGGTCTCGTCCAGTTCTTTGTAGCTTCTGATTGCCTTCCCTTCGCTACGTTCAAGAAACTTGATGCCAAAGGTCAGACCAAATATCCTTATCATCCAATAGGATAAAGCAACCTTAAGTTTTACCGGCTTTAATTCCTTTCCGGTAACCTGTCTAAGTCTTTTATAGTGAGAAAGTTCATCATCAGCTACCTGAAGGACTATCTTCTTATTAGCCTCGTCCTTAACGGTCTCTGCCAATTTTTTATATATGTGATGGGCTGTTGTCTCATCCTGTTGATCCTTCAAAAGCTTTTCCTTTGTCTTGTCGTCCATATGTATATGCCTCCTCATTTAGTACTATCACCATATATATCCATTTTGTTGTCATATTCAAACAACTGACAGCAAATGTTGTAGACTTAGAGCACCTTTTTTTGTATAATCTTTTGAGGATTAATCGAAAGGAGCAAGCAATGAGTATCTTGACAGTAACAAATCTATCTCATGGTTTTGGAGACCGTGAAATATTAAAAAATGTAAACTTCAGACTTCTTAAGGGTGAGCATGTAGGGCTTATAGGGGCGAACGGAGAAGGCAAATCCTCATTCATGAATATCATAACCGGTAAGCTTGAGCCGGACGAAGGTCAAATCGAATGGTCCAAAAGAGTCAGGGTTGGATATCTTGACCAACACTCGGTCCTTGAAAAGGGAATGACCATAAGAGATGTTCTAAGAACTGCCTTCCAGTATCTGTTCGACCTTGAAGCTGAGATGCAGGATCTGTATATGAAGATGGGCGAAGTGGATGAAGGCCAACTTCAGACAATGCTTGAGGATGTTGGCACCATCCAGGATATACTTGATCACAATGACTTTTATATAATCGATACAAAGATCGAGGAAATATCCAAGGGATTAGGACTGGACGACATCGGATTGGAGCGGGAGGTTACTGATCTAAGCGGAGGTCAGCGAACTAAGGTCCTACTTACTAAGCTGCTCCTTGAAAAGCCTGATATATTGATGCTGGACGAGCCTACAAATTATCTTGACGAGCAGCACATAATTTGGCTTAGAAGATATCTTCAGGAGTACGAAAATGCCTTTATACTTATATCTCACGATATACCGTTCTTAAACAGTGTAATAAACCTAGTGTACCACGTGGAGGACAAGGAGCTTAACAGATATGTAGGTAACTATGATGATTTCCAGAGACTTTATGAGGCTAAGAAGGCTCAGCTTGAAGCAGCCTATAACAGACAGCAGCAGGAGATCGCTGACCTTGAAGACTTCGTCAGAAGAAACAAGGCCAGCGTTGCAACTAGAAACATGGCAATGTCAAGACAGAAAAAGCTGGATAAGATGGAGATAATAGAGCTTGCAAGGGAGAAACCGAAGCCACAGTTCAACTTCAAGGAGGGAAGGACGGCTAACAAGCTGATTTTTCAGACCAAGGAATTAGTCATAGGTTACAGCGAGCCATTGACCAAACCTTTGGATCTAATGCTTGAGAGAGGGCAAAAAATAGCCCTTACTGGAGCAAATGGCCTGGGAAAAACGACGCTATTAAAATCGATACTTGGGCTAACACCTGCTTATTCAGGGCAGACAATTCTTGGGGACAACCTGGAGATAGGCTACTTCCAGCAGGAAATGGATCCCGGCAACAACACCTGCATAGAGGAGATTTGGCAGGAATTCCCCGGCTGGACACAATATGAGGTAAGAAGCGCCTTGGCTAAGTGCGGACTTACGACAAAGCACATTGAATCCAAGGTGATGGTTCTTAGCGGGGGTGAACAGGCTAAGGTAAGGCTTTGCAAGATCATGAACAGGCCTACAAATATATTGCTCTTGGACGAGCCTACAAACCACCTGGATGTGGATGCCAAGGAGGAGCTAATGAGAGCCCTAAAGGCGTATAAGGGCGGGATCCTATTGATATCCCACGAGCCTGAGTTCTACAGGGAAGTGGCAACAGAGGTATGGAACTGCGAGGGCTGGAGCACAAAGATGTTCTAATTAGATAGATATATGATTAGGGATCGGATAAATTTCCGATCCCTTTTGTTATTCAAACAGCGACAAATATTCTTCATAGCCTTCCTTCTCCAGGTCAGCCTTTGGGATGAACCTTAGCGATGCACCGTTGATACAATACCTTAATCCCCCCATATCCCTCGGCCCGTCGTTGAATACATGTCCAAGATGGGAATCTGCGTCCTTGCTCCTTACCTCAGTTCTTAACATAAAGTGGCTGAAGTCCTTCTTCTCGACGATCTGTTCCTTCTCCAGAGGCTTGGAGAAGCTGGGCCAGCCGCATCCTGCATCGAACTTGTCCTTTGAAGAAAACAATGGCTCCCCAGAAACTATATCTACATATATCCCTTCATCAAAAAGCTGATCATATTCATGAGTGTGAGGTCGTTCTGTGTAGCTTTCCTGGGTGACCAGGTAGGATAGCTCCGATAAGTTCTTCCTTAACTCTTCCTTTGTTGGTTTTGTGTACTTCTTGTCCATTAGATACACCTCCGATACATTTTATACCCATTTTCAGGGCAACAAAAAGCCACCAGGGACGGTCCTTTTTGGCAGGAGTTGTTTGTTATTTTAGAAAATGGGACAACGGGGACGGTTTGGCATGCTACCTTAAAGGTTTACTATTTGGGTACGGTTAATTTTTTAGTTTTTATGCAGATAATTGTTTTTCTTTGAATATGCCAGGAGGATATCCACCAAGTTTCTTCTGAGGTCTGTCGTATATATAGTATCTCATATAGTCTTCAACTATCTCAATGACTTCGTTGATATCCTTGATCCTTCTACTCATTAGATGAATAGTTTCGCTTTTAAAGTGACCGAAAAAGCTTTCTGCTTTAGCATTATCCCAGCAATTGCCCTTTCGTGACATGCTCTGTTTAACATTCAACTCTTTTAGAAGATTGACATACATCAAGCTAGTGTAATGGACACCTTGATCGCTATGAATGATACTGCCAGATAGGTCGAACTTCTCGGAAAGTGCCTTTATTGCATTTAAGCTAAGATATTTATCCTGAGTATCGCTTATATTCCAGGATACAGGTTCATTATTGTACAGATCGATTACTGTGCAAAGATAAATCATCTTTCTTCTTGTTGGTATATATGTTATATCAGTTACAAGCTTTTTGCCAGGTACGGCTGATGAGAAATCACGTTGGAGTAAATCTTCTTTGATAATGCTTTGCTCTCTGGTCCTTTTGGACTTCTTTGTGAGTATTGATGAAATCTTTTTCTCTCGCATTATTCGTAGTATCTTTTTATGGTTCACATTGAGATGATATATGTTTCTTAAGTCATCCTTGATGGGCCTGTAGCCTTTTCTACGACCTGATTTCTTGTGGATAAGGAGAATCAGTTCTTCTATCACTTTATTTGAATCTGAGGGCTTAGAAGGATTCCTCTTGTAGTTGTAGTACGATGCTTTGCTTACTCCGGCTATTTCACAAAGAAGCCATATGGGGTATTTGTACTCAAGACTGAGTATTACTTCGTATTTTGCTTCACGGGTTCTTTTTTTTTAAGAAATGGTTTCAAGGATTCAAGACCCTCAAGGTACTCTATACGAGCCTTAAGGATCTCTATCTCATCTTCATAATGTCTTTCAAGAGGAGTCCTAGTGTCATTTCTAACGATTGACTCCTTTGATCTGGCAACTGACTTCTCCTGCTTTGTAGAGTTTGGAGGAAGAAGTCCTTTGTCAATGAGTTGTTGTTCCCAATTATTGATGTAGTTTTTTGAAGGAAGATTGTACTTCATTGCAATAGCTCTGACACCAAGAGAGCTGCTGTAGTAGTCAAGGACAACGGATAATTTGAATTCATCAGAGTATATTTTATTCAAAAGGAACACCTCCTAAGTTTAGTATATCTTACCGTCCCTAAATGGTAAACTTAAGAGGGTCCTTGCCAGTTCTTTTTGTCCCGATTTTGGGACAAAAAGAACCGTCCCCGTTGTCCCTGATCTTTGAAAAAATATTATTGACAAAATTTTAAAATGTATATATAATAAACCTACAACCTTATATTAAGTTGTAAGTTGTTTATTATTAAAGAAAGGAGGACAACAGATGGTACTTGGTAAGGGAAATTTAATTAAAAATAAACATGGAAATATGGAGCTCGAGGAGTACAAGATGAAGCTTCTTGGAAAGAATAGATTGAGCGAGGTCATTGAGCTTCAACAGTACGTTTATGACAATCTCCCCAACAAGGAGGTCTTATACATCGATTCCTACGATGATATGCTCGCCGATATGGAAAAGGGAGCGAAGATAATAGGAGTGCTTAACAGCAGAGACCGTCTGGTGGCCTACAGATATATCGCATTTCCAGGCAGCGAAGAGAGGAATCTAGGCTACGACATAAATATGAAAGAAGAACAGCTGGAGAAGGTCGTACACCTTGAGACTACAGTCGTTGATCCAAAGTACAGAGGTAATGGCTTGCAGAGTCTTACTCTTGATGCAGCAGCGAAAATGGTAAAGGCTGAAGGTTACAGACATTTGATGTGTACAGTATCTCCGTACAACTTTTACAGCCTGTACAATGTTATGATGAATGGTCTGAAGATAAAGGCTCTTAAGAAAAAGTACGGCTCTGACGAAGACGGCGAGGAAGGCCTTTGGAGATTTATACTTCACAGCGACCTGAACAAGAAGTCTTTGAATCCGGTAGATCTGGTTGTATCCAAGTGGGCAAATTTGGACAAGCAGAAGGAGCTTATTGATAATGGTTATGTAGGCTATGAGATTATAAAGGATACAAAACAGCTCAATTATATAAAATTTGAAGAAATCAGTGCATAATATAGGTGCTAAGGCTTTTCATTATTCTCCTCCTTACTGAAAATCCAGGACAAAGTGTCCTGGATTTCTTCTTTTCATCTATATTATTTCTATTTCATCTCCAGGCTGTATGATGCCGCCTTTAAGGACCTTCGTAAATATACCCTCCTTAGGCATTACGCATTTTCCTACCTTTACCTGGATCGCACAACCCTTGTGACATTCTTTACCTATTTGTGTGATTTCGTGAAGAGTATCACCAATCCTAAGCTTAGTTCCAACTGGAAGCTTATAAAGGATTATTCCCTCTGTTGTCAGATTCTCTGCAAAATCGCCATATTTTAGGTCATCCATTCCCATTTCCTTCATTTTATTGAAGCTTTCAACTCCCAGAAGGCTGACTTGTCTGTGCCAGTCTCCACTATGAGCATCGTTTTCGAGCCCATGATTTTCTATGAAGCTTCCCTTATCGATAGGTTCTTTTACAACTCCCTTTGAATCGGAGATGTTTACTGAAACTACTTTTCCTTTTTCTCTTCGCATATACTCTCCGGATTTCCCCCCAGTTTTCTTCATAAGCTTTATATCCTCAATTATCATATCCTTATCGATTGCCTTACACATATCGTAAATGGTAAGCGCAGCAGCAGAGGCTGCAGTAAGTGCTTCCATTTCTACACCCGTTTTCCCTGTGGTTCTAGCTTCAGCAGTTATATCAACCCAACATTCACCCAGAGAGAAGCTTATGTCAACCCCAGTAAGAAATATGTTATGGCACATAGGAATTATTTCACTTGTCCTTTTAGCAGCCATTATTCCTGCCACCTGGGCTACTCCTAGTACATCGCCTTTTTTGATCTGTCCTTCCTTTATCCTTTGAAGAGTATTTTCATTCATCCTGATCCTGCCCAAGGCCACTGCTGTCCTCTTTGTGTCATCCTTATCCCCTACCTCAACCATCCTGGCTCTGCCTTCTTCATTGAAATGAGTAAGCTCCATATCTCAACCTCCTATCGAGTTCATGCTTCGCTTGATATATTCCTGGTTCTCAAGGTGGTGCTCCTCCTCCTTAGTGAGGATGGCATTTGCTATAGTTTGATCAAGGTCTCCTCCTTCGCGAAGGATCCGCTTCAGGTCGATCTCTCTGTCCGAATGGAGACACAGTTTAAGCTTCCCAGTTGCAGTGAGCCTTACTCTGTTGCAGTTATCACAAAACTTGCACGATATCGGGTTTATAAGGCCAACCTTACCCAAGCCATCCTTTAACCTATAGTACACAGCCGGCGAAGACGGATCCTCTCTGTCTATAGGAACCAGTTCCGGAACTTTCTTCAAAACAGTTGAGTTGGGTATAAATTTGGACTTAGCAAAGGATGCGGCCTCGCCTATTGGCATAAGCTCGATGAATCTTACATCAATGGAACCATCTTTGGTAAGATCCACGAAATCAGATATCTCATCATCGTTAAAGCCCCCGATCAAGACTGTGTTGAGCTTTATTGGCTTCATACCAAGCTCCTTGACCTTCCTGATCCCAGCGAGCACCTTATGAAGGTTCCCGCCTCTTGTGATAGAGTTGTACTTTTCCTCATCAAGGGTATCGAGGCTGACATTGATCCTGTTCACTCCAGCCTTTACTAGCTCCTCTGCAAATTGATTCAGCAGGATTCCATTAGTCGTCAAAGTTACCTCCCTGACACCAGCAAGCTTCCCTACTTTATCTATTAGATCTAATGCTCCATACCTTACCAGAGGTTCTCCTCCCGTAAACCTAATCTTTGATATCCCCAAACGGACAAAAGCTTCTGTCACCTGATAGAGCTCCTCCAGAGAGAGCATCCCATCGTGAGTTACCTTGTTCTTGATCCCGTCCTTGGGCATACAGTATTCACATCTAAGATTACACCTGTCGGTAAGTGATATCCTCAAATAATTTATATCTCTTCCATAGCTGTCCTTCATATTATCACCCTCAATCTATCCAAATTACTTCACCAGTTCTATGGAATCCGTAGCCTCCCATTGCAGTTACTCTGTTTTTAAATTCCTCAGATTTGATCGTACTAATGAACTCCATTACCAGATCCATTTTCATGGATTCTCCGTCGATAAGGAAGTCGTAGTCTTCGTCTGCCAGCGGTACAAAGTCCAATCCCATTGCATTTGCCGCTGAAAGTACACCTAGCCCTGTATCTGCGGATCCTGTCAAAACTGCGGAAGCCACAGCCATGTGAGTTGAGAGCTCCCTTTGATGTCCCTTGATATCTGCAGGTTGTATACCTGAAAGCTGCAGCTTGTAATCCAGGAGTACTCTTGTTCCGGCTCCTCTCTGCCTGTTTGCGAATAATACATCATCTCTAATAAGGTCCTCTACACCTGTTATCTTCTTGGGATTGCCCTTTGGTACCATAAAACCCTGCAGCCTTTGTATTCCCTTGATCAGAACCATTTTTCGCCCTGGAAAATATTTTTTGATGTAGCTTATATTGTATTCCCCAGTATCCATGTCCAATAGGTGTATAGGAGCAAGGTGACACTCGTCTCTCCTAAGGCTCATTATACCTCCCATACTTCCTACATGAGAGGAGGAAAGTTTCATCACATCCCCAATTATGTCCATTACAAGATCGTGACTGCCTATTGATACAAGTGTATCTCTTATTTGGGAAAGAGGTTTGAGCAGCTCGACCTCAATTTCATCTCCTGCTTCGTATCCTTCGACGTTTCTCGGGATTATACCAAGCCCATCAGCCTTTACAAGGCTCATGCTCACTCCCGCTCCACCAGCAAGCGGTGTTGCGATAAGCCTTTCTCCAACCTGACCGAGACTTACTCTTATGATTTCCTTGTTCTTCAGTGAGGAAACCAGACGCCTTGATATTGTAGCCTTAACGGTCTCATATATCTCTCCCCGATCTCCCAAATACTTTAGGATCACAGGTTTTGCGAAAATATCGAATACCATGAAGGCGGAGACTGGATATCCTGGAATTCCAATTACCGGCTTATCATTTATCATTCCAAGTATAGTAGGCTTTCCCGGCTTCATTGCGACACCATGGACAAACACCTCACCCAGCTCACTTATAAGGTTGACCGTGTAATCCTTGGTTCCTGCAGAGGAACCGGCATTTATCAACACCACATCGTTCTCACTGACCGCTTGAAGAATAAGATTTCTTAGCTTCTCATAATCATCCTCCATTGGAGCATACCTATTGCCGATGCCTCCGAGACTTTCGACAAGGCCATTGAATACATGAGAATTTGAATCGATTATCGTACCTTCCCTCACCTGTGCAATATCCTCCACGATTTCGGAGCCTGTTGGTATTATTCCCACTCTTGGTTTGGCATATACCGGCACCTGCGATATGCCTCCTGAAAGCAAAGCTCCAAGATCCATTGGTCTTATTTTATGCCTGGAAGGCAATATCATCTCGGTTGCAACGATGTCCTCTCCAATCTGCCTTACATGCTGATAAGGATACGCAGGCTGGAGTATCTCAACACTTCCATTTCCCTTCTCAAGGACTTCCTCGATCATTATCACCGAATCATAAGGTTCTTTAATAGGATTCCCTGTGTTGATATAGCTGAATTCCTCACCTTCAATAAGAGTCATGGGCTTGCTTTCTGCTGCTCCTACAGTCTTCTTGGATTCAACAGCTATTCCATCCATAGCAGCTGCATTATAGCCCGGAGAGGATACCAATGCGTATACCGCCTCAAACGTCACTCTTCCAAGTGCTTCTGCTGTGGAAATCAGTTCTCTTTTGCCAGAAATTTTAAGCCTTTCCAGGTAGCCAGACCTTGCCTCTTCAACATCGACATTATCAATATAGGTAGTTCTTTCCATTTATTCTCCTCCTAAATAAGGAATATATCCCTTAGCTCGCCCCTATTGACTCCTTCCTCGTGCTCCCTTATAACTATATAACCTTGAGAGCCTGAAAGCAGAGTTATCATGCCCGACTTTCCAAAGCTTGGAGTTGCCAGATACTCTCCATTCTCCATACCCAATCGTACCATGTGATAGGTTTCCTTGCCTGGAGATGAAGGGAAGTTTTGTGTCACCACAGCCTTTACCTGGGGAAGGATATCTTCCCTACTCATCAGACCTCTGATAAAGGGTTCAACAATTGCCTTGAAGACAACTATGGAAGAAACAGGGTGACCTGGTAATCCAACAACCAGCTTGCCTTTTCCGTCCCCAACTATAGTAGGCTTCCCAGGTTTTATAGCAAGCCCGTGTATAAGGACTCCCTTGCCCCCAAGGGCTTCTATTACCTGGTATGTATAGTCTCTAGTCCCTACTGAGCTCCCTCCAGATAGTATAAGTATGTCACATTTTTCTAGTCCTTCCAGTACACCTTTAAGTAGCAGATCGTAATCATCCCCGATTATCACTCTTCCCGAAAGCTCTCCACCAAGGCTCTCCACCAGTGAACCTATTGAGTAGGAGTTGATGTCTCTTATCTTTCCAAGGTCAAGTTTTTCACCGATATCGATAATCTCATCACCTGTTGATATTATATGGACCCTGGGCTTTTTATATACCTTCGCCTTAGTTATTCCTAGGCTAGCAAGAACTCCTATCCCCTGAGCTGTCAGCTTGTACCCCTTCTTAAGGACTGCTTGTCCGGTCCTGACGTCTTCTCCCTTAAACAGAATGTTTTCTCCTACAGCTACAGGTTTGTATATAAGGAGAGTACTATCGTCCATTTTTTCGGTATTTTCTATCATCACCATTGCCGTTGCACCTTTAGGTATCATCCCGCCTGTTGGTACGTAAATGGCTTCACCGCTTTTTAAAACTTCAGCTGCTTCCTCACCCATCCTTACCTCGCCCTTTATAATAAGAAGCGACGGGATCGAGTCCGTTGCACCATGACTGTCCTCGGCTACTATTGCATAACCATCCACAGTTGATCTGTCGAATCCGGGTACATCCTCTTTGGATACCACATCTTCGGATAAAGTCCTGCCAGTGGCCTTCTCCAGCTCCAACTCCTCGCTCTGGAGGGTATATCCCGAAAATTCATCCAGAATCAATTTTCTTGAATCTTCAACTGACGATACCTTAAAGAACTCCATTTATACCATCCTTCCCAATTCCAATTTGATTTGGTTGTTGCAAAGCCTTTCAGCCTGCTCCATATTGTGGGTTATTATGACTATAGTTGCTCCAGTTGCATAGTTATATCTTCTAACAGCCTCTTCCATCCTCAGGGTTGAGTCAGGGTCCAGATTAGAGGTCGGCTCATCCAGGAGTAAAAGCCTGGGTCTTATGGAAAGAGCTCTTGCCAAAGCCACCTTCTGTGCTTCTCCGCCTGAGAGCTGATGCCCTTTCTTTTTTAGCAGCTCCTCTATCCCCAGACTTTCGGCTGCCGATAAAACTCCTTTATCTATTTCTTCCTTGCTTTTATTGCGAATTTGCAGGGGATAGGCAATATTGTCGTAGACTGTCCTCCTAAAAAGATATGGCTTTTGGAATACCAGCGTCATTGACTCTCTAACATGATTGCTTATTGGGAGCCCGTCATAGGTTACCTCTCCTTCGAAGCCGTCGTCGAGTCCTGCAATTATGTGGAGTAGCGTAGTCTTGCCTGCTCCGTTGGAGCCGGTTATCCCAGTTATAATCCCTTTAGGGATGGTCAAATCATCTATATCTAAAACCATTGTATTTCGGTATTTTTTTCTCGTTCTTATTAGCTTTATCTCCATTACTCTTCCTCCTGACTATACGAGTAAATCAGACTGTGGAT
Organism: Gudongella sp. QWL-04; assembly: GCF_058683975.1. NCBI lineage: Bacteria > Bacillati > Bacillota > Tissierellia > Tissierellales > Tissierellaceae > Gudongella > Gudongella sp. QWL-04. Next base: position 2,200,640 of record NZ_CM178754.1, on the reverse strand, counting down.
CCCGAAGGAAACCACGAGGAGGATGATTCCAAGTGCAATTGCCATTGGATAATCTCCCATGGAGTTCATCATTGATATTGCTGTAGTCATAACCCGGGTCTGTCCCTTGATATTACCTCCAACAATCATTACTGCCCCTACCTCGGATATGGCTCTTGAAAATGCAGTGGCAATGTTCACAAGGATGTCGATTTTTAACTCTCTGATAATTAGGATCACTGAATCGGATCTTTTACCTCCCAGGGTTCTTGAGACTCTCTCGATAGGGATCCCTCTGTTCTTTGATAGATTATATGTAAGGCCCAACACAAGTGGTATTACAAGTATCGTCTGAGCGATGATCATTGCTGAAGGAGTATAAAGAAGCCGCAAATATCCCAAGGGTCCTCTTCTAGCGAGCAGCAGCGCTACCACTAGACCTACGATCACTGAAGGGATACTCATGAAGGTATATACAGTTCTTGAAAATATTTTTTTCCCTTTAAATTGCTTGATGCCAAGGTAAACCCCCAGCGGAACAAAAATAAGTGAGGCGACCATGGTAGCGCATATGGATACTAAAAGTGAAAGCATGATTATTCTATATACCTCACCATCAAATCCAGCCAAAAGCCTTAATGCCTCTCCAAAGCCCTGGGCTATATAATCCATAGTCCCTCACCTCCTTTGATAATCTTATTGTTTCTAGGAGCCTGAATGAACCTATTTACCATAGTTTGGTATAAACAAAGGCTCTCCATACTCCTCGACTCCAAATTGCGATATAAGCTCCTGTCCCTCTTCTGAAATCAACCAGTCCATAAACTCTAAAGCCCCAGCCTCATTGATCATTTCTCCCTTATTTGGATTGACAGGTATTATTCCATACTGATTGAAAAGGCCTTCGTCTCCCTCGACAACAATCTCCAGTTGGAGTGTGTCCTTAAGTGCAAGGTAGGTTGCTCTGTCTGTCAAGGTATATCCTTGTCTTTCGTCAGCTATCTTTAGGACATCCCCCATTCCTGCACCGGCTTCAATATACCATTCACCGGCAGGCTCAATTGAAAGTGCTTTCCAGAGTCCCAGCTCCTTCTTATGAGTTCCTGAGTCATCTCCTCTTGAAACGAACGGAAGTCCTTTTTCACTGATCGCAGCAAGAGCTGCATTGATATCATTTCCATAAGTAATTTGACCATCGGCTGGCCCCACAAGTACAAAATCATTGTACATTACATCGTGTCTTACTGTGCCATGACCTTCCTCAACCAGCTTCAATTCATCAGCCTTGGCGTGTACCAGAAGTACGTCAGCCTCCCCGTCTCGTCCCATTTGCAGGGCATTACCGGTTCCAACTGCAATTGTTTTTACCTCGATCCCGGTCTCCTCAGTGAAGATCGGAAGCAGAAAATCGAGAAGTCCTGAGTCCTGTGTACTTGTCGTCGTTGCAAGGATTATACTTTTCTCAGCAGCTGGTTCAGGCTCAGTTGCAGGCTCCTGTGCAGGAGTTTCAGCCGGTGCTTCTGCAGGAGCTTCTGTCCTAGATGCACAACCGGACATAGTTACAAGGATCAGCAAGAGGAGAAGTACGTATGTAAGCGTTTTTTTCATGACGACCACTCTCCTTTAATTTTGGGAAACAAAAAAGACAACCAGAAAGAAAGGTTGCCTTATTAAACATCTTCCTTTCCAAACGGGAGGCTCAGAGATTTCCCTCTAAACCCAACGGCACTGGGTCATGGCTATGCTTTAGACCTTCGTGCTCGGAAAATTGCTATAGATATTCAGTTTGTCTCCTCTTGCAAATCCAATCAATGTAATGCCGGTTTCCTGAGCCAGACTGACAGCCAGCTCTGTAGGTGCAGACCTTGAAGCGATAACAGGTATCCCTTGCTTAGCTGCCTTTATAAGCAGCTCGGATGATACCCTTCCTGTTGTAAGCACTAGCTTATCAGACAACTCAATGCCCTCAAGCCTTGCTCTGCCAATGAGTTTATCCATGGCATTGTGCCTTCCGATATCCTCCTCCTGAAGGAGGATAGAAGATATATCACACAATGCGCATCCATGTACTCCTCCAGTGTCTCGGAAAAGCTTGGAGTTCTGATTGAACTCTCTCATCAATTGTAGCACAATACTTGGATGAATTTCCATACTTTTCTGTATTTTAATAGCCTTTGTCTGGTCAACAGCACTGTAGAACGAGGTTCCTCTTCCACAGCCCGAGGTTATGGTCCTTCTCCCTATAAGCTTTTCCCTAAGCGGTCTTTTTACAGAGGTATTAATTGTAGCTCTTCCCAGCTCTTCTTCTATGTACAACTCATTTATCTCGTCAATATGATCGATGAAGTTTTCGGACAGAAGAAATCCTACTATCAGTTCCTTGAGAGAGGTTGGCGTGCACAAAAGAGTGACCAGTTCATCACCGTTCAGATGGATGGTCAATGGATATTCGACTATCACCTGATCCTCTTCGATCGTCAGTTCTCCTCTTCTCCACCTTGCAACATTTACTCTATTCGTCGTATCCACTTAAGGTTCCCTCCTCCAAATACTTTAGAAGGTCCTCGCGGGTGTTAAGATTAAGAAACATCCCCCAATCAGGGCTGAAGCTTCTGGCGACCTCCTCAGGAATATACTCCACTATGTGGTTTTTCAGAAGTCTGTGCACAGCCTTTCCCCCCTCCAGGAGAAATTCTTCTATATACTCAGCCAATGCTTTGTTATAGAAGGCATTAAAGGGCTCGATCCAGTCACCGAATTTAGTGATGCAAGCCATAGGTCTGTTATATTCCAGTAGCTCCTTCATATGATCAATATATTTGTTATTGATTTGAGGCATGTCGCAGGCGATGACGAAGGAATATTCTGAGGAAGCAGCAGAAAGCCCGGCATGGATCCCTGATAATGGGCCCATGTCGGGAATTATGTCGCTCGTTATCTTGTCTGCGAGTCCGATATATAGCTCAGGCCTATTTGTCACGACGATTATTTCGTCAAAATAGTTCCTTAGCCTTTTTATGAGCCCCTCGGTCAAGCTTCGCTCTCTAAGCTTGAGCGTTTGTTTATCAAAGCCCATACGGGTGCTTTTGCCCCCGGCAAGGATTATTGCAGAACCAAAATGCTTCATATCAATCACCGCTTCTTGCACATTCACTATCTCTTCCGGTCATGATCTCCAATCCATGATGAACGCTGTCCAGAATGAATTCCAGAGATTCCCTTACGGCCTTGGGACTTCCTGGTAAATTTATTATCAGAGTGCTTTTGCGTATTCCAGATACCGCTCTCGAAAGCATTGCGCGGGGAGTGATTCTAAGACTCAGGGACCTTATGGCTTCGGATATTCCAGGAGCCATCCTGTCACAAACCCTTATTGTTGCTTCCGGGGTGACATCTCTCATACTAAATCCTGTTCCACCGGTTGTCAGGATAAGATCTACCTTGACTTCATCTGAAAGTCTTATCATTTCCTGGGCCAGAAGTTCCTCCTCGTCTGGCAGGACCTTGTAGCTTACGATCTGGTATCCTCTGTTCTCTGTCATCTCCTTGATCAACGCTCCTGAAAGATCTTCTCTGTCTCCCCTCGAGCCCTTATCGCTTGCTGTGATTATTCCTACTTTGAACATATTAACCTCCCCAAGGAAGGGTCATGTATTCCTTCATCCTTCTGTCGTATTCAGATTTGAAAAGCCTTTCGTGCCCTTCCTCCCATTTTGAGAGCTTAGTGAATATTGCCTTGATACCCTCATCCTTAGAATGCTCGGCAGCTCTCTCATAGAATTCCTTGTAGTCTCTCTCTATTAAATACGCCATCCTTAGAATTGTCAGATCAGGGATGTCAGACTCCTTGAGCGTCTCCTCAATATGCTCAGATTCTTCTCTTGACTTGAATATGTCTTCATCTCTGTCCATGACATCCTCAGCAGTGTCAAAGTCTCCATTGCTTCCGTACGACTTAAGCTGTCTTTCCAAATAGGCGTAATGCTCCATCTCAACATCAGACAGGTCAAGGAACAGCTTTTGGGTGGTCGGGTTCGAGAAGTGTCCGGCCTTTTCCTTGAAGAAATTACTGCCATCCAGCTCCATTTGCATGGCATATCTCAACACCTGTTCATAATCCATTATAACACCTCCTAAATTCTTTCGATCCTTACTGCGGCTACCTTAAGCTCTGGAATCTTTGCTATATCGTCAGTTGCTGTGTTGGTAAGATAATTTGCTTGACCCTCCGAGTAATGGAATGGCATGAATACAACATCTTCATCGATTCCATCTGTAACCCTTGCCCTTGCCTGGGTTTCGCCTCTTCTTGAGGTAAGCCTGACCATGTCGCCTTCTGATATGCCAAGCTTATTTGCAGTAGCGTCATTGATCTCGACGAACGAGCTTGGAGCCAGGGTCATAAGACCCTCTTCTCTTCCAGTCATAGTCATCGTGTGATAATGATACAGTATCCTGCCCGTGGTCAGGATAAATGGATATTCATGATCTGGCATTTCAGCACTGTCCACATGCTCTACCGGCATAAACAAGCCTCTTCCTCTTGCTATGGCCGTCTTGTGGAGGAATCTCGTACCTGGGTGATCCTCATTAAGCACAGGCCATTGCAGTCCACCGTGTTCAAGCCGTTTGTATGAGATCCCTGCATAAGATGGAGTCAGTGATGCTACCTCTGCCATGATCCTTGCAGGATGGGAGTATTTCTTTTCATATCCCATATAGTTCATTATCTCCATAAGGATCTGCCAGTCGGGCTTAGCCTCTCCGGGAGCTTCAACTGCCTTTCTTACTCTCTGGACTCTTCTCTCTGTATTTGTGAAGGTGCCGTCCTTTTCTGCAAATGCCGCAGCAGGAAGAACTACATCGGCAAGCTCCGCTGTTTCAGACAGGAATATATCCTGAACGACAAGGAAGTCCACATGCTCCAGGACATGCCTTACATGGTTTGAGTCCGGGTCAGATACCATGGGATTTTCCCCCATGATATAAAGAAATTTAATCTTATCCTTTTCGATAGAGTCGAACATCTCGGTTATTGTTTGTCCGACCTTCCCTGAAAGTTTTCTGCCCCAAGCCTCTTGAAATTTATCGATTACCTCAGGCTTATGAACCTTTTGATACCCTGGCAGGTCACCTGGCAACCCTCCCATATCGCAGGCTCCCTGAACGTTATTTTGTCCTCTTAAAGGATTTACCCCTGCAGATTCTATACCCACATTTCCGCATAAAAGCGCCAGATTAGAAATACTCATTACAGCATGAGTGCCAGTGGTATGCTGGGTAATTCCCATCGTGTAGTAGATCCCTGCCTTTTTTGCTTCTCCGTATATGTGAGCAGCCTTTTCGATGTCCTTTGGATCCAGTCCGCAGATCTCGCCAACCCTCTCCGGAGTGTAGCTCTCGACAAGTCTTTTAAGCTCCTCGAAGTTTTCAGTTCTTTCCTCTATATAGCTCTTATCCTGGAGTCCATCTCTTATGATCACATGCATAAGTCCGTTCAACAAGGCTATGTTGGTACCTGGTTTAAGCTGCAGGTAGACATCAGCGTAATCAGCAAGCTCTATCCTCCTTGGGTCGGCAACTACAAGCCTTGCTCCCCTTCTCTTAGCCTGCTTCATCATGGCTCCGATGACCGGATGGTTTTCAGTCGTGTTTGAGCCTATTATAAACATTGAATCAGTGTTTTTTATTTCCTGGATGCCGTTGGTCATTGCTCCGCTTCCAAGTGTTATTGCGAGACCCGCAACAGTGGAAGCGTGTCAGAGGCGTGCGCAGTGGTCGACATTATTTGTCCCAAGCACTGCCCTGAAAAGCTTCTGGAATAGGTAATTTTCTTCATTTGTACATCTGGCAGAGGTAAGTCCTGCGAAGGCTTCTGCTCCATGGCTTGACTTGACTGCCTTCATTTTTTGAGTAATAAGGTTGTACGCCTCCTCCCAGGAAGCTTCCCTGAACCTGCCATTATCTTTTATCAAAGGTTTAGTAAGCCTATCCGGATGTGACAGAAAATTATAGGAAAACTTTCCCTTTACACAAAGCAATCCCTCGTTGTGTGCATCCATTGCAGGGTCAACACCAACAACCTTATTCCCTTTTACTACAAGATCCATCTGGCAGCCCACTCCACAATAGGAGCAGGTAGTTCTTACCTTTTGAGTGTCCCAATATCTGAATTTATCTCTTGATTTCGGCTCAAGCGCCCCTACGGGACAAACAGATACGCAGTTTCCACAGGATACGCAGGTTGAATTTATTAGACCGTCGCCAAAGGGCGTGGACACATTCGTCTCGAAGCCTCTCTCCTCAAATCCTATTGCAGTGGTTCCCTGCAGTTCGTCGCAAACCCTGACGCACAAGCCACATAGGATGCACTTCCTGGAGTCGAAGGAATAGAATGGATTTGTATCGTCGTACTTTGGAGTTCTGGATGACCATCTGTATGTGCCCTCTGTTATGCCATACTCGTAGCAGTAGTCCTGAAGCTTGCATCGTCCCGATTTTTGGCAGTTCAGACACTCTAGAGGGTGGTTGGAGATAAGGAAATCCAGCAGCTGTTGCCTTTCCCTTATGACCGGCTCACTATGGGTGTTTATTTTCATGCCTTCCCTAAGCAATGTCGTGCAAGATGTATGTAAGCTTTTCCATCCATCGATCTCTACCACGCAAAGCCTGCAGGATCCTGAAGGGTTAAGCCTTTCGTCATGACATAGAGTTGGGATATCTATCCCTGCCTCTCTGCAGGCCTGAAGTACAGTTATCCTTTCAGCAAACTCATATGGCTTCCCGTTTATAATTATCTTCATTCAGTGTCACCTCCCTTTCCTGCGTTGCCTTTGAGTCTTTCTATTTTCTCCAGCAGCTCAGTTATTCCAAGAGCCTTATCCCAAGTTGTCCTTTCAAATTTGCCATCGATTTTTCTATATGGTGGTTCCGGATCATCAACATACTTAAGCTCAGTTGCAAGTCTGCCCTTAAGGCACAAGGGCCTTCCATTTGACGGAGCCTTCGCAACTAGAGATACTACCTTCCTTTTTACTGAATGTACCTCAAACTCGCAGCCATACTCGCATGCCTTACAGGAGACAACCTTCTTCGATGCCTCCCAGCTTCTTACCTTATTATATTCTCTCTTATCGACCAAAGCTCCCACCGGACACACGGCAACACATCGGTTGCAGGATACACAGGGTGATTCCTCTATAGATTCATCAGCTCCGAATATTATCCTGGTGTCATATCCTCTTTCAGCAAAAGCCAAAACCCTTCTGTCAGATACCTGCGAACAGGTAAGAACACATTTCCCACATAAGATACACTTGCTATTATCCTTTAATATATAAGGGCTCGAGGTATCCATAAGCTGCGGTCTCATCGCTCCCTCATGCTTTCTGAAGGCTACATCGTACTTGTAGGAATACTTTTGAAGCAGGCACTCACCCGCCTTCTGGCATGTCAAGCAGTCATTGGGATGACTGTCCAGCAACAGCTGAAGTACGTCTCTTCTGGCATTTATAGTCTTTTCTGTTTCCGTATTTACTATCATTCCGTCCTTCACAAGTGTCGAGCACGAGGTTTGAAGCTTCTTACTCCCCTCGATCTCAACCACACACATCCTGCATGCTCCGAATATCTCAAGGGTTTCATCATAGCAGAGTGCCGGTATTTCTATACCTATCGACCTGGCGGCCTGAAGGACGGTCAATTCAGCGGATACGTCCGCAATCTTTCCGTCTATGGTCAACCTTACAGTTTTCATTTCAAGCCTCCAGTACTAACTTATTGATACTGCCTTGATGGGCTTAACAGGACACACGTCGTAGCAAGCACCACATTTGATGCACAGGGACTGGTCGATCAAATGCCTCTCCTTAACCTTGCCTGTTATCGCTCCAACCGGGCAAGCCTTGGAACATCTTGTACAACCTATACAGGAATCCTCTATGAAGAAGGTTATAAGTGCCTTACAGCTCTTAGCCGGACATTTCTTATCTCTTATATGTGCTTCGTACTCGTCCCTGTAATACTTCATTGTCGTAATTACAGGATTCGGTGCTGTTTGTCCAAGTCCGCACAGAGATGTTGTGGTCACTGTTTCGCAAAGCTTCTCAAGTCTCTCTATATCGCCTTCCTCGCCCTCACCTTTGGTTATCTTATCTAGTATTTCATAAAGCCTCTTGGTACCCTCTCTGCACGGTACGCATTTACCGCAGGATTCCTCCACGCTAAAATCGAGGAAGAACTTCGCTATGTCGACCATACAGGTGTCCTCATCCATCACGACCATTCCACCTGAACCCATGATCGACCATATCTTGCCAAGAGATTCATAATCCACGGGAGTATCTATCAAGTCAGCAGGGATACAGCCACCTGAAGGGCCCCCTGTCTGGACCGCCTTGTACTTCCTTCCATTTGCAGCGCCTCCACCAATGTCAAATATGATTTCTCTTAGAGTCATACCCATTGGGACCTCAACGAGTCCTGCATTCTCTACCTTGCCAACTAGGGCAAATACCTTAGTTCCTGGTGATTCTTCCGTCCCTATTCCTCTAAACCATGAAGCTCCTTTGTCTATTATTATGGGAACATTGGCCAGGGTCTCAACATTGTTTATTATTGTTGGCTTGCCCCAAAGACCGACGTGGGCAGTCCTGTGCAGCTTAGGTCTTGGCATACCTCTTCTGCCCTCAATAGATTCCATAAGGGCTGTGCCTTCACCACATACAAATGCACCTGATCCCAATCTCAGCTCTATGTCGAACTTAAATCCTGTCCCGAATATATTATCTCCAAGCAATCCGTATTCTCTTGCCTGTGCTATGGCGATCTCCAATCTCTTGACTGCCATTGGATACTCCGCCCTGACGTATATGTAGCCTTGGTCAGATCCAATAGCATACCCTCCAAGAGCCATGCCCTCAAGAACAGAGTGCGGGTCCTTCTCAAGGATCGATCTGTCCATAAAAGCTCCTGGATCTCCCTCATCAGCATTACAGATCATGTATTTCTTATCTGCCTGAAACTTGTACGCTTCCTCCCACTTTTTACCTGTGGGGAATCCTGCACCGCCTCTTCCTCTCAGAAGGGATGTCTTGATCTCCTCGACGACTTGTCCAGGATCCATGGATGTCAATGCCTTATAAAGGGCTCTGTAACCCCCGAATGCTATGTATTCTTCAATATTTGTAGGATCTATGATGTCACAGTTTTTAAGTGCTATCCTTAACTGTTTTTCATAAAATTTGCCCTTTAGGACTACATCCTCACCCTTCATGACTACCTTATCCTCTAAAAGTAGTTTGTCAATGATAGGGGTCTTCATATTGTCCCTAATAATATCCATTTTTTCTAATGTCATCATCGTGATCACCCCTTACATGAATTTACCTAATATCGTCTTGATATCGTCCTTTTTGACCTTTGCATATACTTCTTCATTTACAAGTATTACAGGAGCGATGCTGCAGTCGCCGACGCATCTGGCAGAAGAGATGGAAAACCTCTGGTCCGGAGTAGTCTGGCCGGATTTGATGCCAAGCTGATTTTCAATTTCCTCCAGAATGCTCTCTGCTCCCTTTACATAACAGGCTGTACCCAGGCACACGCTGATCTTGTTTTCCCCCTTTGGGATAAATGTAAACTGTGAATAAAATGTTGCCACTCCATATATCTCCGCCAAGGGTATCTGAAGTCTTTTTGAGATCAATTGAAGTATCTCCTTAGGAAGGTACCCAAAAACGTCCTGTGCGTGCTGTAAAGCCGGCATCAATGGACCGGGAGCTATTTTCTTATGGTCCAGAAAGTCCTTGAATTCCTGGATCGTCTTGGCATTCTTATTCATATCGAAGCTAAACTCCATGTTTCTTCCCCCTATATTGTTAATTTTATGATGATAAAACTTAATTTTTGGAAAATTATATACCCTTTAAGGTTATAATAATTAAATACCCTTGTCAATTGACATATTGAGAGCCCTCTATACTGAAAATGGCCGGAAGTCTGGACTTATTTTTTTTGTATTGTATAATTTTCTTATGAGGTGATGATTTTGAATAAGGGCAGTCCATTTATAATCATAATTATTTGTTTAATTTTTGTCAATCTGTATTCCTTCTTCCTGTTCTGGCGAGATAAAAGACTTGCACGGAATCACGGCTGGAGGATCCCTGAGTCCAGGCTTTTCCTGACAGCATTACTCGGTGGCGCAGCAGGAGCTATCCTTGGCATGAAGCTTTTCTCACACAAAACAAAAAAGGCCAGTTTCCGTATTGGACTGCCCTTTTTATTGGTGTTGAACATTATATCGCTGTATTTCCTGCTTCAGGCTGTTATTGGATAAGGTACTCCTTACTGTTATTTACTGCACTGCTCGATAAATCTCTTGAAAAGGCTCACGTATTCATCGTGTTTTTGAGCCATTGCCTCCGGATGGAACTGTACTGCCATCAAAAACTTATCGTTGACCGATTCTATCGCTTCTATTATTCCGTCTACAGCCCTGGCTGTTACTCTCAATCCCCTTCCAAGGTCCTTTATCGCCTGATGATGCTCTGAGTTTACGAATATTCGCTTCTCTCCGAAAACATCGTGGAGTATGCTCTTTTCTTCAAGCTCGATAGAGTGGTAGCCTTCCTCAGTATTATAGCCGCATACGTGTCCTCCGACATTTGGGACCTGCTTGAATATATCCTGATAAAGCGTACCACCCAATGCTACGTTTGCAAGCTGTAGCCCTCTGCAAATACCGAGAATTGGCAATCCAGACTCGTAGGCTTTCATGAATAGCCCCCATTCTGTCTTATCCCTGTCGTGGCTTATCACGTTTACTTCCTTCATAGGCTCCTCACCGAAGTAATGAGGAAATATATCCTCCCCGCCAGTAAAAATTATTCCATCCAGAGCTTGGATGTAGTCTTCGCTCAAGGAGTCATCCCCCTGGACCGGGATCAGAAGCGGTACTCCGCCTGCCTTTATTACTGCTTCGATGTAGGGCTGATTGATCCTGGTGATCTTCTTGCCTACCATCACATCCTGTTGTGTCGTAAGACCTATTACAGGTTTTTTCATCTAATTACCTCCCTATAGATATTTTTCAAGCCAGCTTCCCATCTCCTCCATCATGTTGGTCGTTACATAGTGGTTAAGCTGCTTATATGTTGACATCATTATAAGATCCTGTCTGTCAAAGCGACTTTTAAGAGCCTCATAAAACTCCCTCTGCGGACCTACCTCAACTACTGTATCATCCTCTCCGTGAAGGATCAATATAGGTCTATCCTTGAGTTCATCAAGGTTCTCAAACGGATCCAGTTCGATGACTTTTTTCTCAAGCTCAACGAAGCGCTCAGTTCTTTCTATACCCAATCTTTCAATGAAGATATCATTGCTTTTTTGCCAGCTTCCTGACCCATTAAGGACGACCAGCGTCTTTGGCAGCTTGTTTTTGGCAAATATGCCGATAGAGGTAAATCCTCCCATGGAGTGTCCAGACAGGGCGATCCTACTCTCATCAGCATCGTAGTACCTGACCAGATCATCGATTAGATAGTCGGATTCCTCGAGATTCTTAAGGACTACCTCCCAGAATACACCTGCGTTCTCTTTAGCCCCATAATCTATCCTTCCTCTTTCTCCGTGATAAATTGCATCAGGAAGAAGCACCTGATACCCCAGACTTGCCAGTATAAACCCCCTGAAGCTCTGAGAATCCTTGCTGGAGGACCATCCATGGTAAAAAATTACAGTTGGATATCTTTCCTTTATCTCCTTCGGTCTCATCAGGATCGAGGGTATTCCATCGATTTGAATTTTTTGGACTGCTATATTTGGATAATTCATTGGATCCCCCCTCCATTTTCGTCAAGTCTCCAGTCTATTGGCTCGATCCCCTGGCTTTCCAGGAAATGATTTGTTCTAGAAAACGGCTTTGAGCCAAAAAACCCTCTATATGCAGAGAGCGGACTAGGATGAGGAGATTTGATGACATAGTGCCTCTTCTGGTCTATCATGGATTCCTTTCGGATCGCAGGCGCTCCCCATAAGATGAAAACCATCGGCTTATCTCTTTCATTCAGGAGTCTGATTATATAGTCGGTGAATTGCTCCCATCCCATGTCACGGTGAGAGTTTGCCTCACCTCTGCGAACCGTTAAGACGGTATTGAGGAGCAATACACCCTCCTTTGCCCACTTTTCAAGACAGCCATGGCTTGGGATAGCGACTCCCAAATCATCCTTCATCTCCTTGTATATATTTACAAGCGAAGGCGGTGCAGGCACGCCTTTTCTTACACTGAAGCTCAGCCCATGTGCCTGGTTTGGGCCATGGTAGGGATCCTGACCAAGGATTACAGCCTTCACGTCATTATAATCAGTATAATGCAGCGCATTAAAAATGCTGTACATGTCAGGATAAACTGTATTATTTTTGTATTCATCTATTAGGAACTGGCGTAGCTTTTTATAATACGGCTTCTCCATCTCGGGAAGGAGAAGCTCCTGCCAGCTATTTTTAAATATTTCTGCCATCGCTTCCTCCGGCTAATCTATAAGATAATCGACAACTTCTGGTGCTCTGTTTTCCTTAGTGTATACCCTCGGAAGTCTTCTTGACAACATACACATAACGACTGCAGGTATCTGTCCAATAAGTCCGGCTATCTCCTCGATAGTGATTTCCTCATTTCCCTGGCATCCCATAAGCACTGCTTCCTCGCCTCTTCCGGCGTTGATTCCTGTTACGTCAACCATCATCTGATCCATACAGACTCTGCCGATTATCGGAGCGCGCTTGCCATCTATCAGAACAGAACCTTTGTTGCTTAGTGCCCTGCTCCAGCCATCTGCGTAACCGATTGGAAGAGTTGCGACTTTTATTTTGGAAGGGGCTGTGTAGGTAAGTCCGTATCCTATCTTTTCTCCTGCCTCCAATTCCTTGACGTGAGATATCTGTGTTCTAAGACTTAGGCAGCTTCTCAGTGGTAAAAGTTCCCTGTCTGCTTCGGGGAATGGGTAAACGCCATATAAAATTATACCTGCCCTAACCATATCAAGGCTGTACTCAGGTAGATTCACGATCGCAGCGCTGTTGTTTACGTGCTTAAGAGGTATTCTAAATCCTCTGTCTTCAAGCTGCTTTGTAAAGTCCATAAATTTATTCATAGAATTTTTTGTGTATTCCAAATCGTCATCCGCTGCTGGGAAATGGGTAAATATACCCTCAACTATTATATTATCCATTTCTCTGATCTTCAAGATGCTTGATAGTGAATCTTCATTTGGAAGGAATCCCAGGCGATTCATTCCTGTCTCGATCTTCAAGTGAATTATTGCATCCCTTTGAAGCTTACCCGCAGCCTTTGATAACCTTTCTGCCTGCTCCTGAAGGTAAACTGCAGTTCTTATTCCGTGCTCAATGGCAGTCTCATATAGATATTCCGGTGTGTATCCCATAACAAGGATCTGCGCATGAGGAAGGCGCTTTCGAAGCTCAAGAGCTTCGGACAAGGTAGCAACGCCAAATCTGGTCACACCAATGCTGAATAGCTCTCTTGCGATTTTTGCTGCCCCATGACCGTATGCATCTGCCTTTAGAACAGCCATAATATCAGAGCCTTTGGGTACGATCCTTCTAATCTCTCCAAAATTGTAGTGCAGCCTGTCCAAATCTATCTGTAGCCAGGCAGGTCTTGTTAGCTCCATTGGTCAATCCTCCTCTTCAATTAAGTTCTTCCAATACCTAACCGGCATCATTCTCTTTTTCAGTCTCAAATTTTTTCTGCTTTCTATGGACAGATGTCTGTAATAGGCTTTCCACAATTCCTGGTAAGCCGCTTCCTCCTCCTTAAATATGATGTCCTCAGGAGTCTCGAGATTTCTGATCAACCATTCATTCTTGTCATAAAAAACTGCTATCCCTCTGCCTGCATCGTGTAATATCCAGTACTCAGACGGTATCCTTGCAGCAAAGTGGGCCGCCAGGAGAGCAATGACATTGTGGTCAGGCTCAACCTTGGAGTAGAACACTCCGCTTTCCAGCTGCCTGAACCTTATAAGTCCTGCCAACCTGTGTTTTTCCATAGCAACCTTGTTATACAGTTTTTCTGACTTAAGTACTGAAGGCTCAGCGTGATATTCATCCACAGAAGCTCCCAGCTTAAAGCCTATTCTGAGGTAGTTTAAGACTATTATACCACTTTCAGGTTCCTCAGATAAATAGATGTAAAAAATCCTTCTGAGAGCATCATGGGAAATTTTCTCCTCTACTGCTCTGTATACTCTGTCGGCTTTATCAGGATCAGTGTATATCAATTTAGTCGAGGATAAAAGATTTGGCTGACTTGCGCCTTCCCAGATTATCTCTGAAGGATCTTCCTTTGAGTAATAAGCTTCCCAAACTGCTGTGAGCAACCCTTCAAAGGAGCCATCATAGAGGTATCGCAATGTTGGATCCATTACCCATGCCTCCTTCAAGTTCAAATAGCGACATCTGTCTTGGATCGATCTTGTTGATATCTCCAAGGATATTGGTTCTGATGTTCTCAGGCTCCATAGATCTAATACCCATATGCTTGCCCTTGCAGGTAATGAAATACTTCGCCCTTTTTAACACGACCCCCAGTTTTTTCAGATCATCAAAGTCAAGCTGACAGAATCTCCTGCTGGATAATATCCTTTGAGCTGATTTTACGCCGATCCCAGGTACTCTAAGCAGCATGTGATACTCTGCCCTGTTTATCTCTATGGGAAATTTTTCTATGTTTCTAAGAGCCCAGTCACACTTGGGATCAAGCAACACATCGAAGTCAGGCTTATCTTCATTCAGAAGCTCATCCGAATGAAATCCGTAGAATCTTAGAAGCCAGTCAGCCTGGTATAACCTGTTCTCCCTAACCAGGGGAGGACTTGATAACTGTGGCAGTAAAGGGTTAGTAGAAACTGGAACAAAGGCAGAGTAATAAACTCTTTTTAGCTGGTAGTCATTGTATAGACCTTCTGAAAGCTTGAGTATCCTGTAATCAGAATCCCTGGTAGCACCAACGATCAGTTGGGTAGTTTGACCTGCCGGGACAAATTTGGGCGAGTTCCTGAAAAGCTTTCGCTCCTCGATCGATTGGAGCATTCCCTGTTTGATGTCATTCATTGGACCCAATATCTCATTTTGCTTCTTTTGGGGTGCCAGCATTTTTAATCCGTCCTCGGTTGGAAGCTCAATATTGACACTCATCCTGTCAGCATATCGGCCCGCTTGATCGAGGAGTTTTTTATCTGCTCCAGGAATAGCCTTTAAATGGATGTAACCATTAAAATTCTCTACATCCCGGAGCTTCTTAAGTATATCTATGAATTGTTCCATAGTATGGTCGGGGTTTACTACCACTGCGGAGCTAAGAAATAATCCCTCGATATAGTTCCGCTTATAAAAGTTTATCGTGATGTCAACTACCTCCTCAGGAGTGAAGGTAGCTCTTGGGAGGTCGTTCGAGGATCTGTTTACGCAATATGCACAGTCATAGATACAGCTGTTGGACATGAGTATCTTGAGAAGAGAAATACACCTTCCATCATCTGTCCAGCTGTGACATATTCCTGCTGCACTTGCATTTCCAAGTCCCCCCTTTTTGTTTTGCCTGTTGCTTCCACTAGAGGAGCAGGATACGTCATATTTTGCCGCATCGGCAAGTATTTCGAGCTTTCTTAATGCATCCATAAAAACACCTCAAGACAGTTTATCTTGAGGTGATTATATCATAGTTTAAAATATCAATCAAACATTTGTTCGATTAGGCATCTATCCTCCAATTTTTTGGAGCTACAAGTGCAATAATCGTAAACAGTTCAAGTCTGCCTAAAAGCATTAGTGCTGAGAGCCAAAGCTTAGTTGGTGCTGAGTAAAAACCAAAATTTAAGGTTGGTCCAACCATTTCAAGTCCCGGACCAATATTACCTAATGTCGCTGCTACTGAAGATGCAGCTGTTATCATATCCACCTGCTCAAGAGATACTATCAGAGTTGAGAATAAGAATAAAAGCAGATAAAGTGCGAGAAAGCTGTTTATCCTTGCAATAGTCTCATTCGACATGATCTTGCCGTTAATTTTTATTGGCATGACTGCTCTCGGGTGGTAAAGCTTTCCTACCTCTCGCTTTATCAGTTTAAGCATAACCAATATCCTTATTACCTTCATGCCACCGCCTGTAGATCCCGCACTTGCTCCTACAAACATCAGCATCAATAGAATTGCTTTGCTGAACGTAGGCCACAGATCAAAGTCACTGGTAGCAAATCCTGTAGTTGTAATTATTGATGAAACTTGGAAGAATGAATCCCTTAAAGAGTACCCCATATTATGATAGCTAACGAGCCACAGGTCGATGGCAATTGCAATAGTGGATATCCCAATTATTTTAAGATATAGTCTAAGCTCCTCATCCTTAAATAGATCAGTGATCTTTCCTCTGAATAGGGAGTAGTAAAGTGAGAAGTTGACTCCAGATGCAATCATAAATACACTAATGACTATATGTATATAGCTGTTGTTATAAGCGCCTACGCTGGCATTTCTTGATGAGAAACCTCCTGTGCCTACTGTACCAAATGTGTGCACGAAAGAGTCAAACAAAGACATACCGCCAAACATAAGGAGAATTACCTCTGAAAGAGTGATCGTTAAATAGGTAATGTACAATATTTTTGCGGTGTCTTTAATTCTAGGAGCTATTTTACCTGCAACGGGTCCTGGAGATTCAGCCTTGTATATCTGAAAGCCTCCTATTCCAAGAGCAGGGAGCAACGCTAATGTAAATACCAGGATTCCCATTCCGCCTATCCAGTGAGTAAAAGACCTCCAGAATAGTATGCCCTGTGGGAGGGATTCGACTTCGCTGAAGATAGTTGCTCCGGTGGTCGTAAATCCTGATACGATCTCGAAGAAGGAATCCACATAACCTGCAACTCCGGTCAAGTACAAAGGCAGAGCTCCCATAGCCGAGGCAGCGAGCCAACCAAAGGTGACGATTGCAAGTCCGTCCTTTGCCGTAATTGACTTTTCCTTTCTAAACCTCACTGACAAAGCAAGTCCTATTGCTACAGTCAGAAGGATGGTCAGTAAGAATGGATTTTTATCGGGTCCATCAGTGAAAATAGCTATGAAATATGAGGGTAGCATCAAGCCTGCTTCAATGATCAGCAGGCTGCCCAGAATTCTTAGCACGATTCCATAATTCACTCAAAAATCCTCCCTTTTGCTCCTTGAAAAACATCTTTAAGCCATCAAGGTTTTCTGAAAGACAGAATACCACTATCCTGTCATTTTCCTTTATAACAGTGTTCCCCTTAGGTATGAGAACGTCGTTTCCTCTTACAATAGCCCCTATGATCAACCCCGGGGGTATGGCAAGATCCCTGATCATTTTCCCAACTGCAGGGAGATCCTTCTCGATTATTATTTCAGTAGCTTCTGCATTTCCACCAAGGAGAAGTGAAACTGAAACAACCTTGCCTCCTCTGATAAACTTCAGTATACTGCTCGCAGTTATATATACAGGGTTTATTGCAGCATCTATGCTGATCCTGTCAATTATCTTGATGTAGTTTGATCTGCTTATCTTAGCAATTGCCTTTCCAACACCAGCTTGCTTAGCCATAAGTGCCATCAGAAGATTTTCTTCGTCAAAGCCTGTAGCTCCGACGAAGGCATCCATGGACGACAGATTCTCTTCCTCAAGCAGGTGGATATCAGTTCCATCTCCATGTATTATCAGGACATTGTCCAGTATCTCAGAAAGCTCCTGACATCTCTCCTTATCCTGCTCGATCAGGGTAACCTGGATCTTGTTCTTAGCAAGTCTCTGGGCCAAGTAATAGCCGACATTTCCTCCACCGAGTATCATGACATTACTGACAAGCTTGCGTTTATAGTCCTCTCCAAGCCTGTGGCTGAACCTTTCGATCTCCTTCGTATTGCCGATTATGTGGATCACGTCGTCTGTTTGCAATACAGTGGAGCCATTGGGGATCAATATCTCTCCGTTTCTTGTTACGGCAGCTATCAGAAGGGCGTCCAAGCCCTCAATATCCATTATCTTTTTATCTGTGAATTCCTGATTATCTCCTATATTGAAGTCGATAAGCTGCACCTTACCGCTGGCAAACTCGTCAGTGTAAAAGCTGTAGCTCTTCATAAGGTATTTTTCCATAGCCAGAGCGGTCGCAAGGTCAGGGTTGATTATATGATCGATCCCCAGCTCTGCTTTAATAAAATCGATCTGCTGCATATACTCAGGGTTTCTTATTCTTGCAATTGTCTGCTTACATCCCAGTTTTTTTGCGAGAGTACAAATAAGCGTATTGGTCTCGTCATTTTCAGTCGTACCTACTAACAGGTCATACTCCTCAATGTTAAGTTCCCTCATCATTTTTATATCGATCCCGTTAGCAGTTACTGTCAGCACGTCCAAGTGTTCGTTTAGCCTCTCCAGGACCTTTGAATTGCTATCCATAACCGTGACGTCGATATTCTCAGCGACAAAGAATTCTGCAAGCTTAGCTCCCAGCTTCCCTGCACCTACTATCATGGCCTTCATAGTCACACCTCTTCTTTTCTCACCGCTAGTGGTTTCATAATGTGCGGATACTGCTTATTCTATTATAATCCTGCATCAATTTCAACTTAAGTATACAATATTGTTAGTGTTATTGCCATATTCATCAAAATTCTCAAATATGAAGGAATAATGGCGTCACTTTCTAAGCAGCAGCGCATGTGCCCGGACATTAAGCTCTGGAGGCTCCTTCCGCGAGGAGAATAATCATTGAAACCCTCCATAGCCTGGCAAAGGATCGTCTTAACGGTCCTTTGCTATTTTCTATATGCAATTATGCTGGGTACAGTATAGTAATTGGTCACACCAGAGATTATATTATCCTTGCTTAGCCTTGTGTATATCCCCGCATAGCTTTCATTGTATGAGAACAATCCTACTATGGCCTTAAACTCTTCTATTGAAAATCCTGTTTCTGTAGCCACAAGAAAGCTCCTTTTTGGAGGATCGACAAACTCCTGGTAAAGATAGTCTCTGTCAAATGCTCCATTTACAACCCTTTCCCAAGACTCCTGGCTTTGATCCTTCCCTACGTAGACGCCCTGGGATGCATTCATATCCATTGGTTTTATGATGTAATTAACCTTGTTTTCTATTACCTCATTGAGGACCCGTCCTTCTCCACCCAGAACTCCGGTAAATGGGATATGCTCCTTGATAAATATTCTTTCCTCTTCAGTCAAAAACTCTTGGGTGTCTCTGTCGTGTAGTCTTTTGAAAAACAGCTTATTATGGATGATTTGACTTCTTATAGTTCCGATAGTGCACATTGCGTCCGCCATATAGGCTTCTATGAAATGAGGTATCTCTTCCGCTTTTTGGATCAGCTCAAAGGTTACTATTCTTCTATATACCAGATCGATTTTATAGTCATCCTTATAAAGCGCTCCTTCTTTGTAAATAAGCTCTCGTGGATCTGCGATGATACACCTTAGACCAAGTCTTTCATAAGCCTTTTGGAATTCAATAAATTCTGCCGGTGTACCGCTTTCAGTAAAGTCAACAATAGCTACGTTCGGGTTATGCTCCCCGCCCTTCCATCTTCGATACAGCTTAAGACTTTCATTGACCCAGGAATCGATAAGCTCCCTGTTCTTCAAGGAATATTCTTCCCCAAATTCCTTAAGAGACTCTGATTCAAGCAGTATACCTGCCAAAGTATTGTCCTCGTTCATAGCTGAGGATCCATCGGTATTGAGCTCACAGAATTTATAATCCCCAATATCATTGAAGAAAATATCGAATCTGCCAATGGGCGCATGTACCCCATATTTATTATCCCTTAATATCATCTCATCAATAAGCTTAGGATATCCGAAGCTTTTCCTATACTCTGGATCCTCAATATACCTTTCAGTGACCTTGTTGCCAATGGCGGTTATCCTATTTACGATATCCTTGAAATGCTCCTCTTCCTCAGGAGAGAAAAACATCGGGTTGAAAAGAAAAGGTACTGGCTTACCCTTATACTTTGCGTTGGAATCAGCTACTCGCTTAACAGTCTTTTTGTAATCATTCAGGTAGAATGTCTGGTTTCTTAAGACCTTCTCAAGGTAGCTTCTATTGATATCTATCCCCTTCAAAAAATCACCTCCTGAGAATTGCCCAATCGATAGCCTTTCTTTTATCTCCCTCTTTATACAGCTCTTTGGTTAGAAGATATGGATTTTTCCCATCCTCCAGAAGCTTTTCCAGAGGCTCGATATATCCAGCCTCATCACCCAGAGCATTTTTTGACAGCTGTATCATCCACTTCCCGATATCAAGAATTGTTTTACCGTTTAGCGTTGCTTCCATCCCCTTCTCAAGGAGTTCCAGCTTAGATGCCACAATATCCTCGACCTTGATGGATTTTGAGAAATCGTATAGCTCATCAAGATTGGATTCATTGTAGAATAAGCCTTTTATTAGAGCTACAGCAGCTAAATTTAATGGATAGGGTATAGAATCCATCATTCTAATCTCAATATACCTCTTTGTTCTCGCATCCGGAAAAAACATGGTCATAAGATGTTCAAGCTCTTCAGTGCTTGTCGAATCGGGATCAAGGATATCTGATATCTTTGCTTCTCCCGTAGGGATTATCTCGCCACTTCTGATCGTGAAAATTGGAGGTCTTTCCAGCAGATAGTCAGCATACCCTGCGTAAGAGAAATCATCCTCCAAGGCCTCTTCTACTGTTCCGGCTCTGTCATTGTCGCAATTCATCCATACATAAGCCCTAAGATTCCGAGTTTTGCAGGGTTCGCCCTCAAAGAAAAGAGCATTCTCAAAAATACCATAGAAAGCAGGAGCAAGGGCATTCAGTACCCTGAACTTCCTTGAGTAGTCAGATTCACTTGAGTAATCAATCGAAACCTGGAATGCTCCCGTTCCCTTCATCATATTATGAGCGTGAGAGCCTCTCTTCTTAAAGTAATTAAACATCAGGTCATAACGCTTCTTAGGAAGCAGCTTTATTTCCTCGATCCTCGTAACCGGATGATACCCCAGTGAAACCAATAGCTGTCCCTTTTTCTCCAAAACAGGCAGCAGCTCCCCTAAAAACCTGAGATAGCTCCTTTCTATGTCCTCAATCCTTTTCTTTGCTCCGATGCTTATCTCGAGCTGACTCCCGGGCTCAAGAGTAATGTTAAGGTCGTCCTTCTCAAGTGCAAGCAGGTGCTCTCCCTCGTATTTACCCGTCCAGCCACCACTCATAATATCCTTTAATGTGGATTCCACACCAGCATCGCCATAATAAGATACTGTTTTCAAAGTATCCTTCCAGACGACGAAATGCTCGACTTCAACTCCCAGCTTGAAATCCTCAACTTTTTTCTCGCCGCTTTTGATTAGGTCTGTTATCATTTTAATCTTTCTGTTTTTGTCCATAACGCATCTCCTATGCTAAAAGTCTATATCAAGTATAATTTTACACTTCGTCTCTTCAATTGAATTTTCTATGAGGCTTTCAAGTTCTTTTCGAACGTCCTCATGGCTCTTGCCCTTTTCAAGCTTGTCAGCTCTAACTACTGCGTGAAATTCAATAAGCCGTGTCTGTTCATGGTCTGAAATATGGAAATCATGGATTGACTTGACCCTCTCATCCTCCTTGATTATCCTTTTTACTCTATTTCTAAGCTCATACCTCTCCTTGGTTTCTGTTCCAAGTGGGTCCATATGAATGACGAGAGTCAGGTCATATCTCTCACCGATCTCTCTTTCAGCCTGGTCAATTACCTCGTGTATCGTAACTGCATCGATATTTCCTGGGAATTCAACATCTATCGTAGCCATTGATCTCCCTGCGCCGTAGGAATGAATTATCAAGTCATGAGCACCCGTGATAAAATCATAGGCCATGATATCATCATAAATGGCGTCCGTTATCTCCTCAGGAGGAGCCTCCCCTAATAGAGGACTCACTGTTTCCCTTACTAAGGAGTATCCTGCGTATATTATGAAAAGTGAAACAACAAGCCCGACGATCCCATCGATCGGAAGGTCAGTGAATTGACCTGCAACTATTGAAAGTACTACTACAGAGGTTATCAACACATCTCCAAGTGCATCCGTAGCTGTAGCCTTCAGGCCCGATGAGTTGATCTTGTTGCCAAGGTCCCTGTTGAACAAGCTCAGCCAAACCTTAAATAAAATGGAAGTACCCAGTATCATAAAAGGGATTACCTGAAATTCCACGGGTTCTGGACTTATGATCCTTTCAAAGGATGACTTGATAAACTGAAGTCCTACCAAAATAACCATAAAAGCAACTATTAATGCTGAAACGTACTCCATCCTTCCGTGTCCGTAAGGGTGTTCCTTATCAGCAGGTATGCTTGATAGCTTGAATCCGAGCAATGTAATGACAGAGGAGGCTGAGTCCGTAAGATTGTTGACTCCATCAGCAATAACGCCTATAGAAGATATGAGTATTCCTATTGAAAGCTTAGTCAAAGCAAGTATAAGGTTTACAACGATCCCTACAGTGCCCGCAAGATATCCTACCTTCAGCCGGACATGCCTGTTCCCATAGTCCCTGTTTTCCTTTAACGCCAGTGATAACAGCCACTTAGTCATAGTCTCACCTCCATTTTGGATTCACTTTATTGTATCTACCCATTCAAGCACCTGCTAAAACTTAAAGCCTCGCATAATCGGCGAGGCTTTAAACAACAATTAGTTATTCATAAACATTTCGATGTCGCTTTCAACATCCTTGATCGTTCCAATACCAAAGGTATCGACAAGCACCTTTGCAACATTAGGAGACAGGAATGCAGGCAACGTCGGTCCTAAGTGGATATTTTTGACCCCAAGGTAAAGAAGGGCAAGGAGTACTATAACTGCCTTCTGCTCATACCATGCAATATTATATGCTATAGGAAGCTCATTTATGTCGTTTAGCTGGAATACTTCCTTCAGCTTCATTGCAATGACTGCAAGAGAGTATGAGTCATTGCACTGACCGGCATCAAGAACTCTCGGAATACCTCCGATATCTCCAAGGTTAAGCTTGTTGTATCTATACTTAGCGCAGCCTGCAGTTAAAATCACCGTATCCTTGGGAAGAGCTTCTGCAAAATCTGTGTAGTAGCTCCTTCCATTTTGTCTTCCATCACATCCTGCCATTACAAAGAACTTCTTTATAGCACCTGATTTTACTGCATCGACTATTTTATCAGCCAGAGCAAATACCTGGGCATGAGCGAATCCACCGACTATCTTCCCTGTTTCTATCTCCATTGGTGCTGGTAGTCTCTTTGCATGATCTATTAAAGAAGAGAAGTCCTTTGCCTTTCCCTCTACTCTGTCTGGTATGTGCTTGAAGCCTGGATATCCTGAGGAACCTGTAGTGTATACCCTGTCAGCATACTCAGCCTTTGGTGGAACTATACAGTTTGTGGTAAATAGTATGACTCCATTGAATTTCTCAAACTCCTGTCTCTGCTTCCACCATGCATTGCCATAGTTTCCAACGAAGTGATCATGTTTCTTGAATGCAGGATAGTAGTTTGCAGGCAGCATTTCTCCGTGGGTATAAACATCCACTCCTGTACCTTCTGTCTGCTCAAGAAGCTCTTCAAAGTCCTTAAGATCATGTCCGGATACAAGTATTGCAGGATTATTTCTTACTCCTATATTCACCTCAGTAATCTCAGGGTTACCATAAGTGCTTGTGTTGGCTTTGTCCAAGAGAGCCATTGTAGCAACTCCGTATTTTCCTGTCTCCATGACAAGAGCAATGAGTTCGTCTACCGTCAAAGAGTCATCTGTAGTTGCATTAAGAGCCCTTCGTATAAATTTCGATATGTCAGCATCCTCAAAGCCGAGGTTGTCAGCATGCTCTGCATAGGCAGCCATACCTTTTAAACCGTATATAATCAGTTCTCTTAAGGATCTTACGTCCTCATTTTCTACGGCAAGAATACCGACTTCAGGTGCTGTGGATTTGAAAACTACGTCGTCATTTGAGTCAACAGCAAAGGATGCAGAATCCTTTAGGTCTGATAAGTCGATGCCCTTTTCAGACAGCTCCTCTTTCAATGAGTCCCTTCGAGCCAATGTCTCTTTGATCTTAGCAAAAAATCTATCCCGGTCAAAATTCGCATTTGTAATGGTCATGAACAGACCATCGATTATTAATTTGTCCAGTCCTGCAACCTCTATCCCAATCTCATCGGCCTTAACTCCAACCTGTGATAAACCCTTCAATGCATAGATCATCAGGTCCTGTAGGTTAGCTACCTCACTGGTCTTGCCACAAACACCAACCTGTGTACATCCCTTGCCATTCAATGCTTCCTGACACTGGAAGCAAAACATCTTTCTGTCAGTCATAATTAAGCCATCCTCCTATATATCGTTAATATTTATACAAAACTCACATGCTCTATTATATTTGGATAGCAACATTTTAGCCGTAACAAATGTTACCGAATGATTATTAGTTTTAGTATTAATAATTCTTGCCTGCTGCCTTGATCCTGTCAGGATAAGCAACTGAACAAGGAGTTACACCATATACCATATCACAGATCGGGCATTTGCTCTCCAGGTGAGTCATCTCAAAGTCATTACCGCATTCTATGCATGTTATTACAACTCCAGGCGGCATAGGTCTTGTGTTGAAACCCATAGCTCTTATTTTATCCACTAATGCCTTCCCGCTTCCAAAGCTCCCTGTACATCCGTCGTGCATTATATTTTCCTCGCTTTCTTTCTATTATCTGATTCCTTAACTACGGTCGGGATGACAATTTTTAATTGTCCATTGTCAATCGTCTATTGTCAATTATTTTTAGCGCTTCTCCCTGCCTCAGGCTAGTCCTCATGGATTGGATAAAGCTGTCCATTTTTTCCAGCTCACTTAGAATTTCCTTTTCTTCCTCACTTGTTTCAATTATCGAAGCTATTCCACCGTTTTTTATGATGATCCTCTTGTCTGCTATAAGGGCGAGCGTTGGATCGTGGGTCGCCATAAGGACAATCTTATCCTCGCTTACTAGAAGGTCCAGAGCTCTCCTCCTATCAATACCTGCGTTCTCAATTTCATCTATAAGAACGATCGGTGATGTGCTAAGAATTGCAGTATCTGCAATCATAAGAGCTCTCGACTGACCCCCGCTCAATGCAGTTACTGGAGTTTCCGGGTCAAACTTTTCACCTGCTAGATTATTCGCAGCCTGTATGATCTTATGAATTGTCCCATCAATATCAACGACCATCCTGCTTTCAGCGTGTAGCTGCAGAAACTCCAATACAGTAAGGTCCATTACGAAGTTCATGTTTTGGGACAGCTGGGCAACGAGCTTGTTGTTTGAGGAGAATCTCCACTTCCTGTCTGGCTGCTCACCGTTGATAAGAATACTCCTGCCTGTAGGCGTATCTTTTTGTGCCGTCCACTCTATATCAGCTAGAAGTCTTGATTTGCCCGAGCCGGTAGGTCCGACTATCGATATGACTTCTGAGGTCTTTATTGTAAGCTCTTCGAATCCCTCAGGGTTTCCTGATTTATCTTTACCCGGTAATATGGTAAGGGTCCTGACTCTGGCTTCCTCCTTGATCCCAAGGAAGCTTTTCATTTGCTCTACAAACGTTTCCATACTTTCCATCAATCCTGATTTATCCATAGCCAGGTTTTCAATGTCCTCAGGTGAAAACTCATCGAGGAGCTCTTCAAGGGTCAGGTGCTCTTTCCCTTCAGGATCCAGCTTATTCTCTATGATCCATCCCATCACAAAGGGGTAATTTTCGATCAACTTCCCAAGTTTTGTATTTCTATGCATAGTCATCACCCAGCTCAATCTTTCTCACATTCCCCATCTGATAGGCTTCACCGATCCTTGTCTCCCCAAGGCAATAGGAGCAAAGTGCAGACGGCATCGGATACCTGAGCTCCATCCCCTGAACGGTTTCAAGCTGATTATTCTCATCATAAAGAAGAGTGCTGAGCTCATACGATCCTTGTCCTGTAAGTCCGTTTATGTGCATTATGACAGCCTTTGGGTTCACTGAGTTTACCTTTGATGAGAAAACCTCTCTTTCTGCCTGAGAAACGATGTCTCCCTTTGTAATTACTACAATATCGGCAGCCTTAAGCATTGGCCCGATCTTCTTTGGTGTATTGATCCCTGAAAGGTTATCTATTACGCATACTCCCTTTATCTCTCTTATATATGGAGAGCACCTGTTGCAAAGTCCCGCGGATTCGGTCACTAAAAGGTCAAGTCCTGACTTAACTCCCCACTGGACTACCTCCTCAATATTTGAGGCAAAGTAGTGGTCTGGACACAGCGCTCCTGAAAGGCCCTTCTTAACTGGGATACCTGCCTTTTCATAAAGTATGTCATCATCTGTTGAAAGACAGTCAAACTTTACGACGCCAACCTTAAGATCTCTCTTTCTCATTGAATCTATGGTCTTAAGGATAATACTTGTCTTCCCTGAGGAAGGTGGCCCTGAAAATATCACAAGATTCATCTCTTCACTCCTGACTCTTCGTAGAATATGTCCATGCAGTGTCTTATTAAAGCACCTAAATCATCATGCGAATTTATAAAATCCCACCCTAGCCATAAAAAGCTTTGACCTTCCCTTAGACCGTTATCTACATCTGGATGTGTAGATGGGAATTTGCCGTTTGTCGCCAAGAGCTGACCCACCTCCGGGGACAGGAGGTACTCCACTATGGGCTTGACCCTCTCCTCAGACGACTTCTTGGTCAACAGGAATATTGGGCTTGCAATTGCTCCTTCCTTTGGCCACACAGGCTTAAGTGGACTTTCATCCCTGACCATGCCTGCAAACAAATATGGCATGACAGTCACTGTGGGTATCCCCGAAGCAGTGTTCCTTACATTTGACTTTACCATTTCAGCTGGAGTCATGCTCCTCATGTGGGCACGGCCAAGCTTTCTTACTCCATCCTCTCCAAACTCCTTGTATATCGTCAGAAGCAAAGCGTTGAAAAGGTCAAAGTCATTTAGGGGGAGCGATACTGATCTTTCAAAATCCTCATTAAGAAGCTCCTCCCAGGATTCAGGCTTCTTTCTGCCATTAAGCTCCTCGGTATTAACTAGAAATACAGCAGGAACTATTGAAAACACTGTGTATTGTCCCAGAGGATCCTTAAGTGATACCCTGTCGTTGTCAAGGTCCTTATTCAAGCCTTCAAAGCCTGAAATATCCTTGAAAACCCCCTGTTTTTTGAACCTTCCCATAAGCTTTTGGTCAAAGAAAAGGTCGAAGCCTGCTGACATGAATAAGTCTGCCAGCTGATCAGCATCAGAGTCTTCAATTTCATTTCTTATCCAGTCTACTCCAATATTTGCAGCCTTAAATTCGAAGTCGATCTTCGTTCCAAGGCTTTCCTCATGCTCCTTGAGCCACTGGGAAAAGCTCTCCATCAAGGGTATCCTTACCGGACACGGGAGGACTCCAAGCAGCCTGGTTTCTCCACCAGACTCTCTAACAGTATCGTTAAGAGCAAGGTCCACACTCTCCCTGGTTTGTCGTATAGCCTCTACCAGCTTGTTTTCGAATATCTCAAGATTCAACTTCTTTGTCTTGCATGCCATTTCGAGGGATATGGTCTTTCCCATGATTTTCCTCATAGCCTCATTCTTAAGGTGTTCAAAACCGTTGACTGCGAAGACATCCAGCGTCTCAGGATATCTTTCTGTTATATCAAATACCTTCTCGGTCACGTCAAAATATTTATTCAAAATAATCCTCCTCCCATCAATCCACCCTGTATCATACTATATTATACTATTAATTTCCGTAACAAATGTTACCAAAGGTCATACATAAAAAATAGACCTTTCGGTCTATTTTCTGGTTATCTCGACTCTCCAAGTCTCAGGACCTTCTTCTAGATACTTCCACTCAAACTGTCCTTCGTTTTCAGCCAGTAATTGGTAGTGTAGTGGTCTTGGGTCGTGGTCGTTTATTATTTCCATCTTCTCGCCGCTTTCCAGGCTGTAGAACATATCAAATATTCTTACATGCTTTTCTCTTGGCTCTATTGATCGTACGTCTATTACATTTTTCATCGTATCCCTCCATTCTGACGGATAGATACCCTTAAATATTCGTCTTAATCTGTAAATTAGATTAAATTAATTAGGAAGGTTATGAGCCCCCCGCCTGCAATTAACCATACTGTATTTATCTTGAACCTCATGATACCTATCATTGAGCCTGCGAATATCAGGGCTGTTACTGGTCCGATAATAGATGCCGCACCCAGCTTGACGCTCACCACTGCCATCAGAACCAGGGATGCGATATTTATCCCATCAAACGCTGCTGAAAGCCATTTTGAGGCTCTCATCTTGGGGATTATCGGTTTAATGAATGATGATATTAGAAATGCTGGGAGAAATATCCCTATTGTCGCTGCGATGGCCCCAGGTATCCCTCCAAGAACATACCCAATGAAAGTAGCCGTAGTGAACACAGGACCAGGAGTAAATTGACCGACTGCTACAGCATCCAGGATCTGCTGGCTTGTCAGTACACCCAGCTTCTCAACAAACTCAGTCTCCAAGAAAGCAAGAAGAACATAACCGCTTCCATATAAAACACTTCCAATTTTTAAAAATGTCAGGAATATTATTGGTATAGCCAACGAATTTGCCCTATTGAGAAAGCTCCCTCTATTCTTAATAAGGAGCATCATAAGACCTGCTGTGAACAGCAAGGGTATCTCTCCCACTCCCAACAGGACATAGATTGCGGCAATGACAATGCCGAACATTAGGGAAAACTTATCCTTTACAGCAGATCGGAACAGCCTATAAAGTGCATGAATTATGACAGCCATTATTGCTGCCTTAACACCCTCAAGTACTGTTGCCAGCTGGGGAAGTGTTCCATAGTCTACATAAAGGTAGGCAAATGCCATAACAATAAGCATGGCAGGAAGTATGAAGGCTGCGCCTGCATTATACAGACCCAATAAGCCCCCCCTTTCATAGCCCACTAGCATTATCATCTCCGTTGAATTTGGCCCTGGGATCAAATTGGTCGCACCCATGAAATCCAGGAACTTCTCTCTGCTAAGCCAGCCCTTCTTTTTTATAGTCTCCTCCTCAAGCATTGCAATATGTGCTGCTGGTCCACCAAATGCCAGAAAACCAAGCTTTGAGAAGGTCTTTGTTATCTCCTTTTGTCTTTCAAGCCTTTCTTTTTTATCAAGATCCTTGTATTCTCTATTATCCATAAATGCACCTCCTTCGATTGATACCCCCTGATATCAACAGCCAAACCTTGGGGTTTGGCTGTAAATATCTTACATGCAGAGTATGATTTATCAGGCTGCGAATTGGCTGTTGTACAACTCAGCATAGAACCCCTTCTTTTCAAGAAGCTCCCGATGGGTACCTTTCTCAATGATTCTGCCCTCATTCATTACAAGGATCATATCAGCGTTTTTTATAGTCGAAAGTCTATGTGCAATTACAAAGCTTGTCCTGCCTCTCATTAACTGATCCATTCCCTTTTGGATTAGTACTTCAGTCCGGGTATCGACGCTTGAGGTAGCCTCGTCCAGGATGAGAATGGAAGGATCTGCAAGTATTGCTCTTGCGATTGTCAGGAGCTGTTTTTGTCCCTGTGAAATATTCGAGGCTTCTTCATTTAGTATAGTATCGTATCCTTGAGGCAGTGTTCTGATAAAGTGATCTGCCTGCGCTAGTCTAGCTGCAATTATTATTTCCTCGGATGTGGCTCCCTCTCTTCCATAAGCGATATTGTCCCATATAGTTCCATTGAAGAGCCATGTATCCTGGAGAACCATTCCGAATCTTCCCCTCAGCTGCTGTCTTGTCATATCCCTTGTTGAAACTCCATCTATTGTTATTCTCCCTTCATCGATTTCATAGAATCTCATAAGCAAATTTACAAGAGTAGTCTTCCCGGCTCCTGTTGGTCCAACTATTGCGACGGTATCACCACAGCATGCTTCAAGACTAAGATCCTCCATAAGTGGTTTGTCCTTGGTATAGCCAAATGTTACCTTCTCAAATCTTACATCTGATTTTTCTGTCTGGGGATATATTGGTTCAGCAGGATCCAGGTCCTCTTCCTTTTCGTCCAAGAGCTCGAAGACCCTCTCTGCAGATGCAATTGTAGACTGGAAGGTGTTTATTATCTCTGCCAACTGCATGATTGGCTGATTGAACTGCCTTGAATACTGGATGAATGCCTGGACATCACCAATAGGCAATATACCTCTGATTACGAACACTCCCCCGAGAACTGCTACAACAATATATCCAAGACTGTTTACCAGCTGCATAAGCGGCATGATTATACCAGTGATAAACTGTGATTTCCAGCCATGCTCATACAACTCCTTGTTGATCTTTTCAAAATCATGGATCGCCTTAGACTCCTTTCCATAAGCCTTAACGGTTGAATGACCGGAGAAGGTCTCCTCAATATGCCCATTTATTTCACCTAAACTCTTGGCCTGTGCAGCAAAGTACTTTTGCGAGATATTGGCTATGTTTTTCGTCAGTAAAATACTGAGTGGTATGGTTATCAAGGTGGCAAGGGTTATCACAGGACTGATGATAAGCATCATAACCAATATCCCTATAAGTGTTATGATTGCAGTAAGGGCCTGAGTAACGCTCTGCTGAAGAGTTGAGCTTATGGTGTCTACGTCGTTTGATACTCTGCTTAGTATTTCCCCTGTAGTCTTTGAATCAAAAAAGCTTAAGGGAAGTTTATGGAGCTTTTCATTTATCTCCTTCCTCAGGTCATAAACCAATTTTTGTGAAATATCAGCCATAATATATTGTTGAGTATAACCAAATATTCCTGACACCAGATACAGTCCGCTAAGGATCAAGAGGATCCTAAAAATATATGACTTATCTATGCTGACGGCTGCACTTGAAACACCCTCGTAGAGATGTGTGGTTATGAAGCCCATTACTCTTGGACTTATAATTGAAAAAATCGTTGATAGTATCGAAAATAGTGCTACTGCAGCCATATGAAGACTGTAGGGCTTTAGGTATCTAAGAAGTCTCCTTGACGTGCCCTTGAAATCCTTGGCCTTTTCGGGAGGTCTTGCCATTCCACTTCCTGGAGGTCCTCCCCTTCCCACCATTTGTCTTGGACTGCGTTCTCTTTTATCTTCGCTCATTGTATCGCCTCCTCACCAAGCTGTGACAGGACGATTTCTCTGTAAACCTTGCAACTTTCTATAAGTTCCCGGTGCGTACCCTGTCCTGCTATCCTTCCTTCATCAAGAACTACTATATTTTCAGCATCCTTGATCGTACTGACTCTTTGTGCGACAACTATAATGGCTGAATCCACCGTGCAGGGCTTCAGAGCATCTCTCAATCTTTTGTCTGTACTAAAGTCGAGCGCTGAAAAGCTGTCGTCGAACAAGTAAAACTCTGGCCTTCTCACTAGAGCCCTCGCTATAGCAAGTCTTTGCTTTTGTCCTCCTGATAGGTTCCTGCCTCCTTGAGCAAGTACATGGTTCAACCCTTCCTCTCTTTCTGATACGAAATCCCAGGCTTGTGCGATTTTAAGTGCCTCTATTATTTCTTCATCTGTCGCATCCTCTTTACCAAAGGCAATGTTTTCTCTGATCGTGCCTGTAAAAAGAACAGCTTTCTGTGATACAAGGCCAAACCGGCTTCTAAGCTCCTCTTGGCGAAGTGTTTTAATATCTGCTCCGTTAATTAGTATCTTCCCATCTGTCGGATCGTAAAAACGCATCAACAGGTTTAGTATCGTAGTCTTACCAGACCCTGTTCCTCCGATTATAGCAGTGGTTTCACCTTTTCTGGTCGCGAAGGAGATGCCTTCAACTGCAGGTGTCGAGGCATCCTGGTACTTGAAGGTAACGTCGTCAAGGCGGAGTTCACCTCCGCTGTTACCCTTTAGGCTTTCTGGACCATCAACGATATCACTCTCCATATCAAGAACCTCATTAATCCTTTCAGCTGAAGCACTAGCCCTTGGCAGCATGACAAATATCATGGATACCATTATGAGTGAAAACATTATCTGAGATACATACTGAATAAAAGCCATTAGCTGTCCAACCTCAAGTCCTCTTATCTCTATCAAGCTGCTGCCATACCATATTACCCCTACTATCGTGAAGTTGAGCACTACATTTAGGATCGGCATCATTAGAGCCATTATCCTTCCAACCTTCAGTGCTGCTTCCGTCAGATCCCTGTTAGACTCGTTAAATCTCTTTCTTTCGTAATCAGTTTTATTAAAGGCCTTGATTACCCTTATACCTGTAAGTGACTCTCTAAGTACCCTGTTCAAACTGTCTATCTTCTTTTGGATCTCTTTAAACAAAGGAAATCCCTTAACGCCTATGACCCAGATCACAACCACTAGAACAGGCGCTGAAATCAATAGGACCTTAGACAGCTCAAGATTTGTTGAGGTTGCCATAATAATTCCGCCTATCATCATAAAGGGCGCTCTTATCATCATCCTCATGGACATTATTGTTACATTCTGCATTTGGCTGACATCGTTGGTGGTACGTGTTATCAGCGATGAAGTTCCCATTTTATCTATTTCATTAAGCGAAAAGCCCTCAACAGTTTTGAATACATCGCTCCTAAGATCCCTCCCGAAGGCAACTGCTGCCTTTGAAGACATATACCTTGAGATAACAGTGGCTGCGGTTCCAAGAATCGCTATAATGAGCATGATCCAACCTGTACTGTAAATGTATCTCAAATCGCCGGTGGCAACTCCTCTGTCTACGATATTCCCCATTAGTCTTGGGAGCAATAGCTCAGAGAAGACTCCTGCAAGAGTAAGTAAAAGGACCCAGGCTACCTGAAGGGCATAGGGTTTTAAGTATCTCATCAGTCTAATCATTTGTTCATCTCCTTTTGGATATAAATCCTAATTAATATTACCATAACAGGGTATAATAATAAATAGATTGCATAAACGACTGATGGTTATTGAAGTGAGGAGGTTTACATGAAGCTGTCAATAGGAGGCACTATAGAAAAATTAAGACGTAACAAGGGGCTGTCCCACCAGCAGCTAGCCAATGCTTTGGGTGTGACTACCGACACAGTTGAAAAGTGGGAGACAAATGCTGCTTACCCTGACATAACCCTTCTTTCACCTATTGCGAGATTACTTGGCACTACTTTGGATGCCCTTCTGATGTTCGAGACAGACATTAATCCCGATGATGTTACCAATATCTACAAGGTTTGCGCAGAGAAATTTGAAACAAGCTCCTACGAGGAAGCCCTGGAGGTATGTGATAACTATCTCAAGGAGTATCCAAACAGCCTTTTCTTAAAGTTCAGGATGGGAAGCCTTTTACAGGAATACATCCAGATGGCTGAGACAGAAGAACAGGCCAATGAAGTACTGGATAAGTCCATCTCCCTCCTAGAGGAATCATCTCTGATTGACGACCTTGAGGTCAAACAGGCATCCTTATATGTACTTAGCAGTCTTTATACTATGAGAGAGGAATATGACAAGGCTATTGAAATACTAAACACCCTCCCTAAGGTTAGCGTAAATACTGATTTTATGCTTTCCACTATCTACTCTATCACCGGAGACAGGGAGAGAGCAAAGGCCATAGAGCAGGAGAGCCTGTTCAACAACATAAACAATTCAATAATCTCACTGGCAAGCCTTTGGGGGACAGCCCTCAAGGAGAGAGATTTCGAAATGGCTATGGAACTAGCGACCCATCAAAGGAAGCTGATTTCAGACTATATGCTGGAGGGCTACCTGTTAGGCAACAACCTTTTGATGTTTGCTGATATCTATGCAGTACGAGGAGATGTGAACAGGACACTGGATTATATTGAAAAATATGCTGACTGGGCTCTAAATATCGATGAAGAGTCCCTTGATCTTACAAACAACAGGTACTTCTTCCTTGTGGAAAACCTGACACCTACTATGAGCTTTGATTACCAAAAACAGAGCTTCATAAATGCAGTAGTTAAGAACTCGGATTATGATTTCGTCAAGTATACCGATAGATACAAGAGGATAATCAGCAGACTGATCTAAAGCAAGTTTTAATCCCATAAATCTAGGGGGAGCCTATGGACCCAATAATACTTAAATCTGCCCAGCTAAGCGAGAGAGCAAAATACAGGATAATATCCATGTATTCCCTCTCTATTGCCCTTGCCGGGCTTTTTTTCAATGGTCCCCTGGAGATCGTTTCGGGGCTTTGGAATATCGTAACATCTCCAAGCATACTACTCACTGATTACTTCATTATAGGAAATGTTGGTGCTGCACTTTTCAACAGCGGCTTGCTTATGACGATTTCGATTATTATAGCGTCCAGAAGCAAATCTCTTATGAATGGCCCTATAATAGCTGCCGTCTTTACGATCGGGGGCTTCGCACTTTTCGGGAAAAACATTTATAATACCATCAGCATAGTCCTTGGGGTATACCTCCACTGCAGAATGAATAAGGATCGCTTTGGAAAATATATAATAATCGCCTTTTTTGGAACTGCACTGGCACCACTTGTAAGTCAAGTCAGCTTTGGCTTCGGTCTTCCTCCGCTTATCGGAATAATTGCCGGGAACCTGTTTGGCATAGGAATAGGTCTTCTTCTGCCGCCTCTTGCCAGCAGCTTTGTAAGGTTTCATCAGGGCTTCAACCTATATAATGTAGGTTTTACAGCAGGAGTAACTGGAATGCTCTTCATGTCAATATTCAGGACCTTAGGATACGAGAACAAAGGCCCCTCAGGCACCTACCAGGAATTCAATCCAGCCCTTTTGGGATTTTACTCACTGATGTTTATATCAATGATATTGATAAAGTACAGAGCTTCAGACAAACCTATTGGATATTATAAAAACATCATGTCCCATCCGGGTCGTCTGGTAACTGATTTCGTTTCAATAAACGGCTTTGGATACACCATGTTTAATATGGGGGTCCTTGGCTTGATGGGGATCATGTATGTATATGGAGTGGGCGGAACTTTGAACGGCCCGGTTATTGGAGGTATATTTACGCTTGTTGGATTTGGGGCATTCGGGAAGCACCCAAAGAATTCTATCCCTGTTATGGCAGGAGTCTTTCTTACTGCTTTGATTTTTGGAGATGGTCCCGGTTCGACAGGCGCGATTCTTACGGCCCTTTTCTCTACAGCACTGGCTCCTATAGCAGGCCAGTATGGACCAGTCGCGGGTTTCGTAGCAGGCTTTATCCATATGTCGATAGTAAGCAATACAGCTTATTTACACGGAGGAATGAATCTATACAACAATGGCTTTACTGCAGGTTTTGTTGCTGCAATTCTGGTACCTTTGATTGAATCCTACAGAAAGGAGAATGAGAATGAAGGATGAAAAATCAAAAATGCTCAAAATAATGAACGAGTTGGTAAGATTTTACCTTAAATCAGGAACTAATAATGTAAGGATAGCTTTAGATTTGACAGAACACGAGGGAATAATTTCGCTGGAGGGTCGCTGTACTAGAATAGATATAAAAAAGTTGGAAGAGTTAAATGACATTTTTAACTCACCCCGTAAGGATGAGGCCGAGGAATATTATTGGAACCTTGTGGGGAGCAATGATTTTTCCGAGATCCATCTACTAGGTTCTCTTGTCAATGAGGGTGAGGTCTATTATGATGGAAATAACCTTAAAATGCGAGTAAAAAGGTGCTTTTAAAAATCCGGTGATATCCCTAAATAAGGGAAGTCACCGGATCATTATTGTCTTTCGATCTCTTCAATTATCCCATCGAGATTATCAAAGAAATACTCGGCATTGGGCCCGTCGAGACTCATTGAATCCTTGCTGAGACCACTAAGATAGCTCTCCAAGACCTTCGCTGTCCATGAACCTGGATGACCCTCAATCACTTTCTCGTATACCCTTTGCACCTCCTGAGACAGCTTACTCTCCCCTTCCTCAGCATATATATACTGGTTGCCAAGTCCCTCAATACCCATTCTAACGTAGGTCCTGTACAGCTCCTCGATCCTGTCCCTGGTTTTACCTTCAGGGAAGCGTCTTATATGATCCTCAGCATCCAACGCTCTTTCAAGTATCTTATCTGCCGGCTTGATAGTTGATTCTCCATCGGTAGACTGATCATTCACTTCTTTGTCCCATAGCCCGAAATAGCTCCTTAGCTCTTCAGAAGCATATTGCAGATAGGGTGAAACCTTCCCAAGTATCCCCTTGGTATCGTATCCCTTTACTGAAAGGAAGTTTTCCAGTTGGATCAACATCTCATCAACCCTATTCTCATCCAATCCCTGGACATTTTCCTTTAAAAAGCTCAGTATTTTATCCTCACTTGCTCGCTGCTGCACAAATTCATAGTACTCCTTAAGTACCCTGATCTGTTCCTGTTCTTCAAGTTTGTTAACTACCATATCCACAACTGCTTCCTTTAATTTTTCCGTATCCACAGCCTCTCTTAGTTTATCTGTGTCCACTGAATCCTTTATCTCCTGAGGTACCTTATTGCAGCCTGATAGTACAACCGTTAGTACTATGAGAAAAATCAATATTCTATTCATACAACCACTCCCTTAGTAAAATTATACCTTCTTTGGAAGCTTTTAGTGTTACATTATAGTTACAGTGAAAATGGTTACGTTTTCCCAAAAATATTTTACCCGGATAAGGTTTTCCTAAGATTGACAGCTTTTGACCCCACATATATAATAATTTTCAATATATTCTATCAGCTTCACCCATCTCCACCATGGAGGCGGTTTTTTTAACTCTAAGGACTTTGCTAATGTAAAGTCCCAAATTACTACAGGAGGTATTATAATGGATAGTTTATTGGCATTAGTGATCGTTCTGGTTGCTTTCGCTGTAGGTGATTTCATATCCTACAAGACGAAATCGATCGTGTCCATGATGTTTGTGGCGTCAGTTATTTTCCTTGTCGGCTTCTGGATGGGGATACCTGCGACGTTGTTTGCAGATGCACAGCTGACGGGCTTTGGAGCAATGATGATCGGGCTCCTGATAACCCATATGGGCACACTACTTAGTATCGACGATTTAAAGAAGCAGTGGAAAACAGTACTTATTGCACTTGCAGCAGTAGTTGGAATAGGAATTTTCCTATTCGTGGTTGGTACGCCAATAATTGGTAAGGAATATGCAATTGCATCAGCTCCTCCAATAGCAGGCGGAGTCGTAGCAGCGATCATTATGGGAGATGGTGCTACAGCTAAGGGATTGGATGCTATTGCGGTTTTTGTAACACTATTGGTAGTTGTTCAGGGATTCCTTGGATATCCAATCGCATCCTTCATGCTAAACAGAGAAGCTAAAAAGCTGGTTAAAAATTATCATGAGAATGGTGGGGAAAAAGTTGCTGCCGAAAGTACAAAGACAGTGGAAGTAAAAAAAGAAAGAAAGAAACTTATTCCTCCACTTTCAAAAGATCTTCAAACAACCTACATATTGTTGGCGAAGCTGGCGATAGTGGCTTTCATAAGCTTCAAGCTGGCTGCACTCACTAATGATGTCGTGCATAAATATGTTATGTGCTTGTTCGTTGGTGTAGTTGCCAGAGAACTTGGCTTCCTTGAAGAAGCTGTTATGACCAAGGCAAATGCCTTCGGGCTAGCTATGGTTGCCCTTATGGCTGTTATATTTGGTAATCTTGCTAAGGCAACTCCTGAAATGCTCGCTACAATATTGTTCCCATTGGTTACAAGTTTAATCTTAGGAGCAATAGGGATCGCGATATTTTCAGCAATAGCCGGGAAGCTTCTTGGATATTCAATGGAGATGGCAATAGCTATTGGTGCAACTGCTTTGTTTGGCTTCCCTGGAACCTTTATCATAAGCAACGAGGTAGCTAATGCAAATGGAAAAACTGAGGGTGAAAGACAAGCGATACTTCACGAGATCCTTCCGAAAATGCTTGTTGCGGGCTTCGTTACTGTAACAATAGCATCCGTAGTTCTTGCTGGTGTGATGGTCAAGATGATGTAATTTAGTACATGGAGGTTGAATAATGACTAAAAAAACAATGTACAAAGGCTTTAAGCTTATAGACGGAAATGGCAGTATACCTGTTGAAAATGCATATATGATAGTTGAGGATAAAAAAATATCCAAGTTGGGACGCTTCGTTGATCTGGATACCGTGGAAGATTGTGAGGTAGTCGATCTTACAGGAAAAACTGTGATGCCAGGGCTTATAAACTCACACGTCCATATCGTGATGGAGCCGGCAGCTGATCCAAACTCTATACTTATGAATGAGTCAAAGTACAAGGCTACAATTAGGGGAATTGCGAACCTAAAAAAGCAGCTTTATGCTGGTACAACCTTCTTTAGAGATATGGGCGGTCTGGACTTTATTGACCTTGAAATCAGAGATGCCGTAAAACAAGGCTTAATTGAGGGACCTGAATTTCTGGCATCAGGAAAGGTTATTACCATGACCGGCGGACATGGCTGGATGATGGGGAGAGAAGCTGATGGACCTGATGAAACAAGAAAAGCCGCAAGGGAGCAACTTAAAGCAGGCGCAGATGTTATCAAAATAATGGCCACCGGCGGAGTCATGACAAAGGGTGTTGAGCCTGGCAGCCCTCAGCTTTCCATGGAGGAAATGAAGGCAGCAGTTGAGGAAGCAAAAAAAGCTGGAAAGAAGACTGCTACTCATGCTCAGGGTACAACAGGGATAAAAAATGCTATAAGAGCCGGATTAGATTCAATAGAACACGGGATATTCCTGGATGATGAAGCGATACAGATGATGGTAGAAAATGGTACTTTCCTTGTTCCAACGCTTGTAGCTCCATATTTCATAGTCAAATATGGAGAGGAGGCAGGCATACCAAAGTTTGCGGTGGACAAGTCTAAATACGTCATGGAGTACCATCTTGACAGCTTCAGAAGAGCACACAGGGCTGGAGTAAAAATCGCCATGGGCACTGACTCTGGTACACCCTTCAATAAACATGAGGGAGCTCCGTATGAGCTAAAGATGATGGCAGAGAACGGTATGACTTCCATGGAAGCTATCGTAGCCTCTACAAAAGGTAGTGCTGAGTGCCTTGGTATCGAGAAAGAGTATGGGACTCTGGAGGCAGGTAAATTTGCGGACTTCCTGGTTCTTGACAATAATCCGGCAGAGGATCTGGATGCACTGTTTGATATAGCTCAGGTTTATAAGCTGGGAAAGAGAGTTAAATAGCTAATATCCCCCTAATAGGGAAGACCGCTTCTGTTTTTGGAAGCGGTCTTTTGATTTTATTGATCTTTTTTCATTTATTTTGCAGTAGCTACCTGCACTCTTGATTTATATACGAAGAAACCCATGACAGCCACAGCTGCTATTGCCCCAACCGGGTAAGCTATAGATGAAGCCAGCTTAAATCCTTCAGGTGCTTGCATAATGTAAGTTATGCTCACTGCAGTCATGAAGGTCGCTGGTATGCTTGCCATCCAATGGCTCTTAGCTTGCTTCACCAGATAAGCAGCTGACGCCCAAAGAACAATCATTGCAAGAGTTTGGTTTGACCATGCAAAGTATCTCCAGATAATATTAAAGTCTATCTTAGTAAGAGCAAATCCAACTACAAACAATGGCAAAGAAAGAAGAAGTCTCTTTGCTAAAGGGCCTTGCTCGTAGTTCATAGCATCAGCTATTGTAAGCCTCGCACTTCTGAAGGCTGTATCTCCTGAGGTTATAGGACATGCAATTACTCCTAGCATAGCCAATACTCCTCCAACAGGTCCAAGAAGTTGAGTTGAAATGGTATAAACTACACCGGCAGCCCCTCCATTAGTAGCAAATGCCTCCTGAAGCCCGCCAACCCCATTGAAGAAAGCCATTCCAGCTGCTGCCCATATCATTGCTATTACCCCTTCAGCTATCATTGATCCATAGAAAACTCTTCTTCCATAGCTTTCTTTAGTCATACATCTAGCCATCATTGGCGATTGTGTTGCGTGGAAACCAGATATAGCACCACAAGCTATAGTAGTAAACAGCATAGCCCAAACTGGAAGTCCTTTTGGATGAAGATTTGAAAGTGTAAATGCTGGCAGCTCATAGCCTTTAATAACTAACATAGAACCGATCCCAACTGCCATTATCAAAAGTGAAGCGCCAAAGATTGGATAAAGCTTACCGATCAGCTTGTCAATTGGCAGGACTGTCGCCAAGAAGTAATAGCCTAGAACGATGAAAACCCACAATTGAACGCTGTTTAATCCAAACAAGTTAAGATTTGCAAGAAGTCCCGCTGGGCCTGTCATAAATACGGTACCTACCAAAATTAAAAGCACTACTGAGAATACCCTCATTACCTGTCTCGCACCATTTCCAAGGTAAATACCTACTATCTCGGAAATACTTTTCCCATCATGTCTTACTGAAAGCATTCCTGAGAAATAATCATGCACTCCACCAGCAAAAATACTTCCAAGAGCTATCCATACAAAAGCCACCGGCCCGAATAGCGCTCCCTGTATAGCTCCAAAGATTGGCCCTAGGCCGGCTATATTAAGGAACTGGATAAGAAATATCCTCTTCCAGGTCATAGGCATGAAGTCGATTCCGTCCTGAAGTCTTGTAGCTGGGGTCTCTATGGAATCATCAGCGCCAAAGTGACTGTCCACGAATTTTCCATAGGTTATGTATCCCAATACCAGGATTATGATACCAATAATAAAATAAGTCATCAAAAAAACCTCCTTTATTTTTTTAGTCCACAATTATAATAATGGAAAAAAAAGAAAAAGAAGGTCTGTTTGAGACAAGATGCATTTATTAGTACCTAAGTTGCATTATATTGAGATTAACTACATAAAGATATTCATTGCTTTTTTAAACGCCTTGGCAAAAGTCCTGCTCACAGGTATTATTTCAGAAACTCCCTTTATGTGAATATTGTAGGTAGAATTAAACCAAGGTTCAATAGAATCTATCCTATCCAGATTGACAATATAGGATTTATGACATCGGAAAAATCTCCCGTCGGAAAGCCTTTCCTGAAGCTCTGAAAGCGTTCCATTTAATTGAAATTTTCCTCTTTCACATACTACAATTGTATTCTTGACTTCAAGGGTCAAGAATAGGATCTCGTCAAGCTCTATGGGAAATAGTATTCCATTCTGGTAACCGACTATCCTGGTGCTCTTTGATAAAGAAAGTTCTCCAGACAGCTTTCCAAGCTTGTCATGTCCCTGTGTTTCTCTGGATGATATTAAGCCGCGAATTCTGTCCAGGCTATTTTTTAGCCTATCCTCACTTACAGGCTTTAGCAGATAATCAAATGCACTTACCTCAAAGGCAGATACAGCATAATTATCATATGCGGTAACAAAGACGATAAGTGGACTTGGTTCTATTGCAGCAAGCTCTTTAGCTACATCTATGCCGTTAATACCAGGCATGTTTACGTCTAG
This sequence comes from Gudongella sp. QWL-04, assembly GCF_058683975.1. Taxonomy (NCBI): domain Bacteria; kingdom Bacillati; phylum Bacillota; class Tissierellia; order Tissierellales; family Tissierellaceae; genus Gudongella; species Gudongella sp. QWL-04. The sequence continues at coordinate 2,159,145 of NZ_CM178754.1, read as the reverse complement.
AAAGACAAGCTGAGGCTTTTTTTCAATGGCTTTTCTAATTGCCTGAATCCCGTTCTCTGCTTCACCTACTACCTCTATATCGTCAATTGATGACAGCAAATATGCCAATTCATCCCTTGCAGGTTTTTCATCATCTACTACCATGCAGCTTATCATGCGATCACCGTCCTTTTGTCAGATGGTATCAGCATGCTGATCCTAGTACCCTTGTTAACCTTACTTTGTATATTCAAACCATGGTCCTGCCCATAGATGCTTATAAGTCTTTCATTAACATTTCTCAACCCAATGCAGTCTCTTTGGCTGCAATCGGATAGAAGGCTTGCAAGAGTATCTTCTGGAATGCCTACTCCGTCATCCTCGATTATGATCTCAGTTCCTGTGGAAGTCCGATGAGCGCTAATGTCAACCCTGCCGCCTTCAAGCTTATTCAGTACCCCGTGTTTTATTGCATTCTCCACAAGGGGCTGCAACAAAAGCGGAGGTATATTACAGTCGACATCTTTGTCTATATCGTAGTTTATTCTCAATTTGTCACCAAATCTTGCTTTTTCAATCTCAACATAGGAAATTATATGTTCTATTTCCTTCTCCAAAGGTACCTGGTTAGCTGGCTCCTGAAGGTTTGATCTAAAAAAATCCCCTAAATGCTGCAGCAGTCTCCTTGCGTTCTCCGGTTGAGTCCTAGTGTATGATACTATCGTATTTATTGCATTGAAAAGAAAATGAGGATTTATCTGAGCTTGCAATGCCTTTAGCTCCGACCTTGCAAGGAGCTCTTTCTGCTGATCTATCCTGCTAAGCTCCAGCTGAGTAGAAAACAGCTGAGCTAGACCTATCGCAAGCTCTGTTTCAACCATAGTTATAGCCTTCTCCTGCGTCTTATAGAGCTTAAGTGTTCCAATTACCTTACCTTCCTGCTTTATCGGTACGATTATTGCAGATTTAAGTTTACAGCTCTTGTGACTGCAGGAGATGCTTTCTCTTGTGTTGGCTATAGTATAGTTGTCACTATTCAGGGCATGCTTAGTAAACTCAGTCATTACACCAAAGCCTGGCTTGTGATGATCCTCCCCTTCACCCACATGAGCGATTATTTTCTCCCTGTCTGTAAATGCTACAGCTGCAACATTTGTCATTTCCTTTATGACTTTAGCTGTCGCAGTAGCTGTTTCGGTATCAAAACCCTCCCTGAAGAAGGTTGAGTCATTTGCAATCCTCAATGCAAGCTGTGCCTGATATGAAGCTTCCTTCTCCATTCCGTGAAGTACAGAGTCGACAATAGCAATAAACACAGCAATACCTATCCCGTTGGCAAGTATCATAGGTATACCGATTATATCAACAAGCTCCAGTGCAGACTCATAGGGTTTTGCTAATAGGAGGATTATGCCCATCTGCATTATTTCGGCAGTAAATCCTGCCAACAGAGCTATCGTGAACCTATGGCTGCTTCTTTCCATCCTTTTTTTGAGCATTCCAGCCAAAATGCCCTCGGAAATTGTCGAAATTGCACAGGCAACGGCAGTAAATCCTCCAATATCAATAAGATATCTGTGACCTCCGGCTATTATACCCGAGAGTATGCCGACAAAAGGTCCTCCCAATAGTCCCCCGACGAAAACTCCAATTACTCTGGAATTAGCTATTGCACCCTGGATATGGATACCGGTATATGTCCCTATTATCCCAAATATCCCAAATATCACTGAAAGGATGACCTTGTCTCCAATACTGATCTCCTTCTTTGAAACTAGTTTTCTGAATAAGCCTAGCCTGGAAAGCATAAAGGCTAAAAGCATGATTATGCTGACTCGATTTATTAAATTCTCTAGGGTAAATGTACTCACAAAAAAACCTCCCGACAAAACTTCAAATAACAGTATATCGAAACGGGAGGTTTGAAGCAAGATTAGAACAGAATTTATATTTCCTTAAGTAGACATAACTGTCATCCCGAGTGTAGTCGAGGGGTCTAGTCTTTTTTTGAGTTAAGCGATAAGCGATAGTCGTTTTAGTTAAATATTTTGTGTCATTTGAATTTCATCCGTCAATCTTTCAATTTCATCTATCAGGAAACCAATATGGTCAATAGTGTTTATCAACGGCTTTTCAGTGGATATATCCACTCCTGCGATTGCTGCAAGACCTTCAGGATCCTTTGTCCCGCCAAGCTTAAGCACCTTGATCCAGTCGTCTACTGCCGGCTGTCCATGCTTTTGGATCTTTCTGTTCACTTCAGTTGCTATTGTAAGACCTGCAGAATAAGTATAGGGGTATAATCCCATATAATAGTGGGGCTGCCTCATCCATGTAAGCTCTGCACCTTCAACCATTTCAACATCCTCTCCCCAGAAGATCTCTAGGGTCTTCTTTTTAAGCTCATTCAATAGAGGTGCGCTAACGCTGCCGCCATCATCAACTATTTTATAGACCTCTCTTTGATAATGAGCCTCGAGAAGATGGGTTACGAAATTATGGTAGTACGTCTTTGAAACCAGACTTGATAGTATCCATCTTTTTCTCCTGTTGTCCTCACTGCCTTCAATAAGATATTTAGCCAGAAGCAGCTCATTCATTGTTGATGGTGCTTCTATCGAGTATAGGGAAGGCTCTGAATTGAATATGCTTTGCTCCCTGTGAGCCAGATAAAAATGTCCTGCATGACCAAGTTCGTGGCTCAAGGTAAACATGTCTGCCATTTTTTCTGACCAGGTCAAGAGTACGAATGGATGTGAGCCATATGGAGTAGAGCAGAATGCTCCTGTTGATTTACCCTCATTCTCAGGAAAATCTATCCACCTTTCATCAAATGCTCTTTTGACCATAACCACATAATCCTCTCCAAGAATACTCAAGGCCTCCATGAGAATGTTCTTTGCTTCCTCGATAGTAACCTCCGGCTGATAATCAGGATCTACATCCATTTTAAGGTCAGCGTATGTCATTCTGTCAAGGCCATGGATCTTCTTTAAAAGTCTCGCGTATCTTCTCATATGTGGAGCTAGCTGCTCTACTATAATATCTATCTGCCTGTCATACATCGACCTGTCTACTCTTTGGTCATGTAGAAGGTAATCGAATACCGAGGGATAATCCCTCAACTCAGACAATGTCTTTTCCTTAGACACCTGAGTCTGGTAGGCAGCAGCCATGGTATGCTGGTATTCGCCGAGCTTCCTGGAAAAGGAGTCGAAGGCTGCCCTCCTAATCTCTATGTCCTTCTCATATTCCCATCTTCCTTCGAAGGACAGAAAGCTAAGCTCATGTTGGTTTCCCTTAGCCTCAAATGGACTGAAGGTCAAATCAGCAAGCTTTGCTGTGTTATATATCCTATAAGGTGATTCAAGAGCGCCAGACAAAGCCGCCAATGTTTTCTCGGTGTCTGGGCTTAACATATGAGGCTTTCGCCTTATTATATCCTCCAAATAGCCCCTGTTCTCTTCTCTTGATAAAGCCGCCTCCTTAAGTACTTGATCAGATGTTATTGCAAGCCGCGAATCGACAAAGCTAAGTCTGCTGGACACCTTAGCAATTAATGACTCTACCCTTAGATCCCTTTCATGTGCAGCCTGATCCCTTTGATCTACAGCGGCCGCAAGAGAAGAATAAGTTGCTGCCCAGCCAATTATCATTCTAAGCTCTCTCATTTGATCAAGGCAGGTGGTTATATCCTCAGCTGTTTTTAGTCCTGATCTATGATCTCTTTCAATTCTCTCCGCCATTGACTCAACCTTTGCTACTGCTTCATTGAACGACTTTTCATCCCTGAAAATTGATGTTAAGTCCCATGTTAGGTCCTTTTCGACCTCATGCCTCTCCGGTAGTGCTCCTGACATAATTGATCCCCCTTAATACCGATATAAGTCACTTATACCCGAAACAAGTATAACCTTTTCATATAATTTCACTACCTTATCAGTTAATATTATTTCCAAGGTAAGATCACCATCAGAGCATCCTTCACTTTACAATATTTATTTGAAAATATTACTTCTGTTACGCTTGGTCTATGATGGGTATATGATAATACATACTATTTTAGGAGGGATTGCAATGACTAATTTTAAAGTTTTTTCGGATTTTGCCTGTCCGTTTTGCTATATTGGCTTTTCGGTCGCTAAGAGGATCGTTGAGGAAAATCCCGAAATCATTTTTGATTTCTATCCTTATGAACTCGACAGAGATGTTCCAGAGGAAGGAACGTCCTTGGAAAATTCTATCCCCAGGGAACAGATTGAAATGAGCTATAGGAGGATAGAGCGCCTAGGATCTGAGTATGGACTTGTCTACAAAAATAAGATGCATAAATTCAACACCGGACTTTTGCATAGGGCAGCCTTATACGCCAATGAGGCAGGCAGATTCTATGAGTTTTCGTCCGAAGCCTTCAAAGCTATATTTAGCGAGGGAAAAAATGTTGCCCTAAAAGAGGTCGTAAATGATATAGGTCTTAAGGCTGGACTCAACATTCAGGAGATGATGACGGCAGTAGAGGATGGAAGCTTTGAGGAGACCATGGATGAGGCAAGAGAGCTTTCAGTAGCTTATGAAATAGAGAGCGTACCTACCTTCATTCGTGAGGATGGTAAAAGAGTAACTCTTCTTAAGGATTATGAAAAGTTTAAGAGAGACTTGATGGAGTGAATTAATTGTTATATATTTAACACTTATATAAAGTTGTCTAAATTTGATTTATTTTTTACATCAATTCCTGTATTGCCTAATATTCAGACATTTCTGGAATCGAATATCAAAAAAACCCTTGCTTAATAAAAAACAAAGGGTTTTTTTGATTTATTTTACAGCAATATATTGACACGTTATTAACAATATATTATCATGAATTACAGACATAACAACCGGAGGGGAAATAAAATGAGAAAGTTGATCGGACTAGGTGCTTTTGCTGCCACAAGCGCGGGAATGCTTGCATCTACCTTAATGAATACAACAGATTTAACTAACGCAGCAACAATGGTTATCGTGGGCTGCTTTGCAACTGTAAGCATTGCTGAGCACTACTTTGAGCTCAAGGACTAGGTGAGAGCCATGAGACTCGATAGAAAGAATATGTTGGTGGTAGTTTGTGCAACATCCGCAGCTACGATAACTTATTTTCTTAACCACGATCTCGGCTTTGGCGCAATAGTGGCAAATGGACTTGTAGGCGTTACATCTGCAATGTTTCTTCCGGCTTCCCTGGCGGGAGTGGCTTATACCGCATCCTTTGTAGGCATGAGCTCAACAGCCATTCTGCCCTCCGCTCTCTGGGCATTTATAGGAGGAGCGGTACTGTCACTGGTAGTCTTGTCCACCACTGAGGTATATGCTGGAATAGGAGGCAAGGGCGGTACTACTGCAGCTCTATCAACGTTAATAACAAAGGCTTTCATTGGCCTTTTATCCTAGGAGGAGGGCAATGGAAAATCTAATCTTAATACTTACAGCCTCTGCAGCAGGAACCTTAAGCTACGGTATTTCGAATAAATTCAGAAAGGGGCCTGTATTCGGATCTTCGGTAATAGCCCTTCTTGCAGGAATAATATTACCCATATTGTTCCCTGAGATAGGAGGTAAATTGGCAGCCTCTGCAGCCTGTGCATCCTATGCAGGAATGGCTGCAACAAAGCTTATACCATCAGCGCTTGAAATCTCAATCATATCAGCGTTGTCGGGTATCATGCTTTTGATTGCGAGTAATGCCTACATTGGAGTAGGTGGAAGGCTTGGTACTATAGCAGCCTTATCATGCTTCGCATGGATGGGAATCAGAAAGGGGTTCAAATTTACTGATAAGATACGCAAAGATAATCTTGAAATTAGGAAAATCGGAGTTTGGGAATAGTATACATTAAAGCCGCGCCTATCAGGGGCGGCTTTGTTTTTTTCTGTAATATTATATGGTTAAAAATAGGGCTATATGGTATAATTGCTTGATGAATTCACAGGAAAGGAATTGAATAGGAATTGATTAGTGTAAATAACGTGAGTCTTAGATATGGCTCTCAGAAATTGTTTGAAGATGTAAACCTGGCTTTTACCCCTGGTAACTGCTATGGAGTAATAGGTGCAAACGGAGCAGGGAAGAGTACCTTTTTAAAAATCCTCTCCGGAGATATTGAGCCAGATACAGGAGATATAAGCATTGCACCAAATCTCAGGATGAGTGTTTTAAAGCAGGACCACTACGAGTATGATAATTATGGAATCATTGAGACAGTAATTATGGGTAATAAGAGGCTTTATGATATCATGATCGAAAAGGACGCCCTATATGCTAAGGAAGACTTTACTGATGAGGATGGAATAAAAGCTTCTGAACTGGAGGGCGAATTCTCGGAGATGGACGGATGGAGTGCTGAAAGCAACGCATCATCACTGCTTCAGGGACTAGGCATTCCAACGTCTCTTCACGACAAGAAAGTTGAAGAGCTGACGGGAAATGAAAAGGTTAAGGTTCTCCTGGCCCAGGCCTTGTTTGGAAATCCTGGTATACTTATCCTGGACGAGCCTACAAACCATCTGGATGTAAAAAGCATACGATGGCTTCAGGACTTCCTCGGAGATTTTGAAGGCACAGTCATAGTTGTTTCACACGACAGACACTTCCTCAACGAGGTCTGTACCCATATGGTAGACATCGACTTCGGTAAGATAAAGATGTTTGCGGGAAACTATGACTTCTGGTATGAATCCAGTCAGCTGGCACTTCAGATGATGAGAGACCAGAACAAGAAAAAGGAAGATAAGATAAAGGATCTTCAAAACTTTATCGCACGATTCTCAGCCAATGCATCCAAATCCAAGCAGGCAACCTCAAGAAAGAAGCTGCTGGAAAAAATAACCTTGGACGACTTAGTTCCCTCAACAAGGAGGTATCCTTTTGTTAGCTTCAATATGGAGCGTGAGGTCGGGAATGAGATACTAACAATTGAAGGCTTGAATAAAAGGATAGATGATGATTCTGCTATAGTTGATCTTTCCTTCAGAGTAAACAAGGGTGACAAGATTGCCTTTATTGGAGATGAAATGGCTATCACTTTGTTGTTTAAAATCCTTATGGGCGAGGAGGAAGCAGACAGCGGAAGCTTCAAGTGGGGTCAGACGATCACTACTTCTTACTTCCCAAAGGATAACTCTCATTTCTTCAAAGATGTAACATTAAATCTTGTGGACTGGATGAGACAGTTCTCTGTAGAGCAAAGCGAGATATATGTCCGAGGATTCCTTGGGAGGATGCTTTTCTCTGGAGAGGAGGCACTTAAGGAAGCAAATGTTCTTTCCGGAGGAGAAAAGGTTAGGTGCATGCTTTCCAGGATGATGCTTAAGGATGCGAATGTCCTTGTGCTTGATCAGCCGACAAACCACTTGGATCTTGAATCCATAACTGCTGTCAACAACGGTCTTAGGGATTTTAAGAGCAATATACTATTCACCTCCCATGACCATCAATTCATCCAGACAGTAGCCAACAGGATAATCGAGATAACTCCTGAGGGCTTCAGAGACAGATCAATGACCTATGAGGAATACCTAGAGGAATTCTATATGAAATAGGAACAGCGGCCAAAATTGGCCGCTGATTTTTATTGTATCTGTTTTAAAAATTCGATTTCAATGATCTTTTCCTCTCCGCTCCTTGAAATCTTAAGTTCCGCCTTGTCTCCCTCATCGTAGGTGTAGAGTTGTCTTTTGAGCTGACTCATATTTCCAACCGGTTTATCTCCTAATGAAGTAATTATATCACCATTCTGAAGCCCTGCCCTTGCTGCATTACTATCTGGGACTACCTCAATGATGACAACTCCCTCTGCGATGGTCAGGTCAATCCCAAGTCTCGCTTCATACTCCTCAACAGATACGCCTTTTATCCCCATAACTACACCCTGAAAGCTTCCCGTATCAATGATTTCTTCCACTATCGACTTTACTTGATTTATTGGTATAGAGAATCCAAGACCCTCGGCAGAGGTTATCTTTGCAGTATTTATACCTATTACTTCTCCCTGGCCGTTGAGAAGCGGGCCACCGCTGTTGCCTGGATTTATTGATGCATCGGTCTGGATCAAGCCTTCTATGATATTATTTGAATCCACCTTGACTGACCTGTTTAAGCCTGAAATTATTCCGCTTGTGACAGTTCTTTCAAATTCCAATCCAAGCGGATTACCAATTGCAACAGCCAACTCTCCAACCTGAAGCTGATCCGAGTCTCCCAGTTCTGCTGCTGTGAGTCCTGTTTTCTCAACCTTGACTACAGCAAGGTCGAGAAGCGGATCGTTCCATAGAACTGAACCGTCAAGCTCCTCTCCGTCATCGAATAACACCTTTAGTTCTTTAGCATTTCCATCCGCAACCACATGCGAATTAGTCAGTATATAGCCGTCGCTGTTAACGATTACTCCTGAGCCTACTCCACTGACGTCCTGTTCCGAAAAGAAAAATCCGCCAGGCCTGGTCTCAACGGTCGTTATTCCGACAACAGAGCTCATTGTCTTCTTGGCCACAGCAGATACAGCCGTCATACTATCATTGGGTTCGATCGTAATCTCCTGTACGGCCCCTGCACTTTGACGATCAATAAGCAAGTATCCGACAAAGTATCCTCCAAAGCCTCCGATGAATGCCACTATCAGTATTGCTGCGAGAAACTTGATCCAGCCTTTTCTCCCATTTGGCTTTTCCGGCTCGCTTTGAACCATTTTTTCTACTTTTTCATCTATTCTTGTTTCATCCATTGTTATTACTCCTTTCCAACCTTCTTCCTACAAAAATATTTTACCCCTGCTTTGTGAAAGAGATGTGAAAAAAAGATGGATAATAGCTAAAAAAAGGGTAAGTATCCTTTACACAATCCAAGGAGGCCAATGTAATGGAAAATAAACCAATAAAAGTTGAATACCTATACCACAGTGGTTACACAGTCGAGACCGAGAACTACTTTCTTGTTTTTGACTATTTTAGAGGAGATATATCTATACCGTCAGATAAGTCGGTTATAGTTTTTTCTTCGCACGGTCATCCTGATCACTTCAACGAAGAAATATTCAGATGGAGTCGACAGAATGGATCAATAAACTACATTCTGAGCGACGACATCGATGTCCATAGCACAGAAACCATCAAGAGGATGGGGCCTTATGAGAAGCTTACAATCCATGAGGTAGCGGTTGAGACACTGGGGTCTACAGATATGGGAGTGTCATTCCTCGTAAAGCTGGAGGGCTCAGTAATTTTCTTTGCAGGCGACCTTCATTGGTGGTATTGGGATGACGATTCCAAGGGTGAAAAGCGGAGGATGGAGACTGCCTTCAAGGATGAGATCGAAAGATTGAAGGGTCAAATGATCGATCTGGCATTCTTCCCCATTGATCCAAGGCTTGGTGATTTCTTTCACCTAGGAGGCGAATACTTTATTAATGAGATCCATCCAAAGAAACTTTTCCCATTACATTTTGGGGATAACTATAAGGTAATTGGGGATTTTATCAACAAAATTGGAGAGATCGATACACAAATCATTGATATTACCCACAGAAATCAGATTTTTGAAATATAAAGAAGGGATGGCTTTTAACCATCCCAATTTTTATGCCCTTCCCCTAAGGAGCTTTAAATCATCCTGAATAAATCTGTGCTGGACCTGATTGACCCTAAAGTTAACGGTCTTGAAAGCAAACTGGAATATCATCCCTCCAAATAAGGCCATTATTAGGGTCCCAACCCCGAATTTGCCTCCAAGGAAAATCCCCACAGTAACTACTATTACCTCGATTGCGCTTTTTATAAGCCGTACTGATTTTCCGGTTCTTCTGGTAAGTACAACCATTAAGCCATCCCTCGGTCCTGCACCCATACCTCCGGAAATGTAAATATAGCAGCCATATCCTTCGATAAGTACACCCATAAGAAGCATTATAAGACTGGGAACGAAAGATTCAAATACAGGTACCAGGTTGTTGAGCATTAGAATATCGATAAATGTACCAATAAGAAGCATATTCATTATTGTAGCCCATCCAATAGTTTGCCCCAGAGCTACATCAAGGCCAATAATAAAGAGCCCTGTAATTATGTTCGCTCTTCCAAGAGTAATACCAAATGTTTTCGACAAGCCTTGGTGAAATACATCCCAAGGCGATACTCCTAAATTTGCATTGACCGTCATTACTATTCCAAGTGCAAATAGGAACAGCCCAAAGACTACTCTTGTGATCTGTTTTGGCTTGTATATCATATTTAACCCTTCTTTTCTTTTATTTAAGCTCCAGCTCCACCGGACAGTGATCTGAGCCCATTATTTGGTCGTGGATAGCAGCATTTATAAGCCTATCCCTAAGTTCTTCAGATGCAAGGAAATAATCTATCCTCCATCCAGCATTTCTCTCCCTTGCTTTGGTTATATATGACCACCAGGTATATGCTCCCTCATGCTCCGGATAGAAGTATCTGAAGGTATCAATAAAACCGCTTTCCAATAGCTCAGTCATCTTGGCTCTCTCCTCATCGGTAAAGCCTGCGCTCTTCCTGTTGGTTTCAGGGTTCTTAAGGTCGATCTCCTTGTGAGCCACATTGAGGTCCCCACACACAATAACTGGCTTTGTGCCCTCAAGAGATTTGAGGTACACTCTGAACTCGTCCTCCCACACCATCCTGTAATCCAGCCTTTCCAGCCCTGTTTTGGAATTTGGAGTGTAGACATTGACAAGAAAAAAATCCTCGTACTCCAGAGTTATGACTCTTCCTTCCTTGTCATGCTCTTCGATCCCTATTCCATATGAATCCTTTAGAGGCTTCATCTTAGAAAATATGGCAGTACCAGAGTACCCCTTCTTTTCAGCTGCATTCCAATATTGATGATAGCCCTCAAGCTCCAGCTCTATCTGGCCAACTTGCATCTTAGTCTCCTGAAGGCAGAAAATATCGGCATCAAGCCCCTTGAAATGATCCATAAAGCCTTTGCTAAGGTTAGCCCTTATCCCGTTCACATTCCAAGAAATCATCCTCATTTTATCACCTGTCCTTTATTAGTATTCATCTAGAAATGAGTGTTTCTGGGCATCCTTCTCCCATCCAAGCACTCCATCCATGTTTACATTTTGGGCTGCTCTGAAGATCGATATGTCGACATTATCGAAATCCTTCTTCATATTCTCGATCAAGGCTTTGATTTCATATCTTTTGTTGCCTATCCTCTTAGCTGCAACCATGCAGGCACAATTTAGTGGCCATATACCACTGTTCTGGATGAATCTTTCGATGTACTTCTCCTCGATGAGATACAGCGGCCTGATTAGCTCCATATCATCAAAATTCTGGGCTTTTAGCTTCGGCATCATCGTCTTGAAGCTGCCTGCACAAAGTACATTCAGCATTGTAGTCTCGATTACGTCATTAAAATGGTGACCTAGAGCCAGTTTATTGCAATTAAGTTCCTTTGCCTTACCGTAAAGAGCACCTCTTCTCATCCTTGCACACATATAGCAGGGGTAGTCATTGGCGATCTTGTCGGCGACCTGAAAAATATTAGCCTCATATATGTGAACAGGGATCCCTAAATAGCTGCAATTTTCCTCAAGGAGCTTTCTTATGTCTGGATGATAGCCTGGGTCCATGGCAATGTACTCCACATCAAAGTTTTGCTTGCCGTTCTTCTTAAGCTCCTGAAACAGCTTTGCCATAAGCAGGCTATCTTTTCCCCCTGAGATTGCAACGGCGATCCTGTCACCATCTTCTATAAGCTCATACTCTTTTATCGCTTTGATAAATTTTGTCCATACATTCTTTCTGTATGTCTTTATAATGCTTCTCTCGATATCCTCAAGAGACTTTCTATCGTTGAAGGGAACAAGTACCTCGCAGCCTTCTCCCGCTATTCCCTTAGTCAAATCCTCCATATGATCAAACCTTCCTAATTACTATAGTGAAAAGGAGAGGGTGGCCTCTCCGCTAAACGTTAAACCTGAAGTTTATTATGTCTCCATCCTGGACGACGTACTCTTTGCCTTCCAAAGTGACAAGGCCTTTTTCCTTAGCTTTATGCATGGACCCATGCTCCTTTAGGTCTTTAAACCTGCATACCTCAGCACGTATAAAGCCTTTTTCGATGTCTGAGTGGATCTTGCCTGCTGCATTCTTGGCTATTGTCCCTCTTCTTATGGGCCAGGCTCTAACCTCATCCTCACCTGCAGTCAAGAAGGATACAAGACCAAGGTAGTCATAAGATGTCTTTGACAGTAGGTCGATCCCTGATTCCTTTATCCCAAGCTCCTCGATAAACAGCTGCTTGTCGTCCTCCTCCAGCTTGTTGATTTCCAGCTCTGTTTTTACACATATCTCGATCATAGGTGTTCCTCTTTCCTCAGCAAGTGCTTTCATTGAATCCTTACCAGGGTAAATTCCAGAGGTAAGCTGGTCCTCATCTATGTTTACAACCATTATCATAGGCTGCTCCGATAGAAATGAAAATGTCTTAAGCAGCTCCCTTTCATGCTCCTCCAGCTGGATATTGTGCAAAAGAAGACCCTCCTCAAGCCCATCTCTGCATTTCTTAAGAACCTCAAGCTCCTCTAAATTCTCCTTTGTCACCTTCTTTGAGGTCTCGATCCTTCCGATCCTATTTTCGATTACAGCAAGATCCGCAAATAAAAGCTCCATATTTATGGTCTCGACATCTCTCAAAGGGTCCACGGAGCCATCTGCATGTATAACATGCTCATTATCAAAAGCTCTTATAACATGTACTAAAACGTCTGTTTTCCTGATATTTTCAAGAAACTGGTTTCCCACACCCTTACCTGAGGAAGACCCGCGAACCAGACCAGGTACATCGATTACCTCAATAGTTGCATGAGTGGTCTTCTTCGGTTTGTACATAGCCTTAAGAAAATCAAGTCTTTCATCAGGTATCTTAGCTATTCCAATATTTGCCTCAATCTTGCCTGTAGAAAACTCAGAAATCTCGATTTCCGATCCTGTAAGCAGATTGAACAATGAAGTCTTGCCTGTTGATGGCAGTCCTATCAATCCAATTTTCATATCAGTGCTCCTTTTCGATTAAAAGTATCCCTTGAAAAATTGTATCAATAAAGCTGACAAAGTGCAATAAGTTTAATCCCCCCTAAGCTCCAGGGGGGACATTCTATAACGGGAATTCCATTTTTACCTTGAACTGGTCACCGTCAATAATAACTCTTAAACGTCCTCCAAGGTTTCTTGTAAAGCTCTCCGCAATCGACAAACCTAGCCCGCTCCCTTCACCACTTCTTGCTTCATCTCCTCTATAAAATCTCTGAAGAATTTCCTCCTCAGTGAAGCTCATTTCATATGCAGATGTGTTTACCACTGTAACTATTGCATCTTCTCCATTATTTTCAAGCTTTACGTATACCCTAGTACCCTTTAATGAATACTTCAATGCGTTATCTATAATATTCTGGAGAACTCTGTACAGCTTATTCCCATCTGAGGTTATAACCAAGCCTTCATCAGGAAGCTCTGTTCTCAGTTGAATACCGGATGTCTCTATACTATCAGACATCTCTCCCAGGGTTTGCTGCATTAGCTTCCTAAGATCTATCTCCTCCATATCCAGCTTTATATCCCCGCTTGTACTTTTAGCAAGCTCAAACAGATCAGATACTATACTTTTAAGTCTATTTGATTTATCAGAAAGGATATCAACGTATTCCTTTGCCTGGTCCGATAACCCGTCCTCTCTTTTTAAAAGATCGACGTAACTTATGATAGATGTTAGTGGTGTTTTCAGATCATGAGATACGTTGGTAATTAAATTTACCTTCATCCTCTCAGCTTTCATCTTCCCCTCCAGGCTATCGTCGAATCCTTTGTTTATCTCCGCGAATGTCTCTTTATTGAACTTGAAGTACCAAAACACTAGGGCAAACTCAAGTATGACAAGCATTATAAAAATAGGTGCCATCGACAAAAGTGGAAATGATAAGAGTACGATTAAAAAGCTTGCTCCAACAAAAATCATCTGCCTTTTATGGAGCTTCTTCGTCAAGGGAAAGCTTTCCATTCTGCTGCCATCAAAGAAGCTTCTCAGGAATCTGACTACCATGTCCCATACTTTATAGGTAAGGCTGGATTTTATAAACACTCCCTTCTTGATCCTTCTGGCTGAGGATAGGATAACTACTCCCAACACACCTGTAGTGAGGGCAATTGCAACTGAGATAGTATATAGGGACAATGACTGCATTGAGGTAAGATCAAATCCGTTTTTCCACACCTCAGGATAGTCGAAATACCTTAGCTGAGGGCCTGTTACAATCGCCAAGAGCCCTGCTGCTATAACTGCCGAAGCAAGGATTATCTCGGTAAATAAAATATCTATCGAAGCTAAATGGATCAGTTCATCCCCAGCTTTTTTCCCAGTTACCATAATGAGGTATGAAACAAGGAAAATTATTCCTGCCAAGCTTCCAATAAATATTGCAGCAATAGGCATCAGTGTTTCTCTTCCGAAGTCCCACTGCTCCTGCTTTGCCTCAAGATATTTATCACTGAAGGTGAAAATTACTTTATTGGATGGATTACCGGAATACCTCGAGACCATCATATCATTTCCCTGTTCATTGCTGACAAGATAACCATCCTTAAGTATGTAATACTCATTTCCTGTGCTTTTGATAATAGTCTCAGTTATATGAAATGGATTTGAGATAGTTCTATCATCGTTTGTTCCAAAGAATACTACCCCGTCGTCAATTTCAACTTCTTCACCTGACAGCAGTCCTTCAATACTCCACAGAGTATAGCTTAAGCTGTTGCTATAGGCTTCACTACTCCTATAATCCTTCGTCAATAACACCTCAGGATTAATCCCTGAAAAATAAGTATAGATAAGTGTTGCGCCTATAGCTGTAGTCATTGCTATGACAAGGAAAAAAGCCAGGAATTTAGTTAGCTTACTCCTGCTAAAGCTTTTCAATTTTGTATCCAATTCCCCACACCACCTTTAGATATTTTGGTTCCCGAGGAGTGATTTCGATTTTTTCACGTATCCTTCTGATATGGACCATAACAGTATTCTCTACAGAGTAAGGTTGCTCCACCCACACTCTTTCATAGATTTGATCCGCTGAGAATACTACTCCTGCATTTGTCATAAGGAGCTCTATTATCCTGTACTCAGTAGGAGTCAGTCTGGTTGCTTCTCCATCGACAAACAGCTCCTTGGATTCAGTGTTAAGAGTCAACCCGCCAACAACTATCTTTGTGCCGTTTCTGCTTTGGCCCTGTGTTCCTAGTGTTGTAAATCTCCTGATCTGACTTTTCACGCGCGCCATAAGCTCTTGAGGATTAAAGGGTTTAGTGACGTAATCATCGGCACCTATTGATAGACCCAGTATCTTGTCAGTATCCTCAGACTTTGCAGACAGCATGATTATCGGAATGTTCCACTTATCTCTGATTCTTAGGGTTGCTGACAATCCGTCCAGCTCGGGCATCATTATGTCCATAATTATTAGCTTGAATTCCACCTCACTTAGATGATCAAGCGCTTGTTTCCCTGTGTGCGCTTCGATTGCCTCATATCCCTCAAGCCTTAGAAGCTTGCAAATAGCAGACGCTATTTCTTTGTCGTCGTCAACCACCAAAACACGTGTGCTGTCCATCGAAATCCTCCTTTCTCAGGTATACCTATATTGTAGATATATTTTCTTACAATCGGTGTGATGTAAACCTTACGAAATTCTTAAGAATGTCTCTATATACAAATATACACTCTCCCAGCTCCACAATCAAACTCATAAAAAAAGACCAGTCATAAGACTAGTCTTCTAGCTCTCTCATCTGATTCAATACGTCCATCATCTGGTCGTAGGTGAGCATGCCAGGTATGGACCCTAGTATTACACCTTCCTTATCTATAAAATAGGTGGTTGGCATCCCCCTTACCAGATAAAGAGAACCCATCATGCCTTCCTCATCAAGTACCACAGGGAAGGTCAGTCCGTTCTCCTCAACGTAAGGCTTTACGTCATCAAGATTTTCCATAACATTTACACCAAGAACCACCATATCGTCATTCTCTTCGTATACTCTTTGGAGATCCGGCATTTCCATATCACAATAACTGCACCAGGTAGCCCAAAAATTCAAGTATACGTGTTTGCCCCTGAAATCACTTAAGCTTACTTCTTCACCATCAAGATCCATAAGTGTAAAATCGGGTGCAATATTGCCCACTCCTGTTCCAACAGGCCTTGCTACTTCTGGATCGTCCACTGATCCAGGTTCCCCGGCTCCTGCTGTTCCAGGGTCTGCAGGCGCTTCATCCTCAGCAGGTTCAGAGACTGGGGGTGCTTGAACATCAACCTCTACATTGTCATCCTTCCCAGAATAATTGAGGAAGAATAAGGCCGCACCAAGTATAGCAATAACGGCTATTGCCAATATGATCACATTTCTTTTACTCACGTTCTACCTCCTCACAGTAATAACTTACTTATATCTATCATCTTATTGAAGAAAATAAGAACTCCAAATATCACAAGGATAATTCCGCTGATGTAGGGCATATATTTCATAAAACCCTCAGCCCTCTCCATCAACCTGGTAAAAACATTTATGAACAAAGCAGTCAGCATGAACGGTATAGCCATACCTATTGAATAAACCAAAAGCAGTATCACACCCTTTGATAGAGTTCCGGCCGATCCGGAATAAACGAGGATAGAAGCAAGAACCGGACCAAAGCAAGGAGTCCAACCGGCAGCAAAGGCCATTCCCATAATTATCGAACTAAACCAGTTAGTTATTTTTTTTGGTGATTTGACCCTCTTCTCAGAGCTTAGAAATCCCAGCTTCAAAATACCCATCATGTTTAAGCCAAAGGTTATGATCAGAACTCCACTTATTCTAAAAAACAGCTGCTTGTTTTGGATGAAGAACCTTCCTAAAAATGTAGCGGAGGTTCCCATTATCATAAATATTATTGTAAATCCGATTATAAAGCCCAGCGTTCTGGTAACTGCCAGAAATTTTCTTCTAGATAGATCCTCCTCAAATTCAGCCCCGGTCACATACATTATGTATGCAGGAATCATCGGAAGAAGGCAAGGTGAGAAAAACGATAGTATGCCAGCCCCAAGAGCGATTGGATAAGATACGTGTGTATTTATCATATTCTCCTCCACGATTATGATTTATAGATTATTATACCCTATTAGGGTATTAGTGTACACAAATTTTTATTCACCTAACTCCGGTCGAATACAGAGCTGCTCATTAAACTCCTCCCTATCTAGTCCATTGTACCACTGGCAGAGCATAATAACTATATTTGTAAATTCATTAACAATATTCAGGCAGTAAAAAAGAAGCTCCTAGTTGAGAAGCTCCCCTTTATATAAAGCTTTGATTTTTCGAATTTCCTACAGCTCAAACCTCACAATTAATGCGGGGTCTAGCACTCTGAAGGTAAAAGACTCAGAAACATGGAATCTTACCTTTTCACTTGTATGAGACTGGTACCCGATAGTATAATCCTTTCCAATCGTGAGCTCCAGGTTCTCATTGTCATATGGAAGCAAATAAGCTCCTTCGACTACATGGCTAAGGATGATCTTTCCTTGTATAAGGCTCTCGATCCTCTTATTCAAAGGATATCCGCCATCATGGGAAAGGATCCTCTTATAAGCTTCCTTCCCTACCACAAGGGTGTACGATCCTCCCGCAAAACCTTCTCTAAGAGCTATTACCCCACTGGTTACAGCTTCAAGAATAGAAGTACCGTCAACGCCAAAAGCTATGGGCTTACCTGACGCTGAAGCCTTAAGACCGTCAATCCCAGCCTTCTTAAGGCCATTATAGATCGCATTTTCCTCAAATAGAGCCATCTTTCCCAAAGCATCCTCAAGCGGTCCAAAGTCGATGTCCTTAGCACCTCTTGAAATATTGTCTAGCTCCCATCTACCCATTTCAAACTCTACTCTTGCCTCTGTCAAAGGTAGTACCTTATAGGTGGCGAACTCTACTTCCTTGGACTTGGATACATCACCAAGCCTTCCCTCAGTTATTACATTATAATCCAGTCCTTTCGGACCATTTACCTTAACGACCTTTCTAGCAGAAAGATATGCTTTCAAGACCTCTGATGCTCTTGAATCTATCTCTACCCATGCCTCTTTTGTTATTGGAGCCAAATCCCTATATAGCATATAACCTACCTCCTATTTTAGATCTCCGATGCTTAGTCCCTTATCCTCAGGTGCACCGTCTCCTTCACCTTCTTCAAGGTTAATGATCGAACCCTCTGTGAATAAGTACGTCTTAAGCTCCTCATCCCACTTGTCCATATTCCTTCTCAGCCACTCCAGGGTCATAACTGCATGTTCTATTTCCTCATCCCTGTTATGTGCCAGTATACCCTTTAGCTCAGGATCATTTGTAGCTGCAACTCTTTGGTTGTACCAGTCTACAGCCTCCAGCTCTTCCTTAAGGCTCATGATTGCCCTTGTAATATCCATTGTTTTGTCGTCCAGCCTTTCTATAGGCTCGTGGTATTGAGTCATATTATAGTCCTCCTTTTATTGGTTTCCATATTTTAGTTTACCCCGAGGGGGTTTCTAATAAACATATCCAAAAACTAAAGCCTGCGGAATGATTCATCCTTAAAGCCTTCCTCATCCATAGCACTTTTAAGCTGACCTATAAGCTTGTTCCTGTCTGTACTTAGAGTTCCCTTTAGAGCCACATAATTCGAGGCATGATTGCTTCTGAAAACCAATCCCTCACAATCCAGCTCCTCTAAAAGCAACAAGGTCTCCCTAGCCGCCTCATATGGTGTCAGAATCCGAAAGCTGCCCTCCTGAACTGAGGACCAAAGCTCAGTACCCTCCTCCACCATTAGTGTCAAAATTCCCAAGTAGTCGGGCTTTATTTCATTTATAGCTGTCGCTGTCATCATGGCATGCTCTCTCCATCTTTCCTTTCCGCCAAGTCCCGATATGGCAGTTACAGAAAGCTTGATTCCTGAAGCCTTCACCCTTTTGCCGGCTGCGATTACTCCTTCTCTTGTATCGCCCTTTTTTACTCTGGTGAGGATCTCAGGATCACCTGACTCAAGCCCAAGGTATGCAATTCCAAGTCCAGCTTCACGAAGTGAAACCAGCTCCTCATCAGTCTTTGAATGTATGCTCTTTGGAGATGCGTAGATCCCTATCCTTTCCAATTTGGGAAATGACGCTCTTATCTCAAACAGCAACAGTTTCAGATCTGAGTTTTTTATCATAAGAGCATCTCCATCTGCAAGGAATACTCTCCTGATATCCGGATATCGCTCCTTAACCTTATGGATCTCTTCCTTTAACTCATGTACTGATCTTATTCTGAAGCTTTTATCTTTGTACATGCTGCAAAAGGTACACAAATTATGTGAACAGCCTATGGTAGCCTGTAGTATCCAGCTACCTGCCTCTGAAGGCGGTCTGTACACTGTCCCTTCATATATCAATCAAATCTCTCCTTTATATAGGCCAGTACCTCCTCAGCATGGCCCTCTGCTTTAACCTTTCTGTATTCTTTAACTAATTCTCCCTCCTCATCAAAGACAAAGGTGGATCTCTCTGTGCCCATGTATTCCTTGCCATACATCTTCTTTGGGACTGTAACCTTGAAAAGCTCATGGACATCTCCAGTTTCATCGCTCAACAGAAGAAAATTCAAGTCATTCTTATCCCTGAACTTAGCGTGAGATTTAAGATCGTCTTTACTGATGCCAATAATTGCGGTGTTAAGAGCCTCGAACTCATGCTTCAGATCCCTGAAGCCAATTGCCTCGACGATTCAGCCAGAGGTATTATCCTTTGGATAAAAGTAAACGATAACTTTTTTCCCCAGGTAATCCTTGAGAGAAACCTCAGCCCCGTCAGTTTCTTTTAATGTAAAACTATACTTTGTCATCAGATCTCCTCCCTAAAAAATATTATATGATCATCTTCCACTTTAATATACGTCTGTCTTTTAGTACTAGGGAGTTGACCTCGCCAGTATTGACGGCTCCCATCCTTTCATAAAATGCCTTTGCCTCCTTGCTGGAAACAAAAACAAGCTCGAGGATACCCCTGCTTCTGCAAAACTCAAGCAGGTGATCCCAAAGCTCCCTTCCCAGTCCCCTCCCGATATAAGCAGGGTCCAGGTAAAAGTATTCAAGAGTTACCTCATCATCGCTTTCTATGATACTGTAAAAGCCTGCAAGCTTTCCATCATCCTCCATAACGAAGGTTGGATGATTCCTGATGTAATCCTCTGTAAGGCTATAAATCTGACGATATGCGTCCAAAAACCTCTTATCATATCCCCAGTAAGCCTCAGACATTACTGCAAGCTCAGTAAGCTCTTTATTCTCTTTGACCTCAGCACGTCTTATAATCATTGATATCCCCCCTTCAAGGTAATGTATACCCATACGAGGGTCTATGACCCATTTTTTCAAACTTATGTGCTACAGGTACTTACTTCCCTCTCGTACACTTAGCCTTGATAGCTCATTGCTGTCGATAAACTTCTTGACCCACTCCTTATCCGTCTTTGAATATTCTCTAAGCGCCCAGCCTATCGCCTTATCTACAAAAAACTCTCTTGTTAGGGAATTGCTGATTATTGCCTTCTCCAAAAACTCAGTATCTGTATTCCTTTTAAACTTAAGTTGAAATAGAATTGAGACTCTCTTTAACCATATATTTTCGTCTATGATCCACTTAGCCAGGTGTTCGTTCTTTAATATCGGATTGTTCAAAGCAATATGACCAACTAATGGAGCAATTGAGTCAACTGTATCCCACCAAGATTTATCAGTTATAAGTTTTTCCAATCTTTGGAGATCATCAATTATTAAAAGCTTCCTTACAGCATCTAAATAAGACAGCGCCAGATATTGGAATTCCCTTTCCGGAAGGCTCCAGCAACACCAGACAAATTCCCAGTCGATAGTTTTTGATTTCTTCCACCCCTGGACATATTCCTTGTATATCTCAAGTCTCGCGGGCTTTTTAAGTCCAAGAAATGGAAATTGATTTTTCATGTATGCTGCCATTGGCGCAGAATCTATATCATTCCTTGCTTCATAAAAAGCTTTGATTATCTCCATTGATCATCACTCCCTAAAAGAATTGAAATAACTGGGACCATCTGA
Source organism: Gudongella sp. QWL-04 (assembly GCF_058683975.1). Taxonomy (NCBI): domain Bacteria; kingdom Bacillati; phylum Bacillota; class Tissierellia; order Tissierellales; family Tissierellaceae; genus Gudongella; species Gudongella sp. QWL-04. The sequence goes on along the minus strand of NZ_CM178754.1, from coordinate 2,137,976 downwards.
CTTAAGTCTTTCTCTTTTCTTCTTGTAATCCGGAAGAATAGACTCTAGTAAATCCCAAAATTCTTTGGAATGATCCAGATGGACAAGATGACAAAGTTCATGCAAAACTATATAATCAAATAGCTCAACTGGAAGCATCGAGCATCTAAGGTTAAAGCTGAGGGTACCTCTTGAAGAGCAGCTAGCCCACCTTGTCTTTTGATTCCTTACTGTTATTCCAGTGGGCTTTTTACCTACAGTCTTCCAATATAGTTCAGTTCTTTTTTCAGAAAGGCTCCGAGTCTCCTCCCTATATAGATCCATAAGCTCCACTCTCAACCTTTCCTTGCTCCACTCCTTTGAACCAAGCAGTATATAGTCAGCAAGGATGGTTGGCTCGTTAACCATTAAGTTTTCATCATCATAAGGCAGAATGGTCCTATCCTTTCCAAGCAGGGGAATAGAATCCCAATATCCTATGGATTTTGGTTTTTTTAAGTTACTTAGCTCTTCTAACTTTTCTTGTATCCAGTTTTCCTTTGAAATAAGTGCATCCCGTATTACCCGGTCACTTGTCCCTTTAGGGGCTAGAACTCTTATTGTATCAGAGCCGTCAAGCTTGATTCCCAAGGTTTTTCTATTTCTATACTCTACCTCGAACCTTAATCCTTCCATCAACATCTCTCCTTGATTTGCTGCAAAATTTTTAGCAACTTTTTAAGAGGATAGCTGGAAATCCCCCTCAAAACTAAAGCTCAACATTTGGATTGACATACCTGCCTCTGCCCTCAGTATTTTTTCCATATTGTATTGCTTGCTGTGGACATCTATGAAGACATGCCAGGCAATGGATACACCGCTCTTCAGTCCACTCAGGATGCTTCAGATACATAGATATGGTCTCAGAAGGACAGATCTTTGCACATAGCTCACAGCCGTTGCAATCATCCGTTGCATAAAATTTACTTGTTTTTCTTCCTCTTCTATAAAATGGGTACGCAATCCAGGTCACCAAAGAATGGAAAGGTCCGGTAATGTCGTTATGGTTCCCCTTGTCCTCTGATAATATACTCCCTGCAATTTTTCTCAGCTTGTTATCAGCACTGTCCAGTTGATTCCTCTGCTGCAGGGGTTTTTGAAGATCATAAAGCAGAATGTAATTATCCGGCATATCCACTGCAAATACGTAATCCAGATTAATATCCTTTTCCTTCAGCAGGTCTTTGAAAATTCCATGGGCATTCCCGGTAGTTCCCCCGCAGGTGAGTACTAGGAATGACCCCTTCCTTGGAGTTCCATCAAGCTTTATTCTTCGTAAGAACTCCTCGACGATGCTGGGTATTCCGAAATAGTAGACAGGGAATACGAAACCCAGATAGTCTTCATTGCTAATATCGATCCTTCCCTGGCTTACCTTTAAGGCCTTATCTAAAGGATTTATCTGCTCTCCAATATATCCTGCAATCGTTTCAGCTGCATATTTGCTGTTCCCTGTTCCGGTAAAGTAAAATATCATCTCAGATCCACCTTTCAAAGTAATGAAGCCTTCTATTATCGTTGGGTATAATTAGATTATACACTAAATAAGCAGATTATAGGAACGGTGAGAGACCATGTTTTCATATGAGAGCAGAGTTCGAAAGGATCTTGAGAAATGGAAGAGAGAAGTGCGAAAACCTCCTTCATTGCTGGAGAGGGCTTCCAAAGGAACACAACGAACAGTAAACAGAATGCTGCCGGAAAAATATCATGAGGTTGTGACCGGTGCTATAAAGAGCATCACAACAACAGTGCTTTTAGGGACTGGCTTTGTATCCTCAAAGCCCTTATATGGGCTTCCACTTGAAGAGCGGGAGCATAGAGTCAGATATAAGGGCAAGATTTATGCAACAACCGCTGCTGTGGAAGGTGCCGCTACGGGAGCCGGTGGTTTTGTAGCATCACTTGCCGACTTTCCATTACTTCTTGGCATCAAAATGAAATTTCTTTATGAGGTTGCAGCTGCCTATGGCTTCGACACCTCAAGCTATGAGGAGAGGCTTTACCTACTCCACATATTCCAGCTCGCTTTTTCAAGTAAGTCACATGTCAATAAGATATTCCAGAGAATGGAGTCATGGGACAGCTATGTGTCCTCCTTGCCGAGGGAGCTTGATGATTTTGATTGGAGAAGCTTTCAGCAGGAATACAGGGATTACTTGGACCTTGCAAAGCTAATGCAGATGATGCCTTTGATTGGAGCAGTTGTGGGAAGCTATGTAAATAACAAGCTATTGAAAAAGTTAACGGAGACTGCTATGAATTCTTACAGAATGAGAATTTTAAAATAACTACAGAGCCTTACGGCTCTGTTTTAGTCTTTTGCCCAATTTTTTCGCTTTTCCTTGTGTGCCTTATACCTTGATTCGCCTTCATCGTAAAGCCTTTGCTCCTCCTCGGTTTCGATAATAAGTCTTGGCACTTCTGTTGGAAGACCATTCTCATCAAGGGCTACCATTGTAAAGTAAGCCGTAAGAGCCATTCGTGCAGGCTCACTTTTCTTCAGGTCCTCGACCATAACTGTTACCAAAATATCCATGGATTGTTTACCAACATATGTCAGCTGTCCATGGCATGTGACCAGATTGCCTACTCTAATAGGTAAAAGAAACTCCAGTTCGTCTACTCTTGCCGTAACCGTACTCATTCTGGAGTGCCTCCTAGCAACTATCCCCGCGCAGGTATCCATCATCTTCATGATCTCTCCTCCGTGAACTCCTCCATTGACGTTGGCTTGGTCCGGCTGCATCATATTTCCTATGCTAACTCTTGATTGTGCCACAGTTTTAGCTTTCATGAATTCACCTCAAAACATTATTGTAAAGGTTTGGTTAATAAATTAACATTACCTTTTCACTCAATACCCTATTATAGCACAGTTTGTCAAGAGATGAATGAAGTATGAAAACTTCGATATCCTCGTTCCTATTTCCTTTTCCTAAATACCAGCATATTGTAAAGTCTGTCCTTATTATATCCCTGGTCAATGACCTTGTTTATCTGCACAAACCCCAGGTTTTCCAAAAGCCTTGTGGAGCTTTCGTTTCCTTCCTCCGTATAGGCTTCGACCCAGTCCATCCCAATCGTGTTAAAGCAGTAATCCATAACTGCCTGCAGTGACTCTACCATGTACCCCTTGCCCTGCATATGGGGTACTATCCCATATCCAAGCTCGGCTCCATTCCGGGATTCAGTGAAGTTCCAGATACTGACGCTGCCGATTATCCTATTGGTCTCTTTTAGCTGAATACCCCAGAGAAGCCAATTTCCCTCATTTATCCCCTTGTCCATTCTTTCAAGGTATTCCTTCGTATCCTTTAGGGATGCATCGGGAATTGTATCTGTATACTCATGCATTTCAGGGTCTTTCCTCATATTGAAAAGGTCACCAAGATCCTCCTCTATGAGTCTTCTAAGTACCAATCTCCTTGTTTCCATCAATGGAAATTCAGTGAACTGGGTAGACATAGCATACCACTCCTTCAACCTCTCTAAAGCCTTCCCTGTCGTATATCTTTCTGGCACCCTCGTTGTCCGCATTTACGGATAAGACAGTCCTTGAAAATCCTGATCTCTTTGCAAATCTTATGGCCTCTCTAAGTAGTACTCTCCCAAGTCCCCTGCCCTGATATTCCGGGAGAACTGCAACTGAACCTATATTCATTATTGGCTTCCCCTCGTACTCGTCCCTAGTTCCCCTTACGATCCCTACAGCCTTTCCATTGTGAGTCAGTATTATCATACCTCCCTCGAGATAGTCATTCCTTACGGCGAAGGATCTTACCATCTCAGGACTTATCGGTGTCTCGTTACCTTTAACCGTTGCAAAGCAAATATTTCTGACGCTGCACCACTCTTCTATATCGCGCTCAGGATCAAAAGCCTTCAAAGCATAGCCTTCAGGCAGCTCTTCCTTCTTGACTGGATCATCCTCCCTGACCATAAGATATGTGTATCGTTCTCTGCAAAATCCAAGTTTCTCCATTCTAGCCATTAGTTTATCGTTGTAGGTGGGAACAAAGATATACACATTATCTAAATCCAATGCATGGATCAATATCCGATGGAATATGCCATCATAAATCCCTTTGCTGTCTTTCTCTGAATAAAGGATCCTGAACCTAGCCCTATTGCCCTTTCGGTTATACTCATCAACTATCAATGACGCTGCAGCAACTACCTTGCCTCCCTCGAGATAAAGGAAGGTGGGATTCTCTGGATTTGGTTCAAAGTTGTTCAGGTCCTCCTCATACAAATAGGAATCATCGACCTTTCCTCTGTTTCTTCTGCAAAAGTCCCTAAAGCTTTGTAGATTCTCGATATTGAGCTCAACGATTCTGCCTTCAGCTTCCACTATACATCCCTGCCTTTCTTTTCAAGTTTATAGTACTTCATTGAATGTGTTTCCACAAATCCTGCTGACTTATAAAGATTGAGCGCGTTATCATTCTCGGCATCAACCTGGAGGAATATCTTATCTGCACCAAGTTCCTTGAGTTTCTCAACAGAGCTTATAAGAATCTCCCTGCCAAGGCCTTTGCCTCTCTCCTCGGGTACGACTCCAAGTCCAAATATACCTCCCTCTCCATTGGCAATATGGAGATGCGCCTTTCCTATTGGTTTATTATCAAGCTCAGCAATGAATATATAAAACCCTCTCCTAAGCTCCTCTTCGATATCTAAAGGCTCCTGTTCTTCCATGCTTTCATTAAAGTATATTGAATTCTGTCTTGCGATTTCTTTAGAGTCTTCGCTGTTTGCAGCTCTTAAGCGAAGTATCTTTCCTACTCCAGCTGTTTTGTTATAAATCTCGTCTGACAAGGTCATGTCGTATTCAGTGTGATCGTATTTCGCTCCTGTAGACTCGATGAAGCTTATCCCGGACTGGGATTTCGAGTCTGACAACAAAAGCATAGATCCGGGCTTTCTTCCCTGCAATTGATCGACAGCAAGTGATAATAATGCTTTGAATACACCCTTTTTCCTGTATTCAGGGTGGACCATTCCATTTACCTCAGGTGAGCTTCCTCCAAAGTCATTTATCCCAAGATACCCTACAAGCATTTCGTCAATATAGTAAAAAAACTCATCTGCTTTATTGACTATCAAGTCCTCAGCAGTTGCTGAAGCTGCAAGCTTATAGTCAAGCTCAAGCTTGAGATGGATACCTTCATGATTCAGACACAGCTTCTCAAGGTTTTTGATTTCCTTGCAGGAATCCTCATCTAGCCATTTTCTTAAAACTATTTTTTGGTCCTTCATCTTAAATTGTCCCCATCCTCAATAATTACGTACTCCTTGTTATCTCTATCCAATATGAAATACTGGCAGCAACCGCCAAGATTTTCAAATACCAGCTGGGATAGCTCTTCAACAGCATGCTCCAGATCCTTCGATCTGGATGAATCAGGGATCTCGATGCATAAAAAAGCATTTTTTGTATCCTCAGTCAGCATCGTTCTTTCAGCCTCTCTCCAGTTCCAGCACCTGCACACTGCTCCTTCGTCGTCCAAATAAACTACCTCTCCTGGATATGGAGGAGAGCTTTCCTGGTCTCCCAGGGGAATGAAGTGCTCTCCCCCCTGGGCTAATCCAAGTCTTAGATCGCCATTGAACTTGTCGATATCTTCACCACCACAGGGTAGTCCATATTTGAGGGATATCGAGTTGTACAAATCAACCAGTGGATTGATACACCTAAGCTGAGTCCCTCCAACTACCCTCTTTAGCAAAGCTTCTACAGATGACCTTGCTCCCTTTTTCGTTTTAAATTTCGAAAAAGCCTCTCTCCATATCTTGATCTCTGGCTTTTCTGTAAGATTCCCCTCGCCAAGCCTGGAAATTGCCCCATGCTCTGCAGATCTGAGGATCCTTTCAAAATAAGACTGATCATCGTATGTATTCCTCACTTCCTTGCATACGACCACTCCTATTCTTGCATCCGGGAAAATACCCCAAAACCCATCCTCTATAACAAACTTCATCCAAACCTCTCCCTTCGGTCATCGATCATGTAAAAATCAAGCTATCTTAATTCTACCCATATAGAAAACACCAATTCATTGATTCACATCAGAATTGGTGTTTTTCTCATTCTTTTCTCAATATTTTATCCATGCTCTTTCCTTTGGCAAGCTCATCTACCAGCTTATCCAAATATCTTATCTCTTGCATGAGCTGTTCCTCGATATCCTCGATCCTGATACCGCAGATGACACCCTTGATAAGTGAACGTTGTGGATTAAGGTTCGGAGCTTCTGAGAAGAATGTCTCATAATCAGTGTTATTTTCAAGGACTCTACCAAGTCCATCCTCGCTATATCCAGTAAGCCAAGAGATTATTTCGTTTACCTCTGCTTGAGTCCTTCCTTTTCTCTCAGCTTTTGCGACTAATAGCGGATATACCTTGCCAAAACTCATTTTATAAACCTTCTCATTGTTTTTCATGCTCTACCCCCTTACTATTTATGATAAGGCTCGTTTTTAATTATCCTGAAGGCTCGATAGATCTGCTCCAATAGTATCATCCTCATCATCTGATGAGGGAAGGTCATCTTGGAAAAGGAAAGCTTAATCTGGCTTCTCGCCAGTACCTCCTCCGGCAATCCCAAGGAGCCTCCTATGATGAAAACTATATGTGAAGTACCTCCCACCATAATATCTGATATCTTTTCTGAAAGCTCCTCCGAAGAAAGCTGTTTCCCATCTATGGCAAGAGCTATTACAAGGGCTTGATCAGGTATCCTTGAAAGAAGCCTCTCACCCTCTTTTCTCTTAGCTTCCTCCATCTCTTTGTGAGACATGGTCTCTGGAGTCCTTTCGTCCTCTACCTCTATTATCCTCAAGGTACAGTATCTGTTTAGTCTCTTTGAGTATTCCTTGATCCCCTCAACCAGATACTTTTCCTTTATTTTACCTACTGCCGCAATATCTATATTCATTGCCTTCACCTTCCAAAAAAGCCTCCCATAGGAGGCTTTGCATTATACGCTTTTCACAGCGTCCAGAGCCTTGTCGTAGTCAGGGTGCTTGCCAACCTGGTCAACGTACTCTACGTATTTAACATTATTCTCTCCGTCTAGTACAACGATCCCTCTTGAAAGGAGTCTAACCTCCTCCATAAGGAAACCATACTTGAGACCAAAATCAAGGTCTCTATGATCAGAGACAGTTATTACCTTATCTATGGCATGGGCACTGCAAAATCTCTTCTGAGCAAAGGGAAGATCGACTGAAACAGTTATTATGACAACATCCTCCAGCTCAGCTGCTTCCTCGTTGAACCTCGTTGTTTGAAGCTCACAAATACCTGTGTCTAAAGAAGTGACCACAGAAATTACCTTCTTCTTATTGCCGGCATCCTTCAGACTGAAAGAGCTCATGTCACCCTTTAGCCCTGTGAAATCAGGTGCCTTATCTCCAACCTTGATTTCTTTCCCAACCAATGTCATTGGGTTTCCTCCCATTGTCACTACTCCTGTCCTCTTATCCATACTATCTATCTCCTTTAAATTGTAATCCTGGTCCCATTCTTATGGGTTTGTGGGATAGATACCCGAAGCAGGTATATTTATTCACATTTACTGTCCTCTTCAATACAGTTTCTTACCTTATCCATAAGCTTAAAATTTGTAAAATCATAGCTTAAAGGGGTCAAGGTGGCAAAACCGTTCGAAAGGAACAACCTATCGGTATCTTCTTCAAGGATCGTGTCCTTCCTCCCTATGACCTTAAGTGTCTTTTCTCCATTCCCATTGCTCTCACTCATATAGTAGTCATATATAGGGCCTCCTATCCTGCAAACCTTGATAGGCTTGTCCGGATCATGAAGTTCATATGGAGTATTAAGATTCAGGACCATAGGTGCTTCTATCTTTTCAAGCTCGAGCTTATCTAGTAGCTTAACTGCGTATTTAGCTGCTATCTCATAGTTTACGTCTCCCTTGCACCACTCAGCAGAAACTGCGATGCTTGGTATGCCATAGAGATTAGCTTCAATGGCAGCGGAAACAGTCCCAGAGTACAAAATATCCATCCCGGAATTTAGTCCCATGTTTATACCTGATAGTACGATGTCAATATCACCTTCAGTTAACAGCTCCATCCCCACCCTGACACAATCAGCCGGCGTTCCGGATATGCTATAGGCCGGTGCATCTATACCGTCAAGCTGAACTTCCTTTATTACTATTGGTTTGTGTAGGGTGATAGCATGGCTTTGAGCGCTTCTCTGAGTCTCGGGTGCTACGATGATTATTTCGTGCTTATCCATCAAATGCTTTGCAAGATTATGGATCCCAGGTGCCATGATCCCGTCATCATTTGCCAATAATATCTTCATCTGTCTCCTCCTAAAATTCCTTGAAAGTCACTGGGACCTTGCTTATATTTCCGTCTCTGTTAATAGTCAATGTTGCTTTCCCGCCAATCCTGTAGTTATACAGTATTTTTCGGAGATTGGACATGCTGGTTACCTCATTGTTGTCGACGGCTATGATAACGTCCATCGGCTTCAGACCAGCCAAGTATGCAGGTGAATTCTCAATGATTTCAATTACAACTACTCCTGTTGGCGCTTTTATGTCAATATTCATCTGTCTTTCATATACTGCAACCTCACTTCCAGTAAAGCCTATATATACATTCCTGAAGGTTCCGGACTCAATTATCTCTTCAATCACCGGTTTGACCAGATTGATTGGTATTGAAAATCCAAGACCTTCTCCTGATTGAGTCTTAGCTGTGTTGATTCCAATTACCTGACCGATAGCATTGAGAAGTGGTCCTCCGCTGTTTCCTGGATTAATTGAGGCATCGGTTTGGATAAGATCCTCCATAACAGAGTACCTGTTTATCTGTATAGACCTGTGGAGACCGCTAATTACGCCGGCTGTGACAGTCCTCTGAAAATCAAGTCCTAGGGGATTCCCTATAGCTATTGCCATCTGTCCTACCTCCACCAGATCAGAGTCCCCTAACTCAGCTACAGGAAGGTTATTGGCATTCACCTTTACGACTGCCAGATCGAGAGTAGCATCATACCAAAGCAATCTACCCTCAAGAGAATCTCCATTTTCAAATAGAACGTTGATCTCCTGGGCATTTCCATCTCCTATGACGTGAGAATTAGTCAATATATAACCATCACTGTGCACGATAACGCCTGAGCCTACACCCTCTACCGGAGTTGTCCAAAGAAAGTCTCTCTGCAGTTGGATCGTAGTTATACCGACAACTGTGCTGACAGACTTTTTAGCTACAGCTGCAACTACATTGCTTTCATCGATTGGCTTGATCGTTATTGTATTTACTGTGGAAGGTGCATTGGTTTGATAAACCTCTGGAACCGGGATCAATTTACCATAAAGGTATTTTGGAGCAATATATGCGCTCCCCAGCCCTCCCAGTAATCCTGCGATTATTGCTACGATTATATAGGATAGCAGGCTTCTTCTCTTCCGTGGGGGCTGATAGTAGGATCCGTAGTTGTAGTTGTCCATGTTACTCCTCCTCAATCAATTATATAGAACTCACTTATGCCGTCCCTTCTAGTAAGAGAAAGCCTTAAATCATTATCAACATCAAATCCCTGACTCATAAGTCCTGATCTCACTGTGTCAAAGGCAAGCTTTGGAATATTGTTGTCCTGACTCAGATGAGCAAGCAGCACGATCTCACTCTCCCCCCTGAGGACATCCCCCAATACGGCTGCTGCATCGTCATTGGACAAATGTCCAAAGGGGCTTAATATCCTCTGCTTCAGCGGCCAAGGGTATGATCCCTCCTTAAGCATCCTGATGTCATGGTTTGATTCCATGAAGAAAAGATGAGAGTTACGGATCCTTGCTTTCATGGAATCATTTACCCAGCCTGTATCTGTCAGAAAGCTAAGCTTTTTATCTCCGCTAAACAGAATATAGCCTACTGGCTCAAGAGCATCATGATTCACATTGAATGGATGTATCAAAACATCCTTTATTTCTATGTTCTTGTTAGTAATAAATACCTTGGTGTTCTCTGTTTTTACCTGCTTTACTATAGGCTCCATACCTACCCAGGTTTTTTCGTTGGCAAATACAGGAATTCCATATCGTCTGGAAAGAATCCCTACCCCCTTGGAGTGATCTATATGCTCATGAGTGACTAGTATCCCGTCTAGCGTCCTCGGATCCACGTCTATTTCCTTAAGCAGCTGCTCGATTCTTTTCCCACTGAAGCCTGCATCTATTATAAGTCTTGTCGACTCTGTCTCAACATATTGGCAATTCCCGCTGCTGCCGCTTGAAAGCGAGCAGAATTTAACAGCCATTGTAAGTCCTCCTCAAGTGAAGCTATGGTTTAATTATAACAATATTTAACACTCTTTACTCTATTTTTATATAAAAAACATCCTCTCAGCTCACAAGTCTTGAGAGAATGTTTAATTGCTGTAATTTTTTAGTATTTTATTCTGAATCTAGAACCAGCTTTGTCCCATCCTCAAACTGTATCCTCCATCCAGGCACTGCGTTCCCTTGAGCTGCCTGTTGGTAACCTTCGTAATTGCTTTGCTTCTCAGGGTCAAAGTAGTAGCATAGGGAGATATCAGTCACTGCTTTACCATGGGCTTGCTCTATGCTTAGCAGCTCAAGAATTGCTTTTTCAGCCGGAATCAATGTAAGATCGCTTTGTTGTAGTTCAACAGTATTAAGCCAGGTTCTCTCCATCCTTTTAACTGAGTCGCCTATAATTAAGAATGACGTATTCCCAATCTCGACATAGGAATTCTCCAGTGTCTTGGAGTACTCAAGCCTGAATCCGTCTATTTCCTCTGCATGATACGTAAGTTTCATATCCTCTGTGTTGTATCCTCTTTCATGGAGAAATTTTTTTGCAGTATTTTCGGCATCATCAAGTGTGACGGTCTTGGTTCCCAATATCAGCCTATCGCTGTTTTCGTAAATCAATAGCTTGCCATTCTCTATAGTAACAGACTCATAGCCCCTGTAAATCTCTTCTATCTCTTCTCCACTAAGCTCCCTTATCCCCTTCCCGTCAAAATACCTTGAATTGATATCGTATGGCTCGTTTCGTTCAAATTCTACTGTAATACTCAGAAGACTTTCCGGAGTCCTCGGAAGCTCAGACTGGAGAGTGATTTCTTTTCTCTGCAGCAGTTCTTCTACCGGGATGTTTGCAGACATGCTCTCTAAGGAATTTGATGCCATCGAATCAGTAAAAACAAAATACCCCAAGATCGCATTGGCAAAGAGCAATGCTATTATCAAGATCGTTTTGGCCTTAGACCAATCCATCGCTCATCACCTACCTTTCAAATACTAGTGTTCCCGTATATGCGTTGAAGGCATATAGTCTCCCATAAGCCCTAATCTGCCAAATCTCAATAAGTCTCTCATCCTGGTCTTTAAGATTTGGATCGTAATAGGAAATCGTTACGTCCTCGATCGAACCAAGAACCTCTCTCAGAAGCTGATCCCCCAGTGATTCCTTAGTGTTTCCTGAGTATTGAAGATATTTTCTCTCAAGGAATGAATAGTTCTTATCAATTACATCAAAGGAAGATAATATCTTCCTGCTCATAAAGGTCTGCGCAAGCTCATTGCCAACTTCTCTTCTGAACAGCTGCTTATAGCTTCTGACCTGATTGTTGAAAACTTCAATTTCAGCATACTCGGGTATTTCCCTGTTCCCCAATAGTACCGGAAGTCCCCTTATCCTATACCTGAAGGTGAGTTTGTAGCCTACGCTATCCTCATCCTCGATCTCGGTTGTACTTGCAAGGTACATCCCGCTTGCAGCAAAGGCCTTTCTATCGATGAAATCGGCTGCTGTAACCAGGCTTAAATAAAGATTCCTATCTTCAACTCTATCCTGAAGCGAACTGAAGTATTCAACTGTACCATTGGAGTTGAATTTCAGTACCATATTGTTGTAGATGTATATGTTAGACCCGTTGCTCTCGGTGATTTGTCTTATATAATCTATCCTTTGCTCAAGAAATCTCTCAGCAAATTGATCCTTCTGCTCTAGAGTCATAAGAGGAATGGAATTGCTGACGTAAACTACAGGAAGGCTTTGGTTTATCTCATAGGGTATAAATATCCCCTGCTTAGCTGTATCAAATATATCAGACATTGAATAGTAATAGTCGTATCCCTTCTGGTCCTCAATGGAATTCATCTCCTGAACGATCTGAGAATAGTCTATGCTTGTATCCATGACCTTCAGTGCTTTGCCTTCCCCTGAAAATACAAAAAAAGGATCCCCAGTACCCAAGCTGACAGTAATACTCTCAATGTAGGGTATGGCATCCGTTATATTATTTGGCTCATTTACATTCCATGCTTTAGCTGCAATATAGGTGCTTAGCTTTTCAGGCATATGGAACACGATCGCTCTTTCTGCCGATGCAGTGTCGTAGCCTTGCTCCAGCTCCTCCATCCTAATGGTAGATGAGCTCAAAACCTTAGCCGCTGCGTCTCTGGTGGAATTCCAAAGGCCATATTTATTGGCGTCATACATCATTGTCATAGAATCCGGTCCGAAGATTATTAGATATTTGTTAGGTATTATCATGTCGGACAACAGATAAGATGAGGAGTAGGATGCCTCAGGCTGAAAAAATCCAGTAACGCTCGTCGGAAACTGGATCCATAGTTTTTGAGTCATATACAAGCTTGACCCTACCAAAAGAAAAAGGAGAATGGTTTTTAGCCTCTCCTTCATTTGAACCTCTCCTTGTATTCTCTAGTTGATCAAAGGGATAGTTCTGAATACTGAGTCCCTTGTATAGGTCGGTCTTACTTCCGTCCTTCTTAAATCATAGGTATATACAATAAATTCACTTTTATCCAAACCTTCTACGCCAAAATCTATAACTATCTTATTAATGCCTCTTACAAGATCCAGCTGCTTTTGGAAGAATCCCATATTGCCCGATGTAGCTGTCTCAGTCACCAATAGGATATAATCCTGTTCCGATGGCAGTCTTTCGAGATTGAAGGATCTTCTCGTCAAATCAGTAGTCCCGTAGATATTTATGGTAATCTCTGTTCCAGAGGGTGCCTTGCCGTTGATAAGCACAACTCTTTCTGAGGAGGAATAGATCGTTTTGTCAGGCTTTATAATTTGGTACTGTGCAGCTATCTCAGGTGCGATAACGGTTTGTTCAGTTCCTTGAACCGGTGTTATAGCTCCAGTCGCATGACCAACCTTGACGAATCCAAATATTGCGATCGCCAAAATCAAACTGACAAGTATCTTTTTCATCATACTCTCAACCTCCTTTACCATAAATTCTTTCATAGGAATTATACCTTTAAATTATTACAGGAATATTACAGAGTAATTAAGATTAAATTACGCTGAAGGTAATATTATCTCGACTGTTGTCCCGGACCCGTATTTACTCTTAAGAATAATTTCGCCATTGTGAGCTTCAATGATTTCCTTTGCTATGGACAATCCTAATCCTGTACCCCCCAGATCTCTGCTTCTGCCCTTTTCAACCCTGTAAAATCTTTCAAATATCCTGGTGAGGTCCTCCTCAGGTATTCCTATACCATTGTCGGATACCTCGATCCGCACCTTCTCATCCTCATTGGTGGTAGCTATTGTTATCGCTCCTCCTGATTCAGTATATTTGATAGCATTGGAAATAATATTGATCAAAACCTGTTCGATGCCATCCTTGTCACCCATTACTACCGGAAGCGGTTCTGCAAAGCTCATGCTGACCCTCTGACCCTTATCTCTGGCAAGTACCTCCAGCTTTGAAATGATATCCTGAAGAAGTCGATTGATAAACAGCTCTGTTCGGACCCATTTCGTTTTCTTATAATCGATATTTGAAAGCTGGAGCAGATCTCTGACCAACCTTGCCATTCTGTCACATTCGCTGTCTATAACAGAGAGGAATCTCTTCTGTATCTCCATCTCTACTCCTTCATCCATCAATGTCTCAGTATAGCTCTTTATAGTTGTTATAGGAGTCTTCAGCTCATGAGAAACATTAGCTACGAATTCCTTTCTCATGCTCTCAAGCTTGTGCTCCTGAGTGATGTCCTGGAATACCATAATGATCCCGGCTATGTCATCCCTCTCATCGCGATATGGTGCATACTTCACTTTATATACTCCATCGATGGTTTCATATATCTTTTCTCCATCAAGAGTCTCCGGCTTGCTGTAATCAATACTTACCAGATCAATATACGAAAGATCCAACTCAATCCCTGAGTGGATGCTTTCCTCATCAAGCTCCATCAGCTTTTGTCCAATGGGATTGGCGTGAATAAGTCTGCCTTCTCTGTCGACTGCTATGACCCCTTCAGCCATATAGCTGAAAATTGTATCCAGCTTGCTTCGCTCAAGGTCCATCTCTCCGATGGTAAGCTTAAGCTTGGTCGTCAACTGGTTGAACATTCCTGCCAGCTGTCCGATCTCATCGTCGCTTTTGACCTCGACGAACTGATCGAAATCACCGAGCGACATCTCCTCTGCTTTCTTGGTAACGTCTCTGATCGGCTCAGTAATGCTGCTGGCTATAAGAAATCCTAGTATTATTGTTATTAAGAGTGCTATAAGGGTAGCATTCGTAAGGATAACCTTTGAATCATCAACAGTTCGCGCAATATTCGACAGATCTGCTGTCATATAGAGTACACCTGTGATCCTGCCAAGGCTCGACAATACAGGGTATGCCCTGTGCATGAAGTCCTTCCCGGCAGACTCATCCCTAATGATAAGTTCTCCCTTATCTCCGTTGAAAGCATCTAGAATAAGTCCCGGATCCATATTCTTATATGAAAGAGCATTTTGCCCCATTAATCCTCCTGCTTGCTTAAGCGATGATGCAAGTATCGTAGGGACCTCCTCATTGTAAATAACATAAAGGGTCTCGCCTGCCCCCAGTCTCCATTCCTCTATGGTGTTCTGGATTCCCTGGCGGTTTTCCAACCAATTTTCACCGGCGATGTCACTAGAGGTGGATACAATAGTCTCAAGCTGCTGCTCCATAGATATGGATATATTTTCCAATTGCTGGTTTTCAAGGCTGTTGACTATGAATACTCCTATGATCACCATGGCAATAAATACCAACAGGAAATAGACCACGATGAATTTCCACCTAATGCTTGAAAACATCCTAGCCCCTCCTGAAGTAATAGCCTACTCCACGTTTGGTGAGTATATACTTAAAATCACCGGAGTCATCCTCAATTTTCTCCCTAAGTCGCCTTACTGTAACATCTACAGTTCTAATATCCCCGTAATACTCATAGCCCCATACCTTTTCAAGCAGCTGCTCTCTTGTGAATACCTGCTCTGCGCTTAAGGCCAGAAACTTTAATAGCTCGAACTCCCTCAAGGTCAAGTCAACAACATCTCCATTTTTCTTGACCTCATATCTGCTTATATCTATCTCAAGATCCTGAGATTTGATCTCTGCGGCTCCGTTTCCTGCAGTCAAGTCATAGTCCATCCTTCTGAGGTTTGCTTTGACCCTGGCTATGAGCTCTCTCATGCTGAAGGGCTTTACCATGTAGTCATCGGCTCCGAGCTCAAGTCCCAGAACCTTGTCAACTTCTTCCTCCTTCGCCGTCAGGACAATAACGGGAAATTTAAACGTCGGTCTGATCTCCTTCAGCACCTGAAATCCATCTTTCTTAGGCATCATGATGTCAAGTACAAGTAGATGTGGTTCCTTTACCTTGATTTTCTCCAGACCTTCTTCGCCGTCAAAGGCAAGCTCAACCTCAAAGCCTTCCTTTTCAAGGTTATACTTAATGATATCTCCTATGGCTTTTTCATCGTCTACGATCAGAATACGGTTGTTCATGGCAATCACTCCAGAATTGTCTATTTAGTAACTAAATTATCTCTTAATATACCAAATAAGTCAATCACTATAGCCCTGGGATCCGTCAACAGCCTTGAAATCAACATATCCTCCTTGCAATTGGGCTCTGCATGTATTATAATCATCATATCAAAAGGGAGTAGCTTGATAAATGACAGTCGTCAATACGGTCAAACCCGGCTGTCAAACTACCTGAGGTAGTAAGCAAGACTTTTGTTTGTGTATATCACGGGCAGGAGTCTTTTTTGTTTGCTTTAAGGGTATACATTAATAAGACTTATAAGAAAGAAGGGGTAGTATGGAATGGTATCAAAAGAGCCCTGAGGAGGTAGCACAGAGCTTAGAGACGAGCTTAACTGCAGGTCTTTCCTCAGAGGGTGCTCGATCTAAACTGGAGACCTTTGGGCCAAATGAGCTGAAGGAGCAGGAGGGTAAGAGCTTTCTACAAAAGCTGATTGCTCAGTTTTCGGATTTTCTGATCCTTATACTTATTGCAGCGGCACTTATATCTGTTTTCGTCGGAGAGGCAAAGGATGCAATCGTAATAATGTCCATCGTAGTAGTAAATGCGCTGCTTGGACTCTATCAAGAGGGTAAAGCTGAAAAAGCACTGGAGGCTTTAAAGAAAATGGCGTCCCCCACAGCCAAGGTCTTAAGGGATGGTAATCCTAAAGAGATTTCTTCAAGCCAGCTTGTCCCTGGTGATCTTGTCATCCTGGAGACCGGAGATATAATCCCTGCAGACCTCCGGCTTGTAGAAAGCTCAAACCTTAAGGTCGAGGAAGCTTCGCTTACTGGAGAGTCAGTTCCTGTTGAAAAGAGAGCTCAGGAAACTTATACAGATGTGGTCTCTCTTGGAGACAGGCATAATATGGCTTACATGAGCACCATCATAACCTACGGCCGTGGTAAGGGTGTTGTAGTTGAAACGGCTGAAGGGACTGAGATAGGTAAGATCGCGGCGATGATCCAGACCTTCGAGGAGGAGGCAACTCCGCTCCAGAAGAAGCTAAATCAGCTGGGAAAGGTCCTTGGCATGACTACAATTGCTGTGTGCGTGGCTGTATTTGGGATAGGTCTTCTTCAGGGCAGAGAGGTTCTTGAGATGTTCATGATATCCATTAGTCTTGCAGTTGCAGCAATACCAGAAGGCTTACCTGCTATTGTAACCATAGTTCTTGCAATCGGAATGAACAAGATGGTTGAAAGAAATGCGATAGTAAAAAAACTTCTTGCAGTGGAAACATTAGGTGCGACCTCTGTAATATGTACAGACAAAACTGGTACTCTGACTCAGAACGAAATGACTGTTGTAAAGGTCCTGGCAGATAACAAGCTTATAGAGGTAGAGGGGACTGGTTACGAGCCTGCAGGTGATTTCAAACTTGAAGGTAACATTATAACTACTAATGAATCGAGCGGCTTAAAGCTTTTATTGACGATAGCTGCGCTGGCAAATGATGCTAAATTGGATAACTCATCCGGTATGTATAGAATAATAGGTGATCCCACGGAGGGTGCATTGGTGACTCTGGCTGGAAAGGCAGGCATAGATTCGGCTGAGCTCAACCACATGTACAAGAGGATAGAAGAGATACCGTTCGATTCAGAGAGAAAAATGATGACCACATTCCATGATATGCCCAACGATGAGGGCGTATCCTCTTTTACCAAGGGAGCACCTGACATAATAATAGGCAGATGCAGCAGGATAATTCTGGACGGAAGGGTGCGTGAATTCACCCCAGAGCTAAAATCAGAGGTTTTAAAGGTCAACTCTGACCTTTCGAGAGCTGCGTTGAGGGTTTTGGCTTTTGCCTTTAAGGAATATGCTTCTCTTCCTACAGAACCTTCACCTGATTATAACGAATCTGATATGATATTTGTCGGCCTCACAGGAATGATCGATCCACCAAGACCTGAGGCCAGAGATGCAATTGCACTATGCAAGAAGGCCGGCGTCAATGCAATCATGATCACTGGAGACTACAAGGAAACCGCCTTTGCAATAGCTAAGGACCTTGGGATGGCAGATAACGAAGACCAGGCAATGATGGGAGAAAAGCTTGACGGAATAAGTGACGAGGAGCTTCAGGAGGTCGTAAAGAATACAAAGGTATTTGCAAGGGTATCGCCTGAGCATAAGGTGAGGATAGTATCAGCACTTAGAGCTAATGGCGATATAGCAGCCATGACCGGTGACGGTGTTAATGACGCACTTGCGATAAAGAAGGCTGATATTGGCGTATCGATGGGGATCACAGGTACTGACGTCGCTAAAAATACGGCTGAAATGATTCTTACAGATGATAATTTCGCAAGCATAGTAGCAGCTGTCGAAGAGGGAAGAATAATCTTCAGCAACATCAAGAAATTTGTATACTTTCTGTTGTCGTGTAATATAGGAGAAATCCTGTTGGTTTTTACAAGTATACTCATGAATCTCCCGGTCCCATTGCTTCCGATACAGCTTCTATGGCTAAATCTTGTTACTGACAGCTTCCCAGCTTTGGCACTTGGTGTAGAAAAAGGCGAGCCTGATATAATGAACCAGCCTCCAAGAAATCCCGATGAAGCAATACTTGATAAGAGAATGCTTGTTGGGGTAACCTTCCAGGCGATAGCAGTAGCTGCAGCATCACTTTCTGCATACCTGTTATCCCTAAGAATGTATGGTCTGGAAAATATTGAGGAAGCCAGGACAATTACCTTTGCAACGTTGATTGTAGCAGAGCTTTTAAGAGCTTATTCCAGCAGGTCACAAAAGTTTACTCTTGCAAAAATAGGAGTATTCTCAAATAAGTCCATGGTATATGCAACACTTGGCGCATTTATGCTACTTCTTGCAGTAATTTATATCCCGTTCATGAACGGTATATTCTACACCTTCCCACTGACCTTAGTAGACTGGGAAATAGTACTGTCATTTGCCTTCATACCTCTGGTAGTAGGTGAGCTGACCAAGGTAGTTATGGCGAAGCTTTCAAAGTAATAAAAAATCCGCATTAAAAAAGGAAGTCCGATTATTTTGGACTTCCTTTGTCTTTACCTGAAAATGTAGCTGTATGGATTTTTATGTGTCCCGTTGATCAAGACCTCAAAGTGAAGATGAGAGCCGGTCGATCTCCCCGAACTGCCCATGGTAGCTATTTGTTGACCTCTATATACTCTATCACCTGACTTTACAAGAAGCTTGCTATTATGAGCATATCTCGTCACATATCCATTCTCGTGATTGATCTCGATCAAGTAGCCATAGCTTCCCTTATATCCTGCAAAGGTTACCTTTCCTCCATCTGCTGCATAAACTGCTGTGCCCTTGCTGTTAGCTAAGTCTATTCCTTTGTGCATCCTTCCGTTTCTCATGCCATACGGTGATGATACTCTGCCTCTGGTAGGCATTACGAAGGATCCTACAGCTGCTGTCTTTGGAAGCTCCTTGGTACCCTGGGCAACTACCTCAGTCTTTGGCTCTTCAAGTATATTCTTCTCGATAATAACTTCTTCCACTAATATTCCATTATGTCTAATTTCCTCTGCCAGTACATCAGCCTTACCATTAACTCCCTTAATTATGATCTTCTTTTGGTTCTTATACAAAGAGTCGTCATTTTCAACCTTGGTCTCAAAATCTATGTCTGCAATATATTTGACTTCCTCATGAGTTACAACTGTCAATAGAGGTACTGGAACGAACAGCTTGACCTCGTCCCCTGGCTTTAGCTTAGCCGACGACAGCTCCGGATTTGCACTTTCAAGAGCCTCAACAGTAGTATCGTACATCCTTGCAATTATCCAGTAGCTCTCCCCTACCTCAACCACATGAGTTTTCATAGCTTCCTTACCCGCTATAATGGCCTCAATAGCCTTCTCAGGATCGGAAAGACTTCCAAAGCTTGTCTCTACCGGTTTTATATCAACGGTTTCAAGGAACTTGACCTCTTTGATAACGACATCTCTATCTTGCTCGTTTGATGACGTTGGAGCCTTAGTTGCGGAAGTAATTTGTAGTTCTCCCTCTGAAAGCTTAACTACATCCCCTGGTTTTAATCTGTCTGGATTAAGATTAGAATTTGCTTTCATAAGATCCATTGCAGATAAATTGTACTTCTTTGCAATAGTCCAGAAATTTTCCCCGGATTGTATCGTATGCGTCGCAGGCTCTTTTTGTGGTTCAGGCGCTGCAACCTCTGCTTCTTCGGCTGTCTCCTCGCCTTGAACTGCCGGGAGGTAAGGCTTTTTGATGGTGTCAAGAATATAATTGACTTCATCCTTTGACTTGAATATCCCCAGCCTCTCGCCGTCTATGTCCAGGCTGTAGCCTGTTACCTGCACGCTGATCCTGGTTTGTATATTTGACTTAAGCTCCCCATACTCAGTTAGCTCTTCGTCCTTGGCGTGTGTTGGCTGGAATGCCAGCTCCTTGTCCAATACGACTCCCATGTCATATGTACTGGATAATCTTTCCTCGATGTCGTCATAGGCTTTGACAGCCTCTTCCTCTGTTCTGACGACCCCTATTGGTTCATCTCCAAGATAAACCTCAAATGCCCTTGTTTTAGCCTCGTTTGCAGAATAGCTGGCAAAGCCGATACCCACTATCGAGGCTGCCACCATCAAAGCTATCAGTGCTCTGGTCATTCTATTTTTAAAAGAAAAAAGTCCTTTTAATCTCTCAAAGTTAAGTGTTGAAGAGCCGTGCTTCATCCAATAATCTCCTCCAAACCTTACCTTATTGATGCTTAGGTAATTTATTTTGTAACCAAATTGTAACATTCACGAAACCATTATACCAAGGCTGAGCGAATAATACAACTTTTTAAAGTCATCTCCAACAACTTGTACTCATACTTGGAATTGGACATTGATGGACCCCCTGCAGTAGTATTTGCAAGGGGTCCATAGTTGTCATATATTTACATTCTAAATTTTGATCAATTGTTACAAAAAATTTATAATTTAGCAAATGACAGAAAGCCTCTCCTCAGCCAGTTTGAACTCAACTTCCTCATCCTTTATTTCAAACAGCTCACCGTCAATATTCAATAAATAGCTGCCTTCTGCTTTTACTACGACTTTCTTAGCTGTATAGAACTCAACGTACTTTTCGTACTTAACGTGCTCTCCCTTGAATATGGTCGGAAAAAGCGTCAGTATCCTCAGGTTACTGATGTCCTTAACCACACATACATCCAACAGGCCATCGTCTACTTTAGCCATAGGTAAAATCATCATACCGCCTCCGTAGTACCTCCCATTTCCAACTGCTACGAGCGTGGCCTTTCTCACAATATGCCTTCCATCCACTTCAAATACCATCCTTTTGCTCCTGTAAACGATCAGAGCAGTTATAACTCCAAGTATATAGGCGGTCTTGCCCTTAACAAATCTCTTGATTTTATCAGTATGTCTAACCACCTCTGAGTCGAATCCAAGGCTGGATATGTTGAAAAAGTACTTATCCTTGACTTTCCCAAGATCGATTTCCATCGCTTTGCTCTGTATAAGCTTATTCAAAGCTCCATCAAGGTCTTCTTCAATTCCCAGTGACTTGCCAAGGTCATTCCCAGTTCCTCCCGGGATAATTGCCAATATGCCTCCACCTCTGTTTAATATTCCCCTCGCTACCTCATTTACAGTTCCATCCCCTCCAACCGCCACACAAATTTCCCACTCAGAGTTGGACTCGACTATCGTTGTTGCCTCACCAGGCTTGGTAGAGGTTACCATCTTGTATATCAAGCCATGTTCGTCCATTCTTGCTCTGATATGATCGACATATCCCAGAGCCTTGCCGCCTCCGGCAACAGGATTAACTAAAAAGAGATATTTGGACATTTTCCCCTCCTCTGTCAAAGGAATCCAATGGCTTTTCTCCCCTTACAGCTCTCTCTATTGCCATTCTCTCCTCAGGAGATATTGGGATGTTGGATTTCCCGTTCTTTACCTGCTTTGCAAAGCTTACGGATCTTTCTCTTCCATATATACTGGTAATAACGAAGCCATTGTTGTATGCATCTAAGAGTGCTATGGAAAAACTAAGATCACTTCCTATGTCTTCAAATGCATTGTATCGAATGAAACCGATTTTTTGCAGGGCGAAGGTAAGCTTTGTCTCAATTGAAAGTATATTGCTTTCTATAAGGTTTACATCCCTATTTAGACTTGATATATCTCTATTAAGCTGAATGATAAGATCCTCGAAGTTTACCCCTTCAAGATCCCTTGTCAACTCATAATACCTGTTTCTCTGCTTTCTTAGGCTTTTAAATGTTGCGGCAAGAAGGCCTGCCAAAACAACAAAACAGGCAGTCAGTATCAGTAGTATTGTATTTACATTATTTCCCATAAATTCAAGCAATGCAGTCATCGTTCCACCCTCTATATTTGTCTGGATATCTCCCTAAGCGCCTTAATGGCATGCTCGATCTCAATGTGGTCGTTAAAAATGCCGAAGCTGAACCTTACAGCTCCTTGTTCGGTAGTCCCTATAGTCTCATGTGCCAATGGAGCACAATGAAGACCCGGCCTTGCCAGGATCTCGTATTCCTCACTCAATATAAATGCAAGATGTGATGAGTCCAAGTCCCTAAGATTGAAGGCAGCTACCCCAATCTGTCCACCGGTATTTCCCGGCCCATAAAGCTTTAGTCCCTCAATATTTTTAGCTTCCTCCAAAAAGTGCTGTAATAGATCCTCTTCATGCTTTCTGATCTTCATAACACCTGTTTCATTGATGAACCTTATTCCTTCACCCAGAGCAGCTATCCCTGGTGCGTTGGGGGTCCCGCTCTCCAGCATATCTGGCATGATCTCGGGTTGGACCATCGAATAGGATGCGCTTCCCGTACCTCCGTAGGTCAGAGGTTTTACAGGAATTCCTTTCCTAATATAGATCCCACCTGTCCCCTGGGGTCCAAACAATCCTTTATGCCCTGGGAATGCGAGAATATCTATGTTGTCTTTGTTTACATCTATTGGTATTACGCCTGCTGATTGGGCAGCGTCAACCAGGAATGGTATACCCTTCGACTTTGCAAGCATCCCTACTTCGGTAATGGGCATGATCGTGCCCAGTAGATTTGACATATGAGTCATGACTATTAAGGAGGTATTTTCTTTAATTGCAGCTTCAATACCTTCCTTTGTTATTCTTCCTTTGTCGTCAGCCCAGACTATCGTATGCTCCACACCGAGTCTCTCAAGTGCCTTTATTGGCCTCAACACCGAGTTGTGCTCCATCGAAGTAGTTACGACATGGTCACCGGACTTTAGCATTCCTTGAATACCTATATTTAGACTCTCGGTGCAGTTGAAGGTGAAGGCTATATCCAAAGGATCCTCAATTCCAAATAGCTCAGAAAGCAGCTGTCGTGTATTAAAAATCTCTCTTCCCGCTCTAAGAGCAAGCTTATGGCCTGATCGCCCAGGATTTGCTCCATATTCCTTCATCGCTTCAAGCATTTTGTCATATACCCTCTGAGGCTTTGGATAGCTTGTTGCAGCATTATCAAAATAGTACATAATATCTCCTTCTTTTGCTTATGACAATCTTTTGTAGACTATCTCAAGCATTTCTTCCTTTAATTTCTTTCCCTCTTCCATCAAGGCATCCACACGACTCTCGATTTGAGACTTGTATTCCTGGTCCTTTATGCTCTTGAGATTGATGATGACGTTAAACAGAGCGCCCTCAAGGCCTGTGTATGCCAGTAGTGTACCTACTCCAACATCGGTGATCGCATTTACATTGCCATAGTTTGCAAAAACATCCTGAAGTCTCAATATTTCAAGGCACTTTTCAGCACATTTCAAAGGTACCTCCATTGCCTTATTATAGCCCTCCTGTATTGCATTGGCCCGGAGCTTTTTCTCCTCATCAGTTTCTTTTGGAAGCTTAAACGCCTGCATAACGTCATCAAAAGCAGTTGAATCCTCATCAACTATAAGGATCAGCTCTTCCATGAGCCTGTCGATGTTTTGAAAGGCCTCCTCCATTTTGACTTTTTCTTCATGCGGTACCTCGTCATATACCTTCTTTCCTATTGTAAGATTTCCAACCATATTGGTAAGAGCTCCCCCTAGGCTGCCTGCAAGCGCAGCAACGCTACCGCCTCCCGGAGTAGGGTTTTCACTTGAAACGCTTCTTACATATTCCTTGGCCGTTAATTCTATCAACATTATATGCACCTCCGTATTATCTTAAAATTTCATTATTCCCTCAAGCACGATCGAAGCTGATCCTCCTACCTTGACCTTGAATCCGGATTCTCCCTGGCTAATAAAGCAAGCTATTTGACTAGGTCTATTCATATATTGACCTTGTCTTACAAGAAGTCTCTCGCCCTTAAGGATATTGTTTGATTTCAAATAGTAAATCAATGCACCGTTCGACGTTCCAGTCGCAGCTTCTTCAGGTATTCCTACTGCAGGGGCAAAGTTTCTTGCAACAGCTTCGTCTTCCTGGTCCTTGTCCAATGCAAATGCATGAACTCCTGTAACCTTCAATCTATTACTAAGTACAGTCAATGCCTGATTATCGACATTTATGCTCTTAAGTATTTCTTCGTTTCTAACAGGCATTATTATATCTGGAAGACCAGTCGATACTATCTCAGACGCTGCATTCGTACCATCAATACCGATATCACCGACATTGATACCCATTGCAGCTGCAAGTTCATTTATCTCCTCAACCCTTCCAATGGCTCTTGGGGTGTCCTGCTCCATTACTATATACTGAGGCTCATAACCTGAAAATGCAATATCTACAGTAAGCGGCCCAAGCCTGGTCTCGATCCTTGCCTTCTTAGTTCCCTTTTCTATTGCCTTGATATACCTTTTTTTTGCAAGGGTATATATTCCTGCTATTGTTGCATGCCCGCAAAGATCAACCTCACATAATGGAGTGAAGTATCTTACCTTGAAGTAGCAATCCTCAAGCTGCCTTATAAACACAGTCTCTGAAAGATTCATCTCATTCGCGATCCGTTGCATGTCATCATCCTTAAGGCCTTTGGAGTTGGTCACTACTCCAGCAGGATTTCCTCCGAATGGAGTATTGGTAAAAGCATCAACCTGAAATATATTTACTTCCATAGTGCTCTCCTTTCGAAATGTTCCACGTGGAACATTAGCCTACAATCAAGTCAATAAGCCGTTCCAGGTCGTCATCATTGTAGTATTCTATTTCGATCTTGCCTGACTTCCTTCCGTGGTTGAGGGTAACTTTTGTCCCCAGTGCTCCCATCAGCTTTTCCTCCAGCTCAACCATAAAAAGTTCCTTTGACTTTTTATTCCTCTTAGACTTCTTCTTGGAAATCTTAGCCTTCTCTTCAGCTTCTCTTACATTCATGCCCGTTTGAATTATCCTATCAGCAGCCTTAAGTTGTTCTTCTCGATTCTTTATAGCCAACAGTGCCTTGCCATGACCACCGGTAAGCTTTCCTTCATATATATATCCTATTATCCGCTCGTCAAGGTTTAAAAGCCTTATGCTGTTGCTTATATAAGATCTGCTCTTCCCTACAGCCTTGGCAAGCTCTTCCTGCTTCAGGCTGTACTCGCTCATAAGTCTCTTATAGGCCTCGGCCTCCTCGATAGGATTTAAGTTTTCTCTCTGGACATTTTCTATAAGGGATATTTTTGCAGCTGTTTCCTCATCGATTTCTCTGATAATTGATGGTATCCTTACCAGGCCCGCAGCCTTGGCTGCCCTCCAACGTCTCTCACCAGCAATTATTTCATATCTATCATCTTTTTTCCTTAGTATTATTGGCTGTATGACGCCGTTTTCTTTAATGGAGGCTTTTAGATCGTTTAAAGCATCTTCATCAAAGATTTTTCTCGGCTGATCTGACTTAGGAAATATCCTGACTACCTCAACCTCCTCTACCGTCTCTGATGGATTAAGCTTTGCGTCGCTAATCAGTTCCTCCGCTTTTTCCTTATCCTGAATCAATGCAGACAGACCCTTACCCAGTCCCCTTCTCTTAGCGTTCATTTGATCCTCTCCCTTTAAGTTGCAATCCCTCTATCAATCCTGAAGGAATAAAAATTCCTCTGCGAGCTCCATATAGCTGTCAGCACCCTTCGATTTATTGTCATAGTCCATAATTGACAATCCGTAAGATGGAGCCTCAGCCAGTCTGACATTTCTAGGAATTATACTGGTATAAACCTTCCCTTTGAAAAAAGCCTTGACCTCCTCTACAACCTGAATCGATAAATTGGTCCTTCCATCGAACATGCTCAGCACGACGCCTTCCACTTCCAAGCCAGGATTGTAGCTCTTCTTGACGAGCTCGATAGTCTGGAAAAGCTGACTCACTCCCTCCAAGGCGTAGTACTCGCATTGTATTGGTATTATTACGCTATCTGAAGCAATCAAGCCTATGACGCTTAGTATTCCAAGGGATGGCGGGCAGTCGATAAATATAAAGTCAAACTCGCCTTTGATTTCTCCGATAATGTCCTTAAGAACTGTCTCCCATCCTTCCTTTCTGGCAAGTTCGATCTCCAGACCAGCCAACTGATTATTTGACGGTATGATCCTGACATTCTCCGCTGAGGTATCATAAATTCCCTCAACTATGGAGGCCTCACTGCTCAGGATGTCGTATATGATTACTTCAGCATCGTTTTTGTCTATCCCTAGCCCGCTGGAAGAGTTTCCTTGAGGGTCGATATCTATTAGAAGAACCTTCTTCCCAAGTTTTCCTAGACCCGCAGCAAGATTGATGCTGGTTGTAGTTTTTCCCACTCCGCCTTTTTGATTAAAGATCGCAATTACTTTTCCCATGCCAACACTCCTCCCGGCAAAATGATCCTCTTCATTCGGCATTCTGTTGATAACATAACGCCGGTCGCTTAAATGTAAGTGTTAATTAACTCGTTAGATATATAATAGCACATCCTGAACTCTTTTGAATAAAAATGTTCCACGGAATACATCTAAATGATGTTTCACGTGGAACATTTCCTCCTAACTCAGTGTTTTCAACTGTTTCAGGGCTACTTGATTGGAGATTTTCTTGGCTTTCCTCCACCTCTTGGGTACTTTGAGGATGTCTTCGTCAGTTTTTTTATCATAATCAAAGTGTGTTCTATGTCTGTTCCGGGGAATCTAATCTCTCTAATATCTTCAACAGATCCTCCCAGGGTTGAGATTGCCTTGCCTGCAAGCTTGATCTCATCCATCGCAGATGGACCTTTCATAGCTATAAACCAACCTCCCGGCCTTACGAATGGAATACAATATTCGCTCAAGGTATCAAGTGAAGCCACAGCCCTTGAAATGCAAACATCGAAGACCTCCCTGTAATCAGGCTTGCTGGCCAACTCCTCAGCTCGTCCATGGATTGCATTAATTTCCTTAAGGCCAAGCTCTTTTATTACCAGTTCAAGAAAGGTGATCCGTTTATTCAGGCTGTCCATTAAAGTAACCTTTAGCTCCGGATTCCAAATCTTAAGTGGAATTCCGGGAAATCCTGCTCCTGTTCCTATGTCGATAACTTTTTTGCTGCCATCGAATACTCCTGTCAAGGCGGGAGAGAGACTGTCGGCAAAATGCTTGATATCCATCTCATCATTATCTGTTATAGTCGTAAGATTTATCCTTTGATTCCAATCAAGTATCATTTCTTTGTACTTTAGAAATGCCTTAAAACCGTCTTCATTTAAGTCTATGCCCATTTCTCCAGCTGTACGTCTCAATACTTCGATGCTTATCAACTTATGACTCACTCCTTCTGCGCTGTTCCAAGTGGATCAGCAGAACATTTATATCAGCAGGTGTAACCCCTGATATCCTCGAGGCCTGACCTACTGAATCCGGCATGATTTTTTCCAGCTTTTGTCTGGCTTCGTTGCTCAATCCTTTGACAAATTCGTAGTTGATATCCTCTGGAATGCTCTTGTTTTCAAGCTTCTTGAACTGCTCAATCTGTATCATCTGTTTTTTTATATACCCCTCATACTTGATCTCAGTTTCAACCAGAAGTCTTATGTCCTTAGGTAGAAACTGCCTGTCGGGATCGAATGGAAGTAACGAATCATAGGTTAGCTCAGGCCTTTTTATAAGGTCGTATAGTGTCCAGGCTGTCTTCAAAGGAGTAGAT
Organism: Gudongella sp. QWL-04; assembly: GCF_058683975.1. Taxonomy (NCBI): domain Bacteria; kingdom Bacillati; phylum Bacillota; class Tissierellia; order Tissierellales; family Tissierellaceae; genus Gudongella; species Gudongella sp. QWL-04. The sequence goes on along the minus strand of NZ_CM178754.1, from coordinate 2,109,977 downwards.
CCCATTCCCTCAATAATTCTGTTGGCTTCCTCGGTAGGTGTAACTATTATCCTCGAGAGTCTGGCAAGCTCATCTCTCATAAGCTTCTCCTTTTCAAGCATTTTCTGATATCTGTCTTCTCTTACCAGGCCCAGCTCGTAGCCTCTTCCTGTAAGTCTTAGGTCAGCGTTGTCCTGTCTTAATGTCAATCTGTATTCAGCTCTTGAGGTCATCATTCTATACGGTTCGTCGGTACCCTTTGTGACCAGGTCATCTATCAAAACTCCTATATAAGCCTCTGATCTATCCAGTACGAAGGGCTCTAGTCCCTTGATGTTGCAAGCTGAATTTATACCTGCTATCAACCCTTGAGCCGCAGCCTCTTCATACCCTGAGGAGCCATTGATTTGGCCTGCAAAGAAAAGGTTCTGGATCTCCTTGTGCTCCAGAGTTCTCTTCAGTATCGTCGGATCGATCGAATCGTACTCAATGGCATAAGCAGTCCTCATGAATTTTACATTTTCAAGACCTTTTATTTTTTTGTACATTTCAACCTGGACTTCCTCCGGAAGTGAAGAGCTGACTCCTTGAACATACATCTCTTTGGTTGATGATCCCTCTGGCTCAATAAATACCTGATGTTTATTCCTGTCCGCAAACCTGACGACTTTGTCTTCAATGGAAGGGCAGTACCTCGGTCCGACACCCTCTATATAGCCTGCGAACATAGGAGATCTGTCTAGATTAGCCCTGATGATATCATGAGTGGCTTCAGTCGTATAAGTCAGATAGCAAGGTACTTGTTTGATATCAAAGTTCTTGCCAGCATTAAGAAAGGAGAATGGTACTATTTCATCATCACCCGGCTGTATCTCCATAACAGAGTAATCTATGCTGTCTCTGTGTACTCTGGCAGGAGTTCCTGTCTTTAATCTTCTCAGCAGGAAACCTTTGCCCTTAAGTGAGTCGGACAACAGAAGGGAGGGAAACATTCCATCCGGACCTGACTGGTAATTAACCTCACCGATATAGACCATACCGCCCAGATATGTTCCTGTAGCTATAACTATGGCCTTTGCAAGATATACTCCGCCTGTCCTTGTCACAACGCCTCTTGCCTTATTGTCCTCAAACAGAATATCCGTCGCTTCTGCTTGTCTTAGGGTAAGGTTTGGTTCATCCTCAAGTATCCTCTTCATTTCCATGTGGTATTTCTTCTTATCAGCCTGTACCCTGAGAGAGTGGACCGCTGGGCCCTTTGAAAGGTTCAGCATCCTGCTTTGGATAAATGATCGGTCGATGTTTAATGCCATCTCTCCACCAAGAGCATCGATCTCTCTTACAAGGTGACCTTTCCCGGTTCCTCCGATATTGGGATTACAGGATAGGGCGACTATCCCGTCGAGGCTTATGGTCAGTATTGCTGTCCGTAGGCCCATCCTTGCGGGAGCTAAAGCTGCTTCTACTCCTGCATGACCTGCACCAATGACTACTACATCGTATTCACCGGCAATATATTTCTTTACTTCTCTCATAAAAATCATCCTTAATGGTAATATTGTTGTTAGTTGTTAGTTGTTGGTTGTTAGCTCTTAGCTCTTAGCTCTATGTCCATTCTCAATTGTCAATCATCAATTGCCATCTATTTTCCAATACAAAATTCCCTGAATATCCTGTCGAGTACGTCCTCTCCGATACTCTCTCCGGTAATTTCTCCTAAATTTTCCCAGCAATTTTTTAGGTCTACCTCCAGGCAATCAAGAGGAACCTGTTTTCTCAAATCCTCAATAACTGAAGTAATATTATCACTTGCCTGTTCAAGAAGATTTTTGTGTCTAATATTGTTGATGATCATATCAGATTCAATAGTTATGTCTCCCTGGTAGAACATATTTCTAATACTATCCTCGAGTTCATCAATTCCTATCCCTTTGGTCATGGAGGTGGTGATGATCTCCTTCCCAGAGAAAATTCCAGCAAAATGATCCTCGTCGTATAGCTTTGGAAGGTCTGTTTTATTTAATAGAACAATCGTCTTTTTATCCTTAATAAGGTCTATGATGTGGTAATCATCCTCTGAAAGCTCACTTGATATATCAAAAATTGCTATGATCAAATCAGCCTTTTCCAGCATTTCCTTTGCTCTGTCTACTCCTATTTTCTCGACGATATCCTCAGTCTGCCGGATTCCGGCTGTATCCATTATCTTAAGCGGGATACCATCTATATTTATATATTCCTCAATTATGTCTCTAGTAGTTCCCGGGATGTCTGTTACTATGGCGCGATTCTCCCTTAGAACAGCATTCAAGAGTGAAGATTTGCCTACGTTCGGTTTACCAAGTATCACTGTATTCAATCCATCTCTAAGGATCCTGCCTCTGCCTGAGGTAGAGAGGAGCCTTGATATTCTGCAGAATACCTTTTCTCCACTTTCAGTCAGCTCTTCATAGGTCACTTCCTGTATATCTTCTTCTGGGAAATCTATCGAAACCTCGATATGTGCGATCATCGAGAGGAGTATCTCGCGTATTCCCTCGATCTCTTTGCTCAATCCGCCCTCAAGCTGCTTAAGTGAGACCTCGTAGCTTTTCTCAGTTTTTGCCTTTATTATATCTATTACTGCCTCTGCCTGGGAAAGGTCCAGTCTTCCGTTCAGGAACGCCCTTTTGGTAAACTCACCTGGTTCAGCGAGCCTTGCACCCTTCCTTAAGAGAAGCTCGAGTGTTTTCTTTACGGGGATTATACCGCCATGGCAATATATTTCAACCATATTCTCCCTTGTATAGGTAAAGGGCTCCTTCATAAAGGCAACTAACACCTCATCTATTACCTCGTCGCTATCAACTACGTACCCGTAAAGAAGTTTCTTATTTTCAAAAACACCTTCAGAGCAGTTTGAAATCCTCTTAAAAACGGACTTCCCTATGTCGATAGAGTTTTTACCTGACATTCTTACAATACCAATACCTGCCTCCCCAACTGCAGTTGAAATTGCAGCTATCGTTTCACTCATATTCTCACCTCATTCTACACCATGGTTTCAAACCTGTAGCTTTATTTTATAACATCACCGCTGTATGTCAAACCAAAAAACAAAAGCCCTATATAGGGCTTTTGCTAAACTATTCCCGGTATCGGGTATTTATCACTTGTTTATGATTACAACTCTTCTGTAGGGCTCGCTTCCCTCGCTATAGGTAGATACGCCATTTACATTTTGAAGAGCAGAGTGGATGATCCTTCTCTCATATGGATTCATTGGCTCAAGCTTTACAGGTCTCTTGCTGTATAATGCTTTATCTGCCATTTTCCTAGCCAGCTTTTTAAGTGTTTCCTCTCTCTTTTGCCTATATCCCTCAGTATCGAGTACGACCTTTAAATACTCGTCTCTGTCCTTATTGACAGCAAGGCTCAGGAGATATTGAAGTGAATCAAGAGTATTACCTCTTTTCCCGATCAGTATTCCCATATCAGAGGATGAGATATGATTTATATCAGCATGAAGCGTATCTCCTTTTAAAACTACATCCTGAAGGGCTACTATCCCCATTCCCTTTAGAACGCTATCAAGAAATTTGTCCGCAATTTCCTCAGGATCATTTTTCAATGTTACCTTTATCTTTGCTTCCTTTGTGCCGATTATCCCGAATAAACCCTTGGAAGGTTCCTCAATAATCTCAACCTCGACGTCCTTTTCAGTTGCATTAAGCTCAACCAGAGCTTCTTTTAAAGCTTCTTCAACAGTTTTAGAGGTCTTTACAACAAATTTCATATTATTTGGCCCCCTTGATCGACATCGTTGATCTGTTTGAAATCATTTGCTGAACTATAGTGAAAATATTACTTATGACCCAATACAATGCTAGACCAGCCGGGAAGGTACGCGCAGCCATAAAAATCATAACTGGCAGCATATAGTTCATTATCCTTTGGGTTGCCATTGCCTGTGGGTCCTTATTGCCTTGTCCCATTGTCAAGCTCTGGATATATGTCGTAACGGCAGAGAGGAGTGGAAGACCCCACAAATAAATATCAGGATTCTCAAGATTGGTTATCCAAAAGAAATTCTTCGCCATACTCTCATATAATCCTGGCTCTGTAAAAGCATATGTTGCAGGCTCTCTGAATACTGCAAAAAATGCAAATATGATAGGTAACTGAACCAAAAGGATCAAACATCCTGATGCCGGATTATACTTGTGCTTTTTATAAAGCTCCTGCATCTTGATCTGCATAGTCTGCGGATCGTTTTTGTACTTAGTCTGTATCTCCTTCATCAAGGGTTGAATTTCACCCATTTTCTTAGTAGATCTTGTTTGCTGTAGGTTTATAGGCAACAGCATCAGCTTAAAAATTATCGTAGTTAATATTATGGCTATCGCATAGAACGAAATCTGAGCCGGTTCACTCCCAAAAGAGGATGCAACAAAGCTGTAAACGTACTTTAGGATCGACCCCAGAATATTACCCAAAAAACCAATCATCGATTAACCCCCTCATTTAAGCGGATCATATCCTCCCTCATGGAATGGATGGCATTTAAGGATCCTCTTTGCAGATAAATAGCTGCCCTTAAAAAATCCATACTTCGTGTAAGCCTGCAGGGAATACTCCGAGCAGGTAGGATAAAATCTGCAATTTTTCCCAGTAAGAATATATCTTGAGATATATCTTTGGTAGAATTTGATCAATAAAATAGCAATCCTTGACATCAATTCACCTTCTCGGCCATGCCGGAAATCCGGTAAATGTGCTTAATAGCGCTTTCCAATTCAGCGAAACTAAGGTCTACAGCATTTTTTTTAGGAATAAATATCAGGTCGTAGCCCTTTTTTAGATTAGGAAGAAATAATCTGTTCACTTCCTTTATCCTTCTTTTAAGCCTGTTCCTGACCACTGCATTCCCAACCTTTTTGGTAATTGAAATACCGATTCTTACCTTATCAGTACCATTCCTTCTAACATACAAGATAAGATTACGATTCCAATAATTCTTGCCGGATTTGTAGACCTTCTTAAACTCCATATTCTTTCTAAGTCTGTTTTCTTTTTTCACAGGTACTCCACCTTAAAATGGCCTTTAATAAAAGGCCACTATCAAGCGGCCTTATGCAGAAAGTATCTTTCTTCCTCTTCTTCTTCTAGCTTTTAATATCTCTCTACCTGATCTGGTCTTCATTCTTTTCCTGAAGCCATGTTCCTTGCTTCTTTGTCTTTTCTTTGGTTGATAAGTTCTTTTCACCCGACACACCCCCTTCAATAATCTTACATCTATATAACCAATATAGAGCTTGCAATGTGGAACGCATAAAACACTACTATAAATTATATGTATCAGCCATGTAGCTGTCAAGTTTTTAAATTTACTGAGAATCCACAAAACACTTGTTCTTAAACTGTTGGTATTGTGGATAAATTTATTGAATTAAGAGTCCCCTTTTGGTAAGATAATAGAGGATGTTGATAAATTAGAAAATTGGTGGATAACTTAAGGTTATGCACAATATGTGGATAGTTTGTGTATAACCTTTAACTGATCTATCGTTTCTATATTAAGATTTCGTAATTTGTTTAAGTTTTTATCCACAATTCGATCTATATCTGATTGTGGAAAAAGAAAATACTTAAACATTTTTTTACTAAATCAACAGTAGGTTGATAATTTTATCCACAAAGTTATTATAGTTATCATTTTATTTCCACATATGTGGACAATTCAATTTCTGTTGAAAACATTGTTGATAATTTCCTGAGGAGGTAGCAGTATGGACACTAATTTGGACCAGATTTGGGAAAGCGTCCTGGGACTGATCAAGGTAGAGCTCACTGAAGTAAGCTTTAATACCTGGCTTAAATCAATTGAGCCAATAAGTCTGGAGGATGACGAGATAATACTCGGAGCACCCAACGACTTTACAAAAGGAATACTTGAAGGCAGATACTTTAATCTGATAAAGAATGCCATCAAGCAAGTCACAGGCAAAAATTACCAGATCAGATTCATAATACCCGGTGAGCAGGTTAAACAAACACAGGTGCAGCCGGAAAAAGAAACGACTAAGGCTATGAACAAATCCCAATTAAACCCGAAGTACACCTTCAGTACCTTCGTAACCGGAAAAAGCAATGATTTTGCTCATGCTGCATCCGTTGCAGTAGCAGAGGCACCGGCTCAGGCATACAATCCTCTGTTCATCTATGGAGGGGTAGGTCTTGGCAAAACGCATCTGATGCATGCCATAGGACATTATATACTAAGCCAAAATCCGGATTCAAAGGTTGTATATGTATCCAGCGAAAAGTTTACAAATGAGCTTATCAACTCGATCAGAGAATATAGGAACGAAGAGTTCAGGAATAAATACAGAAATGTAGATGTGCTCCTTGTTGACGACATACAGTTTATTGCAGGCAAGGAGGGTACGCAGGAGGAATTCTTCCATACCTTTAATGCACTCCATGAGGCCAATAAACAGATAATAATATCAAGTGACAGACCTCCCAGAGATATACCTACACTTGAGGACAGGCTAAGATCGAGATTTGAGTGGGGTCTTACTACTGATATCCAAGCACCTGACCTTGAGACCAGAATGGCAATTCTAAGGAAGAAGGCAACTCTCGAAAATCTGGAGATTCCTGATGAAGTTGTACTGCTTATAGCAAATACGATACATTCCAATATAAGAGAGCTTGAAGGAGCCCTGATAAAGGTAGTAGCATACTCATCGCTTACCAACAGAACTATAACCGAGGAGCTTGCCGAGGAGGCACTAAAGGATATTATATCAAATCACAAACCTGTGGAGATAACCGTTGACCTTATAAAGGACAAGGTTTCTAAGAGATTCAATATAAGGATAGACGAGTTCAGCTCAAAGAAGAGAACCAGAGCGATCGCTTATCCAAGACAGGTTGCTATGTACCTTACAAGAGAGCTTACTGATTTATCTCTTCCAAAGATAGGTGACGAATTTGGGGGAAGGGATCATACCACTGTTATACACGCCTGTGAAAAAATCAATAACGATATGAACAGAGATTATTTATTTAAAAAGAAGATAGAAGATATAATAGAGGATCTTAAAAAATGATTTATCTGTGGAAAATAATAAAAATCTCCATAACTTATCCACATGTTATTAAAACCTATAACTCTATTATTTTGAAAGAAGAATAGTGTTATCCACATAATCACAACGCCTACTACTATTACTACTATAGTTTTTGATTCTAATATTCTATACGAGGGAGGAAAAAACATGAAATTCAGAGTTGAGCAAAGGGACCTGTCAAAGCACATATCAATAGCTCAGAGAGGTATTTCTTCAAGATCAACCCTTCAAATCCTTGACGGCATACTCTTTGAAGCAAAGGATCACAGCCTGAAGTTGACAGCTACAGATCTTGAAATAAGTATCGAAACCTTCGTCGATGCAGTCGTTGAAGAGAAGGGGAAGATAGTCCTTAATTCAAGGATAATCGGGGATATCGTAAGAAAGCTTCCTGATGACACCATCTCATTTTCGGTAAAGGATAATCACGTAAATATTAAGTGCCAAAATGCTGAGTTTAATATCATTGGAAATTCTGGAGAGGATTACCCTGATCTACCTATAATAATTGAAGAAAATCAGTTCAATATTTCCAGGGATCTTTTTAAGGCAGCCATAAGGCAAACTGTATTCGCAACCACTCAGGATGAAACAAGACCTTCGCTCACAGGAGTTTTAATGGAGCTGGACGGTGGTAATGTATCCTGTGTGTCACTGGACGGTTATAGACTTGCTCTTAGAAAAATAACAACCTCATCGCCTATAAAGGAAAAGATCATAATACCGGGCAGAGCTTTAAATGAACTGAATAAGATCATTGAGGATAAGGAAGAAGAAATGGTAGTCAGCATCTCTCATGGACAAGCTATATTTAACCTTGGAGATACAATAATGTATACTAAGCTTTTGGAAGGGCAATTTTTCAATTACAAGGACATCATGAGAGCTGAGCATAAAACTGAGGTTAAAGTAAACAGAAGAAGCTTTCAAAGTGGTCTTGAAAGAGCTTCACTTCTGGCCAAGGAAGAAAAGGCAAATCTTATCAAGATATCAGTTTCAGATGGGCAAATTGCTATAAAATCAAATTCTGAGATGGGAGATGTTTTTGAATCAGTAAATGCCCACCAGAAGGGTGAAGATTTAAATATTGCATTCAATTCAAGATATATACTTGAAGGAATAAAGATAATGGATTGTGAGGAGATAGTCCTAAAGTTCGTCGGAAGTCTTAATCCCTGCATTATTAATGGTGTGTATGATGACAGCTATACTTACCTTGTGCTGCCGGTAAGGCTTGCACAGGATGATTTCTAGGAGAGCATATTATGGAAGAAATACTAATAACCACTGATTACATCAAGTTGGATCAATTTCTTAAGCTTTGTGGAGCAGCTCAAACTGGAGGACAGGCAAAGGAAATGATTGCAGAAGGTTTTGTAAAGGTCAATGACGTAGTTGCCTTCGAAAGAGGAAAAAAGCTTAGAAAAAACGATAGGGTAGTAATTGATGATGAATACCACTTCGTATTGGTTTAGTCCTGCAGATTGATTGGGAGTGTATTGATTGATTATAAAGGGCATCAGGCTAATTAACTTCAGAAACTACATCAGCATGTCCGCAAGCTTTGGCAGCGGTGTAAACATACTTGTGGGAAAAAATGCCCAAGGTAAGACAAATCTTCTTGAAGCCATTTATATGTGTTCGACAGGAAGATCCTTTAGGACTCTTAGAGATAAGGAAATAATAAGCTTTGGCAAGAAAGAAGCTTATGTAGGTGCTGAGCTGAGTATAGGTGAACTTGAAAAATTCACGGAAATAAAGCTTGAATCTGATAAACCAAAGCGGATAAGGATGAACAAGGTCGAACTTAAAAGCTACAAGGAGTTAAATACTGGATTAAAGGTAGTAGTATTTTTTCCCGATGATCTTAAGCTCGTAAAGGAAGGTCCCGGGAACAGAAGAAATTATCTGGATACGAGCATATCTCAGCTGAAGCCTGTTTATCATCATAACCTTAGCAGATATTACAAAGCTTTGATCCAAAGAAACAATCTACTTAAATCAAGAAGATCCTTGAGTGAACTCTCTGAGCTTCTTGAGGTTTTCGATGTACAACTGGCTAAGCTTGGTACACTTATCTCTATGGAAAGAGAGCAGTATATTAAAAGGATAAAAAAGGAAGCAAGAGATATTCATTCTAAGATTACCTCAGGTAAAGAGGAGTTGGATATTGAATATAATACGAATATTCCAGCTGGAGCTTCACTTCTTGATATTGAGGAAAAATACCTGGATCAACTTAGAAAGGGAAGATCGAGGGATATCGAGATAGGGAGTACTTCCATTGGTCCTCATAGAGATGATTTTACTCCATCGATCAACGGTAAGGACCTAAGGACCTTTGGTTCCCAGGGGCAGCAGAGGACTCTTGTGCTGACGCTTAAGCTGTCGGAGGTAAAAATACTTAAGAAGGAAACAGGCTATTATCCAGTATTACTTTTAGATGATGTATATTCTGAGCTTGATGAGGATAGGAGAGGTTTTTTGACAGGATTATTCAGTGAAACACAGACATTTATAACAGTAACCGATGCAGTAGAAACGGACAGCCTGAAGGATTTTGATAAAACAATTTTCTACGTAATGGAAGGTTGTCTATACAATGGAAATAAAACGTGGAGGGAAGTAAATGGCGAGTGAAATAAACGGCAACGGAAATGGAAATGAAAGACATTATACAGCCAATGAGATCCAGGTTTTGACAGGCCTTGAGCCGGTCAGAAAAAGGCCTGGTATGTACATTGGCAGCACTGGGCCTAAAGGTCTTCACCACCTTGTTTATGAGGTAGTCGATAATAGTGTAGATGAGGCTCTTGCAGGAATATGCGACACAATAAACGTTATAATCCACGAAGACAACTCAGTTTCCGTTGAAGATAACGGAAGCGGGATCCCAGTGGAGACTCATCCTCAGACGGGAAAATCAACCGTAGAAACGGTTTTGACAATACTGCATGCCGGAGGTAAATTCAATAACTCAGCTTATAAGGTATCCGGAGGTCTTCACGGAGTAGGGGTATCTGTAGTTAATGCTCTTTCAGAGTGGCTGGTAGCGAAGGTAAAAAGAGAAGGCAAGGAATACAGACAATCATTTGCCAGAGGTGCAGCAACTTCTGAGCTGGAATGTATTGGAGACGCAGAGGGAACTGGAACGACCATACACTTCAAGGCTGACGACGAAATATTTGAAACAACAGTATTTGACTCTGCAACTCTTGAATACAGATTCAGAGAAATGGCATTCCTGAATAAAGGTATAAAAATTTCCTTAGAAGACAAGAGGTCTGGCGTTAAGAAAGAATTCCATTATCTGGGAGGAATAAAATCCTTCGTCGAATATATAAATAAAAACAAAAATCCTCTTCATAAGGATGTTATATATTTCGAGCAGGAAAGAGATCTTACGACTGTGGAGCTTGCAATACAGTATACAGACGGTTACACGGAGAACGTATTTACATTTGCAAACAATATCAATACTGCGGAGGGTGGTTCACACCTCTCAGGTCTAAGGACTGCACTAACAAGATCGATAAATGACTATGCAAGGAAGTACGGCTTCCTTAAAGAAAAAGATGACAACCTGTCCGGGGAAGACGTAAGGGAGGGTATGACTGCAATACTGTCTGTAAAGCTTCCTGAACCTCAGTTTGAGGGGCAGACCAAGGGCAAGCTTGGAAATAGTGAAACTAGAGGAATTGTCGAGTCACTGACCACAGAATATCTAAATAATTACTTTGAAGAAAATCCCAAGGTATCAAAAATAGTCCTGGATAAGGCTATAAGCTCCCAAAGAGCCAGAGAGGCTGCAAGGAAGGCAAGGGATCTTACAAGGAAAAGAAGCATATTGGATAATACGACCCTCCCAGGAAAGCTAGCTGACTGCCAGTCCAGCGACATTAAAGAAACTGAAATATTCATTGTTGAGGGTGATTCCGCGGGAGGTAGTGCAAAGCAGGGAAGACATAAGAGGTTCCAGGCAATACTTCCTCTTAGAGGAAAGATAATGAACGTAGAGAAGGCAAGGCTGGACAAGATTCTAGGCTTTAACGAGATAAAGGCAATGATAACAGCCTTTGGAACAGGAATAAGCGAGGATTTTAATCTGGAGAAGTTAAGATACGGCAAAATCATAATCATGACCGACGCCGATGTCGACGGTGCACATATTAGGACACTTATGCTTACCTTCTTCTATAGATATATGAGAGAGCTTATTGACAATGGACATATATATATCGCTCAACCACCACTGTATAAGGTAACCAAGAACAGAAAGGAATACTATTGCTACAGTGACAGAGATTTGGAAAAGCTGTTTGACGAGATTGGGAGAACAGGGAACCCGGTTATCCAGAGATACAAAGGTCTTGGAGAGATGAATGCAGAACAGCTCTACGATACTACAATGGATCCTGAAAAGAGGACTCTACTGAGGGTAAGCGTAGATGATGCTGTTGCTGCTGACGATATATTTACAACCCTGATGGGAGACAAGGTTGACCCCAGAAGAGAATTTATTGAAGAGAATGCTAAGTATGTTAAGAATCTTGACATCTAGGAGGCCGAAATGGATAACGAAAGAGATAAGTTAGTAGAAATTAAAATTGAAGATGAAATGAGAAACTCTTATCTGGATTATGCCATGAGCGTAATCGTAAGCCGTGCTCTCCCTGATGTAAGAGATGGCCTAAAGCCTGTGCACAGAAGGATACTGTACGCTATGGATGAGCTGGGTATGACTCCAGATAAGCAATACAGGAAGTCAGCCAGGGTAGTCGGAGACGTACTTGGTAAGTACCATCCCCATGGAGATAGTTCAGTATATGGTGCCATGGTAAGACTGGCTCAGGATTTTAACACAAGATATCTACTTGTAGACGGACATGGAAACTTCGGCAGCGTCGATGGAGACGGTGCAGCAGCAATGCGTTATACCGAATCCAGAATGACTAAGATCGCTACTGAGATGCTTAGAGATATCAATAAGGATACTGTAAGCTTCAGGCCAAACTTTGATGAGACCCTTCAGGAACCTACTGTTCTTCCAAGCAGATTTCCAAATCTTCTTGTGAACGGATCCTCAGGTATAGCTGTTGGAATGGCAACCAATATTCCTCCACACAATTTAAGGGAGATAATTGATGGACTTTCAATGATGATCGATGATCCTGAAATTATTGTGGATGACCTGATGAAGGTTATAAAGGGACCGGACTTTCCCACAGGCGGCATAATAATGGGGAAGGAAGGCATCAGGAAGGCCTTCAGAAGCGGTAGAGGGAAGGTTACCCTTAGAGCAGTAGCTGAAATTGAAGAATCCTCAAGAGGTAAGCACAGCATAATTGTATCAGAGATACCATATCAGGTGAATAAATCAAACCTTATTGAGAAAATAGCAGAGTACGTAAGAGATAAAAAGCTGGAAGGCATTTCTGACCTTAGAGATGAATCCGATAGAGAAGGAATGCGAATAGTAATTGAGTTGAAAAGAGATGCAAATCCAAATATTGTCTTAAATAACTTGTACAAGCACACACAGCTACAAACTACATTTGGGATTATAAACCTTGCCTTGGTAAATGGAGAGCCTAAGGTATTGAACCTTAAGGAAATGCTATATTATTACCTTGAGCATCAGAAGGACATAATCATCAAGAGGACCAAGTACGATCTTAACAAGGCGGAGGAAAGAGCTCATATCGTAGAGGGTTTAAAGATAGCCTTGGATAATATCGATGAGATAATAAAGATCATCAGAGGGTCAGGGGATGATCAGGAAGCCAGAGATTCGCTAATGAGCAGATTCGCTCTATCTGAAAAGCAAGCTCAGGCAATTCTCGATATGAGACTCAAGAGACTTACAGGCCTTGAAAGAGATAAGCTTGAGGAGGAGTACGAGGCACTTATCAAGGAAATAAACAGGCTGAGAGAGATCCTGGCCAACGAAAGGCTTGTAATGAACATAATCAAGGAAGAGCTTCTTGAAATCAAAGAAAAATATGGCGACATGAGAAGGACCAGGATCATGGCAGCTAGCCATGAAATCAATCTTGAAGATATGATAGAAGATGAGGATGTTGTAATAACACTGACTCATTTTGGCTATATAAAGAGGATGCCTGAGGGAACCTATAAGCCCCAAAGAAGAGGAGGCAGAGGAATAATAGCACTTACGAAGAGAGAAGAAGACTTCGTCGAGGACCTATATATCACATCAACTCACAGCACTATACTCTTCTTTACAAACAAAGGGAAAGTATACTCGCTTAAGGCATACGAGATCCCTGAGGCAGGGAGACAGGCTAAGGGTACTGCGATAGTAAATCTTTTGAATCTTACAGGAGATGAAAAGGTTTCAGCAATAATTCCGCTGTATAAGCATAACCCCGAGGACAACCTTGTTCTGATAACAAGGGAAGGTATCATCAAAAAAACAGGGCTTGACCAATTTGAGAATATAAGGAAATCAGGACTGATAGCCGTTTCACTCCATGAGTCAGACGAGCTGATCAGCGTCAAACTTACTGACGGCTCAAAGGATCTCATAGTAGTTACCAAGAAGGGTATGGCAATAAGATTCAGTGAAAAAGACGTAAGAAATATGGGAAGAAGTGCAATGGGCGTAAAAGGGATCACTCTTAACGAAGACGACGTTGTAGTAGCAATGGAGATTGTCGATGATGAGAGAAATCTTCTTGTAATTTCTGAAAATGGCTATGGAAAAAGAACTCCGCTAACTGAATACAGGATCCAGAACAGGGGCGGCAAGGGGCTTATAACCTACAGCATAAAGGACAAGACCGGAGATATAGTTTCAGCTAAGGTCGTTAGCGACCATGACGAAGTCATGATGATATCCTTGAACGGAATAGTGATAAGGATCGGAGTGTCAGAGATCTCAATAATGGGAAGAAGCACTCAAGGAGTCACTTTGATGAAGATGAAGGATGACAAGGTTGTTGCAGTCGCCATGTACATGGAAGACTAGAAGCCCTAAATTTGTTTACATTAACACATATTTGTTATAGAATGAATAACAAACCAATTAACAGTAGATGGAGGGAAGAATGAATGTCACTTAATACCAAGGTAGATTTTAACCATGATGACAATCAGTGGGTTTTCAAGCCTGTCGGGGAAATTGATATCTATACCTCATCTGTATTTAAGGAAGAAATAGTCAAGTCCTTTGAGGAGAGAAAGGCAGATCTGGTGATCGATGGAAGACAGCTGGACTACATCGACAGTACAGGTCTTGGTGCTCTAATAAGCCTTTTAAAAATGCTCCAGGATACAGAGTACAAGATATATATCGACAACATTAGGCCAAATATCAGGAAACTATTTGACATAACCGAACTAGATAAGCTGTTCATCATAAGGGGTGACGAAAATGCTTAACGACAGGATAACCGTCAAAATCCCCAATAAGACAGACTATATAAGTCTTGTAAGGTTGATTTCTTCGGCGATTGGAAGCAGAATAGGCTACAATGTCGACGAGATTGATGACCTCAAGGTTGCCATGGGAGAAGCATGCATACTGTCATTCTTACCTGATGTAGCAGACGAGGTTGAGATATCCTTTGAGGTATTGAAGGATAAGCTTGAAATATCAATAGGTGGACACAATGGTTTTAATTCCGTCGAAGAGACAAAGGAAGCCAAGCTGAGCAAAATGATCATAGAATCACTGATGGACGAGGCCTACTATTTGGATGAACAGATCAGAATGGTCAAATATATAGATTAAGGATGGTAGTCCTATGGCTAACAAGCATAACTACAATAGAGATAAAAACAACAGCTTGGATAAAGCAGACATAAAGGAGCTCTTCAGACAATATAAGGATATGCCTACCAAGGCTACCAGAGACATTCTGATTGAAGCGCACCTTTATATAGCCGAGATCCTTGCAAAAAAATATGCCAACAGAGGAATAGACTACGACGATATCTATCAGGTGGCCAGCATAGGACTTATTTATGCCATTGACAGGTACGACATAGACAAGGGCTTTGAATTCTCCAGCTTTGCTACTCCCACAATAATTGGTGAGATAAAGAAGTACTTCAGGGACAAGGGCTGGACCATTCGTGTACCTAGGAGGATCCAGGAACTATCGAAGAAGATCAACAACGCTAAAGTGCACCTGAGCCAGGAGCTTCAAAGGATACCAACTGTCGAGGATATCGCTACCTACCTTAATACCTCTGAGGAAGAGATACTGGAGGCTATGGAGGCGAGCAAGGTCTACACCCCCCAATCGCTGGACGTTACCTTCGATTCTCACAACGATGACAAGGAAGTCAATCTTGCTGAATTGATAGGCGAGGAAGATTTCTACTTCAGCAGGATCGAAAACAATGACTTCCTAATGAAAACGATGGAGAAGCTTAACGAGATCGAAAAAGAGATCCTTATAGAGAGGTATTTCAACAAGAGGACCCAGGTAACAATAGCCAACAATCTGGACATTTCACAGATGACCGTTTCAAGAATAGAAAAGAGGATCCTAGAGAAGCTTCGTAAGGAAGTTGAGCGGACAATGATCGATTAACAATAATCAACCTTAAGCTGCCCCGAATGATCGGAGCAGCTTTTTTATTTCTATCTAAAATGTGTTGACAATAACACTTATTAGCTGTATAGTATAAAAAGTTGACGGTTTTAGACAAATTTATAAAAAATCTTCTAGAAAACCTGTTGACATATTGCTTAGAAAAGTGCTATACTAAGCAAGTCGCCTCGAGCAGGGGTGAGTGAACCTAGATAACTAAACAGTGTGAGAACTTTGAATGAAACCAAAGATTTCAATTTTTTAAGAACAAATAATATGAGCTAGTCAAACTATTAAATGAGAGTTTGATCCTGGCTCAGGACGAACGCTGGCGGCGTGCCTAACACATGCAAGTCGAGCGAAGTGATCCGGAGTGAAGTTTTCGAACTGATCGAAGGATCATCTTAGCGGCGGACGGGTGAGTAACGCGTGAGAAACCTGCCTTTCACAAAGGGATAGCCTCGGGAAACTGGGATTAATACCTTATGATACTTATCACTCGCATGAGAGATAAGTCAAAGCGATTAAGCGGTGAAAGATGGTCTCGCGTCCTATTAGCTAGTTGGTGAGGTAACGGCTCACCAAGGCCTCGATAGGTAGCCGGCCTGAGAGGGTGAACGGCCACACTGGAACTGAGACACGGTCCAGACTCCTACGGGAGGCAGCAGTGGGGAATATTGCACAATGGAGGAAACTCTGATGCAGCGACGCCGCGTGAATGATGAAGGCCTTCGGGTTGTAAAGTTCTGTCCTTGGGGAAGATAATGACGGTACCCAAGGAGGAAGCCCCGGCTAACTACGTGCCAGCAGCCGCGGTAATACGTAGGGGGCGAGCGTTGTCCGGAATTATTGGGCGTAAAGGGTTCGCAGGCGGTCTGATAAGTCAGATGTGAAAGGCGTAGGCTCAACCTACGTAAGCATTTGAAACTGTCAGACTTGAGTTAAGGAGAGGAAAGTGGAATTCCTAGTGTAGCGGTGAAATGCGTAGATATTAGGAGGAATACCAGTGGCGAAGGCGACTTTCTGGACTTATACTGACGCTGAGGAACGAAAGCGTGGGGAGCAAACAGGATTAGATACCCTGGTAGTCCACGCCGTAAACGATGAGTGCTAGGTGTTGGGGGTCAAACCTCGGTGCCGCAGCTAACGCATTAAGCACTCCGCCTGGGGAGTACGTACGCAAGTATGAAACTCAAAGGAATTGACGGGGACCCGCACAAGCAGCGGAGCATGTGGTTTAATTCGAAGCAACGCGAAGAACCTTACCAGGGCTTGACATGCCACTGACCGGTCTAGAGATAGACCTTTATCCTTCGGGGTACAGCGGACACAGGTGGTGCATGGTTGTCGTCAGCTCGTGTCGTGAGATGTTGGGTTAAGTCCCGCAACGAGCGCAACCCTTGTCTTTAGTTGCCATCATTAAGTTGGGCACTCTAAAGAGACTGCCGATGACAAATCGGAGGAAGGTGGGGATGACGTCAAATCATCATGCCCTTTATGTCCTGGGCTACACACGTGCTACAATGGTCGGTACAACGAGAAGCAAGCCAGCGATGGCAAGCAAATCTCTAAAAGCCGATCCCAGTTCGGATTGCAGGCTGCAACTCGCCTGCATGAAGTCGGAGTTGCTAGTAATCGCGGATCAGAATGCCGCGGTGAATGCGTTCCCGGGTCTTGTACACACCGCCCGTCACACCATGGGAGTTGTCAATACCCGAAGCCAGTGAGCTAACCAGCAATGGAGGCAGCTGTCGAAGGTAGGGGCAATGACTGGGGTGAAGTCGTAACAAGGTAGCCGTATCGGAAGGTGCGGCTGGATCACCTCCTTTCTAAGGAAGATACATTCATAAGTATCTCACACTGTTTTAGTTTATAAATTCAGAAGATAGCTAAGAACTAAGAGCCAAGAACTAAGAGTTAAAGCAAATAACTCTTCACTCTTACCTATTAGCTATTAACTAAATCACCCGTGGGGGTGTAGCTCAGCTGGGAGAGCACCTGCCTTGCAAGCAGGGGGTCAGGAGTTCGATCCTCCTCATCTCCACCACGACCCAACTTAAGGTTGGATCAATTGAACATTGAAAACTAAATCTAAAAAAAGAACAAACATGAAATAGGTCAAGTTATTAAGAGCATAGGGCGAATGCCTTGGCACCAAGAGCCGAAGAAGGACGGGATAAGCACCGAAATGCTACGGGGAGTCGCAAATAGACGTCGATCCGTAGATATCCGAATGGGGGAACCCACTTGAGCAACCCTCAAGTACTCATGACCCAATAAAATAAGTCATGAGAGGTAGACCAGGGGAACTGAAACATCTAAGTACCCTGAGGAAGAGAAAGAAACATCGATTTTCAAAGTAGCGGCGAGCGAAATGGAAAGAGCCCAAACCTGATTTATCAGGGGTTGAGGACACAGCAAAAGATTGAGTGATCCATAGTCGAAGAAAGCTGGGAAGCTTTGCGAAACAAGGTGATAGCCCTGTAGACGAAATGGAATACTCACAGGCTGTGCTCCAGAGTACCACGGGACACGAGAAATCCCGTGGGAAGCAGGGAGGCCCACCTCCCAAGGCTAAATACTACTTGGTGACCGATAGTGAACAGTACCGTGAGGGAAAGGCGAAAAGAACCCCGGGAGGGGAGTGAAATAGAACCTGAAACCCTATGCTTACAAGCAGTGGAAGCACGTTAAAAGTGTGACCGCGTACTTTTTGTAGAACGGGCCAGCGAGTTATGATATGCAGCGAGGTTAAGTAATTAAGTTACGGAGCCGTAGGGAAACCGAGTCTTAACAGGGCGAATATAGTTGCATGTCATAGACCCGAAACCGGGTGACCTATCCATGGGCAGAGTGAAGTTTTAGTAAAATAAAATGGAGGCTCGAACCCGGTAGCGTTTAAAAGCTATGGGATGACCTGTGGATAGGGGTGAAAAGCCAATCGAACTCGGAGATAGCTGGTTCTCCTCGAAATAGCTTTAGGGCTAGCCTCAAGAGAGAATGAGATGGAGGTAGAGCACTGAATGGTCTAGGGGCACATAGTGTTACCAAAACCTATCAAACTCCGAATGCCATACTCATAAGCTTGGGAGTCAGACTGTGGGGGATAAGCTTCATAGTCAAAAGGGAAAGAGCCCAGATCACCAGCTAAGGTCCCAAAATTCTGATTAAGTGGTAAAGGATGTGAGGTTTCACAGACAACCAGGATGTTGGCTTAGAAGCAGCCATACATTTAAAGAGTGCGTAATAGCTCACTGGTCGAGAGACCTTGCGCCGAAGATTTCCGGGGCTAAAATCAGATACCGAAGCTGTGGGATGTATTAATACATCGGTAGAGGAGCATTGTGTAAGGGACGAAGGTGTACCGAAAGGAGCGCTGGACATTACACAAGAGAGAATGCTGGCATAAGTAGCGAAAGGTGAGTGAGAATCTCACCCGTCGAAAACCTAAGGTTTCCTGAGGAAGGCTCGTCCACTCAGGGTAAGTCGGGACCTAAGCCAAGGCTGAAAAGCGTAGGTGATGGACAACAGGTTATGATTCCTGTACTGGAGGTATTCGTTAATAGAGAAGTGGGGACGCAGGAGGATATGCAGAGCGTGCGATTGGAAGAGCACGTCTAAGCACGTAGGGAGAGAAGACAGGCAAATCCGTTTTCTTAGAAATCCTGAGGTGTGATGGGGATCGAAAAACAAGTAGAGAAGCTGCAGACTCCACACTGCCAAGAAAAGCCACTATCGAGAATATTTTCACCCGTACCGCAAACCGACACAGGTAGGTGAGGAGAGAATCCTAAGACGAGCGGAAGAACCTTTGTTAAGGAACTCGGCAAAATAGCCCCGTAACTTCGGGAGAAGGGGTGCCACTTGGAGTGGATATCATACGATATACAAGCTTTGGGTGGCCGCAGTGAAAAGGCCCAAGCGACTGTTTACCAAAAACACAACTCTCTGCTAAGTCGAAAGACGAAGTATAGGGGGTGACACCTGCCCGGTGCTGGAAGGTTAAGGGGAATGCTTAGAGGGAAACTTCGAAGGTGTGAACTTAAGCCCCAGTAAACGGCGGCCGTAACTATAACGGTCCTAAGGTAGCGAAATTCCTTGTCGGGTAAGTTCCGACCCGCACGAAAGGTGTAACGATTTGGGCACTGTCTCAACAAAGGATCCGGTGAAATTGTAGTACTCGTGAAGATGCGAGTTACCCGCGACAGGACGGAAAGACCCCGTGGAGCTTTACTGCAGGCTGACATTGGATTTTGGCATTGCATGTACAGGATAGGTGGGAGGCATAGAAGCAAGTGCGCCAGTATTTGTGGAGCCAACCTTGGGATACCACTCTTGTGATGCTGAAATTCTAACCTGGCACCGTGAACCCGGTGTGGGGACACTGTCAGTTGGGCAGTTTGACTGGGGCGGTCGCCTCCTAAAAAGTAACGGAGGCGCTCAAAGGTTTCCTCAGCACGGTCGGAAATCGTGCGAAGAGTGTAAAGGCAGAAGGAAGCTTGACTGCGACACCAACAAGTGGAGCAGGAACGAAAGTTGGACTTAGTGATCCGGTGGTACCGCGTGGAAGGGCCATCGCTCAACGGATAAAAGCTACCCCGGGGATAACAGGCTTATACCCCCCAAGAGTCCACATCGACGGGGGTGTTTGGCACCTCGATGTCGGCTCGTCTCATCCTGGGGCTGAAGTAGGTCCCAAGGGTTGGGCTGTTCGCCCATTAAAGAGGCACGCGAGCTGGGTTCAGAACGTCGTGAGACAGTTCGGTCCCTATCCGTCGTGGGCGCAGGAAATTTGAGAGGAGCTGTCCTTAGTACGAGAGGACCGGGATGGACAAACCTATGGTGAATCAGTTGTCTTGCCAAAGGCATGGCTGAGTAGCTAAGTTTGGACGGGATAAGTGCTGAAGGCATCTAAGCACGAAGCCCCCCTCAAGATGAGATTTCCCATCATGAAAGTGAGTAAGACACCAGGAAGACGACCTGGTAGATAGGTCTCAGGTGAAAGAGCAGCAATGCTTGAAGCTAAGAGATACTAATATGTCGAGGACTTGACCTAAGTCAGTGAACAGTGAATAGTGAACAGTGAATAGTGATTGTCATTCTGAGCGTAAGCGAAGAATCTTAGCTGAGAACTGTGAATTGTAAATTGTGAATTGTAGTAAGTAGTGTTTGTTCTATAGTAGATTTAGTTTTCGTCTGGTGACGATAGCAAGAGGGAGACACCTGTACCCATACCGAACACAGAAGTTAAGCCTCTTAACGCCGATGGTACTTGGTTGGAAACGACCTGGGAGAGTAGGAAGTTGCCAGTCTCTGAATGAAGATCCGCTGCTTATTGCAGTGGGTCTTTTTTTTATGTTAGAATGGGATTAATTTGATAAACCTAATAATCGAAAAGAGGTATAGTATGAAGCTAGGATTCATAAATAAGATTGGCATTGCAGGTGCTGGTACGATGGGTTCAGGAATTGCTCAAATATTTGCAAGGAAAGGCTATGAGGTAGTCGTAACAGATGTAGCTGAAGAATATTTGGAGAAATCCAAAAGGCTTGTTCAGATATTCAATGAAAGCCTTATTGGTGAAGGTATAATGACTGAAAAGGAAGCAAGCGACGCAGTGAGCCTTATATCCTACAATACAAGCAAGGGAGTCTTTGTAGACTGTCAGCTGATTATTGAGGCTATAGTTGAAAAAATGGATATCAAGCAAGTATTCTGGCAAGAGGTCGAAGGCATAGCCTCAAAGGATGCATATTTTGCGACCAATACCTCGGGGCTCAGCATAAGTGGGATATCCAAGCTTGTGGAAGACAAATCGAGATTCATAGGGATGCATTTTTGGAATCCACCTCATATAATCCCACTGGTGGAACTTATAAGATCAGATGATACTGCAGACGATACAGTAGCCGTATTGCGAGAGCTGTTGACCATAATCGAAAAGGAGCCAGTTGTAGTCCAGAAGGATGCGCCCGGCTTCATAGGCAACAGACTGCAATTTGCAGCATTCAGGGAAGCTCTTCATATTGTAAATGAAGGGATCGCCGATATAGAGGATGTGGACAGAGCAATGAGATACGGCCCAGGCTTCAGATACCCCATAATCGGTCCTCTTCAGACTGCAGACCTAGGAGGCCTTGATACCTTCTATTATATCTCTTCATATCTATTCAATGAGCTGAGTGATATGAAGGAACCTCCGGAGATGCTTAAAAAGCTTATGGATTCTAAAGAGCTTGGAGTTAAATCCAAAAAGGGCTTCTACGACTATTCCGATGGAAGGGATGAGGAAGCCATAAAGAATAGAGATAAGATGCTGTTCAGTATGCTCAAGTATATCCATATGAAAAAATAGGGTCGGTCTGCCAAGAGGACATGGGGAGTTTTACACTACGCCTATAGTTGTATTCCCTGTGTCATTTGAGGCAAATCAAATCCTAAAAAATAGGAAGCTGTTATCGAATCCTGCGATATCAGCTTTTTGTTTTGATTTTAATTATATATTTGCTATAATTTTCCCAAGGAGGTAATCGTTATGGCATATATTTTAACCTCAGACAAAATAAAATTAGAATACAGCAGCCGTGGTGAGGGTACTTCAATAATACTAATACATGGATTCGGTGGAGAAGGCTCTTCATTCAGAGTTATAGATAAAATACTTTCTAAAAACTTCAATACCATAGAGGTTGACCTCAGAGGTCATGGAAGATCCGGTACCAGCTCCGATATAACAATTGATATTTTTGCAAGGGATATCAAGGAGCTAATAGATAAGCTTGAGATGAAGAAGCCTGTACTTGCAGGTTGGTCTATGGGCGGCGCAGTCGTAATGGAATACATAAAGCAGTTTGGAGAGGACAATGTAAGTGGCTTGGTATTCATCGAGACATCACCTATGGTAATGGATGAAAATGGCTGGAGAGGAACTCTCCTAAGGGGAAATTACTCGAGTGAACAATTCACCAAGGACTTAAGGGTTATGGAGATGGACTGGATGAGCTTTGCAGAGTCATTCGTAAGAGACATGTCTCCTAGGCTTGACGAAAGCTCTCTTAAACTAGCCATAGAAAGGCTATCTGGGAACAGACCGGAGGTAATGAGCTCAGTATGGAAATCACTGATGAGTAAGGATTATCGATCTATCCTTCCCTCAATAGATATCCCTGTCCTTGTAATAAACGGATCAAACAGTACCTTTTATGACCCTGAGTCTGGAAAGGATATAGCTTCGATGATGCCCAACGGCAGCTTCGAGCTTATCAAAAATGCAGGCCATCTTGTAGTAATGGAGAAGCCAATTGAGCTGAGCAAGCTGATAAAGCAATTTATTGAAGACAAGATATAACCAGAAAAGCAGCCGCGAGGCTGCTTTTCTCTATAGGAAGGGTATATATCTGTCTACCCTGTCCTTTTCCCTTCTTGATAGTATATCTTCCAACAAACTCAAGCCGTCTTTGATCCTTTGCGGGTCCTCAGCACTGAAACTAAGCCTTATAAACCTGTCTTTATCCATGGGCTCGGTAAAGAAAACCTTACCCGGAACTATAGCAAGCTTCCTTCTGCTGCATTCTTCATAAAGCTCCATCGCATCCCAGCTTTCGGGGATCTTGACCCAAAGGCTCAGTCCTCCTCCAGGTTTATGATACTCAAGACCTAAATCCTTCAGCCTGTCCAAGCCTTCAGCCATAATAAGATATTTTCCCTTGTATACTTCCTTTATTTTATCGATATAGTCTACCCAAAGACCCTTCCTTAGATACAGATCAAAGGCTCTTTGCAGATACCCCGACGAAGAAATATCCGTTGAGTGCTTGGCCTTTATGATCTGCCTGAACAATGAAGGCGGCAGAGTCATAAATCCAATTCTTACCCCAGGCATAAATATCTTGGAGAAGCTTTTTACGAAAATAACTCTATCCCTACTATCAAGGGATTTAAGTGGCTCCTTCTTATCATCCTCGAAGCAGAGGTCAGTTAGAAAATCATCCTCTATTATATAGAAGCCATATTCCTCAGCAAGCTTGAGAACAGAATCCTTTTTGGTCTTGCTATAGCTTATCGTAGTAGGGCTTTGGTAGTTTGGCATCAAGTATATGAATTTAGGTTTGTACCTTCTAATATTTTGCTTTAAGATCTCAATATCAATCCCATCCTGTTGGATAGGTATGCCAATTATTCTTGCACCTCTGGATTTGAAGGCTGCATATGCACCTGGGTAGGTTGGATTTTCAACCAAAATTACATCACCTGTTTCAACGAGAGATTTGGATATTATATCCAGACCCTGCTGTCCTCCCGAGGTTATCAATATTTGCTCCTTAGAGGCTGATATAGAGTAGTTTTCCTTCAGAAATCCTGATATAGATTCCCTTAAAGGCCCATATCCGCTTATCTCAGGATATAGAAAGGCCTCTCCCTTATCCCTGTCCAAGACCTCTACCAGGGATTGCTTGAATTCCTCAATAGGAAACAGATCTGGTATCGGCGATACACTTGCAAAGTCAATACTGTCTTTTAGTAGAGGGAAAATCCCAGAGAGCATAAGCTCTATGTCGCCCTCTTCAACAGAAGATATAGCTTGATCTGAGTGCTGCTTCTTAATAAATGTTCCGCTGCCCTTAAGTGTATAGATGTAGCCGTCTCTCTCGAGCTCCTTATAGGCGGTTACAACTGTCACGTTGTTGACTCCAAGGCTCTTAGCAAGGGCCCTTATGGAAGGAAGTCTATCATCCTCCAGGGCATCTTCCTCTATCATCTTGGAAATAGCTTCATACAGCTGCTGGTACATTGGCTTAGAGCTGCTTTTATCAAGCTTGACTGAGCTAAACATTATCTTCAACTCCTAAAAAAGCATTGTATGGATACACTTATTATACCACATCTCAGCTAATACCCACACAAAGTACATTGATTTGCTAAACAGGTTTTTTTGCCTGGATATAAAAGGAAGCAATATAGTCCTCTGGATTTATTTCGGGTGCCCAGTCCTTGACAATATCCTTGCTGTCCTTCTTAGCTCTCAATCTTACGGCTTCAAAGCCTGCTCTCTTTATAAGCTTTCCAAGCTCCTTATAATGTATCGCTCCTCCAATACAAGCTGAAATCAACGACAGATCATTCTTGATCTCCTCAGGCAGTTCACAGGTAGCTGCAACATCAGAAATAGCAAGTCTCCCTCCCGGTTTGAGCACTCTGTAGGCTTCCTTGAATACCTGGGCTTTATCCAGAGATAGATTCAATACACAATTTGAGATTATTACGTCAACGGAGGAGTCTGCGACTGGAAGATGCTCAATTTCACCCAGCCTGAATTCAACATTTTCATAGCCCTCCTCATCAGCACAACCTCTTGCAAGGGAAATCATGTCAGGAGTCATGTCAACCCCTATTACAAGGCCTTCAGATCCCACGAACCTGCTTGCTAGGAAGCAGTCAAAGCCCCCGCCGCTACCTAAATCGAGAACTGTCTCCCCCTTTTGTATCCCGGCAATCTCGAAAGGATTTCCACAGCCTAAGCCCATATTCGAACCTGAAGGAACCATCTCCAATTCTTCCTCAGAGTAGCCTAGCAGTTTTGATATATCCTTGGAATCCATCGAACCTGAGCAGCAATTACTGCTACCGCAGCATCCGCTGTTTGAACTCTTCGCTACTGAGGAATAGTTTTCTCTAATGGTTTCTCTTTTCTTCTCAACATTATCTTTCACAACTCTCATCCTCTTCAGTATATTTGCAATAATTGTACACCTCAAATCGAAAAAAATCAATTTGAATTACTGAATTATGAACTTGGAGAAAAGATATGCTCACTAGACAACAATGCTGTATAATTTAATCAGATGGTATTCTCAAGAATACATAAGGAGGAGATCAGAATGAAGTATCGGAGTATCTTTGACATAATCGGCCCAGTTATGATCGGGCCATCAAGCTCACATACAGCTGGCCCTGTCAGAATAGGGCAGTTGGCAAGAAATCTCTTCGAAAGAGAACCAGATGAAGTAACCGTAAGACTCTATGGCTCCTTTGCCGAAACCTACAAGGGACATGCCTCTGATGTGGCAGTTGTTGGAGGGCTTCTTGGTTATGAAACGGACGACCCAAGAATACCTGAGTCATTGAAATATGCCGAAAATAGAGGACTTAAGGTCAGTTTCATTAGGGAGGATGCCGTACCAGTCCACCCAAATACCATGAAGCTCACACTAAGATCTGGAGATGCGCAAATGGAAATAACAGGAATTTCCATAGGCGGAGGCTTAGTACAGATAACGGAGATCGATGGGTTTTCTCTAAGGCTATCAGGAGAGAATCCAGCCCTGATGGTATTCCACAGGGACGTTTATGGAGTAATAGCATGCGTTGCCGGCATTATGGCAAGCAATCAGATCAATATAAGCAGCATGGAGGTATCAAGAAAAGAGAAGGGTAACATAGCTCTTATGGCTATGGAGACCGACCAGAAGGTTCCAGATGAGGTAGTGAAGTCTATAGCGGAAAGAGATAATATAATCCGAGTTATTCGACTTAGCGAATAGAGAGGTGGATAAATATGTTTAGAAATGTAACTGAGCTTGTGGAACAAGCAACAGAGAGGAATATAAAGCTTTACGAGATAATGCTCGAACAGGAAGAAGAGCTTACCGGATTGAGCAAAGAAGATGTCATAAACCGTATGTCAAAACAGTTTCAGGTAATGAAGCAAGCCGCATCCAAAGGGATGGAGGGTGTGGTTTCACACTCCGGAATGACAGGCGGTGATGGTAAGAGGATAAAGGAATATATAGACAAGGGGAACTATCTTACTGATATAACCACTCTTAAGGCAGCCTGTTACGCTGTGTCCATAAATGAAGTAAATGCATCCATGGGATTGATATGCGCCACTCCTACAGCAGGGTCCTCTGGTGTACTTCCAGCAGTTCTATTAGCTGTCGGTGAGAAGCTGGATTTGGATGATGAAACTATCGCATTGCACCTTTTCACAGCAGGGGCCTTCGGCTTTGTAATAGCAAATAACGCCTTTATATCAGGTGCTGCAGGTGGATGTCAGGCTGAGATTGGATCAGCAAGCGCAATGGCTGCCGCTGCAGCGGTTGAAATGGCAGGAGGGACACCCGCACAGGCTGCCCATGCCATGGCAATGGCCATGAAAAATATGCTTGGGCTTGCCTGCGATCCACTTGCTGGTCTCGTAGAGGTCCCATGTATTAAAAGAAATGCCGCCGGAGCAGTAAATGCAATAACCTCCGCAGAGCTGGCACTTGCAGGTGTAGAGAGCAAGGTTCCCTGGGATGAGGTAATTAGCGCAATGTATAATATAGGTCTTGCAATTCCGGTGACATTAAGGGAAACCTCGGTGGCAGGTCTGGCAGCAACAGAGACAGGAAAGAGATGGAAGGAAATGTTAGCAGAGTAAGTGTATAAAAACTCTCTTGGATGAGTAATAAGTTCAAGAGAGTTTATTATTTTAATACATTAAATTCTTATTGACAAATACTATAGACAGGCATATAGTTAAAGTAAATCGTGTATGTATACATATACAGTATATTTTATGTTTGTTTGCTACATATGTTCAGGTAATCAGCTAAAAGAGTAATTGTAATGAAATGGAATTAAATGCAAGGAGGATAAAATATGATTAAGAAAGTAGATGGATTCACAGAGTTCGAGAACCGTTGTGGTGGAAAAGGAATTATTAGGATGTTCAATGTCATGGGTGATATAGTATTTGAGGATGTCAAATGGTTAGGAATAGTTGAACTAGACCCTGGCAGCAGTATTGGAACGCATACACACAATGGGGAAGGCGAGCTGTACCATATACTTGAAGGTCATGGTATTTTTAATGATAACGGAGTAGAAGTAGAAGTTGGACCCAGATGCTTTTGCATGATCGAACCAGATCAATCCCATGGACTAACAAATACTTCAAATACAGAAAAAATGATTATGCTGGCATGCGTATATAAATCATTCAGAACTGTTGAGAGTACATCGACAAGCAAATAATACGTTGCTACAAGCTTTAACTTATAAATTCATGTTTTTATTAGTTATATAAATTTTCTAGTCGTTTCATACTCACATTATCTTATCGTAGTGATTAAAGGTTACTAATTTCAGGAAATGATTAATTATTTTTTAAAAGTAGCACTCTATATTGACAATAACTTGATTGGGAGATATATTTTACTAGTCAAGTATTTGTATACATATACAAAATTAAAGGGGGATAAAAAATGAAGAAGAAAATTCTATTAGTACTTGTTTTTTCTATGGTATTGAGCGTATTGGCAGGATGCGCACCAAAAGCTTCTGAAACACCAACAGCTGAGGTTAAGCCTATCACAATCAAACTTGGTCATGCAATGAGCGAGGGTACTGAATCATCAAAATTGATACACGAATTTGCAGTTGCAGTCACAGAAAAAACTAGCGGTCGAGTGACAATTGAAGATTTCCCAAACAATATGCTGGGAAATGAGTCAGAAATGCTGGAGCAAATGAAAATGGGTTCCCTTGAAGCAGCGGCTATTATGGTTGGAACAATGCAAAACATGGATATGAAGCTTGCAATAGAAGACCTTCCTTATATGTGGAAAGACATTCAACATGCAAGAGATGCATATAATGGTGAATTCGGCGAAGCTATATCAGATATCGTTTCAGCACAAGGATTTCATGGCGTTTCATATATTGAATGGGGATTTAGACATATCACAAACAATGTTAGACCTATAGTTAACCCTGAAGATCTAAGTGGTATAAAAATTAGAGTTGCTCAGACTAAAATGAGAGTTGACACATTTGAGGCTCTTGGTGCGATGCCCCAAGTACTATCATTTAGTGAGCTATATGGAGCACTTCAATCCAACGTAGTTGACGCACAAGAAAACCCACTCGGAAATATTGCTGCAGCAAAATTCAGTGAGGTTCAAAAATACTTGTCTTTGACTGGGCACTTTTACAATACTGCTATGTTGATGTTTACAGATGAAATTTGGAACCAGATTTCAGATGAAGATAAAGCTATAATTGAAGAAGAAGCAGCATTAGTTTCAAAGAAAGTAGCTGAATTCAACGATAAGGAAGAATCATCATATATAGAGCAGCTTAAGCAGGAAGGCATGATAGTAAACGATGATGTAAATAAAGCTGCATTTATTGAGAAAACTCGCGGTGTATATGAAAAGTGGGAAAATGAAGTATTTGGAAAAGAGCTGATGGATATTTATAGAGCTGCTTCTGGATATTAAAGGTGGTGCAATTTTTGAACAAGTTTATAGATTATTCTTTTAAACTTCTTGAATGGATTTGTATTGCTAGTATGACTTCATTTGTCGTTTTGATATTCATCCAGGTTCTAACGAGAAGATTAGGAATTTCTGTCCCGTGGACTGATGAACTGGCAAGGTATGTACTAATCTATGCAACATTTATTGGTTCTGCTATAGCTACTAAAAGGGGACTTCATCTTGGTGTAGACTATTTTGTAAACAAGATGTCTCGAAAAATCAAAAAGATTGTAAATTACTCTATACTTGTATGTGGCATATTTTTTCAAGGCGTTCTTTTGATATTTGGAATAAGGTTAGCTATGCTATCCATAAACACAGTATCCCCGATACTTCAGTGGTCGACTGGGCTAATATTCTTAGTTATTCCAATAACGGCAGTTCTTACTATATTGGTTCTAATTCAACAGCAAATGTTGAGTAGGAAGGAGGTTCAGGGAGAATGATAGTTCCTATACTTGTAATTTTTCTTGGATTGATATTTCTCGGCCTTCCTATAGCATTTTCAATGGGAGCAACAACATCAATAATGATCATTGCTAATGGTTGGGATTTACAGATGGTAGTTCAAAAAGCCTTTATGGGAGTTAATTCATTTTCTTTGCTTGCTTTACCGCTATTCATCTTAGCAGGTAACATTATGGGCGAAGGCGGTTTGACAAGAAGGCTCTTAAGGTTAGCAGATGCTATAATGGGAAGACTCCCAGGAGGCATGGCAATAACATCCATAGCAACATGTGCATTATTTGGAACTGTATCCGGATCGACGGTTGCAACAACGTTTGCTATAGGTTCGGTGATGGCGCCAGAGCTTAAAAAGCAAAACTATGACAAGGGTTTTATTGCATCAATATTAGGTCCGTCTGGAACGTTGGGCATGCTAATTCCACCAAGCATAACGATGGTAATTCTTGGCGTAACTTGTAATATTTCTATTGGTAAGCTTTTCATGGCTGGATTCCTTCCAGGGATATTGCTGGCACTACTAATGTGTGTGTATGCTGCTTTTATGGCCAAAAGAAAAGGTTTCGGTACAATTAGAACCAAAAAAACGCCTATAAAGGAATTCTTACTGATTTGTGCAGATGCAATTTTGCCTTTGATGACTCCAGTTATTATATTGGGAGGAATATTTACAGGAACATTTACATCTACAGAGGCTGCAGCAGTTGCAGTTGTATACGGCTTGCTCCTAGCAATCTATTATAGAGAGCTTAACTGGAGCCGTATGGGTTCAATATTGCTTGATTCCACAATATCTTCTGCCACAATTTTAATAATAATTGCTGTAAGCAATGCATTTGGATGGTTATTAACAGTAGCAAAAGTTCCTTCAATGGTTGCTAGTTTCTTCTTACAATATGCAAGTACTCCACTCACATTCTTGTTGATTGTATCTGCATTACTCATACCTCTTGGAATGGTTATGGAGGTTACTTCAATAATTATATTACTAGGACCAATTTTTATGCCGATCGCCATTAGCTATGGAATAGACCCAGTTCACTTTGGGCTTGTATTTATGATGAATTTTGCATTGGCGAATGTAACACCTCCAGTAGGAGTATCAACCCTTGCAGGACTGACTGTAACAGATCCTAACATTGGACTCGAGGATACAGTCCCGTACCTATGGCATATAATAGGTGTAATTGTAATTTCAATTTTATTGATAATTGTATTCCCACAGATATCGCTATTCTTACCTAATCTATTTGGAGTAGGAAACGTAGGATAATTCGGACAGAAATATTTAAATAAAATTTGAACAATCAACTACTACCCATAATATTTATTCAATCTAGCTACCTGTCAAGGGTACCTCTAATTAAGAGAATAACTATTGACAGGCAGCTTTTTTAAGCAATAAAGTAAGAAATTATAGCTATTGGTTGACATCAAGTTTTTTTATCTGTATATTTAAATAGTAGCGTTATCAGAATAATCTGGAAAGGGGTATAAGATATGGCCTTACAAAAATTAAAAACCGAGGGTACTTTGTCTGACAAGGCATATCTTTCCCTAAAAGACAACATTCTATCACTGGATCTAAAACCTGGAGAAGTCCTGCTAGAGGATAGATTATCAGAAATGCTGGGCATTAGCAGAACTCCCATTAGAGAAGCATTAAAGAAGCTAACTTATGAAGGCTTGATTACTACTTCAAATGGTAAAGGAACCTATGTAACTGAGTTAACTACTGACCAGTTCAAGAATATTTACGTAATTAGAGACTCACTTGAAGCATTGTCTGTAAGGCTTGCATGCATCCATAGAAGTGCTGAGGATATTAAATCACTTCGTAAGATGGTTGCCGAGCAAATCGAAATCATAAGAAAGCCAAAGCTGGATGATAGATACTATCTAGAAGTAGATAGAAAAATCCACATGAGAATAGCAAAATGCAGCAGGAACGATATGCTTGAGAAGTATCTGGTCCAGATCAATGAGTCCTATAAAAGATACTTATATTTTACAAACTTTGAGAAAAGAGCTGAAGGTGTTACTGATGAGCATAGTAGAATAGTTGATGCTATTGCAAACAATGATCCTGAAGCTGCTGAGAGCATAATGCTGACCCATCTTAAGGGAGTTAATGAGTCCATTCACTTAGCTCTTGTTAATGCCGGGAAAATCTAGTTATAGATTTATTTTTATATGTATACAAATACAAATACAGAATATTAATATTGAGACCAATGAGTCAAATAATGCTATTAAGATTTTGTATTTTACGTGAATTAGATTGTATAAGGAGGAATTTGCTTGATAAAGATTAACGATAGATCGAATAGCTTTGGATTCGAAGGCGGACTCTATGATGTATTTCAAAAAGCTCTGAAATTAGAGGCTGACGGCAAAGAAATAATCCATATGGAAATTGGTAAGCCCGATTTTGACTCACCTAAGAATGCTAAAGAAGCTGCTAAGAGAGCATTAGATGAAGGAATTGTTCATTACACTGAGATGGCTGGTATTATCCCTTTAAGAAAAGCTATAGTTGGAAAATATAAGAGAGATCATGGCCTGGATTATGATTATGATAGTGAAATTGTAGTCACAGCCGGTGCATGTGAGGCAATTAGTATAATAATGCTGACTATGATGAACCCAGGAGATGAGATTTTAGTACCTAGTCCGTTTTTTTCAGCATATGCTGAATCAGCTATAATTGCTAATGTCAATATTGTTGAAGTACCACTTAAGATGGAGAACAACTTCAGCTTAAAGGCTGCTGACATCAGAGAAAGAATAACTGATAAAACTAAGATACTTCTCATAAACACCCCCCACAATCCTACAGGATCAATAATTCAGGAGGATGATCTTAGAGAGATATCCCAACTGGCTATAGAAAAGGATATTCTAGTCCTATCAGATGAAACCTACGATCAATTTATATTCAACGGAAAGCATTTTAGTATCGCTGGATTCCCAGGCATGAGAGAGAGGACATTAGTCGTAAATTCTGCTTCGAAGACATTCTCAATGACTGGTTGGAGAATTGGTTATGTAATGGGTCCTGCTTGGATGCTAAAATACTTAAATAAAGTCCATCAAAATATGTCAACATGTGCAACTTCGTTTGCACAAGTTGGTGCAGCAGAAGCATATAATAACTCCGATGATTTTACAGCTGACATGAGAGCTGAATTTGAGAGAAGAGGTAGACTAGTCTACAATTCTCTTAAAGATGTGAAAGGTCTAAAACTATTGGAGCCAAAGGGCGCATTTTATGTTTTCATAAACATTGAGGACCTGAATATGGATGAAACTGAATTCTGCAACTATATTCTTGAGGAAGCAGGAATCGCAATAGTGCCAGGGGAATCCTTTGGTAAGTACGGCAAAGGCTTTGTAAGGCTTGTATATGCAACATCATATGAAAAAATAGAGATCGCAATGAAAAGATTTAGGGAAGCCGTCGAAAAATTAAACAAATAGCTGATATCTATTAAGGAGGAATCTGTTATGGACATGGCAGCAAAAATCAAGGATCTGGCCGTCGAGCTAACCAGCATCTTAAGCGTGGTCGGAACAACTGATGAAAACAATGTGTCAGACTTTGTATTCAAGAAATTCATGGAAATGGATTATTTCAAGAATAATCCCGAAAACGTAAAGTTCGTAAACACAATCGACGATCCCGTAGGAAGAAAATCAGTCCTGGCTACTATCGAAGGCAAAAAGGGCAATGACAAAAAGACGCTTGTATTCATCGGCCACACCGATACAGTAGGAATTAGCGACTACGGCGACATGAAGGAATACGCTACAAAGCCACTTGAATTAAACGACATGCTTAGAAAGGTAACTCTCTCAGAAGAAGCCAAGGTCGACCTTGAATCCGGAAACTACCTATTCGGAAGAGGAATCTTCGACATGAAGTTCGGAGTAGCAGCGCTAATGGTAATGATGGAGGAATTCTCAAAGAATGTAGACGAGCTTGAAGGAAACCTCATCTTCGCAGCAGTATGCGACGAGGAAGGCAACTCAGCAGGAATGCTTTCAGTGGTTCCTGAGCTGGTGAAGCTTAGAGAAGAAAAAGGCTACGACTACCTGGCAGTAGTAGACACAGACTACTCAGCACCAAAATACGTAGGAGACGAAACAAGATACATCTACGTAGGAACAGTAGGCAAGCTAATGCCAAGCTTTTATATAACAGGTAAAGAGACCCACGTAGGCGAGCCATACAAAGGACTTGACCCAAACCAGATAGCATCAGAGATAACAAGAGAGTTCAATCTCAATATGGAATACTGCGACATAGCAGATGGAGAAGTAGCACTTCCTCCAATAACCCTAAGACAACAAGACCTTAAGACAGAATACTCAGTACAGATTGCAAGAAACTCCCTGGTATACTTCAACTACGCAACCCACAACTCCACACCTGACCAGGTAATGGATAAGATGATAAAGGGAGCAACAAAAGCATTCCAGATAACAATAGACGACCTTAACGCACAATATAAAGCGTACACAGAGGCAAGCAACTACCCATTCGAGCCACTTCCATGGAAGGCAAGAGTAATGTCCTACAACGAACTCCTTGAAAAAGTAAAGGCAGAAAGAGGAACAGAAGTAGACGAAAGAATAGAAGCCCTTTCGAAAGAGCTTCTGAAAGACCCAACAGTAGACGACAGGATATTTGCGATGAAGACAGTAGAAATGGTACACAACATGTGGTCAGACAAAGACCCTGTAGTAATAGGCTACTTCTCACCTCCATACTATCCACACATCTACGTAAAGGGAGAAAGCGAAAGAGAGAAAAAGCTTGTGGCAGCAGTAGATAAGGCAATAGCAAATGCAGGAGACGAGTACCATATAGTAAACAAAAAATTCTATCCATACATCTCAGACCTTAGCTATGCAGCAGCACCAAGAGAAGAAAAGGCAGTAGAATCACTAAAAGAGAATATGCCAGGCTTTGGAGTCAAATACAGCCTTCCACTAAAAGAAATGCAGGAATTGAACCTTCCAGTAGTAAACATCGGGCCATTCGGCAAGGATGCCCACAAATTCACAGAGAGAGTTGAGATGGGCTACTCCTTCGGAGTACTTCCACAAATACTCCTTGATACGGTATCGGAATTGATGAAGTAATATCCATGGACCACAGAGTAATACTGTGGTTCTTTTTTTTTGATATTTTCATCCAATTGATTCAATTCCGAATGGATGATATTATATAATGTAAGACATTTTGAATGGAGAGACGCCATGAAACGGTCATCCGGGATATTGCTTAGCATTTTTTTGATATTGTTTGGATTTACAGCAGTCTTCTTTTCCTTCGAAAGCAATCAAAAGCTTCTGGTCAGCTGTTTGGACGGTATTTCCGGAGGAGAAAAGGAGTTTGTTGAAATTTCATATTTCATGGGAGACGACCTAACCTACCACAATGGAAGATATTTCGCTTGGGATGGTGAAAGAATATCATACCTTGATCATGACTCTGAGACCTTGTGGTCGAGAACGTTCCTTTTTGACGAACCCCACCTAAAGATTGAAGGCGGAAGGATCGCAGTATTCGGCCTAGAAGGAGGAATCTACGTATATGATGCCGAAGGAAAGGAGATATTCACCAAAAATCTCGAGGAAAAAATCTTTGACGTAAGGATCCTTGATGGAGATATAGGTGTTCACTTGAAAAAAGAGAATGGCGAAACAATAATAGTATATGGTTCTGACGGATCTGAAAAGCTGAGAAAAGAATATTCTGAAGAAGTACCTTTAGGATATTGGAGGGACGGAAAGGGAGAGATTAAATTCTCAGTTATAGATATGGCAGAAGGAGTTATTTTATCCAAGCTATACTCGGAAAATGATCAAGAACCGATTCTTTCTGTAGTGGATGAGCTTATTCTCAAGACTTTTCCCTACGGGAATGGGAGTATAATTTTAACCGATGAGGGTATAAAGCTATTTAAGAGCAATGGGATCCAATGGGAGCATGACTTCCCGCTGATCAAGGATATTGCAGTTGATGGTACCGATATTTATGTTTTATACGGGGATAATCTAGAGGTGATTGACAAGACCGGGCAGACGATCAAAAAGACAACCAACTCCATAGAGTATAAAGGGCTCCACAATCACGGGAGGTATGTAATAATGTATGGCAATAGGGATATAACAGCATTTAGGGATGGAGAGATCATATGCAGCTATTCAACAGGAGGCAGGATCAAAGGCTTATCTAGCCAGTTCAACGATCTCATCATCACTATGGAGGAAGGTATATCTGTAATGAGGATCAAGGATATTGAGAATAAAGAGCAGGAGGAAGAACAATGAAAAAGGAAATAGATGCAAAGGGCTTGGCATGTCCAAGACCTGTGATTTTGACAAAAAAAGAGCTTGATGGAATGTCAGCAGGAGAGGTCAAAACCCTTGTCGACAATCAGGTGGCAGTTGAAAACCTTTATAGGCTGGCGACTAGTCTTAAGCTAGGCTATGAAACCGAGGTTCTTGGTGAGAATAGCTTTTCCGTGACAATAAAGAAGGGCGAATCTTCAGAAACGGAAGCTGCTGAAGTTGCCGAAGTAATTGCTCCCACGGGTAAAGGGACGATCATAGTTATCCAGTCAGATCAGATGGGAAGAGGGGAGGAAGCTCTGGGCAAGCTCCTGATGAAAAGCTTCATATACACTGTAAAGGAGACGACACCTCACCCTGAGGCAATCCTGTTCTACAACTCAGGAGTTAGACTTACTGTTGACGACAGTCCTGTTTTAGATGACCTGAAGCAACTGGAGAACCTGGGTGTTGAGATAGTATCATGCGGAACTTGTCTTGATTTCTATGGACTTAAGGAAAAGCTTGGAGTAGGGATCATCTCAAATATGTACACTATCTATGAAAAAATGAGCCGTGCGAATAATACTATAACGATAGGATAGGATATTATGAAGATAGAAGAGTATGGAATAATAACCTTTGAGTCGACTCACCACGCGATGGCTGCGGAGTCATATCTCAAGGAACAAGGTATCTTTACTAAGACGATCCCTACACCAAGGGACATAACTCTAAGTTGTGGCCTTGCAATAATGATCATCAAGGATGATATTGAAAAGATAAAAGAGTTTAGATCCAAGGGAGCCTTCAGATCAAAGGCTTTGTACAGCCTGGTCATTGAGGATGGTAACAGAAAACTAGAAATGCTTGAATAGGGGGCAAAAATGGAGTTGATTTGGCAGTTTATAGATAGTTTCTTCAAAACCGATGAAGGATCCTTGAACCTATTTGGTAAAGCAGCAGCCATTATTGTTATCTTCATTGCCATATTTATTATCACAAGGGTAGTGAATCACATTGTAGATAAGACTATGATCAATCGAAGGCTTACGAAGCTTCAGATCAATGATAGGAGGATGAATACCCTATCAGAGATCCTAAAGAAGGTAGTGAAGTACGTCCTTGTATTTATTGGGATCGTAGTTTCTCTTGATCTTTTCAACATCAACACCACCTCCATAATCGCCACTGCAGGGATTGGAGGACTGGCCATAGGCTTTGGTGCACAATCTCTGGTAAAAGACGTCATAACAGGTTTCTTTATCCTCCTTGAGGATCAATATGCTGTCGGGGACTACGTAAAGATAGGGGGACTTGAGGGGATCGTTGAAGAGCTTGGAGTAAGAGTTACTAAGCTAAGGGATTTTACAGGAGAGCTTCATATAATCCCAAACAGCAATATTCAAATAGTCACAAACAGGACAAGAGGTGCGATGAGAGCACTTGTTAAAATATCAATAGCATATGAAGAGGATATTGAGCGGGCTATCAAGGTCTTAGAGAAGGTTTCTGAGGATCTGAGCAAGTCAAACGAAAATATCATTGAAGGGCCAACAGTTCTTGGTGTCACGGATTTTGGAGGATCTGACGTAGTCCTTACAGTAGTTGCCAAGACAAAGCCTATGGAACAGTGGGCCGTGGAGAGAGCCATGAGAAAGGCAATCAAGGAAGCCTTCAATAGAGAGGATATAGAAATACCTTATTCAAAAATTGTAGTTGTGGATGGGGGTAGGGAATCATGATGCTTCATTATCAGGTTGGAGACCAGGTGACTCTAAAAAAAGGGCACCCTTGCGGTGAAAACAAGTGGGAGGTACAGCGTACAGGAGTCGATATAAAGCTCAGATGTATGGGCTGTGATCGTCAGGTATGGTTGACCAGGATAGAGTTTGAGAAGAGAGTAAGAAAGATCCTTGAAGGGGAGAAGTGGGTCAGCATAGTTCACCACAAGAAACCTGAGGAAGTCTCTGAATAATATAATATAATGAAGGCTGAGTCGTTTTTTCGGACCGCTCACGGCCGCTTGGCCAGGAAATGTCCTTAAAACGACATCAGACCTTCAATAATCTAGGGTAAAAAACAGCGCAAAGCTTTCCTTAGCGTTGTTGGTGTTGCAATAGACAGCTCGTCAGGAGGAAAGGGAGAAATTTTTCTCTCTTTTTTGTTTTTTTATGCAACCTTTTTTGGGGAATAACGTCTATAGATTAAGGAGGGTTGATGGTGGCGGAGAGAAAGCTTATTGAGGGCCTTAAAATTGGCCGTGAGGATGCATACAGAAATTTAATGGAACAACATGGTTCAAGACTCCTGCAGACCTGCTGCCTGATACTCAAGGACAATCAAGAGGCTGAGGATGTAGTTCAGGAGACCTTTATAAGGGTATTTAAGGGGATCCATGAATTTAAAGGAAATAGCAGCCTGTATACCTGGCTTTACAGGATAGCAGTCAATATTTCAAGGGACAGGCTGAGGAAGGCTGAAGATACCTTGCCTCTTGAGGAGGAGCTAATAATTGGAGACGATCTTGAATCTCAAATAGTTGGTGAAATTGACAGGGAAGCTTTAAGAACAAAACTATACGGATTAGCCTCGACCTACAGGGAAGTACTGGTACTGTATTATTTCAAGGACTTTTCCATAACAGAAATATCAGAAATACTAGGCAACAGCGAAGGAACTATAAAAAGCAGGCTTTCAAGGGGAAGAAAACTCTTGGGTGAAAGCTTATTGAAAGGAGGCATGCTCGATGAATGAATTGGATAAACTAGGACAAGAGATAAAAAGTATCCTTGAAGAGGATTCGAAGGGCATAGCCTTAAGCTCTGAAGCTATCAATAATATAATGAAAAGCTCGAAACCAACCCTGCAGATGAAGTTGAGAGAGTTTATGAACAGGGAGATAGAAATTCCCCTTGCACCAGCAATAGCAGGATTGGCAGCCTTGCTTGTGATATCGATACTTCCAAAAGGAGTCTTCAAGGACCATAATATCCAGGTTATTGATATTGGAGGGTCTCAGATAATCATCAGAGACGACAGGGAGGTGGCAGATAAGTGAAGATAAGAGTAAAAGTCAAAACCATACTTCTTGGCATGCTTATGATCGGGATCCTATACTTCTGGGGCATACCTCAGGCAACTCTCGGGATAGCAAATTTCTTGGATACAAGAAACAGTGACAAGGCACAGCTTTTCTATGAAAGGTATGCAGACTCAAAAAAAACAATAAGCAGCAGGCTAATTTTCTCCGAAAGTCTTGTGGACCATTATGAGAGATTTGTGATATACAGCCAGGGCTGGGGAGGTGGGAATGGAGTATCTCAGGAGGAAATGAAGAAAGCTGAGGAAATGCTGCATTTAAACCTAGGTGAAAATCCATCCAAATCAGAAATCAAGGATTATACCTCGTCTTATAAGATGCTAATGGATATGGCAATCGCTGAAGGGTCACCTGATAAACTAGAGGAGCTTATTAAATGGGGAGAGAATAGTAATATAGCTCAAGTAAGTGAGCTCTCAAGCATATACAGTGCATTTCTCCACACTATAAATCGGGATTGGGCAAAAGCTGAGATGATCATTGAGGATCTTGAAAATGCCGGGAGCATCGATCCTAGGCTTCAAATAATAAGAGGGGAAATAGCTTTATTTCAGGGTAATACTGAAGAGGCAGCAAGGATTTACGGTGAATTTAGCAAAAGGAATTGGAAGGAACTGGACAGCACATATTTTGGCTCAAGAGCATATTTGGAGAGAAAATTCTGGCTTGAACAAGCGAGCGAACATATCGGAGAAGATGGCTTCATTGAAGGAAGGATCAATTTTGAAGGTAAGCCAATGGCGTTTGTAGAGATTTATCTCCAGTATGCTGATGGAGGCTTCAGGGCTGGAGGCGACGGTTATATAGCAATAACTGATGAAAACGGCTACTTTAAAAGTATAGGGCTAAAAAAAGGACTCTACGATATCGGAGTAGGAACCATGGAGAGTATTTTGGTAGACAAGGTTTTTTCCAGAACGGAACCAGGCTACGTAGAGGTAGGAGAAGGTATAACAACTGTCGATTTCAAGTTTAGAAACACAATAAAGGTCCTATCTCCGCTGCCAGGGACAAAAATAGATTCTGAAGAGTTGTTAGTCCAGTGGGAGGAGGTTCCCGGAGCGGCTTACTATACAGTTGAGCCTGTGGTATTTACAGATCCCATCAATAAATCAGGCGGATACTACAGAAGAGCTGTCGAGTCTGTAGAAGGTAAACTTAGATTTACAAGTGATTCAGCGAAATTCAAGGTGTCAGACCTTCTTTATGCCAGCGGTGGATTAACACGAGAAGGAGATGAATGGATTATTGGACCAGGAGCTATCCTAGGGATGTTCCTCCCAGGAGTTGAGTACCCAATAACAGTAAATGCCTATACCGAGGATAATGGACTAATAACAAGCAGTCTGCCGATGAGGACATATTATGACAGCCTTCCTAGCGTTATTATGCCTGGTGAATTATCTGAAGGTCAAGTACTTGTCGCAGGGATGAAATATCCGGAAGCAATTCAGCACTATGAGGATATTCTTATAGAAGACCCAGAAAACATCGAGGCTTTAACAAGTCTTACTAAGCTTTATGGTTTAGGATGGAAGAAAGGGGAAAAGAACCTGGACAGAGCATTTGATTTGTCTGATTCAGTAACTGACCCGAGATTAAGGTCTGACACGTTGAGGATCGTTCTGCAGGAGATGACCTCAGAGGAGCTGCTTCAAAATGAAAAGCTTGTACTTGAAGTCATAGGGTCCCTTGATAATCTCAAGGATGATGATTCAAAATATATTGAATTCAGATTCAACAGAGCTAAAAAAGACTGGAAGGCTGCAAGGGCTGCCCTGGAAAAACTGGAAAGTTATGTGCCGGATACCCTTGTTTTCTTGGATATATACTTTGAGGACTATGATAAGGCACTTGAAAGACTTAAAGACAAAAGGTTTTATCCATCGAGACTCCAAGGCCACATATTTACCGATGCTGTGGCTGGACTAAAAGTTAATCCACCAACACAAAATGACCTGAAGGTGTTCAGAGAGTTCATCGAAAGTTTGATAGGTGAAGGCGCATATGAAAACAGTGGTAATCTATATACCTCAACAACTGGAAGGCTGAGGGATAAGAACCTAAGGACCATAATCGACGAGATATACAATCAAAGGCACTGGAATCAATAATTTCAACTTTAACTCCTCTATACTTGGGTATACATACACTAGCCCAAAACAAGAGAGGAGTTTTTTTATGAAAAATTTTAGCTTTTATACCCCGACAATGATCAAATTCGGCAAAGGAAGCGTTTCTAAGCTGAGCCGTTTGATAGATGGGAAATACAACAGGATCCTGCTTCATTATGGCGGAGGAAGCATTAAAAAAAATGGCGTTCACCAGGAGGTAATCGAGCAGCTCCATATGACTGGAGCAAAGGTGTTCGAACTGGGTGGCGTAGCCCCCAATCCAAGGCTTTCTCTAGTAAGAGAGGGAGTGGAGCTAGCCAAGAAGGAAAAAGTAGACCTAATTCTAGCGGTTGGTGGTGGTAGTGCAATAGATTCAGCAAAGGCAATAGCACTTGGAGCACTTTCAGATTTAGACATCTGGGATTTCTATATGGGTAAGACAAAGGTAGAAAGAGCACTTCCGGTTGGAGTAGTACTGACACTTCCTGCCACAGGAAGTGAAACAAGCTCAGGTACAGTTATAACAAATGAGGAGGAGCAGCTGAAGCATTCAGTAGACCATGATCTTTTAAGACCAGCCTTTGCCATAATGGACCCAGAATATACGATGTCGCTACCCAATAATCAAACCTTCGCAGGAGTAATGGATATACTATCCCACGTATTTGAAAGATACTTCACTAATACTCCAGATGTTGATCTTACTGACGAGCTTAGCGAAGGAACAATGAGAAATGTAATAAAAAATGCTTATATCCTTAAGAAGGATCCCAAGAACTACGAAGCAAGAGCAGAGATAATGCTGGCTGGAACCATAGCGCACAATGGACTATTAGGCCTTGGCAGGGATGACGACTGGGCAAGTCATAGGATAGCTCATCAATTAAGTGCTCTTTATGGTACCACCCACGGAGACAGTCTGGCGATAATATTCCCAGCATGGATGAAGTACGTATACAGAACCAATCCGGAGAGATTCGGCCGCTTCGCTACAAAGGTATTTGGAGTATCGGATGCAGGAAAATCCAATGAAATGCTTGCTTTAGAAGGAATCAATAGATTCGAGGAGTTCCTGACGAAAACCGGTCTTCCCAAGACCTTCTCGGAAGGAGGCATCCCTGTGGACAACCTTGAGCTTATGGCAGGAAAAGCAGTTCTTATGGGTCCAATTGGATCCTTCAAGATCCTCGAGAAGGAGGATGTCCTTAAAATCTACAATTTGGCTCTTTAAGGGTGCCTTTTGAGAATTAATCTGCTATACTTGAGGAAGATTTCTTATTAGGGGGATGTGAAAATTGATGAAATATGCTTTTGAATATTACAAGAAGGCTGCTGAGTATATCCTGGAACAAGCTGGAGGAGAGGTGGAAATTGGACTTGTCCTTGGCTCTGCCTTGGGAGGAATATCGGAGCTTATACAGGACAAGATAGTGATCAAGTATAAGGATATACCCAATTTCTTGATGTCTACGGTTCATTCTCACGCCGGAGAGCTTCTTATAGGTACTCTCAATGGGAAAAGAGTAGTATGCATGAGCGGCAGATTCCACTATTATGAAGGATATGAGTTTGAAAGGCTTGCCATTCCTATGAGGGTATTCAGACTACTGGGCGTTGAAAAGGTGATCCTGACCAATGCGGCAGGGGGAATCAATACCGACTATAAGCCAGGTGATGTCATGCTTATTAGCGACCACATCAAGCTTACGGGCTCAAGCCCCGTAAGAGGGCCAAATATACCCGAGCTTGGACCAAGATTC
This sequence comes from Gudongella sp. QWL-04, assembly GCF_058683975.1. NCBI lineage: Bacteria > Bacillati > Bacillota > Tissierellia > Tissierellales > Tissierellaceae > Gudongella > Gudongella sp. QWL-04. The sequence goes on along the minus strand of NZ_CM178754.1, from coordinate 2,067,228 downwards.
TTTGACGTATCCGACATGTACACTAAAGCTCTCAGAGAGCTTGCTAAAAATGAAGCCAAGAACCAAGGAATAGACCTTAAGGAAGGGGTATATTTCTATGCGACAGGCCCACAATTTGAAACACCTGCTGAGATCAGAGCAATGAGGATACTTGGAGGTGATGCAGTTGGAATGTCAACCGTGACAGAGGCTATTACTGCAGCTCATTGTGGAATGAAGGTACTTGGTATTTCATTGATATCCAATATGGCAGCTGGTGTTCTTGACCAGCCGGTCACCACTGAAGAAGTGAACCTTGAGGGGAAAAAAGCCAGGGACAAGATGGAAAGGCTTATTACATCGATCGTCGGGGCTATGTAGGAGGTAGATGATGCATAGAGAAGACAGAGATTTAGCATTTATGCTTCAATATAACAATGTAGCCTGGTATGAGGATGGTAAGGTCAGGATCCTCGACAGACGTATTTATCCTTCACAAAAGAGATTTGAGATTTGTGAAAGTCATCAAGAGGTGGCCAAAGCAGTAACAGATATGGTAACCCAAAGCGCTGGACCATTCCTGGCTGCGGGGATGGGCATGGCTTTGGCAGCTTATGAAGCAAGAAACATGCCAAGAGAAGCTCAGCTAAGCTATCTCAGCAGAGCAGCTGATACAATAGCAAGCGCCAGACCAACTACCGCAAAGAGGATGAGGCTGATAGTCGATGGATGCCTCGAGGCTGCAAGATCTTCGATAGATCTGGATAAGAGACTTGATGAGGTTATATTTGAACACACCATTAAAGTAACGAATGAAAGATATGCAAGAGTGGGCTTAGTAGCCAAAAACCTTGTGGATATGTTCCCAAACAAAGGCACAGTAATGACCCAGTGCTTTGGAGAAACAATAGTTGGAATGATGTTGAGGGAAGCAAAGGACAGAGGTAAAGATATAAAGCTGTTCGTTCCGGAGACAAGGCCGTACTTCCAGGGTGCAAGACTGACTGCAAGTGTAGCTTATGATCAGGGCTTCGACGTCACAGTAATAACGGATAATATGCCAGCCTTTGTCATGGAGAGAAAGGGCGTAGACGTATTTACATCAGCTGCCGATGCCATATGCATGGACGGGTATGTAGTGAATAAGATAGGCACCTTCCAAATAGCGATTGTTGCTAAGTATATGGGAGTACCATATTTTGTAACAGGAGTTCCCGACAGAGGTCACGAGAAAATAGAAACGGTGACTATTGAAGAAAGAGATCCGGATTTTGTTCTTCAGGCAATGGGAGTCAGAACCGCCATGGAGGGCGTAAAGGGCTTTTACCCTTCCTTTGATGCCACCCCACCTCATCTGGTAAGTGGAGTAGTTACAGATAAAGGGATATTTTCACCCTACGATTTGTACAGATACTTTGGAGACAGCAATAAAGCAGAGTTGGTGCTGTGATCATAGCTGCTGGGTAAAAACATCCAGCAGCACCATATTTTTATCCTATTTAATATAGACAAGCATTCATGCAGGGTGATAATATATAAGTATAGTCAGGAAAAGGTTTTCCGATTAAAATGGAGGTGTAAACCATGCAATTGAAATTTGCAAAGAGAATGGAAAATATCAAGGCCTCTGAAATCAGAGAGCTCCTTAAACTAACCCAAAAACCGGAAATCATTTCCTTCGCTGGGGGCCTGCCAGCAGCTGAACTGTTCCCAGTAGAGGAAATGATACATATCAGCAAGGAAGTAATAGAAAAGCACGGTTCCAAAGCACTTCAATATGGTCCTACAGAAGGTTATCAGCCGCTAAGAGAAGCGATTGCAAAAAGAATGGAGAAGGTAAGCGTCCACATGACTGCCAACGACGTTCTAGTTACAAGTGGATCGCAGCAGGGACTGGATTTTGCTGCAAAGATATTTATAAATCCAGGCGATGTAATAATCGTAGAAAAGCCCAGCTATCTAGGGGCCATCAATGCATTCAAGGCCTATGAGCCTAAGTTCATCGACGTTGAGCTTGAGGATGACGGCATGAATATGGATGAGCTTGAGGGGATACTGAAAAATACCGAAAATGTAAAATACATCTATGTAATACCTGACTTCCAAAACCCATCAGGAAAAACCTGGTCTTTGGAAAAAAGAAAGAAACTAGTTGATCTAGCCAATAAGTACGATATCATAATCATCGAAGACAATCCCTATGGAGAACTGAGATTTGAAGGGGAGCTTCTTCCTGCAATCAAGCATTTTGACACAGATGGAAGAGTAGTCTTCTTCGGAACCTTCTCAAAGATATTTTGCCCGGGGCTTCGACTCGGATGGGTAGCAGCTTCACCGGAAATATTGAACAAGTTTATACTTGTAAAGCAAGGTGCAGACCTTCAATCAAGTACCATCTCACAAATCGAGGTAGCGACCTTCCTTCAAAACTACGATATTGAAGAGCATATCGAAAAGATCAAGGAAACCTACCTTAGAAGAAGAAATCTTATGCTTAAGGTAATGGACGAGGAATTCCCAGAGGGTGTTAAGTTCACAAGACCACAGGGTGGATTGTTCACCTGGGTAGAGCTCCCTGACTATATCAACACTCGCGACCTTGCAGTAAAAGCTCTTGAGAAGAACGTTGCATTCGTACCTGGAGGCTCCTTCTTTGCAAACGGAGGAAACGAGCACTGCATGAGACTTAACTACTCAGCTATGAGCGACGAGCGTATAGTCGAAGGAATGAAGAGGCTGGCTCAGGTTATAAAGGAAGCGATGAAGTAATATAAGTAAAAAATTATCCGCAGGGCTTAAGCTCTGCGGATTTTTATTGGTCTTATTTGGGCAGCTTAACTGCTATGGTAGTTCCTTTATTTACCTCACTGTGGAGAGCTACGCTGCCACCGTGGTATTCAACGATATGCTTGACTATTGCAAGACCAAGGCCGGTTCCTCCAGCTTTTCTCGACCTGCTCTTATCTACTCTGTAGAATCTTTCAAATACCCGTTCAACATCGTCTCTAGGGATCCCGATCCCAGTGTCTGAAACAGTTATGACCCCGTAGTTGCCTTCATCCGATAGGGATATATCGACTCTGCCGCCAACGCGATTATATTTTATTGCATTGTCAATAAGGTTAAAGATAAGGTCTTGTATCATCCTTCTATCACCTCGGATCTGTAGAGGTGGGCCTTCAATTGACAGCTCCACAGACTTTTCCTTGGCTGAGAAGTTTAGCTGATCGATAAGATCCTTGGCTATGGTAAATATCTCCAGATTTTCAAAGGTCTTTACGGCATTTGAATCCTCAAGTCTCGAGAGACTGATGACCGAATCTATAAGCTCTAAAAGTCTCGATCCCTCTTTGTGGATCACACCTGCAAATTTTTTAGAGTCCTCAGAGTCCGAAACCCCATTTTGAAGCATTTCAGCATAGCCAATTATTGAAGTCAGCGGGGTCTTTAGCTCATGGGATACATTGGCAGTAAACTCTCTTCTGACCTTCTCTGCTTCCCTCATCTCATGCAAAGCCAGGTCGATCTGCTTTTTCTGTCTGTCGATGGTATCTACAAAGGGTCTTACCTCTGGGTAAACTAATACCTCTTTTACAGGTTTTCCAGACAATATACTCTCCACGCTTGAGGCTATTCTTTTAATGGGAGCCATAAGCCTGTCAGCAAGGCGGTGAGACAATAGGTATAATGTCACCAAAAGCAGAACTAAAACACCAACAGCAGCTGGAAGCATTGACATAAGGACTTCGAAGAAGCTTAGGTTTTCTATACTTCCAGGGCCTCTTGCCAAATCATATACTATAAAGGCCATTACAGCTGTTGTAATGGACATGGTTATACTTACTATTACAGCTAGATACGCGTAGATCCTATTCTCCATAAATCATCCTCCAAACTTGTATCCAACTCCCCGAACGGTCTGTACAAACTCACCTGAATCTCCAAGCTTCATCCTGAGAGTTCTTATATGAACATCCACCGTTCTGGATTCACCCTCAAAATCAAAGCCCCAAACCTCATTCATTATCTTGTCTCTGGTAAGTACCAATCCTGAATTTTTCATAAGATAGTGCAATAGGTCAAATTCCTTGGGAGTAAGTACTATTTCCTTTCCTCCTGACATAACTATGTGCTTTTCGTAGTCGAGGCTTACATCACCTATGGAGATAGCATCGGCATCAGATTTTGGCTGAGCTCTTCTTAAAACTGCTCTTATCCTGGAAAGAAGCTCCATTACACCGAATGGCTTGGCTACGTAGTCGTCAGCACCCATATCGAGTGCCCTTACCTTGTCAAATTCACTGGTTTTGGATGTCAGCATAATAACAGGGACGCCTTGGGTACGGGGTTCTTTTCGAAGCTGCTTCAATATACTGTAGCCATCTGCACCTGGCAGCATGATATCGAGCAGTACAAGATCAGGTACAGGAGCCGTGAAAAGCCCATCTCCTGATTCAAAGCCAACCACATCATAGCCCTCATTTTTAAGGGCATACAAAACCAGCTCTCTTATGCTCTCGTCATCCTCAACACAGTATATCAGCTTCATATGATCAACTCCTTGTGAAATGGTCGCCTGCTATAGCAAAGTATACCCATTCCGCAATGTTTTGTGCATGGTCGCCGATTCTTTCAAAATATTTTGCTATCATCATAAGGTCAATAGCCTGCTCGCTTGAACCTATCCCCGCCTTGATATAACCGATCAGCTCATCCTTGATAACAGTGAAAAGGTCGTCGACTATGTCATCGTAATATATGACGCTTTTTGCAAGCTCAATATCTCTCTTTACGAAGGCATCAATACTATCTCTAACCATTTTGATCGTCGCATCTGCCATTTGAGGGATGTGTACAAGCTCCTTCAGGTACTTTTGATCTGCAAGCCTTATGGTTATCTCTGATATGTCGGCAGACTGGTCTCCTATCCTCTCCATATCCGTGATCATCTTCAAAGCAGAGGATATGAGCCTTAAATCTCTCGCAACGGGCTGTTGTCTCAGTATGAGCTTAAGACAGAGATCCTCGATAGCTCTTTCCATGTCGTTTACTTCCTTGTCACCTGCAATAACTCTTCTGGCAAGCTCCACGTTCTGGGCCTTCAGCGCTGTTACAGCTGCCTCGATCGAGCTTTCCACAAGGTTCCCCATCTCAGTCAGCTCGGAATTAAGTCTTTCAAGATCCTGATCAAATTTGCTTCTCATAATACCATCCTCTTTTATATTATTTATTAATGCTATTATAGGCTTTTAATGTTAAAATTAATCTACTTAGGCTGTAAAATTTGTGTAAAGAAGGGTATCATTGTTATTGCCAAGGTATAACCGCTGTGGTATAATACTTCAGTGTTCCTTGCTCTATCATAAGGATAGAGCCGATAGTCCATAAGGAGGTGAAATACATGAGAAAATATGAAGCTATGGTAATCTTTTACCCAAATTTCGAGGAAGAAAAAAGAGTAGCGCTTTTAGAGAGATTCAAGGGAATCATCGAAACAGGCGGCACTATAACAACTCAAGACGAGTGGGGAATGAGAAAGCTTGCATATCTGATCGATGATTTGGCAGAAGGGTACTACGTACTGATCAACTTCGAGTCAAACCCTGAAGTAGTTAAGGAATTCGACAGAATTGCAAAAATATCAGAAGGCATTATGAGACATATGATCGTTAAAGAGGAAGAGTAATCCAAAGGACGGTGAATGACTTGAATAATGTTGCATTGATAGGAAGACTCACGAGAGATCCTGAACTAAGATATATTCCAAATTCAGGAACACCCGTATCCACGTTCACAATTGCTGTTGACAAAGGTCTTTCACGAGATAAAAAACAAGAAATGGAATCGAAAAATCAACCGACTGCTGATTTCATCAGAATAGTCGTTTGGGGAAAGCAGGCAGAGAACTGTGCAAACTTTCTCAATAAAGGTAAGCTGGTAGGCATACAGGGAAGAATTCAGACTGGCAGCTACGACGACAAGGACGGCAAGAGGGTTTTCACCACAGACGTGGTGGCCAACAACGTTGAGTTCCTTGAGTGGGGAGAGAACACAAATAAGACCTCCTCAAGCTTCAACAATAACAGCCTTGATTATCCTGAAATGGATGGCTTCCACCCAACCGACAATGACGATATTCCATTCTAATTAAGGAGGGGAAAAGGATGCAAAGAAGGTTCAAACCAAGAAAAAGAGTGTGCAGCTTTTGCGCTGACAAATCTACACACATCGACTATAAAGACGTTAGCAAGCTTAAGAAATACATTACTGAAAGAGGAAAGATCCTCCCAAGAAGAATTTCAGGAAACTGCTCCAAACACCAAAGACAGCTTACAATAGCTGTAAAAAGAGCAAGACAAGTTGCATTGTTGCCATATAGCGCAGACTAAGAGAGGGAAACCTCTCTTTTCTTGTTTTTAAGGATAACCGGAATTCCTATCATGTAACACTTTCATTCACTTCTAATATATAATATAATCAAAGGAAGCACTAAAAAATACGGGGTGAAACACTTGAACAAGGACAACAAATGGATGATACCCATAATTGAAGGTGCAGGGATACTTGGGATGGAGGTTCTTGGAGGACTTTTAGCCATCTATTTTTCTCCATTCCTGTTGATATTGTACCCACTGGGCTTCGTTATATACGGAGTAAAGCATGGGCTTGTAAACATGGGTCTGCTTATGGCAGTCACAGCAGCTGTGACAGGACTGGTCTCCGACTTTACAAGTGCACTTGTGATCATCGGGATGTTTGGACCAATGACTATAGGAATAACCTACAGTATGAGAAAAAGAAGAAGACCACTGGAGGTTCTGGCTACAGGCTCCATAGTTTTTTTCTCCAGTACGATGCTCCTATTTGCATTATTTGGAAATGCCACTGGAACCAGCGTAGTGAAGCAGGTGGAGGAGACCTTCCGAGAGACCCTTTTCATGCAACTTGAGATGTTCGAGGGAATGGGTATGAGCGTTTACGAACTTGATAAGACAAGGACTATGCTTGAAGATGCATATTCCTATCTTATGCTTATTCTGCCTGCGATCCTAATGGTACTTTCCTTTGTTATAAGTTACTTGAACTATCTATTTTCTGTAAGACTCCTTAGAGCCCTTGGGATAGGGATACTTCCGATGCCTTGGCTCCACAGGTTCACTGTGCCCAATAACTTTGGTATAGGAATGCTGGTGGTTTTAATTAGTCTCTTGGTCGTAAGATCCTTCGATTCTGGATTTTACGACGTGATATTCATGAACCTTATCGTATTGTTAGGCACAGTATTTGTCATACAGGGATTGGCGGTAATGGATCATTACCTGCTTCAGCTTAAAATGAACAGCGCAGCAAGAGGGATACTTATGTTTATTCTTATAATGCTGTCTCCAATGCTGACCATGATATCACTGCTTGGAGGAGCAGATATAGTATTGGACTTTAGAAAATTGCGGAGAAGAAAACCCAAGTAGGAGGATCGAGATGAAAGATAAGCTGTATACATGGTCGGACAACAGAATATATCTGATCATAATGGCTCTAATGGTGTTTATCATGGCTTTTTTTCAGCCTATCGTTGCCTTTGTCATGGCACTGGTGGCAGGCTATATGGTTTACCACACTCACAAGAAAATCGAAGAAAAGAACCGGGAGCTTGCAAAATACATAGAGAGGCTTTCACATACTTTTGATTCTGCTGCTAAGCATGCCATATTCAATATGCCATTCCCGTTATCCTTTATCGATGACGTCGGGAATGTTACCTGGTACAATACACCTTTCCTTGAGATGATGGGTGGAGGGGACGTTCTCAACAGATCCATAAGTGAGCTGATTCCTGCCTTCAACATGACTGAATTAAGCAGGAAGAAGGAAAATGAACCTTTGGACATAAGGTATATGGATAAGTGCTTTAAGGTACTACCCAACTTTATTGAAGGCAGGGGAAGCTTCGCCAAGGGCAATGTCACAATGCTCTATTGGCTCGAGGACACTGACTATCAGAAACTTCTCAGAATCTACACAGATGAAAAGACTATAGTCGCCCTGATAAATGTAGATAATTACGACGATGTCAAGAGCTCCACGCCTGATACCCATAGGCCGATGGTCCTTGCAGAAATCGACAAGCTTATTAGCACTTACTTTGGCAAATACAACGGTCTGGTGAGGAAATATGAAAACGATAAATACCTTGTTTTAGTTGACCACAATGGTTTGATGGATATTAAGACAAAAAGATTCGATCTTCTGGACCAAATTAGGGACCTCAACATGGGGAACACAATACCCATAACACTTAGCATCGGAGCCTGCCAGGCAGGAAAGACTCTTCTGGACTCCTATAGGAATGCCAATGCCGCTATCGACATCGCCTTAGGCCGTGGAGGAGACCAAGCAGTTGTAAATATTGGGAACTCCTTTGATTTTTACGGCGGCAAGTCAAAGGCTATGGAAAAAAGGAACAAGGTAAAGGCAAGGGTAATAGGAGACGCCTTAAGGCAGCTTATAGACCAATCAGGCATAGTATTCGTAATGGGCCACAAGAATCCGGATATGGACTCAATAGGCTCATCCATCGGAATAATGAGGGCAGTTGAGAATAGGCACAAAAAGGCGCTCTTGGTTCTAAATGGTGAAAATCCATCCATAAAAAACCTAATGGACAGGATGAGAGAGGAAGCACCAGAGATTGAGGAGAAAATAATCACTGGCGACGCTGCTTTAGATATTATAGATGAAAAGGACCTTATGATAGTAGTAGACAATCACAAACCTAGCCTTACAGAGGCACCGGAGCTCCTTGAAAGGACCAATAAGGTAGTTGTAATCGACCACCACAGAAGAGGTGCTGAATTTGTAAAAGATCCTGTACTGACATATCTGGAACCCTATGCTTCATCGACCTCAGAGCTGGTCACAGAGGTTTTGACCTACATGAGCGATGAGACAAATCTCACTAAGTTTGAGGCTGAGGCAATGCTGGCAGGAATCACTGTCGATACAAAGAACTTCAGTTTCCAGACAGGAGTTAGAACCTTTGAAGCAGCATCAGTACTAAAGCGAGCTGGAGCAGATACTACCATTGTGAAGCAGCTTTTCAGGGATGACTTCAGTACCTTCATAAGCAAGGCTGAGGTCGTAAGGTCGGCTAAGATGGTCTATGATAAAATCGCAATAGGAAGACTTGAGATTACCAACGAGGACTCAATACTCATAGCGGCGCAGGCTGCAAATGAGCTCCTGAACATAAACGATGTGGAAGCTTCCTTCGTACTCAGTAAACTTGAGGATAAAATACACATTTCGGGAAGATCTCTTGGAAATATAAGCGTCCAACTCATCCTTGAGAAGCTGGGCGGTGGTGGCCATTTAACAAGTGCAGGTGCACAGGTAGAGAAGCTTTCAATGAACGATGCAGAAAAGCTGTTGATTGATATAATAGGTAAATTCTTAAAGGAAGGTGAAAAAAAATGAAGGTGATTTTATTAAAGGAAGTCAAGGGTATGGGCAAGGAGGGAGACCTCGTCAACTCTAAGGACGGTTATGCAAGAAACTATTTGATACCAAGGAACATTGCAATAGAGGCTACATCCGACAACCTGAGGAAATGGGAGGAAGCAAAAAAACAGGAGGCTGCCAAGAAGAAACAGGAGCTTGAAGAGGCTAAAGCCCTAAAAGAGAAACTGGAAAAGCTCACAGTAGAAGTAAAGGCAAAGGGCGGCAGCGGTGGAAGACTTTTCGGCTCTATAACCTCACAGGACATTGCAGCAGCTTTAAAAGAACAGCATGGAGTCGATATAGACAAGAGAAAGATAGAGATGAAGGATAATATCAAAAATGCAGGAGCTGCAGAGGTGGACCTGAAGCTCTATCCAGAGGTTTCAGCTAAGCTGAAAGTAAACGTAGTAACCATATAAGAGGTGATTTTTTTGGATACTGGACTTGGCAGAATACCTCCACACAGTTTGGAGGCAGAGCAGTCTGTCCTTGGAGCCATGCTCCTGGACAAGGAGGCAATCAACACAGCCATAGAGACGATACGTCCTGACGACTTCTATAAGGAAGCCAACCAGGAGATATTTGAGGCTATGCTTGTCTTGAACAACAGAAACGAACCTGTCGATATCATAACCCTTTCTGAGGAGCTTAAGAGGAGAGGGACTATTGAAGCTGTCGGCGGGATAACCTATCTTGCCAATTTGTCCGGCAGCATAGCTACTACAGCGAATGCAAAATACTACTGCAATATAGTGGAAGAAAAATCCACCCTAAGAAAACTGATAAAGTCCAGCAACGAGATCATGGGATTGGCCTACGAAAACAGTGAAGAGGTCAATGCAATAATTGAAAAAGCTGAGAAGAACATATTTGACATAACTCAGGGAGCACATAAAAAGGGGATAGTACCCATAAGCGAGGTGCTGCTGTCAAGCTTCGCACAGATCGAGGAAAGAGCTGCCAACAAAGGCGGGCTAACCGGTCTTACTACAGGCTTCTCAGATCTGGACAGAAAGCTATCCGGTCTTCAGAAATCAGATTTAGTGCTGCTTGCTGCAAGACCATCCATGGGAAAAACTGCCTTTGGAGTCAATATCGCAACCAACGCTTCCCTCAAAGGAGGCGGAAAGATAGCAATATTCTCCCTTGAGATGTCTAAGGAGCAGTTGGTGCAGAGAATAATAAGCTCGACGGCTCACGTCGACCTTCAAAAGATAATCAGCGGAAACTTGGTCGATGACGAGTGGATCCAGGTTGTAAACGCCATGGGGCCTCTCTCTAAGATGGAGATATACATAGACGACACAGCCGGAATATCTATGATGGAGATGAAGGCTAAATGCAGAAGACTTAAAGTGGAGAAGGGACTTGACCTTATAGTAGTCGACTACCTACAGCTAATGCAGGTAGACGGAAGGGTAGAAAGCAGACAGCAGGAGATATCCGCAATATCAAGAGGACTTAAAGGACTTGCCAAGGAAATGGAGTGCCCAGTGCTTGCACTGTCGCAGCTATCCCGTGCTCCTGAGCTAAGAAGCGACCACAGGCCGATACTGTCTGACCTGAGGGAGTCCGGAGCCATAGAGCAGGATGCAGACGTTGTACTGTTTCTCTACAGAGATGAATACTACGACAAGGAATCCGAAAAGAAAAGCATCGGTGAAGTTATAATTGCAAAGCACAGAAACGGCCCGACAGGAAGCATAGAGCTGGTGTTCAAGCAAGAATACACAAAGTTCCTGAATATGGAGAAATTTATCGATACTGACTGATTAAAAGATCAAGCTTTGCATCATAATTGAAATGTATAACAGCAGGGGTACCGGAGAACAGTCTCAGGTACCCCTTTAAGGAGGAATCATCATGGAGCTGGAGGGAAAAAGCCTTAAGCTTGCACCACTTACTATGGAGGACGCATACGATATGAGGTCATGGGGACAGCATGAAAGCAAGCTCCTTGCAGACTATAATTTCCCATATATAAACGACGCTGAAGTGAATACCTGGTTCAGGTTCAAGACTCTCAACTGGAGGAACAGCTATTTTTCAGTGCGAGACAGGGCTGGAAGACTTGTAGGCTATATGGGGATCAAGAATAGAAGATTATTCAAGAGGACAGCATTTCTCGGCATCGTATTTGACCCGGATCATTTGAATAAGGGGCTTGGAACAGAAGCCCTCGAGACATTTTTGCCATATTACTTCGAAAAGCTCAGGATGAAGGCTCTATTTTTAGAGGTTGCAGAGTTCAATGAAAGGGCTATACGGGTCTATGAAAAGCTGGGATTCAAAAAAACCGCCTACTATCTGGACCCATTTCCTGACCAAAGAATTGACCTCTCAGATCCGGAACTTTTAAGATGGAAATCATGCTTTGTAATTGATGGAGAAAAGATATATAATTATATCTACGAAATGAAACTGACCAAGGATGTGTATCTTTCAAGGAAAAGGAGCTGAGACGCAGGATGGGATTCAAGCTTGAGACCACCGACATGGACCTGGGTGACACCCCTATAGAAAATATATTCCTCAATGATTTCATGCCTATGGCCAACGGAACCTACGTCAAGGTATACCTATTGGGCTATAAATATGCCCACGACAGGGATGCCTCGCTGGAGCTTACAAATCAAACCATAGCAAGGCACCTGGACATTCCCTTGGAGGATGTACTAAGGGCATGGGACTTCTGGGAAAACAAAGGAATAATTGAGAAAAGCGGCGAGGATGACGTAAACTACCAGATAAAGTTCCTAAGCCTCAAACAGCTGTATATAAGAAACAATCTCATGGCTAAGCCAGCTCCTGAAAAGAAAGAGGAGAAGGGCTCATGGGCTGACGATCTTGTGGGAGCGCTTAAAAACCCTATGATAAACACCATGTTCAACAGGATCGACGATATAATGAGGAGACAGACCCAAGCCATAGAAAAAAAGAAGATCCTTGACTGGTTTTACGACTACAATATGGATCCGGATGTTATAGAGAAGGCCTTTCAGTATGGAGTCGAGGCCAAGGGAGTAAAAAAGCTTAATTATATAGAGGGTATAGTAAGAAACTGGTATGACATGGGCTTGACTACTATGGATGCGGTTGAAGGGTACCTGGCCAGTGAGGACCAAAGGTATCACAGATACCACAAGGTAATGAAGGCTGTAGGACTTTCCAATAAGGGCTTCAACGATGGCGACAACAAGCTCATCTCAAAATGGTTCGATGAGTATGGCTACTCCATGGAGATGGTATTGAAGGGCTGCGAGGCCTCCAGCAAGGTGCAGTATCCAACTATCAACTATATTGACGGTGTAATCAGCGACTGGCACAAGAAGGGCTTTAAGACTGTGGAGGATGTTGAGGAAAGAGACAAACCCCCTGAAAAACAGCCGCCAAGGACGGAAGCGAAACGAACTGCAAGGCAAAGCTATAAGACTAAGTTCCACAACTTTGAACAAAGATCCTCTAAATACTCAGCCTCTGAGCTTGAGGATATAGCAAGAAAGAAGAGAGAAGCCCATAAATTGAAGGGAAGGGATGAAGCTGATGCATAGCAAAACCAAGGCAGACATCCAAAGAATATATGAAAGAAGAAGAGACAATAGTCAGAGAGACCTGGAGAGAAGGCAGCAGGAGGTATACTCAAGACTTCCCAGAGTCAAGGAGATAGATGATGAGATAAGAAGAACCGGCATCCGGATGGCAAAAGCTGTACTGGCAAGCTCGGAGGATCCTGAGGATCTTGTCAGAAAGACCCAGGAGAGGATCGAGACCCTAAAGATGGAGAAGGCATTTCTTCTGACGGAGGAGAACATATCCGCTGACTATCTTGAAGCAAGGTACCAATGCAGTCAGTGCAGCGACACAGGCTATCTTGAGGATGGAACCAGGTGTAAATGCCTGAAGCAGGAGATGATAAACAGAGCCTATCAGATGTCCAATCTGGACAGGATACTCCATAAAGAGAACTTTCAGACCTTCAATATAAATTTGTTCTCAGATGATCTATTTGAGGGAGAGACACTCACGCCAAGAGACAATATAGCAGACATTGCAGGCTATGCGGAGGGCTTTATCGGAAATTTTGACGAGGACAATGGTGAAAACCTTCTATTCTATGGCACAACAGGTTTGGGAAAGACATTTCTTTGCAACTGTATAGCTAAAGCTCTTCTGGACAGAAACAAAATTGTGATTTATCAAACGGCATTTACGATACTCGATATCCTGGAGAGAAGAAGGTTCAGGAGAGATGAAAGCGACATGACTGACTATGAGTACTCGATGCTCTTTGATGCCGATCTTTTAATAGTAGACGACCTAGGTACTGAGGTATCAAACTCCTTTACCAATGCTGAGATATTCAACATAGTAAACACCAGGCTATTGTCAGGCAAGAAGTCTATAATATCAACAAACCTTACACCCAACGAGATTTCTGAGATATACACCGACAGAGTTTTTTCAAGGATTTTTGATAAGTTCATACCACTGAAGTTCTATGGAAAGGATCTGCGGTGGGAATAATCTATTGAGAGGGGTTAGTAAATGTCAAGGAAAGCAACAGGAATCCAGGACTATATCGTAAAGGTCCTGAACGGAATGGCTTTAGGTTTGTTCTCATCTTTGCTCATAGGTCTTATAATAAAGCAGATAGGGACCTATGGAGGGATTGAGCCTCTTATCCTATTCGGGAATGTAGCCCAAAGATTGATGGGGCCGGCAATTGGAGTAGGCGTAGCCTACAGCGTTGGAGCACCACCGCTTGGAATATTTGCAACAGCTGCAGCTGGTGCGATTGGAGCTGGCAGCATCTCTTTTGACGGTACAGCGGCGATCATAAAGACAGGTGAACCGGTAGGTGCCTTTGTAGCAGCCTTATGTGGGGCTGAGATATCTAAGCTTGTCAGCGGTAAAACGAAATTCGACATTATCCTGGTCCCAATGATAACGATACTTGTCGGAGGTTTCGTGGGAAGCTATATAAGTCCTTACATAGCAGCATTCATGACAGGTGTTGGAGCTATAATAAACAGGGCAACGGAGATGCATCCTATTCCAATGGGGATAATCGTATCCGTAGTAATGGGAATAGTTCTGACTCTGCCCATAAGCTCGGCAGCTCTTGCCATATCCTTAAACCTGACTGGTTTAGCCGCAGGAGCGGCAACAGTAGGCTGTGCTGCCAACATGGTTGGCTTTGCAGTAGCTTCCTTCAGAGAGAATAGATATGGCGGTCTTGTTGCTCAAGGCCTGGGAACGTCTATGCTGCAGATACCGAATATAGTAAAAAATCCGCTTATCTGGATACCGGCTATAGTAGCTTCGGCAATACTAGGGCCAATATCCACCTACATACTGCAAATGGAGAGCAATGCTATGGGTGCAGGAATGGGTACAAGCGGTCTTGTAGGGCAGCTGGCGATGATAGAAACTATGGGTGCCAGCCCATATGTGCTTTTATTGATCCTGATGATGCACTTCGTATTCCCTGGGATAATAGCATTTTCAGTATCCGAATGGATGAGAAGAAAGGGCTTCATCAGGAAGGGAGACATGACACTATAGAGGGGGAATTTGATGAAGAAACCAATAGGAGTTATCGACTCAGGT
This sequence comes from Gudongella sp. QWL-04, assembly GCF_058683975.1. Taxonomy (NCBI): domain Bacteria; kingdom Bacillati; phylum Bacillota; class Tissierellia; order Tissierellales; family Tissierellaceae; genus Gudongella; species Gudongella sp. QWL-04. The sequence continues at coordinate 2,052,141 of NZ_CM178754.1, read as the reverse complement.
ATAGGAGGTCTTACTGTTGTAGCATCAATGCAGAAGCTGATGCCGGGGGAGGATATCATATACTTTGGAGACAGCAAAAATGTCCCATATGGAAACAGATCAGAGGAAGAGATATACCTTCTTTCAATGGCCATGCTAAAGTTCCTGGAGGAAAGAGGAGTTAAGCTTGCAGCAATAGCCTGCAACACGATCTCTACTATATATAAAAGGTTCAATGGAAAGCTGCCTTTTCCAGTCGTGGATATTGTAACGCCAACTGTAGACCATATAGATAAGATGGGAGCAGAAAGGCTTGCGATACTGGCTACTGAATTTACCGTAAAAATGGGATCCTATGAGAGGATGCTCAGAGAAAGAAGACCTGGCATAGAGGTATTCAACGAAGGGAGCAGGAATCTTGCAACTCTTATAGACAGAGGAGAGTTTAACAGTCAGGATACCTACGACACTGTCAAGCACCATCTGGAGAGCATAAAGGGAAAGGGAGAGGTTTATAACATAGTACTTGCGTGTACTCACTACCCTATCGTTGAGGATATCTTCCTGGACATAGACCCCTCCCTGAATTATATAAATCCTGGATTCCAGCAAGCCAAAGCTATCAGAGCTCAGCTTCACGAGCGGGATCTTCTTAACAGAAACGGCCTTGGGAGGGTAGAGATATATACCTCTGGAGATCCGGAGCTATACAAGAAGACGGCAGAGAAGCTTGGGATCCGAAGGATCGAGGAAATGGACCACTTGAACATAAAGGAGTACATAGAGTAGTTTAATATAAGCCGTCATTCCTTAAAGGGAACGGCAAGACCCAAAAGATTGGAGAATTATTATCAATCAATCGGCATATTAATTGATTTCTTGATTTTTAAATAATCAAGCAGCTTACATGAAATATTGAAAAACACATAAAATATTAAGACCGGAGATCAAATCTCCGGTTTTTTATATGAAGGACTGACCCTGAAAATACCCGAATCATCAAATATTTCAACTATTCACTAAATAATATATGGATTATAAGCTATTTTTCAGTTATAATATATTTACGAAGCTACCTCATTAAAGAGGCAGATTAGGGCAATACAAACTAAAAGGGGGATGAATATGAACAAAAGGATTTTATCTTTGATGATGGTTTTAGTACTTACCATGACCATGCTGATCGGTTGCGCACCTAAGGCACCAGAACCAGCACCAGCACCTGCACCAGCTGAGACTCCAGCAGCACCGGCAGAACCAGCAGCACCAGCAGAAACTTTTTACCTGAACATAGCAACTGGTGGTACAGCAGGAACTTATTTCCCACTTGGCGGAGCTTTTGCAGAAATTTGGAACGCGAATATCCCTGGAGCTAATGTAACTGCACAAAGCACAGGAGCATCAACAGCAAACATTAATCTTCTATTTGATAAGAAGATTGAGATTGCAATGGTTCAAAATGATATTGCATGGTACTCATATAATGGAGAAGCAATGTTCGAAGGTCAAGAGTTTTCTGATCTACGCGGAATGGCAATACTATACAATGAGCCAATGCAAATGATATCTATCGATCCTACCGTTAAGTCTTTAGCTGACTTAAAAGGGAAAAGGGTTTCAGTCGGAGCCATAGGAAGCGGTAACGAAGCAAATGCAAGACAAATAATCGCTGCAGCAGGACTTGATTTTGATAAAGATATCCAAGCAAGATTCTTACCATATGCAGAAACGATCTCAGGAATGAAAGATAAGCAAATTGATGTTGCAATATTTACTACAGGGATGCCAAATGCTGGTATTCAAGAGCTTGCTTTACAGACTGAGATATTTGTAGTACCTTTCGATACAGATGTAACCGCAAAACTAATGGCGGACTATCCTTATTTCACTGAGCTTATTATGCCGGCAAATACCTATACAGGCCAAACTGAAGATGTTCTTACTATAACTGTAAAAGCAATGTTGGTAGTTTCGGCAGATATGGACGAAGAACTAGCATATGAGTTAACTAAGCAAATTTATGAAAACCATGATAGAGTTGTTGCTGCCCATACAGTAGGACAATTCATAACAGCTGAGAATGCTCTTAAAGGAATGCCGATACCACTACACCCAGGGGCAGAAAGATACTTTAAGGAAATTGGGATCAGCAATTAAAAAGGTAGGGTAATGTTGAAAAACTTAAACATTAGAAATTCTCTTTCCATAAAATTAATACTCTTAGTTTTGATTCTGATAGCTATAACTGCCAGTTCAATAAAAAAAGGTAAAGTTATTGTTATAGAAGATAAAAAAAGTGGCGTTCATCAGGAAATCTATCTAGAGGATGATTCTTTTGTATTAAGTTATACGCATTCTGTTCATAAAACAATCTTTGAAGAGTATTTCATAGTAACACAAGATAACAGGTTCCTACTCCAAAAGAACGTATTTGATTCTTTTGGAGTAGGTTCACCTTATATTGACAATCTAGAAAATTTTAAATTTGAAAATAATAAATTCGTTTACATATTAAATAAAACTCTTGAAGAGATAAACATGATAATTTCTCCTATTCCTGAGCATAAGCTGACTACAGGAGATCGTGTTTACGACATACTTGGTTTATTAAACGAAAGCACTAATTCGATCAAACTATATCCTATTGAAAAGCTAATCATCATAATAGGCAATAAACACATAATTTTATAAAAATAGGAAGGTGATAAAAGTGACGGAGAATTTGACGGATGACAAAGCAAAGGTTGCTGCCGATGCTGAAGAAATCTTAAAAAAATATGATAAGGGTTCAGATTTTAGAACACTCAGCGGTATCCAAAATAAAATTCTAGTTATAATACTGCTGGCGTTTTCATTATTTCAGTTGTACACAGCAATTTTTGGATCACTTGACGCTGTAATTCAAAGAGCAGCACATTTAGGTTTTGGACTATCATTGGTTTATTTGCTGTATCCTTCGAGAAAGAGCTTTTCCAAGACAAAGCTGCACCCGTTGGATGTAATATTGGCAATTTTAGCGGCAGGTGTATGCATCTATGTACTTGTTTTTTACAAAGAGCTGATAATGAGATCAGGAAGAGTTAATTCAACAGATATGATAGTAGGAGTAATAGCAATTCTGCTTGTGCTTGAATCGACCAGAAGAGTGGTCGGATGGCCAATGGTAATAATAGCTGTAGTTTTTATTGCATACGCTCTTTATGGACGATATTTGCCCGGGATACTATCGCATAGAGGAATTGCTCCAGATGATTTGGTTCAACAACTATTTTTTACTACAGAAGGTATATTCGGTATACCAATTGGAGTATCTTCAACATTTATCTTTATGTTTTTGTTGTTCGGAGCTTTTCTTGAAAAAACCGGAATGGGTGAATTTTTCATAGATATATCCAACTCGATTGCAGGTGGCGCAGTAGGTGGACCAGCAAAGGTTGCAGTATTATCCAGTGCGACTATGGGAACTTTGTCAGGAAGCTCAGTTGCAAATGTTGTTGGTACAGGAAGCTTTACCATTCCGATGATGAAGAGAATGGGATATAAACCTGAATTTGCAGGTGCAGTAGAGGCAACAGCTTCTACAGGTGGTCAGTTGATGCCGCCAGTAATGGGCGCAGCAGCATTTTTAATGTCTGAGTTTACAGGTATTCCTTATATTAGAATAATAGGTGCAGCAGCTATACCTGCACTACTATATTATTTTGGAGTTTGGGGTGGAGTACATTATGAGGCAAAAAGACTTGGACTAAAAGGAATGCCAAAGGATGAATTGCCTAAGATAGGCACCGTAATGAAGGAAAAAGGGCACTTAATGTTGCCGATCGTCATAGTAATGTACTTATTGACGGCTGGATATACTCCTATAAGAGCAGCTCTCGGAGCTATTGCTTCTTCCATAATCGTAGCTGCGTTAAAGAAGAGTACTAGGTTAAAACCAAAGGATATTTTCGATGGACTAGTTAATGGTGCTAGAAGTGCGATTACCGTAGTTGCTGCGACGGCTTGCGCAGGAATCGTAATCGGAGTTGTTACACAAACCGGATTGGGACTAAAGATGGGGTCAGTTTTAGTAAGTATGGCTAATGGTCAATTATTCTTAACCTTAGCATTTGCTATGTTAACTTCACTTATCTTGGGAATGGGTGTTCCTACAACCGCTAATTATGTAATTACTTCCACAATAGTAGCACCCGCGCTATTATTGCTAGGAGTACCAATGATAGCTGCACATTTGTTTGTGTTCTATTTTGGAATAATTGCAGACGTTACACCACCGGTAGCACTTGCCGCAATAGCTGCATCAGGAATAGCAAAGTCAGAGCCCATAAAAACGGGAATACAAGCATCTAGACTCGCTATAGTAGCATTCATTATACCGTATATATTTGTTTATAGTCCTGTTTTATTGCTTGTTGATGTAACAGCTTTTCATCTAATATTTGTAATAGTCACAGCGATGGTGGGTGTTGTAGCTTTATCTGCCGGATTGACCGGGTTCTTTAAAACAAAGATGAATATTGTTGAAAGGGTACTATTTTTAGTAGGCGGATTAGTTATGATCACTACAGATTACACTTACAACTTGATCGCTTTAGTTATATTAGTAATCGGGTACTTTATGCAGAAAAGAAAATATACAAAAGAAAATGCGATAGCATAAAAATTAAATAACAAGAAATAAAAAAATAAGTTAGACCTTTGGATTTGTAAGACTAAATTAGACTTCAAAGTGAAAAGGTCTAATTTGTTTTTCAACAATAATTAGAGACAGAAACTAGATTTAAATATTTGATAGCTGTAATCTGTGAGAGACTGTTATAGGAGGGAGTCTGGTTTGGGAGATTTTAAACATTACAACTCCTGGGTAGAAATCAACCTGGATTATTTGTCAGACAATATTAGAAATATAAAAAGCTTGCTAAGTCCTGATTGTGAAGTTATGGCTGTAGTAAAATCAAATGCCTATGGCCATGGTGCAATAGCAATATCAAAATATATTGAAAAAATGTATCCCACCGCTCAACTTGCTGTTGCAGATGCTTGGGAGGGACTAGAACTCCGGAAAGCTGGCATTAAATTACCCATATTAGTCCTGGGGCCTATTTCAGATGACCAGTTGGAGGAAGCTGTTTATAATGACTTATCAATAACTCTGTTTAATATAGGTAATGCTAAGCTAGTTTCAGACATTTCCATTAGATTGAATAAAACCTCAAAGGTACACATTAAAATAGACTCTGGTCTAAGGCGGATCGGATTCAAGCCTGGTGAAGAGTTGAAAAGAGCTATTGATATTTTAAAAAATCTGACAGGCCTAGATATCATAGGTGTATATACTCACTTTGCGGAAAGCGGAGCATTAGATAAGACATTTACAAAAGGGCAGCTGGAGATATTCAATAAAGGATTAAACCAACTTAGAGAAAATAATATTGATCCTAAGTTTGTTCACAGTGCAAGCACTCAAGCAATTTTGGAGCTGCCTGAATCCCACTTCAATCTAGTAAGAGCTGGTAAGGCAATTTATGGATATCACGGAATGGATCACGGATACGACAGAATTTCACTAAAGCCAATATTGGAATGGAAGGCTGTAATTACAAATATAAACCAGCTACTACCAGGAGAGAGCATTGGATATGGTAGAACCTTCACTGCAAGTAAAGAGATGTCAATAGCAGTAGTACCGGTAGGTTTTGGCGATGGGTATAGCTCCTTATTATCAAATAGAGGCAGTGTAATAATAAACGGTAAGAAAGTACCTATAGTCGGAAGAGTATGCATGGATTCATGCTTCGTAGATATTACCGGTTTAGAGAATGTGAAAATAGGAGATATTGCTACCATTTTAGGGGAAGATAACGGAGAAAAAATCGATAAATCTGACATATGCAAAATTACCGGAGCTCAAGTATCCGAGGTACTTGCAATTATTGGCAGACGGGTTGCAAGAATATATAAAAGTAAAGGCGAATATGTGTCCGCCGATAGCTTATAAATCAATTTGCAATAAATGATAAATGCAATGGATCAGTGAAATTTGAAAGTGAAGGATTGATAACAATGAAAGATACAAAGCTTATTTGTACTAAATGCGGTAAGGAGTTCTCAGCCAGTATAAAAAACTTCAGGTGCGATGTCTGTAATGAACCCCTCGAGCTGGAGTTAGTTAAAACAGGTAAGATCTCTGAAGGGAATCCATTAAAACAAACAATTCTTGAAAGATATTCCGAATTTTATCCTTTTAGCAATATCAACAAAGATATATCATTAGGCGAAGGCTTTACACCACTAACTGAGTCTGAAAATTTATCTAAAAAGCTAGGAGTAAAGAATCTATATTTTAAAGATGAAAGCCAAAACCCAACATGGTCATTTAAAGATAGAGGTACCGCTGTAGCAGTTCAACATGCATTGAAGCTAGGATATAAGAAGATCGGTACGGTTTCCAGCGGGAATATGGCTCCTTCTGTTGCAGCTTTTGGGAGGAAAGCAAATCTGAAAGCATACATATTTGTAAAACATGATATCCCAGCCGAGAAAATAGCACCAATAGCCATATATGGCCCTAATCTATTGAGAATAGAGGGTAATTATGAAGATATATATACAAAAAGCTATGAAGTTGGAGATGAAAATGACATTTATTTCATGAATTCTGACGTTCCTTTCAGAATCGAAGGCTCGAAAACTATTGCTTTTGAGATTTGCGAACAGCTTAATTTTGATATGCCCGATTATGTCGTTGTGCCAACAAGTTCTGGGGGTAACACGAGAGGTATAGAAAAAGGTTTTAGAGAATTTCACAACTGTGGACTAATTAATAAAATTCCAAAGATAATATGTGCACAAGCAAGTGGTTGCTCTCCAATTGTAGAAGCATATAGTAATGGGTTAGATGAGGTTCAAAGGGTTGAAAAGCCAAATACTATCGCTCATGCTATAGAAAATCCATATCCACCGAGTGGTAATCAAATTTTACGGATGTTAAAGTGGAATGGTGGAATTGCAGTTGGAGTAACAGATGAAGAAATAATTGAAGCTCAAGCTATACTAGCTACGGATGGGTTGTTTTCTCAACCAGCCTCCGCTGTACCATTGGCTGTAGTAATAAAATTGAAAGCGCAAAACTATCTCAAGCACGAAGATAGAATTGTTTGTATCGTCACAGGAAGCGGTTTGAAATATACTGCTGCTTTGGAAAAGCATAAGCTTAATTCCGTTCAGTGCAGAATAGAAGAGTTATCCAGTGTAATAAAGGGGATCAACGATGATAATAGAAAATAGACTAAAAGAATTAAATATTAATATTCCGCAACCACCCAAGCCTGGAGCTATTTATGTTGCAGCAGTTAAATGTGATGATTATATTTTCATCTCCGGGCAAACGCCTAAGGATGGTGTAAATCTATTATATAAAGGTAAGCTCGGTAGAGATCTAACTACAAAGGAAGGCTATGAAGCATCAAAAATATGTATACTGAGGTCGATAAGTGCGATTAAAGATATAATTTCAGATTTGGACCGGATAGAAAGAATTGTTAAATTAACTGGTTTCGTAAACTCCACTGAAGACTTTATTGAACACTCATTGGTAATTGACGGTGCATCGGAATTGTTAGAACAGATTTTCGGTGAAGCTGGGAAACATGCCAGGTCGGCTATCGGAGTCAGCTCCTTACCCGGCAATGCTGCAGTAGAGATAGAATTAATAATAAAGATCAAGAGACATTAAATAGAATAGAGAGCCACATCTTGACATCCATTGCGTATGTGCTATAATGAATTTTAATTAAATATAGCTGTGAAGGGAAATAGTAGATAAGAAAGCTTTAAAGAGAGTCAGCGGTTGGTGTAAGCTGACAGGTGAAATTATCGAATCCAACCTGGAGCTAAAAATAGTCGAGTGAGCCGAAAGGCTAACTAGGGTGGCAACGCGGGTTAACTCTCGTCCCTAATATCTGGGGATAGAGAGTTTTTTATTTCCACAGATAAGTCGAAGTGTTTTAAAATTGCATAAGCAAATCTAACTAGGAGGGGATAGCATGCTGGACATTAAAAGGATAAGAATGGATTCAGAAGGTGTTTTAAAAGCTCTAAAAAAGAGACACGGCAATTTTCCAATCGAACAGCTCATAAAAGTCGACGAGGAGAGAAGAAATGCCCTTGTTGAGGTTGAGGTAATGAAGGCGGAACAAAACAGAGTTTCTAAGGAGATCCCAGCACTTAAGAAAGAAGGCAAGGACGTTTCAGGGATATTTGAGGAGATGAAAACTCTATCAGAAAAAGTCAAAGTTCTTGACTTGAAAATCAAGGATATAGATGATGAAATGAAGAATCTATTATTCCAGATACCAAACACTCCACATGATACAGTAGTCGAGGGCGAATCTGATGCCGACAATATCGAGATGAGAAAATGGGGTGAACCTAGAAAATTTGATTTTGAACCTAAAGCACATTGGGACATTGGGACAGAGCTTGGAGTTCTTGATTTTGACAGGGCAGTAAAAATAGCTGGTGCACGCTTTAGTGTATTCAGCGGCAAAGGTGCAAGACTTGAGAGAGCAATAATAAACTTCATGCTGGACTTGCACACAGAGAATCATGGTTATAAAGAAATGGCGACACCATTCATGGTAAACAGGGACAGCATGATAGGAACAGGCCAGCTTCCAAAATTTGAAGAGGATATGTTCCATGTTCCAGCGAAGGACTTTTTCTTAGTGCCTACAGCTGAGGTTCCATTGACTAATTTGTTAAGAGATGAGATTCTTAAGGAAGAAGAGCTTCCAGTATATTTTACAGCATACACCCCATGCTTCAGGGCGGAGGCTGGATCAGCCGGAAGAGATACCAGAGGTCTTATAAGAAATCACCAGTTCGACAAGGTAGAGATGGTAAAATTTTCCCATCCAGACAAGTCATACGAGGAACTTGAAACTCTGACCGACAATGCAGAAGAGGTTCTAAGGCAGCTTCAAATACCATTCAGGGTAGTAATGTTAAGTACAGGAGACCTTGGTTTCTCATCAGCTAAGACCTACGACATAGAGGTATGGATGCCAAGCTATGGAAGATATGTTGAAATTTCAAGCTGCAGCAATTTTGAAGATTTTCAAGCTAGAAGGGCAAATCTGAGATACAGAAACGAAGAGACTGGGAAGGTTGAGTATGTCCACACATTAAATGGATCAGGATTAGCTGTAGGTAGGACATTTGCAGCGATACTGGAAAACTACCAGCAAGCAGACGGCACAGTTGTAATTCCTGAAGTATTGAGAAAATATATGAACAATTTGGAAAAACTTGAGAAGTAATAATAAAATCAGTAATGATCCGAAAAATTTTTTTTCGGATCATATTTTTAAGTATGAGGTTCACAATACCTATATGGGGTATACATATCTTGTAAAATAGTATTTGAAAGGAATGATGGATATGGAGCTATACTTGGAAAAAAAATCAAACAAGTCCTTCGAAGAAGCATTGATAGCTTTAAGGGAAACACTAAAGGAAAGACAGTTCGGAGTATTGTGGGAGCTAAACTTCAGGGATAAATTTGCGGAAAAGGGCTTTGATTACGGAAAAAATCACATGATTCTTGAGGTCTGCAATCCAAAAATAGCAATCGAGATCTTGAACGCCAAACCGGATATGGCATATTTCTTGCCGTGTAAGATGATGATCAGGGATGATGGAGACTCTGTAGTGGTAGGAATGATCAAGCCTGAAGCATTGGTCGACATAATGGGAGAAGAAAGCATAAAGGAAGCAGCACTGATGGTTGAAAATACCCTTTGGAGTGCGATAGAGGCCGCTGTATAAGCCTCTTTTTTTCTTTCCAAAACTAAGGACTAATGATATATTATGAGAACAAATAAAAAAAGTAATGGAGGAATACTAACCGGATGATCAAATTAATGGCAGACTCGACCTGTGACCTTTCGCAGGAGATTCTTGAGAGGTACAATATTGGAGTTGCACCCCTTAGTATATTTATAAACAACGTCACCTATAAGGACAAGGTGGACATTACAGCAGATGAGTTTTTCAAAATTCTACCGTCTCTTCCTGAGCTGCCGACGACCTCCATGCCAAGTCCGGAAGAATTCATCAGGATTATTGATGAAGCTATAGTAGAAGGCTATGACGAGTTCTTGTGTATCTGCATGTCCAGCGGTACCAGCGGCTCCTATCAGTCTGCAGTTATAGCCAAGGACCTCTATTTCGAGAAGCATCCTGATACTGGAATAAAGATACATGTTGTTGACTCCCTCTCAATGAGCCATGGAAGCGGCTACCTTATACTCAAATCAGCCCAGCTTATGGACCAGGGTTACACCTTTGACCAACTGATCGAGTTCAATGAAAAATATAAGACAAAGGTAAAGCACTTCCTCTGCGTAGACGACCTGAATAATCTTATAAAAAGCGGCAGGCTGACAAACGCCAGCGCATTTATTGGAAAGCTGCTGAAGGTAAAGCCAATCATGACCATGAAAAAGGGCAAGGGAGCAATCGTCGCGAAGGAAAGAGGCTTAACCAAGGTTCTAAAGTACTATGTAGATGAGTTTGTAAGAAGAGTAGATCCTGAAATGACAAACTTTATCATAATCGGCTATACGTCAGACTCCATCGTTGCAGAAGCGCTTAAGACAAAGCTTCTTTCAGAGACAGGATTCAAAGGGGATATATACATTATGCAGATGGGAGTTTCCGTTGGAACTCATGTAGGTCTTGGCGGATTATCTATGTTCTACATCGAAAAGTAAGCAAAAAGCAAAAGCTAATCCAATTGACAAAAATGGTAATAAATAATATAATTATTTTTGTGACTTGCACCCGTAGCTCAGAAGGATAGAGCGGTGCCCTCCTAAGGCATGTGCAGGGGTTCGATTCCTCTCGGGTGCACCATTTTTTTCAGGTGATAAATATGGATGAGCTCTTTATGAAGGAAGCAATAAATATTGCAAAAACAAGCACCTACGAGGTTCCCGTAGGTGCTGTTATAGTTTATGACGGAAAAATTATCGGAAGAGGCTGGAACAGGAGAGAAACTGAGAAGGACCCCACAGCCCATGCGGAGATCATGGCTATACAGCAAGCAAGTAAATTTCTGGGGGGCTGGAGACTGGTAGACTGTACCATGTATGTTACCCTTGAACCCTGTGCCATGTGTGCGGGAGCAATAGTAAACGCAAGGCTCCCAAGGCTTGTAATTGGGGCAATGGATCCTAAGTTCGGCTGCTGCGGCTCCAACGAGGATCTTGTAAGACACCCAAGAATGAACCATAGAGTTGAGCTTACTACAGGAATACTAGAAAAGGAGTGCAAACAGCTCCTAACAGAATTCTTCAAGGAACTAAGAAAATCAGGGAAGCCAAAATAATGGTTTCCCTTTAGTTTTATCCCTACAAATCGTATAATAAAACCATAACTATAAATGGAGGGATACATATGAGATACATCGACCTAAGAAGCGACACAGTAACCATGCCGACAGATGAAATGAGAAAAGCAATGGCAGCAGCTCCTGTTGGAGACGACGTGTACGAGGATGACCCCACGATTAAAAAACTGGAGGAGCTTGCGGCGAATATGGTAGGTAAGGAAGCTGCTCTATTCGTACCCTCAGGAACAATGGGAAATCAAATTGCAATCATGAGCCATACCTCCTACGGAGATGAGATAATTGTAGGAGCTAACTCACATATAGTAGTCCACGAGGTAGGTGCAGCGGCCAGACTTTCAGGAGTAAGCTATGCAATAGTTGATAATCCAGACGACAGGATCTATGCGAAGGATGTAATAAAAAAAATCAGAACAGACGATATACATCATCCGAAAACCGGACTTGTGTGCTTAGAAAATGCTCTGGCTAACGGGACAGTCGTACCTCTAGACATAATGAAGGAAGCCTATGAGGCTGCGAAGGCAAATGGCCTGCCGGTGCATACAGATGGGGCTAGGTTGTTCAATGCTGCAACAGCATTGGACGTACCTGCATCTGAGATAGCTGGATATACAGACTCTGTGATGTTCTGTCTGTCAAAGGGACTCTGTGCACCGGTAGGCTCGATGCTTGCAGGTTCAAAGGAGTTCATAAATAGGGCAAGAAAGCACAGAAAGCTCCTGGGAGGAGGAATGAGACAGGCTGGTATCCTTGCAGCAGCAGGAATAATTGCACTAGAGGAAATGACCAAAAGGCTTTCTATAGATCATGAAAATGCAAAGTATATGATGGAACGCCTACAGGAAATGCCTGAGATAAGTCTTAAACCTGAAAATGTACAGATAGATATGGTATATTTTGAAATCAAAAAGGAAGGCTTCGATGCAGCAGACCTTACGGACTACCTACTGGCAAATGGAGTAAAGATAAATAATGACTGGCCATTGGAATTCAGATATGTCGCACACAACGACATATCCAGAGAAGACATAGACAAAGTCATCACCTTGATGAAGGAGTATTTTTCAAGAGCTTAACGGAGGCAATATGAACGAAGGAAGAAAAACAATAAAAACTACATGCACTCTTGATTGCTGGGATTCCTGCTCCATGCTTGCCGAGGTAGAAAATGTAGAACTAATAAGTCTAAAGGGAGATCCGAGGAATCCGGTTACAGGAACTGCACTGTGTGAAAAAGGTTATAATCACATAAAAATGAGGACTCACCCTGAGAGACTTAAAACACCCCTGATAAAAAAGGATGGCATACTAGTGGAGTCTTCATGGGATGAGGCTCTTGATCTTGTTGCCTCCAAGCTGGATACATTAAGGAAGAATTACCCGACAACTGCGCTGATGTATATCACAAGCGCAGGCAATACAGGGATACTGAAGAGGCTTGACCAAAGGTTCTTCAATGCCTTCGGGGGAGTAACAATGCCGATCGGCAGCCTCTGTGCAGGTGCCGGGAACGAAGCACAGCGGTTTGACTTTGGCAGATGCCTTCACCATGAGCCTACAGATCTCCTTAATAGCAAGATGATAATACTTTGGGGGAGAAACCCCGTTGCCACTGGTCAACATATAGTGCCTTGGATAAAGAAGGCTAAAGAGAAGGGGGCATACCTAGTTGTAATAGATCCGCTCCATACTGAAACTACCAGGCTTGCTGACCTTCACCTTATGCCTAGACCTGGAACAGACGGAGCACTAGCACTCGCTATTGCTAATATTATCGATAACGAGGGTCTTTTAGATAGTGAGTACATCAAGAATAACACTCTCGGCTTTGAAGAGTTCAGAGAAGTATATAAGGGGTTTAACCCTGGCCTAACATCACAAATAACAGGTATCGATGAAGAAGAAATAATCAAGCTGGCAAAAGCCTACGGTAACAATAAGCCTGGGGCAATAATACTGGGCTTTGGAATACAAAGGTACTCAAACGGAGGGGATACAGTCAGGGCGATCGATGCCCTCGGTGCAATCACGGGAAGTATTGGGAGAAAGGGCGGCGGAGTAAGTTACAATAACCATGTCACGGACCATGTTTTTAATAAAGCCCCTCTTACTGCACCACTGCTGGCGGTTCACAAAAGGACATACAAAATCGCTAGGCTCTCAGAGGAGATAAATACATTAAATGATCCACCTATAAGATTCATATACACAGCCAGAGCAAATCCAATAACTCAGAATATGGACACAGAGAAGTTGGTTAAGGCATTTGAGTCAGTCGAATTTAAGCTCACCCTAGATATGTTCCTTACAGACACAGCCAAGCTGTCAGATGTTGTTCTTCCAGTAAACCATTTTCTCGAAGAGGACAACATCGTTATGCCTCCTTCAAATCACAGCTACATCAATTACTGCAATAAGGCTGTGGAACCTCCCAGAGGTGTGAAATCGGAGCTGGAGATATTAAATGAGCTTGCAGTAAGATTAGAACTTAAGGAATTTCCAATAAAGAAGGATCATGAGTGGTTTGAGGAAGCATTGGAGCCCTTACTTGAAGGGTATGCCGTAAGCATAGATGATCTAAAGCAAGCGCCTATAAGGGTTCCTGAGATCCTAGACATACCTTGGAGCGATAATAGCTTCCACACGCCAAGCGGCAAGTTTGAGTTCTATTCAAGCACAGCAGAGAAGGAAGGCTTCAATCCCATTGCTGAATACAGGGAGATAACAGTTAAGAGAAATAGTGAATATCCATTCTACCTTCTAACGCCGCACCTTAGAGGCTCCCTCCACTCCCAACAGTACATATTGATGGGAGATGATCATACTCCAACAGTATATATGAACGACTTAAGAGCTCATGAGCTTGGGATAGAAAAAGGGGAGCTAGTAAGAGTATCAACTGAGAAGGGTCAGTTGGAAGCTAAGCTTGCCATAGATCCTAAAATGCTACATGATAGGGTCAAAATGTATGAGGGTTGGTGGCTGCAGAGAGGCGGAGGAATAAACAGGCTTATACCAGAGGTAATATGCGATATGGGTCTCTTGGCAGCCTATTACGAAGTTGTTTGCAAAGTAGAAAAAATCCGTGTATAATAACCATTGTACTGATTATGGCAACTCAAGAACACATATTTAATCTTCGCTAATATCCTTAAGGAATATAAGAGGTGAGTATCGTGCAAAACAGAATGAAACTCCATACGATGCCAGTAGAAGAGGTCGAAAGACTATTAGCTAAAGGCCAGGTCGGAAGAATTGCTTCAATCGATCCTCAAGGCTATCCCTATATAGTGCCGGTTCATTTTGTATATTTCAATGAGAAAATTTACTTCCATGGACTACCTAAGGGGCAGAAACTAGATAATATAAGTCAGAATCCGAAGGTGGGCTTTGAAGTTGATGAAATGCTTAGCTTGATGAGCGAGGGAATTGAAGAACCATGTGACGTAAATACAGAGTATAACAGTATAATTATTTCAGGAACTGCTGAACCTGTATCAGATATCGAGTATAAGAAAAAAGTATTGCATAAAATCGTTGAAAAATATACCCCACACCTAAGTGGAAAAAATATACCTGAAAATATGATAAGGGGTACGGCAGTAATCGAAATAACTATAAATGAGTGTACAGGGAAATACTATAAATAACGATAACAGGTTCTCCGTAGTTAGAACACTATGGAGAACCAATGATTGAATATAGATTGGAGAAGTACCCAAGTGGCTGAAGGGTCCGCTCTCGAAAAGCGGTAGGTCGTTAACGCGGCGCGAGGGTTCAAATCCCTCCTTCTCCGCCAGAAAACCCGCGGTTTTCCTCAGTTTGAGGGAAGCCGTTTTTTTTCTTTGTGTGCAGAGAAGACTTGTTTTTCTTCATTATTTTCATCAAATCGAGTCGTTATTTTGGATCAACTCCTTTGGTGTTTCTACGACGAAATTCAATCCCTCGACCATAGCCTGAGCTGATGATATCTTTGAGGTATAGTCCAAATGCGCGTAAATATTGGCTGTGGTGGAGAAATCACTGTGTCCGAGCCAATCCTGAATCTGCTTCATTGGAACATTGTTGGCTAATAGGAGACTTGCACAGCTGTGTCGAAGATCATGAAAACGAATTCTTCTCAGCCCATGTTCCATCAAAAGTCTCGGAAAACCATCTGTTATATAGCTTGGGCGAAGCCTTGCTCCTAATTCATTGACACAAATATAGTCCAAGTAGTCTTTGCTGTAGGATCTGCCGCAAAGCTTTTGGTTGATTGCCTGCTGCTCTTTGGCCGCTAAAAGTTTCTCTTTAAATACTGGAACCAATGGTAGTGTCCTCATGCTGGACTTGTTTATCGTAGAGTCCGATGCGTGGATAATGTGTTTGCCATCAATCGTGAATGAGGTCACTGTGTGTTTGACGATCAGGGTATTGTTATTGAAGTCAATGGCGCTCCACTTCAGACCGATCACTTCACTTCTTCTCAGGCCATAGAAAGCGCCGAGCAGAACTGGAATCTCTAAATTAGTGCCTTTGGCCACCTGAAACAACTGATTTACCTCATTTCTGTCATAGAAACTGCCAACGAAGCGTTCCTGTCTTGGACGCTCGATCTTGCTGGCCGGATTAACGGGAATCACATCGATCTTCATCATATATTTCAAAGACCTATGGATAATGGTGTGATAATGAATCACAGTGCTGGCCTTCACCCGTTTCAACTGGAGGGTATAGAAATCCTGAATATCCTTGGGTTTGAGATCAACAAGTTTGATCTTTTTGTCTTTGAAATATGGAACAATAGGTGATTTGCACATGCTTGCATAGCTTGCGTAGGTAGTAAGCTGAATCGTATTTTTTGCTATCTCAAGCCAATGCCCCAAAAATTCATCGAAAAGCATGTCCTCCATCGAAACCGGTATATCCGGTTCGAAGGTCTTCCGGGTTTCCCGGAGCATTTCCTGTGCCCGTTTCTTATTTCCTTTTACGGGCAACTTCGTAGAAATCCATTTGCTCTTGCGCTTTCCTTCATGGTCTTTGTAAGTAAGTACAATATAGAAATAGCCGTTTTTTTCTTGCAGGTGTCCTGCTACCATTATAAAAAACCTCCTTTGTTTGTAGCTCCGATTACCTGCCGTTGACACTTAGAACGTATCATAGGCAAGTTGCTTCGTGCAATGTTGTGGAGGTTCAAATGGACGGCTGTTCATTTCCGACTCTGAGATACGATATGATGTGTGCTTTTGGGATTCGATAGTTACGCCCAATTTTGATAAAGGTCACGTCACCGTTTTTCAGGAGCTTATAACCTGTCTTGGTGCTGACACCAAGGATTTCACACATTTGATCGATATTCATGACGTCGGGATAATCTTTTAACATGAGGCTATAGGCGTCCTTGCTGGATAAAGTTGTGCTCATGAAAAAACCTCCCTTCATTTAATAAGAAACAGCCGCACCTGAATCAATGGTTCCGCTCATGTGGCGGGATTACCAGGTACGGCTGCTTTAGTTGATTCTGGTTCTTTGGATGGACCGGACAAGCGCTGGCTTACGCTCTCATAGGGCTTTCACATCCCTCCATTCTGATGGCGGGCCGTACTCATTGCCTGCGACGGTTTGATCACGCTCGGACTGTGACTATACGGAAGTATCATTATTTGATGCACAAGGTCATGGCCAGCCGATCTGCCAAGATCGACCTGCAGCAAGGGTATTTGTCGCTCTCTTCGTGAAACAAAGGTCATTGCGTACCTGCTGCCTGGCTTGTCCTTCCGGCTCATGCACCAAAGGTATCCGGTTCTCCTATATGAAGTTATCAAAGATCGATTTTATGAGAAGATAAAAGTCCCTCTCATAAGCCATGAGATTTGAAGGTCATTTATAAACCCTATGGGCTGACCGTTTCGTTCATACATGGCCAGCAGGAAAAAAGGCAGCATGGACAGCACCATCAAAAGAGCTGCCGTGCTGACACTCATGTGGGGTTTAGCAAGAAAAAACAGCGGGACGCCCAGTATGGCACCGCTGCCAAATGAAATCAGTTGACGCTTGGTGAGATTGAGCATCACCTTGGTTTTGATCTTGGTCAGATCCTTCGGTACAGGAACATAGGCCACAGGCTTTCCTCCTTTCGCTAAGTGGGCATTGAATATGGATTTGGTGAGAATACACTTCTGTCGAGTGGTTTAGATTCGAGAAAAACTGCTCACGATGAGCAATGCGCAAATGATATAATTGATTTGATATCAATGAATTTTTCCAGAATTTTTATCCTGATATTTAATAAAGTTGGTTGGGAGGTGTGCCATTGAGAAAAAAGACTGTGCTTATAGTTGTTTTGGGTATCCTAGTTCTAGTTACAGCTTTGTACGTTTCTCGGGAGAGTCGAGTCATCGGTGAAATTACTGGCGCAGAGTGGAACATCCTCACAATCGAAGAAACTGAATATCGGCAGATCAATGGCCTGGACTTTACAATTGCTGATAAGGGTAAGTATTTAGGCAAGGCAAAGTACAATGAATCAGCCGTTCGTCTCTATTCAGTAAAGGGTGATACAGAGGACAAGTACATCTATGCCTTTTGGGACTGGGAAGGATTTTTCTACGTTCTCAATGAGTAAATCCCACAAAATTCTTGGCCAGGCGTCCAAATGAAACTACAAAAGCATTGCGGTCAAAGTATCTTGACCGTATTTTCATGTGCGCATTTTCAAATAAGATTATCAGCTTCCCTCCTTTCGCTTAATGGGCATTGAAGATGGACTTGGCAAGACTTCCGGTCTTGAACAGGGTGAAGCAGAGCAAAACGGTATAGCCGAGGGTGGTCCATACGGCCTTGATGATGTCGGTTTCCGTGGCAATGTTCTGCACCAGGACGGCATAGATGCCGACACAGACCATGATGAGAAAAGCCTGAAAGGCCAGGGCCAAAAGGGAGCGAAGATAGTTCTGTCCCATACCGCCCCATTCCCGGTTGACCATGGTGGCCATGGGGATGGCCCCCACTGACGTGACCAGATAGATCTCGATCATGCGGCCATAGATGACCAGAAAGATGCAGATACTCAGGGCTTGCATGGTAAAGCCAATGAACAGGCTCTGAAACCAGAGTCCAAAGAGCGGACCCAGTTCCATGGCGGTCAGCCGCGTCTGAAGGTCTGCCACTGTGGTGGCCAGATCCACCGAGGCGTCTGCTGAGATGACGCCGGAAGCGCTGTTGACCACCGACTGTGCCATATCGAAGATGCCCATGACGATATCAAAGGTATGGGTGACCAGAAGAACGGCCACAAAGGTTTTAAAGATCCATTTGAAAAAGATCCAGGTATCGATGTCATGAAGATTATTCCGGTCGATGACCATTTGGATGAGCTCGTAGGTCATCACAAAGGCAAGGATCACGCCCGCGATGGGGATGATGACGCTTTCGGAGAGGCTGCGGATCATGGAAAAGACGCCGGCGTCAATCCCACTTGACCTGCGATTTCGCCAACCTGCTGGTTGACGTTATCAAACATCCCCGACAAATTTGTGATGATGCCTTCTACAAGCATCGTCTTCAGCCATTCGGTGATTTTGTCGAGTATGCTTTCCATCGCTTTCTACCCGATTAACCGAACAGACCGGAAAGCAGCGGCACCAGTACGATACCGATGAGGGCGACACCGCCGCCTGCCATGAGCTGCTTCATGCCCTGGGATTTGGCACCGGGGTTATCGTTGCCGTAGCCTTCGAGAAGGTTGATGACGCCCCAGATGGCAAGGCCCGCACCGAGAGCGACGACGAGGGTTTGAAGTACATCTACTGCACTGTTAAAGAATTCCATTGATTGACCTCCATTAATTTAAATTTTGAGATGAAAAAAGCCGCTCATTCGGCGGCTTCGGGTTCGGCGGACAGATCCATGTGATAGACCTCATAGATTTCATCCGGCTTGGGCTTAAGACGGGTGGACAGGTACTTTTCGATGTTGAAGGCGTTTCGCGGGTCCGCATCGGAGAGGTACTTGTAGTTGGGGTGTTTGGTGATGTCATACTTGTTTGAGAGAAAAGGCCGTACCCCGCGCAGCTGCAAAATACACTTGCCGCCGTCCAGCACGGCCAGTTCATCGATGCTCATCAGCTCCTTTCCGAGTTTCTGGTAGTTCAGACTGTGGGAAACCTCACGGCCTCGGCTTTCCCCGGTGTTGAAGGTGTCAATGGTTTCTTTCCCAAGGGTTTCTGAAAGCTCTTTTAATGTGGTGCGCTCCTTGCCGCCCAGAAAGATTGTGCTGTCCATATTGCCGATGATGGTGTCGCAGTGATCCTTATAGAGAGCCTTCAGCTGGGACTGAGCCTGCAGCACCAGACAGGCCGAGATCTCCCGGCTTCGGATGGTGGCTACCAGCTTTTCCAGCTTGGGAATTTGACCTATATTCGCCGCCTCATCAATGAGACAGCGCACATGCACAGGCAGACGTCCGCCATAGACGTCATCTGCCTTGTCGCATAGCAGATTGAAGAGCTGCGTATAAGCCATGGAAACCAGGAAGTTGAAGGTGTCGTCCGTGTCGCTGATATTATGTTAATATTCGATAAATCTGGATGTTAACATACGTTGCTTGCCGCAACGAGTAGCTTATCTTACGATAGTGGTAATTAATAAGAAGGAGGCTATCTCTGATGTTAAATGAGAACATTAAAGCAATCAGAAAATCAAAAGGACTTTCGCAAGAAGAATTTGCTATTAAGCTGAATGTGGTGCGACAAACCATCTCTAAATGGGAGAATGGATTGTCGGTTCCTGATGCCGATATACTAATCTCGATATCGGATGTGTTGGAAGTACCCGTAAGTACATTGCTTGGTGAAACTGTTGTCGAGGCGAAAGTTGATGACTTAAAAGCAATTTCCGAAAAACTAGAGATTATTAACTTGCAACTTGTGCAAAGGAAGATAATGCGACAAAGAATCTTTCAGTGGGTACTTATATCAATTTGTGTGTTTATAACCATAACTTTTGCAGGGTTAATAGTATTAGATAGCCCTTACTTAGGCTGGGATTATAGTAATCCTGAAAATGCCGTTATAGGAGTTGCTTTTCATGTGTTTGAATGGCTATTTGTCAGATTAGCACCAATTATTCTTACAGGAGCAATCGTTGGACTATTATTTTTACGCAAGAAGGGATAAAGAATAACGGGAAGCTCAGACTCTGAAATTTCAATTTATAGGAGCACTGAAGGAAATCTGATCTTTATTTTAAGTTTTGAGATGAAAAAGGCCGCTTATTTGGCGGCTTCAGGCTCATTGTACAGATCCACGTGATAGACATCATAGATCTCATCCGGTTTTGCTTTGAGACGGGTAGACAAGTACTTCTCGATGCTGAAGGCATTACGCGGGTCCGCATCCGAGAGGTACTTGTAATTCGGGTGCTTCGTTATGTCATACTTGTTTGAGAGAAAAGGCCGTACCCCGCGCAGCTGCAAAATACACTTGCCGCCGTCCAGCACGGCCAGTTCGTCGATGCTCATCAGCTCCTTTCCGAGTTTCTGGTAGTTCAGACTGTGGGAAACCTCACGGCCTCGGCTTTCCCCGGTGTTGAAAGTGTCGATGGTCTCCTTCCCAAGGGTTTCTGAAAGCTCCTTTAATGTGGTGCGCTCCTTGCCGCCCAGAAAGATCGTGCTGTCCATATTGCCGATGATGGTGTCGCAGTGATCCTTATAGAGAGCCTTCAGCTGGGATTGGGCCTGCAGCACCAGACAGGTCGAGATCTCCCGGCTTCGGATGGTGGCTACCAGCTTTTCCAGCTTGGGAATTTGACCGATATTCGCCGCCTCATCAATAAGGCAGCGCACATGCACAGGCAGACGTCCGCCATAGACGTCATCTGCCTTGTCGCATAGCAGATTGAAAAGCTGCGTGTAAGCCATGGAGACCAGGAAGTTGAAGGTGTCATCGGTATCGCTGATGATGATAAACAGCGCCGTCTTCCGATCACCCAGGGCATCCAGTTCCATTTCGTCATAGGCCGTCAGGTCTCTGAGCTCCTTGATGTCAAAAGGTGCAAGACGGGCACCGCAGCTGATGAGGATGGATTTGGCGGTTTTTCCGGCAGCCAGCTTATATTTCTTGTACTGCCGGACTGCAAAATGCTCAGAGTCACGTTCCTCCAGAGCGGCGAACATCAAATCCACCGGGTTCTGAAAGGCCTCGTCGTCCTCGCGGACTTCTGAGGCATTGATGAGCTCGATGAGGGTCGAAAAGTTTCGCTCGCTTTCCGGTGCTTCATAATGGATATAGCCCATGAGCGCGGTATAGAGCAGGGTCTCCGCCTTGACCCAGAAATCATCTCCGGCTTTGCCTTCACCTTTGGTGTTGGCGATGAGGGCCGTCACCAGCTTGAGGATGTCCTTTTCGCTCTTGATGTAGGCAAAGGGGTTGTAGTGCATGGATTTGCTGAAGTTGATGGTATTGAGGATCTTGATCTTGTAGCCTTCCCGTAGGAGAAGCTGTCCGCATTCCACCACGACGCTGCCCTTGGGATCGGTGATCACATAGCTGGAATGACACTGCATGAGATTTGGTTTGAGCCAAAACCGCGTCTTGCCAGATCCGGAACCACCCACCACCATGACGTTTTTATTACGTGCCAACCGAGGGTCATTGGGCCGATTGTTCATGGTCAGGCGCTCCGTCTCCGTGAGGATGACGTTGTTGCGAAAGGTTGGATCGATAAAGGGTTTGATGTCCTCGGGTCTGCCCCAGCGGGCTGAACCGTATTCGATGTTTTTACGGTACTTCTTGGCGTTCCTGCCTTTCACATAGACTGCCAGCTTGATACCGACAGCGATCACAATGCCCAGGATTAAATCCTGCGGAAGCAGGCTCGGCCAGGGGGACTGGATAGCTAAAGCAAAGCCGTCCAAGAGATGCAATATCTTCTGAGAAAGATCTAATCCGTAAGAAAAGCGCCAGGCTTCACCAATCTTGGTCGCACCTAGCGTTATTAGAACATAGGGGAGGTTTAAAAGGAGCATCCGCTTGATTTTTCCTGTCATCGCGTCAGCTCCTTGTCTTTGTTTTTCACCCGGTCCATGACCTTGGACTGAACCAGGAGCTTGAATTTGGCAAGCTGCTCCAGGATGGAAGGCTGCTTGTCCTTCTTGATGACCTTCGCCGTGTATTCTGTGAAGGCAGCAGTGAGGGCATCAGCATCCCGGGCTTTGAAGAAGACCAGATATTTGGGCTTCTCTCCGGTGGTGTCTTTCTTGAGGGCATAGTCTACGCCATACTTTCTGGCAACCTGTTCAAAGGATTTGATGTTTTTATCCGTTATCTCAATGTTTGAGACTCCGGCATTCTGACCGATAAGCTCCTTCACGGTCTGCTTGCCATGGGGGATCTGCGGCGGACTGTCCCGGCTCTTCTTCATTTCAGCCAATAGCTTGATGAGTGCGGCCTTCAGTACACGACCGGTCATTCGGGTGGCACTGACTGCCAGGGCAACGGTCCTGTTTTCGACTTCTTCCTGCATGAAAAATTCCTCCTTTCATGGTTTGGTGAATTCAATTTACAAAAATACGTATCTTGCACATGGAATAAGTAAACTCGTAAAGCTCTGAAAGTTTTTAAAGCTCGGGTTCCGTGGACTTCTGTTTCGGTTTGCCCACATGCAGTTCGTCCTTGGGTTTGATAGGTATGGCAACGATGCGGCTGCCCATCTTCATGAAGATCTCAGGATCAGCAAATTTCTCTCGGTACTTCTCGGCCAGCTCAGGCGTTAGGGAATCAAAATCCTCTTCACCCAGCCCGCAGACGATAAAGGTTCCGGCGATGATGTTGTAGTCCTCAAGCTTTCGGTTAAGAGGGAGGCCGATGAGCTTGCCTTCTTCATGACAGACAATAGCAACTGGGTCATCATAGGGATAGACGGCTTCGATGTAACCGCCGACAACCTGCTGCAGGGAGTTTAGGTCACCGGTGATACTGGCCATACGGGGTGCTTTTTCAGGTTCAACAATCAATACGTCCATAGATTTCTTCTCCTTTTCTGTTTTTGAAATTGCACAAAATATTCCTTTTTTCCTATGTTACGCGCAAAAGTAGGAATGGATTTTTCTGTTGTCTGGTAGGGTTTTTCTGACCGTCGCGTTTAACGGTCAGGATGCCACTTAATGAAAAAACCACCTTTTCAGGTGGTTTGGAATAGAAGTCATATTTCTGATAGCTTTATTCACTAATAATAATCAAGGTTGAAAACCAAAATCTGCTTTCATGGTGGATAATTAATTGAAGCTTAGCTGTTGTCATTTGACCTACTGGTCGAACTGGTTATCACCGTAGATTGACTTAAGATACGCTTCAAGCTTGGATGGATCTGTTCCAAAGTCCTTCACATCATGACCCAGAGTTTGAGAAGCTTCATCTGCTGTCAGCCGAAATGTACTTTCACCATCGGTGATTTCAACATAGTCCAGATTCTTGATTAAGCCAAGTAGCTCTGTGGCGTAAGGTGAGTAGATATTCGTTTCAAAATCCATGATCGCGTCAGTATAAATAACTCTTAAACCATAAGGTTTTTCCGAAGTTTTCAGCTCGAGGGTATAGTCCCCTGCGAATTCAAGCCCAGTTTCTTTGACCAGTCGACTAACTCCTGAGTTATCACCCAGATAATCCAGGCGAAGCTTATATAAATTGGCTGCGCCGTTTCGCCACGGTACTGGATCGATAAACAGCAGTGGATCTGTGGATGTTGTTAACTTATAATCCGCTTTCTGGCCATTCACTAGAACCTCAAGTTGAACCTTTGCTGTGGTAGAATAGTCCACCTGGTAAATATGATAATCTGTTGATCCAGTTATTTCAGAATCGTTGTATTCAACTCGCAATGATTCCTTAAAGAAATTTTGGAAACCAACAGCTGCCACGCTGACATCCTTAGAAAGCCCAGTTCGATAGACGATATAGTTCGATCGATTCAGATTACTTGATTTATCTTTTGGATACTGGTACTCCAGAACATAAATTCCTGTGCCGGATGCATCGCAACTTTTGAGCCAATCCGATACGACCTTGTTTTCTGCAAAGTCCTCAATACGCATGCCATCCACTGAACCAACGCTGGTCGGATGGCCGCTGCGGAAGCTGGCAAGCCCGAAAACAAGAGTGGATATGATTAGAACGGGAATAAGAATGACGGCCACCAATATCTTGCCCAGCCCATTGTCTTTACGCTTTGGGAGGGTAGGGATCATTGCATCTGCAGGAACGGGTTCTCCGCAATGAGCACAGTTTTGCCAACCGGAAGCAATCGCTTTACCGCAATTAGTACACTTAGCCTTTAAGCTCGTTCCGCATTTAGGGCAAGAGGAGTATTCTTCAAGGATTGGGGCCTTACAATTGGGACATTCAAAACTATTATAATCTGATCTAACCACCAGGTAGATGATTAAGCCAATACCTGATGGGGCCAGAGCCGCAATCAAAGTCCAAAGAGCTGCATTCATCCCACGGCTGTTAGCATCCCGATATACATAGACTCCGATGAGGATGGGGAGCACGAGAAACAGTGCTACGACAAAAATTAGGTAAAAAGATGCTGCATACATTTATCCATCTTCCTTTCTGATTTAGGCATTGAGTGCAAAGGGTACGGCAGAGGCTTTGCCGTAACGGTCAATGAGTTTTTTGGTAAGCAGGACAGTCAATATTCCACTTGCCGACAGGTAAATTCCCAGGAATACGAGACAGATAACACTGGCTAGCATGGAGTATGGGGCCAGCGCAAGCGCCAGAAGAGCAAGGCTGATCAGAAATAGATTGGACGCCGCGGCAAAAAGGAACATGCGCCGAACTTCACGGCGTTTTTGAAAAACAGCATTGAGCATCTGTTCAGTGAGTCTTGGTGGTTCGTATTGTTCAAAATCATAGCTCAATTTCATCGTTGATCATCTCCTTCAACAGCAGTCTGGACTTACTCAATCTGGACTTGACGGTACCTGGGGGAATATTTAAAATCGCTGCGGTTTCACCGATGTCGAGCTCTCTGAAATAGTACAAGACTACTGTCAGTCGAAGTTTTTCAGGAAGTCTTTTCACCGCAGCATGAAGGTCACTAAAGTCCTCTTTTTCTTCCGTGGCAGCTTTTTCAAGTACTGCGTCCTTCGCCTCCTGAGAGTCAAATAGGTCGAAGATCAGGCTGAGTTTTTTCTTTCGCAACTGATCCTTGTAGGTGTTAACGCATATCCGTGTCAGCCAACCTTCAAATTCATACTCAGGGTTGTAGTGGTCAAATTTTTGATGGGCCTTCAGCCAGGTCTCCTGGTACAAATCATCGGCATCATCAGGGTTTTGGCACAGTGTCCGACATAGACCATAAAGGCGCCTTCCATGTTTTTCTATGTAATCATCGAGCACTTTACCACCTCCCTTACTAACATATACGAATGCCGACACCAAACGGTTCATTCATTTTTGATTTTTTGTTTATATTTTTTGTTCAGAAGATGGATATCAGGATAAAAAAGAACTGCCGGCCTCTTTGCGGCAGTTCCTTAAGATGCATTAGCCCTTCCTTCTTACTCATTAATGATTACCTTAGATCAACCTCAGTGATATAGTAATCTTTTCCGTCATACACTCCAGCGCGGATCTTCAGCCCGCCAATGGATGTATCCAGACGCGCTGAGATCCGTTGCGTCATATCATTAAAAATGGTATCAACCTGCAAAGTATCAAGGACGGGTGGATCCCAGGATAAATCAACAACATATTGGTTCTGGCTTAGGCGAGTGGTCACGTCACGCTCGAGAAGTCCCGGTGAATTGTACTCCTCAAAGATATTGACTCTGTATTGCAGATCATCAAAGTCTTTACCAAATGCTTCAGATATGACTTTACGAAGATAATCTGTACAGCGGGCAGCCGCATATCGATCGATACGGTCCGCTTCATCCAGAGTCGAAGTGAATATTATTTCAGGCTGACTCTGCGAAGATATCCTGAATGAAAATTCCTTGCGCTTATAGTCGTAGCTTGAACTTACAATCTTAAAATCTTCATCATAACTTGTTTCATATGCCTTAATGATTGCTCTTTGCTGGCTGAATCGCTCAATGATGTTACCTGAAAAAGTCATATAGAAATAGAACACGAAGGCAAGTGCAGTAAGGAGAAGAAATCCTATAACACCAACAAGTCGCTTCGTTCTCTTTTTCATTTTTCAGTTCTCCTTTCTAAATTATTTTTCTAATAGCAACATATTCTTCCGTATTTATAAGTATTATATTACACCCATTAAGGTATAGGTTAATATAGTTACAAATAGACTCATGACAGGCAAGCTGGAGATGTCACAAAGACTAAACGCAGAGCTATTTTGCGGCATTTTGACCGTGTCTCTTAACGGTAAGAATGCCGCTTAGGGTGGTTGCCGGGATGCGATGGCAATGTCATTCTTCACAGCAACTTCGAATGAAGATGCTTCAATATTTGAATTCCTGAGTCAGTATTTATTTTTGTGCGCACTTCCAGAGTGCCATAGGGTGGTTTCGAATACGTTCTACGATTTCGGTTGATTCAAAAAGCAGCTCCGGCTGATATGTCTTATTCCTAAAGGCATCCAGGAATTCCTGTTCGTTTTCCTCAAGCTTTAGAAGCGATTCAAGCCAGGCCTTGACTTGCATCTGAGCAGTCTTAAGATCAAATTTCTCTTTGTTTCGTAATACAGGATAAAGGTCTGTCTTGATACGATTCTGAGTGACTTGATCGATCGTGTTAAATTGGAACTCAAAAGGCGGAGATTCCGCGCCTATCGCGCTGTAAAAAACAACACACTTCCTGAGCAGGGGCTCCTCTGATTCATCAATCAACCCAAATTTCACCAGGTTATAAATGTCATAAAGATCTCGTGGTGCCGTTCGATTGATCAAAGCAACGATTTTACTTGCAAATATTTCGATGGGGGCCACACTAAGAACAGAAACTCCAATTGGTTCCCAGGAAGATTCAAAATGTCTTTGTTCAGTTTCAAGAACATGACAGCGAAGCATATAGTTGATTTCAACCTTAATGTTATCCTTCATGCCTCCTGAATTTGAGTATTCATAAACAAAAGAATCAAGAGCATGGTATTGCTTCGATTTGGGACTTAACAAATAGCCGTTAGCTTTCATAAATTTTTCGATTCGGTCATTGATGATTGATCTTGTCGCCATCATTTCATCCCGAGTGACGTTTTTTGAAAAATCCAGATCAATATCAACAGACAACCTTGGCAAATTGAAAATTGTCAGGTTGATGGCCGTTCCGCCCTTTAGAGCCAAAGAGTTCCCTAGCAAAGCGTCATTTTCGAAAAACTTCAGTATATCAGTCAATCTGCAAACTTTCTCATATGTATCTCGCACAAAACCAAGTTCCTTAGCTTGTTTCCCCAACAATAACTTGTTCCACTCAGGCATTGAGATCAACCCCCTTACTGAGGATTGATTTAATATTCTCAGGGGCAAAAATCATCCAATCTTCATGTAGAACAAAGTGCTTGGAAAGGGCATCTTTTTCTGAATACAGATAACTTTTTGATTTAGGGATTTTGCTTCTGCAGTAATCAAAAAATGAGTTTGAAAGACCTAACTGTTCCGAAAATTCCGTGAGTAGGAAGCCGGATTTTTGATATAAATTCGCCTGCCCGTATTCATCAAGATAGGTTATCAACTTATCAGCTCGTAGTGCAGGGACCAGCAACAGACAGCGGAGTAGTTCTTCCAAACCACCAATTTTCTCAAAAGAATAGATACTATCGATGACAGTCCTTTCAAGATCTGTGACTCTGATTCCTGAATTGGTTGTAATCACTCCAGAATCAATTTTCGGAGAAACCTTGGTAAAGGTAATGCCATCAAAAGAAAAGTCAGTGAATCTGCTGGTTGTCGATACAAAGACCTCATGAAAAACTTGATTAGCATAACCATAGTATTCAAATGCACTGTGATGCGAAATATAAGCATCCTCAGCAATATGAGTTGCTATTAAATACCGGTTTGCGACAGGCTGCTTCGTTTCAAGACTGATTGCTGTATATAGATCTCTTCGAATTCGATCAATATATCCGTTTTTGACATAATCATTTAGTATTGAGTGTGCTGCTTTTTCGGTTCCAATTAGGTCAACAACATCTTGTCGTGAAAAACAACCCAACTCAATTAGCTTGTCTAAATATTTCATCACAACACCTCCGTTTCTATTATTGCACAAAACATTCCTTTTTTCCAATGTTTTGTGCAATTTCAGAAACGGCCATTTTTAAATATGCACGAAACATTCCTTTTTCCCAATGTTAAGCGCAAAATCAGGAATGGATTTTTCTATTATCTTGTAGGGTTTTTCTGACCGTGGCTTTTAACGGTCAGGATACCGCTTAAGGTGGTTGCTGGGATTCGATAGCGTTCAGCGATGGCAATGTCGTTTTTCACGACTTCGTCGATCCGAGAGCCACAGACTACGAGGACGTTGGAGCGTCTGAGGTAATCGAGCTCGATGTCCTGTCTGTCCTTATGCTCCTGGGGGATGCCGTCATCAATGAAGGTTGAAAGCATCAGGATGGGACAGATGGGATTGTAGCCAGCGTCGAAAACCTTCCGGCTGTATTTGGTTGCAATCTCTGTATTCTCAGTTGGATCAACGCCCCAGGAAGCTGAGATATATGCGAGAGGTCTCTTCATTTTGAGTAACTCCTTTCAGAAAAGATGAACTTTTGAATCAGTTTCTTTTGACCGGATGAAACTTTGAAATTTGATTATCGTGCTAATTTGATTTGCGAAACTTGCATTAAAATAAACCCCATCTTATTTGCCGGGCTTAATAAGGCTCCCTAGATCCTCGTAAAAGTGGGAACCTGCTCCGTAAAGATCATGTTTCACCAGCGCTGTGTAATAGCTATCGATGGTGGATGGGGCATTGAATAACGTTGTCAGCAGATATTTCTTGATATTCCGGATGAAGGTGGTGTTTTTATCCAGGCATTCAAAGACATATTCGATGTGGGTGCTGTCGATGCGCTGCAGCCGTTCCTTGACCAATGATGCAGGGTAATCATCCCCGGCAACGGTGATGTATTTTCGTTTGGAACAGAGGGTCTCCAACATCAGGTCCACGATTTCATCCAGACGATCTTTGTCATAACGCTGAACAATAAACTTGTATTCGATTTTCTCTTGGATGGACTCCTTGATGGAATGAACATCCAATCCAATCTCATCCTTCTCGATCGTGGCTTCTCTTGATGGATCAGGGATTGATGGATGTTTACTTAATCCCTTAGTCATTAATGGATCTTTATTTGTTTTCTTAGTATTTAATTGCGTTGGATTTCCCAACGTAGGTTTCTCCAACACTGGATTATCCAAGATTGGATTTTCCAACATTGGTCTTTCCAATACTGGCTTCTCCGATATAGGCTCTATGCTTTCTGTAGAATTTGTCGCCAGGTGAGGCTTTTCATAAATCGTGTAGTCTGTACCCTTAAGGTGACCAAACTCATTTCTCTCTCTGGTTCGGACGATGTATCCTGCCCGTTCCAGTTCACGGACTGCTTCCCGGATGGCATCGATACTCTCCCGGTTGATCATGGAAAGTCCCTTGAGGGTGTTGTCCCAGTCTTCCGGGAGTGAGAGCATCTGAGATAGAAGCCCTTTGGACTTCAGCGACAGATCCTTATTCTTCAGATGATGATTCGCCATAACGGTGTAATCCCTCGTTTTCTCAACTCGAAATACAGCCATCTGCATCCCTCCCTTCGTCCGGTTGAATAAAAAAAGCGCTTCGCATTGAAGCACTTCGGAGGGGAATTACCGTTCCTGTGATTGCTGGCGCTTCCGCGACCAGCCTTCCAGCAGCTTGATAATGGTTTCTTCCATCTGCTGGGGCGTATAGGATTTAGGAAAATACTTCTTGAGCTTCTCGCCTGTGAGCGTCACCTTGTCTAATTCACCTTTTTTGTCCTCAGACATGATGGCGGTCATAACATCAAAGGTCAGTTTGCCATCCTGGCTGTACTTCTTCAGGCGCTGAGCCTGAGACAAGGAAGGTGTAGCCTGCTCCATGTCTATGGCTTCCATCAGCTGGACCTGTTCATGAGGCATGAGGTAAGAGAGCTCTACAGCAGGATTGAATGCGATCTTCTTGGTATCGACCATATCTAGCAGCTCAGGAACTAGCTCGGTGAGACGAATAAAACGCTGTACATTTCTGGCACTATCACCGACACTATCAGCTAATTTCTCGTCAGCTCTTGACCTCGTGCCAATTTGGCCCAAAGTTAAATCATTGCGCTGTCCCTGATGTTTTATCGCTTCCAGTTTCAACTTGTAAGCATAGGCACGTTCACTGGGTAGAATATTTTCACGCTGAATATTGCTGTCAACCATGATAATGGTGGCAGCGTCATCGTCGAGATTGCGGACAATACACGGGAGCGTCTCCTTACCGGCCAACTCACTGGCACGCTTGCGACGGTGGCCGGAGATCAACTCATATCCACCATCTTCACGGGGACGGGCGATGACCGGCACCAGGACTCCGTGTTTGGTGATACTCTCGGCGGTCTCCAGCATAGATTCGTCATCTGTTACCTTGAAGGGATGATTCTTGAACGGATGCAAATCTGTCAAAGGAATATCGATGACCTTCTCCTGGGTTGCTTCGATCCTGGTTTCTTCGGTCTGAAAGATCTCATCGTAGGAGGTCAGATTTAGCTTTCTGTCGCTGGGTTTCAAGCTTCATCACCTCCTTCGTCAGATTTTTGTAGGCTTCTGCCACTTTACCCTTGGGATCATGGGCAAAGATACTTTTCCCATAGGAAGCAGTTTCTGCCGCCCGGACAGAGTGGGGGATGGCCGAGTCAAACACCTTCAGCTTAGTTCCGTAGGTTTCCCGTAAAAGAGCACTGATTTCCCTGGCGTCATTGGTCCGGCTATCTACCATAGTCAGCAGGATGCCGTCTATTTTCAACTTGGGATTGATTTGCTTGCGGACTTTGTTGATGGTTTGAAGTAGCTGCTCCAGACCTTTGGCGGATAGATATTGAGCCTGTACTGGGATTAGCACACTGTCAGCAGCTGCCAGTGTATTGACCGTCAGCATACCAAGAGAGGGCATACAGTCTATCAGGATATAGTCATAACCGGGTTTAATTTCATCAAGATACTGTTTCAGAATCTTTTCCCGGCTCATTACATTGACCAATGAGACCTCAAGTCCAGACAGTTCAATATTGGCGGGCACTAGATCAACACCTTCAGGATGATGCAAAATGCCTTCCTGGGGAGAAAGTGCTGTGTCATTCAAAGTCTTTCCTAAGACAGAGGAGAGTGTCACTGGCAGTTGATCCGGTTGAGAATGACCCAAACTAATCGTCAGGCTACCCTGAGGATCGCAATCTACAAGCAAGACCTTCTTGCCTTCAGTGGCCAATCCGATGCCCAGATTGGTGCAGGTGGTGGTCTTGCCGACTCCACCTTTCTGATTGGCGATAGCGATCACATTACAGGGCAAGGAAAATCACCTCCGATCCGATTCAAAATTCCTGTCAGGAATGAGGACAGGAAGCAGCTGTAAAAAATGATGGGCCTCTGTTCCATGACAATTTGGCAGTCGATCTCTTCAGGCATCTGGCTGCCCATGATCTCGTACATCATCCCAAGGAAAACAGCGAATTGCTCATCATCCGTGATGGAATGCATGTAGAAAAGGGTATCGACGAATTCGCCCAGGCTATCAAGATCATCAAATGATCCAGATACAACCTCGGCAAAAGCTTCGCCTTGCTGCTCAGCTACTTGGCAGACTTGTCTGTAGCGTTGATTAAAGGTTTCTTTCATGGCGACCTCCTTAAATTTTGGCAAAATAAAACCGCCACACCAGGTGACGGCTTGAATAGCATTGATTATTGTTAATCCTTGCTTTTGAAAATCTTCTTGATTTGTTCTTCTCCATATTTTGAAGGAATGCGTGCCTTCATGAATTCGGGACCAGATAGAAATTCAAGAAGCCACTCCTTGGGTACTAAGTAGCGATTTCCCATATCCAAGTGTTTAATTGCGCCCTTATTGATCCATTTCAGTAAGGTAGTGGTTGAATACCCGGTAAGGCTGGATAACTGATTGACACTGAGAACATCTGGATACTTGGATAGCTTCTTTAGATAATGAGCACTGATTCTTCGGATATTCGCAGGTGTCATCAAGAGATCCTTCTCATCAGGTTTACCATAGGTCTTGTACCATCCGGATGGGGCAGCATATCGTCCGGGATCTTTTTCTCTTGATTCCAAATACTCGATGACGTCCTCCAACTTGATTTTGTATTTCCTTGTTTTCTTGCCACTGCTCACACAGGGGACAAGACCGTTGTCCAGCAAATGGGCAGCGGTTTTTTTGCTGATATTGCAGATTCTGTAAAACTGATCCTTGGTTATAATGGGCGGATACAGTTTAAAAAGGTACGTATATTTGTTCTTTTTCTTCATGGATTTCACCCTTTCTTTTTTGACTGTCAACGGCAGGTGAACCATGATTTTTATTGATAAACGATAAATAATGGGTTTCAGTTCTCTCCTGAGAATTATCATAAAACCGGAGCGCCTTATGCCCCAAGTGTTTCAGTTCTCTCCTAGTTCTCTCTTTTTTCCAAAAAAGTGCTCTTTTTTGCCCAAAATCGGGGGTATCCGGCAAGCATTCGAACCCAACGGTTTCGGGGCTTTTTTGGACTTTCGAATCGGTGCAACCCTTGATATGACTGCGTTTTACGTTTTTCTATCTTCTATCAAGATCCGCTAAATTCCACTTGGTTATGAATGGAGGGAACGTCTCGAAAAGCGGTAGGTCGTTAACGCGGCGCGAGGGTTCAAATCCCTCCTTCTCCGCCAGATATTAAAGCACAGTTGTCTACTGAGATAACTGTGCTTTAATTTGTTTTTGATTTTTGAACATTGCCATTTGATATAAATAAAAAACCTTAAAAAATCAAACTTCTCTGCCGATTAAAGGTCATATTGTCACGCTTGTGCCAAACTAAAAAAATATGTGTTTATCGATAATTTGTTTTGATAAGATAATTCTAAGATATTAAAATATCAATAATTACAGAGGGGGTCAAGGGCAGTGAGAAAATTCAAAGACCTATTTAAGCGATTCATAGCGCTTACACTAGCAGCCACAATGATACTAAGCCTAAGTGCATGCGGTTCACAGGACACCACTAATGAAGCTGAGGAATTAGAACCAATAACCGTAGAACGGGAGCCTGAACCAGAGTCGCTTAAAGTAGCAAATGAAGCAACAACAGTTGCTCTTAGACAGTATATCTACGCCAGACTTGCGACGGAGAAATTTTTGACTTTAGATTCCTCATCGACGACAATGGAGGAAGTCTCAGATATTGTTGACGAGCTCCTGGTAATATGGGAAAATGCAGAGCAGTATTCACTGGCCGCAGAGGAGATTAGCAGCAAAGCAGAAAAAATTCTCGAGATATCAGTATCAAAACAAGAATCCTTGATTGGCAGACATAAGCTTCAGCTAATGAGCCTTGCGTCTATCCCTTCCGGACTTCAATTCTACGGCCTTGCAGCAGATCCAAAAAAACTTGGCTCGCAGATTTGGGCAGAAAATCTGACAAAACAATTTGATGCCCTGAAAGGAGCTCAGCTGTATAAACAGCTGGCTCAGCAGCTTGGAACAGATGCTAAATCTGCCTTTGAACAAATGCAGCTTGCCCAGAGTATTATTCATGGCCAAGCGACTGAGGATGCTGCATTCTGGGATAAAATGACCAAGGCTGCACAGGCAACAAAGACTGCCAGCAAAGTCGGCGTCTTCGTGGTGGGTACGATTGTAACCGGAGGAGGGAGCATAGCAGCTCTTGGAACCAGCAGCATGACACTTGGAACTACTGCGGGAGTAATCGTAGGCGGCACTGATTGCATTGTTGATATAGCAGCTACTGGCAGCAATATCATTCTAGGCGAAAACCATCAAGTGACGGTTGGTTTTGATGATGTGAAAGAAAAGCTAGCGCCTGTATCTGCAGTGGTAGGTCTTGCATCCTTTAACGCTGCTGAGACAGGAGAACAGCTTTCATATATTGGAGATACACTGGCGGACTGGTTTTTTGAGGGCAAGGTCATGGGAGTCAAGGTGGATGGCGGGACCGTAACTGCACGGATCTTCGACAGTGTAGGAGTTGAAGCGCTTAAATCAGCCTTAGAAACAGCTGGCTATGTTTTTCCCGAGACCTCTGAAAAACTTGAGGATATAATGCAGGAGCTGGGGATAGATCCACAGACAATAGAAGAGAGATTGAAGGTCCTGGACTCCAAACTGTCTGAGCTGGAAAATTCAGCCAGCAATGGTGGGGTAACAGGGAATCAACCTCCGGCTGATGAAGCACCTAAGGAAGAAGAACCCCAGATCCCGGGAGCATCCGGATTCGCAGTCGGGAAGTTAAGCTTATTAGGTACATACTCCATCGTCTCCACCAACAAGGATGGTGGAGACCGAGTTGCCGGATCTATAACCATTGGTGATAACGGCGATGGAAATATTATTTGGACTCATTTGGATGGAAGACAGCTGATACTCCCCTATGACCAGGAAAGCAGAAGAATAATAGGATCCAGTCAGGGAGTAAATGTTGATGTAACATTCGATCCATGGGATGAGGATGTGCTGGGAGTGGGAACTTCCGAAGAGACTATCTCGGGTACTTACCAAATGAGGATTTTATCTTTAACTAAGACCTCTGATTGATGAAAATTAGTAAGAATTTCGAATAAGCACCAGGGACGGACGGTTCCTGGTGCTTATCATTTATCTTTGTTTTCTGAATATTGGCATTTGAAATAAACTACAGATGGAGTATAATATGAATTAAGCGGCATATGTTATAAAATAGAAGGGGGAGAGGTTATGATTTTAGCAGATTTTTTGGTTGAGCAGTGGTTGAATCCTATGGATTCAAAGGCAGAACACAATTTAGGTACAAGCTGTGTAAGAGCAATGACTATGGATGAACTTTTCAGAGTTACTGGCCAGGACGAAGACAAGTTTTTGGAAGAAATGAGGACAGTCAGTCTTCACTACCACCATGGAGATTCTACAGGTTCTCCCAGAATAAAGAAAGCAGTTGCCGGAATTTACCCAAAATCAGACGTTTCACCAGATCACGTCATGATGGTTCACGGCGGTACTGGAGCCAATGATATAGTAATCATGGGCCTTCTTGAAAAAGGTGACAACATCGTAGTCGTAAAGCCTACATATCAGCAGCACTATGATATTCCAAAATCGATCGGTATCGAAACCAGGATAGTTCAACTTAAAGAGGAAGACGACTATCTGCTCAATATGGATACACTCAGAAAAACGGTTGATAAAAATACGAAACTCATAGCACTTTCCAATCCCAACAATCCTACGGGAGCGACATTATATGAAGACGGTCTTCAAGAACTCGCAGATATAGCTAAAAGTGTTGATGCTTATATTTTATGCGACGAAATCTATAGAGGTCTTGATGAAACCTATATGCCTTCTATACTTGACTTTGGGTATGATAAAGCGATAAGCGTAAGCAGTATGTCCAAAATGTTTTCAATGGCTGGAACTCGAATTGGCTGGATAATTACGAAGGATAAAGATGCTTATAGAAACTTTGAGAACAGAAGATCCTACAACACTATCTGCTGTGGACTGATTGATGAGACCATAGCAGCTATTGCACTGGAAAATTATGAAAAGGTATGGGAAAGAGCCAGAAATATACTCCTGCCAAATAAAGAGATAGTATATAACTGGGTAAAAACTCAGCCTCATTTAAGCCTTCGCGGAGATGCAAAGGGCACTACCTGCCTCGTTCGTTATGACTACAATATTTCATCCACTGATTTAGCCGTAGATGCAATGGAAAAAGCTAAGATACTAGTATGCCACGGAGCTTGCTTCGACGAGGAACCTGCATTCCGCATCGGATACGGCGGATATATAGATCAAGAAAAGCTAAAAGCGAGCTTAGATGCATTTAGCAGTTATCTTAAAACACTAGAGAACAGATAATCACAGCTATTTAAAAAGCAGATCCCTTAAAAATCGGATCTGCTTTTGTTTTCGATTAGTCACATGGTTGTAAAGCTAGTGTAGATTTGTTAGAATTTTCTTAGATTGCAATGTAAGTTAATGAACCTGCAATAATAATCACAGATCAGTCTTTACAATACAGAATGATTGGGAGGACGTATTCATGAAATTCACTAAAATAAAAAATGCAGATGAACTGTTGTCACATGGAGACATTGAATCCCGTAGAGTAGTCTTGAAAATTACAGATGAAGTACTGAAACGCCTGGACTCCTACCATCGACTGAGAAGCTTTATATGCAGGGAAGGTAATATACTGCATATCGGAGATAGAGTGCTAAATCTGGACGAATATAAGAGGATATACGTTTTTTGTGCCGGTAAGGCTTCAAACAACATGGCACATGCCTTTGAGGATATCCTTGGAGACAGGCTTACCCAGGGCGTAGTAATTGTCAAAATCAAAGAACCTACTGATATTTATCAACGAACTGAATTATATGTGGGCGGCCATCCTCTACCTAACCTGGAAGGGGTTGAAGGTTGTAAAAGGATATTATCAATAGCCGATCAAATGGAATCTGATGACCTATTCCTTGTAGGTCTTTCAGGGGGTTGTACAGCCTTAATGGGATATCCTGTTGAGGGGATCACTTTGGAGGAAATGCAGGAAGCAACAGATTTAATGATAAAGTCAGGAATGTGGGTCATGGACATAAACGATGTTCGAGGGCACCTCTGCCAAATGAACAGGGGCAGACTTGGCCAACGTATTACGAAGGGAACACAAATAGAATGCTTCGAGATCTGGGATGCAGTTGGACTTGATGAAATGGAAGATTATACAAAACCGGTACCGATCATGGGCACACCTGTAGGCTATGATTTGGTAACATTTGGAGATATTATTAAGATTCTTGAAGAGCACGACCTTCTGGGCAAAATGCCTACAAACGTAGTGAACTACCTAATAAACGCCAAAACTGAACAAGAGACCCCTAAAACGGCTGGAAATGTAACCTATTATGTTATAAATACATTACCGGACGCATGTAATTGTGCATTGGAGGTTGCAGCAGAAATGGGCATCTATGCTGAGGTCCTGACCACCTATGCAGAGGGTGAAAGTAAAGACTATGGTGCCTTCATGGCTGGTCTGGCAAAGGAGATACTTAAGAATGACAGGCCCTTCAAGCAGCCATGTCTAATATTTTCTGGAGGAGAAACGACAACTTATATCCCTGATAACCAAGCAATCAAGGGACACGGCGGTCCTTCCCAGGAATTGACTGCAGGATTTGCACTTGTTGCAAAGGATGCCCCGGGAGCCTGTATGCTTTCCATCGATACTGAAGGGACTGATGGCACTACGACAATGGCAGGGGGTCTGACGGACTCTAAAACATATGACAGAGCTTTAACTGCTGGAATCAACTTAAGAAAAGCACTGAAAGAACATGCCGTAAACGAAGCTCTCTCAGCATTAGGGGAATGTATATATACCGGCAATACGGGTACTAACCTTTGTGATTTCAATGTTCTATATATTCCAGGGGTTCCAGAACTTACATCTTGAAAGAAGGGAAGCAAAATGAAAAATACAAGCATTAAATCATTAAAAGCAAGAGCAGGAATTGACTGCAAAGGAAAGCCAATTTTAGAAGTCGACATTTACACTGAAGAAGGGATCCTTGGCCGTGCGTCCTCACCCTCAGGGATTTCTGCTGGAGAACATGAAGCCTTTGTTCTTCGTGACAATGATCCAAGCTGGCACGACGGCAATGGGGTTTTCAAAGCAGTTGAAATGGCTGAGAAAACTGTGTTCCCAGCAATAAAAGGAATGGACGTTATGGACCAGAAGGCCATGGACGATTTTTTGTGTGATCTGGATGGCACACCCAACAAGTCAAAGCTAGGGGGAAATGTGACGTACAGTGTATCCTTAGCCGTGATGCGTGCTGCAGCCAACACTCTTCGACTTCCACAATACCGTTACTTAAATCCAGGCGAGATCAAAACCATCCCGATTCCAACTTCTGATATGTTCGCAGGGGGAAGCTACGAAAAGGGTACTATGCCTATGCAGGAATGTACAGTCATTCCTTACAAGGTAAACAGCATAGCAGAGGCGACTCATATTTTATGTAAAATGTACAAGATCCTTCCGGAAGTAATAAAGGAATACCAAGGCGGAAGAAGAGCTGAGCCAGGGATACAATCTGCTTTTGTGTGCCCCAGTCCTGACTTCATGGTAGCATTTGACCTTTTGTATGAAACGGCAGTACGAGCTGGCTGCCAGGACAAAATTGCTTTCCATGCAGACTGTGCTTTTAGTGAAATCTACATACCAGAACGAGGCACATATGATTACCTTGGTAAGGAGATGGATCTGGATGAAATGCTCGGTCGGTTGAAGGAGCTTACCGAAAAATATAATTTTCTATACATAGAGGACCCTGTTGATGAAAATGACTGGGATGGATGGGTAAAAGCCTCTAAGATCCTTAATAAAACAGTCTTATGTGGAGACGATCTGACTGTCACAAATATAACCTACCTGCAGAAAGCCTTGGATCTAGGTGCCTGTGGATCTTTTGTATTTAAGCCAAACCAAGTGGGGACCGTTACTGAAGCAATGGAAGCCCAGAAATTTGCAATAGATCATGGTATGTTTTCAGTGCCATCAATTCGAGCCGGAGG
The DNA here is from genome assembly GCF_058683975.1 of Gudongella sp. QWL-04. Lineage (NCBI taxonomy): Bacteria > Bacillati > Bacillota > Tissierellia > Tissierellales > Tissierellaceae > Gudongella > Gudongella sp. QWL-04. The sequence continues at coordinate 2,012,951 of NZ_CM178754.1, read as the reverse complement.
CGTCAACGATGATCCTGTTGCAGACATGGGAATAGCAGGTGGAGCTGCAGCAATAAAGCAAGGACCACCGAAAAATGGCCAAGCTATACACATCATTAACACCTTAACTAGAGCTGAAGAGGAAATCGTTGGATCGAAGCCATTTGATTTCAGCCCATTTATTAGATTTTAAAAAAGCAGTGGGGACTGTCCCCACTGCTTTTTATCAAGAATAAATTAAATGGTTTGCATAACTCAAAAACCAAAGATAAGATATAATCAATACAACATTAAGGAGTTGGTTCTAATGTATTCAGGAAACTATCCAATCAATGCGGTAAGACAGCTTTTCCCTGCACTAAAGAGAACCTACAAAGGCAAAACAGTAGCGTACTTTGACGGACCTGGAGGATCTCAGGTAGTAGGTACCTCAATAGAAGCGATCGCCAACTATATGAAGAATGGTGGGGCCAATGTTCATCAGCCATTTGCGTCAAGCATCGAAACTGACCAGTACATAATTGATGGAAAAAAAGCTATCGCTGACCTTGTCAATGCAAATTGGGAGGAAGTCGCATATGGTCCCAGCTCAACAAATCTGGCATTTAACATAGCAAGGTCCATAAGCCTGGACTGGAAGCCTGGAGATGAGATCGTAGTCACAGAAATGGACCACAGATGTAACGTTGACCCTTGGCTAACTGCTGCAAAGGACAAGGGAGTAACGGTTAGATGGCTTAAGGTAGATTTAAATACGCTAACTCTTGACCTCTCAGAGCTTGAATCAGTAATCAACGAAAAGACCGTCCTGGTGGCCGCTGGACTGGCTTCAAATGGTGTAGGAACTGTCAACGATGCCAAGAGAATCAGCTTGAGAGCCAAAGAAGTTGGAGCATTATTCTCACTTGATGCAGTACAGGCCGTTCCTCATATATACGTCGACAGAGACTATTACGACGCTGACATACTTTTCTGCTCGACCTATAAGTTCTTTGGACCCCATATGGGAGCAGCAATAATCAAGAAGGAGCTTCTCGAGTCCCTCAAAGCGTACAAGCTTGTCTGTGCGATGGACGACATCCCTTTCAAACTGGAGCTTGGAACCCAAAACCACGAAGGCATAGCAGGGATAGAGCCTGCAGTTGAGTTTATTGCATCCTTTGGAAAGGGCGAGACTAGAAGAGAAAGGATCATTTCAGGCTATGAGGTCATGGAAGAATATGAAAACTTCCTCGCAGATAAGCTTAGAAGTGCACTTAAAGAGATTCCCCAAATAAAGCTATATCAGGCTCCTGACGACGTCAGGAAAACTCCGACTGTATCTTTTACCATTGAAGGTATGAACTCAGGTGATGCAGTTAGGTGGATTATTGAAAACTACTCGATATTCGTTGCCCACGGTCATTTCTATGCAAGTACATTGGCTGAAGTACTTGGTATCAACGAAAACGGGGGCTGGATAAGGGCCGGGTTCGAGCCATACAACACAGAAGAAGAGATCGATGAATTCATAAAGGCAGTAAAAGAGCTAATAGCTAAATAACCTTTGATGATCAATAGAGCAGTCCTGCGAATAAGCTTCCAGGGCTGCTTTTGTCATCACCGTGACAAACTTAAAAAATATGTGTAAGTGGGTTGATCATTTTGATAAAATCGTTCCAAGAGGTCTAAACATAAACAAACACAGGGAGGATCCAGTCTATGAGAAACCGAATAATTTCGATGATGCTTGCTTTTGCAATTATTCTTAGCCTAAGTGCATGCGGCTCACCGGAGACAACTAATGTTAGTAAAGAACTTGAACCAGTAACTGTAGGAAGAGATCCTGAGCCGGAATCTCTCCAGGCAGCCAATGAAGCTACTACGATTGCCCTGAAGCAGTACATACACGCCAGGCTTGCCACAGAAATCTATATGTCACTAGATCCTTCTTCGATGACCATGGAGGAGCTGGCACAGATGGCTGACGAGGTGCTTCTTACATGGGAGAATGCAGAGGCTTTGTCTGCAGCCGCGGAGGATCTTACAAATAGAGCTGTGAAGGTTCTTGAGACGGCAAGCATAAATAAGAGCAATAATGAACTGAATGCAAACTCAGTACTTAAAAGGATAATAAGGCTTTCAAAGAGCTCTGGATCCATAGCATATGCAGCAGGTACAGCGAGAAAGCTTGACCCGCAAACCTGGGCAGAAAATCTGACCAAGCAATACGATGCTCTTAGAGGTGGTCAAAGGTACCAGCAGCTGGCAAGTCAGCTGGGAACGGACGCAAGAACAGCATATGAGCAGATGGCTCTGGCACAAAAGATAATCCGCGATTCAGCAGCGCTTGAGGAAGCAGAGGCAGATGTAAATGCCTGGACTGAGAGCATAAATTATCTTCAAGGCGTTAAGACAGCGAGCAAGGTAGGAGTATTCGTTGTAGGCACCATAGTCACCGGAGGAGGAACGGTAACTGCCTTAGGAAGCAGCAGTATGACTCTAGGTACTGCGACAGGTGTAATCGTTGGCGGTGCTGACTGCATAGTAGATATCGGTGCAACAGGAAGCAGCATAATCCTCGGTGAAAACAACCAAGTAACAGTAGGCTTCAATGACCTTAAGGATAAGCTGGCTCCGATTTCAGCAGTGGTTGGACTAGCTGGCTTCAATGCAGCGGAAACAGGTGAGCAGTTGTCATATATCGGAGATTCGCTGGTAGACTGGTTCTATGAGGGTAAGTTCATGGGAGTAAAGGTGGATAATGGCGACGTTACAGCACGGATCCTTGACAGCGCAGGCAAAGAGGCCCTCAAATCAGCACTGGTGGCAATAGGGTATGTATTCCCAGAAGAGACTAAAACTATTAAGGATCTAGTGAAAGAATATAAGGATTCTGTGGACCTAGATAGTGTATGGAAGGAAATGGAGATCCTTATATCAGAGATGGGAAAAATTGAAAGCAGTGAAGGGATTTCAGGAGTCATACCAACCGAAGCAGGAAATGTAGCAGAAGAAGTTCCCTCATCAACCAATAATGAATTTAGTATTTTTGGTAAATATAATGTTGTCACTACAGCTGAAGACGGGGGAACTGACTCCTTGACAGTAACCTTAACAGACAGAGGCAACAACATAGTTAGATGGACATCTGACGACGATGATTATACAAATATGTCCTACGATGAGAGCACTAATACTCTACATTATGAAGAGGAAGCCTGGGTTGTAAATGTAGTATTCAAAGATTCAGAAGGCACGGTGAAAGGCAGTGGCTATATGAGTGGAGTGATTTGGGAGCAGGAGTTTAATGTTAAACTTGACTTCACAAAAATATCAGATTAATACTTATTAAGTTAATAATATGTAAGAAAAAAGCAGATCCGAATTCCAAGGATTTGCTTTTATGTTTCTACGACAGTCAGGTCTACTCATATTCCTTAATTATATTGATCACAGAAATAAAATCCTCCTCCTTATCATTTTTTGCGAGGGTAACATTATCGTGAAATGTAACTGTTATTTTATTATATGGAAGAGGTATTTTGAAATTATCCCATCGATTTTTAAGTACTATTTTCCTTCCGATAGTTACTGAAATTGGTATTATGCTTCGTTTCAGTAAGTAAGCGATTGCAAAAGGAAAAATTTTCGGTACATGATAAGGACCAAGGGGACCATCGAGCGAAATGGCTAAATCAGAGTTATCTCCAGACATCCTCCTGACTAGACCTAGTACATATGTACCTTTGCTATTGCTGGTATCTGGCATTCGATAATTGCCATAACCAAATTTCTGACATGTCTCAGCAATAAAATCCCCTCTTCTATCCTTGGTCGTAATGACCAATAAGTTTCGCCCATTCAATGCAGGGTATAGGGAAAAACTATCACCATGCCAGAATGCAAAAACGACGCATTCTCTAGCAAGACTCTCAATCCCATCAAACCCAATGTAATCAAGTTTACTGGTTTTATATACGAAACTTATATATTTATACATAATACTGGAAACAAAATCAGAAATTATGTTTTTAAATGTTTTTTTCATTGTGATTCTCCTTCTGCAATATCACAGTCTTATAAAAGGCAGCTAACTTCTCCGTTAATGCCTCAATAGAGTAGCTATGAGCGAAAACCTCAGCATTAGAGGCAAGTTGAGAACGGAGAATTTGATCATCTACCAATATAGACACCTTATCTGACCACTCTACTAGGTCAGGAGCTGTTTTAAAGCCATTTATCTGATCTACTACCACGTCATCTGTGCCGCTGGATCTTATACATACGACAGGGCAGCCTCCAGCCATGGCTTCAAGCAATACCATTCCTTGAGTTTCTGACTGCGATGAGAAGACAAATAAATCGGACGCAAGGTAATATAGTGGAATAAGCTCCGGTGGAATACTCCCACAAAGTATTATATGTTGGCTCATCCCAATATTGTTTATTTTATCAGTCAGAGCTTCTTTCTCAGGACCATCGCCTATAATTATGCACTTAAATTTAGTTTTCGTTATATCAGAAACCATTTTAATACCATCGACTATAAACTCAGCATTCTTTTCGGGCGAAAGCCTAAAAACAGAGCATAATAGAACTTCATCCTCATTAACATACCTATTTCTAATATTATTTACGTTTGCTATATCCGCATTAAGGTATGAATCGATATCGATTCCAGTTGGCATTACAAGCTTAAGTCTGCTTACGCCAACATTCTCCAAGTACTCTTTAGCAGATTGTGTTGGAGCTATTACTCCATCACATTTTTGTGCAAATCTCTTTATCATTTTATGAGACAAATAATTTTTGAAAATCAATTTCCCAAATGGAAGGTTCTCAGAGTATTTTTCAAGTCTTGTATGATATGTCAATACAACGGGAATAGCTCCTTTTATTCCGAGATTTAAGCCCTTTTTACCCATCCAAAATGCATGATGGACATGGACGATATCAAACTCGTACTTACTGAATTCCTTTTTGATAAACGGAGAATATATATTAGCGATTGCAAAATTAAAATTACCTGTTTTACTATATTTTAATAATGGACAACGGACTACATCCTCATAAAGACCATTGCCAGAAGGATACTCAGGAGAAAATATAACAACCCTATGACCCAATCTCCTTAGAGCTCCTGCGAACCTATGGATAGAGATAGGAACACCCCCAATAAATGGCAGGTAATTGTTTGTGAACATCGCAATTGTAAGAGTTCGGTTTGAGAATTGATCTTTGCTTTCAACTGAAAAGTCTCTATAGTAGTCTGTATCCTTAGATATTTTGTCATATATTGCCAAGCTGAAAATTAGGGAAAGTGACAAGACTATTACTATATTACTGAATTGCACAAAAAATAAGGAGCGTATACCATACCAAAGTCCAACCCAAGCTCTAACCAGAGGGCTTGAGGAACTTGGAGTAACCTTCATGTACTCCAGAGATGTTGAGCTCCCTGATACATGACAAATCAAGTAGCCATAATCAACGCTATCAGCAATACCGCCTGCTTTACCATTGGAGTAGTACCTGACGTTCTCGATTATTCTTTCACTGTAAGAATCTCCAGTATAAAATACTGAAGTAACCCCATAATCTGAAAATAGCCGGGTCAATCCGCCTAAGTAATCTATCTCTTTGTTATTGCCATTATTAATTGGGAATTTATCCATCACCACAAATATATTATCGTATTTTGAGGCTTTGTTTAGCTCTTCGATTAACCAGCTTTCTTGAATCTCAAGGGATGTAATTTCTGTTGAATCAAGAAAAATGAAGTAGGTTTTATCATAAAAGAATGAAAAGTAAGATGGACCGAAATGCTTGTAATACCTCATGTACCCGTTATCAGACACCTCATTGCCACCAATACCAATAATACTAGGACTATTCAAGGATTTTAGAGTCTTATTTAAAATTCGATATTTCTCTTCTGCACCATCCAACACTGAATCGCCTGTGGAAATTAGAAAGTCTATATCTTGACGCCCATTGATCTGTGGTATTATTTTATCTCTAAAAACGTCATTTGAGTTCTTAATAGAGCTCACGACTGCAAATGAGAAAGGTCCATCCTGGTCGGATTCTTTCAAAGAATGAATATTTATGAAGTTATGATCTTTAAAGTCAGTCTCATCTAAATGGAGGTATATCTTATAAATGCTGCTGATTATAATCATAAAAATCAGTACCGCTATTACCCTTTTTAGAACAACTCGCTTCAAAATAGAACACCGCTTTCTGATCTTATTTTCTCAATAATGCCATTATAAAATGAAAAATTGCAGTAGCTCCAAAACTAAAAATTGCTATTGAGAGTGGCTTTCCCATAACTATAACTCTAAGGAAATAACTGAACTTCATTTTAGTCAAGCCCGCCAGATAGCACAAATAGTCGTCAGGAGCTCCAGGCAGGAATATAGCTGCGGTGAATACCTTATTAAATTTATCTTGGTCACTTATTAACTCAAGGTTCTTTTCAAGCAACGATTTGCCTATCATTTTCTTTGTTATGGACAATCCAAATTTTCTGGATAAAGCAAAATTTATACAAGACCCTGTGCATATTGCCAAGTAATTGTATAAAAATCCTAAAAATGGCCCAAAAAGAACAATCCCAACAATTCCTCCAAGGGTAGTAGGCATAAAAGGAACCATAACTTGAATGATCTGAATTATAATAAACACCAATGCTTCCCAAGCTCCAAAGCCTTCGAGATACTTCTCAAAGGATGTAGCGGAATCAAGTACACCCTGCTTGTATAAATTAGATGCAAAAACTCCAATAGCTATAAGAGATATTAATAGTCCAACACTGATCAATTTGTTCATATTTTTCATGGCAAAACATCAAACTCCATATTCAGCAATTATTTTTCAAATCTGATATAAGTATAAAAGGACAAATCAAATCCAAATAATAAGTTAAAGCATTAAATTCATTCTGTCATTGGTTTGGTAAATTCTTTGAGTCTACGGTTACTGCTATTAAAACTGCAGAGAGTATACCAAGCAATCCTCCTAGTATAAATGGAGAATTAGAACCGAGTTTGTCCCATAAAAGTCCTGCAATAATAGATGATAAAAGCAGTCCAAAGCCCTGGAGCATACCGTAAATCCCTAGAATCGTACCATTAAGATCCTCTGGAGCATTTTCGACAATAAAAGCTCTTTCAGCCCCACTGACCAAAGCATTATATGCTCCATATGTAATAAAAAGGATAATTATAGAAATTTTGGATGACAAAATGGCAAACCCTAGATACACTACCCCATATATCAAATATCCAGGAATTAGTATCTTGCTCCTTCCAAATCTATCCGATAACTTGCCAGAAGGTATTGCCAATGCAGAAGCTGAAATATTGAATAATAAGTATAGTAAAATTACTTGCGAAGCAGAAAATCCTCTTTCCTGAGCTTTTAGGAGCAAGAAAGCATTGGATGAATTACCTAAACAAAATATAAAGATTATACCAAGATATATTTTTAATCTGTCATCTAACCTCAGTCCCTTAAATCTAAGCTTTTGGCGATTGGCTTTCTTATTCTTATCTTCCTTTACTGCGGGTATTATTATGATACCCATTATTGCAGGTATGATTGAAAACAAAAATGCTTCATGAAAACCGTAATTCGTTGCTACAAAAAAATAGGCGAATATAACACCAAGAGCTGAACCTGCCATATCAAGCATTTTATGCAGACCAAAAGACCCACCAAGATTGTTTTTGTCGCTTGATTGGGCAACCAGAGCGTCTCTTGGTGCAGTTCGAATGCCCTTTCCTGTACGATCGATAACTCTAGCTGCTAGAACACCTGTCCAGGAGGATGCAAGAATCAGGAAAATCTTATAAACTACAGATGCGGAATAGCCCACGAAAGCCAAATTTTTCTTATTATGGTATACATCTCCGATATAACCGCTGAAAACCTTCAGCATAGAAGCAATACTTTCGGCTATGCCCTCGATTACTCCTACTATTGCTGGTGAAGCGCCAAGGGTTGCTGTCAAATAAAGAGGCACCAGAGGGTAAACCATTTCTGTGCTCATATCCGCAAATAAACTCACTAATCCTAGCAATACAATGTTTGAAAAAATCTTTCTATTTTTCATATTTACACCTAAAATTCTTTTAGTTTATGAATCTAACGATAAGCCTTTAATTTTATAAAATCAAGGTGTTAATAGCATAATTTGAATTAATAGGCCATTTTTAGTTTGATATTAGTCTAATTGATGGGTATTAACTGCTTATGATTGTATTATATTATGTTTTCAGGGGGAATAGATGTGAACTTCATTCCATATTGGATGCAGGCAGCATTTTGGGGAGGCTTAGCAGGAAGTGCACTTATCATAGGTGCTATAATTGGATGCTTTTGTAATCTCAAACAACGGTTAGTAGCTTCAGTTATGGCTTTTGGTAGTGGAGTATTGATTTCAGCTCTCTCCTTTGAACTTATACAAAAGGCATTCGAGAAAGGTGGGTTCAAATCTACTGCGGTCGGATTTATTATGGGAGCAGTGGTTTATACTATTGCTAATTATTTCGTATCCAAGAGAGGTGCAAAGCATCGTAAAAGATCAAACCTGAAGGGTAAGTCGCACCTCGACACAAGTGATGCAGGCGCACTATCCATAGCTATAGGAGCTTTTATCGATGGAATACCTGAGTCCTTTGTTATAGGTCTTAGCATAATTTCTGGCGGCACTATAAACCTAGTAACTGTATTAGCAATATTCATTTCAAATATACCGGAAGGCCTTTCAAGCTCGGCGGGAATGAAGAGAGCAGGAAGAAGCCTGAAGTATATCTTTTCAATTTGGGGCTCAATATCACTTACGAGTGCAATCGCCTCAGCTTCAGGCTATATGATTTTTCAGGGCGTGGGTCCGGTAGTGGTTTCTATGATGTTAGCAGTTGCAGCCGGAGCTATACTGGCAATGATTGTTGATACTATGATACCTGAAGCATTTGAAGAAACACATGACTTTGCGGGACTTATTACAGCTTTGGGTTTCTTGAGTGCATTTATGCTTGGTAACCTTTAGACAAAAATGGATCCATACTTACGAAAGATTAAATTATTTAGCTATTGACAGCTGGAGTTGTGTCTGCTAAAATGAACAGTGTTCAGTATAGAGGAGGCGCTCATATGAACAAAACTGTGACATCAAAAGAATCGATTTTAGCAGCTTGTAAAGATCTTGTAGCTGAGTCGGGTATGGCTGCTCTTAATATGCGAAACGTTGCGAAAAAGTGTGGTGTAGCTGTTGGATCCGTCTACAATTATTTTCCATCCAAGGATGATCTAACAATAGCTGCAGTGGAATCCATATGGTCCGAAATAATTAGTTATGATGAAGATGAACCATATAATTTAAGCTTTGAGGATGCTGTCACCAGACTGTTTGAAAACGTTCAAAAAGGATCTAAGAAATATCCTATTTTTCTAATTATCCACTCCATGCGTATGCTGGATGTAGATAAGGAAAAGGGTCGCGCGGTCATGATAAGTTTTTTCATAGAGATAGAGCATCATTTACTCAAGTCTCTTAATGATGATCCAAATGTTGATCAAAGTGTCTTTGATGCAACTTTTACCAAGGAGGAGTTCATACATTTTGTCTTTTCAAATATTCTTTCTCTGAATGTGAGTAGGGAACCAGACAGTAAATTCCTGATATCAGTTATTAGACGCACAATTTATTAAATTAAAGATGACCCACCTATGGTGGGTTTTCAAAGAAGCTTTAATGAACAATGTTCAATATCAAAAGGAGGCAGTTACATGCAAGCATTTTTCGAAACACATTTTGATGCGGCCTATCTATCAACTGTTATTTTAATGGGCGTATACATGGTCAAAAAATCAAGAAATAAAAAGCAATATCTTTTATTTGGCTTAATGGCCTTGATACTTGGTCTCGGTGACTCATTCCACTTAATTCCGCGTGCAGTAGCTCTTAACAGCAGTGGGCTGGAGAACTTCACTGCAGCTCTTGGAATAGGCAAGTTTATTACTTCCATAACGATGACAGGATTTTATGTTATTCTTTACTATGTTTGGAGAAATAGATACAGCATCAAGGGCAAGAACTATCTAACTATTTCTGTTTATGCCTTATCTATAATCAGGATACTATTATGTCTATTTCCCCAGAATGGATGGACGAGTTCAAATCCCTCAATTGCATGGGGAATCTATAGGAATATTCCATTTTCGATTTTGGGATTGCTTATAATAATTCTTTTCTATACAAGCACTATAGGAGGAGTGGACAAGCCGTTCAGGCATATGTGGCTGACCATAGTACTAAGCTTTGCATTCTACATTCCAGTTGTTTTATGGGGTGATGCATATCCCCTAATAGGAATGCTAATGATTCCTAAAACTTGTGCCTACGTCTGGACAATATGGATAGGATATAGCGACTTGAAAAGGCAACTTGGCCAAATGAAGTCAATAACTCCCTGTCTGACCAAGTAAAACCTGAAACATAGTATTAAAAAAGAGACGACTTCAGGTTATAATTTTCCTAAAGTCATCACTTTTTTGTTATGCTAGATCGAACCTGTCCGCATTCATTACCTTGTTCCATGCAGCTACGAAATCCTTGGCAAACTTTTCTTGTGCGTCGTCACTGCCGTATACTTCAGATATTGCTCTAAGCTGTGAATTTGAGCCAAATATCAAATCAACTCTTGTTCCAGTCCACTTAAGTTCCCCAGTAACTCTGTCACGTCCCTCGAAAACATCCTTATCCTCTTCAGTAGGCTTCCATCCAGTCGCCATGTCTAAAAGATTAACAAAGAAGTCATTGGTCAATGTCTCAGGCCTCTTTGTAAACACACCGTGCTGAGAGCCTTTGTAATTAGCGTTTAGGACCCTCATACCACCAATAAGAACAGTCATCTCCGGTGCTGTAAGAGTAAGAAGTTGAGCCTTATCGACCAATAATTCCTCCGCACAGACCGTGAATTTTGACTTTTGATAGTTTCTGAAGCCATCAGCTTTTGGCTCTAGTACGTAGAAGGAGTCTATGTCAGTTTGCTCCTTGGTGGCATCTGTTCTTCCCGGGAAGAATGGCACTTCAAGCTCCATCCCTGCATTCTTTGCTGCCTGCTCAACTCCTGCACAGCCCCCAAGAACAATAAGATCTGCCAAAGAAACCTTTTTACTGCCAGACTGTGATGCGTTGAACCCTTCTTTTATCTCCTCCAGCTTTGCAAGTATTACCTTAAGCTGAACAGGTTGGTTGACCTCCCAATTCATTTGAGGCTCCAGCCTTATCCTCGCTCCATTGGTTCCACCACGCTTATCTGATCCTCTGAAGGTCGATGCAGATGCCCATGCTGTCGAAACGAGCTGTGAAATGGACAATCCCGAGGCCAGAATTTTCTCTTTAAGTACCCGAATATCATCGTCATTTATCAGCTCATGGTCGACCGGCGGTACCGGATCCTGCCATACCAGATCCTCCTCAGGAACCTCGGGACCAAGATACCTTGACTTTGGTCCCATATCTCTATGAGTAAGCTTGAACCACGCTCTGGCGAAGGCATCCTGAAATTCTTCGGGATTATCCCTATATCTCTTTGCAATAGGATTATATATCGGATCCATCCTCAAAGACAGGTCTGCAGTAGTCATAATAGGTGTATGGGTCTTAGTCGGGTCATGTGCATCCTCGACAGTCTTGGCTGCCTCAGGATCAGTAGGAATCCATTGCCATGCTCCTGCAGGACTCTTAACAAGATCCCAATCATATTTGAACAAGGTCTCCAGGTACCCCATGTCCCACTTGGTTGGATGTGGCTTCCATGCTCCTTCAATGCCGCTGCCTATAGCATCGCCACCCTTGCCGCTTCCAAAAGTGCTTTTCCAGCCCAGTCCCATCTCTTCTATAGGAGCAGCCTCAGGCTCTCTGCCGACATGTGTTGCGGGACCTGCTCCATGACATTTACCAAAGGTATGCCCTCCGGCTATAAGCGCCACAGTCTCCTCATCATTCATTGCCATTCTTGCAAAGGTCTCTCTGACGTCCTTGCCTGACGCCAGCGCACTTGGCTGTCCATTAGGACCTTCGGGATTTACGTAGATAAGCCCCATCTGTACTGCAGCCAACGGATTCTCCAAATCTCTTTCACCGGAATATCTCTTGTCTCCAAGCCATTCAGTCTCGGAACCCCAATACACGTCCTCCTGAGGCTCCCACACGTCCTCACGACCACCGGCAAAGCCAAAGGTCTTAAGTCCCATCGACTCAAAAGCGCAGTTTCCTGCAAGGATCATCAGATCAGCCCAGGATATGCTCTTTCCATACTTTTTCTTGATCGGCCACAATAATCTTCTAGCTTTGTCCAGGTTGACATTATCCGGCCAGCTGTTTAGAGGTGCAAATCTCTGTGTGCTGTCTGAAGCGCCGCCTCGTCCATCGCCCATTCTGTATGTACCAGCGCTGTGCCATGCCATACGAATGAAAAGAGGTCCATAGTGACCATAATCAGCAGGCCACCAATCCTTTGAATCTGTCATTAGCGTGTATAAATCTTCCTTTAAAGCTTTAAGATCAAGCTTCTTGAATTCCTCAGAATAATTGAAATCCTTACCCATCGGATCGCTAAGCTCCGAGTTCTGGTGCAGCATTTTAAGGTTCAGTTGATTAGGCCACCAATCCTTATTGCTGGTGCCTCCGCCTGAAATGCTTTTCCTGGTATGACCGGTAACGGGACATTTCATCTCTTCCATAAAGCTACCCTCCTTTAACGGTTTGATTTATTGCTTTATATTGACGAAGTATTAATACCCATTATAATATTTCTGAGCAACAATTTTTAAATAACTAGACTTATGATCGACGTCCCAAGAGATTGCAGATCTAGATTTCTGGGCATCAATATCAATACATCATAGTAAATCGTTGACTTGCAAAAAAATGTAATCTTGTGTAGTATTTTGATTGCAGGGAAGTATAGTTGATTATAAGGAGCGTGGGGTATGAAAAAGAAGGTTGATTTGATAGGAGTACAGGTTGACTGCGGGGCATCCAAGGTAGGAGCATCCATTGGACCGGTTGCAATAAGAATTGCAGGGATCTGCGAGGGAATAAAGAAGCTTGGTTATGAGCTGGAGGACAAGGGAGATATAATCCAGCCTAAGGGAGGAGCAAGCTCTGAAAAGCTAAGAAACCATGAATCAGTTATATCAACATGCAAATCACTCTATGAAAGCACCCTCGAATCATTAGAGCAAGGAGCCTTTCCTGTGGCTATCGGTGGAGATCACAGCCTGGCAGCCGGCAGCATATCAGCAACTCTCAAGCACCACAAGGGAAATGTAGGCGTTATTTGGATAGATGCCCACGGCGATTGGAATGACGAGGTGATAACAGAAACCGGAAACATGCATGGGATGTCCTTCTCAGCAGTATGCGGTCATGGACCGGATGTAATGGTAGACTACGGGCAAGGACCGGTATATGCGGATGTAACCAAATGCGTGCAAATAGCAGGAAGAGATATAGATCCAGAGGAAGCAAGGAAGATGAAGGCAGCAGGCTTAAACGTATTTGCAATAGATACTATCGATAAGCTTGGAATGCAGGAAGTAATGAAGAGAGCTATAGAGATAGCGTCAAACGGCACCGATGGTATCCACTTAAGCTTTGATATCGACTCGCTTACACCAGAGGCAGCTCCCGGAACGGGAACAAAGGTCCACAGTGGTTTGACCATAAGAGAGGCATTCCTTGCAGTGGAAATGCTTCATGAGTCTGGGAAGCTTCTGGCTATGGATATGGTGGAGGTTAATCCGATTCTGGATATTTCCAATAAGACGGCAAAGCTTGCAAGCGAGCTTGTACTTTCTGCTCTTGGCAAAGTCGTTTATTAATATTGTAAAATTTATGGCTGCAGCTAACGCTGCAGTCTTTTTTATATTAAATATCAAATACAATAAAACGGGGTATAAATATACTGTAAAATATTGACAAGTAAATCGTATCCTTCCAAGGGAGTGTTTTAAATGAAAAGAGCTGCCTTTAACAATAAGATGTTGGCAAAGCTTGTTATAATTTTATTGACTCTAGTATTTATGACAATATTTATCGAGGAGGTAATGATCAACTGGATCCCCTTTACAGTGGGACTTGCTGCTGCAATCGGAATCATAATAGTTTTGAAGAAAAAGGATGCACCAGGAATAATCAAATTTATGCTTGCTACCCTTGCCGGTACATTCGCAGTAGCCCTTGGATTAGCTCTATTCCTCCCAACACTTGGTATTGGTATGGGTTTTTCAGTCAAGGACAAGCTTACTGAGGAACAAGCAGGTTCACCAAGAGAAACGCCAATAAATAACGGAGTAATTTCTGAGGCTGGCAACTACATTTTCTACATAGAACCAGAATCAGGAGTAATGCCAGGGGATCACCTGGTTGGAAAGCTTATAAGAAGAGACAGGGATTGGACAAACAGGACAGAGCTTACCACTACAATGGTCAGCTACATTATGGTCCACGATGACCTTATCTACTACTCAGACGCATTGAAAGGTAATTATCTGTACAGCATGAAGTTTGATGGTTCTGAAAGCTCTCTTGTATTACAAAAAAGCATCAATGCCTGTGAAATAGAGGATGATATTATTTACTACAGTGTGTTGGATGGAATGTATAAGACCAAGCTTGGCAGCATGGAATCTGTCAAGCTTCAATCAAAGGGAGGCTATCCAGTTATTTCGGGAGATTGGATATATTATTCAGACTCGCAAGGCATACTCAACAGAGTGGATAAGGATAGCACCGAAGATCAGAAGCTGATAGAAGATCAAGATGGATTCTTTATTGGAGAAGATCAAATATTCTACATCAATTTATCTGAGTATACTGAAGGCTATGGATACCAATTGAAGCTTTTTAGCTGCAATCTGGACGGAGCTGATCAAAAGGAAATTAAAACCCTTGAAAGAGTAGGCAGTGCAATGTTTGGAGAGGGATACCTGTACTGCCAGCTTTTGAAACCGGATGGCAGGATCGAGAAGGGAATATTCAGAGTAGGTTTGGATGGTTCAGATCCTCTGAGAATGAACAAGGCCGTCATATGGTCCTGGGACTATATTCTAGGCGATTGGGCTTATGCTCTCCAGTACAGTGGAGACAGGTACAGGATCAAGTTGGATGATAACATTGCAGTAAGGTTTGAATAGTATAATCAAATTCGAGGGGTAACTAGACCCCTCTTTTTTTATTCAATATCCTGTCCAAACAACCATTTATTGATAATTGATATCCATAAAGGAATTGAATTTTTATAAGCCAGAATATTATGTTAACCTTTAAACGAAAACATTCTAAAGAGGAGAGATAAAATGAGACCAATAGTAATGGAAGAAGTAGAAGCACTGCGAGGAGTCAACTCAGTTAAGGTAAAGGAAGCACATGAAGCAGGAAGAAAAATCGTAGGTATGTACTGTGTATTTTCACCATCAGAGATTGCTCTGGCGGCGGATGCCATATCGGTAAGCTTATGCGGTACGTCACAAGAACCCATTGAAGAAGCAGAAAAGGAGCTTCCAAGAAACCTTTGTCCACTTATAAAATCAAGCTATGGATTTGCGATCACCGACAAGTGCCCGTACTTCTATTTTTCAGATGTTTTGTTAGCTGAGACTACCTGTGATGGAAAGAAAAAAATGTATGAGCTTATGGGCAAGCTAAAGCCGATGCATGTAATGAACTTGCCTCAAACAGCAAATGACGAGGATTCACTTGAATTCTGGAAGAGAGAAATGGTAAAATTCAAGGGATTCCTAGAAAATCAATTCAATACTGAAATAACTGATGATAAGCTGAGAGATGCAATCAAGCTAATGAATAGAGAAAGAAATGTTATGAAGAAGCTGCATAAACTGAATGCGCACAAGCCGGCACCGCTTGCAGGAACCGACATGATGAAGGCTCAATGGCTCAAGGGCTTCAATATAGATAAGGAAGCTGGCATTGAGCTGATAGAAAGATTGATTGCAGAGGTTGAAGATAGAGTAGAAAAAGGAATATACGCATTCGATGAAAAAGCACCAAGAATACTTCTTACAGGCACTCCAATAGGCGTGGGCTCAGACAAGGTACTAAAGGCACTTGAAGAAGCAGGAGCTTCTGTAGTAGCATTTGAAAACTGTACAGGCTACAAAGGTCTTGATGTAATGGTAGATGAAGATAAAGACCCAATAACGGCACTTGCAGAAAAGTACTTATCGACACCTTGCTCATGTATGACAAACAATAATGGAAGACTTGATCTCATTCGCAGAATGGTAGAGGAATACAAGGTTGACGGGGTTGTGGATTTGACCTGGCAGGCATGCCACACTTATAATATTGAGTCATATACTGTCAAGAAGTATGTTCAGGAGGAGCTTGGGCTTCCTTTCATACAAATTGAGACAGATTATTCTGATTCAGATACTGGGCAAGTGAAGGTCAGGGTTGAAGCTTTCCTGGAAACTCTTGACAGCCATAGCTTAGTATAATTAAGGATGAAGGAAATGGATTTTATTGGTATAGATATTGGATCAACTGCAGCCAAGGTCACAGTATTTAATGAGAAGGCCTTAGTTGACAGCTATGCCCTGCCTACAGGCTGGAGCAGCGTAGAAACCGCTGAAGCTATTAGAATTAGGCTGGAAAAGGGAGGCGTTGACCTTAAGTCTTCAAAGATAGTGGCTACAGGCTATGGCAGAATATCCGTCCCCTATGCAGATAAGACGGTTACAGAAATTACCTGCCACGGAGTTGGTACGAGCTACCTATTCGGAAATAACGCAACTGTAATAGACATTGGAGGTCAGGACACAAAAATTATCACTCTGGCTGACGGCAAGGTTACTGATTTTGTAATGAACGATAAGTGTGCTGCAGGCACAGGGAAATTTCTGGAGTTGATGGCCAATACCCTGGGAGTTGGGATCGAGGAGCTTGCCCTTATGGCGCTTGAGGGAGAGAACATTTCAATCACCAGCATGTGCACAGTCTTTGCAGAATCAGAGGTCATATCACTTATTGGATCTGGAACAAAGAGAGAGAGCATTGCCAGGGGAATAGTGAACTCAATCACCGGCAGAGTATACGCTCTGCTGCACAAACATGGGGTTAAAGAGCCTGTTTTTCTGACTGGCGGCCTCTGTGAGGTGGAACCTTTTGTTCATCTGCTCTCTGACAAGCTTGGTACCCCGGTAAAAACAAACTCTATGGCAAGATATGCGGGATCTATCGGAGCTGCACTCATCGCCAGGAAAATATAACTGAAATCTACTACATCATGCCAGCACCTACTCACGGTGTTGGCTTTTTTTCAACATTATGATAAGATTAAGTGTGAGAAATGGGTATGTATCTCCGGGAAAGGGGAATGGTAAATGAAAATAAACTTTAGTATAGAGGAAGCAGTTAGGAAGAGATACAGCGTAAGAAATTATTCTGATATTGAGATCAGTGAACAAACGATGAGCTCCATAAGAGAATTTATAAGCAACCTGTCTAATCCCTTTGGTCCTAAGGTCGTATTCCACTACCTGGATATCAACGGTAATCAGGAAAGCCAGAAGCTTGGAACTTATGGAGTAATAAAAGGTGCAAAGAAATATATCGGTACAACTATAAAGGACGAACCCCTTGCCCTGGAGGCATTAGGTTATGAGATGGAAGTGCTTATGCTTTACCTTGCCAGCCTGGGACTTGGTACATGCTGGCTTGGAGGGACCTTCGACAGAGAGGGCTTTGCGACTGCCATGAAGGTAGATAAGGGAGAGTTGTTCCCGGCAATAACACCATATGGTTATCCAGCAGATAAGAAGCATATCAAGGAAGTGGCTATGAGGACACTGATAAAGGCAGATCAACGGGTAGAATGGAGCAAGATATTTTTTGAAAATGACCTTAACTCACCTTTGAGCGAGGGGCAGGCGGGTGAGTACGCATTTCCGCTGGAAATGCTTCGACTTGGACCGTCAGCATCCAACAAACAGCCCTGGAGGATCGTTCTCCAAGGTGGAGCCTTCCATTTCTACGAGGATAAGGAGCCGGGCTACAGCGATCGCTTCACCTACGATATACAGAAGATAGATATTGGCATTGCAGCAGCACATTTTGACCTTGCAGCTAAGGAAAAAGGACTTAAAGGAGTGTTTGTAGTAGAGGAGCCTGAAATAGAGCTTCCGAAGAATATGCTATACTCATTTTTATGGAGGTTGCAATAATAGCTTTGGTGCAGTAAACGAGGTGTAAAATGAGACCAAAGGAAACATATGAAAGATACGCATTCGATAAAGATAGTCAGGCATATATAATACCTGTGGCATTGGACGACTATAACGATGTATTCGACGACTGGGATCCATCCCCATTTAAGTTGAGAGACATAGAGGATGAATTCCTTGATTTTCTCTGGGATTCAGTCGAAGACATTCCAAGGAAGTACCCGCTGATATTCGAATTTTCGATCCCAAAGGAGCTCAAGAATGAAGCTAAGGAAAGGCAGCTCATAAGCGCACTTGGTCACCAATTCGACTACATGCTCTCAAAAAATGCCAGAAAAAGACGTCATGAAAGGTTGGAGGAAGTTAAGTACTTTGTTTTTGCGATCACATTTTTCTTGATTTCTTACCTATACCCATTTGATTCCGAGCTTTTTATATCAAGGGTAGTCACAGAGGGCGTTTTTATTGGCGGTTGGGTGTTCATGTGGGAGGTCATCTCCAACATATTCATAGAATCCAGAGAACTGAACGAAGAAAAAACCATCGTTAAGCGCTTCAAAAGTGCTACAATTAGATTTGTTGAAAGGTAATACAGTCATAAAACTTCATGGAAGAGGTGTATTGGGAAATGTTCAGGGAAATGAGAAGGATAAAGCAGCTGCTTTCAACTGAGGATGTAAATGCAATCATGGAAAGATGCACAAACGGTATACTTGCATGCATGGGAGATGAAGACTATCCTTATGCAGTACCTGTAAGCTATACATATACCGAAGGCAAGATCTATATCCATTCTGCAAAGGCAGGGCACAAGATAGATGCAATCATAAAGCACCCAAAGGTATCCTTTACAGTAGTAGATGAGGATCAGATCGTAAGTGCTGAATACACCTCCTATTTTAGAAGCGTCATAGCCTTCGGAAAGGCAAGGTTAGCCGAGGGAGAAGAAAGACTTGAAGCTTTTCGTGATCTTGTTGAAAAGTACTCAGGAGATCAACCGGAGCAGTCTAAAAGGGATTCAATTGAAAAGTGTACTAATTCTCACATGATCGCCATAGATGTTGATCACATAACAGGCAAGGAAGCGATAGAGTTCGTAAGGATGAAGGAATCTAAATAGAAAGTACTGAAAAGTCCCCTAAACAGGGGACTTTTTTTCATACTAAAATACCTTAATTTTTCTCAAGATCCCCTAATACACTCATGACAGTACTCATAAACTGAAGATTTCCCCAAAGCATTACTCTTATTATGTTCTCAGGCATTATATACTGAGAAGTCATTGAGGTATGGCCGTCCTCCGGATTTTTGGCCTGCAATAAGCCTATGACCCAGTTAATGGTTTGAACTGCCTCAGCCTCATTATTAACGGGTATATCGATAACAGCAGATACCCTGGTCTTCTTGAGAGAATCCTCGATTATTGTCTGCATTCCAGGTGAAGCAGTAGTCTCTATCACACCATCTGTACCCTCGACAAAAACACTCAGGTCATGTCCTGTTACCCTCCATGCCTTCCCTACCTTTTGAGCCTTAAGCTTTCCTTCCCTGATATACCTTTGTATAGTCTTAGGATGCATATCGATCAGTGAAGCAACCTGCTCTACTGAATAATACGTTTCAATCATAATAATCACTCCCTTATATTCCTAAAAATTCCTTATAAATACATAATAAGTAATAATAAGTAATATGTCAAGAACATTTTAAGGAACAATAAAAATAAATTGAATGTTTAAAAACAGAAAGAAATTAATCGACAAATCACGTATAATTAATTTGTAATATATAGTAGACGATATTAATGAGGAGGTGCAGGAATGGAAGACAAAGAAAAATGGGAAGCCATAATAAGCAACAATAGGGAAGTAGACGGTAAGTTCTACTACGCAGTAAAGACAACCGGGATATTTTGCAGACCTTCCTGCAGCTCAAAACAGCCCTCAAAGCAAAATGTATTGATCTTTAATACAAGAGAAGACGCGATTTCTGCAGGCTTCAGACCCTGCAAAAGATGCAGACCGGATCTTGACGAATACGATCCTGTGGCAGACATGGCCAGTGAGATCAAAAGAATAGTTGAATCAAACGGATTCAGCAAGGAGCTGTTGGAGGATAGTTTGAGATCCCTTGGGATCTCAAGACAAAGACTTTCACAGATATTCAAAAATCATTACGGGAAGACGATTAACGAATACTCTAATGCTCTAAGACTTGAGGCTGCAAAGGATAAGCTCAAGAATTCTGACGAACAGATAATTGACATAGCTTACTCGCTGGGCTTTGAAAGCATATCAGCCTTCTTCACCTTCTTTAGAAAGCTAACTGATATGACTCCCGGTGAGTACAGAGAGATGGATAAGGCTTCAAATGAAGGGATCATGTTCAGCATATACGATACAAGCTTCGGGTCTGTAACCATAGGTGCAATAAGTTCAGGCATTAGAACGGTCCAATTCGGAGAAAGAGTACCAGCTGGTGTAAAGCAGAACAGAACAAGCTTAAGTAATATAGCAGCTCTTGAACTGGATGAATACCTATTGGGCAATAGAAAGCAATTCGACGTACCAATAATATATGAGGGCACCCCGTTTCAAAAGCAGGTATGGAATGAGCTTCTAAAAATCCCATATGGAGAAACCAGAAGCTACAAGGATATCGCAGCAGCCATAGGAAACCCAAAAGGAGTAAGGGCAGTAGGCATGGCGAACAACAAAAACAAGCTGATGGTGCTGATACCCTGTCACAGAGTGATCGGTGCAAACGGAGCGCTTGTAGGCTATGCAGGCGGGATCGAGTTGAAGGAAAAACTCCTTAGGCTTGAAAGAGACAATAAGTAATTTATTGGACATAAAAACTTTAAGGGAGAGGTTGCCAGATGACAAAGACTTACTTCAACCCAGGCTGCGGCTTAAGCATTTATAAGCCGGAGATGGAAAACAGGATCCTTGATTTTTTAAACACCAACTATGGAGAGGTGGAGCTCCACAAGATATGCTGCCATCATGATCCGCAGCTTGAAGAAGGCTCGATGATAATCAATGTTTGTGCAGGCTGCGACAGAAGGTTCCGAAGCCTCTACGAGGGCATAACAACAAAGTCTCTTTATGAGATCATCGATGAACTGGATTCCTTTCCATACCCGGACCACAGCGGCCTTAAAGTGTCCGTACACGACCCATGTCCAATAAGAGAGAAGCCTCAGATCCATGAAGCAGTACGAAGTATACTGGGCAAAATGAATATTGAGATCGAAGAAACAGAATTCCACGGGACGCGCTCCATTTGCTGCGGTGATGATTTCTACCCAAGCCTACCCTTGGACCAAATCCATGCACACATGCATAAACGGGCAAAATCCATGCCATGTGACGACGTATGCGTATACTGCATATCCTGCATAAAATCCATGCACATCGGAGGCAAAAATCCAAGGCATCTGCTGGATCTAATGCTTGGAGAATCCACTGAACCGCAGATCTATGACACAGTCGAATGGCATGACCAGCTTCAGGAATACATAGACGCACATTAAACACTACCCCCGGTCCACTAGATCCGGGGATTTTATTTGCATATTCATTTGAGATTCTTTATATTTACCACTATAATATTAATTAATGAATTATCAGATTATTTCTAACTAAGTGAGAAGATGAGGGGGAGACAAATGAAGGAAACCTTTAAGATAGTACAATTTGAAAGAAAGACAGTGGAGAAGAGCTCTCTAGAAATTCTAAGTGAAAAGGTATCAAGGGAAGTAATGGACTTTCACAAGAGCTTTCCTATGTACTCAGAGACACCTCTAAGAGACATGAAGAACCTTGCCAGTGAGCTTGGCTTGGGAAGGATCTACGTAAAGGACGAATCCTACAGATTCGGACTAAACGCCTTCAAGGTACTTGGAGGAAGCTATGCAATCGGCAACTACCTTGCGAAAAAGCTTGGTAAGAGCATAACTGAAATGCCATACAACATTCTAGTATCAGACGATGTCAGAGAAGAGCTTGGTGAAATGGTATTTGTTACAGCTACAGACGGAAACCACGGAAGAGGCGTCGCCTGGACAGCAAATCAGCTTAAGCAGAAATCAGTCGTTCTTATGCCAAAAGGGAGTTCCATAGAAAGACTTGAAAACATAAGGGCAGAAGGAGCAGATGCTTCCATAACTGACTTAAATTATGACGATGCGGTAAGAAAGGCAAACGGCATAGCTGATGATAACGGTTGGGTAATGGTTCAGGATACCGCTTGGGCAGGCTATGAGGATATACCCACCTGGATAATCCAAGGCTACAGCACGATGGGCTATGAAGCATTCGAGCAGCTTAAAGCAATCGGCGAAGAGAAGCCCACACACATCTTCCTACAGGCAGGGGTAGGCTCCATGGCTGCAGCGATCACAGGATTGTTCTCCTCTATATACGGAGAGGAAAGACCGATAATAACAATAGTCGAGCCAAACAAGGCAGACTGTCTGTATAGAACTGCTGAGGCAAACGACGGACAGCTCAGAGTGGTATCGGGAGACATGGACACAATAATGGCTGGACTTGCCTGTGGAGAGCCCTGCACAATTGGCTGGGAGATACTTAAGGACTACGCAGATTTCTTCATATCCTGCCCTGATTTTACGACTGCAGAGGGAATGAGGATGATGGGAAATCCTCCAAGGGGAGATGAGAAGGTGATCTCAGGAGAAAGCGGTGCGGCAACACTGGGCTGCGTAGCAGAAATAATGACAAACGAAAACCTTTTATGGATGAGAGAAAAGCTTCAATTGAACGAGTCATCCAGAGTGCTGTTCTTTAGCACAGAGGGTGATACTGACAAAAAAAGCTATCAAGATATAGTTTGGAACGGAAAGTATCCAAGCTACGAGAAAAAACAATTTTAGGGGTGAATAAGATGCTAAATAAGGAAAGAGAGGAAAAGGTAATTGCCCTCTGTCAGGAGCTTGTTAGAAACCAAAGCTACTCAGGTCAAGAGGACAAGGTGGTTGAAGTTCTTAAGGAGAACTTCAAGAAAATGGGCTTTGACGATGTGATCGTGGACCACTACGGGAACATAATAGGCCAGATCAAAGGAAAAAGACCAGGCAAGAAAATTGTGTTCGATGGACATATCGACACAGTGCCGGTATCAAATGTAGACGAGTGGACTTATCCTCCATTCGGAGCGGAGATAAGCAATGGAAGGATCTACGGCAGAGGCACCACTGACATGAAGGGTGCAGTAGCAGCGATGGCATGTGCAGCAGCCAACTTTGCAGAGGACACAAACAAGGACTTTGCAGGAGAGATATATGTAGCAGGAGTAGTCCACGAGGAATGCTTCGAAGGAGTTGCCGCTAGAGCAATAAGCGAAAGGGTAAAGCCTGACTACGTAGTAATCGGGGAAGCATCTGAGCTTAACATTAAGATCGGACAAAGAGGAAGAGGAGAGATCGTTATCGAGACCTTCGGAATCCCATGCCACTCAGCAAACCCTGAAAAGGGAGTAAACGCAGTATATAAAATGGCAGAAGTGATCCAAAGGATAAGAACCCTTGAGCCGACCCACCACGACGTATTAGGGCCAGGGATCCTGGAGCTTACAGATATCAAATCCAGCCCATACCCAGGAGCATCGGTAGTACCTGAGTACTGCAGAGCAACCTATGACAGAAGACTTCTTGTTGGCGAGACTATGGAAAGCGTCCTTGAGCCAATAAACAAGCTTCTTGACGAAATGATGGCAGCTGACCCACAGCTTAAGGTCAAGGCATCCTATGCAATTGGAAAAGAGCTGTGCCACACAGGAAACCATATTACAGGCGAAAGGTTCTTCCCAGGGTGGCTTTACGACAAGAATGAGGCTTTTGTACAGGATACCTACAACGAGCTTAAGAGCATGGGCTTTGACCCAGTGTTAACGCAGTACAACTTCTGCACCAACGGAAGCCACTATTCCGGAGAGGCAGGTATTAAGACCCTTGGAATCGGTCCGTCGAGAGAAAATCTTGCGCATATCGTTGATGAATACATCGAGATAGAGCAGCTGACCAAGGTAACTGAATGTTACTATGGCGTAATGAAAGCACTCTTAAAATAGGAATAGTTTTCACAAGCTTAAGTATTTTAAGTAGACTCTTGATTAGTCTTGTAAACTCCCTGTGGTATAATCAATATAATTGCTCCAAACAATCAATAATTAGCTCACAAGGAGATGATCGTGTGGAAAAAATAAAAGCTGGAAGAAATAAGACAATAGATACAGATATTTCTGAAGGAAAGAAATATCTTGATAGATGCATCACTATAGAAAAGCCTGTTTATGAGATAAATGATATTTTGGATAAGACTATTATCGGGAACTCTTTTAATGTTATGGAGCTCTTACCTGAGAAAAGCGTAGACCTTATCATCGCAGATCCACCCTACAACCTCACAAAGTCCTTCCATGGGACACAGTTTTCCAAGAAAAAGGAATCTGAATACGAGGAATACACACGCAAGTGGCTTTCAAAAACAATACCCCTCCTAAAGGATGACGGGTCTATTTATGTTTGCTGCGACTGGGAGACAAGCCTTATCATCGGCCGTGTGCTACAGGAATATCTAATAGTGAGAAACAGGATCACATGGCAGAGAGAAAAAGGAAGAGGCGCAAAGGCCAACTGGAAGAACGGCTTGGAGGACATATGGTTTGCAACGAAATCAAACAACTACACCTTCAATCTGGATACCGTGAAAATAAGGAAAAAAGTGATTGCTCCATATAGAGTAGATGGCAGACCTAAGGATTGGACGGAAACAGAAAATGGGAACTACAGAGACACTTGCCCCTCAAATTTCTGGGACGACATAACGATCCCATTCTGGTCAATGCCTGAAAACACGGCACACCCAACACAAAAATCGGAGAAGTTGGTTGCAAAAATAATGCTTGCAAGCTCTAACCCAGGAGACATAGTTTTTGATCCCTTCCTGGGCTCAGGCACCACAAGCGTTACAGCTAAAAAGCTGGGGAGGCGATACCTAGGTATAGAGCTTAATGAGCAGTACTGCATCTGGGCTGAACAAAGACTTGAGATGGCAGATAATGACGACTACATCCAAGGCTATACCGACGGAGTATTCTGGGAAAGAAACGCTCTAAACAAGAGCCTCAGGGAACACGATTGATATCCTTGTTCCAATATTCAACCTGCTGTGGATCTCGAAGAAGGCTCCATGCCTCTCAACGATCCACTTTGCTATTGCAAGCCCCAAGCCTGAGCCGCCGCTTTTTCTGGCCCGGGATTCATCTGAGCGATAAAACCTGTCAAAGATATGCGGTAGGTCATCAGGTGGTATACCTATCCCTGTATCCTGGACTACAATAATGACCTTCGAATTTCCCTTGGTCACCCTTAGGACTATTTCCTTACCCTCCTGGGAATACTTGATGGCATTATCAACAAGGATCCTTATGCTTTGCTTAAACAGCTGCCTGTCAGCCTCAATAAAGGCAGAGGTATTCAGCTCAGTCTTAAACACATGGCTCTCATCGATCATCTGAGCCTCTCTTACGATTTCATCAACTATCTCGCTGGCATCGAACCTCTCCATATTAAGCTGAATGGTCTCATTGTCTCCCCTTGCAAGGAACAACAGCTTTTCAACCAGATCCTTCATATTCCCGATCTCGCTTTTAATGGCATCAATAGATTCCTGCCTCGTTTTTTCATCGTTCTTGCCCCAACGGTCTAAAAGATTTACATAACCTTGTATAACAGCTATGGGAGTCCTTAGCTCATGGGACGCATCTGAAACGAACCTTACCTGTGACTGGTAGGACTGGTTTATCCTGTTAAGCATTCCATTTATCGCGAATGTCAGATCCTTCAATTCATTCTGGGAGCTGTCAACGGATATACCCTTATCCAGCCTGTTAACGTCGATGCTGCTCAATTCACCTGCAATAGCCTTCAGATACTTCTCGTCATAGGGCTTCATGGTCTGAAGAGTCCTTGTAGTCTCGGCAAGATCTGCAAGGGGCTTCAAGGTCTCCCTTACGACCCTATTGCCTCTTACCGTGTGCTTTATAAGCATAAGTGTCTCTGCAATAAGAAGAATCAAAAGCATCTGTATTAGTCCATATACCTCAGGACCAATATTATATACGAACCTGTAATATGAAAAGTCCTTGTCAAAGCCGATGGAGTATCTTATGTTCTCAATTCTCTCCCTCAGGGGAGCAGGAAGCTCCATAGCTCCTGTAAAAATATCTCTTTCCGCATCCTTTATCTGGAAGGGCAGAAGCTCCTGAATATCCCTGTGAAGCGTTGTTCCTTCTTCAGGTCCCACTGCCATGATCTCAAAATCTACCATAGGGTAATGTGCCGACCCCTCATTAAAGCCAGAAGCAATCAAGGTGTTGTACGAATCCTCAATAATGACCTCAGCTCTCCATAAAACGACAAAAAACCCCATCAGAAATACAAGGATATTAACTGCCATAAATCCAGATAACAACCTTCTTACCATTTCCAGATTGAGTTTTAGTACAAGCGATGATCTTATTCTGTTTGAAAAGCTTTCCTTGCCTTTATCCTTATTGGTCCTCATCTTTGATTGCATACCCCACTCCTCTGACAGTACAGAAGATCTTCATTCCAAAGGGCTCCTCCAGCTTTGACCTTAGGTACCTTATATACACATCTACTGCATTGGTTCCCCCTGAGAAATCATAGCCCCAGATCCTTTCAAGTATTGTCTCCCTGGATAGTACGATGTTCCTGTTCTCCATAAGAAGTTCAAGAAGATCGAATTCCTTCTTAGTCAAGGGAACCACAGTACCCTTCACATGTACTTCTCGTTTCTTAGTATCAAGACTAAGCTCCTTATATGTCATTATATCCTTGGCTTGTGCCTGGCTGCCAGGTTCCTTTTTTCTTAATACCGCCCTTATCCTTGCCAACAGCTCTTCAATAGCAAAGGGCTTAGTGATGTAATCGTCCGCACCACTGTCAAGACCCGTTACCTTGTCTACCACAGCATCGCGTGCAGTAAGCAATATAACGGGTACATCAGATGTCTGCCTGATCCTTCTCAACACCTCTATGCCGTTTAAGCCCGGAAGCATTATATCTAGAAGAATAAGGTCGAAGGGGCTGGCCTTGACCATATCAATTCCAGCCCTTCCATCATATGCCTTTTCTACTTCATAGCCCTCGTACTGAAGCTCCAGCTCAACAAACCGAGCCAGTTTTTCTTCATCCTCAACTATTAGGATCTTAGTCATTTTTGTTCTCACCACTGAATTCTTTTTTTAGGTTGTCAACTACGTCAGATACTTGATCCATAGTACGGTTTACTTCTTCCTTGCCAAGCTCCGGTCCTGAGAAGGAATACTTATATCCGAAGAACAGACCAATGATCATCAAAGGAACTGTTATCCAGAAGGTAAATATAAGCAGTATTACAAGCACTGTTACAGGCAATGTCATGGTGCTCTGTCCATTCTTTGAGACCTCAAATATGTTTCTGTTACCCTTATGGAACAGCTTCCCTATGAATGCTGAAAACCTCTGGAACAGGTCCGAGAATCCTGATGAAGCCTTCTTCGTTGATTCAGTGCCAGCCTTAGCTTCACTACTCTTCTGCTCCCCAGTCTCCCCAGTGTCTTTAGTACTATAATACCCACCATTCTTGGGAGGTTCTATTCTCCCCTTCTTCTCCAGATTTATGATCGCTTCCAGGATGTCACCGTTAGTTTCCTCCAAGGCTTCCTTAGCCTCATTGAATGTAATATCGGCATACTTTCTTAGTTCTTCTACTTGTTGTAAAGTTACCATTATAAACACCTCCTACTATTTTCTATGTCTTCATTATAGTAGTGGAAGATTCAAACACAATTTAAGTAACATTAAAATTACATTAAAAAATCGTGTACTTTTTCTCATTTTATCAAAGTGGGTGGAGATAGGCAATAGAGGGGAGTGAGCGAGTAAGTTTACATAGTAGGATAGTTATAATTCTCAGATAGAAACAAGCATTGAATAAATTAATAAAGACATAAACAAAATTAATAACTATATTGACAATGGTTGCTACTAATATTATCCTGAACATAAGGAGGGATAATAAATGTTCAAAGAATTGGTTACAACTTGTCCCAGATGCAATGAAAAACTAATAATAAAACAGATGAGTTGTGGTAACTGTGACTTAGAGTTAAGTGGGAAATTTTCACTAAGCAAATTTGATTATTTATCATCAGAAGATTTAGACTTCATTGAACTATTCCTTAAATCGCATGGTAGCTTTAAAAGTTTACAGTTAAAATTAAATATGTCATATCCAACTGTAAAAAGGAAGTATAGTGAAATTTTAATAAAGCTGGGACTTCAACAATTAGATATTGAGGAGAAGGAGAGTGTTGAGATGACAACACCAAAATATGTTGCTATAGCTGAATCGGACAGTCTCGTAACCAGAACAATAAAGGAAAAACTTAATATTAATGAAGGAAGAGCCCTAATACCTCAATTTAGAGGAGATCTCTGTGAGATAAGGTATGACATAAGTGGAAATGGATTGACAACACAAAAAATACCTATACCTGACCAACTTACATGGGATGTGTTTGATGCAGCAGTTGAAATTGTGATCAAAAATGGTGGTAGGGTAGTTAAAGGTAAAGCTCAGACAGGGGCAAGACTTGGCAGTGATGATTTGCCCATAGATTCTCTTGAGGGCTATATAGCTTATAAGGTTAGAGGGAAAAAAATTGGAGAGACTACTTATGGGCCGGGATTTGTAGTTGCTGCCATTCTCGATTGGGCAGATATCTGTAATAACGAACGTGGTTATATTTCAATTAAATCACAATTTTTAAAAAAGAGAGATACAAATAATTCTATTTGAGTTAGAGGTTATGTAAATATCTTGTCAGACCGACCCATATTAATGTGTAAATACTTTATACACTAATGATAAACCATTGTAGATATATGGGATATGGGAGCTTCTTGGTAGCGATTAGAGGGATTATATGCTTTTAAACAAGTATCAAGCAACAAAACCAATCTTTTTTTGATTTTACTACGATGAAGGCATGGTTCCTATCTAAATTTATTATTAGTGTGATTACTTAACAGGGAAATATTTGTAGTATTTAAGGGCTATTGCTTTTTATATTTTAATGAGAGCTATTAGTTTTTAGATTACCTTAAACAATAGATAACAACCTCTAAACTATAAAAAGAACTCATTTAGATTTGTCATTGGAAAACAAAAACTATGTTACAGGAGTTTAATCATGAGTGAGAAAAACAGTATAGAAGAAAGAAGTAAAATTATGAGAGCTGTGAAAAGTAAAGATACAACCATTGAAATTGCTGTGAGGAAAAAATTTTATGAATCGGGCCTGAGGTATAGAAAAAATAGCAAGAAAATACTGGGGACTCCAGATATCAGCATGAAGAAATACAAAGTGGCAGTATTTATAAATGGTTGCTTTTGGCATGGCCATGATGGATGTAAGAGAGCTACTATACCAAAGACAAGAACTGAGTATTGGACAAAGAAGATAAACAATAATAAAATCCGCGATGAGTATATTTCAAAGGTACTAGTTGAGGAAGGTTGGCATGTTTATACTATATGGGAATGCCAGTTAAGAAGCAACTTTGACAAATATGTTGAAGCAATAATTGAGGAAATTAGGTCAGTTATACAGAATAATAAATCATCATAGTATCTCATCAATGTAAAGTATTTAACAATAAGTGACAGGTTTTATTAACTACTCACTTTCTGATATAATACTTTATGATGACAAAATAAATAACTAAAAGTAGGTGGAGAAATGAAAGGCTTGTCACTTTTTTCTGGCGCAGGTATTGCTGAAATGGGGTTAAGAAATACAGATATAAGCATTATAGTTGCAAATGAGTTATTGAAGTATAGAGCTCTGGCTCACGAATTTTGGCACCCTGGAACCAAAATGATTTGTGGCGATATTAAAGATCCAATAGTTCGAGAGGAATTAATTAGTGAATCGATAAATAATGAAGTTGAATTCATATTAGCAACCCCCCCTTGTCAAGGGATGAGCCTTATAGGGAAAAATAAATCAAATTCAGATATGCTAAATGATGATAGAAACTATTTAATTTTTGATGTGGTTGACTTTATTAAAATCCTCTCGCCAAAGTACGTATTAATTGAAAACGTTCCTAGGTTTTTTAAAATTAAGTATATGGTCCAAGATAAAGAATCTAGTATCATTGATATAATTAATGATCAATTCCAGGATGAGTATAATATTAAATTTAATGTCTATAATTCTGCTGACTATGGCGTGCCTCAAAATAGGAATAGGGCATTCATAAGAATTTGGAAGAAGGGCTTGATTTGGGAGGATCCTATCGAGAAAACACAAATAACTGTACGAGAAGCAATTGGGGGTTTACCATCCTTAGAATCAGGTCAAAATAGCAACATAAAAAATCATGTAGCAAGAAAACACACAAGTTCTCATGTTTCATGTATGAAATATACTCCTACTGGTAAATCAGCATTTGAGAATGAAGTACATTACCCGAAAAAGCCTAATGGTGATAAACTTAAGGGGTTCAGCGCAACATATAAAAGAATTGACTGGGACAAACCTGCACCTACTATAACGATGAGAAACGATGCTATTTCATCTCAAAGTAACGTTCATCCTGGTAGGTTGTTACACGATGGGACTTACTCAGATGCAAGGGTTTTAACATTAAGAGAGATATTTATATTGATGTCAATGAATCCTGATTTGGACATACCTCCTGGTATTAGTGATATTCAAGTAAGACATATCGTAGGAGAAGCAGTACCGCCATTATTAATTGAATCTATTGTGAAAGGAATTAAATCATATGAATAGACTAAAAGGAGCCTCCATGTTTTCAAGCTCAGGGATTGCTGAACTTTATTTCAAACAAATAGGTATAGATATATTAATAGCGAATGAGTTGCTTAATAAACGAGCAGATTTGTATAAGTATTTATACCCTGATACTAAAGTCCTTGTAGGCGATATAAATTCTGAAGAATTATTCTGTGACTTTTTAACAACAGTCAAAAAAGAGGGGTGCGATTTTTTAATAGCAACACCACCATGTCAGGGTATGAGTTCTTTAGGTAAAAAGGATTACGATAACGATGAGAGGAACTACTTAATTTTTAAAGTCTTTGATGTAATTGATAATCACAACTTTAAGTATATACTTATTGAAAATGTTCCAAAATTTCTGAAACTATATTTTCCATATAATAATGAGCCGAAAACCCTGTTGGAAATATGTAAAGATAAATATTCCAAAGACTATGTTATTGAATCAGCAGTATTAAATGCTTCAGACTACGGCGTTCCACAGAGTAGACCAAGAGGATTTATCAAAATCTATAAAAAGGGTCTTTCTTGGGATTGGCCTAATAAAACAGAAAGAATCAGTCTAAAACAAGCAATAGGGGACTTGCCAGCACTTGAGCCTGGCGAAGACTCTGGGATCAAATGGCATTATGCAAAAAATCATAATGAAAGAGAAATTATTGCTATGAGACACACTAGAGCAGGAGAATCAGCACTCAAGAATGAACTTCACTATCCAAAAACTGTTGATGGTAGAAGGGTTAAGGGATTTCACAATACTTTTAAAAGAATGAAGTGGGAGGAACCTTCACCCGCAAGGGCAAAAAACAGCGGTAATATTGGTGGTCACAATAATGTTCACCCGGGTAGGATCAGACCAGATGGAACGGTTTCTGATGCTAGGGTTTTAACTTTAAGAGAATTATTTATTGTATCATCGATACCTGCAGATATTGATTTGCCTGATTGGTGCACTGATAACTTTATAAGAACTGTTATAGGTGAAGCGATTCCACCAAAATTTTGTAAGAAGATTGTTGAGACTCTATTCTAAGGGAGGAGATTATTTATGATAAAATTGAATCGATCTAAAGAAAATAGGATAATAATTCAAAAGAACATAAACTCAAAATCCCAAATTGATGCATTTTTATTAGCTATTAAGAGTTTGAAGAATAATATAGATACCAAAATGTTACTAGAAGAGCTAAAGTCTATTGATGTCTATAAGGGTAGAACAACAAAGGGGTCTACTAGCACCATGGGCGTTAGATTAAGTCAAATTTGCTTTTATATGTTCGGGTATAGAGATATAAATTCTGATGCATTTGTCCCCTCTCCACTAATGGAAATGATGCTTAGGGAGCATTCAGATTATAGAACAATAGCATTAATTAATTTATTCTCTATCCAGTTCCCACATCCTTTTAGCAATACACCTCCTAATTTTAATATCTACTTTGGAAGACTATTAATATCCCTACTTATGGAAGAAAAGCTAAATAAGAAGCTATATATAGATGAAGCGGTTTGGTTTTTGCCATTTGTTGAATCCATTGATGAAAAAAGTTATCATGATTTGATCAATAGTATTTTATGTTTTAGAAAATTAGAATTTCATGAAAAAGCAGCACTATTTAAGTCTGTACCAGATTACGAAGGAGTATTTTCTAATTGCATGCATGAAATCAACTATTATCTATTTAATGTTTTTTATGAGTATGATGTTTTTAAAATAATTGGTGATGAAGAACACAACGAAGGAAACTTATTGTCATTCAGGCATGGTAAAGGGAATACTTTTCGGACTGATAGGTATAGCTCGAAAAAGACTTATAGTGGTTATGTAAGTCTTAATACCGATTTACTAGATAAAGCGGAGACCTTATTAGATAACTATAAATATTATGAAGTCCCTGTATCTCAAGCTACAGCATCATCAAGAATCGATTGGATAAGAGATTTATATGAGTTCAATCCACTTAAGTATCTAAGCACAATGAATGTAATCCCCGAGAGCAAGACCCGGATAAGTGAAATAATACATGATGTGGTTTACAACTCTAAG
The DNA here is from genome assembly GCF_058683975.1 of Gudongella sp. QWL-04. NCBI lineage: Bacteria > Bacillati > Bacillota > Tissierellia > Tissierellales > Tissierellaceae > Gudongella > Gudongella sp. QWL-04. Next base: position 1,979,773 of record NZ_CM178754.1, on the reverse strand, counting down.
TTTGGGGGAAGAGATGGTAAGAAGTTTGAGATATCGTTAGCGAATTTGTTTGATAATTTTCGAGAAATAGTCGATGTTGAAATAATAAGTGGATCAGGAGATACTGATATATTGTGCAATGTTGAGGATTCATATAAGAAAAGACTATATAAAATAAATGTTGATGCAAAATCAACTCGAAAGGCAACTTCATCTTTAAATGCTAGTAGGTTGAACAAACATATCGAGAAAAATGGATCGGATTATTGCATAGTTGTTTCGCCAAAATTCATGAGAGGGGTAAAATTGGATATTGAAGGTAGCAGCATAGTAACTATAGAAGCTGAAAGCCTTGCAAACTATTGCCTTAAAGAGTGTATAAATTCACCTGATGATTTAGCTGATTATGAGGCATTGGATATTATAATAAGAGAGAACTTTGGCAAAGATATATCTTATGAAGTTAATAATAGGATAGTATCCAAATTCGGAATAGTTTAATTGTAAATTTAGTAGATTAAATAAAGTTAAATTATTTATAAATGACATGAAGATATAATCATGGCCTAAAAGATGCTTTGCCAATCCACCTCAAATATTTGTCATATTGAGGTTAATACTTTATATGAACCCAATTATAAATCCCATATACATACACCTAAATATTATAATTTTCGATAATCTTTAGATTACTCCATCAGAAATTCCTGATTTTAATTTTTGTCACAGCTGATGAAGAATTACTAGAAAAGATAAGAGAATTTTGGGAGGCAATATGAAAATAGGGATTAGAAAACCAAGCCTGAGCAAGAGAATCAATGCACGAACCAGCATAAAAAGACAAGTGGTACATAGAGCCGGAATCAAAATGCCCAGAGGATATGGTTGGGGATGGGTGGAGATGTTCAAGTAGTTAGTAGATGGGAGGTCAAGAATAATGCTAGGAGCAATTATTGGTGACATCGTCGGTTCTGTCTATGAATGGGATAATATTAAGACAAAAGATTTTCCTCTTTTTCGTGACGATTGCTTTTTTACTGATGATACTGTGATGACGATTGCAGTGGCGGATGCAATTATGCAAGGGGAAAGTGAGATGCTTGGCAGCGGGGTCAGTTCTCATAGAGGTATATTGGTAAGTGAGGATCTATTTATCGACTCTATGAAGAAGTGGGGAAGACTATACCCAAACTCTGGCTATGGAGGGCACTTCAGATTATGGATACAATCTGATACCCGGGAACCATATAATAGCTGGGGCAACGGCTCAGCAATGAGGGTATCTCCTTGTGCCTGGGTATGTGAGCAGACTGAGTTTATTCATGAATGTTTAGAGGATGTTGATGAATTGGCTGGTGCAAGTGCATCAGTCACTCATAATCACCCTGAGGGGATAAAGGGAGCCGTAGAGACCGCAAGGGCTATATGGTTCATGCTAAGAGCGCGCAGCTTTTATGACTACCCAAATAATATAGACGAGTGGAAAGATGAGATCAGAGAGAATTCCGGTTACGACTTATCCCGAACTCTCGATGAAATAAGGCCTGGTTATCGTTTCAATGAAACATGTATGGATACTGTTCCTCAGGCTATTATCGCATTCCTCGAAAGCACTGATTTTGAGGATGCTATACGAAATGCAATATCCCTTGGAGGGGATAGCGATACTCTTGCAGCCATAACTGGCAGTATAGCCGAGGCTGCATATGGAATTCCAGAATGGATCGAGGACAAAGCATTATCTTATCTGGACGAACCGCTTAGAGATGTTTACCGTAGATGGAAGATTTTTTTAGCTGAAAAACAATAGGAGGCGTACCCATGGAAACATCCAAATTCGAGAAGATAAGGCTGGAGCAGTACCCCTTGGTGCAAAAGTATACATACCTGGATACTTCAACAACAGGTGTATTTTCAACAAAAAGCAGGGATGCAATGGTTGATTTCATTGACGACAGATACTCTGAAGGTATGGACATGTATGACTTTGTTGACAACTGGAAGCATGCGGATGCTTTGAGGGAAACTGCTGCCAGGGTCATAAATGCAGATTCGAGCGAGATATTCTTCTCAGCCTCAAGTTCTGAGATGCTAAATGTGTTTACCAATGGGATCGAATTGAAGGAGAATACAAATATAATCACCACAGATCTGGCATTTCCAGCGACCGTATTCAGCTGGTTCAACAGGGTTGGAAAAGAAAATGTAAGAATTGCTAGATCAGATGATGGGAAGCTTCCTACTGAAAGGCTGTTTGAACTTGTGGATGAAAACACAGCTGTTATAGCGCTTTGCTTGGTTGAGCATTCCTCAGGCTGGCGTCATGATATTAAGACCATCGGTGAGTTTTGCAAGGAGCGAGGGATATATCTGGTGCTGGATGCAACCCAGTGTATATGTGCCATGAAGATAGATGTTAAGGAGGCTCATATAGATTTTCTTGCAATATCCTCATATAAGTGGCTGAGCGGGGTGTTCGGAGTAGGCTTTTCTTATGTTTCAAATAGGATCCTTGATAAGATCAGCCCTAAATACGTTGGCTGGACTGGCAACAAGGACAGGCTCAACAACAGCGAATATAAGCTTGATCTATCTGATGATGCCAACAGATTTGAAACTGGGAGCCTTAACTGGGTAGGACTTAGAGGACTTGAGCAGTCGCTGAATATTTACTTGGAGCTTGGAATAGACGATGTTGAGAAATATATCCTTAGCTTGGTGGATCACTTGTATGAAAGTGTTGCTAAATCAAAGAAATTAAGACTGGTTGGGCCATTCCCTGAGGAAAATAGATCTGGGATAGTATACATCAAGCTTCCTAAAAAGTGGGAATTGAACGATAAGATCCTTCGGGAAAAGGGGATCAGGGCTCATGCAACGAATATCTCGACTATAAGGGTAGGGATCCACTTCTATAACAACATAGAGGATATTGACAGGCTGATAGAATTCTTAGAATCATACGAAAATAAGTGATCTTGAACTGTGTTGTCTTTACAACCATGCAAAAAACTGAATTAAATTGGCTTTCTAGGTTTTCCCATTTGCAGGGCTGTTACCCATTTCGGTTATACCGTAATTCCCTCAATCAGCAATCGGCAATGCTCCAAAGCTTGCTTCTTTAGGTCAAAATCGGGATAACGAATACACCACTCATAGCTGACGCCGCGGATTGCCATCACAAAATGCCGGGAAAGAACCTCTAACGGCAATGAAGACGCAATCTCCCCACGTTGGATGCCTTTTTCAAGCACATCATAAAATAACGTATAAAGCTCTCTGCCATAGCCTTTCACAGCTTCGGTATCAATAGTACCGGCCAGCAGCATTTGGTAAACTTTCCTCATGCTTTCGCAGCCGATGGTAAACATAAGTTCATCGGCTACCTTTTGGGTCATTGCAAGTAGTACCTCGGAAACGTGCATATCATCAGGCAGCAATTTTAAAAAGGTTTTGTAAGCCAGATCCGCTTGGGCGGCATGATCAGCAATCAACATAGCAATCAGTGCATCCTTCGATTCAAAATGCACATAAAAAGCACCCTTAGTGATTCCGGCTTCATAGGTAATATCCTCTACACTGACATCCTCAAAGTCATGTTCTACAAAAAGCCTCTCTGCTATTTCATATAATCTTTTCTTGGTTTCGGCCCCTTGTAACTTTTTCTTGCTGGGCTTTTTTTCTCTCATATTCTCCCTCCTCGATTGAATTCTATTAAAGAATATTGTATAATATGCTAAAATAATGACCCGGGTTACTAAACAGGGTTATTATAATGTTAGTATAGCGCTTGCCAAGTCCGAATTCAAGCAATCATTCTAAAATAGGTTCACTTATAGAACCTTCGCTCGAGGAGTATGTGGTGTAATTCATGAGTAGCCAAGAATTTTCAGGAGATGAAATGGAGGGAGCAGCATGAGCAAAAACAAGACGATTCAAAAGACTACAGTTATGATGCTATCTATCATCACGATTATGTGTATCATGATGACAGTTTCGGCAAGTGCACAAGCCTACATCGATGGCGAAGGGGTGGAAACACTCAGCATGGTTGAAATATCTGAAGGCCAGACGGTTGCCGATATTGCATCTGCGATACAAACAGCTCTTAGCGACGAGAATAGCAATACCGTTGTTGTCACAGGCTCAAAAACGAATGTAACCTCCTCCCTTTATTTTTATATACCCGAGGGCAAGACCGTTGTTTGGCGAGCGATCTTCAAAGGCGCTGCCACCGATTGTTTGATGCGTCTGAATGGAAAAGGTTTTTTTGAAGTTGCGGAAGGCGGCGAAATTGATGCGTCCTTCGGTGATGCTATAGCCACCGAGACCTCATATATTAATTACGACATTCCTTCAATCACGGTCAGTGGCGGTGCAGTCAAAGCGGTAGAGGGCCGTGCTATCTTCATCTATAGCAGCACTCTAGAAAGTTCAGCAGTTACAATCAGCGGTGGTGTAGTCAGCAATGTAGGGACAGGGGGGAATCCCACCATTCATATATTAGGCAATAACAATATCAACATCACCATTAAAAACGAGGGGGAGGTATTATCGACCGGCAACTACGGCATTGCTGTTCAATCCTCCGGCAATGTGAAAATACAGGAAGACGCTAAAGTTATCGCCGGCCGCACTGCCGTAATAGGAAAATCTATCACAGTTGAGGGAGGCACTATAAGTGCCGTCGACTTCACAATTTTATCTCTCGGCACAAGCAGCACTACAATAATACAAGGCGGTAGTGTGGAATCCACCGGTTCGGAGGGCAGTTCAATTTCTGCTGAAGGAGATGTTCTGGTGAGCGGCGGTATGGTCAGCGCAACAGGGGGAAATAGCACTGCCATAAGTTCTCTTAGGTCTAGTACCATTGTGGTGGAAGGCGGCACTGTCAGTGCCAAGAAAACTGCTATTCAATTGTCTGGGGGCAGTCTGCTTGTACGAGGCGGTCTAGTTAGAGGTGGGAATAATGTCATCAATGCCATTAGTGGCGGATCTGTTTCAGTGGAGGATGGCAAGGTGGAGGCAACGGATAGCAGCGGAAGTGCAATTTTTGCACGAGACGTACTTATCTGGGGGGGCACAGTAAGTGCAAACAATGATAACGGCATCGCGGTTAATTCCGTAGGAGACGTACTTATCAAGGGCGGCTTGGTAAGTGCAAATAAAGGGAATGGCATCGCCGTCAGAGCAAGTACCCCAAACTCCTTTGTGACAATAGTAAACGGCATTGTAGAAGCAACAGGCACAGGAGGCAACGCCATATTCGCCCAGGACAGCGGGGGAATGCTTGTCAGCGGCGGTACAATCACAGGCAGCACCGCCATCAGATTCTCAGCCAGGTCTAATGTAGCGATGACGATCAGCGGTGGCACCGTTAGTGCCGAGAAAACTGCCATTTTATTTTCTGGTGGCAGTCTGCTTGTGCACGATGGAATAGTCAGAGGCGGAAATGAAGGCATCTACGCCAGTGGTTTCGGTTCTGTTACGGTGGAGGGAGGCAAGGTGGAGGCAACGAATACCGGCGGCATTGGTATTTATGCCGAACTAGACGTACTTATCAAGGGCGGCATTGTAAGTGCAAACGAAGAGAACGGCACAGCAGTTAAAGCAGGGGGGTCATTGTCCCAACTGACAATAGAAAAGGGTATGTTAGAAGCAATGGGCACAGGCGGTACCGCCATCTTCGCAGAGTACATCACGGGAATGCTAGTCAGCGGCGGCACTATAAATGCCGGCAATATTGCTATAGACTTTTTTGGCAATGATTACACAATCATAATCAGCGGTGGTACTGTCAACGGTGGAAGAATTGGCATACGTTCTAAATCATTTTTGAACCCAGTTATTACGGTAAGCGGGGGTAAAATCATTGGTGGCAGCAATGCCATCAGATTAGAAACCAAGAGAAATCCTGCAATCACAATCACCGGCGGTATGGTGCTTGGTTGCGGTAGCAAGTACTCTATAGATCATGATAACGCCTCCATCTATATGGAAATCGGAGTCCCCACGGTTACCTCGCCTGGAACGGTTGTCGCATGGGACAAATCCATGGGCAACAGGCTCTACGGCCTTCATACAGCAACAGACCTTGCTTCCCTTCCCGAAAGTGCAGCGAAGTGGAGCAGGATCTCTGGTAAAAATGGTATTTTCTATGGCCTCGATGGTTTTCTTGAGATTGACGACGTTTCAGTGGCGGAAATAACAGCCGATGCAACTGGATTGGATGGGCTTAAGGTTGGCAAGGCCGTAGATGCCACTATTACATATACTTTGACAGGCGGATCATATGCAACCGATTTGGAATCGATTGACCTTGCCCCGAGTGGGCTTCCTGAATGGCTGAGCATTATGAATACCGTAATTGAAAGTACGACCGTCAGAGTTTCCCTCTCAGGCACGCCAGATCGTGTCAGCGAGCCGCTAACACTCACACTGCCCGAAGCACTCTCCGCCGTCAATCTTATGGGCGGCACCGACGGCGTTCCTATATCTGTTAAGGGTACGGTCTACATCGGTGCGGTGGCAAAAGGTGATGGTGTTGATATAGCTGATTTAGAAGTAGATGAAATAACCGCCACTGATGTCACATTGAGACCAATAGCGGGTCTTCCAAATGGACAGAGGGCAGAGTATGCCGTCTCAGAGACAGCGTTCCAGCCCTCTTCCGCAGTTTGGCAAGATAGCATCAGCTTTTCGGGGCTTTTCCCCAACACGGAATACTATGCGTTTGTCCGCTCAAAAGAAGATGAGCATTATTCTTCAGGTGCTGTGAGTGGAGGAGTCCGATTCAATACCGCCAAAGCGGAGCTTTCCGGTTCAGTGAGCGTCAGCGGCAGCCCGGTATACGGCGCAACATTGACCGCTGTCACCACAAGCCTTCACAGCGCAACACCCGGGGTGTCTCCCGATAAGCTTGGGTCTCTCAGCTATCAGTGGTGGCGCAGGAGCTCCGACGGTGTAGTGGAGACAATGATTCCTTCCGCAACAAGTAGCAGCTACACGATAGCGGAAGCAGACGTCGGCCAAATCATTTGGATTGAGGTCAAGGCGGCAAATTGCATAGGTACGGTTAACGGCAGCATTAATAAACCAACAGAAAAAGCAATGCCCGCTGGTACGCCTACCTATACAGAAATTATACAAGCAGGCCAAACACTTGCAGATGCGGAATTAAAGGGGAGTTTTCTTAACCCGCATAACGACACCTCTGTGCCGGGCATACTGAGTTGGAATGTCCCGTCCAACACGCTTGTTCAACGCGGCAAAGCCTACCGCTGGACCTTCGTGGCAGCAGAAGAGGCCTGCTTCCATACTGTTTACGGTAGCATGATCCTCTGGTCTGCGGCGGACAAAAGTGGGAGATCCAATGATGAGAATCCCCCTGCATCAAACGCAGCGTCAGATAAGGTGCCCAATCAGCCGGTTACTGTAACGACACTCATTCCAGCCACGACGGATGCTAATGGCATTGCCAATGCAAATATATCTGATAAAGCAATCACTGATTCAATTGCTAAGGCACAGATTGATGCAAAGGTTCAGGGCAGAACCTTAAATGGCATCGCTGTGGAGCTTGATGTTTCCATGCCTAAGGATACAACCGCACTCTCTGTCTCGCTTTCACGTAATTTTCTACAAAGTCTTGTGAGCACTGGTGTGACTAGCCTGACCGTCAGCGGTTCTCCTGTCAAGGTTACATTTGACATGAAAGCTTTGCAGGAAATCTTGGAACAGAGCAATGAAACCATTAACATTTCCATTGAGCCACCGGCGAAGCTCTCGAACTCTGCAAAAAAAATCATTGGGATAAGACCTGTATATAACATTACTGTGGGCTATGGCTCCGGTAAAACAGTATCTGGATTCAATTCAGGCAGTGTATCAGTTGAAATTCCATACAACCTTGGTGCAAACGAAAAATCCGGCAATGTGCAGGCGGTCTATGTGGATGTAGAAGGTGACGCACATTGGGTTTTAAGTTCTGTTTATGACAGTGTGAGCAGTGTGTTGCGTTTTAGTACCAATTATTTCTCCGCTTATGGTGTGGGCTACAAGCAGGATGCTCCTGATTTTACCGACATCGGTAGCCATTGGGCAAAGGAAGATATTCAGTTTGTTGTAAACAGTGGGTTGCTCAGGGGGACTTCTGATACCGCGTTTAGTCCCAACTCGGTTATGACCAGAGGAATGTTTGTCACCGCCATTGGCAGATTGGCAAAAACAGATGTGAGAACATATGAGCATAGCAGCTTCACTGATGTGAAAAGCGATGCTTACTACATGGGGCACATTGAATGGGCAAGCAAGAACAACATAGTAAACGGCATTAGTGATGAAAAATTCGCACCGGATCACCCTATTACCCGTGAGCAGATGGCAGTCATCATGCAAAATTACGCCAAAGCCATCGGCTTTGTATTTCAAGAGGTTCATGCAGAAAATGCCTTTGCGGACAATATCAAAATCAATGATTATGCCAAGGATGCCGTGAAGCAGATGCAGATGGCAGGTGTGATCAACGGCAAAAACGGAAATGTCTTTGACCCACGGGGTACAGCAACAAGAGCTGAGGTGTCCGCAGTGCTGCGCCGCTTCCTGGAGCTGTCGATTTCCATTTCCACCACTGTCACCAATTCCGATATGTAGTCACTTAAGGAAACACTGTTAGGTAATACTAATAAAATCATTAGAACAGCTTAAAGCAAATATGCGACTGACAATTTAAGTAAGAGGATATCCATTATCTGTTCTGTGATTATTTACCCTGGAGAGAATGAGCTGTTGGCTATGGCTCAAGGTGCACTGAGGGTACATAAAGGTGAAGCGAATTCAAAGGAATATAAATAATCAACATCCCCTGGGATCAACCTCAGGGGATGTTATTTAATCTTTAAAAATTATCAACCGTTTCACTGCTCATTTTTTTCAGATATAGTAAAAAAATACTGAATTTTTATAAGTTTTTAAGATATAACTGAAAAACATATAATTCCTAATCGAGGATATTAATAGTCATCCACTCAATTTAGATGTTCATCGAGCTTAAATAATGGAAATTTCATGGGGATAACATTTCTATCCAGTCATTTTTGGGGTTACGATTCAGTCATATTTATGATTTTCATCCGGTCGATTTTTGAGGCGAGCTCAAAAATCTTCTTAATATCATAGTAGAATAGGTAAAAAAACAGCCAGTTTATGGCTGTGTGGACGAAAATCTAATAGTTCTCATAAATTTCTTTCCTGTGTCCAATATCGATTATTATTATTCTAACCTCTTGGTCAACAATATCTGCAATTATCCTAAAATTTCCAATTCGATATCTCCAGTAATCCTTTAAATTGCCTTTAAGAGGCTTACCTGTCGCCCGAGGATTTGAAGTTCCATCAAGGTTCTTCTTAATGTAGCTGAGTAAAAGGATTCTTTGAGAGTTATCTATTTTACTCAATTGCTTGAGTGCATTTCTTTCGATAACAACAGTGTAGTATTTTTCCATAGAAGATCCTCAATAATCAATCATTTTTTCAGCAACTTCAAGACTATAGAATTCGACTTCGTTATTAGCTAACCTTTTCTCATAATCCAACACGGCTTTAAGGTCTATTTCATTTTCAATTTTCTCCATAAGGGCTTCCTTCATCAATGTTGATAAAGGTAGATTATTGAACTCCGAGTATTTAAAATATATTTTAGCCTCTTCATCATTTAATCTTACAGTAACAGTTCTACTCATTATTATCCCTCCTTACAGAATTATTGTAGCACAATGTAACACAAAATACAATGTAAAATTTTCAACTGTAAGGTTCTGATTTTCTCTGGGGGATTATCATTTCTCTCAGGGGGTAAAAATGGATTAAACAACGCAGAATACAAATTTTAGATATGAGGTGTGATTTATGAGAAAGATTATAAATACAGGGTCGATGTTGTTGTTTGCTTTAATTATAGGTGCCTTATTGGCTGGATGTACTGCACAGGAGCCCGCTGCTCCAGCTGAACCTCCAGCTGAGGTAGTGGAAGAGCCTGCTGAAACACCGACTGAGCCTGAAGAGTACAAGGAGCTTTGCTCAATTGAAGGCAATGAAAGGCTGTTGATGCAGCAGCTGGCCTTCATATATGAGGATAATACCATAACCTTGGGTGATTTTGCAGATAAGGATAAAATGTCCAGCATGTTTGGGGAAGCTTTAGAGATGAAGGAGCACACCTTCACTGCAGATGACGGTAGGAATATGGACCAGCTTCTTGGTCTTACTGAAAAGGAGTATACCTATGACGGTCTTGTAATTAAGACTATCGAGAAGGAGGGCAGTGTAGAGCCCTTCATATTCTCCATTGAGATCACTGATCCCAAGTATATGACCCTGAGGAAGATCAAGGTCGGTGACAGCTATGAGGTTCTAAGGGAATCATATCCGGAGGGAGTTCTTCTTGGAGGAGAGCTTACTGATGGCGAGGATGACTATAGATATGAACCCTTTGACTATGTGAACGTTATGAATTTCCATATAAACAATAGAGTGGTTGAAAGTATAAGTATAAATAGACTCCTGGATTAAGACGATATATATGTCAAGAAGGAGGAAGTAGGATGAATAAAAAGTGGCTGATAGTGTTCATACTGATCATTGCTTTGGTGATATTTTGGCTTCTGGGAGGTCTGGATTCACTTCTTGGCAGGACTGTGTTCGCTCCGGATTATAAGCCTGAGCCAGCCGAAGAGGTAGAAGAGGAAAAACCTATGGAGGAACCAGGGGAGGCTGAAGAGCCAGCTGAGGAATTAGTAAAGTATCCAGCGTCGGAGCTAAGCTATGAAGTCGAGATTATTGGAGATAATCTTGAGATTCCATGGGAAATAGTTCCCATTCCTGATGGGAGAATATTAGTGACTGAAAGACCTGGAAGAGTAGTTATCCTTGGAAAAGGTGAGATATATCGAGTGGAAGAGGCTGAGCACACCGGAGAGGCAGGACTTCTTGGAGCTGTCTTAAGTCCTGAATTCGAGGAGGATAATTATATTTACCTCTATTATACCTACAGATCTGGCAGCGGGTTGTTCAACAGAGTATCAAGGTTTGTTTTGGCGAATGATACCCTTAATGATGAGGTGTATATCCTAGATAGGATTCCTGGAGCAAGGTTCCACAATGGTGGAAGGATCAAGTTTGGCCCGGACGGCAAGCTTTACGTAACCACTGGAGATGCCCAGGAAACAAGCTTATCTCAGAGATTGGATTCACTTGCAGGAAAGATATTGAGGATGAATCCTGACGGCAGCATTCCACAAGATAATCCCTTCGAAAACAGCCTTGTCTATGCCTACGGTCTAAGAAATCCGCAAGGTTTATCGTGGCATCCGATCACTGGTGACCTATATGCCAGCGATCACGGTCCCAACAGCCAGGATGAGGTTAATCACATACTGCCTGGGAAAAACTACGGATGGCCGATCGTAACCTGCACTGCCAGTGATGAAAGGTTTGAGGACCCATTGGTCTGCTACTCTGAATACACAATGGCTCCATCGGGAGTTGCATTCCTTCCATGGGAAGAGCTTTCGGAGTCACCGCTTTATGTTGCGGGACTAAGGGGAAACATGCTTATGAGGCTGGATCTGGATGAACAGGGGAAGCTATTAGGTCGGGAAGAGCTATTCACTGAACTGGGCAGGATAAGAACTGTTGTATATCATGAGGGCTCATTATATATAGCTACCAATAATAGAGACGGAAGAGGTGTGCCAAAGGACGGTGATGATGTTATAATGAAGATAACGCCAATGCGATAATGGAGGCCATTAATGCAAACCTTTGAGGAATATCTTGAAAACTTGGAGAATATGGAGCATAGGAATTATCTAGCTGAGATTCTAATCTGGGTTGAGGAGAAGTTCCCTGGTCTTGAAAAGCGTATCGCCTGGAGCCAGCCAAATTTTGTGGACCACGGTACCTTTATCATAAGCTTCAGCTATTCGAAGAAGAACATGGTCGTATCTCCTGAGGCTGCTGGGGTAAGGAAATTTTCTGAGGAGCTGGATAAGCTTGGCTATGGTTATGGCAGCATGACCATCAAGTTCCCGTGGAATAAGCAGATGGACTATGATCTACTTGAGAGGATAATAAGATTCAATATTGAGGATAAGAAGGACTGTGGAACCTTCTGGAGGAAGTAAAAGGGATAGAAAGAGAGGAGACTTACTTAATGGATTCAGGGCATAACAATAACGGGGGTTTTAATTTTAAGTTTGACTTCGGTAAAAAGCCGAATGCAGAAAATATCCATAAAGGATCCAAGGGCTTTAAGCAGGCATTTTCAGATCTCAAGGAGGAGATGAAGACTCGGGATAACAATAGGAAGGGCTCTAATCCACTTAAAGTGATCTTATTGACCCTGGTCATTATGTTTATTCTGTTCTTTGTGACGCTTCCCGCGCTAAACTTTATGGCACCTGAGTTTTATTCCTTCCTAATAGCTGGAATAATACTTTTCAACGTGCTTAACCTTATATTCGGCAAAATGCCAATTTTTAAGATCGGATCGGTTTCTGCCATACTGGTAGCGATCCTGTTGCTTGCACCTATAGTTATAGGCTTCTTCGCTCAGCCGATATTCAGAGCTAAGGCATATTCCACACTGATTCCTGTTTCTGATGCAAACTTTGCTGAGACAGTAACTGAAATAAGCTATGACAAGGTACCTGTAGTGGACAGGGAGGCTGCAGCGATAATTGGAGCAAGGCAGATGGGCTCTGTTCAGGAGGTTGTATCTCAGTTTGAGATAAACGAGAACTATACCCAGATAAACATTAAGGGAGTTCCTGTAAGGGTTTCTCCACTGGCATATTCTGACCTTATCAAATACTTCCTTAACTTCAGGACCGGTATACCTTACTATGTAAAGGTAGATATGGCTACTCAGGAGGCGGACCTTATAAAGCTTGTTAACCCGTTGAAGTACTCCAAGAGCGATATCCTTGTGAGGGATATCATAAGACACAACAGGTTCAGGTATCCCACCAAGATGTTCGGTGAGACCAATTTCGAGGTGGACGACGAGGGTAACGGCTTCTATATAACCTCAGTGCTTACAAGAAGGATAGGATTCTTTGGGGGTACCGATGTAAAGGGAGCTATTGTCACCAATGGAAGCACAGGAGAGTCAAACTATTACGATATTGCCGACGTTCCGTCCTGGGTGGATAGGGTATATCCAGCCGACCTTATCATTCAGCAGCTTGATTACAGAGGAAAGTACACTAATGGCTTTATTAATTCTGTGATCGGGCAGAGAAATGTAACTAGGACTACCAGAGGCTACAACTATGTGCCTCTTAATGACGATATATATCTTTTCACAGGGGTTACCTCCATAAGAAGCGACTCATCCAACCTTGGATTCTACTTTGTAAACCTGAGGACCAAGGATGCAAAGTTCTTCTCTGTACCTTCAGCGGATGAATTTTCAGCTATGAATTCAGCAACAGGGCAGATCCAGGAGAAGAATTACGTACCGGCATTCCCTGTGCTGTTGAACATCAAGGACAGACCGACGTATCTAATAGGCTTAAAGGACGCATCGGGACTTGCCAAGATGTTCGCGCTGGTGGATGCTGAGAACTACCAGAAGGTAGAGGTTGGGAATACCGTTCAGGAGGTCATAAACCAATACTACATGAGGACAGATACCTCAAATCTTCCAGGAGCAGATGCTAACGAGCTTACTATAAAGATAGAGGAGATCCAAAGCGTAGTAATTGATGGAAACACCATCTACTACATCAAGGCTGTAGGAGATAAGGTGGTTTACGTTGGGACTGCAAAGACCCTTGGTGCTCCAATAGTATTCGCAAAGCCCGGGGATTCTCTGAAGATATTCGGGAACCCGAGAAATAATCAGTTCGATATACTTGAGATAAGATAACCACACAAAGCCCCCAGGCAATATTGCTTAGGGGCTTTAAGATTCTTCGCTGTCGCTCAGAATGACCATTATGCTGAGTTTGCTAGCGCGAGTGTCATCCTGAACATAGTGAAGGATCTTGTATCACAAAAAAATACATAATTATGTGATAAAAATACACAAAAACCCTATAATTATGTGATTTATATTGACGTAATTTCTCAGAATGCTAAAATATATATAATAATGTGAGAAATCGACTCAAAAACCTAATAATTATGTGATGAATGGAGCTGATTCTTATGGAAAGACTTGCAATGAATAAATTACTGGCATGGAAGATTTATAAGTATCGAAAACCATTGATTTTAAAGGGTGTAAGGCAGGTAGGGAAAACATGGCTTCTGCGAGAATTCGCAAAGCGATATTATGCAAACATTGCTTATTTCAACTTTGATGAGCATCCGGAGTATAAGCAGCTATTTGAAAGCACAAAGGATGTTGATAGGATCTTACAAAATCTTATGATGGCAAGTGGAGAATATATAGATACAGAGAATCCGGAAAAAACCTTGATCGTCTTTGATGAGATACAAGAGTGTCCAAATGCATTGAATACTCTCAAGTATTTTTATGAGAATACTCCTTACTATCATGTCGCGTGTGCCGGTTCACTTCTAGGAATTACATTATCAAAGCCTACATCATTTCCCGTGGGTAAAGTCGATTTTCTTGAAATTATGCCTATGACCTTTACAGAATTTCTTATGGCTAATGGTGATGAGAACCTAGTTACTTATTTAAATAGTATAGATAAAATCAAGCCTATACCTGATATATTTTTTAATCCGCTGTATGAAAAACTGAAAATGTATTTTATAACAGGTGGTATGCCTGAATCTGTAAGGTCTTGGACCCAAGACAGGGATGTAGATCTTATGCAGCAGGTATTATCAAATATTTTAGGTGCATATGAGCGCGACTTTGCCAAGCATCCCGACCCAAAGGATTTTCCAAAAATATCTATGATTTGGAGATCGATTCCTTCACAATTAGCAAGAGAGAACAAGAAGTTCATATATAAGGTCGTCAAGGAAGGAGCAAGAGCCAGAGAATATGAAGATGCTTTGCAATGGCTATGTGATGCTAATTTAACCCATAAGATATATAGAAGTACTGCACCTGGCTTACCTATATCTGCATACGATGATTTGTCGGCGTTTAAGCTGTATATGGCTGACGTTGGGTTACTACGAAGACATTCCCTATTAGCCCCTTCTGCATTTGGGGAAGGTAATAGGATATTTGTGGAATTTAAAGGAGCTTTAAGCGAAAACTACGTCTTACAGTCATTAATGACTCAGTTTGAGGCTGCTCCCAGGTACTGGACTATTGATAATCCTAGATATGAAGTGGACTTTCTAATCCAAAGAGAGAACGATATTTTCCCAATTGAGGTTAAGTCGGAAAATAATGTTGAAAGCAAAAGCCTCAAGAAGTATAAGGAAAAGTTTGGAGAAGATGTCAAGCTTCGAGTAAGACTATCCTTAAATAATCTTAAGCTTGATGATGATCTTTTGAATATCCCATTGTTTATGGCTGACCATACTGACAGATTGATAGGCATGGTGCCATGAAAGAACAAAGCCCCCAGGCAAAAATGCTTGGGGGCTTTACAATCACCTTATCCTCGGCAGGTAAGATTGTACTTATTCCATATCAAATTCAATTCTTGCATTGCTGTCCATCATTCTAGTCAGTATAACTGCTACCTGACTTCTCCTTATGTTTGAATCAGGGCTTGAGTTGTGTTCAGCATCCATCCCTTGAAGTATACCTGCTTTATACAGCTTGTAGATCGCAGCTGCACTTTCATGAGTCATAGGTACATCCGGGATTGCATTATCTCCTATGCTGTTGATTGGGGGAAGCGCAGCATCAGGAAGTGCCTTTGCAAAGATCTCCATATATCCTGCTCTTGTTATCTTGGCATTCCAATCGAAGTCCTCAGAAATGATCCCGTTTGCCTTGGCATAATCAACATAGGTCATATACCATGGGGTCCCATTTACAAGGGTGACTTCTCCTGTCGAATATTTCTGATGCATTGTAGCTGCAAGCTTGACTGCCTCTGCATACGTGAGGTTGTCATTTGGTGCAAACATCATGTGTGTTTTTCCATTGATAAGACCTGTAGCATAAGCATCAGCCACATCTTGGCTGAACCAATCCTTGAAGCTGACATCTGCGAAGTGGTGAGGCATATAGCCTTCGTCTTTCATAATGTCTGCAAGCCATGCATAAGCCTCAGGGACGTCGTAGTCTCCGCCATGCCCTTTAAGCCATGCGAAGTTAAAATTCACATCCTCTATAGATTCGTCATTTATAAGTGAATAGTACAGAGTTCCCTCTACTGCAAAGGAAGTGTCTCTATCAGCTATGCCGTGTCTTACATACCAGTAAGGAGCACTTTCGCCCTCGTCCTCACTCAATAGATATGGGATCGGGTTGGTCATCTTCAACTGAAGTTTAAGGAATTCTCCCTCGTCAGTTTCCATGTACTCATCCCAGTCGAGACCTGTGTTGTTCATACCAACATCGATCCCTTCAGCTGTGTGATTATTCCATGACCAGAACTCAAAGGGGCTGTATGCCTGATCCTTAGCTCCGAATATATTGTCTTCATTTAACGCAGGGTGCTGGTTCGGAGTTCCTCTGTTGCTGAATGCAGGAGCAGTCTTAAGTCCACTCTTTTCAGTCCCTATCCAGTAGAGATACTCATCCCAATCTACATTTGCCTTGCCATCCTCTATTGTCAGCCACTCGAAGGTTCCGTTTACCGGAGTTGGGTCTGATGATGGGAAACTGGTTGTGAGCTCCTTCTCGATACCTTTTTCCACAAGGGCAGCTAGAGCCTCCGCAAAGGTCCCGTCATCAGCTTTCAACGGATCGCCATCCTCATCCTTAAGCCCTAATTCATTGAAGTACTCAATATAGTCAGCAGCAAGTGCCTCTGATGCTGCGAGAACGCTGTCGCCAAATACCTGATCAGTGCTTGTTGGTGCACCCATACCGCCCGGGTTTGGATTTACGTCCTCCAACGCCAGTCCATCTGCCTTATAGGCTTCTCTAACAGGACCATAGACCCACTCATAGGCTTGGTCAGCATTTGGGAGGTCAGTGATTGGGCAGTATGCAATGGCAGCAAATACCGCGTCACTGATTGTGGGTGTGGTTGCACTTGTCATTCCTGCAGCACCGATCTCAAATAGAGACGGATAGTAATCCGGACTGTCGCCGGATGCCGCAATTATTGATGTTAGCGCTCCGCCACCGCTTGTCCCGGTGACGACAATTTTTTCTGAGTCTCCAGGAAGAGCTGCATCATTGTGACGCAGATACCTTATAACTGCTTTTGTGTCTGTCATAGTTGCAGGGGAGTGCCCTAGGTATTCACCATTATTTGGGGAATCGTTTCGTCCCCGTGCTGAGTAGGTCACTACCAGATAGCCTGCCTTGAGAGCTTCTCCTATTGCTGCAGTTTTACTCCCGTTTGCTGGAAGAACGTCTCCATCCTTCAGCTTGACGGGTTTTGTGTTTGTGAACCAGCCGCCATTGTCAACATATAAAATTATGGGGCTTTCGTCACTTGCATTCGATGGTACATAGATGTTAAGTAGTTGGGTGGTATTTATCGTGGGAACATTTGGGATTGGTGGGAAATGGAAGCTAATGTCTATTGGTTTTTCAACATAGACTACTCCTTCCCACGCTGCAACGGAGATATTCATACCATCCTCAGTTTTGACGTGGATCATCGCTGTAGGATCGCTGGGCAGAGCGAGTGGATCCTCTGCCGCAAGTGTCATGGTTGGAAGCAGCGACAGAACCATTACCAAAGCGATGAATAATGCCAGGTGTTTCCTTGTCATCGTGCTTTTCATAAACCAAGTCTCCTTTATTAAATTTTTTGTGCGATGGGGATTATGCAAACCGAGGTTTAGCTGGCTTTAGATTGGTCTGATACCAGCTTGAGGTGATCCAACATAATTATACCCTAAGTTAAGGGATTGTCATAGCACGTTAAAGCGACAATTGGAAAAATGTTTGTAGTTTTTGTTAATTGAAAGTGCAGCATAAATTTATTGCAATTGAATAGGTAATGATGTATGAAAATACATCAAGTTAATCTTCATTCACAAAAGGGTAAATATTAAATGCACCAACAGGTCCGGCAATATAGGGTACATTTTTACATAATTGGTTATTGGATAATCGATTATGAATACCTAGGCTGGAAGGAGATATTTGCAATGTCAAATCTTAAGAAAAGCATTTTCATCAAAGCACCAATGGATAAGGTTGTGAAATATGCCACAAATCCAAAGGAATGGGCACATTGGTATTCACATTTATCCGAGCCTGAGAATCTCACGGGTACCGGTGAGAAAGGCACTGTAGGGGAGTTCAAGTATACAATAATCGGAATGAACCTGCCGATGACAGTAGAAGTTAAAGAAAACAGTCCAAGCAATGGCAAACACGTTTGGATTGGAACGTTTGAGGGACCGCTCTCTGGCACACAGACATTTACATACATGGAAAAGGACGGCGGAAGCGAGCTGGATGTGGAGATCGAATACAAGCTTCCTGGCAGCATCCTCGGCAAATTTGCGGATGCTCTGATAGTTGAGAGGATACAGGAAAATGCTACTACAGCAACATTGAACAATCTGAAGACTATATGTGAAGCTATTTGATTTAGTTGTGGCATCAGAATCTAGACATTTTACAGCATGAACCTCATTTTTATAGTTGTTGCCGAAAATTTCGGATATACTATAGCTAAGATGATGGTTCGTGCTGTTTTGTATTCAATAGCTTTATAAGTATTATTATGGGAGGGTGTTGAAATGGAATTTGTGGTCGATAAAATGACACCTGAGGATTGGACTTATGTTGCTGATATCTTTGCTGAGGGTATAAGCACGGGAGTATCAACCTTTGAAACATCAGTTCCTTCGTGGGAGACCTGGGACAACGAGCACTGTAAGCCCTGCAGGCTGGTTGCAAGAAGCGAAGGAAAGGTAATTGGCTGGGCAGCGATATCCCAGTTCTCAAACAAATGAGTGAGATCCGGGATCGCGGAGGCGAGCATATATATAACAGCTGATTGGAGAGGGAAGGGCGTTGCAACTACTCTTATAAAGGAGCTTGTGGCATGTTCTGAAGCTAACGGATTTTATAGCATCCAGGCAGAGATCCTTGGAGGAAATACTGCAAGCCTGAATCTATGCAGAAAGTCAGGCTTCAGAGAAATTGGTTATAGAGAAAGATTTGGGAAAACACCTGACGGCAAGTGGTATGACGTGATACTTATGGAAAAGAGAAGTGAATAGTATAAGTTCTATACTATTCCCATAAAATACTCTACTGTTATTGCTACAATAACTACTAATGCAGATATTATGAATCCATGGATCATAGGATTGATCCCGGATTTTTTCATTTCGCTAAAATCAGTGCTCATTCCTATTGCTGCAAGAGAGGATGTCATTAGAACCTTACTTATATCCTTTAAGCTGGCAGATAAGGAAGTTGAGAAAAGGCCTATACTGTTTAATACTGACATGCCTATAAAGGCCAGGATGAACCATGGGAACAGTGACGTGATACTGACTTTGATTTGTTTTTGATCTGTTAGTTCTGCCTTTTTGGCCTTCAATTTTGCATTTATCAGTGAGAACACCATCACAGTCGGTATGATGGAAAGTGTACGGGTAAGCTTGACCATAGTTGCAAAATCTCCCGCTGCTTCACTGAATGCGTACCCGGCAGCGACTACACTTGAAGTATCGTTTACTGCAGTTCCCGCCCACAAGCCGTATGCTATGTCACTTAAGCCTATAGCTCGTCCCATTATTGGAAACAAGACTATCATGACCATGTCAAATAGAAAAGTAGCAGATATGGCATAGGCTATGTCCTTATCCTCAGCCTCTATCACAGGAGCCATGGCTGCAATAGCCGAACCCCCGCATATTCCGGTTCCAGCCGATATCATATTTGAAAGCTTCCAATCCAATCCAAGCAATTTGCCGACAAAATAACCACCGCCAAAGCAGGTCAACAGGGTAAAAAGCATTACGGTCAGCGACATCCTGCCAATTGTTAGTATAGTACCAATGCTTAGTGAGGCTCCCAGTAGTATTATTGAAAGCTTGAGGATCTTTTTAGAGGTGAACTTAAGTCCGGCTTCAAACTTTTGTCCTGACTTGAATGCTTGGTTTACAAACATTCCCATAAATAGAGCAATTACAGAAGCCCCAATAAGGTGTATCGGCAATAAATTCTCTACCCATCTTGCAAGTACTGCTATCAATAGGCTTAATGCAAATCCAGGCATATAACTGTGTAATCTTTTCAAATCTATCCACTCCTTACCATTTGATGTTATAGGATGATTCTATATGAGAAGGAGTATAATTACAAATTATGATTTATTATTATTGATAAATATATGTTATGATAAGGGTGAGTCAAAACACTTAGATATATGATCGTTTGATAGAGGATGGTGGAAATTATGCTTGATCCTAGGATATTTACATTTTTAGAGGTTGCCAAATACAAGAATTATACGAAGGCAGCTGCACATTTGAACTTGACCCAGCCTGCAGTGACCCAGCATATAAAAAAGCTGGAGGAGTATTACGGCTGCAGTCTGATCGATATCAGCGGGAAATCAGTGAAGTTGACGGCTCAAGGCGAAGCACTCTATAACTATGCCAATTTTCAGATCGCCAATGAGGAGCAGCTCATTAATCAGATCAAGAAGATCGAAACACCGATCAAGATCGGAGCTACTCTATCCATTGCAGACTATTATTTGCCGCCCTATTTAAGCTCCTATCTTGCAAATAATGATGAGCTTGTATCACTTACCGTAAAGAATACCAAGTCTATCATTGATATGTTGCTTAATAATGAGCTTTACTGTGCATTTATTGAGGGAATATTCGATAAGTCGCTGTTTCATTTCTATGAATTCTTCAGCACAAGGTTCCTTCCTGTAGCAAGGAAGGGACATCCATTAGAGGGTGTGGAGGCATCGATATCTCAAATCCATGAATATCCATTGATTCTAAGAGAAGAGGGCTCCGGGACAAGGGAGATATATGAAAATTATCTGTATCAAAATAATGACTCAATACTTTCTGCATCCAAGGTCTACGAGATAAGCAGCTTTGGAGTCATAAAAAAAGTATTGAGCACTTCGGATGCGATCTCTTTCATGTACGAGGAGGTTGCTAAGCAGGAGGTCGAGAAAGGGGAGCTATGCTATCTATCTATTAAGGATTATTCCATCGAGAGGCCATTGTACTTTATATATCCAAGCAATAGCCTTATGAAAAATAGAAATGAAGCCTTTTATGAAAAACTGATGAAGGAAGACTTCTAGAGGGGAGAGAACCCCTCATTTTTTTTGTGTACTTATCCTAAAGCTACATCCAGGATCATCATGACTGTAAAGCCAAGTAATGATCCGAGAGTCGCAACATCTGTCTTGGAACCGCCTTCCTCTCGCTGAGCCTCAGGAATTAATTCCTCAATAACTACATATATCATCGCCCCTGCTGCAAAGGCTAAGGAAAAGGGCAATAGATTTTGGATTTTTGCAACTGTATAGGCTCCAATTACCCCTGCTATGGGTTCAACAATACCAGATGCCTGTCCATATAAAAAGGATTTTGTTCTGCTTAGTCCTTCTCTTCTTAAAGGGATAGATACTGCTGCTCCCTCCGGGAAATTTTGCAGCCCAATTCCTATTGCCAGCGCAACCGCACTGGCTAATGATGCAGAAGAACCTATGCCAGCCGCGACTGCACCGAATGCAACTCCCACTGCCAATCCTTCCGGAATATTGTGTAATGTTATGGCTAAGACCAGTAGGATACTTCGCTGCCAGTTTGTTTTTATCCCCTCTGCATCATCTGTTTCAAGGCCCATATGAAGGTGAGGAAGTAATTTGTCTACTAAGTAAAGGAACCCTCCTCCTGCAAGAAACCCGCTGGCTGCGGTGATATATGCAATCTGATTAAGCTCCTCCGCCATTTCGATTGCTGGAGCTAGTAAGGACCAGTAGCTGGCTGCTATCATAACACCTGATGCAAAGCCCAGCATACTATTCAGGACCTTTTTATTTATGGTTTTGAAGAAGAATACAAGACCAGAACCCAATGCGGTAACTCCCCATGTAAAAAGAGTTGCAAGCAATGCCTGTTGAACGTGAGACATGCTGCTTAGCCAATCTATCATGATAGTTTTCCCCCTTGGAATAAGTTGAATTACCATACCAATATACCCATTTTACTTATTTGATAAATGATTAGATAATTTTTTTAATTAACCTCTTTGTTTAATCGTCCAACTGTAGTTAGAACTATCAATGATCCGGCAATACATAGCACTGTACTTAGAAGCAGCAGCTGCGATGGACCGCTTGAATCTAATACCATACCTCCCCAGAGGCTTGCAAACACTGCGCTTAGAGTCATCATACCTGAAATCAGCGACTGCCCCTTTACTGCCTCTCTTCTATCCATCAGCTCATGCACAAGATGGACTGAGGACGCCAGGTAGAAGGGGAAGGATATTAGCTGAAAAATAAATGCAAGGTATATAAATCCTACGGATTTGGCAGTATAGGTAAAAAATATCTTGAGTATGAATGCAACAGAGGATATCTTAAGCATGGTCTGACAGCTTATTTTTTTATTGATTTTATTGAAGAAGAACAGTCCGGGAAGCTCCAGAATAGCCATGAATGAGAAGATCCTCCCCATATCGCTGCTGGTACCGCCTATAGGTGCAATGATTTGGAACAAATAGTTGTTTATTATGGCGTTTTGAAAGAATACCAATAGAGTTCCCAAGGAGAAAACAAACAGCATCTTATTTCTTTTTGCAAAAGTGATAAGCGAAATGGGCTCGTCAAGCTTTAATGCTTTGGCGCTTCCATGTTCATCAGGTGACAATGCTATGCCGCTATTATAGAGCTTCTCGGTAGCGAAAAGAGATAATAATAGCATAATTAGAACAGCGATCCCTACTGAAGGGATCGTATTGGTCCCGAAGGTAAAAACAAGATATCCCAGTACCATGCTTATGCCTGAGTAAGCTATGGAGCCTCCGCTTCTGGCCACCCCGTAATTTATTGGGTTGTTGAAGCTGCTGTACTGGAAAGCAATTGAATTTATGATCGGAGACAGTGATACCATAAGGCCGCCAAGTACCACGAAAATAATAGTCAACATGACAGATCTTGACTCAAACAGGAACAGCATTGCCATTAGAAGCAGCAGTACAAACGAGAAAATTCCGGTGATTTGAGCAAGAGACAGTTTTTTGGACCTGTCGGCAGCATCGCCAAAGAAGGGAAGCAGAGATACGGATATGATGTTTACCATAGCCAATATGGTACCGATTTCTGTGTTGGTATAGCCCTTTGGAAGAAGATATACCGACGAAAAGCTCAACACCACTGCAAATAGCATGCAGTAGGCTGCCTGTACGGATGTATATGATAGGTTTAATTTGTTTTTCATGATGGTCACCATTTTCGTTATATTTAGTACCTATACATTCTAACATCTAAAGTAATTTCCCACAATGAAAAACCAGCTGAAGCGTCAGCTGGTTTACAAAATCATGATTTTTTCTTTCTGCTCTTATAGTCCTCGTCGATCTTTTTCTTCCAGTCCTTATCCATGGTCTTTTGCTCTCTGAGTGTCCTGACGGCTTGATCCATGGCCTGGTAGGTAACACGGGTGCCTTCCCCGTCGGCATGGTAATCTGCGGCTTTGTCCTTGGAAATCCCGAATTTTTCCGCCGTCTCAAGTGCATCGATATTTGCTCCAAGGAAAAGGAACTCCCATCCATATCTGTCTCTTTCTTTCTCAATCATAGCCTTGACCTTATCGTAGGAGTACTCTCTGCTTGCATTTTCATAGCCGTCTGTAGTTATTATAAACAGTACCTTTTCTGCCCTTTCCTCCTCGGCTGTATTTCTCTGGACTGAGGCGATCTTATTTATCGTCCTTCCCACTGCATCCAGAAGCGCGGTTGTGCCCCTTACATAGTACTCCTTCTCCGTAAGAGGCGAGATCCCCTTAAGGTTGATCCGATCGTGCAGAAGCTCGTAGCGGTCGTCGAAAAGGACCGTAGTCACTATACACTCTCCATCTACTGATTTTTGACTTTTGATCATGGAGTTGAAGCCTCCGATGGTGTCGGTCTCAAGACTGCTCATTGAACCGCTTCTGTCTAAAATAAATACCAGCTCGACCAATCCTTTTTTCATAATGATATCCTCCTCTGTTATCTCAGTATTTATCTTCCTGATTTAAGGATATCAATTTTGGGGATGCCGGTGGTCGCATGGCAAGCGACAAATTACTAAATGAATCAACCTCCAAGCGTACTCTCCTCAAAATAGAACAGTATGCTGTTCAGCTCAAAGATATCGTAGTTCCCATTTTGAATAAAATACTGTACGATCATGTCAAACCTGTTGCTTGGAGAGAGCGCCAGGCCTGCCCTTCTCAATAGATCTGTGGCTTGATCAAGGTTAAGCTCAAGTGCAACGCATAGAGCAAGGGCTGTGTTCTTGCTGGGCTTGTAGCTTGGGTTGTTCCTTATCTTTGAAAAATGTCGTCTGTCGATATTCGCCTTCTTATATACCTCGGGATCAGTCAGTCCTTTTTTATCTATAAGATTGAGGAGCATCTGTGAAAAGGAGGTGTCTAGGTTGTTCACAAACTCCTCTAGCTCTATCGGGGATTCCTCAAGAACTGGTCTTGAATACTCCAGAAGCTCAAAATCTCTGCTTCTGTAACTGGATAATATCGTACCTTCCATAGCTCTTTCAGCGTAGCTGTCAGTGATATAAGCCTTTACCTCCCTGAAGAGCTTACCGCTTAAGGAGAAGGCTTTTTTATCGAATACGACTAAATATACAGTCATATCACTCTCCATCAGGAATTCACTAATGGAGCTGATTGCAGTTTGAAGTGCCTTGGCTTTTGGGTAACCGAAGGCTCCCGATGATAGCAAGGGAAAGGCTATGGTTTCAAGTCCTTTTTCCTGAGCAAGTCTCAGGCTGTTGCTGTAGCAAGACTGGAGGATACCTTCCTCCCCCTTTGTTCCACCCTCCCATATAGGTCCAACCGTGTGGATCACGTATTTGGCAGGAAGATCGAAGCCATCTGTTATTACAGCTTCACCGGCTTCACAGCTCTTGTAAGCCTCTAAAGCAGCTTTCATTTTCTCCTCGCCGGCAGCGTCAAATATTGCTCCGCAGACTCCCCCGCCTTTCTTAAGCTTGGAATTAGCGGCGTTTACTATTGCATCCACATCCATTTTGGTTATATCGTTCCTTACTATTTCAAACGGCATATCTATCCTCCCTTATAAGCTTTGCAGTCATATCCTTATGATACCCAAACTGAATATAAATACTAAGAACAATGAATACGGTACAGCTAGGGACTATTTAAAAGTATAATTATTGCACTGACTTTTTTTAATTGCAAATTCATTTACAGGGTGGAAATGTTAAATTTCAAACATTTGTATCAAAAAAGTAAGCATGACAAATTATAAACTGTTCCATAAACTATATAAACTGAGGTTTAACAAAATTCAAAATTGTGGTAAAATTAGACAAAGCTTTTAATCATCGTAGGCTGTGGCAGCTTGTGGAGCTAATTTCTTCACCAGACTACCTGACAGCTAGTTTCTAAAAAAAAGGAGGAAGAAAATGAAAAAGGTATTAGTTCTAATGCTGGCAATGGTTATGGTAATATCCATGTTGGCAGGATGCGCGCCTAAAGCACCAGTAGAGACTCCTGTCGAGACTCCTGCTGAAACACCGGCAAACGACACACCGCTGGTAGTAGGTTATGCAGCATTCAGCCAGAAGTTCAGTCCATTCTTTGCTACAACAGCATACGACATGGACGCTGTTACCATGACTCAAGTATCACTTCTTACTACTGACAGAGTGGGAGGGATCGTGTACAACGCAATCGAGGGCGAAAAAGTCGGCTTCGAGGGGACAGATCACGAGTACACAGGGATTGCAGACATCAAGGTTGACTATGATGAGGCTGCTGACGTAACTACTTACAACATCAAGCTTAAGGAAGGCGTAATGTTCAGCGACGGACAAGAGATGGATGCCGACGACATAATATTCAACTATTATGTATATTCAGATCCTACTTATACCGGATCAACCACCTTCTATTCATTCCCGATAATCGGGATGACAAACTACAGAGAAAACAACTCCAAAGCTGAAGAGCTGGCAGTAACTCCTGAGGAGCTTGCAGCAGCTATGGAAAACCCAACTGACGAAATGAAGGCATTTATGACCGATTTCGTAAGTGGAGTCCTGACTGACGAGCTTGACTGGGTTAAGAGCATCTATGGAGATCCAAACTACAAGACTTATACAGACCAATATCCAGTTGCTAAGGACTTATTTGCATTCTTCTATGCTAAGGATGCAAACTATGATGCAGCAGCAGTTGCTGACGAGGCACAAGTGCTTTCAGATGTAATCGCTCAGTATGGCGACGACTGGAAAACACTTGGAGCTAACTACGGCGGAAGCGAAGGCTATTTTGCTGGTGATATCGAAGGCGAAGTAGGCAAGATGGTTCTTAAAGAAAAACTTGCTGCATCAGATGGTACTGAGGTACCAAATATCGAAGGTATCAAAAAACTTGGACAATATGAAGTGGAAGTTAAATCCAAGGGCTTTGATGCATCCGCAGTCTATACAATTTGCGGAATCCAGGTAGCTCCAATGCACTACTATGGAAGCGAAGATATGTATGATTATGACAACAATAAGTTCGGCTTCACAAGAGGCGACCTTTCAGCTATCGAAGCTAAAACAAGCAACCCAATGGGAGCGGGTCCTTACAAGTTTGTTGAATACAAGGACAAGGTAGTTTACTACGAAGCAAATGAAAACTACTACAAAGGCGCACCAAAGACTAAATATGTACAATTGAAAGAAACTACTGACGGTGAAATGATCGCCGGTGTTGGTACAGGCGTAATAGACCTTGCTAATCCTTCAGGATCAAAAGCTAAGTTCGATGAATTGAAGTCCTACAACTCAAACGGCGAAGCAGTAGGCGATAAGATCGCAGCTGTATCAGTTGACAACCTGGGTTATGGCTACATCGGAATCAACTCCAAGACTGTGAACGTCGGCGGGGAACAGGATTCTGAAGCGAGCAAGAACCTTAGAAAAGGCTTTGCAACTGTATTTGCAGTTCACAGAGACGTTGCTATCGACAGCTACTATGGCGACGCTGCATCTGTAATCAACTATCCGATATCAAGTACTTCCTGGGCAGCTCCACAAAAATCTGATCCAGGCTACTCAGTAGCATACTCCAAGGACGTAGACGGAAACGACATCTACACCGAGAGCATGGTAGCTGAGGACAAGTATGCGGCAGCTCTTGAGGCAGCAGTTGGATTCTTCAAGGCAGCAGGATACACATTTGACGAAGCGACTGGCAAGTTTACTGCAGCTCCAGCTGGAGCAGACCTTGAGTATGAAATAATCGTTCCTGCTGATGGAATTGGTGATCACCCTGCATTTGCAATACTTGCTGACACCAAGACATCACTTGAGAAGATAGGCATAACTCTTACAATCAATGACCCTGCTGACACTAACGTTCTTTGGGATACATTGGATGCCAATACACATGAGATGTGGACTGCTGCATGGGGCTCAACAATAGACCCAGACATGTATCAGGTATACCATAGCTCAAACGGTAAAGGCCTTGGTGGAACTGACAGCAACAGCTACAACATAGCTGACGCCGAGCTTGACAGATTGATAATCGAAGCTAGAAAGAGCCCGGATCAAGAGTTCAGAAAAGCAGTTTACAAGCAAGCTCTTGACATAATCCTTGACTGGGGAGTAGAAATCCCGACTTATCAAAGACAGAACTTGGTAATCTTCAGCCCAGAAAGAATCAACATGGATACAGTAACACCAGACATAACGACTTACTGGGGATGGATGAACGACCTAGAGCTTCTGGAAATGAAATAGCAGTCGATGGTTAAGCATGAGCCCACAATTGTGGGCTCATGTTGCGCCATCAGGTAATTTATTGGGGTGGCGTATTAACCAGCTAACTATTTAACGGAAAACGAGGGATATCAAATGCGCAAATACATATTAAAGAGGCTATTGATATCAGCGGTGCTCCTATTCTTTGTATCGCTGATAATTTATACCATAATGAGAAGCATTCCAACATCATATGTCGAGTCCCAGGCAAGGATGCTTTCTATGAGACCAAACTCCAAGCCCTACAGCGAGTGGCTCGCACAGCTTAATTCAGCTTATGGTCTGGATATAGGTATAGTGCCTGGATTCTTTAAGTGGCTGTCAAACGCAATAAGAGGTAATTTCGGAGATTCCTGGGCATTCAGCGTACCAGTGACCCAGAAATTTGCATCAGTAATTTGGGATTCATTTATACTTGGTTCAATAGCATTTGTGCTTCAGGTCATAATCTCGATCCCCCTTGGGATACTTGCAGCAAAAAGACAATACAGCAGAACAGATTATGCAGTAACTGTAGTGGCACTACTGGGGATTTCTCTCCCTACCTTCTTCTTTGCCACAGTTCTTAAGCTTATCTTTTCGGTATGGCTGGGATGGTTCGATCTGTACGGCAAGGTGGGAAGAAATTATATGCTTCTGGATTCCTTTGGACAGTTCATGGACGTGGCAAGCCATTTTGTCCTTCCAGTTATGACACTGACCATTATTGGAATAGGAAGCCTTATGAGATACACAAGGACCAACATGCTAGAGGTCCTTAACTCAGACTTTATTAGAACGGCAAGGGCAAAGGGACTTTCTGAAAAGAGAGTTATCAACTTCCATGCCTTTAGAAACACTTTGATCCCAATAGTAACAATATTGGGTGGATCATTGCCGGGCCTGTTTGCTGGTGCTCTAATTACAGAGACTTTGTTCCAGATACCAGGCATCGGTTACACGGGATATCTTGCCATGGTAAGCGGCGACATACCATTTACCATGTTTTACATGGTGTTTTTAGCAGTTCTGACGCTGTTGGGAACACTTATTGCAGACATTCTGTATGCAGTTGTGGATCCAAGAGTCAGAATAGACTGATGGAGGTGATTTTACGTGACTGAGAAAAATCAAGAGCTGGTAATGAAAGAAAAAGATGAGAATATCGCTAAGAGTCATGTGAGCACATCCGGAAGTCTTGGGGATGAACAGAGAGTTAAGGTATTGTCTCCAGGGATGCTTGTTGTAAAGAGATTTATAAGGAATAGACTTGCGATAATAGGTTTGATAATAATTGCGTTTATGTTTGTGTTCTCCTTTATCGGAGGGTTGGTGACACCTTATGAAGAAACTCAGGTCTTCAAGTATGTGGGAACCATGTCCAAGGAATATGCGAGTATCACCTACAATGACGATTACAGATATACAGTAGTTGAAGGGATGGAGTATTCAAGTTCAGCCCACTCAGCATTCATACTGGCAAGAAACAGCGGAAAGACAACCTTTACCTCAGGAGGCCAGGAGTATCACATAGTTGAAGAGGGCGAGGAATTTTATAAGATAGTTACTTCGGCACCAATAGCTAAGATAACAAACTTCAGAGGACTTGTTGCAATTAATGGAATCGATGGAGAAATCATCTCTCCGGAATTGAATGCAGCAGCTACTGAGTCAGTTTTGGGAAATGTTGGTCAATTCAGCCTCGATGGCGAGCTTTATACAATAGTCCAGAGCGGCAGGGAATATGTCCTTGGAAGATCAGGAGATGCTGCAATAGAGTCAAAAAACATCTTCGATCCTGCTGTACCAACCCAAATCCTTGGCTATGAGTTTACCTATGCAGCAGAAAAGGCCTTCAGAGAAGATGGCGTATTTACATTCTCTGCCGATGGCGTCGATTACAGGATCGAGGAAGAGGACAATTTGGCAGTAATCTATAAAGGTGATGAGGAGTATGCATTGCTTTCAAATCTTGCTATACAGCCGGCATCACCGGACGTATTCCTTACAATTGAATTTAAGAAAGCATTAAGTGATGCCATAGAGGGAAACCACCCATCCTTCATGTTCAAGAACGAAGAGGGTGTAGATGTAGAGTATCAGGTATCGAGGATCAATAACCTTTATACTGTAAAGGCGGATACTCAGACCCACCTTATATCCATCCATGAGCAGCCGTCAGCAAAGCACTGGCTAGGTACTGACAAGCATGGTATGGACGTTATGACAAGGCTTATGTACGGCGGCAGGATATCTCTTACCATAGGATTTATCGTAGTTCTTTTGGAATCAGCTCTTGGAGTCATCATGGGCGGTATTGCAGGATACTTTGGCAAATGGATCGATATGCTGATAATGCGTATAGTTGACGTATTCAACTGTATACCTTTCATGCCTCTGTTGATAATTCTGGGATCCATAATGGATGCTATGGAGGTTGCGCCGCAGCTTCGGATCTATTTCTTGATGTTTATTTTGGGTATCATGAGCTGGCCTGGTATAGCACGGATGGTAAGAGGTCAGATACTTTCACTTAGAGAACAGGAGTTTATGATAGCTGCTGAGGCTACGGGGATATCAGTATCCAGAAGGATATTCAAGCACCTTGTACCAAACGTAATTCCACAGCTGATTGTTTTTGCAACAATGGGACTTGGCTCTGTAATACTTTATGAATCAACTTTGAGCTTCCTGGGGCTGGGCGTAAAATTTCCGCTGGCATCCTGGGGAAATATAATAAGCGGCGTGTCCACAGCCTATGAAATGACTAATTTCTGGTTCGTTTGGATACCAGCAGGTACTCTTATACTGTTGACGGTCCTTGGCTTCAACTTCGTAGGCGATGGCCTGCGTGATGCCTTTGACCCCAAGATGAAACGGTAGGTGCGAAATGGACAATAAGAAAAACCTTATGGATAAAATACTAAACGGCAAGAATGGGAAGACGGTAAGGAATGTAAACTACCTTTCGGCCAAGGAATTGAGAAAGATATCAAGGGAAAACCGGAAGATAACAGACGAATTAGAGAGGATAAGGAACAGGAAGGACGTTCCAGAGTCTGAGTATTTGACGATTATGAAGAATCCCAATAATATCCTAGAGATAGACAACCTGAACACCTATTTCTTTACTGATATCGGAATCGTTAAGGCAGTGGACGGAGTATCCTTTGACGTACCTAGAGGAAAGACTGTTGGAGTCGTCGGGGAGTCAGGCTGCGGAAAATCCGTAACCTCTCTTTCTATCATGCAGCTGGTGCAAAGACCTCAGGGTCAGATCGTAGACGGTGAAATCCGTTTCAACCTGGACAATCAGGTATACGACATCGCTAAGATGCCTACTGAAAAGATGCAGAAGATAAGAGGCAATGAGATATCTATGATATTCCAGGAGCCAATGACAAGCCTTAATCCGGTTTTCAAGGTGGGAATGCAGATCGACGAGGTCATCGAGCTACATAATCCTGAGATGAACAAGGATCAGGTGACTGCCAGGACCATCGAGATGATCAAGATGGTAGGTATCGCCAACGCTGAGGGAGTCTACGAGATGTACCCCCATGAGCTGTCGGGCGGTATGAGGCAGAGAGCTATGATCGCTATGGCACTGGCTTGTACTCCTAAACTTATCATCGCTGACGAGCCAACGACAGCGCTTGACGTAACTATCCAGGCGCAGATCATGGACCTATTGAGAAACCTTAAGGATCAGATAAATTCTAGCATCATGCTTATTACCCATGACCTTGGCGTAATCGCTGAAATGGCGGATTATGTAGTCGTAATGTACGCTGGAAGAGTTGTTGAACAGGGAACGGCCCAGGAGATATTCCATTCGCCGAAGCATCCATACACTGTTGGACTGATGGAATCCAAGCCAAGCAGCAACAAGAAGGTAGATAGGCTTTACAGCATACCCGGATCAGTTCCTAATCCGATAGATATGCCTAACTATTGCTACTTTAAGGACAGATGCAACAAGGCCTTCGAGGCCTGTGAGGGAGTATATCCTCCAACGTACCAGATGAGCGGTACACATAAGGTAGCCTGCTACCAATACATGCCTGGAAGGAGGGAGAACAATGAGTGAGGCCGTAAGATATGACGAGCTAGCAGAAGAAAATGGTGAAAGCATTATCCAGGTCAAGAATCTCAAGAAATACTATCCGATTTCCGGAGGCATGTTCTCCCAGGTAAAGGGTTATGTGAAGGCAGTTGACGACGTAAGCTTCGACATAAAGCGAGGTACGACGATGGGCCTTGTTGGGGAGTCGGGCTGCGGGAAGACGACAATTGGCAAGACGATACTTAGGTTGACAGATAAAACAGATGGCTCAGTAAAGTTTGACGGAATAGAGATCCACGATCTTAATCGAAGAGACCTTAGAGCCTTAAGACCTAGGATCCAGATCATATTCCAGGACCCATATTCAAGTCTTTCACCAAGGATGCCGGTAGGAGAGATCATCGGAGAGGCAGTCAGGGAAAAGAAGTTGGTGCCTGAGGCAGAATTCGATGAGTACATCACACGTATCATGAAGGACTGCGGACTTCAGGAATACCATAAGGACAGGTACCCTCATGAGTTTTCAGGCGGACAAAGACAGAGGATATGTATAGCAAGGGCGTTGGCTCTTAACCCTGAGTTTATAGTATGCGACGAACCTGTTTCAGCGCTTGACGTATCGATCCAGGCACAGATCATAAATCTTCTGAAGGACCTTCAGGAAAAGTATGATCTGACATATCTTTTCATATCCCACGATCTGTCTGTAGTTGAGCATATTTCAGACACGGTAGGGGTAATGTATCTGGGGAATCTGGTTGAGTACGCTGACAAGGAATCGATATTCAGGAATCCGCTGCACCCATATACACAAGCACTTTTCAGTGCCATACCTGTACCGGATCCGGACTTCAAGGCAGAGAGGATCATCCTTGAGGGGAGCATTCCTTCACCAGCAAATCCGCCTTCAGGGTGCAAGTTCCACACTAGGTGCAGGTTTGCAATGGATGTATGCAGCAGAGAGGTTCCATTGATGCAAGAGATAGAAGAGGGGCATAAGGTGGCTTGCCACCTTTATAATAAGGAGTAGTTTTTATGAAGAAGCACTTTGAGGACGATGGAAGGGTAGTCGCCGACATGAATTTTGAAGGTGCACCCTGGTATGTGAAGGAGAAAAAGGAGCCGGCAGGACAGTTCGTCGGCGACAATGAGCCTATGAGCAAGCGTGAAATGTTCACACTGATGAAATATGCGGTGGGAGCGGGACTCGCTATTGCACTTGTGTTCGTCTTTGCCTTTTTCCTGTTCATCATGTTCTCATTGAAATTCTGGCTGAATTAGGGACAAAAAGAACTGGCAAGGACCCTCTTAAGTTTACCATTTAGGGACGGTAAGATATACTAAACTTAGGAGGTGTTCCTTTTGAATAAAATATACTCTGATGAATTCAAATTATCCGTTGTCCTTGACTACTACAGCAGCTCTCTTGGTGTCAGAGCTATTGCAATGAAGTACAATCTTCCTTCAAAAAACTACATCAATAATTGGGAACAACAACT
Organism: Gudongella sp. QWL-04; assembly: GCF_058683975.1. Lineage (NCBI taxonomy): Bacteria > Bacillati > Bacillota > Tissierellia > Tissierellales > Tissierellaceae > Gudongella > Gudongella sp. QWL-04. The sequence goes on along the minus strand of NZ_CM178754.1, from coordinate 1,946,168 downwards.
CATTGACAAAGGACTTCTTCCTCCAAACTCTACAAAGCAGGAGAAGTCAGTTGCCAGATCAAAGGAGTCAATCGTTAGAAATGACACTAGGACTCCTCTTGAAAGACATTATGAAGATGAGATAGAGATCCTTAAGGCTCGTATAGAGTACCTTGAGGGTCTTGAATCCTTGAAACCATTTCTTAAAAAAAAAGAACCCGTGAAGCAAAATACGAAGTAATACTCAGTCTTGAGTACAAATACCCCATATGGCTTCTTTGTGAAATAGCCGGAGTAAGCAAAGCATCGTACTACAACTACAAGAGGAATCCTTCTAAGCCCTCAGATTCAAATAAAGTGATAGAAGAACTGATTCTCCTTATCCACAAGAAATCAGGTCGTAGAAAAGGCTACAGGCCCATCAAGGATGACTTAAGAAACATATATCATCTCAATGTGAACCATAAAAAGATACTACGAATAATGCGAGAGAAAAAGATTTCATCAATACTCACAAAGAAGTCCAAAAGGACCAGAGAGCAAAGCATTATCAAAGAAGATTTACTCCAACGTGATTTCTCATCAGCCGTACCTGGCAAAAAGCTTGTAACTGATATAACATATATACCAACAAGAAGAAAGATGATTTATCTTTGCACAGTAATCGATCTGTACAATAATGAACCTGTATCCTGGAATATAAGCGATACTCAGGATAAATATCTTAGCTTAAATGCAATAAAGGCACTTTCCGAGAAGTTCGACCTATCTGGCAGTATCATTCATAGCGATCAAGGTGTCCATTACACTAGCTTGATGTATGTCAATCTTCTAAAAGAGTTGAATGTTAAACAGAGCATGTCACGAAAGGGCAATTGCTGGGATAATGCTAAAGCAGAAAGCTTTTTCGGTCACTTTAAAAGCGAAACTATTCATCTAATGAGTAGAAGGATCAAGGATATCAACGAAGTCATTGAGATAGTTGAAGACTATATGAGATACTATATATACGACAGACCTCAGAAGAAACTTGGTGGATATCCTCCTGGCATATTCAAAGAAAAACAATTATCTGCATAAAAACTAAAAAATTAACCGTACCCAAATAGTAAACCTTTAAGGTAGCATGCCAAACCGTCCCCAATGTCCCTTAAGAAATTTTAAACTTAGAGGTATTAGTATGGATGATAAAGACAAACTAAAACGATTTGAAAAGCATCTTGTGAAATGTCCTCATTGCGATAGGGATGTCCTAGATCACATGAGGCAGTGTCCCTTTTGTAAGGGTGAGCTGGAGGGCAGCGGCTATGGTGGGATAGATCCTGCATCTAAGAAAAAGATCAGGACTGTTTTAACTGTAGTATTTATTGCAGCTGCTATACTAATATATCTAATCAAATCCATTGGATGAAGCTGTGACCGTTTGGGAATACCCAAGCGGTCTTTTTATTGGAGATCCACTAGATGGGTATAATACAGAGGAACAGGTAGACAATAGTTATATAGGGAGGAATTGGATAATGGCAAGCGTAGAAGTAAAAAAGCCAGCACCAGATTTTGAGATGAAGGACTTTAAAGGTAATATATTCAAGCTTTCTGCTTTCAAAGGAGATAAAAATGTACTTATCGTTCTAAATAGAGGTTTTGTATGAATGTACTGCCAAAAGCATATGATGCAGTTGCATCAAGATTACTATAAATTCGCTGAAAAAGACACGGTTATTGTGGCAATCGGACCTGAAAATGAGGAAAGCTTCGAAAAGTATTGGAAGAATAATGAACTTGAGTTCTATGGCATCCCAGATCCTAATCATGAAGTGTTAAAGCTCTACGGGCAAAAGGTCAACTTGTTTAAGCTGGGCAGAATGCCTGCACAAATGCTGGTGGACAAGGAAGGAATGCTGCGATACGTGCATTATGGCCACTCGATGCAGGACATCCCGGAGAATGATGAAATACTGGGGTTAATAGATTCACTTTAAGCCACCGGGGACGGTCCTTTTTGGCAGGAATTAGATATAAATAGACACAATTCCTGCCACTGGGGACCGTCCCTAGTGGCTTTATTCAATGTCCTAAAACTATTTTTGCGATTAATGCAGGAAATATATTATAATAGAGTCAGAATTTACTGAGAAATTCACTTTTCATGCATATCGTAGCCTAAGCACTTATACTAATAAGCGAGGTAATCATTTTGGCGGTTAAATATGAAGATTTTTTGAATGAATTAGTAGTACTAGAGAAGAAATATCTTTTGTATTCACATGGCCATGATTTTGTTAATCAAGCTGTATTGGATCTGCTTAGGACTATTGGGGAAATACATAGCACCACTCCAAATATCAAGATTGTAGATACCGGGTTCAGCCTTATAATAAATGGTGTGGAGTTTAGTGCAGATAACATAAAAGCAGGATACATAATGCAATTGTTGGGTGGTCGAGGTATAACTTCTGTAACATTTTGTTCAGGGGTTGGATTCTCGCCTATAATTGATTTTCTCTATCTATTGAATGCCATTCCTACCAATAGCAAGCTGTTATACCATACTGATATTCAGTATGCGATCCATAATATTGATTCAATAATTATTGAAGAGATGGATTATAGTAGTCTAAGATATGGATACCAGACCGAAATTCAAGATGTACCTTCAGGTAAAACAAGTATAAGAAGTGAGTTGATTAAGTCATTAAGGACACTTAATCCTTTAGTAGATAGTCTTACTACTGATGAATTGATAGATATTGCATTGGAAGAGTTGTCCAAGATGTCTGAGAATGAGGCATCTATCTTTTTAAAAGGATTACCTTATGAAGCGATTTCTGTTGTGGTTGCAAGAGCAAATGTAAAGAAGAATTCCATCTCGCCTTCATTAGTCGATCTTCTTGTCGCCATGGATTTAGCCAGGAAACTCGCAGGAGGTGAAAGTTTAGAGACGACTGACGAAGTGATAAGCGATGATCAAATAAACAAGCTGGTCGAGAGAGAAGCATATGAGTTGTATGTTACAGAGGATTACAGGCAACACCTACGGAGCTTGTTATCCTATGATGCACAATCCGAGAATGGTTTAATTGAAATTGATTTGTTTGACAGTAAACTTATCAATAGAACAATTGTAACTGCACTTTTACATCTGGTAAGGAATAAGCTTGATGACTCAATGCATATTAGTTTTGTAGACAGCATACATAAGTATCTTGATGAATTTATTGACACTAGAGACTGGCAGTTCATCCATTCGATCATAAGTGATGAACGGGTGCATTCATACTTGAATAAGGATTCTTCAGTATTAAAGTTGTCTCAAACAATCAGAGCAAGCAAGTCATACAGCGATAATTATCTTCAGGAAGTCATTAATGCAAGCGGACCTAAAAACCTAGGATGGCTTATCGATGCTTATATCGATGAAGAGGATTTGAGGACAAGGCGGAGAATTCTAGTTCTGATGCAATCATTCCAAGAAATGGCAGCCATTCAGGCTGTAAGAAAGTACATTGGGGACCCAACAAGGAAAATATCAATATTTATCCCAATGATTGATGAACATCTTGACTCGATACCAAAGGACATCGCCGCGAAGCTTTATATCTGTGATTCAATGGAAGCTAAAATACTGGCTTTGAGGATCCTATTGACGCAGAATGACGACAAGATAATAAGTGAAATTAATCACCTTATTCAAGTCGGGAATAATGAACAGATCTTGATCTTGCTTGACCTAATCAAGGAATTTAGGGTCACTGAAGTGGTTGAAACTCTTGTCGAAAGGATAAGTACATTTCATATCGATGATAATATGTATAAATTCATTGTGAAAACAATCGATACAATCGCTTGGATAGATCTTAATTCTTTTCAGGATTTGTATAATAGGTTGATGAATAACAGGCTTACCTTATCACCGAAGAAGCTTAGTAGGATAAAAAGGCATTTAAAAGGAGTCAGTCATGATTATAAGTCAAGATAGAGTAGACAACATTTTAACTGAACTGCTAGGCGCTATCAATTCTATTAGGCTATATTCATACAAGCATCCTCAGGCAAAATTAGCTATAGAACAATTGATGAAAAGCTTTGATGAAAATTTTAAAAATGAAGACAAGATACTTATTGGCTTCTTAAATGAGAACATATTAGTTAATCAAAAACCCGCAATTGGAGTAGGGAGGGCAGCAGAATCCTTGATAAAGCTGCTGAAAGATGCAGGTATTGATCAAATCGTATTTGTGAAAGGGCTAGAACAGGAGGAGCTATCAGTTTTTCTGTATGAGACATTCAATACTGGCAAGAAAAATGTAAGACTAAGAGATTATGCACATATCTTACTTGGGACGATTTCAACAAGCGACAGCACAGACAATGATGATAGTATAGATTCTATTATGGACCTGGAATCATCCAACGATTTCATCTCCATGTTACAGAATCTTGATGTTCAAAAGTCATTTGATTTCAAGACGGTTAGTAATCTATCAGAGGATTTAATGGAAACTTTCAGATATTCTGCAGGCCCCTTGAAGTATCTGGCAGAGGTTAAAAGCGAAGATGAATACACTTATGTTCATACGATCAATGTAGCATTACTCTCAATGGCTTTGGCCAAACACATAGGGATTGCTGGAGCGGAGCTGCTGGATATAATTTATGCAGCGTTGATGCATGACGTTGGTAAGATGCTTGTACCAAATGAGATACTTAATAAAACAGGTCCACTAACCACCAAGGAGTTTGAGACTATAAAAGCTCATACTCTAAACGGAGTAATGTATCTATGTAACCAGAAGGGAATACCTAGGATAGCCATATTAGCTGCGTTAGAGCACCACATTAAGTACAATGGCGGTGGATATCCGACAATAGCTGATGATTGGAAACCTCATTTTGTCAGTCAGATCATAAGCATCGCAGATATATACGATGCACTTAGAAGCAACAGACCATATCGAGCGAGACTTGAGCATGATCAAATCCTTGGATTATTACGGCACGATGCTGGAATTGGTTTAAACCCAAGATTGGTCGATGATTTTATTGAGATGCTGAACTCCCAGTTGAGTTAGGGACATTTGAGCCATCGGGGACGGTCCTTTTTGGCAGGAATTGAATGCAAATCCACACAATTACAACCATGAGGGACCGTCCCCGGTGGCTTTTCTCTTTGTTTTAATGTCTCATTTGCTGTTTATATTAATATAATATTTTGAAAATGACAAATTTGTGGTAATATTGGGTTGAGGTGATACTAGTGCCGAGACAGAAAAGACCGGAAAGCCCCAGTGGATACTACCATATTATGATGAGGGGCATCAACAAAGAAATGATCTTTCGTGAAGACGAATTCAAAAAAGCGTTTATGGACATTTTGTCCAAGAAGCTTGATGAGTCCGATGTTGAAGTGGTTGCCTATTGTGTCATGGATAACCATGTACATATTGTTATGTGGGGCGAGTTAACTGAGATAAGCATCCTGCTAAAACGAGTAAACACAACCTTTGCGATGAAGCTGAACTGCAAGATGGATAGGATTGGGCATGTTTTTCAGGATCGCTATAAGTCACAAGAGGTGTTGAGCGATGAACATCTCATGCAGGTTGTAAGGTATACACACAACAACCCTGTAAATGCAGCCATAGTCAAGGATTGCAGTGGATATTTATGGAGCAGCTATAATGGATATTTAACAGGCAACCTTGGGATAGTTGAACAGAATCAATATAATTTTATTCTAGAGCTATCCGGAAGCATTGAATCATTCATTGATTTTCACAAGCTGGAGGATGAAGGGGAGTATTTGGATACCAAAGAAGAAATGGAACAATTGAAATATATAAAGGCACAAAGGATAATAAGTGAATTTTGTGAACGCAAAGGTATTACCGATGTAAGGCAGCTTACTCGAAAGCCTGATCTAATGGATTCTTTGATTGATATCATGATTGATAGATCAAAGCTTTCACTCAGGAAGATAGCTGAGATGCTGGAGGTAAGCAGGAGTATGGTACAAGAAGTTGCTAAAAAAAATTAGCAGGATAACCGGATTGAGAATTGTACTTAGAAAAGTTCAATTTCAGCCAAAAAGCGTCTTGTTTAGCCAAATAAAAATTTGAAATTCGCTGCATCTGACCTACGACGAGCTAAAAGATTTCTTTTAGGTCATTAAACCGTCCCCAATGTCCTTAGGAGGCACTTAAGAATGTTTTTTATTGCAGGGGTTTACCCCAAATCATATACATACGAATACAATCGGGCTGAGATATGTTCATCCTGCGGTAAGTACGGGAGATATACGGTGCAAGGTCATTGCAATGTATTTAGCTTTTTCTTCATCCCATTATTCAAGTGGGGTTGGAAGTACACTGTGACAAAGTCCTGCTGCGGCCAAGTCTGCATGCTGGACAAGGACCTGGGCGACAAAATCCGCAGGGGCGATGATATTACGATAGCCGATCGAGATCTTGATTGCGGGCATGCCCATACAACCGGCTATACAGGATGCCCCAGCTGCGGAGCGCAAGTGGATCCCCAGTACAATTTTTGCCCGAATTGCGGTCAGAAGCTATAAAAGCACTAATAATAAGTCGGATTCCTAGCCAAATAAAAAGCTAAGGAGATTTAAAATACAATTATAGTTATCTCGATGTCGGCACAATTCCAGCCAATAGGGACCGTCCCTAATGGCTGGAATTGTGTCCCATTGTCCCTGAAAGGAAGGTGTAAGTGAATGTTTATTAAAAGAGAGAGCCCTCTGAGGTTCATTTCCAGATTTTCTGTAATACATACCCTGACCTACACGATATTTGGCATAATGTTTATGCTCCTTAGCGATTACTTTGCTTACTTTGAGGCCGATGAGCTTATGAGTCTTGTCATGAAGCCTGCCGATGCCCTTTCAGTAAGGCTTGCAGTACCAGTTCAGCTTATACGCGGAGCGATCCTGGGCTCAGCAATATACCCATTCAAGAATAACATTATCAAGGAAGACTTTGGATGGCTTAAGCTGGCTTGGCTTATGTTTGCACTGACATCGATCGGTGCGGTCATAACAGGTCCAGGCTCGATAGAGGGGCTGCTGTACACAAATTTCTCATTCGATCCACTAACAGGCTATCCGGAGATAATTCTTCAGATATTAGCTTTCTCAATACTATTCACCTGGTGGTCCAACCGAAAAAACAGATAGATGGTTATAATTTTATTTTGGAAAAAAGTGCATCATATGGTAGAATGAACGTTAGGGAATTTATTGTTCTACTTTTTATTTAAGGGGAGATAAGTTTGATTATCGAGCATTTTCTTGAGTACACAGTACCATACATCACCAGCTCGCTGGAGCTTATAGGTGTTGCGATCATAGCCATTGCAGCTGCAAGAGGTCTTATTCAGTTCTTCAGGAATGGATTTGACTTTAGGGGAGACGACGTATCTATAGACTTTGCAAAAGCCATGGCACTTAGCCTTGAGTTCAAGCTGGCAGCAGAGATCATTAAAACCGTTGTAATTAGAACTATAGACGAATTTGTAATTCTTGCCTCTGTTGCCATACTAAGGGTCGTGCTTTCCTTCGTTCTCCATTGGGAGCTTAAGACTGGGGCAAAAAACATCGACACTTACTGTCCAGACCCGGCTGATCTGGCAATCGACCCTGCAGATATCAGTATAGCACCCAAGGAAACGATGAAGTCAGGACACTGATTTTAAGCGTTAAAGCCGCATAGAGACTGGAATTTTCCACTAAAACATAGTGGAATTTTTCTATATATAGTATATAATGTAAACAAAGATATTAAACGAGGAGTGATTATATGAAAAAGCTTATGACCGGAAACGAAGCGATCGCAAGAGGCGCTTACGAAGCCGGATGCTTAGTTGCCGCAGCATATCCGGGAACGCCTTCGACTGAGATCCTTGAAAACGTTTCCACATACCCCGAGATCTATTCTGAATGGTCTACAAACGAGAAGGTAGCGGTCGAAGTAGCTGCAGGTGCATCTATTGCCGGAGCAAGGTCAATGGCAGCCATGAAGCACGTTGGACTAAACGTAGCGGCAGATCCTCTTTTCTCCTTTGCATATGAGGGAGTTAACGGAGGCTGCGTAATAATCACAGCTGACGAGCCTGGTATGCACAGTTCCCAAACCGAGCAGGACAACAGACTTTATGCTCAGGCAGCAAAGATTGCAATGGTAGAACCATCTGACAGCCAGGAATGCAAGGACTTCATGAAGGAAGCCTTCGAAATATCTGAAAAGTTCGATACGGTTGTTCTTTTCAAGGTCACAACAAGGATCTGCCACAGCAAGGGCGCAGTTGAGCTATCAGACAGGGTAGAGGCAGGAGTTAAGGAATACACGAAGGATATCAAGAAATACATAATGGTACCGGCTCACTCAAGAGTCAAGCACATCGAGATGGAGACCGAAAGGATTCCTCGCTTAAGAGAGTTTTCAAACACTACTGAGATGAACAGGATAGAATGGAATGACAGAAAGATAGGCATCGTGACCTCAGGTGCATGCTACGTTCATGCTAAAGAGGTATTTGGGAATACAGTATCCTACCTTAAGGTAGGTTTCAGCTGGCCGCTTCCTGACCAGAAGATGAAGGAATTCGCAGCAGGCGTCGAGAAGTTATATGTTATAGAAGAAAACGAGCCATACATGGAAAACTACATGAAGGCCATGGGCATAGAGTGTACAGGCAAGGAGATTTTCTCAGTATGTGGAGAAATCAGCCCACAGATCATCAGAGAGGTAATGCTTGGTGAAAAGCCTGAGGAAGGCTACACACTGGAGATAGCTGCTCCAAACAGACCGCCTGCACTTTGCGCTGGATGTCCTCACAGAGGAATCTTCTACGCAATGGGCAAGCATAAGAATAAGATAAATGTAACCACAGATATTGGCTGCTACACTCTTGGAGCCATGGCACCTCTAAATATTGGCGATATCTCGATCTGTATGGGAGCAGGAATCTCTGCCGGAATCGGCTTCGAAAGAGTAAATAGGATTGCCGGAAGAGATAAGAAGGTATTCGGAGTAGTTGGAGATTCAACCTTTTTCCACTCAGGAATGACCGGTCTAGTGGATGCAGTCTACAACAAGAGCAATATGGCGGTAGTGATCCTTGACAATAGAATCACAGCTATGACAGGACACCAGGAAAACCCTGGAACCGGCAAGACAGTTTCAGGCGTAGAGTCTCCTCAGGTAGACCTGATAGCCTTAGTTAAGGCCATTGGGATCAAGGAAGAGAACCTAAGAGTCATAGACCCCTATGATATGGAAGCAAACTATGAGGCTGTTAAGGCAGCTATAGCTACTGACGAGCCGTTCGTCATCATCACAAAGCAGCCTTGCGCTCTTATAAAGGATGTCCAAAAGAGAAGAGCCAACCTTTACTGCCAGGTAAATCAGGAGCTTTGCAGAAAGTGCAAGACCTGTCTGAGAATCGGCTGCCCTGCAATATCCATGAAGGACAATGTCGTAAGCATGGATATCTCAATGTGCAATGGCTGCCAGGTTTGTCTTCAGGTATGTCCGTTCCATGCTATTGAAGCTTTCGGGGAAGAGGTGAAATAGATGAATAAGAAAATACTTATGGTTGGAGTAGGTGGACAGGGAACTATACTTGTATCGAAGATACTTACAGAAGGTCTCCTTGAGGAAGGTTACGACGTCAAGATGTCTGAGATACATGGTATGGCTCAAAGAGGAGGCAGCGTAACGACCCAGATAATCTTCGGAGACAAGGTATACTCTCCTACGATAAACAAGGGAGAGGCCGACATACTGGTTTCATTTGAAAAGGTGGAAGCTCTTAGATATATACCAATGCTTAAGAAAGGTGGCACTCTTATTGTAAATGAGGAAGAGATCTGGCCCCTGCCTGTACTTTCCGGACTGGAGGAGTACCCCCTTGGGATAATGGAGGGGATCAAGGATACCCTTGAGAACGTAATATCAGTCAACGCAAGAGAGATCGCTGAGGAGCTTGGCGAACCAAGGTCCGCCAATATCGTAATGTTCGGACTCATGGTAAAAGCCCTTGGACTGGACAAAATCGATTGGATATCTAAGATAAAGAAATTCTTGCCAGCTAAAGTTCACGAAGTTAATGTGAATGCGTTTGAAAAAGGATTGAGTTTGTAATATAATAGAGATGCCGCAGATGGCTGTGGCATCTAATTTTTTGCTTCTCGCCTTTCGGTGGAGGAACTACCCATCGATATATTAATTTTCCTTAATATTTGTGAAAAATGAAGATAAATGGAGAAAACAGGAGCAATATCGAGATATTCCAAGATGTTAGTGTTTTAACAAACAACGACACAATTTGCGACTGTTTGCTGCCATTTTCGACATATTGATTTATTGTTATATATTCCTATTAGAGTATAATTAATAGGGTTAAGGAGTGATAAAAAATGAACGAAATCACACAACAAATCATCAATCTAGATAAGGAGACCATTGCCCTAAGAGCCAAATATGAGGAACTTCTGAGAAAGAAAAAGCTGGAGGGCTTGGACATGCTTCAGAAGCTGGAGCAGGACCTTATGAAATCTTACATGGAGGAGGGAGAAAAGGCCTATCAGGAGATCATGCAGAAATCTGTCCAGGAATCAGAGCGTCCAGGCAAGATTGAGGTCGAATGTATGAGCAGCATGGTCAATATCGACGTAGTTTATAACGAAGCAAAGGATCAGTTAATCGAAAGTCTTTGGAAAGAAATACTGACCGGGGAAGAATAGAGGGATAAAATGGGAAATGAAAGACGATTTTCAGCAATAAATACAAAATTGAGAGTTATGCGCTCCCGTTTCCTGAAGGATTCCGACTACATAACGCTGATGGAAAAGGAAAAGGTCAGCGACCAGGTTCAGTACTTGAAAGACCATACCGTTTATGGACAGGTCCTTCAGGAGCTCCATGATCTGGATGAAATCCAGAAGGTTGAAATCCAGCTGGACAGGTTTTTGATCATCCAGTTCAAGAAGATACTGAAGTATTTTACCGATGACTATGAGAAGTTTTATAAGGCCTATATGTTCAGATTCGAAACTGAGGACCTGAAGCTTTACCTTAGAGCCCTTGCAAGGGGGGAGGATCTGTCAAAATATGAAAAAGTCAGCATGATCCGGGATGAATACTACAGCTTCTCAATAGAAAAGCTTAGAAGTTCTAAATCTCTGGACGACTTTATCGAGAGACTGAAAGGAACAAAATTCTATGATGTTCTATATCCCTACAGGCATGAGGACTATTCCAAGCTTCTTTTCTATATGGAGATGAATCTAGACAGGCTTTACTTTAATTCACTGTTTGAAAGTACGAATTTCCTTGGGAAGAAAGATAGGAATATCTATACCGACTTCCTAAGTGAAAACATAGATCTGCTGAACATTGAATGGATATATAGAGGGATTAAGTTTTACAATCTTCTACCTGAGGAGCTTATAAACTATACACTGCCCAATGGGAAGCTTTTTGGCTACAAGGAGTTGAAGGAGCTATGCTACGGCACTGTTGAGGACCTAAAGGCAAAGGTTTCCAAGACTCCCTATAAGGAAATGATGAATGAGGAGAAGGACATAGACCTTTTCATGGAGATTAGACTGCAGCGGCACTTATACAATATGTTCAAGAATACATTTACTAAAGGAAAGCTGGATCTATCGATTTCAAATGCATATCTTCACCTGCTGGAGTTTGAGATCCGGGATATTGTATCTATACTGGAAGCAAAAAAATATGGATTATCCTATTATGAGATCAAAGAGTATCTCGTAAGGACGATAAAAGGAAGTGATGAATAATGTCCGTAGAAAGAATGACGATGATGAATATCATCGGCAAGGTGGAGGAGACAGACCTGGTGCTGAAGGATATCCTGCAGTCCGGAAAGGTAGACCTTGTAGATGCGATGACGCAGATCGAGGAAAACAACTTCCTTTTCGACGTCAGCGATGAAAACATCGACAGGCTGATCGACCTGAATAACATTACCACCTTTGAGAAGGATGAGCGTTACGAGGAACTTCTTAAAAAAGGAGAAGAACTGAAAAAGATTCTCGGAATCGAAGCCGGGTCTGAGAAGCAAGAGGCTGCAGTCGAGATGAAAAGAGATGAAATTCTTGTTGAGCTTAATGACATCTGGGAAGAAGTCACTGAGCCAAACATGATGCTTCAGGCTATGAAGAAGGAGCTTGACTACCTGGAGGACTTCTATGCCAACAGCTTTAAGGAGCTTAAGGAATTTACAATACCTATAAGCTCACTTAGGGAAATGGAGTATTTCAGCTTCAAGATGGGGATCCTTAGCAAGGAAGACCGCTATAAACTTAAAAAGAATTATGAAAACATACTTGCTATACTTCTGCACACTGGAACCAGCTCAGAGGGTGAGGTCTACTTTGTACTTTACCCTACAAGTCTAGAAGAAGAAATGAAAAGGATCTTAAGGTCGTTAAATTTCAGGGAGATAGCGATCCCTAAGGAGTATTCAGGTACTCCGCAGGAGATCAGAGAGCAGATAATAAGGAACCAGGAAAGACTCCAAAAGGAGATAAAAGGCCAAGAGGACAGATTAGCTGAAATCAAGGCAAAATACGGAGACAGGATTGAGCATCTAATAGCTCAGGTAAAGCTTCTCTCCAAACTTGATAACATAAAAGAAAAAATAGCATTTTCAAAGAGATTCTTCTATATGTCAGGCTGGGTAGCACAGTCAGAGAGAGAAGACTTAAAAGAAAAACTCAAGGAATACGGGGATATGCTTGTTATATTCAAGGATGAGACTAGTCTTCAGCCTCCTACGAAGCTAAAGAACAACTGGTTCTTCAGACCATTTGAGTGGCTTGTGAACCTTTATGGCACCCCGAATTACAATGAAATTGATCCGACTCCATTTGTAAGTCTTTCTTACATGTTAATATTTGGAATAATGTTTGGAGACCTTGGTCAGGGTCTTGTACTCCTTATAGGTGGTTATTTCCTTTCTAAGAGGATGAAGCTTTTTGGAGGATTGCTTTCAAGACTTGGAATATCTTCAATGATTTTTGGTGCTCTATATGGAGCTGTATTCGGAATAGAAACATGGATCCCTGCATTATGGATGAAGCCCTTCGAAAATATAAATGACATTTTATTTTTCGCAATCGGCATTGGTGTTACAGTGCTCATAATCTCATATGTATTTGGGATCATAAATGCACTTAAGAGACACGACATTGAGGAAGGATTGTTCGGCAAAGAAGGTGTAGCTGGTGTTGTCCTATACATTACAGTACTGGTTCTTGTTGGAGGAGGAATGCTTGGAATCAATATCCTCCCGATGCCTGTAGGTATTGTGATTGCTGTTGCTGCACTTCTTGCAATAGTCTTCAGGCTGCCGCTTACTCACATGATCGAGAACAAAAGGCCTCTTCACGGCGGGGATATTTCAGGTTATTATGTTGAATCCATATTCTCGCTTATTGAGACATTCCTGGCAATGCTAAGCGGGACTGTATCCTTTATAAGAGTTGGAGCCTTTGCACTTACGCACGTTGGATTATTCCTTGCATTTGAGACTATGGGCCATATGATTGGCACTGCAGCAGGAAACGTCCTTATGATAGTTATAGGAAATATATTCATAATTGGTCTCGAGGGCTTGATAGTTTTCATTCAAGGAATGAGACTTCAGTACTACGAGCTATTCAGTAGATACTACAAGGGCGATGGAAGAGAATTCAATCCAGTCAGCCTTAAAAACTAACACAATCTAATTTTTAGGAGGAGAAAAAATGTCATTTATACTTGTTTCTACAGCAATCTTAGTTCTACTTACGATCGGTACAGGAGTTTTTTACATCTACAACAATATGGAAGGTGGAAAAAAGAAATTAAAGGGTATCCTAAGGACCAACCTGTTCGTATTTCTTCCACTTCTTATAGCGGCAGTAGTTATCATGGTTCCCCAAGCTATCAACGCTGAGACCGGAGAGGCAGCTGGCGGACTTCTTTCATCATCGCAGGGACTTGGTTTTATTTCAGCGGCTTTAGCAACAGGAATTGCAACTCTTGGTGCAGGTTACGCGGTAGCAGTTGTAGGTTCAGCAGCTCTTGGTGCAGTTTCAGAGGATTCATCACTTCTTGGTAAGACACTTATATTCGTAGGTCTTGCAGAGGGTATCGCCATCTATGGACTTATAGTATCGATAATGATCCTGGGAAGGCTATAAAAATGAAGTCTTTCCTGATCAGTGATAACAGAGATACGATAATCGGGATGAGACTGGCCAATATCGAGGGCGTCCTTGCCCAGACAAGAGAGGAAATAACAGCACGCTTCAACGAGGCTGTCGAGGACAAGGATATCGGGATCATCATTATTACTGAGAAGATCTTCGAAGAAATGAAGGAAGAGGTGCTGGAGCTTAAGCGCACCGGCAGCTCCCAGCTTATAGTGACGATTCCTGACCGTACTGGCTTAAAGGACAAGAATTTCATTATGAGGTATATTAAAGAGTCCATAGGCATAAAAATATAGGTGGTGAACTTATGATAACAGTTGAGGAGAAATTGGAGATATTCCACAAGATCGTCTACCGTGAGGAAGAGGAGAAATTCCAGAAAGCTCTAAAGGAACTTGAGGAGATGAATCTGCAGGCGCTTGAAGATAGAAGAAAAGAGCTTGAAGCCAATAGAGACGAGATAGTAAGAAGGAAAATCAGCATGGCTAAGATAGAGAGAAATGAAGCCATGGCCAAAGCAATTGAAAAGAACAAAGCTCAGCTGAGACAAAAGAGGAAGGACCTGCAGGATCAACTTTTAAGGGAGATCCTGAAGAGGGCGAACCAATTTGTCGACACTGATGAGTATTATGAATATCTTTGCGAAAATATCAATAAATATCTCAAAGAAATTGAGAACAATGAGGTAGTTGTCTATGTAAGAGAGAAGGACAAGGAGTCGATCAAGGGCTGCATCAAAGGCCTTGTAGCAGTAACGGGCAAGTCCTTTGTCATTGAGACCATGAGCGATGAAAAAATCGGTGGCTTTGTAATAAGCAACTCCGAGAAGACTTATAATATCGATCATTCACTTAAGACTCTTATCGAAGAAAAGGAATACACCATAGGTCAAAGGCTGTGCCTTGTCCTTGGAAAGGCTGGTGAGAGCAATGAGTAAACTAATAGGCGAAATCCAGATGATCAACGGACCCGTTATTCTTGGCAAAAACATGACCGGCTTTAAGATGAGAGAAATGGTAATGGTTGGCACCAAGAAGCTGATAGGAGAGGTAATTGCTGTTGACGGCGATTACGGAACAGTCCAGGTATATGAAGAAACTGAGGGAGTCAAAAGAGGAGAAGAGATCATCTCCACGGGTAAGCCTCTTTCACTTAAGCTTGGACCTGGAATGCTGAGTAATATGTTTGACGGTATCCAAAGACCTCTAAAAAGGATAAGGGACGAACATGGAAGCTTTATTCCCGAAGGTATAGGCCTTATATCCATCGATGAGGAAGCACTTTGGGATGTCGAGTTTACAGTTTCTGTTGGAGATTATGTAAAGCAAGGAAATATATTCGGCAAGGTTGAAGAGACGCCTCTTGTAACACACAAGCTTTTGGTTCCCATAGGAGTCGAGGGCAAGATATCCTGGCTTGCAGCTCCAGGGAAGTACAATATAAACCATGTAGTTATGAAGGTAATAGACCTCAAGGGTCAGGAACACGAGGTAATGATGCACCAGGAATGGCCAGTCCGTGTTCAAAGACCGGTCGAGGAAAGACTTCAGATAGATAAGCTTCTTATTACCGGACAAAGGGTTCTTGATATTTTCTTCCCTATCGCTAAGGGAGGAACAGCAGCAATACCAGGCGGTTTCGGTACAGGAAAGACTATGACTCAGCATCAGCTGGCAAAGTGGTCTGATGCGGACATAATAATATACGTAGGCTGTGGAGAACGTGGAAACGAGATGACGGAGGTTCTTGAGGACTTTCCTAAGCTGATTGATCCGAAATCCGACAGACCAATAATGGAAAGAACAGTTCTCATTGCAAATACCTCAAACATGCCGGTAGCCGCAAGAGAGGCGTCAATATACACAGGAATCACGATGGCTGAGTACTTCAGGGACATGGGCTACAATGTGGCGATCATGGCTGACTCAACCTCCAGATGGGCGGAGGCCCTAAGAGAGATCTCAGGTCGTCTTGAAGAGATGCCTGCTGAGGAAGGCTACCCTGCTTACCTGCCTTCGAGACTTGCTCAGTTTTACGAAAGAGCTGGTTATGTAAAGACTCTTTCAGGTGAAGAGGGCTCAGTTACAATAATCGGAGCGGTTTCTCCTGCGGGAGGAGACTTCTCAGAGCCAGTAACTGAGAACACGAAGAGATTCGTCAACGTTTTCCTTGGTCTTGATAGAGAGCTTGCTTACTCAAGACACTACCCGGCAATAAACTGGCTGACAAGCTATTCCGGCTACAGTGATATGATCAAGAAGTTCTACGAGAAAGAGCTTAATGAGGATATCGAGGGAATCAGATCGAGGATGCTTAACCTTCTTTACGATGAAAGCCGACTTCTTGAGATAGTTCTTCTGGTGGGAGAGGACGTACTTCCTGATGACCAGAGGCTTATCCTGGAGGTTGCAAGAGTAATCAAGATCGGGTTCCTTCAGCAGAATGCCTTCCATAAGGAGGACACCTTCGTTCCTCTTAAGAAGCAGTTGGAAATGCTTAAGACCATAGAACTTCTATACAACAGAGGACTTCAGGCGGTCAAGAAAGGCATTCCGATATCAAGAGTAAGAAATGCTGATCTCTACGAGGAGATCATTAAGATGAAATACACCATACCTAACGAAGAGATCGAAAAAATACAAGGCTTGAATACTATGATCAATGAATTCTACAACCAGTTAGAATCAGAGTATTCCAAATAGTGGGTGATAGGATGAAGAGAGAATATTTAAAACTAGATAGAGTACAGGGAGCTCTTATTGAGCTTTCAAAAATACACAGAGTCGGGTATGGAGAAATAGTTGAGATAGAAGACCAGCTGGGCGACAGGAAGGTTGGTCGTGTTATCAAGATCGATGGGGACAAGGTAGTAGTTCAGGTATTTGGAGCTACGATGGGAATGTCCATTGAAAACTCAAAGGTAAGCTTTAAAGGCAAACCCTTTGAGATACCTCTTTCAAAGAAGATACTTGGGAGAACCTTTAATGGCATAGGAAGACCGATCGACGGAGGAAGAGACATATACTCCGAGAAGACCTATAATGTAAACGGAAGACCAATAAACCCGGTTTCAAGGGAATACCCCAGAAACTACATCCAAACGGGAATATCCTCGATAGATGGACTGACTACCCTTATAAGAGGGCAAAAACTTCCAATATTTTCAGGAGCTGGACTTCCACACAACGAGCTTGCAGCTCAAATAGTCAGACAGGCGAGGATACAGTCAAGAGAGGGAGACAATAACTTCTCTATAATATTTGCTGCAATTGGGGTTAAGCACGACGAGGCATTCTTCTTTGAGGAAGCCTTCAAAAAGGCTGGGGTTCAGGAGAAGGTAGTTATGTATATAAACTATGCTGATGACCCGATCATGGAGAGGATAATCGCTCCAAGATGCGCCCTGACTGCAGCTGAGTACCTGGCTTATGAGGAAAATCAGCACGTGCTTGTTATAATGACAGATATCACAAGCTATGGAGAGGCACTTCGTGAGGTTTCTTCACTTCGTGAGGAGGTTCCAAGCAGAAGAGGTTATCCAGGATATCTATATTCAGACTTGGCTGCCCTATATGAAAGAGCTGGTATGATCCACGAGGTTGAGGGTTCTGTAACGCTTATTCCGATACTGACAATGCCAAATGACGATATAACACACCCAATCCCTGACCTTACTGGCTATATAACCGAGGGGCAGGTGGTGCTTGCCAGAGAGCTTTATCAAAAGGGAGTTTATCCTCCGATAAACGTATTGCCATCACTTTCCCGTCTTATGAAGGACGGTATTGGCGAGGGCTTTACAAGGGAGGATCATCCTGAGGTTTCGAACCAGCTGTTCTCAGCATATTCCAAGGTTCAGGAGGTAAGAGCCCTGGCTCAGATCGTTGGTGAGGAGGACCTTTCAGACAAGGATAAGAAGTATATGAGGTTTGGGGACGCCTTTGAAAAGAGATTTGTGACCCAGAGCTTCAATGAGAACAGAGATATGAATGACACACTGAATTTGGGATGGGATCTTCTTAAGCTTCTTCCAAGGGAAGAGCTCGACCGTCTGAAGCCGGAAATGATCGAAAAGTATATGAAATAGGGTGAGGCAATGGCAGTTTATAAAATAACTCCAACAAAAGCCAACTTGATAAAGTCAAAGAATTCCCTTAAGTTTGCAAAGAAGGGCTTCGAGCTTCTGGATAAGAAGAGAACAGTTCTGATAAGAGAAATGATGGCGTTAATCGATTCAGCCAGCAGCCTTCAGGAGAGGATCGAAAGGACCTTTTCAGAAGCCTATGACGCTCTTAAGCTTGCAAACATAACTATGGGCTCTGAGTACGTCGAGGAGATAGCACAGTCCATTGAAAAGGAAGCAGACTTCCAGATACTTTTCAAGTCTGTCATGGGCGTTGAGGTACCGATGATCAAAAGGGAGGAGAAGCCTTTTACAACTGAGTATGGATTTTTCAGGACCAACTCAGCCTTTGATAAGGCAGTTCTAAGCTTTATCCAGATCAGAGGACTTATATATGAACTTGCTGAGATAGAGAATTCTGTCTACAAGCTGGCTATGGAGATAAAAAAGACTCAAAAGAGGGCCAATGCCCTGGATAAGATTCAAATACCCCGTTATGAATCCACCATAAAGTATATCGACGAGGTACTTCAGGAGAAGGAGAGAGAGGACTTTTTCCGACTCAAGAGGGTCAAGAGCAAAACAAAGAAAAAGAAGTAAAAAATGCCGGAGGATCGGTCCTCCGGCATTTACTATTTATGCTCCTTTAACAGCTTATCCTTTATATCCCATAGATCCTGTGAAAGGTCTACAAAATATTCATGTGGTCTTTCAAAACGCTTTACCTCATCCCATAGGGTATCTATCTCTGCCTTGCATACATCCCTTATATCCGTAACATGAGGACTTTCATAGACACATTGACCATCCTTAAACAATTGAATAAGGAGCGGCTTAGCGTGGAAGTCCGTCAGGGTTGTTCTTTTCCATGTAAACAATGGGTGGAATATCTCGTAAGGCCCTGACTCGTCGATTTTCTCATCATGAAGAGTGATAACATCTGCTATTGCCTTTTTATCTGAATTCCTATATAGCCTGTAAACTTGCTTAAAGCCTGGAGTGGTTATCTTTTCAACATTATTGCTGATCTTGATCTTAGGTGTCACGACTCCGTTATCCTCTACAGCAACCAGCTTGTAGACTCCGCCAAAAATCGGCTCGGACTTTGCAGTTATAAGTCTTTCCCCAACACCAAAGCTGTCAACTTGTGCTCCCTGGGTTATTAGGTCCTTTATGACAAATTCATCCAGACTGCTGGATGCCATTATCTTTACGTCCGGATAGCCGGCATCATCAAGCATCTTTCTTGCTTTCTTCGAAAGATATGCGATATCACCGCTGTCTATTCTTACTGCCTTGGGTCTGAAGCCTCTAGGTACTACCTCCTCGTCGAACACCTTGATGGCATTGGGAATGCCCTTGCCAAGGGTGTTGTAGGTATCTACCAACAAGGTGCAGCTGTCAGGATAAATCCTTGCATATGCTCTGAATGCCTCCAGCTCAGTTGGGAACATCTGTACCCAGCTGTGTGCCATAGTACCCATGGCGGGGATACCATAATCACGGTCTACTATTGTGTTTGCCGTTCCTATACATCCTCCGATATAGGCTGCTCTGGCTCCCAGGATAGCACCTTCATAACCCTGAGCTCGCCTTGAACCAAACTCGATTACTGCCCTGCCGTCAGCAGCTCTTACGATCCTGTTTGCCTTTGTGGCTATAAGGGATTGATGGTTGACTGTAAGAAGTATCATCGTCTCAACAAGCTGTGCCTGAACTACAGGACCTCTCACTATGACTATAGGCTCCTTTGGAAATATTGGAGTTCCTTCGGGTATTGCCCAAACGTCACAGGAAAAAGTGAAGTCTCTCAGGTAGCTTATAAACTTTTCTCCAAATATGCCTTTGCTTCTGAAAAATTCAAGATCATCTTCATCAAACTTTAGATTTCTAAGGTATTCGATAAGCTGTTCAACCCCAGCCATAATGGCGAAGCCTCCGTCGTCAGGGATGGATCTGAAGAACATATCGAAGTAGCCTATTTTTTCCTCCATGTCATTTTCTAAATAACCATTGGCCATGGTGAATTCATAAAAATCAGCCAGCATGGTCAGATTCCGTTTATCCGCCCAATCTAATTTGTTCATCACGAGTCTCCTTTAGATATATTAATATCATTATAGACTTGTAGAACTGGAAATTCAAGGATATCGATATTTTAAAAATATATAAGAGGGATTATCCATCAACTACCTGAACGATCCCTCTTTATAAATAGAACTTACGATAACTGCTCCAACGAGAACTTTTTGGTTCAATCACTTTATCCAATCTACTCTCCTTAATTTAGATTACAGAGGATTAAACTCTAATCGTATAACCTAATAAGTTTATTTAGTTGTGTTTCTTTCTCAAGCCTTACGGCCTGAGTACTACATTTTACTTATACTACAAGCTACTCTTACTAAACTTACTACTTGTGTTGCAAGTGGTTCATCTTTCAAAGCTGCTGCCCGTACTACAAGTGTTTCTTTCCTGTACGTTCGTACAGGTACTTCCATAACGCAACTGCTTTTCCTTCTTTACTACATTACCTGCGTTCAATCCAAACAACTGTTATTTCGAAATCTGTGAACCAGTAACTTTGAATATAGGAGCAGCAAGCTAATTTAAAACTCTTTACATCTTAAACAAGTTCCACTACTTTATCTATCTTCGCAACTTTACTATCCAGAGTTTCCTAATCCCAATTGATTTCGGAATCCTGCACTGGTGATGCGATAAAAATAGGTGAAGCATTTTTTCAATCTCTCGATTGAATTTGAATCAAAGCCTCAATATCCAATGATGCGAGTTCAGACTTTTTCAAGGCCTGATTTTTCACCACCAAGTATTGATTGGTCGTTTTGTTGGATGCAGTTATCAAAGTCCTATTAAACCATTATACAAACCATCGCTTCAATGAAGCATTGAATTAATATAATGATTTGTATGTATATTATACCCACATATTTTTTTCTAAACAGATGAAACAGAAAAAATTATGTTAACTAATTTTAATAAATTAATACTGCAGTTAATAGTGATCAGTGAATAGTGAAGAGTAGAAAGAATAGACTATCCCATTAAATCACCTAAAATCATCTAAAATCAACTATTCACTTTTCACTCTTACTTATTCACTGACTTAAAAGTTTCTCTCCCTTATTAGTCACAGAAAGCATTTTGATAGGGGTAGTACTGCAGCTAGAAACATGGCAGCCCGCACACTTGCTTTCGCAGGTTGGAGAGCCCAGATCCTCAGAAAGGTAACCCATCCTGATCAGCTGTGACAGCATATCCTCCAGAACTTCCTCAGATATTTTAAGATTATGTGCAATAAGAGGCTTGGAGTAAACCTTGACCTCCTTGACTTCCCTTAATACTTCCTTAAGCATTTGGACCCCTCCTTAAAAACCCAGGATTGTGCCGACCTGGTACACAACTACACTAAACACCCACCCAAGAACGAAGGGGTAAACAGCCATAAATGCAGCCCATTTCCAGGAGTTGGTCTCCTTCTTGACGGTTGCAATAACAGCAGCACAGGGTGTGTAAAGCAGTGTCATAACAAGGAAGGATACAGCTGACAGTGGTGTAAAGGCTGACTGGATAGCAGTTATAAGCTCTGTTCCTTCGCTGACTCCGGCATAGACCATTCCAAGGATCGCAACTACTGCCTCTTTGGCAGCGATTCCAGCAAAAAGACTTACCGATGCCTGCCAAGTCCCGTAGCCTGCCGGTATAAACAGCGGTGCTATAAATTGTCCAATTCTGCCGAGTATGCTTTCATGTGAATAGGGTTCAACTCCAACGGGGAGAACAGATAATATCCATAGTAGAGAGACCACCGCAAAAATAACAGTTCCCGCTCTCTTTATAAAATCCCATACCTTCTCCCACATATCCCGTATAACACTGGATGCCTGGGGTAGACGATAGGGTGGAAGCTCCATGATAAAGTGAGAGGACTCTCCCTTGAACAAGGTTTTACTGAATATTTTACCCATCAACAAGGCAATTGCGATCCCCAATGCATAAATTATGAAAAGCACCAAGCCTCCATTGTTTGGGAAGAATGCCGCAATAAACACAAGGTAGATCGGTAATCTTGCCCCACATGACATAAAGGGGTTTATAAGTATTGCGATCATCCGGTCCCTTTTGTTTTCCAGAGTTCTTGTCGACATAACTCCAGGTACGTTGCAGCCAAAACCAATAATCATAGATATAAATGTCTTACCATGGAGTCCCACCGCTCTCATGATCCCATCCATTATATAGGCAGCTCTTGCCATGTAGCCTGTATCCTCAAGGATAGCCAGGAAGAAGTAAAGGACCATTATTAGAGGTACAAATACAAGCACTGAGCCTACGCCTCCTATGAAGCCCTCGATCACGAATGAAATTAACCATTCGGGAGAATTAATCGAAATCAGTAATGAGCTGAGACCTTCACCTATAATACCTACAAAGGCTTCTACATAACCTCCAAGAAAATCAGAACCAATGACAAAGGTCAACTGGAACACAACATACATGATCAGACCGAATATGGGAAGACCAAACAGCCTGCTTGTAAGCACCTTATCTATTTTGTCTGTTGTGGTAACTATTTCATTTTCCGGCCTCTTAACGCTATCTCGAACGATCTTGTTTATGTAGCTGTATCTGCTGTCGATGATATCAAGCTCAAGATCAGTATCCTCACCTGTTATGCTGGATATATATTCCTTTGCTTCCTCATTATCTGAAATAAGTTTTTTTATCTCAGCATCCCCTTCGAGAGCCTTTAAGGCTATCCACTTTACGGGATACTGGTATTCCTTGTTATTAATGATTCCAGACAGCTTCATTATTTGTCCATCAAGTTTATCGCCGTGGGCTAAATCGTGCGGCTTTTGATCGGAACCAATAGCCTTTACTACTTCATCCAGAAGCTGGTTTACACCCTTTTTCTTAGCGGCAACCGTTGGAACAACAGGTACCCCAAGGGATTTTGAAAGATCCTCAACGGAAATATCTATTTGCTTCATACTGGCCTCATCCATCATGTTAAGTGCAATTACCACGTTTGCACCCATTTCCATGAGCTGAGTGGTGAGGTAGAGGTTCCTGTCGATATTTGTTGCATCCACAACGTTGATTACTACATCCGGCTGTCCCTTAACAACAAAATCCCGAGCAACCAGCTCGTCCTCTGAATAGGCTCCGAGGCTGTAAGTGCCGGGAAGGTCCACAACATTATAAACAGCTCCCTTATGATTTAAGGAGCCTTCTTTTTTCTCTACTGTAACCCCTGGCCAGTTTCCAACATGCTGGTTGGAGCCAGTGAGAGCATTAAACAAGGTGGTCTTCCCACTATTGGGATTACCCACCAAAGCAATTGTGTACATTGATCCACGTCCCTTCTTTATTGATAGAGATTATCAATAAAAATCAAAAAAATTATTCTGAATCTACAATAATGTGCTGAGCAAGACCTCTCCCTATGGCAAGCTTATTACCAGAAAGGGACACAATAACAGGACCAAAGTCGTTCTTAACAACTTTGACCTCAGCACCTGTGATAAAACCAAGCTCATATAATCTTCTGCGTGCGTAACCTCCGCCTGCGATATTTTTAACTCTGCATTTATGGTTTGCCTTGAGACTTGAAAGTACCATAGGATCACCAAAACCTTTCTATGTAAGATAAAGTGTATGTTAATTTGATAACTATTCTCATTATCATAATATATTATTTGTACCTGTTATGCAAGAGTTTTTTCAGAGGGACATCGGGGAGGGACATGAAGCCACAAGGGACGGTCCTTTTTGGCTGACATTGTTTGATATTTAATGCATTTCCAGCCAAAAAGGACCGTCCCCAATGGTTGCCATGGTTGATGTCCCTAAAATATCTATTGACAACTATCTATGTAGGTAGTACTATAATATTGAACCGACCCCCTAGGGGAGGGGGATAGATATGAAAGGATGATACTATGAGTACTGAAAAGCTTACGGTCAATGTAGTCGGAATGACCTGTGCGGCTTGCTCAGCAAGGATTGAAAAATCATTGAATAAGCTCGAGGGTGTGACCTCAGCCAATGTGAATCTCCTTGCAAACAAGGCCACAGTTGAATTCGATTCTGCAGCGACCAGTAAAGATATGATAATCAAGACTATAGAGAAGACCGGCTACCAGGTCCCTCTTGTGAGGGAGACTCTTCTAGTGGAGGGTATGACCTGTGCAGCCTGCTCTACAAGAGTAGAGAAGATGCTAAGCAAGGTCGAAGGAGTGGTGAAAGCCAATGTAAACCTCTCAACAAATAAGGCTATTGTCGATTTCCCGTCAGGTGTCGTTGAACCATCTTCCTTGATAGCCGCAGTAGAAAAGGCGGGCTATAAGGCTCAGATCCAGAGAGAATCTGATTTGGACAAGGAAAAGCAAATGAGGGAGAAGGAGATAAAATCTCTTAAAAATTCCTTTATTGTATCTCTGATCCTAACTGCTCCACTTGTGGCAGCCATGTTTTTCCATATGGCCGGAATCAAGAACATCCTCACAGATGGCTACTTCCAATGGGTATTGGCAACACCAGTTCAATTTATTATAGGATATAGGTTCTATAGGGGAGCATACCACTCCGTCAGAGGCGGAGGGGCGAACATGGACGTACTAATTGCATTAGGTACCTCAGCTGCATATTTCTACAGCATATACAATTTGTTCAACATGGTCCACGAATACTACTTTGAGGCTTCGGCTGTTATCATCACCCTGATAGTACTTGGAAAGCTATTTGAGGCAATAGCAAAGGGCAAGACATCTGAAGCAATCAAGAAGCTTATGGGTCTGCAGCCAAAGACTGCTCGGGTCATAAGAGATGACATGGAGGTAGACATAGATATAGATGACCTGCTAATTGGCGATATAATAATTGTAAGACCTGGCGAAAAGGTTCCTGTCGACGGGATGATCGTCGAAGGCTCTTCAGCTCTCGATGAATCCATGATAACCGGTGAAAGCATTCCGGTAGATAAAAAGGTGGGTGACCAAGTTATCGGCGCCACTATAAATAAATTTGGCGCATTTAAATTCAAGGCAACAAAAATCGGCAAGGATACTGTTCTTTCACAGATTATCAGACTTGTGGAGGATGCCCAAGGCTCAAAGGCTCCGGTACAAAAACTCGCTGATAAGATATCCGGGATATTTGTCCCTATTGTACTGGTGATTGCCCTGGTTACCTTCCTCATCTTCTACTTCTTGGGAGATTTCAACACAGGATTGATCAATGCAGTTGCTATCCTTGTAATCGCTTGTCCATGTGCTCTTGGCCTTGCAACTCCCACCGCTATTATGGTTGGTACAGGAAAGGGAGCTGAAAATGGGATCCTTATAAAATCAGGGGAGCATCTTGAAGGTGCCCATAAAATGGATGCCATTATTTTCGACAAAACGGGAACTATTACAAAGGGTGAACCGGAGGTTACCGATGTTGAAGCCTTAAAAGGTTTTGATGAGATTGAGTTGTTAAGGGTTGCAGGGTCCGTTGAGAAGACCTCTGAGCATCCACTTGGCCAGGCAATAGTAGGCTATGCAGAGGCACAACTTGTAATGTTGAAGGATGCAGACAGCTTTGCAGCAGTCCCCGGCAAGGGATTGAAGGCTAAGTTTGAAGGCAAGGATGTTCTTATAGGGAACAGAAAGCTCATGAACGATGGAGATCTTGACCTTACTGGCATCGAAGAGAAGATATCAACCCTGGAGGAACAGGGAAAGACTGCAATGCTCATAGCTGTAGATGGCAGGCTGGCTGGGATCATAGCTGTTGCAGATCAGATAAAGAAAACTTCGCTGGCAGCCATTAAGGAGCTTCAGGGAATGGGTCTTCAGGTGTATATGATAACAGGTGACAATGAGAGAACAGCGAAAGCCATAGCTTCACAGGTGGGTATAGACAACGTGCTTGCAGATGTTCTTCCAGAGCATAAGGCGTCAAAGGTTGAGGAGCTTAAGAGTCAAGGTAGACATGTAGGAATGGTTGGAGACGGTATCAACGATGCACCTGCGCTTGCAGCAGCTGATGTAGGCTTTGCAATAGGTACTGGAACAGATGTTGCTATGGAGGCAGCAGATATTACCCTGATGAGAGGAGATCTCTCAGGAGTTGTAACTGCAATAAGACTTAGTCATAGGACCATGAAGACCATCAAGCAGAATCTATTCTGGGCGTTTTTCTACAACTCTGTAGGAATCCCCTTTGCTGCACTTGGATTCCTGAATCCAATGATCGCAGGAGCTGCGATGGCATTCAGTTCGGTTTCTGTCGTTACAAACTCGCTTAGACTTAGAAATTTCAAATAAGGAAAGGATGATCAAAATGGAAAAGATTTTAAAGGTAGAAGGCATGAGCTGCAATCATTGTGTCATGGCGGTAAAAAGAGCTCTGACAGGTTTAGATGGAGTTGGAACAGTTGAGGTCGATCTTGAAAGCGGCAAGGTGACTGTGGTTGGAGAAGCATTGGCAGACGAGGCTATGAAGGAAGCCATCGATGATGCAGGCTATGAAGTAGTATCCATTGAATAGGAGTTGATCCTTTGAACCAGGGGAAAGCAGCAGCGCTGAATAAAATGAAGACAGCAAGAGGCCAGCTTGACGGGATCATTAGGATGATCGAGGACGACAGGTATTGCGTAGACATATCCACCCAGATACTGTCCGTAATAGGTCTTTTGAAGAAATCCAACATAGATGTTTTGAATGGCCATATCAGGACCTGTGTCGCGGATGCTATCCTTGAAGGTGGAGAGCAGGGCGACGAGAAGATAGAAGAGATAATAAATATAATCGACAAGTATATAAAGTAATGACATCTCCCTCCAGGACTAAACTCCGGAGGGGTTATTTTTTCCCCACAGGGGTATATACATATTGCAAATTTTAAGTTTTTTTAATATAATTTAATCAAAGGTCAAAGAAAGTCAAACATATCATTGGAGATGGTTTTATGGAATATAAGGATTATTACAACATACTAGGCGTTGAAAAAACTGCAACCCAGGATGAGATAAAGAAAACCTACAGGAAGCTGGCAAAGAAATATCACCCGGATTTAAATCCAGGAGATGATAAGGCTCAGGAGAAGTTTAAGGAGATAAATGAGGCTTATGAGGTACTTAGTGACGATACAAAGAGAAAGCAATATGACCAATTCGGTCAGTATGGCTTCTCAAATGGCCAAAACTTCGATCCAAGCCAGTATGGCTTCGACTTCGGTCAAGGTGGAAGGACCTACACCTATTCCGCAGGAGATGCAGGAGGCTTCAGCGACTTCTTTAACGCGTTCTTCGGTGGAGCAGGAGGTGGTAGAGACGGCTTTGACATAGGCGATCTTTTCGGTGGTGGCAGGACCGGAGGAAGAAGGACCAGAGAACCTCAAAGGCAGAGCTATGAGTCTGAACTTCAGATATCTATTTTTGAAGGCTACACAGGAGGAGAAAGGGAAGTATCCCTAAATATAGGAGGTACTCATAAGAGTATCAGAGTAAAGATACCCAAGGGCATTACCCCTGGTAAAAAAATCAAGGTCAAGGGCGACAAATGGGGTCTGGATGGAGACATACTTTTCAAAGTTAGCTTCAGAGAGGAAGCTGGAACAAAGCTTGAAGGACTGGATATAACAAAGAAGATACAGGTGCTTCCGTGGGAGGCGGCACTGGGAACTAAGGTAATTGTTCAGACCTTATCGGGAAAGATAAAGCTGGATATTCCAAAAAATACCAACACAGGCAAAAGGATGAGGCTTCCGGGTAAGGGATATATAGATATGCAGGGGCATGCAGGAGATCTTTATGTGGAAATTGAGATCATAAATCCGCCTCAGCTTGATGAGGAAGCCTTAAAGCTTTATGAAAAGCTTGCCGAGAAGGTCAAATATAATCCAAGAAATGAATAAAAGGAGGAATGGCTATGGATCTTAATAAATTTACTCAAAAAAGCATAGAAGCAATTCAGGAATCCCAAAATGTAGCGATGAAGCTTGGTAATCCCGAGCTGGTGGAGCTTCACCTTCATCACGCTCTCATTGAGAGTAGAGACGGACTTGTACCAAGGGTTCTAGGGCTGATGGGGATCAGCTGGGATGGAGTCAAAAAGGTTGTCGAGGACAGACTTGGCCGTCTGCCAAAGCAGACAGGAGGAAGCCTTTATCCTGGCAGGACATATACTAAAGTCCTTACGGATGCTGAGGAGGAAGCCAAGAACTTCAAGGATCAATATGTTGGGGTCGAGCATATTTATCTGGCTCTACTTAGCCAGAAGGGGACGGCCTCACAGGACATATTCAAGCAGTATGGAATAACAAGGGATCGATTTTTAGGCTCTCTTATGAAGGTCAGGGGAAGTCAGACGATTACCTCAGATAATCCTGAAGAAACCTACGAAGCCCTTGCAAGATTCGGCCGAGATCTGGTTGAGGATGCAAGGAAGGGCAAGATAGACCCAGTCATCGGTCGTGATCAGGAGATAAGAAACGTAATCAGGATACTTTCAAGAAGAACAAAGAACAATCCGGTGCTTATAGGTGATCCTGGAGTTGGAAAGACTGCAATTGTAGAGGGTCTGGCTCAAAGGATAGTCAATGGAGACGTTCCTGAGGGCTTAAAGGATAAAACCGTATTTGCCCTTGATATGGGTGCTCTCGTCGCAGGGGCTAAGTATCGAGGAGAGTTTGAGGAAAGACTTAAGGCAGTATTGAATGAAATACAAAAGTCAGAGGGACGGATATTACTTTTTATAGACGAGCTCCACAATATAGTTGGAGCAGGCCGCGCCGAGGGCTCCATGGATGCAGGGAACCTTTTGAAGCCTATGCTTGCAAGAGGTGAGCTTCACACAATAGGGGCTACGACACTAGATGAGTACAGAAAGTATATCGAGAAGGACGCAGCTCTTGAGAGAAGGTTCCAGAAGGTCCTTGTGACTGAGCCAACAGTGGAGGACACTATTTCGATACTAAGGGGACTCAAGGAAAAATATGAGATCCACCATGGCATCAGGATATCAGACGGTGCAGTAATTGCTGCAGCGACTCTATCCGACAGGTATATATCGGACCGCTTTCTCCCGGATAAGGCCATAGACCTTATGGATGAAGCCTCTGCGATGATAAGGACAGAGATAGACTCTATGCCTGCTGAGATAGATGAGATCAGAAGGAGAGTACTCCAGCTTGAGATCGAAAGAGAGGCTCTTAAGAAGGAGACTGACTCAGCCTCCAAGGCAAGGCTTGAAAAGCTCAACAAGGAGCTTTCTGAGCTTAAGGAGCAATTTGACCTTTTGAAAGCCCAATGGGAAGAGGAGAAAAAGGAGATAACTGCTGAAAAGGACATCAAGGAGGAAATCGACAAGGTCAAAAGGGAGATCGAAGAGGCTGAGAGGAGCTACGACCTTGAAAGACTTTCTCAGCTAAAGTACGGAACTCTTGTTGAACTTGAAAGGAGACTTAGGGAAGCACAGGATAAGGATAAGGACAAAGAGCGGATGCTAAAGGAAGAGGTCACTGAGGAGGAAATCGCTGAGGTAGTAGCCAAGTGGACGGGAATACCCACATCTAAGCTGCTTGCAACTGAAAGAGAGAAGCTCCTGGGGCTTGGAGATATCCTCCATAAAAGGGTCATCGGTCAGAATGAAGCCGTTGATTCAGTGGTAGATGCGGTTCTTCGTGCGAGGGCAGGCTTAAAGGATATCAACAGGCCAGTTGGAAGCTTTATTTTCCTAGGTCCTACAGGTGTAGGCAAGACTGAGCTGGCAAGGGCTCTTACTCAGGCACTTTTTGATGATGAAAAGAATATGATCAGGATAGATATGAGCGAATACATGGAGAAGCATTCTGTTTCAAGGCTTGTAGGAGCGCCTCCGGGATATGTGGGGTATGACGAAGGAGGACAGCTGACGGAAGCTGTCAGGAGAAGACCTTACTCAGTAGTACTCTTTGACGAGATAGAAAAGGCTCACCCGGATGTATTCAATATTTTGCTTCAGGTACTTGATGACGGAAGATTGACTGACAACCAGGGAAGAACTGTAGACTTTAAGAATACTGTAATCATAATGACGTCCAACATAGGTTCATCCTATCTACTTGAAGGACTTTCCGAAAAGGGAGAGATCGAGGAGAACGTCAGGCAGACTGTTATGAATGAGATGAGAAGGGTATTCAGGCCCGAGTTTCTCAATAGGATAGATGAAACTGTTCTTTTTAAGCCTCTTCAAAAGGACGAGATCTATCAGATCATAGACCTCCAGCTTGAGGACATCGAGGACAGGCTCAGGGACAGAAGCATAACTCTTAAGGTCACAGGAGCTGCCAAGGAGTATATTTTGTATAAATCTTATAATATCCAATACGGCGCAAGACCAGTCAAAAGGTTCCTCCAGAAGGAGCTTGAGACAAAGATCAGCCGGTTGATTATCCAGGGTTCTATCAAGGATGGAGATACAATAAATATTGATGTGCAGAATGGACAGCTTGTAGTTTCATAATAACAATAATGGACAATTGACAATTGACGATTGATAGATTTAAGATTTAACCAGGACATGGGTAACACTTAACATCCATAAAGTAAAGGAGTATATGTTGTAACCTATGTCCTGAAGTTTTTGGTCATCCTGTAGGGTCAGACGACCCTGTCTGACCGTATATGAGGAATCCCCCCACCCGTCATCCCGAGCGAAGTCGAGGGATCTCGTTTCTAGATATAAGAGTGTACCCAGATAATATCAGTCGCTTCTTTTCCCGGATTCGACCATCTATGTTTTCTTGAGGACTCGAAGTGGATCGAATCATTTACATTCAATAAATGAGTAGAATCATCATCCAGAACCACTTCAAGCTGGCCGGATAACACAAAGATAAACTCATTCCCGCTTCTGTGGGAGTGTGCCTTAAAGTCACCGCAGCCTGGCTGGATTGAGAATCTTACCACATCAAGGGGACTTGAAGACGATCCAATCAGGGTTTGGATATCTACTCCATTGAATCCTGAAGCTGTGGATTTTCCCTGCCCATTTCTAACTACTTCCTTCTTTTCTTCTTCTCTTATATCGAAAAACCTTAAGGTACTTTCTCCATAGAAGGCAGCAAGCTTTTCAAGAACTTCAAAGGACACATTTGCTTTGCCCTGTTCTATTCTGCTCAAATATGAAGGGGATATCCCGACTGACAGGGCTACTTCATCAAGAGTAAAACCTTCCTCTTCCCTGTACTTTTTAAGCATAATGTGATGGATTTTTTTATATGAGCTCTCATCTGATTCAAGAAAAGTAAGGTCATCCTTGGACACAAGCTCTTTTATAAGCTCTTGAGTCATTCCTTTCTCAACAGAGTAATGTTGAATGGTCTTCAAGGTCTCTATATCCTTAAAATCAAAAACCCGATAGTTGTTGTCACGGCGCTTGGACTTTATTAGTCCGTTCTTTTCCCAATTTCTTATTGTGGCTGGTGACACTCCCACCATTTTTGCAGCTTCATTAATACTGAAAAAGCCCTGTTGATTCATAGGTTCCACTCCTTAGAATAAAATAACCTTACTAACATTATAAACTATATTGACAAGGTTATGCAATAGTGATAACATAAAAATCATAAATAACTGAAGGAGGTCAATCATGCGCAATTTTGATACAACAAAGCAGTTTGCACTTGATATGGACAGCAAAGACACACTAAGGGAATATAAGGAGAGGTTTTATGTAAAACTCGGGACTATATATATGGACGGGAACTCTCTGGGACTTTGTTCAAAGGATGCTGAAAAGTACTTACTTGAAGCCCTGGAAAATTGGAAAACCCATGGAATTGACGTATGGTCTCATCCTGAAGTCAACTATTTCCTGTATCAGGACAAGCTTGGAGAGCTGACTGCTCCTTTGATCAATGCAAAGCCCAGTGAAGTCACTATTTGTACAAATACGACAATCAATATCCATAAGGCGCTTGCAACCTTCTATCGTCCAACAAAGGAAAGATATAAGATAATCGTAGACGACCTGAATTTTCCCACAGACAAATATGCCGTGGATAGTCAGGTCAAGCTCCATGGGATCGATCCAGAGGTTGGTGTGAAAATAGTTAAGAGCAGGGATGGCAAGACAATCAACGAGGACGATATGATAGAGGCAATGACCGATGATGTATGTCTTATCCTGCTGCCTTCAGTACTGTATAGAAGCTCCTACCTGGTTGACATGCAAAAGATTGCTGATGCAGCAAGAGCAAAGGGGATATATGTTGGATTTGACCTCAGCCATTCCATCGGTAGCGTACCTCACGATTTTTCCAGGATCCAACCGGATTTTGCAGTATGGTGCAGCTATAAGTACCTTAATGGTGGACCTGGTGCAATAGCGGGGCTATATATAAACGAGAATCACTTCAAGCTTGGTCCAGGACTTGCAGGCTGGCATGGGAATAAGAAGGAGACTCAGTTTGATCTTAATCAGACATTCGAGCCTTCTGAATATGCGGGAGCCTGGCAGACGGGAACACAGCCGATTTTCAGTATGGCGCCAATCGAGGGCAGCCTGAGGATGTTCGCTGAAGCTGGATTTGATAATATAAGAGCTAAATCCCTTAATATTACAGCTTACCTGATGTATCTGATAGATGAGAAGCTTAAAAAGTATGGATTCTCCTACGGTAATCCGACTGATGATGAGAGAAGAGGCGGGCATGTGGCTCTTGAGCATGAAGATGCCATAAGGATAAACAAGGCACTAAAAGGCAGGGGAGTTGTTCCTGACTTCAGGTATCCGAATGTTATAAGGCTGGCACCTATAGCTTTCTACGTGTCGTATGAGGATATTTACAATTTAGTGGAGATCATAATAGACATCATGGAGACAAAGGAACATGAAAGATATGACAGCAACAGAGGAACAGTTGCATAAGGACTGATTACACCGGGGAGACCCGGTGTTTTTGATTGCAACTATGAAAATGTCATATTTGAAGGAATTTAGTGGGTCGTTATGTTACAATAATAACTAATACGACAGTAACGTTATTCTTGAAGGAGGTACTCATGAGAGATAAGAACAGCATGGTAATCCTTATTGGTAAAAGGCTCCTATTTTTCTCAGTTCCAATTATAGCGGCTCTATACTTTGTTTATGAGGTGATTTTCGGACTCGATATGGTCTTCTCCTGGATGTTCGCATCATTGTATGCAGCAATAATAGGCTTATCTACGGCCCTGAATTACAAGCACATGGAGATCAGCGAG
The DNA here is from genome assembly GCF_058683975.1 of Gudongella sp. QWL-04. Lineage (NCBI taxonomy): Bacteria > Bacillati > Bacillota > Tissierellia > Tissierellales > Tissierellaceae > Gudongella > Gudongella sp. QWL-04. The sequence continues at coordinate 1,912,558 of NZ_CM178754.1, read as the reverse complement.
AGCGTAGAGTCCTTTGAAAAGCTCGAGGATCAAATTTCCAGGGGAAGATGGGATGTAGTTAAAAAAGGAGAGAACAGCCTGGCATTAAGACCAAAATTCGACTTTCCATACAATAAACTAAGCAAGGATATTGTAGATGTCGAATACTCCAATGGGTCGGTCATAATGTCTGGTCCTCATTACTACCTAGATAAGTTGAGCAAGGATATAAGAGGCAAGGGAAGCATCTGGACAAAGAGAGCAACCAGTGTTGTAACCACTCTTCTAATACTAACCATGGTATCTATCCCTATCCTGGGTGAGACGGGGATGTTCTGGAAGATCAAGATGATGAGACATAACTCCTATGTCAAGAAGGTGGAGGAGATTCAATTTAAGAATATCTCCAAGCCAGGTAATTCTGTAGAGAACACCAATAATTACGGATATGGGGTCGAGGACGAGGAGAATATTTACTATGTTGAAGACCACCTTAACCTTATAAAAGCAGATAAAGATTTTCTAAACAAGACTTACCTTATCCAAAAGTCAGGCGGGACAGGTATAAACAGACTCAATATCGTTGATGACTGGATATACTACATGAGCGGGGAAAGCCTTAACAGGATCAAGACTGATGGGACTGTGAATGAGACAATATATAAGCAAGGATATTTACTAGACATCAATATAGAGGATGGGTGGATTTATTTCATTAATCCTTCTGACAGATTCTATGTATATAAGATGGACCTTAACGGAAGAGGGCTTGAGAGGTTCCTTGATGTCGAAGCCTCAGATATTTCCATCTATGACAAGAGATTATACCTAGGTCATGAGAAGACTGAGAAGGACTTGATTGAAAGCATTAAGCTGGATGGGAGCGACCGAAGGATCGAACTAGAGAGTTATGCAAGAGATATCCTGATAGATGGCGATTACATGTACTTCATTAACGATGACTATGGGCTTTATAGGGCAAGCATGAACGGCTCTAATACTCCAGAGTTACTGGTCGGGCAAAAGGTATCATCCTTCACCATTACTGATATGGGAATATTCTACTCGCTCCATGGGAAAGAGGTTGGATATCCTGGAGATGGTCTATACCTTATCCAAAAGGACGGATCAGGAAATCAGATATACTATGAGACCTTCAGCGTTGAGGGATTAGCCAAGGTAGGGAAATGGCTATTGTTCCATTCCTTTGAGGACAACCAGTATCCAACTCTAAAGAGGATCGATTTAGAAACGGGAGAGATCAGGTCTGTAGCATTTAACGAATCATCAGAGCTGAAGCCACTGGAGTTTGAAACCCTAGAGCTGACAGAAGTATATACAAAGGAATCACCCCAGTTAAATGATGGCCTAATAATTGAAGATGGTATTGAAGTAAATGTAAAAATCAAAATACCTCAGGTAGTAAATCTTGAGGAAGAGACTTTGGAACAAGAATTCAATGAGTACTTTATAAATGAAGGACAAGCATTATTGGACAAAGCCATTGAATACATTGCAGTTCCAGGGTTAAAGGAGAATACAAAGGTCGACGTTATATGGAACTACAAGATTGCCAGAAATGATGGAGAGTGGCTAAGTGTAATTAGGGGCGGTACTATAGATTTTAACGGACAAGATACGCAAACTTCTGCCCACACTGATAACTTCATGATCAAAGAGGCAGGCTTGGAATATGTTTACTTGGACTTGATATTCACCATCCCTTCTGAAGAGTATAGATCTGCTCTTATCAGAATAATCGAGGAAAAGAGTAACGGAAAATTCACCCAAGAAGACTTAATGGGGTACTTTGATTTCAATAATTTTTACATTGCAGATAATGAACTTGTGATTTTTTACCAGGAGGCTACTATAGCTCCTCGAGCTCAAGGTATTCAGGAGTTTTGGATATCTTTCAGTGAAATCGAGGGGATCAATAGAGGAGATATTTTGAATTAAATCATTTTTAGGATATATAGAGTAATTATGGGTAGATTACCTAAAAGAAAAAACATACGACTAAAAGAATATGATTATTCACAAGCAGAATATTATTTCGTTACGATATGTACCAAGGATAAGAAATGTACATTATGGGACAATATTACGCACAATAATACATCACAAACTGCCAACGGTGTAGGGGCGGCCAATGACCGCCCCTACGATATCACAAATTATTCAGCAGTTTAAGGGTTCAGTAACCAAACAGGCAGGTATTATCATATGGCAGAAATCATTCTATGACCATGTAATTAGAAATGATTATGATTACATTAGGATCTGTGAATACATCGAAACAAACCCATTAAAATGGACTGACGATGAATATTTTATATAAAACCGCGTAATATACGAAGGGGTGAAGACAATATGAAATGTCCATACTGCAGCAATGAAATGATAAGGGGCACGATTTATGGTGACAGATACGCGCTAAAATGGCTGCCGGAAGACAAGAAGCTATTCCTTGGGATGTGGGCTAAGGGTGGCCTGAAGGTAGGAATAGGTGATGTGTTTGAGAGACCGAAGGTTGAGTCCTATATGTGCAAACCATGCAGCAAGATGATCATTAATTTGCCTCAAGAATAAAGTTAATAGGTCTGTAGAATATAGAACCGGAGGGAGATACAATGCTCCAGATCAAGATTATCCAGCCTGAAATGACATACAGCATTAGACATAAGGTCCTGCGGCCGCATCAATCCATCGAGAGTTCAATATATACCAGCGATTATGAGGAAGGCTCTTTTCATGTAGGAGCTTTCCTTGACGATAAGCTTATAACGGTAGTATCGTTTTGTTTGGAAAAACACCCTGACTTTCCTGAAGAAATCCAATACAGGCTTAGAGCAATGGCTACACTTGAGGATTACAGGATGCTTGGGGCAGGGAGGCTGGCTGTCAGATTTGCAGAGGAGATAATCATCGATAAGGGTGTCGATCTATTATGGTGTAAGGGGAGGACCTCCGTGCAAAAATATTACGAAAACCTTGGCTTCAAGGCATTTGGCGAAGCATTTGACTACCCCCCGATAGGTCCTCACATAATCATGTACAAGAGGCTTGAAAAGTTCTCAGTTAATAGAACGGAATAGATTATAGAAACTGAACAAGTATGGTATATGGAGGGAATAAGTGGATGTATTCATCGCTGAAGGATGGTAGAAAATATACGATTAGAAGAACTACTGAAGCTGATGCAGGATCAATGATAGAGTATGTCTATAAAATAGGATCTGAGTCAGATAATCTGACATTTGGAAAAGGTGAATTAGACATAACCTTTGAGCAAGAGGAAGAATTCCTAAAAAGCTTTGCAAATAAAGCAAACTCATTGCATATCATTGCTGAGCTGGATGGAACAATCATTGGAAGCCTCAATTTCACAGGTGGTGGAAGACCAAGAATAGCACATACTGGCGAATTTGGAGTAAGTGTTCTAAAGGAATACTGGGGACAAGGTGTTGGAACTAATCTGGTCGAGTACTTGATCAAATGGAGTAAAGAAACGGGAATCATCAGAAAGATAAACTTAAGGGTAAGGAGTGACAATTTCCCTGCTATTCAGGTGTATAAGAAGCTTGGATTTCGTGAGGAGGGCATTATAACCAGAGAATTCATGATCGATGGGAAATTTTTTGATTTGATTTCTATGGGCTTAAAGATAGATTGATACTTATTGCAGATGATGAAAGGTTTAAAAGCGAAAAGAGACCATGAAGGTCTCTTCTCATATGTAACCGTGCACCCGGTTTTGGCGATCCTATTCCAAGCGTTACCCAAGCAGTTTGCTCGAGCCAGGCTCACCCACGGCACACGAAAATATTCACTTATCGCTGCTTCCTTCCGGACCTGACGAGGTTCATGAGTTTCCGTTGCGTAGGACCCAACCGTCAACGCCACTTACTTGAGGCAGACCTTACAATAGAGATGTCGGGACCGGGGATTCAATCCTGCTACAGCGGGTTGCAGGTACAGGGCACCGCTACCTCCCCATTTAGCACGGTAATGGCGGAGAGAGAGGGATTCGAACCCTCGAGACGTTCGTCACGCCTACACGATTTCCAGTCGTGCGCCTTCGACCAGCTCAGCCATCTCTCCATGTTTTCCACAGGATTACATTATAGACTAAAATAGCGGTCATGTCAACAACTCCGTTTGCTTATGCCTTTAAGTGGGTAAAATGAAACTAAATCATAAGAGGAGGAATTATTATGGCAAAAAGATTAAAAATAGAGTATTGCACATCCTGAGGCTATCGTGGAAGAGCAGTTGCTCTTACAGATGCAGTGCTTTCTGAGCACAAGAATAAAATCAGCGAGGTAGCTATAGTGCCTTCAACAGGAGGAGTGTTTGAAATCAGCCTGGATAATAAGCTCCTGTTCTCAAAATCTGAGCTGGGAAGATTCCCCGAGGACGGAGAGGCAGAAGGGCTTGTTAGAGATAACCTATAATTTGGGGCCAATTGGCCCCTGTTTACATTTTTGGTGTAAATAGAGCGTTTTTTTGATATAATGGGACCATATCAAAAGGTAAGGATGATGTCAATGTATCAGGCAATTTACAGGAAATACAGACCCAGGACCTTTGACGAGCTTCTAGGGCAGGTACATGTCACTACGATACTTAAAAATCAAATAATCAAAGGCAATATAGGGCACGCCTACCTTTTTTCAGGAACAAGGGGAACTGGAAAGACCTCAGCAGCAAAGGTATTTTCGAGGGCGGTCAATTGCCTGGATCCCAAGGATGGAAATCCTTGTAATAAATGTGAGATTTGTAAGGGGATCCTCGATGAAAGCATAATGGATGTCATTGAAATGGATGCAGCCAGCAACAGGAAAATAGAGGATATCCGTGAGCTTAGGGAAAAGGTAGTCTATCCTCCTTCGAGGGCAAGGTATAAGGTATACATAATAGACGAGGTCCATATGCTTACCAACGAGGCCTTCAATGCTTTGTTGAAGACTCTCGAAGAGCCGCCCAGACATTTGATATTTTTGCTTGCTACCACAGAGCCTGAGAGACTTCCTCCGACCATACTTTCAAGATGTCAGCGCTTTGATTTCAAACGATTGACCTCAAGAGACATGGAGGACAGTATGAAGACGATATCACAGGAGATGGGCGTAGAGGTTGATGATAAAGTATTCAAGCTTATCGCATCTAATTCTGATGGAGCCATGAGGGATGCACTTAGTCTTCTGGATCAGTGTATTGCCTTTGACGATAAAAAGGTAACCTATGATGATGCCTTGAAAATACTTGGGATAGCCAACAAAGACCTAATTTTCAAAATGGTAGACTCCATAAGGGATGAAAAGCTGGATGAAGTACTTCAGCTGGTCGATCATATAATTCAGGAGGGAAAGGACACTTCTCTTTTCCTGAAGGATTTGATACATCATTACAGAAATCTCATGATCGCTAAGACCTCCATTGACCCGGAGCAACTGATAGACTGGGGAGAGGTTGAGGTATGCAAAAGACAGTCTGATCAAATGGAGCTGAACTACATCATGAGGTCACTCCAGATACTTACAGATGCTGACACTAGCATGAAGTGGTCTACTCAACCAAGAATAATACTTGAGATGGCAGCTATAAGGTTAGTCGGACTCAATAATGAGAAATCCCTTGAGGAGAGAGTCAAAGCCCTTGAAGAGGGATCAGCTTTACCGCTTGAAAAACCAAAGCAGGAACCGGTCAAGAAAGCTGAGAAAGCTCCAGAACCAAAACCTGCCGTGGAGGAGAAAAAGCAGGAAGCTCCAAAAAACTCTGAGGTGAAAAGGCCGGAGGAATCCATAGATAAGCCTAGTCTTGATATTGAGTCAATAAAAAAGGCATGGCCAAGGTTCCTTCAGACGGTAAAGACACGAAAGATGAGTATATACGCCCTTGTAATGGAGGGAGAGGTGGCTCAAGTCAATGGAAACAGGATCACACTTGCGTACAAGGATGGCTTTGAGTTCCATAAGGATGCTGTCAACAAGCCCCAAAACAAGGAATTTCTTGAGGGAATACTCGTGGAATTTTTCGGGCAGCCAGTGGAGCTTATGATCCTAATGAAGTCTTGTGTTCCGGATACCTCTGGGAGTTATCCTGAAAAACCGGCTAAGGTAACCAAGGAAGAAGCCATAAAGGAAGCAGTTGATTTTTTCGGTGAAAATATAATTAAATTTAAGTAGGGAGGAATTGAAATGGCAAGAGGCGGATACCCAGGAATGGGTGGAAATATGAACAATATGATGAAGCAAATGCAGAAGATGCAAAAGAAAATGGAGGAGGTCCAGGCTGAGATAGATGCTAAGGAGCTTGAGGCGACTGCCGGAGGTGGGGCTGTTAAGGTCACTGTCAATGGAAAGAGAGAGGTTCTGAACATTGAGATTGACCAGTCAGTTGTCGATCCGGAGGATGTTGAGATGCTCCAGGATCTTGTGCTTGCAGCTGTAAATGAGGGCCTTAGAAAAGCAGAGCAATATGCAGCAGACGAAATGAAGAAGGTTACGGGAGGCATAAATATCCCAGGACTGTTCTAAGAAGGGGACGATCAAATGGATCATTACGCCTTACCAATAGCAAATCTAATAGACCAATTTTCAAAGCTTCCGGGTATAGGAAGAAAGTCCGCCCAGAGGTTGGCCTTTTATGTCCTTGAAATGGATTCTGAGGAGGCTCAAAAGCTATCCTCTGCAATCCTTGAAGCGAAGGAAAGGATTGGCTTTTGCCAGGTCTGCGGAAATCTTACGGACAAGCCGGTATGCAGCATCTGCAGCAATACTGGAAGGGACAAAGCCCTTATATGCGTAGTTGAGGGACCAAGGGACATAATAGCCATGGAAAAGAGCAGAGAGTATAAGGGCTTATACCATGTGCTGCACGGGACGATTTCTCCTATGGAAAATATTGGGCCTCAGGATATAAAGATCAAGGAGCTATTAAATAGATTGGGCGATGACACGGTAAAGGAAGTAGTAATTGCGACTAATCCGACAGTTGAGGGAGAAGCTACTGCACTTTATATCTCAAGGCTGATAAAGCCCTTGGGAGTTAAAGTCACAAGGATCGCCCATGGCATTCCTGTCGGAGGAGATCTGGAGTACTTCGACGAGATAACCCTCGCCAGGGCTATGGAAGGGCGCAGGGAAATGTAATAAAAGGTAAAAAAATAAAAGAGTAAACGCTGACAATTAATGCGTATTACTCTTTTATTTTTGGAGCTGATTGTTAATTAAACTTGTTATTTAAGGTTGCAAAGTAATAAAACATTCATTTTTAGACATTTATATTGCTGGTATTGGAATAAAAATCCCAGCCTTGTGGTATACTAATAAGAGGGCAGATAATACTTATACCGTTTCAAAGGAGGGATCCACTTGAAAAAGCACCTTAAGAGCACCTTATTTGTTCTGATACCTGTCATACTAATAGAGTTTTATTTCTTTGCTAAAGCTGGACTTAAGATGAGTGAGACATTCTTTTTCATATGGTTTGTGGTATTTATTACTTTATTCTCTTTTAGATGGGTGAATGGAGGTACAAGTCTTATGGGGATCGGAGGCAGCTCCAATAGATTTCTTGCATCAAAATTTAGCGAGAGCATGTATAACGTACCAGATGCTGAGAAGTTCAAAAAGAGTGATTTAGGACTTGATCTGGTCTTCCTTGGTATTGCGATCGCTAACTTATTGTTGTCATTACTGTCATATTACATGGCGAAGTAGGCAGGTCAATTAGTACATATAAGTAGATTTATACGCCACATGGTAAGTATGATAGGAGGAGATTAAGCTATGAAGAGAATTTTAATATTAGTAGCAGTCATTGTTGGAGTAGCATTATTTGCAGTGGGTTGTAACAATGTGAATGAAGAAGAGTCTCAGGAAGGGATAAAAAATACTGGTTTTGGAGGAATAGTAGTTGGATATAGTATTGAAGATAAGGAAGAGATTTTTGGAAGTTTGAGTACAGAAGAAGTAAATGGTATTATAGAAAATATTTCGGATGAGGTAGCTAAAGATAAAAATTATGCAGATAATCTTGATTTAATTTTAGAAAAAGTATTTAAAGAATCAGGAATAAATGACACTGAAAAACTTGAAGCTGCAAAATCTAAGCTTACAATATCAAAAAATGGGTCATTAACAATCAAGTGGGATATTAATTTAGAGAAAGAGATTTTTGGTGAACTAAGCAAGGATGAAATAGGAAGGCTATTGTCAGATATTGCAGCTGAGGTATATGATGATGAAGATTATGAAAATAACCTTGATTCAATAATAGAAAAGGTATTTAGAGAAGCAGGAATAAATGATTCCTCCAAATTGGATACTGCAAAATCTTCAATTAAAGTATCTTATTCTAATCCTAAATAGAATTTATGACACATAATTTATATTATGCGTCAAAAGAAGGAGAGGTTTGAGTGAGAAGATTTAACTTAATTATTCTTTTGCTTTTTATAATGTTATCATTAATTGGTTGTAATACAGATCTGGCTACTCCAGAAACGCCAAATACAATGCCTCCTTCAATAATGGTGGATGGGGAGCTGTACTCTTCAACTGGTAAAGAGATGCCGGTAGAGCCTGACGAGAGTGTCATTAAGACAGTTTCTTCAGTAGTAAAGAGTACTGAACTACCTTCAAATGAAGGTGAAATAAATGTACCTGCCCCAAATGCAAAATATGCAAAGATCAATGATTATGAAGGAGAGTATGTTGTTGTAAGCTTGCCCTCGGAATGGGTAAGGTATGATAAAAGTGAATATTGGGGTTTGGAGTTAACTTCAATCAACGTATCGTCTGTAGGTTTAAAATTATTGTTCAATCAGTCTGGAGGAGATCCCAAAGGAGATTTACAAACAGGAAGCTACTATTGGTTGGAGAAGCATGTTGAAAATGAATGGGTCCCTGTTGAGATGCTTCCCTCAGCTCAAGATGTTGGATGGACAGCCGAGGCTTACATTATAAATATGAATGATATAACAGAATGGGAAGTCAATTGGGAATGGCTATACGGTGAACTTCCTATCGGTAACTATAGAATAGGTAAAGAAGTTATGGATTTTAGAACTACAGGAGTCTTTAACACTCTTAAATACTATGCTGATTTCAAGATAGTAGAGTAAGACGCTTAATTTATATTATGTAAATAGGTACAAAGTTACCTTAAGCAGCAAGATATGACAAGTAGGAGGTTAAAAGTGGCGTTTACACCAGTAAGTTTGTTAGCATATTTCATATTAATACCTGTAATAACTTTTGCCTTTTATCTGCTGATTCGGAAATTGTTTAGATATAAATAAACCTGGCAGTATTGGCTGTAGGTAGAGATATCTTTGATTTAAGTTTGTTTTAAGGGAGGAATTTTGAAATGAGCAATGTTCTAGCAGCAGGATTAATTTTACTACCGATATATGTCGCTTTGCCAGCATTGGTATTATATTTCATAATTAAAATGGCAGTCAAAAATGCAATTAAAGAGCTGAAAAGGGATAATATTATTTAGCTTCGACTAAGAATTTGATATGACGGTAGGGGCAGAAAAGACAAGGGGACAGGAACCTTGTCCTACTTCTTATAGTCAATGGCAATAAAAGAAAATGAGTCCCGATAGACCGGGACTCTTAAATTTTAAGGATTCACATGAACATATTTATCGTTTTTAGTATTATTATCCAGCTAAATTTCTAAGAATGCTCTGCCACCCTTTGCGCTGCAGATCAAGATTGTTCTGCTGTTCAGCTTCGAAGCGTTCTTCGATCAAGCATCCATATGGTTTATCAATTATATCGATACGAACCTTTCTACCATCGCCAAGATCAAAATAGAGTTTTTTATTGGGCTCGATCAAAGTGTAGGTTCCCCAGAAATCGAATGACATGCTACCGTCTTTCGCAGCCATCTCGTAATGAAATTCTCCACCCTCGATCAAGTTATTGCTTGCTTTAGGACAATGCCAATCGTCGGATGCATAGTTCCAAGTCATTACTTTTTCCGGAACTACCAATCTATCCCATATAGCATCTACACTTCTCGAAGATTTTTCTCTAAGAGTTATTACTCTGCCGACATCCTCTGATTCTTCTAGAAGATTCGAAATTCGGTTAAATGCACTTCTCCAGGATTCTTTAAACCCATCAAACTCTTCATCAGGAATCTCTTGATCCAGCTCGAAAATACAGCTTCCATCTTCTTGTGAAGTCAGCCTATAATTCTCGAATGCTGGAGTCCATTTTTTAGCGGAGGGTGAATCATAATCTTCAACCCCATCCATTACCAAGCCAAGATGCCTGATTGAGATAAATTCAGGCCAAATACTTTCGACTATCTCAGAAAGCATTCCATTCTCATTATCTGATTCATCCTCAGCTACAAACCTCATCCTACTTCCCTTTGACCAATCACCCACAAAATCTGATCCTTCGGAGAATGCTTTTGTCCAATTCCTATAATGGTCTGCATCAACTATTAGTTCCCATAGCTTTTGCTGTGTAGTATTGAATTTTCTTTGCATTTGAAGTCGTTTCATAACTAACTCCTTTCTATAATACGATCCCTTACTCGAAGATCTTAATTGAAAATAATCATTAATAATTCTTATTGTTTATAATAACCAAAATTGATGGATATTATTGCTAAATTTTTACCCAAAAAAACGTCATGAGATAAAATAAATTTACTAGTGCCCTGTAAGACAAGGGGACAGGAACCTTGTCTTATATGTTATATTTCATAATCAAAATGGCAGCTAAAATTGCAATCAAAGACCTAAAAAGAGATAATATTATTTAGAATGGACTTAGAATTTGATATTATGTTTGTGAGACGGTATGGACAGTACATAATAATAAAATCTTAGGAGATTAAAAATGTTCGAGATAAATGAGCGTATGGTAAAAATTGAGGAGTTTTACTCCAATATTCTCAATAACACCAGAGAGATAAATATATATTTGCCACCGAGCTATTATGAATCCACCGATAAATCATACTCTGTGCTGTACATGCATGATGGCCAGAATATATTTGACGGTGTAAGAGCCTATGCTGGCGTGGGATGGATGGTACATGAAACCCATGATGAGCTGGTGGACAGGGGAATGATCAGGGAGCTTATAATCGTTGGAATAGACAACATGGAGCATGACAGGCTGAGTGAGTACGCTCACTTCAATGGCAAGTATAAAAGAGAGAGGATACAAGCAAAGGGATGGCTGTATGAAAGATTCCTTATTGAGGAGCTTAAGCCCTTTATCGATGAAAACTTCAGGACATTGACCAACCCAGAGGACACTGGCCTTATGGGATCATCCATGGGAGGGCTAGTGTCCTTTAATATTGGATTCCGAAATCCTGATGTATTTGGAAGACTTGGGATAATATCTCCTTCGTTTTGGTGGGGAACGAGGGAAAATATCAAAACAGTGTATATGCACCAGGATGCAATTGAAAACAGCCGCATGTGGATAGACATGGGAACAAGAGAGGGCAATCTGGATAAGTCCTTTGACAAGGTCGTTGAACATATCCTAAGCATATATGATAGCTCAAAAGGAAGCATAGAAGCCCATTGGATTATTGGTGCAGCCCACACTGAGGCTGATTGGCAGCGACGTGTTCACTGGCCCCTGATCCATTTGTTTGGACTTGATGAGTAGGGAAGGACTGGTTTTTCAGTTTTTATTATTTCCATTGACTGAGTCTCGTTGAACCTTGCAGTAGCATACACCAAGGTCATTTAGACCATGTTCCTTAAGCTTCATACCTACGCGAAGCACAGTTTCGGAGATTTCATCAATAGTAGTCAAGGTTTCGCATCCTCCTGCAGCGGCATTGGCGCAGACAATAGCTGTGGGAATAGCAGTCATATTTCGTATAAAACAAGGGACTTGAGAATAACCATCAACTGGATCGCATATCAAACCTAGAATACTTTGTGCACCCAGTACTGCAGCACGCTCGATTACGTCAAGATCATCGGATATCATCGATGCCAAAGCTCCTGCAGTCATTGATATGGCTACACCGATCTCAGCTTGGCAACCCCAGGCACCATGATAGTGAGTTGGGTAATATATGATGCCAAGAATACCAGCAACAAGTAGGGCTTTCAGTGCATCCTCTTTAGTTTTGCCAAGGGCCTCAGCAGTGTATCGAATAGCAGGTACTGGTACTCCAGATGCACCACCTGTAGGCATGCATGCTATGACTCCGTGAGATGCAGCAAATTCCATTATTGATAGGGCGTCTGGTGAAGCTTTATCGGCAACTCCCAAAGGTATGAATAGCCCTTTTTCATAGAAAGCCTTTACTTGTGCAGCGTGAGGTTTTGTGTTGCCGTCGTAACCCTTGACCTGGTAACCTTTTATAGAGGAGTCAATAGATAGATCCCAAAGGGATTCGGCGATTTTCATAAGCTCTGATTCAGATAGGCCGCTAATGGCCTTTTCATAGTCCAGAGCTGCCTGCCAAAGATTTATATTCTCCTTCTTAGCGTATGAGAACATTTCAGCACCATTGACAAAGGGCATACAGGGATCATCAATAGGTATTATGTCATAAACGGGATCCACACAACGGGCGTAGATTACTTCATCCATTGCTCTAAGGCCATCCAATAGATCTTTAAGATATGGTATGCGGCTTCGCGAAGTGATAAGACTATCTCCACCTTCAGTACTTTCGATATTATAATTACCTGGTAAATTAGATATTACTTTAGTGACATTATTTGTAGTTGTACGGATAAGTAGGTAATAATATTTTCCATCAATATAAGTCTTGATACCATCCAAGCAATCTATATAGATCTCACCACCCCCAAGGGATGCAGTTTTGACAAACACCTGATCACCAGAGTCTGAAAAAAGAGTTAACCAAGCGGATTCAGATGGACGAATGGGAACTACACCCTCTGTAAACTCATAATTAAATGTCAATCCACTGCTGTTTGCATCGATATAGGCTTGATCAAAATCATATATAACGATGGATTTTTTCATTACCCCAACGAGGAATGCTTTGTCGCTATGCATTCCATAGAAGGTTGAATAATATCCGCCATCCTTGGCCATCTCGACATTCAAATGGCTAGGCATTCCGATCAATAAGTTTGAAACCATCCTGCCAAGACGGTAAGGACCAGCTGTATTAGAACTGGATGGGCCAGGGGTGACTGGTGACAGGCAATCGTTGAAAATGCTGGGATAAGTTTTCATTATACATTCCTCCTGATTTGATGCTTATTTAATAGCGGCTAATAATTTAATGTGTCTTCAATTACTATTATTATAGCTTAGCATATTCAAGTATGGGAGAAATATTGGAAATTGGGTAAAGCAAAAAAGAAAGAGTACAGGTAGAGAATGTGTTTTTAGGAGGGGCTAAATTGAAGCAATATGTCGTAGATGCATTTACTGATAAGGTCTTTGGAGGAAATCCAGCAGCGGTTTGTGTTATGGAGGAATGGCTTGATGACGAGACGATGCTAAATATCGCGAGGGAGAACAACCTGTCCGAAACGGCCTATGCAGTCAAAGAGGGCTCAGATTACAGGCTTCGTTGGTTTACTCCAGGTGGGGAGATAGATCTCTGCGGACATGCTACCCTTGCAACAGCCTATGTGATAACAAGATTCTACGAGCCTGAGGCAGATGAGGTCAGATTTCAGACTCGCAGCGGACTTCTAACAGTTGTGAAAAAGGGTGAACTTTTAGAGATGGATTTCCCTTCTTATAGCCTTACTAAGGTGGAAGTCACCGATGAAATGGAAAAAGCGATCGGCGTAAGACCAACAGAGGCATATATAAGCAGAGACCTTCTATGTATCCTACCAAATGAGGATGATGTTAGGAAAGCTGCTCCCGATATGGAGAGGGTGAAAAAGCTTGATGGCCTTCTTCTTCATATCTCAGCTAAAGGGGAAGGATATGACATCGTATCAAGATCCTTTGCACCTAAGCTTGATATCCCTGAGGATCCTGTTTGTGGCTCAGGTCACTGTCACATAGTACCATTTTGGGCAGTTGGTGAGGGCAAAGAGAAAATAGTTGCCTACCAGGCTTCACAGCGTGGAGGAGTCCTATACTGTGAATATCTGGGTAAGAGAATAAAAATGAGCGGGAAGGCTGCTTTGTTTTCAGAAGCAGAGATATATTTTTAATAATATATGCCAGTTTACATAGACAAGGGTGTTGAACCCTTGTCTTTTCTTGTGTTGGGAATTTGATCAAAATTCATTGCATTGTCTTCTATTCATCACATTTATGCTATACTTTAGTCAAGAATACTTTTTGAGGAGAGATAATTTGATGAAAAATCAGGTACTTTTGATCAATGATTTACCAGGCTATGGGAAGGTTGCACTATCGGCAATGCTTCCAGTACTATCACATATGGGATTCAACCTGTACAACCTGCCAACTGCGCTGGTATCAAATACTCTGGATTATGGTAAGTTTGAGATACTGGATACTACCGACTACATGAAGAATACTATAAAGGTATGGGAACAGCTGGGCTTTGGCTTTGATGCAATATCCACCGGCTTTATAGTTTCAGGCGATCAGGTAAAGCTGGTTGCTGAGTATTGTAAAGCTCAATCAGCGATTGGTACCAAGATTTTCGTGGACCCTATAATGGGTGACGACGGCAAGTTGTATAACGGCATAAGTGAGACAACAGTCGGGCACATGAGAGAGCTTTGCTCCGTGGCCGACTACGTAGTACCAAATTACACGGAGGCATGCTTTTTAACTGGAATGGCTCCAAAGCAGTCGGTGTCATTTGAGGAAGGTCTAAAACTGGTGGACAACTTGAGAGAAATGGGTTCGGATTCTGTTGTAATAACAAGTGTATATCTTGAGGATGGAGCGGCAGTAATTGGATATGACAAATCAATAGGGGATTATTTCAGGATCCCATTTGATTATATCCCGGTGAGATTTCCAGGAACAGGGGACATATTTTCAGCTGTTTTGATGGGTAAAGTCCTTTCAGGCTGGAGTCTTAAGGATAGCGTTCAAAAGGCGATGGATATAGTCAGTGGATTGATCATTTTGAATAAAGATAATGTAGACAAATTTAAAGGAATTCCAATAGAAGCATCCTTAAGCAGAATTGATATTTAGAATATTCTCCAGGAGGTGATTGCAATGAGGCGTAAGGACAGAGAAATGAGCAGTGAGTTTGGACTTGAGGTGATTGAAAGAGCTCAATATGGAGTACTATCCATGGTGGATGATAAGGGCGAACCCTATAGTATCCCTCTTTCTATTGCTAGAAAAGGAGATTTCCTTTATTTCCATTCTGCAAAGGAAGGAAAAAAAGTAGAGCTGTTCGAGAGAGAACCAAAGGTGAGGGTAGTATTTGTGGGGAATGTAGAGGTTCCTGAGCTTTATTCAAATGAAGAGCTGGAGGAAATATCCGAAGATAAGGGAGCGGCTGCAGCTCTTGCCAGCACAGTATTTACAACAGAATTCGAGTCTGCTGTAGTATCAGGTAATGTAAGGATAGTACAGGAGAAGGAAGAAAAAATAAAAGCCTTAAGACTTATTTGTGAGAAATATACTCCAAGCAAGCTAAAGTACATTGATATCGCTATCGACGGAGGACTTGAAAGAACGAACATATATAAAATTAGAATTGAGGGAATCACTGCTAAAAGGAAGAAGTTCGATGATAAGCGCGAAGAGATGAAGTGGGGAAGAATGTGATAACAATGGGAAAGATCGCTCTTTGAAAAGGGAGGGTCCTTCATTGGGTAGACGGCATACCTCAGGAGGTGAAAAGAGATTGGATTTGATTATTAAAGGTGCAAGGGAAGGAAACCTTAAGGATATCTCTTTAAATCTTCCCAAGAACAAGCTTATAGTCCTCACTGGTCTCTCGGGTTCCGGTAAATCAACCTTAGCGGTTGATGTCATATTTCAGGAGTGCCAGCGGCAGTACCTTGAAGCCATAGGACTTCAGGGCATTCGAAAGCCAAAGGTGGATGAAATGAGAAATCTCTCACCTGCTGTGCTTATTGGTCAGGGAGAATATGGCAAGAACCCAAGGTCCTCAGTTGGCACTGTAACCGATATTTACACGGATCTCAGGATGATATTCGAGAAGCTCCATGAAAGAGAATGTCCAAATTGTCATTCACGAATATATTCACACCTTTGCAAGGAGGAGCTCGTAAAGGATGGAAGCGACTACAAAGTATACATGTACTGCTCCAGCTGTGGACACAGGATGGACAAGCTTACCAGAACTCATTTTTCTTTCAATACAAGAGAAGGGGCGTGCGAGAAGTGCCATGGCCTGGGCGAGGTCATTGAAATAAGTGAAGCTGCGGTTATAGATAAAACTCTTACCCTTGAGGAAGGAGCAGTCCAGTACTGGGACCATGCCTACAAGGATTATCAGATAGGGAATGTCAATAAGGCAATGAAGCATTATGGAGTTCCACTTCAAAAGGAAGCAAGAGTGATGAACTATACTGATGAGCAGCTTGCCATACTCCTATACGGTGCTGAAAGTGATGAGGTCAAGGAACTATTTCCTGAAATTAAAGCCCCAGATAAGGTTACTGATGGAAAGTTTGAAGGAGTTTATACAACCCTATGGAGGAGACTTTCTGATAAGGGAGGATTGGCTAAGCAGCTTGAAGGATTTTTCCATTCTAAGGTCTGCCCGGCTTGTAATGGAGAGAGGCTGTCAGAGGTTTCTAGAAGCGTAAGGGTCCATGGAACGAGACTACCTGAACTGGCAAGGTCATCTCTCGAGGAGCTGGGAGCATGGATCTTCGATCTAACAGGAACTGCATCTGATAGAGAGATAGTTTTGGTAGAGCCATATATTATTGACCTTAAGACAAAAATAAATAGGATCAACAACGTGGGATTGGGTTATCTTTCACCAGACAGGCAGACGATGACACTTTCAGGTGGAGAAGCTCAAAGGATAAAGCTTGCAGCGATCCTGGACTCAACACTTACAGGTGTTATATATATAATGGATGAGCCTACGATTGGACTTCATCCAAGAGATACTGAGGGTCTTATCAGGATACTTAAGGATCTTAGAGACCTTGGGAACACTGTGATAGTTATTGAGCACGATCCCGAAGTCATGAAGGAGGCTGACTTCATTGCGGATCTTGGACCTGGCTCAGGAAAGCATGGAGGAGAAGTAATAGGCACAGGGACTCTCAAAGAGATCATGGAAGATCCGAAATCTGTTACAGGGTTTTGGTTAAGAAGTACCAAACAGATAAAGACTTCCTTTAGGCAAGGTACAGGTGAGCTGCTTTGGGTTAGAAATGCAAATCTACATAATCTAAAAGGTATAGACGTGAGCTTCCCTGTTGGATGTTTGACGAGCGTTACCGGTGTTTCAGGCTCCGGAAAATCTACACTAGTATTTGATGTACTAGCAAAGGGAAAGGATAGCTCAAAATATAGTGAGATATTGGGTACTGAGCTATTTGACAATATAATCACTGTTGAGCAGTCACCGCTTTCTCGGATGCGAAGATCAAACGCAGCCACCTATACAGGACTTTACACAGAGATAAGAAAGATTTTTGGAGGTCTTCCAGAAGCTAGAAAATTAGGTCTCGATACAAAGCATTTCTCCTTTAACACAGGTGAAGGAAGATGTGAAACATGCGAGGGGTTGGGCTTTGTCACCAGCAACATGCTGTTTTTTCAGGATATCGAAGTTGTTTGCCCTGATTGCGGAGGCAAGAGGTTCAAGGATAAGATTTTGAATGTAAAGTATTTTGGATACAATATAAATGACGTGCTGGATATGTCTGTAGAAGATGCATTGGTCCTGTTCAAGGACAACAAGAAGGCTGCTGCCGTCCTGGGGCTTCTCTGTGAAGCAGGTCTGGGATACCTTCAACTCGGGCAGTCTATAACTACTTTGTCAGGTGGAGAAGGCCAGAGACTGAAGCTCTCAAAGGACCTAATGGAAAACAAGGGCAAAAAGAACCTCTATCTTATAGACGAGCCTACCACAGGACTCCACCCCCTGGATGTGGAAAATTTTCTTAAGCTCCTGGATAAGCTTGTCGATGCAGGAAATACGGTTATTGTAGTTGAGCACAATCAGCAGGTGATAGCTTACTCGGACTGGGTCGTCGACCTTGGTCCTGAGGGAGGTATCAAGGGAGGGGAGCTTGTCGCTGAAGGCACTCCAAGAGAAATAATAAGGAATGAGGCGTCAATAACAGGAATATATCTTAGAAACTTTGAAGAGGAGGAGATTTTGTGATTAAGGACTTGATCATCAAAAACAGGACCTATAGAAGGTTTTACCAGAATGTTGAGATCACAGAAAAGGAGTTATTGGAATTTATCGATCTGGCAAGGCTCTCTTCAACCGGTGCCAATATGCAGCAGCTTAAATACATTGTCTCACACACTGCAGAGAAGAACGAAATGATATTCCGGGAGTTGAAGTGGGCAGCGTATCTAAAGGATTGGGACGGACCCATCGAGGGTGAGAAGCCTTCGGCATATATTGTTATGGTAGCAGACAAGGAAATCAGCTCCAACATATACTGGAATCATGGTATAGCATGTCAAAGCATTCTTCTTGGAGCTGTGGAAAAGGGCTACGGAGGCTGTATGTTTGGAGGCTTCAATAAGGAAAACCTTAAAAATAAGCTGAATGTCCCTGATCGATATGAAATACTTCTTGTGATCGCGCTGGGTAAGCCTAAGGAAAAAGTAGTTCTTGAGGATATTGGACCGGATGGAGATATCAAGTACTGGAGAGATGAAAATGGAGTGCATCACGTTCCAAAGAGAAGTCTTGAAGAATTGATATTAAAGCTGTAAATATTATTTATAAGGGGGGTATTCGTATGTCAAAGGGTATCGATCTTGTTGCAGGCGAGAGGTGGTTTCCAAAAGAAACAGGCTTTGAAGAGGATATGCCATTATTCTGGGGAGACTGGGGAGTCGCTTCTGAGGTAGCAGATCTTAAATCCGTGATCTTAAGGAGGCCAGGCAGGGAGGTGGAGGAATTCGATCCTGAGAAGGTAAGATTTACCAGTGAGCCTCTTGATGTAGAGCTGATGAGAAAGCAGCACGACAAGCTTGCCGATATCTACCGGGAGAATGGGGTCAAGGTTTACTATGTTGAGAATCAGCGCGATGACAGACCTAACGCCGTATTTTGCAGAGACCTTATGTTTATGACGCCTGAGGGTGCCATTGTTGGAAGGCCTGGTATGGAGATGCGCAGAGGTGAGGAAAGATATCTTGCGGAATCCCTTGCTAAGATTGGGGTTCCTATCGTCAAGACAATTTCAGGTGATGGCTTCTTTGAAGGTGCAAATGCAATGTGGGTGGATAGAAAAACAGTCGTTCTTTCAACCAGCAGTCGCTGCAACAGATCAGGCTATGAGCAGGTTGAGACTGAGCTTAAGCGGATGGGAGTAACGGACATTATCCCAATGCAGATACCCTACAGCAATATCCATATCGATGGGATCATGAACATGGCTGCCGAGGACATTGTGATGCTCTACGCACCACAAGCTTCCTACGATGTAGTCGATACGCTTAAGAGAAAGGGAATAAAAGTCCTTGAAGCCCCGTCAGAGTATGAGGTTAGGCAGAAATTCGGAATAAATTTTGTGGCATTGAAGCCGGGTTTGGTAGTTCAAGCTGAAGGTGCCCCCCAATGCAGAGAGCTTCTCGAAAAGAACGGAGTTAAGGTAATTCCTGTTGATTTTACTGAGATAGTTAAGGGCAGAGGTGCTATCCACTGTGTAACAGGATTCTTAAAAAGAGGATAAGAAAAAGGACTAGCTCTTGGTTTCCAGGCTAGTCCTCTTTCGATATTTGATCAGCTAAAAACTCAATAAAGTCAACTCCACGTTCACCATCATAATAGTCTTCAGGGACTTCGAAAATATTAATGCTTATGCCCTTACTCTCCAGTATAGGTATAAGCTCCTCCATGAACACACCTTGTAAACCAGTTATTGAGCAAGTAGGGCTTTGATGTATTCCAAGAATACCAACGATCTCATAACCAGAGTTTGAATAAACTTCAATAATTTTGGCTGAATCAGCCGCAAGCACTTTGCAGAGCTCTCTAAACTCAGGAGTATCATACTCTTCCTTAGACATTGGTGGCCTGCCTAGGCCAAGATATCTAAATTCTGGACAAGGCAGCTGATGTATACCGATGCCTTTATCCATTATTAATTCAATTATGTCCTTGTAGGCGCCCTTAGCTCTTGCAAGAGGCTCAACTACTGAGTTTTGATTTAGAACGCAGTGTGCTGCGAATATTACTCTTTTGCTTCTATCCATTATTTAACTCCGTTTAATAGGTTTGATGGAAGCTTTTTAATAAGAAGCGCTACTAATACTGAGCTTAGGATCTTGTCCACTATATTACTGGCTATTCTAGGTATGAATGCAGCTGTGAATATCTTTTGTCCTGATTGTACCAGCCAGGTAAATATTACGTCATTAAAATCTCCGGTGATTCCTCCATATACATATGTAGCGATTGGAGTGCCTATTAGGGGCGCAACTACTGCTAAGATCATACCGGTTATTACTGCTGTTTTAAGGTTAAACTTATATTTTCTGGCTATGAAGCCTACAATAATACCTACCGCTATGTTTACAAGTGCAAAGGGTATGTTTCTAGGATCGCTTATTACGCCTTGAACCACATTTGTTAGACCGCCTGTCAACGCTCCCCACCATGGTCCAAATATTGCTGCTGTAAATATTGTTCCGATTGTATCAAGAAACACAAGTGGTATACTTAAAAAATTTGCCACAGATCCTAAAACAATGTTAATAGCTATTCCAAGTGCAGCAAAAATCATAGCTGAGGTGTTCTTTTTGCTATTCATTTATCTGACCTCCTATATTATAATCACAACTGATTATAATATAGGTATCGACATGAAGTTAAATTGGATTATTTTATACAAATTTGAAGTCTATTAGCTTATCAAATAGCTATTTTGTAATATCTAGCAACATAAAATCTCTTTTTAAGTAGCCCATAAGTACCGTGTCAGTATATCCCCCGTTGATATAGTAATCCTCTCTGAGCCTTCCTTCCTCAATAAACCCACATTTTTCGTAGCATCTGATGCCTCTTTTATTGTAATCCCTTACGGTTAGATCCACCTTGTTCAGGTTAAGCTGGTTAAAGGCAAAACCAAGAAGCAGCTTGATAGCCTCGGTCCCGATGCCTTTCCCATGGAGCTCCTTCCTGCCTATGACTATACCAAGAGTCGCCTTTCTGCTTACCCAGTCCACCTTAATCAAATCTATCTGACCGATATACTCCAAGGTGTCCTTATCTGCAATTACAAAGCCCCTGGCCTCGGATTTATTTTCGATCATCATGCTTAAGTAGCTCTCTGACTGGTGAAGCGTGTGAGGATAGAGGAATAATCCGCTTAAAAACTGTGTAACCTCACTGTCATTGACCCAGCCTCTTATACCATCCAGGTCCTCCCATCGGTATTCTCTAAGCACTATGCTTTTTCCATATAGTCTTGGCATTTAAGTTCGATCCTCCTTCTCAAGCTTCTCATTCAATAGGACCATATGTATGTGGTCCTCCCACTTGCCATTTATCTTCAGATATTTGATAGCAAGACCTTCGTTGTGAAAACCAAGCTTCTCAGCTACCCTAAGCGATCTGACATTTCTAGGCATGATATTTGCCTCTATCCTGTGCAAACCGAATTGGTCAAACATTATCTCAATTCCCTTTCTGGCAGCCTCAGTGATATAGCCCTTGTTTATCTCGTCCTTATCTATCTTGTAGCCCATAAAACAGGATCTGAAGTGACCCATCACTATATTGTCAAAGCCAAGGGAGCCGATGGGCGTTGCAGGGTCCTCCTTCTTGAAGATCCAAAGTCTTAGCGAGCCTCCATGCTCCATAACTATCTGTTCCTTTTGTATAAGGAGCCTTTGATAATCCAGAGTGAAATAGTCCTCGGTTCTCTCTGTTTCCCACTCCTTGAGGAATTCCCTGTTCCTCAAGTAAAATTCAAGGACCCTTATGGCATCCTCCTCCTCAAGCGTCCTTAAGATGAGTCTCTCAGTCTCATAATGTCTACTCATACGCCCACCTCACTGTCATCAAAAAAATTGAATAAACTCCAGGGCTCCTCATTAGGTGGCAGCGAAGCAAGTTCCATAAGTCTACTATCTTCAGGATGCTTGAAGACGAGCTTGTTTGACCATAAAGCAATCTGGCTCCAGCCCTCCTTTTTCATAAATACCCTGTTGTACTTAGTATCTCCCCAAATGGGCAGTCCAGCATTTGACAGCTGGACTCTGATTTGGTGGTGCCTTCCTGTATGTAGCTTTACTGAAAGAAGACTTAGAGCTCCAAGGTCACTGGTTTCAACGGTTTTTATAAGGTTGTATGATAGTCTTGCTTCCTTTGACCCGGGAGTACCAGGCGGGACAACCTTACTCATATTAACTGTCCTGAGCTTTTTAAGATGGTCACTTAGTTCACCATAAGGAGCAAAAGGGGTTCCCATAACAACCACATAGTACTCTTTTTGAATCGTCTTATCAGTTATCTGCTTAGATAGTTTTGCTGCGGCTGCCTGAGTCTTTGCGTAGAGAATTATCCCTCCAACAGGTCTGTCAAGCCTATGGACAAGAAATAAGTTCCCTCCAAGCATAGTCAAAAGGTCCTCGTCTCCAGTCTTGTCACCCTGGGCAGCAATTCCCGACGGCTTGATTACCGCCAAGATATGCTTATCCTCAAATATTCTTCTTATCTCCATAATAGCCTCCTAGGTGTCGCCTTGAGATTATTATACTCGATACTCAAGCAATGTGCATATGGTATAATAAAAGATACAATTCACACCTGGAGGACAGATGGAGCTTTTTATTGCCGATTCAAAAAAACTGAAGAGTAGATTCGTGAGCTTTTATTTGGACCAATGCAGGAAGGACCCTTTGAGAAGAGACTCCATGTCAGGGCTGTTAAGGGGTCTCTTGTATAAAGAGTCGGTGATGGCAGCTTCAGCATATCTTGAGCCGTTATTAGTTGTGGATGAGGACAGGATAGTGATGGCAACGATCCTGGCTCAGGCTGATAGGATGCCTGAAGCACTCCAGTTATGTTTCTTTGAAAGCGATGGGTATAATTCGGAGGCCTTCAGCATAATTTTGGCAAAGGCTGAAGAATTGGCCAGGGAAATTGGAGCTAAGCAGATAACAGGATCTCTTAATCTACACGTAAATTACGGCCTTGGCTTTCTTGCTGACAGCTACGATAAGGTCCAGAGCTTCGGCATGTCTCATAATCCTGAGTATTTCCACCAATACTTCATTGAAAATGGCTTCGAGCCCATCGATCTCGTATCCTACAAAAAGGACATGAGGGGTTTGGATCAGCTTATGGGGAAATCCCTAAGGAAAAGAATAGAGTCAAGGTATAGTGTTCGAGAGCTTGACTTGAAAAAACTTCCTGAGGAGGCAGAGCTGTACACTCGTATCAATAACCAGGCGTTTTCATCCCATCCCTTCTATTACAGGAGGGTGCCAGAAGAGGATCTTGAGCTTTTCAAGGACTTCAAGCTTTTTCTGAAGTCTGAGAACCTTCTATTCGTATACCGCGGAGATGAACCTGTAGGTTTTATGCTCTGGTATCCTGATTTTCATCAGCTGATGAAGCCGGGTGAGACTATTGGACTAAAAACACTCCTTAGGTTTTGGATGAATAAAAAGAAAATAGATACCTTCAAGATAGTTGAGATGGGCGTTGTTGAAAAGGAAAAGGGAAGGGGGGCCATACTTGCCCTATTCCAATACTGCCTTGAAAGAACCAGAGGGAGATACTCTTATATGGAGTCAGGGTGGGTACTTGAGGATAATATGGATTCCAGGGCTTTTGGATTGAAATGGGCAGATGGTGAGTCCAAAAGATACACAGCCTATATTAAGGAGCTCAAGTGATGAAAGCATTCAAAAGGATATCAGATCTGCAGGGAGAGGATTTTCAGGTTTTTCCTGAGATAATTGAGCTTTTGGAGGTACTGGAGAGTACAAATCTATGCGGACAGATATATTATCAAAACAACAAGAGCCTAGCGTCTACTTACAGAATAAGTATTTCACCATTTACTTTCATGAATGGATCAAAATGGGAAATCCCTCTAAGAATCGTGGGGCTTCCTGTTTCTCTGGCCTCACAGGGATACTGGGCTGTAGAGAAGGAGCTTCTTGAGATCCTTGATGGTCTTAAAGGTATAACTCTTGTGCTTAACAGCAGGGAAGCTCTTAAGGGCTCGGTGCGGACTCTTCCAACCTACGTACTAAAGAACACATTCAGGAATATGGATGACTATCTGACTTCTCTGAGGAGCAGCTATAGAAGAAGGCTGAGACTTGCCCTCGACAGGGGAAGCTCGATCTATATAGAGACTATCCAGCAGCAAAAATTTGCGGAGGAGCACTACGAACTCTATTTAGACGTCATGAAAAGAACAAAGTTTCCCCTGGAGACATTGTCTATAGATTTTTTTAGAAGATACCCTGCCAGACTTACCCAGTTTAGAGACAAATCAGATGGAAGGCTGCTTGCCTTCACTCAGACTAAGCTAGTGGGTAAAAGACTTGTATTTATGTTCTGCGGCTTCAGGGAGGAGGATGTTAAGAGCTATGACCTTTACTGGAACATGCTCCTTTCAGTTCTTGAAGAGGGATTTGATAATGGAGCTGAACTTATAGAGATGGGACAGACATCTGCTGAGACTAAGCTTAAGCTGGGGTGCTTCAGTGAAGAAAGGTATATGATGCTTTACCACAAAAACCCTCTGCTTAGAAAGCTTTTACAACTAGTTTCATCGCTCTTGGCTTACAAAGAAACTGATCCTGCATACCATGTTTTCAAGGGGGCTGAGAGGTTTTGAGGATCCTTATTGAGAAAACCAGAGTAGATACCATATTAAACTTTTTCCAGCCAGTTGTTACAGAACCGCTTGAGCTGGAGTATCTAAAGTCATCACTTGAAAGCTCAGGTCATGAGGTTTTTCTGGTGGATAAGATGTTCCGTCTCCAGATGTCGGCTAATATTGCTCCGGAGCTGGTTATCCTGAATGGATACAACACAGCTGAGGACGCTATGAGAGAAAGGGCAGCCGAATACAGGAAGCAATATCCAAATTCATTGATTGCAGCTTCAGGAGTCCATGTACAGCTGAATAAAGAGGTTTTTAGAGACGAACACTTCGATCTTGTCATTCACTCTGTAAGCATTGAAGCCTTTATGAGACTTTTGGATGTCCTCCAGACATGGGATGGCAAAACTCCTCTAGAGGGTGCTGATATCATGTCAGGAGAGGATGGTATCTGGATCCTTGGAAATGAGGTAAATCTTGAGCGGGCTGAGCAGATCGTCCCTGATAGAGCTCTATTCAAAAGAATAAGAAGAAAGACCAGATATCTTGATAAGAAGGACGTAGCGCTGTTTAAGTCAGGGGTAGGATGCCCCCACGACTGTTCGTTCTGCTACTGCAAGGCCTTAAATGGGAGTAAGTACATTAAATCTGACTACAGAAGGCTATTTCAGGAGATGACGGAGCTATCTCCAGGCTACTGCTGGATCGTAGACGACATTCTAATGAAAAATGAACATGATGCAAGGAGCTTTATCGAAGCGTCAAATGAAGCAGGGTTTTCTGGGAGTATCATAGGCTATCTTAGAGCTGATTTTATCTATAGGAATCAAAGCATACTCAAGGAGCTAAAAAAAGCAGGACTGAATGAAGCAATCGTAGGCTTTGAGGCACCATTCCACTGGCAGCTTCAGGATTACAACAAAGAAATTGGACCGGAGACGTTTCGAGATATAGTTGAGAGCCTTAAAGCTGCAGAAATTGATTTGACTGCTCTGTTCATTGTAGATCCTGGATACACCAGGAAGGATTTCAGGGAGCTTAGATCCTTCATCAGAGAATTGGATATCGAGGTATTCACTATGTCAATTTTTACGCCGATAAAGGGAACTGCAGACTATGAGGAAATGAAGGATAAGATTATCGACCACAGGTCAAATAGGAGTGATTTCCTCCACCTTATACTCCCTTCAAAACTTCCGAAGGCTGTTTTTTACTTTGAGTTCTATCTGACCCACCTAAGGCTTCTATTGTCCCGGAGGGTATGGAAATATATTTTGAAGAGGTAAACTATGAATGAAATGATATGGGATTTTTGGGCATCGAGATATCATAGGCTTTGGGTACAGAAACACTCACTGAGGCCTACAAGGCATGCCGTATTGGATATCATAAGAGAGCTTGAACCAATACAAGGCACTAGGATCCTTGACCTTGGCTGCGGAGTTGGGGAGCTGATGGAGGAGCTTGAGAAAAACCACGGAGGTATTTCTCTTACAGGGATAGACTCATCCGGCGAAATGCTTCGGATATCCAAATCGAGGAATCCAAACGCGAAACACATCCAACTCGCTGCAGAGGAGCTAAGTTCTCTTAAGGACTCCTTTGACATCATAGTCTGCACCCATTCCTTTCCCTATTATGCTGAAAAGCACAAGGTCATAATGGAACTGCATAGGTTACTAGCTCCGGGAGGAAGTCTTGTCATAGCCTTTGCAAGCGTCAACTCATTATACGATAAGCTGGCGATGTCTATGGTAAAGTTGACCACAGGAAGTGCGGAGTATCCTTCCCACGATAGCTTTTTAGAGCTTATCCACTCTTGTTTTAATGCCAATCGTCATCTGATCATTAGGGAAAGACCGTATATGCCGACAATTTCAGTCTACCAGCTTAGGAGGAAGGAGCTATGAAGATCCTGCTGGTAAGACCCCGTCCTCACAAGGAGACCATCGGACTTCAGCATGTCATGATTTGCGAACCCCTTGAGCTGGAGTACCTGGCAGGCAATATCCCTGGTGTATTATCAGAGCAGGTAGAAGCCGTGATCTATGATATGATCCTTGAGAAGGAAAGCTTTAAGAGCATACTTTTAAGGGAAAAACCTGAACTGGTGGCGTTTACAGGTTATATAACTCATGTTGGAACGATCAAGGAAATGGCTGAAGCTGTCAAGAAATTGCTGCCAGATGCAGTTACAGTTGTTGGAGGAGTACATGCTGAGGTAGTTGGTGACGATTTCAAGTCTCCCTTTATTGATTTAATATTCACTTGGAATGGGGTGAAGGGCTTTAACCTTGCCGTAAAGGAGCTTTTGGAGGGAAGAGCTATAGAGGAGATAAGAGAAGGCCTGAAGTCTATGGAGAGAGATCCATATGACTTGAAGCTGCTTCCTCCTGACCGGTCACTTGTATCAAGGTACAGACAAAAATACTATTATATGTTCCACAATCCATGTGCACTTATTAAGACCTCCTTTGGCTGTCCTTACAATTGCAGCTTTTGCTTCTGCAGGGAGATCACCCGTGGGAGCTACTATAAAAGGCCAATGGAGGAGGTCATCGATGAAATTCTGTCGATCCCTGAGAGGGAGATATATATAGTTGACGATGATTTTCTATATGACGAGGAGAGGCTTGGCAGGTTTATTGAACTGGTTAAGGAAAAGGGCATAGACAAAAGGTTTCTGGTCTACGGAAGGGCTGACTTTATTGCCTCCCATCCACAGCTTATGAATGAGCTACACTCTGTGGGCTTAAGGGCGGTTATCGTCGGAATTGAATCCGTAAGATCTGAGGACCTTAAGGACTATAGAAAAGGAACCACAAGAGAGATAAATGAGGAGTGCATAAGACTGCTAAAGGACCTGGGGATAGAGCTCTATGCAACTCTAATAATTCCAATGGATTTTTCTGCTGCTGATTTCTGGGAGCTTTCTGGATGGCTGGTTAGTCAAGGGGTTACTTTTGTAAACCTACAGCCTTTAACCCCCCTTCCTGGTACTGAAATTTTCGCTGAATACGAGGACAAGCTCCTTATTAATAGAGAGGATCACCACCTGTGGGATATGGCTCATGTAGCTCTTCAACCTGAAAGAATGACCGTAAGGGCGTTTTATATAAGGCTGCTATTATCTTACTGGAGAGTCGTAATGAGACCCGGAAATATCGTAAGGCTGATAAGGGCTTATGGAATCAGAGAGAATCTTAAGATGCTTATGGGCAGCCAGAGAGTGAGCCTTCAATACGTTGGTAAGATACTGAGAGGGATATGATGAAGAGATTACTGCTTATTCAGCCAAGTCCATATGACAAGGAGAAAAAGCCCATAAGAAAGAGCAGGCTATATTTTGTTGGCCTTGCGCTGCCTATTCTTGCAGCCTTGACCCCTGAGGATTGGGAGGTTGAGATCATCCTCGAGACAATTGAGGATGTGCCATTGGATCATCCCTGCGACCTTGTGGGGATAAGCACCATGGGTCATGGAGTCCTTAGGTCGATCGACCTTGCAAGGGAGTTCAGAGCAAGAGGTAAGACAGTAGTCCTTGGGGGATATATGGCCAGCATTATGCCTGAAGAGTCTTTGAAATACTGCGATGCTCTAGTTGTTGGAGATGCCGAGATGGTATGGAGTGAGCTCCTGGAGGATTTTAACAGAGGTGAGCTCAAGCGCAGATATGAGAAAAGGCACTCTGGTCCATGGTTCTCAACACCAGCTCCCAGGTTCGACCTGATCCTCCATAAACCAATTGGGGACTTTCTTCCTGTGCAGGCTGGAAGAGGATGCCCCAATGTATGCAGCTTTTGCTCAGTTGCCTGCCTCTATGAGGGAAGCTATATAAGAAAACACCTCGAGGAGCTGGAGAGGGATCTTGAACAGATAAGAGAACTAGGCTTTAAGAAGGTGCTGCTGCTGGATGACAATATCCTCTCTGACCGGGACTACCTTTATCAAGTCCTTGAGCTTCTTAAGGCCAAGGGACTTAAATGGATGAGTCAGTGCGATATAAGGGTAGGAGACGATGAGGAACTGCTAAAAAGGCTTGCCGACAGCGGCTGCACTGCACTTAGCTTTGGCCTGGAAAGTATTTCGAGGAAGAGCCTTATTGGCATGAGCAAGGGCTGGGCTGATCCTGCCAGCTATCCAAGACTTATAAGGAATATTAGGAGACATGGGATCGAAGTATCCACCGAGATGGTAGTGGGCGGAGAAGGAGACACTCTCGATTCAATTAAACTTACAAAAGACTTCGTTGAAGACAACAGGATATCAGTCCCCAGATTCTATATTCTTACCCCATTTCCAGGAACCAGGTTTTTCAAGGAGATGGAGGAACAAGGGAGATTGGTGGTCGGGAATATCTATTCCTATGACGGCACCTTTGCAGTATACAGGCCTTCAAACATGACCCCTGAGGAGCTGACAGACAGCTATTGGAGGTTATATGATGAGCTGTTTACCTTAAGCTCCATCATTAAGAGAAATATACTTAAGAAAGCCTTCCTCAGGTATCCGGGAAGATATTTGTTCTACGTTGGAGTAAACCTATATTACAGACACCAGATAAAGCAGCGGATAACGCCAAATATATTTTAGCGAGGAATTTATGAGAATACTACTTGTAAGACCGCCGCGGATCAAGCAGGCGGTTACAGTTGGGGAAATGATGTTTTCAGAGCCCTTGGGCCTTGAAATGATATATGGGGTCCTTAAAACAGATCATCACGTAAGGATATTCGATATGATGATAGAAAAAGACCTGAAGTCGGAGCTGGAGGAATACAAACCTCAGGCAGTCGGCTTTACAAGTCTTTGCGTGGACGTAGGGATGGTACTTAAGCTTTCGAAGCTTGTTAAGGAACTTTATCCTACGATTACGACTATTGTAGGAGGTACACAGTGCCTTCTTAGACCGGAGAGCTTTTTTGATGAAACTATGGACCATATTTTTAGATTCACTACGGAGGACAATATAAAAACCTTCTTCAATATGCTGGAGGATAGGGCTTTAGATATAATACCAGGAGTTCTTTCAAAGGAGTTTTCATATAAGGACGAGGGGACTAAGGGCAGAAACCAGTACCTTATTCCTGACAGGTCATCAACTGAAAGATACAGAAGAAGTTATTCATATTTTGGCTACATGCCTGCAGCTATCATGGAATACGGAACAGGGTGTGGGAAGGCGTGCCGATTTTGTCTGAGATGGGGAATAGAGGGTGTTGAGGAAAAGCTTATCGATCCTGAGCTGACCAAAAGGGACCTCCTCTCAATCGAGGAAGACACAATAATGTTTATAGACAATGACTTTTTTTCCAGTATGGACAAAATCAGAGGATTTCTCGAACTGGTAAAAGAGCTTGGGCTTAGGAAGAACTACATAGTCTACGGTTCTGTTGAAGGAATACTTGGCTGCAAGGAGCTCCTGTCGGAATTTGTAGATATAGGGCTGAAGGCAGTCCTCGTAGGCTATGAGACCTTCAGCGACACTGAGCTTAAGGAATATAGAAAACGCGCAACTGCGACAGACAGCGAGGAGGTATCCCGACTATTGAAGGCGTACAAAGTTGATGTCTGGGCATCCTTCATGGCTCACCCAGACTGGGAAAAGCGGGACTTCAAGGCATTGAGAAGGTTTATAAACCTCCTTTCTCCTGAGATATCCACCATAAACCCTCTTACTCCTTTTCCGGGTCTTCCTATCTACAAGGAATTCAAGGACAGGCTTTTATTCCCGGAAGATGACCACGAGCGATGGAGCTTTGGACAGGTAGTCGTAAAGCCTTCCCAAATGAGCCTGAGGAGCTATTATTGGGAGCTTATGAAGACATATCTGTATATTAATCTTATGAGCAACAAAAGCACAGAGATGCTCAAAAAATATGGCTTAAAAAGCCTATTGAGAATAACAATTGGCTCAGTAAGGTTATCCCGGAAATACCTAAGCCTCATTATAAAGGGCTGATGTGTTAGGCAGCTTTTTTACAGGGTAAAATAATAGTGTTGGAATTTGTCTTAATGACGAACGGAGGTATTACCATGAAAAAGCTGTCAATAATAACGATAATGATAATAAGTGCGGCATTGCTCCTATCCTCCTGTGCTCCTGAGGCCTCCACTGAGGTACTGAACCAGGGTGATCCTATTATAGTCGGCTCCTTTGTCGATACAGAGGGAGGGATACTAGGCAATATGATCCTCCTTACCCTTGAGAAGAATGGATATGCAGTGACTGACAAGGTACAATTCGGAACACCTGATGTCCACAGAAATGCACTGATCGCTGGTGAGCTCCAGGTAGGCATCGATTATACCGGCAACGGACAATTCTATTCCGAGGGTATAGATGAGGAAGTTTGGAATGATGCATTGGCAGGATATGAGGCCATAGCAGCATATGACAAGGAAAACAATGGACTTATATGGCTTAAACCGGCAAAGGCAAATAATACCGAGGCCATCGCCATGACGAAAAGCTTTGCAGAAGAAAATGGGATTGTGGATATGTATGATTTCGCTGATTACGCAAACAGTGGAGGAGTAATTAAGTTCATCACAAGTCAGCTATTTGCAGAAAAATACTCAGGGCTTCTGGGAATGGAGGAGGCCTATGGCTTTAAGCTAAAGCCAGAGCAAGTGATAATGCTTCCTCACGGCAATACGGCTGAAACAATAAGTGCTCTCGCAAATGGCACTGATGGAGTAAATGCTGCTCTTGTTTATGGAACGGATGGTTCACTTGCAGATCTCGAGCTGGTCGTTATCGAGGATCCTCTTTCGATACCGCCTGTGTACGAGCCATCAGCAATAATAAGGTCTGACGTGCTGGAAAAATACCCTGAGATAGGACCTATCATCGAGGATGTATTTGAGACTCTGGATCTTGAAACCCTGCAGCTATTAAACAAGAAGGTAATAGTGGATGGATTGTCGCCCAGAGAGGTTGCCGAGGAGCATCTGATAAATGAGGGGATATTGGAATAGCATCCAAGGAGAGTACATCATGAACAGGGTGATACTTGCATTATCGGGAATATTATCAGCATTACTTTTAAATATTGCAGAAATAAAACTAAACAGGATAGCATCGGGGACAAGTCAAGGTGCATTCGAGTTCCTGGGTATTTGGGTCTATTTATTGCTAGCGGCTTGGGTCATCGTGATGGCCCTTTCTTTTTATAAAGGCAGGGAAGGAGAGATTCTTACCTTTATTGCAGTTATTTTTGTGCCAATAGCTTTAATATTTGGGATGGTTTCATTTGGAGATACATCTGTACTTGAAGGTGCGAGTCCAAGGATATCGCTATCGGCAGGATTTTATACACAGCTTATGCTTCTCTACCTCTTGGTATCTGGAATAGAGAAACCGAGATCGATCTTGAGATGGATGATACCTATGGTCTATGCGGGACTGATTGTATTAGTAATATTTATTGCTATATCCGGTAAACTTGACGGCTACTCTCTGACCAAGGAGTACTTGGTCAGAAGGTCTCAGTTTATGGGGCACCTAAGAACGCATGCCATATTATCAGTAGGGTCCACTTTTTCTGCAGCTATTATCGCAATTCCTCTTGGATATCTGGCATACAGAAAAAGCAGCCTGGAGGGACGAATAATGGTACCCTTGAGCATCATAGAGACAATACCAAGCCTGTCACTTTTCGGACTATTACTTGTTCCTTTATCCACTCTTGGCAGCTTTGGTCTGTTTAGGGCTATTGGAGTCAGCGGGATCGGATGGGCTCCAGCTTTTGTAGCACTTACCCTGTACGCACTGCTTCCCATAGCTAGAAATACTCTTGCTGGCTTCGGATCGCTTGATCCGGCGATAATTGATTCAGCAATTGGAATGGGAATGACCAAAAAAGAAATACTGAGGAAAATTGAACTTCCCCTGGCTATGCCAGTGTTATTCACAGGAATAAGGATAGCACTTGTACAAACAGTTGGGGGAGCAGTATTGGCAGGTCTTGTTGGAGGCGGAGGATTAGGAAGCTTTGTTTTTCTGGGACTTGCAGAGGCCTCGCAGGATCTGGTGCTTCTTGGGGTAATACCTATAGTAGTGATAACTGTTTTGGTAGACGGTGGATTGAAGAGACTTGAGGATATATTCAGGAGATCTGTTTATGATTAGATTTGAGGGAGTAACTAAGAACTATAATGAATTCAGTGCAGTTAATGACGTATCCTTCCATGTGGAAAAAGGAGAACTCCTTGTGATCCTGGGGCCTTCGGGCTGTGGGAAGTCAACCACCCTCAGGCTGGTCAACAGAATGGTTGAAAGAACCAGAGGCAACATCCAGATCAGAGGGAAGGACATAGACAGCTATGATCAAGTTGAGCTTAGAAGAAGCATAGGCTATGTGATCCAAAGTACTGGATTGTTCCCGCATATGAGTGTAGGAAAAAATATCTCAGTAGTCCCTAATCTCTTGAAATGGGATGAGAAGAGAGTAAAGGATAGAGCTATTGAGATGCTCCAGCTTGTTGGCCTTGACAATGATGGATATTGGAATAAAAAGCCATCAGAGTTGTCAGGGGGAGAGGCACAAAGGATAGGCGTGGCAAGAGCCCTTGCATCAGACCCAGATATACTTCTCATGGATGAGCCTTTCGGTGCGGTAGATCCCATCAACAGGCTCAGACTTCAAAGAGAATTTATGAGGATCCAGCAAAAGCTTCATAAGACTGTACTTTTTGTTACTCATGACGTAGACGAAGCTATTCTTCTTGGGGATAGGATCTGTCTTATGGATAAGGGAAGGATAGTTCAGATGGATACCCCTGAGAAGATAGTTATGAATCCTTTGAACGAGTTCGTGGAAAGCTTTTTCAAGGGAGAGGGAGCGCTAACTCTGCTTTCGAGACGAAGAGTATGCGAAGCAGTGGAGATGATTGAATTTCCAGGAAAAACCATATCACCTGATGCTACGCTGAAGGAGGCTGTTGGGATCATGCTGTCGACCGGTGAGGAGAGGCTTTCGACCGATGGTGGGAGTATTTCATGGGAGGGTATACTCAGGATCATGAGGGGTGACCTTAAGTGAAGGGGAACAACAGAAATCTAATATATGGAGCCATTATTAGTTTTTTATTATTGCTGATACTTGTATTTGGCGAAAGCTTTCAGAGGATACTTGTTTCAATAGCAGGAAGAGAAGAAACGACTTATATCAGGACTCCAGTTTATATTTATTTCCTTCAGCATCTTTGGATGATCGGGATCTCAGGACTGGCATCAGTAGTTCTTGGAACTGCATTGGGTGTTTTTGCAACAACTACCTTTGGATCTGATTTTAAGCAAACTCTTTTAAAATTGGTCAAGCTTGGACAAGCTTTTCCATCGCCAGCACTTCTTGCACTCTCAGTCCCAGTGTTTGGCTATGGCTTAAACGGAGCCCTTTTGGCACTTGTAATATATGCTCTTATGCCCATAGTGTACAATGTCGTCGTTGGAATAGACGAGGTATCGAGGGACGCTATAGAGGCAGGGAAGGGTATGGGGATGAGCGAACTGCAGCTCTACACAAAGGTAAAGCTGCCCATGGCCTTAAGTGTAATACTGGGAGGCATAAGGACAGCAATGGTTATAAATGTAAGTGCTGCAACACTGGCAGCTGCAGTAGGTGCAGGCGGCTTGGGAGTTTTGATAGTAAACGGAGTCCGCACATTTGATATGGCACTTATAATGCAGGGGGCGATACCTGTAACTCTCCTTGCAATACTTGTCGAACTGATTCTTAAATGGTCTCAGGAGCGGTTAAGCTGGAAGTGATTCCTTTACCAGCTTGACTATCGATGTAGCAACTATGACTCCACAGGCGATGGAAACAGCTATGAACATCGATTCTGAGCCTGATACTATTGCTTGACTAAAATCGTTGTTTATTATATGGTACATCGTATTGTATATCCCATAGCCTGGAACGAAGGGTATTATCCCAGGGATAATAAAGATCGTTGCAGGCTGTTTGTTTTTGATTGCAGCTATCTCACCTATAACTCCAACTACAATCGATCCCGCAAGGGGGGGAACTATAAAGCTGGCTGAACTGGATTGCAGCAGCAGATAAATGAACCATCCGATCGCACCGTTCAGACTGGCAATAAGTATTTGCTTTCTTGGTATGTTGAACATAACACTAAAGCCCATTACACATAAAAATGAATAAAATGATTGAATTATTATATCCATGAAAGATCACCTAAAATGGCTAGACTTAACTGCAGTACCACACCGACCCCAAAAGCAAGTGCAATTGCGATAAAAAGAGCCTCCATTATTTT
This sequence comes from Gudongella sp. QWL-04, assembly GCF_058683975.1. Taxonomy (NCBI): domain Bacteria; kingdom Bacillati; phylum Bacillota; class Tissierellia; order Tissierellales; family Tissierellaceae; genus Gudongella; species Gudongella sp. QWL-04. The sequence goes on along the minus strand of NZ_CM178754.1, from coordinate 1,877,368 downwards.
AACACTACCTGCAATGAGCTCGCCTGAAATAAGATCCCTAATTCCATTGGTCAATGCAACTCCGGGTACCAAGGTCATCAAGGGACCGACTACTATATGGTTGTAGGAGGCAAATACGCCAAAAAGCCTTAGAAATAAAACGGTAACAAGAGCTAGTCCTGCTGCAAGCAATCCTCCGGATATGTTCTTTATAAAAAAGTTCATGTCCTCCCTTGAAAGAGCGTCAGAGAACATTACAACCAAAGCAGATGCAATGTATGCTGATAAAAATTCAATAAAGGTCCCACCAAGAAGAAGAACAAAGAAACCTCCAGCAGCACCGCTGAACAGGTATCTTATCCATTCGGGGAACCTGGGGTGGTTTCTTAGTCCCTGGAGTATTATTTCTGCATGCTCCTCAGTCATGTTATCATCAGTAAAAAGACGTGAGAAAGCATTTGCCCGTGATATCACCTCGAGATCCAGAGATATTGAAGTAGTTCTGTCGACTACTGTGTAGGGATCGCCTTCGATAACGGTACTAACAATTATACCGGTAGAGACCACGAAGACGTTTACTGGAGCTGTGTGCTTTGAAGCTATCATTCTCTCTATGGTCTCCTCGACCCTGTAAACCTCTGCTCCATTTGCCAGCATTATCCTGCCTGTCTCAAGAGCTATTGATATTGCTTTTTTTATACTGATTTCTGCCATGATTATCTCCTGCTATAGATTTACTGTTCCTTCAGCTACTATTTCTACCATGCCGTCAAGGGTTATGGAAGTAACCTCCTCGCCGTTCCACTGGACTTTGATAAGTAAGCTCCCGCCTGGTTGTTTGATCTCCATCTGAATATCAGAGCCACGAAGGTATGCCAAAGCGGCTCCAAGAGCTGCAGTTCCTGATGCACAGCTTCTCTCCCAGACCAGTGAGTCTGTATCCTTTACATATACCAATGGAGATGAGGAAGACTCCTCAAAGTTGTGGTACATTATTCCGAAAGCCTCGAAGCTTTCATTGGACATCTTATCCCTGACAAGATGAAAAAATTCTGTTCTGCTTCTGAGATTGTCCTCATCCACAACGAAGTGTGTTATCCCTGGAAAATCTACACGAATCGCTGCCCTATTTTCGCCGCTTATGATAAACTCTTCAGCATGCATGCCTATAGGCAGAGGCATTTCAACTGAAGCCTTGAAGCTTGAGGGTATTTCAGTAGGGTATACCCTGCAAACCAAATCTCTCTCCAGACCTGATACCTGTATGGGAACTATGTAGCTGTCGTTTTCAAATCCGATTTGAGGATATCCGGAGTATACCATATAAGCTGCGAAGGATCTGCTGGCGTTACCACAGAACTCACCGCCCATCATCTGAAGTCGGATTCCGTCCGGATCATTCTTAGGTTTCTCGATAAAGCCTACCTGTTCGGCATACAGGCTCCCGGGATCCATAAGGGCTCGTGCTACTTGACTGTGCAGATCTCTAGGGATCTGGTCTAGTATGAATACGGTTGTATTCCCTGCAGGGCTTGTCTTAATAAAGTTAAGCTTCATGATATCACTTCCTTTCCTGTCTTTAGTATAGCAAAGAAGTAAAGGAATATCATCATGAACTTAGGACACTGGGACATAAAAAAGACAAGGTCGATTACCTTGTCTTTTGTTTGGTGCGGCAAAAGGGACTCGAACCCCCACCCTGGCAATCAGGACTAGAACCTGAATCTAGCGCGTCTGCCAATTCCGCCACTGCCGCATGGAACATTTTTAATTATACATAATGCACTAAAAATTTACAACAGGAATTTTTGAGAAGCGCTAAAATTCAACGACTCAACCTGTGGTTGAATAAAAATCAACTAATAGTATATAATTTTAAGTGAAATACAACCTCCAATACCTTCATGAAAAGCACCTCTGGATGTATCCTTAAGCTGTAAGAGGGATGATGCTGGAGGAGGTTTTAATGTGGAGATCACCATCGGAAGAAAATTATTAGAGGAAAGCAAGAGAGCAGTTAAGAATAACCTTAAGAAAAAAAAACTAAGGGCTGAGATAAAAAAAGAATATGCATTGGAGAGAGACTGGAGCACAATAAATCCTCAGCATATAAACAGCTACGGTATCCAGAGGAAGGATTTCTAATAAAGGGAGGTCAATGAAATGGTACAGTCATTAGGTAAAAGAATAAGTGAGTTTAGAAAGAAGAAGGGGATAACTCAGGATCAGCTGGCAGAGGAGATGGGTGTTTCCTCGCAGGCGGTGAGCAAGTGGGAGAATGACATATCCTGTCCTGATATTGGACTATTGCCTCAGCTTGCTGATTTCTTTGGAGTTTCCCTTGACGAACTGATGAGAGGAGACCGTGAGAAGGAGGTACAGGTAGTGCCTGAGTCCGAGCGAAAGGACCCCTCAAAGCTTATCATGCGGATCAAGGTCCTAAGCTCTGACGGCGACAGGGTAAATGTTAATCTTCCAATGGCCCTTGTAAAGATGGGACTTGAATCCGGCATGCTTGATTCTATGCTAGGAAAGAATGAGAACCTTAAGGGTATCGATTTTGACAGCCTGCTTCTTATGGTCGAGAAGGGAGCCATAGGAAAGCTGGTAGAGGTCCAGTCTGCTGACGGGGATCTAGTAGATATAACTGTGGAGTAGGTGAGATGATGAGGATAGAGATCAAACAGAGCGAGGGAAGGGGATTTACCATCCCGATACCGGAGTTTCTGGCGAACAACTCCATAAGTCTTAATGCAGCTGCATCCAAAATCAATGAGCACTCACCTATGAAGGTCACAGCCTCGGATTTAAAAGAACTGCTTCTTACTGTCAAGAGATATAAGGAAGAGACCGGGGTAAGTGAGTTGTTACTCGTAGATGTTGAATCCTCCGACGGAGACTTGGTCAAGATATGGATTTAGCAAATATCATTGTGATATAATCTCCTCAGGGAGGGATCTGTATGGGAGATAAAAGATTTGTTGTAGAGCATAAGGAAGGTGTAATGACCTCCACAAAAATTATTGTAGACAGAGAGACTGGAGTCAACTACCTATTCGTAGGCGAAGGATATGCCGGCGGTCTGACTGTATTGTTGGACAAGGATGGCAAACCAGTTATAACACCGGTTGGAAGGTACCCTTACTGATGAAAAGAATACTTTTTGTAGCAGCTGTTGCTGTTGGGCTGATGGCACTTATAGACGGTGTGATCAGCCCGGGTTATTTTCCTAAATCTCTTGCTAAGATTGCTTTGTTTCTCGTATTACCCATCGCTGCCGGAGGTATAAAAGCCAATCCAGGGAGCTTCCTCAAGGTATCCGGTAAGAGGGAGATCATTACGTCTGTGATCCTTGGAGTCGGAGTTTATCTTTCAATACTCGGAGTTTATTTGCTTCTTTCTCCCTACCTTGATCTTGACAGGATAAGAGCTTTACTTGGAGAGCAGCTGGGGGTAGTAAGGGATAATTTTATACTTGTTGCGATCTATATTTCATTTGCAAACTCATTGCTTGAGGAGTTTTTCTTCAGAGGTTTTCTTTTCCTCGGACTTCTTAGGAAAACCACCAGATCAAATGCATATTTCATAAGTGCAGGGATATTTACATTATATCACCTTGCGATCCTCAAGGGATGGTTCAGTCCCTTGATCTTTGCTCTTTCCATGATTGGCCTTTTTGTTGGAGGCTTGATCTTCAATAAGCTTAACGAAAGAAATGGCAATATTTTATCTTCATGGCTGGTGCACATGATGGCGAACCTGGCTATAAATACAATAGGTCTGATAATGTTTGGAATATTATAGAGTACGATAAACCTCTTTCGGGTATCCATATACGGAAACCATAACGAAGGAGGTTTTTTGTATGAAGAAAATAATTGTTCTAATCGAGAACCTGTTTGATGAACAGGAGCTTGTATACCCATATCATAGGCTGAGAGAGGATTTTGAGGTTCATCTAGTAGGTCCTGAAAAGCATGTTGATTACTCTGGTAAGTCAGGGTTCAAAATGAAAAGCACCCATAGCTCAGTTGATATAAAGGCTGAGGATTATGAGGGGATAATAATCCCTGGAGGCTTTTCACCTGACTACATGAGAAAGTCAGAGGCAACAAGAAAGCTGGTATCTGACTTTGACAAGGCTGGAAAACCTATAGCAGCCATATGCCACGGTCCATGGATGATGGCATCCTGCTGCGATGTTAAGGGTAAGAGACTTACCTCGGTCCCTACTATTAAGGATGATCTTATTCATGCTGGAGCTGAGTGGGTCAATGAAGCGGTCGTAGTAAGCGGGAACCTTATAACCTCAAGAAGTCCCCTGGACCTTCCTGCTTTCGTAAAGACCTTTGTGAAGGAGCTTCAGAAAAAATAACATAAATCCACTTGACAGAGCAACTTTATCGCTATAGAATGGTAAAAAGCGAAGACGAGGACGAGTAGATCCTGCAAGGTCGAAAGAGAGGGAGGTTCACCGGCTGAAAGGCCTCCTGCGATACACAGAATCGAAAACCACCTCCGAGCACTGCCCTGAAATACAGTAGGGGTAAGCGGTAGCTACGTTAAAGCTGTTTGTTCTGTCATGCATTTAGGTGGAAGCGGGTTATTACACTCGTCCTTTTTTGGACGGGTGTTTTTTGTATACATTTTTAGAGGAGGCTATAGCATGAAGGTAGCGAAGTTTGGGGGCAGCTCTCTCGCGGACGGTGCCCAATTCAAAAAAGTTAAGAGCATAGTGGAGTCTGACAAAAGCATAGGTATAGTGGTGCCTTCTGCTCCCGGGAAGAGACATGGTAAGGATCATAAGGTAACGGATCTTCTGTATATGTGCCACCAGCTTGCATCCCATGGTTTAAATTTTGACGAGGTGTACACCATAATACAGGATAGATTCACTGGGATCTGCTCAGAGCTAGAAACAGGGATCCCCATAAGTGAGATTTTAACAGATATAAAGACCAGGATAAGGGATGGAGCCACAAGAGACTACTGCGCCAGCAGAGGAGAATACATAAACGGACTTATACTTGCAGACTACCTGAGTATCCCTTTCGTAGATGCTGCTGAGCTAATAAGGTTTGATTCCATGGGGCAGCTGGATGAAATTAAGACCAGATCACTGATCGCAGATAAGCTCGTTGGTATAGAAAAAGCAGTGGTACCCGGCTTCTATGGATCTAACGAGGACGGCTCTATCAGGACTTTTTCAAGAGGTGGCTCGGATGTCACAGGGGCTATAATAGCTGATGGAGTTGATGCCGAGCTTTATGAAAACTGGACTGACGTATCCGGCTTTCTAATGGCAGATCCAAGGGTAGTAAAGGACCCAAAACCTATCAAGCTTGTCACCTACAAGGAGCTTAGAGAGCTTTCATATATGGGTGCACCGGTACTACATGAAGAAGCAATTTTTCCTGTAAGAAGACTTGGGATCCCCATAAACATCAGGAATACCAACAAGCCTGAGGATGAGGGAACTCTCATAGTACACGATCAGTGGGCTGAAAGAAACGAGGGAAGCATCACAGGGATCGCCGGTAAAAAGGATTTCACTGTAATATCGGTTGAAAAGACCCTTATGACTGCCGAACAGGGATTTTTCAGGAAGCTGGTCTCAGTATTCGAAACAAACGATATTACTATTGAACACATGCCTTCAAGCATAGACTCGATATCCGTTATAGTCTCGGATATCGGCTTAAACGGCAAGCTGAAGAAGGTAAAGGATGAGATCCAGATATACTGCAACCCAGACAATATAGTTTCTTATCCCAGCATGGCTCTTATAGCGGTAGTGGGAAGGGGAATGATCAATACCAAGGGTATATCAGCCAAGGTATTCACCGCACTATCAGATGGCGGAGTGAATATTAGGATGATCTCACAGGGCTCCAGCGAGCTGAATATAATCATCGGAGTCGAGAACAACGATTTTGAAAAGGCGATAGAGGCCATTTACAAGGCCTTTGAATAAAGAGAAAGGGAGGCAGGAGCTATGAAAAAGTATAACGTGGCAGTAGTAGGAGCAACAGGACTAGTTGGAAGGACAATACTTAAGGTCATGGAGGAGAGGAGGTTTCCTGTCGGGACCCTTGTTTGTCTGGCATCCAAGAAATCAGCAGGAGAGGTTTTGGAATATGATGGCAGAGAGATAATAGTGAAGGAGCTTGATGAGAACTCCTTTGATGAGGAGATAGATATAGCCTTTTTTTCGGCAGGCGGATCGATCAGCGAGAAATACGCACCGATCGCTGCCACTAAGGGTGTCGTCGTCGTGGACAACAGCAGCGTATTCCGAATGAATGAACAGGTCCCATTGGTGGTACCTGAGGTAAATGGAGAAGATTCATTTTCGAATAAAGGAGTAATATCAAACCCTAATTGCTCAACAATACAGTGCATGCTGCCCCTAAAGGCAATAATGGACAGATATGGAATCAAGAGAGTAGTTTATTCGTCCTACCAGTCAGTGTCCGGCTCGGGTACCAAGGGCTTAAGGGACCTTGATGAGGGACTTTCGGAGTTCTACCCATTCCCTATACAGAATAATGTTCTGCCTCACATAGACGTATTTCTCGAGAATGGATATACCAAGGAAGAAATGAAGATGATCGAGGAAACGAGAAAGATCCTCCATGCACCTGAGCTGAAGGTCACGGCAACAACAGTTAGAGTTCCTGTAAGATTCGCCCACAGCGTCTCTGTCAATTTGGAGCTTGAGAAAGACTTCCAGGTGGAGGATGTCAAAAGGATTTTAAGTGAGTTCCCAGGGATAATAGTAAAAGACGACCCCGGTCAAAAGCTCTATCCAATGCCGATAGATGCAGAAGGGCGTGATGAGGTTTTTGTGGGAAGAATAAGAAGGGATTACAGCCTTGAGCATGGGCTCAATATATGGATAGTTGCTGATAATATAAGAAAAGGAGCAGCTACCAACGCAGTTCAGATAGGTGAGCTGCTAGTGAAAAGGGGGATCTAGGTATGGCAAAGCTTGGAATGCTTGGATATGGAACAGTAGGTCAGGGGGTTGCTGACATCCTTAATAGAAGAGGCGAAGAGCTGGGGCTCCTGCTTGGAGAACCTTTACAGCTTAAAAAGATCTTGGTCAGAAGCCTGGATAAGGAAAGAAGGGTATCTGTCCCGGAGGGAGTCCTTACAACGGATCCGTACCAGGTGCTTCTTGATGAGGAGATAGATATAATTATAGAGGTTACAGGAGATCTTGATGACAGCTACGTCTTTATCAAGAAAGCCCTCCAGAATGGGAAGCACGTCGTAACTGCCAATAAGGCAGTTGTATCAGCATACTTTGAGGAGCTGTCCTACATGGCTGAGGAAAAGGGGCTCCACTTCCTGTATGAAGCAAGTGCAGGAGGCGGGATACCATTCATCAAACCTTTGAAGGACGCCACTAGGCTTAACAAGGTTGAAAGCATTAGGGGAATATTGAATGGTACCTGTAACTTCATACTCTCCAAGATGACCAATGAGGGTCTTGATTACTCAGAGGTTCTGAAGGAGGCTCAAGCTCTAGGATACGCAGAAGCTGATCCTTCTGCAGATGTAGAAGGGACAGATACTATGAGAAAGCTTAGGATCATAGGGACACTTGCGCTTGGTGCATCCATTTCCGAGGATGATATAATCGGTGACGGGATAGACAGGCTGTCTGCATATGATATCGAGAAACTGAAGGACAGGGGATATGTAGTAAAGCTTATAGGAGAAGCCAAGGAGGCTGATGGAGGATTTACAGCAATAGTCCAGCCTACAGCAGTACCTGTGGGAAGCAGTTTTGCTGGCGTTGGCGGAGCAATGAATTCTGTGTGCTTTTCAGGAGATAGTGTAGGAGTGCTTACCTTTACAGGAGCGGGTGCAGGAATGCTCCCAACAGCCAATGCAGTACTAAGTGACGTCATCGACTGCATTCTGGATACTCAGAGCAAGCTATCGCCTCTTCGAGCAAGAGCGCTTCAAAATAGAAACGGGTCCCTGAAGGGCTCCTATTATGTAAGATTTGAAGGCGGATTTGGAGCAGAAGTTCTAGGGAAGCTGTCATTAAAGGAACTAATCAGCCAAAAAGAACCTGTTGCTGCAATAACAGCTGAGGTGCAGCTTGATAGACTTCTTGATCTGGCAGCAAGCTTGGATCCAACCGGCTATTCCATTGTTAGAATAGAGGAGTTGAACTGACAGATGAGATATTACAGTACAAGAAACAAGAATATATCTGCATCGGCTAGTCAGGCTATCCTTAAAGGCATAGCTGATGACGGCGGTTTGTTCATCCCTGAAACCTTCCCCAAATTGCCACATCTTGAGGAGTTGATGGGGAAAGACTATAGAGAGCTTGCATTTAAAATATTACAGATGTACCTAGATGACTACTCTGATCAAGAGATACTTCAGGCTATAGAAGGAGCCTACGATGATAAGTTTGAGGATGAAGCCGTCGTTCCCTTAAGAAAAGCAGGAGGAGCTTTTTTTCTTGAGCTGTTCAAAGGACCAACTCTTGCCTTTAAGGACATGGCACTTACTATTCTGCCATATCTATTAAAGACTGCCCTTAAAAAGCAGGGCGAGGACAGAGAGGTGGTTATTTTGACTGCTACCTCTGGAGATACCGGCAAGGCTGCTCTTGAGGGCTTCAAGGATGTCCCTGGGACAAAGGTAGTTGTTTTCTTCCCTGAAAACGGAGTAAGCAAGATCCAAAGGCTTCAGATGGTCACACAGAGAGGCTCCAACACCTATGTGGCAGCAGTGAAGGGAAATTTTGACGATGCTCAGAATGGAGTAAAGGAATTATTCAATGACAAGGTATTTAACGAAGAGTTGAAGGAGAAGGGATTTATACTCTCTTCAGCAAATTCTATAAATATTGGAAGACTCCTTCCTCAGATAGTCTACTATGTGTACGGATATCTAAGACTGGCTGAACAAGGAGAGATAAAGCCTGGAGATAAGATAAATATTGCGGTTCCAACAGGCAACTTTGGCAATATCCTGGCAGCATATTATGCAATGAGGATGGGACTGCCTGTAAACAAGCTTCTTTGTGCATCAAATGACAATAGAGTTCTTACAGACTTTTTTGAGAGCAGTATTTATGACAGAAGAAGAAAGCTTATCCTGACATCTTCCCCATCTATGGATATACTGATATCCAGCAATCTTGAGAGATACTTGTTTCATATGACGGAGGAAAATGTGGAGGAAATTGCGGATAAAATGAAGCTTCTGCAGGAGAGAGGTTATTATCAGTGGCCTAAGGAAAGTCTTGGACCGATTTTTCCCGGTATGGCAGGAGAACAGCAGATATCCTCAGCCATAGAAAAACTATGGTCAAGCGATGGATACCTTATGGATCCCCATACCGCTATAGCATACAGTGTATGGGGAAAATATCAGGAGGAAGCGGGGGATGATACCCCAACATTGATAGCCTCGACTGCAAGTCCATTTAAGTTCTCCGGAAAGGTACTGACTTCAATTGGAGAGGATAAGCATGAGGACGAGTTCGAAGCAATGAATAAGCTTGGAGATCTTATGGGGATTCCTGTTCCTGAGAGAATGAGCGAGCTTGAAAAGCTTCCAATCCTCCATAGGAAGGTATGTGAAAAATCACATATGAAAGATACCGTAATGGGATTTTTGGAAGGAGGCAGGAGCAATGGTTAGAATAAGAGTCCCGGCGACTACTGCAAATCTCGGACCTGGCTTTGACGTACTTGGTCTTGCTCTCAGCCTATACAACATTTTTGAATTCAAGGAGGATCATAGCTGCAGCCTGGATGACAAGAACATGATCCACAGGGCTTATAAATACACATTTCAGACTATGGGTAAGGAAGTAGTCAACGCAGAAATAACTGTAGAGGCAGAAATTCCCTCATCTAGGGGTTTAGGATCCTCTGCTGCCTGCATCGCTGCCGGTATTATGGGAGCTAACTCGATCATGGGTAACCCACTGGATAGGGACGATATCCTTAATATTGCGACCCAACTGGAGGGACATCCGGACAATGTTGCACCTGCAATATACGGAGGACTTATGGTTTCTGTCATGGATGAGGAGGGTGTTGTGACCAACAGACTCCAGCTTTCTGATGATCTTGGATTTGTCGCTCTTGTCCCAGATTATCAGCTTTCAACTGCAGAGGCCAGGGCAGTTCTCCCACGGGAGCTTCCTCTAAAGGACGCTGTGTACAATATAGGGCGAGCAAGCCTCCTGGTTTCAGCCCTTGCCACAGGCAGGGACGAGCTTATTAACGCTGGTTTGAAGGACCGAATACACCAACCCTACAGGGGCAGCCTGATACCTGATTTTGACAAGATAACTGAGCTTTGCGAAAGACATGGAGCATTGGGCTCCTACATCAGTGGAGCAGGATCCACGATAATGTCCATTATAAAGGGCGATCCGGAGAATTTTATAATCGAGATGGGGAAAAAGCTTTCGTTTATGCCGAATAATTGGAGGGTAATATCTCTCAAGCCTGATTATGAGGGAGCCGTAGAACTATAATATCAAAGTTGACATGAATGATCCGGAACAGTATACTTAAACAATATAGGCGATGGGGTTCGCCATTGATTGCGCAAGCTGATGACTCCTGCTAAGGGCTTAGTAGCCCTTAGCGGGATTTTTTTGCACTTAAGGAGGATAAAATGGCGACAGGACTGGGAATAATAACTATTCTGGGATTAATTGCGAATTACATCTTCACGAAGCTGAAGCTTCCAGGACTACTGGGGATGCTGCTACTGGGGATAATGATCGGTCCATATGGCATGGATCTACTGAGCCCTGACCTTATGAGGGTATCCTCGGATTTCAGGGAGATTGCTCTGATTGTTATACTGTTAAGGGCAGGATTGGGGCTGGACTGGGATGAACTTAAAAAGGTAGGAAAGCCCGCACTGAGACTTAGCTTTATTCCAGGGGTCATAGAGGGCATCGCAATAATGCTTGTTTCCAATAGACTACTGGGAATATCTTTAGTAGAGGGTGGTATTCTTGGATTTATCATATCTGCGGTTTCCCCTGCAGTCGTCGTTCCTTCAATGCTTCATTTAAAAGAGAATGGAATTGGCGTAAAAAAGGGGATCCCGACCATGATACTTGCCGGAGCATCCCTGGATGATATAGTTATGATAACTATTTTTACAGGGTTTATAGGTCTTTATGGGGGACAAGATATCAATATGTTTTCTCAGTTTATGAGGATACCGGTGTCAATAATTACAGGTGTTAGTTTAGGCATTATCGTAGGGTCGATATTTGTTGGAATTTTCGAGAGGTATCATATAAGAGATACTAAAAAAGTGCTGATGATCACTGGAGCGGCCCTTTTGATTATGGCTGCAGAGGATATGCTGGCAAATACTATTCCAATAGCAGGGCTACTCAGCGTTATGACCATAGGTTTCATCATCCTACTAAAAAGGGGAGTCGTAGCAAAAAGATTGTCCGTAAAGTTTAATAAAATATGGATCCTTGCAGAGATACTCCTATTCGTACTGGTCGGAGCTCAGGTAAATATCCATGTGGCTCTTGGAGGAGGAGCAGTAGCATTTATGGTTCTTTTTATAGGTTTGCTGGCAAGGTCACTTGGGGTATTCTTATCACTTGCCGGGACAAACTTGAATCAAAAGGAACGAATTTTTTGCGCAGTCGCATACACTCCAAAGGCAACGGTACAGGCTGCTATTGGAGCTGTTCCACTGGCAGTTGGAGTCGCTTCAGGGGAGCTGATTCTTGCAATAGCAGTACTTTCGATCATATTGACAGCACCACTGGGAGCTATAGGGATCAGACTATTGTCTCCTCTGATTAAAGATTGAAAGCAAAAAACAAGAAAGGAGCTTACCAATTTCTGGTAAGCTCCCTTAAAGTACCTTTATTGATATGACTCGATCGGTCCCTCAATGCTCATATGGCCCATAAGAGTCTCTGCTTCTTGTCCATCAACTAGGAATTGCACCCTGTCCACTGAGTCAAGCTGAGTCAATGATTCAACTACCTGACCGATAACGTAGCTCTCCTGCATAGATCCTCCATGAAGCCCTTCGCTGGCAAAGTTTACGTAAGCAGTTCCATCCAGAACGTCCACTGATATCAGCTGAATGGTTTCCGTAAATCCGGTGCTGAGATTATCAGTATCCTTTGGTCCTGTCATCAAGGCTCTTACTATAGCCTCCTCAAGACAGATATCACCATAGGTTACCTCTTGAACCTCAGTAAGCATCCACTCGTACTGCTCGTCACCAGTCATGATATACTCATTATTGCCAAAAAAGAGTACTACCTCCTCGGTTTTTTCCTCAATGGCCGGCTCTTCTGCCGGTTCCTCGACAGGCTGCTCTGCAGGCTCTTCAACCGGCTCCTCGACAGGCGGCTGAGGTTCCTCTTTAGGTGCGCAAGCTGCAAGACCTAGTACCAAGGCAAGTGCCAACAGCAATATAGTCAATTTTTTCATCTTATTTACCTCCTTAGATCCAACTGGACCAATCCTTTGTCCTTAATCATATAATACCACAATATAGATGCACTACAATTTACAATTCGATGACAAAACGGCTCAACTAAGCGAAATGAATCAATAATCGAAATTTTGGTACTCGTCATGGCATAGGGGGTATAAAGCACTTTGACAAGGAGAGTTGATTTTATGATGATAAAAGGCATGTATGGAGAGGCTGAGGTTTTCACCGATAATTTGGAGGAGGGAGCACTTCGGCAAATAAAGGAGTTTCTGGATCAGGACTATACAAAGGGTAAGATGGTAAGGATAATGCCAGACGTACACCAGGGAATAGGCTGTGTTATTGGACTTACGGCACAGCTGGGGGATGTTGTAGTTCCAAACCTCGTCGGGGTGGATATTGGCTGCGGAATGCTGACGATAAAGCTTGGAGATAAGTGTCCAGACCTTGCTGAACTTGATAGGTTTATCCGAAAAAGTATCCCCTCAGGGACGAAAACTCACAGAGATCCAGTAAAAATAATGGGCGAGCTGACAGGTCTAAGGTGTTTCGGGGAGCTAAAAAGTATCGACAGGATCCAGCGGAGTATCGGCACCCTGGGCGGAGGTAATCATTTCATTGAAGTCGGAATGGACAGCTTTGGGGATCATTATCTGGTGATCCACTCCGGAAGCAGAAACCTCGGAAAGCAGATTGCTGAGATCTACCAAAGGCTTGCTGTGGAGGTTTGCGGGAAAAACTACCCAAAACAGCTTTGCGGATTAAAGGGAAAGTACAGGGATGACTACCTGGATGATATGAGGCTCGCTCAGGACTATGCAAGGATAAACAGAGAAGCTATGGGAGAACTCATCGTAAAGGAGTTCTATAATGCTGACCTTGTGGACTTTAAACATTTTCACACAGTCCACAATTACGTTGACTTCAGGGACAATATCATTAGAAAGGGAGCAGTTTCAGCCTATGAGGGTGAGGAGCTGCTCATACCGATAAATATGAGGGATGGATCAATACTGGCAGTTGGCCTTGGAAACTCAAGATGGAATTTTTCAGCACCTCATGGTGCCGGGAGGCTTATGAGCAGAAGGATGGCTAGAGATGCTGGAGCAATGGACAGGTTCAGAGAGGCAATGAAGGGGATATATTCTACATCAGTACATGAAGGTACCATTGATGAGAGCCCCTTTGCATATAAACCCATGGAGGAGATACTCGATAGGATAAATGAAACGGTCAGAGTTGTTGACAGAATAATACCTATATATAATTTCAAAGCGTAGGAGGGAAGGCATGAATCTAATATTTGCGGTGGACGGGAACTGGAAAATCGGCTACAACGGACAGATGCTGGTCGAGATCGAGGAGGATCTTCACCGGTTCAGGAGGATAACGGAAGGTCATATCGTAGTAATGGGAAGAAAAACCATGGAAGCTCTTCCTAATCAGCAGCCACTTGAGAACAGGGAAAATATAATAGTCACAAGGAACAAGGATTTCAAAAAGGAGGGATTTATAATAGTAAATTCCCTCGAGGACCTTTTTCCTCTTCTAAAGGAGATCAACCCTGAAAAAAAGAAAGAGGTCTTCATAACAGGAGGAGGTACAATAGCCAGGCAGCTGCTGCTGTTCTGCAACAAGGCGTATATTACTAAGATATTCAAGGATTTCAGGAATACCGACACCTTTATTCCAAACCTTGACCTTGACCCGGATTGGCATGTAGTTGAAGAATCTGAGGTCTTCAGACAAGACGATATCTATTATAGATATGTAGACTATGAAAGAATAAGGTGGTAAGCAAGGGACGCCTGAAATATCAGGCGTCCTTAACATTAACTATTCTAAATAGCTGAGAAAGGATCCTCTTCCATGTTTTCATTCCATAAATACTCAATGAACCTTGCTGCTTCAAGAGCCTTGTCTCTTCCATTAAACTTTTCCACAAAGGAAAGTGCCATGTCGATCCCTGCAGAAACTCCGGAGGATGTCCAATACTTGCCGTCAACAGACCATCTTGCCCTTGGAAGCCACAATACCTCAGGGTCAACAGATTTGACCCAGTCAAAGGATATCTTGTTTGAGGTGGCCTTCTTTCCCTTAAGAAGACCTGTTTTTGCAAGCAGCGCAGATCCGGTGCATACTGTCATGCAATAGCTGCTTCTATATGCAAGCTCTCGTACCATATCCAGGTAGGAGTCCTCATTTACAAGTGGTCTAACTCCATAGCCTCCCGGGATGAAGAGCATCCCGCCTTCCATAAACTCATCCAAGGGACTGGTATGCACCAGGAAACCATGTCTGCTCCTTATAAGTCCGCCTTCTGAGGATATATACCTTAGAGAATAGCTTTTTCCAACGATTCCAAATACCTCCACCGGACCAAAGACATCCAGCGTCTCAAAATCATCGAACAGTAAAATATTGATATCCATAGTGACCTCCTTCTTTAGATAGTTATTTCATCGAGAAGCCTTTCAAAGGCTTCCCTGAAGCCCTTGTCCTGATACTTATTTCGCTTGGCGGGTTTTGACAGATAGATTCCCTTTTGTCTCAGTTCTCTGTGAAAATGTCTGGAGTTCAGCATCCCGTCAATATTATCACCTGTTATCCTGACGCCATTTTGGTTTATGACATAAGCACCCTTAGCCAGACACATTGCTGCAAGGCCATTATCCTGAGTAATGACTGCATCTCCCATAAGAGAGTGATTGGCTATGTAATAGTCTGCACTATCCCTAGAGTTGTCAACAGTTACTACCTGGGCATATTCATCATTGATCACATGGGAGTGGTTCTTTACGATAGTCACCGGGATCCCCCTCCCCTTGGCGATCCTCACTGCAGTATCTACGACAGGGCAGCCGTCAGCATCAATATATATCCTCATATTGCTATCTCCTTAAGAAATTGGAATTTATGTTATCAAAAAGCTAGATACCCAAAGATCGGCATATATCCTCAAAATCTGTAAAAAGCACATCTAAGATTAAATGGTATATTTATTTTTGACATTATCCCGAAAAAAGTTTCTTATAAGCAGCGGAAGGGTATTGAATTTATTAATACAAAGTGTTACTATGTACATAATAATGTAATCATTACAAAAATATCCAAGGAGGTGTCAACTTGGCAGAAACATTGAAACCAGGCTGCAACAGACCAGCAATCAAGAAGATCAAACCAGAGGCAGCGCCGTCAACTGAGATCCAGCAAGAACATAAGGAGGTAGAGTCAATGGTAAAAGTAGGAAAACCAGCACCACTATTTGAAGCACCGGCATTTCATAAAGGGACCTTTACAAATGTAAAGCTAGAGGACTACAAGGGCAAATGGGTACTACTGTGTTTCTACCCAGGCGACTTCACCTTTGTCTGAGCGACTGAGGTTTCAGCAGTTGCTGAAAAATATGATGAGCTTCAATCACTTGGAGTAGAGGTTATTTCAATGAGCGTTGACAGCCACTTCGTCCACAAAATGTGGAACGATCACGAGCTTTCAAAGATGATAGGCAAGGATATCCCATTCGCTATGGCATCTGATCAGGATGGCTACATTGGTAAGATGTACGGTATATATGATGAGGACAGCGGAGTCGAGACAAGAGGAAGATTCATAATCGACCCAGATGGAATAATCCAAGGCTTTGAGGTACTTACACCACCGGTCGGAAGAAATGTTGCTGAAAGTATCAGACAAGTAAAGGCATTCCAATTGGTCAGAGAATCAAAGGGAACCAAAGCAACTCCATCAGGTTGGAAGCCAGGCAAGAAGGTTCTTGAACCAAGCCCGGACCTTGTAGGAAGAGTATGGGAGGTTTGGAAGGTAAGCGAGGCATTCGAAGACTAAGATTAATCAAAAACATTGACCCCTCCAATTCATTACGGTATAATAAAACATCATGTAAATAAATTGAGTGGGGTTGCGTGGATGAAAAATTATGATGAAGCAATTAGAATGCTAAAGCAAAAAGGGATAAGACCTTCCTTTATCAGAGTCAGGATACTTAGTCTGCTTATGAATGCCCGCATACATCCGACGGTGGATGAAATATATGAGGTTCTGTCAAAGGAAATACTCACGCTTTCAAAGACCACTGTATACAACACCTTGAAGCTATTTGCCGAAAATGAGCTGGCTCAAGCCTTGAACATTGAGGGTAATGAGCTTAGATATGAGGCAGCGAGAGGATTTCACGGTCATTTCAAATGCCAAAGCTGCGACAGCATCTACGACTTGAATGTGGAGACTATAAACTTTATGGATGACATGGAGGGATTTATAATCGCAGACGAGCAAGTCCTCGTTACCGGAGTCTGTCCAAAGTGTCACTAAAATTGACTAACAAAAAACACCCCTTAGGGTGTTTTTATTTTGATCTTATTCCTTGTTCTCTTCCGTGTTCTCCTTCTTTAGAGGCTCTTGGAACTTGGGAGCTTCAATCTTTCTGCTCTTTCCAAACAACCTTCTTATTATCCTTTTTATCACCATAATTATTACTACAAAGAATACAAGAAGCAATAGAAGCATTGGACCGTTGTAGATAATAAATATTACGAAGTTTTCAGCAGATCTTATAAATTGATAAAGCGAGTTATCAAATGCATTCCTTACTCTGTCCATGAATGTTGTTTCTACTGTTTCTGTCGTGGTTACCTTAGCTACTTCTCTTAGGCTTATGTTGAAGGTTGAGTAATCTATCCTGTCGTCAAGATTTATCAATGTCGCCTTGAGATTCTCTTTCTCGTAGATTACTTCGCTCAGTTGGTTTTCAAGAGCGATAATGTCCTCTATCTTTTCCGCTTTTTCAAGAAGTGAAAGAAGTCTCTCTTCCTTTATAGTAAGCACGTTCAGTCGTGACTCAGTGTCTCTGTAGTATCTTGTAACGTCCTCTTTGGAGGTACTTTCGCTGGTAATGTTTCCGATCTCTGGAAGCTGGGTCCTGAACTGATTTACCTTGTCTCTGGGTATTCTGATCGAAAAGTCCCCGTTTCTGTATTGAGTGCCCTCATAATAGCTCCCGTAATATATGTTCGAGCTTGCAAGGTAGCCTCCTGCCTGCTGGATCAGAGAATACAGAGACTCAAGTGATTTGTCAAACTCTGTGGTTTCAGCACCAAGATAAACAGTGGTTATAATTTTGTCTGGTTCGATGGATCCTCCCATGTCAGATCCAAGTCCGTAATCCCCACCTTTGGACTCCTCCACTATGGGCTCAGGCATTGGTGCTGGAGCAGAAGGCGCTTCTGCAGGCATCTCCTGAGGGTATCCAGGCTCTGATGTCACTCCGTCATTTGAGGATTTTCTTGCACTGCAGCCTGTAAATACAGATACAGCAAGTATAAATACAAGCAACAGAGCACCAAATTTTATTCTTTTGCTCATTATTCTCATCTCCTTTGGCTTAATTATACCCTTTGCAGGCTATCTATGTGAGACAAATCGGTTACAATCATTTTACAAAATGCCTACAATACTCCACCATGGGAGGTAAAGAATAAGTATTGACCCTATGGTTACAAAGGTCATATATATTCCGAATCCGGTAACTGTTCCTGAACTGAAGAAGCCATAGCCCTCTCCGATCACAAGATGAACGTTGTGGAATGGGAGGAAGAAATGGGCTACAATTGAGATAAATACCAATAGCGGCAATACGATCTCCGGCATGATCCCTGCTGTTGCAATGGACATTCCCGGTATTGCTACAGACATCGTCGTAACTACACTTCCAAGCATCATGTGTATCACCATGGCAGCTGCGATGACCGCCAAGATCATGAGTATCGAAAATTCCTGCGGGAAAATCATTGAGAGTCTGCCAAAAATTATCCCCGCAACTCCGCTTCCAGTCATGGCGGCTCCAATGGAGAAGGTTGCTGTTAGGAATAACATCAGAGGCCACTCTATAGCCTTAAGGTCTTTCAGATCAAGTATCCTTCGACCAAACATAAGCAACGTGCCAATAAGGATCACTCCTGCACTGGGTATGGGATGGTATTTTTCAAGTGCCCAGATGATTATCGTCGCTCCCACGATCGATAGGTTTATCCAGTCATCACGTTTCATATCAAGCTTTGGTCTCCGTATCAAACCAGGTGAATATTTCTTTAGCTCCTTTCTGTAAACCAAAAGGAATACAGCCATGGTAACAGTCAGCATTCCAAGGCCTGGAGCTGCAAGAAGCTTGAACCACTGCGCCTCACCTATATCGATGCCTGAGAGGTTTACGACAGCAGCATTCATTATGATGTCGCCTTTGAGTATGAAGGTGTTTGTTATCATCGATATCAGGAAAACCATAAGCAGCAGCAGCTCCTTTAGCTTTCCATCTGCTTTGACGCCATCGCAATACTCTCTGAAGATCATTGCAAGCATTATAAGGCGGCAGAAGGGCTGAGGAACCATAAATACCATTACCAATGCCATTCCTGCAATGACTGTAAGGAGTCTAGCAGGTGTAGTGGCCAGATATCCGATGTAGGGTTTGAATAATTTGTCGATAAGCTTGCTTTTTACTATCCCTTCCGAAAATAAGAAGGAAAATATAATTAGATAAAAGTTTTCGGAAAGTGGGAAGAAGAGTATCTTCTCCGCAGGTGCTCCGCTGAAAAGAAGGAAGGAAGACAATAATAGCAAGGAAGACAAGGTCCTGCTCACTGCCTTGTTTACCCAGAAGGTCAAAACCAGAAGTAGCGATGCCAGTATCAATGTCTGGTTAATGGTCATGCCAAGAGGTCTGATCAAAAGGATTATAATTGGTATTATAAAGCTGGCTAGAATTTTCTTTTTCTTGTCCATAGAATCACCCTATGTAAGTACTCGACTGCTTTACACTAATAATAGCACAATTGAGTTGTTTATGGACTGGGTTTGAAAAAATAACCAGCCCTAATATGTATATTATTGATATAATTAAACTATTATGGACCGGTAAGGATCCGAAACAGACATTTGGCACGAAGGGAGGAAGCAATGAAGAAGATAGTTGCCCTTGTGTTGGCATTTTCAACACTTATTATCGGAACAGCCTTTTTGTATTCAAAACGAAACGGAGTGATGATACCCTTGAAGCTGCACATAGATTCGGTGGTGGTAGATGCACATAACGATACCATGATGAAGATAATTGATGAAAAGACCTGGCTTCCCGCTGTTGATTTGAGAAAGGATTCCAATCTTCAAATAGATCTTATAAAGCTAAGAGCAGGTAACTTGAGCGTTCCATTCTTTGCAGCCTATTCGTCTCCGTACCATGGGAATCCGGACAGAAGCGTAAGCAGGACTCTTGCTCTTATAAATGCGCTCTACTTTACGGAGAAGCACAACAGAGATATATTTAAGATATCATCCAGCTACAAGGAGATAGAAGAGGTTGTTCTAAAAAGAATGATAGCAGCTGTGCCTACAATAGAAGGAGCATATTCCCTTTCAGAGGAAAATGCCCATGAGCTCCTGAGGCAATATGACGATTTGGGTATCAAAGCCATAGGCTTCACGTGGAATTACTCCAACGCCCTTGGGGAGGGACTATACAGATCCTATGCAGACATAGACGGCAGCTTTTCTCAAGGAGGGCTTACAGAATTGGGAAGAAAAACTGTTAAGGAGATGAACCAGCTTGGGATTGTTATTGATGTAAGTCATCTTGCAGAAACAAGCTTCTGGGATGTTATAGAGATTTCCGATCTTCCTATAATTGCGTCTCACTCCGGTGTATTTTCGGAGTTTATCCATGAGAGGAACCTAAGGGACGATCAGATCCTTGCAATCAAGGAGAATGGAGGAGTAATTGGGGTCGTATTCTATACTGACTTTATCAGTGAACCGGGTACTGCATCAATATCCAGGATTGTCGACCATATAGACTACATTGTCAAGCTGGCCGGAATCGATCACGTAGGACTGGGATCAGACTTCGACGGTGCAGTTATGCCTTATGATCTAGGGGATTCCTCCGGGATATATAAGATAACGGATGAGCTTGCAAGGAGAGGTTATTCTGAACGGGATATCAGGAAGATACTAGGGTTGAATATGCTGAGAGTGATAAAAGAAAATGATGAGGCAAGGATAGAGAAGCAAAAGCTTGATGGGATAACAATAACACCGCAGCTTCAGATGGGTGAGAGGTTTGAAACTAAAACGCCATCTCTAAAGGCATACATTTCAGGACATAATGGCAAGGATCTGAGTTATCGGGTGATACTAAACGGCATTCCTCGAGAGGCAGTGATAGAGAATGACCAGATAATGCTAAACATCTCCTCGCCCCTTAAAGAAAAGTTCTATGTAGTGACCTTTGAGGCCAGTGATGAAACAGGCTCAGTTGAAAGAGCTACCAGGATACTATATATAGAAGGAAATTAGCAATACTAAATCTATAATAATCAGGATGCAAAACTCTTACTTAATTAAATATTTTACAAAGAAGATCGAGGAGGAAATCTTTTTCGAACATTTTCCGGCCAAGCGGCCGTGAGCGGTCCGGTAAAAGAATTCCCCCTCGATTGTTACTAACCAAATCATAATTTTCTTTGTCTGATGGGATAGGCTTAGTCCATGACCTTACGAATAAGGCTGAAATCAAATTTATCGCTTATAAAATAGCTGTCAGAGTACAATGCAGGAAAGCCCTTATTTGAATAGTGGACTTGCTTTAAGTGGAGCAGGGCGGCAGGTTCATCAAGATTTAAGCAACTCATTAATTTTTCGTTGCTTATTGAAGCCTTTATGTCGCAATCTGCAAAGGTTATCTTTATATCGTAGTAACTTAGGAATTCAAATAAAGACTGCGTGTTTCCCAAGCTGAACCTTTCATACATATCATCTATGATCGGGATATAGTCCTCGACATAAATGACAGGTTTGCCATCAGCGGTCCTTATCCTCTCGATGTAAAGGACCATATCGCCTTCATTTATACCAAGTTTTTTCGAGAGATCCTTGGCTGCCGGTCTGGCATCGAAGTAGATGGATTTGCTTCCAGGTTCGTAGCCATGATTTGTCAATATCTTGGTGAAGCTGTCGAGGATGGTTATATTTGAGATAATATTATTGGCACTTCTTATGACAAAGGTACCCACTCCGTGACGTGTCGATACTATGCCCTCATTTTCCAGTATCTTCAAAGCCTCTCTTACTGTATTTCTGCTGACCCCAAGTCTATCTGACAGCTCATGCTCTGATGGCAGCTTTGTCATAACTTCCAATGAATTTTCAATCATATCCTGGATTGCTTCCTTTGCTTGGATTGTCAAGGTTTTACTTGTCAACTTCATTCGATATCACCAATCCCTTCGATAACCACTTAATACGATTCTAACAAATTATTGTAATTTTTAGTTATAAAATTTTGAATAACTTTTGCGTTGACAGGGTAGACTATAAATGCTAGATTATAGTTGTAGGACAACCAAACAACTTGATTATATTATATACCATTTATATACCAAGGGCAAGCGTTGTCCAATATATTAGGGGAGGGTAATGATGAATAAGAAAGTAGTTGCTTTAGCGTTGGTTTTGATCCTATCATTGACCGTATTGGCTGGATGTGCAGGTAATGAGGCTCCTGTTGAAACACCGGCTGGAGACGAAGCAGTTAGAATTGCTATCATTCACGGAAACCTTGGAGACCTTGGATTTATCGATGAAGCCCATATCGGACTCAATAAAGCTAAGGAAGAGCTTGGAATCGAATTTGATTATGCAGAGATCCTTGAAAACAGTGAAGTTGAGACCCAGCTTAGAATGTTCTCAGACTCAGGTGATTACGATCTGATAATCGCATTGGGCGCAAACTATATCGATCCGCTATTGGCTGTTGCAGCAGATTATCCTGAGCAGCACTACACTCTCGCAGACGGCGTTGTGGAGGGATATGACAATATCCACAGCATCAGAGCTCTTGACCCAGAGCAGACATTCCTGTCAGGAGTGATCGCAGGTCTTGTTACCCAGGATGAAAGGATGCCTCTTTCAAATCCAGAGAACATAATAGGATTCGTTGGAGGGATGGATACCCCTGTATCGAGATCCGGAGCTGCTGGCTTTATGGCTGGAGCAAGATATGTAAATCCAGAGGTAGAATTTATCTATAATATAGTAGGAAACTACAGAGATCCGGGAACAGCAAAAGAAATAGCTATGACTTCATATGGAAGAGGAGCAGACGTAATATCCCACAATGCAGGCGGTTCAGGCCTGGGAGTATTCGCTGCTGCAGAGGAGTCAAATAAGTATGTTATCGGAAGTTCATTGGCAACGGTAGATCCTGAGAGAAGCCTTGTTACTTCTATAAAGAGAATAGACCTCCTTATTTATCAGGAAATTGAAGAAGTAGTCAATGGAACTTGGGCATCAGGAGTTACTCTAAAAGGAATCAGAGATGACGTAACTGGCTACAGCAGAGAAGGAATAACTAATGAACTTCCAGAGGATATCCTTGCGATAGTTGAGGAAGTCAAACAGCAATATATAGATGGCAAATTCCAGCTCCCTGACGATCCAGATCAGGTTGATGCTTGGACGCTTGAAAATAGCTACGAAAACAACAAATAGCTTCAAAGACCTTGGAGGTGAAGAGTATGGATATGCTTAGAATGACTAACATAAGCAAATCCTTTCCCGGAACCAAAGCCCTTGATGGAGTAGATTTCTACCTGAAGGAGAGAGAAATACTTTCTCTTCTGGGAGAGAACGGTGCAGGCAAAACTACGCTGATGAAGGTATTGTATGGAATGATACAGTCTGACACTGGCGAGATCCATTACAAGGGAAACAAGGTCCATTTTAAAAGCCCCCTTGATGCAATCAACATAGGTATCTGTATGGTGCACCAGCATTTTATGCTGGTGCCCGCATTTACCGTCATAGACAACATTATTGTCGGAAATGAACCAAAGGGCGGCATTTTTGTGGATGAAAGGAAGGCACGGGAGGAAGTTGCAGAACTGATCAAGAGGTTCAATTTCAACATCAATCCTGACACGAGGGTGGAGAAGCTGTCAGTAGGAGAACAACAGAGGGTTGAGATTTTGAAAGCACTATACAGGAAGGCGGATGTAATAATACTTGATGAGCCAACCGCAGTGCTTACACCCCACGAGGTTGATTCTCTTTTTGTTATCCTGAAAAAGCTCAAGGAAGAGGGCAAGAGTATAGTCATCATAACTCATAAGCTTAGAGAGACTATGGCCATAGCTGACAGGATAAATGTTTTAAGAGATGGAAGGATGATACACAACAATGTTGATCCTAAGGAGGCAACTATCCACACATTGTCAGAGATGATGGTTGGAAGAGAGGTAGCCCTTGGGATCAAAAGACCAGCCAAGAATATTGGTGATACTGCTTTTAAGGTCGAAGATCTGAACGTCACCGAGGATGGAATCAGAAAAATAAAGGATGTCAGCTTTAGCATCCGTAAAGGTGAGATCCTGGGAATAGCAGGAATAGAAGGAAATGGACAAACACAGCTGCTAGAGTCGCTGACTGGTCTCAACAAGCCGGAAACTATGAAGGTAACTCTTGATGGCAAGGAAATAAAAGGAAGTGCTGACAGCTTTCTAAGAAACGGGATCGGACATATCCCTGAGGACAGATTGACCATGGGTCTGGCTACCGAAATGAGCGTCAGAGACAATTTGATATTAGGCTATCATAAAGCACCAGGGCTTCAAAAACATGGGATACTCTCAAAAAAGAAAATCCAGGACTATTCTGAGAAATGCAGGAAGGACTTTGGGATAAAAGCTCCGGGAGTCGAGGTAAAAGCGAAGTCTCTTTCTGGTGGGAATCAACAGAAGATCGTTATAGCTAGAACCTTTTCTCATGACCCTGACGTTATAATTGCTGCACACCCAACCCGGGGAGTAGATGTTGGAGCGATGGAATACATCCACACAAAACTGTTGGATCTGCGAGATCAAGGTAAGGCAATATTATTGGTTTCAGCAGATCTTGACGAGGTAAGAAGCCTTAGTGACAGGATACTTGTGCTTTATGAAGGCCAGATAGTATCCGAAAGCATGCCCGGTGAACTTACTGAGGTTCAGCTTGGTCTATTAATGACGGGGAGCAAACTGGAAGATCCAAAGGAGGTAAAGAATGAAATCGGGAAAGCTGATTAATAATAAGTTGACGAATTCCGGCGGATCTCTTGTGACCTCTGTTATAGCGTTTATACTCGCCATTGTCGTAGGGGGACTACTGATCGAAGCGGCCGGGTATTCCTCAATTGCAACATATACAGCCATATTCTCAGGTTCCCTGGGGTCCTCAAAGGGGATCATTTTGTCACTAAGCCAGGCGACGCCTCTTCTATTGACTGGACTTTCCTTTGCTATAGCATTCAGGGTAAGGATAATAAACACCGGGGCAGAAGGGCAGGTATATATCGGAGCTATGGCTGCAGCTCTAGTTGGAGCTTATGTAGGATTTTTGCCGGGTATAACCCATGTCGCTGCAGCTGTCTTGGCTGGGATGCTGGCAGGAGGGTTGATTGGACTGTTTATTGGTTTCCTTAAGATACGTTTTGGAGCTTCAGAGGTAATTGTAGGAATAATGCTCAACGAGATATTGATCCTTATTACTGCATGGCTCAGCACAGGACCCTTGATGACTCCTGGAAGTGCTACGGCACAGACGAACCCGATTCTTGAAACAGCTAAGCTGGCAAGACTTGTTCCCAGGTCTCAGCTTACCTGGGCATTGATATTGGCAGTTGTCATCGCCGTTTTCCTTGAGTGGATGATCAGAAAGACGACACTGGGATACGAGATCCAGGTTATAGGATCAAACCTCAAGGCTGCAAAGACAGCAGGTATCAATGTATCCAAAATATATCTTTTGACCATATTTATAAGTGGCGCGATCGCTGGATTAGGAGGCGCTGCACTTTCTCTGGGGATACATTATCGATTTATCGAAGGGATATCTACAGGCTTTGGATTTGCCGGTATACCAGTTGCTGCACTTGCTGCATACAGCCCTGTTGGTGTAGTTATCTCATCATTTTTATTCGGAGCATTAAGAGCCGGTGCTATGACTCTTAACCGAACTACTTCAATACCTATTGAATTTGTAAGCGTAGTCCAGGCTTTGGTAGTTGTTTTCGTTGCAGCTCCTATGCTTATTTCGTCGATAACTAAGAATGTGAAGAAACCATTCTTAATATTCAAGAAGTCCGGGGAAGCAAATGGACCATCGAAGGAGGGAGAGCAGTAATGGGAGATCTTTCGAATATTCTATACGTCGTTGTTGTATCCACCATTAGGATGAGCGTCCCGATGATCCTGGCTTCAGTAGGAGCCGCATTTTCGGTAAGATCTGGAATAATGGCTCTTGGCTGCGAGGGCATGATGATTGCCGGAGCATTCTTTGGCGTCATGGGCTCCTTCTATACAGGAGATCCTTGGTTGGGAATACTTTCAGGGATAATATTTGGCATCCTTTTTTCTCTTATCCATGGAGTGCTCAACATTCGTTACAAGGTGAATCAAACATTGAGCGGGATGAGCGTAAATCTTCTGGCTGCGGCTGTAGCTCCTCTTATGCTGCAGATATTGTGGAAGTCAAAGGGGATATCTCCAAAGGTAGAGAGCTTCAGCAAGCTCGACATTGGAATTTTAGCTGAAATACCTGTGATAGGCTCAATATTGGCAGAACAGAACATTTTGTTTTATATAACCCTGGCTGCAGTAGCAATAGGCTGGCTATTTATGTTCAGGACCCCACAGGGTCTTAGGATGAGAATGGTTGGTGAAAACCCGGTTGCTGCAAATACGGTTGGAATAAACGTAGTGGGCTATAAGTACCTTGGTGTTATACTAAGCGGTGCCTTCAATGGGCTGGCAGGAGCTTATCTGTCTCTTGCTCAGCTTGACATGTATATCGATGGAATGACTGCCGGAAGGGGATATATTGCCATGGTAATAACCACCTTCGGCAAGAACAGTCCATTTGGTGCAATGCTTGGCAGCTTGTTCTTCGGATTTTTCGACGCGCTGCAAACCATTTTCCAGGGTGGTGCGATACCAAGCCATATAGTTCGTACTCTGCCCTATGTTCTTACAATGCTCGTAGTGGTTTTTGGGCTAAAGAGTGCTAGAAATCCGGCTGGTATGGGCAAACACCATGATGAATAATTTGAAGACAGGAGGTAAATAATTGAGTAATTTAAGCGATAGAGCCATACAATGGCGAGAGGAAAAGCTTATCCTTCCCATTTGGTTGGATGATAGGAAGGTTTGTATAATAGATCAGATAAAGCTGCCCTTCACGGAGGATGTATATAGACTTGAAAGAGTGGAGCAACTGGCAAAAGCAATAAAGGACATGACTATAAGAGGTTCGGGAGCTATAGGGATAGCAGGAGCCTATGGAGTATTACTTTCAGCTCTCCAGTCAGATGGAGACAAAAAAACAATAAAGGATGGCGGTTTGCTCCTTAAATCCACAAGACCGACTGCCGTGAACCTTATGAAGACAGTGGATGAAATGCTTCTTGCTGTTGAAGGGTATGAAGGAGAAAATATCATCCAATTTATTGAAGCAAAGGCTGAAGAGATAGTCGTAAGACAGCTTGGTTATGAAAGAAGCCTGGGTGCTTATGGGGCGGAGCTGATTGAGGACGGAGATTCCATACTGACCCACTGTCACTCAGGAGCCCTTGCAGGAGCGGGCTTTGGAGGCAGAGCCCTTTCCGTGATTAGGACTGCCCATGAGATGGGCAAAAAGATCCACGTATTTACAAGTGAGACTCGACCATATCTACAGGGTGCAAGGATAACAGCCTATGAGCTAATGAAATGGGGGATACCCCATACTCTCATCACTGACGGGATGAGCGGCTACCTTATGAGACTGGGTAAAGTACAAAAGATCGTCGTAGGCTCGGACAGGATCGCTGCCAATGGTGACCTACTCAATAAAGTAGGGACTTATATGCATGCACTTGCCGCCAAAGCTAATGATATCCCATTTTACACTGCGACCTCCAGCCATACCATCGATTATTCACTTGCTGAAGGCATGGCAGCAAAGGTTGAATTCAGGGATGAGAATGAGGTCACATCTCTAAATGGTCAGAGGATAGCATTGGAGGGAACAAGAGCTCTGTACCCTTCATTTGATGTAACGCCAAATGAACTGATCAGTGGGATCATAACTGAAAAAGGAGTAATGACTGCACCATTTATCGAAAGCTTATTAAAAGTAAAGTAATAGGAGGAATGTGAAATGGAAATAAACATTAAGGCACCAACACATCATATCGAAGCTCAATACGGCGAGATCGCAAAGACTGTTCTTATGCCGGGAGACCCACTTAGAGCAAAATTTATAGCCGAAACCTTCCTTGAGGATGCTGTTCAGGTAAATGGAATAAGATGCATGTATGCATATACCGGAACATATAAAGGCAAAAAGGTTTCTGTCATGGCAAGCGGCATCGGTGCGCCTACCATGGGTGTTCATGCATGGGAACTCTTCCACCTTTATGGTGTAGAAAATATAATCAGAGTGGGCACTACAGGCGGGATACATCCAGACTTAAAAATCGGCGACCTTGTATTTGCAATGGGAGCATGCTACAACACTCCCTATGCAGATCAACACAAGCTGGCAGGAACTTTTTCAGCTATAGCAGATTATAAGCTTATGAGGGCAGGTATCGACTTAGCTGAGGAGAGAAATGTTAAGCACATGGTAGGCAATGTTTATTCAAGCGATGTCTTCTACCCGGAGTATGGCCGTGAGGACAATGAAAACTGGGCCAAGATGGGAGTCCTTTCAGTCGAAATGGAGACGGCAGCTCTATATATCGTGGCTGCCCGAGCTGGTAAGAAGGCACTTTCGATACTGACGGTTTCAGACCATGTTATGACAGGCGAGAAAGTTTCAGCAGAAGTCAGGGAGAAGAGATTCACAGATATGATGGAAATCGCCCTTGAGATAGCAGAGTAAGGAGGATATCTAATGACTGATCTTTTAAAACTAAAGAAGGACCTGGTGGATTACTCCAGAAGATGCTATGACAGGAACCTTATATCAGCTACAGGAGGCAATGTCAGCATAAGGGTTCCAGGAACCCAAACAATGCTTATTAAGAGTTCAGGTAGCGCCTTCTCGGATATGACTGAAGAAGACGTAGTTCTGGCAGATTTTGACGGCAATGTTTTAGAAGGCGACAAGAAGCTCTCCAAGGAATGGAGATTCCACTCCGGAATATATAAAGCCAGAGAGGAAGTAGGTGCGGTCGTCCACATACACCCGCCATATGCAACGGCAGTTGCCAATACTATGGACCACCTTCCACTTGTCACTAACCATGCAAAGGTCTACTTGAAGGACGTACCGACGATCGGAATGGCCGCCTCAGGCTCAGAGGAGCTGGGTGAAAAGGCTGTTGAGCCATTTGAAGGCTCAGACAAAGTCGCAGTGCTGATGGAGGAGCATGGTATCATAACAGTGGGGCCTGAGGTCAGAAAAGCCTTCTTCCTTGCTGAGATGCTTGAGGACACAGCGAAGATATACCTGATGAGCAGACTCAACCTTGGGGTGAAAAACAATGGAGAATAAGAAAAATTGGGAGTCAAAGGCCGACAGGCCAGAGCTTGACGGCGGCCTCCAATACCATATAAGGTGCCGCCTAGGGGATATTGCTGAAACTGTGCTCCTGCCAGGCGACCCGGACAGAGTCCCTAAAATGTCTGCAATGTGGGACAAATTCGAGGAAAAGGGAAGAAACCGTGAGCATGTTACGCATACAGGTGAGTATAAGGGAGTCCAGATCTCAGCCTGCTCTACAGGAGCAGGCGGTGGATCTACAGCAAGCGCTATGGAGGGCTTGGCTGCAATCGGTGCAAAGACCTTTATCAGGGTTGGTACCACCTCAGGTATCCAGGAGGGCATAAAGCCGGGTGATTTGATAATTTCAACCGGTGCGGTAAGATATGACGGGACATCTGAAAATTATGTTGACGTTCATTATCCGGCAGTCGCAGACTATGAGGTCAACCTTGCTCTTATCGAGGCATGTGAACAACTTGGATACACCTACCATTTAGGGATAACCGCTACAACGGCGTCATTCTTCTGTGGTCAGAACCGAGATGGATTCGGAGGCTACAGGCAAAGCTGGTTCCAGACCAGATATGATGATCTTAGAAGAGCAAACGTTGTGAACTACGAAATGGAAGCCGCAACCGTTCTTACTCTTTCAAGTTTGTTCAGACTTAGAGCAGGTGCTGTATTTACTGTTATCGGGAACAGGGAGACTAATGAGTTCTCGTACGAGGGAATCGAAAAGAGCATCGAAGCTGCATCTCTAGCTGCCGTTATCCTTAGCAGATGGGATGAAAAGAAGAAAGAGAACAATAAGAAATACTATTTTCCATCGTTGTAGAAGTATAAAGTGAGAGACCATTCTGTCATTCTTGTATATGCCGGATAAGAATTAATTTAAATTATAATTTATGTAAAGAAGATCGAGGGGGAACTCTTTTGAGGACATTTCCTGGCCATGCGGCCGTGAGTAGTCCGATAAAAGAATTTCCCCTCGATTGCAAACAAATATTATTTTATATCTTATATTAAGATTTTGTCTGTAAAACTATCTCAACAAGTAAAACAGCGCGCTGGGCAAGAAGATGTGGATCAATAACAGTACCACTGTAACCGCAGCCATCCTCTTATGCCATTGAAAAAGCGCTCTTTTTTTCAACCTGTAAAAGCTTCCTCCAAGCGCTGCCGTTGCAAAGGCAGAAAGGTAAAGAAACGTTCCTGTGTGAAGTCTGAAACCACCCAATGCCATATAGCCGTGAATGGGTGCAAGTATAGCGAGGACAATTCCAAGAGGTTTATGGAAGCCTCTTAAAAGCTTTACCAAATGCCTGAAGCCCTTGCTCTTGGTCTTTATAAGGTGATTGTTCAGAAAATTAAGCAGGAAGGGTGATAGAAGTATCACCAATATACCTGCATTCAGCCATCCCAATACCGAATACATAGAACACCCCCAGCTATTTTAGTCTGCCAGCTTGCCGACTGCAGGTACATTATCCAACTTTCCTACCCCATGCGGTGAATCGTTCTTGATTGCATCAGTCAAATCCTGTCCAGCCTGGAAACCGTTGTGTCCGCCTTCTTTCCATGCAGGCGAATCTGTCATGTCGTATATGATACCGTCAACTGCAACATAAGCTCTTCTTCCATCTTTTCCATCATACTCAGCCAGTTCTTCTAATGTAAGGATCAGCTCCTCAGAAGGCTCTTCAGCCGGTTCTTCTGCAGGAGCTGGTGCACATCCTGCCAGTACGATCACGGCGATAGTCAATATCAGCAATAGATTAAAATATTTTCTTTTCATAGATATCGCTCCTTTCATATTTAAAGGGGTTGATGCTATTATACCCAGCCAGGGTTTAATGCCAACATAAACAGTAGGATTTAGGCAAAAAAACATTCATCAAGCTGCAATTTTGATATAATAAACTAAAGTGCATACTTAGATGCTGGATAAGTTCGCTCTTAAAATTACAAATACCAGTGAGTAGTAGGACTATTTTCCTATCTTGAGCCAATAAAGGCTGAAGTATAGTTTGTGATAGCATTAAACAAAAAGTTTTGTATACCGGACATAGTATGCTGAGAAGTAGTGTTTATGGACGATTTAGCAGAAATCGTCACCTGATTTAAATACTAAACTGTGTTTGGATAAATTTCTTCAAAAGCTTTGCAGCCCCGATTTTAGGCCAATTGTTAATTGACATATTCCCTAAATCTGGTATACTTTAAGTATGTTTTAGGATAATGTCACCAAAAAAAGTTAAATTTTTAACTAACTAAGTTTGAGGAGGGTAAAAAATGAGAAACAAAGCACGAATTATCAGCCTGCTTTTGGTACTTATGATGTTTGCAACTGTACTAACAGCATGCGCTCCAAAGGCAGAACCAGCACCAGCTCCGGCTGAACAACCTGCACCAACTCCAGAGCCGGCTCCAGCTCCAGCTGAACCAGCATTGGTACCTGAGGATGTACTTAAGGAAGCTGCATTGAATTTGTTGAACAACATTCCCGACAACAACTTCATAATGGCTTCAGATGCAGCATTGGCACTTGCTGAAGAAAACCCTGATGCTGTACTTTGGGTTGACCTTAGATCGGCTGAGGATTATGCTAAGGGTCACATCACTAACGCAGTAAACATCCCATGGGCTACACTTGGTGAGAACCTTGAGGTTCTTCCCATGAACAAGCAGATCATATTCCAGTGCTATTCAGGACAAACCTCTGCACAGGCAACTGCACTTGCTCAAATGCTGGGCTTCAATGCAGTATCCTTTAGAGGCGGAATGAACTTTGGATGGGCTCCTCTTAATCTTGGAGAGGATTCACTGCAAATGGATGCAAATCCACTGCCAGCAGCAAAAGCTCCTGATCTTGACGAAAAAGAACAAATCATTTGGGATGCTGTAGTAGCTTATTTCCCACCAGAGAAGAACAACATAATCGCTCCAGCAGATCTTCTTGCACTAGTTGAAGAGAATCCTGATGCAATAACAGTTCTTGATATCAGGTCAGCAGAGGACTATGCCAAGGGTCATATTGAAACATCCAAGAATATTCCTTTCAAGACTGTTGGTGCAAATACTGATCAAATACCAATGAACAGACCTGTTTACGTTACCTGCTATACAGGACAAACAGCTGGCATAACCATAGCTCCACTTAGGATCATGGGCTACAACGCAATCAGTCTTAACAGGGGTATGACAGGCTGGGATGGAGAAGCGCTACCTACAGTAACTGAGTAATAACTGACACAAACTATTACACAATAATCTATTAGTTGGACAGGAGGTGAAGTCTATGTCCAAGCCCAAGGTTTTTAATAATTGGATAACAAGCCTTGTGGTAGTGGCAGTACTGGGAGTGGCGGCATTGGGTGTATACCAGTTCGTAATAGCTCCAACACTGCCCGAAGAGCAGTATACTGAAGTAGGGGGCGGAGAGGACAAACCCTTTGAATTCCCGTCTATCGATAGTTCAAGCTGTGTGGCTTGCCATACAAGTGAGGCTGTCATTGCAGCATCAGACTGGGGCAAAGACAAGCCTGTTGCTGAAAACACCGGTGGCTGAGGCGCTGCTGGTCCACAGTTGGAAACTGTGCAAATGTTTTTGGTATCAGAGGAGTTCGTTGCGTCAACTCATGGAAGCCTGGGCTGCATTACCTGTCATGGTGGTGAAAATGTACCGGACAAAGCCGTTGCCCATACTGACATGAATCCTTATCCGTCAAGAGATTATGAATCGACTTGCAGCGCATGCCACTCAAATGTGACAGGAGATTTCGACACGGCTATTCACTTTAACCTAAATGGAATGGCTAATGGTTTGACGGAGTATGCTGGTGTGACTTCCTTATCTGAGTCACCCCATCACGAAGAGGTATTCGGCAATGACTGCTACAAATGTCATGCTACCTGTGGAGATTGCCACGTAAGCAGACCAAAGAATTTTTCCAACGGTCTTGTTGAACAGCATACTTTCCAAGGGACACCTTCAATGGAGAACAACTGCTACGCATGTCATAATGCAAGAAATGCAGGAGAGTTTATGGGACTGGTCGGCTTTGGCAGTGACGTCCACTTTGATGCAGGCATGACCTGTATGGATTGTCATCCAGTGAACAATTTCCATGGAACTGGTGAGGTTCCTTATGATATGTGGGAGGTTGACCTTCCACAGTGTATAGACTGTCACGCTGACAAGGACCCGGCAGTTGCAACTGACGTAGAGCACAAGGTCCATGGAGATGCGCTTTCATGCCAGGTATGTCATGCTCAGGCAAACAACAACTGCTTTGAATGCCATCTGGACGAGAAGGCAGACGGATCAGGACTTGCCAGCTCATCAGAAATGAAGATAATGTTTAGAGTAGGATATAATCCAGAGCCTACTGAGGAAAGGCCTTACAAGTACGTAGTACTTAGACACGTTCCTGGACAGGAATCTATGCTTGAGGTAGTAGGAGAGAATATGATGCCAAACTTTGACCAAAAGGTCAACTGGAATTACTCGCCTACCCACAATGTACAGAAGAGCACCTTCCAGAACGAAAGCTGCGATGCATGCCATACAAACACCAGGATATGGCTGAGCGAGAAGGACTTTAGAGAAACTGACAGCGAAGCTAATAAAGCGCTTATACCTGCATTGCCGCCATCATTGGAGCATTAAAAAAAGGGGGAGCCCAGCTCCCCTTTTTCTGCATTGATTTTTCACTAGGAGGTAGATGACAATCAAAAAGTTCATCAGATATCTTACAAGTCTTGGGCTTGCGATCAGTCTCTTTATACTGATTGCAGCTTATTCCATAATCGGGACCGTTCTACCTCAGGGGTTGCAAAGGGAATTCTACATAGAAAGCTATAACAGTTTTGGAAATCTTATACTTGCAATGCAGTTTGACAAGGTTTACAGCTCATGGATATTCAGGGTACTTCTGGGAGTATTCCTAATCAATCTGGTGGGTTGTACCTTAAAGATACTCCCATCTCAGCTATCAAGGCTTAAAGCGGAGTACTTTCCTATGCCAAAGGCAGAAGGAGACTCATACGGGCTTCAGCAAGGAGAAGATGAAGCTTTTAAGGAGCACCTTAAGAAACAAAGATATAGTATAACGGATACAGGTTCCGGCTTTAGAGCATCAAAAAGTAGGATCGGAAGTATTGGCTCTTCAGTAACTCACCTTGGTATAATCATAATCATCCTAGGAAGCTTTCTAGGTAATATGTTTGCTGAGGAAGGTTTTTTCAACTTAGTTCCAGGGGATATCAAACCCTTCCCGGAATATGGTTTCTCCTTAAGACTGGACGATTTCTATCTGGGCTTTAGAGAAAACAATACGGTGGAGCAGTATTACAGCGAGGTTTCAGTCCTAACTCCAGAGGGAGAGGAACAGAAGGAAAAGCTATGGGTCAATAAACCGTTAAAGGTTCAGTCTCTTAATTTTTACCAGACAAGCTATGGCTGGGCAAGCAGGCTTTATATCAAGAACTCAACAGGGGAGGTACTTGAAAGCAGACTGCTCAGGAGCGGGGAATCACATTTTTATCAGCCAAGTCATATTACAGTTTATCTCTACGGCTATTATCCAGACTTCACAATAACAAGCCAGGGAGAGCCCCTCACCATGTCAGAGAGGGAGAATGATCCTCACTATGCTGTCGTGCTTTACCAGTTCAACAATCACATAGGTTCCTACATACTTGAACCGGGACAGACGATAGATATGCAGGAATACACGATTTCCTTTAATGACTCTGTTCTCTACACGGGTCTTACTTATAGGAAGGATTTTGGGTACTTCTTTGTTTTGGCAGGAAGCCTTGCTATGCTTCTAGGATTGATACTTTCCTTCTATTTTTATCCAAGGTTTATCCTCGTTGAAAATGGAAAGGTCTCTCCAATAACAAGACAGAACAGCTGGGGCTTCAACTACCAGGTAAGAAGGATGCTCAAGCAGATAACGGGACGGGAGGTAAGCTGATATGGATATACTATTTTATGAAGAATTGTTCTTTACCTTGGGATTTATCGCATATACATTGTCTGCAGTAGGATTTTTTATATATGTGGCACTTAAAAAGGATTCCATAGGAAAGGCAGCTGTAATACTTGCAACAATTGGGTTTGTGATCCATACTCTGGCAATAATCCTAAGGATCATAGAGTCAGGCAGACTCCCATTTAGCAATCAGTTTGAATTTGCTACAAGCTTCACCTGGGGTATAGTAATGTGTTACCTCGTGCTTCATTATGCTTATAAGTTCACTGCCGTCGGAGCGTTTGTAATGCCTATAGCATTTCTGGTCATGGGCTATGCATCCATGCTTCCAAAGAACATAAAGCCCTTAATGCCTGCACTTCAAAGCGGCTGGCTGCCGCTTCACGTGGGAACGGCTGTAATAAGCTACGGAGCCTTTGCAGTAGCTGCAGGGCTGTCAACAATGTATCTGCTGAATCTTAGGAAAGGGACTACCTCCTCAGGGAAGGGGTCTCTTCCCGATGCTGAGGTATGTGACTACTTAAGCTACAGGGTAATAGCATTTGGATTCCTTATGTTGACACTGGTCATCATTACAGGTGCAATCTGGGCGAAGGCAGCCTGGTCAAGATATTGGGGATGGGATCCAAAGGAGACCTGGTCGCTGATAACATGGCTGATTTACTCTGTGTACCTTCACCTGAGATTCAACAGAGGGTGGAAGGGAAAGCCTGCGGCGCTGTTTTCAGTAATAGGATTTGTTTGCGTAATATTCACTTTTATTGGAGTCAATACTCTCTTGCCCGGGATACATAGCTATAGATGACAATTGGCAGTGAATAGTGAACAGCTAAAAAAGCAGTTGTTAGCAGTAAGTAGGTAGCTGTTTACGATTTGATGAGATCCCTCGACTATACTCGGGATGACAGTAAATGAGTCATCGGAATGGTCAGGGATCTTTGATATTTATTGTGATTTGTGAATTGAAACTTGTGAATTATAAATAATTGGGTAAAAATACCTTGAGGTGAGTTATCATGGACAATTTTACTAAGAAACGTTTTAAGAAACCAATGGAATTCATTGAAGGGATAACCAAGGGGGATCTTTCTCTTAGAAAAAGAGAGTTTGACCTTAACAAATCTAGGAGGACCATTAAGGAGCTTTCGGAAGACGGTAGGCTTCTAAAATCCAAGGTCGAGGAGCTGAAGGAGGCTCATGAAAGACTTTTACATCCGGATCCTGAGGAGAAAAAAGATTTCATTGACAGACAAAAAGGCAAGAAAAGGAAATAGATCAACCTTCGTTGGTCTTTTTTTACGAGGAGGCATCGACATGAGGGTGGAGAGGATAACTTTAAAGGACCTGGATGGCCGAACTGAAAGCCGCAAACAAGCTGTACTGATCGAAGGGCTGGGCATAGAAGGCGATCTCAAGGCAAATGGAGGCGATAGACAAATTTCGTTACTGCCTCGCTGGGTCAGGGAAAGGATCGAGCAGGGCAGAGTGGAAGGTCTTTGCATCTCCAGGTTCAGGGAGAATATTACCTGGTCAGGAGAGGGTGATCTAGTTAAGGGAGAAAGGTATAAAATAGGCGAAGTATTGCTGGAGATTTCAGAATTGAACAAAAAATGCTTCGATGAATGTTACAACATTGTCAAAAACACCCCCTGTCCGCTGGCATTTACTGTCAGTTATGCAATTATTTTAAGGGGTGGAATCATAAACTTAAATGATGAAATTCAGCCATTACAGCCGTGACAACGATTTCTCAATGATTCGAATAATAAGAATTAATTGATAATTTATTCTCAAATTATTGATTTATGGTTGCACATAATATAAAATCAATTAATATAGGCGTAGTGTTATTATTTTTTAAATAACCATATACTGGGGGTGAAGCGATGGCAATGGATGCTATTCAGATTGTTAAGGAAGCAGAGGAGAAAGCGAGGGAAATCCTCGAATCAACTACTGCAGCAGCTAAGAAAGCCGCTGAGGAAGCCGTTAAGAAGGCTGATGAGGAGTACCACAGAATAATAACTCAAGCGGAATCAGAGGCTGAGATGATTAAAAATAGAGCAATTGAAGAAGGAGAAGCCATAGCAAAACCGATTCTGGAAAAGGGCCAGTCAGAGGCTGAAGCATTAAGAGGCATGGACACCGTAAAGTTGGACAGAATCGTTGATATTATAATCGAGAGGATCGTGAAGACTGATGGCAATAGTTAAAATGAGCCAATTCAGCCTGTTTGCCTTCGACGATCACAAGGAGGAGCTTCTCAAGCACCTTCAAAGGTTCGAGTACGTCCATTTCAGTAATCTTGAGGAAGACAGAGACCTTACAAGCCTCGGGCTCAAGGGTGTCAGGACGCCTGAGGGTCTTACTGAGGTTGAAGAGCAGCTGACGAGGATAAACAGCTGTATTGAGACTCTGTCTAAGTATTTCGCCAAGGAAACCGGACTAAAGGCAATGAAAAAGGGTCAGGATACCTATACATTCGCCGAGTTGGAGGAGAAATCCCATCAAATCGACAGCAACAGTGTTTGCAGTCAGGTCAGGGATCTGTGGAAGGAACGTGAAGGCCATAAGCAGACTATAGATAAGCTCATGGTTCAAATAGGTGAGCTTAAGCCATGGAAGGGTCTGTCATCTCCACTTAAAGACCTGAGCTACATAAGGGAGACGGAGCTGTTCATTGGAACTGTCCCCAGGAAGCTTAAGGACAAGGTCATTACAGATCTTTCAGAGGCCGAGGGCGTATACTACGAGGTTGTGGATGAGGACAAGGAGAGCCTTTATTTACTTGTTATGTCCTACGGCCAGGAGGCTGAAAAAACTAAAGAATCACTTAGAAATTCAAGCTTTACAAAAGCGATCCTCCATGGAGAGGGAACTCCATCGGAAGAGATCAATATACTTGAAGGAAAGATCGCTTCACAGCAGGAACAAATTTCGGGAATAGACGAAAGGCTCAAGGAGCTAGCGCCGTCATTGGGTGAGCTCAAGTTAATGTATGATTATCTCAGTAATAAAAAACTGAGGCTTGCATCAACAGAGAACTTTGTAATGACAGAGAAGGTCAACGTGATCAAGGGCTTCATACCTACAGACAAAACAGGCGATTTTGAAGAAAGAATAAAGGAGGCTCTCGGCAGTATTTATTACCTTGAACTTGACGATGTGGACAAGGATGATCCAAACGTCCCTATACTCCTTAAAAATTCGGGCTTTGCGAGCACCTTTGAATCATTGACGAGCATGTATGCTCTTCCTCAATACAATGAGGTCGATCCAACTCCTCTGCTGGCACCATTCTATCTTATATTCTTTGGAATGATGGCTGCAGACATTGGATATGGAGTTATCATGCTGGCAGCGACCCTGTTTCTGTTGAAGAATTTCAACCTTAAAGAAAACACAAAGACTTTTTTGAAGTTCTTTTATTATTTGAGTTTCTCTGTAATTATATGGGGATTTATTTATGGTTCATTATTCGGAGGGATAATAAAGCTCCCTGCGCTTCTTGATCCTGCCAAAGACTACAATACGCTTTTGATCCTTTCCATAGCATTTGGATTGATCCATATCTATTTTGCGCTTGGAATAAAGGCTTACAAGCTGATAAAAAGCGGAAAGCCCATGGATGCATTATACGATGTAGGCTTTTGGTATATGGCACTCACTGGTTCGATAGTGTATCTGCTGAATATGGTGATGACCATGCCGCCAATAGTTAAGACTATAAGCCTGGCAGTTATGGTGCTGGGTATGCTTGGGATAGTTGCAACAGGCGGAAGAGAAGCAAAGGGCGTCGTGGGAAGAGTCGGTGGTGGAGTGTATGCCCTTTACGGGATATCAGGATATGTAGGCGATTTTGTTTCATATTCCAGACTTATGGCTCTGGGATTGGCCGGAGGCTTCATTGCCGGTGCCGTAAACATGATGGCCGGGATGGTAGCACAGTCTGGACCAATAGGCTTCGTATTCGCTATAATAATCTTCATCTTTGGGCAGACCTTCAACCTTGGGCTAAGCCTGCTAGGTGCGTATGTCCACACAATAAGACTTACCTTCGTCGAGTTCTTCGGAAAGTTCTACGAAGGCGGAGGTCAGAGCTTCAATACATTTAAAAGCAAACCAAAATATATAAACTTAAAATAGGTTAGGGGGAAATGTCAATGTCTTTTACTGAATTTATAGTATCACAAGGTGGAGTTATCTTTGGAGGCTTAGGAGTGGCCGTGGCTGTATTTCTATCAGGTATCGGATCTGCAATAGGTATCGGTATCGTAGGTCAAGCGGCATCAGGTCTTGTTATAGAAGAACCTGAGAAATTTGGTCGTTCATTGGTTCTTCAGCTGCTTCCGGGTACACAGGGACTTTACGGCTTTGTAATAGGACTATTGGTAATGGGTCAGCTTGATATTGGAATGAGTCTTGCAAACGGTATGTATCTTCTGGCTGCCTGTTTGCCAGTAGGGTTTGTAGGCTGGCTTTCTGCAATAGCTCAGGGCAAGACCGCAGCTGCAGGTATCTCGATCCTTGCCAAGAATGAAGAACATTCAACAAAGGGTATCATCTATGCGGTAATGGTTGAGACCTATGCACTTTTGGCATTCGTTATCTCCCTTATTCTTGTCAACGCCGTTAGTTTCTAGAAAAAGTAAGGATGTGAAGCCATGTCAAAGCTAGAGAGCCTAACCCAAAGGATAATGGAGGACGCCAAAGCTAAGGCTGACTCTATTCTTGCGGAGGCGGATAGAAAGAGCAATAGCCTTTTGAACACAAAGATCAAGGAAGCCCAGGACAAAAGCGAAAAGCTCCTTGAGAAAGCACATTCAGAGGCTGCCATGGCCAAGGACAGGGTAGTATCAAGCGCTGAGCTGAAGGTAAGGGATGAGAAGTTGTCGGCCAAGCAAGAGATACTGGATACAGTGTTCGGTATGGCAAAAAATAAGCTTGAGAAATTGGATGACTCCCATTATGGTGAGCTTCTTAAGAAAACACTGGAAAACATTAAAATAAAAGGCAAGGGTACCTTGGTAGTTCCGCCATCAAGAAGGAGTATTGCGGAGAAAGTATCAGGGGAGCTTGCAGTAATGATAGACGAAAATATGCTGCAGGGCTTTATGATAAAGGATGAAGATATAGTGTACAACTACACCTTTGAATCCTTGGTGGATGAAGCAAGAGAGCAGTTGGAGGGCGATATAGCCTTAGAACTCTTCAAAGAATTGGAGTGATTTCATGGATAGAATGGATTTTATCCAAGGGGTAACCCGAATAAGAGTCCTTGAAAACAAGCTCCTTGACCGGGCTGCTATCGAAAAGATGGTAGAAGCCAGGGATCTTGAAGAGGTATTCAGAACCCTTGGAGACACTGAATATGCAAATGCAGTTACTCAGGCAGGAAAACCCGAAGAGTATGAAATAATCCTGCATTCGGAGCTTGAAAGGGTCTACAGGCTAGTCAGAGAGATTTCGCCGGATCGCCTAGTGGTGGACCTGATGGGTCTTAAGTATGATTTTCACAACCTCAAAGTCATGATCAAGGAAAGACTGATGGGTAAGGACCTTTCAGCCCTCTATTCTCATGCAGGGACGATAGATTTCGAAAGGTTCAAAGCACAGTTCACCGCCGGTGAATACAGAGATATGGAGCCTGTGACCTATAAGGAGGCTGTCCTTTCTGTGATGAAGGACTTTGAGGAAAAGAAGGACCCCCAGCGAATAGATATACTTATGGACAGATATTACTTTGAGCACCTTCACAAAATGGCAAAGGATTCAGGCATAGGTCTGTTCCAGGACCACGTGAAGGATCTGATAGATTTTACAAATGTATCCTCTGCGATCCGCTTAAAAAAGCAGGAGAAGGAACTGAAGTTCTTTGAGGAAGTCCTCCTTGAAAATGGACATATTGAGAAGGATACAATGCTTTCTACAGTCAACGATTCAGTGGAGACGATGATAAACAGGTTCAGAAATTCCAGGATCCGTAAGGAGCTCGCACGAGGTCTCGAGGATTACTTGGAGACAGGCAGGCTTTCTTCCTTTGAGAAGCATATGGACAACTACCTGATGAACCTGAACAAGAGCTCCAAGTCGGTGACCTTCGGACCGGAGCCCCTTTTCTCGTATCTGGTGGCAAAGGAAATGGAAATCAAGATCCTGAGGATCATTATGGTGTCTAAGATCAACAATATTTCACCGGATGCCATAAGGGAAAGGCTGCGTGATTTGTATGTATAAGGTAGGAGTTGTTGGAGACAAGGATTCTGTACTGGCCTTCAAAGCCCTGGGAGTGGACGTAAACACAGTGACTGACAGGGAAGAGGCACGAAAGATAGTGGATACTATGGCGAGAAGCAATTACGGCGTCATATTCATCACTGAGCAGATTGCAAGCCTGATACCAGATACTATCGAGAGATATGACAAAGAGATAATCCCTGCGGTAATACTCATCCCCAGTAATCAAGGTTCGCTGAGCATTGGGATGAACCGTATAAACGAGAATGTCGAAAAAGCCGTAGGATCAAATATTTTATAGAAAGAGAGGGCTTATCTTGAAAGTAGGAAAGATTATTAAGGTATCTGGACCCTTGGTAGTTGCCGAGGGTATGGATGAAGCCAATGTATATGACGTAGTTCAAGTATCCGACAACAGGCTTGTCGGTGAAATAATAGAAATGAGAGGCGATAGAGCATCTATCCAGGTATACGAGGAAACAACTGGAATAGGGCCTGGAGACCCGGTTTACACCACTGGAGAGCCTTTAAGCGTCGAGCTTGGACCTGGCCTATTGGAGGCCATGTTCGACGGCATCCAAAGACCTCTTGAGGAATTCAGACAGCTTTCTGGCGATTTTCTTACAAGAGGAACAAAGGTCGACAACCTGAACAGAGAGAAGAAGTGGCACTTCGTTCCAACCGCCAAGGTTGGGGACAAGGTAGTTGGTGGAGACATAATAGGAACGGTACAGGAGACCCCGCTTATACTTCACAAAATAATGATTCCCATAGGAATGAGTGGAGAAATAACCTCCATCACCGAAGGCATGTTTACAATAATCGAGGATATTTGCGTACTTGACGGCATGCAAAAAATCCAGATGCTTCAGAAATGGCCTGTCAGAAAGGGGAGACCCTTCAAGAAAAAACTTAATCCCGACGTGCCTCTGTTGACTGGTCAAAGAGTAATAGATACCTTCTTCCCTGTTGCAAAGGGTGGAACTGCTGCAATTCCGGGGCCCTTCGGCTCAGGAAAGACGGTAGTACAGCATCAGCTGGCTAAATGGGCTGATACTGAGATCGTAGTCTATGTAGGCTGCGGTGAGCGTGGAAACGAGATGACAGACGTACTGATGGAGTTCCCGGAGATCATCGACCCTGCAACAGGTGAATCGCTGATGAAGAGGACCGTTCTTATAGCCAACACATCGAACATGCCGGTAGCTGCCCGTGAGGCATCCATATATACTGGGATCACTCTTGCAGAGTACTTCAGGGACATGGGCTATTCAGTCGCTATAATGGCTGACTCCACATCCAGATGGGCAGAGGCCCTCAGAGAGATGAGCGGCCGTCTGGAGGAGATGCCTGGTGACGAGGGGTACCCGGCTTACCTTGCATCAAGAGCAGCAGCATTCTATGAGAGAGCCGGAAAGGTAATCTGCAACGGAAGCGACGACAGAGAGGGAGCAATAACCGTAATCGGTGCCGTATCACCTCCAGGAGGAGACATATCGGAGCCTGTATCACAGGCTACCCTTAGAATAGTAAAGGTATTCTGGGGCCTTGACCATGCTCTGTCCTACAAGAGACACTTCCCGGCCATCAACTGGCTGAATTCATACACTCTTTACCAGACTAAGATGGACCACTGGATGGCAGCAAATATAGACCCTGAGTTTGCAAAGAACAGAGCAAAGGCAATGACGCTGCTCCAGGAGGAAGCATCACTTCAGGAAATAGTAAGACTTGTAGGCAGAGATTCACTGTCCTACGAAGATCAGCTCAAGCTTGAGGCTACTAAATCAATAAGAGAAGATTATTTACAGCAAAATGCATTCCACGAGATAGATACCTTCTGCTCACTGCAAAAACAGAACAAGATGCTTAAGCTTATACTGAAATTTTACGACCTTGGCATGAAGGCTCTTGAAAAGGGAGTATACCTTAAGAGTATTGAGAGAATGCCGGTAAGAGAAAAGATTGCCAGATCAAAATATATCGAAGAAACGCATCTCGAGCAGATAGATGACATCGCACAACAGCTTGAGGCTGATATGAATAAGCTTATTGAGGAAGGAGGTATTCTCGATGCGTAAGGAGTACAATACAGTTAGAGAAGTCGTTGGACCGCTGATGATAGTTGACGGAGTAGAGGGCGTCAAGTACGAAGAGCTAGTCGATATCGAGCTTGGCACCGGTGAAAAGAGAAGAGGAAGAGTTCTTGAAGTCAACGGAGACAGAGCAATGATCCAGCTGTTTGAAAGCTCAACCGGGATCAACCTCAATTCCACAAGAGTAAAGTTCCTTGGAAAGCCCCTTGAACTGGGAGTATCCGAGGATATGATAGGCAGGATTTTCGACGGTCTTGGAAGACCAAAGGACAACGGTCC
The DNA here is from genome assembly GCF_058683975.1 of Gudongella sp. QWL-04. Taxonomy (NCBI): domain Bacteria; kingdom Bacillati; phylum Bacillota; class Tissierellia; order Tissierellales; family Tissierellaceae; genus Gudongella; species Gudongella sp. QWL-04. The sequence goes on along the minus strand of NZ_CM178754.1, from coordinate 1,833,720 downwards.
GAAGATAATCCCCGAGAAAAAGGTAGACATAAATGGCGTTCCAATAAATCCTGTATCCAGAGACTACCCTGAGGAATTTATCCAGACGGGAATATCATGTATCGACGGGCTGAACACCCTTGTAAGAGGGCAGAAGCTCCCCATATTCTCAGGCTCAGGTCTTCCACACGGGGAGGTTGCTGCTCAGATAGCAAGACAGGCAAGAGTACTGGGATCAGGAGAAAAGTTTGCGGTAGTATTCGCAGCGATGGGTATAACCTTTGAGGAAGCCCAGTTCTTTATTGAAGACTTTACAAGGACAGGCGCGATCGACAGGGCGGTGTTGTTCATAAACCTTGCAAACGACCCGGCGATAGAGAGAATCGCAACTCCGCGGATGGCACTTACCTGCGCAGAGTATCTGGCATACGAGAAGGACATGCACGTTCTGGTAATACTTACAGATATGACCAACTACGCAGAAGCGCTTCGTGAGACCTCTGCAGCTAGAAAAGAGGTTCCTGGAAGAAGAGGCTATCCTGGATATCTTTACACTGACCTTTCGACGATTTACGAGAGAGCAGGAAGAATCAGGGGAAGAAAGGGCTCAATAACTCAGATCCCTATCCTTACGATGCCGGAGGACGACATTACTCACCCAATACCCGACCTAACAGGATATATTACTGAGGGACAGATCATACTTTCCCGTCAGCTATACAAGAGAGGCATCGAACCTCCAATAAACGTAGTTCCATCTCTTTCCCGTCTAAAGGACAAGGGTATTGGTAAAGGCAAGACCAGAGAAGACCATGCTGATACCATGAACCAGATATATGCAGCCTATACCTCGGGAATCGAGGCACGTGAGCTTGCAACTATCCTTGGAGAATCTGCGCTGTCTGATTCCGACAAGGCCTTCGCAAAATTTGCTGAAGCCTTTGACAACAGATATGTCAACCAAGGCTATGAGAACAACAGGACCATTGAGGATACCCTTGAGCTTGGCTGGGATCTGATGAAAATCATTCCAAGAGGAGAGCTGAAGAGAATTCGTACAGAGTACCTGGATAAGTACCTTCCTCTGGAAGAAAAAGGGGATGAGTAGATGGCGGTTTTAAACGTAAATCCTACTCGTATGGAGCTTACAAGGCTTAAGGCGAGGCTTAAGACCGCTACAAGAGGCCACAAGCTCCTAAAGGACAAGCAGGACGAGCTGATGAGACGATTCATTGAGCTTATCAAGCAGAACAAAAAGCTTAGAACACAGGTGGAGAAGGAGCTTAAGGAGGCATTCGACGAGTTTCTGCTTGCCAGTGCCGTAATGAGCCCTGAGCTTTTGGAGGAGGCGGTTGCCTTCCCCAAGGAAAACATCTCAGTAGATATAAAGAAGAAAAACGTAATGAGCGTTCATGTTCCTGTAATGAGCTTCATAAGAAAGCTCGAAGGAGACGAGGGCAGTATTTACCCATACGGTTTTGCAACCACCTCCTCAGAGCTGGACGACGCCATTAGAAAGCTCTACACCATAATGCCTATGCTTCTTGAGCTTGCAGAGGTTGAAAAGGCATGTCAATTGATGGCTGATGAGATAGAAAAGACCAGAAGAAGAGTAAATGCCCTTGAGTACAGGACGATTCCAGAGCTTCAGGAGACAATTAGATTCATCAGGATGAAGCTTGATGAAAATGAGCGAAGCACCATAACAAGGTTGATGAAGGTCAAGGACATGATCAATAAGTAAAGGCAATGGACAAAGAAAAGCGTTAAGCGTTAGGCGAAAGTAGGGGCGACCATTGGTCGCCAGAAGAAAGATCCTTCACTTGCGTTCAGGATGACAAAAGTGTTGTCATCCTGAGCGAAGTCGAGGGATCTCGGTTTTTGCTAACAACTACCTACTACCTACTAACAACTGTTTTTTGCTTTTAGCTTTTCAGTTATTCACTATTCACTATTCACTAATAAAAAATCCCCAGACTTAAGTCTGAGGATTTTTATTTATGGTGAGCGATATTGGACTCGAACCAACGACCTCCACGATGTCAACGTGGCGTTCTACCAGCTGAACTAACCGCTCATGTATTCCTATAGTAGCACATAAGGTCTTTTTTTTCAACAGGAATTTAAGTCGCACTAATGGTGAAATATCTGTGAAAGTGTTTACATCGTCCCTCATAAATATTAAACTTAGGGTAAGGTAAATAAAGGGGAGGCGATGTGGATGCTAAAGCTCTTGGAAGCTGCCGGTTTTTTCTTGTATCTTATCCTGTTGCTGTATATGGGTGCATACATATCCAGAAACAAGCTGGGGAACAAATCCCATACCGTGTTCGGGTATTTAGCATTTATTTTGGCCATGGCAGACTCTGTGTACTTTATCCCCAGACTTTACAGCCTCCTTACAGACGGCCTGGAGGAGAACCTCAGGATCCTTGGGTGGGGAAGAATAGGTCAAATGCTCATTATGACATTGTTTTTCCTGGTCCTTTCCGACCTTTCGAAGACAAGATTTTCAATAAAACGTAAGCTTCCAATGGACAAGCTGTTGTACGGTCTTATGATATTCAGGGCAGTTATCGGAGTGTTTCCGCAAAATGGATGGTTCCTGATGGAGCCTGACGGCACCTTTGCATTCCTTAGATATATACCTCTTGTAATATATGTACTGTTACTTGCAATGATCTTAATGGCACACAGCATGAAAAAGGGAGATGGCAATATAATAGTATTTTCGACATTAATGATCCTCCAGCTCCTGTTGGTCGAATATCCAATATGGGGAGCTGAGAAGCTTTGGATCACATATATGATGGCTGCGGGAAGAGGGCTTATCTTTATATCGATGATATTCATAGGCTATATGGAAGTAAGAAAGGAAAATGAATTGAGCAGATATTAGTGTCATAGATCATTAAGAACATAAGGAAGGATTGGTTTGATGAAGAAAGCTTCGATCATTTTAATGATCATATTCTTTATAGGTCTTCTCTCGCCGGCAGGTTATGCAATTGAGCCTGAGTACGAGGAGGATACGGAATTTGTAAACCTGACTGAAAGAGGGACAGTCCTTGATGCTGGTGAAGTAGAGCAGGTTGAAGGACAATTCTTTAGGGTCCAGTATGTGACCGTTAGGATAGATTCTGGCAATAGGAAAGGTGAGATAGTTGAGGTCGAGAACTCGCTTTCCGACCATCAATACTACGATATAATAGTGGAAAAGGGACAAAAGGTAGTCCTTATGCTTGAGGAGTATGAGGATGGGACATATAAAACATATATATCTGATTATTACAGAGCTAACTACCTTGGCTACCTACTGATTTTATTCGCTCTTCTGGTCATAGCAATAGCTAGAATGAAGGGAGTTAAAGCGCTCATATCCCTTGCAATTACAGTTGCAGCTGTACTATTTGTCATGCTGCCCCTGATGCTTAAGGGCTGGAACCCGATCCTTGTAAGCGTCATTACGGCAGTTGTAGTCACCATAATAACAATGGTCCTTGTAGCAGGTTTTAATCACAAGACAATATCAGCAATTTTAGGGACCTCCTTCGGCGTCATAATAGCAGGGGTAATAGCCTTCTATGTTGGGAATAAAGCCAGTCTATCCGGACTTTCGGCTGAAGAAGCCACAATGCTTATGTATATTCCCCAGGGGGTAGAGTTCAATTTCAGACAGCTGTTGTTTGCAGGCATTATTATGGGCTCTCTTGGTGCAGCAATGGACATAGGGATATCTATAGCATCAAGTATAGAGGAGATCCACAAGGCTAATCCAAGACTTTCAAGGGGAAGGCTATTCCGATCAGGCATGAATGTAGGTAAGGACGTTATGGGAACGATGGTAAACACACTGATCTTAGCATATACAGGAACCTCCATCCCAATGCTTCTGTTGTTCATGGCATATGAGACAGAGCTTAGCAAGGTCTTTAATCTTGACGTAATAGCAACAGAGGTTGTAAGATCCCTTTCGGGAAGTATAGGTCTTATACTGACGATCCCAATAACGGCTGTTTTTGCAAGCTACTACTCCAAGGAGCAGGGCAGAAAACGCATGATGGCTGCAAAGGCAGAAGTGGATACGATAATAGAAAATGAGGTGATTGAATGATTACAATAGCTTTGACAAATGAGGCAAAGGAACATATCCTGGAAAGCTGCAACGATAAACCATCAGTAATGGTTGGCATCATACAGCAAAGGTCCGGGTGATGCAATTACAATGAACTGTCAGTTCAGACAGGCGAACCTAATGAGAAAAGTGCATTTGACATCTACGAAATAGATGGGATCACAGTTTATCTACAGAAGCAAATGAGGATACCTAAGGATAGAGTCGAAATATATATGAAAAACCTGGTATTTAAAAAGCAGATTTTTGCTAAGGGAATAAAATATACAGGTCTGTAACATTTATCAAAGTCTGAGAGGAGTTGTGATATGAGAGTAACGGTTTCCATGGAAGCAGCAGAGCACATAAAGAAAAAATCAAGCGGAGAACCTGCTGTAAGAATAGCAGTCATACAGGTCAAGGGAGGGTGATGCTCCTCAAGCCAACTATCCGTTGAGATAGGACACCCTGGGGACACTAAGCGTTTTTATGAGTATGAGGATAATGGAGTCAAGGTATTCATACAGAAAGGACTCAGCACACCCGACGATCAGGTGGATGTAAACCTGAGCAAGGTGCTGTTTGCCAAGTCTCTTTCTGTAAGAGGTATAAGGTATTAACTAAATAATCGTTTATCGGGTGCCCTGAAGGGTAGTAATGTATTGTACAAAATAAGAATTAGGAGGTATCCGAGAATGATTGACAAGAGCCTAAAGGCAATATTAAGAGGAGACATCGGATCGAACAAGGTAAAGAAGCTTAGAAAGGAAGCAATGGTACCAGGGATAGTCTACAGAAAAGGAGAACCGACAAAGAGCTTTGCGGTTGATGAGCTTGAATTTACAAAGCTCTTCAGACAGGTTGGAACCTCAGCACTGTTTGAGCTTGATATGGAGGGTGAAAAGATCCCAACGATCGTAAAGTCCGTGCAAAGAGATCCGGTCAAGGGAAATGTTATCCATATAGATCTTCAGAAGCTCGATATGGAACAGAGGATAAAGCTCCACGTTCCAATAACACTCTTGAACAGAGACAATATTGCGCTGCAGCCATCTGTTCTTATGCAGATGATGGATGCCGTAGAGATAGAGTGCCTTCCGGGAGATATTCCCGAGTCGGTAGGGATAGACGTATCTGGAATGGACTTCGATACTCCGATATTAGTGAAGGATCTTGAGATAATGAAGGATGACAGGCTCATAGTCTTAACTGACCCAGAGCAGCTGATCTGTTCATTGAATCCGCCGTCAGTATCTGCTGAAACTGAGGCTGAAGAGGAGGCACCATCTCCGGAAGTGGCTCCTGAAGAATAGGAATAACCAGAAAAAATAAAGGCATGGGACAGACTGGAGAGTCTGTCCTTATTTTATAATCAAGGAGGATAGTTATGGGAAGGATCCTTTCAGCATACCTTACACCTCACCCACCGATAATAATACCCCAGATAGGTCAGGGAGAGGAGCAAAAGGCCATAAAAACCATAGAGGGCATGGAAGAGATAGGAAGAGATATCGCTAAGAGAAAGCCTCAGACGATACTCGTCATCACTCCCCATGGCCCTGTATTCTCAGATGCAAATGCAATATCAATGGAAAACAAACTAAGGGGTGATTTTGGTGCATTTGGTCACGGTCAGCTTTCTTACTCCTATGACACTGATCAAGAGCTGATCTATCAGATAGTTAAAAATTGCCTGACCAACAATATCTCTATAGCACAGATGACAAAGGAGATGTATAAAAGATATAAGCTGGACGGTAAGCTCGACCATGGGGCTCTGGTGCCTCTGCATTTTGTGGATAAATATTACTCCAGTTTTCAGATCGTCCACATAACCTATGGCATCTTATCCCCAAAGGAGCTATATCTCTTTGGAAGGCAAATTGAAAGTGCGATCCTTCAGCAGAAAAACGATGTGGTCATCATAGCCAGCGGTGACCTGTCCCATAAGCTCAAGGACGGCGGACCATACAGCTACAGCCCTGAGGGACCTGAATTCGACAGTCTTATAATAGAAATAATTAAAAAGGCAGATTTAGGAGCCGTTTCATCCTTCGACATTGAGCTTGCCCACAAAGCCGGTGAATGCGGGCTACGATCACTTATGATACTTGCCGGGATACTAAGTCCCTATGAACTCGAAACCGAGGTACTTTCCTATGAGGGGCCATACGGGGTAGGCTATGGAACAGCAAAGCTCATACCGGGAGAAAGGACAGGAACTGATTTTATTGATACCATTGAAAGGTCTCAGAAGAACAAGCAGACAGCAAGAAGACAGTCGGAGAGTCCTCATGCTGCCCTTGCAAGGAGGAGCCTGGAGCATTACGTTCTGTCAGGAGAATATCTTCCAGTTCCGGAGGATTTGGCAGAGGAGCTACTTGAGTCTGCGCGACCAGTATTCGTAACCATAAAGAAACACGGAAGCCTGAGAGGCTGCATAGGCTCCACCGCTTCATCCAGGGGAAGTCTTGCAAGCGAGATCATCCATTATGCGGTAGAGGCAGGAACCAGAGATCCCAGGTTTCCATCTGTAACCGAAGATGAGCTGGAGGAACTTGTTTATTCGGTGGACGTACTCTATCCTTCAGAGCCAATTCGTTCAACTGCAGAGTTAGACCCGGGAATCTATGGGGTAATAGTTGAGAAAGGACACAGGCGAGGTCTTCTTTTACCGATGCTTGAAGGAGTTGATACTCCTAATGACCAGGTGAGGATAGCACTTCAAAAAGCAGGGATATCTGAGGATGAGGAATACAAAATGGAACGCTTCAGGGTCGAGAGATACCAATAGGAGATGATTGCCTTGAAGGAAGCGATGTTCTACACCGTTGAAGGTGAAAATGTACGCTGCACTCTTTGTCCGCACTTTTGCAATCTGAGGGATGAGCAGGTAGGCAGATGCGGAGTAAGACAGAATATCGGGGGTAAGCTGTATTCGCTGAACTATGAGAGGGTAACGGCATATAACTATGACCCTATCGAAAAAAAACCACTATATCATTTCTACCCGGGAAATACCATATTTTCCTTCGGGAGCTATGGCTGCAACCTGGGGTGCGACTTCTGTCAGAACTGGCAGATAGTTACCGATCATAACAGCTTCGTAAAAGCAACCACCGACGATATTATTTCACTTGCAAAGGTGAAGGGGTCCATCGGGATCGCCTACACCTACAATGAGCCGACTGTATTCTATGAGTTCGTTTTGGATACTGCTAAGAGAGCGAAAGAGGAAGGGCTGCTAAATGTTCTTGTGACCAACGGCTATATGAACAGAGAGCCGCTGGAGCAGCTATTGCAGTATATAGACGCAATGAATATAGACCTGAAGTCGTTTACGAACGAGTTCTATCGGACTATCTGCAAAGGGACGTTAGAGCCTGTTCTTGAAACCATAATGCTAGCGGCAAAGAAAACCCATGTGGAAATAACTACTCTTGTAATAGACTCAAGGAACAGCTCCAGTAAGGAGATGGAGGAGCTGTCAGGATTTATTGCCTCGGTTGATCCGGGGATACCACTTCACCTTAGCAGATATTACCCGAACTACAGGATGAAGGATCCACCGACGTCCATCGATACTTTGACTGAGCTAAAAAAGGTGGCAGAAAAGAAACTGAGGCACGTCTACATTGGGAATGTGTTGGGAGCTGACAACGATACCTACTGTCCAAACTGCAGAAAACGATTGATTTCCAGATATTCAAAGACACAGATTGAAGGGATGGAGGAAGGGCATTGCAGTCAGTGCGGCTACAAGGTTCCAGGAAGATTTTAATTTTCGTGATTTTGAGTTTCTCCAAAAAAAGTTTACAAATGCTAAAATAATAGTTTATTTATATTAAAGGATGCGTTATAATTATACCGTTATTAATACTGAAAAATTAGGAGGCTGATCGTGGGAGATGAAAACACCCGTATTTGATGCATTGAAGAACCTGATGGAGGAAAACTCAGTATCCTTCCATATGCCCGGACACAAGGGAAAGAACACACTTATTAATTGGGGAGACTATATACCGTATATAGATACTACCGAGGTTGAGGGCATGGACAATTTGCTTGAACCCAGGGGCATAATCCAGGATTCCCAGGACTATGCAGCTGAGGTTTTTGGTTCAAAGGCTACCTATTATGCCGTAAATGGATCCACAGGAAGCATTTACATCGCTCTAGCTACAATAACTAAGCCGGGAGACAAGGTTCTCATTCAGAGGAATTGCCACAAGGCCGTTTATAACGCCCTTATACTAAACAGGATCCAGCCTGTATACATTTATCCAAACTACAACGAGAATCATAATGTCCTTACGGGTCTATACCCAGAGGATATCGATGAAGCTCTTGAAGCTGATCCTGAAATCAAGGCAGTGGTCATTACCTATCCAAACTACTACGGTGTTTGCTCAGACCTTAAGTCTATAGCTGATATAGTGCACAAGCACAACAAGGTTTTGATGGTGGATGAGGCTCATGGTCCTCATTTCACATTTAATGACAAGCTTCCCGTTCCGGCTCTTAAGGCGGGCGCAGATATAGTGATCCACAGTACCCACAAGACTCTGCCAAGCTTCACCCAGACATCCATGATCCATGTAGGTACTGACAGGATCGATTTGAACAAGCTGAGAGACAGATATCAGCTTTATACCACAACAAGCCCATCATATCTGTTTACTCTTTCAAATGAACTGGCAGTATCCTACATGGACAGCCAGGAAGGGAGAGAAAGACTTGAGTGGAGCATAAAGAAGGTTGACGAAGTAATCGAAAGACTCAATAAGATACCAAGGGTAGAGGTATTTACGGGAGATCCCGAGGATCCGACCATATATTCAAAGGACAACACCAAGATACTCATAACTATAGACGGTATAAGAGGCTCAATGGTAAAGAAAAAGCTAAGGACTGACTACAACATCAGACTGGAGATGGCTGACTTTTACTATGCTCTTATCCTGACCAGCCTTATGAATGACGACGATGATTACGAGAAGGTCATTGCGGCAATCGAAGACCTTGCTAAGAATGCTCCCTACGAGGAGATCAACTGGGTAAACGTCAAGATGCCTACTCCGAAGATAATAATGAGACCTGCGGATGCATATTATGGAAAGAAAGAACTGATCAAGCTCAAGGATGCAATTGGGAGAGTATCAGCGGCACCGATAATACCTTATCCACCGGGAATACCATTGATAGTTCCTGGAGAAGAGATTACACAAGAGATATACGAGCACGTTTTGTTCCTTATGGACAACGGAATTGAGATAGTAGGCCTTATGGGCAAGGAAAAGGACAACGTAGTAGTGGTTGAGTGAGGAGCTGCATAGGATGAGAGGATTATTCATAACTCTGGAAGGGCCCGACGGGTCCGGTAAATCAACGATGGCAGGCCTTATAGGCGAGTACCTTAAGGATCAGGGCGTTGACCATGTCATTACCCGAGAGCCTGGGGGCACAGCCATTGGAGAGAAAATCAGAGGGATAATAATAGACAGAGAAAATATTAACATGGGACCAGAGACAGAGGCACTTCTCTTTGCAGCATCAAGGGCCCAGCACGTCCATGAAAAAATGCTTCCCTCCGTAGAGGAAGGCAAGGTAGTAGTATGCGACAGATTCCTTCTTTCAAGTCTGGCATATCAGGGAGTTGGAAGAGGTCTGGGCATACAGGAGGTAAAATCAATAAACGAATTTGGATTGAGGGGGATGACCCCAGACCTGATTCTTTTCTTCCATGTCGATCCTGAGGTTACACTTCTAAGGAAAACAAAAGAAGGCGGGGATAGACTTGAGGAGGAGGGCGGGGCCTTCCACAGAGAGGTCTACGAGGGCTATATGACCCTCCTGAAGATGTATCCGGATAATGTAGTTATAATAGATGCGGAAAAATCAGTAGAAGAGGTATACGCCCAAACTATAGCAGCACTGGCAGAGGTGCTGAAGTCGAAGGAGGAAACGCTATGAAGCTTATAGTTGCAATCGTTCAGGATCAGGATGCTCCTGGAGTTATAGAGGAGCTGATGGAGAAGGAATTCAGGGTGACGAAGCTGGCATCCACAGGCGGCTTTCTGAAGGCAGGAAACACAACACTTCTAAGCGGTGTCGAGGACGACCAGGTAGATGAGGTCATCAAGGTGATCGAGGATAACTGCAGAACCAGAGAGATAACAACTTCACTTCTTACTGTTTCCATGCCTGGCGATACCTATATCCCCTACCCTCTTGAGGTCAAGGTGGGAGGAGCAACCGTATTTGTCCTTGACGTAGAGAAACATGTAAGGATATAGGGGGGCATTCGTATGAAGCTGATTGTAGCCATCATAGACGATGAGTTTTCAGGCAGGGTGGTTAAGGCGCTGATGGCTGAAAAAATACGAACCACAAAGCTTTCATCAACGGGAGGCTTTCTAAGCTCTGGGAATACAACTCTTCTTATAGGCGTTGAAGACGACAGGGTAGAGGAAATCACAGAACTGATAAACAAACAGTGCAAAAGTAAAAAGATAAAAAATGGCTCAGAAGAGGTTACAGTGGGAGTAAATCTGTTTGTAATGCCGGTTTCAGGATACGAAAGGATCTAACTATGGATTACACTAATATAACAGGCCATAAGATCGCAGTCGAGGGATTGAAGAGAGCTGTTAAAAATGGAAATATCAGCCACTTCTATATACTTGAAGGAGAGGAAGGCCTTGGAAAAATGACTATCGGAAGGGTTTTTGCTAAAACCCTTCTTTGCTTGCAAAAGGGAGAGGAGCCCTGCGGGGTATGTAGCAGCTGTCGCAGATTTGAAACAGGCTCTCACCCCGACTACCTGGAGATCAGGCCTGAGAAGGGCATGATACGGAAGGGGGAGGTCGAGGGAATAATTCACACGATGACTATGTCTCCCTTCGAGTCGGATAGAAAGGTCATATTGATGGATGAGGCTCACCTTATGAATAAGGAAGCTCAAAACGCGCTCCTTAAGACCCTTGAGGAGCCGCCAGCCTATGCTCATCTTATCCTTGTGACCTCAAGCCCGAAGGACCTGCTGCCTACTATAAGGTCAAGGGGTCAGAACATAAGATTTTATCCTTTGGACAGAGCTGCCGTCAAAAAGGTTCTGTTGGATGAATGCGGAGCAGACCAGTATAATGCTGATTTTCTTGCCGATTACTCCAAGGGTTCTATAGGAAGGGCAATTAGACTGCTTCGGGATGAGGAATTTTTTAGTGACAGAGAATGGGCGATAGCACTCATCGATTCGCTTCTTAAGGGAGAGAAGCAGAGGATATTCAGTTCTTCCGAGGAATTTGCAGAAAGGAAGGACCGCATACTCCAGATCCTTGACATTTATTTGCTGTGGTTCAGAGACCTGCTGCTATACAAAGCCTCTGCAGACAGCAGCCTTATCGTCAACAGGGACAGACTTAAATTGATATCAGAACAATCCACTCTGGATTTTGAAAGAATTAATGGTATAATAGAGAAGATACAGGACACCATATACAATATCCAGATGAATGTGAATTATCAATTGTCCATAGAGACGATGCTGCTTAAAATACAGGAGGAGTTTTAATGGTTCGAGTAGTTGGAGTAAGGTTTAAAAAGGCGGGTAAGATATATTATTTCGATCCCGATGTCATAGAGGTTGCACATAACGATTTCGTCATTGTTGAAACTGCAAGAGGAATCGAGTTCGGTCACGTGGTAATAGGACCAAGAGAGGTCCCTGAGGAAGAAATAGTCCTGCCGCTGAAGAAAGTACTAAGGCTTGCAACTGACGAGGATTTTGAGGTACATAGAAGCAATAAGGCCAAGGTGAAGGAAGCTATCGAGGCCTGTCAGAAGAAGGTTGAGGAACACGGTCTTGATATGAAGCTGGTTGATGTAGAGTACACCTTCGACAACAACAAGGTCATCTTCTACTTTACGGCAGACGGCAGAGTCGATTTCAGGGAACTGGTAAAGGACCTTGCAGCTATATTCAAGACCAGAATAGAATTGAGGCAAATTGGAGTTAGAGATGAAGCAAAAATGGTTGGTGGAGTTGGTCCATGTGGACAGGTTGTCTGCTGCGCCAAGTTCCTTGGTGAATTTGCGCCCGTATCAATCAAAATGGCCAAGGAGCAAAGCCTGTCACTGAATCCTACCAAGATATCAGGCCTTTGTGGTAGACTTATGTGCTGCCTGAAATATGAACAGGATACGTATGAAGAGCTTCTTAAGACAATGCCTGCTGTCGGCGCTATTGTAACGACGCCCCAGGGTAAAGGAGTAATAATAGACACTTATACCCTACTTCAGAGGGTAAAGGCCAAGGTAAAGCTAAAGGACGGTACAGAGGACATATTCCAGTTCCAGGCAGATGAGATAAAGGCGACAGGTAAGTTTGACCCTGCGTATCAAAGATACGGCGACAAGCACGACGACGAGCTTCTGGAGGATTTCAGGAGCCTGGAATAGGGACTATTTTTCTATTTGAATTTACTGTAAATCGTGTTAGAATATAGTCAGGCATAGTTTTTCTGGAGGAGGTGAAAAGAATGGCATATCATATTACTGATGATTGTATCGCTTGCGGAGCATGTCAACCAGAATGCCCAACTGAAGCTATATCAGCTGGCGATATCTACGTAATCGATCCAGATAAATGCATTGACTGTGGCGCATGTGCAAGTGTTTGTCCAGTGGACGCACCTCAGCCAGAGTAGTACTTATTTGAGACAATGTTAAAAAGACCCGAATCAGGGTCTTTTTTCATATATATTTCGGAGGAATGATACAGATGGAAAGATTGGACAAGGTACCGGGGACCCCATATGAAATAGTACAGGATAAAAAACTGTTTTCCTATGGCGTAGACGCCATACTCCTGTCATATTTTGCAAGGCCCAAGGGAATCGTAATGGACCTTGGAACCGGGACAGGAGTAATACCATTAAGGATTGCGGATGATCCCAAAATCAAAAAGATATATGGGGTGGAGCTTCAGGTAAATGTGGCAGAAATGGCTGAAAAAAGTGTATACTTAAATAAACTGGAGGATAGGATCCAGATATTGAACGAGGATATCAGGGAACTCCCGAGGAAATTCCCGAAGGCATCGATAGATACCATAATCACAAATCCTCCTTATATGAAGCCTGGTGCAGCTCTTGTCAATCCGGAGGAAAACCACGCTCTTTCAAGACATGAGCTGACCTGTACTCTCGAGGATATTATGAGAGTTTCCGGCTGGCTTTTAAAACCCCTTGGGAAGCTATACATGGTACACAGACCCAACAGACTTGTCGATGTGCTTTATGAGATGAGGTCCCATGGGATCGAACCAAAGCTGATGACCTGGGTATACCCAAAGCCGGGGAAGCCTGCAAACCTGTTCCTTGTAGAGGGAGTAAAGGGAGGCAGGATGGACTTTAAGTATGGGGAGCCCATAACGGTGTATGGAGAAGACGGCGAATACACTGACCAGATCTACACAATATACGGAAGAAGGTGATCGATATGGAACAGGGAATACTATATGTTTGTCCGACCCCTATCGGGAACCTTGACGATATTACCCTTAGAGTGCTTGAAGCCTTAAGGTCTGTGGATATTATTGCCGCTGAAGACACCAGGCACACATTGAAGCTGTTAAATCATTTTGATATAAAGAAGCAGATGACAAGCTACCACGAGCATAATATCCGCGAAAAGGGCCCCTTGATAGTAGACATGCTCCTGAATGGTAAATCAGTGGCTCTGGTTTCCGATGCAGGGATGCCAGGGATATCGGATCCGGGGGAGGATATCATAAAACTATGCATAGAGGTGGACATCCAGGTGGTCGGACTTCCAGGTCCATCAGCAGCTCTATTGGCTCTTGTTATCTCAGGGCTTACCACTGATAAATTCGCATTTGAAGGCTTTCTTCCTTCAAAATCGACAGATAGGAAAAAAGCCCTTGAAGGCCTTAAAATGGAGGAAAGAACCATAATATTCTATGAAAGCCCCCACAGGCTAAATGACAGCCTGGTGGATATGCTGGCAGTGCTTGGAAACAGAAGAGCATCTCTTTCAAGAGAGCTTACCAAAAAATTCGAGGAGACCATAAGGGGCACCCTGGAGGAGATTCTTTCGGTGGTAAGGGAGAGACAGCTTAAGGGAGAAATGGTGATCGTGATACAGGGTGCTGAAAAAGCTGAGCAGGAGGAGTTTGATATAGCCGGGATGCTTCTCCAGCTGCTTGAGGACGGCTATTCAAAGAAGGATGCAATAAGGCTTGTCTGTGAGAAGACTGGAGTTCCGAAGAACCAGGTGTATTCTGAAAGTTTGAAGCTTAAAAAATAATAAAGCACTCAGGATGACCTAAGTGCTTTACTATGCGATTATTTTTTTGTCAGCTCCTTAATACAGCCCGGGCATACGTTCTTGCCCTTGAAATCTTTGATCCCCTTAGCCTCTCCGCAGAAAATGCATGACGGAGAAAACTTTCTAAGGATGACCTTATCCTCGTCAACAAAGATCTCCAATGGATCCTTGACCTGGATATCCAGAGTTCTTCTAAGCTCTATGGGTATAACCACTCTACCCAATTCGTCGACCTTCCTAACAATACCTGTGGATTTCATCGAAGCCACCTCCCAATTAGGTTTGGTAAAAACCATGGAATTATGCTACCATAGATGTCAAAAAAAGTCAATACACTGTCAAGCGATAGCTTGCTAAAGCGAGGGTTGAAAATGGATTCTATCAACAAGGAATTAAGCAATTTACTTGAAAAAGTCAATAGTGAAATCCAAAAAAAACAAAAACTAGTCATGGGTGGTGACAAAAATAGACTGAAAAGCTTTATGGATTCTGAGATCGGAAAGATCAAGAGGATAGAAAAGCTCAGCAGTCCAGAGCTTCATGATATCCACTCCAGGGGCGGTATATCGGGAGTAGATGGATCCGTAAACAGAGCCGGCGGAAGCTATCCACACTTTATAGAGCTTTACCAGGGATTGGCAAAGTCTACAGTATTCAGAGAAAACCCTGTTTTTATGACGCAAGTATATACTCCTATCCTCAGCGAAGAAAGGGAAGACCCACTTACCGGTGAAATGGAGGTACGGGAGGAGCAGAGGAACATCCGACTTGCAACGATCGAGGTAGAGGCAGCCTTAAGAAGCGTAAAGGAACACAAGCCCTATGCACTTATGATGGATGGCGGGCTCATACGCTACAACATTTATGCAGGTGAGGCATGGTCAAGGCTTGTGGAGCTTTGTGAAGCCACGGGTACGATCCTGATGGGAGTCATAAAGGACATAAAGACCTCAGCAGTCGGCGAAAGGCTGAAGGAGCTTGATAGAAGGATAGAAGGCGTTCTCTACGACAGAGAGCTTCTTTTCGGGCTTTTTGAATACGGGGAGTTTATCCATATAAATGAGGACATAAATCGCAAGGAACCAAAGGGCTACAGCTCAGGATTTTTAAGGAGCTCACTGTACCCGATGGTCATTGGGATAGATATAATCGAAAGTCAGTCTCAAAAGCTTGAAGAAATGGCCAGGCTGGTGCTGACCCTTACCCCTGAGAACAGCAGAGGAGTGCCCTTGTGGCTTGACATCGTGGACAAGGAGGTAAAAATTTCCGACGATATGATGAGAGCATTGATGGAGCGCTACTTGGACAGGGGGATATATGAGAGGTACTTCGTGTCGGAGAGGGATAAGAGGAATTGACAATTGACAATGGACAATTACGAGCGTTAAGCGATAGGAGTTAAGGAAAGTGAATAGTTGTTAGTAGGTAGTTGTTAGCAAAACTCTAGAAAATAGGGGCTAGGGGTCAGGGGTTAGGCTACTGTCATTCCGACCGTAGTGGAGGGATCTAATACTGCAACTACTGTCATCCCGACCTTCTCCTAGCTGTCATCCCGACCGTAGTGGAGGGATCTCATCATTTAAGGAGAGTAGTCATGTACTGGATATACATTCTGGCTAATAAATACAACAATGTTCTTTACATAGGCGTTACAAATGACTTGCAAAGAAGAGTATTTGAACATAAAAATAAGCTCGTTGAGGGATTTACACAAAAATATAACGTCGATAGACTAGTTTATTATGAATCAACAGAAGATGTAGAAGCAGCGATACTTAGAGAAAAGCAACTGAAGAACTGGAGAAAGGAAAAGAAGCTAGTTCTTATTGAGCGTATGAATCCAAAATGGTTGGATTTGTCGGAGGATATTTATTGAGATCCCTCGACTGCGCTCGGGATGACAAAAGGGGCAGATCCCTCGCTATCATCCCGACCTTTTCCTAGCTGTCATCCCGACCGTAGTGGAGGGATCTAAGTTTTTCACTATTCACTATTCACTATTCACTATTCACTATTCACTGAAATAAGGGGAGGTCCAAACATTGAAAGTCGTAGGAATCACTACTCAGCAGGAATTTTATATCGGCTCAAAGGAGCGTAACTTCAGGATCAACGAATTTCTAATAATCCAGGACCCCTTCCAGGGCGACCTGATGGGAGAGGTCGTTGAGGCCAGAACCTTCAACAGATACATCCCTTTGAACATCTATGGGGATTTCGTCGACGCAGCCGTCCTTGAAAGCCTGAAAGCCTTAGGCTACGACGTGGATGAGGACACCATATATATAGCCAAGGTCCGGCTTCTCAATGAAGCACTCTATCCTGTGCAAACAGGCGCTGACGCCCGAATCCCAAGGTTCGAGGAAGTGCGTGATTTAATGCTTAAAACACCACCTGAAAAAGGTCTTGTTGTAGGCGTCATAAGAAATACTGACGATGTAGCTGTTGATATGGACGAAGAATTTTGTGACCTTCTATATACCTTTGAGGAAAAAGGGCTCCAGTCACAAAGAGAGCTGCCTTTTATCATGGATATCCGCTCTATGCACCACTACCCCCATATAGGAGTATTCGGAGGTTCAGGCTCAGGCAAGTCCTTTGGACTGAGGGTGCTTCTTGAGGAGATAATGCTTAAGGGTGTACCAACCCTAGTTCTCGATCCCCACTACGAGATGGATTTTTCTGAGCTCCCGGGCTATTTTACAGAAAGGTACCGTGATTTTGAGGAGTCTTTCCGCTGCTATCAGGTCGGTACTCATACTGGGGTAAAGTTCGAGGACCTTACTGCTGGAGACCTTAAGAATCTACTTGATGCAGCAAGCACGCTTACAGATGCCATGAATAACGTAGTTGACGTATTATTCGGGCGCAGGGAATCCTACACCAGCTTTTCTCAGAAGCTGCAAATGCTGTCAGAGGCTCAGGAGGAAGGTTCTCTTGAAAAGCTTGAAGCCAGGATCAGAGAGACTGATGGTGAGGAAAGGAAGGCATGGACTGAACGCAGAAACCTATTTAATACCTATGACAAATCCTGTCCTTATTCCTCAGTGCGAGGTGTTCTATGGAGACTGAGAAGGCTCCATAACGAGGGCATATTCTCAAAGGACAGCCGCGCCATTGAGGAGGGCCTCCAGGATGGAAAGCTTGTGGTGATCCAGGGAAGCACAAGGATCCTTCAGGTATACGGGACCTATCTTTTGAACAACCTTTATCATAAGAGAAGGGATTATAAGGATGCACTGTACAAAAAGCTTCCAACGGATTTCTTCCCTCCATTTATACTTGTTACCGATGAAGCCCACAACTTCGCACCTAAAGGCTATGAGTCCCCATCGAAATCCATAATCAAGGAGATCGCTCAGGAGGGAAGAAAGTATGGAGTTTTTCTGGTGCTTGCTACCCAGAGACCTACCCTGCTGGATGAAACGGTCACTGCCCAGCTAAATACAAAGCTTATATTCAGAACAGTAAGAGCCTCAGATATAGACACGATAAAAGAGGAGACGGACCTTACCCCGGAGGAGGCAAAGAGGCTTCCATATCTTAGGACCGGTGATGTATTCATCTCCTCGGCAATGCTCGGAAGGACTACCTTTGCAAGGATCAGGGCAGCATACAGCGCCAGTCCCCATACCCTTAACCCATTTGATGAGCTACTCCAAAGGACCAGGGAGGACGATGACAAATATCTAGATATGCTTATAAACAAGCTGCCTATAAGCGAAACTGACATGCTCAATGTTATCCTGGAGCTGGAAAGGGAAACCGGGATGACGATGACCCGTGACAGACTGGAAGAAAAGTTGAAGCTACTGGCAAAAAAGAACTATATCCGAAAAGAAGAGACATTTTTGGGGTATAGATATATAAAATCAGAGAAAAGCAAAGACGAGCTCTAATGCAGAAGGTTTTATCCGAATATCTGGAAGGCGGTAGATCTACCGCCTTTGTTGCAATAATTTTGATTTAACGATGTGTCGCAGGGAAGAAGGGGGACAATAGCCTTGGCAGAAAATGATTATTTCTACATAGAAGACGGAGAGATGGATGCATATCTGTTCCATGAGGGCACCTTTTACAAGGCCTATGAGTTCATGGGAGCACATCCATATAAAAAGGGCAGAAAAAAAGGACACCGCTTCACTGTTTGGGCTCCCAGAGCTAGAGAGGTCTTTCTTGTGGGAGACTTCAACCAGTGGAATAGTACTAGCCTTCCCATGAAAAGGATCGGGACAAGCGGCTTATGGCAGATCGTAATAACCATCGCCAATGAGTACGACAAATATAAATACAGGATAATCTCAGAGGACGGAGAGGTTCGCATGAAGGCAGACCCCTTCGGCTTTCACATGGATACAAGGCCTCTTACTGACTCAAAGATATATGACATAAAAGGCTATCAATGGAACGATAAGGACTGGATGAAAAAGAGGGGTAAAGGGCTTTATACAAGGCCGATATCCATATACGAGGTAAATCTTCTTTCCTGGAAGCAAAAAGAAGGAAATATCCAGTACTCATATGCTGAGCTTGCCAAGGAGCTCGTAAAGTATGTAAAGAAAATGGGTTATACCCATATCGAATTCATGCCTCTGTCGGAATACCCCTTAGATGCATCCTGGGGCTATCAGATTACCGGTTACTTTGCTCCAACCAGCCGGTTTGGGACTCCCAAGGATCTAATGTACCTGATCGACCAATGCCACCAGAACGACATAGGTGTTATCATGGACTGGGTGCCAGCCCACTTCTGTAAGGACGACTATGGCCTGGCAAGGTTTGACGGCACATATCTATTTGAGTCCCTGGACAAGATCAAGGCTGAGAATGAGCAGTGGGGTACCCTTAACTTTGACTATACAAAGCCTGAGGTATTTTCATTCCTTATTTCAAACGCGATGTATTGGCACGACTACTACCACATTGACGGCTTGAGGATGGATGCTGTAGCATATATGCTATACCTGGACTTCGGGGGAAAGGATATTAGGAACAGCCTGGGAGGCAGAGAGAACCTTGAGGCTATCCAGTTCATAAAACGACTTAATTCGGTTATTTTCAAGCACTACCCCGATACCATGATGATCGCGGAGGAGTCGACGGCCTGGCCAAAGGTAAGCCACCCCATTGACGAGGGAGGGCTGGGTTTCAACTTCAAATGGAATATGGGATGGATGAACGATATCCTTAAATACATGGAACTTGACCCTATCTATAGAAAGGATCACCATGGAGCGCTAACCTTCTCAATGATGTACGCATTCTCCGAAAACTTCATTCTCCCCTTCAGCCATGACGAGGTGGTCCATGGCAAAAAGTCTATGGTGGACAAGATGCCTGGAAGCTATGAGCAGAAGTTTACGAACCTTAGACTGCTCTATCAATATATGTTTGCCCACCCCGGGAAAAAACTGCTCTTTATGGGAAATGAGATCGCTCAATTCCTGGAGTGGAGAGAGTACGAATCCATAGAATGGCAGCTTCTTGACCTGGAGCCTCACAGACTGATGCAGAAATTCGTATCGGATCTCAATGAATTATATAGAGATGAAGCCACATTGTATGAGCTTGATACTACCTACGACGGCTTTCAGTGGATCGACCACTCCAACTCTCAGGAGAGCATAATATCCTTCGAGAGACTGGACAAAGCCGGAGAAAGACTTGTATGCATATTTAATTTTACACCGGTTCCAAGACCGGATTATCCAATAGGGGTTTTGGAGGAAGGAACCTACAGAACCGTTCTTACCAGCGACCACAAGAGGTATGGCGGTTCCACGGAGCGGGTAAAAAGATATAAAGCAAAACCCGAGGCCTTCCACGGCAGAGACCTTAGCATAAGGGTCGACCTGCCGCCATTGGCTGCTATATATCTTAAGCTTGACAGGAAGCCTCAAAGCGAACATAAGACAGGGGGGAACAAGCATGATTGAGAACAAGGTTGTGGCAATGCTGCTTGCAGGCGGGCAGGGCTCAAGGCTGAAGGCTCTCACCAGGAAAATTGCAAAACCGGCGGTTCCTTTTGGGGGGAAGTACAGGATTATCGACTTCGCTCTAAGCAACGCAACCAATTCAGGTATCGACAACATAGGAATATTGACTCAATATAAGCCATATTTATTGAATTCACACATAGGAATAGGATCATCCTGGGACTATGACAGAAATGTAGGAGGCTTAAGGGTATTGCCTCCATTTACCTCAGAGGATGGTGGAAGGTGGTACACGGGAACAGCCAATGCGGTATTCGAGAACATCGACTATATCGACGAGCAGGACCCAGAGTACGTATTGATCCTTTCAGGAGACCATATATACAAGATGAATTACAACGATCTTCTGGAGGAGCATCAGGCAAAGGGAGCAGATGTTACCATAGCCGTAATGGAGGTGCCATGGGACGAGGCATCGAGATTCGGGATCATTAATGTAGATACTGAAGGGAAGATAGTCGAGTTCGAGGAAAAACCTGAAAATCCGAAGAACAACCTGGCTTCGATGGGCATATATATGTTTAACTGGAAGGTCCTCAGAGATTATCTTGTAAAGGATGATGCAAATCCAGGCTCCGATAACGACTTTGGGAAGAACGTCCTCCCTCTTATGCTTTCGGATGGGATGAAGATGTACACCTGGGTATTCGAGGGCTACTGGAAGGACGTGGGAACTGTGAGAAGCTATTGGGAGGCTAATATGGACCTGTTGGATCCCCAAAACACCCTTAACCTTTACGACAAGGACTGGAGGATATATACAAGGTCCAGAAACCTGCCGCCACAGTATATAGCAAGAGGAGCGATCGTAAAGGACTCTCTTGTAAACGAGGGCTGTTACGTTAAGGGTGAAGTGGTAAGGAGCATTCTTTTCAGCGATGTTATCGTTGAAGAGGGTGCAGTTATCGAGGATTCAGTGGTCCTCTCAAACTGTGTCATTAAGGCGGGTGCCAAGGTAACTAAGGCAGTTATACTTGAGGGAGTTACCGTTAGCGAAGGCCAGGAGATAGGTCAGGATGGTGAAGATGCCATATACATGGTTTCAGATAAAAATATTTCTAAGGAATAGGAGGGGGAGAGAATGGATAAGTGCATTGGAATAATCAGCGGCGCAAATATTGAGAACAACTTTGGTACCCTGTGCATCCACAGGCCGGTATACATGCTCCCCTTTGGAGGACGATACAGACTCATAGATTTTGCAATCTCCAACATGGTCAACCACGGCATCAAAACCATTGCAGTCTATACTGGTGAAAAAATAAGATCTACCATGGACCACCTGGGAGATGGCAAGCCATGGGATCTTAACAGAAGATTCAGCGGTCTTATGCTGTTTCCCCCTATAACCCACGACTTTACTCTGAACAGGTACGGGGATGTACCTCAGTTTTACTCTACCATGGATTTCTATAAGCAGGCCAGGGAGAAATATATACTTTTAGTCCATCCAAATATTTTGGCAAAGGTCGACCTCACCTCTGCATTCAAATACTTCAGGGAGACTGACGCAGACATGACGCTGATCTACAAAAAACAACAGGACCCATGGGGACAGTACATCAACTCGGATAAGATGACGATCAATGACGATGGCTCCCTGGACAACATAGGGATCAACCTTGGCACAGAGGAGTCCTTCAACATGTTCCTTAAGATGGGCTTCATCAAGAAGGAAGTGTTCATGAAGCTGGTAATGGAATCCATAGAGAAGGGCAATGCAGACTATCTCCAGGATGCGGTCATAAAGGGCAAGGACAAGCTGAAGATAAATACCTTTGAATTCAGAGGGCACGTCGAGAATATAAGAAACCTGAAGAGCTTTTACGACGCCAACCTTAATCTGCTTAAGAAAAAGGTAGCACAGGAGCTGTTTTACGAAAGAGGAACTGTGTTCACAAAGACAAAGGACGAGCCGTCGACTCTTTATACCAAAACCTCTTACGTTCAAAATTCCCTGGTTGCAAATGGCTGCATCATCGAGGGACACGTGGAGAACTCAATAATTTTCAGAGGTGTCAAAATAGGTAAGGGAGCAGTAGTTAAGAATTCCGTAGTCATGCAGAAGGCGGAAATTGGAGAGAATGCCCTTGTAGTCAACTCGATCCTGGATAAGGATGCAATAATAGGCGAGGAAGTGCGTATCGCCGGCAGCTCTCTGATGCCCTATGTGGTTCAGAAGAAGCAGATATTGAGAAAGGACTGATGAGGCATGAGGATCCTTTATGCAGCCTCTGAGGTTGCTCCATATATAAAGACGGGAGGACTGGCTGATGTTGCCGGCTCCCTTCCCAAAGCCCTTGCAAAGGAGGGCCATGAGGTTTTAGTGGTGCTTCCCCTTTACTCAAGGATAAGCAACACCTATAGAGACAGGATGAAGCAGGAGGCATTCTTCTTCGTCGACCTGGATTGGAGACACCAATACGCCGGGATATTTTCATTGGAAGAGGATGGAGTAAAGACTTATTTTATCGACAATGAATTCTACTTTCATAGAAATACCATCTACGGTCAGGGAGACGACGGAGAAAGGTTTGTGTTTTTCTCAAGAGCAGTTGCGCAAATGATAAAGGCACTTGACCTTAAGGTAGATATAGTACACGCCAACGACTGGCACACAGGACTTTTGCCGCTTTATATCAAGGATTACGCAGAAGGCGATGAAGCTTATTCAAGGATCAAGACGGTTTTTACTATCCACAACCTAAAGTATCAGGGCGTATTCCCGCCTTCGATCCTTCAGCTGGCGGGGATATCCAATAAATATTTCCATGAGGATGGTTTGAAATTCTATGACGCCGTCAACTTTATGAAGGCAGGGATAGTTTATTGCGATTCTCTGGCGACAGTTTCAGAGTCCTACGCAGAGGAGATAAGATATGAATTCTACGGGGAGAAGCTGCAGGGCGTCATAAGAAAAAATGAATGGAAGCTGCGGGGGATAGTTAACGGGATAGACTACGATATTTATGATCCTGAAAAAGATCCGAAGCTGCCCTACCATTATTCTAAGGAAGATCTGAGGGGCAAGGCTCTTAATAAAGAGGCTCTCCAAAGGCTGTTCGATCTGCCTGAAAATAAGAATGTGCCTGTAATAGGTATGGTAACAAGGCTTGTCGCGATGAAGGGGCTGGACCTTGTAAGATATATTCTGGACGAGCTTCTTCAGGAGGAGGTCCAGGTCGTGGTTCTTGGAACCGGCGAGGAGGAATATGAGGACATGTTCAGGCATTTCCAATGGAGATATCCTGACAAGCTTTCAGTTCATATATATTTCAACGAGGGAGAATCGCACCTTGTATATGCGGGATCTGATATATTTATGATGCCTTCCCTTGCTGAGCCTTGCGGAATATCGCAGCTTATCGCCATGAGATACGGCTCCCTGCCCATCGTCAGGGAAACTGGGGGATTGAAGGATACAGTCAAGCCCTATAACAGATACACAGGTGAAGGTACAGGCTTTTCCTTTGCCAACTACAATGCACATGAGCTTCTGTATTCATTGAAAGAGGCAATCGGTGTTTACGACGACGAAGATACATGGAACAGCCTTGTTGTTCAGGCGATGGCAGAGAAGACGGACTGGGCAGTATCCTCTGAAAAATATTTGAAACTATATGAGGAGCTGCTGCGATAGAGGTGATAGTATGACAGAAAGTACAAGGACAATAGGTGAGAGGCTTCAGGAGATACTTTTCCAGCATGGAGCTATATCCATTGAGGAAGCAGCATCAGGTGAACTTTATAGGGCTCTTTCCTATTACGTGAGAGAGACCCTCGGCAAGCAGCTTTGGCTGACCGACAGTGAAATGGGAAGACACAGGATAATCGTTTATCTTTCCATGGAGCACCTGCCGGGACTTATGTTGCAGAAAAACCTTGATTACCTTGGGATATATGATGAAATAGAAATGACGCTGAAGGAGCATGGAAGGGAACTGGAGGAACTATTGACAGAGGACAGGGAGCTTGGCTTGGGTTCAAGCGACATGGGTCACCTTGCCAATGGACTTCTGGATACCTTTGCCAGCTGCGGCTACAGCGCGATCGGTTACGGCCTTCTCTATCGGGAGGGCTATTTTCGTCAGGGATTAAAGGAAGGCGAACAGACCGAGGAGCCGGACAACTGGTGGAGCAGAGGAAAAAACTGGCTCTATAAAAGCACCATAGCTCTTAAAACTATCATGGGAGGTTCCGTAGATATCTCCAAGGAGGGCGATGACCTCATCTTCACTCAAAGGGGAGGAGAAGAGCATACTATAAGATACTACGATCTTCCATACTCAGGCTGGGGAAATGACAGAGCCCTAAGACTCAGGCTCATGGAGGACGATATTCTGACAAAAAGGCTTATTCCGGTGAATTCTTTACCGGAGAAAAATAGGCAGAGATTCAAGCAGGAGTATCTCCTTGTGAGCGGAGCTATGCAGGATATAGTGCGTGAACACCTTGAAAAAGGTAACCCTATAGATCTTCTGGATGAACACTATTTGTTCCTGATGATGGACAGCCATTTGCTCCTTGCTATACCGGAGCTTCTGAGGATACTTTTAGATGATGTAAAGCTTTCCTGGGACGAAGCCTGGGACATCACCAGCAGGGCATTCTACTACACTCCAATAGCTTCAATAGAAGAAGCCATGAATAAGCTTGAGGGTGCAATGACTCGGGAGCTTCTTCCAAGGCTGTGGCTTATCCTGGAGGAGATCCATCACCGCTATCTTGCAAAGCTATCAGTTGCGATTCCACTTAAGGAGGAGAGCAGAAGAGCCTCAGGGATACTTTGGGACAATGAGATTAGGCTGATAAATATTGCGAAGGCCGGTGCATATCAGGGGCCGCCCCTTGGGCACCCGTTGGCCGTATCCCACAGAAGGTGGCTTCTTTCAGCCAACCCTAAATTAAGGGACCTTCTGCTGGAAAGCCTGGGAGACGGGTTCATATCAAACCCATGGGAGCTTAAGAAGCTAAGTGAGTTTAAGGAAGATCGGGCTTTTTTGGACTCTCTTGAGAGCGTGAAGAGAGAGAATAAGAAGAGACTAGCTAAGACCATATTCGATACCAAGGGTGTCCTTATAGATCCCTATGCACTTTTCGATGGACATATTCGAGATATAAACGATGACAACAGACAGCTGCTACAGGTTCTATGGGCGATCGACCAGTACCTGAGACTTAAGGATGAGCCAAATCTGGATGTGGTCCCAAGAGTGATATTTATTGGTGGAAGGGCAGCAAGCCACGATAGGACCTCCAAGCTTCTGATCAAGCTGATAAATCAGCTTTCTGACAAGATAAACAAGGATATCACCATTAAGGACAAACTTAAGCTGATATTTATTGAGGACCTGTCCCAAAGAAGAGGCGAGATACTCATTCCTGCTATTGAGATGGTACAATCACTTACCGTTCCATCAAAGGGAGGCCTTAACCTTGGAGGGCTTACCGCAATGGTAAACGGAGCATTAGCCTTAGGAAGCAGGGATGACACGAACATGCTCATTCAGAGCTATTCAGGGAAGGAATGCATAAGGATTTTTGGATCTACTAAAGAAGAAGCACAGCTGCACTACGATATCAGGGACTCTAAGCCTCAGGAGCAGTACTATAGAAACAAGGAACTGAAAAGAGCCTGTGAGGTGCTCCTTGGCAGGGAGAGCCTTGTTGATGGCAGCATATACAGGACTCTTAACGAAGGGCTTATCAAATACAACGATCACAGCCTTGTGCTCAGAGACTACGCTGAATATGCAAGGGGAATGAAGGAAGTATCCGGCTGGTATCTTGACAGGTACGAGTGGAGCAGAAGAATGCTTGACAGTATAGCTCTATTGGCCGACTTCTCATCGGATACAGTTGTGGACATCTATGCAAAGAAAATGTGGCAGGAGCTTTCCTAGGAGGTGGAGAAATTGGACGACAATAAGCATATGGCACTAGACAGGGTGTTTGGAGCAAGCTACACCAAGGAGAAGACCACCTTCAGAGTATTTTCTCCGTCGAGGACTGATATCAAGCTAAGGATCTACGAAGACCACTCCTCCCTTAGGAGGACCGAGCATACCATGAAAAAGGACCACGACGGTTCATTTTCTATCGCCATAAACGAAGACCTTAAAGGGAGATTCTACACCTATCTTGTCGAGGGAAGGCTTGAGGTAACTGATCCCTATAGTATAGCGGTATCTTGCAACTCTAGGAGATCGGCTATAATCGAACCTTCGGACACAGACCCAGAGGGCTGGAATGAGCATCTGCTGCCTGAACCTATTGAGCCTGTGGATAGCGTGCTTTATGAGGTACACGTAAAGGACTTCACCGCCCATAAAAGCTTCCTCTCAAAGCACCCGGGCACCTTCAAAGCCTTCACAGAGAGAGGCAGAACACTTAACGGTCAAACCTTGGGCATAGACCACCTTGTCGAACTAGGCGTCTCTCACGTTCACTTAATGCCCATCAATGACTTTTTGACAGTCAGAGAAGAGCCTAAGCTAAGGCTTAGGGACGACAACTACAATTGGGGCTATGATCCCGAGCATTATAATGCAGTGGAGGGCTCATATTCAACTGATCCTTTCGATCCCAGGGTAAGGATAAGAGAGCTCAAGGAGCTTATTATGGAGCTTCACAATGCAGGGCTTAGAGTCGTTCTTGATGTAGTGTACAATCATACCTACAGGTCGAAGGACTCAAATTTTCATGTTCTGGCTCCCGGACACTGGCACAGGATGAGATCTGACGGTACCTTCTCAGACGGAGCTGGATGCGGCAATGAGCTGGCATCTGAAAAACCACTTGTAAGGGATTTCATTATTAAAAGCCTTGAGTACTGGGTGAATGAGTTTAAGATTGACGGCTTCAGATTTGATCTGATGGCTCTTATTGATATAGATACAATAGAGCTTGCAGTGGAAAGACTTAGAAGGATAAGACCTGACATCCTTATATATGGAGAACCATGGACAGGGGGAATCACGACCCTGCCTTCAAATAAAACGACCTCAAGAGGCACTCAAAGCAGAAAAGGCTTTGCAATATTCAATGACAGCTTCAGGAACGCTATAAAGGGAGACAACGACGGCAGAAAGAACGGCTTTGCCCAGGGGAACCTGGATGAGCGGAGGGGTGTTGAGACAGGCATCGCAGGCTCTATCTTCTATGACGAGGGAAGGATAGGCTTTGCATCAAGGGCGAGGGAAACCATTAACTACGCAAACTCCCATGATAATCTCATACTCCAGGATAAGCTGTTAAAAACCCTGCCTGGAAAGACAAAAGATGAATATATCAAGTACAATAAGCTTGTTCATGCGATCTTATTTCTCTCACAGGGGATTCCATTTATTCACGCAGGAAATGAGTTTCTAAGAACCAAGGGAGGCCAACACAATACCTATAATGCTCCTCTTTCAATAAACGCAATCGACTGGACCCTTAAGGAGAAAAACCTTGGTTTCTATAACTACCTGAAGGAGCTTATAGCCTTCAGGAAGCTTAGACCTGAATTCAGGATCGATGATGGCGATGAAATAAGAGACAGGCTTCACTTCCTGGAGAACACCGGGAACTGCCATATGCTGTCATACACCATAAAAAGCAACGGTGGGTGCATCCTGGTGATCCACAATGCTGATCAGAGCGAATGCCTTCTGCCCCATGCAGTCATCAAAAGGCATATGGAATCCAAGAGTAAGAAACCTATTGAAGAAATCGAAATCAGATGTCTTTTTGATGAGGAAGGAATAGTCAGGGGAAATGTGGAATTCAAGCATCCTCACGGGATAAGTGTCCCCGGTATTACGACCTTAGTATATGAACTGAAGATAGAATAAAGGTGCCGCAAGCTGCGGCACCTTTTCTAATCTAATATATATACTTTTACATCTCTTCGGCCAAAGTTTCTTACATCTGTTGCCGAATTGAAAAACAGGTCTATTCTTTCGCCTTTAATGGCTCCTCCAACATCTTCTGCTATAGCAAATCCATAATCCATTGTTCCATCCAGGGACTCGATGTAAAGCTTTGTCCCCAACGGTATAACCCTTGGGTCGACGGCAACAGTTCCAGGTCTTGCCCTCGTTCCAGTGGCGGTTATGCCGTAATATCGGTCTCCTGGCCTCTTTCCTGTACTTGCATAGGAAAGGTCGTAGGCCGTTGCCTCCAGGATCATAGTATCCTTAAAGCGGGTTTCTCCACGTGATGTCATTACTACATTGTTGACACCTCTTTCAATAACCTGCGATACTGGTTCTTCCAATATGGTATCGCTGATTATGACGGATGATGTGAAGACACCATTGATGTAAATATCGTTGATATGTGATCTTCTCAAGCCGTCCTTGCCCTCCTGCAGGATATTGACCACTCCTCTGTCCAATCGTTCGTTGGAAATGATCTCCTTTTCAAAAGGTATGACTGCCTCTTCGACTCTAGGAACCTCCATGACTCTTAACAGTTCTATGGTGTCACCGTTTTTAACGGTAGAGTCAAGAGAAGGTTTCGTAAAGTCCTTCAGCCCAACAGCTATATCTGCGTCTGCAAGGACATCAGATACCTTTGAGCTCAGGGATCTAAACTTCATAGTTTCATCCCCGATGATGATTGTGTAATCCTTCGGATTTATGATTGTGATTTCAAGTTTTTCCTTGATCAAAGTATCCAGACTGGGCTCTACGACTGCGCCCCTTCTAAGCTTGATACCTTCCTCTTCAAGAAGCTCCTCAACTGTCGATGAATAGGAGATCTTACTGATGATCTCACCATCCACATTTAGGCTTACTTCATTTCCCTGGAAGAAGCTAACCCCTAATGATAATGTCATTGCTATAGCCAGAAGTAAGAGGACTTTAACCTTACCGACCATTTTGGTCCTGTTATTGTCCATAACTCTCCTCCTTGATTTTGTTACAAAACTTGTAACCCTTTTGTAACTATTTTTGACCGTCTCTGTATTGTAAACGAAAAATCTTGGCTTGTCAAATTTTTGGCCCCATAGGCGGAATATTCTGAACATATGATAGTGAATAGTGAACAGTGAATAGTGAATAGTTAAGAGCCAAGATTTGAGAAAATGGACAATAATAAATGAATAATGAACGATAATCTAAAAGCTAAGAACCAAGAGCTAAGATTCTTCACCGTCGCTCAGAATAACAGTTTTGTTGTCATCCTGAATGAAATGAAGGATTAATAACTATTCACTATTCACTGACAACTATTCACTGATAGCTCCCCTTGACATTCCTCCCCCCGTTGCGCTATAATACTTGTTAATCGTAAACTAAAGATATTGACGGGAAGAGTAAAGGACACATGCCTTTACAAGAGAGTCCGGGATGGTGAGATCCGGGCAATGGCGATCCTTGAATATGGCCCCTGAATCTCCTTGCTGAAATGTAAGCTTGGACGGTGACATCCGTTATTATGTAAGGTTTAAAACCTGCTGAGATCCATGCCGTGAGGCCTGAGATAATTAGAGTGGTACCGCGAAGTCGCCTTCGTCTCTATGAGACCGGAGGCTTTTTTATTTCCCCAGAAAGAGAGGATGATAGCTTTGAAAAATTTCTATTTAACGACCCCTATCTACTACCCTAGCGACAACCTGCACATAGGTCACACCTACACAACAGTTGCCGCAGACACGATCAAGCGCTACAAGAAGCTCCAGGGCTATGACGTATTCTTTACTACAGGCTCCGACGAGCACGGACAAAAGATCCAGGAAAAGGCAGCTCAAGCGGGTATGAGCCCACAAGCCTACGTAGACAAAATAGTAGCTGACATAAAGGTTCTTTGGAATATGCTTGAGATAGACTATGATTCCTTCATAAGAAGCACAGATCCAAAGCACGAGAAGGCCATAGCCGATATCTTCAAAAAGCTTTATGACAAAGGCGAGATATATAAGGATCAATACGAGGGAGCATACTGCACACCTTGTGAGTCCTTCTGGTCCGATTCACAGCTGATAGACGGCAATAAATGTCCTGACTGCGGCAGAGAGACGCATCTCGCCAAGGAGGAAGCATACTTCTTCAGACTTTCAAAGTATAGAGACAAGCTTCTCCAGCTTTACGAGGACAACCCTGAGTTCATCCAGCCTGAGAGCAGGAAGAACGAAATGATCAATAACTTCCTCAAGGATGGTCTTGATGACCTGAGCGTTTCAAGAAGCAGCTTCGATTGGGGAGTAAAGGTACCCTTCGATGAGAAGCACGTAGTATATGTATGGATAGATGCACTTTCCTGCTATCTTACATCCCTTGGGTACGGAACAGACGACGAGACCAACTTCAATAAATTCTGGCCGGCGGATGTTCACCTCGTAGGTAAGGAGATAGTAAGGTTCCACACAATTATATGGCCTGCTATATTGATGGCTCTTGACCTTCCACTTCCTAAAAAGGTATTCGGCCACGGCTGGATCCTATTCGAGGACGACAAGATGTCAAAATCAAAGGGCAATGTTATATATCCTGAGCCGATAATAGAGCTTTACGGAATAGATGCCTTCAAATACTTCCTGATGAGAGAATTCTCCTTTGGACAGGATGGCTCATTCTCAAGAGAGAAGTTCCTTCAAAGGCTTAACTCTGACCTTGCGAATGATCTGGGGAACCTGGTATCAAGGACAGTTTCGATGGTTGAAAAGTATAACGACGGCATCATGCCTTCACCAAAGGCTGTCGAGGATCTGGACCAAACCCTAATCATCCAAGCGACGGAAACAGCCGGCAAGGTCGAGGAATTGATGGACAAGCTTAATTTCTCCAATGCACTTGAGGAGATCTGGAAGCTTATAAGAAGAACTAATAAATACGTAGATGAAACTATGCCTTGGATACTAGCCAAGGACGGAAACACTGAAAGATTGGATACAGTTCTATACAACCTTTCCGAGAGCTTAAGGATAGTATCGATCCTCATCCAGCCGTTTATGGTAAGGACCTCAGACGAGATAAGAAGACAGCTTGGAATTGAAGGAGCAGTAAACTGGGAGGATGCAAAGACCTGGGGACTTCTAAAGGAAGGTACTAAGCTTGAAAAGGGCGGAATAATCTTCCCAAGGCTTGATATAAAGGTCGAGCTGGAAAGACTAAATGCAGCAAACAATAAATTGATAGAAAAAAGAACTGGTGCTAAGAAAGAGGCTAAGGTTGAAGAGAAAAAGCCCGAGGCTCCAATAGCTGAAGAGGCAGTTGAAGAGATAACCATCGACGACTTTGCCAAGGTCCAGCTTAAGGTCGCCAAGGTAATCGCATGCGAGGATCATCCAAAGGCTGACAAGCTTCTTGTCCTTACCCTGAAGGTAGGAGATGAGACTCGCACTGTAGTATCCGGGATAAAGCAATGGTACAAGGCAGAGGATCTCATAGGCAAGAAGGTAATAGTAGTCGCAAATCTTAAACCGGTAAAGCTTAGGGGAGTTGAGTCGAGAGGGATGATCATGGCTGCTGAGGATCCAGATGGAAATCTCACTCTGCTGTCAACCCTGGAGGATATAGCAGACGGTTCATCCATTTCATAAGGAGGCAATATGTTTATAGATAGTCACGCCCACCTGGACGACCCGAGATTTGACCAGGACAGGGAAAGTATAATTGAAAGCCTTAGAGAAGACGGCATCGATATGGTCATAAATATCGGCGCCGACAAGGAATCCAGCCTTTCGACCCTTGAATTGGCAAAGAAGTACGATCATATTTATGCGGTTGCTGGAGTCCATCCCCATTCTGCCAGTGAGCTTGAGGAAGATGGCCTTGATTGGCTCAGAGAGATTGCGAAAGAAGATAAGATAGTGGCGATCGGGGAGATCGGTCTGGATTTCTATTACGACAATTCGCCAAGGGACATACAGAGAAAATGGTTCAAGGCGCAGATCCAGTTAGCTAAGGAATTGGGCTTGCCTGTTGTCATCCACACAAGAGATGCTGCCAAGGAGACCTATGATATCCTAAAGGAGGCTGCGGCTGACGGGAAACTGAAGGTCCTTATGCATTGCTACTCTGGAAGCGCTGAGATGGCAATGGATTACGCAAAGCTTGGCTTCTATATCGCCTTAGGCGGAGCAGTTACCTTTAAGAATGCAAGGGTGCCTAGAGAGGTAGCCTCCGTGGTGCCTCTTGAAAATCTTATGATAGAAACTGACTGTCCATACATGACTCCGGAGCCCTTCAGGGGCAAAAGGAACGAGCCAAAGCTTGTGAGCCTGGTGGCTGAGAAGATAGCAGAGATCAAGGGCATAACGGTGGATGAGCTTGCAAAGGCAACTGCTGATAATACCAGAAGCTTTTTCAGGCTGCCCTAACAGGAAGGATAGATTTGATGATCAAGGAAGTAATAGTTGTAGAAGGCAGAGACGATATAACTGCAGTTAAAGCCGCTTTTGAGTGCGAAGTCATCGCAACCAACGGTTTTGGCTATGGGAAGTCATTAATAAGGACATTGAAGTCCCTCCAGGAAAGGAGAGGGCTTATTATCCTTACCGATCCGGACTTCGGCGGCGAGAGGATAAGAAAGGACCTTTCAAAGCATATCCCCAACTGCAAGCACGCCTTCCTTCCACAGGGGAAAGCCCTTAAGAAGGGTGACATTGGTGTTGAGAACGCAACACCTGACGATATCCGTGAAGCCATACGGAAAGCAAGGCCGAACAATGTTGAGAAGGTTGATACATTTGACTGGGAGGATATCCTCATGTTCAACCTTGCAGGTGGAAAGGGCTCAAGCAAGAGACGGGAGAAGCTTGGAGAGATACTTGGGATAGGCTACTGCAACGGGAAGCAGATACTAAAAAGGCTCAACCACCTTGGAGTTACCAGAGACGAATTTATTAGGGCAATGGAAAGGATAGATGAGGATGGAGAATAAAAGACTGTATTCCCCAAAACAAGTGAGAGAGGTTCTGGACCGACACGGCTTTACCTTTTCCAAAGGCCTTGGACAAAACTTTCTTATAGATGGCAACATCGTAAGAGGAATTGTAAGAGGTGCCGGTATTACAAAGGACGACTATGTTCTTGAGATAGGACCCGGTATGGGAACTCTCACGGAGGAGCTTGCCCTAAATGCAAAGAAGGTAGTTGCCATAGAGCTTGACAACAGGCTCAAGCCAATACTGGAAGAGACCCTCCATCCCTACGATAACGTCGAGGTGGTTTATGGGGATGTGCTTAAGCTCCCCTTAAAGGAAATAATTGATGAAAAGCTTGGAGGCGGCCCCGTCAAGGTGGTCGCCAACTTGCCCTACTATGTTACTACGCCAATAATTGGAAGACTTATCGAGGAGGAGCTTCCCTTTAAATCTATTAGCGTCATGGTGCAAAAAGAGGTCGCAGACCGTATGGTGGCAAAGCCGGACACAAAGGACTACGGCTCTCTGACTCTGTTTGTAAGCTTTTATACAAAGCCTGAAATTATACTGAAGGTTCCTAAGACGGTATTTATGCCTCAGCCTAAGATAGACAGCTCTGTAATAAGGCTTACCATAAAGGATGAGCTTCCGTATACCAACAGGGAAAGTTATTTTAAACTTGTACGAGCAGCATTTTCAAAAAGGAGAAAGACCCTTATCAACGCTCTTTCAACCTATGGACTTGAGGCAGATAAGGACGAGCTGAGAGCAGCCCTGGTCCGTGCCGGCATAGAAGAGACGGTTCGAGGTGAGGACCTTGCCCTTGAGGACTACATAAGGCTTGCGAGGGAACTGCCGAAGCTTTAGGAGTGAATAACTAATAGTGAATAGTGAATAGTTTTTTATTTATAGTTATTCACTGTTCACTATTCACTATTCACTTTTTTTACTCGTTTGCCATCTCTCTCCCCGGGGTATCATAAGCAGAGAGGTACTTGACACAAATACCCATAGGGGGTATAATGAAGTTGTAGATCATATAAAGGGGGATTAACAATGCACGAGGTAACAGTTTATACAAGCAGCACTTGCCCATATTGCACACTGGCTAAGAACCACCTTACTGAAAAGGGTGTTTCATATGTAGAGAAGAATGTATCGACCGATAAGGAAGCAAGAAAAGAGCTTATGGCTATGGGACATATGGGGGTTCCGGTAATAGTAATCGACGGTCAGGAAGTAGTAGGCTTCGACAAAGAAAAGATAGACAATCTACTAAAATCATAGCAAAAAAAAGAAAAGCTGAAGCGCGATCGCTTCAGCTTTCGTTGTGTCTAAGTAATTCTGTTATTAAGCGTTAAGAGTCTCCATAAGCTTGTTAAGGTCAAGACCGTGAACCATTGCTGCTTCCTCAAGACTCTCCATTTGGCTGGATGGACATCCAACGCAACCCATGCCGAATCTCAATAGAATCTCTATAGCTTCAGGCTTCTTTCTAATAAGCTCACCAATAAGCATATCCTTTTTGATTTCCATGCTAAATCCCTCCTTTTAATTCATAGCATTATAGTAGCATATAAATATTATAATTGCTACATGATTTTTTGCTTTTTTGAAAATACTTTAGTCAATTTTTTAACATAGGCTGGAAATGTTTAGCGGCTATCTAATCAGGATATAGATGAATACAGGAGGTGTGAGAATGAAAAAGAAAGGTTTGTTTTCACTCTTAGTCAAGATACTTGTGTCCGCTGTGGTACTTGGAATTGCAGCATGGCTTACGCCTGGATTCTCAATTTCCGGAGGCTTTGGTACGCTGTTCATTGCAGCTGTTGTCGTAGGTCTTCTAAGCTGGGGAGCCGTTGAATTCATTGGAGTAAAGGCATCTCCCTTTGGAGCCGGAGCTTCAGGCTTCCTTCTTACGGCAGTGATCCTATACCTTACCAGGTACATCGTAGATGGGTTTTCTATATCCATAATTGGTGCATTGTTAGGAGCGCTGGTGCTTGGGATAGTTGATCTGGTGATCCCGGGAAGCAGATTTAAATAACCTATTGACTAAGGGCAATGTATATTGTAGAATAATATAAGATACCGTACAGGGGTATATTTATCAGAGGAGGAATAGAATGAAAATCGATATAACCAATACTGCCAAAGAAGAACTTGTAAAGGTTCTGGCAAATAAAAAGAATGAAAACAAGCTATTGAGGATATATATCGCAGGCTATGGTTGAGGCGGCCCATCCTTTGGGTTGGCTCTGGATGAGCTAAAAGATGATGATATCCAAGTAGAGGAAGGCGAATTCAAGTTCGTTCTTGAGGACCTTCTAACTGAAAACTTCGGAAGCTTTACAGTCGACTTCAGCGACAACTGGCTTAGAAGAGGATTTTCAGTATATCCAGATGGAGTAGCTGCGTCAAGCTGCTAATAATGACCATGAGGACAGGCAAACTATGCCTGTCCTTTTTTTCAGCCACGAGAGACGGTTCTTTTTGCTTTTCAACCCCTAGCCCCTCACCCCTGGTAATTTTTTCTTTAACTAACAACTACCTACTACCTACTACCCTCTAAAATATTTTTGCTATTCACTGTTCACTATTCACTATTAACTATTCACTGTACTAACTCTTGCCAACTATTCCCTCTGTGCTATAATAAAAACAGGTTAAGTTCAAACTATGAAAAGAAGTGATGACTGTGGAATCGAGCCCTTTACCGGCGAGTTATAAAATAAAATACGGAGCCATGGTCAACACTCTGACCTTAGGCTCCCCCCAAAACTAAATATGGGAGGAGGGATAGAATGGATGAACAAAACATTCTTGAACTTATCGAAGACAAAAAATACCTCCAGTTGAAGAGGACACTGGAGGAAATGAACGAGGTCGACATAGCTGAGATACTGGATGACCTCGATCTTCACACCGCTCTCCTTATCTTTCGCATGCTTCCAAAAGACCTTGCAGTTGATGTTTTTGCGTATTTTTCCTTTGAGAAGCAGAGGGATATCATAAGCTCGATTACTGACAAGGAGCTCAACTATATTATTGAGGAGCTCTTCTTTGACGACATGATAGATATGCTGGAGGAAATGCCTGCTAATATCGTCAATAAGATCTTGTCACGAGCCACAAAGGAAGAGCGGGAACTTATAAACCAATTCCTTAAGTATCCCCCTGATTCAGCCGGAAGCATAATGACAATCGAATATGTCGAGCTTAAGAAGACCATGACGGTCGGAGAAGCTCTGGCACATATAAAGGAGACCGGCCTTATGAAGGAGACGGTCTATACTTGTTATGTCATTGACAGGAACAGAAAGCTTGAAGGGATAGTCTCCTTAAGAAACCTTGTCACTTCCGATGAAAGGATCCTTATTGAGGACCTGATGGAGGATGAAATCATTTATATTGAGACTCACGACGACCAGGAGGAAGCAGCGAATATTTTCATAAAATACGACTTGCTTGCTTTGCCGGTAGTTGATAGAGAAGGACGGCTTACGGGGATAATCACCGTAGACGACATCATGGATGTAATGAAGACAGAAGCAACAGAGGACTTCCAAAGGATGGCTGCAATTGCGCCCTCGGAAACTCCCTACCTGGAAACCAGGGTCGTAGAGCTTGCCAAACACAGGATAATATGGCTGCTTATACTGATGGTGTCGGCAACTATTTCAGGTGCGATCATAACAAACTATGAGAAAGTGTTAAGTTCTGTGGTCATACTAACATCTTTCCTGCCGATGCTGATGGATACCAGTGGAAATGCAGGAAGCCAATCTTCAACGCTTATAGTGCGTGGGCTTGCAACGGGTGAGATCGAGCTTAAGGACGCTCCAAAGATCCTATGGAAGGAATTCAGGATTGCCCTTACGGTTGGAATAACACTTGCGGTGTTTAATTTTGCAAGGCTTTTGTTTATAGAAAAAACCAGTTTTGCCGTATCTGCCTTAGTATCTGTTACACTAATTTTTGTAGTAGTCATAGCAAAGGTAATTGGAGGGATACTTCCAATAGCAGCTAAAAAGGTAAAGCTGGACCCGGCGATAATGGCGGGACCATTGATCACTACGATAGCAGATGCATTGAGCCTTATTGTATATTTTTCGTTAGCATCAGCAATATTCAAAATCTAAGAAGAAAACAAAAATCAAAGTATAAAAGAGGTGATGATTGTGGACTCAAGTCCGTTGCCTGCGAGTAATAAAACAAAAATTGGAGCCATGATCATCGCAGGGATCAGAAGCTCCTTCTAAAATATAACCAGAAGGAGGAATAGAATGGATGAACTAAACATTCTTGAACTTATTGAAGAAAAGAAATACCTCCAACTGAAAAGAATCCTGGAGGAGATGAACGAGGTCGACATAGCTGAGATACTTGACGATCTCGACCTTCACACCGCACTTCTAATATTCCGAATGCTGCCAAAGGACCTTGCAGTTGAGGTTTTCGCTCACTTTTCCATCGAGCAGCAAAGGGATCTGGTAAATGCCATGACCGACAAGGAGCTCAACTTCATACTGGACGAGCTGTTCTTCGACGACATGATCGACCTTTTAGAGGAGATGCCGGCAAACATAGTAAATAAGATCCTTATGCAATCCAGCAGCGAGGAGAGGAAGCTGATAAATCAATTCCTCAAGTACCCTCCTGATTCCGCCGGAAGCATAATGACAATAGAATACGTCGAGCTACGAAAAACCATGACTGTCAGGGAAGCGATGGCTCACATCAAGGAGACCGGCCTTACTAAGGAGACGGTCTATACGTGTTATGTGACGGACAAAAACAGAAAGCTTGAAGGGATAGTATCCCTAAGACTTCTTGTGGTATCCGACGAAAATACACTAATCGAGGATCTGATGGAAGATGAGGTCATCTTCGTGGAGACCCATGACGACCAGGAGACAGTTGCAGCAGTGTTTGTGAGGTACGGCTTCCTTGCAGTTCCTGTTGTTGATAAGGAACACAGGCTCACTGGCATTATCACCGTCGACGATATAATGGACGTCATGGAGCAGGAAGCAACAGAGGACTTCCAAAGAATGGCAGCGATGGCGCCGTCTGAGGAGCCTTACTTGACATCAAGTGTATTTGAGTTATCCAAGAAAAGAGTAGTCTGGCTATTGGCCCTTATGGTCACTGCGACTATTTCCGGCAGGATCATTGCAAGCTACGAGAAACTTTTAAGCTCAGCAGTCATACTTGCTGCATTTATGCCGATGCTTATGAATACCGGCGGAAGCTCCGGGTCCCAGGCTTCGACCCTTGTCATTCGTGGTCTGGCAACTGGAGAAATCGAGATGTCAGATGCATTAAGGGTAGTATGGAAGGAATTCCGCGTCAGTATACTGGTTGGATTAGTTTTAGCTATAGTAAACTTCGGGCGGCTTATGCTGTTCACAGAGGCTGATTTCAGAATATCGCTGACAGTATCACTGACTCTCGTAGTCACAGTCGTAATTGCCAAAATGGTAGGAAGTATCGCTCCGATCGCTGCCAAGAAATTGAAAATGGACCCTGCCATAATGGCAGCTCCCCTTATTACAACGGTCGTTGACGCAGTTGCACTGATGGTGTATTTTGGGATCGCTTCCATGCTTTTGAGCCTGTAGTTAAGCGATATGCGTTATGCGATAAGCGTTAGTAGTTGGTAGAAGGTTGAAAGTAGAAAGCTATTAACTCTTGGCTCTTAGCTCTAAACTTTATTTTTGGATTTATCCAAAAATAATCTATTAATTTTTCTTAAAATAAAATATTTGATGAGTAATTGACAATACAAGGGTATAATAGTATAATAATTCGTTTGCTTGACAAGACCCTGTTTTTGTGCTACAATCATACCATGATGAGTGTCCCTAACACACTCCTTCTGTCCCCAGAGTTTGGGAGAAAAAAATGGAAGGTGGTTCTCGGCAAGTATGAATAGTGTTGCTCAGATCAGGAAAGACTTAGAGGGATGCATAGGCATGAAAGTAATTCTTAGAGCCAACAGAGGTAGAAAGAAGACAACAGTGAAAGAGGGAGTACTTGAATCTGCTTATCCCAACCTTTTTGTAGTAAGGATTTGTAATCAGTACGACAGCACAAGGATGGTTTCCTACACCTACTCTGATGTACTTACATCTACCGTCGAGGTTACAATCTGCGACGAGACCGACAGACTAATCAAGATATCATAACTTTAACCTGCCCGATGGGCAGGTTTTGTTATGTAAAAATATATGGACAGAACACTAATTATGGTATAATTAGCCTTGTTGAATATAACAAGGCTTTATTAGGAGAGATTTATTTGAAAACAGAAATTTCAGCGTATGGAAAGGTAAACCTTGCCCTGGATGTGCTATACAAAAGAGAAGACGGATACCACGAAATAAAGACCATAATGCAGCAGATCGATCTGTCCGATAAGCTTATGATAAGCGAGAGAAGGGGAGGGGTATCTATAAGCTGTGACAATCGCTTAGTGCCTCTTGACAGAACTAACCTTGCATACAGGGCTTGGGAGGAGATATCAAAGCTTACTGGTACAAAGACAGGTCTGGAGATAAGGATAGAAAAGAGGATACCTGTTGCAGCTGGACTTGCAGGCGGCAGCACAAACGGCGCAGCTTTAATTAAGGCGCTCAATGAAATGTGGGACTTAGGCCTGACCGTACAGGAAATGATGGATATAGGTCTAAAGATAGGAGCTGATCTTCCGTTTTGCATAATGGGAGGCACTGCACTGGCTGAAGGAATCGGTGAAAGATTGACGCCCCTAAAGCCATTGGTGGGTGTGCCCATGCTTGTTGCAAACCCCGGGATCCAGATTTCTACACCCTATGCCTACAGCAGACTGAAGCTGACGGATAAAAGGATCGATATTGATATGATCACGACGTGCATTGAGAAGGGAGAGCTTAAATGTATCGCCAATAGCCTTTCCAATGTGATGGAGGATGTCATAATCACTGAAAATCCCGTCATAGGCCAGATCAAGGACTTTATGATATCCAATGGAGCGCTTGGAGCCCTTATGAGCGGCAGCGGGGCCAGTGTGTTCGGGATATTCGAAGACCACGAAAAGCTCCATTTTATCTACAAGAAAATGAAGGACCAGGTGCCCTTTGTATTCGAAACACGCACAATATAGGGATTGTCAATAATTAGTCAATATGATATATTGGGAAACATAAAACACTAAGGAGGAGAGAGGTATGGACATGGCAGCAAAAATCAAGGATCTGGCCGTCGAGCTTACCAGCATATTAAGCGTGGTTGGAACAACAGATGAAAACAATGTGTCAGACTTCGTATTCGAGAAATTCATGGAAATGGATTATTTCAAGAATAATCCCGAAAACGTAAAGTTCGTAAACACAATCGACGATCCCGTAGGAAGAAAGTCAGTCTTAGCAACGATCGAAGGCAAAAAGGGCAATGATAAGAAGACGCTTGTATTCATCGGCCACACCGATACAGTAGGAATTAGCGACTACGGCGACATGAAGGAGTATGCTACAAAGCCTCTTGAATTAAACGACATGCTGAGAAAGGTAACGCTTTCAGACGAAGCCAAAGTCGATCTTGAATCCGGAAACTACCTTTTCGGAAGAGGAATCTTCGACATGAAATTCGGTGTAGCAGCGCTTATGGTAATGATGGAGGAATTCTCAAAGAATGTAGACGAGCTTGAAGGGAACCTGATCTTCGCAGCA
Organism: Gudongella sp. QWL-04; assembly: GCF_058683975.1. Lineage (NCBI taxonomy): Bacteria > Bacillati > Bacillota > Tissierellia > Tissierellales > Tissierellaceae > Gudongella > Gudongella sp. QWL-04. The sequence goes on along the minus strand of NZ_CM178754.1, from coordinate 1,792,710 downwards.
GTATGCGACGAGGAAGGCAACTCAGCAGGAATGCTTTCAGTGGTTCCTGAGCTGGTGAAGCTTAGAGAAGAAAAAGGCTATGACTACCTGGCAGTAGTAGACACAGACTACTCAGCACCAAAATACGTAGGAGACGAAACAAGATACATCTACGTAGGAACAGTAGGCAAGCTAATGCCAAGCTTTTATATAACAGGTAAAGAGACCCACGTAGGCGAGCCATACAAAGGACTTGACCCAAACCAGATAGCATCAGAGATAACAAGAGAGTTCAATCTCAATATGGAATACTGCGACATAGCTGACGGAGAAGTAGCACTTCCTCCAATAACCCTAAGACAACAAGACCTTAAGACAGAATACTCAGTACAGATCGCAAGAAACTCCCTGGTATACTTCAACTATGCGACCCACAACTCCACACCAGACCAGGTAATGGAAAAGATGATAAAGGGAGCAACAAAAGCGTTCCAGATAACAATAGACGACCTTAACGCACAATATAAAGCGTACACAGAAGCAAGCAGCTACCCATTCGAGCCACTTCCATGGAAGGCAAGAGTAATGTCCTACAACGAGCTCCTTGAAAAAGTAAAAGCAGAAAGAGGAGCAGAGGTAGATGAAAGAATTGAAGCTCTTTCAAAAGAGCTATTAAAAGACCCAACAGTAGACGACAGGATATTCGCAATGAAGACAGTAGAAATGGTACACAACATGTGGTCAGACAAAGACCCTGTAATAATAAGCTACTTCTCACCTCCATACTATCCACACATCTACGTAAAGGGAGAAAGCGAAAGAGAGAAAAAGCTAGTAGCAGCAGTAGATAAGGCAATAGCAAACGCAGGAGACGAATTCCATATAGTAAACAAGAAATTCTATCCATACATCTCAGACCTAAGCTATGCAGCAGCACCAAGAGAAGAAAAGGCAGTAGAATCCCTTAAAGAGAACATGCCGGGCTTTGGAGTCAAATACAGCCTGCCTCTTAAGGAAATGCAGGAATTGAATCTACCTGTAGTAAACATAGGGCCATTCGGCAAGGATGCCCACAAGTTCACAGAGAGAGTTGAGATGGGCTACTCCTTCGGAGTACTTCCACAAATACTCCTTGATACAGTATCGGAATTGATGAAGTAATATTTTGGCTGCGGGAAACCGCAGCCTTTTCCATATTGAAATATAGACGGGGCTGGGATATAATAGGTCCATAAAGGCGGAGATGGTTCCGCCGAATTTTAAGCATCAAGTGCCGAAAATCAAGCGCTCGTAGTTTTATGAACTGGAGGTCATTATGAAGGAACTTTTTTTTAAGGAAAACATGACTGAGATCCTGGATTATCTGGATGAGGGGATACATATAATCGATGCTGCGGGAAAGATAGTTTATTACAACAACTTTGCGAAAAGGATCGACGGAGTAGACCCGGCAAAGGCTGTAGGACAGCACCTTCTTGAGATATACCCATCCTTGGACGAGGAGACAAGCACCATGCTTACCGCCATAAGGACCGGTGTTCCCATACTTAAAAAGGAGCAAACCTTCCTTAACTACAAAGGAGAGAAGATAACCACCATAAATTCATCGATACCTATAAAAAGCAGAGGAAAGACCCTGGGGGCCATTGAGATATCTAAGGATATCACACAGGTAAGGGAGCTTTCTGAAAAGATCGTGGACCTCCAAAATCAGCTGTATTCCGGGAACAAGAAGTCTGACCAGGCACGGGAATCGGCCACATTCACATTCTACGACATAATCGGGGAAAGTGAGGAGATAAGGAGACTGAAGGCTCTTGCAAAGAGGGCTGCCGAGGGAGATGTTCCTGTACTTGTGTCGGGGGATACCGGTACAGGCAAGGAGCTTTTCGTCCATTCGATCCACAATGGCAGTAAAAGGAGACACAACCCCTTTATAACTCAAAACTGTGCAGCACTGCCGTCAAACCTTTTGGAAGGAATACTATTCGGTACCACTAAGGGCGGCTTTACAGGCGCTGAGGACAGGCCGGGGCTATTCGAGCTGGCAGACGGAGGGACCCTGTTCCTAGATGAGATAAACTCAATGCCGCTAGAGCTTCAGTCAAAGCTTCTCAGAGTGCTGCAGGACGGGAACGTAAGGCGCGTAGGAGGCACAAAGATTAAGAACGTTGATGTAAGGGTAATAGCTGCGACAAATGTTTCTCCAGAGGAGGCTATTGAGAAAAAGCAGCTTAGAAAAGACCTTTACTATCGTCTTAATGTTATAAGCTTTGAGATCCCTCCATTAAAGGATAGGAAGGACGATATCGAGGTCCTTGCAAACCACTTCATTGAGAAATTCAACATGAAGATGGGAAAGAGAACAAAAGGGATATCGAGAAGAGCCCTCAATCAATTCCTGGACTACCCATGGGAGGGGAACGTACGTGAGCTGGAGCACCTTATTGAGGGGATAATGAGCATCTACGATGTGGACGTTATAGATATTGAGCACCTGCCGCCAAAAGTTCGTAAGACTAAGGGCAAGAAGGAAAAGCGGAGGATAAACCTTGCTTTGAATCAGGTTTTGGAGGAAACTGAGAAATCACTGGTTCAGGAGGCAATGAGGCAGACTGAAGGAAACATCACTCATGCTGCAGATCTTCTCCAGATCCCAAGGCAAACCCTTCAATACAAGCTGCAGAAATACGGCATACAATAGCCTGAGATTTGTACATCTCAGGCTTTTTATTATATCAAACGCCGAATAATCGGCGGCGGAATACCTTTTCCCTGACGACGGGATCAAGGAATGGCCTTATAAGCCATTTTTTTAACAATCTTTTCCTTGGCATGATACTTGCATAATATATTATGTGCAAAGCAATTAAGCATCCAGCAAGGAAAAGCTTTTAAACCAAGAGGAGGAATATTATGAGAAAAGGAAATCCATACGGAACACACAGGGTAATCGAACCAAAGGGAGTACTGCCACAACCAGCACTTAAGATCGACAACGACATGGAGATCTACGACAATGAAATACTTATCGACGTTAAGACGCTTAACGTAGACTCAGCAAGCTTCACTCAAATCAAGGAGCAGGCAGGAGGAGACATAGAAGAGATCAAGAAAATAATGACAGGTATCGTTGCTGAAAGAGGAAAGCACCAAAACCCTGTAACAGGATCAGGCGGAATGCTTATTGGTATCGTAGAAAAGATCGGCCCTGCACTGGAAGGCAAAACTGACCTTAAGGTAGGCGACAAAATAGCTACTCTTGTATCACTTTCCCTTACGCCGCTTAGGATAGACGAGTTCCTTGAAGTCAGAAAGGATATCGACCAAGTGGACATCAAGGGCAAGGCAATACTATTTGAATCAGGGATATATGCAGTACTTCCTGACGATATGCCTGAGACGCTTGCACTTTCAGTTCTAGACGTAGCAGGAGCTCCGGCACAGACAGCAAAGCTTGTTAAGCCTGGCGATACTGTAGTAGTTCTTGGCGGTACAGGTAAATCAGGAATGCTTTGTCTATACGAAGCAAAGAAAAGAGCAGGAGTAACAGGTAAGGTAATATGCATCGGAAGCAGGGAGAAGACCATCGAAAGAGCGAAGGCAGCAAACCTTGCAGACGAATATATAGTAGCTGACGCGACAAATGCGATCGAGGTAATGGAGAAGGTAGCAGCTGTAACCAACGGACAAATGGCCGACATCGTAATAAACACAGTAAACATTCCAAACACAGAGATGAGCTCCATCCTTATGACAAAGGACGGCGGAACTGTATACTTCTTCTCAATGGCTACAAGCTTCACTAAGGCAGCTCTTGGAGCAGAGGGAGTAGGCAAGGACGTCAACATGATCGTAGGAAACGGATACACCAAGGGCCACGCAGCGATCACTCTTCAGCTTATGAGAGAATCAGAAACCTTGAGAAAGATTTTTACAGAATTATACGCTTAAATCAATTGACAGTTGACAATGGACAATTGACAATTATTACTTTCATCAGGGAGTGGTTCAATGTCGGAGAATATCATAAAAGAAAAATCTTTTAGATTTGCTATAGATACAATAAATATCTATAAGCATTTGGTTTGGAAGAATGAGTATATTCTTTCAAAACAATTATTGAGAGCAGGAACTAGTGTCGGAGCTAATATTCGTGAAGCGATGGATGGCCAAAGTAAAAAGGACTTTCTATCAAAAATGAATATTGCTCTAAAAGAAATAAAAGAAGTTGAATATTGGTTGGAATTGTTGATAGAAACAGATTATCTAAGTGAAAATGAACATAGTTGGTATCTTGATAATTGCAAGGAAATCTGCAGGATACTGAATGCGATCGTGAAATCAACTAAAAGATCGCTCGGTATTTAGTCTTTTAATTGTCAACTGTCAATTGTCAATTGTCAATTATGAGACTTCACTTTCAACTAGCAACTAACAGAAAAATGAACGGAGGAATAATAATGCGAAATTACAAAGATATCCCTTTGTGGAGCGACGTAGCCCAAGAGGACTGGAATGACTGGAAATGGCAGGTAAGAAATAGGATCACAGACGTTGAGACGCTTAAGAAAGTAATCAACCTTCAACCTGGCGAAGAAGAAGCAATAAACGAGGTACTTAAGAAGTTCAGAGTTGGTATAACTCCATACTATGCATCACTTATGGACGTGGACGATCCAAAGTGTCCAGTAAGAATGCAGGCTGTTCCAACTATCATGGAAACACACATAAGCTCATCTGACATGGAAGACCCATTACATGAAGATGCAGACTCACCGGTTGACGGACTTACTCACAGATATCCTGACAGAGTTCTTTTCCTTATCACTGACCAGTGCTCAATGTACTGCAGGCATTGTACAAGAAGAAGATTTGCAGGACAGCATGACATGGGTGCTCCAATAGAGAGGATCGACAAGTGCATCGAGTACATCAGAAATACTCCACAGGTAAGAGACGTCCTTCTTTCAGGCGGAGACTGTCTGCTTGTAAGCGACGACAGACTTGAGTACATCATAAAGAAATTGAGAGAGATCCCACACGTTGAGATCATTAGACTTGGATCAAGAACTCCGGTAGTTATGCCACAAAGAATAACTGACGACTTGGTAAATATGCTAAAGAAATACCATCCGATTTGGCTGAACACTCACTTCAACCATCCTAAGGAGATAACTGCAGAGTCAGTCGAAGCATGCAGAAAGCTTGCAGATGCAGGTATTCCACTTGGAAACCAGTCAGTACTTCTTAAAGGCGTAAACGACTGCCCACATATCATGAAACAACTGGTACACGGCCTTGTTAAGATCAGAGTAAGACCTTACTACATCTATCAATGCGACCTTTCAATGGGTATCGAGCACTTCAGAACTAAGGTATCAAAGGGAATCGAGATCATCGAGGCACTAAGAGGCCACACTTCAGGCTATGCAGTTCCTACATTCGTAGTTGACGCACCTGGAGGAGGAGGAAAGACTCCGGTTATGCCTCAGTACATCATTTCTCAGTCGCCTAATAAGATAGTTCTGAGAAACTATGAAGGTATAATCACTACCTACACTGAGCCAAACGCTCTTGAAGAAGAATGCCAGTGCGATGTTTGCCAAGGCAAGAAGAAGTCAACATCATCAGGAGTTGCAGCTCTTATGGAGGGTCCTGAAATAAAGAACCTTGAGCCAAGCTACCTTGAAAGACACGAAAGAAGCAAGAATTACAATAAATAGGGGAGACGACATGTCTTTACTACACCTTATCGGGGATGAGCACAAAATAATATCGATCGTTGGCATGAGGAAAAACTCCGGTAAGACCGTGACCCTTAACCAGCTTATATCAGAGGCCATGGAGGAGGGCATCCAAATAGGGATGACCTCCATCGGCCGTGACGGCGAATCCCTGGACCTTGTAACAGATACTGAAAAGCCAAGAATTTTTGCTGAGGAGAACACTATAGTTGCAACCACAACAGGCCTTCTGCCCTTAGGGGATGCCGGAATGGAGATACTGAAGGTAACAGACTTCAGAACGCCATTAGGTGACGTGATCATAGGGAGGGTCAAGTCACCGGGCTATATCCAGCTGGCAGGACCGCAAAGCCTTAGGGACATTAGGCAGGTGTGCGACGAGATGCTCGGTCTTGGTGCAAAGTTCGTGGTGATAGACGGAGCCCTTGACAGAAAATCATCTGCAGCACCCACTATTTCAGATGCGACAATACTTTCAACAGGAGCTGCCATATCCAGAGACATAAACAGGGTCATAGAGGAAACGCTTCACACAGTTAGCCTTCTTTCTCTTCCGCAGGTGGAAGAGGAGGACTGCTGCCTGCTGGAGGAACTTTTAGAAGCCAACAGGCCTGCAGTAGTAACAAGCTACGGCGAGGTTAGGGATATAAACCTTGAGACGGCACTTGGAGCAGGACACACCCTTGCCGAAAGCCTTGACGATGAGGCAAGATACCTTCTTATCCCAGGCTCTTTGGTGAGAGGTACATTGGATGACCTCACACGATCCACAAGAGCCTACAAGGATGTTGATATAGTCGTTGCAGACGGTACAAAGATATTCATACCCCCAAGGGAATATTTGAGATTCCAAAGGATCGGGGTAAGGATCAGGGTGCTTCATCCGATCAAGCTTATCGGTATCACCATAAATCCGTATTCGCCACAAGGATATTACTTCGAGCCCTATGAATTCTTAAAAAAGATGAGGGGCTACATCAAGGATATTCCGGTTTTAGACCTTATGCTGGGAGGTGAATAGTATGTTTATGGACCAGACGACAAGAGAGGCTCTGGATTTTCAATACATAATGAACAAGCTGGAGGTGCTTACCCCCTACGGCGTAATGTTCAAATCCAGGATGAAGCCCTACACCAGAGGCCAGGAGAAGCTTCTTGAGAATCAACTGAACATACTTGAAAGCCACATCCCATTCATAAGGGATAACCAACTAAGGCGAAAGTTCAACAACATACTTGGGCATATGAAGGACCTTAGGCTCTCCACCAAAAGAGCGATGGACGGCTTTATACTTACAGACGTCGAGCTGTTTGAAATAAAAAGCTTTCTTTTCCTTACAAGAGAGCTGGTAGAGCTTATGGAGGAAAACCGGATGCCCCAGTTTCCGGAGACCAGGATAGACCTTCTGCCAAGGCTGGAGAATCTTCTTGACCCGGAGGACACAAAGATATCCACCTTTTATATATACGATGCCTACTCAGAGGAATTGAGAGCCCTGAGAGAGCAGAAAAGGGATAAGGACAGGGAATTAAAGCTTATGAAGAAAAGGCTCAGGGAACAGGTTGGGGAGGACCTGAACCTTGACCTGAGACCAGACGGCTCGGTGGTCATAACGAAGGACAGGACCGAACTTCTGGAAACACTTAAAAGCTATCCCTACCTGACCTATGTATCAGAGACCTACCTGAATATTAGGTTTGTCATAAAGCCTACCGAGGAGATGACTCTTGCTGAAAGGGAGCTCCTTATCCTCAGGGATAGGGAGGAAAGAGAGGAAATGAAGATCAGAGAGAGTCTCTCCCATGAGGTTGGCAAGAGAAGAAGAGAGCTTTTCAGAAACATGTTGGCAATAGGAAAGCTCGATCTAATACTTGCAAAGGCAAGGCTTGCTGTGGATATGGATGCAGTTAAGCCAACAATAATCGACGATTTCAGGATAACCATAGAGAATGGTATCCACCCAAAGATAGCTGAGCTGTTGAAGTCTAAAAAACTCTCTTTTACTCCGGTGTCAGTCGACTTAAGAGAGGGGGTCGCCTGTATCACCGGGGCAAATATGGGAGGAAAGACAATAAGCCTTAAGATGACAGGGCTGCTTTGCGCCATGGCACACCATGGAATGTATGTGCCTGCAGAGAGTATGGAGCTTGGGCTTTCAAACTACATCAAATCCTCCATTGGGGATATGCAGTCTACAGACAGCGGGCTTTCAACCTTTGGCGGAGAGGTAAGGGTAGTGAGCGAAGCCATGGAAAGAGCCGACGAGGAAGGGCTTATCCTGATAGATGAGCTTGCAAGAGGCACCAACCCGGAGGAGGGCTATGCAATCTCAAAAGCCATAGTCAAATACCTAAAGGACAAACCAGCCATATCCCTTATAACCACCCACTACGACAACGTGGCGGATATGGAGGGAGTACAGCACCTTCAGGTAATCGGGCTTTCAGAGCTTAACCTTGATGACCTGACAGAAGAAATAAAGTACGGCGACGGCATGACCATTATTAACAAATACATGAACTACCGCTTAAGAGTCGTCGACAAATCCACCCCCATTCCAAAGGACGCAATAAACATCGCAAGGATAATGGGACTTAAGAAAGAAATAATAGACTTAGCCGAAAAAATAATTAGTGAACAGTGAACAGTGAATGGTGAACAGTGAATAGTGAATAGTGAACAATGAACAGTGAATAACGAAAAGATGTAGGAAAGAAAGATATTGTAGGGGTGACCTCTGGTCGCCAGGCGTCATTCTGAGCGACAGCGAAGAATCTTGCTACCAAATATAACTATTCACTATTAGTTCTTACTTATTCACTGGTTTCTTCCACTATTCACTATTACTTCTTAACTATTCACTGAATTTAACGAAGGGAGTTGATAATTTGTCTAAACTGAAGCTTGACCAAAGTAAAATCGATGCATCAAGAAGCTCAGCACGAAACATTGCTGAGGATATTCAAAAATTCATCGACGAGCATACAACAGTTGCAACAGAAAGAACAGTCGTAAGACTTCTCGGTGTAGACGGAGTCGATGAGATAGGCAAACCACTTCCAAATGTTGTTGTAGACAACATTAAGGAGGGTGGCGGACTTGAAAGAGGAGCAGCATGGTGGATTGGAAACGCAATGCTGAACCTTGAAGCAACGCCACAGGAGATCGCTGAAAAAATTGCAGCAGGAGAGGTTGACATAACAAGACTTCCTGCTAAGGACGAAGCATCAATAAAGGCAGCGATAAACGATATCGCAGTTAAGACAGTAGAAAGAATAAAGGGCAACAGGCAAAAGAGAGAAAATTACCTTAACACCATAGGTGAAGGCAAGAGACCTTATCTTTACGTAATCGTTGCTACGGGAAATATCTATGAGGACATCATCCAGGCAAAAGCTGCTGCAAAACAGGGCGCTGATATAATCGCAGTAATAAGGACGACAGGGCAGTCGCTTCTTGACTACGTTCCATACGGTCCGACAACAGAGGGCTTTGGTGGCACCTATGCAACCCAGGAGAACTTCAAGCTTATGAGAGCAGCACTTGATGAGGTAGGCGAAGAGGTAGGCCGTTACATCAGACTTACAAACTACTGTTCAGGTCTTTGCATGCCTGAGATCGCAGCAATGGGAGCTATTGAAAGACTAGACATGATGCTAAACGATGCTCTTTATGGAATACTTTTCAGAGACATCAACATGCAAAGAACTCTTGTAGACCAATTCTTCTCAAGAGTCATCAACGGATTTGCTGGGATAATAATAAACACAGGCGAGGACAACTACCTTACAACTGACGATGCAGTTGAGGCAGCACATACTGTACTTGCATCCCAGTTTATAAACGAGCAGTTCGCACTAAAGGCTGGACTTCCAGAGGAGCAAATGGGACTTGGACATGCCTTTGAAATGGAGCCAGGCATTGAGGACGGCTTCCTTCTTGAGCTTTCACAGGCACAGATGGCAAGGGAGATATTCCCCAAGGCACCACTTAAGTACATGCCTCCAACAAAGTTTATGACAGGAAATATCTTTAAGGGCCACGTACAAAACGCTATGTTCAACATGGTATCCATAATGACAAACCAGGGCATCCAGCTTCTTGGAATGCTTACAGAGGCGATCCATACACCTCACCTTCACGACAGATACCTTTCAATAGAAAACGCCAAGTACATCTTCAATAATGCAAGACACATCAGCGACGATATCGAGTGGAGAGAACCCAGCAAAGAGGGAGACCTTTCAGAGCTTGCAAGGATGATCGATGCTTCTGAAAGACCGATAATATACAGCGGTGGAGGGGTAATATCCTCCGGTGCATCGGAAGAGCTGTTGAGACTTTCTGAAAAAGGCGACATTCCTATTGCAAACAGCCTGATGGGCCTTGGCGGCTTTCCAAGAGATCACAGACTTTCACTGGGACTTGTGGGAATGCATGGATTTAAGGAGACAAATCTTGCAATGTGTCATGCAGATCTCATAATCGCAGTTGGAGCCAGGTTCAGCGACAGAGTAATTGGTAAGGCGGAGGCTTTTGGTCCTAAGGCGAAGGTCATACAACTGGATATAGACGGAGCAGAGATCGGCAAGAACAAAGCAGTGAATGGTTATGCCGTTGGAGATCTTAAGGAGATTTTGTCTGTTATCTCAGATAGTGTACAAAAAAAGGACCGTTCTCTTTGGTATAGTGATATACTAAAGTTAAAGGATGAGAAAGTTCCCTTTGACGGTGCATGGAGTGCAGTAAGTGCTCTTAGGCATGCTAACGAACACTTTAAAGATGCCATAGTTGTAACTGATGTTGGGCAGCACCAGATGTGGACAGCCCAGCACTGGAGCTTTCAAAGGCCGAGGACTTGGCTTTCATCAGGAGGTCTTGGAACGATGGGTTACGGGCTTGGAGCTGCAATAGGTGCCCAGGCTGCAAATCCTGACAAGGAAGTTGTACTGGTAACAGGCGACGGGAGCTTCAGGATGAATTGCAATGAGCTCGGGACTGTGTCCAAGTATAATCTTCCGGTAACGATACTCTTGTTCAACAACAACACTCTTGGTATGGTCAGACAATGGCAGGGAATGTTTTGCAATGACAATTTTTCAGAAACTGACCTGGGAGATGAAGTAGATTTTATGGCTTTAGGACAAGCCTATGGCATCCAGGGAAGGAGAGCAGTTGATCACGAGGAGCTTGAGAGAGCCCTACAATGGGCTAAGCAAGAGAGGAGACCTGTGATAATAGAATGCAAATTCTCCATGGACCAGTGGGTTTATCCTATCGTTCCAGCAGGTAAAGCAATAAATGAAATGATATATGAGGAAGGGAGATCGTAATATGACAAGCTGGGTATTTTATCAGGGCAATATAGTTCCTGAGGAAGAGGTTAGCATAAGCATAAGGTGTAAAGCCTTCAACTACGGTCTTGGATGCTTTGAGGGCATAAGAGCTTATTGGGACGAGGAAGGACAACAGCTGTATGGATTCAGACTCAAGGAACACTATGAGAGACTTCTGGAATCCTGCAAGGCACTTTACATGGATATCCCTTATACAGTCCAGGAGCTGTGTGATTTCACAGTGGAGCTTCTCAGGAAGAATAATTTTAAGACTACGACATACATAAGGCCAGTGGTTTACAAGGGTTCAAATAATCTTACACCTACTCTTAAGGATGACGACAACAGACTTGTCATTTACTGTCAGCCGTTGGGTAGCTATTCAGGAAAAACAGAGCTTCGAGTCGCAGTATCCAGCTGGAGAAGGATCACAGACAATATGATCCCTCCAAGAACCAAGGCGACAGGTGGTTATCTAAACTCAGCCCTGGCATCCGTCGAGGTCCTGCAAAATGGATTCGATGAGGCTATATTCCTGACTCAGGACGGAAAGGTGTGCGAGGGCCCTGGTGAGAATATTTTCCTTGTCAAGAAAGGCAAGCTTATAACTCCACCGCTTTCAGATGATATCCTGGAGGGGATAACAAGAGATACAGTAATGACTCTTGCCCGTGAGGAGCTGGGTATGGAGGTAGTCGAGAGAAGCGTATCAAGAACTGAGCTCTACAATGCTCAGGAGGTATTTTTCAGCGGAACGGCAATGGAGGTAACTTCAGTTATCGAAGTGGACAGAAGAAAGGTAGGTACAGGCAAAGAAGGAGAAGTCTGCAAGAAGCTCCGTGATATGTTCTTTGGTGTGGCTACCGGAAAAAATGAGAAATACAAAGGATATGGAACGGCGGTTTATTAGAGGCAGTGAACAGTGAATAGTGAATAGTGAATAGTGAATAGTGAAACAAGAATAGGGGTAAGCTAGAAGTGGAAAAAGCTTTAAACTTTAAGCTTTATGCTGTAAGCGTTAGGCGATAAGCAATAGTATAGGCAGACGACCCTGTCTGCCCGAGAAGCTAAGATTCTTCGCTAAAGCTCAGAATGACAACATTTCTGTCATCCTGAACGTAGTGAAGGATCTTTTCTTAGTTCTTAGCTTAGTTCATTAATTGTCAATTGTACATTGCTTTCCCTTTTTCCAACTTATCGAATACTTTCAATGTATAAATAATAATATTTATGGTATCATTAGGTATACGAAATAAATGCAAAAGGAGCAGAATAAATGAATCAGCTATTGATTACACTGGCAGCATTTGCACTCATCCCAATTTTGATCAAGAAAAGAATGAAGCTAAGCAACACAATATTTGTAGTAACCATAATAATATCCGTACTCTCAGGGATAGGTATTGATGGATTGGCCAAGACTGTGTTTAAAATATTCACTAATCCAAACTCTCTGGATACCATAATCACAGTAGCAATGGTCGGCATGCTAGGAAGCCTGATGAAGCATTTTGGAATACTTGACGGGATAGTAAATACCATGCTCAAGGTGATATCCAATAAGAAGATCGTTATGATGCTTATACCATCGATGATAGGCGTCCTGGTAGTACCAGGTGGAGCTGTCCTCTCTGCTCCATTTATTAACAGCCTAGGAGAGGAAATGAATATCGAGCCCCCCAAAAGAGCTGCCATAAATCTGATCTTCAGACATATCTCCATGTTTCTTCTGCCGTTCTCGACAGTCCTTTTATTTGTAAAGGCCTCTATTCCGGAGATAAACATCTACAAGGTCATAGCCTTCAGTCTGCCTTTTTTAGCAGGAGTTATGACGATTGCATACTATCTTTATCTGAGAGGCTCGGGAAATGGCAAGGAGATCAAAGGTAGTGACCGGGGCAGGAACATCGTCAAGCTTTTGATTTTAACTATTCCAATCTACATTTCAGTAGTCATTAATGTCATAACCGGGCTGCCGTTCTTTATTTCCATGCTGGGAAGCATTATTGCAGTATACTTTTTAGGAAACAAGAAGGATTTCGTGAGAACAGTTGTAAAGTCGTTCAATCTTCACACTGTACTTATGGTTTTATCCATATTGATACTAAAGGACGTTATTCTTCAGTTGGGTGATATGCTTTCTTTGGTTGAAGGTGCGCTATCAGGAATAGGAAGCGGGATAGGTGTAATGTTTGTGTTCACCATTGTATCCATCTTTTTTGGATATATAACTGGATATCCGACATCAGCTCTTGCTATTACTCTGCCGCTTCTGAGCATGATGGAAATGAGCATGAATTCTATACACATATATGTATACTTTTTATTGACTGCATCCTTTGCAGGCTACTTTTATTCACCACTGCATCTTTGCCAGGTTTTGACTCTTGGAGAAATGAAGGTCGGTACACTTGAGCTATATAAGGAGTACAAGGTTTTTGCTGCATTACAGCTGGCTGTTATATATGGATCTACACTTGTGATGATGGCAATTTTTGCGTAGGAGGTGTTATCTGTGTTAAAACCAAAGATATTTATTGCAAACCCTGTTCCTGAGGATGTCGAGGCTTTTCTAATGGAAAACTGCGAATGCGTGAAATGGGATTTCAGATACCCGAAGACTCTGGAAGGTATACTTGAGAACGTCAAGAACGTAGAGGGAGTGATCCAGGTCGGTATGAAGATCGACGACAGGATCCTCGACAATGCTCCAAAGCTTAAGGTAGTCAGCAACATTTCAGTCGGCTACAATAACTATGATATGGATGCAATGAGGAAAAGAGGGATCATTGGCACCAATACCCCTGGAGTTCTTGATAACACAGTTGCAGATCTGATACTAGGATTGATGCTGAACTCAGCAAGGAGGATCCCAGAGCTCGATAGATTCACGAAGTCGGGAGCATGGGTAAAGGCAGACAACTCCAACTTCTTTGGAAAGGATATCCACGGAAGCTCCCTTGGAATAATTGGGATGGGAAGGATAGGAGAGAAGGTAGCCAGAAGAGCTAAGCTGGGATTTGGAATGGAAGTAAGCTACTTCAACAGGAGCAGAAAGCTTGAGGCTGAAGAGGAGCTTGGTATAGTCCATAAACCCATGGAGGAGCTATTGAAGTCATCTGATTTTATCCTCCTTATGACTCCGTTGACTCCTGAAACGATGCATATGATCGGAGAAAAAGAGCTCAGGCTTATGAAACGATCAGCATTTTTGATAAATGCATCAAGAGGCCAGGTAGTTGATGAAAAAGCCCTTATCATGGCTCTTAAGGAGAATTGGATAGCAGGCGCAGGCCTCGATGTATTTGAAAAGGAACCGATCGAATCTGATAATCCGCTGCTAGGACTTCAAAATGCAGTAACAGTTCCCCATATAGGCTCTGCAACCACAAAGACAAGAGATGAGATGGCCTGGGCAGCTGCAAGGGCATTGGTGGATGAACTATATGGCAGAAATTCAGGCATGAGAGTGCCTGAACTGTTGTAGGAGGTGCAGACTATGAGAAAACCAAAGGCTGTTATAGCATATCCGGTACCGGAAGAGATAGTCGAGTTTGTCAGTGAGCATTGTGACTGCAAGGTGCTCGATTTTTCAAAGCCTGTTAACCTTGAGACTATAAAGGATGATATTCAAGATGTAGAGGGAATGGTCATCCTAGGTCTTAAGGTGGACGACCAGCTAATGGACCATGCTCCAAAGCTTAAAGTAGCAAGCAATATAACGGTTGGATACAATAACTGCGACATAGAGGCCATGAAGAGGAGAGAAGTGATCTGTACGCACTCGCCAGGAGTTCTTGACGAAACAGTTGCTGACTTTGTTATGGGATTATTAGTCTCTGCAGCGAGGAGACTACCTGAGCTTGATACCTTCACAAAAGAAGGAAGGTGGACGAAGGGAGATATGTCCGAGCTTTTCGGTAGAGACGTTCACCACAGCACACTGGGGATAATCGGAATGGGTAGGATCGGTGAAGCTGTAGCAAGAAGAGCCAGGCTGGGCTTTGAAATGGATGTGATCTACTACAACAGAAGCAGGAAGGAAGCAGTGGAGGAAAAGCTTGGGATAACATATAAGCCCATGGACGAGCTTTTAACACAGGCAGACTTTCTAGTTACACTTACACCTCTTACTCCTGAGACGACTCATTTGATCGGAGAAAGAGAGTTGGGACTTATGAAAGAAGGCTCATATATAATCAACGCGTCAAGGGGACCTGTAATTGATGAAGAGGCACTTATCAAAGCTCTTAAATCAGGGAAGCTGGCAGGTGCAGGTCTAGATGTGTTTGAGAAGGAGCCACTGCCAAAGGAAAGCCCTCTGCTTTCCATGAAGAATATAGTGATTACGCCGCATATTGCTGCAGGAACTCATCAGACGATGGCAAACCTTGCCTGGTCTGCCGCCAGATCTATGGTTGAGGTCCTCCAGACAGGGAAGAGCAAGAACATAGTACCGGAAATGAGAGAGTCAGTGAATTTAAAACAAAAATAACACCCCGAGAGGTGTTATTTTTTAGCATTTTTGTTGTCTTATTTTGCTGTAGCAGGCTTTTTGATAGTTATACCTGTGTAAGCGTAGATTACAGCTATAACTGGGTTTATAAGGTTAAGGAATGCGTAGGGAGCATATGCCAAAGGCGATACTAGAAGAACGCTTTGCATATAAGCACCGCAGGTATTCCATGGGATCAACGACGAGGTAAGTGTACCTGCATCCTCAAGAGTTCTGGAAAGCAGTCTTGGCTCAAGTCCTCTTTCGTCAAATGCATCCTTGTACATTCTGCCAGGAATAACTATTGCAAGGTACTGGTCCGCTGCAAGTATATTGATTGCTATACAGGTCAATATTGTTGCAAGAACAAGTGATCCAGTGTTTTTGGCCATTTTTAATATTGCACCTGCAAGTGCCTGGAGCATGCCGGTTCTCTCCATGATCCCGCCGAATACCATTGCAAGAAGGATCAATGATACGGTCCACATCATACTGTCAAGTCCGCCTCTGTTAAGAAGCTCGTCTACCATATCAACTCCACTTTCGATTTCAAAGCCGTAGTGTGCTGTGTTAAGAATATCGCCAAAGCTTGAACCCTGGAATATTGCTGCAAATATACCCCCAAGGATAGTACCAGACATAAGGCCGGGAATTGCCGGGACCTTCATGATTACCATACCGATGACTATTATTGGCGGCAGGAACAAAATTGGTGAAATGTTGAAGTTTGCAGCGATACCATCAAGTATGATCTGAATATTGGAAGTATCTAGTTGACTTCCTGCATACTTGGATCCGATTATTCCATAAAGAACAAGAGCGATCAATAGGCTTGGAACTGTCGTATAAAGCATGTACTTGATGTGCTCAAAAAGTGTAGATCCTGCCATTGCAGGTGCAAGGTTAGTCGTGTCTGACAACGGTGATATTTTATCACCGAAGTATGCTCCTGAAACAACTGCTCCTGCAACGATCTCTGCTGGCATTCCAAGTCCTAAGCCAACTCCCATAAGTGCAATACCTACGGTTCCTGCAGTTGTCCATGAGCTTCCTGTTGCCAATGATACGATACAGCAGATCAAGCATGTAGCGACCAGGAATATTCCAGGTGAAAGAATCTGAAGACCATAATAGATCATAGCAGGCACTGTACCGCAAAGTATCCATGTTCCTACTACAGTTCCTATGATCATTAGGATCAATATAGCCTGCATTGACATCTGGATAGTTTCGATAGCGCCTTTTTCCAGCTCAGCCCAGGAAAATCCAAGCATAAGGATCCCTACTGCAGAAGCAACTATAATTCCAATGATTAGAGGAATTTGCGCATCTACTCCCAGGTAGCTGATACCAATAAATAATGAGACCATAAGTACTAGGATGGGAATTAGTGCGTGACCTATTGTTGCTTTTTTCTTTTCTTTCATATGTACCCCCCTCTAATAAATTTAGTGCCTGAAAACGTATTCCAGGTAATAACAACTTTTTTGTTATGACTATAGATTACACTATTTTTATCAAACTTTCAACCATTATCTGAAAATTCTGGCACAGTAAAGCATTAGCACGGGCCATAAAAAAAGCCCTGCTTTGAACAGGGCTGATCGATGCTATTTGACGATCATTACGGTTGTTTTCGCATGTTGGATCACCTTATGGGATACGCTTCCAAGGATGGTTCTTGAAAACACGCCTAAACCTCTGCTCCCCATTACGATCAGGTCATATCCTCCGTTTTCTGCGAACCTTATGATCTCCTCTGCAACGTCGCCGGTAGTATGAACTGTATCCACATTACCGGTATAATCCTCGAACATTTTCTTGGACTGCTCAAGTAGCTGCTTACTTAAGTCTATGCCATCCCTGACTACGTCAAATTTATAATCCATGTCAAGATACCTGATACTGTCGATTACTGTGAGGATAGTTACGTCTGCATGAAAGGCTTCTGCAATTTCTCTCGCCTTCAACAAAGCCCTGGTGGACCACTCTGAGCCGTCGATTGGTACTAGTATTTTTTTCATGAACACACCCCCTGTATTTAATGTTCCTCTTATTGTTAGTATACCCTGTTTGTTTTTAAAATCATTATTTTCTGAATAATTTACGCTTAAAGTACTGTACCAGTCTGCAGCGATTTGCTATTATTATACTAAATAACAAAATAGGAGGGTTAGTATGAACTATAGAATAATGCATTCATGTATAAGAGTCAACGACCTTGAGGCTTCCGTCAATTTCTACAAGTCTGCTCTGGGATTGATAGAAACGGGTAGAAGGGAGTATCCTGAGGATTTCACCCTGGTATTTCTTGCAGATGAAAAAAGGGATGTTGAGATCGAGCTTACCTGGAACTACGGCAGAGAGGTGCCATACATTATCGGAGATGGCTTTAGCCATCTGGCCTTTTCAGTCGAAAACCTTGAGGAATCTCACAAAATGCACACTGAAATGGGTTTGGAGATTACGGAGCTTATGGGTCTTCCCGGAGATCCTCCAAGATATTATTTTATAACTGATCCAAATGGCTATGATATCGAAATAGTAAGAGAATAGTAATAAACAACCAGAAAAGTATGCATTGGAGGGAGGTGGAGCATGAAGGACTATATTGAGAGCTTAAAGGCTGAGGTGCTGTCCTTAAATGATTTTATGGCGAGAAATCCTGAAATTGGGGGAGAAGAGTACAAGTCCTCAGGTGCTATCGTCCGATTGTTGTCAAAGCATGGTATAAAGATAGAGTACCCATTTGCAGGTATGGACACTGCATTCAGGGGAGTCATAAACGAAGGCAAAGGCAGGAAGGCTGCTATTCTCACAGAATACGATGCCTTGCGGGGTATAGGACATGGCTGCGGGCATTGCGCCAGTGGATCCATAAGCGTGTTGGCTGCCTTGGTTTTAAATATGATCAAGGATCAGATACCTGCAGAGATCCATATAATTGGAACCCCCGATGAGGAAATGAGAGGCGGGAAGGTCACTATGGCCAATAATGGTGTTTTCGATGGTTACGACTTTGCCATTATGATGCACATGAGCAATAAAAATGCTCTATATTCAGGATTCCTTGCACTGGATGCATATGAATTCAGCTTTCACGGCAAGCCTGCCCATGCTGCCAGCATGCCCTGGGAAGGCAGGAACGCTCTGAATGCAGCCAGATTATTCATGGATGCAACTGATATGATGAGGCAGCATGTCAGAGATGATGTAAGGATACATGGATACATCAAAAATGGAGGAGATGCATCTAATACAGTCCCTCATCTTTCAGTTGTTGAGATGCTCGTCAGAGCGAAGGACAGAGAATATGTGGACGAGCTTAGCGAATGGGTTATGGACTGTGCGAAGGCAGCTTCTCTTGCCACAAGGACAAGCTACGTCGTTGAGCAGCTGGGTGAGAAGTTTGACGGCATGAAGAGGATCAAGGCAGGGGAAAGGATCCTTAATGAAATATATGAGGATATGAAGCTTCCTGTAATTGATTTAGGAGACCAAACAGGAGGGTCCTCAGACATTGGGAACGTCAGCAGTGTTTGTCCCGCTTTCCACCCTTATATCAGTATCGGAGAGGAGTTTAACGGGCACACTGTTGAATTTGCAAAGGCTATGACCGAAAACAGGACCCACAGGGCGATCCTGGATGGAGGAGAGATAATAGCAAGATTCGTGAAGGACATCTACAGCACTCCTGGAGCAATGGAGGAGCTGTGGAAGGAGTTTAAGGGAGAATAATTACAAGGAGGGGTAGTGTGAAAAAGGTAGATATGATTGTAAAGGCACCTCATTTTTATACAATGGCAGGCGATGGCGTCGGCTATGCTGAAGGGGTGGCAATGGCGGTTGACTCAGGAAGGATAGTTGCAATAGAGAAGGAGGATGACATACTTTCTCAATATACTGCCGAAGAGACGGTGGTTATGGATCATCATGCCATATTCCCCGGCTTCATCGATGCGCATATGCACACAGGCTATGCAATAATGAGGGGTCTTGCCCAGGACACCAACAACTGGATGATGTTCGGACTTCAGCCTTTTGATAATGCAGCAACGATATATGAAAGAAATCTTGGCAGCAAGCTTGCTATCATGGAAGCCATTAGAGCAGGTACTACGACCATAGGCGACTATGAAAGAAACATGGACGACGTATGCTCCTTCATCGATCAGATCGGTGCCAGGGGCAATATAACCTTTACAGTTCGCGAAGCAATTAGAAGGGTATACAAGCCCGGAGAGCTATACGAGTATGATGAGGACATGGGTAGAAAGAGCCTGGAGGAGAATCTGGAGCTTTACGATAAATGGCACAATAAGCGAGATGGAAGATTTAAGATCCTATTTGGGCCTCAAGGGCCTGATTTCGCAAGCAAGGATCTGCTCCTTAAGATCCAGAAGCTGGCCAAAGAGAGAAACACCAAGATACATCTTCACACTCAGCAAGGTGACAGAGAGACATATCAAATAGTTAAAAGATATGGGAAGAGGCCTATAGAGTGGCTTCAGGAGATCGGTTATCTGGATGAGACCCTGATTGCAGTGCACTTGACCGATGCCAGAGACGATGAGGCTGAGGTGGTTGCTAAGAGCGGGGCTTCAATGATCCTCTGTCCTGGATCGATAGGTATAATAGATGGGGTAGTGCCACCGTCAATGGCTTTCCAGGCTGCAGGAGGCAATGTTGCACTCGGGTCAGATCAGGCACCGGGAAACAATTGCCATAACATAATAAATGAGATGAAGCTGGTTGCCTTATTTAACAAGATCAAATATACAAACCCAGAGGTAATGCCTGCATGGAAAGCACTTAGAATGGCTACCATCGAAGGGGCAAGAGCTGTGGGACTTGGTGAGGAGATAGGATCTCTAGAGGTTGGCAAGAGAGCGGACTTTATTGCGATAGACCTTAGCAAGCCTTCCATGTATCCAGTTTATACCTACCCGATGAGAAATATCGTTCCTAACCTTGTTTACAGTGCTAGAGGAGATGAGGTTGCGTTATCAGTTGTTGACGGCAAGGTGATCTACAGAGATGGTAAACTGATCAATGTTGATCAGAAGGAAATAATGGATGAGATCGCTCAGTATCCGGATGGTATCGGAAAAAGAGCAGCCAAGGAATTCTTCGAAATAAAAGGCACCAACGCTCAATTCATGGAGGAGAACAAACTTTAATATAAACAGCCCCATACTCCCGAATTCTCAGGGGCTTGGGGCTGTTGTCTTGAACCTATTTAACTACAAAAACCGATGTATTCACATGTGTTACGACCTTGTGGGATACTCCGCCCAAGAGCGCTCTTGTAAACACTCCAAGACCTCTGCTTCCCATAACCACCAGGTCAAACTTGTTGTCCTCTGCCATTGCAATGATCTCGTTTGCTATGTCTCCCATTCTGTAGGTTGTTTTAACGCCGTGCGGGTAACCTTCAAGTAAAAGCGCTGCCTTGTGAAGCAGTTCCTGTCCGGCTTCAATGCTTGCATTGATCATATCCTGCTTAAAATCAACGCTTACAAAGCGTCCGCTGTCAATCACCGTTAGAAGTGTAAGCTCTGCTTTGTAAAATTCGCCCAGCTCCTTCGCTCTTTGGAGAGCCTTCATTGAATAATCAGACCCGTCTACTGGAACCAAGATTTTCATAATTTGCACCTCCCCAACTAAAAATCCATCGACAGCAAATGCCTGTTGTTAGTAAACATATACCCATAAAATGGCTTTCTAACGTGATTTAAAACAAAATTTTCACAAAACCGGGAAAGGGGTTCACTAAAACACGGTAAAGTTGTATGATAAAAATTAGGTAATCGTTTACCTATAATATCGTCGGGGTAATATATAAAACAAAATTACCAATGGGGGCTTTTGATATGACCACCATAAGAATGATTGCAAAACTTGCCGGAGTATCAAGTGCAACAGTATCAAAGGTGATCAATGGAAAGGATCAGAACATAAGCGAGGACACCCGACGAAGGATATTGGAAATAGTAGAAAGGGAAGGCTACATCCCAAATGGAATAGCCAAGAGTCTGCGAATAAAGAATACGAAGACGATAGGATTGATAGTGCCTGATGTTACGAATCTGTTTTTTGCTGAGGTCGCAAAGGGAATTGAGGATGCAGCTGCAAAACGAGGCTACTCTTTGATCCTCTGTAATACAGACAACAAGGACAGTAGGGAGAGAATGTATCTGAAGATCCTTCAGGAAAAAAAGGTGGATGGTCTCATAATAACAGCCTCCCACAGCAAGCTTGGAGATCAGTTGGACAGTGTATCAATACCAGTCGTATTGATCGACAGGGATGTCGACACCCCTAAGTCTGTAGGTAGGATAACAGTCGACAACATAAAAGGAGGGCGGATGGCTGCAGAAAAGCTCATCGATAGTGGCTGTAGGAGTATCGTTCACATTACAGCTGGTCTTGAAAACAAGCCATCTGCAGAAAGGTATAAGGGTTTCGTAGAAGCATTAAGGGATGCGGGTATCAAATTCAATAAGTCCGGACTTCATACTGGTTATTTTACCGTGGAAACAGGGTATGAAGGTATCGTAAGGCTGTCGAAAGTAATGGAGTTCGATGGAGTGTTCTGTGGGAACGATCACATTGCTATAGGAGCACTGCAAGCATTGAGAGAGCTTGGGAAAATGATCCCTGATGACGTATCTGTGGTGGGTTTTGACGACATAGCTCTTTCCAAGTACATCCATCCACCACTTACTACTATCAGACAACCTATATATAAGCTTGGTGAAAGTGCTGTCATGGTGCTTTTGGGAATGATCGAGGGAGGCACGACTGAGGAGTCAGTGGTGCTTCAGCCGGAGTTGATTGAAAGGATGAGTTGCAGATGAAGAGAGTTGTGTTGAAGAATCCCTGGATCATCCACAGCGATGGACACATATCTGAAGCTAAGTCTGTCGTTGTGGAGAATGGAAGGATCAAAGCTATCGATCCGGATCTGTGGACTGCGGATATTGAGGTGGACTGTACGGGGAAGTACGTTTCTCCTTCTTTTGCGAACCTGCATACTCATTCACCTATGAACATTTTCAAAGGCTTTGCAGAAGATGTTACAATAGACAGGTGGTTCAATGAACTGATTTGGCCTTATGAGAACAGATTGGTCCCAAGGGATGCTTATCACGGTTCAAGACTTGCGATTGCTGAGATGCAAAATAATGGAGTGACGGTTTTCGCCGATCACTATATGTTTGCAGAAGAAATAGCCAAGGCAGCGCTGGAGATGGATATGAGCCTTGACATAGCACCTACGCTATTTTCTCTCGACGGCAGTTTTAAGGAGGGACTGAAGAAGACCATTGAACTTTCTGAAGCCTATAAGGACGAGGAAAGGATAGTTGTAAGTCTAGGTCCCCATTCGCCCTATACCTGCTCCATGGAGGATCTGAGATCCGTTGCTGAGGTGCAGGTAAAAAGGGGATTCAAGGTCCATATACATGCTGCTGAGACTAAGGAACAGGTGATAAGATCAAGGATCGAGACAGGGAAAACACCCTTCGAATTTCTAAGCAAGTCTGGAGTACTTATGGGAAGGACTATTATCGCACACGGATTGTATGTAGAGGAGGGAGATCTTTTATTCCTCAACCAAAATACAACCTTTGCCATAAGTCCAAAAACATATTACAAGCTGAATATGGGTTTTGGCAACGTACCATTTCTAAAGGACAGGATCAGAATAGGGATAGGGACCGACGGAGCCGCCAGCAGCAACACACTGGATCCTCTCGAGCAGGCAAGGCTTCTTGCTCTTATGGGAAAATACCTTATGAAGGACAGTACGGCCTTTCACTTAAAGGAGATATGGGGATGTCTCATGGAGGGACACCGTGCGCTGGATTTTGAAACAGGCGAGATTAGGGAGGGATTCAGTGCTGACATGATCATTTGGGATCTTGATAAGCCTTCAACTGCAGTAGCCTCTGATCCGTTAGCCGCAATAATTTTCAGTGCAACCTCAGAAAATATAGAGACGGTAATATCAAAGGGAATATTCGTCAAAAAGGATGGCAGACTTATCCACGACGTATCCGGGGATATAAGCTACCTTAAAAACAGGATGGTGGAGCTGGGAGAATCCGAGGGTGGGGACACCAGCCTAAGATATTAAAAAATACAAGGAGTGATAAAATGACAACACCACACAACAGTGCAGTCAAGGGAGATATAGCTGAAACCATATTATTGCCGGGAGACCCGTTAAGAGCAAAGTTCATTGCTGAGAATTTTCTCGAGGATCCAGTACAGTTCAACACAGTAAGAAATATGCTCGGATATACAGGAACATATAAGGGAAAGAAGATATCTGTAATGGGAACAGGAATGGGAGTCCCATCAATAGGGATTTATTCCTATGAGCTGATCCATTTTTATGGAGTCAAGAATCTGATAAGGGTAGGTTCATGCGGAGCATTCCAGGAAAATCTCAAGCTTTATGACGTGATTATTGGAATGGGCGCAAGCACTAACTCTAACTATGCTCATCAGTATGGATTGCCTGGGACATACTCAGCGACAGCATCCTGGGAACTATTGCACAAGGCAGTAAAAGTAGCCGAGGATAAGGGGATACCGGTACATGTAGGGAATATCCTTACCAGTGATACATTTTATTCAGCGGATACAGAGTCGACTGCAAAATGGCAGAGTATGAATGTACTTGCAGCTGAGATGGAATCCTTTGCTCTTTACTGTAACGCGGCACACGCAGGGGTGAATGCACTTACAATATTAACTGTAAGCGACTCTATCGTGAACAAGGAGGAGACTACTCCCGATGAGAGGGAGAAGAGCTTCACCAAGATGATGGAGATCGCATTGGAGCTGGCTTGATGAAGGCCTGGGAAATGGCTTCCCAGCTTTATAGGAATGCAAAACCTGTCTTACTTGACGAGGATGAGCAAACCTGGGAGGTCATGAAAACCGTATCGGGTTTCTATGATCAGCTTGCAGGCCTGGACTGGAAGAGCAATGTTCCCGGCTCAGGAGCACCGGAGACTATAATGGTAGCTGCAGTTCAGGCGTTAGAGAACAGAGGCTATATAGTTGAGGACTCCGAAGAGCTGCTTAATGAAGGACTGAAGGCTTTTGACGACAAGGACTTCATAAGACTTCACCAGATATCCTCTCTTATGAGAAAGCGACTTCTTGAGGCTAAGAAGGACCCTGATTCACCCTATTGGAAATATAAATACTACGATAACTTCGAAGAATACGAGAAAGATATTCAGTTCCCTCGGCAAATCAAGCTAGAGTCAACAAATGACGACTTCAGAGATAAGATCAAGGCAGCATGGCTGTCTCAATTGATCGGTGCAGCCATGGGAACTCAGCTTGAGGGCTACACAAGAGAGAACCTTAAGGAAGCCTTTGGCGATTTCGATAATTACCTAAGAGAGCCTAACACCTATAATGACGACTTGACATTCCAACTGGCATTTCTTGAGGCGTTCAATGAAAAAGGGAACGTGTTGACCTCTGAGGATATAGCTCTTAAATGGATAGGGCTTGTACCTGTCGGCTGGTCAGCAGAAGAGTTTGCACTTAGAAACATCAAGCAGGGGATCTTCCCGCCTGAAAGCGGTAGATGGAACAATCCATTCAACGAGTGGATAGGGGCACAGATGAGAGGTGCTATATGCGGCATGGTTGCACCCGGAGATCCAAGATTAGCTGCCAGGCTTGCATGGATGGACGGGGAGGTGTCACATGCCAACAACGGCATACTTGGCGAGGTATTCAATGCAGTTATGGTATCTCTGGCATTTACCGAAAAGGACACCAGGAGGATTCTGCTTTCTGGCATTGAGTTGATCCCAAAGGACAGTGAGTATCGATCAGTGCTTGAATTTGCACTACGATCCTGCAGAAACAGCGAAAACTGGGAATCGGCAATGGCTGTATGCGAGGAAAAGTATATACGCTACAATTGGATACACTCCTACCCTAATGCCTGTGCAGAGGTAGTTGCGCTTTACTTTGGAGAGGGTGACTTCACAAAGACTCTGAAGATAATATCACAGGCGGGAGTCGACGTGGACTGCAACGCAGCCCAGATCATGCCAATAATCGGCATCCGGGAGGGAACCGCTGGAATACCTGAGAGGTATATTCACGAGGCCTTCCTTGATATAAAAACCTATATGCGTTCTCCAAGGCACTTGACCTTGGAGGAGCTTGTGGATGCAACGGTAAAAAATGCAGTCAGATAAAAAATAGGAGGGAAACTATGAAAAAAGCTTTGGCACTATTGTTGATCCTTACCATGGCCATTGGCCTTGCAGCCTGTGGAACGACCGCACCTGAGCAACCGGCTGGCGCAGGCGATGAGCCTTTGAGAGTTGCATTGCTCCTTAACGGGACACTGGGCGACAAATCCTTCTTCGATTCAGCGGACAGAGGGCTGCAAATGGCGAAGGAAAAGTATGGAGACAGATTTGAGTACGCCACAGTCGAAATGACAACAGATGAGACAAAATGGCTTCCTACGCTGTATGACTATGCAGATGACGGAACCTGGGATATCATAATCGTCGGAACTTGGCAGATGGCTGAGCCTTTGGCAGAGGTAGCTCCTCAGTATCCAGACCAAAAATTCTTTATTTTTGACCAGGATATGGATTACTCAGCTGGCGATTTTGGGAACATCTATTCAATAATGTATAAACAAAACGAGGGTTCATTCCTTGCTGGTGCAATTGCGGCAAGACTTAGTGAGACCAAGACCATTGGCTTCCTGGGCGGAGCTGAGAACCCGGTAATCAACGACTTCCTTCTTGGATATATCCAAGGAGCTAAGCATGTTGAAGAGAATATTAAGGTTGTAGTCTCCTTTGTTGGAAACTTCTACGACACACCAAAAGGCAAGGACCTTGCGCTTTCACAATATCAGCAAAACGGTGTAGATGTAGGATTTAACGTCGCTGGTTTGGCTGGGCTTGGTCAAATCGATGCAGCACAGGAGGTAGAGAAGTTTGCAATAGGAGTTGACTCTGACCAGGCACTTATCCTGGGAGAACCCGCAGCAAACTTTATTCCGACATCGATGCTTAAGAATGTTGACCAATCTATACTAAGAGCAATCGACCTTGAGCTTGAAGGCAAGGTCCCTTACGGACAGGCTGAAACTCTGGGTATAGCTGAGAACGGAGTAGGAATTGCAGACAATGAATACTATCAGAAGCTTGTACCTCAGGAGGTCAGGGATGAAGTAACCGAACTGTCCGAGAAGATCCTGAGCGGCGAGATCGTCGTAGACACCGCATTTGGCAAGACAAACGAAGAGATCCAGGCAATTAAGGACTCAGTAAAATAATACCTCTGGTGGGAGGAATAGCTCAGCTGTTCCTCCTTCCTTAAATTTACAGCCAAATTCAATAGTCTTAGGCTGCTTTTGAAAGGAAGAAGGCGGTGACAATATGACAGACATGATACTTGAGATGAAAAATATCGTTAAGATCTACTCCAATGGAGTAGTTGCCAACGATAATATAAGCCTCTCTCTCAAGAAGGGAGAGATCCATGCTCTTCTCGGTGAGAATGGAGCAGGAAAGAGTACCCTCATGAAGATCCTGTTTGGGATAGAGACTCCCGAATCAGGAGAGATCATCCTAAATGGGAAGCCAGTAGCCATCAGAAATCCTCTGGAGGCGATAAGATTAGGGATCGGTATGGTACACCAGCACTTTATGCTGGTGCCAAGCTTCACAATAGCAGAAAACATAATCCTGGGAGTTGAGCCCAAGAAGGGTCTTTTTACAGATATTGAAAAGGCTGAGGAGCTTTCAAGGAAGATCGCCGATGAGTATAACTTCGACCTGGACGTGGAAGAGAAGGTTGAGAATCTTCCTGTCGGAATTAAGCAAAAGGTCGAGATTTTGAAGGCGCTATACAGAGGAGCAGATATACTTATACTCGATGAACCTACTGCTGTTCTGACACCCCAGGAAACTGAGGAGCTTTTCGTCCAGTTGAGGAGACTTAAGGAAAAGGGACATACTATAATATTTATTTCTCATAAGCTTGATGAGATCAAAGAGATATGCGATCGCCTAACCATAATGAGAAATGGCAAAAACATGGGAACATATGAGACCTCAGACCTTACTACCAAGGAGATATCAAGGCTGATGGTAGGCAGGGATGTTGTAACGAAGTTTGACAAGGCGGCGTTGAACCTTAGGGAGACAGCTGTTAAAATAAGGAAACTTGAGGTATGGAACTCTGCAGGCACAAAGAAGGTGAACGGACTTGACTTTGATGTCAAGGAGGGCGAGATATTTGGCATTGCCGGAGTTGAGGGAAATGGACAAAGCGAGCTTGCGCAGGTTATGGCGGGCCTTATTGAGAACTACAAAGGTGAATACAGCCTCTTTGGAGCCTCTACAAAGGGTTTAAGTATAAAGGATCTGCGAGAAAAGGGCATGTCCTATATACCTGAGGATCGCATGACCTATGGAATTGCTGAGAATATGGACCTATTGAGCAATCTGTTTGCGAATCAGTACGATAAGGAAAAGTTTTCAGGAAGAGTATTCCTAAGGAAAAAGCCAATGGAGCAGGCTGCCAAGGATCTAATAAGCCATTTTCTAATAAAGGCAGGATCATTTAAAACCAAGGTAGGTATGCTTTCCGGAGGGAATATCCAGAAGGTAGTAGTGGCAAGGGAGTTTTCAGACGATCCAAAGGTAATAATCGCAAATCAACCTACAAGAGGTATCGACGTAGGCGCTGCAGAATTTATAAGGAAGAAGCTTCTCGAGCTTAGAGATAAAGGCTGTGCGGTAATATTGATATCTGCAGACCTTAATGAGGTCATGGAGCTGTCTGACAGGCTTGCAGTAATGTATAAGGGAGAATTCTCTGGAGTTTTCAAAAATGTGTCCGTTCTAACTGAAGAGGAGCTGGGAAGGTACATGCTGGGAATAGAGAAGGACGAAGGACTGGAGGGGATAGTATATGCTTAAAAGCTCGCAATTCAACACATACAGGACGGCACTATCCATAGCTATCGCCCTTATTTTGTCATTCCTGGTAATTTTCCTAGTCAGCGATCAGCCCGTAGAGGCAATAATGAGGATGATAACAGGACCTTTATCAAGCAAAAGGCTTTTTGCAAATGTCATTGAGCTTATGATACCCCTTATATTTACGGGAGTAT
Source organism: Gudongella sp. QWL-04 (assembly GCF_058683975.1). Taxonomy (NCBI): domain Bacteria; kingdom Bacillati; phylum Bacillota; class Tissierellia; order Tissierellales; family Tissierellaceae; genus Gudongella; species Gudongella sp. QWL-04. The sequence continues at coordinate 1,763,963 of NZ_CM178754.1, read as the reverse complement.
CTGTAAGCATAATGTTCTCGGCAAATCAAATCAACCTGGGAGCTGAAGGAAGCTTCCACTTGGGAGGGCTCGTTGCGGCAGTGGTAGGTCTAATGGTACCAATGTCACAAGGAGTGCATCCAATAGCTGCAATTATCCTTGGAGGACTTACAGGGGCAGTGTTTGCAGCGATCCCTGCGGTCTTAAAGATATTTACCACGGCAAGTGAGCTTGTATCGTCGCTGATGCTTAACTATATAGCTCTTTTCCTCGGTAATTATGTACTTAGCTATTATCTGAGGGACACAACTGCGGGAGCTTTGACCTCGCACCTTTTACCTGAATCTGTAAAGCTTCAGAGCATAGTATCGGGCACTAATATCCATATAGGACTTTTTATAGCGCTCCTGACGGCAGTATTTGGATATCTTTTCCTGTTCAAATCCAAGCTTGGATATATGCTTAGGATCTCAGGAGAAAATGAAAAATTTGCAAAGTATTCCGGAATGAACATAGTTACAGTCATTCTTATATCTCAGCTTCTGGGAGGCTTCATTGCCGGAGTAGGTGGGAGCGTACAGCTTCTGGGGATGTACAGAAGATTCTCCTGGGCTGCACTATTAGGCTATGGCTGGGATGCTATCATCGTTACTACCCTATCCAAGAAGAACCCTTTGTTTGTTCCCCTGGCAGCATTCTTCCTTGCTTATATAAGGATAGGGGCAGATATAATGTCGCGCTCCACAGACGTATCACCTGAAATAGTAGCTATAACACAAGGCATCATAATAATCCTTATAGTAGCTGAGCAGTTCCTGTCCAAGTATAAACACAAGCTTGTGGCACGTGAGGCCAGGCTGCAAATGGAAACGGAAGGAGCTGAGTGATATGAGTATAGCTGAAATCCTGCTTTCACCCGACTTTCTTTTCGTTGTCCTAAGAGTTACGACGCCTATATTGTTTGCCACACTTGCAGTTACAATAGCAGCAAGATCAGGAGTTTTCAATATAGCCATTGAAGGTACAATGCTCATTGCCGCTTTAGTGGGCGTAATATTTTCGGCAAAGCTTCAAAATCCATGGCTGGGCTTGCTTGCAGCTCTTGTAGCCGGTGGAGCAATTGGCTTGCTTTTGGGAGTACTGGTATTAAGGCTGAAGACGGATGCCATTCTTGCAGGTGTTGCTATCAACTTGATGGCATCAGGGGGGACTATATTCCTTCTTTACCTTGTATCCGGGGACAGGGGAGTATCGTCATCTCTTAAGAGTTTAAGTCTTCCAAACATAGCAATACCAGTTATCGAGCAGATTCCGTTTATCGGAACAGTTCTTTCAAGACACAATATATTGACATACCTGGTATTTATAATGGTTGTAGTAGTGCACCTGATGCTTTATAAAACCCCATTGGGCCTAAAAATAAGGTCAGTTGGGGAGAATCCCCATGCAGCAGAGTCTGTAGGCATAAATGTCCACAGGATCCAATACATAGCCTTGGCTATGAGTGGGGTACTTGCAGCTTTCGGTGGAGCATTTCTATCCATGGGGTATTTGTCCTGGTTCACCAATGGTATGACTGCAGGCCGAGGCTATATAGGGCTAGCAGCCAATGCGATGGGCGGCAGCACTCCGATCGGTGGATTGGTAGTTTCCCTCATATTCGGAATTGCAGATGCGATGGCAAACGTGTTTCAGACTGGAGCCAGTTTGCCATATGAGCTGGTGCAGATGATACCGTATATAACGACTATAGCAGGCCTTGCAGTATACAGCCTTAACAGGAAGAAGAGGCAGGAAAGGATCATTAATAAATAGGAGGAAGATATGGAAAAGAGAAACATAATCATAGACTGCGACCCGGGACATGACGACGTAATGGCTCTATTGCTTGCACTTTCACATCAGGATGAGCTAAATATACTTGGAGTCACAACTGTGGCAGGTAATCAGACGCTTGAAAAGGTAACCTATAATTTAAGAAGACTGTACTCCTACCTGGGCATGAGGACTCCAGCTGCAAGCGGGGCTTCCAAGCCAATAATCAGAAAGCTCCAGCTTGGAGACGATGTCCATGGAGTAACCGGACTGGACGGCTGGGAGTTTCCGGAGCCTGATTTTCAGTTAGATTCGACGAACGCTGTGACCTTTTTGAGGGATAAAATAATGGCTGCTGAGGGCAAGGTCACACTTGTACCAGTGGGACCTCTGACCAATATAGGGCTGCTCTTGTCCGTATTCCCGGAGGTAAAGGATAAGATCCAGATGATTTCACTAATGGGAGGCTCTATTTATGCCGGAAATAGAACGCCTCATGCTGAATTCAACATATTTGTAGATCCTGAGGCTGCCAAGGTCGTATTCGATTCGGGGATCCCGATAGTAATGAGCGGTCTCGAGGTGACTCATGAGGCTGCAATAACCGATTCTGAAATACAGGAGCTAAGGGATTCCGACGGAAGAGTATCAAGAATGTGCGGTGAGCTTTTGTACTTCTATACCAGATATCACAGCAGGGAGGGCTATAGCTCATATCCTCTCCACGATGTTTGCAGCGTGATGTATCTGCTAAGACCTGAAATGTTCAAATGGAAGGATCTTCAAGTGGACATCGACGTCTCCGATGGTCCTCACAGGGGAAGAACTGCCGCTGACAACAGGGAGTGGATGCGCTACGAAAAACCAAACACACGGGTTCTTCTCCACATAGACAGGGAGGAATTCATCAAGGAATTGAAAAAGGCATTTGAGAAGCTTGACGCAGAGACCGCTTAAAGAGATGTATAGGAGGGTGGTATTATGACACACAGAATAAATGAGCTTCTTGAAAGCAAGAGGGAAGAGATAATAATCCTGGGACGAAGGTTGTTTGAAAATCCCGAGCTTGGCTACAAGGAGTATAAGACCAGAGAGCTTCTTCTTAGCTATATCAAAGACATAAAGCTTACTAGCTTTGAAGCCTATGCTATAACCGGATTTAAGGCTACCATAGGAGAGGGCAGGCCTCATATTGCACTTTTATTCGATATGGATGCTCTGCCTACCAAGGGTCATAAGCTTGCTTTGAATGAGGATCAGGCTGCTCATTCCTGTGGACACAATGCCCAGATGGCTCTTATGGCAGCTGCCTTCAAGGCAGTTTCTGAAAGCGGAATTTTAAAGGAAACCGGTGGAGCATTATCCCTAATAGCAGCCCCTGCAGAGGAGTTCGTAGACTTCGACTACAGAAGGAACCTCATAAAGGAGAGAAAGATAAAAACCTTTTCGGGGAAGCAGAACATGATAGCAGCAGGAGCCTTCGACGATGTCGATCTTATTATAGGAAGCCATGGCAATGGCCTTCCTGGAGCAGTCATAGAGACAGGAACCGCGTCAAATGGATTTATTGCAAAAACTGCTGTATTTAAAGGAGTATCTGCCCACAGCGGCGCTTATCCACACCTAGGAAGGAATGCCCTGAATGCCGCTATACTTGCCATCCAGGCAGTAGGGCTGCTTAGAGAGACCTTCCAGGATGACCACCACATAAGGTTCCATCCGGTGATCAAGGAAGGCGGAGACGCGGTAAATACAGTCCCTCATCGGGTAAAAGTAGAAACATATGTAAGAGGCAGCACAGTTGCAGCGATCAACGATGCAAACGACCGTATCAATAACGCATTCATTCATTCAGCAAAGGCTCTGGGCTGTGAGTGTGAGATAGAGGATATTCCCGGCTACCTTCCAAGTAATTATTTTGAAGGTGTAGACGTATATTTTCACAAGAGAGCTTTGGAGTATGTCAGAGTTGAAGACCTATTGACTGGAGGGAGGACCTTTGCATCTGATGATGTTGCGGATGTCTCAAATATTAAGCCAGTGCTCCATTTTGGTTTCAGCGGTTTTGGTGGAAGCTTTCATGGAGCGGATTTTCATATCCTTGACGAAGAAAAGGCTTACCTGGCTCCTGCTAAGCTTGTAGCAACAACGGTGGCAGACATGCTTATGGATAAGGTAAATCTGACTGCAGCTCTTAATGCATTCAAGCCGACTATGACAAAGGAAGCCTATGTAAAGAATTGGCTGAGTCTTAAGCTGGAGGTATAGAGATGTACGATATCCTTGTTGTAGGAAGCATCAATGCTGATCTGGTTTTTCAAACAAGCAGAAGACCTGAACCGGGGGAGACAGTCCTGGGAAGCAGCTTTATTACGGTTCCTGGAGGAAAAGGAGCCAATCAGGCGGTAGCTGCCGCAAGATTGGGAGCTAAGGTTGGATTTTTAGGCTGTGTGGGAGATGATGCCAATGGAAGGCTTATGCTGGAAAATCTTCAAAAACAGGGGGTAGATACTCAAGGTATTAAAATACTTGAGGGGATATCCACAGGAGTAGCGGGAATTATCCTTTCGGATGGAGAGAACAGCATTATTGTAATACCTGGAGCAAATCATCTGGTGACAAAAGAAATCATAGACGAACAAATTCAACTGATTTCAAACTCCGGGATGATCGTACTTCAGCTGGAGATACCAATTGAAACGGTTGAGTACGTACTGGAGATCTGCAGTAAACAAAATATACCGGTTATCCTAAACCCTGCTCCAGCCGCAGATATATCGATGGACTCTATTCTTAAGGCGACATATATTACGCCCAATGAAACTGAGCTCATGCATTTGTTTGGGAACAGGGATGCGGAGGATATCATTAAGGAGTATCCCAACAAGCTTATCCTGACTCGAGGGAAAAAAGGGGCATCATATCATAATGGTGAAAAGCTGATACATGTTGAAGGGCATCCCGTTAAGGTTGTAGATACCACAGGTGCCGGGGATACCTTTAACGGAGCCCTTGCAGCAGGCATTATTGAGGGAAAGGAACTTAAGGCCGCAGTGGAATTTGCCAACAAGGCAGCTGCCATAAGCGTAACAAAGCTCGGAGCTCAGGGCGGTATGCCGTGGAGGGAAGAACTGAATAATTCACAATTATCAAATCACAATTCACAATGAACAATGAAGGATCCTTCGCTAAAGTTCAGAATGATTAATTTTGGTCATCCTGAACGGTAGTGAAGGATCTTAGCTTCCCCTTGTAGTCTTCCACTTTCCACTAAACACTGTCCAACTCTCCAACTGTCCAACTAACGCTTATCGCCTAACGCTTGTCCCTTTCCCCTTTCCATTTTCTTTTTTCACTATTCACTGCCAGCTATTCACTATTCACTGGTTCTAATGCTGCCTTTCCCCAATATAGTACTTCTCCTCTTTAAGTAGTTTATCCATTTCTTCATGGAAAGCCCTTGAAACTTCCGGGTCGTGGATAAGAGAAAGATTAGCCTTGATACCTCCAGTGCATCCAATTATTCCTGCTTGTGCCAAAGCCATACCCGTAGATAGGTCGGAAGCTGCATTGCTGTCAGAGTTGTCTTTAAGCATCAACCCGATCCTATAGACCTTTTTACATAAACGACCGTTGTCCCGCATGACCTCCAGTGCTTTTATTCCGGACATTTCAATAGCGGAGGACCTGGATTTAACATCCTCCTCTGTTTCTCTGGGGAGCTTCATAGCGACACAGATATCCTGATATGCCTTTTGGTCCTCCTTGACCCCTCGAAGAAGCCTGAAGCTCATTTCGTCAAGCTCCTCAGCTAGCTCAAGGTATTGTCTGTCTTCCAGGCCATAGCACTTCATAAGCGAAAGCCTTGCAGTCATCCCGATAAGACCACATGCCATTGCTCCAGCCATTGCTGCTGCAGCACTTCCTCCCGCTGTTGCATCCTTCGAATCAAGTATTTTTTCAAGTGTATTTATGTAGCTCATATATATTCCCCCTTTTGCTAAGCCTCCTTAGCATAAATACCCCAAAATATCAATACCAAAATTGCCTTTTTTCATATTGAATATGGAGTAATAATATGGTAAATTGTATATATGTTGTATATGGTGCATCGACCACACACAATATATAGTTGTTGATGCTGGATATAGAGAACAAGCCAAGGGGGTAAATGCAATGTTGAAGGTGGAGAAGCGTAACGGCCAGATCGTGGAATTTCACGGAGAAAAAATCGAAATTGCCGTCAAGAAGGCTATGAATGAGACAGAAAAGGGTATTGATGAGGTTCTCGCCAGGGAAATAGCAGACAAGGCAATGGATGAATTTGCCAGTCTTGAAAAAGTAACTATTGAGCAGATCCAGGACTTTGTTGAAATCGAACTGATGAAGACAAGACCTGAGGTAGCCAGAAAATATATCATCTATCGTGAAGAAAGAGCAAGGCTGAGAGAGCAGGGCTGGAACATGACTGACCTGCAAAGAGATATTTACGAGAAGAAATATCGCTTTGACTCAGAGACCTTTGATGAATTCCTTGACAGGGTCAGCGGTGGCAATAACCCGATCAAAAAAGCCATCAAGGATAAGAAATTCATGCCTGCAGGCAGGATCCTTGCAGGCAGAGGACTTGACAAGCATGGAAGAAAAATCACTCTAAGCAATTGCTACGTTATGCCCAAGGTTGAAGACAATATTGAATCAATCTTTGACACAGCCAAGTATCTTGCAAGGACTTACTCCTACGGCGGAGGAGTTGGGTTGACGCTTTCAAAGCTCAGACCGAAGGGTTCCAAGGTAAACAACGCTGCCAGTACAACAACCGGGGCCGTAAGCTTTATGGACCTTTATTCAATGGTTACAGGACTAATAGGGATGAGAGGCAGAAGGGGAGCCCTGATGCTCAACCTTGATTGTATCCACCCGGATATCGAGGATTTTATAAACGTTAAGAATGACCTGAAAAAGGTAACCTATGCAAATATTTCGGTCAACGTAGACGACGAGTTTATGACAGCAGTAAAGGAAGACAGGGATTACACACTTTACTTTAAGGTCGAATCGACCGGTGAAGAGATCTCCAAAACCATAAGGGCAAGAGACCTGTTTAAAAAGCTTGCCTACAACAATTGGAACATGGCGGAGCCGGGGATCCTATACAAGAACAGGATAGACTCCTGGCATATGATGAGTCATGACGAAACCTTTGAGTTTGCTGGAGTAAATCCCTGTGCTGAAGAGACACTCCCTGCTTTTGGAAGCTGTAACCTCGCATCAATAAATCTAAGCGAATTTGTAAAGCATCCATTTACCAAATATGCCCGATTCGAGTTTGAGAAATTTGGAGAAATGGTGAGAAATGGAGTAATTTATTTAAACGAAGTCCTTGATGAGAATATGAATCTCCATCCGTTGGAGCAGCAGAGGGAAATGTCCAGAGAGCTTAGACAAATAGGTCTCGGTATCATGGGTCTTGCGGATATGTTCATAAAGATGGGAGTCAAGTATGGAAGCAGTGAGTCCATATCTCTTGTACATCAAGTAGGAAGAATAATGGTAAATGAAGCATTGAGACAATCGGCAATGATGGCTCAGGTCGACGGTCCTTTCCCAAGGTTCAACCTTGATGCAATATTAGCTTCTCCATTCGTCCAGGAGAATGCAGATGAGGACGTTATGGAGCTTATCAAGGAACACGGCCTGAGGAACAGCCAGCTCCTTACAATACCGCCGACAGGAAGCATTTCAACGCTTGTTGGCTGCAGCAACGGTGTAGAACCGATATTCCAGGTATCATATACGAGAAAGTCGGAGTCGCTTCATCTTGAAGATACCTACTACAAGGTATTCACACCGATAGTGAAGGAGTATATGGATACCAATGGCCTTTCCTATGAGGAGGAGCTTCCTGATTTCTTCATAACTACATCAAACCTCGAATACAAAGAGAGGATAGAAGTTCAGGCAACATGGCAGCAATATATCGATGCCAGCATATCATCTACTGTAAACGTGCCCAATGAATTCTCAGTTGAAGAGGTTGAGAACCTTTATATCTATGCATGGGAGAAGGGACTTAAGGGAATTACCATATACAGAGATGGGTGTGCAAGAAGCGGTATTCTTATAACTAATAAGAAAAAGTCAAACATTGACAAGATAGACGAACTGCAAGAACAGATCAGACAGCTTGCAGAGGAACAGCTGAAAATAGATCCTGAAACATGCCCTATGTGCGGTGGAAAGGTGAATCATTCCGGAGGTTGCGCAGAATGTCAGGACTGTGGATACAGCCCTTGTGCGGTATAGGATCACGGTAGCTATATACAAATTTTTCTAGTTTTCAAAAACCTTTAGAAATGGCACTGCTGCTAAAACGCAGTGCTGTTTTTTTATTTCCGGGATAATTGAGATACAATTTGCTGATTGTAATTCGCTGGGTTTTTTTGTATAATAAATTTCATATTAGAATTCTTTGAATTTTATGTCTATTCATTGAAGACTAATTACTACATAATATTAAAGGGGGATAATTATGTCAAAAAGGATTATCAGTTTACTTCTGGCCTTGACTATGGTACTTAGTCTGGCAGGCTGCAGAAGTGCAGAACCAGCACCTGCTCCAGCTCCGGCAGAGACACCTGCAGAAACTCCAGCTGAAGCTCCGGCAGAAGACTACAAGATCGGTATAATAACCGGTACGGTATCACAAGGTGAAGAAGAGTATCAGGCTGCTCAGAATATGGTCAAGAAATATGGCGATAAAATCGTAACAGCTACATATCCTGATAACTTCTCATCAGAGACAGAGACTACTATTGCTAACGTTGTTGCACTTTCATCAGATCCTGCCGTGAAAGCTATAGTATTCGTACAGGCAGTTCCAGGCGCATCAGCTGCAATTGACAAGGTAAGAGAAACAAGACCTGACATGCTGTTCGTAGCAGGGGTTGCAGCAGAAGACCCAGCGACTATATCAAGCAAAGCTGACGTAGTTATGCTTGTAGACGAGATTTCAATGGGATCATCAATACCTCAAAAAGCTTATGAAATGGGAGCTAAGACTTTCATCCACTATTCATTTGCTCGTCACCTCTCCTATGCTACAATAGCTGCAAGAAGAGAGCTTATGATAGAAAAATGCAAAGAGCTTGGTATCGAGTTTGTTGACGTAACTGCACCAGACCCAACAGGCGATGCAGGCGTATCAGGAGCTCAACAGTTCATTCTTGAAGACGTGCCAAGACAAGTTGCTCAGTACGGAAAGGACACAGCATTCTTCTCAACTAACTGTGCTATGCAAGAACCTTTGATAAGATCGATTCTTGAGCAAGGTGCTATATATCCGCAACAGTGCTGCCCAAGCCCATACCATGGCTATCCGGCTGCATTCAACGTTGATGTTGCAGGACATGAAGGCGACGTTCAATACATGCTTGATCAAATCGATGCTAAACTGACAGAAGCTGGCCAAGAAGGCAGAATGTCAACCTGGAGCGTTCCTATAAATATGCTTATGGTTGAGGCTGGAGTTGACTATGCAATCGAGTTTATCGAGGGAAGAACCAGCGGAACTAACGATGAAGCAGTACTTGGAACAATTATCAACAGAATCGCTGGCGGAGAAGGCTCTGCAACATTGTCCAAATACAATGAGGCTGGCGTAGAGCTTGAAAACTTCTACATGCTCCTTTGCGACTTCTATGATTTTGCAGCTAACTAAAATGTATTAGTATAGAATCCGCCGGCTTGATCGGTAAGCCGGCGGATTTTAATGCGTTAATTAGACAAAAAATAAGCAAAGGATAGGAGGGATGCAATTGGAAACCCGATATCTTCTGAATATGGAGAACATATCCAAGGAGTACTTTGGAAACAGGGTATTGAAGAGCGTTGATTTTAAGGTAAAACCAGGCGAAATACACGCCCTCATGGGAGAAAACGGTGCAGGTAAATCCACTCTGATGAATATTTTGTTTGGAATGCCGGTCATACATAGTACAGGTGGCTTTGAAGGAACCGTCGAAATAGATGGACAGCCTGCAGTTATTGATGCACCTCATAAAGCTATGGATTTTGGAATTGGGATGGTACACCAGGAATTTATGCTCATTCCAGGATTTACTGTAACCGAGAATATTAAGGTAGGCAGAGAGATAAGCAAACCTACTCTTTTGAGCAGATTTCTTGGAAGAAACCTTGAAACCCTTGATATGGACTCTATGAAAAGGGATGCGAAAAAAGCGTTGGGAGATATAGGCCTGAGTATCGAGGAGTATGTGAAGGTAGCAGGTCTGCCAATTGGCTATATGCAGTTTGTAGAGATAGCAAGAGAGATAGATAAGACAGGCATCAAACTCCTGGTATTCGATGAACCTACGGCAGTTCTAACTGAAAGTGAAGCTGAGAGATTGCTTGAGATCATGAGGACTATTGCCGGCAAGGGAATTGCAATAATATTTATAACTCATAGACTTGATGAAGTAATGGCAGTAGCAGACAGTCTTACGGTACTAAGAGACGGAGAATTTGTGGCTAGGAAGGATGTCAAGGACACTTCAGTAGTTGAGATCGCAGAGCTTATGATCGGTAGAAAGGTCGAAAAGCTGGTTGATGAACAGGAAGATCCCCGGACATTGTCTGACGATGATATTGCTATGTCGATCAAGGATTTCCATGTAGTGATGCCAGGTGAGATGGTAAAAGGTATAGATCTGGATATTAAAAAAGGTGAAATATTCGGCATTGGAGGCCTGGCAGGACAAGGTAAGGTAGGTATACCAAATGGCATAATGGGTTTGTATGAATCTGAAGGAACAGTGAAGGTATTCGGTGAGGAGCTGGATCTTAAAAAGCTCGGGAATGCATTGGAGCATGGAATTGCAAACGTTTCCGAGGATAGAAGAGGAGTAGGACTTCTCCTTGATGAATCGATAGAAAACAATATCGTATTTACAGCTATGCAAATTAAGGAGGACTTTATCAGAAAAATCGGCCCGATGAAGCTATACGACAGTAAAAAGGCGAAGGGTCATGCACTTGATATGATAAAGCTCCTTGACATAAGATGTACTGGACCAAAGCAGACAGCAGGGAGCCTTTCAGGAGGAAACCAGCAAAAAGTATGTTTGGCAAGGGCGCTTACGATAGATCCTGAAATCCTTATCGTTTCAGAACCTACAAGAGGAATCGATATCGGGGCTAAGAAGCTTGTATTGGAGTATCTTGTTAAGCTTAACCGGGAAAGGGGTCTTACAATAATAATGGTAAGTTCTGAACTTGTTGAGCTTAGGTCACTTTGTGACAGGATAGCAATAGTATCCGATGGAAAGCTGGCAAAGATACTCAAACCGGACGATCCTGATGCCGATTTCGGTCTTGCAATGGCAGGCTCAATGAAGGAGAGTGGTGGAAATGAGTGAAAGACTGAAGAGCATATATGACAATATAGGGCTGCCCAGGCTTATCATAGTCGGATTCTTCCTTACGATACTTGCTGCAGCAGCACCGCTTGGTCTGAATGTTTCCAGCCTAATGGGCGATGCCATAAGAAGATGGGCGATGTATGGAATACTGGTTCTCGCCATGGTACCTGCAGTACAGTCCGGGATCGGACTCAACTTTGGAATAAGCCTTGGTATAGTTGCAGGCCTTTTAGGTGCAACTCTTGCTATAGAGCTTGGCATAAGCAGTCCCTGGCTAAGCATATTATTTGCCATGCTGGTCGGTCTTGCAATAGGAAGTGTATTCGGTATCGGTTACGGAATGCTATTAAACAAGGTTAAGGGCTCTGAAATGACGGTTTCTACCTATGTAGGCTTTTCAGTCATAGCTTTTATGAATATGATCTGGCTGTCCCTTCCATATAAAAGCGGCGAGCTTATCTGGCCTCTTGGCGGGCAGGGAATGAGGACTACTATTAGCTTGGAGTCGAGCTTTGGTGGAGTATTCAATAATTTCCTGGCATTTACTATTGGAGATCCGGTGACAGGCTTATCCGTTCCTACAGGACTGATCCTTTTCTTTCTGTTAACATGCTTCCTTGTAGGAGTGTTTATGAAGAGCAAGCTTGGGATGGCAATGAGTGCAGCTGGTTCTAACCCTGCATTTACTAGATCCTCGGGGATAAACGTTGATAAGATGAGGATCCTTGGTACAGCTGTCTCTACAGCACTTGCATCAATTGGGATAATAACATATGCACAAAGCTACGGCTTTCTGCAGCTTTACAATGCACCGCTGATGATGGGCTTCCACTCGGTAGCTGCAGTTCTTATTGGAGGAGCTTCAATCAATAAAGCTAAAATATCTCACGTCATAATAGGAGCATTTCTTTTCCAGGGGATATTGGCAGTTGCTCTTCCGGTTGCTAATAAGGTCCTTCCGGAGGGTAACCTTTCTGACGTAATTAGAATAATCATTTCAAACGGTATCATCCTTTATGCCCTTTCAAAGACGAAGGGAGGAAGCAAATAATGAGCGAATCAAGACACAAGCTAATCAATAAGATTCTTGACAACAAGGTAGTTCTGCTATTCGTGATCCTCTGTATAGGTGCTATTTACGCCTCGGGAAATCCATTGACCTTTGTTTCGGCGGAGTTATTCACAAGGATCGGGCGTAACGGCTTCATGGTACTGGCATTGCTGATCCCCGTTCTTGCAGGCATGGGGTTAAACTTTGGTATCACTATAGGTGCGATAGCTGCTCAGATCGCGGTTTTCTGGGTAGTATACTGGGGATTCAAGGGAATTGAGGGCTTCCTTCTTGGAGTTCTTATGGCAACGCCGATAGCTATACTCTTTGGCTGGATGGTCGGAAGGCTGTTCAATAAAATGAAGGGTGCTGAAATGATTGCAGGTATGGTCCTTGGATACTTTGCGGACGGTATATATCAGCTGTTCTTCCTCTATGTAATAGGAGGCATAATCCCTGTCGACAGCCCAAGACTTATTATTCCCGGAGGAATTGGGGTTAAGAATACAATCGACCTGGCAGACAATATAAAGTATTCGCTGGATACAGTATCTATGCTTACTATAATCGAGATCCTATTCTTTATTACGATAGCTGTGCTTGTAATAAGAATGGCATACAACTTCATCAAGAAGACGGGGGTTTCCATAGTAAAAGATATTGTCCTGCTGGCGCTTGCCGGAGCAGTTTATGCAGCTACCTTTGTACCTCAAATGGAGGCATTCCTTGCAACTGACAGGTTGCTCCTCCTCCATGCGGTAATTATTGGACTTGCAGCCTGGACTGTGATCCAGCTTTGGAGAATAGTGAACAACAAGCTTATACTTAAAAAAGAGGATTTCAACATAAAACAGCCTATAGCTGCGATAATTGCAATGGCGATCGCTTTTGGACTGACTTATCTGAAGCCGGTAGAAGAGATCCTTATGTACGTATATATTCCGGTCACCACATACCTATGTATAGTCGCACTTTGCATATTCAACAATATGCTTCTCAAGACAAGACTAGGTCAGAACATGAGGACTGTAGGTCAAAGCAGGGTAGTTGCCAATGCGGCAGGTATAAATGTAGACAGGACCCGTATAATCGCCATGATACTATCAACAGTGCTGGCTTGCTGGGGACAGCTTATATATCTACAAAATATCGGTACCTTCTCTACCTATGGTGCGCATACTCAGGTGGCACAGTTCACCATTGCAGCACTGCTGGTAGGAGGTGCTTCAGTACAGAAGGCTACGAATAAGCAGGCTATAATCGGAGTAATATTATTCCATACACTGTTTATAGTTGCTCCACAAGCTGGAAAGCAGTTGTTCAACAACGCTCAGCTAGGGGAATACTTCAGGGTTTTCGTAGCATACGGTGTTATAGCCGTATCACTGGCAATGCATGCTTGGAAAACTACTATCAAGCCAGCGGTCAAGGACGGAAAACCAAAGGCAACAACTTCAAAGGCGTGATCAAAGGGGTGGCTTAAGCCACTCCTTTATTTAGGTGACGGAAGACAGGGCTACCATGGTGCTGTGATAGTGGAATGTGTGTATTTTTCAAGAACGGCTAGGCTTAGATGTTACCAGACAATTGCAAATATAATTTGAAAATTAGGTCCATAAGTGATAAAATTATACATGTCAAACGGACAACTTAATAAGAGTGTATTTGTAAAGTGGTTGAGTAGTTAGGGTTAATCCCGCTGTATAGGCAGGGGAACACATGCATGACAGCTTGTCAAATATACTCTATTTTTTTAACCTCATCGAAAGGATAGAGGAGAATTTTACAAGAAAGGAGCTACATAGTTGAAATCTTTTTATCTTAAGCGAATCATATCGATGCTTATCACGATCATCTTGATTACAACGCTTACATTCACAATGATGCACTCGATCCCGGGAGGCCCATTCACCAGAGAGAGACCTGTCCCAGATGAGATCCTGAGAGCTTTGAATGCTAAGTACAATCTGGATGACCCGCTTCCAGTTCAATACCTGAACTATATGAAGGGCCTTATAACCTTTGACCTTGGGCCTTCCTATTCCAAAATTGGAACAACTGTAAACGACCTTATAGAGTCGGGCTTCCCTGCATCGGCTAAAATTGGTCTTATGGCTACTGTAATAATAGTAGCATTAGGAATTCCCCTGGGGGTAATTTCCGCACTTAAGCAAAACAAGCCCATTGACTATGCCGTAATGATCATGGCGACCCTAGGCATAACTGTACCAAGCTTTGTCGTAGCTACAGTGATAATATATTTCTTCGCTGGTAAGCTCGGCTGGATCCCCAGCTTCGGCATAAATGATCCAAAGGGCTATATAGGTCCTGTAATTGCTCTTGCAGGCTATTCATTGTCGTTTGTAACGAGATTGACAAGGTCAAGCATGCTGGAGGTATTAAGGCAGGACTATATAAGGACTGCAAGGGCTAACGGCATAAAGGAGTTCTCGGTAATAATGAAGCATGCAATGAAAAATGCATTGATCCCTGTAGTCACTTACGTTGGTCCAATGATAGCGGCAATACTTACCGGTTCCTTCGTAATTGAGAAAATTTTTGCGATCCCTGGCATAGGCCGACATTTCGTCGAGAGCGTCAGCAACAGAGACTATACTACGATAATGGGGATAACAGTATTCTACGCCGTGTTCTACCTGATAATGGTATTTCTGGTTGACGTGGCTTATACGCTCATCGATCCTCGTATCAAGTTCAGGGAGGAAAAATAGGTATGTCAAAAGAAAAATTCGTATTTGTTGAGCAGACTGGAGAGGGAAGCGAGGCTGTTAGACCAAGCCTGACCTACTGGCAGGATGCCTGGAGGAGACTTAAAAAGAACAAGCTTTCAATGCTTGGAATATTGACCATAATACTGATACTACTGTTTGGATTTGTGGGACCAAGGTTTACGCCTTACTCCTATTCAGATCAGGTGAACGACTACAAAAACCTAGCCCCAAGGCTTGAGCTATATCAATTTGGAGATAAGTTCTTCCATGTCTCAAAGGACTACAATATGTTCCTTGTAGAATCCGATGGTACTCTTATTGAGAGACTTAAGCTGGATCCATTGAAGAGAGACATGATTAACAAGATATATGTTTATGAACTGGGAGATGAAGAGGTAAAGCTTGACTTTTCCTACAACCTTCTCCCGACTAAAATGGGCTATGATTACGACATGACCCTTGAGTATAATGGAGAGATCCAGCAATACCCGGCAGCTACCAAGTGGAACAAGCTTTTCCCGTTTGGAACTGACGGACTTGGCAGAGATCTTCTTACCAGAGTAATGTATGGAGCTCAGATATCACTTCTTGTAGCATTTATAGCAACTATCGCCAACCTTCTGATCGGAGTCGTATATGGAAGTATCTCAGGCTTCGAGGGCGGCAAGGTAGACAATATTATGATGAGGATCGTTGATATAATCAACTCCATACCACTGGTACTCTATGTAATCCTCCTTATGGTCTGGTTCAGAGGAGGCGGGTTATGGAACATCATCATAGCTCTGAGTTCAGTTTACTGGGTATCCATGGCGAGGCTGGTAAGAGGACAAATGCTTTCACTTAAGGAGCAGGAATTCGTTCTTGCAGCCAGGGTAATGGGCGTTTCCAAGAGGAAAATAATCTTCAGACACCTTATCCCAAATGCAATAGGACCAATCATTGTATCTATGGCGATGATGATCCCGTCAGCAGTGTTTACTGAATCCTTCCTAAGCTTTATCGGTCTTGGTGTTTCAGCACCAATGGCTTCTTGGGGTACTTTGGCCAATAACGCACTTGCAGGACTGACTACTTACCCGTATCAGCTGTTCTTCCCTGCAATGGCAATAGCTGTAACGATGTTGGCATTCAACTTCATAGGCGACGGACTTAGAGACGCTTTGGATCCAAGACTAAGGAAAGGATAGGGAAAAATGGACAACAGAGAATATATTTTAGAGATAAATAACTTAAAAACCTCGTTCTATACCCATGTCGGAGAGGTACAGGCAGTAAGAGGAATATCCTTTAAGATGAAAAAAGGGGATGTAATGGGGATAGTAGGCGAGTCAGGAAGCGGTAAGAGCGTCACAGCTCTTTCTGTTATGAAGCTGATCGACTCTCCTGGGAAAATAAAGGAAGGCAGCATAATATTCGACGGCAAGGACATAACTAACTACACCGAGAATCAAATGTCGAATATAAGAGGGAACGAAATAGCTATGATCTTCCAGGACCCAATGACCTCACTGAATCCTGTATTTAAGATCAAGGATCAAATGGTGGAGGTAATTGAGAGGCACCAGAAGCTGGGCAAACACAAAGCAACTGAAAGAGCTCTTGATATGCTGAGGCTTGTCGGGATCCCTGAACCTGAAAGAAGGATAAACTCATACCCTCACGAATTTTCCGGAGGAATGAGACAACGTGCCATGATAGCTACTGCACTGTCCTGCAGTCCAAAGCTGCTCATCGCTGATGAGCCGACCACTGCGCTTGACGTGACGATCCAGGCTCAGATACTTGATATCATGAGGGATATATCAGTCAAGACGGGAACTTCGATCATATTGATCACCCATGACCTTGGGGTCATAGCTGAAACCTGTAATGATCTTATAGTTATGTACGGTGGAATGCCGATGGAAATGGGAAGCGTGGAGGATATTTTTGCAAATCCACAGCATCCATACACTCAAGGACTTTTAAAATCTGTTCCGAGGATGGACAGAGAGCAAAAGGAAAGACTTAAGCCGATAGCAGGATCTCCTCCGGATCTTTTGAAGCCTCCTGCTGGATGCCCATTTTCAACCAGATGTCCTCATGTAATGCAGATTTGCAAGGAGCAACCTGCGCCAATGTTTAAGGTAGGCGAAGATCATACATCAGCATGCTGGCTACTCCACGAGGATGCCCCGGTAGTTGAAGGCTTTGGAAAGGGGGTTCTGTAGGATGGAACAAAACAGACCACTATTGGAAATCAAAAATCTTAAGAAATATTTCACTATAGAGACAGGAGGCTTTTTCAACAGAAGAAGCGCGAATCTGACAGCTGTTGACGACGTGTCATTTTATATCAAGAAAGGCGAGACCTTTGGACTTGTTGGAGAATCAGGCTGTGGAAAGTCGACTCTTGGAAGATCCATCGTCAGACTTTATCAGCCAACAGGCGGACAGATCATATATGATGGAGACGACATTACAAATATATCCCAACACGAGATGCTTAAGTACAGGAAGAGACTTCAGATGATATTTCAGGACCCTTACGCATCCTTAAACACAAGGCTTACTGTTTCAGAGATCATCGGAGAGGGTATAGAAACTCACAAGCTCTATACTGGTCAGGAGAAGCTGGATAAGATTTATGAACTTCTTACGACCGTAGGACTTAAAAAGGAGCATGCCAACAGGTATCCCCATGAGTTCTCAGGCGGACAAAGGCAGAGGATCGGTATTGCAAGAGCTCTTGCTGTAGAGCCGGATCTAGTGGTATGTGATGAGCCAATTTCGGCACTAGATGTGTCAATCCAGGCACAGGTAGTAAATATGCTTGAGGATCTACAGGACAACATGGGCCTTACCTATCTTTTCATCGCCCATGACCTGTCAATGGTCAAGCACATTTCCGACAGGATAGGTGTAATGTACCTTGGCAAGATGATGGAGATCACTGATAGCAATGAGCTTTACAGAAGGCCGCTGCATCCATATACTCAGGCTCTTCTATCCTCGATACCTATTCCTGATCCGAAGAAGAACAAGGAGCACAAGAGGATAATACTTCAGGGAGACGTAAAGAGCCCTATAGATCCTCCTGAAGGGTGCAGGTTTGCCAGCAGGTGCAGATATGCTATAGACATCTGTCGTGAGGTAACCCCTGAGCTTCGTGAGGTTGAGCCAGGCCACTTCGTAGCCTGCCATCTTGTTAAATAGACAAAATGTGGTATAATATACTAAAGTGAGCTTAGTGCAAAGCAATACAGAAATTCATGAGTTTAGTATTTAATCCGGAACGTCCGGTTTAAATAGCAGCATCAACATCAATAAGGAGGGGAAAAAATGAACAAAAGACTATTAGCGCTCGTACTGGTACTGACAATGGCTGTATCATTGTTGGCAGGATGTGCACAGCCGGCACCTGCACCAGAACCAGCACCAGAGCAACCTGCAGAGCAACCAGCAGAACCAGCAAAAGAAGCAGTTTTCAACTGGAATATAGGTGCAGATCCTAAGACTATCGACCCAGTTCTAAACGGAGCAAGTGATGGTGGAGACGTCATCAACCAAACTTTCGAGGGTCTGACAAGAGAAAAGAGCGGTACTGTATATCCTGGAATCGCTGAAAGCTGGGAAGTATCAGAAGACGGTCTTACTGTTACCTTCAAGCTGAGAGAGTCCAAGTGGTCTGATGGTTCACCACTTACAGCTCACGACTTCGTATACTCCTGGAAAAGAGGAATGGATCCAGCTACAGCTTCAGAGTATGCATGGATTTGGGAGTACACAAACATAGTTGGTGCTTTTGACGCAGTAAATGGAGCATCACTTGATGCAGTTGGAGTAAAAGCACTTGATGATCAAACTCTTGAAGTTAAGCTTATAACTCCTACAGATTATATCGTAAGCTTACTATCCTTCTACCACTTCCTGCCAACTAAGCAATCAGCAGTAGAAGCTGGAGCAGACGGCGCATGGGCAAAGGATCCTGCTGTAGCAGTATCAAATGGACCTTTCAAGTTGACAAGCTATAAGATAGGCGAAGGCTTGACACTTGTTAAGAACGAAAACTACTGGAACGCAGCAGAAGTTAAGATCGACAGGATCGAAGGTAAATTCATCGACGAGCAAGCAACAGCTTACCAAGCATATCAGGCAGGCGAGCTTCATCTGTTACCAGATGTTCCACCAGCAGAGATACCAACTCTAATGGCAGAGAGCTCAGAATTCTATGTATTCCCACTATTGGGAACTTACTACTATAACATCAATATGGATCTTCCGATGTTCCAGGACGTAAGAGTTAGAAAAGCTCTTAACCTTGCAATTGACAGAGAGCTTATAACTGAGACTATGGGATCAGGACAAATTCCTGCAGCAGGCTTTGTACCTCCAGGATTCCTAGATCACGAAGGAAATGACTTCTTCGAAAAATCAGGCACTTACGGAATCGCATCCGATGCTAGCAAGGTTGCTGAAGCTCAAGCGTTATTGGCTGAAGCTGGCTTCCCAGGCGGCGCAGGATTCCCAGAATTCACACTTATGTACAATACAGGCGCTGGTCATCAACAAGTTGCTGAGCTTGTACAAGAAATGTGGAAAACTAACCTTGGTATAAGTGTTAAGCTTGAAAACCAAGAGTGGGCAGTATTCCAAGATACTAGAAAAGAAGGAGACTATGAAGTTGCTAGAGGCGGATGGCTGACAGACTTCATGGATCCAATGGGACTTCTTGCAATATTTACAAGCGAGAATGCATACAACGATCCAAACTTTAAAAATTCAGAATATGACACACTTCTTTCAACAGCTGCTAAGACAAGAGGAGCTGAGCACTTTGAGGCTCTTTACGCAGCTCAAGAAATACTGATGTCAGAGCTTCCTATAATCCCAGTATATCACTATACTGATATAGTTCTTGCATCACCAAAGCTTCAAGGATGGGACAGATCAGTTCTTGGAACTCTAGACTTCTCAACAGCTTCTATAGTAGAATAATCTAAGCTAAATCAGACGCAGTCCTTCGGGGCTGCGTTTTGTTTTAAAGCAGTGGGGAAGGTTCCTGCTGCTTTTTTCTTTTCTTGGCATTAGTTGTTTGTTTCGTTCTTTTATGCTAAAATGTATCCTAACATGCTTTAATTGAAAGAAGGATATTGATGGACAGACAATACAAAAAATTAATGATAATATCTGTGTTCCTATGGTTAGCTACAAACTTCCACCATCCCGTAAATCCAACATATTTTACACAGTTGAATTTGCCAAGCCATGTATTTGGTACCTCGATGGCTGTTATGGTATCAGTAGTATTCCTGACTTCACCCATATGGGGAAGCTTGGGAGATAATTACGGCAGAAAGAAGACTCTTGTATACTCTACGCTTTTTTACGGATTGACTCAGATAACATACGGAATGTCCACTCAGCTTTGGCACATACTCCTGCTTCGTGCTATTGCAGGGTTGTTCAGCGGAGGGTTCATGGTAGGATTTCTTGCAGCTGTTGTGGATGTATCCAATGAATCCAACAGAGCTGAAAGGATAGCTGCCTTCTCAGCTGTGATGAGCGTTTCCATGTCTGCAGGCTTTCTTATAGGTGGAATCCTGGGTTATCTTCCGGTCAGGTATGTATTCTATATTCAGGGGATCACTATGATAGCAGTGAGTCTTGCGATACATTTAGCCCTGGGAGAGACCAATTCTCCTTCAGGTAAGAGCTCCAAGCCCGATTTTATCTGGAATATTTTAAAGGATAGAGAAAAATCAAAGGCAGTATTCACTCCATGGATCATGATTTTCCTTGGCGTGACTCTTTTCGTGTTTATCGCTTACTCCAGCAACACGAATGCATTCAACTATTATCTAAAGGAGCAGCTGGATTTCAAGCCAGTTGTGAACGGCATATGGAGGGCGGGAACAGGAATATTCGGCCTCATTGCAAATCTTACTATAAATGTTTGGATAGCAAGAAATTATAAGGGGAAGAATGCTCTGATAATTTTCTTGAGTTTAACTCTACTCGGTGCATTTATGATTTTTGCCAATAAAAGCATTGTTCCGTTTATGGCATGGAGTCTTTTCTATTTTACAATGCATACTGTTCTTTTTCCAATGCTCCAGAGCTTTGCAGTCAAGAGCACAGAGCATGGCGCAGGGTTTATGTCAGGCTTGTTCAGTGCATCCAGGTCTTTAGGCGAAATGCTGGGGGCCCTTATAGCGGGATTTGCATATGGAATAGGCAACAGAGTACCGTTCTTGCTGTCTATAATCGCAATGGCCATCGCACTGATCCTTGGGGTCATGCAGCTAACTCTAAGAACCGGAAAAGAAATAAATTGAAATTAGAAGACAAAACATTTAATATTAAGATATCGAGAACTGGAAGGGAATGATTTTAATGAAAGTAAAGAAAACTGTATCGATAGTGCTGGCAATAATAATGGTGGTAGCCATGATAGTTCCTGTGCTGTTAAATGCTTTCTATTAAACCAGGTATAAGCCTGGTTTTTTGTTTGTAAAAAAATAGATGGGTATAAAAGATATGAGCGTTTACAAGTTGGGAGGGATACTGATGAAGGATAAGTACAGATTGATGCCGGAGGAGCTGACCAGTCCATGCAACATTGAGCTTCTTGATTTTCAAACCACCGAGACTGTTGAGCCTTTGAAGGGGATAATCGGCCAGGATAGAGGTGTAGATGCCTTAAGCTTTGGTCTTAAGATGAGGAAGAGGGGCTATAATATCTATGTTGCTGGTTTGAGCGGAACAGGTCGCAGCAGCTTCACATATTCCATAGCTCAGGATTTTGCAAGAAAACAGCCCGTACCTCAGGACTGGGTATATGTTTACAACTTCAACAAAAAAGAATCTCCCAAGGCTTTGCCGTTTCCACATGGTAAGGGAAAGGATTTCAAAAAAGATCTGGAGGGCCTGGTAGAAGGCTTTAAGAAGACCATTCCGGAAGCTTTTTCCGGGATAGAGTATGAGAACAGAAAGAACAATCTGTTCAAGATAACCAACCAGAAGAAAAGTGAGGTCCTTAAGAAGCTCAACGAAAAGTCCCAGGAGTTTGGCTTCGTATATACTCCAAGCGACCAGGGTCTTATTTCAATACCTCTCAAGGAGGGAAAGCCAATCAATGAGCAGGAGTATAGCTCATTGTCTCTTGAAGAGCGTGAAAGCATGATGGAGAAGTATGAGGAGCTAAGGATCGCCACAGTTGAGGAGTTTAACGACCTGAGGCTGCTGGATGAAGAACTGGAGGATTACCTCACACAGCTTGATGAAAATATGGCAAAGGAGCTTATCCAGTACGACATAAAGAAGCTTTTGGACAGCTATGGAAGCATACCCTCAACTGCAATATACCTAAACGAGCTGGAAAAGGACATCATAGAGAATATCGAGAAATTTAAGGCCAAAGCAGCACCGAAGAATTTCTCTCTATTTGACATACCAATGCCTTCCGACGATAATTTCTTCATAAGATACAAGGTCAATCTTTTCGTGGACAACAGTCATCTGGAACATGCACCCATTATAAACGAATCAAATCCAGTGTACAACAACCTGATGGGAAGTATTGAATACAGGAGCCATATGGGGGTTCTGACTACAGACTTTATGCAGATAAAACCCGGCTCTCTCCATCAGGCAAATGGAGGATATATTGTATTCCAGATGAAAGAGATATTGAACAACCCCATATCCTGGGAAATGCTTAAAAGGTCCTTAAAGACCAATGAAATAAATATTGAGAACTATAATAGACTTATGGGCATGGCAATCACCTCGAGTCTTAAACCAGAGCCTATACCCCTCGATGTCAAGGTAATTATAATCGGGGATGACTACACCTACAGTATTCTATATGATTATGACGACGATTTTAGAAAGCTTTTTAAGGTAATGGCAGATTTTGATATTGAGATGGAGAAGAATCCGGAAAACATAAAAAGAATGGCAGAATTTATTTCAACTAACACAAAGGAAAGCGGCATTAAACCCTTTGACAAGACCGCTGTAGCAAGAGTGGTTGAGTTCAGCACAAGGCTGGCCGGACACCAGGGGAAGCTAAGCACTCAGTTCAATCAAATAATTGAGATACTGTACGAAGCAGATCTCTGGGCTGAACAGGATGGAAACAGCATCATCACAGAAAAGCATGTGAAGGAAGCGATCGATGGCAAGATAAAACGGTCCAACAAGTACGAGGAAAAACTGAATGAAATGTTCGTCGAGGGTACTCTTCTCATAGACATAGATGGAGAGGAGGTAGGCCAGATAAATGGATTGGCAGTTATGGGAACCGGGGAATACAGCTTCGGAAAGCCCAGCAGAATAACGGCGACCGTATATCGGGGCGAGAAGGGAGTAATCAACATTGAGCGGGAAGCAAGACAAAGTGGGAGGATCCATGACAAGGGCGTACTCATACTAAGCGGCTATCTTGGGCAAAGATACGCTCAGAAAAAGCCATTAGGTTTAACCATTGGTATCGGCTTCGAGCAAAGCTATTCAGTGGTAGATGGGGACAGCGCCTCAAGTACTGAGCTCTATGCTATACTTTCGTCCATCTCAGATGTCCCTATCAAGCAGTATCTTGCAGTAACAGGCTCAGTGAATCAGAAGGGCGAGATCCAGCCAATAGGCGGAGTAAATGAAAAAATCGAGGGATATTTCCAGGTCTGCAAGATCATGGGACTTACAGGTAAGCAGGGTGTCGTAATACCAAGAACAAACCTTAACAACCTGACCTTGAGGGAGGAAGTAGTTGAAGCAGTAAGGAATGGAGAATTCCACATATATGCGATCGATCATATAGAGCAGGGGATAGAGGTTTTGATGGATAAGACCGCAGAGGAAATAGACCTGCTTATTAATGGGAAGCTGGAAGCCATGTATTCCCAGGAGGAAGAAAAATGAGCGAAAAAAGGTTAATTATGGCTATTGAGCTAAAGTTGTTCATGGAGGAGGTCCTGAGGAGCTATGGTGTACCCGAGGATGAAGCTGAGATAATTGCAGACGTACTGATATCTGCAGACATCCAGGGTATAGATTCTCACGGGATCGGTCGTTTCAAGCCAATATATGTCGACCGTTTTGAGGAAGGTATACTTGAGCCTGTCACCAGACTGGAGGTAGTTAGTGACAATATGGCGACAGCCATCCTGGATGCCCATGACGGTTTTGGACATGTAGCAGGCAAGAGGGCTATGGAGCTTGCCATTGAAAAGGCAAAGATTTATGGAATATCCATCGTATCAGTAAAAAATTCCTCACACTACGGGATAGCAGGCTATTATGCTCAGATGGCTGCTGAAAAGGGTATGATAGGCATCACAGGAACCAATGCAAGGCCATCCATCGCTCCGACGTTCGGGGTTGAGAATATGCTTGGAACCAATCCGTTAACGCTGGCAATACCAAGCGATGAGGACTTTGACTTTGTTCTCGATTGTGCTACGTCGACTACCCAAAGAGGAAAGATAGAGAAGTATGCCAGAGAAAACAGGCCTCTTCCCAAGGGATGGGTGATCGACCATCAAGGAAACAGCGGAGAGGATCCTAAGCTGGTACTTGATCAACTTGTAAAAGGCTACGCAGCCTTGACTCCACTTGGTGGCGTTGGAGAAGACAATGGCGGGTATAAGGGCTATGGTTATGCGACCTTCATTGAGATACTATCGTCAGGGCTCCATCTGGGTCCGTTCATGCAATCACTTGTCGGCAAGGATGAAAGCGGTAAACCGGCTCCATATAGACTTGGTCATTTCTTCATTGCTATAAATGTAAGTCATTTCGTCGATGAAGAGAGCTTCAGAAAGCACACTGGCGATATACTGCGAGCACTCAGGGCATCTCAAAAAGCTCCCGGAGAGGACAGGATATATACAGCAGGGGAGAAGGAGCATATCTTCAGGCTCCAACGGGAAAAGACCGGTATCCCGATCGATAATGTCGTCTACGATCAAATAAGAGAGCTCAGGAGAAGATGCGGACTAAAATAAAAGCAACGGGGACTGGGACTGTCCCTGTTGCTTTTTAGTTTCTGATTTTTCTAAGACTGATAAACAACAAAAAAACAATGGTTATTCCACTCAAATCCTTTGACACACTAACGTGGTTGGGATAAAATAATCAAGTTAAAAAGTGTATAAAGAAGGAGGGGAATCAAAGTGGAAACCAAGTACATTTTTATCACGGGAGGAGTTGTGTCATCCCTTGGGAAAGGGATCACAGCCGCAAGCCTTGGAAGACTCTTGAAAAGCAGAGGACTGAAGGTCACGATCCAAAAGTTTGATCCTTACATCAACGTTGACCCAGGGACACTTAGCCCATACCAGCACGGAGAGGTATTTGTTACTGAGGACGGAGCAGAGACCGATCTTGACCTTGGTCATTACGAAAGGTTTACTGATGAAAATCTTGACTCTGACAGCAGCGTCACTACAGGAAGTGTCTATTGGGCAGTTCTGAACAGAGAGAGAAACGGTGACTACGACGGAAGGACAGTCCAGGTGATTCCCCATATCACAAACGAGATCAAGGAGAGGATAATAAAGGCATCGAAAAGCAAGGATGTCGATGTTATAATCTCTGAGATAGGAGGAACTGTAGGCGATATCGAATCACTGCCGTTTCTTGAGGCGATAAGACAGATTAAGCATGACGTTGGCAGGGAGAATGTTATGTACATCCATGTCACCCTGATACCGTATCTTTCTAAGGCAGGAGAATTGAAGACTAAACCTACCCAGCATAGTGTGAAGGAGCTTCGAAGTATAGGGATACAACCGGATGCATTGATATTAAGGACCGAAAAGCCATTGGACAGAGGAATCAAGGAGAAGGTAGCGCTATTTACAGACCTTGATCCAAGCTCAGTAATCGAGAATGGGGATGCTGCTTGCATTTACCAGGTACCGCTACTGCTGGAATCAGAGGGCCTTGCTGAAAATGTATTAAAGCACCTTGGTCTAAGCTGCACTGCACCTGATCTTTCTGATTGGAGATACCTGGTTGACAGGGCAACAAACCCAAGCAAATCAGTCAGGATAGCTCTTGTTGGAAAATACGTGGAGTTGAAGGATGCCTACCTTTCTGTTATTGAGGCATTAAGACATGCCGGCATCGAAAATGACGCCGAGATTAAGCTTGAATGGATACATTCAAGAGACGTCACAGACCAGAACTCGGCCAGACTGTTTGGTGAGGCTGACGGGATACTGGTACCTGGAGGCTTTGGGCAGAGAGGTATGGAAGGAAAGATTTCAGCTATAAGATACGCAAGGGAGAACAAGGTGCCCTATCTTGGACTATGCCTTGGTATGCAGCTTGCAAGCATAGAGTTTGCGAGGAATGTTGTAGGCCTGACTGGTGCCAACAGCACAGAACTTGAGCCAAATACTCCCTATCCGATAATCGATATACTTCCCGATAAAAGAGATATTACAAAGCTGGGAGGGACCCTGAGACTTGGTTCATATCCATGTATATTGAAGGAAGGCTCTAAGGCAAGGGAAGCTTATGGAGCAGAAATGATCCACGAAAGGCACAGACACAGATATGAGTTCAACAATCTTTACAGAAAGCAGCTTGAGGAAAAGGGATTCAGCTTCTCGGGTCTTTCGCCCGACGGGGATCTAGTTGAGATAGTTGAGATAAAGGACCATCCGTGGTTTGTCGCCTCCCAATTCCACCCGGAATTTAAGTCAAGGCCGACAAAAGCTCACCCGCTGTTCAGAGGATTTGTTAAGGCAGCGCTGGAGAATCAGTGAATATCGAACAGTGAATAGTGAATAGTAGGAGAGGTCATTGACCTCCCGAGAATAACAAGAAAAACGTTAAATTTGAAGTCACAATTAATGATAAGAAGATTGAGGGGTAACACTTTTGAGGACATTTCCTGGCCAAGCGGCCGTGAGCGGTCCGATAAAAGTATTACCCCTCTATTACTTAACATACTTCGCTTATCCTATTACTCTGTCCTTATCGCCTCAATCGCGGAAAGATTCATCGCTCTTCTTGCAGGGTAATACCCCGAAATTATCCCGATCAATGCCGAAAATCCCAAGGATGCAAATACCAACCATACTGGGATGATCGATATTTTGGATCCTCCTGCTGCACCGAAGAAACCACCGAACTGACTGCCAAAGCGGTTGATCAGATATGACAGAAGAAATGAGAACCCGATCCCGATAACTCCACCGATCACTCCTATCATAGCTGATTCAAACAGGAACAATCTTTTGATGTCATTGATGGAGGCACCAATTACCTTCATTATGCCGATTTCCTTAGTCCGCTCGTAAATACTCATTACCATTGTATTTGTAATGCCAATTGCAGCTACCAGAAGTGAAATCGCTCCGATTCCCCCAAGAACAAGCTGGATCATCCCAGCTGTTTCCTTCATGGCTTCCAACTGGTCATTAAGGCTGTATGCCTCATGCCCCATATCCTTTATTGCCTGCTGAACTTCCTGGACGTTCTTCATCTCGTCGACCTTCACATTGATCTGCTGATAATCAGTACTTGAATCCTGACCTGGCTTAGGCTTTACTCCCTCCGCCTTTTCTTTTTCCTTTATTAGCTTTTGGACCTCGGTTATGGGCATGAAAACCCCATAGCTGTACTCCCAATTGCCCTCTGCCAGGACCCCTGCAGTCTTTATCTTGTATTCCTTATAAACCACCTTATTCCCTGGATCCTCCCATCCGTAGCTTGGATTAAGAGTCATGGTCATACGATCCTTCATTAGATCTACCTTAGGCTCTCTCCAAACTCTTGCCTTGGGATCGTAGAAGTTCTGCTTCATTTGGCTTCCAAATACTACAGTAAGCTCATCGCTACTGGTAAGAAGTCTACCCTCAGCTATCTCAAATCCAAACTCAGCCATAGAATCAGGATCCACACCTCTGATGGGAACTCCTGCGATATATCTTCCATTTATGATCGTTCCATAAACCTCAAGTGTCGGACTTACTGCAATTACATGGGGAAGTGCCTTGAAGCTTATGACTGCCTTGTCATCCAGCTTAACTGGCTCACCGCCGCCGGAGGGCATTGATGGATCCTCCCACCTTTTGTACACGTTTATAGTAGTAAGGCTCCCCCACTGGGATATCTGATCTTCAAAGGACTTGCTTAGACCAAATCCCAGGCTGAGCATAACGATAATTGAAGTCGCACCGATTATTACGCCAAGGACTGTAAGAAAGGTCCTCAGCTTTCTTCTCCACAGGTTTTTAACACCCATTCGCACCAGATCGAAGCTATTCATCGATTTCCATTTCCTCTAAGGCTTTTTTTGCCTTCCTCTTTCTGTAGATGATCACTCCTGCAACTATAGCTGCCAAAGCAACCCCTCCAGGTATTAAGAAGGACTTTATACCTCCTGACTCTCCAGGCATGGGTTCCTCGATAGGAGGTTCGCCACCAGGATATTCAGGCATTGGCATCATATCCATGACATTCAGCGTAAAGGGCTTTCTTACCTCTTGCATTTGACCTGTGGAGTCCTCAAATGTGAAGACGATATCCCCTGAAAGCTCACCAGGATTTGATGGGATAACATACCCCTCAAAGTACTCGCTGCTTCCGCTGTTAAAATTTCCAACGTAATATTGACCGTTCTCTGTCTGGAAGTCGCCCTCCAGCTTGACCATCATGTTATAAAGAGTTACCTTTCCTGTATTATAGAATTCTAAAGATATTGGAGTTGATTGACCTACATAGCTCTCAGGGAAGTAGCCCACTTCACCGGTCTCAAGCCTTGATTGCTGAACTACAGGTATTCCTATAAATTCCTGAGCCTGGTAAGGATTGGCTGCAGTATCCTCGTATTCAAAGTTTGCAGTTATGGTGTAGGTCTTCGCCTTAGCATCTGGTATGGTAAACATGGTTATTGTCTTTTCGACTCTACCCTTAGGTGCAATACTGTCGATGTAAAAGGTGTTAGAGCTGTTTACTGGTGTAAATACTGAGCCTGAGTCGGTCTCAGTTTCAGCTGTAAGAAATATCTTTATGTTTCTAACAGCCCTTGAGCTGTTTGTATTATAAAATGACAAGTACATCTCAAAATTTTGGCCTGCCTCGACCATTGTGGGACTGAAGCTGTATTTATCGATTATAAGCTTCGGCGTAGACAGATTAGCATCCTCATCAGGAGCATTTACAAATACACCGATCATTTGTGATATCTGATCTCTCAATTCCGGAGACACTAAATCATCGGTATAATCAACAGTTATATTTATTGGGTAGTTGCTCGTCGCTGCATTTGGAGCAGTCAGAAACAAGAATTCAACCTTAACTGTCTCGCCAGGGGCTATTGCATCAATTTTCGTAGTACTTAGTGATTTAGGAACAAGTCCGTTCGATTCCTGGCTGTCGGCATTTACTACCACATTCTTAGCTATTGACTGACCCTGATTTCTTACTTCCATCGATACCTTGACCTCTTTGTTCTGACCCAAAGGTCCGGAGGGATAAGTGATGTTTTGGAGTAAAAGGTTCGCAGCCTGCTCAAGATTTGATCCTACCTGGATGCTGAACCCTTCAGTTTCAGGTCCCATTTTGTTACCCTTATCATCCTTGTAGCTGTACTCAAGCTCAAGCTCATAATTTCCTTGTTTAAGTCCCTTTGCAGCCTTAAGCTCGAAGTATATATAGTCCTTCTTACCTCTATTTATTGAAGCGAGAGTTTGAGTGCTAAGTCCAGCTCTCAATGAGAAAGTATCAACTGAAAGTCCTTTTATTGAGGCTTTTATGTCTCTTGCAGGTCCATCACCATCGTTCTCAAGCTGGAATCCCACAATGAAATCTCCTCCAGGTAAAACTATTGGAGGCATTAGATCGATTTTAGATACTGCCAACTCCGGTGTGGTCGGTGATGAGGTTACACGGACGTTGATGGTTTTAGAAAGAATGTATTTAATTGGGTCAGTAGATTCATCAATATTTTCAGTTGAAGGATCATCTACATAATTATTATAATACACAATTTCTAAAGGTAATTCGTAGGTGTCATCCTCAGCATCATCATCAATATCTATTGTAAATGAGACACTTTTTACATTATTAGAAGAAATGTTGTCTACAGGTTTACTTGAACCTCTGTCTACAACTACATTTCCTGTATTGTCCGAATAAAGTGTAGCTACAATATTAGTAGCGGTCTCTGTACCAACATTTTTAAGCTCAACTGTGATAGTATCTCTGTCGCCAGCTTCTGCTCTGACTGAGTTTGAACTGACAAGCATTAAATCAGGTCTTGCACTAGACATATCAGCAGCCCAAACCCCTGCCGGCAGCATCGTAAATATTATCGCAAATATCAATAACCTGCTTAATAATCGTTTCATCTATACTATTCCCTCCTCTGATGATTTATTGATGTCTATTCTCTCAATACTGCCGTCTCTTAGGTGTATGACTCTGTGAGCATACCCGGATATCTCGACATCGTGCGTTACTATTACAAGTGTCTGGCTGTATTCCTTTGCCATCCCTGTTATCAGGTCCATTACCTCGTAGGTGGTTTTTGTGTCCAGGTTACCAGTGGGCTCGTCTGCGAAGACGATCCTGGGATTGCTAACAAAGGCTCTTGCTATACTTACACGCTGCTGCTGACCGCCGCTCATTTCCGAGGGCTTGTGGTGCAGCCTGTTACCAAGACCTACGTTCTTAAGCATTTTTGTTGCAACCTTGTCCCTGCTTGATTTAGGAACTCCCTTGAAGGTGAGTACAAGGCTTACATTCTCCAATGCAGTGAGAGTCGGGATAAGGTTATAGGACTGGAACACAAAGCCTATGTTAAGCTGTCTGAACTTGGCCAGCTGCTTCTCATCCATCTTCTCAAGATGCATTTCATTGATTATTATTTCTCCTCTTGTGGGCTTCTCAAGACCGGCCATCATATTTAGCAAGGTACTTTTACCGGAGCCTGAGGTTCCGATCAAGCAAATAAATTCCTTTTTGCCAATATCAAGGTCAATATTGTCCAGAGCGATGATCTTCTCATCACCCATTTTATATATTTTTCTGAGATTCCTCAGTTGAATAAGATCATCCAGCTTGACCACCTCTTTCTTTATACAAATAAAGTCTAACATATGGAGAGAAAATAGTAGTTACAAAACGATTAAATTTGAACATATTACGTAGAAGAGCCGGCAATCGCCGACTCTTTTGTCTGTCCTATTTGTTGAGTATCTTATCTACCCTTGGCGCTCTTAGTCTATGTGCCTGTGGCATATTTGATCCAAGAAGCGGGAGCAGATAATACTTAAATGCTTCCGTAACTCCATTTCCGGCCTCATTGATAAACTCATCCGGCATGGAACGTGTATTTCTTGCAACCTCTGAAAGCTGTGTTAGCCTGTAATCCACGGAGTATAGTCCTGTCCTATGGATAGTGACAGATCCATCAACATTATGCCATAGGGCGTATTGGGCAGCCTTCTCACCAACCTCCCTTGCCTCCTGTTGGTCTACATCAGACACACATCCAATGAAAGACCTTTGAAGGTAGCCGAAGGTATCGCTTCTGACCCTCTTTATTCCAAGCTTTTCCTTGATCTGGTCCGACAATAGATCCCCTAAAGCACCGGTTCCTGAAAGCTGAACATTTCCGTGGCTGTCCACCTCGATATCCTTGGTCAGGCTTGCGATTATTGGAGTCCCGCCTTCGTCAGAAACTCCCTCTGAAACTGCTATTACACATCTTCCGTACTTACCGTAAACCTCCTTGACGTCATTGATAAAGCTATCTATATTGAAGGGTCGCTCAGGCAGATATATCAGGTGCGGACCGTCATCAGGATACTTTTGTGCCATTGAGGCTGCAGCAGTCAAAAATCCTGCATTTCTTCCCATAACTACTCCGATATATACTCCTGAAAGAGCCTTTACGTCCAGGTTTACTCCAATAAAAGCCTGAGCAACGAATTTTGCTGCCGAGCCATACCCAGGGCAGTGGTCGTTGACCCTCAGGTCGTTGTCTATGGTCTTTGGAATATGGATAGCCCTTAGCTCATAACCTGACTGCATCGCCTTTTCATTGACGATCCTTACCGTATCTGCTGAATCATTTCCTCCTATGTAAAAGAAGTAGCGGATATTGTGGGCTTCCAGAACCTTGAATATTTTGTTGCAGTATTCATCATCAGGCTTATCTCTGGTTGAGAGCAGAGCTGAGGATGGAGTACCTGCAACCTTCTCAAGATTATTGGTAGTCTCCTGGGTCAAGTCCAGGAATTCTTCGTTGATTATACCTCTGACGCCATTCAAAGCACCGTATATCTTTTGTACCTGTGGAAACTTCCTTGCTTCAAGGACTACGCCTACCATCGACTGATTGATGACTGCTGTTGGTCCTCCTCCCTGAGCTACTAGAACATTCCCTTCGAGCTTCATGATTTATCCCCCTTTATAGGTTGTTCCTATTATAAACACTGAGTTCTATTGATATCATGATATCAGATTCCAGGCTTCGATTCAACAAGCTGTGATAGGGATAACGATTTCTAATGTGGAATAAAAACAAGGACTATGTTATAATTGAGACAAACATTAACAGGGAGGTATTTTGATGGAAAAATCTATGATCAGAATTAGAATGAGTGCACACGATGCCCACTACGGTGGTAATCTTGTTGATGGAGCTAGGATGCTTGGTTTGTTTGGAGACGTTGCTACTGAACTTCTCATAAGATTGGATGGAGATGAAGGTCTATTTGTTGCATACGACAAGGTCGAGTTCAAGGCACCTGTTTTTGCAGGTGATTATATCGAGGCAGTAGGCGAGATTGTAAGCGTTGGGAACACATCAAGGAAGATGAAGTTCGAAGCTAGAAAGGTTATAGTGCCCAGACCTGATATCAACGAGTCAGCATGCGACGTATTGGAAGAGCCTATCGTTGTATGCATAGCTGAAGGGACCTGCGTAGTGACGAAGGATAAGAAGAGGAAGTAAATAATTGACAATTGACAATTGACAATTGACAATGGACAATTAAATTCACAATTCACAGATCACAATTCACTGCGACCATCGGTCGCCCTTTCCAACTAACCAACTTTTAAGAAGGAGCTGATATAATGGAAAAATTGATCATAACTGCTGCCATTTGCGGAGCAGAGGTTACAAAGGAAAATAACCCCAATGTCCCATATACTATAGAGGAAATTGGCAGAGAAGCAGAGGCTGCATATAAAGCAGGAGCGAGCATAATCCACCTTCATGTAAGAGAGGACGACGGCACTCCAACTCAAAACAAGGAAAGATTCAAGCTTGCAATGGATGAGATCAGAAGAAGGTGTCCTGATGTCATAATCCAGCCTTCCACAGGGGGAGCAGTAGGTATGACTGACGAGGAAAGACTTCAGCCAACCGAGCTTTATCCAGAAATGGCTACTCTTGACTGTGGAACCCTTAATTTTGGCGGCGACGAGATATTTGTAAACACCGAGACAACCATAAAGAACTTTGGAAGGATCATGATAGAAAGAGATATAAAGCCCGAGGTAGAGGTATTTGACAAAGGTATGATCGACTATGCCATCAGATTTCAGAAGCAAGGCTTCATTAAGGCTCCTATGCACTTCGACTTCGTTCTTGGGGTTCAGATGTCAGCTACCGCAAGGGATCTGGCATTTATGGTAGACAGCATACCGCAGGGCTCGACCTGGACAGCAGCAGGCATAGGCAGAAGCCAATTCCAGATAGCTGCCATGGCAATAGTTATGGGGGGCAATGTAAGAGTCGGATTTGAAGACAACACTTATATTGAGAAGGGCGTACTTGCAAAATCCAATGGCGAAATGGTAGAAAAGGTAGTAAGACTTGCCAAAGAGCTTGGCAGAGAAATAGCAACTCCGGCAGAAGCAAGGGAAATACTTGGACTGAAACCACTAAAAGCTTAATAAATCTTAGATTATATGATATAATTGGTACCAACAACGGTACCAATTTTCTTTTCTCTATTTAATTTCCCATAAGGATGTGAAAAAATTGAAATTTGACCCCTATTATCAAAGATACTCATCTAAGAGGAATCTAGTTTTTGGTCACAAGGGTATGGTTTCCACTACCCACCCTATCGCCTCACAGGCTGGAATTTCAGTCATGAAGTCAGGAGGTAACGCCTTTGACGGTGCTATCGCTGCAGCTGCAGCACTGACCGTAGTAGAACCGACAAGCAATGGTATAGGAGGAGATGCCTTTGCTATTCTTTCCAAGGATGGAGAGATCCTTGGGATAAACGGAAGCGGGAGATCTCCTCAAAAACTGACGATTCAATGGTTGAGGGATAACGGATTTGACAAGATACCAAAATATGGACCTTTAGCCGTGACCGTTCCCGGTGCAGTTTCAGTATGGGCTGAAATAAACCGAAAGTTTGGAAAACTGCCTCTCGAAGAGGTTTTAAAACCTGCAATAGAAATTGCAAGAGAAGGTCATGTGGTACACACGACCGTTGCAAGATATTGGAAGCAGGCAAAGGAAAGATATTCTGAATTATTGGATAAGCATTACATAAAGCCATGGTTTGACCACTTTACCACGGAGGGTCGCACACCTTATCCTGGGGAGCTCTGGAAATCTGAGGAGCAGGCAAGGACCCTTGAACTGATAGCCTCATCAGGTGGGGAGTCATTTTACAGTGGTGAGCTAGCAGCAAGGATCTCGGAGTTTGTTAAAGCCTCAGGTGGTCTCATGGAAAAAGAAGATCTGGCAGATCATCATCCGGAATGGGTAAAGCCCATAACTACTTCATTCAGAGGCTACGATGTTTGGGAGATACCTCCCAATGGCCAGGGCATAACAGCTCTTATGGCACTAGGAATACTTGATAGACTGGAAAAGGGACATATAGAGGATCCTGAAACGATCCACAGAGCAATCGAGGCCATGAAGCTGGGCTTTGAGGATGGCAACAGGATAGTTGGAGATCAGGATTTCATGGATGACTATTGGAGATGTGTCCTTGAGCCTGAATACCTTTCTAAGAGAGCTGAGCTGATAACCGACAGAGCAAGACTGCCCCTTGATGCTCAGCCTAAGCGTGGAGGTACTGTATACCTGGCAGCAGCAGATGGCGAGGGGAATATGATATCTTATATACAAAGCAACTATTGGGGCTTCGGTTCAGGGCTTGTCGTACCGGGAACAGGGATTTCTCTCCACAACAGAGGGTATGATTTCGTGTGTGAGGAGGGACACCCCAACTCATTGCTGCCCGGAAAACGACCATATCATACCATCATCCCAGGCTTCCTTTCAAAGGATGGTAAGCCAATTGGTCCATTTGGAGTAATGGGAGCATATATGCAGCCACAGGGGCATCTTCAGGTGGTTCTAAATACCGTTGAATTTGGGCTTAATCCACAGGACGCCCTTGATTCACCAAGGTGGCAGTGGGTCGGCGGCAACAACATCCAGGTAGAGAAAAGCTTCCCGACTGAGCTGGCCGAAGCTCTTGCAAGAAAGGGTCATGACGTATCCGTAAACCTTGACACCGGAAGTTTTGGGAGAGGTCAGATAATCTGGAGAGATGAAAACGGAGTACTGTGCGGAGGAACGGAAAGCAGAGCGGATGGATATATAGCGGTGTGGTGATGCAAATTTCAACCCTAGAGTTGAAATTTGAGTGAATAAGTTTGAGTGAATAGTGAATAACGAAAAGCATGGAAAGAGATCAAGCAGCATAATTGAGATAAGATTTAATAAATCTTTAGAAGGAATTTTTACTCTAACCTCTTAGGTTTTATCACTAAGAGCCAAGCTCTTCACTGTTAACTATTCACT
The DNA here is from genome assembly GCF_058683975.1 of Gudongella sp. QWL-04. Lineage (NCBI taxonomy): Bacteria > Bacillati > Bacillota > Tissierellia > Tissierellales > Tissierellaceae > Gudongella > Gudongella sp. QWL-04. The sequence continues at coordinate 1,728,164 of NZ_CM178754.1, read as the reverse complement.
ATTCACCATTCACTATTCACTATTCACTGTTAACTATTCACTATTCACTGAAAAAAGGGGGTTTAAGTGATGGATAGAAACTTAGCGGTAAATCTTGCTAGAGTAACTGAGGCTGCAGCTCTCGCCAGTGCAAGGATGCTGGGAAGAGGCGATAAGAACATGGCTGACCAGCTGGCCGTCGATGCCATGAGAAGAATGTTCGACACAATAGACATAGACGGAGAAGTGGTTATTGGCGAAGGCGAGATGGACGAGGCTCCAATGCTCTATATCGGGGAGCATATTGGAACACCCAGAGAAGGCAACCCTAAGGTGGATATAGCAGTAGACCCCCTGGATGGAACTCTTGCAGTTGCCCATGGACTGGCTAATGCAATAGCGGTAGTTGCTGTAGCTCCCAGAGGGTGTCTTCTGAATGCACCTGATATGTACATGGAAAAGCTTGCTGTAGGCCCTAAAGCAAAGGGAGCAATAGATATCAAGGCGACTGTAAGAACCAATATCGAAAACGTTGCAAAGGCACTTGAAAAGGATCCTTCTGACATAACGGTTATAATACTCGACAGAGAACGTCACAGGAAGATGATAAATGAGATTAGGGAGACAGGTGCCAGATTGAAGTTCATATATGACGGAGACGTTCTTGGAGCCATATCTACCTGCTTTGATGAGGCCGGGGTAGATATACTTATGGGAAGCGGAGGTGCACCTGAGGGTGTTCTTGCAGCAGCTGCCTTGAAGTGCCTGGGCGGAGAATTCCAGGGGATCCTGCTGCCTGAAGACGACGTTCAGAGAGAACGATGCAGAAGAATGGGTGTGGAGCTGGATAAGGTATACTTAACTGACGACCTGGTCAAGGGAGATGAGATTGCATTCTCCGCTACCGGAGTAAGCTATGGCGAGCTTCTTGAGGGCGTAAAGTATCTGGACAACAATAAAGCGACTACAGAGACCCTGATTCTTAGAGCAGAAACAGGGACGGTAAGGTTTATGAAGGCGGTCCACCAACTGGACAAAAAGCCTGAATACGCCAAGTAATAAAGAGAGGTGATATATTGAGCCAGGAATTATTGGAAAAGAAAAACTTAAGTCAGCTAAGAGAAATCGCTAAGGCTTATGGTATTGAAAAGGCTTATAAATACAAAAAAGAGGAGCTTCTTGAGCTCATAGTAAGAACTCTGTCGTCTGAGCCTGTAAGTGAAGAGCCAAAAACATCTATAGAGTATTCAGAAGAGGAGCAAGAAGAGCCTGTGATACAGGTTCCGGAGATCGACACAGACGATCTTTCCGACAAGGCATCTGAGGAAATGGAGCAGCTTGAGGATATCAACATAGCAGAGGGTATCCTAGAAATGCATCAGGATGGCTACGGCTTTCTAAGAAGGGACAACTACCTGTCTGGTGAGGATGATATCTACATTTCTCCATCCCAGATCAGGAGATTCCACCTGCAGACAGGTGATAAAATAACGGGAATAACAAGACCTCCGAAGGCAGGGGAAAAGTTCAACGCACTCCTTTACGTGAAGGCTGTAAACGACATGCCTCCGGCAACCGCAATCAATAGGCCTGATTTCGACAGTCTTACGCCGATCTATCCCACAGAAAGGCTTATACTGGAAACCGGATCAAAGGAATATGCCACGAGGATGATCGATCTTGTTGCACCGATTGGAAAAGGGCAGAGGGGTATGATAGTCGCACCTCCTAAGGCGGGCAAGACTACGCTTCTTAAGATGATTGCCAATGGCATAGCCCAAAACCATCCTGAGGTCGAGATGATAATCCTTTTGATCGATGAGAGGCCTGAGGAAGTCACCGACATGAAGAGATCCGTCAAGGGAGATGTTGTTTACTCAACATTCGACGAATTGCCAAAGAACCACACCAAGGTTGCGGAAATAGTTCTGGAAAGAGCGAAGCGACTGGTTGAGCATGGAAAGGACGTAGTTATACTCTTAGACAGCATAACGAGACTTGCCAGAGCATATAACCTTACTATTCCTCCCACAGGGAGGACATTGTCCGGAGGCTTGGATCCCGGTGCTCTCCATAAGCCGAAGAGATTCTTCGGAGCTGCTAGAAATCTGGAGGAGGGCGGAAGCCTTACTATCCTTGCCACTGCATTAGTCGAAACCGGCAGCAGGATGGATGATGTTATTTTCGAGGAGTTTAAGGGTACAGGTAATATGGAGATACACCTGGACAGGAAGCTGTCTGAGAAGAGGATATTCCCTGCGATAGACATCTATAAGTCAGGAACAAGGAGAGAGGAACTTATAATGACCCAGAAGGAGCTTGAGACAGTTTGGGCGATGAGAAAAGCTCTTGGAAGCGGCAGCACGCAGGAGGTAACCGAGCTATTGATAGCTAAGCTTCTAGAAACTAAAACCAATGAAGATTTTATAACTGAAATGAGAAATAAAATTTGGATATAGTTGAATATTTTTAGTTGCTGTGCTATAATCTAATGGTTATATCGAGGAGTAGCTGCAAAAATAGATACTCGTATTGAAGAGAGGTGAATGTAATGAAGACAGGAATCCATCCAGCATATAAAGAAGTAACTGTAACCTGTGCATGTGGAAACACATTCACAACGGGCTCCACTAAGGATGAGCTTAGAGTGGAAGTATGTTCAGAGTGCCATCCATTCTTTACCGGCAAGCAAAAGTTTGTTGAGCGTGGCGGGCGTGTAGAGAAATTCAAGAAGAAATATTCAATCGATTAATTTCTTCAACAACGGGTTAGTTGCATCCGCACTAACCTTTATTTTTTATGAGGAAGTGTATTTATGGCAAAGCTCAAAACTGCACGTGTAAGTGCTAAACATAAAACAACTATCGGCGGACAGGCACTTATTGAGGGAGTTATGATGAAAGGACCTGACAAGGTCGCCATAGCAGTTAGGAAGCCTGATAATGATATTGAGCTTAAGGTAGAACCAGTAAGATCGCTTGCAAAGAAAAGCAAGCTTTTTACTCTGCCATTTATCAGAGGGATGATCGGGCTTATTGACGCCCTTAAGATAGGAACTGGGGCATTGCTTTATTCCGCGGAGTTCTTCGAGGATGAACCTCCTAAGGATAAGTACGGAAACCCAAAGAAAACATTGATGGAGAGGATATTCAAGGAAAAGGCTCAAGAGGTTGAAATGACGCTTGCAGTCATCATATCCCTTGCCTTGACTATCGGAATATTCATGGTACTTCCAAATCTTATCACAAACCTTCTAAGCAGCCGGATCAACAGTACCATAGGACTGAATCTGGTAGAGGGAGTTATGAGGATAGCAATATTCCTTATATATGTGGTGTGGGTATCAAAGCTTGACGAGATCAAGAGAGTATTCCAATACCACGGAGCCGAGCACAAGAGCATCCACTGCTATGAGAATGAAATGCCTTTGACTGTAGAAAATGTAAGACGATTCCCGATCCTGCATGCTAGGTGTGGGACAAGCTTTTTATTTATGGTAATGATAGTAAGCATACTGGTGCTTTCATTTTTCGGCTGGCCAAATCCAGTGATGCGAGTAGTTACAAGGATATTGATGTTCCCTGTTATCGCAGGGATATCCTATGAAATAAATAGAGTGATCGGCAGAAGTGATTCAAGACTTTGTTACGCACTGAGCTATCCTGGGCTTATGATCCAGAAGCTGGCTACTGTTAAAGAGCCGGATGACTCCCAGATAGAGGTGGCAATAAAATCCCTTCTTGCAGTAATACCTGAAAATAAGGAGGCAGACTTGTGGTGATACAAGAGCTGCTAAAATGGGGTTGCGAAGCCCTAAATGGAATAGAATATTCTAATCCCCAGCAGGAAACAAGACTTATCCTGTCCCAATTGCTGGGAGTGGATAGGTCTTATCTTTATGCTCATGGAGATCAGGAGGTCACAGAGGCTGAAAAGACTAAATTCGTCCAGATCATTGAGAGGCGGAAATCAGGAGAGCCTATTCAGTACATTTTAGGAACACAGGAATTTATGGGTATTGATTTTAGGGTAGGCAAGGGAGTTCTGATCCCAAGGGGAGATACCGAGCTTTTGGTTGACCAAATCATTAAATTTATCGACGAGGAGTTTGCAGGCAGAATCTACAGGATGCTGGATATTGGAGTGGGTAGCGGTGCCATATCACTTTCAACAGCATATCACAGACCTGAAGGAGAGATAATTGGAGTCGATATCTCAAGGGAAGCCCTTCTGATCGCAGAAGAAAATAGAAGAAACCTAAGACTTGATAATGTCAGGTTCATTGAAAGCGATCTGTTTTCATCTATTGGAGAGGAATACCATAGTGGTTTTAATATCATTGCCTCGAATCCACCTTATATACCCGAGGGAGATTCAGAAGCCCTCCAAAAAGAGGTAAGGATACACGAACCTGCTATTGCTCTTTTTGGAGGAGAAGACGGTCTCGATTACTACAGGAAGATAACCTCCCAGGCGAGGAAGTACCTTGCAAGTGGAGGATTGCTGATATACGAGATCGGCGCCGGACAAGGGCCTGACGTCGCTGAGATAATGAAGGAAAATGGATTTAAAACTGTGACTGTTGCAAAGGACCTTGAAAACAGGGACAGGATAGTCGCAGGAAGATTATAAAGGAGGGGTAATATGGGAGCCCTTATAGACTTATTCATATCATTCTTTAAGATAGGAGCCTTCAGCTTTGGCGGAGGCTACGCCATGCTTCCTATGATACAAGAGGAAGTAATAACGGTCCACAACTGGATAACTATGGCAGAGTACATAGATATATTGGCAATCGCAGAGATGACCCCCGGACCTATAGCAATCAATTCAGCAACCTTTCTTGGCTACAAAGTTGCAGGAGTTGTCGGATCCGCATTGGCGACCCTGGGAGTCGTTCTCCCTTCATTTATTGTAATGAGCCTTATATTTCATTTCATTTTCAAATTTAAAAGCTCACCCTATGTTGATTGGATATTAAAGGGGATAAGATCCGTAGTTCTTGGTCTTATAGCGGTTGCAGCCTTCAGTGTTGCAGTTTCGACATTTGTAGATATACCATCAGTTTTGATTGCCGCATTACTGTTTTATTTGGTAGCTTTTAGAAATTTCAACCCCATATACGCCATTGTACTTGCTGGTGGTATGGGCGTGGTATTGTTTTAGGAGGGTTTGGGCATGCTTTTAAGCTTATTTTTGACATTTTTCAAGATCGGAGCCTTTACCTTCGGTGGAGGCTATGCAATGATTCCAATAATCCAGAGAGAGATAGTGGAAAAGAAAAAACTGATCAAGGACGAGGAATTCCTCGATGCAATAGCTCTTGCGCAAGCCTCGCCAGGTCCGGTAGCCGTAAATACAAGCATATACGTTGGTTACAGGATAAACGGATTTTTGGGTGCTCTAGCCTGCACAATGGGAACAGTTCTACCTTCATTTATCACTATACTTGTCGTGGCTATCTATTTTTACAGATTCAGGTCATTGCCAGTAATAGACAAAATCTTTGCTGGAATAAGGCCTGCAATCGTCGCATTGATTCTGGCGGCAGTATATAAGATGTGGACAAAGACCAAAAGGACTTGGGCGATACTTGGTGCATCCCTTGCAGCTGTGGTCGCAGTAATGTTCCTCGGTATAAGTCCAATTTGGGTGGTAACCTCAGGTGCGGTGGTATCTGTAGTTTATCACAGGTTCTTCGCAGCTCCACAAAAGGAGAGAGAGCATTAGCTTCTTGTAAAATGCATCTTCATCTAATATAATAGTAATGTGGTAGGATATGCGAAAAAGTAACATATAGAGGAGAGGTAAAAGCAGTGTTGGACAAATTAGCATTTATTGAAGATAAATACAGGGAGTTGACCGAAAAAGCCATGGACCCAAACCTGATCAACGAAGACAGGGAGGAATGGCAAAGGGTAATGAAGGAGCAGTCTGACCTTGAACCCATAGTTTCAAAATACAGGGAGTACACCAAGGCAAAGTCAGAGCTTGAGGACTCCAAGGAGATGCTTTATGACAAAGCGCTCGATGAGGACATGAGGGACATGGTAAAGGAAGAGGTCAAGGCACTTGAAGAGAACCTACAGACCTATGAAGAGGAGCTGAAGCTGCTCTTGCTTCCAAAGGATCCCAACGACCATAAGAATGTAATCGTCGAGATCAGAGGAGGAGCAGGCGGAGACGAAGCAGCTCTTTTCGCAGGAGTTCTGTTCAGAATGTATGTAAGATACGCTGAAAGGAACAACTGGAAGGTCGAAATTATGAACACAAATGAGATAGGTATAGGCGGTTATAAGGAAGTTATCTTTATGATCAAGGGTAAAGGAGCTTACAGCAAGCTAAAATATGAGTCCGGTGTCCACAGGGTACAAAGAGTCCCTGAGACTGAAGCCAGCGGCAGGATCCATACTTCCACTTCAACCGTAGCTGTGCTTCCGGAGGCTGAGGATGTTGACGTTGAGATAAATCCGCAGGATATAAGGGTCGACGTGTTCCGTTCCTCGGGGAATGGAGGTCAGTCAGTAAACACAACCGACTCAGCAGTAAGGATCACTCATAACCCTACTGGGATAGTCGTTTCCTGCCAGGATGAAAAAAGTCAGCTGAAGAATAAGGAAAAGGCGCTTAAGATTCTTAAGACCAAGCTTTACGACATGAAGATCCAGGAGCAAAATGCAGAGATGGCACAGCTAAAGAAAGGCCAGGTAGGAACAGGGGACAGATCTGAAAGAATAAGAACGTACAACTTCCCGCAGGGAAGGGTCACAGACCACAGGATAAATCTTACCCTGTACAAGTTGAATAGCTTCGTGGACGGAGATCTCGAGGAGATGATCGATTCACTGACTACTACGGATCAGGCGGAAAGACTGCAACAGATCAGCTAAAGAGGGGATGACCCTCTTTTTTTGTGAAAAGGATGATATGGATATGGAAACTAAAGTAATAAGAATAAGCAGCTCAGAGCCAGAGGAAGAACTCATAAAAGCTGCCGCAGCTCTAATAAGAGACGGTGAGCTTGTAGCATTCCCAACTGAGACAGTCTACGGATTAGGCGCAGATGGGCTTAATGAGGAAGCAGTCAAAAAAATATTTCAGGCAAAGGGCAGACCTCAGGATAATCCTTTGATACTACACGTTGATTCGGTAGATATGCTGGAGCAGCTGGTAATGGATATTCCTCCTGCAGCAAGAATCTGTATGGAGAAATTCTGGCCCGGACCGTTAACGATTTTATTCAGACGACGAGAGGTCGTACCTGATATAATAACTGCAGGACTCGAGACTGTAGCTATCAGGATGCCAAGCCACCCCGTAGCGCTGAGATTAATAAGCATAAGTGGAGCACCTATCGCTGCACCCTCGGCAAACAGTTCAGGCAAGCCAAGCCCAACAAGGGCTGAACACGTCCTTGAGGATATGGAAGGAAAGATACCTTTGATCATCGACGGAGGCGAAACAGGCGTTGGCCTCGAATCAACTGTACTCGATCTGACAGGAGAGAAGCCAATGATCCTGAGACCAGGTGGGATAACGCTGGAGGATGTGAGGAAGCTTCTTCCAAACGCGATCGTGGACCCGGCCTTGGGTTCTTCAGATAAGGATATGATCCCAAAATCACCTGGTCAAAAATACAGGCACTATGCACCAAAGGCCCAGATGAGCCTGGTCTCGGGGGAGAGCAGCAGAGTCATCGATGAGATAAATCGAATAACTTTAGAGGCCGAGCTCAAGGGTATGAAGGTAGGCATCATGTGCTGCACCGAAAATATGGGAAGCTACTCTGCTCATAGGATCGCTGATATGGGTTCCCTTCTTGACAAGGAGGCGATTGCCCACAATTTATTCCATATTATTAGAGACCTGGACAGATCAATGGTTGATCTTATAGTTTGCGAAGCTGTTGGCGAGGATGAAATTGGTCTTGCTATCATGAATAGACTCTTGAAGGCGGCTGGAGGAAGGCTTGTAAAGGTTTAGGAGGTCCCTATGAAAGTATTGTTCGTATGCACCGGTAACACTTGCAGAAGCCCAATGGCAGAGGCATTGCTAAGAACGAAGGCGGAGGCTCTCGGTCTACCTATCGAAGTAAGATCTGCAGGAATATTTGCCTTTGATGGAGACAGGGCTAGCAGAGGAGCCATTGAAGCAATGAAGAGTATAAAAAGCCTTGGAAGTCACAGGGCAAGCACGCTTGATCTGGAGCTGATGAGGTGGGCAGATTTGGTCCTTGTAATGACTCAATCCCAGTTATTCAGGATATTAGAGATCTACCCGGAATCGAATGATAAGGTATATCTTCTTAAATCCTTCGCTCTGGACCAGGATATCGACATAGAGGATCCTTATGGAGGGCCCGTTTCATTATATAAAAAAGTAAGAGATGAATTGAACGAAGCAATAGATTCAGTTATATACAAAATCAAGGGATGAGGAGGAATAGAAGTGAGGATAGGCATAGGAAGTGACCACGGAGGCTTTGATCTTAAGGAAGAACTAAAGAAGTTTATGGAAGAGAGAGAAATCGAGGTAGTCGACTACGGGACATATTCCAAGGATTCAGTAGATTACCCTGATTATGGAAAGCTTGTAGCTGAGGCTGTGGCAGCAGGCGAGGTCGACAGAGCCGTAGTTATTTGTGGAACAGGAATAGGGATCTCCATATCTGCAAATAAGGTTAAGGGTATCAGGTGCGCACTTTGCGGAGACACCTATTCTGCCAGGATGAGCAGAGAGCACAATAATGCAAATATGCTGGCATTGGGAGGAAGAGTCCTTGGAATCGGCCTAGCAACTGAGATTCTAATAGCATGGCTCGATGGTAAGTTCCAGGGTGGAAGACATCAGCTTCGAGTAGATAAAATTGGTGAAATTGAAGCCTGATTTGTGGTATAATATCTAGGATAAAATTTTGAGGGGAGCGATATGATGTCTAAGGTAGTCGTAATGGATCACCCATTGATCAAGCATAAAATCACAATGATAAGAGATAAAAATACTGGCTCGAAGGATTTCAGGGAGCTTGTAACGGAGATATCTACTCTAATGGCCTATGAAGTCACAAGGGATTTTCCACTGACAGACGTTGAAATAGAAACTCCAATAACAAAGATGATGTCACCAGTGATAGCTGGAAAGAAGGTAGGCTTGGTTCCTATTCTTAGAGCCGGATTGGGAATGGTTGATGGAATGCTGAATCTCATACCAGCTGCCAAGGTCGGACATATCGGACTTTATAGAGACCCTGAAACGCTTAAGCCTGTGGAATATTACTGCAAGCTTCCCATGGATATCAACGAAAGAGATCTGATACTTCTCGATCCAATGCTAGCTACCGGAGGATCAGCCATAGCTGCGATAGAGTTCCTTAAGAAAAGCGGAGCACAAAGCATAAAGCTCGTGTGCCTTATTGCAGCACCGGAGGGTATCAAGGCCGTCCAGGATGCAGCACCGGATGTTGATATCTACCTGGGAGCGATAGATGAGAAATTAAATGACCATGCCTATATAGTACCAGGTCTTGGTGATGCAGGAGACAGATTGTTTGGCACAAAATAGAAACAAGGGCAGTTTCAGCTGCCTTTTTGTGCTTTTTGAATGCATATAGTATAGTCAAAAGTTTGACATAGCCCAATTTCTTGGATAGAATCTAATATAATAGTATACAGGGAGAATTCAGCACAATGGAAATACTAACCAAGCCTTTTTTGGTATCGGCATTGATCTCACTTGCCGTTACTCCTATAATTATACATTTAGCTCCAAAAATCGGAGCTATGGACATCCCTAAGGATGAGAGGAGAGTCCATTCCAAGCCTATGCCGTTGATCGGCGGCGTGGCAATGTACCTTGCCGTAATGATTTCTATGCTGTTGTTCCTTCCAGGCTCGAGAGAGCTCTATGGAATAATGGCGGGTGGAACCATTATTTTTATTGCTGGTCTAAAGGACGATATGAAGGGCATGAGTCCCATGGAGAAGCTAATATTTCAGATAGCTGCAGCAGTTGCAGCTATATGGGGCGGAGTCCAGATAGATTTCGTGACCAATCCTTTGTCATGGGGAGGTACAGTTATTCCCTTAAGCTGGATCGGAGTACCCGTAACGTTGTTCTGGATAGTAGGAATAACGAACACTCTAAACCTTATTGACGGACTGGATGGCCTGGCAGGTGGAGTTGCTTTTATTTCAGCATTATCCTTCACTGCTGTTGCCATTAAGCTGGGAGTACCTCAAATTGGTGTTCTGGCAGTTATGGTAGCTGGTGCCTGTATAGGTTTTTTGCCATACAATTTCAACCCTGCAAAAATATTTATGGGGGACACCGGAGCTTTATTTTTAGGATTTATGCTCGCCGTAATCTCAATAGAGGGAGTTATGAAGAGCGTTGCTACGATAGCCATGCTTGTGCCCATAATAATCTTGGGGGTGCCCATATTCGACACAACCTTTGCCATATTCAGAAGAATTTTAAGTGGTCGCTCGATAATGTCTGCAGACAAAAACCACCTGCACCACAGGCTTCTTAAGAGAGGCTTTTCACAAAAGAAAACGGTTTTGATACTTTATGGGATATCAGGTATATTTGGGGTTTTTTCTGTGCTTGTATCCAGGGTAAACAGCAGACAGGCATTTTACATGTCAGCGATCCTCTTTGTGGTGACAATCATTTATGCCATTAAATTCGGGCTTTTTACTACGGCCAAAGACAGCAAGGAGGACGAGGAATGAAGGTAATGACAGTATTTGGAACAAGACCTGAAGGAGTCAAGATGGCTCCAATAATAAAGGAACTGGAAAAGAGAGAGGGCATCGAGCAGATAGTCTGTATAACAGCTCAGCATAGAGAGATGCTTGACCAGGTAACCGAGCTTTTCGGAATTGAACCACATTATGACCTTAATATATTCAGGCCGGGTCAAACCCTGACTGACATAACTGTAAACTCCCTGAAGGGGCTTGAGGATGTAATAAGAAAGGAAAACCCTGACGTTCTTCTGGTTCAGGGTGATACAACTACAGTATTTGCCGGAGCTCTCGCTGCCTTCTATCAGAAGATAAGGATAGGGCATGTTGAAGCAGGATTGAGAAGCGGAAACCTATATTCTCCATACCCTGAGGAAGCAAACCGAAAGCTTGTGGGAGTTCTTACAGACTTTCACTTCGCACCAACTGAGGCAAACAGAGATAACCTTCTTCGAGAAGGTTATCCTGATGACAAAATATATATAACCGGAAACACTGTGATCGATGCTCTGAAATATTCCGTGAAAGAGGAGTATTCTTTTAAAGACGACAGACTCAACAGTCTAGATTTTAAAAACAAGAAGGTCATACTTCTTACAAGTCACAGAAGAGAGAATCTTGGGGAGCCAATGGAAAACGTATTTAAGGCCGTAAGAGACGCGATAAAAATGGTCCCTGAAGCTGTAGTAGTTTTCCCTGTCCATCTTAATCCAAAGGTAAGGGAAATTGCAAACAGGATACTTGGAGACAACCCGGCCGTATATTTAACTGAGCCAATGGATTATGAACCATTCACCAACCTTATGGCAAGATGCTACATGGCTGTTACAGACTCCGGAGGTCTTCAGGAGGAAGCACCGGCGCTGGGAAAGCCAGTGCTTGTAATTAGAGAAGAAACTGAAAGACCTGAAGGGATTGATGCCGGGACGGCAAGACTTGTCGGGACATCCTACGAAAATGTGCAAACAAACCTTCTCCAGCTGTTAACTGACGCAGAAGCCTATTCTCAAATGGCTCATGCCGTCAATCCTTATGGAGATGGAAATGCCTCAAAAAGAATCGTTGATATTTTAACAGATACTTTTGGGGGTAGAATATAAGATAGTTGGTAATAGCAAATAATATAGATAATTTAAGGGAGGTAGCAAAGATGAAGCAGGCAGTAATAGTAAGTGCAGTAAGAACACCAGTGGGAAGCTACGGTGGAGCATTCAAGGACGTAAGCGCAGTAGCGCTTGGAACGACAGCAGTAAAGGCAGCCATGGAAAGAATAAACCTGGACCCTAAAATGGTAGACGAAGTCATCTACGGAAACGTCCTCCAGGCAGGCCTGGGACAAAACGTAGCAAGACAAGTAGCAATACACGCAGGTATCCCCGACTATGTAACCTCATACACAATAAACAAGGTATGCGGCTCAGGACTAAAGACAGTAGCCCTTGCAGCACAGGCAATAAAAGCAGGAGACGCAGAGATAATAGTAGCAGGCGGAACAGAAAACATGAGCCAGGCACCATATCTACTACCCAACAATAGATGGGGACAAAGAATGGGCAACGGCCAGGTAATAGACTACATGGTAGCAGACGGCCTAACAGACATATTCAACAACTACCACATGGGGATAACAGCAGAAAACATAGTAGAAAAATACGGCTTAACAAGAGAAGAACAAGACACACTTTCATACAACTCACAAATAAGAGCAGAAAAAGCAATAAAAGAAGGCCGCTTCAAGGAAGAGATAGTACCAGTAATAATCCCCCAAAGAAAGGGAGACCCAGTAATAGTAGACACAGACGAATATCCAAAATTCGGCACAACAATGGAGACCCTCGGCAAGCTAAAGCCAGCGTTCAAAAAAGACGGAACAGTAACGGCAGGGAACGCATCAGGTATAAACGACGGAGCAGCAGCCATAATAGTAATGAGCAAAGAAAAAGCACAAGAGCTGGGCCTGAAGATACTTGCAGAAATAACAAGCTACGCATCAGGCGGAGTAGACCCTGCAATAATGGGAACAGGCCCAATACCGGCAAGCACAAAAGCCCTTGAAAAAGCAGGGATAAAAATAGAAGACATAGACCTTGTAGAAGCAAACGAAGCCTTCGCAGCACAAGCGCTCTCAGTAGCAAAAGACCTAAACTTCGACATGGAAAAAGTAAACGTAAACGGGGGAGCCATAGCAATAGGCCACCCAATAGGAGCAAGTGGAGCAAGGATCCTAGTGACCCTCCTTCACGAAATGGAAAAGAGAGACGCCAAAAACGGCCTTGCAACCCTATGCATCGGAGGCGGACAAGGAATAGCGATGGTAGTGAAAAGATAGTCAATAAGTAAAAGTGAATAGTGAATAACGAAAAACGAAAAACTATTCACTGTTCACTATTCACTGTTCACTTGACAACCAACCAACCAACTAGTATCAACATTTGAAAGCGAGGGAAAGAAAAAATGCACAAACAAATAACAATGGAGCAGGCAGTCGACATGGTAAAAGACGGCATGACCATAATGGTCGGCGGCTTTCTAGGCTGCGGCAATCCCCATAGGATAATAGACAAGCTTGTAGAAAAAGGAGTAAAAGATCTTACACTGATCTGCAACGACACCTCCTTCCCGGAATTCGGAGTAGGTAAAATGGTAGTAAACAAACAATTCAAAAAGATAATAGCATCCCATGTAGGAACAAACCCAGAAACAGGAAGACAAATGAACGAAAAAGAAACAGAAGTCATCCTCGTACCCCAAGGCACCCTTGCAGAGCAGGTAAGAGCAGGAGGAGCAGGGCTAGGAGGAATACTCACCCCAACAGGAGTAGGCACAGTAGTAGAAGAAGGCAAACAAAAGATAGAATTAGACGGAATAGAATACCTTCTAGAAAGACCACTAAAAGCGGACATAGCAATAATAGCAGCTCAAACAGCAGACAAATTCGGCAACCTCGAATACTTCGGTGCAACAAGAAACTTCAACCACCTCATGGCCTCAGCAGCAGAGATAGTAATAGCAGAAGTAGAAGAAATAGTAGAGGTAGGAGAACTAGATCCAAACCACGTAGTCACCCCAGGCATATTCGTAACACACCTTGTAAACGGAGGTGCAAACTAATGGATAAAAACATGATAAAAGAATTCATAGCAAAAAGAGTAGCAAAGATGCTAAAAGACGGAGACGTAGTAAACTTAGGGATAGGCATGCCGACCCTAGTAGCAAACTACCTTCCTGAAGGAGCCAACATATTCCTCCAGTCAGAAAACGGGTTCATAGGAGTAGGTCCGGCACCAGAGCAAGGCAAAGAAAACACGAACATAGTAAATGCAGGAGGCCAATGCGTAACCATCCTTCCCGGAGGAGTATTCTTCGACTCAGCCACCTCATTTGGAATAATAAGAGGAGGCCATGTAGACATGACAGTCCTTGGAGCCCTCCAGGTAGACGAGAAAGGAAACCTAGCCAACTGGATGATCCCAGGTAAAATGGTCCCAGGCATGGGAGGAGCAATGGACCTTGTAACAGGAGCAAAGAAAGTAACTATAGCAATGGAGCACACCGCAAAGGGAGCCCACAAGATACTCAAAGAGTGCACTCTTCCTCTAACGGCAGCACATCAGGTAGACTATATAGTAACAGAGATGGGCTTTATGGAGGTTACAAAGGAAGGCATAGTCCTAAGAGAGATCAATCCGGAATTCACAGTAGAAGAGGTACAGGCAGCCACAGAGGCGACCCTTATCATCCCGGAAGATATGAAGCAGATGGAAGTGTAGTATAGCATAAACTAAGCATCCCTGAAATACGGGGTGCTTTTTTGTTAATGCAAAAACTATTTAATAATGTTATAATGATAAAGTTAGAACTATGTCGACAGATACTTGGTATTGACTTATACGGCCCAGAGCCTTAATTTAACGTATATGATTTAGGGGGAGATATTTTGGATAGGATCATGGTTGAGAAGAGCCCTCCATTAAGAGGAAATGTGAGGATAAGCGGTGCAAAAAACGCTGCGCTTCCCATACTTGCCGCATCACTGTTAGGTACAGAAGATATAATACTTGAGGACGTTCCAAAGCTCAAGGACGTTGAAATAATGTGCGAGGTATTGACTTCGCTTGGAAGCAAGGTGGATTACTTAGGAGATGGTGTAATAAGGATAAACTCAGCCGGTATAAACAATTATGAGACCAGCTATGAGCTTATGAGCAAAATGAGGGCCTCATTCCTTGTAATGGGTCCATTGCTGACAAGAATGGGTAAAACCAAGAATTCAATGCCCGGCGGCTGTGCAATAGGCACAAGACCCATAGACCTACATCTTAAAGGCTTTAAGGCACTGGGTGCAACTATCGATATAGATCATGGGAATATTGGAGCTTATACAGAAAAGCTGATAGGAGATAAGATATACCTGGATTTCCCATCAGTAGGAGCAACCGAAAACATTATGATGGCTGCAACCATGGCAGATGGAGAGACGATAATCGACAACGCCGCAATGGAACCTGAAATAGTCGACCTTTCAAACTTCCTTAACAAGCTTGGTGCTGATATAAAGGGAGCGGGAACCTCAACCATCAGAATAAAAGGCGTGAAGAAACTGGGTGGTGCAAGACATTCCATTATCCCTGACAGGATAGAAGCCGGCACCTTTATGGTAGCTGCTGCTATAACAGGCGGTGACGTCGTCATTGAAAACGTTATTAACAGCCATGTGAAGCCAATCATAGCAAAGCTTAAGGAAGCAGGATGCACTGTTGAGGAAGGTATCGACAGCATAAGAGTCATAGGTAATAATGAACTTAAAGCAATAGACATAAAAACACTTCCATATCCTGGTTTCCCTACAGACATGCAGGCTCAATTCATGGCTTTGATGACTATTCTAAAAGGAACCAGCGTAGTAATAGAAACTGTATTTGAAAACAGGTTCATGCATGTGGACGAGCTAAAGAAAATGGGAGCAGATATTAAAATAGATGACAGGTCAGCCATAATAAATGGAATTAAACAGCTTAAAGGTGCAGTCGTAAAGACATCAGACCTTCGAGCCGGAGCAGCACTTGTTCTCGCCGGTCTTGTAGCAGACGGTATCACTGAGATAGAAAATGTCTATCACATTGACAGAGGGTACGACGGGATAGAAGCAAAATTCACTGGCCTTGGTGCCGTCATTTACAGAAAGAACGGCTAAATAGGATAGAATAAGCATTTTGATGATTTGGTCTTGATAATGACAAAAAGATTAAGTATAGTAATTGTTAGGACCTTTATTTTACATACTTGAAGAAAAAATCCGGCAAAGGAGGATATGCATGAGCGCTTTGAGAGCAGACGTAGGTATAGATCTTGGTACAGCCAGCGTACTGGTATACATCAAGGGAAAGGGCATCGTTTTGAAGGAGCCATCCGTCGTTGCAATAGACCAATATACAAATAAATTTCTCGCAGTGGGAGAGGAAGCTAGAAAGATGCTGGGAAGAACTCCTGGTAACATTGTCGCGGTAAGACCCTTAAAGGATGGCGTAATCTCTGACTACAGCATCACTGAAAGGATGCTGAAATACTTCATTCAGAAAGCCCTCGGAAGGATGTGGCTCAAGCCTCGAATTATAATATGCGTTCCCAGCGGGATAACTGAAGTAGAAAAGAGAGCTGTAATGGAAGCAAGCAACGAAGCAGGCGCCAGCAAAACCTACCTTATAGAAGAGCCTATTGCAGCAGCTATTGGTGCCGGACTTGATATAACCTTGCCAAACGGGAATATGATAGTAGATATTGGTGGGGGAACCTCAGACGTTGCTGTTATATCACTTGGAGGAATAGTTGTAAGCAAATCCATAAAAACTGCCGGAGATGAATGCGACGAAGCTATAATTAGATATATCAGGAAGAAATACAATATGATGATAGGTGAAAGATCTGCTGAATCATTAAAGGTCGAAATCGGTTGTGCGTATCCATTTGAGGAAGAAAAGTTTATGGAGATAAAGGGAAGAAATCTTCTTACAGGTTTGCCGATAACTGTAACTGTTTCATCAAACGATATGCTGGAGGCACTTGCTGAGCCGGTCAACGAGATCCTTGAAGCTGTACATGAGGTCCTTGAAAAAACCCCACCTGAGCTGTCTTCAGATATAAGCAATGTTGGGATCTATCTTACAGGCGGCGGTGCCATGCTCAATGGTCTCGATAAGCTCATAGAAGAGAAGACTGGTATTCCCACACGGCTTGCTGACAATGCTGTTGAATGTGTAGCAATAGGAACTGGAAAATCCCTTGACTCACTTGCATATCTTGAAAAAAGCATGAAAGACAGCGAGAGATCAAAATTCAATAGATAAATAGAATGTTTGAACAATGACCGCACTGGTGTTTACTATAGGACCTGTGCGGTTTTTTGATTAATTTAGCTGGAAGAGGAGATAAGATGGAAATTACTAATAACAAACAATGCTGAGTCATTGAAGAGAAGAAATCCTCCAGTCTGGAGGAAAAGCTGAAAGAAAAAATAAGACAAAAAGAAACTCCTTATAGTGATGAAAGGATTAGACATATTACTATTGGGGATATTGATACTGCTTCCGGGAGGGTACCGATTCTTTCCAACGAGATATATCCTTTCGATAAACACTGGGAACTATTGATGCGACTTGGTATTGGAAGAGATGACTATACAGTACCAGTTGGAGTTTATGCAATCGGAAAACCGGATAAAAGATCCCCGGTCTTGATTTCAGGCAACTACAAGCTTACCCTTGATAAGCTCAGGGGAAGTTTATCAGGAGTTGATACCTGGCTTTTGGTTTTAGACACAAAGGGCGTGAATGTCTGGTGTGCAGCCGGCAAAGGAACCTTTTCCACTGAAGAGTTGATTTTTAGGATCAAGAAACACAAGATAAGCAGTTTGGTTGACCACAAAACTGTTATTCTTCCACAGCTCTCAGCGCCTGGAGTAAGCGCATGGCAGGTTACGAAATACACTGGATTTAAAGTTGAGTTTGGGCCAGTTCGTTCAGAGGATATTATAAACTATATTGAAAATGGGAATGTTGCCTCTGATGCCATGAGAAAAGTAGATTTTGGTCTTTATGATAGAATGGAAGTAGCACTTGTTGAGGCAGTTTCAGCTATAAGGTATTTGGTACCAATATTTATTCTATTTGTGTTAACCAGATTGATACAAGGTAATATGAGCATATTGGGAGTCCTCTTGAGCTCCATTAAAAGTGCAGCTTCCTATTTAATAGCAATCCTAATTGGAACGCTAGTGTTTCCGGCTGCTCTGCCTAAACTTCCTTTCACGATGTTCTCGGCAAAAGCTGCGATACTTGGCCTTATTTGGTCATTTATCCTGGTTGCATTTCCTGAGCAATTTGGTTTCTCAAGAGATATGTTTACTGCGGCTTCAAATATTCTGTTATCTACATCTGTGATATGTTATTTGGGCTTAAATTTCACCGGAAGTACGACCTTTACATCTTTATCTGGAGTGAAGAAGGAAACTATGAGAGCTTTACCCGTGATAGGCTCCGCTTTTATTTTGGGATTAGCTATGATTATAGTAAGTGCATTGATAGTAAGGATCTGAGGTGTAAAAATGGGATATATCAAGGATATAGCTAAAATTAAATTGGACCGGCAAAAATGTACGGGTTGCGGTATGTGTAAAATCGTGTGCCCACAGGATGTTTTCGATATAAATGATTTGAAAGCAGACTTAGCAAGGAGAAACAACTGCATAGAGTGCGGTGCTTGTGATATCAATTGCCCGGTAAATGCTATAGACGTAGAGGCGGGGGTAGGATGTGCAAATGCATTGATCAATACCTGGATATCTGAGAGCAAGATATTCGCTTTCATCCGAAAATCCATGAGAGATGAAGATAAAAGCTCGAACTGCTGCTAGTAGACCAGGAACAATAAGGCTCCTTTAGAGGATATTTCTCTTAAGGAGCCTTTGGTTTTTATTTAGAAAGCTTGAAAGGACTTACTACTTGGTAGTTGGAATTTCTACCATCGATAGAAAGCTCGAAGTAAGAATAGCCAGATAGCTCATATGGAGTTGAAGCCTTTGTGCCTGTCAGCTCAATATATCTTACTCCATCCCGAAGTTGAGAAATATTTTTAGAACCTGATTGGACCACAAACACATTTCTTCCAGACTCCGATACCTCAACCAATAGTTTGTGAAGAAGAGAAGCCTCCATTGTATCGCTAAAGCTTGTAACTGACCTGTTAATAACAAGTATTAGATTTCTTTCTCCACTATTAAATTCCTTCATAAGCCTTGTCCATTGACTGCTGTCCTGCGCTCTGATACCCTCCGAACTTGCCTGGAGTGTTATGACTGTAAGCTCCCCCTCCTTATGGATCCCATACACAGCTCCTCCTGACAATACTCTATTGTGAGATATTGATGACTTGAAGCCTTGGCTCATATTCCCCAGCTGCACTCCGACATTCGCACCGTTAAGTCTTTGTATAAGGCCAGTAAGTCTTGAAGAGGATACGATCTTTGAGAACAAAGTGTTTCCTACGATGGATGGCTCTGAATAAACCGCTAATCTGTATCCTCCCTGGATTGTTTTCTCAAGTGGATCCTGTACCTTGGTACTTATTATTTCAACAGAGTCATCAAATGGAGTTGGCGTATGCACAGTAAGTGCATCGATCAAAATTCTGCCTACAGTAAGCTTCTGTTCATTGACCTCTGCAACATATACTCTCTGAAGGCTGACAGGGTAAGTCACTCCATCAGGAACAGAGGCCTCCAGTTGCTTCCAGCCTTTATGATCTATTGCCTTAGAAAAATCGATCACATGACTTTTGCCTGCCGAATCCAGAAGAGTTCCCCTTAACCAGGTCCCGGAGGAATCTCCATTTACTATTAGGCCTATCCTGACGGGAGACCCCGGAAGAGCAATTCCCTTTGCAGTATTTAAAAAGTCCACATAAGCTGCTCGTGTTCCCTCACCTTTTGAAAAATCGTAAATAAGCTCGATGCTGGATTTTCCATCTACAGCATCTGTTGAGGGTACAGCTGAGCCAAGCACAGCAGCGGGGTAACCAGAAAATCTGTAATTAATACCTTCTTCAAAGGATGCTACTTCCATAGATTGCGACCCTACTGATACTTTTATTGTCTTGACAGCATCACCAGATTTCAGTATTAATGATCCTGCACCTACATTTCTTGCAGCATAAAATACGCCATCCTTAAACTCGCCTATATTCCCTTTTACAGATACTGATACATTGGAATAGGACAATTCACCTGAATAACCTGATTTATCTATCCCTATCAGTTTCCCAAGATTCCTGGACCCGCCGGCAGCGACGTTAAAACTATCGACGGTGGTTGATATCTCGACTACGCTGGACAGTACTCTAATTTCTCCTTCGCCAGTGACACCCTGATAGGTAGCTGTAAGCTTTGCTATACCCGAACTTTCGGCGAAAAAAGAGCCATTATTTACCCTTCCAACATCTCCTGAGACCCTCCATCTTATATCTGAGGGGTTTGTCGCTATCAGGTTATGATATTGATCATAAATCTTTACGGTCAGGGCACTCGATTCTCCAATGAAAACACTCGATTTTACAGAAGAGATTTCTAGCCTGTCAGCCTTTCCTACTGGAGCTGAACTGAATACACCAACTCCATTTACGACAAGTCTCTGTGTTCCTTCGCTCGGCTTATTCACTACAGTGGCCTTAGCTTCCCCACTGGGCTTAACGACCATTGTGGTGGAGCCTCCGCCGTCAAGGTTTACTCCATTCCAGGCTCCCATATCCTTTAGGATCGCTCCGAACATTTCCTGAGAGACGCCTTTGAAGGAGCTGTCACGCCCATCGATAGTCACAAGTATGATCTCTTCGCTATCCTTACTTATCCCGATGCCGGTTCTTGGATGATTTCCTGATACGACAACATCAGTATTAGTAGCTTGTCCATCCTTTAGAATTATACCGCCTGCACCGATTGCAAACTGGAGATTTCTCAAATCGGGTGTAATACTTATATCCAGCTGCACTCTGTCCCCTGGTTGGAAGTCATTTACCCATGAGCTCCTAGATGCTATAACGAAAGCATTTTCATCTGCAGGGATATCAAATGCTGCTCCACCTGTCCTTTTATCTACAACAATATCATTTACCACTAGAAACTCTGTCAAATCCTGGTGGAATCTATTGCCGATGGACTTCGTACCCCAGTTGGAGTTAAACATCATTATAGTATCAAAGTTCGTTGAAACCTTATTTATGGTAGTAACAGGCAATTGGTAACCGGATCGCCAGTTGGTAAGAGTGATTTTAGTTGTAAAGTAGTCAACAAATGCTTCATCATCCTCAAGATAGAATACAGGGAGATGATTTGGAGAGGAAAGGATCCTTCCATTATCAACAAGAGCACCTAGAGAGTTAGGGATAGGTTGGAAATTATAAAAGTCGCCATTTATTCCGGCAATCGCATTTTTTTTCTCAACCATTCCGCCTATGCTGTCTCTTGACGATAGTCCGGATGGATTAAACAAGCTGCCAACGCTGGTATACTTGTCGGTCAGATCTACCCTCAATACGTTGATATTCCACCACCCACTGGCCGTGAATCTTTGATAGTTTTCGTGAACAACTCCCGGTGATACTGGAGTCTTATTTACCGTCTCGTATATCTTCTCAGGTAGTTGGATATTTGCAGCCTCAGATAAGGAGGCAGGACTTAGCCATATAATTGCGGCTATCAGCATAATCAAGACCGTTGTTTTTCTTATTTTCATATCGTTCCCCTTTCTTATGTCCGTAGTTATGACCATTATATAATGAAGGGTGGTCAAAGGGGTTACAATAACATTACGAATGTATTACAAGCGCACAGCACTCCCTTGCAATGAATTAAAGCGATAAAATCGGGTAAAAAATTGTTAAGAAATTCCAATGATCTCTATTGTCTAATTTAGGAAGGGACCCAATATGATTGTTGATGCGGTAATTTTAGCTGCCGGACTGTCCTCAAGGACATATCCGGAAAATAAGCTTATGCTGAGAATCGGCGGAAAAGCATTGATTGAAATGACAATAGAAAGTCTTGAAGATATGTGCGATAACATTTTTATTGTCACTGGCCCCAAAGCAGAGGATTTCACAAGCCTCCTAAGATTGTTTGATAAAGTGGAGATCGTAAACAATCCTGATTATAAGAAAGGGATGTTCTCATCCATCAGGGCTGGCTTGAGATCTGCAAAAGGCGAAAAGATATTTATTATTCCAGGAGACTGTCCTGTGATAGACAAGAGCACCCCAAAGCTTATGCTTTCATTGTCGGAAAGCATTGTGATTCCAACATTCAATGGGCAAAAGGGGCACCCGGTGTTTATCGATCGAGGCGAAGCAGACAGGATATTACTTGATACGGTCCACCATTCACTCAGAGAGTATATCTCTGAGCGACCTTTCACTGAGATCCCTGTGAGAGATCCAGGTATACTGTGGGATATCGATACTATTTTAGAATATGAGCAAATAAAAGGTTTCCTAAGTAAAGGAGGCAGGTGGTAATGTGATTGGCTTTAAGGAATCTTTAAAAAGACAGGATTTTAATGATAAAATAACCGGCAAGGCATTATTCACATCTGATTTAAGACCAGATGAACTCTATTACTGTAAGGTATACAGATCGGAAAAGCAAAGAGCCAAAATCCTGAGTATCTCTTATCCAGACCTTCAGGATGAGATATTTATCGTTGACTATCATGACATTCCAGGCACAAATAGGGTGCCTATAGTCTATAACGATCAGCCTTTTCTGGCAGAAGGCGAGGTAAACTACATAGGAGAGCCGATATTGCTGATCGTTGGAAGGGATAAGAACAATATTCAGGATACATTTGAGAAAATCATAGTTGAGTATGAAGATATTGAACCGGTTGATACAATTGAGGAAGCGCACGCCGATCCAGATAAG
The DNA here is from genome assembly GCF_058683975.1 of Gudongella sp. QWL-04. Taxonomy (NCBI): domain Bacteria; kingdom Bacillati; phylum Bacillota; class Tissierellia; order Tissierellales; family Tissierellaceae; genus Gudongella; species Gudongella sp. QWL-04. Next base: position 1,705,472 of record NZ_CM178754.1, on the reverse strand, counting down.
TACCATTTTGCAGATGGTCTAAACTCCATATCGTACTCCTACACCAAGGGAGATCCAGACAAGTACTTTGAACCTCCTTTTCGAATATTTGAGGATACACTTTCTACAGGCTACCAGGAGCATGCTTACCTGGAAACACAGGCTTTTCAAGCATGCTACAGGGATGGTGCTATAGAGTTAAGAGGCTCTATGCAGTGCCCATACTATGTAGTGGAGGCCCTCAAAGTCTCTCTGGGCTTAAGTGAAGAGAAAATAAGGGTCATTCAACAGCCAACAGGAGGAGGCTTTGGCGGTAAGGAGGATTACCCTTCTATTCCTGCGGTACTAAGTGCCTTGGCAGCCATGAAATCAGGCAAACCCGTACAGCTTATATACGACAGAAAGGAAGATATAGTAGCAAGCACGAAAAGACATCCATCGATCATAACCATAAGAAGCAGCCTTGATGATAATAACAAGATCAGAGCAATGGATATCAAGGTTAAGCTGGATGGAGGTGCCTATGCCGGGCTTTCGAGCGTTGTGCTTCAACGGACTATCTTCTCTGCAACAGGAGCATATAATATCGAGAATCTGAGGGTCCATGGGGCAGCTTATGCCACAAACAAAGTAGTAAGCAGTGCATTCAGAGGCTTTGGAGGTCCTCAGGCAATGTTTGCTATTGAGATGCATATGGAGAACATTGCCCTGAAGCTGGGGATCGATCCTTACGATTTTAAAATAGAACATTTGCTTAATGATGGGGATTTATCTGCCACACAAGGGAAGTATCCAAGCAAGATAAAGCTGCATGAGCTGGCAGAAGAGATAAATGAAATGTCAGGCTATAAAGAAAAACGGAGTGTTGATAAAACTATTGGCAGGTACTCTAAGGGAATTGGATTTTCAATATTTTTCCATGGTTGCGGATTCACCGGAGCAGGCGAAGCTGAGCTTCTGAAGCCAAAGGTCAGGTTAAAAAAGAACAAATCTGGTGAGGTTGAAATATTTGTATCAAGCACTGAAATTGGTCAGGGGGTTTTGACCACTTTGAGAAGGATAGTGTCTGAAGAGCTTGGGATCCCGTTTGAAATGGTTAAAAATTCATACCCGGACACCAAACACTGCCCGGATTCAGGGCCAACTGTTGCATCAAGGACAATACTTATAGTTGGGAAGATGCTTCAGGATTGCGCAAAGGATATGAAGGCGCGCTGGGGAGAAGAGGAGTTTGAAATATTAAGAGCCTATGAGTATCCTAAGGAGCTTTCCTGGGACAACGACAGATTCATTGGGAATGCATACCCCGAAAGTTCTTGGGGTGCAAATGTTGTTGAGCTTCAGGTGGATAAAATAACAAATGAGGTGGAGATAGAGAATGTATGGGCAGTATACGACATAGGTACGCCAATTGATCCAAGAATAGTTCAGGGACAAATCGAGGGCGGAATAGCTCAAGGACTTGGATTCTCACTAATGGAGAACTTTGAGGTAGTAAATGGGGAGCCTATGCAAAAATCATTTACAACATATATCATACCCTCCTCCAGGGATTTTCCTAGGCCGCATATAATACTGATCGATAATCCAAGAGTGAACGGACCATTTGGTGCAAGCGGCCTTGGGGAGGTACCGTTAGTTGGCGTTGCTCCTGCTGTTGCAAGTGCACTTCAGAACGCAATAAAAAAATCTATCGACAGGGTTCCTGTGAATCCGGAGTATTTAAAGGAGCTGATGAGAGATGAAAATTGATTTTATATTGAATGGAGAAGTGATATCTGTCGACGTTGATCCAACAAGGAGACTACTAGACATACTAAGGGATGACCTGATGCTCACAGGAACAAAGGAAGGTTGCGGCGAGGGCGAATGCGGATCCTGTTCAGTACTGGTAAATGGAGAACTGGTAAACTCCTGCCTTGTGTCTGCAATGACTATAATCGGCAAAGACGTACTTACAATAGAGGGCTTCAGCACTCAAAGGAGGTTCGAGGCGATCAAGGTCGGCTTTGAAAATGCAGGAAGCGTCCAGTGTGGCTTCTGTACTCCCGGAATGGTACTGGCAGCTGAAGCTTTATTAAGAAGGAATCCGCATCCATCCTTAGAAGAGGCACTCGAAGCCATCGAGGGAAATTTATGCAGGTGTACAGGCTATAGCATGATAGCAGACGGGATACTTGAGGCATCCAAGGCAGGTGAAGGGCTATGGTGAAGACATACATTCCAGACAGCCTTAGAGAAGCTTTATGTGTAAGGAAAGAGACCTCAGCTATACCTTATGCTGGAGGGACCGACCTTATGGTAAAGAATAAGTCCTGGGGAGGTGCTCTTCCAAAGTATTCAAGAGATATACTATATATCGGAGATTTGGATGAGCTTAAGGAAATAATTATCGTCCAGGGTAAAATAACCATTGGAGCTGCTACAAAGCTTTCTTCAATCATCAACAGCTCATGGATACCGGACTACATAAGACAGCCCTTAAGAAGTATCGGTTCTCCGGCCATCAGAAACCTGGGATCAATAGGAGGCAATATCTGCAATGCTTCTCCAGCGGGGGACATCCTCCCTTGCTTATATGCCCTCGATGCTGGATTAGAGCTCTCTTCGATTGATGGGAAAAGGGTAATACCTATTTCTGAATTTATAATAGGTCCTGGTAAAACTATTCTAAAGGAGGATGAGCTATTAACGAAAATAATAATTCCAGTAAATAGCTTCACGAATTGGAGGTTTGAAAAGACTGGTTCAAGAAAAGCCAATGCAATAGCCAAGCTATCAGTGTTCATTGCTTCAAGGCTCCGAGATGGATCAATAGAGGACATAAGAATAGCCTTCGGAGCACTCGGGCCAATAGTTGTAAGATCATATGAAACTGAAAAAAGGCTTATTGGAGTAGACCTATCAAAGGATTCTGGACTTCTGGATGAGGTTATTGAGATGTACAGCATTGCAATAAGTCCAATATCAGATATTAGATCAACAAGAAATTATAGACGATCGACAGCAGTAGGATTATTAAAAGAGATGCTTCAAAAGGAGCTGATCCTATGAAAAATAAATTTTTTTCAGTATTATTTTGGGGAGCGATGTGGGGCATTGGTGAAGCTACTATAGGAAACCTGATTCACCTGGGATCGATTGCATTACCGGGACTTCCAGGATTTGTAATGTTTCCTGTCGCCTTCTATTTCATGCGCAAAGTATATCTTGAGACGAAGGAACCTAAGGCAGTATTTTACGCATCTGCAATAGCTGCAGCAATAAAACTTATCGATTTTCTGGTCCCAGGCTACATGGCTATCAGGATAATAAATCCTGCGCTGTCGATCCTCCTTGAAGGTCTTGCAGTTGCATTGGTTTTTGCTTACTGTGAACGGAATGAAAGAGTATTTGGGTTTCTCGAAGGATTTTCTGCCGGAATTTCATGGAGATGTCTCTGGCTTATGTACATGTTTATAATATCATTGTTTGAGCTCCCTGCAGCACTTATAACAGACGGGATCATAGTAAGCCTTAGATTTCTAATGGTAGAAAGTTTTGTGAATGCCATCCTGATATTTTTCACTGTGAGGGCAATAAAGCCAAAGGAAATTAGCTATAGACCTCCGGTATTACCGTATGCTGCTTTAGCAGTAGCTGTAATGCTGAATGTGTTTATTTAACGAGGGTGAGCCTATGGTTAAGGTTAAAATAGTTTCAGGAGACTACAACAGCGGAAAAACCAATAGACTGATTGAGATATACAAAAGCCAAGAAAAGGGTACAGCTGGAGGATTTGCCTGTATAAAGGATTTTTCAGAAACAGCGGAGTTTATAGGATACTCTCTTAAATGGCTATCATCAGGAGTGACTTTTCCACTTGCAGTTCTTAAGGAATACTCCCAAAGGCTCAGTGGGAAATACCTTGAGGTTGATAGATTCCTGTTTTCTGAAGATGCCTTCCATAAAGCATCAGTGATGCTAAATAGCTTGCTGCTAAATCCGGATATCAGGACTGTTTTCATTGATGAGATAGGTGTATTAGAGATTAATGGCCAGGGTTATTCAGATATTTTTACAAAAGCTTTGCAATCAGATAAAAATATTTATGCGGTCATCAATAAAAAAAATATTGAGAAAATTGCCAGAGCCTACAATGTCAAAAAATACGAAATAATTTAATAGAAGGTCTCTTAAATCTGAAGCTTTAGGGCTTCAGATTTGATTTGTGAAAAGTTTAGCCTTAATTTAAGTGGGTAAACAAACTCCGCAGAGGTGTTTTTTATGATCGATGTCTACACTTTTGGGGAATTCGACATCAAGGTAGACGGAAAATCAGTTTTATCAGCCATAGGTAGTCAGTACAGAGTACTTAAGCTTTTTAAATATCTACTTACCTTACAAGGAAAGAAACTTTTACCTGAAAATATCATAGATGATTTATGGCAAGATATTGACTACAAGGATCCAGTCAAAGCCCTAAGAACACAAATATCAAGAGTAAGAAGTCTATTCAATCTGGAAGGTTATGTTTCTGTACCCTTTTTTACTATAAATTTTATAGATGGTTATTACATATTTGAGTTGGAAGGTGACTGTAATGTAGACTTTATCTGTCTTCTGAAATGCCTTGAAAATAACCATTTGTTAAATGGAGAAAACCTCGAAGCTTGCAAAAGGGTCATGGAGATATACAAGGGAGTGTATCTTCGTGAGCTGGGAGACGAAGGCTGGATAGTCCCTATAAGAAGCAAATATGAAAGACTATATGTTGGCAGCGTTTCAAGGTATCTGCAGTACCTTAAAGATGAAAGCAGGTATGTTGACATACTGGCAACCAGTGAAGTTGCAATGGGATACAAGCCTTATGAGGAATTTTTCCACATCGCTTTTATGGAAGCTCTTACAAAACTGGGTCAATGGGAGTATGCTCTGGAGCATTACAGCTATTGTACAGGTAAGATTTACAGGGAGTTGGGGGAATCACCCAGCAACAATATGAAGGACGTCTACAGGAGAATAAAATGCAATCATACGGGGGAAAGCCTGGTAGATTGTGACTGCCTTGATTTTGAGTCAGAAAAAGCCCAGGATGAAGGAATGATGCTTTGTGAGAAAAGTGATTTCCTGTCATTATGTTCTTTTGAAGCAAGACTCAAAGAGAGAGCTCATAACAATGCTTACTTGGGAGTTCTCACAATAAGAAAGAGCGGTCTTCAAAACAATCACAACGAGGACATAAGATCAGGTATGCAATCGCTTCAAAGCTTCATGAAAAAAGATCTTAGGAAAGGCGACGTACTATCTCAATGGAATGAAAGGCAGTTACTGGTGCTTTTCCACAGTCTTTCAGAGAGTGATATAGACACAGTTTTAGGAAGGATAAGGAATTCCTTCGACAAAGCAGTAAATGGAAATTATCTAGATTTAAACATTAAGTTAAAAAAAATATAGCAGTTGAAATTTCTAGAAAATCCCTTGGATAAAAGCTTCCAAGGGATTTTCTGTATTTTGGATCATTGTGTAATCGATAAGTAACCCATTTGAATCCAGCATGTAGCACCTTCAGGTATATATTGTATGGAAGTAGAAATTACAAAGAGGTTACAAAATGCTTCCACGGGGGGGTGGTTGTATGATGAGATCCAAGTATTTAATAATAAGACTGATCCTTGGCATTTCTATGGTGCTTCCACAGGTATCAACAGTACATGGAGAAGAGATCGAGGTAAATCCGATAATTATCGATGATCAAGCCCTACTGCCAATAGAGCCAGAGTTGCTACCGGAACCAGAGCAGCCTCCGGAGTCTGAGCTGCCACCTGAGCTCGAGCCGATACCCGAGCCCGAGTATATTGTTCCTGAGCCTGTAATTATATATAGAAATCTCGGATTATATGCAGAAGCAGAACCACTTGAAGAATATTGGACTAATGGGGATATATTGAGATACGAAGTCCGTCTGTCAAATGATGGAACTGAGACATTAAGTAGCGTTGAAGTGCAGGATGATCTGGGCTTAAGCGATAATATAGGTTCACTGCAGCCAGGTGAGAGTATTACTCTGGATGGAGCATATAAAATTGATGACTACAATAGAGATGAGATCATTGGGAACTCAATAGATATAAGTGCTGACTTTGAGGGTGAACATATAAGCCTAAATATTGATTTTAGCGTAGATGTAAAAATACCTAAGGGCTCGATAACGATCATAAATAATTCTGTTGAGCTTGTAGGAAGCAATGAAGAATTTGACTTTATTATAGATGGGCCAATGGGATCAAGCTACTCAATGTCACTTATGCCTGGAGAGTCAGGAACTTTAGAGGGCCTTTTTATTGGAGATTATAGGATATTCACCATTGCGCCTATGTACTATAAGGCAAGTAGTGGGAGTGATTTGGTTGAGCTTACTTTGGAGGATCTTGACGGGAAAGTCCAGATTGAATGCAGTAAATTAACCGAAGCATGGTTTTCAAGTTCGAGAACAGGTGTTGTCAGTGGCAATATTATATCCTCAAATGATGTAGAAACTGAAGTCGATAGCTATTCTTATTTTAACAACAGGTCAGACAGCGCATATATTGAGCTTGAACCAACCATATTAATACCTGAGCCAATAATGGTCATACCAGAAATTATTGTCCCTGTTGAATCTCTGCCTATAGTCGAGGAACCGATAGCATTGGAACCGATAATTGAAGAAACAATAATTGGATCTGAGGCTGTTTCTGTTGATCCAGAAGAATCTTGCTTCAGCCCAGCTACAACTAAGACAGATCCTCCTGAGGAGTTAGAGATTCTTGATGCTCCGATTGAAACGGAGGTATCGTTATGAAAGCTGACTCTTCAGGAAATACCATAAAGCTTTTGTCCGCCATTCTGTTTTGGCTATTTATGATTGTGATAGGTATCCTTATCCTGATGGTTGTACAATCCAGATTTACTGGAGAAGAGCCGTCACTGCTTGGGCATAGACTATATATTGTAGAAAGTGGAAGTATGGAACCTACAATAATGATGAGCTCAGCGATTATCATAAAGGAGATCCCTGTAGATGAAATAAGGATTGGGGACGTGATCACGTATGCATCTGATGATAGCTCTCCAAGGGTGACCCATAGGGTCGTTCGTATAGTAGGTGAAAGGAAGGCATTTATTACTAAGGGTGATCAGAATAATGCTGAGGATATGAGTCCTGTGAGACCTGAAATGGTTATTGGAAGGGTTTTGTTCTCTATACCGATACTTGGCTATATTCTCAAGTTTTTGTCAAGCATACCTGGAATAGTATTCATGGTATCTATGGCAGCAATTGCAATCGTCGCTCCGAAACTAATTCGGAAAGAGCCTAAAAAGGCATAGAGAAGGAGGAAACATATGAAAAAAAATATTGGGATAATAGCATTGTTAATCTTCTCTGTTGCACTTATTGCCGGAAAATCACAAGCTTGGTTTTCATCTGCTGCTGAAAGCTCACAGGATCTTACAATGACTTCTATTGAGCTTAACCTAATCCAGAATGAACTTGAGGAGCTTCGAGTTGAAAACATCGGGAAGGGGCTGGCTTACGTAAGAGTAAGGCTTGTTCCTCAATGGAGCGACAGAAATCTTTCAATATCGAATGTCGAAGTGAATGTAGAATCTGAAGATTGGGAATTTACAGCTGATGGATACTATTATTTCAGGTATTATCTTACAGAAGGCCAAAAAACAAGCGACTTGATTGAAAGTATAGAGATTTCAAATATGGGTCCAGAGTATGAGGGAGCGTTCCTAATGATAAAAGCAACTGCAGAGGGTGTTCTTGTATCGAATGAAAGCTGGAAGGACGTCTGGGGAATGGAGGAACTACCATTTGAACCGGATCGGTCGTGGACCCAATGATAAACCAAATTAATATCGGATCGGATTAAAAATCATAAGGGCAAGTAATGAATCTGGTAACAAGGGGATGTAATTGAGAAGGGGGAAGAACGGTGAAAAAGCGTACATTGATGATCGGCTCAGTGATTCTGCTTGTAGTCCTACTTATTGGTGGCGGCACATTTGCATGGTTCACCTATACAACTAAACCAATAGTAAATAATTTTCAGGCAGGTACATTGAAATATAAAGTAATTGAATGCTTTGATGAAAGTAAGGCAAAAAATGTAAACCCAGGTGACTGCTTCGACAAGTGGGTTTGGTTCTGGAATACTGGTACAAAGAAAATTTATGTAAGAGTAAAACTAACCCCAGAGTTTGAAGGGGGACTCCCTGTAGCTGGAGTTGTAGATTATCAGGTTCCATCGATTTGGAAATTCAAAGATGGATATTACTATTATCCATACCCGATCCTTCCAGGATTTGGTATCAAGATGCTTGATAAGGTATGCTTCAGCGGACCTAACATGACCAATATCTATCAGGGTAAGCTATTTACTTTAACAGTAATGTCTGAGGCAATTCAAACTACAAACGGTGCACCAGATGCATTGTGGGGCTTCGATCCAGCTACACTTCTTAGCAAGGCTGTGGGAGAGATCGACCTAAGCACAGATGTTATGCCAACAGCTCCTGAAGGATTGGAATTAATTGAAATTGGTGAGTAATAATTAGCCCTTGTGATTTAATTAAACCGATTATTGAGAAAAATCAAGCTGCTTAGAGATAAGGTAAACTTATCACTAAGCAGCTTAGTATTGGATCAATTCAATTAATTACTACTTATCGTTGATTTTTACAAATTCACGAGTTTGAAGGTACCACAACAGCTCAGCTTTCGTTTCGCCAAGTTCCTCATCAGGGAACTTGAAGCAAGCTGCCGTTCCCTTTTTGAAACGCAGGAAGGTTCCCGAAATCTCCTGGCTCCACAACGAAAGGTATGGCTGCTGTCCAACAACTATTGCAGCCTCACCAGGTTCTATTTCTTTAAGAAGACCTCTAAGTCTGCTTACTCCACTTCCGGTACCAAGAAATTCCAGATAAGTCGGTTCCTCCAGTTCCAATTCCAATGAAAGCATTTCAGCCGTTTCCTTAGCTCTTAGAGTAGGGCTTGAAAAAATCCTTATATCATCGTAGGTCTCTATCATAGTCCTAAATCCCGAAACACTTTTTTTCAACAGATTTTTACCTCTTGTGGAAAGAGATCTCAAGTCATCCTCTTCTACAGACTCCTTATCCTCTGCAATTCCATGTCTATAAAGTATTAAATACTTGCTCATAGCTAAATCCCCCTTAAGTATTTTTGTTCTTATCTGCAATATTACCCAATTTCGAAAGAAAAATCCTGAGTTTCTAAGTTACACTATAAATAGTTCATCAAAAACCCTGAAATCTCTTTGAATTTCATTAAAAGCTCTATCCCAGAATTCGTTCTGCGATAGAGAAAACCCTGATTTTTCGAGAATCTCTTCGATTGATCCCGAGCATGAATTCCTCAGTAAGCTATTATATCTCTCAATAAAACTCTCGGGGTCATTTTTATAAAATCCATACAATCCCTTTGAGAGCAGAAGCCCAAAAGAATAAGGAAAGTTATAGTAATGAAAATCAGGTATATAATAATGTACCTTAGGGATCCACATATAAGGATGGAGGCAACTCCTGTCAATGGATTCTCCATAAGCTTCAATTTGGGACTCAACCATTAACTCGCATATTTCTTCGGATGAAAGTTCACGATCCTTTCTCAGCTCCATAAATTTATCCTCGAATAGAAATCGACTATACATTTCAACTATTTTATGTACATTATCAATCGTGCCTGAGTCTATTAAGACAGCTCGGTCTTTATCCACTACAGATTTACTAAGACTCTCCTGAAATATGATTTCACTAAATATTGATGCAGTCTCGCAGAGTGGTGTTGGTGGGTCTCTGAAGATAAATGGATAATCATCAAGAAGCCGTGAGTGGTAAGCATGTCCAAGCTCGTGAGCCATTACCCTGATATCTGATATCGTTCCTCCAAAGTTAAGATGGATCCTGTTCTCAGAAATCAGTGCAACATCTGCACAAAGTGCCCCTCCTGCTTTTCCTTTTCTAGGCAAAAAGTCTACCCACTGACTGTGGATTGCTTTTTCATAAAAGCAACCCATTTTATTATCAAACTGTTTAAATGAGTCAATCAGTAACTTGGAAGACTCTTCTGGGGAGAATAAAGACCCTTTATTAGTAAGAGGTGCAGAAAGCTCATACCAGGGAAGCCCATTATTATAACCAAGAATAGTTGACCTTTTCTTTATGTGAGCCTGAAACATTGGCAGGTACTCTCTCGTCTTTTCAATCATTACATCGAGGGTGTTGCGGCTCATCTTGTTTATCCCAAGCATCCATTCCAGGATAGAGTCGTGACCTCTAAGCTTAGTTGTAACAATACCTTCACCTTTAATTGAATTGATACATGCAGCCATAGGTTTTTCTAAAGACATGCAAAGCCTTATTTCATCCTCGTATGCTTTCCTTCTTATTCTTTTATCTTCATTCGAAGATAATGAACGAAGCACAGTCAGAGTATGTGATTCTACTTCACCAAATACATCACTTGTTATAGTTGCTGATGCTTCCAAATTATCCCTCAACCTCTGCCATGCTTTGCTGCCAGTAGTTTGAAGTTGAATTATAATAGCTTCAGTCTCTACGGAAGCATACAAACTGTTAGATCTTAATATTTCAGCTATATAACCTTTGTACTTCAAGAGTTCTTTATGATTTTCAATATAATCAGGTAAATTATCAATACTGGCGATCATTTTTCTTATTTTGGCATTTATTATTCCTAACTTTGCAGAAAGGTTGTTAGACATAGAATGTATATTGTTTCCGCTAAGGTCCTCACTATTAGATAGAATTTTTAAATTAACATAGGTAGAAATTCGATTAAAATAAAGTGACGCTCTCTCAAATTCCTCTAATATATCGTTTATACTTGAGCTTTCAAAGCTCTGAGCTGCTGACAACCTTAAGCTGGCTGAGTGAATGAGTTGCTCACACCTATGAATATCACTAAATAAGTTAGGGTCTTCATACGATAAGTATATATTTGAAAGATTCCATTCCAACTTGTCCTCTCTATGTTGAATCACAATTTTCACCTCCCAAATCCATTTTACCAGCTTAGTAATAGCACTTACAATTTATTTAAGCAATGTGATGCTGTCCTAAACACAATTTTCAAATAATTCTTGACATCCTTTTCTATTGTAACATATTATGTAAGTAATGAAGTAAATAATTCACAAATAAACACAAAATGAAGGAAAAACAACATTAGGGAGGGGAATATGGATTTTTTGGTATTGATAAAAAATAATTATTCCAACTTTACAAAATCTCAAAAGTCTATAGCTGAATACCTAATCAATGATCTGGAGGAAGCGGTATTTCTGACGGCTATGCAGATAGGAAAAAAACTCGGGGTTAGTGAAACATCTGTCATAAGGTTTGCCCATACTCTTGGGTATGAAAATTTTAGCACTATGAGTGAAGCATTAAAAAGCAGTTTTATTAATAGGTACATGAGAGAGAAAATTGAGATTACCAATGGTGAGAATTACACTGAGAATATTGGAGACTATCTGGAGAAGTATGTTCTTGGAGAAGTAGAGGAATATAAACTGATTAGTTTTACAGAGTTTAAGGCAATCGCTGACCTAATAATGAATGCCAGCAAGGTTTTGATCATTGGATATATGGATTCCTTTGGTATATCTTCAGAGCTCTTACATATGTTGGATATGAGGAGAGAAAAAGTCTATTTTTATAGATTGCTATTCGACGAGAGGAACATTTTATACGATATGGATGAAAACTCTCTATTAATTACAGTGTCATTAAGCCCGCACTACAGATACACATATGTCCATACTAAGACTGCAATAGATGGAGGCTGCAAAGTAGTCACTGTTACAGACAGCATAATAAACCCCTACAATGACATCGCCGACCATTCATTGGTATTTGAGCTGGAAAAGGATCCCAAGGATGGATTGAAGGATACTTCAAGCATTGCAAAGTTTATTTATTACCTTGGTAGATACCTAAATGAAAACTATGAGGGTAAAATAGAAGGCTATCGTAATAGTCCTGAGTGGAGATCAGAACAGTTTCTTGACTAGGTTTTTCGATCAATAAAGATCATGTTTAATAAAGGAAGGTGAAAGTAGTGAGCAGGTATTTGAAGAAAAGGGTATTGACCGGAATACTATGTATATTCGTTGCCCTTTGTATCAACTTTATTATAATTCATGCTGCCCCAGGTGATCCCATAAGGATACTTGTCGGTCAGGATAATCCAAACCCACAAATAATAGCAGATTTAACTGCGAAGTATGGGTTGGATCAACCAAAAATCGTACAATTTGGCAAGTATGTTCTCAACCTGTTTAAAGGTGATATGGGCGTCTCAATATATACTAATGAACCAATAACAGATATGATCTCTCAGAGAATGCTGCCAACCGCCTTGTTAGCCTTTACTTCAGCTATTATGGCAGCTTTGCTGGGAACTGCGCTTGGTATATTTTGCGCAAGGCGTGTTGGTAGTAAGATCGATGCAACGATGGGAAGTATAAGCTATCTCTTCGATGCGACCCCAAGCTTTTGGCTGGGACTGATGATGATCCTGGTTTTCGCATCTACACTCAGAGTGCTGCCTACATCAGGGATGATAGATGTACGTATGGACTACAAAGGCTTTGCAAAGATGCTTGATGTAGCAAAACATATGATATTACCTGTTTCAACAATGACTTTGACCTTGATACCATACTACTTCAGGATCGCCAGAGCATCGATCCTCCAGGTAATGAATGAGGATTTTGTAACTACACTGCGTGCAACTGGAATGCCAGAGAAGAAAATATTCAGGAAATACATATTTAGAAATGCAATTTTACCTACCATTACTGTTTTTGGGATTCAGATGGCTTACCTTGTGACTGGATCAGCAATTGTCGAGATAGTGTTTTCCTGGCCAGGTATGGGAAGCTTTGTAATGACAGCTATAACAAGAAGGGACTACCCATTACTGATGGGTATATACCTTGTGCTAAGCATCAGCGTAGCTATTATGATGATAGTAGTTGATGTTGTATATTCGTTGCTTGATCCTAGAATCAGGCACGAAAGCTAAGGGGAGGACAATATGATTCTAAAGAATTTTACAGCTGCAGTTAAAGACAACTCACAACTTAAGGTCGGAATGACTATGCTGGCTCTCCTTATAATTGTAGCAATTCTTGCACCTTTTTTGGCTCCTTATGATCCTTATGCCCTATCAGATGATATGGTTGTAGGGCCAGGCTTAAAGTACCTTTTAGGCACAGACGGCTTAGGAAGGGATATCCTGTCGATGATACTTTACGGGACCCGAACCTCCCTTATAGTCGGCTTTACGGCAGCAATGATAGCGGGTGTTATAGGTACTCTGCTGGGAGGAATATCCGGATACTTTGGAGGTAAAGTTGATGGAGTAGTTGGTGAGATGATAAACGTATTTATGATGATGCCAACATTCTTTTTGATACTAATAATAGTAGCTCTTTTTGGCTCAGGACTATTCAACGTCATGATAGTCATCGGCTTGACCACCTGGGTAGGAAATGCCAAGCTGATGAGAGCTCAGGCAATGAGCCTTAGGGAGCGAACCTTTGTGAAAGCTGCAGAAGCTATTGGAGAAAGTAAAATAAAGATATTATTTAAGCATATAATACCAAATGGGCTTTTTCCAATAATCGCAAACACCACAATGGGAGTTGCAGGAGCAATTCTTACTGAATCAAGTCTTGCATTTTTGGGATTAGGCGATCCAAACGTAATAAGCTGGGGTCAGATCGTTCAAAATGGTAAGAGTTACCTTGTAAACGGATGGTGGATGTGTGTGTTTTCAGGTTTGGTCATAATATTTACAGTTGTAACATTCTATCTTATAGGTGATGGCTTGAATCGAGTTCTTAGCCCTAAGCTAAGAAAGCTCGGGAAAGGAGGTCGAAACTAATGGCTCTACTTTCTATAAAAAATCTTTCAGTAACATACAACTCTGACGGGAAAAAAGTGAAGGCAGTCGACAGTTTCAGTCTTGATGTTGAACAGGGAGAATCATGGGGGATAGTAGGAGAATCCGGATCAGGAAAAACTAGCTTGATTATGGCAATATTGAGACTGCTCCCAAAAGATTCTTCAGACGTTTCAGGTCAAGTATATCTTGAAGGCCGGGAGCTTCTGAGTATGGATGAAAGGGATTTGGCTGCTCTAAGATGGCAGGAGATGTCACTTGTATTTCAAAAGTCAATGAATGCACTTAGTCCAGTTCATAGGATCGGGGAATTTATGAGTGATATTTATAGGAATCATAAGCTGAAGTCTTCGAAGAACGAAGCCAAAGATAGAATAGAGGAGCTGTTGGCGCTAGTGAACTTGCCCAAACAGGTTTACAGCATGTACCCTCATGAGCTGTCCGGAGGCATGATGCAAAGAGTAAGTATTGCGTTGAGTCTTATGTTTAATCCAAAACTGATTATTCTTGATGAAGCAACGACAGCCTTGGACGTTGTAACACAGACTCAGGTATTGGAAGAGATTATGGAGCTTGAAAAAAAATTAGGTTTAACCAGGATAATGATAACCCATGATATATCTGTTGTTGCCTCCACTTGTAAGAATGTCGCTGTGCTATATGCAGGAAGATTACTGGAGGCTGGCCCTGTCGAGGAAGTACTTGCTAACCCTATGCATTCTTATACTAAGGGCTTGATCAGCAGCTTCCCTACCTTTGGCGACGATCATGAGCCTCTTAACAGCATAGGTGGTTTTCTGCCTGATCTTTCTAACCCTCCTAAGGGCTGTGTTTTCTACCCAAGGTGTAAGAATGGAAAGGAAATATGTATGCAGCAAGTCCCAATTTTAAGGAGATTAGGAGATAATAGGTATACTGCATGCCACTTCCAGGGAGGTGACAAGATTGACACAAAATAAAGACTTTGCACTCTCTATGGTAGGCGTTAAAAAACATTACAAAAGTAAGAAAAAGTACATAAACCATAATGGAAAAGAAGTCAAGGGTGCTTTGGTAAAGTCCGTAGACGGTGTTAGTATCAATCTAGATCACGGAGAGATTTTAGGGATCATAGGTGAGTCTGGCTGCGGGAAGAGTACCTTAGGCAAGCTAATAGTCCGTATGGAGACTCCCACTGACGGTAAGATCAGTATTAATGGAATAGATTCTGAGTCATTACTGAATAGAGACCGTCTGAGCTTCAGAAAGACTATACAAATGATTTTTCAAAACCCCTTCGATGCATTTGACCCAAGATATACGATCGGCAAGATCCTTTTAGACACTCTTAAGCTGCATAAAATTGGGAGAGATCTCACTGAAAGAAAAATCATGGTATCTCAAAGCCTCGAGGCAGTAGGGCTAAACCCTGCAGATAAATTTTTGAATAGGTTTCCTCATGAATTATCAGGAGGACAGCTGCAGAGGATAGCAATATTGAGGTCAATGCTTTTATCTCCATCAGTCATCGTAGCTGATGAACCAGTCTCAATGCTGGACGTATCAATAAGGGCTGAGGTTATTAATATGCTCTATACTGCGGCAAAGGTTAATCATGCAGCGCTTGTATTCATCAGTCATGATATTCAGACCACAAGATATATTTCAGATAGAATAGTGGTTATGTACCTTGGGAAAGTTGTGGAGATGGGAAATACAACCGAAATTTGCACAGATCCAAAACATCCGTATACAAAAGCACTTATCTCAAACTGTGCCAGTGTGGATCCAAGAGAAAAGAGGACTCCTATTAAGCTTCCAGGGGAGCCTCCAACTCCGATTGCAATACCTCCTGGGTGTTCCTTTGCTCCAAGGTGCCCAATGGCGTCCCAGGAATGCAGAGATAATGATCAAATTTTAAGAGAAATACGTGAAGGTAGATTCGTAAGATGTATGAAGAGCTGACTAAGGCTTTAAAAAATTAACATAAAACTATGGGAGGGTTAATTAAGATGAAGAGAACAAGACTGATTGCAATGGTCCTGACATTTGTAATGGTAATAGCAACAATGTCAGGGTGTACGAAAACTGTGCAGCCTGCAGAAAACCCAGCACCTAACGAAAGTCCGGATGGTGTAAAAAGAGGCGGAACAATGGTTATTGCACAAAGTGCTGAACCAATTACTCTAAATCCGGATGGGAAACCTGACGACAACGACATCTTGCTTGAACAAAACGTATTCAATAGACTTTTGAAGACTAACAACGATCAGGAGGTTATCCTCGATCTAGCAACAGGTTATGAGGTCAGCGAGGATGGACTTGAATACACATTTATACTTCCAGAGAATGTTAAGTTCCACGATGGTCAGCCAATGACATCAGCGGATGTTGTATTTACATTTAATGAAATACTAAAGCAGGGCACCTTTGCTTCAGCTATGCTACAGGGTATTGAGCAAATAACTGCACCTGATGATTTTTCTGTGGTATTTAAACTGAAGGCAATCGATGCAAGCTTCCTGGGCACCTTAGCATTTAATGGAACCAGTATCCTCCCCAAACATATATATGAAGGTATGGACTGGATGGGTGCAGACTCTATGGCAGCTCCTATAGGGACAGGGCCATTTAAATATTCCAGCTGGGATAAAGGGATAAAGATGGAGCTTGTTAGAAATGATGAGTACTACCTTGGACCAGATGTACCTTATTTGGACAAAATTGTTATTACATTTATAAGCGATGCTAATACAGCAATGCAATCCTTCTATAATGGGGAACTTGATGTACTCGGTATAATTCCCCCTTCGACTGAGTATGACAAGCTTCTCAATACACCAACAATAACAGCTGATAAGGTAATATATCCATCCAGATTCTATATAGCCTTCAATCTTGCTGAAGAACCCTATGATGATATAAATCTTAGAATGGCAATAGCACATGCAACTGATGCAGATGATATGATCAACAAAGCACTTAAGAACATAGGCATGAAGGCTACAGAATATATGTCCCCGGTTTTCTCATGGGCATCAAATTATGAGGAAAATGCAAGAGTTCCCGAGTTTAATCTTGACAAGGCTATGGCGTATATGGAAAAGACAGGTTTAACTAAGGATGCAAACGGCAATTACCTAAGTATAACCGTTGATACTTATAATTATGAACCATTTCCAGACCTGGCTCAGGTAATGAAGGATCAACTTAAGAAAATCGGGATCGATGTTACCATTAACATGCTTGAATACGCTGCCTGGGATGAAAAGGTATCAGTAAACAAAGACTATACTATAGCATTGACTGGAGGTTACCAAGGTCCGGAAGCTAGTAATCTAGCCGATAGAATAGTTACCGGAGGATATCTGAACTTCTTGAATTATTCTAATCCTGAAATTGATAGATTGATGGCTGAAGGAGCCTCCCTTCCAACCTTCGAGTTAAGAGCTCCAAAGTATAGAGAAGCTCAGGCTATACTTGCGAAGGACGTTCCAATGGTACTAATATCTGAGTGGTTGGGATATATCCCTTATATGTCATATGTGAAGGGTCATCCAGCTTCAGCTGATGCTGTAGATAAAACTGCATTTGGAGAGATGACTTACGTTTGGTTGGATAAATAGACTAATAAAAGCTGCAGATGGATCCGTAATCCATCTGTAGCTTTCAAATACAAAGCAGAGAGGACTTGACTCATGAATATCGAAGCAATTCTGTCCGTAGTGCCAGACTATGATTATTTTTATACGGTTGATGAACTGGATGCATATATGCTTAAAATCGCTGAAAACCATCCTGAAAAGGTTACTGTTACTGAAATTGGCAAATCAAGGAAAGGGCATCCCATACTAGTATTGAAAATTGGAAATGGAGCTAAGAATGCACTTTGTTTTGCCTGTCCACACCCAAATGAACCAATTGGCGCAATGACAATAGTGACCTTGATCGATCTTTTCATCGATAATGACGAGCTATTAAAAGAGACAAGGCACACTTGGTACTTGATAGCATGCATAGATCCAGATGGTACCAGACTAAATGAAGGCTGGTTTAAGGGACCATTTACACTTACAAATTATGCAAGAAACTTTTACAGACCACCTGGCTTTGAACAGGTGGAATGGACATTTCCCTTCAATTACAAGGGTATGTATTTTAACGAGCCCATTCCTGAAACTAAGGCACTTATGAGGATTATGGAGGATATAAAACCTAATTTTATGTTCTCGCTTCATAACGCAGCATTTGGAGGTGCATATTGGTATTTGAATAAAAACATCCCTGACCTTTGCTCTGAACTTGAGTTTTCAGCTGTTAGGCAGAACATACCTCTACAACTTGGCGAGCCTGAGGCTGCATATATCGAGAAATTTTCTAAGGCTGTTCACAGTATGTTAAGTATGACTGCGTATTACGATTATATGGAAAAGTATACAGGTTCGATCCCTGAATCCGAAATGCTTTGTGGAACTAGCAGCTCAGATTTTGTAAATACTGTTAGTGATTGCACTACACTTATGGCAGAACTGCCGTACTTCAGTGACTCAAGAAGCGAAGATCTATCAATGACGGATGTGGTAAGACGTGACTCTATAAAAATGAACCTAGAGTTGGCTACTAAGCATTATGAATTCTTGAAGAGTATCTGGTCAGGCATAAGTAATTATTTCAGCGAGGGAAATCCATTTTATTCTTTCGTTGAAACTTGTATACAGGGCTCAGATACTAATAATGAAGCCAGAATAAAACAACTGGAGGAAGAAGAGTTCAATAGATTTGCAACCGTATCTGAACATTTTCACAACGTATACGGTTCGAGAATATTTGAGTGTTTAAACCTGGGTATGATGGTTAGAGCTTGCGATTATGAAATTAATAAAAGTGAAATTGCAAATACTGATCTAACCGGATATAGAGAAAAATTAATGATTGAATTTAATGAGCAGTGCACATGGCTTGAAAAAAGCATCTCGTATGAAGTATTGCCGATAAGAAAATTGGTGTCAGTGCAGATTGAAAGTGCATTAACTACTGTAAAATATATTTAGCTGGGAGATACACATGGAAGCAAAATCAAAACTAAACCAAACAATTGATATGACAACCGGACACCCGATCCCCTTGATAACCAGGTATGCAATTCCAATATTATTAGGGAACATTTTTCAACAGCTATATACTGTAGTTGACGGTATGGTAGTTGGTAAGCACGTTGGGGATGAAGCTATGGCAGCTGTAGGTGTTGGATTTCCAATAACCTATATGATTATATCCCTATTTATTGGCCTCGGGGTAGGAGCCTCAGTTGTGGTAAGTCAATTTTTTGGTGAGAAGAATCATTCGGGAGTGGGCAAGACGATAACTACCATGAATTCATTTCTGTTACTTGCATCTATCCCAATAACATTATTTGGAATACTTACAGCTGAACCGTTGCTAAAGCTCTTAAACGTTCAGGATGAGATATTAGGGTTGGCGAAGCTATATATGACGATTTATTATGTCGGACTTCTTCCACAGTTTGGTTATAATGTAAATAGCAGTATTTTTTATGGCATAGGCGATAGTAGAACACCCCTGAAGATGTTGGCAGCCTCAAGTATACTTCATGTATTCTTAGCATACATATTCGTAGCTGTTCTTCCATGGGGGGTAGCCGGGGTAGCCTGGTCAACTGTTATATCTCAATTTTTTAGCTGGGCACTGAGTATCATAGCAATAAAAACTAAGCATCCGGAATATGAATTCAAGCTTATGAGAATCAATATCGACAAAAATTGTTTTAAAGAAACCATAAGGATCGGGATACCGACGGGATTTCAAAATATCCTTTTCTCAATAGGCATGATGGTCATGCAGCCCCTAATTAACTCACACGGTGTTGAGTACATTGCAGGCTATAATGCAGCTGTAAGAGTAGATGGATTCGTTTTTATGCCTGTAACTGCTCTTACTAATGCCATAACTACTTATGTGGGACAAAATATAGGCGCAGGTGACATTGAACGGGTCAAGAGCGGTATCAAGTCGTCCCTGCATATAATCCTGGGATTATGTATAATACTTTGTATAATTGTTCTACCATTTAGGTATCAGCTATTATACCTTTTTACAGATAGCGAAGTCGTAGCGGCAAGAGGTAACGCTTACCTTTTAAGGGTGATCCCATTTTACTTTATATCCACCCTTCAGTATTTGTTCATTGGCGTATTACGGGGGGCGGGGGAGTCGTTGGTACCCACGGTTGCTACATTAGTAAGCCTATGGGCAGCCAGGGTCCCTTCAGCCTTTCTACTTGATAAGTATTTAGGAGGAGACAATATGCACTGGTGCTACGTCATAGGTTGGCTGTTTGGTCTACTTATACTTATTCCTTATTATTACTCAGGCAGATGGAAGCGAAGGGCACAAAAAATTGTAAGATCAAAGGCTGTATAGTCTGGGAGGACATGGGATGATATCAGATAAAGTAAGTATAATCAAAAAAGAAGTAGATACTGGTAAAATGATGAATACCATAAGAGAACTTACCTCCTACCATAGGATACAGGGTTCACAGGGCTATAGAGATGCTGCGGAATTTTGCTGCGATCTTCTTAACGGGTATGGGATTTATGCAGAAATACTTAGATATAAAGCTGATTATGACCTGAAATTCCTTACCATGAACAGCTTCAAGGAATGGAACTGCAGAGAGGGATATTGTGAGTTAGTATTCCCTGAAAGAAGAATGCTGGCAGATTACAGTGAGAGAGTACTAAGTATCTTTCAAAAGAGCTTCCCCTGTGACCATAGAGAAAATCCAGTCGAGATTGTATTATTAGACTGCAATGCCTCAGAGATCGATGATAGCTTTGATCTCAAAGGGAGAATAGCTTTTGTTAGAGGAAACTTTAACGATTATTACCATAAGGTAGTGGAAGAGCAGGGAGCAATCGGAATTATAACTGATTTTGCAGGGGAAATAGAGGGGATCAGGTCAAGAGAAGAGTCTAACGGAATATTAAAGTACCACACCTTCTGGTGGAGCAGTGAACAAATAGAAAATAAACCATTTGGGTTTGTCATAGATCATGGAACTGGAGACACATTGGAAAGTATATGTGTCAAGTTAAGAAAAGATCATATTGAAAATGGCTCATTGCCAATGTATCCGGCCATAAGCTGTTATATTGATTCTGATTTTAAAAGTGGAGCATTTGAGAATGTTTCTGCTGAGATAAAGGGGATAATAGATGAAGAAATACTTTTGATAGCTCATCTATGCCATCCCAGGACGAGTGCAAACGATAATGCAAGCGGTGTTGCAGCTGCTATTGAGTCGCTTAGAGCAATTGATTCGCTAATCAAATCAGGCAAGCTTGGAGCTCCTCTAAGGACCATAAGAATTCTTCTTGTCCCTGAATATACTGGTACATACGCATTCTTGGACAATCATAGATCGGAATTATCAAAAATTAAGGCAGGGTTGAATCTTGACATGGTAGGAGGAAACCAGAGCCTTGGCTATGGCCCTTTGACCTTAAGCGGACTTCCAGGAAGTAAGCCGTCATTTGTAATGAACATAGCAGAGCTGATTTTTAATGAGACGGTAAATGACTCTGATGGATTTGCAGGCTCGGGAAAGGTTCCTTCAATAAACAACCATGTTTCAGGCTTTACTACTGGAAGTGATAATTTCATTTTGTCAGATCCGACAATCAGTATACCGACTCCGATGCTTGGTCAATGGCCGGATAAGTTTTATCATACTAGCAGTGATACTATCGATGTAATAAGTGAAGAGATGATGGTGATTTCTGCTTCAACAGCTGCTTCTTATGCATATGTACTTGCCAACTTAGATGAAACAGATATCATTGAGGCATTTGGAGGCATTTATACAAGAATGAGCTCGGAACTTGCAGAGCTTGCATTGAAGATAAGCTCTGGCAGAGCAACTGATGTTGAAATAGCTTCTGGATTTAATTATCTGATGAAAAGGAGTATTGGTGCAGCTGAAGATGTGATTAGATTTGTTGGTCAATCAAGTGACGCTTCAAAACTTATAAGAGATGCAATTATATCCATGAAAAAACTTGGTGAAATGTATTGGAAGTCTCAGATGGAGCTAACTGGCTTAAGAAAAAATATGGATATGGCAGCAAATCGAACCGTAGACGAAAGAATTCCTAAGAGGTCATATATCGGACCGATCAACAACCTTATGGACTCAATTAAAGACCACGAGGATCAAAGACCAGAACTAAAGGAAAGGCTTGTTAAGCTGCGAACTAGATTTGCAGACTCTTACTATACTGAGCTGATGCTTCAGTATCATATAGATGGAACAAATACTGTGTCAGACATAATTGATCGAGTACTACTGGATTGCAATTCAACAGATGCAGATGCTCTATTTGGATATCTAGGTATACTGGAAGAAGTAGGCTTGATAACTATGTCGCAAGACATATCATGAAAGTAAGCGTTAGAAAGGAACGATAAATATGGGAAAAAAGGTTGTAAGAACACTCCACCCAATGCATTGCGGAGGTGGTTGTCTGCTTAATCTTCACATGAGCGACGGCAGAGTAGGAAGCATAACCTCTGCTGGAGATATACCAAGAGCAGGTTGCAGAGAGCTGGACGAGTCACTTGGACCAATCCAAAGGAGAGCTTGTCTTCTAGGACTATCGGAGAAAAAGAGAATAAATGCACCGGATAGGCTTAAACATCCTCTTATCCAAATGGGAGAAAGAGGAGATCCCAAGGGCTTTAAGAAAATTTCATGGGATGAAGCTCTGAATATTATTACAGGTTGGTATAAAGAAGCTTTTGACCGCAAAGATGAATTAGGTTACCTCCCGATCTGGGATGAAGGCGGGATATCTAAATATGTCGGTCCTTATCTAGCTAGGTTTGGAAACCCATCCTCAGGGAACCTTCGAGCTGCGACCTTTGCTGCATTAGGTGATTATGCGACATTAAGAGGCAATCCTGTTATGGATATATTCAATTCAAAATTTATACTGATATGGGGAAATGATACTCAGGCAACAGTACCTTACCTTTCCTTTGCCATGATGAAGGCTAAAGAGCAAGGCATTCCAATATCAGTTGTAGACGTCAGGGCGACTGAAACTGTTTCAACATTTGCGACCGGAGTGGATGAAGTACCTGCCCATATATGTGTAAGACCAGGTACTGATGGAGCTATGTTGGCTGCCATGGCTAACGTTATTTACAGAAGAAATCTGCATAATGAGGATTTTATAAAGAATTATTGCTTTGGATTTTATCCTGGAGATGAGGTTGAGAGCAAATCTCCAAAGCTACATCCAGTAAGCGGTGAATCTTATTATGGAAAGATATTTAAGGTCCCTGAAGGGCAATCATTCGTAGAATACCTTGATCAGCTCGAGCTTGAAAAGGGCGGATACTCAGGAGTTCTTAGTTGGGCTGCAATGCTTACAGGAACAACTGAGAAGATCATCGAAGCTTTGGCAATAAAATACTCGACGACCAAACCTTCATTCATATGCTCAAGGCTTACAGGACCTCAAAGAACCCACAATGGAATGTATTTTTCATGGCTTCTTATAGCACTAAGTGCTATGACTGGAAATACTATCAAAAGAGGCGGAGGCTTTGGGGAAATCAGAGCTGATGATGGCTACGCAGTGGAAATGGAAGCCCCTGAAACTGAGGAGGGGTTATTTGATCCTGTCCTATTCTCATCGTTTAAAATAAATGAGTTTCTTCTGACAGGATCCGACGGAAGGAGTCTGTCAGAGCTTCGAAGTGATATAAAATCTATGAATGGGATCGACATAGGAGAGAACAAGGGACTTCAGGTAGACATGTACATAAGAGGTGCTATTGGAGGTAACGTATTCAATCAGTATCAAAATATAAATAGGAAAAGGGTAGCTTGGGAAAGGCTGAAGCATGTCGTATCTTATGAACGCTTCATGTCTACGACTGCAGCATGGTCAGACATTGTACTCCCAGTGGTTACTGATTTCGAAAGAGAGAAGTTTTTGACTCAAACTGTCGGGGACGTATATATTGCTACTGGACAAGTAGCGGGAATGTACGAGGCTAAGCCGGATGAGTGGATCAACGAGCAGCTTGCAGTAAGACTTGGGATACATATTCCTACACCCAGCAGTACTGATGAGGAAAGAATGAAGGAGCTTTGGGACAAAGCCACTGTGCCTGAGGATTACAAAAAAATCAATCCCAACATAACCTTGCCTGCCTTCGATGAACTTAAGGAAGCAGGGAATTTTCAGCTGCCAGTGCCAAAGGAAGAAACATACATTCAGCTTGCTAATATAAATCCAGGTGAATTTGATACTGATACTGGCAGAATAAACTTTTTCTCCCCATATTATTATGAAAGAAACAGAACCGTACTCAAATCAAGCAGGGTTCAATACGTACGCCCTGAAGAAGGGTATGAGGAAATACTGGAAAATGGAGGGAAGCTGGGATTAAAAGGCGTAAAATACCCTATCCAGTTTATTACTCCACACGTATCTCACAGAGCACTGTCAACCTATGGGAATTCAGCACTGATATCGGAGCAAAGACCACATGTGGTTGAAATACATCCACTTGATGCTAAACCAAGAGGGATAGAAAATGACGATAACGTCTATGTTTTTAATGATGCAGGCTGTATTAGGATCAGAGCCAAGGTTACCAATAGAATACTCCCCGGAGTCATCTCTATTGGACAGGGAATGACCTATAGGCCTAGCTTGCATGAAACATTTGAAGCATGGTTTGATTCAGACGGGGATGGTATCCCCGAAAAACATATAGTGCCTGTGGACGTTGGGGGTTGTACGAATTCCATAACTACAGAGCGAAATTCAGGAGTATTGGATCCCTTCCTTTGCGGACTCGGCTTGAATGCAGGTGGAGCACTCTGTGAAATAAGCAAAATAAAACCTATTTAGATAGACTGGGGGCAGGTGATAATATGGAACAATGGGGGTTCTACTTTGACCAAACCAGATGTACAAATTGTTTGGCTTGCGTGATTGCCTGTAAGATTTGGAATGAGGACAAAAGGGGAGACGCACACCTAACGCCTGAGCTTACGTGGCTAGATACAGAGCTTTACAGTGAACCAAATGAATATGAAAACTTAATCGGAAGCGATGGTGAAATCAATTTTGGTGAATACAGTAAGTTTCATATGAAAGAAAATTGGCGGAGAGTATACTCAACTGAACTGGGTGAAATTCCTCCAAACGTAGACATTCTAAATCTAAGCGTGTCTTGTAACCATTGCAGCGAGCCTGGATGTGTCGAGGCATGTCCAATGGGAAGAATAATAAAGGAAGAAGAGTTTGGTATAGTAATGATCGATGATTCCAAACATTGTATATCCTGCGAGAGATGTAAAGACATTTGTGAATGGGATTCACCACAATTTTACAAGCAGATTGATAAAAGCAAGCTGCCAAGTCATTATGCACCTAAAATGACTAAATGTAATTTATGTATAGATAGGATCAAAGATGGATTAAAGCCTGCGTGCGTAGCAGCTTGTCCAATGAGAGCCTTAGAAGCAGGGCCAATAGAAGAATTAAAGACTGTCCACCCTGATTGGGATGATTCAGTAGACAACCTTCCTGAAAAAGTAAAGGAAGGAAAGCCTTCGATGGTTCCTAATATTATCTTCAAACGTAAAAAAGCGAGGTTGTGGAAATGAATAACATAGTATCGAAACTTCCGACCAAACCATATATTTCCAAGGGAATATATGAACAACTCAAAGCTTCAATAATTAATGAAAACATTGAAACAATAAGCTATTTGCTGGAATCAAGTTTGGACATTGATTCAGTTGACATCACAGGAGAAACTCCATTGCTTTTTGCTATAAGGAACAATAAGTTAAATTCTACAATTTATTTGATTAATATAGGTGCTAAAGTTGATAAGAGAGATAATAATGCTGTAACGCCACTAATGGAGCTTTGCAGATCAAATATATCCTATGATATTTTAAAACAAGTCATCTCTTCATCAAAGTCTATCAACTCAAAGAACAACCTGGGAGATACGGCTCTTCACTTGGCTTCTTATAATGGCTATATTGAGACTGTCAAGCTGTTGGTACAGCATGGTGCTGACGTGAATAGCGAGAATCGCAAAGGAGAGCTGCCGATCCATAAGGCTGCTATTTATGGCTGGACCGAAGTCGCTATGTATCTGACAGAAAGTGGCTCGAACGTAGAAAAAGCAGATATTTATGGGAATAATATCAAGCATCTGGCTTACTTCTACGGCTTCAGTGACTTTATTGAATTTGTTGAAAGAATTCTTCCTGATAACGATATAAAGAACAAAGAAGGTAAGACGCCGTCCCAATGTATCAACCAAAGACTAAGCTACAATTTGAAGGAAGACCGAGAGAAAATAATCAAGCTTGCTAAAGAATACGTTCTGAATTATAAAGAGGTAAGGAAAAACTGATATTTTAGTAAATAAACTAGTTTTGGAGGATTTTGATGGCAACTAAGGATGGTTACTTAGATTTTAGTAGAAAAGATTTCAAATACAGACATACCGAGGAACGTATCTGTGATTATGACGAGCTGATCATGATTCAGAATGAGGATGAATTAAAACGACAAGCAGCAAGATGTATGGGCTGTGATATTCCGTTCTGCTTTGCATTGGGATGTCCGCTCCATAATCGTATACCCGAAATAAACGATCATGTTTTGAGAGGTAATTATAAGTCAGCTTACGAGATTCTTAAGTATGCAAATCCTTTCCCTGAATTTACTGGAAGGATATGCCCTGCACTTTGCGAGTATTCATGCTCGTTGTCTATGACGATGGCTCCTGTGACTATTAAGCAGCTGGAGCTCCAAACTATAGAGAAAGCTTTTGAATATGGCTTTGTTTATCCTGAAGTGCTAGAGGGGATTGGATTGTCAGTAGGCATAATCGGTTCAGGACCATCAGGACTTGCTGCAGCTAGTGAGCTCGTTAGTCAAGGCTGGGATGTTACGGTATATGAAAAGAGAGAAAAAGCAGGAGGATTACTAAGATACGGCATACCAAACTATAAGCTGCCTAAGGATCTGATCGATAGGAGACTTGCAGTTATGCAGCAAGCAGGAGTCGAGGTTATTACAGGTGTGAGTGTTGGAAAAGATATTTCTATGGATGAGATCAGACAAAGGCATGATGCGGTCCTTCTATCCATTGGAGCAGGGAAACCCAGAGATTTGAACATACCAGGCAGAGAAATAAACGGTATCCATTTTGCTCTGGAATTCTTAAGTCAAGAAAATCATATTAATAAAAATACCGAGATAAACGCAAAGGGCAAGGATGTTTTAGTAATTGGAGGAGGCGATACCGGCTCTGACTGCATTGGAACTGCAAGACGACAAGGTGCAAAAAACATACTGCAGATAGAAATAATGCCTCAGCCCTATACATGGAATGAAAAATATAATCCTGAATGGCCAAATTATCCAAGATATAACCGGATCTCCAGCTCACATGAGGAAGGTTGTACTAGAGACTTTTGCGTCAATACCAAATCCTTTGTCTCTGAGAACGGAGAACTTAAAGGTGCTATGTGTGTCAGGGTCGAATGGGAGAAGAAAGAAGACGGTTCAATGGTAATGAAAGAGCTGGAAGGCAGCGAATTCTTCGTTGAAGCTGAGTTGATACTCATAGCTATGGGCTTTCTGCATCTGGAGCATATACAAATGCTTGACGAGCTTGGAGTCGAATATGACAAGCGAGGAAATTTAACTGCTGAATCTCAAAGCATGTTAAAAGCAAACAACATAATTGTTTGCGGAGATGCATTGACAGGAGCATCGCTTGTAGTAAGGTCTATGAGAAGTGGACTTGAATCTGCACGGGAAATAAATAAGACATTTAGGAGATAGCATGTTTTTAGATAAAATACTTTTAAAATTAGTGGAGAACGGGAACTATAATGATTCAGAGAAAAGGCTTAAAATAGGTTACTTTGCAGGTTGGATTGGAGTGATCGTGAATCTTGCCTTAGCTTCCATGAAGGTGGCAATAGGAATATTTATGTCGTCTATTAGCGTAGTTGTTGATGGAGTAAATAACTTTGCAGATTCCGGATCCTCAGTAATAACTCTTATTGGGTTTAAGCTATCGAGTGCACCTGCTGATAGAGAACATCCATATGGTCATGGGAGGATCGAATATGTAGCTGCTATGCTGGTTTCTTTTATCGTTATATTAGTAGGAATCCAATTCACAAAATCTTCAATTGAGAAAATTTTGAATCCACAGCCGGTAACCTTTGAAATCATGACATTTGCAGCTATAATAATGTCCATATTGGTTAAAATTTGGCTTAGCAGATTCAACAAAAAGCTTGGAGAGATGATAGGATCATCAAGTCTTAAAGCCTCTGCTGCTGATGCACTTGGTGACGTTTTGATAACAACTGTAGTTGCAGTCTCGATCGTTGCCGGACAGTTCACATCCCTGCCAGTCGATGGGGTAATGGGAGTTCTCGTCTCAATATTTATAATCTATGCAGGCTATAACCTGGTTAAGGAGACAGTTAATCCCTTGATTGGAGAAGCAGCACCAACTGAGCTGCTAGAGTCGATCTATGGAATAGTACTTAGTTATGACCATATATTGGGAGCACATGACCTAGTAGTACACAGCTATGGAGCAGGAAAAAATATGGCTACGATCGATGTTGAAATACCATGCAACATAGATATTGTAACGATTCATGACATAATCGACGAAATGGAAAAGGAGATAGATAGCAAGTATAACATCGCTACTGTGATTCATATGGATCCGGTTGGATTTGAGACTGATGAAAACAATCTTATTAGAAATAAGATCATCAAGCTATTTAAAAGCAAAAGATGTTTTAGGTCAATCCATGATTTTAGAGTTACAGATGATCCGGGAAATAGATCAGTTGAAATGCATGTAGTCTTGGATGGGGATAAGCTGAGTAAAGAAAATAGCAAGGAATACTATAAAAATGACATGGAAAAATTAGTTAAGGAAAGTTTCGGTTTCAAGGATTGTAGTATTACCATTGATGTTGAGTATTCATGAAAATCCACAGTTGATTGTATCTGTGGATTTTTGGTTAAAGAGGAGTCCAAAAAAATAAAAACGCAGTGATCATGAAGATCACTGCATTCATTATTGGTCGGGGTGAGAGGATTTGAACCCCCGGCCCCATGGTCCCAAACCACGTGCGCTACCAAACTGCGCTACACCCCGACGTTTTGTGTCAACTATTTAATTATAAGCTGAGTCTTGAAAAAATGCAAGAGCTTTTTACAAATGAATTTTCATTATATCAATAAAAATCTATACAATTTTTATTGACTACTTAAACTAGTTATGATAGCATATCATTCAGTGAAAATTAAATATCTTGATTACCTTATCAAGAGAGGTGGAGGGATAGGCCCGATGAAACCCGGCAACCTGGTAATGCAGGTGCTAATTCCTACAGAATGAAGATTCTGAAAGATGAGGTGTAGTGAAAACTTACACCGTTCCTTTTGGAAGGGTTTTTTTATTATCTAAGAAAGAGGAGGAAACAAATGAAGAAGTGGTTATTTACATCAGAGTCCGTTACTGAAGGTCATCCAGACAAGATCTGCGATCAGATTTCTGATTCGATACTTGATGCGATCATCGAGCAAGACCCTGAAGCAAGGGTTGCATGTGAAACAATGGTCACCACAGGTATGATAATGGTAGCTGGAGAGATTACGACAAAATGCTATGTGGACATACCTAAGATAGCTAGAAAAACAGTTGAGGAAATAGGCTATGTAAGAGCTAAGTATGGCTTTGACTCAGATACTTGTGCAGTTTTGACATCAATAAATGAGCAGTCACCTGACATAGCCCTGGGAGTTGACAAAGCTCTTGAGCAAAAGGAGCTTTCGGAGGACGAGCTTGATAAGATAGGAGCAGGTGACCAAGGCATGATGTTTGGTTTTGCCTGCAATGAAACAGAGGAACTTATGCCGTTGCCAATTTCCCTGGCTCACAAGCTGGCAAGAAGACTTTCTGAGATAAGGAAAAATGGAACACTTGATTATCTCAGACCTGATGGTAAAACCCAGGTAACAGTAGAATACCACGACAACAAACCGGCAAGGATAGAGAATGTTGTTGTTTCAACACAGCACAGTCCCGTCATCGATCTTTTACAGCTTAAAGAGGATATCATCGAAGAGGTGATCAAGGCAATTATACCTGCCCATATGATAGACGAGGACACCAAGTTCTACGTAAATCCTACAGGCCGATTTGTGATCGGTGGACCAATGGGAGACGCTGGTCTTACTGGAAGAAAGATCATAGTCGACACATACGGCGGCTATGGCAGACACGGCGGAGGGGCTTTCTCAGGAAAGGACCCCACGAAGGTAGACAGGTCAGCGGCTTATGCTGCAAGATATGTTGCAAAGAATATAGTTGCAGCCGGACTTGCAGACAAGTGCGAGGTAGGACTTGCCTATGCAATAGGTGTAGCTCATCCTCTTTCAGTAAATGTTGAGACCTTTGAAACAGGGAAAATCAGCGATGAGGAGATAAGAAAGCTCGTCGAGAAAAACTTTGATTTGAGGCCGGCAGCTATAATCAGAGATCTTGATCTGAGAAAGCCGATTTACAGAAAGATTGCAGCCTATGGTCACTTTGGAAGAACTGATGTGGATTTGACCTGGGAGAGAACAGATAAGGCCGAAGCCCTTAAAAAAGCTATAAAGTAGTATGAAATGCCTGTATCTGGCTGATTTAGAATGCCTGATGCAGGCATTTTTATGTTATAATCTTCCTATAGCAAGGAGGTGGGAATTTGGAAATCCAGGGAATAGTTGAGGATATAATATTCAGGAATGAATCAAACGGATACACTGTTGGAAAGCTTTATACTTCTGATGGAAGTGTTACCATAGTAGGTATAGCACCTTTTCTGCATAAGGATGAAGCAGTTTTGCTTGAAGGAGAGTGGGGATACCACAGCCGCTTTGGAGAGCAATTCTTATTTGATTCATTAAAGTCCATCATGCCCACCACAACCAAGGGAATAGAAAACTATCTTAGCTCCGGACTAATACCTCACATAGGTCCAAAGACCGCTAAAAAAATTGTCGAACACTTTGGGCCTGAGGCTCTTGACATAATCCAATATAATCCTCAGAGACTTCTTGAGATAGAAGGGATTGGGGAGAAGAAGCTAAGAAGGATAATGGAATCCTATGACGATCAAAGGGAGATGCGGGATGTGATGGTAGCACTCCAGAACTATAGCTTAAGCATAAATCAAAGCATGAAGATATATAAGCAGTACGGTAAGGATGCTGTGAATGTTGTTAGGGAGAATCCCTACAGACTGGCTGAGGATATATCTGGTATGGGCTTTAAGACGGCTGATGAGATCGCATCAAGGCTTGGTATGGACAAAAGCTCACCCTACAGACTGGAGGCAGGCTTGAAATTCGTTATGATGAGTGCGGCAGGAGAGGGACACTGCTATCTTCCAAGGGAAGAGCTAATGAAAAAGACCATGCAGCTGCTCCAGGTGGGAGAAGAAGGCCTTGAAGGCGCATTGACCGCCCTGCTATTAAGGCAGAGCTTCCATAACTCCCAATCGGGAGATGAATCGAGGATATACTACATGCCATATCATACGGCTGAAAACAATGTTGCCAAGGCACTGGCTGAGCTTAGTCTTGCCCAGAGGGAGGATATTTCGGAAGACACCGATACATGGATCGAACAGCTTGAGAAAAAGCAAGGCTTCCCATTCGGAGATAAACAGAAGCTTGCTATAAAAGGCGCGATCGAAAATGGTACGATCGTCATTACCGGCGGACCTGGTACTGGGAAGACCACGATAATTACTGCAATAATTGACCTCCTGGAAAGAGAAAGAAAACGAGTTGTCCTGGCAGCTCCTACCGGTCGTGCTGCAAAAAGAATGACAGAGGCTACAGGGATGGAGGCAAAAACTCTCCATAGGCTTCTTGAGATAAGCTATATGAACGAGAACCTGCAGTTCAGCAAGAATGAAGAAAGTCCTATTGATGCCGATGCAATTATTGTAGATGAGATGTCTATGGTTGATATACTTCTTATGAATAATCTTGTCAAGGCTATAAAGCCTGGAACCAGGCTGATAATGGTTGGGGACGTGGATCAGCTGCCGTCAGTGGGAGCCGGAAACGTACTGAGGGATATAATAGATTCCGGCGTAGTTCGGGTAGTAAGGCTTGACGAGATATTTCGCCAGGAATCAGAAAGTATGATAATAGTGAATGCACACTTGATAAACAAAGGAGAACCACCACGCCTTAATGAGAAGGGCAGAGATTTCTTTTATATCCACAAACCAACCGGTCAGGAGATAAGGGAAGAGATCGAGGAGCTTACTACTACAAGGCTGCCCTCCTTTTACGGTTATGATCCAATTAAGGATATCCAGGTACTGACTCCAATGAGAAAGGGAGATGCAGGGGTTGCTGCATTGAATAAGTCACTTCAGCAGGCATTGAATCCACCTTCGAAAAACAAGGCAGAAAAGCTTATTGGAGATGAAATATATAGAGTCGGCGATAAGGTCATGCAGATAAGAAATAATTATCAGGCGATGTGGACCGTAGATGTAGAGGGAAGACCCTACGAAGAAGGAGAAGGGGTATTCAATGGCGATTTTGGATTCATCAAGTCAATAGATGAGGAAGAGGGTGTAGTTACGGTACTGTTTGATGATGACCGTGAAGTACAGTTCGAGATGAGGCAGATGGATGACCTTAAGCTTGCTTATGCCACTACTATCCACAAATCTCAGGGAAGTGAGTTTCCAGCGGTGATAATCCCCATTTTTAGCGGACCTCCGATGCTTCTAACCAGAAACCTCCTCTACACGGCTGTTACAAGAGCCAGAGATCTTGTCGTCCTTGTAGGAGATAAAAAATACATGTATATGATGATACGCAATAATCAAATCGCAAAGAGGTATTCCTCGCTGAATACAAAACTAAGAGACTACTTCCACTTCATAATAAGTGACTGAGAGGAGCGAAGAAAATGCTGCTGAAGCTTCTTTTTCCTACCGAAAACTTTTGTTATTTCTGTAAAGATGAAACACCATATCTTGAGGGAAGGCTTTGCAGAGACTGTCGAGAGAATTATGAGCCCATGCATAGAGGATTTTCACTAAGAGATGACTCGATAGAAAAAGTTTACGCATCCGTTTTCTATAACAGCTTCGCAAGGGAGATAGTGCACCAGTTCAAGTTCAACGATAAAAGCTATATGTATGAACCGATTGGCCACATGATGTATTTGACGATTATTGAAGAGTCACTGACAGAATTTGACCTGATCATTCCAGTACCTATACACTGGAGAAAAGAAGCAATAAGAGGATATAACCAGTCCCAGCTCCTCGCAGAAGAGCTTTCAAGACGAACTGGCATACCGATAGATAAGAAAAGTCTAATTAAGTCCGCTTGGACCAGGGAACAGAACAGGCTTACCAAATATCAAAGGGAGGAAAATTTGAAAGGCTCCTTTGCCACAAGGAATGGAGCCAGTATGTTTGGTAAAAGGATACTTCTGATCGATGATATTTACACAACGGGAAATACCCTAAAGGCTTGTGCAAGTCAGTTAAAGAAGGCTGGAGCAATGGAAGTAACCGGTCTGGTCTTTGCAACCATGAACGGTTAGGTGTCCAAGTCCTTATACAATGCACTTCTATCCGGATTGACCTTAAGTCCATTTTTTCTCATATCCTCAAGTGTAGCATTTATCTCGCCGCCAAGAACTATAACGACGCTGCTGTAATATATCCAAATAAGAAGGACGATGACTCCTCCAAGGCTTCCATAAGTAATGGCATATTTTCCGAAGTTTGCTACATAGTATGAAAGCAGAAGAGAAAGTGATACCCAGGCAACTGTTGTAAATACTGCTCCTGGAAGGACCTCTCTCATAGGGATCCTTAGGTTTTTACCTATATTTGGACTAAACTTATAAAGCAAGGCAAAGATAAGGATCATATACCCAAGGGGTATTATGTATCTAAGGTAATTCCAAAGAGTAGTGAAGGAGTCCCCATAGCCAAATCTATCAAACAAAGTCCTTGCAAGCACCGGACCTAATATAAGTGATATCATAACTATTGTTATCATTAGCAGAAGGGCTAATGTAAACAGAACGGATAGTCCTCGCAGCTTTAGGAAGTGTCTGTTTTCAGCATAATCATAAGCTAGATTGATTGCCTTGATGATAGCTTTGACCCCGGAGGATGCAGTCCAGATTCCAAGGAAAGCTGCTACAGATAAGAGCTCCTGGCTGCTGGATCTGGACAAGTCATTCAGAAATCCTTCAATTATTGCTACAATATCAAGAGGCAGGAAATGTATCAAATCTAGGATTGCTCTTTCACGCACAAGTGAAGTATAGCTAAGTAGATTGAGCAGAACGATCAGGAAAGGGAAAATCGACAAGATCAAAAAATAAGTCAAAGAGGCTCCTGACCATAAGACATTGTGACTAGCAAATCTATATAGTAGCTGGTCGATGAAGACCACTAAAATTTTATTTTTAATCTTTTCTAAGAATTTTTTCATTCAAATCACCTAATTACCTAATACCTCTAAGTTGCTATCCTAAAACTATATTACCACATACATTTGGAAGGAGCTGAAAAATAATGAAGATAAAGCTTATCAGAAATGCTACTATCTTAGTTGAATATGCAGGGAATAGGTTTCTAATAGATCCTGTGCTTGGAGACAAGGGATCCTTCAGGGCTTTTGGGGACTCCTTGAGAAAGGATATTAAAAACCCAATCGTTGATCTGCCCATACCAGTCCAGGAGATCATAAACGTCGATGCGGTCGTGATAACACACATGCATCTTGACCATTTCGATCCTGCTGCGAATGAGCTTCTTCCCAAGGATAAAAAGGTATTTGTAGAGAATGTGGATGCTGTGAAAGAACTAGAGAACTCAGGCTTTACTGACATCGAGTTACTAAGCCTGGATTCTAAATTTCATGAGATCGAACTAACGAGAACGCCAGGTCAGCATGGCAGGGGCGACGCCCTTCAGGTAATCGGAGATGTCTGTGGAGTGGTATTCTCTCATCCTGATGAGAAGACCTTATATATCGCTGGGGACACAGTCTGGTATGGGGGAGTTGATGAGATTATCAAAAATCATCAACCTGATGTTATTGTAGTTAACGGCGGAGGGAATATCCTTATGGGTGAGATGCTCGTAATGGGTAAAGAGGACATACTCAAGGTCCATAAGGCAAAGCCTGATGCAAAGATCGTTTCAGTCCATATGGAGGCAATGAACCATTGGACATTATCCCGTGATGCGTTAAAAAGCTTCGCTGTGGAAAATGGATTTTCAGACTCACTGTTCGTCCCGGAGGATGGGGAGGAGTTATATTTTTGAATTGACAATTGACAATGGACAATTACAAGAAGCAAGATCCTTCACTGTCGTTCAGGATGACAGTGAAGGATCTTGCTTCTTGTATTTTGCTTTCTAATATTTTCAATCGTGCATTGTGAACTGTGAAATGTGAATTATCTAAGGTATCTCTCAAACCACTCGGTGATCTCCTTCAGTCTTCTCACTCTGTGCTTAGGCTTTCCTGATCTGGAGAGATCGTGGTTCTCTCCCCTAAACAGCACAAGTCTTGAAACTACACCGTGATACTTAAGAGCCGTATACATTTGGATGCCCTCAACCAGCCAGCACCTATAGTCCTCTTCCGAGTGAATGAATAATGTTGGCGTCTGAACCTGGTCTGCATATTTCAAGGGTGAGTGCTCCCAAAGCTTTCTGTGGTTGCTCCAGGGAGTTGCTGTATTCTGGTCATCTGTGAAATAGTATCCAATATCCGAGGTGCCGAAAAAAGAGGTCCAGTTTGCTATGCTCCTTTGAGAAACAGCAGCCTTGAATCTATTGGTATGACCGATTATCCAGTTGGTCATAAAGCCTCCGTAGGATCCTCCCGTAACACCAACCTTGAACCTGTCGATAGCTGGATATGAGTCCAACACCTTATCGGTAAAGACCATCAGATCATCATAGTCAACAGTGCCATATTTTCCCCTGATATCTGCAAACTTGTCTCCCTTTCCATCACTGCCTCTTGGATTCATAAAGAAGACGAAGAAGCCTTTGTTTGCCCAGTATTGCATCTCATGGAAATATACTGTACCGTATACTGTCTTAGGACCACCGTGGATATTGAGTATTGCCGGATATTTTTCTTTTTGATCATACCCTGCTGGCTTCATGACCCAGCCTGTAAGCTCAACGTCGTCATTGTAGAAAAGCATTGCCTCAGGTAGTGACAGGGTCTTGTCCTTAAGAACGTCTATATTGAAGCTGGTGAGTTGGTCTTCATCCCTGTTTTTCACTGAGTACAGCTCCTGAAGCTTAAGCTGCCTAAGTGCAATGATAAAAACCGAGTCGCCGTTGACGTCAAAATCATCTACGGAGCCTTCCTCTGTAGTCATTCTTTCAAGAATGCCATCAAGTCCGATCCGATAAAGATTGGATGAGTGACCCAAAGTGCTTATAAAGTAAAGATAGTCATCATCTACCTTAAAGGATCTCCCATCCCCATATCTGCAATCTGAGCCCACTGAGTTGTATGTATCATGTTTAAGGTCGTTAAGCTTGACATAGCTCAGGCCCTCATCCTCAGTAAGATAAACCTTGGGATTCTCGTTTATTCCGTAGTTTTTCTTTGTTTTGCCTACAAAGACGATCATATCCTTTAAGTAGCCTGCAAAATCATAGAGAAAATCATCGATTGGCGATATCTTCTCGAGCCTCAAGGTAGTCATATCAAGCTGATACAAATCGTTGCTAAGACTCATTTTATCTATAAAGGATGTTGTTATCAGAAGAGCCTTTTCAAGGGAGGTATGGATCTGGAGGCTATCAACATTGGTAAACTCATCAGTTAGGGGGATGATCTCATCCTTAATGCTGTCGAACAGGAAGAGCCTGGTTCGTCTCTTGTTGGTAAAGCCCTCACCGTTGCTCCAGAAGGGGATCTCGTCGAGGACTTCGTAGTCATTTTCTTCCTTTAGCTCTGCAACTTTTTTCTCCAGCTCCTCATTAGTGATTCCACATGTATCGCCCATCCTCTTATCGAAGGATGCGAGAAGAAGGTACCTGCCATCCCCTAGTGCTTCTATCCTGCTTACGTCCATAGGAAGCTCAAACTCTCTGGAAATCTCCATCGAGCCAAGTTCCAGACGGTAAAAGCATGTTAGTGGCTGCTTTGCATCTTTTCTGTCCTTAACATCCTTATCCCGGGATGAAGGAAACAGCAGAGAATCATCTTCTAACCATATACAAGTTTTTTCTTCATTTGTATCAGTAAGTTGTTTGACAGTCCCATCTCTGTCATGGAGGTATAGATTCGAAAGATATTTATTGTTTTCATGATCCATAGTGTGTACTGTAAAGGCTATTTTTGAACCGTCAGGTGAAGCATTTAGGCCTGACAGTAACTTAAACTCTGTAAAATCCATCATTTCCAATCTATTCATTTTATCCCTCCGGTACTATTTGTTCGATTTGTATTGCTTCATGTGTATCACCTTATCACGCTTTGGCTTGTCCCATTCAAGGAAATGGGCTCGTGCGAGTCTTCCGATCGGCGTTTGGACAAAATCCTCACCCCAGCTTCTCTGGTCTACGATCCCCATGAAATTAAGAAGACGAACAAAATGAGCTGCAGGGCCTTCCTCAGCATCGGAAAGTTCCCAAAGATCGTACATTGACGATGTTACGGGCAGGGTTATTCTTAGATATGCTTTTTTGATCCGTCTGGCATCGGTAAGACTTACATCCAGCACTTCCCTTATAAATCCGCTTTTCCAAAAACATTTCAAGTGCATGGTAAGCTTGTCCTCTCGGGAGAGACCTAGATACTCATCAGCTCTTGAGGTTGCTGTCAGTTTGCCTTCCTTGGCCTTTAAGAGCTTCAACCCTACACCCATTTTTTTGAATAAGTCCAGGATCTCCATTCCAGCAGCACCCCTTCGTGAGGGAAACATAGGGTATTTACCCTCAAATAACTGGGATAGTCTGTTGAAGTCCTTCCTTTTGATAGTTCCTCTGGTCTTTGTCAGTTCAACTGGAGTTTCATATATAAATAGCAGGAACCTGTCAAAGTCATTCAGGTAGGCGTTAGTAGGCTTGTAATCGATTTCTCTGAGTCTAATGGATAACAAAGGGTCTCCCTGGGAAAGTCTGTTTTGTCTCAGGATTTCTTTAACATACCGAAATCTTTCCTGGCTAAGTGACTGCAGCTCGACCAGGGATTTCCTATAAGTCTTGTCGTTCTTTGCAAGGAATCCCAGATACTCCCTAAGCGTTGAGAAGTAACTGTTTAGCATCAGAGGTGTCGTTATGAATTTTTCACTTATCATATCCTGAAGCATTTCCTTAAGATCTACTTTATTAAGATCCTTAAGGCTTGTACCATCATCGGCCAGCTCATATTCGTATAGCTCGATAAGATTGGAAAGATGTCTTTCTATGCCCTCCTGGGAGCTCTTTAAGGAAAGGTATTCCTCAAATTCATCCATTTCATCATAGAGGGGTAGTATGTCGCCTTCATCAGGCTCATAGTTCTCATATACTGTTTGATAATATGACTCGTACAGGAAGAGAGAATTGCCCTTTAAAAAGCTTTTCATATCACCCCTGGTTGTGTCTATATCGTTATAGCGCCTTATAATCTCCCTCAATAGATAGGGAAGCACCGACCTTGGAATAAAGCTTACCTCACCCAGCATCCTCACAGAGCTTAATACCTTTCCAACCCTTGCTAAAAGGTAATCCCCCTTCTTAAGTAATACGGATACTCTTGGCTCCAGCAGCCTATACTCCACGTGATTGAGTACGTCAAAGGCGACTGCATAGGGCTCGTCAAAGTCTGTGACCTCGAGAATGGTGACATAGCTTTCAGCCTTTCCCAGGAGGATTTCTCTTTGGATCGGCGAAATGCTTCTATCTATTTCAATAAGCCTGTGGACGAAACCTTTGCCCGATTGATCTCTGTAATCACAGCAAAGCCAAAGATTGAATGGGATATGAGATCCCTCCATGTCTAGAAATTCATATTCCTCCAGGCTTTCCTGAAACAGTTTGCTAGCTCTGCCATCCTTGTTGATGTAGTCTATAAGTTTCTCAGTAGCCAGATTTTCCAGCTCCTGTAATTTATCATGATCCATTTCATTTCTCCTTGCTTTTGTCTTTGGATATATTATACAACAAGGGTGAATCCATTACAATTAAGGCGAAAGTAAGCCTTAAACCAAAACAGATGTTGAAAAATGGAAATAAGTAGTATAATAGTAGAGTGAAAAGAGAGGAGGAGTCTAATGAAATTTAAAGATTATGAGTATATCAGACCCGATTTGGATCAGATGGAAAAAAGCTTTGCAGAGCTTTTAGAGAAGTTCAGGAACGCAAAAAGTTCCTCTGAGCAAAGTTTGGTGATAGATGAGGTAACTACTCTCAGGAATTACTTTGAAACCATGGGTACTCTAGCCAGTATAAGGCATTCGATCAATACTGAAGACAAGTTCTATGAAACAGAGCAGGACTTTATGGATGAGAATGGACCGAGGTATGAGAAGGTTGTTACAGATTACTACAAGGAGCTGATCAAGTCTCCCTATAGAGCTGAGCTGGAAAAAGAGTGGGGAGAGCAGTTTTTTAAATTGGCAGAGCTCCAAATAAAGACCTTCAGCGAGGAAATAATGGAGGAATTGGTAAAGGAAAACAAGCTTTCCACAGAATACGACAAGCTTATAGCCTCAGCCAAGCTTGATTTCATGGGAGAGATAAGAAACCTTAGCCAGATGAGGCCATTTATGGAGTCGAAGGACAGAGAAGTCAGAAGGTCTGCCGCTAGGAAGGTAATGAGTTTCTTCGAGGAGAACGAGAAGGAATTCGACAGGCTATACGACGAGCTTGTCAAGATAAGGGACTCGATGGCAAAGAAGCTGGGATACCCAAACTACGTTCCCATGGGTTATGCCAGACTTTCAAGGACGGATTATGATGCAGAAATGGTGGCAAACTATAGAAAACAAGTCTATGAGAGCTTGGTTCCACTATCAGAGGAACTGAAGGAAAGACAAAGAAAAAGAATTGGTGTAGAAAGGCTTACCTATTACGATGAGCCCCTTGAATACGTCACTGGTAATGCAAATCCTAAGGGCGATCCTGCCTGGATTATTGAGAACGGCAAAAAGATGTATCATGAAATGTCTCCGGAGACTGGACATTTTATTGATTTTATGACCGAGAGAGAGCTGATGGATCTTGAAGCAAAGAAGGGAAAGAGAAGCGGAGGATATTGTACCGTGATCCCTGATTACAAGTCGCCCTTTATCTTCTCAAACTTCAACGGAACCAGCGGTGATATAGACGTTTTGACGCATGAGGCGGGACACGCTTTCCAAACCTTCATGAGCATGGACCATAAGCTGCCTGAGTATAAGTTTCCTACCCTGGAGGCTTGTGAGATCCATTCAATGAGCATGGAGTTTCTTGCATGGCCCTGGATGGACAGCTTCTTCAAGGAAGAGGTCGAAAAATATAAATTCAGCCATTTGGCCGGTGCTTTGACATTTATACCTTATGGAGTGGCTGTTGATGAGTTCCAACACTTTGTGTATGAAAATCCAAGTGCTTCCCCAGATGAGAGGAAGTCTGCATGGAGAGCAATCGAGAAAAAATATCTGCCTTCCAAGGATTATGAAGAAAATGATCTACTGAACCGAGGAGGATATTGGTTCAGACAAGGACATATTTTCTCCTCTCCATTCTACTACATCGACTATACACTCGCCCAGGTCTGTGCATTCCAATTCTGGGTAAGGAGCAGAGAGGACAGGGAAAAGGCTTGGGAGGATTACCTAAGGCTATGCAAGGCTGGAGGAAGCATGTCTTTCCTGAAGCTTGTGGATCTGGCGGAGCTTGATAATCCATTTGTTGATGGAACTATTAAAAGAGTTGTAGGACCAATCAAGGCATATCTTGATTCTGTAGACGACTCAACGTTTTAGCTAACCTGAAAAGGATATTTTGAATATAACTTAGGTGTAAATCGAGGGGCAATACTTTTTTCGGACCGCTCACGGCCGCTTGGCCAGGAAATGTTCTTAAAAGTTTTGCCCCTCAATCTCCATTACGTAATGATAATGCCTTGTGTGATATGGCTCATGATAATAATAAAAATGGGTGGACGTTCCAGTCCACCCTCAAATCGTGTTAATTTACTCCTTATACTCCGTATTATACCCCGGATTACCCTCTGGTCTTAACTGATTAGGATAGCTGATATCGGACCTGATATCCAAAGCTACCTTTTTAAGCTCCTTGTATACTTCGTATGGTCTGTCGATCCCATAGAGCCTTTTACCTGTTCTTACTGATCTTTTGCCGGTATGTATATAGTCCTCATTGATTCGTATGGTGCCTACACCGAGATTATTCTCAATGGGGTTGACGTTAACTTCAATTGCAGCTATTGCATCAAAATCAATGGACTTATAGTCGATTCCCCAGAATCCTCCCCTTATTATGACCCGCTTGTCAGTGTAGCAGAAGATAGTATTCTTATAACTCGCAAGCAATGCTATCATACCACCGACTCCTATCCATAATGGAGCCATGTGGATAAGCATAAAGGGTACCATGAAAAACATCATACCAGTTCCACTGGCCATCACAATGAAGAAGAAGTCGAAGACACCCCAAAGCAATCCAAAAATCAGCATTGGTACACCCTTAAGAAGATGGATTGTCCTGTGAGGCTTGTCAGCCCAAAGAATACGTTCCCCTTGATTCAATACATCGTAGAACTCTCTTTCATACATTCCTATTCCCCCCCTATATATTATGTCTTCTACATTGAGTATAGATTCTTTAAAAGTCTTTGGAGGTGATAATTGAATATTATATCCTCCTCGCTTATGATGCTTTTTTCATACCAGATAGGCGTTATAAGAAAAACCTGCCCAGCCAGAATCAGGTTATTAGAGCTTACGATTGCCATATAATCCATAACAGCGATAGATGAAAGATCATTGTATATCTCCTCCAGGACATGGAGGATTTTTGCCGTGTCTGTTTTCTGACCTTCGTTGTCGTACAATATATTGCTGTCGCCTCTCACCAGCTCCTGAAGCTTTTCGATTTCGGTCAGCATTCCCCTTAGGCCATCTAGCTCCACGGTTTTTTTTCCAACTATGATGTTATAGGTGTCCTGCTTTGCTTCCGCAATAAAAGAATCAACTTTAGAATAAAATTTCCTCTCGCTGTCGGGAGTTGCAACCAGGTAGTTCACAAGAACTCCCATAACTATTCCGATGAAGGTGTCGAGGACTCTGTTTGTTGCATATTCGATCATTCCTATGTCTCTGTTGAGATATACAGCGGAAAATACTATTGCTGAAAGTGAAATAGACTTCTTCCACCCTAAAATATTCAGTATCTGAATTAACAGTATGATGCCCAAACCAAGAAAGACATTGCTGTATGGTAAGTATTCGGCAATAATCACTGCAACCGCAGCCCCCATTATTGTTCCAAGTATTCTGTTTTTCCCCATGACGAAGG
This sequence comes from Gudongella sp. QWL-04, assembly GCF_058683975.1. NCBI lineage: Bacteria > Bacillati > Bacillota > Tissierellia > Tissierellales > Tissierellaceae > Gudongella > Gudongella sp. QWL-04. The sequence continues at coordinate 1,662,825 of NZ_CM178754.1, read as the reverse complement.
ATTCAGAAACTGAGGTCTGCATTGTGCTGATAGCTCCTATGGCAACAAAAAGGGGACTTCTTAGTCCGACTAATCCTGCGACAGTGACTCCCAGCGTTACAGCCAGTCCGGTTTTTATGGTTCTCATACCAATTTTGATTTTATTTGATTCCATGGGAGCATTCCTTTCAAACTATATTACCATTATACTCTAACCTATTTACACTTATTTATCAAGGTGGGAATCCACATACAGAAGCTCATAAAGTAGTGTTTTCCACAAGTTTGCCCACACTATCCACAGGCATATATCAACTTATCCACAAGATAACGATAAAATTATACACAGGAATAAAATCGCGTTAGGCGACAAAAAAGTTCCTTCACTGTCGTTCAGGATGACATATATGAGTCATTCTGAGCTCTAGCGTAGAATCTTAGCTCTTGGTTCTTAGCTGTTAACTGTCGAGACAATGGTCGCCCCTACTATTCACTATTCACTACTACTTATTCACTATCCTTTTATCTTCCTGTTAATCCTAAATCTCCGTGGGTATAATATGACAAACAGTATAAGTTTTACTAGACTTATATGAAAGGAGCTGGGTTTATGAAAATGAATTATACTGGAAAAAACATGGAGGTAACTGATGCTCTACGAGATGTAACTGAAAAGAAGCTTGGGAAGCTGGAGAAATATTTCCAGACTGACATCGCAGGCAATGTAACTTTCAGTACAGAAAAAAATCGAAAGATCATAGAGGTTACCATAAACCTTCCCGGCACAATCCTAAGAGCTGAAGAGTCAAGCGACGATATGTACGCATCTATCGACAAGACAGTGGACGTGCTTGAAAGACAGATCAGAAAACACAAGACCAAGCTGCAGAAGAGATACCAAAACAACGACACCATAAGATTTGACAACGTACCATCACTTTCTGCAGAAGAAGAGGAGGACAAGCCAAGACTAGTAAGAAGAAAGAGATTCGGACTAAAACCAATGTCGCCGGATGAAGCAATTCTTCAGATGGAACTCTTGAGACACAACTTCTTCGTATTCATGGATTCAGAGACTGAGGATGTATCAGTTGTCTACAAGAGGAAGGATGGAAACTACGGACTCATCGAGCCGGAAGTATTCTAACAACGAGAGCTTAAGCAGGGTTACCCACCCTGCTTTTTTATTGGCATCATTGTGGATAAGTGGTATAATTAAATGATGTTATTTTGAAGGGGATGATTTACATGGGATTGTTTGACAAAGTCTTTGGCACCTATAGCGAAAGGGAGCTGAAGAAGCTGGATGGGACAGTGCAAAAGGTTCTGTCCTTGGAAGAAACAATAGCCTCGCTTACTGACGATCAGCTAAAGAATAAGACTATTGAATTCAAAAATAGATATGCAGAAGGAGAACTGCTTGACGATCTTCTACCTGAAGCCTTTGCAGTTGTAAGAGAAGCGTCCTGGAGAGTACTGGGGATGAAGCACTTTCCAGTACAGATCTATGGAGGTCTAATATTACACCAGGGTCGTATAGCAGAGATGAAGACTGGTGAAGGTAAGACTCTTGTAGCGACGCTTCCTGCATACCTTAATGGATTGACGGGTTTGGGAGTTCACATCGTTACAGTGAACGACTATCTGGCGAAGCGTGACAGGCAGTGGATGGGAAAAATCTATGAGTTTCTAGGACTGACCGTCGGTTGTATAGTACATGGTCTGAACAGTCAGGAGAGGAAAGAGCAATACTCATCTGACATAACCTATGGTACCAATAATGAGTTTGGATTTGACTACCTTAGAGACAACATGGTCATCCACAAGATTGAGATGGTACAAAGAAAGTTATATTATGCAATAGTGGACGAGGTTGACTCGATCCTTGTAGATGAGGCCAGAACTCCCCTTATCATATCAGGACAGGGTGACAAATCAACCAAGCTTTATGAGCTTGCAGACGGATTTGCCAAGACTCTCTCTTACAGATATCTTGATCCTGACGAGGCAAAATCAGATCCCTTCAACAGGGAGATCAGGGAGGAAACCGTAGACTACCTTATCGATGAAAAAGCCAGAAGCATATCCCTGACTGAAAAGGGGACAGAAAAAGCTGAAAGATTCTTTGGTCTTGAGAACATGGCAGACCTTGAAAACATGGAGATCGCCCACCACATCAATCAGGCCATCAAGGCCCGGGCGATAATGAAAAGGGACATTGATTACGTAGTCAAGGACGGCGAGGTAATAATAGTTGATGAATTCACCGGAAGGCTTATGCTCGGAAGGCGTTACAGTGACGGACTCCACCAGGCAATAGAGGCTAAGGAAGGTCTTGATGTAAGAAGCGAGTCAAAGACCTTGGCAACGATAACCTTCCAGAACTACTTCAGGATGTATGACAAGCTATCTGGTATGACAGGTACTGCCAAGACAGAGGAGGAAGAGTTCAGGGAAATATACACAATGGACGTAGTTGAGATACCTACCAACAAGCCGGTTGTTAGACTGGATAACCCAGACAGCGTGTATAGGAATGAGGATGGAAAGTTTAGAGCCGTTGTCAGGGAAATCAAGGAAAAACACGCTATAGGTCAGCCGGTTCTTGTAGGTACGATAACGATCGAAAGATCAGAGATGCTGTCAAAGCTTCTTAAAAGGGAAGGCATCAAACACGAAGTCCTCAATGCCAAGCAGCACGAGCGTGAGGCAGAGATAGTAGCTCAGGCCGGAAGGTTTGGGGCAGTGACCATAGCAACCAATATGGCAGGTCGTGGTACTGATATAGTCCTTGGAGGTAACCCGGAGTATATGGCCAAGGAGGAAATGAAAAGGAAGAACCTCCCTGACGAGATCCTTGCAATGGTAGACAGCTTCTTCGATACTGAGGACGAAGTGATCCTTGCAGCCAGACTCCAGTACAGCCAGCTCGTTGAGAAGTACAAAGCCCAGACCGCTGAGGAACACAAAAAAGTAGTCCAGGCGGGCGGACTTCATATAATCGGGACTGAAAGACATGAGTCAAGACGTATCGACAATCAGCTGAGAGGTCGTTCGGGACGTCAGGGAGACCCGGGAAGCTCAAGATTTTATATCTCGCTTGAAGACGATCTGATGAGACTGTTTGCCGGCGAGAGAATGAAAGCAATTATCGACGGCATAAATATGCCGGAGGATGAACCCCTTGAACACAGCCTTTTGACTAAAACCATCGAGGGAGCTCAAAAGAAGGTAGAGAGCAACAACTTTGCAATCCGTAAACACGTTCTCCAGTATGACGACGTAATGAACAAGCAAAGAGAGATAATATACGGAGAGAGAAGAAAGGTTCTTGAGGGTGAGGACCTGAGCGAGCATATTGCTGAGATGATGAGAAATATCGTTGAATCAAATGTAGAGATGTACACGAGACAAGCTAAGTTCGCTGAAGAGTGGGACTTCGAGGGTCTTGAGATGTACGTGGCGAAAATCTTTGGAATGAAGAAGGATGCCTTCTACGGTCTTGATAAGGATACATTGACAAAGGAGGGTCTTGTTGAGCACATACTTGATAAGGCACAGAGTATTTACAAGCAGAAGGAAGGCGAGTTTGGAGCAGAGCAATTCAGAGAGATCGAGAGAGTGGTACTTCTAAGAGTAGTAGACAGCAAGTGGATGGATCACATCGATGCAATGGATCAGCTGAGACAGGGTATCAACCTTAGAGCCTACGGGCAGCAGGATCCAGTAAGAGCTTATCAGGTTGAGGGCTTTGATATGTTTGACGAGATGACCAGAAGCATTTGGGAGGACACTGTAGGCTTCCTGTTCCATGTGGCTAAAACCGAGAATGTCCAAAGACAGAGAGTAGCCACCCCAGTTATGACAAATGCTGGTGGCCAGGCTGAGAAGAAGCCTGTTGTGAACAAGGAAAAGAAGGTAGGAAGAAATGATCCCTGTCCGTGCGGCAGCGGAAAGAAATACAAGAAGTGCCATGGTGATCCAAACAGGCAAAACTGATTGAGAGGATGATTTAAGGATGGAAAGCATATATTTAGACCGGGAGCGCCTTGGAGAGATCAAGGAGATGGTCAAAGAGCTGGGTGTTTCACTTTGACCTTCCAGGGTTGAAGGAAAGGTTAAAGAAGCTTCAGGAGGACAGCTACAGGGAAGACTTTTGGAGTGACGTCAAGTCTGCACAAAACACAATGCAGGAGATCAAAGCAATAAACAATGAGATCGATGGCTATGAAAGTCTGATAGCAGAGATTGAGGATACTGAGACGCTTATAGAGCTTATACTCGAGGATGAAGACTTTGCTGATTACAGAGAGGTTGAGAAGAGCCTAAGAGAGCTTGAGAAAAAAGCTGACGAGTTCAAGATATCAACTCTACTGAGTGGCGAATTCGATTCCAACAGTGCCATACTGTCAATACACGCAGGAGCTGGAGGCCTGGAGGCACAGGATTGGGCTGAGATGCTCCTCAGGATGTACAGAAGATGGGCTGACAGAAAGGAGTACAAGGTGGAAACCCTTGATCTTCTTTCTGATACAGAAGGCGGGATAAAGTCAGTTACGCTTTTGATCGAAGGTTTTAACGCCTATGGATATCTGAAGGCTGAGAAGGGAGTCCACAGGCTTGTAAGGATATCGCCTTTCGACGCCTCAGGCAAGAGGCATACCTCATTTGCCAGCATAGACGTTTATCCTCAGATAGACGACACTGTAGAGATCGACATAAATGAAAAAGATCTAAAAATTGATACCTACAGATCCTCAGGAGCTGGCGGACAGCACGTAAACACGACTGATTCAGCAATCAGGATAACCCATTTACCTACAGGTATAGTAGTTACCTGCCAGTCTGAGAGGTCACAGCATTCCAACAGAGCTACAGCAATGAACATGCTTAAAGCAAAGCTGATACAGCTTAAGGAAGAGGAGAACAAGGAGAGGATAGAGGATCTCCAGGGTTCCTACTCACAAATAGCGTGGGGCTCTCAGATAAGGTCATATGTGTTCCACCCTTACAGTATGGTTAAGGACCACAGAACCAGCGCAGAGGTTGGAGATGTGTATAGGGTAATGGATGGGGATCTGGATTACTTCATCAATGAATACCTTAAATATAGATCAATGATGTAAAAAATCTTTAAAAAGCGCATTATACTTGGGAAGTTAATAGAGGCTAAGTCGTTTTATCGGACCACTCACGGCCGCTTGGCCAGGAAATGTCCTCTAAACGATTAGTCTCCAATCACCATAGCTTCTTTGTAGTTTAAAGTTTAACATGGACCATTTGTAGGGGCGGACGACCCTGTCCGCCCTATATATATAGCTCTTCTTATGAAGAGCTTTTCGTACATATAGGGAAGGATGATCAAATATGGATATTACAGTTAGATTGGCCAAGGAGCTGGGATTAAAGACGGCTCACGTGAAAAATGTGATCGATATGCTGGATGAAGGCAACACCATCCCTTTTATTGCCAGGTACAGGAAAGAGCAAACCGGTGAGATGACGGATGTTACCTTGAGGGAGCTATTTACCAGACTTAATTACCTAAGAAGTCTTGAGGCTAGGAAAGAAGAAGTTACAAGACTCATCTCCGAACAGGATAAACTGACTGACGAGCTTAAGGATGAGATAGACAAAGCAGAGACCCTTCAAAGGCTTGAGGACCTTTACAGGCCCTTCAGACCAAAGAGAAGGACAAGAGCATCAATGGCTAAGGAAAAGGGCTTGGAGCCTCTTGCTGCGGAGCTTATGAAGCCTGTGAAAAGTGAAGCAGAATTCAGTGTATTTGTAAAATCATTTATTGACCCTGAAAAGGGAGTAGAAACTTCGGAAGATGCTCTTCAAGGTGCTATTGATATAATCGCTGAAGATATTGCTGATGATCCTGATTTCAGGGCTGTGGTCAAGAATATATACTGGAAAAATGCAATGCTAGTCGTAGATGCAGTGGACAAGGAGTCTCCATCGGTATATGAGATGTACTACAGCTACAGCGAGCCTGTTTCCAAGGTGCCAAATCATCGCGTACTTGCCATTAACAGAGGAGAAAAGGAAAAGCTCCTCAAGGTCAGTGTGACCTTCGATGAAACACTGGCTACGGAAAAAATAAAGGCGAAGACGGTAAAAGGGCTTACACACACGGCAAGCTACGTGGAATCTGCCATAGATGACGGCTGCAAAAGGCTATTGTTCCCCTCTGTTGAACGGGAGATAAGAAACGATCTTACTGAGAGAGCTGAGGAGGAGGCCATTAAGGTATTTGCATTGAACCTTGAGCCGCTTTTGATGCAGCCACCGATCAAGGGTAAGGTGGTTCTTGCAATAGATCCAGGCTTCAGGACTGGGTGTAAGGTCGCTGTAGTCGACGAGACAGGTAAGCTCCTTGACAATACTACAGTTTATCCAACAGAGCCTCAGAATAAGGTCGAGGAAACGAAGAAGATACTTAAAAAGCTGATTGAGAAACACAATGTAGGAATAATATCCATTGGAAATGGGACAGCATCAAGAGAGACTGAGGCTGTTGTAGCATCCCTTATACCTGAGCTCGATAGAAGGATCCCATATGCGATTGTAAACGAGGCAGGAGCATCAGTATACTCGGCCTCTGAGGTTGGACAGAAGGATTTTCCAAACCATGATGTAACGGTAAGAGGTGCCGCATCTATCGGAAGACGTCTTCAGGATCCATTGGCTGAGCTTGTAAAGATAGACCCTAAGCATATAGGAGTTGGGCAGTACCAGCATGACTTGAACCAAACAAAGCTGGATGAGGCACTAACAGGAGTTGTAGAGGATTCTGTAAACAGGGTTGGAGTCGATCTTAATACTGCAAGTCCCTCGCTTCTGAAATATGTGTCTGGGGTTTCCACCAAGGTTGCCAATGGTATAGTTTCCCACAGAGAGGAAAAGGGAAGCTTTAAATCACGGCAGGAACTGCTGAAGGTAAAGGGATTAGGGGACAAGACCTTTAAGCAATGCGCCGGGTTTCTTAGGATACCCGAGGGAACTGAACCACTGGACAACACAGGAGTCCACCCCGAATCCTATGAGGTTGCGAGAAAGCTTGTAAAAATTGGGTATAAGGACAAAGAATTGCCTAGGCTGGCTGAGGAGCTAAATGTAGGTCTGCCTACTCTGACCGATATTGTAATGGAGCTTGAAAAGCCTGGAAGAGATCCAAGAGATGAAATGCCAAAGCCAATCCTGAGGGAGGATATCCTCAAGCTGGAGGACCTGTCAAAGGATATGGTTCTCAATGGTACGGTCAGGAATGTTGTCGACTTTGGAGCATTTGTGGATATTGGGGTAAAGCAGGATGGACTGGTCCACGTCTCACAGCTTTCCAACAGGTTTATAAAGCATCCAAAGGAAGTTGTCAAGGTAGGAGACATAGTAAAAGTAAAAATCATAGATGTAGACAAGGACAAGGGAAGGATATCCCTAAGTATGAAGGACATATAATTTTCTTAGGAGGGTGATCTAATGAAGCTTGGAGTTATAGTTAATCCCATCGCAGGAATGGGCGGAAGAGTTGGACTAAAGGGCACTGATGGTCCTGAAGTCCTCAGGCTTGCGAGAGAGATGGGAGCAGTTCCTGAGTCTCCAAAAAAGGCAATGAAGGCTCTGACCCAGCTTAAGGAGCTTGATGGTCTCGAAATATTTACATTCCCGGGAGAAATGGGAGAAAGAGAACTCCTTGAGCTTGGATGGAAGCCTATGGTCCTTGGAAAGCACAAGGAAGATACCGGGCCTGAGGATACTGTTGAGGCAGCGATGAGTATGCTTGATCAGGGAGTTGATCTTATAATATTTGCCGGGGGAGATGGAACTGCAAGAAATGTATATTCAGCAATAGGCGATAAAATTCCTGTAATAGGGATCCCTGCTGGAGTTAAGATCCACTCAGGGGTTTTTGCCAATCATCCAGGGAGTGCCGGCGAGATAGCATACACATATTTGACAAATATGGATATAGGCACCAAGGATGCCGAGGTAATGGATATAGATGAAGACGCATTCAGGGATGGAGTTGTTTCTGCAAGACTCTATGGCTATATGAAGATCCCAAATATGCCGGATCTTACTCAGACCCAGAAGTCCAGCGGTTTTGCAGACGAATCTGAGGCAATCGCCGGAATCGCCGAAAAGGTGATCGAGGAGATGGAGGATGGGATCTATTATATAATGGGTTCTGGAACTACCATAAGACCGATCATGGAGGAATTGGGAATCCCAAATACACTTCTTGGAATCGACATAATAAAGAATAAGGAACTTGTGGCCTCTGACGTTCATGAAAAACAGATCCTGGATATTATTGGAGATAGTAAGGCGAAGATAATAGTTACTGTGATAGGTGGACAAGGCTATGTCTTTGGTCGAGGAAATCAGCAGATAAGTGCCGAGGTAATCAAGAGAGTAGGCAAGAAGAACATCATTGTCGTGGCTCCGAGAAGCAAGATGGTATCGCTTGATGGTAGACCCCTTCTTGCAGATACTGGAGATGAAGATATCAACAGGAGTCTGGACGGCTATATTACTGTGATAATGGACTATTATACAGAAAGCCTCCAGCCGATAAAGGGACTATAATAAATTTTTCACAATATTTATCATTACCACTATTGACAAAATAGACGTACTTCTATATTATAATAGTAGATATATCTTCAGGGCGAGGTGCAAGTCCTCACCGGCGGTAAAGCCCGCGAACCGAAAGGTTGATCTGGTGTGATTCCAGGGCCGACAGTTAAAGTCTGGATGAAAGAAGATGGTATAATCTGTTTTATATGCCCCGAAGATTGCTTCGGGGTTTTTTTGATTCCCTGAGGTAATAAAAATTTTGGAGGGATCATTATGTACACACTAAGCAGAGATCAATGGACCACAAGGACCATGGTCAAGGTATCGATAATGGCAGTAATTGCCTTTATCCTAATGTTTTTCGAGTTTCCACTTTTGTGGATCGCACCACCGTTTATAAAAATCGACATATCGGACCTGCCAGCCCTGTTGGGTGCATTTGCAATGGGACCAATGGTCGGAGTCATTATCCAGCTTTTGAAAAATGTTCTTAACGTAGTTCTTGAAGGATCTACTACAGGTGGAGTAGGAGAGTTTGCAAACTTTGTTGTAGGAAGTGCTTTTGCATACACAGCCGGAGCTATCTATTTCAAGAAAAAGACGTTTGGGAGAGCAGTTGCAGGACTTCTAATAGGAACAGTCGTTATGACGGTAGTTATTACTGTAGCTAACTACTATTTCATTTTCCCGTTCTATGCTAAATTGTTTGGGATGCCAATACAGACACTGGTAGACATGGGAGCAGGAGTAAGCAGTAAGATAACAGATCTTTGGACATTGATGCTGTACTCTATCGTACCATTTAATTTACTGAAGGGCGTATTGCTATCAGCTATCACAATACTGCTTTATAAGAAGGTATCCCCAATTCTCCATAGATAATTCCCATTTATATGTGTGATAGAGAGTCCTGCGAAGACTTGTAAAGCAAGCCTTCGAGGGACTCTTTCATTTTACGGCATACTCTACTTGAGAAAATAGGAGATATTTGGTATAATTAAAAGTTGACAATAGAGGGGAATTTAACCAGGAAGGTAAACATGATAATTGAACTGAAAAACATAGAGAAAACTGAATTATTTGGACGAAAACTAGGAAGCCTGCTTCAAAGGGGAGATGTTATTTGCCTGAATGGAGATCTTGGCGCCGGTAAGACTACTCTGAGCAAAGCTATTGGCATGGGTCTGGAAGTGGAAGACTATATAACCAGCCCAACCTTTGCGATTATGAACCAATACAAGGGAAAACTGCCTATGTACCACTTTGATGTATACAGGCTTGATGGCTGGCATCAGCTTGAGGACATTGGAGCAGAGGACTATTTTTATGGAGATGGAGTCTGCCTGATCGAATGGGCTGAGACTATTGAGGAGTACCTTTCAAAGGAAAGACTTGAGATATCCATGTCCTTTGGTGTCGTCGAAGGGGCCAGGATCCTTGAACTGAAAGCCTTTGGGGAGAGATTTGAACGATTGATGGAGGAATTGAAATATGAAAGTTCTTGGAATTGATACCTCAACATTGATGACTACCTGCGCTGTTATGGAGGATGAGAACCTGCTTGGAGAATTCTCCCTTAGCCTTGATATGAGCCATTCAGAAGCACTCGTCCCTATGATACGGCAGCTGATGGATAACTTAAGATTAAGGATCAGCGACATTGATCTGTTTGCAGTTGCATCAGGACCAGGCTCATTTACAGGCCTTAGAATTGGACTTGCCACCGCAAAGTCCTTTGCCCATGTAACAGGGAAACCATTGGTTGGAGTTTCTTCTCTTGAGACGCTGTCTATGGCTCTTCCCTATCAACCCGTTGTAGCAGCGATGATGGACGCCAGGAGAGACCGTGTTTTTGCTGGAGTATATAGTATGGAGGAATACCCGGAGGAGCTTCTGTCCCCGGATGCGATCCCTGTGGATGAGCTTATTGGATACCTGAGAGGTCTTGATAGACATATTATACTGATTGGTGATGGAGCAGTCGTATACAAAGATCAATTCAGGTCTGCACTTGGTGAAAAGGCAGTTTTTGCCCCAGGCCACCTTAATCTAAGCAGCGGCTCCGCCGTTTGCAGATTGGGATCAAGGAAATACAGGGAAGGACATACTGAAGATCTGTTTATTATGGCTCCTGATTATCTTAGAGATTCTCAGGCACAAAGAACCCTGAAGGACAAGAGGTAGAATATGGAAATTATAATCAGAGAGATGACAACTGCAGATATTGAGCAGGTATTGGAGATAGAAAAAGAATCCTTCACAACTCCCTGGTCTGAGGAAGCCTTTAAGACTGAGATAGAGGAAAATGTCCTTGCTGTTTATATAGTAGCGGAGTATGAGGGCAATGTAGCCGGCTACGGTGGCTTCTGGAGGATACTCGATGAGGCACACATAACCAATATTGCTGTCAAAGCCTCAATGAGAGGCAAGGGAATTGGGGATGCTGTGCTTATGGGAATGATCGACTACTGCAGGATGAATCGGGTGCCGAATATGACCCTTGAGGTCAGAGTTTCAAACGACCCTGCAATCGAATTATACAAAAAGCATGGTTTCAAGGAAGCTGGCATAAGACCTGGGTACTACACCGACAACCATGAGGACGCACTGATAATGTGGCGAAAGAATTAAATGGGGTGAAAAAATGCTTACATTGGCTATAGAGACTTCCTGTGACGAGACATCCTGTGGAGTCGTCAGGGATGGCAGAGAGGTGCTTTCAAATATAATATCCTCACAGATAGAGATCCATAGAGTCTATGGAGGAGTTGTACCGGAAATAGCTTCAAGAAAACATATAGAAAATATAAACCTCATAATACAAGAGGCCCTGGATGAGGCGAAGGTTGGCTTTGATGAGATCGACTTCATAAGCGTAACACAAGGTCCCGGACTTGTGGGAGCCTTATTGGTAGGACTTGCATCAGCAAAGGCTATAGCTTATGGGCTTGATATACCTCTAGTTGGTGTAAACCATATTGAAGGACATATTTGTGCAAACTTTATACAACATAAGGATCTTGAGCCCCCATTTACCTGTCTTATCGTATCTGGAGGTCACACCTATCTTATTGACGTGGAAGATTATGCAAAGTATAAGCTATACGGAAGAACAAGAGACGACGCTGCCGGTGAAGCCTTCGACAAGGTCGCAAGAGCAATGGGACTGCCTTATCCGGGTGGTCCGGTAATAGATAAACTGGCTGCTGATGGTGATGGAGATAGTATTTCATTCCCAAGGGTATTCCTTGAAGAAAAAAGCTATGACTTCAGCTTCAGCGGACTTAAGACAGCTGTTTTAAACCATTTGAACCAGCTAAGGCAAAGAGGAGAGGAACCTTACATAAAGGACATTGCCGCAAGCTTCCAGGAGGCCGTTCTGGAGGTTCTTGTTGAGAAGACCTTCAGGCTTGCAAAAGAAACTGGTCGAGACAAAATCGTTATCGCCGGTGGTGTTGCTGCAAATAGAGGTCTTAGAAATACGATGGAGGAGAGAGGCAAACTGGAAGGGATAAAAATATACTACCCGTCACCGGTTCTATGCACTGACAACGCAGCTATGATTGGCTCAGCTGGGTATTTTAATTTTATCAAGGGTGTAAGATCCCCTCTGGACCTTAAGGTCGATCCAAACCTGGGATTTCTGGAATAGAAAACCATCCCCTTTTCCTTGTGGAAACCGTGGGGATGGTTTTAGTTTTAGCATGTGGATAATGTGGGAAAGCCAGGGAAAATAACTTAAATACCGATTAGAACAGGGGATAACCCTGTGGATACTGTGGATTAATCATTCATTTCCACCCATGTCTCATAAACTGAATCCAGTATTTTCTTAAGTTCCTCCCGTTCCTTTGATAGCTTAAGAACCATATTATGGTCCTCATAGGTATCAGGGCTGGAAAGCTTATGATCTATTACGACCAACTCCTCCTCAAGGGCGGCTATTTTTGATTCCAGCTCCTTAAGCTCCTTTTTCCTGTCTCTTTCCCTATGCAGCTGTTCTTTTTCTTTTTTCTTATCCAGCTTTATCTGAGTTTTAGTCCTGGTGTCCTCTTCCTCATCGTCTTCTGACATGAGCTCTTTTTTCTTCTCCAGGTAGTAATCATAATTTCCCAAAAACTCAAACATCCCATTCTCGGTTAACTCCAGGATCTTATTTGTAACCTGATTAAGAAAGTACCTGTCATGTGAAATGACCAGGACAGTTCCCTCATAGCCCTTCAGAGCATCCTCCAGTATTTCCTTCGAGTCTATGTCAAGGTGATTAGTGGGCTCATCCATGAGCAAAAGGTTAGCACCCGAAAGCATAAGCTTTAGAAGCGCAACTCTTGCTTTCTCTCCTCCGCTTAGTTCAGCTATCTCCTTGAAGATATCATCGCCAATAAACAGAAAGTGGCTCAAATAAGTCCTTATCTCATAGTGATCCAGCTTTGGATAGGCATCCCAAATCTCATCGACTATGGTTTTGTCAGGACTAAGACCAGACATCTCCTGATCGAAGTAACCGGGCTTGACGTTATGACCAAAGCGTATCGATCCCTCGTCTGAATTGAGCTGTCCCAGAAGGATCTTAAAAAGAGTAGTCTTGCCAATACCATTAGGTCCAATGAGGCCTGCTTTATCTCCTCTATAGATCGTCAGATCGATGCCCCTTAATAGCTCCAATTCTCCAAAGCTTTTCTTTATCCCCTCGGCCATCAGTACATCATTTCCTGATTTGATATCCGGGTCAAATCTGAAACTAGCCTTTTTGGATTCCTGGTGCTTTGGGAGAAGTCTGATCCTATCAAGCATCTTTTGTCTGCTTCTGGCTTGTCGGATGTATCTCTCCCCGCCATAACGGATATATCTTTGGATGATCTCCTCCTGCCTTGTTATTTCCTTCTGCTGGTCTTCATATTGCTTCTTCATGATCTCAAGGTCCTTCTTCCTTTGTATTATGAACCTTGAGTAATTTGAATTATACTGATGCAGCTCCCTGTTTTCCATAAAAAATATCCTGTTTGCAACATTATCCAGGAAATATCTATCATGGGATATGATCAGACTTGCACCTCTGTATTCCTTAAGATATCTTTCAAGCCATGCTATTGCATCGATGTCTAAATGATTGGTGGGCTCATCCATCAAAAGGATATCTGGCTTCTGAAGCAGCAGCTTTGCCAGTGAAAGCCTGGACTTCTGACCACCGCTTAATACGGATACCTCCTTACTGAACTCATCATCCTGAAATCCGAGTCCTTTGAGAACTCCTCGTGTTTCTGAACGAAATGCATAACCATTAAGATCAGTAAAAGCCTCAAGCAAATGGCCATAATCCGACATCAATCGTGACAAGTCATTTGGATCCATTTCACTCTTTGAAGCTATCTCATTTTCCATACCTCTGAGACGTTTTTCCATTACAATAAGGTCTTCAAAAACAGTCAGACATTCATCAAAGAGTGTGAGGTCACTTTCGATTTTTGTCTGTTGCTCAAGATATCCCATTTTTAACTCTCTCTGAAGTATTACCTGGCCTGCGTCTTGAGCCAGCTTTCCAGATATTATCTGAAACAGAGTGGTTTTTCCTGTTCCATTTAAACCAACGACTCCAATTTTATCTCCCTGCTCGACCATAAATGATATGTTCTCAATAATGGGATCGACAACATAGGATTTTGAAATATTTTGAACTGTCAATACAGGCATATCTATCCCTCCATAAGTCATATGACCATTTTACCAGAAGTTTCTTGCATAATGAAGGATAATAATATGGAGAAATGCAAGAAAAAATGGATTTTATGAAATGTGAATAAATTGACATGCATTTTTCATAATGATATAATAACTTAACAAATGAAAATGGGTGGTGAATTGACTTTGAACAAAGAAAATCAAGTATCGATTACGGTTATAAGGAGACTGCCTAAGTACCACAGATATCTAACTGAGCTTATTGACAAGGGCATCAGCAGAATATCGTCACAGGAATTAAGTGTACTGACTGGATTTACCGCTTCTCAAATAAGACAGGACTTAAATAATTTTGGTGGATTTGGGCAGCAAGGATATGGTTATAACGTTGAGGACCTTCACAAGGAACTTGGAAAGATTCTTGGTCTGGACACGAAGTACAATGCGGTTGTTGTAGGGGCAGGAAATCTTGGTCAGGCAATAGCAAACTATAAGGGATTTGAGGATGCAGGATTCAAAGTTTTATCATTGTTTGACAGAAATCCAAAGGTAATTGGTCTTAGAATAAGAGATATCGAGATAAGAGACATGGATCATATCGAACGGTTTATTGAGGAGAATAATGTTGAAATTGGGATCATCACAACTCCGAAAGAAAGTGCACAGGCGATAGCAGATATCTATATCAAGTCCGGGATCAAAGGGATCTGGAACTTTGCACCGACTGACCTGATAGTCCCAAGTAATGTTGTAGTGGAGAATGTAAGGCTTAATGAGAGCTTATTTATCCTTTCATACTTCCTGAAAGCACTTGAGGAGAAGTAGACTTAAACGAGACTATGACTTAAGTAGCAACTTCATTTAATGAGGTTGCTATTAATTTTGCCCTATGATATAATTTTGTCGAGATTAATAGTATTTGTGGGGATTGCCCACAGCTAAATTAAAGGGGGTTAATTTATGTCAAAGGAAATTCTTAATCCGTTGGAGAATGCGCAGAAGCAAGTAAAAGACGCTTGCGAAGCCCTAGGATTAGAGCCAGCAGTATATGAGCTTCTTAAAGAGCCCAAAAGAGTTATAGAGCTTTCGATCCCTGTAAAAATGGATGATGGTTCCGTTAAGGTTTTCAAAGGCTTCAGATCGATGCACTCAGACGCAGTTGGACCAGGCAAAGGTGGAATACGTTTTCATCCCGGAGTACACGCTGACGAAGTAAAGGCTCTATCTATCTGGATGACCTTTAAGTGCTGCGTAACCGGTATCCCTTACGGCGGAGGAAAGGGTGGGATCATTGTTGATCCATCAACCTTGTCACAGGGCGAATTGGAAAGACTTTCAAGAGGATACATACAAGGCCTCTACAAATACCTTGGCGAAAAAATAGACATCCCTGCACCAGACGTAAATACAAACGGTCAGATAATGGCTTGGATGGTAGACGAGTATTGCAAGCTTACCGGCTCAATGAACACTGGCGTTATAACAGGCAAACCTGTTGAGTGGGGCGGATCACTTGGAAGAAACGAGGCAACAGGATTTGGTGTTGCAGTAGTAACAAGAGAAGCAGCTAAGAAGCTTGGAATAGATATAAAGCATGCAACTGTTGCTATACAGGGCTTTGGAAACGTTGGAAGCTTTACAGTGAAGAACGTTGAGAAGCTAGGAGCTAAGATTGTCGCACTGGGAGAGTGGGCAAGAGAAGTTGGAACCTACGCTATCTACAATGCTGACGGACTTGACTATGCTGACATGGCAGCTTGGGTAAAAGAGCACAAGAACCTTGTAAACTATCCAAAGGCTAAGATGATCTCACTTGACGAATTCTGGGCACTTGATGTCGACATAATGATTCCTGCAGCTCTGGAGAATGCAATCACAGTTGAAAACGCGGGCAAGATAAAGGCTAAGATAGTTGCAGAGGCTGCAAATGGACCTATAACTCCAGAAGCTGACGAAATACTAGAGAAAAACGGGATTCTTGTAACACCAGACATCCTTACCAATGCAGGCGGAGTAACTGTTTCCTACTTTGAGTGGGTACAAAACCTATATGGATACTACTGGAGCGAGAAGGAAGTTGAAGAAAAAGAAGAGATCGCAATGGTCAACGCTTTCAATGACCTTTGGAAGATCAAGGAAGAGTACAATGTATCAATGAGAAAATCAGCTTACATGCACTCAGTTAAGAAGGTTGCAACTGCAATGAAGCTTAGAGGATGGTATTAATTACCAGCTCAGTAGATTAGCAGACAACAGATAAGAACTAAGAACTAAGATTCTCTGTAGCTGCCGGAAATATCTAATTCTCGGCGTTGCAGAGAATCTTTTTTTCTTACCTCTTAAAACTTACCTCTTACATGTCTTTTAACGACCAACTACCTACTACCGCTTATCGCCTACCGCTTATCGCCTACCGCTTATAATTTCCAACTCTTCCAACTTTCCAACTTTTTATAGTATAATATCCTTATCAACCAACTAAGGAGACAACATATGAACTATACATTGGAACAATCGGGCAGCACGCTCATCATTAAAAATCTGGAACACTTTAACATAACCCATATATTTGAATGCGGTCAATGCTTCAGGTGGTACCTGGAGGAGGACAGCAGCTATACTGCTATCGCAAGCGGCAGAGTGGCAAACTTTCTTCAGAATGGTACAACTTTGTACGTAGATGGGGTAAATGAAAAAGACTGGATAGGTTTTTGGCACAACTACTTCGACCTTGACAGAGACTACGGGAAGATAAAGGAGGAGCTGTCGCTGGATCCAATACTCAAAGAGGCAATAACCTTCGGCTATGGGATGAGGTTGTTGAATCAGGATCCCTACGAAACAATAATTTCCTTCATAATCTCAGCAAATAATCAGATACCCAGAATAAAGAAAGCAGTCGAAGCTATCGCGAGTGATTTGGGGAATCATATATGCACCTATAGAGGAAGGGATCATTACAGCTTCCCAGAACCGAGAGCTCTCGCTGAAAAGACTGAGGAGTACATCAGAGAAGCCTACAGGGTCGGCTTCAGAGCCGACAGGCTTAGAGAGGTAAGCAGAAGGATTGCAGATGGAGAATTTGACACCACCTGCATCTTTGACATCGAGCACAAGGATGCCAAGGAGCTTCTGACTACTTTGCCTGGAGTTGGACCCAAGGTAAGCGACTGTATACTTTTATTCGCCTTTGATAAGGGAGAGGCCTTTCCTGTAGATGTCTGGGTAAAGAGGGTCATGGAATATTTCTATTTCAAGCGTCCTGCAACCAAGAAAGAACTGGAGGATTCAGGAGAGAAGCTATTTGGGAGTCTGGCAGGCTATGCACAGCAGTATCTTTTCTACTATGCAAGGGAGCTAGGCATAGGAAAGTGATATTGTCACCCAATCGTAACCAGTCTTTTGGGAACAGTTGATATAATCTAATTGAATAGAAGGAGGGAGCAATATGACTAAGTGTTTTCGAGCTTTGAAGATTCTTATGCTGATGCTCCTTTTTTTGTTTTTTGCAGGCTTTGTTCTTGATGGTACTAAGGATCATGATATAGGCAGATTGACCGGAGGGGAGGATCAGTACCTGGTCGTACTTAAAGGAAGACGGTGGCAGGAATATGGTAATGAGGTAATAATTTATTCACTGGAGGGTGGAAGGAAGGAACTCCTAAGATGGAACGCTTCAGATCTTAAGCCCTGGAAGCTTATGACGGGAGACGTCGACGGTGATGGAATTGATGAAATAGCCCTTGGCGTATATAAGGAATCACCATTGCATCCAGTGATGGCAAAGCGTCCTTTCATCTACAGCTTCAACGGTGAAGAAGTATCGCCCTTCTGGAGAGGATCGAGGCTGTCCAGACCATTTGATGATTTCGTTTTGTATGACCTTGATGGAGATGGCGTATCTGAGATAGTATCATCCGAATACCTTGAGGATGGAAACATGATCTTAAACAGCTACAAGTGGAAAGGCTTCGGTTTTGAGGGCTTCCTTCAATCCGATGAGTTACAAACAATAAAAAGATTATCTGCGAAGAAAAGTGGGTTATCCTTAACTGGATCAATTAATAATAAAAATCTCGTAGCATTGATTCGAATAAGTGAAGGTAAACTGGAATGGAGGGATTACTGATGACGTATAAGAAGAAACTAAGAATGATGACGGTGTTTCTTGTATTTTCAATTTTTATGGCAGGCTGCGGTTTAAGTTCTGAAAACAACGAACCGCCAGAAATTGTTCCTGGTCCAGCTGAGGATCAAGTGGAAGCTCCTGTTATAGAGGATGAACCGATCGAGCTTGTAGTATCCAAGGATCTTTCCAACATAGTAAACCTGGACAAGTTTTCGGGTCTGGGTGAGGAGCAAAGGAGAATGCTTGCAGAAAACGGATTTTTTGTAAATCCTTCCAAGGAGGAGCAGCTGTTCTTCATCTATGAACACAATGAATATGAAGAGATACCATCGTTTATCACCACTGATTCAGTGCTTCAGGTGTATCATATTTTCTATGACTATACCCTAAGGACCCTCGAGGATAAGCATCTTATCCAGATAAACAAGGAAATTACAAATAGGATGCTGGAGGAGTCGATCAGGCTATATGACGAACTAAGGGATACTGATCTGAAAAACATACAGGGAAATAACATTGCTTTCTTTGGAGTTGCTCAAAGGCTGTTAAAACAGGATCTTCCTCAGGGCATACCTTCAACAGTATTAAGCATGATAGATGCTGAATACGAAAAGATAATATCCAAAGCAGGCTTTCAGGAATCATCTATATTCCCCTTTGAACTGGATTACAGTCAATACCAGGTCAGAGGACACTACACAAGAAGCGATGACCTGGGCAATTATTTCCTGTCAATGATGTGGTATGGTCAGGCTCCAATGCCTCTATATAAAGATAAGGACACGAGATATCTAGAACTGACGAAGCAGGCAATACTGATGGCAAAAATTGCTGACGACAACCCGGACATTATAGGATCATGGGAGAAGATTTATACGCCTACTTCCTTTTTTGTAGGTAATTCTGATGATTTGGGAATTAAGGATTACATAAGGATAGCAAACATGGTCTATGGACAAGGCTTTATGGCTGAAGAAATCTCTGATGGCTCCAAACTCGATACTTTTTATTCTGAAGTTGAAAAGTTACCTGAGCCCAGGATTAAAGCTAGGTACGCCGGAATTGATTATCCTGTCGGCAAGCAATTCAGGTTCATGGGACAAAGGTATGTAATGGATGCTCAGATGATCCAGGAGCTGGTTTATCCCGTTTTAAGACCTATACCATCAGGACTGGACGTAATGGCTGTACTTGGCTCGGATAGAGCACGGGAGCTCCAGCTTCAAAATCCCATAAATCAGGGTTGGGCTGAGTACCCCAAGGAGATGGAGAGGCTTAGAGAGGAGTTTGCAAAATACGAGGAGAAGGACTGGAAAAACAACATGTATACAGGGTGGATGTGGGTACTGAAAGCACTCATAGAGGCTCCCAAGGAGGAATATCCCTACTTCATGAAGAACGATGCCTGGCTTGACAAAAGCTTGAATACAGCACTGGGCTCATGGTCAGAGCTAAAGCATGACACCGTTCTTTACGGCAAGCAGTCCGGGGCTGAGATGGGAGGCGATGAATACGTCGAAGGCATTGGCTACATCGAGCCAAGCCTGGAAGTTTATAAAAGACTATCCTGGCTAACTGAATACTCACGAGAGTCCCTTAAGACGTGGGGGATCCCAGTGGATGAGATCGACATCAAAATGGAGAGATTTCAATGGCTCCTTGATTTTCTGGTATCTGCAACTGAGAAGCAGTTGGCTGGAGAGCCTCTAACCCAGGAGGAGTATGACAGGATCAAGTTATATGGAGGTATACTTGAAGACCTGACCAGTTCTTTCGCAGGTGACGGAATGAGATGGTTTGAGATCACCTCAGAAACAGACAAGAATATGGCAGTTATAGCTGACTATCATACAGTTGGACGTGATGGGGTGATGCATGCAGGAGTTGGACCGGCATATGAGATATATGTAGCAGTGCCGATAAAAGGCCAGGTTTATCTCACAAGGGGAGCAGTATTCAGCTTCCATGAATTCATGCATCCAACGAGACTTACTGACGAAGACTGGCAGGCTATGCTTAAGGATGGTACAAATCCACCTATGCCTGATTGGACAAAAAGCTTCATAAAACCTGTCGACAGTAATTGAGAACAGTGAATTTAAAACAATTCACTTTTCAATGTTTCTTATTCACTGATTTCTCTAGCACATCGAAGCATTTTACTGTATCATTGTATTAATAAACTATTAAGAATGGACAGGTGATAGAATGCTTGGTGCGGTTGCTAACAGCCTCGGTATACTCCTTGGGGCGCTAATTGGGTTGGTTTTGAAGAAGGGGATCAAGGAATCCTACACAAATACAATAATGGATGGTATTTCCCTTGCAGTAATAGTATTAGGTCTTATGAGTGCATTGGAAATGCAGAACGTGATATTGGTTCTTGCAAGTCTTGTTGCTGGAACGATAATCGGAGAATGGCTCAATATAGATTCCGGCCTTGAAAATCTAGGGAAAAACCTGGAAAGCAAATTTGGTCAAAAGGACTCCACGTTTTCAAAGGGCTTTGTTACAGCATCCTTGATGTATTGTATTGGCGCAATGGCGATACTTGGAGCTGTTGAATCCGGATTGACTGGAAACCATGAGACGCTATTCGCAAAATCAGTTTTAGACTTCATAGTCTCGATAATACTGGCATCAACCATGGGGATCGGAGTTGCCTTCGCTGCGATACCAGTGCTTCTTTACGAGGGAGGTATAGCTCTTTTGGCAGGAGGGGTAAAAGATTTCATGACACCTGAGGTAATAACCGAAATGTCTGCAGTTGGCGGTATCCTTATAATGGCGATAGGAGTAAATGCACTGGGTCTTAAAAAGATCAAGCTCGCCAACATGTTGCCTGCAGTTTTCATTCCAATTATTTACTATTTAATAGTCGGTTTCTTCTAAAAGCCGAGATAAATGCAGAAAAAAAGAGAATAATACAGAAAATAGCAAATATACTGAGATATTTTCAAAGATTAAAGCTAATCAGGTATTTTTAGTAAAAAAATATACTTGATTAGCTTTTTATTTTCGAGTATTATTATAGGTAGGTGTTAGCACTCGGTTTAAGTGAGTGCTAACAATAAAAAGATTTTAATGAGGAGGAATATTGATGAATCTTAGACCTTTAGGAGACAGAATCATAATCAAAACGGTTGAGGCAGAGGAAAAAACCAAGAGTGGTATTGTACTTCCCTCAACAGCAAAGGAACAGCCTTTGATGGCTGAGATAGTAGCAATTGGAGACGAGATCCTTAACGATGAGAAGAAGAAGGAGCAGGTTAAGGTTGGGGATAAGGTTATATTCTCCAAATATGCTGGAACTGAGGTTAAGGTAGACGGAGTAGAGCTGACTATCCTTAAATTGATGGATATCTTGGCGGTAGTTGAGTAAACCAATTCACAATTAAGAATTCACAAATCACAATTAAAAGGAAATAGTAAATGAATAGTGAACAATGAACAATAAAATTGATCATGTCATTCCGAGCACTGTCGAAAGATTTCGAATTCGATTGGAAGGGTATACATTGTCAATTGTCCATTGTCAATTGTCAATTATCATTAAAAAGGAGAGTGTATTCATATGGCTAGAGAGATCAAATTTGGCGAAGATGCGCGCCGTTCAATGGAAAAAGGAATCAATAAGCTTGCAGATACAGTAAAGGTTACCCTGGGACCTAAAGGAAGAAACGTAGTTCTCGAGAAGAAATTCGGATCACCGCTAATTACAAATGATGGTGTTACAATTGCAAGAGAGATAGAGCTTGAGGATAAATATGAAAATATGGGAGCTCAGCTGGTAAAAGAGGTAGCTACTAAGACTAATGACGTAGCAGGGGACGGAACTACTACTGCAACTCTTCTAGCTCAGGCAATCATCAGAGAAGGACTGAAGAACGTGGCAGCTGGAGCTAATCCGATGGTGCTTCAAAAGGGTATCAAGAAGGCAGTAAATGAGGCTGTTGAAGGAATAAAAGCTGCATCAGTTCCTGTAGCATCCAAGGAAGCTGTAGCTCAGGTAGCATCTATCTCAGCCGGAGATGAAGAGATAGGACACCTTATCGCAGCTGCTATGGAGAAGGTAGGAAACGACGGAGTAATTACTGTTGAGGAATCCAAGTCAATGGGCACTACACTAGACGTTGTTGAAGGGATGCAATTTGACAGGGGATATGTTTCAGCTTACATGGTAACTGACACTGAGAAAATGGTAGCTGAGTATGAAAATCCATTTATTCTTATAACAGATAAAAAGATTTCAAATATCCAGGAAATACTCCCTGTGCTGGAGCAGATAGTTCAGATGAGCAAACCTCTTGTAATAATTGCTGAGGACATCGAAGGCGAAGCTATGGCAACTCTTGTAGTCAATAAGCTCAGAGGTACCTTCAACTGTGTTGCAGTAAAGGCTCCAGGCTTCGGCGACAGGAGAAAAGAGATGCTTCAGGATATAGCCATCCTTACAGGTGGTAAAGTAATAAGCGAGGAGCTTGGCTACGAGCTTAAGGAAGCCAAGATAGATATGCTCGGAAGGGCTGCAAAGGTTAAGATAGACAAAGAGACAACTGTTATCGTAAATGGAGAGGGCAGTGAGGAAGCTATTCAAAACAGGATAAAGCAAATCAGAGCTCAGCTTGAAATAACTGAATCAGAGTTCGATTCTGAAAAGCTCCAGGAGAGACTTGCGAAGCTCTCAGGCGGAGTTGCAGTCATCCAGGTAGGAGCAGCAACTGAAACTGAGCTTAAGGAAAGAAAGCTGAGAATTGAGGATGCCTTGGCAGCAACCAGAGCAGCCGTTGAAGAGGGCATAGTTCCTGGAGGCGGAACAGTCCTCATTAACACTATTCCAAGAGTAGCAAAGCTGCTTGATGAAGTAACAGGAGACGAAAAAACTGGAGTCAGCATAATACTGAGAGCACTGGAGGAGCCAGTTAGACAAATCGCAGCAAATGCAGGACTAGAGGGCTCTATCATAGTTGAAAAGGTCAGAGCTGCGGAACCAGGAATTGGTTTCGATGCTATGGCTGAAGAGTATGTCAATATGGTTGAGAAAGGAATAGTAGATCCGACTAAGGTAACTCGCTCTGCACTTCAAAATGCAGCGAGCGTTGCGGCAATGGTTCTTACGACTGAAAGCGCTGTCGTTGAGATCGAGAAGGAAGACCCAATGGCTGCCATGGGTGGTATGGGCGGCATGGGCGGAATGATGTAATAGCCATAGAAATTAGCTTTATATTGAGGAGATCCGAAGACTTTGTCTATTGGATCTCCTCGATTGATTTTTATTAAATAATTATTTTTTCGTAATTGCTTGATAAAAATATGATTAACTTTTTTCTTGCATGGATCAGTTTAAAGAAGTAAAATTAAGAAATAGAATATTCATAGACTGAGGTGTTTCAAATGAAATCTCAAGCAACCGTTTACATACTTCTTTCCCATAGCGGATCCATGTTTTCGAAAGCGATAAATATATATACCAGACATCCCTTTACACACGTCTCAATTGCATTAGACAAGGACCTTAAGGAACTGTATAGTTTTGGCAGGCTAAGACCCCATAATCCAGTATTAGCTGGGTTTGTCAGAGAGGATATAGATAATGGTACATTTAAAAGGTTCCCAAATACAGTGTGCGCCCTGTATTCACTGAATGTCAGTCAGGAGCAGTATGACTCTCTTGTGAAGCAGCTGAATAAATTCAAAGGAGAGAGCAACCGATATGGATATAACTTCTTAGGGCTTCTGAGTGCTATGTTCAATTATCCGCTCAGTAGGCAATATAATTATTTCTGTTCTCAGTTCGTATCAGAGGTCTTAATAAACAGCGGTGTCAGTATAACTCAAAAAGACCCGGGCTTGACCTCGCCAATGGATATAATGGGGAACAGAGAGTTGGAGTTCATATATTCAGGTTATCTAAAGGATTATGCCAATGGAAGTTACAGAGTAGCCCTGTGATCTAAGATCACAGGTTTTTTTATTGACACAAACATATCTAAGGGTAATAGGATATAGTTCATATCTCAAGTTATTTCACATGAACCGTTATGAAATGATGTGTAATTTTTAGGATTTTAATATATTTTATTTCGTGCTGGTAAATATTTTGACAAAATAGAAACAAAATTCACCAAATACATTGACAAATTATGGACAATGATATACCATAATCACATAGATAGATATTTATTGATTGATTCAAGGGGTGTGAGGAAAAAATGGATCGAAGAGTTGAAGTACTCAAGGCATTATCCGACAGGAACAGGCTTTTGATTCTTGACATGCTATCCTGCGGGGAAATGTGTGCATGTGACATTATGGAGGGTTTAGAGCTTACACAACCTACTATTTCTCACCATATGAAGATCCTTGTAAGAGCGGGTCTCGTAAAGTGTAAAAAACAGGGGAAATGGATGTGCTACTCCGTCAATAAGCCGGTTGTAGATGATTTGTTCGAATACATAAACTACATTACAGGACCAAAGAAAGACTGCATTTGCAACCGGAAACCAAAGGCAAGTAATCAGTAAACTTAAATAGTGCATTATTGACCCAGGTCCACTTGCAAATAGCAAATGGACCTGTTATCTTTGGCTTTGATGCTCTTGAAGAAGATATCTGGCATAAGCCAGTTTTTTTACAATGATTATTATGTGAAAATTCCGACATAATGGGTATAAGGGTAGAACAGGAATATTTAGTGAGGAGGAGGGAATATGAGATCAAAAATTTTTGTTCTTGCCGTAATTTTTTCTCTAGTTCTAGCAGGATGTGCCAAACCGGAATCAGTCATACCAGCGGCTGAATGGGAGGATGACCATCCCGACGTTTATGAAACCTACATGAGAAACTCAGAGATGGAAGCTACTACTTTTGGAGGTTCAGTGCCCATAGACTACCTTGAGAAATATCCTGAGCTAAAGACATTTTATGAGGGATACGGCTTCAGCATAGAATATTTAAGGGCAAGAGGGCATGTTTACGCACTGGAGGATGTAATACATACAGAGAGACCTAAGGCCGCTGCCAGCTGCTTTGCGTGCAAGTCACCGGATTATTTGATGCTCCTTGAAGAGGAAGGTGTGAAGGCCAACAAGATGACCTTTGATGAGGTCACTCCTATGATGCAAAATACAATAAGCTGTTATGACTGCCATAAGAATACTCCAGGAGTTATCAATATTTCGAGAGGTCACTTCCTGACCGGAGTTGCTCAGCTTGAAAAAGAGTACAAGCCCACTGAGCAGGTTTGTGCACAATGTCATGTAGAATACTATCAGGATCCGGAGACTAAGGAAATAGTATTGCCTTGGCAAAACGGGGTTGATACTGATGATATGCTGGCCTACTTCGACAGCATAGGATACTCTGACTGGACACACCCTTCAACAGGAACGCAAATGCTTAAGGTGCAGCACCCTGAATTTGAGACATATCAATCAGGCCTTCATGCAAAATTCAACCTGACCTGCGTAGATTGCCATATGCCTGAGACTGAAGGCACCAAGCTTGAGAGCTTCAGATCCCATCACTGGACCAGCCCGTTGAAGACAATAGAGAGCTCATGTCTGGGATGCCACCAGGATGAAACAGCACCTTCACTGACTGCAAAAATTGAAGGTGTCCAAAAGCAGGTTGAGGATAAGATGAACGAGGGTACAGTGGTTCTCCTTGAGCTAATTGAAATGCTTAAAGCTCAAACCAGTTCACAAACAGTATCAGATCAAATCCTTGAGGATGCCAGGAATAAGCATAGGGTCGCTCAGTTCAAATGGGATTTTGTTTTCGTGGAGAATAGTGAGGGTTTCCATAATAAAGAACTGGCTCTTCAAAATCTACAGGAAGCTATAGACACTGCAAAGGAAGGAATAGCCTTGCTTAAGTAATCGTAATATAGTTTTAGGACACAAATGATTTATAAGGACTCGAAAGGGTCCTTTTTCTTTACAAACATTCCTTGACATAAAACTCAAGGTTTGTTACATTATTAAGAAAATATCGTTGGACAGGAAATAAAAGGGGGAGTATGATTTGGAATTCGTAGGTGAGGGTTTGACCTTTGACGACGTTCTTATCCTACCCGGCAAATCTGAGGTTTTGCCGAGGAACGTGAACGTTGGAACACAACTGACAAAGAGAATAAAGCTAAATATTCCGTTGATGAGTGCAGGCATGGATACAGTAACTGAATCCAGGATGGCAATAGCTATGGCCAGAGAGGGCGGAATAGGAATAATACACAAAAACATGTCCATTGAAAAACAGGCGCTAGAGGTAGACAGAGTCAAAAGAAGCGAGCATGGTATAATCACTGACCCGTTCTTTCTTTCAAGGGACCACATCGTAGCAGATGCTCTAGAGCTTATGGAGAGATACAGAATATCCGGAGTTCCTATTGTAGATGAATCCAATACACTTGTAGGAATACTTACAAATCGTGATATAAGATTCGAAAAGGACATCACAAGGAAGATCGACGAGGTCATGACTAAGGAGAATCTTAAGACAGCACCAATAGATATAAGCATGGACGATGCTCTTGAGATCATGAAACAATACAAAATCGAGAAGCTTCCTTTGGTCGACGACGATTTCAAGCTGAGCGGTCTGATAACCATAAAGGATATTGAAAAGTCAATAGAGTTCCCTAACTCAGCAAGAGACGCAAAGGGAAGACTTTTAGCCGGGGCAGCTGTTGGAGTGACCAATGACATGATGGATAGAGTAGCAGCGCTTGTAAAAAGCCAGGTAGACGTAATAACCGTCGATACTGCTCATGGACATTCTAAAGGAGTTTTGGATGCCGTTTCAAAGATAAAATCCAATTATCCTGATTTACAGGTCATAGCAGGCAACGTTGCTACGGCAGAAGCAACTATTGACCTTATCAAGGCTGGCGCTGACTGCATCAAGGTAGGCATAGGTCCTGGCTCCATCTGTACCACAAGAGTCGTAACTGGTATTGGAGTACCACAGATAACTGCAGTAATGAACTGCTCAAAGGCTGCAGCAGAGTATGATGTTCCTGTCATAGCTGACGGAGGCATCAAGTACTCAGGTGATATTACCAAGGCTATAGCTGCTGGGGCTAATGTTGTAATGGCGGGATCATTGTTTGCAGGCACTGAGGAGAGCCCTGGTGAAGAGGTACTTTACGAAGGCAGAAGATATAAGGAATATAGAGGAATGGGCTCAATGGGAGCAATGGACTCAGGAAGCAAGGACAGATACTTCCAGGAGGATACTAAAAAGTATGTCCCAGAAGGAGTGGAAGGAAGAGTACATTACAAGGGCAAGCTTGGTGATGTAGTTTATCAGCTTATCGGTGGGCTTAAATCAGGAATGGGATATGTGGGAGCAAAGGACATATTTGAACTTCAGGATAAAGCCAGGATGATCAAGATCACTGCTGCATCACTTGTTGAAAACCATCCTCACGATATAATGATCACCAAGGAATCACCCAATTACCAAAGAGGTTAGAATAAAATTGACAATTGACGATTGACAATTGACAATCAGAAACTCACGCCAGAGTACCAACTTTTAAGATTCGATACAAATAAGAGCCAAGGGGTAAAACCTTTTGGTTCTTTTTTTAATTTCAGATCATAGCATCTCTAGCTTATTTGAGAATTACCCATGTCCTGGTTAAATCTTAAATTTTTTTATTGTCAATTGTCAATCGTCAATTATCAATTGACACTAAGCTCAACCTCCAACTTTTAGCCAAGCCTTTAACCAGCTTTTCACATATGTACTTTAGTAAATATCTGGTGTAAGATAGAATTATAAAAATGAGGAATCAAGGTGATCATAAATGAGGATCGGTCTGGATGTAGGGTCAACAACACTCAAGTGTGTGGTGCTGGATTCGGATGAGAAACTTGTCTTTCACTCATATGAAAGACACTATTCCCAGATAAGAGGAAAAACAGTAAAACTATTGGAGGAAATAAAAAATAGATTTCCTGACCTGAAAGAGGCTTATCTCTCGATATCCGGCTCTGCAGGTATGGGTCTTGCCCAAAAATTCAATATACCCTTTGTACAAGAGGTTTATGCCACGAGACTTTCTGTCATGAAGCTGATAGAAGGAGCTGACGTAGTTATCGAGCTGGGTGGAGAGGATGCAAAGATCCTTTTCCTTTCCAATGGCATGGAAGTCAGGATGAATGGGTCCTGTGCAGGAGGCACGGGAGCCTTCATCGACCAGATGGCTACCCTAATGGGAGTCAGTCTGACAGATATGAACCAGCTTGCAAGGGAATACGATAAGACCTACACTATTGCATCACGGTGTGGGGTTTTTGCTAAGTCGGACATCCAACCCCTCCTGAACCAGGGAGCAAGCAAAAGCGACATGGCAGCAAGCATTTTTCATGCAGTAGTCAATCAAACAATTGGAGGGCTTGCGCAAGGCAGGCCGATAAAGGGAAAAGTAGTGTACCTGGGCGGTCCCCTTACTTTTTTCTCTCAGCTTAGGGAGAGCTTCAACCATACACTGGGAGTTAATGGGATATGTCCGGAAAACTCCTTGTATTATGTGGCAATAGGTGCTGCGTACAGCTATGAGGAAAGGAAGCTGGATCTGGACATGCTTATAGATGACCTGCTCAATAAAGGCGATGAAGGAAGCTTCAATGGCCTTGGAAGGCTGTTCGATAATGAAGAAGATTACCTGATATTTAAAGCTCGTCATGACAGGGAACAGGTTACCTTTTCGGATCCTGACACATACATAGGGAATGCATACCTGGGTATAGATGCAGGCTCTACAACAGTAAAGGCAGTAATAATGTCGGAGGACGATACTATCCTTCGATCGATATACACCTCGAACCAAGGGAATCCAGTACCGCTTATAAAGGATTTTCTAGTGGAGTTCTACGAGAGATACCCAAGGATCAAAATTGCTTCCTCCGCAGTAACGGGCTATGGAGAGGATCTGATGCGAAATGCCTTCAAGCTTGATTTTGGCGTTGTAGAAACAATAGCTCATTATACTGCTGCAAAGAAATACAAGCCGGATGTTGATTTTATAATAGACATAGGAGGCCAGGATATAAAGTGCTTTAAGATAAGAGACGGAGTTATCGACAGCATATTTCTAAATGAGGCATGCTCCTCCGGCTGTGGGTCATTCCTCCAGACCTTTGCGGAAGCTCTGGGCTATGATATAAACGATTTTGCAAAGTTAGGTATATATTCCCGTAATCCTGTAGACCTCGGCTCCAGATGCACCGTTTTTATGAACTCATCTGTAAAGCAGGCACAAAAGGACGGAGCAACCATAGCAGATATTTCAGCAGGTCTTTCCATAAGCGTTATCAAGAACGCTTTGTACAAGGTAATAAGAGCATCCTCGGCAAGGGATCTTGGAGAAAATATTGTGGTGCAGGGTGGCACCTTCCATAACGATTCTGTTCTTAAGGCTTTTGAGGATGAACTTGACCATCAGGTAATAAGGCCGAATATAGCAGGGCTAATGGGGGCCTACGGAGCGGCTCTTTACTCGAGGGAAAGAAGAAATGGTGAGGACACAAGCCTTTTAAGCAGAGAGATACTTGAGGGCTTCGACCACAAGGTTAAGGTAGTACTCTGTGGATTATGCGAGAATAACTGCAGACTTACAGTTAACTCCTTTGGAGATGATCGAAAGTTCATAGGTGGTAATAGATGCGAGAGGCCTATAAGACAGAAGACTCCTGAGGAAAGGTTCAATATATATGAGTACAAGCTGGAACTTTTGAAGAACTATATCCCGATTAAAGGGAGAAGAGGCAGGATAGGCTTGCCAATAGTTCTTAATATGTTCGAGCTTCTGCCCTTCTGGCATACGGTGTTTACCCTGCTTGACTTTGAGGTAGTTCCATCGCCATTCTCTACCAGAGATATGTTTATAAAAGGGCAGCACACTATCCCCTCGGATACAGTGTGTTTTCCTGCCAAGGTAGTACATGGCCACATCGAGCATCTGTTGGATCAGGGAGTTGATGCTATATTTTATCCTTGCCTTACTTACAATTTTGATGAAAAATCCGGGGACAATCATTTTAACTGTCCTGTAGTAGCCTACTACCCTGAGGTTATTGCAGCCAATGTTGAAAGGGTAGCTAGTACGAGATTTTTCTATGAGTATCTCGGACTAAACAATAAGAAGATACTTTCGAAGAGATTACATGATATCCTAAAGGAATGGCATAAGGATATAAAGCCCAACGAGGTGAGACTTGCTGTCGACAGAGGTATCATCGAATACAAGGAATACATGAAAAGACTGAGACAGAAAGGTGAGGAGTATTTAAAACTTGCAGAAGAAAGAAATAAGCTGGCGATCGTTCTGGCAGGCAGACCATACCATGTCGATCCGGAAGTGAATCACGGCATAGCAAAGATGATATCGGAATTTGATACTGTAGTGCTATCTGAGGATTCAATAAGTCATCTTGGAGGAAAGATACCAACCGACATACTAAATCAATGGACATATCATGCAAGGCTTTATCAAACTGCTGAGCTTGTTTCAAGAAGACCCAACATGGAGCTGGTGCAGCTTGTTTCCTTCGGATGCGGTCTGGACGCCATCACCTCTGATGAGGTCAAGGCAATTCTTGAGGATAATGGAAAGATATACACCCAACTGAAAATAGATGAGATAACGAACCTTGGAGCTGTAAAGATTCGTATCAGAAGTCTTTTAGCGGCTATTGAACAAAGGTCTTAAGGGGGCTTTTTGCGATATGAGTACTAGAGTAAAGAGAGTAGAGTTTACTAAGGATATGAGGGATTATACAATCCTTTGTCCTGACATGCTGCCGGTTCACTTCGCATTGCTTGAGAAAGTGTTCAAGAATTTCGGCTACAACTTAAAGGTGCTGAAGAATCAAGGACGGTCAGTAGTGGATTCAGGCCTTCGAAACGTCCATAATGACACGTGCTACCCAGCCTTGCTGGTAATTGGGCAGCTGATAGATGCCCTGGAATCAGGAGAGTATGACATCAATAAGGTAGCCCTTATGATAACTCAAACAGGAGGGGGCTGCAGGGCATCCAACTACATACATCTTTTAAGAAAGGCTTTGATCAAGTCCGGATATGGTCACGTCCCTGTAATATCACTAAATGCAGGCGGTATGGAGAAAAACAGTGGCTTCAGGCTTTCTATTCCAATGCTTAGGCAATCGGCAGCGATAATTGTATACGGAGACATCCTCATGCTTCTAAAGAACCAGGTCAAGCCCTATGAGATCAACAAAGGGGAAGCTGATGCACTAGTAGATAGATGGGTAGACGAGTTGGCTCGACAGTTGGAAGTAATGAGAGGTATCCAGCTTGCAGAGCTGAAAAGCAATCTAAGGGATATAGCTACAAGCTTTGACAAAATACAAAGGGAGAATATTGATAAAACAAAGGTAGGTATAGTGGGTGAGATCTACGTAAAATACTCCAGCCTTGGAAATAACAACCTTGAGGATTTTCTGATGTCAGAGGGCTGTGAGGTAATGGTTCCGGGACTTCTTGGATTCCTTATGTATTGCATGGAAAATGGCGTAATTGATTACCAACTTTATGGAGGATCCTTCATCAAGAGCTTATTTCTAAGCAAAGTGAATGAGTACCTTGGAAAGATGGAGGAATTGATAATAGATGCTGTCAAAACCTACAGCAGCTTTATTGCACCCTCTCCATTTATGCACATGAAGGAGCTTGTGAAGGATATAATCGGCCTTGGATGTAAAATGGGAGAGGGATGGTTTCTGCCTGCTGAGATGGTGGAGCTTATAAAGAATGGATATGGAAATATAGTAGTAGCACAGCCGTTCGGATGCCTGCCGAACCATATAGTGGGCAAGGGAGTGGTTTCAAATATCAAGGGAAAATACCCTGAGGCAAACATTGTGCCCATAGATTATGATCCCGGAGCTACTAGAGTTAACCAGGAAAACAGGATCAAGCTTATGCTGGCAGTAGCCAGAGAAAAAGTACTTCCTGAGCTGCCGAAAGAAGAGGAGGAGCTGCAGCTTGGCTTCCAAAATTGGGTTCTAATGTTATAATGGCTCAATTCTGTTGTTTTAGATTGTGAAAAGTGCTACAATGACAGAAGGAGGTGTTGAGTATGTGGACGAGAAGAGATTTGAAAGCAGAGGCCAAAGAGTTTCTCAAGAGAAACTACTGGAAGGCTTTTGCAGTCTGTCTTATAGTAAGCCTGCTCACAGGAGGTAGCGGGAGGTCAACCCGTGAAGCTAACTATATGTCACCGGATTTTGGTAAATACAACTACGAAATCAATTTTGGACCTGGGAATGAGTTTGGAACTATGATAGAAGGTATTGGCCTGGACAACCCATTCCAGGTTGCAGTGGGTGCATCTGTCTTTGCATTGTTCATGCTGTTATCCATAACATTGGCAATAATTATTGGAAATGCACTCCAGGTAGGAGAAAAGAGATTCTTCATCAGGAGCTTCACAGAGGAAGCCTCTGTTGGAACGCTTTTCACAACTCTCAGAAAGGGAGAATGGATACCTATAACTATTAAAATGTTCCTTATGGATCTCTTTATATTACTTTGGGGACTGCTATTGATAATCCCTGGGGTCGTAAAATACTACCAATTCAGAATGATACCCTATATATTGGCAGAGGATCCTGAGTTGTCTTTCACAGAAGCTAAGGAACTAAGCACAATGATGACAAATGGGCAAAAGGGGGAAATATTTATACTTGACCTCTCCTTCATCGGATGGTATCTTCTTGGAAGCCTGTTCTTTGGAATAGGAGGTATATTTGTAAAGCCATACCATGAAGCAACAGTGGCAAAGCTTTACCAGCAGTATAGAAACGGTCTGGAGCTTCCATTAGGGGAGCAGTTCGGACTACACCAGGAGAATATTGATCAATCGTACTAAATACATAAGTAATGACCTGTGCAGGCGTACAGGTCATTACTTATTGAACCATTTTACTTATATCGTCCTTTGTTTTTTGATCAACGATTCCGCTGGAGGTTACAGATGGAGAGGTTAAAAGCTTGTTAATAACATCTGTGAAATAGCTTTCCGGAAAATCGGTCGCCAATGCCTTCAGCTCCTGTATATGACCAGAGGTAATTTTACCGGTCGACGGATCGACGCTAAATCCGTTCTTGTTTCTATACAGCAGTGAATCCATATAAGATGAATAAAGTGCTAGAACCTTATCAAGCCGCAATGAATAGCTGTAGGATAATCTGAACTTTTCGATTTCAAGAAGTCTTTGGGCAAGCTCAGCCTTTTCAAGCTGGAGTCTTCCCTCCACAACATGTGGTTGAATAGATTCCTTTGACATGATCTTCAGATATCCCCTGAACTCGTTTGAGATATTTTCTCCGAAGTGATCAGCGATACCACTGTAGTCTACCTTGTACTCATATCTGCCGTCCTCAATCTGAAGAATATATCCAAGCCCAAGGTTTTTTAATAGAAGATCCTTAAGCTCAGTCTGATTTGATAGAACTCCTTTTCTACCAATTATATCTGGATTGTTTATATCCTCCAGCCTTAAAGAATTAGCAGCAAGAACAGCTTCGATCGAGGATCCTTTGGAAAATCTATTTATTAAAGCTGCGATATCCAGGCTTCTATATGGTGCATTGATCTCCAGATTATCAATATGGGAAGACAACAACTCTACTATCTCGTCTCTGGACTTTTCCTTTGCGGACCCTTCCAGTTCAGAAATAAAGTCATCACTCCCAGGAACAGGTTGACCAACTACTGTAAAGCTTCTCGCAACAACCGGAGAATCACTGTTTATTGCCGACCTTTGAAGCGTTGTCCAATCAGGTTGAAGTACTCTTCCACCATCTTTACCATCCCAGTTATACCAAAGTAAAATTCTTTCAGCCTCCTTTGAGTCACTCAGCTTTGTCTCTGGATCGATGGTATAAATGCTGAAGTCAAGGATGCCATCTCCATTCATATCCTCAATGCTGTTGTTGGCAGAAACGCTGACCAAATTTATCTTTTTTGGATTTAGTATACTTTTTAGCTTTCCATCCTCGAGAATGAATCCGTAGGTAATACTGGCCTGAGATCCCACTTGATTGCTTAAGAGAATACCTTGCTGAGTATCTGACAAAAGGCCAGTTCTCAAAATTTGATTTGTGTTGTCATAGTTCATTGGAACCCTATCTATCAAATAGTGTTCAAGCTCGTTGAAGCCATACACCTCAAGCATTCCCTGATCATTTACATCCTCAGGGTCTCTTTCGATGAAAAGCACAAGCTCTGGTATACCATCACCAGTCAGATCACCTATTGAGTAATGGCCTTTCTCCAGATTAACTCTGGAATTTATGGTAGATATATGATTTTCTATTTGGCTTCTCAGATAATCTGATTCAAGAGCTTCCTCAATCACAGGTGCAGCAGCCATCTCCATTGGAGCCTGATCCTCTGCGGCTGTCATCACCTTCATCTCTTTTTGAGAAGAACCACAGCCTGATAAAGCTAAAGCTGATGCAAGAATCGAAATCATCAGAGCCGGATAAAATTTTCTCATCGCCGGGACTCCTTTCATATGTAAATTATACATGAATATTTGGCAGAGTGTGTGACAATCAGGTTACAAGAATGGCTGGAGCCTTGTTAAAAACTTAACTTGAAGTAATTTTTACCTGTACTTATACAAGTAAGATCCTTTAAATAATATCATTGAAAGTTTAATGAGAAGCGGGTATAATATACTTGAATATATGAACAAGTATTCATATAAGGAGGTCATAGTATGGAAAACAGAAAGCTTGAATCTACAACCTGCGACTGCAATGTCATACACCAGGATAAGGTAGATATGGTGATCAATAAAATGCCAAGTGACAGGCTTGCATATAAAGCAGCCGGTTTTTTTAAGATAATTGGAGACAAGACAAGAATGAAGATCCTTTTGGCACTTTTTGAATCGGAGCTTTGTGTTTGCGACATAGCTGTCCTTCTTGATATGAATCAGTCTGCTATTTCTCACCAGCTGAGGGTACTGAAGCAGGCTGAACTTGTAAAGTACAGAAAGGATGGCAGAGTGGTTTACTACTCTTTGGACGACGATCACGTCAAAAATATCCTCGACCAAGGACTTGTCCATATATCACATGATCATCACAAGGAGGAGGCGGAGAAATGATAATCAAGGAGTTTTACCTTGAGGGTATGGATTGAGCAAGTTGTGCTTCTAGGATAGAAGCTAAGATAAATTCCTTGGAGGGAGTTAATGAAGCTGCTCTTAATTTCTTTAACAAGACGCTTAAGGTAACTATAGAGGACAAGGAGATGGTAGGAACCGTATCAGAAAAAGCAGTTGAGATAGTTAACTTTTTCGAACCACACGTAAAGGTATTGGATAAGGATCAAATAGACGAAAAAATAGAGCATGACCACGGATATGATCACGGGGGCTCTTACGATTCAAAGAATATGAGATACGTGGCAATAGGAGCTGTTCTATTTGTTTCTGGATTAATATTTCCTATAGCAGGGATACCGCGTCTGCTTTTATTTCTAACGGCTTATGCTTTGGCAGGAGGAGAGGTCATTCTAAGAGCTTTGAGGAATATAACCAAAGGTCAGGTATTTGACGAGAACTTTCTTATGGCTGTCGCTACCATAGGTGCTTTCGCCATTGGAGAATACCCTGAGGGAGTTGCCGTAATGCTGTTTTATCAGGTAGGCGAGTATTTTCAAGACATAGCTGTAAACAAGTCGAGAAGATCCATTGCGTCTCTTATGGACATCAGGCCTGATTACGCAAATCTTGTTGAGGGAGATGGAAGCAGAAAAGTAGCACCTCAGGACATCTCAATAGGTCAGGACATACTTATAAAGCCAGGAGAAAGAGTTCCTCTTGACGGCATTATCATCAGTGGATCTTCATCAATGGATACAGCAGCACTTACCGGAGAATCCCTTCCGAGAGATGTTACAGTGGGCGACTCAGTGCTTGGAGGCTTTGTAAACAGACAAGGTCTTTTGAAGGTCAGAGTATCAAAGCTATACGGAGAATCAACGGTTTCAAGGATACTTCAGTTGGTTGAGGATGCCGGAGCGAGAAAAGCTCCGACAGAAAGCTTTATAACAAGGTTTGCAAGGGTATACACACCAGCAGTTGTTTTTTCGGCACTTTTCTTGGCTGTACTGCCTCCTATGCTAATAGCTGGAGCGAGCTTTTCCGACTGGATCTACAGGGCGCTTATATTCCTGGTAGTATCCTGCCCATGTGCTCTCGTGATCTCAATCCCACTGGGTTTTTTTGGAGGAATTGGAGGAGCATCCAGAAACGGGATACTAGTCAAGGGAGGAAACTACCTGGAGGCTCTCAACTATATGGATACTATAGTTTTCGATAAGACGGGTACTTTGACAGAGGGTAGATTCAAGGTATCAGGAATATATACTGAAGGCAGGCTCTCAAAGGAAGAACTGCTAAAGCTGGCTGCAATCGCTGAGGCTCATTCTTCTCACCCGATAGCCCAGTCAATTTTGGAGACATATGGTAAGCCGGTAGAGAATGGAAATAATTCAAGTCATAAGGAGCATGCAGGATTGGGAATCGAGACAACTGTTGATGGCAGAATAGTTCTCATTGGCAATGATTCACTTTTTAATGAAAGAGGGATCCTAAATAGAAATGGCAATACTGTTGGTACTATTGTCAATATAGCTGTGGATGGTATTTATGAGGGGCATATTTCAGTTGAAGACAATGTCAAATCTAATGCAGGCAAGGCAATATCCCAACTGAGAACAATGGGGATAAAAAAAGTAATAATGCTTACTGGCGACAACAAGAGTACCGCAGAGAGAGTTGCAGCCGACCTTGGTATAGACAAGGTGTACTATGAGCTTCTTCCACAGGACAAGGTAGGTATAGTTGAAGAATTGATGGTCAATGGTGCCAAGGGGAAAAAGCTTGCCTTTGTAGGTGATGGAATAAATGATGCGCCTGTTCTGGCAAGGGCGGATATTGGCATTGCAATGGGTGCAATGGGCTCAGATGCGGCAATTGAGGCTGCCGATGTGGTCCTTATGACAGATGATCTCGAGAAGCTTCCCCAAGCCTTGAGAATAGCCAGAAAAACCAGATCTATCGTCTGGCAGAACATCGCTTTTGCACTTGGAGTCAAGGGAATAGTTCTTCTACTTGGAGCGGGAGGTCTTGCAACAATGTGGGAAGCCGTATTTGCAGACGTTGGCGTAGCAGTTATAGCTGTACTCAACTCGATGAGAGCGATGAATTAGAAACAGTGAATAGTGAATAGTGAACAGTGAATAGTAAACAGATCCATGAGTAAGAAAATGCCAAAATGATTAAAATTGCCTATACTTGTGTTATTTTACTGATTGGACTTTTATCTTAAACTATTCACTATTAACTTTTACTTATTCACTTTCTTCTCTTGACACTTTCTTAACACTTAATTATACTGGTATTAACATCGAAATAATTCGATTTAACATCGCTTTTCAGGAGGAATAAAATGACGATTTTTAGTTGGCTAAACTCTCAGCTTCTTAAAATGGAGTGGCTGTACAACCTGGTCCAACGTCTTGTCGAGAACGTACTTGGTCTTGATATGACGACAAGATTCGGAAACAGCCTCCACTTCTTTATATATGACACGATAAAGATTTTCCTGTTGCTTTCATTTCTTATATTTGGAATTTCATATATCCAAAGCTTCTTTCCCCCAGAGAGGACGAGGAAGATAATAGGAAGGTTCAATGGGATAACTGCGAACATACTGGCTGCTCTGCTGGGTACAGTCACACCTTTTTGTTCGTGCTCATCGATCCCGTTATTTATCGGGTTTACAAGCGCAGGACTTCCAATAGGAGTAACCTTCTCCTTCCTGATATCATCGCCATTGGTCGATCTGGCATCAGTGCTTCTTCTTGCCAGTATATTCAACTGGCGTATAGCAATAACATATGTCGTGGTAGGAGTTATCCTCGCAGTTATAAGCGGTACAATAATAAGTAAGGCAAAGCTTGAGAAATATGTTGAATCCTATGTATTCAATAATCCATTGCTTGACCTGGATCAGGAAGAACTGACTACCGGACAAAGACTTCAGTTTGCAAAAATCCAGGTACAGGATATAATCAAAAAGGTTTGGATCTATATTCTTGCTGGAGTGGGTATAGGAGCTATTATCCATAACTATATCCCGGAAAGTGTAATCACTGCAGTCCTTGGCCAGGACAAATGGTATTCAGTACTAGTCGCAACTTTGGTTGGGATACCAATGTACGCTGATATATTTGGCACTCTTCCCATCGCGGAGGCACTTGTTACAAAGGGAGTCGGAATTGGGACAGTGATGTCCTTTATGATGGCTGTAACAGCTTTGTCCCTACCTTCAATGATCATGCTTTCAAAGGTCGTCAAACCAAAGCTCTTGGGAATTTTTGTAGGAATAGTATCAGTGGGTATACTTATTATAGGCTTAGTATTTAATGGCTTCAGTCATTTATTGATATAATCAAGGGAGGTATGGAAAATGGAACTTAAGATTCTTGGAACAGGCTGCAAAAAATGCGACGAGCTCACAAAAAATACTGAGGCAGCAGTCAAGGAAAACGGTATTGATGCAACGATTGTGAAGGAAACTGACTTCAGAAAGATCATGGGATATGGAGTTATGTCCACCCCGGCTTTAGTTGTAAATGAAAAGGTCGTTTCTGCTGGCAAGGTTCTTAAAACGTCTGAAATTAAGGATTTGTTAAAGAATTATGTTTAATTCAAAATCAAGTTGACATATCCTTTTAATATTGCTACACTCAGAATGTGAAGAAAATATGGCTCATATAGTTCCCAAAATATGGTTGGGATGTATCTAGGACGTGACCGAGAATCATGTCACTATGAGCGAAAGTGTACCTAGGGTTCCGTGGGATTTTCCCAGCTGGTCCGAGCGGTACAGGTGCTCACCACACTACACCGGAGGGATAAAAGCCCAGGCGGGTAGGTTTCGCTAGACCTACCCACCTGGGCTATATTTTTTTCCAAAATAAAATTTGGAGGAGGATCAATCAGTGGAGAGTTTCTTTAGATTGAAGGAGCACAAAACAACAGTAAAGACGGAAATTCTTGCAGGAATCACAACATTCATGACTATGGCATACATTCTGGCAGTTAACCCAGGTATGCTTTCAGCAACAGGAATGGATGCAGGCGGAGTGTTTACAGCAACGGTAGTTTCTTCAATGATAGCAACCCTTATAATGGCTCTTTATGCTAAATACCCATTTGCACTTGCACCCGGGATGGGCTTGAACGCATTCTTTGCATTCACAGTAGTTCTCGGACCTTTGGGTAAAAGCTGGCAGTTTGCACTAACAGCAGTACTTATAGAAGGTATAATTTTCATTCTTTTATCCTTAGTCAAAGCACGAGAGGCGATCTTCGACTCTATACCCACAAATCTCAAGCATGCAGTTTCAGTTGGTATAGGTCTTTTTATTGCAATAATAGGACTTAGCGGAGCTGGGATCGTAGTTCCTGGAAATGGAACGGTCCTTGCACTTGGGGATCTTACATCAGGCTCAGTTGCAGTTGCACTTTTCGGCATAATAATTACCGGCTATCTGCTTGCTAAAAACGTAAGCGGAGCTATCCTTATAGGTATAATCGCTTCAACTTTAATAGGCATCCCATTGGGAGTTACAATGATCCCTGAAGGTTTTAGCATTCTCAGTCTTCCGCCGTCACTGTCTAACGTAGCATTCAAGTTTGTTGGAATGG
Organism: Gudongella sp. QWL-04; assembly: GCF_058683975.1. Classification (NCBI taxonomy): domain Bacteria; kingdom Bacillati; phylum Bacillota; class Tissierellia; order Tissierellales; family Tissierellaceae; genus Gudongella; species Gudongella sp. QWL-04. The sequence continues at coordinate 1,622,679 of NZ_CM178754.1, read as the reverse complement.
AAGAGATATTATCCATGGAGATGTTGGTAGTAGTATTCACATTCCTTTTCGTTGACATTTTCGATACAGTAGGGACCCTGGCTGGAGTCTCCTCTAAGGCAGGCTTCCTCGATAAGGATGGAAAGCTTCCAAGAGTAGGAAAGGCGCTTATGGCTGATGCTATCGGAACCGTAGCAGGAGCGTGCTTGGGAACAAGTACAGTTACAACATATGTAGAAAGTGCTGCCGGAGTAGCCGGAGGTGGAAGGACAGGACTTACATCCCTTGCTACATCGGCAATGTTTGCCCTGGCACTTTTCTTTGCTCCCTTATTCACAATGATCCCAGCAGCAGCAACAGGACCTGCACTGATAATCGTTGGTTTGTTTATGATGAGCCCGATCAAGAAGATCAATTTCGATGACTTCACCGATGCTATACCTGCTTTCCTGACTATCGTAATGATGCCATTTGCATATAGTATTGCTGACGGGATCGTGTTTGGTATGGTATCCTATGTTATACTTAAACTTTTAACTGGAAGGACTAAAGAAATATCTAAGGTAATGTGGCTTTTAGCAGTGCTGTTCGTACTAAAATTCGTATTGATGTAGAAGGAGGAAATCATGGAACTAGTCTATACCGGCAAAACAAAAAATGTCTACAAACTTGAGGATGGAAACTATCTTCTCAAATTCAAAGACGACGTAACAGGAGAAAACGGGGTTTTCGATCCCGGTGCCAACACAGTTGGACTTAGCATTGAAGGAGCAGGGAAGGCCGGACTGAGACTGACTACATTCTTCTTTGAAAAGATAAATGAAAAAGGGATCCCAACCCATTTCGTATCAGCAGATATTGAAAACAATACTATGACAGTTCTTCCGGCGGCCCTTTTTGGACAGGGAGTAGAGGTTATCTGCAGATACAGAGCAGTAGGAAGCTTCCTTAAAAGATACGGAAAATACGTCTCTGAAGGCCAGGAGCTGGACGCATACGTGGAGGTGACTCTTAAGGACGACGACAGAAATGATCCTCTTATAACAGATGATGGTCTGGCAATGCTTGGCATAATGACATTGGAGGAATATAGAACTCTTACCGAACTGACTAAGAAGATCGGCGCAGTTGTAAAGGAAGAGCTGGCGAAGAAGGATCTTGAGCTTTACGATATCAAGTTTGAGTTTGGACGAGTCGGAGAGGATAATCACATAGCTCTTATCGATGAGATCTCCGGAGGGAACATGAGAGCTTTTAAGGGCTCAGAATATATCGAGCCGCTGAAATTGGAGCAGTTGATGTTAAACGAATAGAGAAATGCTCATATAAGTCTCCCAATAGGGGGGAGACGTCTCTACTAAATGACCGTAAATCATTTGTCTATGAGCGAAAGTGTGCCTAGGGTTCCGGGAGTAAAGCCTCTGCTGGTCCAAGCGGCACAGATACATTGGTTGTATTACACCGAAGGGAGAAAAGCCCAGGCGGGTAGGTTTCGCTTTTAAGCCTACCCGTCTGGGCTTTTAATTTTAAAGGAGGATAAAATGGAACATCAAAGAATCATAATCGAGAAAAAACCCCAGCACAATATCGAAGGAAAAAGGCTTCTTAAGGAAGCTGAGGGATATTTGGGACTAAAGGGAATAGAACAACTTTCGGTTTCAACTATATATGACCTGGTGTATGCAACTAACGATCAGGCAGAGGAGATAAAATCAAAGGTATTGTTCGATCCTGCAATGGACAAAACTCCTGCATCGAAGGTTGAACTGGAGGAAGGGGAGCTTGCCTTCAGAGTTGAATATCATAAGGGTCAGTATGACCAAAGGCAGCATTCGACAGAAGCAATCGTAAGGAACTACTTGGGCTTTGATGAAATTAGGGTCAAGACCTCAAGGCTTGTAAAGATAAAGGGCCTGGATGAAGAAGGCATCAACAAACTAAAATCATATTTTATCAATCCTATCGAGGCAAAGGAAATTCCTTTGGACCAGTTCTATTGGCAAGAGGAAAAGGAGAATGAATCGACTATCCCTGTTGTAGAGGGATTCATATCCTCTGATGTGGAGCATCTTAAAAAGCTTAGGATAGAGCTGGGCTTTGCGATGGATATAGATGATCTTACACATTGCAGAGACTACTTCAAGAGCAAGGACAGAAACCCAACCATAGCAGAGCTTAAGATGCTTGATACCTACTGGTCTGATCACTGCAGGCACACAACCTTCATGACTGAGCTTACTGAGGTGAAGATTGATGCAGGTATATATCAGGAGCTTTTCCAAGGAGCTCTGGACAGCTATATGGAGTCCCGACAATTCGCCCATGGAAACACCAAGGTCATGTCCCTAATGGACCTGGCAACAATAAACATGAGAGAGATAACTAAGAAGGGGCTTCTTGATGATAAGGAGGTTTCTGATGAGATAAACGCAGCAAGCATAGAAATCGATGTAGACGTAGATGGAAAAACTGAAAGATGGCTGTTGATGTTTAAAAATGAGACTCATAACCATCCAACTGAGATCGAGCCATTTGGCGGTGCATCTACATGCCTCGGAGGAGGGATCAGAGACCCGCTTTCAGGGAGAAGCTATGTCTACCAGGCCATGAGGGTCACCGGTGCGGCTGACCCAAGAAGAGCTATTGAGGAGACCAGAAAGGGAAAGCTTCCACAGAGGAAGATTACAAGAACGGCTATGGACGGCTACAGCTCCTACGGATATCAGATCGGCGGGACCTCCGGTTTTATACACGAGGTATACGACGATGGTTTCATGGCAAAGAGAATGGAGCTTGGAGCATTGGTTTCAGCTGCTCCGAAGGATTGGGTGCAGAGAGGAAAGCCGGAGCCTACTGATCTGGTACTTCTTATCGGTGGAGAAACTGGCAGGGATGGTCTTGGTGCGGCAGTAGGCTCATCTGTGGAGCAAAAGAGCGATGCATTGGCCACAGCAGGTGCAGAGGTTCAGAAGGGCAACCCACCTCTCGAGAGAAAGATCGTAAGACTTTTCAGAAATCCTGAGGCTACTAGACTAATAAAAAAATGCAATGACTTTGGTGCTGGAGGAGTAGCTGTAGCAGTTGGCGAGCTTGCAGATGGCTTATATATAGATCTGGACAAGGTGCCAGTCAAGTACCCGGGTATGGATGGAGGAGAAATAGCGCTTTCAGAGTCTCAGGAGAGAATGGCAGTTGTAATAGCTGAAAAGGATCTTGAAAGCTTCAGGAATCTTTGCATGGAGGAGGATCTTGATTTAGCCGTCATCGCTAAGGTAACTGATGAAAATAGAGTCCAAATGGTGTGGAAGGGAAGCACCATAATCGACATAGACAGAGAGTTCATTGAAACCAGCGGAATCAGGAAAAAGAGCAGAGTACACATTGTAGAGCCGGAGGGATCGCCATATCTTACAAAGCTTCCGGAATGGATAAAGGGAGAAAGCTCGAAAGAGGATTTCCTCGCCAACATGTCTCAGCTGAATACCTGCTCCCAAAAGGGACTGGTTGAAAGATTTGACAATACTATAGGATCAGGAAGCGTGTTCTTGCAGCTTGGAGGGAAACACCAGCTTACACCTCAGGAGGGTATGGCCGCAAAGCTGCCTGTATTGAGTGGAAATACAAAGTCATGCTCGATAATGACCTATGGCTATGATCCTGAAATGGCTAAATGGAGCACTTTTCATGGGGGATATTATGCAGTCGTCGAATCACTTGCAAGACTTGCTGCCATGGGAGGAGACATCACTAAATCAAGACTGTCCTTCCAGGAGTTTTATGAAAGGCTTGGAGATGACCCTGTCAAATGGGCGAAGCCATTCTCATCCCTTCTCGGCGCATTCACCGTCCAAAAGGCCCTGGATATACCCTCCATTGGAGGAAAGGACAGTATGAGCGGAAGCTTTGAGGATATAAACGTTCCACCGTCATTATTCAGTTTCGCCGTAGTTGCTGATAAGGTCAATAACCTTGTTTCCAGAGAATTCAAGAAGACAGGGTCGCCTGTTGCACTGGTTGAGCTTAAGAGAGACAAGGATATGCTCATAGACCTTGAACAGCTCAAGACTGAGTATGGGAAAGTAAAGGAGCTTGCGGACTCAGGTTTGATACTATCCTCATCCACAATAAAAGTCGGAGGAGTGGCAAGAGCTGCAGCAGAGATGACCCTTGGCAACAGGATCGGTTTCAGCTTTGACAAAAGAGGCAAGGGAATCTACATGCCACTAATCGGAGATCTATTGCTGGAACTGGATGAAGCTGCTGTTGAGAAAGCAGATGAATGGGGCTGGAAGCTGGTTGGACATACTCAAGCCAAAGAGGTTATAGAAATAGATGGAGAAGAGATACCACTTTTAGAGCTGCAGCACAGATTTACATCAGTGCTCGATGAGGTATTTCCGGTCAAGGACAATGGGGAACCATTCCTTCAGGAACTTGTATATACTAAAGGTGAAAGAAAGACTTCAAGTATAAAAATAACCAGACCAAAGGTACTGATCCCGTTATTTACAGGTACTCACGGTGAATATGATATGGAAGCAGCATTTAAGGCTGCTGGGGCTGATGTAGAGACATTCGTATTCAAGAGCCTTGACAGAAAACATATCGAGGAATCGATCAGTATTTTGTCAGAAAGAATAGAGAAATGCCAGATACTGGGGCTTGCACATGGATTCCTTTTAGGAAATGAGCCTGAAGCAGCTGGTAAGCTAATAGATATGCTTTTCAGGAATAAAAGGCTTCAGGAAGCTATAGAAAGACATCTATCGGCCAAAGACAGACTGATACTAGGAATAGGTACAGGCTTTAACAGCCTAATGAAGCTGGGTCTTATAGAGGAAGGTAAAATATCTGAAAGGAATGCCGGCTCAACTGTAGTCTCCTATAACAGAATGGGTGAGTTTGTTTCAAAGCTGGTGGACGTAAAGGTTGTGAGCAATCTTTCACCTTGGTTCAACGAGATGGCTGTGGGAGAAATATTTACAGCACCTGTGGCAACCAAAGAGGGAAGAGTGCTTCTCGGCAAGAATGGGCAGGCTATGATAGGCAAAGGCCAGGTAGCTACTCAGTTTGTGATGGGAGAAAGACCTACGGGGGATGGAGAGTTCAATCCTGTGGGAGCGCAGTTGGCTATCGAGTCCATGACAAGCCCTGACGGAAGAGTGCTGGGTACAGTGGCGTCGATCGACAGAAAGGGTAAAGATATCTACAAGAACGTACAAATAAGAGGCGAGGAGAGAATATTCGTCTCCGGAGTCAGATATTTCGAATAGGAGGGTGCAGGATGAAGGTAAGCGTAGTAATGGGGAGCGCATCTGATAAGCCGATAGGCGATAAGGTAATAAAGGTATTAGAGGAATTTGGAGTGGATAATGAGCTTAGAGTAATATCCGCTCACAGAACACCTTATGTTGCAAAGGAATTTGCTGAAAGTGCAGAGGAAAAAGGAACTGAGGTTATAGTGGCAATTGCTGGCAAGGCTGCACATCTTGCAGGAGTGCTGGCAGGTATATCACCACTTCCTGTAATAGGAGTACCGGCAAAGTCATCAACCATGGACGGCCTTGATTCCTTGCTGTCAGTGGTTCAGATGCCCAAGGGAGTACCTGTGGCAACAGTTGCGATCGATGGTGGAGAGAATGCCGGGCTTCTGGCAGTACAGATCCTTTCTGTCAAGTATCCTGAGCTGAGAGAGAAGTTCAAGGCTTATAAGGTAAGGATGGCCGAGGAAACCATTAAGGCTGATGAAGAGTTAAACCAAAAATAGGGAGGAATACCATTGAGTGGTATAGTTGGAATATTCAGTGCTGAAAAAAATCACGTATCGCCAGTCATATATTACGGACTGTATGCACTGCAGCACAGAGGGCAGGTCAGCACCGGTATGGCGGTAAACAATAACGGCTTCATCGACTATATAAAGGACCTTGGCCTTATCCATGAGGTCGTATCAAAGGAATCTCTGGAGAGATTCAGGGGAAACATCGCAATAGGCCATGTGAGATATGCAGCTCAGTTCGAAGCTAAGAACAAGGTAAATGCGCAGCCTTTAGTAGTGGGCTACAGAAGAGGAGCTCTTGCCATAGCAATGGATGGCAGTATAGTAAACTTCAGAGGCCTGAGAGATGAAATGGAGGACTCAGGCTCCATATTCCAGACAGACCTTGACACAGAGGTAATAGCTGCATTGATTGCAAAATATCACAAGGACGACTTGAACGAAGCCATGATCAAAGCACTGAAAGAGGTCAGAGGATCCTACGCGATCGTTGCAATGACCAGTGACAGGATGGTCGCGGCAAGGGATCCTCATGGAATAAAGCCACTATCCATAGGCAAGCTAGATGGAGATTATCTGATAGCCTCAGAATCATGCGCATTTGATGCTGTTGGTGCGGATTTTGTAAGAGATGTGGAACCAGGTGAGATAATAGTCATCGACAAGGACGGCCTTAGAAGTATCCACTTGGATCAGGCAAAGAGAAGTCTTTGCATATTCGAACTTGTATATCTTGCGAGACCGGACAGCATAATGGATGAAAAGAGTGTTTATATGGCAAGGTTTGAGGTCGGAAAAAGGCTTTACAAAGAATTCTCTGAAACCGACGCGGATATAGTCATCGGAGCGCCTGACTCAGGAATCGTTGCCGCAATAGGCTATGCCGAAGCATCGGGCATACCCTATGCTGAGGGCATGATAAAGAACAGATATGTTGGCAGGACCTTTATAGAGCCTACCCAGGAGATAAGGGAGCAGGGGGTAAGGATAAAGCTTAACCCGTTGAAGGAGAATATCCGAGGGAAAAGACTCGTTTTGGTGGACGATTCAATTGTAAGAGGAACCACTATGAAGAGGACAGTTGAGATGCTTAAGAACGCAGGAGCCAAGGAAGTCCATGTGAGGATAGCGTCCCCACCGGTAATGCACAGCTGTCACCTGGGAGTTGATACTCCTTCAGAAGAAAACCTTATTTCCAGCAGAATGGGTATAAATGAAGTGGCTGAAGAAATCGGAGCGGACTCACTGTATTTTATAAGCCTTGAAGGTCTTGTGGCGGCAACAGGTGGAGACAATGGATTCTGCAAGGGGTGCTTCAGCGGAAGCTATCCGGTGGATAAAGAATAACAGGAGGAAATAGAAATGTCTTTGACGTATAAGGATTCAGGCGTTGACAAGGAAGCAGGATACCGTGAGGTCCAGCTCATAAAAAGCTTTATCAAGAAAACACATATACCCGGAGTACTCTCAGAGCTGGGAGGCTTCTCCGGGCTGTTTCAGCTGGATATGACTGGAATGACTGAACCGGTTCTGGTATCCGGTACAGATGGCGTAGGCACTAAACTGAAGCTGGCATTTTTAACTGACAGGCATGATACGATAGGAGAGGACTGCGTCGCTATGTGCGCTAACGATATCCTTTGTCAAGGAGCAAAGCCTCTGTTTTTCCTGGACTACATAGCCACAGGGAAGCTTGTGCCCGAAAAGATGGCAAGCATAGTAGAGGGTGTAGCCAATGGCTGCGTAAAGGCAGGGTGTGCTCTGATAGGGGGAGAAACTGCTGAAATGCCAGGCTTTTATAACGATGGCGAGTATGATGTTGCAGGATTTGTAGTTGGGGTAGTTGATAAATCAAAAATAATAACAGGTGAAAGCATTGAGGAGGGAGATTTAATAATCGGACTTCCATCCAGCGGACTTCATAGCAATGGGTTCTCACTGGTAAGAAAGCTGGTTCTTGAAAAGCTAGGACTTGACTTGGATCAGTTTCATCCAGAGCTTGGCAAAACACTGGGCGAGGAGCTTCTTACGCCTACTAGGATATACAGGGATCCTGTATATGAAATAGTTGAAAAATACAAAGTCAAGGGAATGTCGCACATCACTGGAGGCGGCTTTTACGAGAACATACCAAGGATGCTTCCGGAGGGGTTGAGGGCAAAGGTTGATATTGGAACAATAGATACTCCTGCCATCTTCAGACTGATCCAGTCTTGGGGTAACATTGACGAGGAAGAGATGTACGGAACCTTCAATATGGGCGTAGGGATGGTTCTTGCAGCATCACCAGCTGAGACTGAAGGGATCATTGAATTTCTAAAAAGAAGAGGAGAGGAGTTCTATGTCCTCGGAGAGGTAATAAAAGGAGAGAAGGGTGTTGAACTATGGAGAAAAAGCGAATAGGAGTCCTGATCTCCGGAGGAGGCACCAACCTCCAGGCCTTGATAGATGCCTGTAAAGCTGGCGAGATAAACGGTGAGATCGCAGTAGTCCTTTCAAATAGGGAGGACGCCTTTGGTCTGGAACGGGCAAGAAAGGCTGGGATCCGTGCCGAATATGTCAGGTGGCTGGGAATGGCACCTGAAGAGTACGACGAGAAGCTGGCTGCAATCCTAAAGGATGAGGGAGTTCAGTTGGTTGTGCTTGCAGGATGGCTGAGGGTGCTTACCAGGTATTTTATCGAGCACTTCAGAAACAGGATCATAAATATCCATCCTTCGCTCATACCAAGCTTTTGCGGCAAGGGCTACTATGGAGAGAAGGTGCATCAGGCCGTCCTCAAAGCTGGCGTAAAGGTAACAGGGGCAACCATACACATGGTTGATGAGGGCACAGACACCGGGCCGATACTCTTTCAGGAGGCTGTTAACGTGCTTTCCGAGGATACGGTTGAGACACTTCAGAAAAGAGTTCTGGAGGTCGAGCATAGGCTGCTGGTAAAGGCAGTCTCTGATTTTTGTGAAAGGTAGGAGATTTAGATGAAGCGAGCTCTTATCAGCGTATATGATAAAACTGGGATCGTAGACTTTGCAAAGGGCCTTGAAAGCCTTGGCTGGGAAATCGTATCGACAGGAGGAACCTATAGACTGCTTAAGGAAAACGGAGTTGAAGCATTGGAAATAGACCAGGTAACCGGATTCCCCGAGATACTGGACGGAAGGGTCAAAACACTGAACCCGCTAATACACGGAGGGATACTGTTTAGAAGAGACCTGGAGTCCCATAAATCAGTAGTAGACTCAATGGGTATCGTTCCAATAGACATAGTGATAAATAACCTGTATCCTTTCGAGGAGACAGTTTCAAGAGCTGATGCAACTCCTATGGAGATAATAGAAAACATAGACATTGGCGGTCCATCAATGATAAGGGCTGCAGCAAAAAACTACAAGGATGTTACAGTAATAGTAGATCCGGCTGATTACGGCACTGTTCTCGAGGAGCTTAGAATTAATGGGATAACGACCCTAGAGACAAGAGCAGCTCTTGCCAGGAAGGCCTTTTCACTGACCGCATACTACGATGCCCTTATAGCAGGATATTTCAATAGCAGTCAGGAGGTTTCCTTCCCTGAATTATTGACTCTGCCCTACAGAAAGAGGGATAGCCTTAGGTATGGTGAGAATCCTCACCAAAGAGCTGCCTTTTATGTTGAGAGTTCAGGGACATTAGGAACCATAGCAGGGGCCAAGCAGCTCCATGGAAAGGCACTTTCGTTCAATAATATAAATGATGCAAATGGTGCGATAGCCTTGATAAAGGAGTTTGACGAGCCTGCTGCTGTTGCAATAAAGCATGCTAATCCTTGTGGAGTAGGCAGCGCCCTTACATTACTGGAGGCATTTGAAAAAGCATACTCAGCTGACCCGGAGTCAATATTTGGAGGAATAGTCGCTCTGAATGGTGAGGTTACAGAGCAGATCGCAGACAAGCTTAAGGATATATTCCTTGAGATAATAATCGCACCTTCCTTCAGCAATGAAGCCCTTGAAATACTGACAGCCAAAAAGAATTTAAGGCTGTTGGTCATTGAGGGATTAAATAATACTGAGCAGAAAAGACTCCAGCTGAAGCAGGTACAGGGTGGACTGCTATTACAAGACTCAAATCAACAGCTTCTTGGTGAGGAAATGCCATCTGTCACAAAGAGATTTCCCGAGAATGAAGAAATCGAGGATATGCTCTTTGCCTGGAAGGTTTCAAAGCATATCTCCTCAAATGGGGTAGTCCTTGCAAAGAACAAGATGACTGTAGGAATAGGTCTTGGTGAGGTGAACAGATTCTGGGCAGTTGAGGAGGCAATAAAAAGATCAGGAGACAGGGCCCCAGGCTCAGTTCTTGCATCTGATGGCTTCTTCCCATTCAGAGACTCCGTCAAGGCTCTGGCAGCGGCAGGAGTTACCGCAATTATTCAGCCTGGAGGATCCGTAAAGGATAATGAGGTCATCGAAGAAGCAGATGACAACGATGTTGCAATGCTTTTCACTGGAATAAGGCATTTCAGACACTAGGAGGTCGATCATGAGAATACTTGTTATTGGAAGTGGCGGCAGGGAGCATGCACTTTGCTGGAAGCTTTCACAATCTGAGCTAATTGAAGAGCTGTACTGTGCACCTGGTAATGGCGGGACCTCACTGGTTGCGACAAATGTTGGAATAGCAGCTAACGATATAGACAGGCTGCTGGATTTTGCCCAGGAGAATGAGATAGACCTTACTATAGTCGGACCCGAGGAACCATTGGTACTTGGCATAACCGATTCCTTTGAGGAGGCTGGACTTAATATATTCGGACCAAATGCATTCAGCGCTCAGCTGGAGGGGAGTAAGGATTTTGCCAAAAGATTCATGATGACCCACGGTATCCCCACTGCGAGATACAGAACCTTTACGGAGTTCAACGAAGCCCTGAAAGGGATAGAAGAGTTTTCCTATCCTCTAGTGGTAAAAGCAGATGGACTTTGCCTTGGAAAGGGAGTAACGATCTGCGAGGACAGACAATCAGCCGAGAAGGCACTTAGGGAAAGTCTCCAGGATAAGGTATTCGGCAAGGAGGGAGACAGGGTAGTGGTTGAGGAGTTCCTGTCTGGAACTGAGGCCTCCTTACTTTGCTTTGTATCACATAACAAGCTGTTCCCTATGGAAAGCGCCAAGGACTATAAGCAGATCTATAACGGTGACAAAGGACCAAATACTGGCGGAGTTGGCTGCTTTTCTCCAAGTCCACTGTTCACTGCTAAGATGAAGGACAGTATAAGAAAGACAGTTCTAGATCCAATTGAGAAGGGTCTGGGGGAAGATGGCCATGACTTTACAGGGATATTATTCATAGGCTTCATGATAGAAGGGGTTGATCCAAAGGTTCTGGAGTTCAACGTCCGCTTCGGAGACCCTGAGACCGAGGTAGTGCTTCCAAGATTAAAAAGTGATCTGGGAGAGATATTTTTCAAGGCCTTGTCGGGCGACCTTAAGGAAGAAGACATTCAATGGGAAGAGAGTTCGTGCGTCACGGTGGTGTTGACATCTGGAGGTTACCCTGGTTATTACAGAAAGGGGTATGAGATATCAGGAGTTGAAAAGCTGCCGGAGGATTTAATGCTGTTCCACAACGGGACAAGACTTGAAGCAGGTAAGCTGCTTACCAATGGCGGTAGAGTACTAAGTCTTACAGCAACAGGATCCTATGAGGATGCCAGAGCAAGGATCTACAACTCGATAGACCTGATAGAATTTAAGGATAAAGGTTACAGAACTGATATCGCAAAGCTGTGATTATTTAAACAGAATCAGCCTGTGACAAGGCATAGACAGGAAAGCCTTTGCCTCATAAAAGATATAATATTAACGATGTTTATGGTTGAAATGAGGCTCATATTTGGTATACTAGATACCAGTATGAGCTTTTATTGTGATTTAAATCGGGCGTAATTTGGGTATCAATAATCGAAATTACTTTGTTAGGAGGAGATTACTTGAAAACAGACGTGCAAATAGCTCAGGAAGCGAAAATGCTGCCAATCAAGGATGTTGCTGAAAAGCTGGGGATCTCAGAGGATGAGATCGTAAATTATGGTAAGTACAAAGCTAAGGTTTCTCTTGACGTATTCAAAAGACTTGAGGGTAAGCCAGACGGAAAGCTTATTTTGGTGACTGCCATCAACCCGACACCTGCAGGTGAAGGCAAGACCACTACAAACATTGGCCTTTCAATGGGGCTTAACAAAATAGGTAAAACTGCAATAACAGCTTTAAGAGAGCCTTCACTTGGGCCAAGCTTCGGTGTAAAGGGCGGAGCAGCAGGTGGTGGATATTCACAAGTAGTTCCAATGGAGGATATAAACCTTCACTTTACAGGAGACTTTCATGCAATAACTACATCCAACAACCTTATTTCAGCACTACTCGACAACCACATCCAACAAGGCAATGCACTTGGTATAGATCCAAGAAGGGTTGTCTGGAGGAGAGTTCTCGACATGAATGACAGAGCTCTGAGAAACATAGTTGTAGGCCTAGGAGGAAAGCCTGACGGAATGCCTAGACAAGATGGCTTCGATATTACAGTTGCCTCAGAAATCATGGCTATTTTCTGCCTTGCAAGCGATCTTGAGGATTTGAAGGAAAGAGTCGCCAACATAATAGTAGCATATAAATTTGACGGAAATCCTGTTTTCGTAAGAGATCTTAAAGCTCAGGGAGCAGTTGCATTGCTAATGAAGGATGCCATTGCACCAAACCTGGTACAAACTCTTGAGAATACACCAGCACTTATCCATGGTGGACCATTTGCAAACATCGCCCATGGCTGTAACTCAATGCTTGCTACTAAGCTAGCACTTAAGCTTGCAGACTATACCGTTACTGAAGCTGGTTTCGGAGCAGATCTTGGTGCAGAGAAATTCTTCGACATCAAGGCAAGATTTGGAAACCTCAAACCGGATGCAGCAGTTATCGTTGCAACAGTAAGAGCTCTTAAGCATCACGGCGGGGTCAAGAAAGAGGATTGGGGCAAGGAGAACTTTGAGCTTCTTGCAAAAGGCTTCGAGAATCTTGAAAAACACATAGAAAACGTAAATAAATTTGGCGTGCCAGCTGTAGTTGCATTCAATAAATTCCCAACTGACACCCAGGCTGAACTGGATTTCGTAATAGAAAAGTGCGAGGCTCTGGGCGCTACAGCCGTTATCTCCGAGGTCTGGAACAAAGGCGGAGAAGGCGGAGAGGAGCTTGCCAGAAAAGTAGTAGAGGTAGTAGAGAAGGGAGAAGCCAACTTCAAGCCTCTATATGACGTTGAGGATTCTATCAAGGCCAAGATCGAAAAGATTGCCAAGGAGATATACGGAGCAGACGGAGTAGACTTTACCAGCGCATGTTCAAAGACAATAGCAAATATAGAAAAAATGGGCTTTGACAAGATGCCGATCTGTATGGCTAAGACTCAATACTCAATGACAGACGACCCGACGATCGCTGGAAGACCAAGAAACTTCAGAATAACCGTAAGAGATATAAAGGTTTCAAGAGGTGCTGGATTCCTTGTTGCATTGACAGGAGAGATAATGACTATGCCAGGACTTCCAAAGGTTCCGGCAGCGGACAGCATTGATATACTTCCAAGCGGAGAAATAGTAGGCTTATTCTAATAGCAAAATGGCTGGGTTAAAAACCCAGCTTTTTATTTACAAGAACGCTTTTATACTGTAATATATAGTTAAATTAATCTATAAAAGATGGGAGAGGGTAAAATGGTCTACAATTCAAAGATCAAAAGCAAACAAGCGGATAGTTTGTTTGAGGCTGTCCTTCAGCTTGAGACTATGGACGAATGTTACAGATTCTTTGAAGACATTTGTACTATCAAGGAAGTACAGGCGATTGCCCAGCGACTTGAGGTTGCAAAGCTCCTTAAATCAAACAAGACCTACAATGAGATAGAGGAGCTTACAGGAGCTTCAACAGCAACTATCAGTCGGATCAACAGATCTCTCAACTATGGAGCCGATGGCTATAAAATAGTGTTCGAGAAGCTAGGCTTGATTGAAAAGGAATAGTACTGCAGAACGGGAAAAGGATTTCTCAAATCGAGTGAGAAATCCTTATTTTTTTGGAACGAATCCTTCAAAGATCTGAATATCAAAAAATGATCTGTTTTTATCGTATTCCTCCGGAGTCATGACTGTGTAAGCTGCCATACAGCACTTAAATAATCTCTTGGAAAGCCAGAGGGATATCCCCCTTCTGTCTTGGTGCCTGTAGGCAATAAAGCTTGGTTTGACGACGAAATTGAATAATAGGTTATTAAGTAGAATGTCCATTGCCAGTCCATGAGATCTTTCCTTAATATAGTCCAGAGACAGCTGTCCCCTAAGTATCTGGGGTCTATTCTTTCTATACCAGACCATTGCAAATGGGTGAAAGGACTCTACACAATAAAGCCCCTTATAATCGTCCAGGATGCCTTGTGCTCTACCGCACACACTCATATCGTCCCCATGGTGCACCTTCAACTCAATTATCAATGGGACTCTGCCGTTTACAGCTTCCAGAGCCTCCTCTAAGGTAGGTACGGCTTCATCGCTGTTAAAAAGCCTCAAGGTTTTTATCTCCTGCAGGGTCATTTCCTTAACTGGAGTGTCAAGTCCGCAAGCCCTTTCAAGTGTCCTGTCATGGAAGACTACCGGGACTCCATCTCTAGTCAGCTGAACATCCAGCTCGATTCCAAATCCACTTTCAATAGCCAGCAGGAAAGCCCTTAGACTGTTCTCAGGAGAATTGCTGGCGTTGTCCTTCAAGCCTCTGTGGGCATAATCTCTTCCCAGAAATTGACGCATGTGCTTTAACCCATTGATCCTGGGAGCGGTGGCATAGATATATAAAATTATTAAAAAGAGTAATAACTCGACAATCATTGCATTCACCTTAATCATCCACGTCATAATGCTCCAATGCACTCCTCTTTTTAGGTGGCCTTGAGTCTCCATGTTTTACCTGAAGCATCGTAATCAGCGACAATAGAGAAAATATAACTGAGTATGGAAACAAGGTCCTATAGCTGACATTCTCAAGCAGGAAGCCTGAAAATATGGGAGTCATGATCTGGGCCGACATTGAGAAGGTATAATAGAGTCCGGTGTATTTCCCAACATCTCCGCTTTTGCTCATCTCGACCACCATAGGGTAGGAGTTGACATTTATCGCTGCCCAGCCTATACCTGTGAATGCGAAGACCACATTGATCAAAGGAGAGTACTCTATAAACATAAACCCTGCAAGATAGCTAAGGCTCATAAGAGTGATACCAGCTAGTATGGTCTTTTTCCTGCCAATGTGACTTGCGATGATACCTATGGGGATAAAGCTTATTATTGCTGCACCCATGGCAACCATCAACGCATTTGCAAAGCTTCCTCCCTGAAGCCCCCATACTCTGGATGCATATCTTGAAAATGCTGTAGTTACGGCATTGTAGGCAGTGAACCAAAGAAAGATCGAAGCGAGGATGAAATTAAGACTACGTCTTACATCAGGAGGCATATCTTTCGAGCCCTCCTCGACCTCATCCACATCATCTTCAGGATATTCCTCCTTGACCTTTTGGCCCAGCTTCTTTTCCTTTATAGTCAATAAAAGTATCGCTACTGCAGATATCATTAATACTGCTATAACAATAAATACGGGCAGATAACTTGGGTTTGATTCCTTGGGGACAAGCAGACTGATCGAAATAAGGGTTATTATCCCTCCCACTGCTCCCATCAGGTTTATGATGGAATTTGCCTTGCTTCTCAGAGGCTTTGGAGTCAGGTCAGGCATAAGAGCAACGGCAGGAGATCTGTAGGTGCTCATAGCAAAAAGAACTGCTCCTAGGGAAATGAAGAAAAGCGGGAAGCTTTTCATATTATCCGAAACCGGTATAAGGATCATGAATATAACAGATGCTATAGTACCGAATACAATAAAGGGTGTCCTCTTTCCGAGCCTTGTATCAGTACGGTCTGAGAGCGCTCCAAAGAAAGGTAATAAAAAAAGCGCCAGCACATTATCCATGGCCATGACCGTGCCAGTCATGGTCTCTCCTATGCCAAAAGTATTCTGCAGCATAAGGGGGATAATATTGTCATAAAGCTGCCAAAATGCTGATACAGATAGAAATGCAAGTCCTAAGAAAAACGTTCTTTTATAATCCAGCTTCAAGGCGCACCTCCAGTGTTGTATTTTGCCCTAATTATACCATAATAGAAGGGTTATGTAATAATTTTACATCGCAACAGCTGTTGCAAAATGACTTGCCCGGGTATATAATTAACAGTGTTAATAATTAACTATGCTAATTAAAGGAGGTCAGCATGGAGGCTTTGATTCTTAAGGATAGAATGATAAAAGCGCTTGGAAGCATCTACTATATGGAGGCATTTCATCAGGTAGTTGAGTTTTTGCAAGGGGAGCTATATATACTTCATCATATGCTGGAGCACGAGAATGAAGGGATAAATCCATCGGGACTGAGTGATATGCTCCACATATCCAGGCCGAGAGTTACTACTGCCCTTGCAACCCTTAGAAGGAAGGGATATGTGGAAACGAGGATAGACGAGGATGACAGAAGACGCCTTACAGTTTACCTCACAGAGTCCGGCAGGGAATTTATAACTGGCCGGCAGAATCAGGTCGAGGAGTACTTTACAGACTTTATTGAAAAACTAGGCGAGGATAAGGCTGAGGAGCTTATAGGTCTGTTGGATGTTATCGTGGATATGTTAGGAAAGAACGATATTGAGATGGTTCAAGGAAAGGGATCAGTAAATGAATGATTTTGTGGTTTTTGAAAGGGTCAGTAAGTATTATCATATGGGGCATCATAAAATTGCAGCTGCAGACGATATAAGCTTCTCAATAGATAAAGGTGAATTCTGCGTAATAGTAGGACCCAGTGGTGCAGGGAAGACAACTGTGCTAAATATGCTTGGGGGCATGGACTCCTGTGACAATGGAACCATAATGCTTGACGGAGTCAAGATAAGTGGATTGGGTGAAAGGCAGCTGACTGAATACAGAAGATACGAAGTAGGCTTTGTTTTCCAATTTTACAACCTGGTGCAGAACCTGACGGCTCTTGAGAATGTGGAGCTTGCATCAGAGATATGCAGGGAACCCCTGGATCCCAAGGAGGTTCTCAAGCTGGTGGGACTAGAAGACAGAATGTTGAATTTCCCGGCACAGCTCTCAGGTGGAGAGCAACAAAGGGTATCTATTGCAAGAGCTCTTGCAAAGAATCCGAAGATACTTCTATGCGATGAACCTACCGGAGCTCTTGACTACAATACAGGAAAGAATATTCTCAAGCTTCTCCAGGACAGCTGCAGACTAACCGGTAAGACTGTCATTCTCATAACCCACAATCTTGCCATCACGCCAATGGCTGACAGAGTCATCCATATAAGGAACGGCAAGGTTGCTAAAGTGGAAAAGAATACTGATCCGACGCCCGTAGAAAGGATTGAGTGGTAGTGAAAAGGACCTATCTCAAGGTAATCTACAGAGAAATTAAGGGGAGTCTTGGAAGATTTGCTGCGATATTTGGGATCGTCGCCCTTGGAGTTGGTTTTCTATCAGGTCTACTGGTGACAACCCCAGACATGAACAACTCGGTTGATATCTACTATGATGAAAACAATATGGCTGATATATTCATAAAGGCGACCATGGGGTTGACCGAGGAGGATTTTGAGCTGCTGAATCAGGATGGATCCATAGAGGATATAATGCCCGCCTATGTCACAGACGTCCTTCTTGACAGTGAAAGCAGTGAAGTTCTTACAGCCAGGATCTACGGACTTCCGCTATTTAATAATAAGGCATCCATAAACAAGCTGGTATTGCTTGATGGAAGATTGCCTGAAAAACCTGGTGAGGCTCTTGCAGAAAGGGGAGGCTCTTTTCTTGCTGAGTTCAAGCTTGGCGACAAGCTGACTCTTTCAGCTGAAAATGAAGAATTTGAAGACCTGATGGAGAATTATTCGCAAAAAGAATTCACTATAGTAGGTATAGTTGGCAACACCTTCCATTTCTCAAAGGAAAGAGAGACTACAAATATAGGCAACGGAAGGCTTAACACTATCATATACGTAGATGAGTCAAGCTACGAGATGGATGTATACACTGATTTCTATATAACTCTCAAAGGGTTTAAGGATATGGATTCATTTTCAGATGAATACGAGATCCGAGCTGAGAGGATCGTCGACAGGCTGGAGATTTTGGGAGAGGAAAGATCGGTTATCAGATATAAAGAGATCTATAATGATGCCAGATCTGAGCTGGACGATGGCTGGAAGGACTACGAGGAAGGCAGACTTGAGGCAGAAATTGAGCTGGCTGATGCCCTAAAGGAGCTTAAGGATGGAGAGATCGAGCTGGAAGACGGGAGGAGAGAGCTCTTGGACGGCCAGAAGGATCTAGCTGAGGCCAAAGTTACACTTAGAACTGAAACTGAGGATGCTAAAAAGGAGATTGCAGATGGAAGGATCGAGCTTGCTGACGCTCTGATCGAGCTACAGGATGGTGAGAAGGAGCTTAAGGATGCAAAGTTTGAGCTTGAGGATGGCGAAAGGGAATACTATGAAGGCTACCTGGAGTTTCTTGATGGAGAGAAGGAGCTGAAGGAAGGACAGGAAGAGTTTGACAAGGGAGAACAAAAATACCTGGATGGAGTAAGAGAGCTTGCTGCAGGCAAGAGAGAGCTCCGAAGGGGTGAGGAGGAGCTGGAGGCAGCCAGGCAGAAGCTTCTGGCTGGGGGAGTCCAGTTGGAGTCCGGGAAGAAGGAGCTTGCGGAAAATAGAGATGCTCTTATAACAGCGAAGGCAGGCAGAGAGCAGCTTGAGGCAGAGGAAGACAAAATAGAGAGTTCGATCTTACAAATCGAACAAGGAATAGAAGCTTTAGAAATCCAGCTATCACAAGCAACAACCGATGAAGAAAAAATCTATATACAAAGTGAGATAGATAAGCTAGATGGTCAATTATTTGAAGCAAAGGAAGGACTGCAATACGTACAGAACCAATTATCCCAAATCCCCTCCTACGCTGAAATTGAGGGAGGTCTTCAGCAAATAGAACAGGCAGAAGCTCAGCTGCCTGCACAGGAAGCTGAGCTGGCAGCAGGCTGGGAGCAGTACTATGCAGGTCTTGAGAAGATCAAGGCAGGCTGGGAAGAACTTAATGAGGGTGAAGAGACCCTAAAGGATGCCAAAAGAGAGATCGAAAGGAATAGAATTAAGCTTGAGGATGCCTGGGAAGAGCTTGAAGAGGGGCGAATAGAGCTCCAGGACGGAAGAAAAGAACTTGATGATGGGTGGAAGGAATATAACGACGGAGTAATAGAGCTTCAGGACGGCTGGAAGGAGTACAACGACGGGCTGGTTGAGCTGGCCGATGCAGAAAAAACTCTTGAGGAAGAGATAGCTAAGGCTAATAAGGAAATACGGGATGCCGAGATTGAAATAGCTGACGGCTGGGTGGAATACAACGACGGAGTAATGGAGCTTGAGGATGGCTGGAAAGAATATGAGGAAGGAAAGCTTGAAGCTGAGCAGGAGTTAGCCGATGGACTTAACGAGCTTCTCGACGGAGAGAAGGAGCTTAGAGAGCTTGGACAGCCTGAGTGGTATGTACTTGATAGAAATTCCAATACCAGCTACGTAAGCTTCCAGATGAACGCAGAGAAGGTAGCTGCAATCTCCAAAGTGTTCCCGGTATTTTTCTATCTTGTTGCGGCACTTGTAGCCCTGACCACCATGACGAGAATGGTCGAGGAGGAAAGAACGCAGATCGGGACTCTTAAGGCACTTGGCTACAATAAGGGACTCATTATGCTTAAGTACCTTGTTTACTGTGGCCTAGCAAGTGTTTTAGGAAGTACTGCCGGTCTGGCTGTAGGATTCAAGCTGCTGCCCGCGATGATATACAATGCCTACGGAGTTATGTTCCACCTGCCTGAGCTTGTTTCTGACTACAACTTTACCATTGCCTCAGTGTCATCCGGACTTGCGATCCTAAGTACGGTCGGTGCGACTGTATATGCAGTCAACGAAGCTCTTAAGGAAAAACCGGCAACGCTTATGCTTCCCAGAGCTCCTAAGGCAGGTAAGAGGATACTTCTCGAGAGGGTAGATTTCATTTGGTCCAGAATGAGCTTTAACCATAAAGCTACAGCAAGAAATCTCTTCAGATACAAGAAGCACTTCTTTATGACAGTAATAGGTATTGCTGGCTGTACCGGACTTCTTGTTACCGGCTTTGGTATGAGAGATTCGATAAATATGCTTGCAGGTTCTCAGTTCACTGATTTGTTTAAATATGAACTTGAGCTTCAACTGGAGGAAGAAGACAATATTTCAAAAGAACTGCAGTCGCTGTTAAATGACAAGAGTCTGATAACAGGAGCAATAGGTGTATTAAGCGACAAAGGATTGATTTACTTTGGTGATGAGAATATTGAAGCTACGCTGATTGCACCAGAGTCACCAGAAGACGTTAATGATTTTATAGGCTTCAGAGATAGACTATCCGGCGAACCTGTTATCTTTGGAAGGAGCTCTGCTGTTATTACCGAGAAGCTTTCTGAGGAGCTGGGAATAAAAATTGGTGATACCATTATTTTTGAAAATAGCGATGATAAAAAGGGTGAAGTATTAGTAACAGGGATCACTGAGAACTACCTGGGGAATTACCTGTATCTGGATCGAGAAGTCTATAAAGAGGTTTTTGACAAGACTGAAGATAATAATCTGGTACTTGCAAAAACAGCTTTTAATACAGAACAGGAAAAGGATGAACTCGCTGAAAAGCTGCTTTCCACAGAGGGAGTAATGAATACTCAATTCATATCTCAGACAAAATCAGCCTTCGACAAGCTTCTTAGAAACATAGAATATATAATAGTGGTCATAATTGCAGCTTCGGGAATGCTTGCATTCATAGTGCTGTATAATCTGACGAATATTAACATAAATGAAAGGAAAAAGGAACTTGCGACACTAAAAGTGCTTGGCTTTTACAATGAAGAGGTCAACATGTATATCTTCCGGGAAATTGGAATATTGACAATGATAGGCATTCTTGTGGGGCTGTTCCTCGGAAAGCTTTTACATGTATTTATAATCAAAACCATCGAGAACCCGGATATGATGTTCGGACGAGAGATATTCTGGCAAAGCTATCTTATGGCTGCAGCTATTACGATCGTATTCTCCCTCCTTGTGAACCTTGTAATGACAAGAAAGCTTAGAGGCATTAAAATGGTAGACTCAATGAAAGCGCTTGATTAGAAGCAATTCACAGATCACAATTCACAGATCACAATGCACAATTGAAAATATTAAAAAGTAGAATACAAGAGCAAGATTCTTCGCTAAAGCTCAGAATGACCGTTTTGAATGTCATCCTGAACGACAGTGAAGGATCTTTCTTCTTGCTGCCAATGGTCGCCCCTACTAACGCCTATCGCCTAACGCGTATTATTTTTATTGACTAAGTTGATCTATCCTGGGTATAATATGACCAAAGAGTCATGTGACTATTAGGTCACAATGCAGGGGAGGTACTAAAATGCCAAAGGAGACCTTTTTCAATCTTCCTCAGAATAAGCGCGAAAGGATAGAAGCTTCTGCGATAAAGGAGTTCAGGGACAACTACTTTGATGCTTCCAGCGTAAACAGGATCGTGGAGGAGGCCGGTATCGCCAAGGGAAGCTTTTATCAGTACTTCGAGGACAAGAAGGACCTGTACAAGCATGTTATGAGCATAATAATACAAAAAAAACTGGAATATATGTCGCCAACCCTTATAAATCCGACGGGCTTGGATGTCTTTTCTCTCATCAGGGAGATGTATGTATCAGGTCTTAGCTTTGCACTCAATAATCCGGACCTTCTTGAGATATCGAATAAACTGCTAAGTGATCCAAATCATGAGCTGTACAAGGAAATAGTAGAAGAGAACAAGGAAAAATCTGATCAGGTATTTCACCAGCTTTTGAAAATGGCTGAAAAGAGAGGAGAAATAAGGCCCGGCCTTGACCTCTCGCTTGTAGCATACCTGTTGACAGCTCTTAATATATCTGTATCTGATTACTACATGAAAAGAAAAGACCTTAGAACCTATAGTGAGGATATGCTTGATGCGGTTGACAGCTTCATAGACGTTGTAAAATACGGGATAAAAAGTTGAAGGGAGACATTTATATGGATGGAATGGCACTTCTGGGAGTTTTTCTTGTACTCTACGCAGGATCAGTAGTATTTATCGCAGCAAAGAAGCCAGAAGGGATATGGAACATGGCTAAGATAAGGATGTTCAGGAAAATTTTAGGGGAAAGCGGGACAGTAATATTTTTCTATATCTTCGGAGTACTTTGTCTTGCGGTCGGAGTCTGGCTGCTTCTTAGGTAGATGAATGCCTGGACGTATGTGATATGTCCAGGCATTATCATTCTAATCATTGAAGCCTATCCATATAAAGGCTATAATATAGGAAAAGGAGGGATCTTATGTACGGCTATAATGGAAAGCTATTGTTTATCGACCTTACTACGGGTGCTATAGACATTGAACCCCTGGAACAAAAAATGGTTGAGGATTACATAGGAGGCTACGGCTTCGGCGCAAAGATTCTATACGATAAGATGCCTAAGGATGCAGACCCACTTGGGCCGGACAATATCCTGGGATTTATTACTGGTCTTAGCAATGCAACAGGAGCCATGTTTGGAGGAAGGTTCACCATGGTTCATAAATCACCTGTTACAGGTGGATGGAATGATTCCAACTCAGGAGGATACTTTGGGCCTGAGCTGAAAAAAGCTGGATTCGACGCTCTGTTTATATCAGGGATCTCTGAAAAACCCGTATACATATGGATAAATGACGGAGCCGTTGAAATTAAGGATGCAGCTCATATTTGGGGCATGGATACCAAGGATGTCTGGGAAAAACTTAAGGATGAACACAATGATGATAAGGCGAAGATAGTTGCAATAGGACCGTCCGGAGAAAGACAGTCGCTGCTTGCATGCCCGATAAATGACGGACACAGAGCACCCGGCCGAGGTGGTGGGGGAGCCGTTATGGGCTCTAAAAAACTAAAGGCGATCCTGGTCAGAGGCACAGGAACAGTTCCGGTAGCTGATATGGAGAGGCTCCAGGGAATAACCAGAGATGTGGTAAAAACTATTAAAGGGTCTCCCGCTTCACTGGCATTTGGAGATCACGGTACAGGACTTGGAACTGCAGCTTCAGCTCTCAGTGGTGACAGCCCGGTCAAAAACTGGGGAGGAGTTGGAATTCGTGACTATGGCGAGGAAAATGCCGTTGCCCTGTCAGCAAAGGTAATGGATAAGTATAAAACCAAGAAGTATGCCTGCGCCAGCTGCCCGCTTGGCTGTGGAGCAGAATACGAGGTAAATGACGGGAGATGGCCGGTAGGTCCTACTGAGAGGCCAGAGTATGAAACTGCATCTGCATTTGGCTCCACGCTTCTCTGCGGTGACATGGATGCTCTTATCAAGGTAAATGAGATATGCAACAGGTATGGAATAGACACGATCTCTACCGGCATGACAGTGGCTTGGGCGATGGAATGCTACAGCGAAGGAGTGCTTGATAGGGAGGAGCTTGATGGAATAGATCTTAAGTGGGGAGACGGTGAAGCGATCGTTTCGATCACTCAGAAAATTGCTGATGGTGATGGAGTTGGAGCCATCCTTGCAAATGGATCGCTATATGCTGCTAAGCACTTTGGCAAGGGTGAGGAATATCTCCAGACGGCATCGGGAATAGAGCTTCCAATGCACGATCCAAGGTTTGCCCCAGGTCTTGCAAGAACTTACCAATACGACCCAACCCCCGGAAGACACGTAAAGGGCGGGGTAGGTTCCATACAAATGGGTGGAAAGGAAACCAGGCCAAAATATATATACGAGGGCACAGGAGATCAGGATGTGGATCTTACGGCTGCCAGAGAAATACTTAACGTCGCTGGCTTTTGCCTTTTCAGCAGATTCGGTACACCACCGGGCGGAATGATAGACGACTATATTGAAGCAATTACCGGAATGGAGTTCAAGGGTGAAAGAAGCCGTACCACAGGATTAAGGATCTACACCATGAGGCATGCCTTTAACCTCAGGGAGGGGATCGCTCCCAAGGACATGTCCATAACCCAAAGGGCGGTTGGGAAACCACCTTTGACTGAAGGACCACTAAAGGATGTGGAGATAGACAATATACTTCTTGGTCAAAACTTCTTTAGGGAACTGGATTGGGATCCGGAAACAGGAATACCGTCTATAGACTTTCTGAAGAAGATCGGGGGGCTTGATGGATTGATCCAGGATCTGCACGGAGAGGATGAGTGATCCCCATGAAGCTTCCAAACCGCTATCTTAGAAACCATTCCCTGATCTCCGAGGATGAACAGGAGCTGCTAAGAACCAAGACGGCAGCAATAGTTGGAGGAGGAGGTCTTGGTGGTCATCTTGCCGAACAGCTTGCCAGACTTGGAATAGGAAGGATCATTGTCATAGACGGTGACGTTTTTGAGGAGAGCAATCTTAACAGGCAAAGATTTTCAACCGAATCAAGACTTGGCTTAGGCAAGGCAGAGTGTATAAAAAACGAGCTCTTAGATGTGAATTCAGAAGTCGAGGTGATTTCACACCAGATGAGGATAGATGGGTCGAACGGTCTCCAGCTTCTGAAGGATGCAGATATTGTAATGGATGGAACAGACAATATCCCTACAAGACTCCTGCTCCAAAGACTATGCGAAGAGCTTCGGATCCCTTTGATCCACGGAGCTATTGGAGGCTGGTATGGTCAGGTATGTGTCGTAATGCCTGGTGACAGGACCCTTTCAAGGCTCTATCCAAAGGAGGAGATGACCGGTGTGGAGAAGCACTTGGGCAACCCTCCCTTCATACCTGCGCTTATTGCATCACTTCAGGTGGCTGAATGCATAAAGCTGATTTTTGGAAAGGGAGAGCTTATTAGAAACTCGATTTTATACGTGGATACCCTCAATAATCAGACCATAAAAATTGATATTTAATGGAGAGCCTTCGGGCTCTTTATTATTGGGAAAAAAATCTTGACATGTTTTCCCGAGAGGTTTAATATAGTAGAGTGTTAAAATTTACTGAGGGAGTTGATAGGATATGAAAGAAATGTGTTACGTGATTCCACCGCTGAATCACAATCAAAAGGATCTAAGGGAGATATTGGATAATAATCCCCAGATCAGGTTCGTCTCCCTTGGTGGAGTGGATTTAATAGGACACGAGACAGAGGCAAAGATACCTGTAAAGCTGTTCCTCGAGGACTTGGATCTGTTTCTTGGCGGCATAGCTGTGCAGACGGATGGCTCATCAGTATATCTTCCCCGGATCGCCAGCCTCGACAATGCCAAGATCGACATGAAGGCTGACATCGACGTCAACTGGTTCGTAGATTATAACTACGACAACCTTTATGAAGACTCGGGAAAGCCAGTTGGCATGCTAAAGATCCCATGTTTTTTGCTCCATGACGGAATCCCTGTAGATTCAAGGCATATACTGAAAAATGCCCTCGATTTTTTTGAAGAAAATGTAGAAATAATGATAAAGAACGACCACGAATTTGCAAAGCTTCACGGAATAGAGCCAGAGCAGCTTAAGAAGGTCCATGTTACAGCAGCCACAGAGCTTGAATTCTGGGTAAGGTCTCCAAATGATCCAAGAGACATTGAAGAGCTTTCAACCTCCCAGGAGCTAAATGAGCAATATTGGGCTAAGACAAGGGGAAGCGTGAGAACAGCCCTTGAAACCAGCCTTGAGCTTATGGGCAGATATGGCATGGAGCCTGAGATGGGCCACAAGGAGGTTGGCGGAGTAAAGGCAAGACTCCAGCATGACGGATCCTTTTCAGGCATAATGGAGCAGCTAGAGATAGACTGGAAGTATTCAAATGCAATGCAGGCAGGCGATAATGAGCTTTTTGTTAAGACCATAATCAAGGAATCCTTCAGAAGGAATGGAATGGATGTGACCTTCCTTGCCAAGCCTATCCCCGGAGTAGCTGGAAGCGGCGAGCATACTCACATAGGTGTTGCTGCGGAGCTTAAGGATGGCAGACGAGTGAATCTATTCTATCCGTTGAGCAAAGACCATTTCATGAGTCCAATAGGCTATGCATCACTTATGGGAATACTTAAGAACTACGAAATAATGAATCCCTTCATTACATCCTCCAATGAAGCCTTCAAGAGACTAAAGAAGGGATTTGAGGCACCTATCTGCATAGTTACTTCCCTTGGAAGGACTGTTGAGATACCATCGAGAAACAGGACGATACTTATTGGGCTTATCAGGGATTTAAATAACCCGATGGCCACAAGGTTTGAGCTGAGAGCTCCTAACCCGCACACGAATACATTCCTATGCATGGCGACCATGCTTATGGCTATGGAGGACGGCATCAGCCATGTATTTGAAAATAAAAGAGATGAAGACAGTCTTCTCTCAGAGCTGTCAAAGAAACCGGAAGACGAAGGCATATACCTGGAAACCGGAAGGGCATACAGAAGCGAAAATAACGTCTTTGATGATTATTCAGATGATGAGAGAGACAAGTTCTTTGGAAAGGTACCGTCCACTGTATATGAAAACCTTATGTCTTTCAAAAATTACCCGGAAAAGCTTCAGGTGTTAAAGAACGGTGGAGTATTTAGAGATGCTATAATCGAAAGCTATGAAGCGGCTGCTATCAATAAGTGGACAACTGAAATAGAGCACAGGATCATACCTGATATGACAAGGGAGATCATAGGTTTTAAGGCCCTTCATGGTCCGGCAAATGCATCTGATCTTGACATATCGAATTGGCTGGCCATAAGAGACCTCAGGCTTGAATTGATGAAGGACAGCCTAAACAAAACAAGCTTGTTTACTCAGATCAAGGAAGCGCTGGACAGAGAAAATCTCCAGTTGGCATCCGAGCTTCAAAAAACCATATATCAAAAGATGGACAATCTTAGAATGCTATACACTCATTACAAGCGAAATTTGCTGGACATTTAGCAGTATAAACCGGTGCCTATAAGGGAAACTCCCATCAAGGTACCGGTTATTTTATAAATCGAAGTTTTTTATTTAACAAATTACATTGATTAACTATCAGATAGAAGCATTGATATATCGAAATTCGATTAAGACATATGTCAATAATGCTGATAAATGCACATTTTTGAGATGTGACCTATTGAAAGCGTTAGAGCGGTATGATATATTGATATTAGGTTAACAACAATATTTTAACAATATTATAAGGAGATGAGCATATTGAAAAAAGCGTTGGTATTGGTTTTATGCTTTTCAATGGTTTTAGGCCTTGCAGCATGCGCTCCGAAAGAAGAGCCTGCAACACCTGCTGAACAGAAAACTCTTACAGGAGTAGGCGAAGGCTTTGGCGGAGAGATCAAGGCTACAGTAGTAATGGAGGGCGACAAGATTATAAGCGTCGAGGTAGTTGGCGAGAAAGAGACTGATGGCGTTGGTACTCCAGCTCTTGAGCAGCTTCCTGCAAAAATTGTTGAAGCCAATTCTACTGAGGTAGACGTAATTTCAGGTGCTACATATACAAGCGAAGGTATCATCTATGCAGTAAACAATGCACTTGACCCGGTTAAATACCCTGCACCAGTTGCTGAGGTTCCTGAGGAAACTGGCGACATCACCGCAGCTGAAGCATACATGGGCTTTGGATTCTCTAAGCTTGGAAGAAAAGGACCTGGCAAAGATGATAAGGATGTTCAGGTTTGGAGCTTCAATCAGGTATTTACAAGTGCAATATTCGATGGAGACGGAAAAATTCTTGATCTTCACATAGATCAGCTCGAAGTAGCGACTCCT
This sequence comes from Gudongella sp. QWL-04, assembly GCF_058683975.1. NCBI lineage: Bacteria > Bacillati > Bacillota > Tissierellia > Tissierellales > Tissierellaceae > Gudongella > Gudongella sp. QWL-04. The sequence goes on along the minus strand of NZ_CM178754.1, from coordinate 1,594,978 downwards.
AACTATGATGGAGACGGAATGCCCCATCTAAGCGGTTTCCCAGGACAAGGCGGCTACAACTATGACGAGAATCATGATGAGAAAGTTGATAGTAAGACCCCGGATACTGAAGAGCAGTTCATAGCTGAGATCGAAGGATGGATGACCAAGAGAGAGCGTGGAGAAGGCTATGTAATGGGTAATGGCAAGACCTGGACAGAGCAAATTTCAGGCTTTGAAAAGACTTTCATCGGCATGACGGTTGAGGAGGTTGAGGAATGGTTCAATAAGTACACCTCCGACCTTAATGGAAGACCATTGAAGGATGGATCCGACAAGCCAGAAGACAAGGCAAAATATGATGCACTAACAGCAGAAGAAAAGGCAATGCTTGCTGATGTTACATCATCTGCAACTATGAGTCTTAATGATTCACACGGTAATATTGTTGAATCTATAAAGAATGCATACGAGAACAGAAAGCCTCTTACAATAGAAGAAGCTAAGGGCTTTGGATTTGGAGTAGTCAGCTCGCCAAGAAAGGGACCTGGCAAGGACGATCAGGATGTTCAGGTTTGGAGTATCAACGAAGTGTTTGTAACAGCTTTGTTCGATGCAGACGGAAAGATAGCTGACATCCATATAGACCAGCTTGAAATAGCCACTCCTAACTACGATGGCGACGGCATGCCTCATTTCAGCGGCTATCCGGGACAAGGCGGATACAACTACGATGAGAACCATGACGAGAAGGTAGATGGGAAGACAGCTGACACTGAAGAGAACTTCTTTGCAGAGATCGAAGGCTGGAAGACCAAAAGAGAGCGTGGAGAAGCTTATGTAATGGGTAACGGCAAGACCTGGACAGAGCAAATATCCGGTTTCGAGAAAGTATTCATAGGAAAGACGGTCGAAGAAGTTGAGGCTTGGTTTACAAAGTATACATCAGATCTTAACGGCAGACCACTAAAGGATGGCTCAGATAAGCCAGAAGATAAGGCTAAGTATGATGCACTGACAGCTGATGAGAAGGCAATGCTGGCTGATGTGACTTCATCTGCAACAATGAGTCTTAAGGATTCACACGGAGATATAATCGCAGCTATTAAAGCAGCATACGAGAACAGCAAGGACATTCAGCTGCAAATAGGCAAATAACGATTTTCCCCTTTACAGTGCCCGAGGCGTTCATTCGCCCGGGCACTATATATACAAACTTAATGTATTTCAATAAAAAACAAAAAATATTTCAAAACCTCTTTACAAATCATTTAGCAAGGTATATAATCAAAAAAATCAAATATGATTAACTAATAAGCGTTGATGAGGAAAGTAACATTAGGATGCTTTTACAGCGAGTCCCGGCAGGTGGAAGGGGACAAAGCGGATCAAGGTGAAGAGGACCTCAGAGCATTGCACCGAAAATTTGAGTAGGCTGCAACGGGATCACCCGTTATAGTGATAGAGTATCTTATATGATTTATAACGTACTTGATGAGGCCAATATTGTGAGATATTGGCGAATTAGGATGGTAACACGGAGATTTACCCCGTTCCTAGGAATATTTATTCCTTGGAACGGGGTTTTTTATTTACTAAAACAAATAGGAGGAGAAAAATGAAGATTGTAAACTCATGGAACGATTTTGACCCGTTAAAGCACGTTATAGTAGGTAGAGCAGACAATACCTGTATTCCGCCTTCCGAACCAGCATCGAAGGCGAAGGTGCCGTTGGACAGCCCAATGAGGGGGATGACGGGACCAAGACCTCTAGATACTGTTGAGAAGGCTAATGCCCAGCTTGACAACTTAGTTAAGGTACTTGAGGGTCTGGGGATCAAAGTAGACAGACCGGAGGCTCTCCAATGGAATCAGGCAGTAGTTACTCCACACTTCATGACTGGTAGCATGTTCGGCTGTATGCCCCCAAGAGACGTACTACTGACCATAGGCAGCGATATAATTTGCGCACCGATGTCATTTAGATCAAGATACTTTGAACACTATGCCTATTCAAAGAATTTAAGAGAATACTTCGACAAGGATCCTGAGTTCAAATGGTTCTATGCACCAAGACCTGAATTGGGAGAAAAGACCTATGACATGCATTACTACGACGGTGAAATAACTGAAGATATACTTCTTGAGAGAACAGCAAAACTGCACATGGTAACTACAGAGCACGAAATTCTGTTCGACGCAGCAGATGTAATGAGACTTGGAAAGGATCTGTTCGTACAACACGGGCTTACTACAAATAGAAAAGGCATGGAGTGGCTCAGAAGAACTTACCCGGATATGAGAGTGCATGCAGTCAACTTCCCTGGAGATCCGTATCCAATACACATCGATGCGACCTTTGTTCCCCTTAAGCCAGGGTTGATCTTGAACAATCCTCAAAGAAAGCTTCCTAAGGAGCAAAGAAAGATATTCGAGGCAAATGATTGGGAAATAGTCGAAGCCGCAGCCCCTGCACATAAAACTTCTCCACCACTTTGTTACTCAAGTGTATGGCTTTCAATGAACTGCCTCGTAATAGACCATAAAACTGTAATAGTAGAGGAAAGCGAGAAGGCTCAGCAGGAGCAGATGGATAAGCTGGGAATGAACGTCATCCCCGTACCTTTCAGAGATGCATATGCATTCGGAGGAGGACTACATTGTGCGACTGCTGACGTATACAGAGAAGGCGATTGCCTTGATTACTTCCCAAATCAAATTGAGGATGATCCAACACTAGTAAAATTTGTAGAAAAATAAGAAAAAGGAGCCGGAGGTTCCTCCGGCTCAAAGAAATTCATTGAAGAAGGGAGGATATTATGACTGAATCATGGGCAATAAACACATTTATTATCGGATGTATCATATTAATGGCAGTTCCCGTTTTCGTTTACTTATATCAGGAGGGCTCCATATTCAGAAGAGGTGATATAAGTGACGTTTAATTGGATAGTTATGATTTTGGCTTCAGCCTGTATGATAGGAGTTGGAATCTGGTCAAATAACAAGATAAAAAAGCAAGCTGCTTCAGGAGGGGAAGGATTCCTTCTGGGTGGGAAACAGATAGGGGAGTTCGTTGCAGCAGGAACATTAATGGCCACAGGCTATAGTGGCTGGGGATTTATAGGATCACCTGGAACGGCATATGCCTTCGGTGCTATCGAAGTCCTGGCAAATTTCTTTTTTGCACCGGCGATAGTATTCGGAACTCTTTTCTTTGCTGGATTTATGAGAAAACAGGCAGAAAAAAGTGGTGGTCTTACTGTTCCTGATTACCTTGCAAAGACCCACAGCGGAACCGATAAGCAGCGAAGAACAGTACACTTTTTTGCAGGACTTGCAACCTTTATATTTCTCTCGGTGTATATGATTGGGCAGATAAGAGCTGTAGGCCTGGTCGCCTCCGAGTGGCTCCAGATCCCTGAAATTTACGCATCTATGCTGCTTTTGGCTGTAGTTGCAATATTCACAATGCAGGGAGGACTGCTTGCAGTTGCCTTGACTGATACAATCATGTGCATCGGGATGCTTATAGCTGCGGTGATAGTGTTTGCAGTGATCCTAAAGGATATATCTCTTGCAGAAATGGTCAAAACCCTGGGAACAATAAATCAGGAGCTTATAAATCCGACCAGCTCTGCACCATATGGCAATTCAAAGTTCAGTGTATATCTGGTATTCGTATATGCATTGCTATTTACTACCACGTTGCCATATATGTCGGTTAGATTTCTTTCGTTGAAGGAGGATATCAAGATCCACAAGCTGGCCTTGTACATGGCTCCTATGGGAATAATACTTAGTTTGATTCCATTTGTAGGAATGTATATGCTCCTGAAAAATCCAGGACTTGTGAACCCTGACAGTGCAATGCCAGTCTTCCTTAACACCTATCTGTCGCCTGCAGTTGGCGGGGTCATTACCCTTTTCATACTCTTTGCAATGCTTTCTACAATAAGCTCGATCCTTCAGGCTCTGGCATCAGCTTTATCCTACGACATGTACGTATCGTTGGCTAAGAAGCATCCAGGTGGAAGCGATAAGCTGAACAGAATAGTTGTTGGCTTGGTGGCGGTCCTGGGATTATTCCTTACATTCTTCGCTCCACAGGGTATGCTCAACCAGATAGCTTATATAGGAACAGGCGGGCTGATATCGATGTTTGTAGGACCTATAATAATGAGAACTATAGTAGAGGCTGACCTTAAGGCATGTCTGGCTTCGATGCTGGTAGGCTTTCTAACAAACGTCCTACTCGTATTTGTAATAAAGGCGGGATGGGTCGAAGCTCCGATACTTGCGGGCATAGCAGGCTCAATAGTATATTTATTCATGGGATTTTCAGCAAATGGATGGAAAAGAAAACCTAAAGCAGCATAAAATAACACGTTGCCGGTACCTGACACGGGAAGCTTTCCGAAGGTACCGGCATCCTTATGCTCTAAATCCTCAGCATTTTTGTGGAAATATAAGTCTGCATACTATATAATTATCAGTAGATGATAGTTAGGATGGTGAGTAATGGACTACATTAGCGGCTTGAACGAAAGACAGAGACAAGCGGTTCTTCACACTGAAGGACCTTTACTTATTATGGCAGGTGCAGGCTCTGGAAAAACCAGGGTAGTTACACACAAGATAGCATATCTTATCGCTGATAAAGGGGTATCCCCATATGAGATCCTTGCAATAACCTTTACCAACAAGGCAGCAAATGAGATGAAGGAAAGGGTGTCAAGCCTTATAGACGTCGACGTGGATGCAATGTGGATGGGCACCTTCCACTCCATATGCGTCAGGATGCTAAGACGCCACATTGACCGAATAGGCTATGAAAGAAGCTTTACCATATACGATAGGGACGATCAGAAGACCCTTGTAAAGGAGTGCCTGAAGGAATTAAATCTTGACAAGGAGACCTACAAAGAGAACTCAATGCTTGCGATAATAAGTGAGCAGAAGAACCTTATGGTTCCTCCTGATGAATATATAACCATGAACTACGGCAGCTTCTATGAGAGGAATGCCGGAGAGGTCTATGCTCTATACGAAAAGAAGCTTAAGTTCTATAACGCCCTTGACTTCGATGACCTGCTCATTAAGGGAGTGGAGCTTTTAAGACAAAATCCAGCGATACTCAAGCAGTATCAGCAAAGATTCAGATACATTTTCGTGGACGAGTACCAGGACACCAACAAGATCCAATACCTGTTCGTAAAGATGCTGTCCGGATACCATAACAATATTTGCGTAGTTGGAGATTCAGACCAGGCGATATACTCTTGGAGATATGCTGATATATCTAATATCCTGGATTTTGAAAAGGACTTTCCGGGTGCTGAGGTTATTCTTCTTGAAAGAAACTACAGATCCACAGATGCGATATTAAGAACAGCAAATCAAGTCATAGCAAATAACACCCAAAGAAAGGACAAGAACCTTTGGACTGACAAAAAAGGCGGTCCACCCGTGACCCATATAGAGCTGGAATACTCCGAGGAGGAGGCGCAATTCGTTGCAACCAGGATACAGCAGCTGGTTTACAGAGGAGCAAGTTTATCTGACATAGCTGTGCTTTACAGGACCAACGTTCAGTCAAGACCCTTTGAGGAAGCTTTCATGGCAGAGGAGATCCCCTATAAGGTGGTTGGAGGCATTAAGTTCTATGACCGTAAGGAGGTCAAGGACATAATCGCTTACCTAAGGTTCATACAAAACCCGAACGACAATATTGCCTTGAAAAGGATAATCAACACGCCTAAAAGAGGTATTGGCAATACTACTATAGAAAAGCTGGAGGCCTATGCGCTTGAAAAAGAGGAATCTCTGTATTCTGCAGTTCTGGACTGCGAGATGGCTCCTGGTATAACCTCAAGAGCAAGGGGTCTGTTAAAGCCCTTTGCTGAATCCATGTCCCTTTTGATGGCAAAAAGGGAGCTTATGGGGATAAAGGATTTCATGGAGGAAGTAATGGAGTCCACCGGATATATCGCAGAGCTTGAGAGGGAGAGGACAATAGAGGCAAGGACAAGGATAGACAATATCAGGGACTTCCTTTCCGTTGCACTCCTATTCGAGCAAAAGGATCCCAATGCTACGCTTGAAGATTTTCTCGCGACAATAGCATTGCTGTCCGATGTTGATAAGACTCAGGAGGATTCAAGCGTTGTTTCTCTAATGACAGTCCACAGTGCTAAGGGACTTGAATTTCCCATTGTCTTCCTCGTTGGGATGGAGGAGGGATTATTTCCACTTTCCAGAGCTAAGGAGTCGCCTGAGGAACACGAGGAGGAAAGAAGACTTTGCTATGTAGCGGTTACCCGTGCTGCGGAGCAGTTATTTATAACCAGTGCAAGAAAAAGGACACTTTACGGAAATACAAGCTACACCATGCCCTCTACATTCCTTGAGGAAATGGGGGACACAATAGAGCATGAGTACAGCGAAGCAAGGAAGAGGATCATGAACCAGCCCGAAGCGACAAAGACGCAGAACCTTCTTTCGATGGACCACATGAGAGATAATTTGATGCCAAGAGTCCCGGAGAGAAGACCTATCACCAATGAAAATATAACTATAGGTACAAGGGTAAAGCACGAGAAATTCGGCAATGGAATGATCGTAGCCATAGAACAAAAAGAAGATGACAACAAGCTTACTATTGCCTTCGACAAGAATGGCATCAAGTTTCTGATGCAGTCGATGGCACCTCTTACAATAGTAGACTAGAGAACGGAGGGAGATCATGACTGACAGGGACAGGCTGGAGGAGCTTATTAAACTTATCGACGAACTGAACTACCAATATTATACTCTGGATGATCCCAGGGTCAGCGATGCTGAATACGATAAGCTCTATGACCAGTTGGTTGAGCTTGAGAATAGCCTTGGGTATCAGCCGGATTACTCTCCCACAAGAAGAGTTGGAGGAGAGCTGCTGGAGGGCTTCAAAAAGCATAACCACCTGGGTAGACTTTGGAGCCTGGATAAGGTCCAAAGCGAGGAGGAGCTTAAAGCCTGGGCTGTGAAGCTTGAGAAAGCAGTCTCAGACTACAACCTTAATGCTGATGAGAAGCTTCCAGACCCTGAATATATTCTGGAGCTGAAATTTGACGGACTTACTGTGAATCTTACCTATGAGGATGGTAATCTGGTACAGGGTGCAACGAGAGGAACTGGTGTGCAGGGAGAAGCGATACTTCCTCAGCTTAAGACCATCAGGTCCATACCATTGAGGATACCATTTAAGGGCAGGGTCGAGATACAGGGAGAGGGAGTAATGCCCCTATCCATCCTGGAGGAATACAACCGAACTGCAGATGAACCTCTTAAAAATGCCAGGAATGCTGCAGCAGGTGCCCTAAGGAACCTGGATCCAAGGCTTACTGAAAAAAGAAAGCTGTCAGCCTGCTTTTACAATGCAGGATATATCGAAGGGAAAGTCTTCCAGACTCATATGGAGATGGTAGAGTTTCTAAAGGATAACAGACTACCGGTATTTCCATATATAAAGAAGTTTTCAAACATAGACGATGTGATAGATGAAATCAGGTTAAGAAGCGCCGAGCGATCAAAGCTGGACATCCTTACTGACGGAATGGTGATCAAGATCAACCATATGGAAACGAGGGAAGTCCTAGGATACACAAGCAAATTCCCAAGATGGGCTATAGCCTTCAAGTTTGAGGCAGAGGAGACCACTACGAGGGTGATCGGAGTCCAGTGGAACGTAGGAAGGACTGCAAAGGTAACTCCCTCGGCTATACTAGAACCTGTGGACATTGGAGGAGTTACAGTCCAAAGGGCAACTTTGAATAATTATGACGACATACTTCGGAAAAAGGTCAGGCTGAACTGCAGAGTACTAATAAGGAGATCAAACGACGTTATACCTGAGATCCTTGGGAGCATCGAGGAAGAGGGAGTGGAGACATACGAGATCGAAAAACCAACCCACTGCCCATCCTGCGGAAGCGAGCTTATACAAAACGGAGTACACATATTCTGCCCCAATACACTGTCCTGTAAGCCCCAATTAGTGTCAAGGCTGGTGCACTTCGCCAGTAGGGATGCGATGAATATTGAGGGCTTCAGTGAGAAAACAGCAGCGCTCTTTGTGGAACAGCTGGATATAAAGGATCTTCCTGAGATATATGAACTTAAGTACGAAGACATAATAAACCTTGAAGGCTTTAAGGAGAAGAAGACGAACAACTTCCTGAAAGCGATAGAAAATAGTAAAAGACCAACTCTGCAGGCATTTATCTATGCCCTTGGAATATCAAATGTTGGAAGCAAGACTGCAAAAGATCTTGCAGACACATACAAGAGCCTGGAGGCTCTGAGGGGTGCGAAGTACGAGGAGCTGATAGGGATACCCGACATTGGAGATACAGTGGCAAGGAGCATTCTGGAATTCTTCCACGACGAAAGGATATCGCAGGCAATAGACAAGCTTCTCTCAGAGGGAGTAACTCCGGTCTATGAGGAGCAGTTGGTCTCTGACAACCCATTCAAAGGCAATACTGTAGTCATTACGGGGACCATAGAAGGATTGACACGTGGAGAAATTAAGGATAGGATTGAGAAAATGGGAGGTGTAGTCTCAGGCTCCGTCAGCAAAAAGACGAATGTGGTCATCGTCGGAGTTGAGGCAGGCAGCAAGCTTGATAAATCTAGAGAGCTTGGGATCCCTGTAATGGAGGAAAAGGAGCTTAAGGAAATATTCGATAGATATCCTGAATAGGGAAGGAGAGAGAGCAATGATAACAAAGGATCAGGTAGTCCACATCTCAAGCATTGCCAAGCTAAGCTTCAGTGATAAGGAATTGGATGGATTTACAGAAAAATTCGACCAAGTAATCGGCTTCGTTCAGAAAATCACGGAGGTAGACACTGAAAACGTAGAGCCAACCTTCGGTATAAACGACGATGACGGTTTTATGAAGGAAAATGGTGAAAGTCAGACTCTGACAAGAGACGAGGTATTAAAGAATGCCCACGAGACCCAGTACGGATACTTCAAAATACTTAAGGTAGTGGAATAGGGGGGATATGATGGAACTTACGCGACTTAGTGCGTGGGAGATGAAGGAGCTCCTGAAAAAAGGGGAGGTTTCCTCTGAGGAGCTTGTAAAAGCCCACCTGGATAGAATAGAAGCCATGGATAAGGATCTGAACGCATTCATTACAGTAAACGGTGAAAATGCTCTTCAATCAGCCAGGAAAGTGGACAAAAAGATAAAGAACAGTGAAGAGACAGGCCTCCTGGCAGGGATCCCGATCGGAATCAAAGACAACATTATGACTAAAGACCTTAGAACTACATGCGGATCAAGGATGCTGGAGGATTTTGTTCCACCATTTGATGCAACGGTTATCAGAAGGATACTAAACGAAGACGGAATAGTAATAGGGAAGACCAACATGGATGAGTTTGCCATGGGAGGATCAACTGAAACCTCCTATTTCGGCATAACAAGAAATCCCAGGAATCTCGAGGTAGTCCCGGGAGGAAGCTCAGGTGGTTCAGCTGCAGCTGTCGCCTCAGGCGAGGCAGCCCTTGCACTGGGAAGCGATACTGGAGGCTCGGTAAGACAACCTGCCAGCTACTGCGGAGTAGTCGGGATAAAGCCAACCTATGGAATGGTATCTCGCTACGGAGTAGTACCTATGTCCAACTCCCTCGATCAGGTCGGAACCTTCGGTAGAGACGTAAGCGATGCATATCTGCTGCTTAAGGCCATAGCGGGCTTTGATCCTCTGGATGCAACATCGTCAAAGAGGTCTGGAATTGAGTTTTCGCTGGATGACAAGGACTTTCTTAAGGGACTAAAGGTAGCACTTCCGATAGAATACAGAGACCTTAAATTCAGCAACTTCGAAGGTATCCAAAGGCTTTATGACGATGCCGTAAGAGTTTTCGAGAATGCCGGAGCAAAAATAGATTACGTATCGCTTCCATACTTGAAATATGCCCTTGAAACCTACTATATAATATCCACATCAGAGGTAAGCACTAACCTGTCAAGATTCGATGGTATAAGATATGGCCACAGAACAGACGATTACGAAACCCTCGATGAGCTGTACACCAGATCCAGGACTGAAGGCTTTGGAGAAGAGGCAAAGAGAAGGATCATGATGGGTACCTATGCCCTTAGTGCCGGCTATCAGGAGGAGCATTACAAAAAGGCTTTGAAGGTCAGAACTCTCATCAAACAGGATTATGAGAAGACCTATGAAAAATATGACGTAATACTTTCATTGGCATCACCTATACTACCATTCAAATTGAACTCTCTTGTGAATTCACCTGTGGAAATGTATATGTCTGACCTGTTCACAGTACCTATCAACCTAGCGGGATTAGTATCGATGTGCGTACCGATGGGAGATGTGGACGGACTTCCAGTAGGAATGCAGATAACAGGTAAGCGCTTTGGCGAGGAGACTGTGATAAAAGCAGGACTTGGCTATGAAAGGGCGGTGAAATAATGATCTGGAGAACACTTATAGGTCTTGAGATCCACGTTGAGCTGATGACGAAAAAGAAAATATATTGCAATTGCAAGAATGAATTCGGCGGAGAGGTCAACACTCACGTCTGCCCAGTATGTCTTGGATTGCCCGGAGCACTGCCTGTAATAGACAAGGAGTGCCTTGAGTTTGGTATCAAAGCAGGTCTTGCCTTCAACTCGGAGATCGCCGAAGTAGTAAGGATGGACAGGAAGAACTACTTCTATCCTGATCTTGTAAAAGGATACCAGATATCACAGTCTGACCTGCCATTGTGTGATGGAGGTTATCTTGAGATAGATCTTCCAGAAGGTCCAAAGAGGATTAACCTTGAGAGGATCCATATTGAGGAGGATACAGGTAAACAGATCCACAACGATGATGGAACGACTCTTCTTGACTTTAACCGATGTGGAGTCCCTTTGATCGAGATCGTATCAAAGCCTGATATTGCATCAGCTGAGGAGGCAAGATCATTCCTGGATAAACTTAGATCCACCATTAAATACATCGGGATCTCTGACGTGAGGATGGAAGAAGGATCGCTTCGCTGTGACGTAAATATAAATGTCGTCGACGATGAGCGAGGATTAAAATCCAAGATAACCGAGATAAAGAACCTCAACTCGTTCAAGTCAGTCGTTAGGACTATAGAATTTGAAGAGAAAAGGCATATAGAGCTTCTGGAAAAAGGGGATAACACAGACAAGGAAACAAGACGCTGGGATGAAGTAGCAGGCGAGACAATACTTATGAGAAGAAAGTATACCGCTGAGGACTACAGATTTTGCTACGATGGAGACCTTCCGCCGCTAAAGTTGGACAGAAGCTGGCTGGATGAAATAAAAGCAGCAATGCCTGAACTGCCGCATGCAAAGAAAGTAAGATTCATCAACGAGTACAGCTTAAGCGAGTACGACGCAGCAGTCCTTACACAATCCAGGGAGCTGGCAGAATTCTTTGAGGAGACTGTTAAGCATGTAGGTGACGGCAAGCTTGTTGCCAACTGGATGATGGGAGATGTCCTAAGAAGACTTAAGGAAGAAGAAAAGGAGATACAGGAGCTCCACCTTTCCTCAAAAGACCTTGCAGAGCTATTGATACTTGTTAGAGATGGCAAGATCAATAACAATACAGGCAAAAAGGTCCTGAGGGATATGTTTGAAACCGGAAAATCTCCTGAGACGATAGTTTCTGAGCAGGGACTGATACAAATAAGCGATGAGGGTGCCCTTGTTGAGGCAGTAGATAAGATCCTTGATGCCAACCCACAGTCTATTGAAGACTTTAAAAATGGGAAGGACAGAGCGGTAGGGTTTTTAATGGGGCAGATAATGAAGGAGACCAAGGGTAAGGCCAACCCACAGCTGGTCAGCACTATCCTGAACGAAAAGCTTAAAAACAGGTAATTACTAGACAGAGCCGGAGGCTCTGTCTTTTTCTATTTAATTGACAGTTGTCTATCGGTATAGTTATAATCTAGTAAAGAGCGTTTTCACAGGCTCTTAAACCAAACAAAGGAGGCGAATAAATGAAGCAGGGTAAAATGAGTCTCACAACAAAAGTACTTTTAGCGCTGGGAGTAGGTCTTGTAGTAGGGATCCTGGTGCATAACCTGCCTGCAGGAACCTTGAAGGATACCATCCTGATAAACGGGATATTCCAATTCCTCGGCCAGGTCTTCCTCAGAGGTATCATGATGCTGGTAGTTCCATTGGTTTTTATTTCACTGGTAAATGGTGCAGCAAATATGGGCGATGTAAAAAAATTAAGCAGGGTCGGCTCAAAGACAATAATCTTCTACATGTCTACAACCGCGGTGGCAGTTATTATTTCTTTAATTCTTGGTGTAGTTCTTAAGCCTGGGGTAGGTCTCGACATGGGAGCCATACAAACCGTTGAGACTACTATCAACCAAAAGGCACCTCTTGTGCAGATATTGTACGAAATGGTTCCAAACAACATAATAAGCGCAATGGCAAATGGAAGTATGCTTCAGATCATTGTTTTTGCACTGCTAACTGGCGTCGGGCTCTCTCTGTTAGGAGAGAAGGGCGAGTATCTTACTAATCTTTTCCAAAAGCTGAATGACCTTATCATGAAGCTGGTCGAGATCGTAATGCTTTTCGCTCCGATAGGAGTATTTGGTCTTATAGCAAAGACCTTCGCCACTGTGGGTTATTCCGCACTCATTCCACTGATGAAGTATGTTGGTATAGTCTATCTCGGTCTGCTGATCCATGCAACGGTGGTATACGGATCACTATTTAAGGTATTCGCCGGTCTGAGTCTTAGAAAATTCTACAAGAAATTCTCCCCGGCAATGTTCGTTGCGTTCTCAACAGCCAGCAGCAACGCAACAATTCCCTTCTCCCTTGACATATGTGAGAAGGAGCTTGGGATATCAAAGGAAATATCTTCCTTTACAATTCCTTTGGGAGCTACGATCAACATGGACGGTACAGCAATAATGCAGGGAGTTGCATCGTTATTCATAGCTCAGGCATACGGGATAGAAATGACTCTGCCGATGATGCTCACAATTATTCTTACAGCGACATTGGCATCAATAGGTACGGCAGGAGTCCCTGGAGCAGGTGCAATAATGCTTTCGATGGTACTTCAATCTGTTGGTCTTCCACTTGAGGGTCTTGGGCTTATCATGGGTATCGACAGACTTGTTGATATGGGAAGGACCTCAATCAACGTTACAGGTGATGCTGTATGTACATCGATCATTGCAAAAATGGAGAATGCAATGGATCTGGATTTATTCAATAAATAAAGTTATCTCTATCTACCCCCTTTCCAATTGGTCAGGGGGTTTTCTTATGTCCTTCAATCTGGTAGGATATATCTTGGGAGGTTGATGGAATTGGAAATTGGAAAGGTACCTAATGAGCTTCTGGAAAAGCTTGTTTTCAGCAATATTACATATAAAAGAGATGAGGTGCTTGCACGGCCGGGAATAGGTGAAGACACGGGAGTTATGGACCTAGGGGGAGAGCTTTGTGTGGTAAGCACAGATCCTATCACGGGAGCTACAAAAGGACTTGGTGCCCTGGCTATACACGTATCCTGCAATGACGCAGCGACAAGGGGAGCAGAGCCGATTGGGATACTCCTAACCATATTATGCCCTCCTGGGACAACAGAGGAGGAACTTGAGCTGATAATGAAAGATGCTGGAAGAGCAGCAGGAGGAGCAAGAGTCGAAATAATCGGAGGACACACAGAAGTAACCGACGCAGTCACAAGGATAGTGATAAACTCAACCGTAATCGCTAGAATGAAAAGGGAGCATTTTAAGGGTTATAAGGGTATAAGCTCAGGAGACAAGGTCGTACTAACTAAATGGATCGGTCTGGAAGGAACCCACATCCTGGCATCAGAACTGGGAGTTAAGTTAAAAGAGCACATGACTGAAGAGGAACTAGAGGAAGCTAGAGGGCTATCCCAGCATCTAAGTGTGGTCAGAGAGGGATTATTAGGAAGAAATCATGGAGTACTGTATATGCATGATGTGACAGAGGGCGGCATATACGGAGCTATCTGGGAGACAGGAGAAGCGACGGGGAAGGGAGTTACTCTTTATGAGGATATACTGCCAATAAAAGACGTAACAAAAAAGCTATGCGATGTACTTAAAATAGATCCAAGGAAGCTGATATCAAGCGGCAGCATGATAATGGTCGTTCCGGAGAGAAATGCAGATGCTCTTCTTAGTGACCTTGAGAGTAATGGTATAAAGGCGACTATAGTGGGAGAAATCACCCACAGGGGGGTCGAATCGATAATTAGAGATAGGATTACACTGATTCCACCACCCGGAAGCGACGAGCTTTACAGAGCTCTTCAACAATAATTTCACATATTACATTATGGTTACATTATCCGCCCTTTCGTTGAAAGGGCGGTGATATTTTGATATAAATATGCTAATAGGACACGATGTGTTTTGAAAGGAGGGCCCTATGAAGCGAAGCTTGATTTTACTGACGCTATTCATGATTGTTATTGCATCCTTTAATATATCCTTTGGAAGTTCGAATATACCTCAGGTGGACGTTAAGGTCGACGGAAAGACGATGAAGGTTCCGAAGGTTTCTCTATTGCTTGATGGCAGCAGTTTATCCACTGTTGTCCCGCCGGTTATAATGGGCGACAGGACTCTTGTGCCCATAAGGTTCATGGAGAGTCTGGGAGCTAAGATCGGGTGGGATAATGCGACCCAAACTGCCACAGTTGTACATAACTCGGCAGTAGTCAGCATGAGCATAAATAGCGATAAGGTACTGGTGAATGGTCAACCAATGCAACTTGATCAGGGTTCAATTCCAAAACTTGTGACCTTTACAACCATGAACAACGACTCCAGGACGATGGTTCCTGTAAGATTCGTATCCCAGGTGCTTGGATATAATGTGAACTGGGATCCTAACAGCTATACAGCTATTATTGATTCACCAAAGTCTGAGGCACCTCAAACAGCAGGCACTGCAACAATCACTGCGATATCCTCGGTAAAAGGAAGTACTGGAAAGCATAGGATAAAAATAACCAGCGATAAGCCGCTGCAGTACGATTCTATGTATCTTGAAGAATCTGGCAAGCTGGTACTGGATTTCAAGGATGCCAAGCTTAATATCCCAGGAAGAGTCGATGCCCCCGGAGACTTTACTCTGGAGGACGACCTTATAAAAAGGGTACAGTACTCACAGTTTACTATTCCACCGAATCCTTACACTACGAGACTTGTGCTGACCTTAGGAGAAAAAGCCGAGTTCAGTTTTGTAACGTCAGAGGATGGTACATCCTCTGTCATAGCCTTTGACGACAATCAAATCATGGGGATCTACGAAGATGAGGAAGACAACAGAGATTTTATACTTGTTGAGGGAGTAACGATACCTGAGTACAATGTAATTGAATTAGCAAATCCAACCAGAGTAGTTATAGATATCATGGACGCAACGCTTCTTGGCGAGCAATACCAGACCTTTGATTACAGTCTGGGAATAATAAAGCAAGTTAGAGCCTCACAATTTGTAGCTGACAAAAACTACAGCTCCAATGACAGAATAGTAAGGGTAGTTCTGGATATTAAGGATGGGGTAGACAACCCAAAGGTCCTTATAGTCCCAACTGAGGAGGGATTGAGGATATACCCTGAGGAAAACATATGGGAGGATTTCGCCTATGAGAACCTGGGTAGAGAAGCAAAACTTCTGTTCAGGCATCTTGAAAGGGTTGAGGCAGACTTCGAATACGATGAAGTAACTAAGGAGCTTCTTATAGAGATCCCTTCCGATTCGACCAATCTACCGGAAGGTAGCTTCGTCATAAAGGACAACCTGGTTAACCAGGTCGTGGTCTCAAGAGGAAGATCCACGACTGAAATTACCGTGGGCTTTAGGAGAAGTGTAAACATAGAGCTTATATCCAGAGAAAGAGATTATACCCTTGAGCTTCTTGCTGCCAGAAATGAGAATATCGATCCAAATGCTAGAACCATCGTAATCGATGCAGGCCATGGTGGCAAGGATCCCGGGGCGATTTCAATCACCGGCCTTCATGAGAAAGCAATAAACCTTACAATGGCTCTTCAGCTAGAGGAGGTACTTAAGGCACAAGGCTACAATGTCATCCTCACTAGAAATCAGGATTCCTTCGTTGATCTGTATGATAGAGCCAGGATAGCGAATAGTCTTAATGCAGACCTCTTCATAAGCATGCATGCGAACTCAAACATAAAGAGCAGCATAACGGGTCTTGAGGTCCTGTACTGCCCTGCCACATCCAGTGAGTTCAAGCTTGAAGATCAGTATCCATTTGCAGACAACGTATATTCAAGCATTATCAGAAATACTGGAATTACAGGAAGAGGCGTGATCAAGAGACCGGAGCTTGTGGTTCTAAGAGAGACTATTATGCCGGCGATCCTGATAGAAATAGGTTACTTGTCAAATCCACAGGATGAAGCTCTGGTAAGAGATCCTGTATATCAAATGAGAGTAGTGCAGGGTATTTCAGAGGGGATAGCACAGTATTTTCAAATGTATTAATGCTGGTATGGACTAAATTTTATTGATAGAGTATATTAAAATAAGAGTATTTATCGGGGGAAGGCTAGCCTTCCCTTGTATATATTGAAAGGAGATAGTATATGGAGGCACTTATAGGCTACGCGCTGATATTTATGGCAAGGGTTGTTGACGTATCTATGGCAACTACACGGACACTCATGGTGGTCCAGGGCAGAAGGCTGCAGGCTGCTGCCATAGGTTTTTTCGAAGTAGGTATATATGTCACGGCACTTGGGAAGGTCGTAAGCTCTTTGGATAACCCGCTTAACCTATTGGCTTACTGCGCGGGCTTTGCAGCAGGAAATTTTGTAGGTATAACAATAGAAAACAAGATAGCAATGGGAAACCTGTCTGCTCAGATCATATTGAAAAGCTCCAATGAAAGCGATCTTGTGGATGCGCTTAGATGTAACGGTTTTGGTGTAACGATCCTTGAAGCCCAGGGTATCGAGGGGCCAAGAGAGATACTAAACGTTGTCCTGAACAGGAAGGATATGCAGAAGTTGAAATCAGTCGTTGACTCAATAGACACTAATGCTTTTATAACCATAAACAATATCACTCCTGTCAGAGGCGGCTATTTTGCGCCTATGAAGAAATAACAAATCCCCGTAAGGGGTTTTTTGCTGTCTTTTAACATAAGAGGACAAATTTTTGATAGAATGTAGATATCAATCTATCTAAGGAGAGAAAACAAATGAGAATAGACAACAGAAGCAATGATCAGCTCAGACCGATAAAAATCACCAGAAATTACCTTTTGCATCCATATGGCTCTGTATTGATAGAAATGGGGAATACCAAGGTGATCTGTACAGCTATGGTCGAGGAAAAGGTACCTCCATTTCTTAAGGGAACAGGACAGGGATGGGTAACCTCTGAATACTCTATGCTGCCGGGAAGTACTATGCAAAGAAAGATAAGGGATTCAACAAAAGGCAGGATAGATGGAAGAAATCAGGAGATCCAGAGGCTGATCGGAAGGTCATTAAGATCAGTAGTAGATATGTCAAAGCTGGGTGAGAGGACGATCTGGATAGACTGTGACGTCATCCAGGCCGATGGGGGAACCAGGACAGCATCTATCACAGGAGCATATATAGCCCTTGTAGATGCCGTATGCAAGCTGAGAGATGAAAAACTTCTCCATAAGTTTCCAATAACAGGATTTCTTTCAGCAATAAGCGTAGGGATATCTGAAGAGGGACCGATACTCGACCTATGCTACGAGGAAGATCATGTTGCTTTGGTCGACATGAATATAGTAATGGGAGATGGAGGAAACTTCGTCGAGGTACAGGGAACTGCAGAGGGAGCTGTTTATACAAGAACACAGCTTGACCAACTTCTGGACCTTGCTGAAAAAGGAAACAAAGAGCTTATCGCCCTTCAAAAGGAAATGCTTGGAACTGAGATCACTGTGCTTATCCAGGAGGCTTAGTATGAGAAAGCTTGTAATTTCAACCAGCAATATGAACAAGGTAAACGAGATAAGAGAGATCCTCAAGGAACTTCCGGTAGTAATACTATCTAAGGAGGAAGCCGGGCTAGGTCATCTGGAGGTAGTAGAAGACGGAGATACACTTGAGCTTAACAGCCTAAAGAAGGCCAGAGCTCTTAAGGAATTGACCCCTTACATGGTCATGGCTGACGATTCTGGCCTTTTCGTAGATGCTCTGGATGGTGAACCGGGGGTTTATTCATCCAGATATGGGGGCGAAGACGGCAATGATAAGCTTAACAACGAGACCCTGTTGAGGAATCTAAAAAGCAAAGATAGGGCCGCAGCATTTCGTTCTGTGATCGCTCTAATAGATGAAAATGGTAACGAATACGTTATGGAAGGTGTTTGCAGAGGCAGACTCCTTGAGGAAGAAAAGGGCTCAAACGGTTTTGGATATGATCCTCTCTTTGTTCCTGAAGGCTACGATAAAAGCTTTGCAGAAATGCCTTACGAAGTCAAGAATTCCATCAGTCATAGAAGAAGAGCAATAGACGGTCTACGAGAAGTATTGACAAGGTTATTGGGTGATGAGAATGAGAATACTGGTCGTTAGCGATACACACAGCCATATTCAGGGGATACTTAAAAAAATTAAAGAGGAAAAAGAGTTCGACATGTTGGTATTCCTTGGAGACTTTGCATCTGATGGTGAGAGGATCAAGGAGGCTCTTAAGATACCTTCGCACATTATAGCCGGAAACGGAGACTGGCAGACCAACTACCCCAGAGAGCAGCATATAACTGTGGAGGGAAAGAAAATCCTCCTTACCCACGGACATAAGTATAATGTGAAAAATGACCTAAACAGACTCTATTATCACGCTCTTGAATCAGGAGCAAACGTCGTTCTTTTTGGACACACTCATATTCCTATGAGAAGGATCGACGAGAATCTAATAATGATGAATCCAGGAAGCCCTTCACTCCCCAGAGGAGGACTTACCACAGGCAGCTATGGGATTCTGGAGATCGGGACGAAGATCGACGCAAAGATTTGCTACATGAGGTAGGGATAATAAATGGAAGCACCACTTAATTTTCTACACCTTGATATGGATGCTTTTTTTGCTTCTGTCGAGGAGGCAGACGACCCTTCGCTAGGAGGCAAGCCTGTTATCGTTGGAGGCAGAAGCCAGAGGGGGATCGTGACCACCTGTAATTACGAGGCGAGGAAATATGGCATCCACTCAGCAATGCCGATTTTTATGGCCAGAGAAAGATGCCCCCATGGGATTTACCTACCTGGAAGGATGAGTAGATATCAGGAGGTCTCCAGGAAGGTATTCTCGATACTTAGAGAGATTACACTGCGGATAGAGCCCTTATCCATCGATGAAGCATATATGGATATCTCCGACATCGACATGAAGCCGGAAGAGCTGGCAGCTATGATAAAGGAGAGGGTACTGGAGGAAACCGGACTGACCTTATCAGTAGGGGTATCCTATAATAAGTTCCTTGCTAAGCTAGCCTCGGACTGGAACAAGCCCAATGGCTTTATGAAGATAACCCAGGACATGATGCCTCAGATACTATTTCCACTGTCTGTGGGCAAGGTCTATGGTATAGGTGCAAAATCAAGAAAGAAGCTTGAAGATATAGGGATCTATACAATAGAGGATCTATACGGGCTCAGCGAGGAGTTCCTGATCGACTTCTTTGGCAAATGGGGCAAGGAGATCTATGACAGGATAAGAGGGATAGATCCAAGAGATATCGAGACAACAAGAGAGCGTAAGTCCATAGGCGTTGAGAGGACCTTCAGGCCAACAAGGGATAAAAAGCTTCTCGATAAGTTTCTGATGGATTATGCAGAGGAGCTCGAGGGTGATCTTATGAAGAGAAATCTCCATGGACGCACGCTTACAGTAAAGATAAAGGACGAAGACTTCGAAAGCCATACAAAATCCAGGACCTACCATAGATACATCAGCGAAAAGGATGAGCTTTACAAGCTTTCCAAGTCACTCTTCGATGAAATGGAATGGGACAAGAGCCTGAGACTTTTGGGGATATCTCTCAGCAATCTGATGGATAAAAACCTCCATCAGCTGTCATTTCTTGAGGATGAAAATTTCCAATGAACCATAAAGGTTATATTGACATCACAAATCAACCCTGCTATAATCATATAAGTCAGCACAAAAAGTGCTGGGAGTGCGGCAGTAAATTGGGATCGGCAGCAAAGATTTTTTCATTGTTGCGGGTGTAGCTCAGTGGTAGAGCACTGGCTTCCCAAGCCAAGTGCGAGGGTTCGATTCCCTTCACCCGCTCCATAATTATATGGTGGATATGGCCTAGCTGGTTAGGGCGCCAGATTGTGGCTCTGGAGGTCGTGGGTTCGAGTCCCATTATCCACCCCATTTACCAGATCCATTAGCTCAGTCGGTAGAGCACCTGACTTTTAATCAGGGTGTCCCGCGTTCGAGTCGCGGATGGATCACCATTTTTTTACGGTTCATTAGCTCAGTTGGTAGAGCACCTGACTCTTAATCAGGGTGTCCAGGGTTCGAGTCCCTGATGAACCACCACCTGCGGGAATGGCGGAATTGGCAGACGCGCTAGACTTAGGATCTAGTGTCAACGACGTGGGGGTTCAAGTCCTCTTTCCCGCACCAAAATCAAGATGCTCCGAAGGCTTCAAAGAAGGCCATCGGAGCATTTTTTTGCTTATATTAAAAAGAGTAAGGAAAGATTTTTTATTGTGGAGATTTCGCTAGATTGGACAGTACAAAACTGACATCAAATAATTACGAGACGGTCACAATGTTCAATAAGTTCGAATTACAAAATATCCCCTAATTGATTTGTCTAGCTTAATTATCTTAGTTTTTTGTGATATAATCACACAGTAGATCAAGAATTGCGATAGCAGGTGATAAGATGAAAAGGTTAAAGGTATTGATATTGCTCTTGGCAATGATTTTATTGTCATTTTTATATATAGATGATCAGATTTCTAATTTTAAGATAAACAAAGTAGAGCTCCAGACTGAAAAGCTGGAAGATGAGATAAGAATAACCCAGATAACTGACTTTCACTCAAATAGTAAAGTAGACTTGAGTGAAATAGTAGAAAGCGTAAAACTCTTTGACCCTAATTTCATTGTACTGACAGGAGATATCATAGATTTTAAGACGGTTGATTTTTCGCTTTCCTTTGAGCTTGTTGAAAGACTTGTAGAAATTGGGAAGCCTGTTTATTTTGTCTATGGAAACCACGAGCATGGCAATCAAAACTTCAGAGAATTCATTCATGGAGTTGAAGATAGGGGAGTAGAGTTACTGGATGAAATGTCAGCTGAGCTTCCACTGGGGAACAACAGTATAATGATCTACGGCTCAGACTTCTATACGACAAGTGATGATTATGCAAAGCTATTTTCTGGTGTTGATGCCAAATATTATAATATTCTTCTTGCTCATTCACCTAACAGACCAATACCATACCTGCATGAAGACATCGATCTACAGCTATCAGGCCATACCCATGGCGGGCAGGTAAGACTACCTATTGTTGGCGGGGTAATTTCGCCAGGAGAGGGATTCTTCCCAGATTATGATAAAGGTTTGATGAATGTTGGGGATACAATACTATATATTGACAGCGGTCTTGGAAACAGCGTATTGCCGATCAGGATTTTCAATCCAGTGCAAATTTCAGAGATAACAATAAAATAAAGGGAAGGTCTACAAATCAGACCTTTCCTTTATTTTTTCCTGTATCCGGTTATACCATTATTATCCATCCAAAGCTTTTTACTTTGTATCAAAAGATCCAGGTCTGGATCTCTTTGACCTTTTAACCTGAGCAGATCATCCTGGACGTTTAATAGATCATTGTATGTCAAGTAATCGTAGTCCTTAAAACCCATTTCACCATTTTGTAAATATGCATACTCAAGATTACCATCCTGTTTTACCCACATTGAGGTGGTATTTTTTATACCTTGAAGCATCTTATCCGCAAATTCGAGGAATCTTTCATCCTTTTCATCCTCATATAGCATATAAAAGGCATGTATGGCTTGAAGTTGATGGTTTAAGGATATATGCGTAGGCTCTCCATCTAAACCATAGTAATCCTCGACCAACCAGCCCTCATTTTCAAATTCGTCATAGTTAACAAGCTTTCTTGTCGTCCCATGCATTAAATAGTACTCAGCGAGCTTAAGGCTTGAATCTCTAAATACTGGGTCACCAAACTTCCTATGGGCAACTATATTCGTCTCAAGTGTGTCCGCATTGAACCTTGTGTCGAAAAATCCACTATCGATACCATAGTCATTATACAGCCAAAGACTTCTAGGAAGGGTTGGAAGGTAGCCATCATCGTTGATATTAGAATGTGCTGATCTTAACAAAGCATTACCAAGGATATCAGATGCTAAGCTGCCTCCAGTTTTAATCAATGAATTAGTTAAATAATCGCTTGGGATCCTCCAAAAAGATCCTGGAGAGTAGGGGAAATATGAAGGGGGGCTCTCATAATGATAGCCATCGTAAAGAAGTCTGGCAGCCTCGTCCAGGTCGTAATTTGACCAGGTGTTATGATGTCCATTTTTATCAAAATCAACCAAAGTACTAGTTGAACCAACTCCCCACATTATCCCAAAGCCACCAGGAAGAAGATTAAATCTCTGCGTTACGAGCCATTTCCCATCTCTCTTTGATACAGAGATCGTATTAGCACCGAGGCTTTGAACAGTACCAGATCCTAGGTCTTTGTACGAGTAGGGCTGACCAAGGATATAATTGTACCTTTCTGTGGATATAAAAAGCAAGCTCCCGCCTGGTAACACTCCATCCGTAAGGTCGCTTTCTATCAAGTTCTTGCTTGAATCGAAATATCTAAGAATCCCATTGTCCCCAGGGATTTCAAAGCTTGTAAAATAGATACCATCAGCAGAACTATCTATTTTTCTTATAAAAAACCAGCCTTTGTCATCCAGCCTGAATTCCTTCTGAGAATATGAAAAACTATCATTCACCCGCACTTTGCGTTCGGTCATTCCTGATGAAGCATTAGCAGGAGATAAAGGTAGTATGATAAAAAGCATAAGTGTTAAAAATATCAGTCTGAAAAATTTCATATTGCCTCCTTTAGTACTGACCTCAAATGAGTTGATACCCCATGTTTTAACTTTGACACTGCTTATTACTGAATGTAATCTTATTGTAACCTAAAGAAATTTGTCTTAAAACGTTTAGTCAGGGTAAATACAAAAAAATATGCAGTGGAATGCAATAAAAATAATGCATTAATCATTATCTTATCAAAGGGGAAAGAAATATGCTGATGTTTACATTCGTGTACGATGAACAGGTTCCTGCGCCTGAAAAAAACAATTATATAGATATAGATGAAACATTGCTCAATAGAATCGGGCAGGACGACATGGATGCCTTCGACAAGCTATATAGGTTGACCGAAAGATCAATGTACGCGTTTTGCCTGTCATTGACCAGAGACCATCAGGTTGGCCTTGACCTTATGCAGGAAACCTATGTCAAGGTATTGTCCGCTGCACATCTTTATAAGCCTATGGGCAAGCCCCTTGCCTGGATGTTCACCATAGCCAAGAATCTATACTATACATCAGTTAGAAGAGAATCCAAAACAACCCATCTTGAACCCGAGAAGATCCAGGATGACAGCAGATTCTCGTACGTCACGGATATGGATGACAGAGTCGTGCTTCAGGCGGTGTTGGACAAACTCACTGAAGAGGAGAGAGAAATAGTGCTGCTATATGCAGTGACAGGTCTAAAGCATAAGGAGATAGCTGATTCCATTGGATTAACCCTATCAACGACGCTATCCAAGTATCACAGAGCCCTTAAGAAGCTTAGGGGATATCTTGAGGAGAAGGAGGTAAGGACATGAAGGATAATGATATACTCCAAAGTATAAAAAATTCAATAGAGAAAGCACCTATCGATCTTCTCGAGGATATCAAAGCCAATCCAAGGTCAAAGATGTCAAAGCACGATGATATAACGGCGCAGAGCAGCACTTTGGGAAGAATCAAAAGTCTTGTTCCTTATGCTTCGATCGCAGCGGTATTCTTTGCAGTATTCATCAACTGGCAATTAGCAAATATAAGGGTCGACAGTCAGATATACTTTGATGTAAATCCAAGCATTGCTATTGAAACCAACAGCAGAGACAATGTTATCTCTTTGTCAGCAGGGAACGAAGACGGAGAAAGGATAATCGAAGGTATCGATTTTAAGGATGGATCGATTCTCGCTGTTTCAGAAGAGATACTGGAACGACTTCTTGATGAAGGCTATATAGGCAAAGATAAAGAGTTCCTTCTACTTTCAGTTTATAACAAGGACAAGATAAAGGCTGAAGAAAAGAAAAAAATGTTGGACCAATCGATACGTGAGTTCCTTAATAAAAATGCAGTCGAGCCAATCGTTTTGACCCAAAGCCTGGAGAAAACCTCCACATTGATGGAGTATGCAACGGAGTATGGAGTTTCTGTTAGCAGGATGACCTTTATCCGGAATTTAATGGTCCTTGATCCCAAACTGAAGATAGAGGATTTGACGGCTCTTACGATTGAAGAACTCGTTAGATTAAGCCAGGGTATTGGACTTGACCTCGAAAAAATAATAGAGACAAAAGATATGGATAAAATTAAGAAGGAAATACCTTTGACTCAGCCAATGATCGATGAAGACGATGACTATGATGATGATGACGATGATGATTATGATGATGACTACGATGATTATTATGATGACGACGACTATGATGATAATGACTTAGAGTATGACGATAAATCTGAAGTCGAGGAGTATGATGATATAGACGGTATCGACGAAAAATCCGAAGATGACAATGAACCTGATGACGACTCAGACTATGACGATGGCAATGAAGAATCAGAAGATGAAGAATCAGAAGATGAAGAAACTGACGAGGACTAGTATGTGGGCTGAAAGAATTTAATTGATCAATGCAATAATTTCGACCTCTGGAGAGTTATAGTATCAAACAAGACTAGGAGGGATAAAGATGTCAAAGCTAAGAAAAAACTTGGTTTATATATTACCCATAATAATGATTGGCGTTATATTTGGTGGATTCACCTTAATTCAACCAGCAAACAGCATAAGGTTGGATGTCAATCCAAGCATAGAGATCATCACAAATCGTCTCAATCGAGTGGTTGAAATCAAACCACTTAATATTGATGCAGAGAGATTGCTGGAAAACTTCGATCTTGAGGATAAATCACTTGAAGGCACTGTAAATGATTTGGTAGATTTAATGATTTTAACAGGATATATTTCTGGCGGAAAGGATAATACGGTAACTTTAACGGTAAAAGACGAGAATACAGATTCAAAGCTGGTAGATAAAGTGAACGAGGCCATCAAGGCTATGCTGGAAAACAAACAAATTGAAGCAAAGATAATCAAACAGACGATAGATGATTCCTTGACTGAGAGATCTTTTGAAGATGAAGATAATGATGACGACGCTTCAGAGGACAGAATGCCAATAGATATTATTAGTAAAGAGCAGGCTGAGAGAATTGCACTATCTAAAGTAGATGGTCAGTTAATTGAAACTGAGTTAGATGATGATGATCTGGAATACGAGATTCATATAGTTAAAGATGGGTTAGAATATGAGTTGAAAATTAATGCAGAAACCGGAGCAGTTACAAAGCAGGAAGTTGAAGATAAGGATGACGAACAAGAGATCGATATTGAGGATGATATCGACGTAGTGTCAATGTCCACTCCAAAACAGCCTAAACAAGATTCCAGACCATCAGAACAGGACACAAAACAACCTATAAGCGATTCAAAAGCTAAAGAAATAGCATTGAATCTTGTAAGCGGCCAAATAGTTGAATTGGACTTCGATGATGATGACAAGGAGTATGAGGTAAAAATTGTTGGCAATGGTATAGAATATGAGATAAAAATCAATGCATTTACAGGTGAGGTTATCGAGTTTGAATCAGATGATGCAGATGATGATTATGAAGAGTGGCTCGATGATGACAGGGATGATTCTGTAGACTACGATGATAACGATGACGAAGATGACGAAGATGACGAAGATGACGATGATGAATACGATGATGAATACGACGATGAAGATGATGACGATGACGATGAAGATGAGAGAGATTAATGTATGATATAATGCCAATATCATATTGTTTATAACAATAAGTACCGGGAAGGAAATAATGTCCTTCCCGGTTTCTCTTTGCCTTTAATAGTGCTGAGAAGAACTTAGGGTTTCTAAATATCAAGCTAAAGTGATATAATATTAAACATAATATTCCTAATAGGGATCGGGGAGGAATACATATGAATTACAGCGAAGTAAGGGAAAAAGCAAAGGAGATAATGTCTCCAAACTGCCTTGTGTGTAAGGAATGCAATGGTGTTGCCTGCAGGGGATGGGTACCTGGAGTTGGAGCAAAGTGGACAGGAAATTCATTTATCAGGAGCTTCAACTACATTAATGAAGTAAAAGTGGTAATGGATACCATCTATGAAGGTAAAGGTCAGGATATATCCATAGAGCTTTTCGATAAAAAGTTTTCAGCTCCAATTTTTGTAGCTCCGATAGGCGGAATGGACATAAACTACGGTGGGAAGCTGTCGGAGGAGGAATACCACAGAAGAACCTTAACGGGAGCAAAAGCCGCAGGAATAGCTGCATTTACAGGAGACGGAGCTAATGACGACTATTTCAATTCACCATTGAAGCCTTTGAAGGAGGTAGGTGGATGGGGTATACCTACTCTTAAACCTTGGTCTCAGGAAAAGATATTTGAGAAAATAAAAATAGTTGAAGATCTTAATGTACTTGCTCTTGCTATGGATATAGATTCTGCAGGCTTAGTCCATCTGGCAGCATCAGGCAAACCTGTTTATTCAAAGACTGTAGACGATCTAAAGGCAATAGTTGATTCAACAAAGCTGCCCTTTATAATAAAAGGTATAATGAGCAGCAAAGGCGCTGAAAAGGCTGTCCAGTCAGGAGCATACGGGATAGTTGTGTCAAATCATGGAGGCAGGGTTCTGGACAATACTCCTGCTACAACTGAAATGCTGCCTGAAATTAGAAAGGCTGTTGGAAATAGGATAAAGATATTTGTAGACGGCGGTATCCGAACCGGAGCTGACATATTTAAATCTCTTGCTCTAGGCGCAGATGCCGTTTTGATTGGCAGGACCTTTACCATATCAGCTTTCGGCGGAGGAGCAGATGGAGTTCAGCTCTACACCGAAAAGCTTATGACGGAACTAAGAGATACCATGCTAATGACAGGATGCTCTACTCTTGAGGATATATCCATAGATAAGATAAGATTCTAAAAAAGGCGGGCCACTGTAAACGGCCTGTCTGACTACACTACCTGGAGAAATATAATGACCTATTTCAGTTATCTGTTTATCAACGTTATATTGCCAATTTTCTTGATCATAACTGCCGGTGCAGTTGTAAACACAATATTCCACATAGATATAAAGTCTTTGACTAAGCTTCAGTTTTATATACTGATACCATGCATGCTGTTCGTCAAGGTTTACGAAAGTGAGCTTAGCAGCGAGATAATTTTGACCACTGCAATCGTCACAGTAAGTGCATTGCTTGTTCTTGTAACTTTTTCAACGATTATTGCTAGAATAAGAAAATACTCAAAGTCAGAATCAAGCGTATTTATCAATTCATCAACCTATTATAATGCGGGGAATTTCAGTCTGCCATTGGTCCAGCTTCTATTTAACGATCCAGTTGCAGTTTCAGTCCAAGCTATCGTAATGATGGCTCATAACATAGTTTTTTTTACAGTTGGGATTTTTACAGCCGGATCAGGCAACAGGGGAGCAAAGGACGCATTTTTATATGTTCTTAAGATGCCTCTGATATATGTTATATCAGGAGCGTTTGCAATGAAGTCTTCAGGAATAATAATACCTTCCCCAATATGGGGTTCCATAAACATATTGGCGTCTGGGTATATGGCAATTGCTCTTCTAACATTAGGAGCACAGCTTTCGGAAACAAAATTTGCAATAAGCAACGTTAGGCTTTATCTTTCAAACTTCATAAGACTTCTCATATCACCAGTCGTGGGTTATCTTATAGTTACACTTTTAGGTGTACAAGGGATGCTGGCGCGAATACTTGTGATCGGGCTTGGAGCGCCTACTGCAGTAAATGTCGTACTATCATCCATTGAACTTGATAATGAGCCAGAGTTCGCGTCACAGGCGGTTTTCACATCGACTATACTAAGTATGATAACAATAAACCTGGTCATTATGGCAGCCTTCGCTTTAATACCAGCTTAGTTACCCAGTTGAAAAATGAGAAGCGCGGTAGTACAATCCCATTATAGGTATATCCTAAAGGAGGTGAGAGGATGGAAAGAATCAAATACATACAAAGGGATCCAAACAGTTCTATCATGCTTGATGCAAGTAATATCGGCAATGATTCAGCCGTGAAGCACACGGAGTATATTTTGACTGAAGAAAATGGGAAGCTGATTCTCACTCCATCCATCCATTCGCTTTCGAGACTTTATATAGAACCAACATCGGCATGTAACCTTAACTGCGTTACCTGCATAAGGAGGACATGGAGCGAAACACCAGGCTTCATGGAAATGTCGATCTTTAATGCATTGGTTAGCCAGCTTAAGGAGTTTTCATCAGTTGAATCGATAATGTTTGGTGGATTCGGTGAGCCGATGCATCATCCTGAGATATACAATATGATAGCTGCCTTAAAGTCTCATGGACTTAAGGTGGAGATGACCACTAATGGTACTATGCTGAATAGAGAAAGCTTCGAAAAGCTATTTGCATCAGGATTGGATACCCTATGGGTCTCTATTGACAGCACTGAGACCTCGACCTTCAATGCTATTAGAGAAGGAGCTGATTTTGGCGGCATCCATGACAGCCTTAAGCTGTTCAAAAGAATGAACCAGGACAGTGACAGAAAAATGACCCTTGGTATAGCTTTTGTTGCAACGAAGGATAATGTAAATGAGCTATCAAATTTAAGAAGCTTTGCAGCAAGCATCTGGGCAGAAAAAATATCTGTGAGCAATGTTATTCCTTATGACAGAGAGATGGAAAGCAAGATGCTTTGCAGAAAGGTACTCTTCAAGCCGTTGGCTTACACAAAGGCAGAAGAGGAAAGGATAGGCTTCAAAGAGATAATAATCCCTGAGATAAGCCTCCCAAGGATAGATTATAATGAGACTACAAAAGATGCCCTACACGATATCAGAGGATCAATGATGAAGGTAAAACTTCTAAACGAGAGCTTTAAAGCATATGATGACCACTGCCGATTCATCAACGACCGGATATCCTTTATAAGATGGGATGGAATGGTCTCTCCATGTATGGGGTTGCTTCATTCATACACCACATTCTTGAATGGCAATGAACGCAGAATGAATGAATACACACTAGGAAACATAAAAGAAAAAACTCTGAAGAATATTTGGGATAGCAGTGGGTACAGAGAGTTTAGAGAAAACGTGTATAGATTTGAGTTTTCACCCTGTGTCTTATGTGGAGGGTGCAAGGATATAAATTCAAACGAAACAGACTGCAGAACTGACGGTTCACCAGTTTGCGGAGGATGTCTCTGGGCTCAGGGAGTAATACAATGTCCGTAGTAACAGTTGCTGGTGTGGCTCAGAGGTAGAGCAGCGCACTCGTAATGCGCAGGTCTGTGGTTGTTGATAAGGTAGTATAAAGTTAATATAATAAATACGAGGGTGGAAACCCCGCCCTCGCATACATGCTGGCATAGCTCAGTCGGTAGAGCAGCTGATTCGTAATCAGCAGGTCGGGTGTTCAAGTCACCTTGCCAGCTCCATTTAAGAGAAAATCCTTAGAATCATGATGGTTCTAAGGATTTTTTACTGTTTACTTTTTTACAGTGAAAACCTCATTTTTGAATGGCAGTTTCGGACATTCATACAGTTCCTGCGGAATTGCGCTTGTGACAATCAGGCCGCGCATTTTAAGGTATTTCAAAAGCTCAGTTTCGGACAGGCTTGATATGCCATCAGATATAAGGCTTCCTATGACTAAGTCCTCAAAAGTGTCGTAAAGGCTATCATTAGGGACAATTAAGCCTCTTTGATAACGCCGATCACGAATCTGCGGCGATATGATACGAAAACCCGTATCGTATTCAGTGATTATAGACTCCAAAAGGAAGCCATTCCATTTGTATGAGCACTTCGGGAACGATTCATAATCGAATATACTGTTGAAAGCAAAATACCCTGATTTACTGACAAGTCCATGCAGCAAGTCTGAAATTGAATTAATCAGCGATTGCGACACGCCGAAATAAGTCTTTCGTACATAATCATTTTCTGATACTCGAATAAAATCTTTTTCTAATTCGGAGAAGATGGAATATACCGTACCTCCTGCCCATCCAAGCGCGACGGCAAGACGGTTGTATTTTTCGTAATTTAAATCGGTTTCACAATGGAGCAGAACCTGTGCAATATTGGCCGCCGATATTTCCTGCACCGGGAAGTCCTTAGAAAGGATATGTGGTCTTTTGAATCGGTAATCACCTTCAAAGAGACATGATGCTACATAGTACAAATTTTGAGGATTGGCTATATTGTTTCTCGAAAGAAATTCTTTACAGGTGTCTTTTACTGCCGTGAATAGCAGGGCATCACTCGAATAACCGCTATGTAATTCATTTTGAGTCTTTATCGCGTCAGAGAGTATCGCTCGTTCTTCATCTGTTATTTTTATATTGTCTATGTGATTAAATTCATTATAGTCCCATTGAATAACCTCTGGCAGCCGCATCACGGAAAATGCGATAACAAAATCATTTATGCCGGGAATTGATTGCTTAATCTCTGCTTTGGTCATAGCACGGCCATTTTCAAGAAGGAGCTGACTCAAACGGTCATCGATATCCTGCCTGAGCTCGCCGGCTTTGGACATTAAGTCTCTTTCGTATGCAAATTCATTCGGATACAGACATTTAAGCATCCCATGCAGAAAATTCGGGTTATCAATATTCGTCTCTGCCAGGAAACGTCCTTGGAAATGTGAAAACAGTTCAGAATAATAAAACGAAGTCTGAGGGCTGTTTTTGATAAATCTGTAAATCTCCTCAAATAAAGAAACGCTGTATATAGCTTTCTCAATAGGACAATATCGCCCGCGGCCTGAGAGAATTAATTTTGAAGCATCACGAGTCATCCCGGCAGTTAATGCCCTATTATTAGGAGGCAGGGGTACTCCGTGATAATGTTTGGCTATGACCTGCCTAAGCAAGCGCATATCCTCATTATCTTCATCAGAATCTAGTTTGATATCAAGCCTGAAGAATTTACGAACAGCATCGTGACAGACAATTGCATACGGCTGAGCACCCTTCGTGACATAATCGCCGTAAAAACGGTATTTGTTATGTACAAGGAAATTCATAATATCTGAAGCATCAAAATAATCCAGATTATGCTTTTTAAGCTCAGATTCAATTAGTTCGAGATTATCATAAAAATTAATGCCTTCTCCGATGATTTCATCCGTATATTCTTTGAGCCTGCCCTTGATGTCAGCGCCGCATACAGAAGCCTTTATGAAGCTGTCGGAAAACTTGATATAGCGAACATATTCAGACTCCTGCAGAACAAGTTTACAATACATGGCTGACTCTTCAGAGCGGAAAAGGTTAATGAGATCTGTAAAGGAAAAGGCAGCCTTATCTGTTGAAAGCAGAACGCCTGCAGCTAATTCGGCAATGCCTGTAAGCTTACGGCACGTTTTAGCAAGGATTTGCCGCACTCTTTCGCGAGTTACCTGCAATTCTTTTCCGATTTCCTCCAACGTCGCTCCAGTACAACGCTTTGCCAAACTAATCTTCGCGCTGTCTTTAAGAGCTTCAACAGCGTCAGTAAAATGCTGAGTTACCGGAATAGAAAAGTAACTGTCAATCATACGGGCGAAAGAATATTCCTGCGGGGTCAGCTTCCGGTCACAAAGGTCACCGACAATAAAAAGATTGTTTCTTTGGAATAAATCAAGCCCTTGTTCAGACAGACCGATATTATGAAGCAAGGGAATAGGAATCGGCTTATTTTCAGAAGCGATGTTTTCAAGATAATACAGTTTGGATGAATCTGTTTCCGGCAATGATACTGTTTCTCGGAAAGCCAGAATCTCATGGAAGGTTTTCGCTCCCATGTTTCTGATGCGCATTAAATCCTCCTCGCCCAAGGATAATAGCTCCTCGAGTGAAGTGATTCCAGAGCGCATCAAACAGTTCCGCGCTCTTACAGATAGCGGAAGATGGTCTATCGAGTTTGAAAAATAAACTGCTTCACCAGTATTGGAGTTGACCGCTGAAGAAGGAGAGCTGATAAAATCATGATACACTTTTCTGAGATTCTCAGCCGAAACGATACCAAGCCCTTTTAGATTTGCAGCGTTATCAAAATCTGCCTCTGTAAGCTGGCTCATGAGTGATTTTCCGTCGGCAGAGCATTTTACAATAAAGGGTGCGCTTCGCGGCACGCTGAAATAGACATCGGTTATTAAGGCATCTTTTATTTTAACAGCTTGCTGTGACAGGTTATCGTTCTCATCAACATGCGTATCAGCATCGCCGATATCAGTATTTCCAACGGATTCTATCACATCTTCAAAAACGGGTGCTGCAGTGCTTGAGGTTTCTTCGGCAGTTAAAGAAGTCACATAGCAGAGAGAAAAAAGCTGCTTAGCTTCTAAAATCAGGGCTTCTGAAACTCCAGGCACAAACAGCAATTCATCGAAATCAAAGCGCGCTAAAGCGTCAAGAGTGAAAAAGCCTCGCTCTTTAAGGTAATACAGTATTTTCTCGAACCGTTCATCACTGTAAAGAGTTAAGATCGACTCTAACATCAGACGCCAATTTCCTTTCGGCTAAGAAGCCTTCATGCTTCTTGCTTTCTCAAGTATTTTATCATGGATTTTCGATTCCGGCAGACAATCCAAAATATATGTTCCGCCGAGGAGATTAAGATATTTTGATAATTCTCCGACAGTATCGGTATTGATGAGGCATCCTTCCTCTCTGGCTGTTAAGAGTGCAGATAAAAATGCCTTCGTAATAATGGGACTGTTTGACGTATTGCGTTCAAGTATGTGCATGATATAGTCAGCGTTTTCACAGACAAAACGAGTAAGCTCATAAGGGTCTTTCCGGGACGGGTCATGCGTCAGACGTCCTATCCACCATAAACGCGCAATAGCATTTCTTGTTAGAGAACGTCTTGCGCCGAAACCAAAGAAAAAATGCTGCTTTACGCTATCAATAGTGCAGTTTGAAACCATATCCCATCTGTACTGAGTATATTTCCAGAAATGGTTTATGCACAATCCTGCCCAAAGCCGTTCGTCTGAAGCTTGAGAGCCTGACAGAAAACTAAGACTGTTATAAACACGCTGCACATTTTCAAACTCAGTCAAGAACGGCTTATCTTGAGACATATCAAGAGAGAAATCGTCAACAGAGTACTTGGTTTCAATAAAAGGAGAACGGCCAAAATATTCTGTAATCCATTCTGCATCAGGCAACGAGAACTTGGTATATAGCTTGCTTAGATTGCTTTTAAGCGCAAACAGGCTGTCATCTTCTAAGAAAGTAAGTTTCATTCATCTTCCTCCTCGCTGGTATTTCCGTATCCGCTCGATAGCGTCTGCAGGGCATCTGAAAGAGGGACATTTATTAATTTCTGTGCTGTTTCAAGCATGTTGCGTTCAGAAAACTGTTCACTTTCGATGTCACAGCTGAATTTGCTGGCCAATGACTTTTTTACAGCCCGATACCATGCGTATGAACTATATTCATATCTTTCGGAGGGCTCCCTTTTTGATACCTCTTCAAGCACATATGTAAGTGCTGGTATTACTACTAAAGAATTAAGAACCGATTGGATCAGCGGCTGGCCTTTTAAGCTTTTGAAGTTGAAAAACTCCCGTTCCGGCAATTTGATAACTATTTTTTTATAGTTAAAGTCAACAACCATACCTAATGCCAATTCATCGTCATTTTTAATTATGCTGAAAACTGACGGAGTGTTTGATAAATCGCTGATATCCTTATCAACATTGATATTTACCTGTTTTCCAACAGCCATTACGCAGCCTTCTTCAATTGCAAACTTAAAGCCACGGTAGTCTTCGTGAAAATTTGGATTTACATATTCCGAAATCTCTGTTTCGGCGACAATGAACGGACAGACCTGCAGTCTGCCGCTGATCATTTTATTGACGATACCGTATGAAAGCTCGTTCTTCTCAGTTGATACTGCCACTCGGTATCCTGTCTGGGCACATTCTAGATGATAGACAATTTTCGCTTTTCCGGAAGACAGTAAATCTGATATTCCTGAATTATTTACTTCCGCAAGGAAGTCCAGGCGGATGTTATAGCCATCTCTTACCGGGGTAACAACCGTATCAAAATTACTGTCTACATAATCATCAGAATAGTATGACAGCACTGGGTAAGGATAAAGCTTAGGCCTTATTTCCATATGCTTTTACCTCCATAGAGCAGTAATCATGATAATCAATAGTAACTTTAAGGCGAACGGGAGTATTGGCGGTAAACGACAACCCTGAAATGCGGTTCTCATCTACGGTTAACGGCGGCTGCCCCATGCCTATAGCCGAGATAATCGGTGCGTTATAATCTTGTGATTCTGCGGAAAGAAATAAATCAAACCGTCCGTTTTCCGCAGAAGAAGTAGGTACAAATGTTATGGAATACTCACCGGCATCTTTGTTAAGGCAGACGACCCTGATTTTTGAGGTAGTGATGCCTACAAGTGATTTGTGGTGTTCTTTTGGGTTTTCGCCGTGCCCCTCGCCGTCAGATGAACCGCCGCCGGAGCCGCCGGAACTATCGTTGCCATCATTGTGTCCGGCACCCGAATCAGTGTCTTCTTCGACGATATCTCCCTGTTCATCATCTGTCGTGGTTTCATCTCCATCAGTAAACACGCTCGTCTTGGTGTTGCTGCGCGGTGGAATGGTCACCTCAATCGCCTTAATGGTATCAGGAAGCGACTCAGTTTCGTGTGCATCTTCACCGGAATCCATGTCGCCTTCATCAGGCAGATATTCCCCCACATCTGGGTCAATCTCATCAACATCGCTGTCCTGCTTCAATTTTTCCAGACAATCTTTTATGTAGTCAACTAATTCCTTGATGTAGGCGCGTGCATAGGGGACTTGGCTCTTAGGCTCCATGCGCTCAGGTTCCCATTTTGTATGCTGAGGATTTTCGAGATTGCGTAGGAAGTCATTTATCTTTTCGCCTTCAATAAGCATTACTCCGGCAAAAGGAATAATGCCGGAAATGTTGCCGCGATCCATGATTTTCATTCCGGTTTTTCTAATCATAGCGACTTTTCGGTGCATTTCGACCTGATGCTTGTCCGATTGAATTATAAGACCTAAGCGCACAGTCCCGTGATTTTTGAAGTCGACCTCATACCAAACGGTATCGTCAGAAGTTAAAACTGTATAGTATTTATCCGCATTTTCCGAAAGTGAGGTTTGGTATTCTGCAATCAGCGCTGAGAGCGTATCTTTATCTATTACGACATCGGAGACCCTTACTACAAGTTTGCCGGTATAGATGGCATATAAAAATCCATCAAGCACGGAAGTGATAATGCTGTCTTTCCAATCTGTTGAATAAAAACGAAACCCAGCTATAAATATATCTGTTCCTGTCTGATTCTTTTCGCGTCTGAAATGAGGGTCGAGTTTAAGCTGCGAATATACAGGCTGATTATTGTCATCGCCATAGTAACCAACACCTACTGTAATATCATCGTCATCTGTGCGAAAACTGGTTATTCTCGATATGCCTTGAAAAGCTGTAACATTTTCTATATCCAGCGTACTATAAAAAACGGTTCGAAATTCAGAACAGGCATAAGGGGCAAATTTGCCTATACCAAATGACCCGCCTGATGTTCCTGCTTTATCTGATGCTCCTGATGATTTGGTTAAATTGCACCAGGGGGTATTGTATTCGCTTTTTGAACCCTTGAGCCCTGTAGTGTTAAAATCACTTATTCTAAGGAATGGAATGCTCCCTGATTCCAGCATCTTAATAGCACGCTCAAAAAAGTCAGTAGCTTTCTTTACTGATTGGACACTCCAAAAGTCCAAGGAAGCCCTAAATGCTTTTTCAAGTGATTCCGCATCAGGGAATTCGCCGATATCAAGGGCAAAGGGCATAAGCTCCACTTCCACAGTTTTTCCTTCGAGTGCCGCATCAAGGGAGTTCTGACATATTTCACGAGCCAGCGATTTCAGGGGAGTTCCTTGAAAAGTTTCGACACCTGAATTACCGATACCGTTAATATCACCTTTGTTATTCGATGGAAACGACCATCTCATTGCACTACCTCCTATTCAAGCGTAAAACGGGTACTTTTCTTGCTCTCAATTTTGTTGAATTTTTTACGAGCCTCTTTAAGCTCATTTTCAATTGCAGAAAAAATCTTATCGATATCCCCGGAGGTATACTCATAAGCGGAGGCGTTGGAGCAGTTTCCGAGCAGCTGAATCATATCGATGATTTTGTTTGTGCGAGCCTCAACAATTCTAACGAATTTCTCGCGCTTTGTTTCCTGAGTCCCCATTTTATTCACTCCTTTCCAAGTGTAAAAATATTCTATCGCAAAATGGCGCACTCTGTCAATGATAATTTGTAATATACGAAAAATACAGATAACATTTTCAAAATGTTATCTGTATTTTTGAAATGTACGTGCCGTATTATTCTCTATTTATCGTCCAATGGCAAATATTTTAAAACATTTTCAGCGATAGCTTTTGCCATTAGTGGAGGAACGGCGTTGCCAACCTGTTGATACTGTGAATCCTTTGTGCCTTCAAAAATAAAACGATCTGGGAAAGATTGCAGCCGGGCAGCTTCTCTTACAGTAATTGCTCTGTCCAGTTTCGGATGAATCCACATGGATTTTCTTACATTAACAACAGTGCCAGAGTATTTTTTGCTGTCTAACCTTAAATAAATAGTGTTTTGTGTGCGTTCCGGCTTCTCATATGAACCGATGAGATTTTTCGGAAGTTTATGAAAGTTCTCGCCCTCTTTTAGCGCTTTGAAACGTTCTAAGGCTTCGGGTGTTGTTTCTGTGGCTATATTATTAAACAGCAAACCGTTATGTCTTAATGAACGAGCGTATTCTGAAATGGGCAAATCAGCTTCCGCATAATCAATACCGTGCTCTTCTCTGCTGTATGAAACATCGCAATTCTGAAGATCGGAAATTGCATCTTCAACTGTGATAAAAGGTATGTCAGCGGACTCCGATAGCAACGAAATCTCGTGTTCCCCAGCAATATCAGAACGAATTCCAATTCTTATATAGCGAAGCCTTTCCTGAGGAACACCAAACCAGCGTGCATTTACTGTTGTCCCTGTTTGTTTATAGTCATCTCCTAATACGGCATTTATATAATCAAGGACTGAATAGGAATGAACATGGGCAATTGTATGCTGGGTGTTTGCTTTGTGCTCAAATCTGTGCAATATACTATTGCAATAAATTTCCTGTGCGGTTAGCAAGGCTTTCTGGTATTCAATAAGCTCTGATAACTGTTCTGAATATGAAGAAATGCCCTGTGTACGGGTAAGAGAATCTTGTATGACTCTTAAGCGCACGGCATTATACTGGATATATACTGAATCCGGAATATCAGTCAAATATCTTTCGATTTGGTTTATTATTGAAATATCGTTTTTTTCTATGTATTTTTTCAACCGGGCTTCAGACCCTTTGTTTTTACATAAAGTATGCAACGATGTATATAGCCTCTCAGGAAGCAGGGCTAAGGTTAACTGTTCATGATCCTGAACAAGAGGCAGTATGTCAATGCCATGAATTTCGTGCTTCGACAGCGCAATGGTATCTTCTCTTAACGCTATTCCGAGTCGTTCAATTTCCTCATGGTCATCTGCCGTATCATAAAACCTATGGACATCAGACTGAAGCATATTTACATTTTCCATAACAAAGGCTAAAGGCTTGATTTCACGGATTGCTCGGAAATACTCTTTTACTAAAGAATTGTTCAGGCAGACAACAGAACTTTTCTGTCTGTTGGCGTTTGAGAAGCCCTGACATGGCGGTCCGCCGATGACAATGTCAATGCCGCCGAGATCTGTACTTAATTCGGCGAAGTTACAGCCGACCACATTTGGTATCATGCGGACTTTACCATGATTTCTTAAATACGTCCTCTGAGCATTAGGATTATTCTCCGCCGCTGCAACTATATGAAATTTGCCTGTTTGTGCGAAACCCCAGCTTAGACCTCCGGCGCCCGCAAACAAATCGAGTGTTTTCAGCATATCATTTTTCTCCTGAAAAGAGTGTTATTTTCTCATACAGCTGTCTCAGCGTCTGCTGAGATATATCTTTTTTAAGCTCACATTCCCAGACCGTAATAACCCGCCAGCCTGATTGTTCCAGGCACCTTCTGTTCGCTTCATCTCGTTCACGATTGGCTTGCAGTTTTGGTATCCAGTAATCAGCGTTGCTTTGAGGAAGCACTGATTGCTTGCAACCGTCATGCATATGCCAGAAGCATCCGTTTACAAAAACCATAACCTTATATTTTGGCAGAACGATATCTGGTTTTCCAGGGTATCGTTTATCATTTTTCCTGTATCGCAGTCCACGAGAAAAAAGGTATTTCCTCACAATCTCTTCGCAGCTACTGTTTACTGCTCGGATTCTCGACATATTGAAACTTCTGGTTTCCTTGGAATGGTTATCTGGCATATATCCCCCATAAAACAGAAAATCAGTGCATCAGCGGTCTTTAGCTCCTCCGCTGCGCACCCATTCATCTATTTCATCAGTCTTGAATTTCCATAGCTTTCCGACTTTAGCGGATGGCAATCCCTTTTTTTCAATCCAGTTAAGAACCGTCTGTCGGGTAACTCCGAGATATTTACAAGCTTCTTTGAGAGAAATCCACCGTTCCTCATTGATGTTCTCCATATAACCTCTCCTTGAGCAGAATAACCCTAAAAATATAATACTGCAAAAGTTATAAAATATCAACTACTATTGTAAATTTATATACATTTGCGTATAGACTTCGCACCTGCTTGATGGTATTGTGTCATGCTGAAGGGAGGTAGTTGAAATGAAGAAAAAAACTGCCGGAATAGCCATAATCGCCCGTGTCGCTCTGTGTGCCGCTGTGTGGCCTTGGAGCGCCGAAGTCGAGGATTTACCCGCCGAGCCGGTGAAAACCGCCATAAGCGCCGAAATTGAGGCTCGGTCAGAAGAAACACCGCATATTATTATCTCTGATGATATGCATACCCCTACATCAGAGGATGTCGCAGAAAGCGAACCGCAAATAACAGAGATAACAGCAGTAGAAAAAACAGAACCAGCACCGAAGCCTGTGTCAAAATCCACACCAGCCTCCGCCGAACCAAAGCCAGGAGGTAGAACAGTCATTGACGGCAAGCCACATATATGGTTACCGGGCTTCGGGTGGATAGTCGACGAGGGCGGTGGAAGCGTCGGAACAATGGTCGGCAACCCAGGCGACGAGCTCACCGGTAACAAAGTTGGCATCCTGGGCGGCGCGACTGTCGGCAGCGACGGCGATATCAATAAGCAGGTCGGGATAATGGGCGGCGGTACAGTTGCCGAGGATATTTATGAGAACGGTCATAAAATCGGAATTATGGGCAGCGATGGATCTGCACCAAGCAGCACATCACCTCCGGCATACGCAGATCCGGAGATTACGGGTGATGTCATATACACCGAGCTTCAGCCGCCAGTAACAAAAGATAGCACTCCTCCGGCATATAAACCAAACGGAGAGCCATATAATCCATAAAACTTACGAGGAAGCACACTCAGCCAGTTAGACCAAGTGTGCTTCCTTTTCTGTTCAGGAACGCAGGGCTCTGAAGCTATGAGTTACATCTCCGAGTGTTCAGCTTCGGGGTATATAGTACGCTGTGAGTGCATATTTCACATCTTCTCATAAATCTGTTTAAGCTCCAAGCCGGTGATTTCACCGGCTTCCGCTTTGTCCTTATACTCCAAAGCCAGGGCGACAGCGGCGTTCCATTCGTCAGTGGAGAGCTTACCCCTTGCGTGTCGGGTCTTAAACTTGTTATATACTCTGTCGTACTCAAGGCGGGCGGGTGTTTTACCTTCTTTGCGCGCTTCCTTTTTGTGAGCCCCGACCTTCCGGCAGGTCTTCTCTTTTTCGCCCGGCGCAATATTGTTGCAATAGCATGTGTCGTATCCGCTGCTTAAGAGGAAAAAGTGTTTGCAGTTGTGGCAGCGGCGAGGGGCATTGCCGTTCATCAACCCTCTGAAAAAATCTGTGTGCAGGAATGAAGCGATGGATGTAAATACCAGCCTCTCGGCTATGATATATTTTTTCTCATCATCCGGACTCGGCATGGTGTTGTACTCAATCATGGCTTCGCGCGTTTGCATAAACATATACTCCGGAATAGGCGGCAGGAGTGAAGCCATCACCCTCTGCGCCTCTTTGTCAGAAAAGAATTTGTAGACGCCGAAAGCATAATGCTCTGCATTCCGCTTTTTCAGATTTTCAAAATAGTGATCTAGCATTTTTGTTATATAAAAACGAAAGCCGATAATCTCATCGGGAATCCTGCAAATGTTATTTATAAATCTGGCATAAATCTGATACTCTCGTGTCGTCGGTATGATTAAACGTTGAAATTCATCGGGGAAATCCCTAAACGCAATGGTCAGCGTGTTGTGCGTTAACTTGCTGTCTATATTCAGATGTTCATACAGCGGAAAGGTTAATACGGCGTCCTGATACTCGTTCAGTTTGTCCTGCACGGCGGTGACAAGAGCGAGATCTTTTTTTATGTTCGGGTCAAAGAAATGCTTAGCCATAAAATCAAGAGTCTCCGATGCCTTGCGCCGGAAGGTAAGCAGACGGTCATCGGCGACATTCAATACTTTCGTTGAAACCTGTCCGACAGGCAGGTTCTTGTCATCGAAGATTACACGGTCATTCCAGAAATGCACCGTGAACTCCTGTATCTTATTTTCCTTATCGCTGATAGGTCTGGTCTCTATCGCCATGTTCTTCTCACCCTCTTGTATCCGATAGATTTTCGCAATGTACCTGACATAACTCCGATCTCTTGTGCTGAAAAATCGTCTCTGTTATATTGATTGTATCCGATAAAAAAATATTAGTCAATCGGATACAAAAGAAAGGAGGTCACTATGTCACAGAACAAGCTAATCACAATGGACGCCGGAACGCTGCTCACAACCCCCCTGCCGCCGATGCGGTTCATCGCCAGCCAGCTCATCCCCCAGGGACTGCACATCCTTGCGGGAGCGCCGAAAATCGGTAAGTCGTGGCTGGCTCTGCAAATCTGTCTGCGGGTAGCGTCGGGTGAAACGCTGTGGAATTTTCCCGTTACGAGCGGGACTGTTCTCTATCTCTGTCTGGAGGACAGCTTCAGCAGGATACAGAACCGGCTGTTCGACATCACGGATGAAGCGCCGGATAATCTGCGTTTCGCAACAATGTCGGCGGTCATCGGCGAAGGTTTGGAAAATCAGACTGAGGATTTTCTGAAATTCTATCCCGATACGGTGCTTATTGTCATCGACACGCTCCAGAGGATACGGAAAGCGAGTACCGACGCCAACCCTTACGCCAGCGACTACCGCGACATCGGTATTTTGAAACAGCTGGCGGACAAGCATCGGATTGCAATCCTGCTCATCCACCATCTGCGTAAGATGAACGACGACGATCCCATGAATATGATTTCCGGCACGACAGGAATAAGCGGAGCGACGGATTCAAACTTCGTTCTGAAAAAAGACAAGCGCAGCGGGAACGCCGCCACGCTCTACTGTGTTGGTCGGGATATTGAATATCGGGAGCTGCAGTTGGAGTTTAATAGAGCGGCGCATGTTTGGAATCTGCTGTCCGACAGCATCACGGACGATTCGCAGCCGAGCGACGAAATTATTATTCATCTCTCTGCTGTTATGGAGCCTCTCCTTTCGTTCACGGGAACGGCGACAGATCTGGCAGGCAAGATTGAAAAAATGTGCGGAGCAGTTATTCTACCCAACGTCCTCATCAAGAAAATGATCCGCAATCAGGCGGAGCTTTCTGAGCAGGGTATCACATTTGAGATGAAGCGCACCCACGACAGAAAAGAAATCAGCATCCAATATGAGCGCGTCGGCTGCGTCGGTAATGACGGCAAAACAGATACAGCGTCAGTATCAAATTTGTCGACGCACCCGTCGCAGCCGACGCAAGGAGAAGAAATGTAACCAA
The DNA here is from genome assembly GCF_058683975.1 of Gudongella sp. QWL-04. Classification (NCBI taxonomy): domain Bacteria; kingdom Bacillati; phylum Bacillota; class Tissierellia; order Tissierellales; family Tissierellaceae; genus Gudongella; species Gudongella sp. QWL-04. The sequence goes on along the minus strand of NZ_CM178754.1, from coordinate 1,552,461 downwards.
GTTGGCTCACTTTGTATGCTGCCGTTACCGTACCTGAGAAAAGTGATCCATCTTGGCTCACTTTGCGGGCGTAGTCACCGAATTCGGAAAAAGTGATCCGCATGGCTCACTTTAATGTTCAGGATTGTTTCAGCCAAGAATCCTGCCAGCGGACAAAAGCTATAATCGGCATCAGCGAAAAATATACCAAATCGGGGGTGAACCATGGGGTCGAAAACCATGCAGGTTAAAGGCGCGTGGTCGGTGATGGTACCCCGCGCCGCAAACACCGCCCCGCAATGCAGGGCGGGGACGGTACCTTTTAGGTGTCGGTGATTGCCGTTTGGTACCTTCAAAAGTGTCAGTAAAAATGAGTAATCCGGAAATGTCCGCAGTATTACGGCATTCAGCCTGGGGTTGCAGGTACACGTTAAGCGGTACCTCCCTCAAAAACCAAACAGGAAGGAGAAAACCATGTTAGAACAAAGAATCAAGACAGGGCTGGCCATAACGCAGAAACATCTGTCTCTCTGTGATGAAAATCTCCGGAAAGCGGAGGTTAGTTCCCGCAATGCTTTCGTCGAAAAAGCTATCGAATACTACGCCGGATACTTAAATGCAGAGCAGAATTCAAGGTATTTTGAAAGCGCATTTGCTACCAAAGCACAGCAAAAGGTTGAGCAAATTGGGAAATCTCTTGGCACGGGACAGTTCAAAATTGCCGTCGAGCTGGCGCTGATTTCACACATTTTAGCGTCTCAAGCCAAGATATCGGGAGAAGATTTCCGGCGTCTTCGTGATAAATGCGAGTATGACATCAGGCGTTTGGAAGGTGTCCAGAAATTTGAAGATGCATATAAATTTCAGCACAGCGAGGACGTGTAGCTGTCAATATTTATGACAAGGAGGCTCACTATGCCATTTTTATTCAAAGGAGATTTCAGGGTCAACAGCACGATTATAGGCGGGGTTCAGTATGTCACCTTCAGCTTTTTCGATGGGGAAAAGCTCATTTTTGACAAGGTTGGCGACCTTATACAGCAGTCCTTTCGGGCAACCGAAGCCGGTAAAATTCCGAACAAAAAATCGGAGAATTGTATAGCTATTGAAACGGATTGATGGTATTGTGTGTTGCTGAAAGAGAGGTGTTTTGATGGAAAAAGAAATAGCGGCAATCTACTGCAGGCTCAGCCAGGATGATGGAGATCTCGGCGAAAGTGGCAGCATCCAGACCCAGAAATCCATACTCACACGGTACTGCAAGGACAACCATATAGCCATCGGCGATATATATTCTGACGATGGCTATACCGGACAGAACTTCAACCGCCCGGATTTCAGGCGCATGATGGACGACATCGAGGCGGGGAAAATCAATGTGGTCATTGTCAATGACCTGGGCCGTTTCGGCAGGGAGTATGCCGAAATGGGGCTCATCATCGAGCATTATTTTGAAGAAAAAGATGTTCGTTTCATCTCGCTGTATGACCGGGTGGACACGGCAAAAAGCAAGGACAACCTCATAATGGCGTTCACGAATGTTATGAACTCCTTCTACGCAAGGCAGGCTGGCTCCAAAACAAAAGCGGCTCACAGGGCGAGGGCGCTGGATGGAATGTACCTTGCCGGACATGCCCTCTTCGGGTATATGAAAGACCCCAATGACCGGCATAAGCTCATTATCGACCCGCCCGCGGCGGATGTTGTGAGAGAGGTTTTTCAGCTGTTCGCTGACGGCGTCGGCTATGTGCGCATGACGAAAATCCTGCGGGAGCGCAAAATCCTAAACCCCATGGCCTACTTCAATCAGAATAATCCCGACTACTTCAAGAGCGATTACTGGCGTAAGCCCTTCGACTGGCACGCCACTTCCGTGCGGTCTATCCTGATGAATCAGGCCTACATAGGGAATGTGGTGTTCGGAAAAACGAAAGTAAAAGGTCTCTTTGACAAGAAAAGAATCCCTGCCCCGCAGGAGGAATGGATTATCGTTGAGAACATGCATGAACCGATTATATCGCGTGAACTGTGGGATATGGTGCAGCAGCTGATGAAAAGTCGCAGGCGGGAAAACAGCAAAGGCGAGGTTCAGATGTTCGCAGGGCTGGTCAAATGCTCGAAGTGCGGCTCCTCCCTTAACGTCAACTTCGATAAGAAGAAGGGTAAGTACACCGGCTTTTCCTGCTGGGTATATAAGAACTACGGTAAGGATCGCTGCACGTCTCACGCCATTGGGTGGAAGACTATGGGGCAACTCGTGCTGGAGGATATCCGCCGGAATGCGAAAGCGGCGAAACTGGCGACGCCCAAATACAAGGAAATGCTCATCGCCGTCAAGACCGAAAAAAAGAAGCAGGAAACCGAAAAATGCAAGCGTGAACTCAAGACCGTGGACAAAAGAATCGCTGAATTGGACAAGATTCTGAACAAGCTCTACGAGGACTTGGCGCTCGAAAAAGTCACCGAGGAACGCTACCAAACCATGTCCAAAGGCTATGAAGCAGAGCAGTCTGGCTTGAAAGAGCGGCGGAATAAGCTGACGGAGATCATCACACGGGCGGAATCGGTATATGAAAATATCGAAAAATTCCTGCCGCTGATACAGAAATACACCGACATCACCGAGCTTAATACGCACATCCTCAACGAGTTGATACAGAAAATCGTCGTCTATGAAAAGACAGATAACCCTGACGGCAGCAAGAGCCAGCGGGTGGACATCCATTATAAGTTCATCGGGTATGTGGAGATGAAGGAAATGTTTGGGCTGCCTATGGTCATGGCGATGGCGAAGGATGTCGAGATTGACGATGCGCTGGTGGCCGAAGCAAAAGAACTGGCGAAAGACCTTGCCGGATGAATACCGATTGCGAGCAGAGGAATATTTTGGTATAATAAGTCTAAATAGCAGAACCTTCAGACGATTTTAAACCCATCGAATTCGAGGGGTTTAAAATCTTGAGCTACTTAAATTACTTCCCTGCGAGGTAATTTATTTTATATGCGGGGGTGGAAGTCATGAGTATTTTGTCAATATGGTTTTTCCTGATGATAGTACTGGTGCTGATGCTTTTGCTCAAGCTGGTTATTTATTTCGTCTGCCTTTTACAAAGAGAACTGTTAATACCGACAGATTTAGTAAGGCGATATTTGCCGTTGCTATGATTGCCTTTTTCCCTGTGATGATTATTTTGGCAGCGGCAAAGAAAGCGTAGGGGTTAGGTATGGCGAGGAGGATATGCCCGCGTTGCGGTTCGAAGAAAGCGGCAAAAATTTTATACGGCATGCCTGCAATGAGTCCTGAGCTCCAGGAACGGCTCGACAAAGGCGAAGTTGTTCTCGGTGGATGCCTTATTACCAACTGCGATCCGGTATATCACTGCAACAAATGCAAGAAGGATTTTGGAGCACCGACCGCTGACCTTGAAGCCGACGCCATCTCTTTTTATTTCAACATAGGCGGCTTTTTCGGCGACAATTACTTGATTATGATTATAAAATCGGAAGATGACGCCGCCGTAAACTTTTCTTCCGGAGCAGGATATCTGCCCGAAGAACCTACCATTAAAGAAACGCTCAGCCAGGAAGAGTGGCAGGCGTTTATGCATAAAGTCTTTCATTGCTATATCACCGACTGGAGGAAACGCTACGTTGACCCGCACATCATGGACGGAACGCAATGGGAGCTTGAGGTCAATTTTATGAACGGTAAGCCGATTAAGGTATATGGCAGCAATAAGTATCCTGTTCATTGGGACAAGTTTTTAAAAACGGTTAATTCGTTGGGATATCATATTTCATGACTGCGCCACGGAGTTAAAAATAAACTTGAGACAAGGAGAAAAGGGTTATGGCAAAGTATATGGTTACTGAAAATGAGGTTAAGAAGGCACTGGCTATTGACAGCTTCAGAAATATGACTAAAGACAAAATCATGGAGTTTGTTTCAGCAATTCCGAATATGGATAAAGATATTGCAATCAAAATTATTGAGCAGTTTCCCTCTTACACTGAATCAGCAAATAACATGCTTGCACAGTTAAATATCATATGCGATAACGCAATGAAGGCAAATGGCGAAAGCCAGAAGGAAGCAATAGAGGCCTATAAGAAAATTCTCGATGACCTTGGTGAACTCTTAAAAAAGAACTCAACTACTGCTGAAGAAAGAGCGCAAATAACAGAACAGATGATAACTGTTGCAGATCGTATCTCAGCAAAAGATACTGAGAACAAACATTTTCTCAATGATATAATCAAATACGGAGTCCCTATTATAGGGGGCGCGCTTGTGTTGGGGGCTGCAATCTTAGGCGTGAATGTTAAAGGTACTAAGATTCCTACTTTGAAAAAATTCTAAACGGTTGTCAAATTTCCGGAAGCACAGACATTGCTACAAGATAATTTATTTTATATGAGACGGACATACACAAAAGAATCAGGAAGACATGGTTGGGTTGAAAAATAATTATGGGGAGGGTACATGAGATGACTGCTACGACAATCAAAATTCATAACTGCAATAACATCACGAGCGGCGAATTAGAACTTTGTGATGATACGCTTAATATCCTGTTTGGCAGGAATGGCAGTGGCAAGTCCACTATTGCACGGGCTATTTACCTAAAGTCGCAGAGCAAAGAACTTACCGAACTTGCGCCATACGGTAGTGCAAGCGAAGCGACTGCACCATCAATTGATGGTGTAACCGATGGCAACATAGCCATTTTTGATGATAATTATGTCAGCCAGTATGTTTATCAGCCGGATTCTTTGATAAAAGATGCCTTCGAAGTACTGATTCGTTCATCAGAGTACGATGAAGCTAAGAAGAACATTGATGATGCCTTGACTAAAATCCGAACCACAATAACTGAGCGGCAAGGCATCGCTGAATTACGCAGTCAGATTGGTGTTTTGATTGATACAATCAAATTTACCAGTGGTAATAAAATAGCAAAGAGGGGCGGAGTAAAAGGCCTCCTTGAAGGAAAAGGCGCATACTTCAACCCCCACCCTGAACTAAGTGACTTGAAGCCCTTTTTGGAGGGAGACACTGTATCCAAGTGGGCAGCTTGGCGTCTGCAAGGATATGAGCAATTCGGGAACAAAAAACTGTGCCCCTATTGTTCTGCGGGTGATACAGAAAAAACCGAAACCATAAATCGTGTATTCGCAGAAAGTTTTGATAAAACGAGTGTTGAGGCGGCTTCGGCAATATCAAAAGCACTTGAGGCTCTCAGGCCGTATTTAGATGAAACAAAGATATCTGAACTGATGTCTTTGTTCGGTGTAAAAGATGATTTACAGGTGCTTGAAACGCAGCTCACAAAACTCTGCGCCGAGGCAAATTATTTGCACGGAAGGCTGACAGCGATTTTGTCGTTTAACGGATCATCTGTTGACAAAGACAATATTGGCGACTTGCAAACAAAACTTGCTGATATGAAGGTTGATTTTCGTGCTTGTGATACCTATTTTACAACGGAATTGACCAAGAATGAGATGGGTGCAGTCAATACTGAAATCGATGACCTTCTTACGAAGGTAAACGCCTTGAAAGGTGAGATTGGAAAGTACAATAAGTATATTCAGGATAAGATTAAGGACAGGAAGCAGGATATTAACGACTTTCTGAGCCTTGCTGGCTTTAAGTATACATTCGAAGTCGAAGTGAGTGGCGAAAATAACGCTAAGGCTCTACTAAAGTTCATTCTTCCTGACGGCAACCCCGGCAATGTACAGTCGCCAGGCAAACATCTGAGTTGGGGCGAAAAGCACTCTTTCGCTCTGATACTTTTTATGTTCGATGCTATTAGGAGCGATGCCAAGCTGATAATACTTGACGACCCGATATCATCATTCGACAGCAACAAAAAGTATGCTATCATAAACCGTCTTTTCAAGACCGGAGAACGAGGCAATAGTCTCTATGAGAGAACTGTCTTGATGCTCACGCATGACTTTGAGCCAGTCATCGATTATATTCAGACAAATTCAGGGCGGCAGACCCCGACTTCGGTTTGCGCTACTTACTTTGAAAATGTCGGTGGACAACTCCAGTGTACACCGATTCAAAAGGGTGACGACCTGATGTCCTCTGTAGTCCTTTTCAAAGAACTGGCTATGGACGGCAATATCGATATTGCAGCAAGAATCGGCTGTCTGCGGAAGTTTATTGAACATCAATTTAAGAATCCGCAAACGGAGTCAAACGCTTATAACATCCTATCCAGTCTGATTCACGGTCGTCCGGAGCCAACTTCAGATTCAGATGGTAAGATCAAACTGACTGATGAACAAGTTAATGAGGGTGTCGAATACATAAAAGGTTTTATCACAGAATTTGATTATGCGACTGTGCTTGGCCAATGCTCTGCTCAAAATCTGTTGAGCAGATACGGCAGGGAAACATCGGCATATATAAAAATGCTGATACTCCGCGCTTACACCGAGCAGAACAAAGATGCACGGGAGCGGCTACGGAAAAAGAATGATGTCCTCCGGAAATATGTTGACGAGACGTACCACATCGAGAACGATTATATATATTCTCTTGATGTGAGGCGCTTCAACATTGTTCCTGAAAATTATATCACAGACGCAGATATGTTTGTTACAGCTGAATTGGCGGAGTGACTTCGCAGAAATTTTAACCAGAAAGGAGACCAACTATGGAGTATCTCTTTAATAGTAAAGGTAATCATATAGCAAATTTAGTTAATGGGCATCTCCATGCTCCATCTGGGCAGAACATCGGACATTTTCTCACAAACGAGAAGATTCTGATTGATATGCAAGGAAAGTATCTGGGAGAAATTGTCCAAGGCAATAGGCTCATGTTCAATAAGACCTCGCCTTATTTGAATATGAATTTCGGCTCATACGGTAATTATGGCAATGTTGGAAATTACGGCAATCCGGGGAATTACGGCTCAATCGGGATTATAGGCGGCTATCGGGATGTTTCGTTATAATGCCGACCATCCTTCCTTAAGCTCGTACTACCAACTGAGTATAGAAAAGCTGTCTTTTTAACAATCATACGGAGGATTGAACATGTCCAATTTAAACGCGGAAGAATATAAAACATTTGAAAGCATTAAGCATGTGCGGGAAAACGGTACTGAATTCTGGTATGCTCGTGAGCTTGCTGAAGTTTTAGAATATGTTCAATGGAGAAATTTTCAGAAAGTAATTGACCGTGCTGTTCTTGCCTGCAAAAACAGCGGATTTAAGGTTAACGACCATTTTGCTGAGGTCAGCAAAATGGTCGACATAGGCAGTTTAACTCAAAGAAAAATTAAAGACTATGAACTTACACGCTATGCTTGTTATTTGATTGTTCAAAATGGTGATCCACGCAAGGAAATAATAGCATTGGGTCAAACCTATTTTGCCATTCAGACACGTCGTCAGGAAGTTCAGGATGCCTTTAATCAGCTTGACGAAAATAATAAACGATTAGTTGTTCGCGGCAATATTAAGCAATGGAATCAGCTCCTTGCTGAAGCAGCACACAACGCCGGAGTTCTTACCGATGAAGAATTTGCAATTTTCCAAAATGCCGGCTACATGGGACTTTATGGCGGCATGACTGTCTCAGATATTCATACGAAAAAAGGCTTAAAGAAAGATGACAAAATTCTTGATTATATGGGTAGCACAGAGCTGATCGCCAATCTGTTCAGAATTTCGCAGACGGAAGAAAAACTGAAGCGGGATGAAGTATCAACGGCTGCCGCAGCAAATAACACGCACTATGAAGTGGCTGAAAAGATACGCAAAGCAATTATTGAAATGGGAGCTACCCTTCCGGAAGACCTGCCGGTGCCGGACAAAAGCATTCGAACAATTGAGCGGGAGGAAATCCGTAAGCTCAGGGATTCAAAAAAGAAGCTGATGCTGGATGAATAGGTAAATATGCAATAATGTAGAAATGCCTTAATATACAAAAAAATTAATTAAAGGAGGGAGAAACAATGGCTGTAGAACACATTCCAACAGGAGAAGTCCATTCTGGTGTCAAAGGTGGCAAAACTGGCTGCGGAGTAGACACAACAAAGATCAGCGATCATTGGCAGAATACGAGCAAAGCAATTACATGCGATAAAAATGGGTGTAAGAATTAATCAGGTATCATACGGTTTAAACCCGTCGATTTCGGCGGGTTTAAACATACTACCTTACGAACAACCACCGGTCGTGGGTTCAATTCCCACCACCAGCTCCAAAAATATATTAAGGAGGTATAGAATGTTCAAAGGAATTTACACACCGATTGTAACTCCTTTTGCAGAGGATGAATCGATCGATTACGGGAAGCTGAAGCACAATCTTGACCTATTGGCGAAGACTGAACTTGACGGTATAGTAGTTCTTGGATCAAATGGCGAATTTGTCTATCTTACTCATAAGGAAAAGCTTGAACTTATAAAGTTCTGTATTGACAATTTTACCAAGGAAAAGAGGATAATCGTCGGCACGTCCTATGATTCCACTCTAGAGACGATAAACTTTTGTAAGGAAGCAGCAGATTTGGGTGCAGATGCAGCTCTTATTCTTCCTCCTCATTATTACAAAGGAAGTATGAATGAGGAAGTGCTCTACAATCACTTTATTGATGTTGCAGATGAATCGCCCATTCCTGTAATGCTTTATAATATGCCAGGGAACACAGGTATAAATATGTCATCAAAGTTAATAGCAAGACTAGCTAAGCATCCAAATATTGTAGGTATTAAAGATACATCAGGCAATATCGTTCAGCTTTCGGAGATAGTAAGGGATACTGACGATGACTTTATAGTATTTGCGGGGAATGCAGGCTATTTATTACCGGCACTTACCGTCGGAGCAAGAGGTGCAACAGTAGCTCTTGGAAACATACTCCCCAACCAGTGCTGCAAGCTGGTAAGTCTTGTAAAGGAAGGTAAGCTGGAGGAAGCTAGAGAGCTCCAGCTAAAGCTTATAGATATAAATTTCATGGTTACTGGGGGCATGGGAGTTCCCGCCCTTAAGGCTGCAATGAATATGCTTGGTTACCAGGGAGGAATACCGAGGAGACCACTGAGACATCTCGAAGAGGACAAAAAACAAGTAGTAAAAGCAGCCCTTGATAAGCTGGGCGTACTTTAATATATCAAAGGAGGAATACAAATGCCAATAATCCAGGTTGAAATGCTAAAAGGAAGAACTGTAGAACAGAAGAGAGCAATGGCAAAAAAGGTAACTGAGGCTTTGGTAGAGACAGTTGGATGTAAGACTGAGGCAGTTAAGATTATAATTAGAGAGATGGAATTTGAAGATTACGCACAAGGTGGAGTTCTTCACTGCGACATAAATAAATAGTGAATTGCAGCCATATTCAAATGGCTGTATGAGCGATCACAGATCGTCCAAAGGGCTGCCTTTAGGCAGCTTTATTTTTCGATCTCCACTTTTGCGATTTAACTTAATACAATATATTAATAAGAGAGGGGGATACAATAATGATAGGGGAACATTTACAATTGAGATATTTGTCTTGGCCAGATATCAGAGAGAAAATTGTTTCAGGCTACGATACGGTGATCATTAGTCTTGGAGCAATGGAGCAGCATGGGCTTCATCTACCGGAGTGTACAGATGAAACTATTGGTATAGGATTGTCATGCGGACTTGCAGAAAGATTGGGCAATGCATTGGTTGCACCCACTATAATCCCAGGGCTTTCAGAGCATCATATGGTGTTGCCTGGCAGCTTAAGCCTCAGACCTGATACATTCAAAGCTGTAGTTGAGGACTATGTGCAATCCTACCTAAGACATGGCTTCAAGAAATTCATCTTCTTAGCCTCCCATGGCGGAAACATGGATACAACGATCAAGCTCATAGATGATTTTAAGATAAAATTTCAGGACTCGGTTTTCTTGAATGCACTTACTCTGGACCGTTTGATAGCTATACTATCAAAAATTGAAAAGGAGAGCTCTATGCCCATTGGAAGCTGCGGTGGTCATGCTTGCGCCTTTGAGACATCGCTGATGCTATATCTTGCTCCTGAGTATGTAAGAATGGATAAGGCAAAACCAGGCTATGTCGGTCCTCCAACTAGAGAGTTGGTTGAAACCATGTTTAAACATGGAGTAACTGGGATATCAGAAATAGGAGTTCTGGGCGACCCAACCCTAGCTACGGAAGAATTGGGTAAAAAGTTCTTTGAAGCAACAGTTGAGGCCATGTATCAGAATATTTTAGAACAAACAAAGGAGGAATAACGATGTCTGAAATTGAAAAAAAGCTTGGTGAATTAGGTATTATACTACCAGGCCAGACAAAATCTATGGGTAACTATGTTACTGCGAGAAGATCAGGAAATATGCTTTACCTATCTGGGAATGGCCCAATGAGGGAAGGCAAGGTGGTCATGTCAGGAAAACTGGGGGCTGACCTCTCAATCGAGCAAGGCTATGAGGCTGCAAGGATAACTGCAATAAATATACTGGGAGTACTTAAGAGCGAGCTCGGAGACTTGGATAAAATCAAGCAATTTGTCAAGGTATTAGGCTTTGTTCAAAGCACAGATGATTTTTTTGATCAACCAAAGGTAATTAACGGTGCATCTGACCTTTTCGTAGAAGTGCTTGGTGAGAAAGGCAGGCATGCAAGGTCAGCAATCGGCACAAGTGTCTTGCCGTTTAACCTTCCGGTAGAGATAGAGGTCATAGTCGAGGTAGATTGACACGAAAAGCTTTTGGCATTATACTAATATAGTGACTGAAGTAACTATGCGCCCATAGCTCAGCCGGATAGAGTAGCTGGCTTCGAACCAGTTGGTCAAATTCAAATAATTGGTATATATAATTGCTACAGATATTGAAAAGACTGCATTGCAGGGATCCTGTCTGGAGGAGAGAATTATAACAAATCTCAAATCCGTGCAGTAGCGGTAGTGTAAAATATTTTGTGTATTCACCTTTGGATTAAGATAATTTCTTGGTAGAAAAGATTGAAAACACTAGGATTCAAGTTGTTAAAGTTCGATTGATCATCAGCTTAATTTAATCACAGCGCCAAATAGGCTGTCAAGGCTCACTTTCTTGACAGCCTTTGTATGCCTTTAAAGATTAAAGTGCTACTCTGCCTTCGAAGTAGATTGCAAAGTGATTTAGTATATAATCCCAGTTCCTGATTCTAGAGGTCCATTTTGCAGTAGCGTCAAACATAGCAAGATACAGGCTTTTCATCAGTGCTGCATCCGACGGGAATACTGACTTGCTTTTTGTTACCTTTCTTAGCTGCCTGTTGAAATTCTCCATGGCGTTTGTTGTGTAGATTATGGTTCTGACCTCTTCTGGGTATTTGAAGTATGCTGATAGTTCTGCCCAGTTGCTTCTACAGGATTTGACGCATGACGGGTATTTTTTGACCCATTTATCTTCGAACTCGTCCAGGTTTCTTAGCGCTTGTTCCTCGCTTGGAGCTTTGTAGATATCTTTTAGATCTCTCATTAGTTCTTTTACATCTTTGTAGCTGACATACTTTGTTGAGCTTCTTATCTGATGGATTATGCATCTTTGTATCTCTGTTCTTGGAAATACTGCATGTATTGCTTCTGAAAAGCCACTTAAGCCATCTATGGAGGCTATCAGGATGTCTCGTACCCCTCGATTCTTAAGCTCTGTTATAACGGTAAGCCAGAATTTAGAGGATTCATTTTCACCAACCCACATCCCAAGAACATCTTTCTTGCCTTCCATATTGATCCCGATTATGATATATACTGCCTTTTTGGTCACTATGCCATCCTGTCTGACGTTGTAGTGGATAGCATCAAGGAATATTATGGGGTAGACTGCTTCAAGCCCACGATTCTGCCATTCTGCTATGGTTGGCAGGATCTTGTTGGTGATCTGTGATATTAGGCCGTTGGAGACTGAAAATCCATAGATGTCTTCTATGTGCTTTGATATGTCTGCTACGGTCATTCCTTTGCCGTACATTGATATTATTTGCTCTTCGATATGGGATATATCGGTTTGATACTTTTTGACTATCTGTGGCTCAAATTCACCGTTCCTGTCTCGAGGGATGTTGATGTCCAATTCTCCAGTCTTTGACTTTAATGTCTTTGAACTGTAGCCATTTCTAGCATTTAAGACTCCTTGAGGCTTTGAACCTTTTGAGTAGCCTATTTGCTCATCCAACTCAGCTTCAAGCATCTGCTCGATCGTCTCTCCTAGCATGTCTTTTAGACTCTCGTAGATGTCGTCTACAGATTCTGGCTGGTAGAGCTCTAAAAACTTTTTGATTGCTTCTGTTCTCTTTGGATCTCTTTTGATTTTTGCCATAATTAAATACCTCCGGATTGATTTTATTTTATCTCAATCCAGAGGTATCTCATACACAAAATATTTTACAGTCTCAATACTAGTATAAATCTCCAGCTGCTTTAATTGTAATTTTGGTTGCATTACCAGGTAAGTAAGCAAGAGGAACATCCTCCATTTGAACAATTTGAAGTGTATCAGGGTTAGCCCCAGCATTTAGAGCTTCATCTAAAGCCATATTCTTTGCAAGTTCAAGTGTTTTTTCCCTTCCTAGCTCATCAAGGGAGAATACTTTTTCAATTTGACCACTAACTTGAGCAATAGCTGCTCCAATTGCATTTGCAACACCGCCTTTGGGATGTTTTATAACTTCTAAAGCACCTTTGAATTGCTTGTTAAATAATATACCTCCACCTCCAACTAGGATTACAGGTATAGGATCAGAACTGGTTTTCATTTTGTCAATTTCGCTTTCAACCATATCAATCATCTTGCTGTAAGCTTGTTCAACAAATGCTCTATCTAAGTGTTCAACGGCTTTTTTGTCGCCTATTTCAGCAATACCAGCCGCAACAGCAATATCAGTAGCAGTTATAACATCTCCTCCAAAAACCAATGATTTTTGTGTTATCTCAAATCCCACACTTTCTGGGCCAATCTTGATTTCTGATCCATTACCATAGATTATGGTACCTCCACCTAAACCTATTGATGAGATATCGGGCATTCTGAAATTTGTTCTGACCCCTCCAATTTCAACAGCAAGTGATGACTCTCTAGGGAACCCATTTGAAAGCACTGCTATGTCAGTTGTGGTCCCACCTATGTCAACTGTTATTGCGTTTTGTTTCTCTCCAAGGTATGATGCACCTCTCAGACTATTGGTTGGACCGCAAGCTACAGTAAAGATTGGATATTTCATAGTATACTCAATTGACATCAACGTACCATCATTTTGTGAAAAAAATACTTTTGCCTCTATGCTTTCTTTTTTTAGAGCGTTAATAAATCCCATTGCTGTAGCTCTTGCTACATTAATAATTGAGGCATTTAAAATAGTGGCATTTTCTCTCTCTAGTAGGCCCACACTGCCAATTTCACTCGATAACGATACATGCATATGTTCACCCATTACTTCTTTGATGATTTTCTCTGCTCTTTCTTCGTGATCTTTTGAGACAGGAGAGAAAACTGAAGTTACTGCAACAGAGTCAACTTTTCCGCTTAATTCTGAGGCGATTTTTTGAAGTTCAGTTTCATTGAATGGGACTATCTCATCCCCATTGAACTCATGACCACCTTCTACAAGATATACATGTTTCCCAATAACTTTTTTCAAATCATCAGGGATACCTGCTAAAGGCTGTATAGCTAATGTAGCTGGGGCACCAATTCTGATTATTGCTACTTCATTCAACTCTTTCCTTTCAACAATTGCATTTGTACAATGGGTTGTACCAAGCATGGCGTAATTTATTAAAGATCTATCCACGTTAGACTCATTAAGCAACCTACTAAGAGCCAAATCTATACCTTCGCTTACATCTCTCGTTGTGGGTGTCTTAAGAGAATGAATTACATTTGAATTCTGGTCAAGTAAGACAGCATCCGTATTTGTACCACCTACATCAATTCCAATTTTATAACTAGTCAATTCCATGTCCCCCTTACTTCTGAAGTTCTTCTACAGGTATATAGTCAGTATCATATCCAAAGTATCTCGGTCCTACAAGTTCAATACCCCTATCGGTACGCCATTTATTGTCACATGGGATACCTATGACTACACATCGGGCGCCATATCTGATACCTTCAGTAGTAATAGGCGTACCAGTTTCAGCATCCAAGACAGTTATAAGATCAGGCGTCATGCATAAAAGTTTCCCATCCGATTCAGCTAGTAGGTGTTCGTTCTGAAATTTCAATCGGCAGGTTCTATAGCTATTCTCACCTAAGCCTTGTATAAGGGCTTCCCCTTTAGCAAAACCACCTTCCGTCTTTCTTTCTATGTCTACAACTTTACCTTCGAATAATTTGTGGCCATTCAATAGTTCTAGCAGTTCATTGATTGGGTTCATATTGTCTTTCTTGCCTGTTGTGATTATTTCACCTATTTTTTGTTCCAATGATAGTGACTGTTTGATGGAGGAGTCCTTAACCTGTTTTCCAATCATGGGGTAGATTGAAATCATAACAGATCCTCCCATTGTAATTGTTGCAGTTCTTGCAATTTTCTCTGCCCATAAACCATCTACAGTATCAAGAACAATACTATTACCTTTCTCATCAGAAAGTACCATTGGGGTTGACTTAACACCATCTATATAGAAAGTAACCATTTGTAGTTCGGGAAAAGCTCTACCCATGCCATCTGCATCAACTACAGGCAAACCAAGCTCCGCTGCAAGAGCCAAGGGGAGTAGAGAGTTTACCCCTCCTGCCTCTATTGGCATTGTAGCTTTTATAGGTTTTTCCAGTATCTTTTCCATTGCTTTAAATGAGACAAGAGCTTCTTTCCCACTTGGAATTTTTTCAATCATCACAGTCGGAGCTCCCATCATAGCAGATGGAACTATTAAGTCATCGTCTTCGATATCATTAATATCCAATAACTTTATTGGTCCATATTTTTCAACAGCTTGGATAGCCATTAATTTACCAACATATGGATCGCCACCACCTCCTGTGCCAAGTAGGGCAGCTCCTATAGCTATGTTTTCAATTTCTTCTTTACCAATTAAGCGCATTAATTTTCCTCCTTAAGTATTGATTTCCCTTTAAAAGCAAGGTTCAATCCAATTTGAATCACAAAAGCAACAGCAAATGAGTCTAGACCAGATGCTCCTGTAAGACGAAGCATTCCTAATCCAACTGGCGCTGCAGTTGTCATAAAAGCAACAACAGAAGAAATTGCCCAGTTTGCTATACTTAACCAACGAACATCTTTTATTCTATCAATATTATCAAAACTGTATGCTTTTTTATTCATAAAATAATCAGCCGCGTATATACCACCTACAGGAGGAATCAATACACTTAGGAAACTTAGGAACATAATAAAATTATCATATATTCCCAATACGGCCAGACTTATTCCGATAACACCTGCACCTATTGTTAAGATGTACTTGGGTATTTTTGAAAAGATAATTGAAAAATTCAATGAAGCTGAGTAAATATTTGTATTGTTTGTTGTCCATTGTGCAAGGATTAGGACTACCATCGCACCTGTACCCCAACCAAGTCCTATAAAGATTGAGATAATATCAGTTTGAGATGTTGCTTTTGCCAATATGGCAGAAATTATAAGTACTACAACAGTTCCTACAAAATATCCAAAAGTAGATGATAAGATTGCATCTTTAGTTGTTCTTGCATATCTTGAATAATCTGGTCCGATTATTACTCCAACCGCAAGTGAACCAATAACCATTGAAATTGCTGTTCCAAGAGGTATTGGAGAAGCAGTGACAGGGGTATTCAATAATTCACCAAATGAGAAATTGTTAAGTGTTATAAATAATGACCCGAATAGAAGTATCCCTAATAGTGGAACTGCAACAACACTCAGTTTTTCAATGGCCTTATAACCAAACATAGCTGTTAAGGTCATTAATATTCCACCTAAAACAATCAAAATATTTGAGCTAACTGAGACGTTGAATACATTTAATATTACTTGTGCCAATGTATCACCGAAAAGATCAAGTTGGACTCCGAACCAACCGAATAATGCAATGGCAGTCACTAATGATACTAGCATTGCTCCTCTTTTTCCCAAAGAGTATGAAGATACAAGGGACATCGCCAATCCAGTTCTTGCTCCAACGACACAACAAATACTACTAAGTATTGCCAACACAAAAGAACCTACTAAAGTACTAATTATAGCCTGGCTAAGTGGCATACCACTACCAAGTGCTCCACCCAAAGCTGTTGCAGAAAGAGATATAACTCCTCCTATCCACACTAGCCCGAGCTTAAACCATCCATTTCTTTCGCTCTCTGGGACAGGCTGTTTCTCGTAGTCTTTGATAATGGATTTTTCCTTTAAGACTTCTTGTGTGGGGTTTTTTACATTTTCCATAAAATCGTCTCCATTCAATTGATTAAATTTTAAGAATCTTTTAAAAGCAATGGTAGCATTAGGTAAAATAGTAGTCAACACATGATAAAATAATAACGATAATCAATCGTTTTCATTCGGGGGAAAACGTTAGATATTAAGAAAACTTAAAATATAGAACCAAGATAGCATAAGCACAGTATTTTTAATCCACAGTGCTTTTAATCCATTGATAAACATATATTTAATATAGAAAGAGGAATATAGGGTATTAATTATAATCTCATACATTGGGGATCCGTGCAGTAATCCGTGCAGTAGATATGGTAATGGATGATAAAGGATACTATAATTTACCACTTTGCTCCCAACCGAAGGATTATTACCAATTGTAGATATGAAGAACATAAACCTTGGAAATGCTGATGATTATTGACATTGGAGGTGTTTGGAGGTATACTATTATAGTATCAAAATTCATGTGCGCCCATAGCTCAGCTGGATAGAGTAGCTGGCTTCGAACCAGTTGGTCGGGGGTTCGAATCCCTCTGGGCGTACCAATTACAACATTTGCAAGGGTTTTTATACCCTTGCTTTTTTCATTTTAGCCACCTTTTAGCCACCATGGGATTATTAATAATAAAAACCTTATCCATTTTCAGATAAGGTTTAAGGTTCTAATTGAACATTGCATCGAATGTTTTCACTGCTTCGAACTTGGTATCCTCGAGGGTATGAGCATAGATTTCAGTAGTCTTTATAGAACTATGGCCTAAAAGCCTTGAGACAGTTAGGAGCTGTACTTCATTCTCTATCATTCTCGTCGCATAGGTATGTCTTAGGCTGTGGAACTTCTTATGAGGGACTGCAGCCTTTTTTAATGCTCTCTCCCAGCTCCTCCGAAGATTCTTAGCTTCAATATAGGTTCCCGTGATAGAAGGGAAGAGTAAATTATTATCCTCATAAGCTGGGCCTAGCTTTAACTTCTCTTCTTTTACCAGGATATAAAGGTTCTTCAGCTCTCTTTTTAGAGTCTCAGGCAAAGGCACCTCCCGATTAGAACTTTTAGTTTTAGGTCTTGTTACCTTCAATTCATATTTATAGTTGTCTTCATCTTCGTACACTCTGACAGTCCTTAGGGATTTATTGATCCTGACGACATCTCCCTTGATGTCTTTCTTCTCCAGGGCTAAAATCTCACCCATCCTAGCACCGGTCATAAAGGCAAACAGGATTATATATTTCAACTTCTTATTACCTACTGAGTCAAGTATTCTTTTGATCTCTTCATCGGACAAAGTCTCTATATTAACATCCTGATCCTCGATATCATCCTCGTTCTCTCGCGGTAGTTTTAATCCTACTAATGGATTTCTTACGATATACCCCTCAGATAATGCGTACCTAAAAAACTTGCTTAAGAACTTATGGAGGTTCTCCAATACTTTATAACTCTTACCGGTCTCAATGAGTTCATTATAGTACTTGAGGATAATAATCTTACCTATCTGTGATACAGGTATCTTGCTGATCATTGAACCTTCAACGTAGTTCCTATAAGTTGACTCATGTCTTTCGAAGGTTGAGGACTTGTTTCCGCTGCTTCTTTCAACGGTCCAGAGCCAATCATGGATGGCCTTCTCCAAAGGGATGGATCCTAAGTCAGGATTGATGCCTTTTTCCAGTGCCAGAATATAATCCTTTTTGAGGCTCTCAGCTTCACCTTTGGATTTACCATAGAAGTTCTTATAAAGCTTCTTTCCCTCTTTATCGATTCCTATCAGGAGTCGGGTCCTAAAGTAGTCACTTCCATTGATATTGGTATTTACGATAGGTTTACGAGCCATTCACTTTATCTCCTTTCTTTAAAAGGAGAATAATTGCTTCTGGTAGGTCCTTTGCTCCGTATTTTGAAACATGATTGGAGGCGAGCTGTTGGACAAATTCCGGTGGATTATTAAGACCGTATTCAACAAGTAAATGTTTAATCTCGTTTATTGATTCAATTCTTCGTTTTTCTATCAATTCCGACCTGTGGATATCGTAAAGTCGATTGAATTGAGCATTACCGGTTTGTAGAACGTCGTCTATTATCTTAAACTCCTCCAGTATCCTTCGCTCATCTAAGTCTGATTCAGCTTTAACTCTTGCGAGATAGTTAATTATTATGTTTTGAATTAGAACAGAATTTGTTATTTTAACGCCTGGAAGCCCATTTGACAAGCTTTCTTTGAACTTATTAAATACTTCTAATATTTCAGGATCCAATTCGCTGAAATCAAAATCTGTCTCAAAGGTAAGTCTTTCATAGTCTTCGTGGCTGAGAAAAGAAGTAACGTCAACTTCTAATGCTTTTGCTATCTTCTCAAGTGTACCTTTATCTGGAACTCTATTATTATTCTCGTAGTTTGAGTAAGTAGACCTTGGAATTTTCAATATTTCTTCTGCCATCTGCTTTTGACTAATACCCTTTTCTTTTCTGATTTTTTTTATATTCGATCCAACTTGTATAAATTCATTCAACCTCATACTCTCGCCTCCTCAAGTAGAGAATATCAAAGCTGAGGTTCAATTACAAGAAAATAATTTCAAAAGTGAAACATTAATTTTATTTTTATACTTGCAGTATTCAATAAAGAATATTATAATCAAGTTAATAGAAAATATTCAATTACGAAACAGTATAGGAAAGAGGTGAATATTTTGAATTTCAAGGTAAAGATTTCACGAATTGAAAGAGGCTACAAACAAATCGACTTAGCCTCAAAAGTTGGGATAACGCCACAATATCTTAGGCTAATAGAAACTGGAAAAGCAAATCCAACAAGAGAAATCATGAAGAAAATAGCGGCTGAACTCGGAAGATCTGTTGAGGATCTATTCTTTTAACTAAGTAAGGGGAGGGTGTAAAAAATGAGTGATAAGTATTTACTTTCAGTAACTGAGGCTCAAACTTATTCTGGCATAGGAAAAAATACACTGTATGAACTAATCAGATCAGAGAAAATCCCTACTGTGAGGATAGGGCGTACGATAAAAATCCATAGGCTAGGCCTTGAACAGTTCCTCGATAAAGTGGCAGCGGAGAAATCAATAATTTAACCAATAGAGCGGTGTACTACTGCTAAAGGGGGACTATTAGCTATGCATTTAGAAAAAAACGATCTAAAGAGGCTTCGAAAAGAAAACAAAAGAAAGAAACGAGTTGAAGCTGCCATTAATAGACGTAAGGAACAAACCCTGGATACTAGAAATGAGTTTGGTATCAAGGATCCAACACCTAAAAGCGCTGTAATCAGAATTATTAAAGGAGGTAAACTTGATGGATATGAAACCTAGCAGAGAGCCTCCAAATGCGGTACTAATGCTGAAGCATCAAATAAATGAACTAGAACATATTTTGATCTGGAACCCCTTGGGATTCTTGGCACGACAGCTGCATGAGAGGAGTAGACCGAATGGAAAGAGTAAAGATCGATGAACAGAATGAAAAATTAATTAGCGCTCTGCAACTAGCAGCTGAGGGATTTAAAGTATTCCCTTTAATACCAGATCAGAAAACACCTATGAAGAAAGGTTGGCAAAAGCTAGCTACAAATGATCCTGTAGAAGTGGAGAAGCTCTTCAGATGGGGCGACATGAATATTGGGCTGAGGACAGGAGAGGGGCTCCTCGTAATAGACCTGGACGTAAAGGGTGGTAATGATGGTATAAAGACTCTCGAAGATTGGGAGCTATTAAATGGGCGATTACCTCCAACTAGGACTAGCAGGACGGCCTCAGGAGGACTACATCTGTTGTACAGAACATCAGAAGTAGTAAAGAATAAAACCGGTGTTCATATTGGGGTTGACATAAGAGGGGATGGTGGCTACATAGTAGCTCCGGGGAGTACAATAAATGGCAAGCCTTATGAATGGGTTGTATCTCTTGATATAGCTGAAGCTGATGACTTAGTTATGGATTTTCTCGAAGGCAAGAACCCTGGCCAGAAGTTTATTTTACCAACTATAATTCCGAGGGGTGAGCGCAATGATTTGCTTTTTAGATACGGGTCCAGTTTGCAAGCGAAAGGTAAAACTGATGATGAAGTCCGAGAGGAGCTTAAACGAGCAAATATTGAGCGCTGTTTGGAGCCATTAGAGGATAAGGAACTTGAAATTATAATCAATCAAGTATTGAAGTATGATAAGGGTTCTTGTGCTAATGACGATGAAGATATACTGCCTATATTTGAAGCAGATGGTAGGTATTATAAGTACGGTCCGAAAGGTTCGACTATTGAGATTTCAAATTTTATTATAATCCCTCAGCGGTTCATTGAGGTAGTTGACAACCCAAGTCTTGACGAGCTGGAGGCTAACGTTCAAATAATTGGGGGCAAAAGCTTCAAAAGGTCCTATCGAACCAGTGATTTTGATGACATGAATAGATTTCTCCAGGCTACAAACAGCCTCGAGGCGAGATTCACAGGCAATAAGACCGATTTACAATATATCAAGACAATAGTATCTAAGAACGTTGAAATTAGAATAACCGGATATGCTGTTGGAGGGATGCAGTACATTAATAAGAGCTGGTATTTCGTGACCGCAGAGGGAGCATTGACATGTGAAAACGCCCTAAGGGACGATTACATCCACGTTTGCGCCAATGGTATACAAACAGAACTCCTGAGTATCGAACCAATCGGTAGGGAGGAGCTTAGAGGTATTGCCGGTAGTTTGCTCAGTTTCAATTCTCAAGGAATCTCCGCCGGGATAATGGGCTATTTAGGCGCTTTGTTTTTCAAAGAGAGACTTTGGGCCACCCATAAAATTAAATTTTCACATCTTATCGTTTCAGGGGAAGCTGGATCAGGTAAAAGCCAGACGCTCGAAAACATTATAATCCCAATGTTAGGGATAGTAAGCGGTACTCACTCAGCGAGTGGAGTCACAAAATTTGTTATGGATAAGAACGTGAGCTCCAATAATACTTTATCTTACATCTTAGACGAATATAAACCAGACATGCTTGCTCCTCATATAATGAACGCAATTTCAAATATAGCAAGAGTGAGCTACGATCGGCTGAAATCATCTAGAGGAACAAGGAACCAGGAGCTTGAGGATCTTTATTTGACAGCTCCTCTATGCATGTTCGGTGAAGCCTCGACCTCTGAAACGGCAGTAATTGAAAGAAGCTTGCTTTTAACCTTTTCTAAAAAGGAATCGAGGGCTCATAAAGAGAATTTTGAAATCTTGAAGCATAGCAAAAGGCTTTCAAAACTAGGTAGGAGTTTGCTGAACAAGGCCTTGAGCCTCGATGATGAATCAATTGAAATCATACTCGTGAAGGTTGATCAGTACTTGAAAGCGAATTGCAGCATCAAGGATGAGCGGATAGTCAACACACTGCGCATTAATTATTTTGGGCTTACCATACTAAAATTGATATTTAATGACCTAGGATTAAACTTCGAAGAGGAGACAGGAACGAGACTGGTTGATTTATTTGATACTCTCCAAAACATCGTAATCGATGAGAACCTCGGCGGGGGTGACTCAACAAAATCCGCTGTGGATATTACTTTGGAGCTCATGAGCCAGGCACTAAAGAGCCGGAATTGGTTTCAGCAAGATTACATCGTCCATCGGGCGAGTAAATCAAGCCGCGTCATCGGCCTACGGATCCCTGAGCTTCATGCTGTAATGACTAAGTATATCAAAGAATATAATATTCAAGAGCGTTTCTTAAATCCTTATGATTTCAAAAAGCAAATAGCTAAAGCAAATTATGTAGTAGATTTGAGTAAAAAGTGGAATGTTACTATTCAAGGCCAGTCAACGAGTCGATGTTTTTTAACTATCGACTTGGACAAGGCGGAACTGGAAGGCCTTGAGCTGGACGGATTTGAATACCTTCTGAACATTTGTGAAGAGTTTTGAGCCAAATAGGGTCAAAAAAAGGTAGAAAAGGTAATTCGAGGGTAGTTTTTATCAAAAATGAGAATGGCTTTTTTCCAATAGGTTGAGGGGTGAAAAGGTAGAAAAGGTAAAAAAGGTAAAATTAAAAAATACAGACTATACGTGAGAGTTTCTCACAACAATAAAACTAAAATAAATCTTGTATATATACTACGTGTGTCTCAAAAAAAGTTACCTTTTCTACCCTTTTGGCTGTACCCGTTGGAAAATGAATATTTAAGACTACCCTAAAAACTACCCTAAGACTACCCAAAAGGTAAAAACTTCTCGCTTTAATGCAATGATGCAAACAACGAAAGGGGATGGAAGCAATGAAAGAAACTGAAGAATTACGAGGACTGAAACTGGAAAGAGCCAAACTGGATTCGAGGATCCAATATCTCTTGTGGCTACAAGTTAGTTGGAAGGGGAAGCTTAGCAGAGTAGAACCTCTATCTGATGAGTTTGAGAAAGTAGTCGAGGAGTTGGCAAGGATACCTAATCAACTTCGGGAGCTGCAGTATAAACGGCAGCCTATCCATTGGAGGATATGCAACATCGAGATGGGTGAACTATAAGTAATTATATAGCATCTGACATAAGCTACACCAAAGGAGGTAAACCCGTGGATATAAAGAAGAAAGGGGATACCAAAATGAAAAAAGTAAAAGACGAAATAATTATTCAAATCATACCGGCTCCTGCTGATATGATAGCAACTTATAATTCAATTCCAGACTTGTATGAAAGAGTGGTTTGCCTAGCTTTAGTAGAGGATGAGTACGGCGAAAGGACTGTTAAGCCAATGGACTGTATGTATGATGGCGAAATCAGTTTCTGCACTGAATCAGATAATTTCAAAGGTATAATTTTTTCAAAACTTCCTACTGAGGAGCTTGAAAGGATAGATTTGGAGAACAGAGAATAGACCCTTAGCGGAGGAGTGATTGAGATATATCTTCATAAAAGACTTGACGAAGATCTCCAGCAAGAACTGCTGCGAGAATATGAAGAGACGAAAGATGAAGAGAAGAAAGAACTACTGATCCTCCATAACTTAAAGCTTGTAAAGTATTTTAGCAGTAAATATACAAAAGTGGATAGTCCTGGCAGAGATGAAGAGGACCTCTTCCAGGAGGGAACTATCGGGCTGATCAATGCAATCAACACCTACGATCCAGAATGTGGAAAGTTTTCAGCATATGCTGCATTCTGCATTCGAACGGCAATATTTAATTATATGCGGGATAGAGCCTCAAGTCTTAGGATCCCAGCTCATAGAAGAGAGCAGTTGCATAAGATCATCAAAGCCAGGGAGGAGCTCCTCCAGGATCTTCAACGTCAACCTACGGATAAGGAAATAGCTGATCTATTAAATATCCCAGTGGATGAGGTGAGATATCTAAAACTTATTTCCAGAGAAACCCTAAGCTTGGATACTCCGATTGGTGAAGAGGAGGACATGCTATTAAGTGACACGATCGAGGATGCTACATCGCGATTTGAAGATACACTTTGCAGCAGTATATTCATTGAGGAGTTTTTTAAGAGTATGCAGCAGGAGCTGACAGCTGAGGAGTTTGAAGTAATAAGACTATCACTGGGTCTATTCTGCAGGATCCACTCATACAAAGAAGTAGCAGAAAAACTAAGACTTGACTCTCCTAAACAAGTTCAATCAATCAGGGAGAAGGGAATGCGGACTCTTAGGAAAAAAGTCTTTATCCAGGGCTTACTCAAGGATAGATCCGTCATGAGAGAAATAGAGAAGGAGGTGGATGATAGGACCAGATGGTATTCCTCGCCAACCTTTGGGGAAATGAAAACTCCAAGGGATCATACCTCCGGATCAGCAGTAGAGGACATAGTTATTAAAAGAATAGGATATCGGGAAAGATCCCTTGATAGTCTATATCAGAACGCAATTAACACAAACAAGAGGATGCAGAAAGAGAGAGATGAGGATGAGGCCAAAACTAATAATGGAGTTTGAGGGAATATTTGATAGAGTGGTTCATGAAGATGCATACAACTTGAAGGCACTATTCGTAAATGATGAGAGTGAGACTGTGGTAACAATCAATAAACTGTACGAGCCTGAATTGCCCCTGGCATTAGTCCCCAAGAGGACATACAAGCTAATACTAAACTGCAGAGTAATGGCCAGGCAGCAGTCAGAAGGGAAAGGATATTACTTCTCGAATAGTATATACATCAAGAGCATTGAAGATACTGAAACTGGGGAGAAGATTGTATCAAGGTATAGGAATATCCCTTTGGTTGGTGGCCAGGATTCTGGAGCTTGATTCCATAGGAATAAAATGAAAGATGATAGATTGATGTATGGTCAATAATATTCTCCGGAGAAAAACATTTCGTAAAGAAAATAGTATCGCGTATCTTCAGTACAAGTATTATTCTACGGTGCGTAGTAATCGAAATCAGTCTGGTTAATAGATCCTTGATCTGATCAAGTGCCTGTGGGTCTTAACATTATTGCATTGGTTGCCCTCTTACCCTAACCCAGGGGGGTCAAAATCTCTAGAGCCTTTTCCGTATAGACCGGGACCACGCCATCAGCAAGAAACTTTCTCCCAAAATGGGAGATATCTAAAGAGATGCTCTGTGCGCTGCAGATCCGGAGGAGCTCTTTGACTTAATAAAGTAGCAATTTTGGAGAATCGATCTGAAGCATATAGAAAGAGAAATCATCTGTAAATGTACAAAATTCATGAAAAGAATTACAAATACCAATAAAAAATATCAAAAAAGGTCGTTTTATTACAGAGATTCTTAATAATTAAGGAGTGATCAGAATGGCAAAATTTGCAGTTAAACCGATTGAGTCTCTTGAGATGGAGTTTGCTGATGGGACAGTAAAGGAAGCAATATTCACTAAGGAAGCGCTCTATTTGTTTCAACATGAATTTGGAGACATGGAGGAGCTTATAAAAACAGAACTACCTATCAAACCATACGACTTTATGTCAAAGGTACTATACAGCGGGATGAAGATGGCAGACAGGACTATTACGCTTGACGAGGCAAAGATGATCCTGATCGGGGGCGGTGAGGAGATCATGCATGAGATTGCTAGACTCTTGACTGATAATTTCCTTGCAACGGCAACAGAGGACCAGAAGGAGATGTTCATGGAGAAAATCAAGGAAACCAATAAACAGATAGAACAAGTCCTGCTCGAGGCTGCAGAGCTGGAGGAAAAAGCTAATGAATAGGATCCTGCAGATGATAAGGTGGTGAAAATATGGCAAGGGTAATAGTAAAGCCTCCGGAGCCATTAGAAATTGAGTTCTCTGATGGAACGTCAAAATTTGCGACATTCAACAACGAGGCATTCATTCTCTACACTTACGAGTATGGACCACTCAATCAAGCAGCATTTGCAGATATGATATCCAAGCCTTACGATTTCACAGCCAGGGTCCTACATTCTGGTATGATGGTCCACGATCGGAATGTTACACTCGAAGAGGCAAGGAATATAATCGTCTCCGGTGGAGAGGATCTCCTACTTGAGATATCAAGGCTTATGACAGAGAACTTCCTTACGGGAGCTGAAGCTCAGGAGCTGGATAATAAGTCAGTCAAGGCTATCACTTCACAAGCTCCTCCATCCACTGATCAAGGGATAGACAATGCTTTCTGGGAAACCCTATATTATAGCTATTGCATAAAACTCTCAAGGCCAGAGGTGGAGTTCTACAATAGCACAACAGCTAAGGTTCTTAGGATGCTTGATATCCATACCGGAGGATTAACAAGGAAGCAGCCAGTGGAACAGGTTTATTCTATGAGAGATTTCTTAAAATAAGGCGGTGAGTAAATGAGTTTCAGAGGATATAAACGGTCAATTAAACTTGAGTTTGACTATAATGAGGTTAAGGCCGGGGTGCCAAACGTCAGGAAACAGATGGCTATTTTGAACGCTGAGTTCAAAGCCTCTTCAGCTGAAGCTACAGCAAGCGGTAAAGCAGTGGATGCCTTGGGGGTTAAATTCGACTTCTTAAAAAATAAGATCTCAATACTCAAGAAGGAAGTTGAGCAGCACAAGGAGAAACTTGACCAGGCAAAGGCAGCTTATGGAGATAACACGAAGGCGGTCCAGAACAACACAACCAATCTTCAGATAGCAGAGGCAAAGCTGAAGGAAGCCAGGGCTGAGCTGGACGCAGTTATAAAGGAACTTGACAAACAAAAGACCATTCTGGGTAAGACTTCAGAAGAATGGAAAACCTTCGGGGATAAGGCAACAGAGATTGGTAAAGATCTAACTACTAAGGTCACCCTTCCAGTACTAGCAGCTGCAGCTGCTAGCTTCAAACTTGGAGCTGATCTAGAGGATGCAATGGGTAAGGCTAGGGCAGTCTTCAAAGGATTCTCACAAGATATGGAAGCGTGGTCTGAAAGGGCATTTACAAACTTTGGTCTTGCAAAGACCACCGCCCTCGACATGGCCAATGCTTTCGGAGCTCTGGCCAGCGGGATGGGAATAAACACTCAGCAGACAGTTGACTATTCAAAAGCATTAACGCAGCTCTCAGTTGACATGGTAGCTTTCCATGGTGGAAAGCTTGAAGTAGCTCAGACGGCTCTGACATCTATATTCACTGGAGAGACTGAAGCTCTTAAGAAGTACGGGATCGTAATGACTCAAGCAAACCTGCAGCAGTTTGCACACTCAAAAGGGATCAGAGAGAAGATCTCTGAGATGACAGAAGCGGAGAAGGTCCAGCTGAGATATGATTTTGTTATGGATAGATCAAGGGATGTCATTGGTCACTATAGCAAGGAGCAAGACAACGCTACAACTCAATTATTGAAGTTTCAGGAGGGGCTTAAGAAGCTGGGAGAGAGTTTTTCAGAACAGATCCTTCCGATGTTCCTGCCATTTATCGAATTTACAAATAACATGATAGAGAAGTTTTCGAATCTAAGTGATGGAACGAAGACTCTAATCGTAACTATCGGAGGTATAGCTGCAGTAATCGGGCCGGTCATTCTTGCTATTGTTGGACTTTTCAAAGCAATCTCTATAGTTAATGACGGAATGAAGGCAGCGAAAGGGCTCATGGACGTGGTCTCCGGAGCTGGGAAGGCTTTCAATACTCTGCTGGATAGTACGAGATTCCTGGGATTCTTGAAGTGGGCTGGTATCATTGCCGGAGTTGCTGTTGCATTGTTCGCAGTGGTGACAGCCATCAACTTCCTGATAGGTAAAGGAGGGGAAATGAACTCCTTTATAAAGAATATGTCAGACATGTTCGGGACAGTTACTAATGGGATAAAAGAAACTACTTCGTCCTTCAGTTCAGTTACCCCAAACTATGTGAATGGTAGCCATAGAAACGGTCTTGATTTTGTCCCTTTCGATGGTTATATCGCTCAGCTGCACAAGGGTGAAAGAATAGTACCAGCTGAAGAGAATCGAAAAGGCTCGGGAGATAATTATGTATTTAACCTAAATGTGCGGATGGATGAGATTGATGATGTGTCCAAACTGGTAAGAGTGTTTGATAATTTCAAACAGGCAAAGAGAGCAGGGGTAGTATAGAAAACCACAGTTCATTTGATTGTTAAGACACCCTAAAAAACCCTGGATATTTCATTGAAGAATCCATTCATCAATACGTCCAGCATGACGCTAAAAGGCTTCCACCTCTTTACCACTCTGTGGATTGCCACCGCAGAGAGGATTTTTATTTTAATTACTTGTTGACAGTAAAACATATCAATGCTATTATAAACATAATAAAACTAATATAAGAATATTAAAACGTAATATGAAAGGGGGTTAAGTTATGGGAATAGAAAATCTGCAAGACATCAACACTATCAAAGAGATAGCTGATTTTCTGAAAGTGCATCATAGTACGATCAGGAGAGCAATCGAAGCGGGCGAACTAAAGGCTCTAAAAGTAGGAAAATCATGGAGGGTTGAAAGGGAAGCTGTAATCGAATGGTTGAAGGATAAATAATGGAACCGAGGGAGGGAAAAGTTTGGAGAACTTAACGACAACTATTGAGGTTAGAGAAAAACTTGAGCAATATTTAAAGACTTTAACCCTGGATGAACTATGGGAGGGTCTGCTAAAAGCAGTGGAGTACATCAGATCGAATGAAGAATAACAGAAAAGGTATCCAGCAGCCGGCAAGCTTTGTCTGAATACCTTTAGAGAGCCCATCAGGAAGATGGTACTAAGCAAATTATATCATCCTTCTGATTCAAATCAAAGGAGGTTAATAAAATGATTAATGTTGTGCAGATGAACGACTTATACTCAGAGGAGATTCTAAAGGAAAAAAAGCAGGCAAGAGAAAACCAGATAAACAGACTTAAAGCACTAGGGATTGAACCAACTGAGGAGAACATTCAGGAACTTGCCCAAAAAGATAGAGAAATGACGGAAAGATTACTTGCGGAGACTCATAAGAAGGAATTAGAAGATAGAATAAAGGAAAAGGAATTAGAAAAAAGAACCTTTCGCGGTAAATTATTTGAGACGGAAGAAGAAGCAGAGTATCATCGAAAAAAATGGAGAGAGGCAGGAGTTATGGTAGATACGCTCGAAAAAATATATAGTAACTGCTACCCTCATGAGCTTCCTCTGTTAGTTATGAAGAGAATTGATGACTCAGTAAGGCTCAAGAACAACCCTATCTCAAATGATTTTGAACTTACTCTAAAATACTATCTCCTAGGTAAAGTTGACGGGATCAGATCAGAGAGAGCTAAAAGAAAAAACATCCTGACTTCCCCTCAAAATGATGAGAAGTTGGAGGCTCAATAAGTTAAAGGTCAAGGCTCGAAAGAGCCTTTTTTGCTTTTTCATATTTTATTTTCTTTATCTTGCCACAAGAGGGCATTATAGGGTATATTTTAGACAAGAGGGGGAGGTTGGATGAAACCAGCAGACTGGATTAATTTGATTGTTTCTATTATTGTTGGAGGACTAGCTATCTATAGCGCATGTACATCTAAAAGAGTTGAGAAAAACATCAGACGGATGCTCGATATTCAGTCATACAATAAAAATAGAAATCGAATGCTGAAAAATATGAATCATTGTATTCAGATTCTAATCGAGGATGATGCTATTAGCTTAACTAATATATCTGTGATACAGTCATCTATACATAAATTAAAACAGTATCCCAACATATTCACTCAGGAAGAGAAAACGAATATGGATTCAATAATAAACTCCCTTAAAGAAGAAGTAATAAGTGATACTAAGAAAAAGGTATTATTGGACAATCTGAATAATTTGAAAGCTAAACTAGACAAAGGAGATGCGATAATCGATGACGAAAAGTGATAAAGTTTTAGATCTTATTGTTAGCTTGATTAATCTTACCAAACGTTCACTGTATAAATGGGAAGTAGTATCTGAATATTTAGACAAGAACCGCAATGAAAGATTAAGACATTTCTTGATCTCTAGCAATGAGTATTATGATGCTTTTGAGCATGAAAGGCCATACTTGAGTGAGTTCAACTCATATTGCACCAAAATAGACACCGGTTTGATTTATTTATTCTCATTCTATGACAGATCAAAAGAGGATTACTATTATATATTAAGTGCTCAACAATCTAGTTCGGGCGAGATCATTGAATTAAATCTTGAACATCAACTTCAAGAGTCACTATCAAGTCTCAGATACCACATTAAAGACCAAATAGACTCTATCGACTCTTTCGTTGATTCAATTATCTCAAAGGGTAAGTATTTAGATGACAAGTAAGTTATCATACAGTAATAAGACAATAGAGCTATGTTCTAAGAAAAGATTATATAAGAATAGAAAATATTTGATTCAGCTACAAAGGTTAGCGCAAGATCATAAACTACCTAAGAACCTATTGGCCGGGATATATCTAATAGAAACGAACTTCAGGCCGATGACGATTAGGTATGCAGAATATGTTATGACCGTATTTGGAATGATACGGAATAAGATTTCTAAATCACCGTTCAAAAACTATACAATTGGACGATGCCAACTTGGGGTAGCTTATATTTTGAAATACTACGACAAATACACTTACAAGCATGTTAAGAAAATATACAGTTTGACTATTAGAGATTTTGGAAACATTATTAGATCGATGCACTATAAAGAAAATTTCAAGATATGTGCAGTTATGATTGAAGATATTTACAAACGAGCCTTAAGAACAACCGATGATTTTAATTTACAACTCAGAATTATCGGACAGGCATTTAATGGAAGGTACTCATATGGGTTATTGCTTGAAGAGGTAGTGAATTTTTTGAACAACAATGAATATTATAAAAAAATCTGCCAGGATTAATCTCCTGGCATTTTTGTGAAATCATAAATCGGATAGGAACAAGAAGATTTTAGCAAGTTACCAGCAAGTTAAACTAAAACGCAAAAACGTGTAAAAATAGACATTTTAACCACGCATCAAAATGCCCTACAAGGCCTCTGAAATTAGTTAGACATAGTAAAGTATGGCTGATTTACCCATGTTTTTGGGGCATGGGTAGTGGTGAGCTTGGCTCTAATAAATCTCAGATATCGACAAAGAGCTAATAGAAATTGATGAGAACCTGATTAGAAACGAGCTGCACTTTACAGAGAGAGCGGATCTCTTACTAAGAAGAAAGCAGATATACGAGGAGTTGTATCCGGAGACTAAGAGAGAAGCAACACTTAAGCAGAATCTACCGAAAGACGGAATCCGACTAACGGAAAAACCCTCATTCGTAGCAGACACCTCAGAAAAAACTGGCAGGAGTGAAACCGTCATCAAAGAAGAGCTCCAAATAGCAAAGAACCTTGAGCCAGAGGAAAAGAAAGTAATCAGAGAAGCAGACTTGCCAAAGACAGACGCTATACAGCTTGCGAGGATGCCCCAGGAAGAGAGAAAGCCGATAATAGACCTAATAGCCAAAGGTGAGGTTAAAAGGGTCAGGGAAGTCCAACCAGAGCCAGAGAATAGGAGGTTCATATGGAAAAAGTAGAAACTCTTACAATTCAAGAAGTATCCGAAATACTTGGTAGAAATCCTCAGTTTATACGTAGAGGAATCGCTCAGGGCACACTCCCTATAGGCGCAGTAGTCCGGGGAGAGGGAAAGGATTCCTTCATCATACCGAAACTCAGGTTTGAAAAATGGGTGAACGGCGATGACCTATAAAATCTTATCAAATAGTAGGAAATGGAGTAGTAAGAAATTAATGCCAAATTCTATTTATCCATTTGAAAGGAGGAATATCCGTGACAAAGTTAAAAGAAAGAGTAGTAGAAATCGAAATAGTTGATATTAACGATAAGGAGCTTGAGCGTATAAGGGAAGACTTTTTAGACCTGATGGTCGATAAGTTTATAACCTGGCATGCGGCGAGAGAAAAAGATTATCAAATGGATATCAGTTCAAGTAATGGGGGAAAAGATGATTAAAAGGATATCAGTGCAGGAAGCTCACAAAAGATCAGGTCTAGCCGTCAATAATTTATATGGACTACTAAGGTCCGGAAGATACAACTGGGGTGAAGCATTAGATCCTAAATTATCTGGAAATAAGAATTGGGTGTATCTGATTTATGAAGATTTATTTATGGATTGGCTAAGGGAAAGGAGTTAAAGGAAAGAAGATCTACAAGAGTTGGTTATACCTTAGATTATCAATAAAGGATGGGGATCATGAATTTTGAGATTAGCTTAAACTCAAACGATAGCCATAAAAATATCAGAACAAAGGGAGAAAATCTTATTGCATTGCCAGAGAATTATACAGTAATAGACATAGAGACTACTGGCCTAGATCAGAGATTCGACCAAATCATTGAGATTGGGGCAATTAAAGTTGTTAATAATGCTATAGCTGATACTTTTGAGTCTTTGATACAGCCTAATCCAGGTTTTGTATTAGGTGATGACGATGAATGGCATGAGGAGTATGTTGATGATTTTATTACTGAACTAACTGGAATAACTAATGAGATGCTCAAAGCAGCTCCTACCCCTGAGGAGATATTACCTGAGTTTGTAGCCTTTATTGGAAAAGATATTCTTCTCGGGCATAATGTTCATTTTGATATAAACTTTTTATACGATCTGTTGTTCGAAACATTAGGATATAGGCTATGTAACGATTTTGTTGACTTACTTAGATTATCGAGAAAAGTATACCCACATTTTGAAAATCACAAATTAGCTACATTGGCCAGTCAATTGGGAGTAAATGAAATTAAAGGCCACAGAGCATTGTCGGATTGTAGGATCACTCATGAGTGCTTTCAAGAGTTAATTCAAAATTTGTATGTTAATAACATTGATCTAAATTCCTTGTGGAAGTCAAGATCAGGGTCGAATAGAGCAATAGATTTACGTGATTTAAAACCAGAAGGATTTGCAGTAAACGAGGATCACCCAATCTATGATAAAAATTGTACTTTTACTGGCAAGTTGGAGCGCATGGATAGAAAAACAGCTGCTCAAATAGTTGTCAACCTTGGAGGCAAATGCCTAAATAGTGTAACAAAAGAAACGAATTTCTTAGTACTAGGTAATTTCGACTATTGTTCTAGCATCAAGAACGGAAAAAGTTCTAAGCTAAAGAAGGCAGAAGATCTCATATTAAAGGGGCAGGACTTGAAAATTTTAAGTGAGGATGTTTTCTATGACTTTGTTACAGGATGTTAGCTAAGGAGATATAGTTTTACCATGGTGCACATATATACATATCGATATGACCTCTCAAAATGCGATTGCAGCGATTAAAAATCAAGAGCCATCCAATGGGGCTCGCAATGCTACTAAATACTCAGGGTGGACCGAGGAACCCAGAATCCATTGAAGTAAGAATAAGTGTCACCTATAAGAAAACGAAGAATAATAATTAGGTGAACACATTGCAAACACTAGTACACAAAAGAATAATTTTAGCCACCTTTTAGCCACCATGACATAATTTATAAGGGTATAAGAAAACATAATATAACATATTAAACATTGAAAAATACACAATATAAAATGTGGTAATACATAACAATTAATCAAAACTCAATCCAGTTGGTCGGGGGTTCGAATCCCTCTGGGCGTACCAAAACAAAAAGCACTACAAGCTTCCTTCTTGAGAAAGCTGTAGTGCTTGATTTATTTTCAAACCTCTACAACATTTGAAACATAGTTTCCACTGGATCTAGTATCGGAAGCTTGGTTAGTTTTTTAAGCTCAGTACTCAAATATGGAAAATGAGTACACCCAAGGATGATTGCATCCGCACCAATAGTGTTGTAGAATTGAACTATATGATTTAGTGCAAACTTTTCTATTATAGCCTTAGCAGGAAGATTAGCTTCAATAAGTATTACAACTGGTAATAAAGCTATGCCAACCACATCGATCTCAGGATTGACACCCAGCATAATTTTCTCAATTCCTGAGGAGGTTTGGTTATTTGCAGTTAGCAGACCAACGAAACTGTATTTGGAAGCAATGGATTTATAGGCTGACAAAGGAGTAATTATCCTGATTTCTTCCTCTATGGAAATTGCTTGGAAATCCACAGCCGTACTCAAGGAGTTGCAATAAACTATAATAGTATCTCTGCCCTCATCCTTGATCCGTCGTACAAGCTTGCGAATATCCTCTGCAAGCTCATTAGGCGACAAGATCTGAAGGCTGGATTGCTCCTCGGGGGATGATGAAACCGGATACCCCTTAGCAGCTATTCCTTTTGCGGCGAAGAAATCCACTCCCATTTGTGTATCGACATAAGTTCCAGCTATGATACCAATTCCACTGCGGTCCATAAAGACACCCCTTCGTTAGCTGTTTTTGTGCATCAAGCGATTGTTGGCATTCACCCGATTACAATACCAGAGTAACACAGCAAAGTGACTGAATCAAGGTTGATTTTATCAAATATTGGCTTAAGCTTAACACTGTCAAATATAAAGCTGTGATATAATCAAATCAAATGCGAAGTGGGAGGGTAATTGAATGTCGATATTATTAAAACCCATCAAAACAGATAAAATAGTACTTAATAACCGCCTCGTCTTGCCACCTCTTGAGACTACAAAGGCAAATGAGGATGGTACTGTCAACAAAGAGTTGATAGATCATTATGATAAAATGTCTAAAGGCGGATGTTTCGGCCTTATCATAGTTGAGCATTCATTCATTTCACATCAAGGTAGAGCTAGTGAAGGTCAGCTTTCTGCAGCAGAGGATTCAAATATTCCCGGTCTAAGAAAGTTAACGGAAGCGATCCATTTAAACGGATCCAAGGTAATAATGCAGTTGAACCACTGCGGCAGCATGGGCAATCCGGTAATTACGAAAAGTGAAGTAATAGGACCTTCAAGCATAGTGAATCCTCGGAGCAAGGCACAAATGATGCCTAAGGAAATGACGAGGGATGATATCTCTGGAATTATCAGGGAATTCAGTAGTGCAGCGAAGCGGGCTAAATTATCGGGATTCGATGGAGTGGAGATACATTCCGCACATGGATATTTGCTCAACCAATTCTACTCTCCGATCACAAATAGAAGGACAGATGAATACGGAGGAGATATAAGAAACAGGATCAGGCTTCATTTGGAAGTGATCTCATCTGTTAGAGAGGAAGTAGGCGAAGAGTATCCGATCCTGCTAAGGCTTGGTGCTTCTGACTATAGGGATGGTGGAACCACGATCGAGGACAGCATTTTAGCTGCTGTGGAGCTTGAAAAAGCTGGCATAAGCATAATCGACATATCAGGAGGGCTTTGCGGCTATACACTTCCTAATAACTCAGCGCAAGGGTATTTCAGGGATTTAAGTAAAGCAATAAGGAACAGAGTAAATATACCCGTAATATTGACCGGAGGAATAATTGATCCGTTTTCTGCTGAGGAAATTGTTGAGCAAGGATATTCAGACTTGGTAGGAGTGGGACGAGCAGCATTAAAAGACCCAATGTGGGCATGTGAGGCAATAGAATTACTAAAAGGATAGAATAAATAGAACAAGATTAAGACTTAAGGAGCTGCATAATGAAAAAGAACGAAGCATTTTACATACTAATGGTCCTTGCCGGCTCAGTTCTTTGGGGGACCACGGGGACAGCTCAGCATTTCGCCCCGACTGGTGCATCTCCACTCTCCATAGGTGCAGTAAGGCTTGCTATTGGGGGGTCAGCTTTAGCCATTCTGGCATTATCAAAGGGTGCGGTCAAAGGCAAAGATATTTGGCTTAATCCAAATACCTTCATCTCAGCTGCAAGCGTGGCAGCATATCAGCTTTTCTTTTTTGCTGCTGTACTTAAGACAGGGGTAGCAATGGGCACAGTCGTTGCAATAGGAAGTGCGCCTGTATTTGCAGGTATTTTTTCAATGATTATGGGTAGAGAAAAACCTGACACAAAGTGGCTTCTTGCAACACTGGTATCGGTGGTAGGATGCATTCTTCTGATTACCGGTGGTCAGGAGCTTTCAGTGAACATAAATGGAGTGCTGCTAGCTCTTGCGGCTGGAGCGGCATATGCTGGCTACACTGCCTTCAGCAAACAATTGCTGGATAAGTACTCAACCTTCGCAGTAACGGGTGTGGTCTTCTTTATTGGCGCAATACTTCTTTCTCCGATGCTTGTTTTGTATGACCTTAGCTGGCTGAAATCCGTTCAAGGAATAGGGGTAGCTCTTCATTTGGGACTTCTCGCAACAGCTCTGGCATATGTCCTTTTTACTTATGGCCTGTCTGGGATTTCAATGCATAAGGCCGTGACCTTATCTCTTACAGAGCCTGCAACAGCCTCCATGCTTGGTGTATTCCTATTGAAGGAGCAGTTGTCTCCTGTATCGTGGATAGGCATAGCTCTCGTATTTGCAGGTTTAATAATTGTATCGGTTAAAAGGTCAGAAAAAAAGCTATAAATTTACAAAAAACCTTGTCATGCAATTGACAAGGTTTTTTTTTAGCCATATAATTATATCAACTAATAGAATATGATTCCAATGAGTGGAATTACCGGAGAGTGAAATAGATGCAAAGCGTAGATAGAATATGCAGGATCATAGAAGCAGTTGTCGACTCAAAGGACGGCATAGGTGTAATTGAAATAAGTGAGGCAGTTGAATTGCCTGCAAGTACCACCCACAGGATACTTTCGTCCCTTGTTGATCTGAACTACCTAGTACAGGACAGAATAAGCAAAAAGTACACCCCAGGAAGAGTTTTGTTTTCTATATCTGGAAAGCTTGTAAGGGAGAATTCCCTGGCAGAATTGGGCAGACCATTCCTCATGGATCTGTCTGATAAAACAGGGGAGACCGTACATTTTTGCGTGCTCGAGGATTACAAGACCTACCTGGTAGACAAGGTCAGATCAAATAAAAACCTTACACACACATCAAACATGAGCTTTAGGGATGAACCCTATATAACGTCCTTTGGGAAGGTTTTATTGGCTAATATGAGCGACGACAAAATTGAGGAATACCTTGCCAACACAACACCTGTAAGAAGAACCCCTAACACTATAACAGACAGGGAAGAGCTAAGGGCTGAATTTAAGAAAATCAAGGATCAGGGCTATGCCATTGACAACGAAGAAGCAGAGGAAGGACTGTTTTGCATTGCGGCACCTATCCGCGATTCAAAAGGCCAGATCTCAGCTGCAATGAGTATATCTGGTCCTGCCTTCAGGATAAAAGATGACTTTGATAAAAATCTGAAATTTGTATTGTCAGCCGCTGGCGAAATGACCAAGGCAATTGGATGGAAACTTAGCAACAAAGAAAGATAAACCTAACTAATACTGATCATATAGTTGAACAACTGGGGGATAATTATGGCAAAAAAATACAAGGTTCTATTGATAATGGTATTCGCTATGATATTGGGTTACCTGCCTTGGTATAACTTTTCAGCAGTATCTAGCTTCATCCAGTCAGATCTTTCTCTGACCACAGCAGAAATGGGTACCATTCTTTCTGTTTTTCAAGCAGGTTATGTACTGACTGTAATTTTTACAGGCTGGCTTGCCGATAAATTTGGAAGAAAGAAAATAGTTTCCATAGCGACCCTTCTTACCGGATTATTTTCAATATTGTTCTCTCTGTTGGCCACGGGCTTCGAGAGCACGTTGTTTTTCCGAATACTTACAGGTCTCAGTGCTGGAGCGATTTATGCACCAGGGATAGCTCTATTGACCAATTGGTTTGACAAAAAGGACAGAGGGATGGCTGTTGGTGCTTATACTGCTGCATTGACTATAGCATATGCCGGAGGCTACTTCATAGCTTCTCCCATAGCTGCAGCCAGCGGGTGGAGATCAGGGATATTCTGGACATCAGTGCCAGCCCTTATCGCAGGATTTCTGCTGATACTATTTATTGAAGAAAAACCAAAGGATACAACGAGTCCTACATCTCAAAAATCAAGCCTTTCCTCTGAAAAGATGATAAATAAGAAGTTCAAAAATACTGTAATAGCAATAGCAATAATAGCTTATGCCGGACACATGTGGGAGCTTTACACCTTCTGGGGCTGGATAGGTAATTACCTATCTTCGGTCATTTATCTCGGTGGTGCATCACAAGCCGAAGCCGTAGCCAATGGAGGGAGGATAGCGGCGTATGTAATACTTCTAGGCGCTCCCTCGGTATTTATAGTTAGTTACATGTCAGATAAACTTAACAAAATACGACTGATCATGGCAGCATCGATTTTCAGCATACTTGGTGAACTTGCATTCGGGCTTTTGAGCAGCATGAGCCCTGCCTTGGTAATAGCCATAGCTCTATGGGTAGGTTTTTGGGCCGTTGCTGATTCTGGGATATATAAGGTCATACTCACTGAATATGCCGATTCAGATAAAACAGCTACGCTACTTGGAGTACAGTCTGCAGTCGGTTTTGGTGCGACGATAATTTCTCCTTACGTATTTGGCAGAATATTGGGAAGTGTCAACAAGGGTCTTTCAATGACGATAGAGTACCCCAACTGGGGATTGCCTTTCATGATACTTGGAATAGGAGCTTTGGTATCACCTTTGGCGATGATTTATCTTTCAAGAGTTATGAGGAAATATGCTGAATAGAAAATGGATCAAGAAATGCAAAGTTGGCAGGCAAAAATTGGGAGGTGAATTTTAAGTCTGTCGAAGCTTTTAAGTGCTCAATAGAACCGCTAGTTACAATTTCAAAGGGAGGTATTAGATGAAACCGTTATTTGAAATCATGCAAGCCGACGAATTTGAACAAGTCGTTTATGGGTACGACAAGCACTCTGGATTAAAGGCATTGATATCCATCCACAACACTGCATTGGGACCTGCATTTGGGGGGACCAGAATGATGCCCTACGATAAGGAAGAGGACGCCCTGGCTGATGTTCTTAAGCTGGGTAAGGCTATGACCTGGAAAAATGCAGCCTGCGGAATCGACTTTGGTGGTGGAAAGGCAGTTATAATCGGAGATGCTAAGAAGGACAAAACAGAAGATCTCTTGAGAGCCTTCGGCAGGATGGTAGAGGGCTTGTCAGGAAGATACATAACAGGGGTCGATATTGGTACAGATGAAAACGATATGATCATCGTACGCAAGGAGACCAAGTACAATGTAGCACTGCCGGAATCCTATGGAGGAGGAGGCAGTACATCTGCAGCTACTGCATTTGGTTGTTTTGAAGGTATAAAGTCTGCTGTCAATGAAGTCTATGAGGACAAGTCGCTTAAGGGTAAGAAGGTTGCCATCCAGGGTGTAGGAAATATTGGGTCGGTTCTTGCAAAATACCTTATTGAGGCTGGTGCTGAGGTCATAGTAGCTGATGTCAATGAGGATTCAGTTGCTAGGCTTAGAAGCTCACTTCCTGTGGAGGTCGTTAAGCCGGATGAGATACTTGGACTTGATGTAGACATCCTTTCACCCTGTGCTTTAGGAGGCATACTTAACGACGATACTATCCCAAAACTAAAGTGCAGGCTAATAGCAGGTTCAGCAAACAACCAGCTTGCCGATGAGAAAAAACACTCTCAAATGCTAAAGGATGCAGGGATAGCATATGCGGTAGATTTCATAATGAGTGCAGGTGGTGTAATCAACAACTCGCACCAATTCATTGGCTACAATAGGGAAAGGGCATATAATCAGGTAGCAGGAATAGGAAATTCAATAACCAAGGTATTTAAGATCGCAGCAGAGAGCAACACCACAACCTATGATGCAGCTATGATCCTGGCTAAGCAGAGGATCGATAGTGCAATAATGAGAAAGAGCTATTACCTTAAGTGATATTAAAGATGTATTAAGTGATCAATTAGGAGGGATAACAATGGCAAAGAAAAAGAGCATATTGGATCTGTACAAAATGAAAGAAAACAAGGAGAAGGCAACCTGGATAACTGCATATGACTTCCCTATGGCATCCTTTGCTGAGCAGGCAGGTATGGACATGATCCTTGTTGGAGACTCACTTGGAATGGTAGTTCTTGGTTACAAGGGTACAGTTCCTGTAACTATGGATGATTGTATATCACACTGCCAGGCAGTAAGAAGAGGAGCTCCAAATACATTCGTGATCGGCGACATGCCTTTTGGCTCATACCACACCACTGACGGAGAAGCAGTTGCAAATGCTGTCAGGTTCCTTAAGGAAGCAGATTGCGACGCGATAAAGCTTGAGGGTGGAGTCAGAGTTGCAAGCAGGATAAAAGCGATTGCTGATGCGGGTATAGTAGTATTTGGTCATATAGGCTTAACTCCTCAAAGCGCCGGACAATTGGGCGGCTTCAAAGCACAAGGTCTTTATGTAGACAGTGCAAGAGATTTGATCAAGGATGCACTTGCTGTACAGGAAGCGGGAGCTCTTGCCCTATTGGTTGAGGCAGTACCACCTGAACTGACGGAGTTTATAGCCAAAAAGCTGACCATACCTGTATATTCTATTGGTGCGGGTCTTCCTTGCGACGGGCAGCTGATAATATGTGGAGATATGCTGGGCTTGTTCCAGGCATTTACACCTAAATTTGTTAAGAAATATGCCAATGTTGCTGAAGTGATCACAAATGCATTTAAAGAGTATGTGGACGATGTAAAGACTGAGAAATTCCCTGAAGACCAACATGTTTACCACATAAAGGACAGCATTGAAGACTTCCAGAAGCTATTCAAGGAGTTTGAATAATCAATAATAAAATCAGGAAATGGAGATGAGATGATGAGTGAATTATTACAACAAAGAAAAGACAAACTGTTTGGAAACCACGTATTGACAGTAACG
The DNA here is from genome assembly GCF_058683975.1 of Gudongella sp. QWL-04. Lineage (NCBI taxonomy): Bacteria > Bacillati > Bacillota > Tissierellia > Tissierellales > Tissierellaceae > Gudongella > Gudongella sp. QWL-04. The sequence continues at coordinate 1,511,890 of NZ_CM178754.1, read as the reverse complement.
CCTCTTCACGAAGATGGGACTATTGATGAAGAATCCACTAGAAATCTAGTTGACTATGTAATAGACAGAGGGGTACATGGTATACTGACCCTTGGAAGCACAGGAGAAGTATTCGCCCTTACTGAAGCAGAAAGAATGCAGTATGTGGAGATAGTTATAGATCAAACCAAGGGAAGAGTTCCCGTTGGAGTTGGTGTAAACGATTCTTCAAGTGACAGGGCTGCAATGCTTGCAAAGCACGGAGTGGAGCACGGTGCAGATTATATTTTTACAACCGGCCCATACTATCATCCTCACAGAAATGACGGCATCTATAGACACATAAAGCATATAGCTGATTCAGTTCCTGAGCATCCTATAATGGTTTATGATGGTGGAGCAGGAATCGAAATGGGACTGCCACTTTTAAAGAAAATGGCGGACGACATGCCAAATCTTCATTGCGCCAAGCTTTTCGTTCCATATGCACCTAAAATTGCAGCCTATGAAGAGGCAACAGGCGGTAAGCTTCAAGCGTGGTCAGGCCACGACCAGATGAACTACCTTATGCTTCTTTACGGAGCCAAGGGAATGACATCGGCTGCAAGCAACATCCTTCCAAGAGAGCAAACTGATATGTTCAACTTTATCCAGGAGGGCAAGATAGACGAAGCTAGAGAGATTTTCCTTGAGAAGCTGGCAACGATCAATTCATTTGCTTTCCCTAACGTTCTATCCTATATTCCTGCCTATAAAGCTGCATTGTACTGGATGGGAGTAATAAAGACTGACGTATGCAAGGTAGTAATGGAGCCGATCGATGAAATACAAAGAAGAGAATTGAAGGCTACCATGAAGAGGATAGGACTACTGTAACAGAGTTTACGTCTGATATTTAATATTCGCTAACAATTAATTTTAAGCGAGCCTATTATCGAAAGTTAATGAGGCTCGTTTTTACATATCCGAGTAAGAATTTATGGACTATTGTCTTTTAACCAAATGCTTGATAGAATCATCTGAACAACTAATTTTCTAAATTCAGCTGTTATATGCTTAAACAAAATAATCAGGGGGGATAGAGGATATGTCAGCGGAAATGGTATTAAAAAATGGTGTAATCTATAGTCTTGATGGTAAGAAAGCTGAATCATTAGCAATCAGTGAAGGTATAGTTAAAAAAATAGGTTCAGATGAAGAAGTTGAAGCATTAATAGGTGAGGACACTTATGTAATTGACCTTAAAGGTAAAGCTGTAGTACCTGGTTTCAATGACACCCATGTTCATTTAGTTGGTTATGGTGCTGCAATAAATGCCGTGGATCTTAATGGAGTAAGTTCAATCGACGAGCTTATAACTAAATGTAGGGACTTTATTGATGAGAAACAAATAGATCCAGGCAAATGGGTTTATGGCAGAGGATGGAATCAAAATTTATTTGAGGTTGACGGCAAGAGATTTCCGACTAATGAAGATCTGGATAAGATATCAACTGAACACCCGATTTTACTTATAAGAGTTTGTGGTCATATAGGACTGTCAAACTCGAAAGCTCTCCAAAATGTTGGTATAACAGAAGATACCTTTATAGCTGGAGGCTCATTTGATAAAAATTCAGAAGGTAAACCTAATGGAATCATCAGAGAAGCTTCCTTGGAGTGGTATAAGAAAAACATCGTACCAAAACCTTCTTTAGAAGACATTAAGATATCAATCCTGTCCGGAGCTCACGAGCTGCTGAAATGGGGAGTGACGTCGATCCACTCTGAGGACTCTTACGACTTAGGATACGGCGGAGACTTTATGGATATCTACAAAGCATATAGAGAACTGGAGGCAGAAGGAAGACTGCCTTTGAGGGTTTATCAAAAAGTATCTCTTCCGAAACATGAAGATATTGAGAAGTTTCTAAAGACAGGATTAAGAACTGGTGATGGCAGTAATTTCTATAGAATCGGACCAGTTAAACAATGGTGCGACGGAACAATGGGAGCAAGGACTGCAGCGCTTATAGAGGGCTATAGTGATGATCCGGAAAATAGAGGTATACTTGTCTATGAGGAGGAAGAATTGTACCAAAACATCTTGCTGGCTCATAATGCAGGTATGCAGGTTTGTCTTCATGCTATAGGGGATAGAGCTTTGTCGACGGTTTTAAGTGCTTACGAAAGAGTTATATCAGAATCAAATCTGCCACATAGACACAGGATCGTCCATTGCCAGGTCGGTAATCGTGAATTATATGAAAAGCTGGCTAAGTTGAACTTGAGTATTAATATTCAGCCATTGTCAACCGCATCAGACATAAGCATGATGAACTCAAGGCTGGGCTCAGATCGAGAAAAGGAATCTCACAATTGGAGAACTATAACAGATTTAGGAGTATGTATTTCAGCCAGCTCAGACGTGCCTGTCGAGCTTCCTAATGTATTCTACGGCATTCATGCTATAGTGAATAGAAAAGATCTGAATGATAAACCGGAAAATGGCTGGTTGCCTGAGCAAGCAGTAACAGTTGAAGAAGCACTTAAGATGTATACAATAAACTCTGCTTGGAACGCATTTGAGGAAGAAATCAAAGGCACCTTGACTGAAGGAAAACTTGCGGATATGGTTATATTAGACAAAGATCCTTTTATGGTAGATGCAGGCTCAATTAAAGATATTAGAGTATTGGCAACTCTGGTTGATGGAAAGATAATGTTTGGAGAAAGCAACATATAACTAAACATTAGCAAGATTCTATGTTCGTTTTGAGAGGTGATATCTAGTGTCAGAATCAAAGAGTCGGAAAATATTCAATTCAATTGCGAAGATATATGGAAGGTTCTATAATTATCAAAAAAGAAACTTCATAAAAGTTATCGATCAAGTTAAACCTGAAATAGATATTACCTCTTTCAATACAGTTCTTGACGTTGGATGCGGGACAGGGGCTCTCTGCTCGGTTTTAGCCTCAAAAGGCCTGGAGGTAAAAGGAATAGATCCAGCTGAAAGGATGCTTGAAGAAGCAAGAAGCAAGCCAGAGAATAGGTCCGTAAGCTTTATTCAAGGAAGTGTACTGGATGGTCTGCCCTTTGATGACAACAGCTTCGACATAGCCATTGCATCCCATGTGGCTCATGGAATGAAGGCCGACTCAAGGAAGAAAATGTATTCGGAAATGAGCAGAGTAGCAAAGGAATATGTAATAATACACGACTACAATGATAGAAAAACACCCCTCACATCATTTGTGGAATGGCTTGAGGGGGGCGATTATTTTCACTTCATTAAGCATGCTGAACCTGAAATGAAGGATTGCATGAAGGAGATGAAAAACTGCTTTTCTGATGTAAGAGTATTAAATATTGGCAAAACCTCAAACTGGTATGTATGTAAGCCCAACAAGTAACATCCTGTGAAATGATGTTAAATAAGGGGTATAATATTTACGAATGCATAACTAAGCAAAGTATGGGGGTATAGACCTTAAGAGCAATTTGGACGCCAATACTCTTAAGCGAGCCGGAGCGTAACCGACCTATTCAGGTCGGTTTTTTGATGTTGTAAAGAAAATAACCTAGCAAGGGAGATGAAAATGATGAAAAGAAATTGTATTATGAGATACTTAGTGTTCACTTTAGTGTTACTGATGACTTTTGGTGGAATTAGTCCGATAGCTTATGCGGGGAAACCTAGCACTATAACAGGTGTAGAAATTACAACACCGGATATTCCGGAGACCATAGTTGAAGGAGATTATATTGATTTTCAAGTAACCTCAAAATATGGCAGCTCAAAGGAAGTAATTTGGTCATATTCTCCAAATCTTAGCCTAATAAGCGGGCCTATCGTTGTAAAAAAACAGGTGGTAGCTACCTTTAGGTTCTCACAAACCACTCCTGCCACTTATACTGAATATGTAAAAGTAAGAGATAGCAATGGATACGAAGACACGCTTTGGGCAACCTTTACGATACCTGGTACAGCTCCTGAAAACAAACCTCCAGTTGCAGAAAACCTTGAACTAACTACTAATGAGGATCAGACCATATCTGGTACAATTTATGCTTTCGACCCGGATGGCGATAGCCTTACAACAGCAATTACCTATGGTCCATCACATGGATCAGCAAATATCCAAGGATTGAATGTCACCTATACGCCCGATCCGAATTATTATGGTTCAGATTCACTTGTAGTGACGGTATATGATGGCAGAGGGGGCGAAGATACTGCGAATGTCTCTATTACAATAATCCCTGTAGATGATCCACTAAGGTACGTTGCTCTTGGTGACTCTATCCCATCTGGAATTTACTACACAAGTTTGTGGAATTACCTCTCAGGAGGAACGAACTCTTACAGCTATGTCGAGCAGTTGGCGGACTATCTCAATGTTGAAGATGCAAACTTCGTCGACGCAAGCGTCAGCGGATACAACACCGTAGATGTATATAACCAGGTTGGGTCTATAACAAAGTCAATCATTGATGCTGACATAATTACATTGTGTATTGGTGCTAACGACATAATGGATGCAGCTGGAAGAAATACTTCAGGATTAATGAAATATTCAATTAACTGGGATTTGGCAGCTACAGGCAGAGACAATTTTGAATATTATTGGTGGAGGTTAATTGATAGGATTGAAAGTATGAATCCGGATGTAACTTTGGTGGTAATGACGATCTATAATCCATATCGTATTGCAGATTCGTATTACACCCAAGTTGATCCCTATTTCTCGAATAGCACAGGCAAACTTGGCCTCAATTATATAATTAAAAATACGATCCAGCTTTATGATTCCGGAGGGAAGGATATTTTTGCCGACACCTTCAAGTACAAGGTCGTCGATATTTATAAAGCCTTTAACGACTATTCCAATAAAGACAGTCTGACCGGATTCTATCGAAGCTTCTGCGATCCTCATCCGAACCAAACTGGTCAAAATCTTATATTTGCAGAACACATGAAGACCTTTTAATAGAATTGGATTCAACGATTCCGGTACCTTATTTGGGAAATTCCCATAAAGGTACAGGTACCTTTATGTTAGTTTATAAGTTCACAGTATGCTATAATGTTCACAAGGAGGTGCGTTATGAAGAAGATAAGGATTTTGTTTACTGTTATTATTATATTTTCCATGTTGATTGGAAATATCGCCTATGCAGTAGAGCCCATAAAGGTCTATATTGAAAACTCCAGACTTGATATGGAGGTGTCACCTCAGATCCAAAACGGAAGGACTCTGGTGCCGTTAAGGGCAATATTCGAGGCTCTTGGAGCAGATATCAACTGGGATCCTGTCACGAGAACAGTAACAGGTACGAAGGACGAAACCGTTGTGACACTTACAATCGACAGTAAAACTGCATACATAAACGGATCCGCAAAGGAGCTTGATGCTCCTGCAGTAATAGTCTCAGGCAGGACTATGGTCCCTGCTAGATTCATAGCAGAAAGCCTTGGGGCAGTGGTTGGCTGGGACAGTGATTCAAAGACCGTCCTTGTGAACTCAGACATAGACAAGATAATGCTTTATAAAATATTGAGGATAATAGATGGCGACACACTGGTAGCATCTAGGAATGGTGTCGAAGAGACAGTCCGACTTATAGGAGTCGACACACCTGAGATTTTCATAAATGGTCAGCAGGTCAATGACCCTCAGGCTATCGCAGCTCTTGAATACGCAAAAACAGCTCTTACGGGGAGATTTGCAGAGCTTGAGCTGGACGTCGAGGAAAGAGACCAATATGGAAGACTCTTAGCTTACATCTGGCTGGACGGTGTAATGCTCAACAAGGTCCTTCTTGAGAACGGAATAGCAAAGGTCGCAACATATCCACCAAATGTAAAATACCTGGATGAGTTTACTGTGTCTGAAAAGCTTGCTCAGGATAAAAAGCTGGGTATTTGGGGAGTACAGCAGATCCAACCTTTAGTACCGGACGAAGGTTTATTCAAGATCGACAAAACGAAAACACTCGTAGGGCCTATTGGAGATCCAAAGACATCTCAATTCATTGGAAGCATCAAAAGCGACAAGTATCATAAGCCTGGTTACACACATCCAGGCCCCATCAAGGATGAAAACCTGATATACTTTGAAAGCCTTGAACATGCAATAATGAACGGCTACAAGCCGTGTGGCTACTGCTTCTAAAGACACATCACACAAAAAGCACTTTTAAAGAGTGCTTTTTTTATGGGCAAAAATATAGTACAGCTATAATTTACAACGATATTTAGAAGTGATATAATTACTAAATGTTAATAAACTAAAGCGATAACAAGGCGCAGTGTAATCATTGGTCAAAGGAGTAAGGACATGAGCATATTACTTGAAACTAAAGCTCTCGAGATGCATTTTAAGGGATTAAAAGCTGTTAAGGATTTCGATTCGACAATTGAAGAGAACAAAATATATGGTTTGATCGGTACTAACGGCGCCGGGAAAACCACTGTAATAAACATGCTTTCAGGTGTACTTAAGCCAACTTCCGGCAGCATAATTTATCTAGGCAACGACATAACAGGTATTAAGCCCCATAAGATAGCTAAACTCGGAATTTTGAGAACTTATCAAAATCTAAGGCTTTTTAAGAAGATGACTGTCATTGAAAATGTCGTCATAGGAGCACAAATCCATAAAAACTACAATAATATGCAGGCGATCCTTCAGCTTCCAGGCTTCAAGAATGAAGAAAGAGAACTATATGATAAGGCAATGGATATGCTTAAGATCATGGGGATAGATTCCATGGCTCAACATACATCTGGTTCTTTGCCCTATGGAGCTCAAAGAAAGCTTGAGATAGCAAGGATATTGGCTGCATCACCGAAATTGTTGCTGCTTGATGAACCGGCAGCTGGTATGAATCCCCATGAAAGTGCCGAATTGATACGTATATTGAGAAATATCAGGCAGCAGTTCAATCTTACGATAGTCCTCATAGAGCATGATATGAAGGTAGTCATGGGATTATGCGATTATATCTACGCAATGGCCTTTGGCGAGGTCATAGCAAAAGGCTTGCCTGAAGAGATAAGGAATGACCCAAAGGTTATCGAGGCATTCCTGGGGAGGGCGAGAGAACATGCTTAAGATAGAAGATTTGTGTGTTAAATACGATTCCATTAGAGTAGTGCACAGTGTTTCGCTGGAGATAAATGACGGTGAGATCGTTGCAATGATAGGGGCCAACGGAGCAGGAAAAAGCACAATACTTAAGACTATATCAGGACTTTTAAAAGCAGAATCCGGGAAAATCACCATGGATGGTGAAGACATAACTCGTGTCGACAGCCACGTGATAGTCCAAAGAGGGATCATACAGGTGCCGGAGGGAAGGCAGATATTTACAAAGATGACAATAGAAGAAAATCTCAAGCTTGGAGCATTTCTGCAAAAAGACAAAGCAAAGGTTGAAGTGAACTTTGAAAGAGCCCTGACGCTGTTTCCAATTCTCAAGGAGAGGCTAAAGCAAATGGCAGGAACGCTTTCGGGAGGAGAGCAGCAAATGCTAGCGATCGGAAGGGCACTTATGGGAGATCCCAGGCTCTTGCTTCTTGATGAGCCTTCGATGGGATTATCTCCTCTAATGACTCAAAATGTCTTCGATGTACTTAGACAACTTAAAAACGATGGGATCACGATGCTCCTTGTCGAACAAAATGCATATGATGCTATGGAGATCTCCGATAGAACATACATCCTTGAAACTGGAGTAGTTAAAATATCAGGCTGGAGCAAGGAACTAATTGAGGATCCAGGGATAAAGAAAGCCTACCTGGGAGGTGAATACGATGCCTGATTTTGGATATTTTCTAAGCCAGCTGTTCAACGGTATAAAGCTGGGCAGCGTATATGCCATGGTTGCCATAGGTTATTCTATGGTTTACGGGATACTAAGGCTGATCAATTTTGCACACGGAGACATAATGACAGTAGGGGTATATACCATACTCGTCCTGTTTACGACATATGGATTGCCTTTATGGCTGACGATAATCATTTCGATTGCTCTTGCCATAATAGTCGGACTCACTGCAGAAAGGATAGCGTACAGGCCATTAAGAAGCTCAGGAGAGGAAACGACCCTGATATCGTCATTGGCTGTCTCAATACTTATACAAAATATCATAGTAATGGTGTTCTCTCCTCAAAGAGTAGCCTTCCATCTCCCGGAATACCTGTCTAAGCTTCACACATTTGGCACAGTAAGATTGTCGACGATGAACATCATAACCTTTGTTGCAGTATTTGTAATACTTATAGCTCTTTCATACATGATAAAGAATACTAGAGTAGGAATGGCTATGAGAGCATGCTCCGACAATATGAATGCAGCCAGGCTGATGGGTATAAACATAACCACAATAATCGTTATCGCCTTTGCCATAGGCTCGGCACTGGCAGCTCTTTCAGGCCTGATGCTTGCAGGTGAATATAAGACAATCGATCCCCTGATGGGATTTGTTCCAGGACTAAAGGCATTCTGCGCAGCTGTACTTGGAGGTATAGGGAGCCTTGGAGGGGCTGTATTGGGAGGTTTTATTCTTGGGATCATAGAAATGCTCTTTGCAGGTCTTATGCCTACAGAGATAACACCCTACAGGGATGCATTCGTATTTCTGGTACTGATACTTGTTTTACTTGTCAAGCCTAACGGAATCCTTGGTTCTAACGAAGGGGGGCGAAGCTGATGAAGCTAAGGGACAGTTATCTTTTCCGGCTCATCTTATTCGTGCTTGTTCCATTGGCAGTAATCATTTACGCGGGCCTTGACAGCGGCGGATATTATGCTGGACTTATAAATTTGGTTGGAATAAACATAATTCTCGTGGCCAGTCTAAATCTGGTCAATGGATTCTCAGGGATGTTTTCAATGGGTCATGCTGCTTTCATGGCTATCGGAGCCTATACCTCTGCGACCTTGACATTGAATGCGGCACAAAAGGCAACATATATGCCTGGTCTCCCGGAGTGGCTGATGAACCTGGTTCTTCCTTTTCCATTGGCACTTCTGGTGGGAGGGTTATTCGCAGCGGCAGTGGCAATTCTCATAGGATTTCCCGTATTGAGATTCAAGGGGCATTACCTTTCTGTTGCAACGATAGGGCTTATAGTGATCGTAAGGGCGGTATTGGACAACGAGGACCAGTTTACAAACGGAGCCAGGGGAGTAACCGGACTGCCCTCATACGCATCAACGTGGATCATTTTCACAATAGCAATCCTGGTATTATACCTCCTTCACAGACTGATCAACAGCGCCTATGGCAGAGGTCTTATAGCCATGAGGGACGATTACGTAGCAGCGCAGACGCTGGGTGTAAACCTGACTACTAAAAAACTTTCAGCCTTCTGCATAAGTGCATTTATAGCAGGAGTTGGAGGCGGCTTATGGGGTCATATGCAAAGCGTAATTTCAGGTAAGTTCTTTTATATCGACTACAGCTTTAAAATAGTACAGACCTCTATAATAGGGGGGATGTCATCTTTAAGCGGATCAGTTGTCGGGTCGATCCTCATGACTTACATCCCGGAATTTTTGGCACCGCTGGAGAATGGTCTAAGGATTTTCGGAACGAGACTCCCTGAGCTTTATGGGATATCAAACATCATACTATCATCCTTCCTAATAGTCCTCATTATCTTTAGAAGGCAGGGGATCATGGGCTATAGCGAAATTATAACTGAAAGCATATTCTCGATCAAAACCTACAAGAGCATATTCGACAAAAATGAATACCAGATATTCATAGAATCACTCAAAGGCAGCTTAAAAAACATGGGCAGTATTCCGGCACGAATAAGTGCAAGGATCTCAAATAATAAAAGAAAAAAGAAGGGGGAGTAGAAATGAAAAGCAAAATGACTAAAAGAACAGTCTCCATTTTGATAATATTGACAATGGTACTGTCAATGGCAGGCTGTGGAACCAAAGAGGAAGCCGGTGCAGAGACAATAAACGTAGGTGCGATTTTCAATCTGACAGGCGGGCAGGCATCTATCGATGAGCCTTCATACAACGGCTTCAAGCTGGCAGCCGATGAAATCAATGCTGCCGGAGGGGTAAACGGCAAGATGATCAATGTCGTATCCTATGATGGAAAGACAGAACAAACAACTGTAGCCAGCAATGTTAAGAAGATGATCGACGTCGACAAGTGCGTAGTCATTTCTGGATTGTCAGATTCCAACTACGCTTTGGCAGCAGGAAACGTAGCACAGGAGAATGGCATCCCATTCATCACATCAGGTGCAACTCTTCCAACTTTGCCTGATCAGGTCGGAGACTTCGCATTCCTGGCTCCATTTGGCGACGACATACAGGCATATGCGGCTGCTGAGTATGCAATCGATGAACTGGGAGTAACAAAGGCATATATGCTGATCGACCAATCAATGGAGTTCACAAAGACACTTGCTTTCTTCTTTGAGGAAAGATTCATTGAAAAGGGTGGAGAGATAGTACTTAAGGACAACTACATGAACAAGGACCCGGACTTTTCAGCTCAAATCGACAGATTCCTGGCTAATCAAAACGGAGCTGAAATACTATTCATTTCAGGTGTTCCAGATGATGCAGGAGTTGTAGTCAAGCAATTCAGAGATAAGGGTGTAACTCTTCCTGTAATCAGTGGAGACGGCTTCGATACTCCACTTCTTATTGAAGTAGCCGGACCAGCTGCTGAGGACACTTATGTCGCAACTCATACCTCCCTGGAAAACACAGCTGAAAAGGTACAAAACTTTGTTAAGGCATATACCGATGAGTATGGAAGAGCTCCTGAAAATGCATTTGCAGCTCTTGGTTACGATGCAATGTACCTTATTGCAGATGCTCTCGGCAGAGCAACTGACGTAACTGATCCAACAGCTATCCGTGACGCAATAGCTCAAACCAAGGGTCTAGAAGTTGTCACCGGAGTAATCACCTATGAGGATGGCAGCCATGTTCCAAATAAATCGGTAACCATAAATAAAGTCGAAGGCGGAAAATTCGTATTCCAAAAAGAAGTCAGCATGTCCAACTAATTTATTTTCATGACGACAATAGAAAGGGGATGGTCAATCAATGGCTAATCACGAACTATTAAAGCTTACAGCAAACCAGGTCAAGGCAGGGGGATATGACAAGGCAATACTTGCTATAGGATCATGTGAGGCCCATGGCAAACATCTTGCTGAGGGAACGGACACCATAGTGTCATATAAACTATCGTGCATGATCGCCGATAAGGTAGATGGGTTGCTTGTGCTTCCACCGGTAACTGTAGGGTACAGCGCACACTACGACACCTTTCCATTTACCATATCCCTGGGATATGATACTATCACACAAGTTATTTATGACATAATTGAGTCTGTGCTAAGAAACAGCGTAAATAGAATCTTCCTTATGAATGGTCACGACGGAAACATTGCTCCCTTGGAGATCGCATCGAGGAAAATAAAAGAAAAATACCCACAGGCAAGGATCGCAGCACTTCCTGCATGGTGGGTAACTGCAGGAGACCTGCTGCCAGAAGGAACCTTCGAGGTTTGGAATGGCCTTGGACATGCAGGAGAAGGCGAGTCCTCGATTGCTTACTACCTTTTCCCGGAATGGTGCGAGAAGGAGCTGGCAACATGTGTTATTCCTGACAAGCTGCCAAAGTATGTTGAAATGAAATGGGATTTTGCAGAGTTAACAAATACAGCTCAAACCGGTGATGCGACAAAAGCGACTCCGGAAAAAGGTGAAAAGATGACTAAGGTCCTGGTCGATGCCGTTGTGGAAGCAATCAAAGACCTGGATGCCAGAAACTGGGATTATACATCCACAGAATCAGAATCAAAGCTATAAAATAATATGAAAAGGCACCTCCTATAGCAGAGGTGCCTTTTTTATGGGATTAAGTGCAAAATTGCCGGGTATAACTGGGCGCATTGTACTTCATTTAATCTAAATCAAATCAATCGACCTAGTAGACCAATGAAAATCCGATAAGTAATCAAACAACTCTTTCTTATCGCCCTTCTCGAATAGCTTGACTATTTCCTCGTGTTCTTTATTCATTTCTTCGGATATATAGTAAAGCTCATCCTCATTATCGCTGAAATACGTATATCTATCCAGATTTTCCTTCAAATTATGAAGCATAGAAACAAGCTGCTTATTATCACATTTACTTATGTAAACACTATGAAAATTCTCCTGTTGTTCACAGTAATAAGGGTAGTTTTTGAACCTGATAGCTACATTTGCTAATTCAATATGCTCTCTCATTTTCTTGAAATCATCCTCTGTCATATAAGGAAGAGCAAGCTTAGCAGCAAGAGCATCCAAATGAGCCAGTATTTCATAGGAATCAAGTTTTGTTTTCTTATCAAACTTAGTCACTGTATATCCCCTGCGAGGGATCTTTTTTAATACTCCGCTTGCCGTAAGCTCTATTAATGCCTCTCGAGCAGGAGTTCTGCTTATGTTCAAAGCTTCGCAAACCATTGATTCAGTAATCACGACATCAGAGGAAAATTCACCATTTTGTATCTTGGACAATATTCCTTTCATAGCCATTTGTCTCAATGAAGTTATATCCATATAAAAATCCCCCAGCCTTTAGATAGAAATTAGTTGCACTTGTTTAGAATATATCACAGGTATACATTAAATACAATATAAAGCATTTAAAATGAAATATACATGTATACATACAAAATGTGAAAATTTATACAATTAATTAAAATGGCTTAATATACAAATATAAAAATAAATAACCTCTTAGAACACAGGTATACATTGACTATAATTGTCTTGCATGTGCAAATACATATATATATAATCGAGTTAAACAAGCGCTTGAATTACAATCTGGTTTTCAACATATTTCTCAAGGAGGTCAACCAATGGAAAAGAAACCCTACGTAATCGTAGAATGGAATGATGTAGATACTGAGGCAACTGGATGGCTTTGTGCTTACAACTTCGTAAACCACTATTGTGGCGGAGGAACACGTATGCATCCGACAGTAACCAAGGAGGAAGTAGTAAGACTTGCCACTACCATGGGATACAAGTATAAGGCAGCAGAATCTCAAACCACAGGAGGATGTAAGGGCGGGATAGCTTATGATTATAAAGCTCCAGATGCAAAGGATGTGCTTAGAAGATACCTAATAGCTATGGCACCTTACATAAAGGCCGGCGTATCCATTGGTGGGGATCTTGGAGTCGATTATGGTGATGTTCTCAGGATTCTTGATGAAATAGGCATAGGATTGCCAGCGACCAAGGAAATGAAAAGCGATCCAAAAATCATTCAAGGGATCATAGATCATGACAAACTTTGCGATATGACTTACGACGGCTTTAAAATGTACGACATGATAACCGGGTATGGTTGTGCTGCGGGCTTAGATGAGGCATGGAAGATAAAATCAGGAAAAGAAGGCGCAACTGTTGTGCTTCAAGGATTTGGATGCGTAGGAGCATCCATGGCAGTCAGCCTTGATAAAATGGGCTATAAGATAATTGGAATAGCAGATGCAAATGGATTTGTCGTATGCGAGGAAGGACTCGATGTTAAGAAACTGGTTGAGACAAGGAAACCTAAAGGTGAGCTTGATCCAGAAGCTTTTGAACCTCATTATAAAGTACTGAAGAATTCAGAGTGGCTTGATGTGGATTGCGACATCCTTGTACCAGCTGCACTTGAGGACGTAATCAATAAGAGCAACGCTCATAAAGTAAAAGCTAGCCTTATTGTAGAAGCTGCAAACATACCAACTACAAGTGAAGCAGATGATATCCTCAATGAAATGGGAGTCGATATCTGCGTTGACTTTGTCACAAATCTAGGCGGAATAAGAATCTATGACGTGGCTGTCTTTGGACTGGTACCATGTGAACCTGAAGCTATCGTTAAGGATACCTGTGACCTTGTTAGAAGAAATACTCGTAAGGTATTTGAAAAGGCTGCTGCAGAAAACAAAACAACAAGACAGGTCGCAAGAGAACTATTTGTTCCTGATACTTTTGATACCCCGGATATTTAGGAGGTTGATCATGGAAAGACTAACAATCAACAGCGAGTCATGCAAAGCATGTGGTTATTGCATTGCTCAATGTCCTAAAAAAGCACTTAGCATGACCGGACCTATAAATCGGTCTGGATATACAACGACAGAGGTTGAACATGAAAAATGCATTACTTGTGGAGTTTGCTTTAATGTTTGTCCTGATTACGTCTATGAAATAATAATTGAGGAGGTTTAGAAGTGGCAAAACAACTTATTAAAGGAAATGATGCGATAGCAGAAGCGGCTGTAAGGGCAGGATGCCGTTTCTTCGCTGGCTATCCGATAACCCCTCAAAGTGAGATCCTTGAGTATCTATCCTGGAGGCTGCCAGAGGTTGGTGGAGTATTTGTTCAAACAGAGTCAGAGCTCTCTGGGATCTCAATGGTATACGGCGCGTCATCAACAGGCGCAAGAGCATTCACAAGCTCATCTGGTCCGGGATTCAGCCTTATGCAGGAGGGCATATCATACATGGCATCAGCTGAACTGCCATGCGTAATAGTTGACGTTCAACGATACGGTTCAGGACTTGCTGATATCTACACAGGGCAGGGAGATTACTGGCAGGCAGTTAAGAACGGAGGACATGGAGATTACAGGTGCATTGTCTATGCTCCTAACTCAGTGCAGGAGTCAGTAGATCTTATGATCAAAGCCTTTGAGAAATCAGAGGTATATCGAAATCCTGTAATAATTTTAACTGATGCTTCGATTGCACAGATGATGGAGCCAGTGGAATTTCCTGAAATGATGGAGCACGATCAGAATAAATATGAATGGGCGTTAAAAGGTAAGGGTGAAGGAAAAAACAATAGACACACGTCTGTATTGTATTACAAACCAGACTATGACAGCTATCTTAGAAACAAATACGACACAATTGCAGCAGAAGAGCAGAAATGGGAGGAATTTAACACAAAGGATGCTGATTTGATTCTTGTAGCTTATGGGATATCCTCGAGGATCTGCGAAGAAGTGATCGAGCAGGCGGAAGTTGAAGGGCTTAAAATTGGACTTATTCGTCCTATAACTCTATTCCCATTCCCAACAAAGGCATTTGAAATGAAAAAACCTTCAAAGGGATATGCATCTGTAGAAATGTCATGTCTTTCCCAAATGATCGAGGATGTCGCTCTTGCTGCCAAAGGAGTACCGACATATCCGATACGCGGAGGCATGAAGCTATATGAAGCGGAAGATATTCTAAATGAAGTAAAAAACATCTTGTCAGGAAATGCAAAGGAGGTGTATTGAGGTGGAAAGAAGGAGATCAGAAATTCTTTATGTAGATAATAAATATTGTGCCGGTTGTGGACATGGAATAGTAAACAGACTGGTTGCTGAGGTCCTTGAAGAAATGGGAGAAGATAAAGGAGCTATCTGCGCTGTGGCTGTTGGATGTTCTTCCTGGATGCCCGATACATACGGAGTCGATATAATTCAGGCTCAACACGGGAGAGCTGCCGCAATAGCAGCAGGAATAAAGCACTGCAGACCAAACAGCATGGTATTTTCATATCAGGGTGATGGAGATGCTCTTGCAATTGGAATGTCTGAAACAATGTATGCAGCGATAAGAAATGACAACATAACAGTGATCCTGATAAACAATAATAATTTTGGTATGACCGGTGGTCAGATGTCGCCAACAACCTTGGAAAATCAAAAGACAACAACAACTAAATTCGGAAGAGACGTATCAAAGACAGGTAAGCCCGTGGACATAATGAAATTGATGGGAACTCTTGATGTTGCTTATCTTGCCAGAGGTACGATGACGTCAAATAAGGAGATATTGAAAACCAAGAAATATATTAGAAAAGCCTTCGAAGCTCAAAAAAACGGAGCAGGCTACAGTATGGTAGAAGTTATATCTCCATGTCCATCTAATTGGAAACTGACACCGCTCGAGTCTTGTGAGTATATCGACAATGTTGTACAAAAGGTTTACCCACTTGGGGAATTCAAGGTCGGAGGTGCAGAGCAATGAACTTAGTGTTCGCAGGATTTGGAGGACAGGGAGTTTTGACGGCAGGTCTGATAATAGGGAAAACTGGCATGGATCTAGGGAAAAATGTAACCTGGATACCCTCATACGGGAGCGAAATGAGGGGTGGAACAGCTAACTGCAACCTAAAAATTTCAGATCAAAAAATATCGAGCCCATTTGTAAATAAAATTGATGTGTTGATAGCTATGAACATGCCTTCGATTAAAAAGTTTGAAAAAAAGGTATCTCCTGGCGGTACAATAATCGCAAACAAAACCTTAGTTGAAGATCATAGCTTTAGAAAAGATGTCAACGTCTACTTGGTAGATGCAACAGTAATTTCGGACCAAATGGAATACTCAAAAGGAGCAAATATTGTTATGCTTGGGGGTCTAGCCTCAGCCGGGGTCCTATTTGATGTTGAAACAGTCAGACGTGGAATAGAGAGCTTTTTCTCTATGAAGGGACACAACAATCCTAAAAATATGATGTGCTTTCAAAGAGGATTGGAAATGACTCATAAAAGCTAGTGAAGGAGCGAAAACAATGGATATAAGGAAGCTGCTTAAACCAAAAAAAATCGCGGTGGTCGGAGCCAGTGAAAAATTTGGCTTCGGAGGGGATACTTGTAGGAACATAATCCAATATATGAGTCCAGAAGATTACTTTTTTATTAACCCTAGGAGAGAAGAGGTTCTTGGAGTTAAATGTTATAAAACTATAAGCGATCTCCCTGAGCCAGTAGAGCTACTCGTTATTGCAACTCCAAAGGAGACTGTTGAAGATTTGCTGAGAGAAGGCTCTAAGAAGGGTGTAAAGGGAGCAGTGGTATTCGCAAGCGGTTATGGAGAAGTAGGGACCAAAGAAGGCGAAGAGGCTGAACAAAGTCTTAAAGCCCTTTGTGAAGAGCTTGATATCGCTTTGATGGGTCCAAACTGTGCAGGTTACATCAACTACATCGACATGATATATCCATATGCCTTTATTTCCAACGAAAGAGAAAGAAGAGGAAATGTGGGAGTCGTATCACAAAGCGGTCAATTAGTTCTATCTATGATGGAATCTCAAAGCATAAGGTTTTCATACGCGATTTCATCAGGAAACGGAAAAATCACGACAATTGAGGATTATCTTGACTTTCTGGTGGATGACAAGGACACTAATGTAATTGCTCTTTATATGGAGGGCAGTAAGAATCCAAGGAAATTTGCAGAGGCACTAAAAAAGGCAGCACTAAACAGAAAGCCTGTCGTGGTCCTAAAAACTGGAAGATCAGATAAAGGCCAAGCTCTTGCTGCGTCTCATACTGGAAGCTTATCTGGCAGCGACAAGGTATTTGATGCGCTATTTGAGAAATTTGGAGTCATAAGAGTCGATGACCTTGAAGAGTTGATGTCTACTGCTCAAAGCCTGGCGGTGCTTAAAAGGCTTCCTAAAAAATCAGGGGTAGCATCGATAAGTCTTTCAGGAGGAGAAACTGGTATTTGTGCAGACCTTGGTCAACTTGTTGGGATCGAATATCCGGATTTTTCAAAAGCAACAGTAGAGAACTTGGAAAATATTTTACCTGGATATGCAACAGTAAACAATCCTTTGGACTCCACAGCAACACTTTCTTATGATACTGATAAATTTGCCTCGGTATGTGAGACCGTAATGAAAGATCCGTCTATCGGAATTGTTTCGATTGGTTATACCTTGCTCGAAGAAATCGCTGACAATGCAATATTCTACATGTCAGAAGCTCTAGAGAGAGTAATGAAGGAGCCTTGGTCAAAGCCCTGCGTAATGCTGCCATTTGCCGAGAATACAAGAAATGCTGAGTACGTATTAAAATTGGAGCAAAGCGGAGTTCCCGTATTGCCAACTTCGCTATATGCGTTGAAAATAATCAAGAACATACTAAAATTCTCGTTATATAACATAGATGACCATGATCTCGAGCTGGCATTATTTAATAATGAGGGATCTATAGGCGTATTAACAGATGATAGTAATGTAGAAAAAGTCCTGACTGAGAGTCAGAGCAAGAAAATCATACAAGATTATGGGATAGCATCAAGTGTGTTTAAACTAGCTCACTCTAGAGAAGAAGCTGGAGCGATCTTCAAAGAGCTTGGTTTGGACAAGGTAGTTGCGAAAGTAGACAGCCCGGATATTCTTCACAAATCGGATTCAGGGTGTGTGATCCTTAATATAAAAACTGCTGAAGAAGCAATGGATGCATACGATGAGATCATAAATAATGCACATAGGCATTTTAATGATCCACGCATAGAGGGTGTTCAGATTTGTGAAATGGTCCCAAAAGGAATTGAGGTCATACTTGGAGTAAATAATGACCCACAGTTTGGGCCGGTAGTGCTTGTTGGACTCGGTGGAATATTCGTTGAAATATTTAAGGACACATCAATGGCCCTGGCCCCCATATCTTACAAAGAAGCTGAGAAGATGATAAAGAGCCTAAAAAGCTATCCTTTATTGGAAGGCTATAGAGGTTCTGCAAAGGGAGACATAGCTGCGTTGGCTGAATCAATCGTCAAGGTTTCAAAGCTTGCAGTTGAGCACGACAGTTTAATGAAAGAACTTGATATCAACCCAATATTTGTATATGAAAAAGGTGTTTGTGCAGTGGATGCTCTCTACATCAGAAAATAAGGAGGTATGTGTATGAGTAAACTCAACAAATTTTTGGCGATATTGTCACTGGGAGTAGCAGGTGGATCGATTTATCTGATTCCGTACATAAGGTATGTATTCTATGATTGGCAGCTCGAAGCATTAGCAATAACAAATACCCAGCTTGGAATTTTGTCAACTGCCTATGCAATAGGATGTATGCTGCTTTACATTCCTGGAGGTATGATCGCAGACAGGCTTTCTACTAAAAAGTGTATCCTGGCTTCACTTATAACCACGACAGTATTGACTGCAATTTTGGCCTTCGCATCAGGATATGCCATAACATTGGCTATTTGGTTCTTATTTGCCTTCACTACAACCTTTGTGTTCTGGGGATCGTTGATGAAGACTATAAGAATGATAGGTACGGAAAAAGAGCAGGGATTCATGTTTGGACTTTATTACCTAGGAAACGGTATAACAGGAGCTATCGTAAATTCCATTGCATTGAGGCTTTCCGAAATGGGGATCGATGGTACACAAAAATTCATGATATGTGTCCTGACCTATGCAGCGAGTACTTTATTGGCAGCATTGTTGGTATTTATATTCGTCAAGGAAAAACTGTATGTGGGTACTGATGTTACAATCAACGAGTTTAAGATGGACCAGGTAAAGGAAGTAATGAAAAACCCTACAGTATGGGTATTCTCTTTCATAATATTTGCAGCATATACAGTTGGCTACAGTGGAGGAACAATGTTCACCCCTTATTTGACGGAAGTAGTCGGTATAACACCTGAAGAATCAGGGCTCTTATCGATAATCAGAACATATATTTTCTATATTCTGGCACCGTTAAGCGGATATGTTGCTGACAAGGTATTTAAGTCAACAAGCCGTTGGTTCATTATCCTGTTCACTATCCTGGCTGCCCTATACTTTGGAGTTCTTGCAATTCCTTCGACTATGGACGTAACTCTTGTAAGCTACTACACATTGTTGCCAGGTCTGTTTGGGCTAGCACTATACGGGATCATGTTCTCAATAGCCAGTGAAACAAAAATACCTGCCACCGTAATGGGTACAGCAGTTGGAATTGCCTCAGTTATTGGTTATTCACCAGACTTTTTCATGTGGACATTGTTTGGCAGCTGGCTTGATAAATTTGGTGGTGCAGGCTACACTTACGTATTCATTTATCTCGGAATGGTAAGTTTGGTGGGAATTTTCGCATCTTACTATATCAGGAAAAGAGCAATAGCAGCAAACAAGATTCCTGCAGAATTGCAACCTGAATAATAATTTAATAAATCCAGAGCTGATTTTTGGCATCTCTGGGTTTTTTTGTCTTGTAAGGGTAATATCAAAGTAGTAATAAGCATTTAACGATCATAACTTTCTAAGGAGGTTTTTTAATTGGCGAATTTTCCAAACGGCAATATTCTTCATGTAGACCTGACAGAGTCAAAAATCTACAAAACTGTGCTGCATAGTGATACATATAGGCTCTACCCCGGAGGTTCAGCACTGGGGGTATACCTGGCAGCAAAGAATATCAAGCCAGGAATTGACCCTCTGTCTCCGGAAAACTGCCTTGTGTTTTCAGTTTCAGCGCTCACAGGACTTCCAATAAGCGGCATCAGCAGGATGAATGTTACAGCTAAGAGTCCCCTTACAGGAGGGATAGGAGACAGTCAATCGGGAGGTTTTTTTCCAGTCCATCTTAAAGCTAATGGTCTCGATGCGGTCGAAATAGTTGGTAGGGCTAAAAAACCTGTGTATCTTTACATAGATGGAGACAAAGTGGAAATAAAGGATGCTGAAGCTTTATGGGGTAAGGTAACCGGTGAAGCTGAAGCTGTAATCAAACAAGAGCTTGGCAGAGAAGATATTGAGATCGCTCAAATCGGGCCAGGCGGCGAAAACATGGTCAAATTTGCATGTATAATCAGTATGTGCAATAGGGCGAATGGAAGGAATGGAATGGGTGCAGTAATGGGATCAAAAAACCTTAAGGCGATAGTAGTCGCTAAAGGAAAATCAGCAAAGCCATACGATCCTGACAGATTCTATTCACTTTCAAAGAGCGCATCTAAGCTTATTGAAACAAACGGAGATGTTTCTGAACTTGGAAAATATGGAACAGACGGCGGGCTTAAGTCACTAAGTGAGAAAGGCTTTCTTTCAACTAAGAACTGGACATCCGGCAACTTCCCGGAGGGAGCTTCTGAAATCAATGGCATCAATATGTACAACACAGTATTAAAGGAAAGAGATACATGTTTTTCATGTATAGTTAGGTGTAAAAGGGTGGTTGAAATACCTGGCAAGGTCGACCCTGTGTATGGAGGTCCTGAATACGAAACTGCAGCAGCCTTAGGATCTTATTGCGGCGTGACAAGCCTTGAGGATGTATGTATAGCAAACCAGCTCTGTAACATGTACGGACTTGACACGATCTCTTGTGGAGCTACAATAGCATTTGCAATGGAAGCCTTTGAAAAAGGGATAATAGACGAAGCTGTAACAGAAGGGATCGATCTGAGATTCGGCAATGGCAAAGCTGTTAACACCTTAATAGAAAAGATTGCTAAGCTTGAAGGATTTGGTGAAAAACTGGCTCAAGGCAGCTATAGATACGCAGAAAGCCTTGGAGAAGATGCGCTAAAGCTAACTTCTACTGTAAAAAATCAGGAGCTTCCTGCTCACATGCCACAATTCAAGCCTTCTGTTGGATTGATCTATGCAGTTAATCCATTTGGTGCAGATCATCAATCCAGCGAGCATGACACAGTTTTGGTACTCCCTGAGGATAGCCTTGAGAGAAAAAGGCTGGCTAAGCTGGGTATTCTCAATGGGTATAGAGATACGTTCAAAATGGATCACGGCAAGGTAAGATTTGCATACGAGACGCAGAAATTTTTTTCCATGCTTGATTCCCTTTGCTTGTGTCAATTCGTATGGGGAGCTTCTTGGGAATTATTCGGTCCGGATGAGCTCATCGAGCTATGCAAGTCGGGGATCGGATGGGAAGTATCCATCGAAGAACTCCTGGAGATAGGAGAGAGACGAATAAACATGATGAGAGCCTTCAATTCAGCAGAAGGATTCACAAAAGATGATGATAGGCTTCCAGACAAAATGTACATACCATTAAAGGGTGGACCTACTGAGGGTGTAGTGTTAAGTAAATCGGACCATGAATCAGCATTAGAGATGTATTATGAGATGGCTGGATGGGACAAAGCAACAGGTAATCCAACCGATGATACGTTAATGAAAAACTCGCTACAGTGGTTAATTAAGGAGTAATAAGCCTATGAAGATATTACTTAATAATGATCCATTTGAGGTCTCAGAGGGGACAACAATAGAAGATCTGACAGCAATCCTTGGCTATATAGGTTCAGTTGCAGTTTTTGTAAATGACAAGCAACTTTTGATGTCTCAATATAAAGGTTTTGAGGTCTACAATGGTGACAGGATCTTGATAATCAAACCCCTGTGTGGGGGCTGATCGTCAAATAATAACTACCGGCTAAGCCGGTAGTTATTATTTTATTTAAAACATACTTTTGGAGTTGGATTCCGGATTTATTTCTTGAGGCTTGTAATCAATCATAAAATAGGGGCAATTTTTCCAAATATATAATATCATCCCTTTCAGCAGAATCTCCCTCTGCAAGTACAGCTGCTTTGGCTACAACCTCAGCCCCTGCCTTCTCTGCCAATTTCTGCAAAGCCTTTAGCGATTCGCCCGAGGAAATTACGTCATCCAATATAGCTACCCGTTTACCTCTTATCCTCTCAGTATCGTTCTTATCCAAATATAGCCTCTGAATCCTTTGAGTGGTGATCGACTCGACCTCGATCTCTAGGGGATCGTCCATATATGACTTAACTGATTTTCTGGCAACTATATATCTAGGGTGGCCAAGAATCCTGCAAACCTCATTAACAAGTGGAATCCCTTTAGCTTCAGCGGTAATTATGTAGTCGATTTTAGGCAGCCTGTCTGCAATCAAAGGTGCTGCTGCGGTAACCATCTCGCAATCGCCAAGAATAACGAAGCTTGCGATCGATAAGCCTGGCTTGATTTTGATAATGGGTAGTTTCCTTATTAACCCTGCAACTCTCAATTCGTAATATTTCATATTCCCTCCATAAATAAATTTTCGACCTCTACTATATAAAGACTAACACAGTCCAATAGTATCTAAAACAATTTTTTGAAAATAAAAATAAATACTACTTGACTTCATAAAACCCAGACCATATAATCTTATACTATAAACCAATGAAGTGGAGATCAAACCGTTTAAGCACCAATAGAGAGCAGGTGATGCTGGAAATCCTGCGGAAAGCTGATCGGCAAATGGACCACTGAGGGCGAGGTGAAAGATTTATTATTTAAATCGAGTATCTGAGATGTAGGCCGGCATTATCGGCAAGGGATGTGTTGGCATTCCAGAATATTGATCATTCTATCATTTGAGTAGAGTGGTTGATTATAATAATTAAGGTGGTATAGCAGATTTGATCTGTCCTTATTTGGGGACGGATTTTTTGTTTTTTGTTTATACTTGCCTGGTTGCCAATACAAGAATCACATAAAAAGGAGAGATGTAAAGTGAAAAAAGCATTGGTAATGGTTATGGCAGGTATTTTGGGACTAGGTATTCTCACAGGGTGTACAACAAGCGCTGCATCAGAAAATCAAGAGGTTTATAAGGTCAGTATAGTGCAGCCAATGGATCATCCATCTTTGAATCAGATCAGAGATACCATAATTTCGGAGCTAAACGCACAAGGGTTGAGTGAGAAGATAGAAATTTCTTTGCAAAATGCAAATGGAGATATGAATCTACTTCAAACCATCATGCAAAAGCTAGTTGGAGAAGGTGTGGATATGATAGTTCCAATTGCTACTCCATCTGCTCAGGCGGCAATGGCAGCAACAGGTCAGATACCAATAGTATTTTCAGCTGTAAGCAATCCTGTAGAAGCTGGTCTTGTAAAGAGTTTTTCTGAAACAACCGGAAATATTACAGGAGTATCAAATTCAATTCCAGTGGCAGATATTTTTGAGCTTTCAAAGATACTGACTCCTGGAGTGAAAGTATACGGATTTATCTACAACAGCAGTGAAATAAATTCTGTTGCAAGCATAGGAAAGGCCAAATCATATTGCGACGAAAATAATATTACATACAAGGAAGTCTCAATAACAGGTACAGCAGATCTGCAGCAAGCAGTATTATCACTTACTGATGAAGTAGATGCATTCTTTACCCCAAATGACAACACCATTGCCTCAGCCATGGCTACCTATTTTCAAATAGCATCTGATGCAGGTATACCCATCTATGTCGGAGCAGAC
Organism: Gudongella sp. QWL-04; assembly: GCF_058683975.1. NCBI lineage: Bacteria > Bacillati > Bacillota > Tissierellia > Tissierellales > Tissierellaceae > Gudongella > Gudongella sp. QWL-04. The sequence goes on along the minus strand of NZ_CM178754.1, from coordinate 1,487,850 downwards.
TCAATGGTCAGGGACGGCGGCTTGGCTACGGTAGGCATAGACTACACTATACTTGGCATACAAACCGCAAATATGATAGCAAGAATAATCGATGGTGAGAAAATATCTGAAAACCCAGTAGAACAAATTGTTGAATATGCCAATATAATAAATTCAGATGTTGCGGACGCTCTTGGGATACAGGTTTCGGAGTCTATAAAAGATAATTTTATTTTTATTTCAAAATAGTGCTTGACTTCACAAAACCCAGCCCATATAATCTAATACTATAAACCAATGAAGTGGAAGTCAAATTGATCAAGCGCCCAAAGAGAGCAGGTGTTGGTGGAAATCCTGCGGAGATGCTGTTCAGTAAATTCCCCACTGAGGGCGAGGCGAAAGATTTGCTTGCAAATCGAGTATCTGAGATGCAGGCCTGCATTAAAGGCAAGGAATGTGTTGGCATTCTAGCGTCATTAATAAATTAAGGTGGTATAGCAGATTCGGTCTGCCCTTATATTAAGGGCAGACTTTTTTGTATATTTTACCTGATGCCAACAAACAAAAATTACAAAAGGAGAGATGTAAGATGAAAAAGATGTTGGCAGTATTATTGGCAGGTATTGTATTATTAGGGGCTTTGACAGGGTGTTCTGCAACAAAAGATCCAGTGGGAAATGAAAAATATAAAATAGGCATAGTCCAACCGTCAGAGCATCCTTCGCTAAACCGCTCAAGGGACTCCATAGTATCTGAGCTGGAAAAGCTGGGAATGGGAGATAAGGTTGAAATTACATTGCATAACGCTAACGGAGACATGAATCTCCTGCAGTCCATAATGCAGAATCTGATGAGCGAAAAAGTAGATATGATAGTAGCGATAGCAACTCCTGCGGCACAGGCTGCTCTATCTGCCACCAGAGACGTTCCAATAGTATTTGCAGCAGTAAGTAATCCAGTTGAAGCAGGTCTGGTAAAGGACCCTACAAAGCCGGACGGCAATATAACCGGGGTTTCAAACTCCATCCCTATTGCAGATATAATTGGTCTTTCTAAAGTGCTTACCCCAAATGTTAAAACCTTGGGATTGATATACAACAGCAGCGAGATCAACTCAGTAGCCAGCATTGAAAAAACAAAGGCCTACTGCGACAAGGAAGGCATAGCCTACAAAGAAGCAGCGATAACCAGTACAGCTGATATACAGCAGGCGGTAGCTTCATTAACCAATCAGGTTGACGCTTACTTTACTCCAAACGACAACATGGTGGCCTCGGCAATGACCATATACTCTCAACTAGCTACAGATGCAGGGAAACCCATATATGTAGGCGCGGATGCAATGGTTTCGGATGGAGGACTTGCAACGGTCGGAATAGATTACAACCTTCTGGGAGAGCAGACCGGTAGAATGATCAGCAGGATAATAAACGGTGAATCTATAGGTGACAATGCTGTTGAAACTGTATCAGAATACGCAAAGATCATAAATGTCAGTATTGCAGATAAGCTGAATATAACTATTCCAACTGAGCTTGAGGGAGAATTCGTAGTAGTCGGGAAGTAGAGAATAGAAAGGAAAATCGAAATGACACTTTTAACCGGATCGATAGAACTTGGCCTAATATACGGAATACTGGCACTTGGAGTATATATAACCTTCAGGATACTGAATATCCCAGACCTGACTGTGGAGGGAAGCTTTGTATTGGGAATGGCCATAACTGCAGTCCTTACCGTTGCAGGACATCCAATGGTAGGGTTAATCGCAGCTATAGTATTAGGAGCGCTGGCAGGTACTGCAACAGGAATCCTTCAGACAAAGCTTATGATAAATCCAATATTGGCGGGAATAATTGTCATGACCGGTCTTTACACAGTAAATATTGGTATAATGGGCGGTAAAGCCAATATGCCAATTCTAGGGAGCGATACGCTTTTTAATACCTTTCTTGACAAAACCATTACCGCAGCATTGTCCGCTCTTATTATTGCAATACTAGTAAGCGTCTTCTTTAAGACGAGGCTGGGTCTGGCAATCAGAGGGACCGGGGACAATGAAGAGATGGTTCGAGCTGCATCGATCAACTCCGACTTTACTAAGTGCTCAGCTCTTGCACTGGGAAATGCACTTGTTGCACTTTCGGGAGGCTTGATTGCCCAGTACCAGCAGTTCGCAGATATAGGGTCAGGCTCTGGAATTGTAGTTATTGGACTTGCTTCAGTAATAATCGGAGAGGTTCTGTTAGGAAAAAGAGGAGTCAGCTTTGGATTGTTTTCTGCAATCGGCGGCTCGATTATATATAGGATAATAATAGCTTTTGCTCTGAAAATAGATCTTTTCCCAGCATACGCATTGAAGCTTATATCAGCCGCTGTGGTAATGGCAGCACTTTCGGGACCTTATTTGAAAAAATCGCTCAAGCATAATTACAGAATCAGGAAAATAGATCAGAAAATCCAGCACAAGAGCAGCTTGGTTAGATCAAACCAGTAGAATGGAGGTTGAGCTCAAATAAAATGCTAAAAATAGAAAATATATTTAAAACTTTTGAAGAAGGAACTGCCATTGAAAAGAAAGCTCTTAAAGGATTGAACCTCCATCTGAGAGAAGGTGACTTCGTAACAGTTGTTGGGTCAAATGGAGCGGGAAAGTCAACGTTATTCAATGCAATAAGCGGCAGATTCCAAATAGATAAAGGCTCGATCTATTTAGACAGAGAAGACATAACAGGATCAGCAGAGTACAAAAGAGCGAGGAGCATTGGTCGCCTTATGCAGGATCCAATGAAGGGAACAGCCCCCACATTGTCAATAATTGAAAATCTTTCGCTGGCCTACAGCAAAAGGTCGAAAGGCTTGTTTGCAGGGCGGAAAGAAGAAGTTAGACACTTTGCCGAGCTCCTTGAGTCTCTTGACCTTGGTCTTGAAGGCAGGATGAATACCCCGGTTGGCAATCTCTCCGGGGGACAAAGACAGGCTGTCACGCTTTTAATGTGTACGATATCTTCACCAAAGCTGCTATTGCTGGATGAACATACAGCAGCCCTAGATCCGGTAAATGCTAAAAAAATAATCGAGGTCACTGAAAGAATAGTCGAAAAATCGAAGCTGACGACTATGATGATAACTCATGACATTCGGGAAGCTCTCAGAGTTGGCAACAGAACCATAGTAATGGATGATGGCGAGATCATCCTGGATCTTGAAGGCGAGGAAAGAAGCAAGTTTACTCTCGAGAAGCTTATGACTTTTTACAAAGGCTCCAGGGGAAACGAGCTTTCTGACGACAGGATATTGTTGTCCTAGTAAGGGAATATGTACACCGGGGATTAATGGCATAAGTTCATAAACCTTTATTTTGTAACATTTATTCCATATTTAATTTCTCGTTTTCTATTGTAGAAGGGGTGTATTTTTGATAATATATTTATCGGTTAGATTATTATCAATATTACCATCAGCAGAGGAAATAAGCCCTCAAAGCTGATAAAAATACAAGCATAACGAAAAGGAGAAGTGGAGATGCCAAAAAGCAGAGCAGTCAGTGCAATAATAATGATCGTGATTTCAGCCTTAGTATTGTTCGCGGGGAATTCCATGATGGGTAAGGGCATGGCAGCAGGACTTGCAGACGGTACATATCAGGGGTTAAGTGATGCAGGAATGCATCCCGGCCTAATAGTAGAGGTAGTAGTAGCAGGCGAGCAGATAACCGAAGTCAAGGTTCTTTCCCACGGAGAGACTCCGGGGATAAGCGACCCTGCAATAGCGGGAATGCCTGCTAACATAATAGCAGCTCAATCAACAGAAATAGATGCAATATCAGGGGCGACAATGACTTCAAACGCTATCAAGGAAGCAGTTGCAAATGCTCTTGCGGCAGAACCGGGGTACAAGGTACCGGTGACATATGCCGACGGAACCTATGAAGGCTCAAGTGACGCAGGAATGCACCCTGGTCTTAAGGTATCAGTAGTAGTAACAGACGGCAAGATCTCGGAAGTAAAGGTCATTGCTCATGATGAGACGCCGGGAATAAGCGATCCTGCTATATCGGGAGTGCCTGCAGCAATAGTCGAGTCAGGCTCACCGGCAGTTGACGTAGTATCAGGAGCTACCTACACGTCGACAGCCATAATAGAAGCAGTTCAAAATGCATTGGCATCTGAACCTGTTGGAGCAGAAGAACCGGCAGATGAACCTGCAGAAGAGATAATACCTGCGGACAGGGTATATGTAGATGGAGTTTATGAGGGCTCAAGCGACGCAGGAATGCACCCAGGTCTTAAGGTTTCAGTTGAAATAGTCGGCGGTAAGATCGCAAGCGTCAAAGTCATAGCACACGAAGAGACAGAAGGTATAAGTGATCCAGCTATATCAGGAATGCCACAAGCAATAGTTGCAGCCAATACACCGAGCGTTGACGTAGTATCAGGAGCAACCTATACATCTATGGCCATAAAGGAAGCTGTTACATTGGCACTTGAAGGAGCAATTGCACCTACAGTATATGTTGACGGAGTATACGAAGGCACGAGTGATGCAGGGATGCATCCGGGACTTAAGGTATCTGTTGAAGTAGTGGGCGGAAAAATTGCAAGTGTTAAGGTAATAGCACACGAGGAAACTGAGGGAATCTCTGATCCTGCGATAGCAGGAGTTCCAGCTGCTATAGTTGAAGCCAACTCACCTGAGGTAGATGGAGTATCGGGAGCAACATATACTTCAATGGCAATAAAGGAAGCCGTAGCATTGGCACTAGAAAACGCAAAATAAATATTTTGTTAAACCTCTGCAGTGAGATAAGCTGCAGAGGTTTTTTATTGCATTAAAATGATCCATATGGTTTAATATTGTTACAGATGGAACGAAATAGAACCGTTGGAACGCTGACAATACCAACAAAAATAATAATGGAATAAAATCGAACCATTTCTGATATTTTCTTGACTAGCAATTGGAGCGAAAATAGCTAAATACAGTCATTTATGAAAGTGGCATGAGAATTGCATACAATATAAGAGGAGGGATCATATGAAAAGCAGAAAAGTAAAGCTGACCTTTACAAAGGACATTCCTCATCTGACGTTTAGGACATTATCCGTGCTTCACGACCACAATGCGCCTATTATCTGGATGGAGGTATACACCTATGTCTGCTATCTAAATATCCACCCAATATCCGACGATGCCTGGGATGCTATAAAGAGGGATCTGTACCAATTGGACAGCTTCGAAAAGGTAGAGGAAATAGATCTTCTGCCCTTTGAAGAAAAGGATACGGAGATGAAAAATGTCATCGACATAATACCTCATGGCGTGGCAGTACTAAGCAGGAGCGGAGATATCAGATACATAAACAACTTTGCAGCTGATAGGGTATTCCACTCGGAAGGGAAGGATATCACCGGAGTCGACATAAGGAAATACCTGACGGAATATGAAGTATTGCTGGAAGGGCTAAAGAAGGACAAAGGGAAAAAGCCCATATCGAAGGAAAGACTTCAAATAGGGAATATGCTCTTTGAAACCAGTCTTCAGTACATAAAGAGCAAGGAGAAGGGACCTACCGGATATTTGGTATCATTCTATGATGCAGACAAAACAAGCGTATTTAGCCGCTACGACAACCCGATTTCCTTTGACGACATCGTCGGTGAAAGCAATAAGATGCTGGATGTCATAAACCAGGGCAAGCTTTATTCCTCATCAGATTCACCGGTTTTAATAACTGGAGAGAGTGGGACTGGAAAAGAGCTCTTTGCAAGAGCGATCCACAACGAGGGTACGAGAAAAGGAAAGCCCTTTATAGCCATCAACTGTGCTGCGCTTCCGGATCAACTTCTGGAAAGCGAGCTATTCGGATATGAGCCGGGTACCTTCACGGGAGGAACTAAGGATGGAAAGGCAGGGATATTTGAAGTAGCTGTGAACGGGACCATCTTCCTCGATGAAATTGGCGAAATGGCACCTCACCTTCAGGCAAAGCTTCTCCGAGTATTACAGGAAAAAAAGGTAAGAAGAGTTGGAGGAACCAGAGAGATACCCATTGATGTAAGGCTTATTTCAGCCACCAATCAAAATATCGATGAGATGGTGAGGAACAAGGAATTCAGGCTGGACCTGTTATTTAGGATCAACATCTTCAATATCTCGATACCGCCCCTAAGGGAGCGTAAAGAGGATATCCCCATACTCATCGAACATTTTTTAAGGATCCATTCAGAAAGGTATGGCAAGTCAATATCTGGCGTTGACCAAAGGGCAGTAAGAAAGCTAATCAACTACAACTGGCCAGGAAACGTAAGAGAGTTTCAAAATGTGCTGGAAAGAGCAGTAGCACTGTCATCGAAGCGAGAAATAACAGAGCAGGACATAATAATCAACTATGATCTCTTGCCTGAAGGTATGGCGACTGGTGCTTCGCTTTCAGAGAATGTAGAGAATCTCGAAAAACGACTTATTGCACAAGCTATTGAAAACACAAAGAGTATCAGGGAAGCAGCAAAAGAGCTCAAAGTTACTCATACGCTGCTTATAAACAGGATGAAAAAGTATGGCATAAGCAAGAGTGGTTAACTATTCACTATTCACTGTTCACTATTAACTATTTACTAATATAAAGGGAGGATACAAATGAACAAGGAAAAAATGAGCAAAATGAATTTCTCAACAAGAGCAGTACACGCAGGGTACCAAAAGAATGAATTTGGCGCACTGGCAACACCTATCTACCAAACATCAACATTTATCTTCGATTCAGCAGAGCAAGGCGGCAGAAGATTTGCGATGGAAGAAGAAGGCTACATATATTCAAGACTTGGAAACCCAACCTGCACTCAGGTTGAAGAGAAGCTTGCAAACCTTGAGAATGCCGAAGCAGCAATCGTTATGTCATCAGGTATGGGAGCTATAACCTCTGTTATTTGGACACAGGTTGGCGGCGGAGACCACATCGTAGCAGCTAAAACTCTTTACGGCTGTACCTTTGCATTCCTTAACCATGGAATATCAAAGTTCAACGTTGAAGTAGATTTTGTTGACACTTCAGATCCTGAGAACGTAAGAAAAGCAATGAAGCCAAATACGAAGGTTGTTTATCTTGAGAGCCCTGCAAATCCTAACATGAATCTTTCTGACCTTGCTGAGATAGCTAAGATCGCTCATGAGGTTGAAGGCTGTATCGTAGTTGTAGACAACACATATTGTACACCATACCTTCAAAGACCTATTGACCTTGGCTGTGATGTAGTTGTTCACTCAGCTACCAAATATCTTAACGGCCACGGAGACGTCATAGCAGGCTTTGCAGTAGGTAAGAAGGAATTCATTGATCAGGTAAGACTAGTTGGCGTAAAAGACATGACTGGAGCTTCAATGAGTCCATTCGATGCATGGTTGATAAACAGAGGAATGAAAACTCTTGATCTAAGAATGGAAAAGCACTGTGCAAACGCACAGATCGTAGCTGAATTCCTTGAGGCACATCCAGCGGTCGATAAAGTTCTCTACCCAGGACTAAAGAGCTTCCCACAATATGAACTTGCTAAGAAGCAAATGATGCTTCCCGGAGCAATGATCGCTTTCGAGCTTAAGGGCGGTTTCGAAGCAGGAAAGACACTTATGAACTCAGTTGAGCTTTGCACCCTTGCAGTAAGCCTTGGTGACACAGAGACGCTTATCCAGCATCCGGCATCAATGACTCACTCACCATACACGCCAGAAGAAAGAGCAGAAGCAGGTATTTCTGAAGGACTTGTAAGACTTTCAATTGGACTTGAACATGCTGATGATATAATAGCAGACCTTAAGCAAGCATTAGATCAAATAATCTAATAAGCATATTTGATTTAGTCGATGGTAGGCGGGGAGTAACTCTCTGCCTACCATTTTAATAATACAGTATTGGGAGGGTAATTTATGGCAAAAAGAATGCAGACTATGGATGGAAATACCGCTGCTGCTCACGTGGCATATGGATTTACTGATATAGCAGCGATATATCCAATAACTCCATCATCAGATATGGCTGAACACGTTGACGAGTGGTCGGCCAACGGCAGGACCAATATATTCGGACAAAAGGTTTTGGTTTCGGAGCTTCAATCTGAGGCAGGTGCAGCAGGAGCTGTCCACGGTGCGTTAACAGCAGGAGCCTTATCATCTACATATACAGCAAGTCAGGGATTGTTATTGATGATTCCAAACATGTATAAAATAGCAGGCGAGTTGCTGCCGGGAGTATTCCACGTAGCTGCCAGAGCACTTTCAACTCATGCCTTGAGCATATTTGGAGATCACCAGGACGTTATGGCCGCAAGACAGACAGGCTTTGCTATGATGGCTTCAGGCAGCGTCCAGGAAGTAATGGATCTTGCGGGAGTTGCACATCTTGCAGCAATAAAATCCAGCGTGCCATTCCTTCATTTCTTCGATGGCTTCAGAACCAGTCATGAGCTTCAAAAGATAGAGGTCCTGGAATACGAAGACCTTGCAAAACTAATAGACAAGGAAGCTCTTGAAGAATTCAGAAACAGCTCGTTGAACCCGGAAAGACCTTTCACAAAGGGGACCGCCCAAAACCCGGACATCTATTTCCAGGGAGCTGAAGCATCGAACCTTCACTACGAAAGAGTTCCTGGGATTGTAGAGGAATACCTGAATGAGATAGGCAAGCTTACAGGCAGAAAATACAGCCTGTTTGACTATATCGGACATCCTGAGGCTGAGAATATAATCGTGGCTATGGGCTCTGTCACAGAGACTATTGAAGAGACGATACATTATCTGCTAAATAAAGGGGAAAAAGTTGGTGCAATAAAGGTAAGGCTTTACAGGCCATTCTCAGCTGATCATTTCCTAAAGGCTTTGCCAGCTTCTGTCAAGACCATTGCCGTACTGGATAGAACTAAGGAAAAGGGTGCTATTGCAGAGCCTTTGCATTTGGACGTCAAGGGAGTGATTTATGACGCTGGATTGGATATTAAGGTGATCGGCGGCAGATATGGTCTTGCATCCAAGGATACTACACCATCACAGATCAACTCAGTATTCGAAAATATGAAGCTTGAAATACCAAAGGATCGCTTTACTATAGGTATAATCGACGATGTCACCAATACATCGCTCGAGATAAAGGAAATCATAAAAACTGAGCCTGCAGGAACAGTAAAATGCAAATTCTGGGGCTTTGGATCCGACGGAACAGTTGGCGCCAACAAACAGGCAATAAAGATAATAGGCGACAACACTGATATGTTTGCGCAGGCATATTTCTCATATGATTCCAAAAAATCAGGTGGTGTTACGGTGTCTCACATAAGATTTGGTGACAAACCAATTAAATCTACCTATCTGATATCAGAGGCTGATTTCGTATCATGCTCCAAACAGTCATATCTAAAGCAATACGACCTGTTAAAAGGACTTAAGAAGGGCGGAACATTCCTTCTCAATACAATTTGGGCAGCCGAGGAGCTTGAAAGCAACCTGCCTGCAAATATTAAAAGATACATTGCAGAAAATGAGATAAAATTCTACACCATTAATGCGACTAAGCTAGCAAACGATATTGGTCTGGGCGGAAGAATCAACATGATCATGCAGGCAGCCTTCTTTAAGCTAGCAGAAATAATCCCGCTGGATGAGGCTAAGAAATACCTTCAGGAATCCATACTGGAAGAATATGGAGCCAAGGGTGACGATATAGTAAAGATGAACTATCTGGCACTTGATAAAGGCTTTGAAGGAATGTCTTTGATCCCAGCACCTGATTCATGGAAAACAGCATCGGATCCTGTTCAGGAGCAGGAGGAGCTTCCTGGATACATCAAGAATATTAAGATACCTATGGACAGATTGGAGGGAGATTCTCTTCCTGTCAGCGCATTCATGGACAGGATCAAAGGAGAAATGCCTGCAGGAACTGCAGCCTATGAGAAACGTGGAGTAGCTGTAAACGTACCTTCATGGACTGCAGCAAACTGTATCCAATGCAACCAATGTTCGCTTGTATGCCCCCATGCTGCAATAAGACCTATCCTGGTAGACTCAAATGAAATGGAGATCAAGCCTGAAGCATTCGATACTATTCCTGCCAATGGAAAGGGACTTGAGGAACTTCAATTCAGGATCCAGGTATCCAGTCTTGATTGTACAGGCTGTGGTAACTGTGCAGAGGTATGTCCATCCAAGGTCAAAGCTCTTGTAATGTCTCCTTTTGAGACGGAAAATGAGGTCCAGTCTGAGAATTGGAGATTCGCAATAGCAGTAAAGAACAAAGACGAAATGATGGACAAGTACACAATAAAAGGAAGCCAATTTAGACAGCCAATGCTTCAGTTCTCGGGAGCTTGCGCAGGTTGCGGTGAAACTCCTTATGCAAAATTGATAACACAGCTTTACGGGGACAGAATGCTTATAGCCAACGCATCGGGGTGCTCCTCAATATGGGGCGGTTCATCACCTTCATCAAGCTTCTGCCCGAACCAGGAAGGCAAGGGACCGGGCTGGGCAAGCTCGTTGTTCGAAGACAACGCTGAGTACGGCTATGGAATGGCACTTGCAAACAGAAAGATCAGAGAAAAGCTGATGCTATTAATGCAGGACTTCCTTGCACTGGAGCTGGATTCAGAGCTGAATGAGATTTTCAAGAACTGGATAGCGACAATGGAGGATCCGGATGCTTCGAAGCTTGCTTCATACAGGATAATATCCAAGGCAGGAACAGTTACAGGTAATGATAAGGCTGACGATATCCTGGCAGAAATATTCAGCAGAAAAGATTATCTGACTAAAAAATCCGTATGGGTATTTGGCGGGGACGGATGGGCTTACGACATCGGCTATGGTGGACTGGACCACGTTTTAGCTTCAGGAGAAAACATCAACATCCTGGTAATGGATACTGAGGTTTACTCCAACACCGGCGGACAATCGTCCAAATCGACGCCTACAGGTGCAGTAGCTAAATTTGCCGCTTCTGGCAAAAAGCTGAGGAAGAAAGACCTGGGTATGATCGCTGCCAGCTACGGCTACGTTTATGTAGCCCAGATAGCACTCGGTGCTAATATGAACCAGGCTCTCAAGGCAATAAAGGAAGCAGAAAGCTACGATGGACCATCGCTTGTAATCGCGTATTCACCTTGTATAAATCATGGAATAAGAACAGGTATGGGAACAACCATAAGACAAGAGGAAAAGGCGGTTAAAGCGGGATACTGGCATCTTTACAGATTCGATCCAAGATTGAAGGATATGGGTAAAAATCCATTCCAATTGGATTCCAAGGAACCTACAGAATCCTTCCAGGACTTCTTAAGCTCAGAGATAAGATACACTTCTTTGCAGAAGACATTCCCGGAAATAGCTGAAGTGCTGTTTGCTGAAGCAGAAAAGGATGCCAAAGAGAAGTATCAGAAGTACGCTGAAATGGCGAAATAGGAATAAGCCGGGATGGGAAACCATCTCGGTATTTTTTTGTCAAATTAAGTGCCAAATAATGCCGTATACTTTGATAATTGCAAAAAAAGGGTATATGATTATAATAAATCGTCGCATACCGTTTACCCATTAAGGAGGTAATAGAAAATGTCAAATTATAAAACGCGGCGGATACTATCATACATACTTATCCTTGCGATAACTCTAAGTTCAGGCCCAGGCTACATAGCTATGGGTGAAAGCCTATACACAAAAGCATCCTCCTGGGCACAGCCTGAGATACAGAAAGCTTCAGACAACGGGCTTCTTCCGGCGATGCTTAAGGGAACTGATATGACAAAGCCCGCCACCCGTGAGGAGCTTTGCGAGCTGGCAGTGCTTCTCTACGAAAAGCTTGGTAAAAAGACCCTGACGCCGACATCTCCAAATCCATTCACAGACACTAGGAATACCAATATTCTAAAGGCATACAGCATCGGTATCACAACCGGTACTACCCCGACGACCTTCTCTCCTGCTCAGACAACAACGAGGGAGCAGGTGGCGACCATGTTTGGAAGAGCCATTAAAGGACTATTTCCGAGCCTAGATTATTCTCATACTGCTGACCCTGTTTTTAAGGACCAGGCACTTATAGCAAACTATGCTATAGACCACGTCTTGTTTATGAATAAGGAAGGTATAATAAAAGGTTCCGACGGTAATTTTATGCCTAGGCCAATAACCGAAGATAATAAAAGGACCGGATATGGAACTACCACAAGGGAACAAGCAATTGCAATCTCAGTAAGGATATTCACCAACTACTCAGATGCACCGGTTGACCCGCAAGCAGGAATGAGCAGTAAAGAAAGACTTGCTCTTTCGTTTATTGCAGGAACCCCAACATTCCATACTGACAAACAAAAATTTGATCTTATAGATTTTGAAAAAAGAGTATTCAGGCCGACGTATTATCCAAAGCTGACTCTAAAAGCAGGAGACCCTCTGACTTCAGCTGGATCAAGGACCTTCGGTACAGGACAGTTTGCTGCAATAATTGACAGTGCAGGCTCTAAAATACATCCGTTCCAAATATCTCTGCCGCCTGATATTCTAAATCAAACCAGTCAAATAGTATGGCAGGTATCGAGAATACCATTTGATGGAGCTCCCACAGGCTTCTTTGCAAGAAAACAGCCTGGCATAGTACTTTCAGGTACGCTTCCTAAAACTTCAACAAGCTTTAATATCGACTTTGGGAAGATAGACAACAGCATTTTGCCATTGATCAAACCGATAAACTTATTCGGAAGCAACACGGAGCTTGCCTCACTTAATTTTCCGATTTTCAATCCTCCTGATATCGATTTTCCTGATATTGATTTGCCCGGCATGGGATACGACTTCAACGACCTGCTTATAACAGGTGAGGATAAAGTGACGGGCCCAGTCACTTACTACGTCAGAGCGTACCCGGTCGACGGCCTTGGTAAAAGTATTGGCGACACAGGCACCGGGCTCCCGGTACTGTACGGAGAACAACTTGCAGGTAGAGTAAACCTATTGCAGTCAGCATTGCTAAATACTTTCAAGCTTAAGGCTGCTTATAGACCAGGGGATGTATCCTACGGCAAGGAGTTTGCTAATACCTTCTCAGATTCCAGCGAAGTTGGCTTTGGATCACAGGATGCTAAAAGGTATTCTTTCCTGCCTGTAGATATTCCACAAGCAACTCAGAAGCTGATACTGCAGGTTATGCTTACAAAGCCTTCAACTGATTATGATGATTGGAAAGACCCGGCAGGCTTGGTGTTTGAGAAGACGTATATGCCGGACGATCCTAAGTTCATCGCCTTGAAAGGTACTAATCCATACGGCCTGGAGGTAGATTTCTCCAGTTTGATCCCACCGATTGAAGATCTGGGTGGAGAGAAGCTTCCTTATTATGTAAGAGCAGTAGCCCTGATGAAGGGTGGACAGCCTGGGACCGCAGTTGCACGATATACTAACCATATAACAGTCAGTTACGGTGATACTGGACAGATCAAGTTTCTTGAACACGTACAGATAGATCCAAAAATACCGAAGGTCGTATCTGTAAGCTTCCAGCCCATTAAGTGGGAAGAAGCAAATTGGGCTATGCACTATGTAGTTATGGAGCAGCCAACCTATAAGGACGTTTTCGGAGATATGGGCGGAATGTTAGGTTCATTGGCAGATAAACCCTATGAACCCTACAAGGTTGGTACTAAGCTTGATTTCACCCCTCAGCCTGAAGAGAAATCATGGTGGGAAGAGGCATGGGATGCAATCAGTGAATTTGTTTCAAATGTAGTTGAGCTCGTAAAAAGCGTTGTTAACTGGGTAAGCTCTACCTTCGACAAAATCAAGTCAGGGCTGATAAGCGCTGTCTTATCCATAATAGATTTACCTGAGCCGTATAACTCTGCCTTGAAAACAGCTTTAACGGCTTTAGTAGATTATGGTCTGGCTTCTATAGGAATACCGCCCTCACTGCCTAACTTTGACGATTTAGCCAATATGGGTGTAGACTATCTTGCGACAGTAGCCATGGAGCAGGCAGGTGTACCTGCAGAAGATTTTATCAAAGAAGGAGTCAAGGACCTGGCAGAAGGAATTGGGGAAGAAATCAAAACTTCCACTAAAGGGGGAGGACAGCCGAATCCTCTTGATTGGGACTTTGTGAAATTTGACCCGGATTACCTTTACAGACCTGCTTATATTCTAGTGAAGATAAAAAACACATACAATGACCCTACACCTAAAGGCAGATTGTTCTTTAGAGCAGACAAACAGCTTGATTCAGGGCTTATGGGCAAGGACCAGGCAACTTCATTTATTATCTCAGCAACAGGATCAACCTATATACAGGTATACAAGCCGATATATGGCTTAGAAATACCGCAGCTGGCACCAGGTCAGGAGATAACCATACCCTTGATCCTTGAGGAATACATTGGAGCCCCTCTTTACAACGGCGGTCCAAATATAACTAAGAGCGTCTTCAGTCAAATGTACTATAATGTAGGGAAATATGATTTCTACGTAAATTTGGAATATGACCTTCCTCCGATCCAGGAGGCCATCGAAGAAGGTGGTTACACTCAAGAGGCAATCTACTCCTACAGCACTACAGGAACCTATATCACATTCCAGACTGAGCCATATGTAGCAAAATAGAATGAACTTACAATATGGGCAGGAAGATCAAAGCTTCCTGCTTTTTATTTTGCCAATATATCGAAGAGTTCTGGCGTCATAAAATCTTTTGAAGTATAATAATCCTAATATGGCAAAGTAATAAAGCGATATAGCAGAACTCATACTAAAGACTGCGGAGGGAGATGATATAGTGAGGATAAAAAATAAAACTGCATTCATAACAGGGGCTGCATCTGGCATAGGAAGAACTACGGCCTTAAGGCTTGCAGATGAAGGGGCATCGATATATGCATTGGATATCGATGAGATTGGGCTAAAAAGCCTTATTTCTGAAATACATGGGAATAAAGGAACAGCGGAATTCTTCAAATGCGACGTATCTGATGAGAGCTCAGTCAGAGCAGCGGTCACAAATGCCATAAAGCTATATGGGAAAATAGACATACTTGTAAATGTCGCAGGGATCCAGATTACAAAATCCCTTGTAAATACAAGCTGGGAGGACTACAAAAAAATGATGGACATAAACATGGGGGGGACCTTCCTTACCATGAACATCATACTTCCCATCATGAAAGAGGCAGGGAGTGGTGCGGTAGTTAATGTTGCTTCTGAGCTTGCAATAGTTGGATACCCTGAACTGGCTGCATACACTGCAACAAAGGGTGCAATGGTAGCAATGTCAAGATCTGCATCTCTTGAGGCAATAAAATACGGGGTCAGGATCAACTGTGTCTGCCCGGGAGCAACTGATACTCCTATATTCTGGGAGGGAGAAACAGATCTCATCAAGATGCAGAAGATGCTGGATCAGGTAGCAATGGAGAAACCGATCGGAAGGCTTATAACAACGGATGAGGTGGCAAACGGCATAGTATTCCTTGCTTCGGACGAAGCATCTGGAGTAGTAGGAACTTGTCTTGTCATCGATGGTGGCTTTACGGCACAATAATAATTGGAGGGGAAATAATGGACAGAGAAGTTTTGTACGAAGTAAGAGGACCAAAAAATATAACTGAAATGACGGCAACTGAGCTGGAAGGAAGACTAAAGGAAACCGATATGATAGTTTTTTCCTTTGGTGCCATTGAAAACCATGGGAAACATCTTCCCTTAGGTTGCGATTCATTCCAGGGAAATACTCTGGTAAAAAGGGTTGCGGAGAAATTAGCTGAAAAAGGAATGCCTGCCGTGCCCGGATTTGCATTTCCATTTGGCGTTCAGACCAATCAGTTTGAACGAACTGAGAACTTTGGAAACTGCTACGTAAGCCAGAGCACACTTATTCAGATGACAAAGGAAATAGTGATATCACTTTCAAAGAGCGGATTCAAGAAATTCATATTCTGCGTGAGCCATGCCGAGAATCTTGCTTCAATGCATGTGGCTGCCAAGGATCTGGCTGAAGAAAATTGCCTGATATGCCTGGTAGTCAATTGGATACCTCCAATGAACGACGAGTGGCCAAAGTTCCTGGTAAATCCTGAACACCAGGGGCATGGAGGAGAGGATGAAACGTCCTGTACAATGGTAGCTGTGCCTAAGCTTGTAAACCTTGATGATCTTCCGGGATGGTACCCGCCTGAATACGAAATGAAGGTAAAGATGGATGGGCTGGAGTACTATGGCGGAGCTGTTGGGATTTATTCCCCTCTTGGCACCTCACAATGCCCTGGCTACGTAGGCAACCCT
The DNA here is from genome assembly GCF_058683975.1 of Gudongella sp. QWL-04. NCBI lineage: Bacteria > Bacillati > Bacillota > Tissierellia > Tissierellales > Tissierellaceae > Gudongella > Gudongella sp. QWL-04. The sequence goes on along the minus strand of NZ_CM178754.1, from coordinate 1,471,569 downwards.
GCGGATGCAACTATTGAAGCTGGTGAAAAGTGCTATGAGCTCTACTCTGAATGGATATCGCAGGTAGTTAAGAAATACCTTGGATAAGGAGGGTACCATGGAGGAGCTAAAAGCAAAAAAAGTAAAGCTTGGTCCTTTGACCGTATCCCAAGTCTGCTTTGGAACTGAGCATATCAACCAAACCATACCTGAGTATGGCGGAGATATACTAGTCGATGCTGCTAAGCTTCATGGAGTCTTTTTCTGGGATACTGACAATGCCTATGGAAGTCAGACCCAGGTTGCAGCAGCCCTAAAGAAGATAGAGAGAGAAGAAGTAGTGATATGCTCAAAGACCTACGGCAGGACCTGGGAGGAAGCGGAGTTCGACCTTGAAAGAACCCTCACAGAGCTTGATACAAGTTATCTAGATATTTATCTGTTGCACGAGGTTCCAGCCTGGACCCTTGATAAAAAGAAAAGCGCACTAAATTATTTAATAAAAGCCAAAAAAGAAGGGAAAGTTAAGGCCATAGGGCTATCAACCCATTCCGCATCCATCATAAGCGAAGCTGCCGATATCCCTGAGATTGAGATAGTCTGCGCCCCCTTCAACAGAGAAGGCTCAAGGATCGAGGAAGGCGGCCTCGATGCTATGAAAATAGCTATGAAGAAGGCTCATGACACCGGAAAGGGAGTATACGGGATCAAGGTCCTTGGAAAGGGCGAATTGACCTATGACATAGAGGGTGCGTTAAAGTGGGCGATGAGTCATGACTTCATCGATGTTTATAATCTTGGAGTGGCTAATCTTTCAGAGCTTAGGCAGAACCTCAATGCAGTCAATTTAATTTCTGAAGGGAGTGATAGTTCAAAATGAAGACCACGATAAAAAATGGGCTGGTAATAACCTTCATAAACGAGGGCTATCACTCGATCAAGATGAAATATGCAGATATACTTATCGAGGATGGGCGATTCGCTAAAATAAGTGAGTCTCTTCCTGAGGAGGGAGAGGTGATCGATGCTGCGGGGAAATGGATACTTCCAGGCTTTATAAATGTTGGCTCAAGTATAGCAGCATCTGTGCTAACCCAAGGACTTATTCCTGACTACAAAAGACACAACTGGCAAGGTTCTTTGGTCTACTCAAGAGTAAATCCAATTATGGATCTGGCTGAAGAACAGCTGGATGAGCAAGATAAATACTCTGTCATGAAATATGGAATGCTAAGGGCTTTGTCCTCAGGGGCTTCATATATTGTCGATATGAACAGACCTTCCTTTGTAAAAGCTGCCAGTAAGGCTGCAGAGGATCTGGGAATAAGGTCAAAAATCATATCTATGAATACTTCATGCGGCTTTCCACAGGCTTCCCATGAAGGCCTTCTCGACTGCAAATTTCCTGAAGGTGGAGCATTAAGAGGTGACTCATCTGAAATTAAGGGCTTATACTCAATAGAGACGACCTCTGATGAACTATGGGAGGAGTTCAGAGGCTTGAGGGATAATGACCCGCTTGTTCTATATGGTGCTTACAGCAACTACGAAAAGCAGTTAAGCTGGATAAGGTACGGGAAATCACCTATCGCGAAGATTAACGACAGCGAAGCCCTTTCTAATAAAACAGTGCTTTTACAAAGCCTTTTTACTGACTACTTCGACAGGGAGCGGCTTAGGACGGCAAGCTCCAGTGTATCCATATGTCCTTCAGACTCAATACACGACGGGATCCACCCTCCGATAGTCACTCTACTTAAGCAGGACATAAATATCTCAATATGTACCGGCATAACAGGCCATTCAATGCTTGAGGAGATGAAGCTCGCTGCCTTTGGCTCAAAGCTTGATACAGGATCAGCATCGCAGTTCCAGGCATCAGATGCCTTCTATGCTGCAACAGTCGCAGGATCAAGAGCTATTGGCGAACCGGATACAGGGAGGATCGATATAGGTTTTCATGGGGATCTATTGATCTTAGATCCAAAGAGATATACACCTGCAAATTACCCACTGATCTCCTTGATTTATAAAGGCGAATCCAGAGATATTGAAAAGGTAATTATTGGAGGCAAGACTGTATTTGACTATGATACTCATAGCGAAGAGATTACAATGCTGGGAACGAAAGTCCAGAAAATCGCCGAAAGAATTTGGGCTTCTGCAAGGAAAAATATTCTATGAAAACCTTTTCTATGATAATGTGATATTGCATTAAATTCAATATGGTAGTATAATACTCAGCATATAGTCCAAAAAGGAGGTCTTAATCTTGATTTATCAGTACATCAAGAGCCAGCGGAAGTTTGGTTTTCTTAAAGAGAACAAGGCTTCCAAATACACCAGGTGTTCCTCTCTGAACTAAATATTATAAAAAACCAGGGAGGAATAAAAATGAAAAAAGCATTGTCCGTACTACTTATATTATTACTTACAGTATCTGCATTGACCGCATGTGCACCTAAAGCTGAACCTGCACCTGCTCCTCAGCCGGCAGAGCCTGTATCAGAAACGCCAAACATAGACAGAATCAAGGAAGCGGGAGTACTTATTTTAGGAACAGAATCAACCTATCCACCATTCCAGTTCATAGTTATAGAGGGCGGAAAATCAGTTGGTGTCGGTCTTGACGTTGACCTGGGTAAGCTTATTGCTGATAAGATAGGGGTAGATTTCAAGACATCTGAGATGGCATTCGACTCACTTATACCTTCATTACAGGCCGGAACCATAGACATAGCAGGCTCAATGACTCCTACTGATGAAAGAAAGCTAGTGATTGATTTTTCTGAGCTTTACTACGAGTCAACAAACACCTTTATAGTACTTAAAGAAAATGCAGCTGCATTTGGAACAAAGGAAAGCTTCAGCGGTAAAACCATAGGAGCGCAGATGGGAACAGTCCAGAACAGCTTAGTGGTTGAGGAGTTTACAGATTCAAAAAACCTCATATTACCAAAAGTCAGCACCCTGATCCAGGAACTAAAGACAGGAAATATTGATGCAATATGCGTTGAAGCACCGGTTGCAGACTGCTATGTATCCGCAATGCCTGATCAACTGGCGATCGCAGAATTTTCTGTACCTGACGCCGGCGGTGGAGTAGCAATTACAATGGCAAAAGGAGCAGAAGACCTCGCAGCAGTTGTTAATGAAGTGCTTTTAGAGGCTATGGCTGATGGGACAGTAGAAAAGCTATACGACCACAATATTGAACTGGCTAAGGACCAAATAGTAAACGACTAATAAAAGAAAATCCATGCGGACCGATCGATTCCCGGTCCGCTTGTTCTTATTCAATCTAGGGGGACACCAATGGAACTAAATTTTTCATATCTTTCCAAGTATTTTCCGATGTTTATTAACGGCTCCAAAACTACTCTCATACTCTCCCTGACAACAGTTGTCATAGGTATGTTCTTTGGGGTCATACTTGCTGTGATGAGACTTTCAAAGTTCCATCCGCTTTCTTTTCTCTCAAAGAAGAAGGGTAGAAACGCTCCTTTCTATGCGAAAATCAATCCTATAAGCTTTATATCTGCAGCTTATGTTGAGTTTGTTAGAGGAACGCCACTTCTTGTTCAGATATTCTTTGTTTTCTATGCACTGCCTCAGATGGGGTTCAGGATACCCAACATATCGGGACTTGGTTTTGACTTCCCCAGGTTTGCTTCAGGCATTCTGGCCTTAGGACTTAACTCAGCTGCTTATATAGCTGAGATAGTAAGGGCAGGAATACAAGCAGTCGATCCGGGGCAAACTGAGGCAGCTTTATCCCTTGGAATGAACAAATGGCAGACTATGAAAAATGTCGTTCTTCCACAAGCAATCAAAAATATATTGCCTGCTCTCGGTAATGAGTTTGTAACGCTTATTAAAGAATCCTCCATCGTTATGGTAATAGGTATAACAGAGTTGATGTTCAATACCTCCCAGGTATACAGCAGCTCCTATAGATACTTCGAGTCACTTATAGTAGCTGCATTGATCTACTTTACTATGACCTTCACCACATCTAGACTGATCGGAGTTCTGGAAGGGAGGATGAGAGCAAGTGAAAGATAATAAATCCAGTACTCCCATAATCGAAGTAAAAGAGCTGACCATGAGCTTTTCAAAGGAGGATGTACTTAAGGGAATAAACTTGACCATTGAAAAAGGCGAAGTGGTAGTAATAATCGGAGCAAGCGGCGCAGGGAAATCAACTCTTTTAAGATGTTTGAACAGACTTGAAACCCCAACAGGAGGAGACATCCTCTTCCATGGAGAATCGTTAGTTAGCGCAGGACATAATCTGTATAAGCTGAGAGAGAAGATGGGCATGGTATTCCAGCAATTCAATCTTTTCAACAACAAAAATGTACTGGATAATATAACCTTGGCACCGATGACAGTAAAAAAGATGAGCAGGGAAGAAGCAGAAGCGCAGGCGATGAAGCTGCTGGAAAGAGTTGGATTGACCGACAAGGCGAAAGCCTACCCATCCCAGCTATCAGGTGGCCAAAGACAGAGGATCGCTATTGTAAGGGCTCTTGCAATGAATCCTGACGTAATGCTCTTTGATGAGCCCACCTCAGCTCTCGATCCTGAAATGGTAGGGGAGGTTCTTGACGTTATGAAGACCTTGGCCGAATCTGGGATGACGATGGTAGTGGTTTCTCATGAAATGGGATTTGCGAAGCAGGTGGCAAATAGAATAATTTTCATGAACGACGGAGTTATCGCCGAGGATGGGACTCCTGAGGAAATATTCAACAATCCTAAAAACGAAAGATTAAAGGACTTTTTAAGTAAAGTACTTATATAAAAAATGACAGGCCAACTTGGCCTGTCACTTTTTCTGATACTATTATTCAACTACTTCTGCTGGATCAGTAATTTCAGCAGTCTCGGTCTCCTGGTCCCACTCAATTTCCAAGCCCATATTTTCAATGATGAATCTCAAAGGAACGACTATTCTTCCTTCAATTACTTCAGCATCAACTTCAAGCTCGACAGGTTCATCGTTTACAGTTATAGTGCCCTCAGAAATCACGAAAATAATTGTAGTACCACCATAAACTATCGTTGCAGTCTTAGTATCATCATCCCAGTCTACTTCAGCCCCTAAAGCAGTCGATATGGACCTTATGGGGACCAACAGTCTGCCTTCCTTTATTACAGGAGGAACATCAAACTTAAGGTTTTTTTCTGGCATTAATATATTTTCTGCAGGTAGGACCTTGATATCAGGATAACCCTCAAGGGCTTCTGCATTAAGCATCAACGCATTCCATTCCTCCAACGTATATTTCTCTCTCATGACTTGCTGCATCTCACGGATCTTAAGCTTCATCAAGCTCTTGATCTCACTAAACTGCTCTTTAAGTGTACCAAGTTCCTCTAAAAGTGTCGCAATTTCTTCATCTTTGTCCGATCCCTCGAGAGCTTCTAGCTTAGCCTCGATTTCTTCGATTTTTGATTCCAATTCATCTTTGCTAAGTTCAAAGGTTAGTTTTTGAATCTGAAGTTCCTTCTTGATCTTTATCCATTCTTTCTTTGGACCCTTGCCTTCTTCGTCGTCTTCTTCTTCCTCAATTTCGACCTCATCTTCTAATTCGATTTCTACATCCTCATCAGCAAATGCCATAGCAGGTAGTGTTAGTAACATGGCCAAAGACAAAATAAGTGACAACAAAACAAGCATTTTTCTCATTCTTTTCCCCTCCTTAATAACCTATCCCCGTGCAATAAAAAAAGCTCTGAAAGGGTCACCAATCAGAGCCATGATTTCATACATGTTCTACTTTATGGCAACCCGGCTGCCCTAGTCATTAACCTTAGGCCCGTGGCTTTGCGTCCATTGCTTTCACAATGTTTGCCCTTTCAATTTGTGATTAAATAATACAGCTACGTCGTTTAAATGTCAATAAATTTCGTAGTAAAGCATTAAAATGTTGGCATAGCTGAAAATAAATAATTATTAAGACTGGAGTTTCCCCTGAGCCTTGAGGCTGTTCAGGAAATACGGCATCTGAACTCTCCACCATGGCCAATCGTGGTCCACATCGGTACCCCAGAAGTCGATCCACGCAGGTACTCCCTTGCTATCCAGGATAGCCTTCAACAGCTTGGTATCTCTTATGGTATCCTCTTCCCATTTTCCCTGTCCAGTACAGACAATAATATTTCCATTCCTATACGCTTCGAGGTATTTTGGGTCATTGAGGTTGGCGAGGTAATCCACTGGGGAATTGAAGTACACATCGGGATCAGATAAATTGTTTCCAACGAAGAATCTAGCATCGTATAGTCCGCTTAAGGCGATCATAGAGTCAAAAATATCAGGATGTCTAAAATAAAAGTTTGCACTGTGATAACCCCCCATACTGCAGCCGGTAGTCATAAAGCCTCCCTGCCAGCCACTGTGAGCCCATACAAACGGGACGAGTTCGTTAATGATATAGGAGTCGTAGGCATTGTGCATCCTCGCCATATCACCAGGCCACATACCTTTATTGAGCCACGATTCCTGATCAACGCTGTCGGGGGTATAGAACCTGACAACACCCTCCTCAATAAGGCTGCTGCATGCCTCGATCATTCCAAAATCCTCATATTCGTAAAAGCTGCCCCCGGATGAAGGGAACACAATAATGGGCTTACCAGCATGTCCGTAACTTTTGAAGGCCATAGTCCTTCCCAAACTGGAGCTGTAAAATTCATGGTATTCTATTCTCATATCATCGACCTCCAGTCTATATTAATTCCCGTTCAAGGATATACTCAGCAGCACTTCTCAATACATCAAAATCAGGGGACCGGAGAACATAGGCATAATTTCCCAAAGCGCCTGAAAATACAGTTGCAATCTGTCCTTGGGATACCATGATATCTGAAAATCTCAACCCAATGTCTTCATTGCTGTGCACCTGCTTAGATCCAAGTTTATCCTTTATACCAACGAAACCGCAGTGATACTTTGGCTTTGAAAGCTCTTCAATGGTCTTACCGCTTACCATTTTTGCATATATATTAAATATATCTATATCATTTGCATAGTTGAACATATCCACCGAAAGACCTCCGGGAGGTCTGGCATTTACCTCAAGAGCAATTAAGTCACCGTCGCTTTTTCTAAAAAATTCTATGTGGAAGAACCTTCCTCTAAGTCTGAAGGCCTCGACGGCAGTTTCCCCAAATTCCATAAGATCCTCGGGTATCTCTCTTTGGTTGTAATAAAACTGGTCCAGTCCGTCATTAACCGTTTCCATAACACCGGTACCGAATACAAATGAATTAATAAACACAAGGTTTCCTTCAGGATCAACAAGCCCGTCAAATGAGTGGATCTCACCCTGGATAAATTCCTCCATAATGTAGTCCACAGGTGGCTTTGTATTGAAGAAACTTTCAAGCTCCTCAAAGCTTTTGATCTTGTATGTATTAGAGGCACCTACACCACTGTCAGGCTTGGCACATACAGGGTATCCTACCTTCTTGATAAGCTTTAGTGCCTCATCAATAGTTTTGACTAAGCCACCCCTTGCTACAGGGATCCCTGCTCTTTTGAATACATCCTTCATCTTCGATTTTCTTTTTATCTTAGCCATATCACGATTTTTAAAGCCGTCGATATTAAAATCAGTCCTAAGACTTGCATCCTGCTCCAGCCAGTACTCATTGTGAGACTCCAACCAGTCAATTTTCCCATATTTAAAGCTAAGGAAGGCACAGGCTTTAAACATCTGATCATAATCTTCCATATTATCGACCTTGTAGTACTCAGTCAAAGCATTCTTAAGAGATGTATCCAAGCTGTCATAGATTTCAGAGCCTATACCCAGCACATTGACACCCTCAGCTTTCAATGCGACAGCAAAGTTTTTGTAATTAGGTGGAAAATCTGGGGAAATAAATACATAATTCATGGCGATCTCCTTTCTTTAGCGATATAGTTTCAGGTATATTTCCAAATATTATATCACCTAAAAGCGTGAAAGCAATATGAAATTATTGTAATTATTTATTAATAACAAGCTTTCTTGATCAGCTTTCAGTAAGTTTATTCATAAGCTCTCTGACTCTAGGCTCATCCTTTACATTGGTCAAGACCACCAAATAGTCTTCAGCTTTTATCTCTGTGTTTCCATGGGGAGTTATATCTATTCCTTCACGCCTGATCGCAATTATAAGCGTACCAAAAGGCATTTCCAGTTCTCGTACCTTTTTGCCCTCTATTGCTGCACCAAAGTGGACGATGCTCTCGAAGGTAATCATTTTATAGGAATCCCTTTCAGACGACTCAGCCTGTTTTGCTTCCAGCTGCAGCTCCAGCAGCGATTCATATATTGGGGTGCTTTTTAACAGATCTGCAGTAACATATGCAGTGATGGAAACCACAGTAAGTGGAAGCAGATGACTGAAAGATCCTGTCATCTCAATGAGAAGTATTATCCCAGTTATCGGAGCCCTAACTATAGCAGTGAAAAAACCCGCCATTGCAAGAGCAACAAAGTTAAAAAATAGCTGTGGATCAATCCCTGCACCGCTGATAGCTAAATTTCCAACTATACCACCGAGTAGAGATCCCATTACAAGAAGAGGGAAAAAAATGCCTCCTGGAGCGCCAGATCCAAAGCTTATCATCGAGAAAATGAACTTTACAGCGAGTACAAGCAAAAGCCACTGCAGGCTTGAAGAAGGTCCGAGCTCCTCGATTATATGATCTCCACCGCCAAGAACGATGGGAAACAGCAAACCAAATACTCCTGCAAAGAGGAATGGAAGTATAAACTTCAGGTTAGTATTATAAGTTCCAATTCTTTTATACAGCTTCAATGATTTAATGATTATGAAGTTATAAAAGGCTCCCGCCGAACCAACAACTACTCCAAGCACAAGGATAATCCAATAATTATCGAGAGTGAAGGTATTATCCAGATTAAAGTGAAAAATCGGGGTCAATCCAAAAAAGAAGCTGGCTACTAAATCTGCAGCCACTGCGGACACTATTGTTGCAAGTAGAACGATTGGTGAGAAGTACTTAAATACTTCCTCGAGTGCAAACATTACACCTGCAAGGGGAGCATTAAAGGCAGCTGACAAACCAGCACTTGCACCGCTTGCTATAAGAATTTTTTTCTCGGTTCGAGTTGAAGCTATCCTATTCCCGACACCATGTGCAGTTGCTGCTCCGAGTTGTATGCTTGGGCCTTCACGACCAACAGATAAGCCTGCAAAAATTGCGATGATACCCCCTGCAAACTTGGCAAGTAGAGTTGAAAGCCATGGGTTCTTGAAATAACCCATAAGCTGACCCTTCACCTGAGGGATACCGCTTCCGCTAATGAGAGGATACCTTGTGACAAGCTGACCCACTAGCCAGCCTAGAAAAGCAAGGATTAAAAATAAGGGACCAATAAGCAGTGGGTTGCTTCTTGCAAAGCTATACATCGTAAGGCTAAATTCCCCGGCATATGTAAGGCATATCCTATATAGCACAGTAACAAGTCCAGCACTAATACCAACGACTAAGCTCTTAGCAATTATTTGAAGCTTCCTGTTGTGTGTGTTTACTACCTTGTGATAATTATTATTTGACATTTTATCTATCTCCTTTTTGACCATATAATTTTATCACAAATTTTTCAGATTTTCACAAAACTTTTCCCATTTGGGTATATATAACATGAAGAAACAAGGGAAGTGAAAGATAGGAGGTAGCTTATGGACAGGATACTCGTTCCAATCGACGGCTCCCCAACATCCAGGAAAGCTGCAGATATGGCGATCGATATAGCTAAGAAGTATGGCAGTGAATTGATCTTTATAACGGTTGCCAGAAGACCTGAGATAATCGGGACAGGCAGCAGCGGATACGGTGGTGCTTACAACATGGATATGCTGACGGAAGAGCTTCAGAAACATCAGTCAAAGATACTGGATGAATTTATCGAAAGACTTGATTTGACCGGAATTAAGACAGAAAAGAGGATGGCTGTTGGAACCCCGGCGGAAGAAATAGCAGATGCAGCCGAAGAGCTGGGAGCAGACCTGATCGTAATCGGCAGAAGAGGCTACTCAAGAATCAAAAGATTCTTCGTAGGTTCGGTCTCTCAAAGAGTCATATCAGAAGCACCTTGCCCAGTACTTGTTGTCAACGACGATACTGCAGAATAGAACCCTGGAACCCTCCAGGGTTCTTGTTATGATAATATCGATCTAATGGGTATATATTTAATATATAAAGTACTGTCTTGATGGTTCCTGGAAGGAGGGATTATTATGAAAAAGATACTTGTACCAGTCGACGGTTCGCCGACATCTCTAAAAGCAGCTTCAAAAGCAGTTGAGGTAGCAAGAAAGTATGATTCTGAATTGATTTTCATGACAGTAGCAAGAATACCGGAAAAGATAATAAGTACAGGCGACAGCGGACTAGCTAGCAGCGGCTATGGCGCATATGACTTGGAGAAAATAGGGGTTGAGCTCAAAGAAAACCAGTTGAGGATATTAGATCATTCCATTCAGCATCTTGACCTTGAAGGGATCAAGTGGGAGAAAAAAATGGTAGAAGGCTTCCCATCAGAAGAAATTGTAGACATGGCAAACGAATTGGGAGTTGATCTAATAGTCATTGGCAGGAGAGGTTATTCAAGGATCAAAAGATTCTTTACAGGCTCTGTATCCAACAGAGTAATTTCAGAAGCTCATTGTCCGGTCCTCGTTATAAACGACGACCAAGCTGAGTAAAATTTCCCCGGGGAAACCCGGGATTTTCTTTTAGCAGCTTCAATTACCGGACCTCATATAACTTTGTTAGTATTGTCTAAGTGTTTTGAAACTGATAAACTAAAAGCAGAAGAAGGGGGAGGGATTTACTATGGAAATAAAAAGATTTGGGAGCAATGGAAGATACTCAAGCGCTGTCGTGCATAACAATGTATTGTATCTTTGCGGTCAAACCTGTGATGAAGAGATCATGAATGTAAAGTTTCAGACTCAAGTAGTACTTAAGCAGATAGACGAGCTGCTAAACAGCCATGGCTCAGATAAGGAGCACATACTATCAGCTACCATATACCTTAAGAACATAAAAGATTATGATGCAATGAACGAAGTTTGGGATGCCTGGGTAGCAAAAGGACAAGAACCTGCACGAGCATGTGTAGAGGCAAAGCTGGCAGACGAATCCATACTTGTCGAGATATCAATAATAGCAGCAATTAAGTAAAAGGCCATTGAGGCCTTTTTTTCATGTCATTTTGCATATTTGATTAAAGCAGTGGTAGAATATTGTTATAACTAAGCTAGAGGTGTTTTACATGCGAGATATCGACAACATGGTAGTACAAGCAAAGGACGATCCAAAAGCTCTTGAGGACTTCATTAGATCTCAGGAGGGATTCATCATCAAAGCAGCGTCCAGAACTTCAAAGCACTACGTAACCAAGAGTGATGACGAATGGTCGATCGCTCTATCGGCCTTTGCAGAAGCTGTAGAGAAGTATGAGCTTGGGAAGGGAAGCTTTATGGCCTTTGCTGAGCTGCTAATAAGACGAAGACTCATTGACTGGTTCAGGATAAATGGTCGAAACAATGAAGAAATCCATGTTGAAGATATAGAAAATGAGCCGGACACTTCAAGAGAAACTGAGGAGCTTAAGCTGGAAATATTGGCACTTGAATGCGTTCTAAAAGAATATGGAATATCCTTCATGGATCTGACCGATGCATCTCCGAAAGCACAAAAAACCAAAGATGCTTGCCGTAAAGCGATAAATTGGATGATCTCCAATCCTATGATCATAAGCCAGATGAAGGAAAACAGTCAGCTGCCAATAAAAATTATTGAAAACAATTCGGGGGTACCCCGAAAAATTCTTGAAAGACACCGAAAATATATAATAGCAGTGGTAGAAATACTGACTGGAGATTATCCGTGGCTAAACGAATATGTAAGGATGGAGGGGAGGTAGTAATGAAGGCAGTTATACTTGAAGCAAAAAACGGTTACGCAGCAGCACTAAAAGACGATGGTACAGTAGTTAAAATAAAAGATGAAAACTATAACGTAGGAGATGTAATAAGAATGAAAGAGAATAAGCCATTATTCAATAAGAAATGGGGTACTTTGGTTGCAGCATTGCTTATTTTTGCAATGGTTGGGACTACAACTTATGTAAATGCAGCACCTAGCTTTGATGTATATGTTGAAGATGAGGGTGGAGACTATGATTTTCTATTTAGAGTAAATAAATTTGGGAAAGTAGTAGAAGTACTTGTTGGGGAAGATAAAAATGAGCAGATCGAATTAAATGATGACGAACTTGTTCTAGAAGGAATGGGGATTGAGGAAGCAATAGAAGCGGTTTTGCTTGATCAAGGATGGGACGATGAAAGTATTGTAACTGTAGCTGCGAAGAATATTGATGATGCTGAGAAGCTTGCTCAGAGAATCAGAGAAAGAATAGCTGAGGAAGAAGGCGAAGGCGAGCTAGATAGAGAAAGAGAAGAGAAAACAATAGAATCTATAAGCAACGAAATGGTAAGAGAAGCTAAAGCTGAAGGAATTGCTCCTGGAAAGATGAACATAATCAATAAAATTTTCGAAGAAGCAGATGAAGATTTTGAAATCGCCATTGGTGATAAAACATTTGAAACAAAAGACCAATTTATTCGAGAAGTAAGAAGAACTGAAGACACTAAAGAATTAATGAAAGATCTAATGAAAGCATATTCAGGATCTAAAGGCAAAGAATCTGCTCCTGGACAACTAAAGAAAGAAGCTGAAGTTCAAACACAAAATAGAAACACTGAGGAAAATACTGAAGAGAACCAAGAAATGAATACCAACATCCCTGAAAATAACCCTGGTAATAAGGGTGGCAATGGCAAGGGTAACGGAAACTAACAGCCAACGATAAAACCCCAATAAATGCACCACCATATTAAACAAAGCCCCGCTTTCCTTGTGTCGGGGCTTTGTTTATTTGACAAATCATCCATTTTTAGCTAAAGTAATGAGTAGAGTCAATCAATCTTAATCAGGGGGAAATTAGATGGCCGCAAGGAATGAGAACAACAAAATGATAAGTATAGCAGCTGCAATATCATACATATTGATGGTATTGGCCAATTTCATGGCAAATGCACTCCCATTAAATGGATTATTTACAGCAGACATTACCAATAAGCTTTACCCGAATTTATTTACTCCAGCAGGTTGGACCTTCTCCATTTGGGGCTTCATATATTTTATGCTGTTATTATACATTTTATACAGCTTAAATATAATAAAAGCTTTAAATCCCATTGAAGAACCACAGGTGCTTGAAAAGGTAGGAATTCTCTTTACTATATCCTCAGTCTTAAACATTGCCTGGCTATTCGCATGGCATTATGACGTAATCGTATTGTCCGAGATATTCATGATCGGACTATGGGTAGTTCTGTCGTTGATACACAAAGAGGTAAGAAGTACAAAATTGACAAAGCTTCAATATGTTTACGTGAAGTTTCCTTTCAGCATATACTTTGGTTGGATAACAGTTGCACTTGTAGCTAATACTGTTGTAATGCTGGTCAGCCTTGATTTTGGTTTCTTCGGTCTTCCTGAAGTAGTATGGGTTAAGTATGTGATAGTAGCTGGTGCAATATTTGCAGGCTTCTTGGGCCTTAAGTTCAAAGATATTGTATATAGCTTTGTACCAGTATGGGGTTATGTCGGGATATTAATGAATCATGCACTGCCATCAGGTCATGGCAACCAATACGAGGACATAATAACACTTTTATCATATACAACAGTGGGACTTATTTTAGTAATGTTTGTAGCCCTTGGTAATATCAAGAGGAGGGCTAAAGTTGGAACAAGAAGAAGGTTAACATAATTTGATAAGTGACAATTGACAATTGACGATTGACAATTAAATACCAAAATCCTTCAATTCGTTCTGAATGACAAAAATTTTGACTGTCATCCTGGACGTTTTCGAAGGATTCTTATTTTTGCAAAGCTATTCCGTCATCCCGACCGAAGTGGAGGGATCTCAATCTTAAATTTGTTGCTACCTACTACTAACTACCTACTACCTACTACAAAATAGATACATCTAAATCTATCTGGGTATAAATAAACCGCACGGTGACATAACCAAATGGAAGAGGAGTGATTTTATGAGCGATCGTATACTTCGCTTCCGATGCATCAAGCTACACAACCGGCCAATACCTCGCAGTTGACGGTGGCTGGACAGCGATATAAAGATAGCTAAGAGATAAGAGCGAAGAGCTAAGAAGTAGGGGCGACCATTGGTCGCTCTTTCTGTCTGCCATAAACACAAAAATCAGGATCCTTCACATTCGTTCAGGATGACAAAAATTTTAGCTGTCATCCTGAGCGTCAGCGAAGGATCCTTTATTTTGCTCTTGCTTAGAATTAAAGGTTTTTGGATTCCAATTGTCCATTGTCAACTGTCAACTGTCAATTGTCAATTGCTCTTCGATCATCTTCCTAGCCTTAACCCTGCTTTCCTCTGTCCCATCGACCCTATACATATTCGTAATGACCTTCTTCACCTGAGTGGGCTTGTCAGAAAGAATAACTATCCTGTCCCCAAGCTCGACCGTCTCATCAAGGTCATGAGTGACAAGTATACATGTCCTCATTTCACACGCAATTAGTTCCTTAAGAAAATCCATGGAAGCCCTTTTATTGGCAATATCAAGAGAACTGAAGGGTTCGTCCATAAGAAGTATATCCGAAGGGTAAGCAAAGGCCCTGAGCATTCCGATGCGTTGCTTCATACCACCTGAAAGCTTCTTTGGATAATAGTCCATGTACTCCTCAAGTCCAACCTGTCCAAGATATCTTTTAACAGTCCATTCCATCTTTTCTTTATCCATCTTCCCTTTAAGAACGAAGCGGATATTATCACCTACAGTTCTCCAGGGGATAAGCCGATCCTCCTGGAACACGAAGGACAGCTTCTCGTATTGAAATCCCTCGACCTTACCAGAGTCAGGCTGATCAAGCTCTGAAATAATATTAAGAAGAGTCGTCTTTCCACAGCCTGATGGACCAAGGATAGCCGTGGTCTTGAATTCCTCAAATTCAATTGTTATATCATCGAGCACCTTAAGCTCATTGTAGCCCTTACTAATATTTCTCACAGCATACATACTCATCACATCCATCCCTTATTCCCCCAGGCAGCCTTCATCTGCTCCATTATTACCCTCAGCACCCAGGATATAAGGAGAATAACTATTATCCAAGCGAATACTCCGTCAGTATTAAGATAGGTTTTTTCAAGCATAAGCCTTGTTCCGATGGCAAACTTAGGTTGAGCAAGAACTTCACCTGCAACGACCATCTTAAGGGACGTACCAAGGGTAGATTCACTTACCCGCTCGATCCCAGACAGGATGGAGGGTAGGTATATATCCCTTGCCATGGTCTTTCGATCCACCACAAAAATATGAGCCATTTCTATAAGGTCCTCGTCCACATTCACGATCGAATTATACACAGCCTCATAAAGAATAGGGAACACCATTACAAAACCAACGAATACAGGCACAAGCTGGCTGTCCAGCCAGATAAGGGCAAGGATGATTATTGCCATAATAGGCACCGAACTTAAGAATGAAAGCACCGGTTCCATCAACTCTCTAAAGAATGGACTCAACCTTGAAAGAGCTCCAAGAGCTACGGCAATAAGAAGCGATGCTCCAAAGCCTGCAACGCACCTTAAAAACGTATAGCCAATGATACTTAAGAAATCACTGTCTGAGGCTATCAATACAAGGCGTGAAAGAGTAGACCCAACGCTGGGAACAATAACCTCGTTGTCCACCAGTAGGGAAAGGAGCACCCAACCTCCTATCAAGGTGATCCAGGCAGCTATTCTTAAACCCCTTTTACCTGTAATATAATCCTTCATCCGGGAGCTTTCCTCCTATAAAGTCAGGGGCAAATTCCATAACAGCCCTGTAATAAGCCTCATATTCAGTCCTTGAATCCTCTATTGAAAAGTCGCCTATATTCATTCTATCAATACCCGATATTATTGCACCCTTACCAGTTCCAAGCTCAAGCTCCTCGGAAATATCTCCAAGCTCTTCGGGATTATCCAAAGCCCACTTGATGCTCTCATCATAAGCTTTCAAGAAGCTTTCAACAAATTCAGGGTGCTCCTCGATAAGACTCGTCTTTACAACAAGGCTTGCCTGGGGATAGCCCTTATCAACCTGCATATACTCAGCCCAAAGTGAGTTCAGATCAAACAATACCTTTACCTTTCCTTCGGACTTGCCAAGCACTCCTGATACAGCAGGCTCAGGAAGTATTGCAAGGGATGCCTTCCCACTTAAAAGATATGGTCCAACCTCAGCTGCAGATGCCAGGTAGTTAAGTGTCAGATCTGAATCCGGCTCAATGGCATCCTTAAGAAGCAGCATCCTGAAAACAAGATCAGGTGTAAGTCCTTTTCCAAAGGTAGCGATCTCTCTTCCGGTAAGCGCTCCTAAAAACGGTGCATCCTCAGTTCCAATAAGGTAAAGATTTCCCCATGTGGAAGTGCCAGCTACAGTATAACCTAGACCCTTGTTGTATGCGGTTGCAGCAAGAGTGGAGGGGATCATGGCAATATCTGCTTCGCCCTTCATTATTGACGAGGTCAATAGATCTGTAGACCTTAAAAGGTCGTATTGTATGCTGTAGGCAGGATCAACCTGTGTATCATCCTTCATCATCCTTGCAGCAGTAAGGGCAGTAACACCCTCCATAAATGCAAACCTAATATTAATCTTTTCTGCGGGCTCTTCAACAGGTTCTGGTGCTTCAGGCTCCTCACTTACAGGAGGCTCTTCGGGAGCAGGAGCAGGGGATGCGGGGGCACACCCTGTGACAAGTCCAACAGACAATAACAGTACAAGCATAAGGCTTAAAAATCTCTTCATAATTTATACACTCCAGTCAAATAATATATGTTTATTATATCACAAAAGCCCCGGTAATGGACCGAGGCTCATTGGATTACTTCTTAGTGGGATCAAGTTCCCAGGCATGATGGTCAGTGTGCAATAGCTCATGTGATTTATGTGAAAGCGGACTTCCAAAGAACTCTTCATAAACCTTTGTGATAGATGGGTTCTCATGAGAGAACCTTAGATTACTCACCTGGTCTAAGCCATAGAGAACCTCAGCTCTTTCCTCGGCAAGCTCCTTACCGTCCCAAATAGGCTGTCCGCCACCACCGGCACAGCCGCCGGGGCAAGCCATTATCTCTACGAAGTGATACTCAACCTCCCCTCGTCTAATGGCCTCGATCAGCCTTCTTGTATTTCCCAGGCCGCTTGCAACAGCTACTTTTAGGGTAGTGCCTGCAATCTCAAAGCTCGCTTCCTTCCAGCCTTTTCTTCCACGAACATCCTTAAATGCATCAGGAGCAGGGTTTTCGCCTGTTACCAGGAAGTATGCGCTTCTAAGCGCAGCCTCCATTACTCCGCCTGTAGCTCCGAATATTACAGCAGCGCCTGAGCCTATTCCAAGAGGAGTATCAAGAGGCTCCTCGTCAAGGTACTTGACTGTGATATGCTCAGACCTAATAAGTCTTTCCACCTCACGGGTCGTAAGTACAACGTCTACGTCTTGACCAGCTCCGGCGTCGCTTAACACAGGAACTCCAGCCTCGTATTTCTTGGCAGTGCATGGCATTATGGATACGCTGAAGATCTTTGACGGATCAACATTCAAAATCTTTGCATAGTAGCTCTTTGCTATTGCACCAAACATCTGCTGTGGTGACTTCGCAGTTGAAAGCTGATCGACCATATCCGGGTACTGGGTCTTTATAAATCTTATCCAGCCCGGGCAGCAGGAGGTAAACATTGGGAAGGTCTCATTCTCTGCATTTTTCAGCTTTTCAAGGAACTCGCTTCCTTCCTCCATTATAGTAAGGTCTGCAGTGAAGTTTGTATCGAAGATATAGTCAAAGCCAACTCTTCTAAGAGCTGCAGCAAGCCTTTCAACCGTCGCAAACTCCCTTGAAAGTCCAAGGCCTTCGCCCCAAGCTGCACGAACTGCAGGAGCTATTTGAACTATTGTTACCTTGTCCTTATCAGCAAGAGCCTCGAACACCTTGTCTGTGTCATCTCTTTCCCTTAGAGCTCCTACCGGACAGTGGGTGATACACTGGCCGCAAAGTGCACAGTCAGACTCTTCGATCCTTCTGTTAAGTGATACGTCAACGTTTGTCCTAGAACCAGTGTTGGCAACATCCCAAACCTTAAGGCTTTGGACATGGTCGCACACCTGGATACATCTCATGCACTTAATGCACTTCTCGTAGTCCCTTACAAGAGGGAAGCCCTCAGTCCAGCGGGCATGAGGCATTTCCAGTTTAAAGGGACTCTCTATGATATTCAGATCATTTGCTATAGTTTGAAGGCTGCAATTTCCGCTTCTAACACAGGTGGTGCAGGTTGCATCGTGCTGTGAAAGTATAAGCTCAACGTTGTTCCTTCTGGCATTTCTTACCTTGGGGCTATTGGTGTGTATTACCATGCCCTCTTCAACAGTATTGTTGCAGGAGGTGACTAGTCTTTCAACTCCCTCGACCTCGATGACGCATACCCTGCAGGCACCGATCTCGTTAAGGCCCTCAAGATAGCAAAGGTTAGGGATGTCTATATGGCATTTCTTCGCAGCATCCAGAATTGTAGTTCCCTCCGGCACAGTAACAGCGCGGTTATTGATAACTAGATTTACCATCTTTCGATCCTCCCTCCCTTAAATACTCCAAAGCCAAAGTGGTCACATCTCAAGCAGCGTCTCGACTCCTGCATAGCCTCCTGATCACTCATGCCAAGCTCAGAAAGCTCAAAGTCGTCTGATCTCTCCTCAACAGGTCTTTCCTTCATATTGACCCTGCCGCATGGAACCCTGTCAGCTATCCTTGGCTCAGGCACTTTGACCTCTGCAATTATCTCATGATGGAAGCCAAGGTAATTGTCTATATTTGCCGCTGCAACCTTGCCGGCTGCAATAGCCTGGATTACAGTTGCAGGACCTGATATACAATCTCCGCCTGAATATACGTCAGGCATTCCAACTACACCTGCAGTATTAAGGGCATCAATAAGGCCTCTTCTTACCGGGATTCCTTCCTTCTCAAACTCCTTGGACTCAATACCCTGTCCTATGGCTATAACTACCACATCACATGGTATTCTCACAGGTGCTTCCTTGGCATCCACAGCCTTTGGTCTTCCGCCATCGATCTGTCCTACTATCTGCGGCTGTACCCAAAGTGCAGTAACCTTGCCATCCTCACCCGTCTCGATCCTCTTTGGACTGTAAAGCTCATAGATCTCGCAGCCTTCAGCAACTGCCGCTTCGATCTCTTCCTTCATGGCTGGCATATCAGCCTTTCTTCTTCTGTATACTATATCTGAGCTCACAGCTCCAAGCCTTACAGCTGATCTTGCCACGTCGATTGCTACGTTTCCGCCTCCAAGAACGACTACTCTCTTGCCCTTAGCGTCTGGATAATATCCGTCACCTGCATCCCTTAGGATATCTACCGCAGAATAAACTCCCTCGGCGTCCTCGTTCTCAAGACCAATCTTTTTGTCAGTTTGAGCTCCTATAGCTATATATATGCTGTCGAACTTTTCCTTAAGATCCATTACTGACATATCCTTACCTATAGTAACTCCAAGGTGGACCTTCACTCCATGGGAGAGCATAGTCTCAATTTCCTGATCAAGTATCTCACGAGGCAGACGATAGTTTGGAATTCCATAACGGAGCATTCCTCCAAGGTGTTTCTTCTGCTCATATATCTCAACCTCATGACCCATAAGGGTGAGGTAATATGCCGCACTCAAACCGCTTGGACCTCCGCCGACAACAGCGACCCTCTTACCTGTAAGAGGAGCTCTCTCTGGAAGTGGAACATTTCCGGCATTTTCAACCGCATATCTCTTAAGACCCCTAATGTTGATTGGGTCATCAACCATGTTTCTTCTGCACCTTGTCTCACATGGATGCTCACAAACGAATGCACAGGTTGCAGGCATTGGATTGTCCTTCCTTATAAGCCTTATTGCATCCTCGTTTCTGCCCTCAGCAATAAGGGCTATGTAGCCAGGAACGTCAACTCCTGCAGGACATAGGGAAACACAAGGTACCGACTGATAGATACCAAAGTTGCAGCGGTTCCTCAGTATATGCTCCTCATAGTCATCTCTGAAGCCCTCGATCCCCTTAAGGACCATGTTTGCTGCCTCATAGCCTATAGCACAATCAGCTGTGTAATAAATACTCCTAGCAGTCTTCTCTATAAAGTCGATAGTCTCCATAGTAGCCTTCCCGTCAAGCACATCCTCCAACAGATTCTCAAGCTGTCCAAGGCCTATCCTGCAGGGCACGCACTTGCCGCAGGTCTGGGCATGGGCCATCTTTAAGAACGAGGAAGCAAGGTCGATAGGGCACAAGCCCGGTGGAGAAGCAGTAATACGCCTCTCAAGATCCTTATACATCTCCTCAACAGTGGCCTGAGCCATATCCTTGGTGATGATACTAAGTCTGCTCAAATAAATCAGCTCCTTTCGCTTACATTCATACCGTTAAATATATAACAATATATACTTAAATAATATACCTGAATAAAGCATATGTCAAGTTAAATTGACAGACAATTGACGAATAGAAATGTGTAAAAATGCAATAATTAGTGTCTCTAAATATATGGAAATGCTGCAAACGCTATCATATAAAGAAATATAATTAACAAACACAATATCTCATTTAATCGAAAATGATGACAAATATATAACAAACATGCAGATTCTGTATTCATGCTTAGTCATCCTGAACAACGTGGAGGAATCTATGCTTTTTCTTTTTTTTGCTTCTGCTAACAACTAACCACGACTTACTAATAGTTAATCTTGTCCTGGTTAAATCTTTTCAATTGTGCATTGTGATCTGTGAATTGTGAATTCTCTTCTAATCTACTGCTACCTACTACCAACTACCTACTACCTACTTTTTTGGGTATATATCAACCAAAGAACCAACCCGACTCCTGACCCCTAATCCCATTATTCCCGAAAGGAAGCGATCCAAGTGTCAACAAACAAACAGCCTAACCCTATTCTTGCATTGTTTATCATCCCAATAGGCGGACTGGTATTTTTGAATTTAGGATTTCTAATGACAGGCCTTATTCGTTTTGTCTTAGCAAGACTACTTATCAGCGGAGGAGAGGAACCAGCAAGATGGGTCCCAATCGCCATCCATATCAGTACAGCTGTTATCTTTCTAGTTGCATCAGTATTAATACTAAGAAGTGAAAGACTTAAGGATGTATATAAAGCAATGTTTTCAGTGGTACCAATAGCTGTGCTGCTGGTTTATACTGGTATGTTCCTATTTGAATGGCCTATAGCAGTATATGCAGTAAGTATTGTGATTGTAACTGCCATATCATTTTACTTATTTAAAACAAAAAGACCCTGGATGTACTATTACGCCCTGTTCCTGATTTCCTCAGCCCTGCTTTACATGCAAATCACCGGGATAGACATTTAACCCCTGATCCACCACTGTCATCCCGACCGAAAGTGGAGGGATCCAAGTTTTTACTTTTTGTAGGGGTGTACCATTGGTCGCCCGTTATTGTCATCCTGAGTGTTGTAGGGTCAGACGACCCTGTCTGACCGCAGGGATCTCATCTTTTATCTTTTGATTTTAATTGTCAACTGTCAATTGTCCATTGTCAATTGTAGAAAGGAGGCCTAACCCATGAACCCCAAAGTTGAATCCTACATAAGCATACTAACTAAAAAAGATGCCGGTATTAAACCAACCTTTGATGAACTGACAGACGAGCAGCTCTACCACTTCTGCATAGAGGAGGATCTTATCGACTCAGAGATCGCCTACCTTTACAACGTAGACATGGAGGATGTAGCCAAGAGAAGATACAAAGCTTACCTGAATCAGTTGCATCTAATACAAGAAAAGCTGCTGCAGGATCACTTCGTAGTAGCCAAAGGAGACGAAGCAGAAAAAGATATAAGCTCCATAGCCTCTGAAAACAATAAGAAGATAATACAGCAGATCCACAATCTTTCAAACACAGAACTGGACGAATTACTCGACTATTTGATCACCAACAATAAAAAACTCAAAATGGTGAACCTCAAGTAACCCGACCACTGTCAACTGACTACTATCTACTTTCAACAAACCACTTTCAACTTTCAACCAACAACTATCAACTATCCACCATCCCTGTCATCCTGAACAACGTGAAGGATCTTAGCTCTTGGTTCTTGGTTCTTAGCTCTTAGCTGTTTTCTCCTCTGGAAACAAATGTGACATAAGACAACAATTATATTTACAATAATAAAACCTGATGCTAATCTTAAATTAATGGAGAAAGGTATGGGGGTACCATCTCTTATTATCCTGTTATCGATGGAACGCCGTATGCGATGAAAGTCGCACGTACGGTGTGGACCTTAGCGAAATCCGAAAGGATAGCAAGGGATGAAGCAAATGCAATAAGACTAGGTTGGAAGTATGGATCAGATGATTGGACCTGTCCAGAAGGATACAGAATGCCAACTGCTGATGAGTATGAACAGATCAAGCATGTTATTCTGGAAGAAGATTATGCACAATTCAGCTACTGGCATTCAATTGCAATCGCAGTAGGTGGGTGAAACTGCAAGTGGAATGATGCCTGGTGCGGGCAGCCCTCGATTGAAACAATGGTAATACCAGCAGGGGATAACACAGAAGGTAGCGACGGCGGAATGATGTGTGGAGATTATCAACAGCTTCACATCTGTATAGCAGAAGACAGTAACTAAAATGGGATGCCTGGGGAACCGGGCATCTTTCTTTTTAATTGTTTAAAGAAATGCAAAACCTATATTTACACATTTGTAAAATATTGATACCCTATAGGTAGAGTGCGGTATGGGGGTACCAGTTCAAGTTGTCCTGTAATCGATGGAACGCCGTATGCGATGAAAGTCGCACGTACGGTGTGGACCTTAGCGAAATCCGAAAGGATAGCAAGGGATGAAGAAGAATTGGATGGAATAGAATTAACAATAGGTAGTACGCTATCTGGAAGCATAGACTCAGAAACAGATACTGATCTTTATCACTTCACAATAACGGATGAAGACATATATCTAATGTTCACTACCAGTGATTTTGATGCCGAATTAACACTTATGGATACTGATATGAATGAGATCCAATATGATGATGACGGAATTGAATTTGCTGGTGATGCACAAATCGTTATAACTCTAGGTGTCGGTTCATACTACCTTGAAGTAGGTGGCTGGAGTTCATCAACAGGATCTTATCAGGTAACATTACAATTGGATTAATAGCTAATCCAATTTAATCAGGAGATATCACTAAGATATCTCCTTTTTAATTCTTACCAGGCTTCATACCTACATACTAACCACAGACCTCTTTCAATTAACAACTAACCCCTTTCAACTAACCACCAACCACTTTCAACTATCCCTGTCATCCTGAACGACAGTGAAGGATCTTAGCTCTTGGCTCTTGGCTCTTAGCTCTTAGTTCTTGGCTCTTATCTCTTAACTGTTTTCTTCATTGGAAATATACGTGACAAGCATCGAAAACTATGTTTACATGTCCATAGTACCTTGATAATCTAATGTATAGAGCAAGGTATGGGGGTACCAGCTCTAATTATCCTATTATCGATGGAACGCCGTATGCGATGAAAGTCGCACGTACGGTGTGGACCTTAGCGAAATCCGAAAGGATAGCAAGGGATGAAATTGAGTGGAAATATGGATACGAAGCAGAAGTTAGAGAAGTCCCGACCTCAGGTTCAAGATACATTACTGCTTGGTCAGCTGCATATATTTATGAACCCGAAATAGGTGATAAGCTGATTTCTGGTATCGCGTATTATTTCATTAGCTATAACGAAGCAACAACTGTAACACCATATGTATATGAGTCGGATAGCAATGACGTTGAAGGAACAATGGTATGGACAGGAGATACTATTAATGTCGATGGTGGTCAATGGGTAGAAATCAGTATTCCAAATAATGAGAAGGTAACTATTGAAGAAGGTAAATATTACTGGATAATACTTGAAATGAGCAGTGATGGTGAAAGCTACCTGGGCTACTTTGATACTCAAATAGGGCAGCCCTACAGACAAAGAGAGAACCCTGGTGAGTGGTACTTTGCAAGCTCCTATGCTCTTCAATGCAGAGTAGAGGGATTTGTAGTTACCGAACGTTAGTAGGGTAGTAATTCTATGGTAGGAATAGGTTCTGGTAGTTTGTGCCAGAACCTATTTTTATATGCCAAAGACAATCTACATTATTGACATAATACGTCAATACAGTAGTATTTAAATAGAGTGGTTAAGAATAACACTTCAATTACCGCATGGGGGTGCGGTTTAACATTTATCCTGTTATCGATGGAACGCCGTATGCGATGAAAGTCGCACGTACGGTGTGGACCTTAGCGAAATCCGAAAGGATAGCAAGGGATGAAGAATTTACTACTTATTTTGAAGATTTTGAGGAAGATAACGGAGGTTATTCCTCTACAGGTGACTGGCAGTATGGGACGCCGATTACATGGCCCAGTAGTGCAGCGTCAGGTTTATATTGCTGGGGAACTAATCTTAATGGCAACTATTCTGCACTCTCAAATTCTATTCTTAGAAGCCCTGAAATCGATATGACCGGTGTGGCAATCGGTTCAGAAGTTCAAATCAAGTGGAAACAGGCACTACACATAGAGCCTTCAATTTGGGATCATGCAACTGTATCATTCTCAGTTAATGGTGGAACGTCCTGGTCAACAATTTGGGAACACACAGAAAGTACCGTCCAAGTAAACTGGACTGAGTACACCTATACAATTCCTTCATTTACTGGAGATCAAATTGAACTCATGTGGCTACTTACAGATGATGGGATAGTTCATTACTCAGGACTATATGTTGACGATGTTTATGTAACAGTAGTTGAATAAGTAATATAAAACGACTTCTGGGATCAGGTTACCAGAGGTCGTTTTATATCCTTTGACCACCAACCACTTTCAACTGTCAACCATCCCTTCCTGAACGACAGTGAAGGCTCTTAGCTCTTGGCTCTTAGCTCTTAGTTCTTGGCTCTTAGCTCTTAACTTTTTCTTCATTGGAAATATACGTGACAAGCATAAAAAACCATATTTACATGTCCATAGTACCTTGATAATCTAATGTATAGAGCAAGGTATGGGGGTACCAGCTCAAGTTATCCTGTAATCGATGGAACGCCGTATGCGATGAAAGTCGCACGTACGGTGTGGACCTTAGCGAAATCCGAAAGGATAGCAAGGGATGAAGAAGTAGTAGTAACGCTTGGGGAGCCAACAGCTCTTCGATTCGTAAATGATAGTGGATTCAATGCCCTTTCTACAGAAATAGAGATCGAAGGAGCATTATTCAATGAGCATGCGGCAGACTCATCCTACTGGGAAATAGATTTAGGAACGTCAGGTCTTGGACTGCTGGATATGCTTGTATCAGAAGATGGAACATCCATAAGAGTTAGATTCCTCAATGATCCGGCTGATGGAACTATAGAGTTTAAACTTCTAGCAGGCGGCAATACAGAGGGCATTGAAACAAACACAGTTACACTGGATGTTTTTAGTGAAAATGATGGAGGGTATGTTACGTCAGGAACAGACGACTGGATATACACTACACATTCTACAGAAGAAGATTATCCAGGCTATAATGAAGAAGTAGGTACAATGAGCTGGAGAACCAATACTTACACAAATAACATGTTAATTAGCCTTACTACTCAGCCTGTGGATCTTCCTGATTCAGAGTCAATTTCTATTGAATGGCTGCAAGCTTGGAGAACCGAAGGCGGCTGGGACTATGTAAATGTGTACTATAAGCTGGATGACGGCAGCTGGAACCTATTAAGCACCAATTCAGGCTATAGCACTTGGCAGCAGATGAGCTATGTAGTGGGAGTAGACCCTGATGCTGAGACTATCACAGTCAGATGGGAGTTCACAACTGATTGGTCTGTAGTTAGACCTATTGATGCTGTCTACGTCGACAACTTGGCGATCACACCATACGAAGCTCCAGATGTATAACAGCTGAGAAAGACACACACTCGTCAAAAAAGCTCCGGTTACCCATTCCGGAGCTTTTTCTTTCAACCTACAACTGTCAACTGTCTACCAACTACCTACCACCTTCAACTTTCAACAAACAACTTTCAACAAACCACTAACAACTAATGTAGCTTTCCATCAACTTAAGGGTATATATTCCTTGCAGGTTTAATGTTTTCCTAACCACTGTCAACTAACCACTGTCCACTGTCCACTGTAAACAAACCACCACCCACCCAAAGGAGGTAATAGCCATGCTATTTAAAAACAGAACGGAAGCCGGGCAAAAGCTTGCTGAGCTCTTATCCGACTATGCCTCCCAGGATGTTGTAGTCTACGCACTTCCAAGAGGTGGGGTAGTCCTTGGCGCTGAAATCGCCCGAGCCATCAATGCCCCACTGGATCTAATAATAACCAGAAAGATCGGGCACCCTTCAAACCCTGAATATGCAGTATGTGCACTGGCAGAGGATGGGGCACCCATATGCAACCAATCAGAGCTTGAAAGACTTGGACATCATTGGCTTGAAGAAGAGAAACACAAAGCAAGGGAAGAGATCCAACGAAGAAGAAAAGAATACCTTGGAGACACAACCCAAAAAGAAATTAAAGGAAAAACAGCAATCATTGTAGATGACGGCATAGCAACAGGCCTTACCATGATAGCTTCCATTGAAGAAATGAAGATCCATGAACCTAAAGAGATAGTCGTAGCAATACCAATAGTTCCTTACCTAACCTCCCTTAAGCTAGAAGGCATGGTCGACAAAGTAGTCTGTGTAGAAGCAACTCGAGACTTCCTTGGAGCAGTGGGAGCCTACTACGAAGACTTCACCCAGGTCGAAGACGAAGAAGTCAAGCGCATACTTAAAGAATTAAATAACTAAACACCAAATCAATCAGCCCTCCCTTCAAAGAGGGCTGATTTTTAGTGCATTTGAAGGCGATATTTGTCATTAATATTTTGAAATTAAAATAAAAATGATATATAATCAACTTATGTCATTTATCAAATGGCAATATCACCTTAATACAGGAGGAACATTATGGATGATAATATAAGTACATATATAAACAGCGGAATGATAATGGAAAAGATCAGCGATATTACAAGAATCGTCGATCCCCTTAAAAAGAAAGTCATAAGCTTCAAAGAAAATGATATCTCCACCGAAGACATTAAATGCTTTGATTTTTGGGAGAAAGGCCAGGTTTGTGAAAACTGCATATCCATGAGAGCCTACAACGACAATGCCTCCTACGTAAAGATAGAGTACAACGATGACAAAATGTATATGGTAACTGCATTTCCATATAACATTTCAGGTAGCAAAGTAATTGTCGAAATACTAAAGGACATAACCAACTCAATGTTTTTAGAATCCAGTGAGCATCCCGGCTTAGAAAGATCCGGCATCGCTGCGCTTATAGACAGTATGAATAAACTTGCATTTGTAGATCCTCTCACTGGAGTATACAACAGACGCTACATAATGGAAAAGCTTCCCGTGGATATACTGAATTCAACGCTTCTCTCCAGAGAAATTTCAATAATTATGGTTGATCTGGATTTCTTCAAAGAAGTAAACGACAACTACGGACATTTAGCAGGAGACAGCATTTTGAAGAATTCAGCACAGCTGCTTTCAAATTGCCTGAAAAGACGCAGCGACTGGGTAGCAAGATTTGGCGGCGAAGAATTCCTGGTTTGTTTGCCGGGTTCAAATCTTGATACCGCACTAACTATAGCTGAAAATATGCGGAAGTCACTGGAAGAATCAACTATACCCTTTGAAGGCAAAGATATCGGCATAACTGCAAGCTTTGGTATTTTCAGTGGTAAGATAACAGGAAGAGAAACTGTAGATGAGCTGATAGGCTATGCTGATAAAAAGATGTACCTGGCGAAAAAGAACGGAAGAAACAGAATAGAATATTAGAAGAACAAGCTGGCAAGATGATGATACAACACATAGTTGTGCAGGTCTTGCTATTTTATTTTAAGATAATCAGATAAAAATAAATTAAATTGATTACCAGTTCGGAATATGCTACAATATAAACGTTCAGTCAACGAATGAATAATTATATTTAAGGAGCTACCAAATGAAAGAAACCGGATTCTTCTTACCGACACCAAAATATAAAGAACTAATGATCTTGGAGATAATTGAAAAAAAGCCTGATACCACCCAAAAAGAGATCGGGAAAGAAATTGGAGCAGCAGCTTCAATGGTAAATGCTTATTTAGACGAATACGAATCCCATGGCTATATAAGACGCGAATATATAACAAGCAAAACAGTTAACTACCATATTACTCCAAAGGGACTAAAGAGGAAGAATTTCCTTAACATAAGTTACCTGGAGCAGCTTATGGATCTTCATAAGCTTGCACGAGAGGGAGTTGAAAACTACCTTCAAGAAATATCGAAAAAGGGATTTAAGAAAATACTTCTTTATGGAGCAGGGGAGGTCGCCGAGATAATTCTTGGAGTAATCAAGTTTGGATCATCAGTAGATCTGGACATACTTGCAGTAGTAGATGATGATCTTGAAAAGAGAGGTAAGCAAATCGTAGGTTATCCAATAATATCAGCTGTTGATATAAAAAAGTATGACCATGACGGTATTTTCATCTCAAGTTATACATATGAAGATATAATAAAGCAACAGCTAATTAAAAAAGGCTATGAAAAAGAAAAGATACTAACATTCTTTACAGAGAATATTTAATAAATATATTGTAATTCTATTCTTAGGGTGAGTGTTATGAGAAATAAATCCAGAGGATTTACTTTAATAGAATTGATAATTATGATTACCATACTGGGAATTATTGCTTCAATTTCTTTTTTGCGGTTACCAGGGCTAAGAAGCAAGGCTGAAGAAAACGTGTGCGCTGCAAACAGAAAGACTGTAGAAAGAACGTACATAACTCTATTGACTGAGCAAGAGATTGATCATGTGAATATTATATTTAATAAGTTTCTTATTGAAAACTTTGATGAAATATGTCCAATTGCTGGTGTTATTAGCTATGAATATAGAGTCGTAAAATGTAGTATACATAGTGCTGGTAGTGAAGACAAGAAAAACGAAGATCCACCAGATGAAGAAGTTCCCTGGTTATGATTGGATGTGTATATCGACGTGAGTATGGTGAAAGGATAAAGAGGCTGTAAAGCAGTAATATCAACGGTTTCAGCATAACAGCTAAATGTACTAATGTTACAGAAGCATTACACGTCTAAGCATCCAATCAAGATATAGAATTATGCAAGATATAGTGCTAAAAATCAATCAAATCACTACATATAGAACAAGAAAATAAGGTGTTCTGAACACCATAAACATACATTTACAAAGAGCAGGAGGAACTATCATGGTTTACTTAAAAATTAAAAGATTAATAGATATCATACTTTCGTCGTTAGGACTTATTATATTATCTCCTGTTTTTTTAGTACTTATTATAGCAATCAAGGTTGACTCCCCTGGACCTGTTCTCTTTAAACAGAAGAGAGTCGGGATCCATAAGAGTCATTTTCATATATTGAAGTTTAGAACGATGCGTATTGATACGCCGAAGGACACGCCAACACATCTTCTTGAAAATCCTGATCAATGGATTACGAAGGTTGGTAAGTTCTTACGTAGAACATCTCTTGATGAACTGCCGCAGATCATTAATATCTTTAAGGGCGAGATGAGCATCATCGGTCCACGGCCTGCTCTGTGGAATCAGTATGATCTGATTGAAGAAAGAGACAAGTATGGTGCAAATGACGTACCTGTTGGTCTTACAGGCTGGGCGCAGATTAATGGTAGAGATGAGCTTGAGATTGATGTAAAGGCGAGACTTGATGGAGAGTACGCCGAGAAGATAGGGTTCTTGATGGATGTCAGATGCTTCTTTGGGACGATATTTAGTGTTCTTAGGAGTGATGGTGTTGTTGAAGGTGGGACTGGGACGAAAAAAGCTGATAAAGAGTCAGTGAAACACTAGGGGTGAGTAGATGTTATTAGTGACAGGGATTACAGGTCATTCTGGAAGATATTTCTTGCAAGAACTTATTAAAAATAAATATGAAGGTCCAATCCGCTGCATCGTTAGGGAATCTTCTGATACTAGATTGCTGGATAACAGCGGGTTAAATATTGAGAAGGTTTATGGAGAATTAACTGACCAAGAATTTCTTGATAGGGCAATGATTGGTGTAGAAGAGGTCGTTCATATTGCTTCGATTTTTTATTCTGCCATTGTGATTAAATCTGCAGTTAAGAACAATGTTAAAAGAGCAATATTTGTCCACACAACCGGTATATATTCAAAATATAAAAGTGCTTCAGAAGAGTATCAAGATATTGAAAGAACTGTAAAGCAAACTATAGAAGTTAATAAGTCCGAGATACAGTTGATATATTTAAGACCTACTATGATTTATGGTTATTTGAATGACAGAAATATGATTATTTTTATCAAAATGGTTGATAAGCTTAGAATTTTTCCGGTTATATCAAAAGGAAAAAACTTTCTACAACCCGTTAATGGAAGAGATCTAGGAAAAGCTTACTATCAGATATTACTGAAAAAAGAAATTATTTCTGGAGATTACATCTTATCTGGTGATAAGCCAATATCAATGCTAGAAATGTTTGAGCTGATAAGTTATTACTTAAATAAAAAAACCTTCTTTGTTAATATTCCATTAGGTATGGGAGTCTTTATGGGGAGAATACTGAAGTTTATTACATTAAATAGAATTGATTATATAGAAAAAATACAAAGAATGGGTGAAGATAGAAATTTTCACCATGATGCTGCAAAAGCAGATTTCAATTATTCCCCAATGTCATTTAGAGATGGATTAAAAATTGAAGTTGAGGAATATTTAAAAAGCAAAAAATGATTAGAATAGGAGTCTGTTCGAAATGAAGATCTTGGTTGTTTGTCAATATTATTATCCTGAACCTTTTAGAATTGCAGATATTTGTGAAAGCTTAGTTAATAGAGGTCATGAGGTAACTGTATTGACTGGACTTCCAAATTACCCAGAAGGAGAGATTCTTAAGGAATATCGTCATGGAAGGAAACGAGAAGAAAAACTTAATGGCGTTAACGTAATTAGGTGTTTTGAAATCGGTAGAGGTAAGAGCAAATTAAAACTATTTTTAAATTATTTTAGTTATGCGACTTCCGCTTCATTTAAATCATTATTCATGAAAGATCAGTATGATGTAATTTTGGTTAATCAGCTTTCCCCAGTAATGATGGGGATTCCAGCAATGGTGTACAAAAAGAGATTTAAAAAGAAAATTTTATTTTATTGCCTAGATTTATGGCCAGATAGTTTAGCAGCGGGTGGAGTTAAGCAGAATTCAGTAGTTTATAAATTGTTTTATAAAATATCCAGATGGATATATAGTTGGGCAGATCTTATATTGGTTACATCTAGTATGTTTGAGGATTACTTTAGACATGTACTAAAAATAAATGAGATAAGTTTAAAACATTTGCCTCAATATGCTGAGGACTTATTCACCATAAATTTGGAACATATCTCTGCTAGTGATGATAAAAATAAAACTTATAATTTTGTTTTCGCAGGAAATATTGGAGATATGCAAAGCGTAGAAACAATCATTAGAGCTGCTAATGAGTTGAAAGACATAAAGCATATTTCATTCCATATAATTGGAGATGGATCTAGGCTAGAAGATTGTAAAAAGCTGTCGGATGAGTTGGAAATTAATAGCATTAGATTTTATGGAAGAAAACCAATCGAAGAAATGCCAAAGTATTACACTATGGCCGATGCGATGCTTATAACGTTAAAAGCTAATAAAACATTATCTTTAACGTTGCCAGGCAAAGTACAATCGTATATGGCTGCAGGTAAACCGATTATTGGAGCCATTGATGGAGAAACGAGACATGTAATTGAGAAAGCTGCCTGTGGTTTTACCTGTGAAGCTGAAAATTACAATGCTTTAGCAAAAATAATAAAAGAATTTTGCATTAGCAATGAGAAAGAACAAATGGGGAAAAATGCTCAGAATTTCTACATAGAGAACTATAGCAAAGAAAAATTCATGACAGTATTAGAAAATGCACTATTTGATTTGGAGGATAAATAGATGTTTAAAAATAAAACATTATTAATTACAGGTGGTACAGGATCTTTTGGGAATGCAGTCATGAAAAGATTCCTTGATACAGATATCAATGAAATCCGAATTTTTTCTCGTGATGAGAAGAAACAAGATGATATGAGAAAACTTTATAAGAATGATAAGTTGAAGTTTTATATAGGAGATGTTAGAGACCTTGCAAGTGTTAAAAATGCTATGCATGGAGTCGACTACATCTTCCATGCGGCTGCTCTTAAACAAGTCCCCTCTTGTGAGTTTTTTCCACTTGAAGCAGTTAAAACGAATGTGCTTGGTACGGATAATGTACTTACAGGTGCAATCGAGATGGGGGTTAAAAAGGTAATATGTCTCTCTACAGATAAAGCTGCTTATCCAATCAATGCTATGGGCATCTCAAAAGCTATGATGGAGAAAGTTTTTGTGGCAAAAGCTAAGACTGTTGATTCTGAAAGAACACTTATCTGTGGGACAAGATATGGGAATGTAATGGCATCTAGAGGTTCAGTAATTCCGTTGTTTATTGATCAGATTAAGAGTGGACAACCACTGACAGTAACTGATCCACATATGACAAGATTCTTAATGAGTCTTGAAGAAGCAGTAGAGCTAGTTGTATTTGCTTTTCAAAACGCTGAAGCCGGCGATATTATGGTTCAGAAATCCCCAGCATCAACTATCGGAGATTTAGCAAAAGCAGTTAAAGAACTCTTTAAAGCAGACAATGAAATCAAAGTAATCGGTACTCGTCATGGAGAGAAACTTTATGAGACGCTTCTAACAAAAGAAGAGCATGTTGTAGCTAAGGACATGGGTGGTTTCTATAGAGTACCTGCTGATAAAAGGGATCTAAACTATGACAAGTACTTTGTTGAAGGAGATCAAAAGCTTTCATCGGAAGATGAGTACAACTCTCATAATACAGAAAGACTTAACATAGAACAGATTAAACAAAAGTTACTTCAGCTTGATTATGTAAGAGAACAATTGGAAAGTTGGGATAGATAATGAAGATTTTAGTCACTGGGGCAAAGGGCTTCATAGGAAAAAACTTAATTACAGAGCTGAGAAATAGAAAGTATGATGATATTTTTGAGTATGATAGAGATACAGATTCTTCTCTACTTGATGAGTATTGTAAAGAGGCTGACTTTGTGTTTCATCTAGCGGGAGTTAACCGTCCAAAAGAACAGTTTGAATTTATGGAGGGTAATTTTGGTTTCACCTCAGATCTATTAGATTCTCTTAAGAAATATAATAACACCTGCCCGGTGATGATTTCGTCTTCCATTCAAGCTGAGTTAGATAATCCTTATGGTGAAAGTAAGAAGGCGGGAGAAGACCTCTTATTTGCTTATGGCAAAGAAACTGGATCTAAAGTGCTTATTTACAGATTTCCTAATGTGTTTGGTAAATGGTGTAGGCCTAATTATAATAGTGCGGTTGCTACATTCTGTCATAATATTGCGCATGATCTACCTATTCAAGTGAATGATCCAAGTGTTGTAATGAACCTTGTATATATAGATGATGTGATTAGCGAACTCATCAATGCACTAGAAGGAAATGAGAATAATTTAGATATGTTTTGTGAAGTTCCTATCGTACATACTATAACACTTGGTGAAATAGTAGATTTGATTTACTCGTTTAAGAGTAGTAGAGAAGATCTATCAGTGCCAAATATGTCTGATGAATTTGTCAAGAAACTCTACAGTGCATACTTAAGCTATTTGCCTGAAGACAAGTTTAGTTATAACTTAAAAATGAATGTGGATCAGAGAGGATCGTTTACAGAGTTCATAAAAACACCTGATCGTGGCCAGGTTTCAGTTAATATCTCAAAACCTGGAATAACAAAAGGTAATCACTGGCACCACACTAAAAACGAAAAATTCCTAGTGGTAAGTGGCAAAGGGATTATTCGATTTAGAAGAATAGATTCAGATGATGTCATAGAGTATTACGTAAGTGGTGACAAAATGGAAGTTGTTGATATACCAACGGGTTATACACATAACATAGAGAACCTTGGTGATACAGATATGGTTACCATAATGTGGGCTAATGAGTCCTTTGATCCTGAAAAACCTGATACTTATTATTTGGAGGTATAACTGATGAAGAAATTAAAAGTCATGACAGTCGTTGGGACTAGACCAGAAATAATCAGACTGTCAGCTGTTATTAATAAATTAGAAGAATCTGAAGCGATTGAACACATTCTAGTTCATACAGGACAGAACTATGATTATGAACTTAATGAAGTGTTTTTTAATGACTTCAATTTGAAGAAACCGGATTATTTTCTCAATGCTGCGACAGGAACAGCAGTAGAAACAATAGGAAATATTCTGGTGAAGATTGATCCTATCCTTGAAGAGGTTAAGCCTGATGCATTTCTAGTGCTTGGAGATACAAATAGCTGTCTATGTGCAATAGCAGCAAAGAGAAGACATATTCCAATCTTTCATATGGAAGCCGGGAATAGATGCTTCGATCAGAGAGTCCCAGAAGAAACAAATAGAAAAATTGTGGATCATACAGCAGATATAAACCTAACTTATAGTGATATTGCTAGAGAATATCTTTTAAGAGAAGGTCTTCCTGCAGACAGAGTCATTAAAACGGGTAGTCCAATGTTTGAAGTTCTTAATTCTAGAAAAGAAGATATTGAAAAGTCAGATGTACTTGAGCGCTTAGGACTTGAAACAGAGAAATACTTTGTTGTTTCTGCTCATCGAGAAGAGAATATCAGCTCAGAGCAAAACTTCAGAGATTTAGTAGATAGTTTAAATACGATAGCCGAAAAGTATCAGATGCCACTTATAGTAAGTACACATCCTAGAACAAGAAAAATGATTGAATCAAGAGGAATTGAGTTTAATCCATTAGTTAAGACCATGAAACCACTTGGATTCAATGATTATGTGAAACTTCAAAAGTATGCAAAGGCTGTTTTAAGTGATAGTGGGACAATAAGTGAAGAGTCATCAATTCTTGGGTTTAGGGCACTTAATATTAGACAAGCTCATGAGAGACCTGA
Source organism: Gudongella sp. QWL-04 (assembly GCF_058683975.1). NCBI lineage: Bacteria > Bacillati > Bacillota > Tissierellia > Tissierellales > Tissierellaceae > Gudongella > Gudongella sp. QWL-04. The sequence continues at coordinate 1,436,176 of NZ_CM178754.1, read as the reverse complement.
AGCTATGGAAGAAGCATCAGTCATGATGGTAGGACTTAAGAAAGATAGAATTCTTCAGGGGTTAGAAGTGTTAGAAACTCAAAAGAAAGATACATTGAGATTAGTAGCTGATTATAGTATGCCTAATGTGTCGGATAAAGTGTTAAGAATTATTTTATCTTATACAGATTTTGTGAATAGGGTAGTTTGGGGGAGATAAGAAATGAATAATAACAGAGAATATCAAATCTGTACTAACTGCGTAATGGATACAACAGATAGCAAAATAGTTTTTGACGAACATGGCGTATGTGATTATTGCAACAGCTATAAAAATGAAATCTTACCAAATTGGAATCCAAATGAATTAAATGAGATTGAATTAAAAAAGATTGCAGAACAAATTAGGAAAGAAGGTCAAGGAAAAGAATATGATTGTATTCTTGGACTAAGTGGTGGAACGGATAGTTCATATTTAGCATATATCGCTAAAGAAAAGATGGGATTAAGGCCGTTGATTTATACGGTGGATACGGGATGGAATCTAAATGTTGCTGTTGAGAATATTGAAAGACTAGTTAAAGCTTTAGATTTGGACATGTATACTGAAGTTATTAACTGGGATGAGATGAAAGACCTGCAACTAGCTTTCTTTAAAGCACAAGTAGCATACCAGGATTTACCGCAAGACCATGTGATTTTTGCTGGACTATATAATTATGCTGTTAAAAATGGGATCAAATATGTTTTAACAGGTTCAAATATTGCTACTGAATGTGTAAGACCGCCAATAGAGTGGGTTCACCTCAATGATTTAACACTAATCAAAGATATTCATAAACAATTTGGACAGTCTAAGCTAAGAACGATGCCAATGTGCAGCATGTTTAAATATCGATTGTATTATCAATATTTTAAAGGAATGAAGAGGGTAGCTCCTTTAGATATGATTCATTATGATAAAGACGCAGCTGAGAAAGAATTGAAAGAAAAATTCGGCTGGGAAAAATATGAGAACAAGCATTATGAGAATATATTCACGAGATTTTATGAAGGGTACTATTTGCCGAAAAAATTTGGTTATGACAAAAGAAAAAGTTACTTTTCTAATTTGATCCTAACGGGTCAAATGACTAGAGATGAAGCATTAGAAAAGCTCAAGGAATCTCCATATAGCAAAGAGATGATGAAAGAGGACATGGAATATATCGCAAAGAAATTAGGGGTTTCAGTAGTAGAATTTGAGAAAATAATCAATGGTGAAAATAAAACATATAAAGATTACAAGAACTCGCTTAGCTTGATCGAACTAGCGATTAAGATTGCAAAAATAGTTGGTGTAGAGAAAAGAAATTTCCGTTAAATGAGGTGATGTAAGTGATAGCAGTAATAGATTACGGGATTGGAAATGTTAGTTCAATTGTAAATATGTTAAAAAAGATCGGAATAGAGGCCAAGCTTGCAAATTCACCTCAGGACATAGAGCTGTCTGAAAAGATCATTCTTCCAGGGGTAGGATCTTTTGATACCGGAATGAAAAAATTGAAATCGAGTGGATTAGTCGATTCCATATTCCTTCACGCTGTTACTAATAGAAAACCAACACTAGGGATATGCCTTGGCATGCAAATGTTAGGTCGAAGTAGTGAAGAAGGCAATGAAGATGGGTTAGGTCTAATCCCTTTCGATACAGTACGATTTCAGCTCGAAGATAGAAAAGATTTAAAAACACCTCATATGGGATGGGATATCGTATCACTGGAATTGAATGAGGATCCTGTATTACAAGGACTTGAAGGGTTACAGAGATACTATTTTGTACATTCCTATCATGCTAAATGTGATAATGAGGAGAATGTCCTCATGAGATGTGATTATGGATATTCATTTCCTGCTGCTGTGAAGAATGAAAAAATATATGGTTTCCAATTTCATCCTGAAAAAAGCCACAAATTTGGGATGGCATTATTGGAGAATTTCGCTAGGAGAGTTTAATATGTATTATAGACCAAGACTTATACCATGTTTAACAATGATTAATCGTGGATTAGTCAAAACAACGAAATTTAATAACCCGAGATATATTGGAGACCCAATAAACACTGTTAAGATCTTTAACGGAAAAGGTGTAGATGAACTTTGTGTATTAGATATTAGAGCTACAGCTGAGAGTAAATCTCCAGACTTCGATTATCTAAAGGACATTGCAAGTGAAGCTTTTATGCCTTTAAGTTATGGTGGCGGGATAACCACTCTCTCTGAAATTGAAAGACTGTTTTATATAGGATATGAAAAAGTGATTATTAATACTTCTTTTGTTACAAACCCGTCACTTGTCAAAGAGGCGGCTAGTTTTGCTGGTAGTCAGAGTATAGTGGTGTCACTTGATGTGAAAAATGATTTATTTGGAAGAAGAACATGCTTTATAAGCGATGGCAGTTCTAAGATAAAGGGAAGTCCTGTTGAACTGGCTAAGAGGGCTGAAGAACTTGGCGCCGGAGAAATATTATTAGCCTCTATGAGTCAAGATGGAACGATGGATGGTTATGATATTGATTTAGTTAAACTAGTGTCTGAAGCCGTAAGAATACCCGTTATTGCATCAGGTGGTGCAAGAGACATTTATGACTTTAAGAAAGTGCTCAATGAGGGTGGTGCTCATGCAGCGGCTGCTAGTAGTATGTTTATATACTATGGTAAGCAGAAGGCTGTTTTGATAACTGCGCCGAGTGAAGAGAGGTTAGTTGAAATAGGTATATACAGATAGTAAATTCACTAAGTTAGGAGTAAATACATGAAAGTATTATTAATAGATGTAAATTGCAAACATAGTAGTACAGGAAAAATTGTTTATGATTTATATTCTGAATTAAACAACCAAGATCATGAAGTAGCTATTTGCTATGGAAGAGGTCCGGTGGTAGCCGAAAAAAATATATTTAAATTTGGTATTGATATAGAAACATATTTCCATGCATTTATGACCAGAGTTACTGGATTGACAGGTGTGTATTCGCCTATTTCAACGAGAAGATTGATTAATTATATTGAGCTATTCCAACCAGATGTTGTTCATATACACGAATTGCATGCATATTTCGTAAACATTGCACCAGTGATGAACTATCTAAAACTTAAGAATATAAAAACTGTATGGACTTTCCACTGTGAATTCATGTATACGGGGAAATGTGGTCATGCTAATGATTGTAATAATTGGAAAACAGAATGTAATAGTTGTCCTCAATTACATGAATATCCAAAAAGTATTTGGTTTGACTTTACCAAATATATGTTCAACAGAAAGAAAAAATTGTTTTCTGATTTTAAAAAACTAACCATTATTACCCCATCTAATTGGTTAGCTGATCGAGTAAGATTATCTTTTTTAAAGGATAAAGAAATCAAAGTTATCCATAATGGTATCGATACTCAGAATACTTTTTATCCAAGAGAATATAAACATCTCAAATCAAAACATAACTTAGTTGAAGAAAAGATTATTCTGGCAGTTGCTCCAAATTTAATGTCTGATGCAAAGGGCGGGAAATGGGTATTGGAACTTGCTCAACTACTACAATCAGAAAATATAAAGTTTATACTAATTGGGGTAGATGATTTAAGTAAAGATTATGGAGATAATATTATTGCTTTAGGTAGAACAACGGATCAAGTTGAATTAGCTGAATATTACTCAATGGCTGATGTATTTGTTATTTGTAGCAAAAGAGAAAACTTTCCAACAACATGCCTTGAGGCTTTATCATGTGGAACTCCCGTTGTAGGTTTTGATGCAGGTGGAACAAAAGAGACAGCTCCTGAGAATTATGGAGTATTTGTTGAATATGGAAATGTTCATTTATTAAGTGAAACCTTAAAAACTCACTTAGAAGGTGATTTAAATATGAAATCAAGAAATGAGTGTCAAATATATGGAAGTCATAATTATTCTAGATCAAAGATGATTAATGGTTACATAAATATTTATAGAATGAAATGAGGAGTGTCAATGAAAATTTTACATATTTGTTTATGTGGTCCATATAATGATGGTTGGAATTATCAGGAAAATGCATTATCTACGTATCATAAGAAGTTAGGTTATGAAGTTACACTTATAGCTACTCCATTCATTAACGACAAGAAGTCAACTGGATATTTACTCGTTGGAACGGATAATTATATAGATTCTAATGATATTAAAATCATTAGACTTCCTCTGCTTTTTTCAAACCATTCTAGGATTTCAAAAAGATTTAGATTGTATAAAGGATTATTTAAAGCTCTTATGTCAGAAAAGCCTGATATAATTTTTATTCACGGATTACAATTTTTAGACATTAGACAAATCGTTAAATATAAAAAAAATAGACCAGATATAAAAATATATGTCGATGGTCATGAAGACTACCACAATAGCGCTCGGAACTGGTTATCAAAAAATATTTTACACGGTATCATATGGAAGTATTGTGCTCAATTAATAGAACCATATACTGAAAAATTTTGGGGAGTGTTACCAGCAAGAGTTGACTTTTTGATTAATATGTATAATATCCCAAAAGAAAAAGTAGATTTATTGGTAATTGGTGCAGAAGATGAAAAAGTTAATATGTTTGGTAGTGAAAGCTGGATGGAGCACATTAGGAAGATAAATCAAATCAACAAAGAGGATTTTTTAATCATCACCGGTGGTAAAATTGATTCCAACAAACCACAAACATTATCTTTGATGAAAGCAGTTAATTCTTTAGAGCAGGATAAAATAAAAATGTTAGTGTTTGGTTCAATAGCTAATGAATTAGAAGAAGAATTTAATTCATTAATATCAGATAAAATTAGATATGTTGGTTGGCTTAACTCAAATGAGATATACCAGCATTTCAATGCTGCAGATTTAATTGTTTTTCCAGGGTTGCACTCTGTATTATGGGAACAAGCCGTTGGTCAGGGGAAGCCTTGTGTATTTAAGTACATTGAGGGTTTCACTCATATAGATTTAGGTGGGAATTGCAAGTTCTTGTATAGGGATACAATTGAAGAAATTAAGCAAGTCATAGATTCTATAATCAATAATATTGATCAATACAACAAGATGAAAAATATTGCAGAGATGAAGGGTATTGAAGAGTTTTCATATAGCAAGATTGCACTTAAAAGTATAGAAAGATAAAAGGAGATATTTAAAATGAATATTTTTAATAACTTGATGGAGAAAAAAGATAAAATTGCAATAGTTGGACTTGGGTATGTCGGCATGCCGATAGCGGTAGCTTTTGCTAAAAAAGTTGCTGTTATTGGTTTTGATCTTAATAAAAAGAAGATTGATTTATATAAAGCAGGAATAGACCCGACAAATGAAGTTGGTAACGAGGAGATAATGAAAACAACAGTAGAGTTTACTGCGGACGAAACAAAACTTAAAGAAGCAAAATTTCTTATAGTGGCAGTACCAACCCCAATAAATTCAGACAAAACACCAGACCTTTCACCTGTAGAAGGTGCTAGTAGAATTGTAGGGCGTAATTTAACTAAAGGCTCTATTGTGGTATATGAATCTACTGTATACCCAGGTGTAACTGAAGATGTTTGTGTGCCTATATTAGAAAAAGAATCAGGTTTAAAGTGTGGAGTTGACTTTAAGATAGGATATTCACCAGAAAGAATTAACCCTGGTGATAAGATAAATACTTTGGAAAGAATAATCAAAATTGTTTCTGGAATGGATGAGGAAAGTCTTGAAGAGATTTCTAAAGTTTATGAACTTGTTATTGATGCGGGGGTTCATAAAGCTAGTTCGATAAAAGTTGCGGAAGCAGCTAAAGTTGTTGAAAACAGTCAGCGTGATATCAATATAGCTTTTATGAATGAACTTGCAATGGTGTTCGATAGAATGGGAATTGACACAAAAGAAGTTGTTGAGGCTATGAATACAAAATGGAATGCGCTCGGTTTTACTCCAGGTCTTGTTGGAGGACATTGTATAGGTGTAGACCCTTACTATTTTGTATACGAAGCTGAAAAATTAGGCTACCATAGTCAAATTATTTTATCAGGAAGAAAAATAAATGATGGTATGGGTAAATTTGTAGCTGATTCAATCATTAAGAAGCTTATCTTAGCAAATAAAGTAGTAAGACAAGCTAAAGTTGTTATTCTAGGTTTAACTTTTAAAGAGAATACACCAGACACAAGAAATTCAAAAGTTGTAGATATTATTGATAGTCTTGGAGGTTATGGAATAGAACCAATCATCGTAGATCCAGAAGCTGATGCAGGGGAAGCAAAGTATCAGTATGGTATTGACTTAGTTGATATTAAAGACGTGAAAGATGCTGATTGTATAGTATTAGCAGTAGCTCATGATATCTTTAAACAATTGAGTTTGGATGAAATTGACTCTTTATACGGAGATTTTGAGAATAAGGACAAGATCTTAATTGATGTTAAGAGTATCTTAGATAGAAAAGAAATTGAAGAACAAGGCTATAGTTATTGGAGATTATAATTATACAATTTAGGACATTAGATACTGGATAGATTACTCAAGTCTAAGATATCAAAATCACGAAGTAAATAAGGATGATTGATTATGAAATCTGTTTATTCAATAAATAACCAAGATAGATACACTAGTAAAAATCAATCAAGAATAAAAGTTTTGTTTATTCTTGTCACATTAACATTATTGCAACAAATGCCAGTTATTAGAGATTTATATTATAATCAAATAAGATTGTTATTATATGTGTTTTTTGGTGTATATAGTATAGTTTCCTTTCTTAATATTACTAAGTTCCTAAAATTACGAATGGTTAAGTATTTTATCTATACCTTAATATACAGCTTATTTTTATTTATTGTCAAAAAGATGACGGGTAGTGAGACCGCTGATTTATTTGAATTGATAATTCCTTTTGGAATATTATTATGTTCTTTGAATACTGAATTAAATAAGAAGCAGATAAGTAGGCTAATAATATGGTATTTGATTTTATCTACATTATTGGGTGTTAGTTCGATATTCTATTATGGTACAGGATTTACTATTTCTGACACTTATTTTTTAGAAAGTAAAAATCAAATTGGACCTATACTTGGCATTTCAGCAATTATAACATTAATTTGGATTCTAAATAATAATCAAATTGATACGAAATCTAAACACTTAATATTCAAAATAGTGGCAATTACTTTGATTATATCTTCAATAGTTATAATAAGGAACAGAGCAAGTCTAGTAGGAATCTTGTTAACATTCCTATTAATCATCTCCAAAGAATATAGAATCAAAAGTACTATTGAAAATTTGCTTGTTGCTCAGCTTATTGTATTTGTATTGATGGCTTTATTTATTTTTGGGGCATTTAACAATTTGATAGATTCAATATCCAAATCTTTATTTCTTAATTATGATATTTATGACTTAAACTCTTTAAGTGCAGGTAGACTAGATGTATATAAATTATCCCTAATATTTGCCCTAAGATATCCAATACTAGGTGAGTTAGGAATTGGTGAATTTGCGTATTCTATTCCTCACAATTATATATTGAACAAATGGGTCTCTTTTGGTGTAATAGGGTCATTACCTATAGTGCTATTCTACTTATATCTCTGGTTTTATAGCTTGAGAGAAATCTATATTGTAAGAAGAAACAAAAATTATTCATTTCCATTATGGGTATTGCTATTTTCATTAATTGTTAGCCTATTTGAATATACTTATCCCTATGGACCTGGAGTAAGTCAAGTGATGGTATGGGTTTTGATTGGTCAATATTTGCTTAACATAAATAAAAAATTATAATATTGTATACTACACTACAATATTTTTTAGGAAGAAGGTTGTATTATGAATTCATTAAAGAAAATTATTAGAAAAAGTAGTGTTTTGACTAATTGTTATGGTTATTTAATTGGTGTTATTTGTTTATTCTCACCGGTTTTAGCTAGTAAAGTAATGTATAGAATATCCATGGGTGAAAAGTTAGATTTAAAGAATCCAGTTCGTTTTAATGAAAAACTTATGTGGCTTAAACTTTATGATAGGGATACACTTAAAACGAAATGTTCAGATAAGCTTTTAGTTAGAGAATATGTTGCATCTAAGGGTTGTAGTGAAATATTAAATGAATTAATTGGGTGTTTTGAAAGAGTAGATGATATAGATTGGGATATGCTGCCAAATAAGTTTGTTTTGAAATCAACTTATATGGCAGGGTCTAATGTTATATGTAATGATAAACCAACGCTTTGTGTTAACACTGCTAAATCAATTCTACGAAAAGGATTAAGGTCCAGAATTTTAAACACTACTGCTGAGATCCATTATTCTTCAGATACAAAAAAGATTATTTGTGAAAAATATATTGAAACTGAACAAGGGGTTTTACCAAATGACTTTAAGATTTATTGTTTTAATGGTGAACCAAAAGCAATACTAGCGATGAAAGATAGAGATAGTGAAATTTCAGAAATGTTTTATGATTTGGATTGGAACCCATTAAAAGAATATAGTAACAATGATACCTGTAAAGGGACCATAGATAGACCTAATAATCTTGATTATCTTATTTCTTACGCCAGGAAATTAAGTAAAGATTTTCATTTCGTAAGAGTAGACTTGTATGATACAGGAGAAAAAGTAATTTTTGGAGAGTTAACTTTTACACCCTCAGCGTGTTTATCAAAAGCACATAATCAAGAGGGGGATAAATATTTCGGGGAATTATTGAAATTACCAGTTTTATAAACTTACTAAACTTTTAGCATGTTAATAAATAATGCTTTACTGTTAAAAAGTGCGATATTAGAGTATATATTATTTTAATATTATGGAAGGTTTATGGAGTTTGATTTTATAATTTGTTAGTTTATGAGACTAATTTTTAAGCGTAGATGTTTTTCAAATTAAATCGTAAATTAAATAATTAATTAATTAATTTAAAAAGGTATATATAAGTAGTAGAAAATGATTTGCAATAGGATCTATTTTGAGGATGCCCTCAACGGATTATTTAATTATTAAAATGGACCTATAAGTGATTTGATACCAATTTAAATGAGAGATGTTTTTATACTGATATAATAAAGATATGGAAAATATTTTCAAATTAGTGTAGTAATTTAAACTAATCTAGATTCGTGTAGGGAGATATCTATGAGTAAATCGAATAAACTAGCTAAATCTGCATTTATTATTATTATATTTAACTTAGGTAGTAAATTATTAGGTTTTGTTAGAGAAATTCTAATTGCCTATAAATTTGGATCAGGCACAGATACTGATACCTTTTTTATCGCACTTACAGCAACAGGATTATTAGCTGGTTTCTTTAGTATTGCTATTAGCACAACTTTCATTCCGATACTTTCAGAGATAGAATCTAAGGAAGGAAAAGAAAGTAAGCTTTGGAACGTTAATAATATGATTAATGTGATATCAATAATTTCACTAATATTAGTAATTGGATGTTATTCAGTCGCTCCTGCTATAGTTAAGATACTTGCTAAAGGATTTGAAGGAGAACAGTTTACATTAGCCGTTCAATTGACTAAAATAGGATTACCAATGGTTTTATTCAGCGGGATTATAGGTGGATTAACTGCTTATTTACAATCTGAACAAAAATTTATTTCCGCCGCATCAGTTGGAATTCCGTTTAATCTTGTGTACATATTTTTCCTCTTATTTCTATCCACAACATATGGGATAAAAGGATTGATGATTACTGCTGTAGTGGCTGTAGTATCTCAACTTTTAGTACTAATACCTGAAATTAACTACTCCGGATACAAATATAAATTTGAGGTTGATTTAAAGAATAAATATATAAAAAAAGTAATGTATCTTAGTTTACCAGTACTTGTTGGTGTGACCATAAATGATTTAAATTCAATTATAGATAAAACGCTAGCATCAGATTTAAAATCGGGAAGTATATCAGCTTTAAATTATGCTAATATGCTGAATGGATTTTTATTAAGTGTATTTGTAGCATCTATTGCCACTGTTATATTTCCCTTGCTATCTAATGAATCTAATAGTGACAATATACTTGGTATGAAGAAGATAATGAGTTACGGAATTAATGTAGTATTAATCATTACTGTTCCAGCTACTGTGGGATTAATTATTTTCGCTACTCCTATAGTTGAGGTAGCTTTCCAAAGAGGATTATTTGATGCTAGTGCAACTATTATGACATCACAGGCATTGACATTTTATTCCATAGGCCTTGTATCTATGTCACTAAAATTATTGCTAACAAGAGTATATTATTCGCTACAAGATACTAAGACTCCAATGTTAAATGCTGCTATTTCTGTATGTGTCAATATAGTTTTGAATTTAATCTTAGTTAAAATCATGGGACATTCAGGTCTTGCACTAGCCACTAGTATAGCAAGTACTGTTACGACGCTTTTACTATTATGGGGTTTAAAAAAGAAAATAGGACAATTAGGTACTAGAAGTTATATTATTAATTTATTCAAATGCAGTCTAGCTTCTGGAATTATGGGACTTATTTCGTACATTATTTACTTTGAACTAATTAAGCTACTTCAAGCATTTAAATTTAGTAATACAATCTCACTAATAGTATCAGTCGGAGTGGGAGTAGTAATATATTCAGTGTTATGTTATTTGTTCAAGGTTAGGGAAATCAAGGATATTTTTGATGAAATTAAAGCTAAGTTAAAAAAAAATAATAAGTAGCATTAGATTTATATATAGACTAAATATTGTAATTGTTGGATTATTACAATAAAACAACATCTTAAAATCGAGGTGACCACAACCAATGAACATATTAGTAACCGGAGGCCTAGGCTTTATCGGCAGCCATACGACAATAGAACTAATTAAAAATAACCATGAAGTAACTATCGTCGATAATCTTATCAACTCTAAGGTTGAAGTGCTGGACAAGCTATCTACCATAACTGGCATTAAACCAACGTTCTATCAAATCGATGTGACTGATGAAGCAAGGGTAGAGGAAATCTTCAGTAACCATAAAATCGATGGTGTGATTCACTTCGCTGGTCTTAAGGCTGTAGGTGAGTCCGTTTCTAAGCCACTTGAGTATTATTATAATAATTTGGTAAGTACAATAGTGCTTAGTAAGATGTGTGTAAAGCATGGAGTGGGTAAGTTTGTATTCAGCTCATCGGCAACAGTGTATGGTGATCTACCATCTCCACTGAGAGAAGATATGGAACTGAAGAAAACGACCAATCCATATGGTGAAACCAAAGCTATGAGTGAGAGGATCCTAACAGACACATCAATTGCAAACCCTAATTTCGCTGTTAGTCTCTTAAGGTACTTCAACCCAGTAGGTGCTCACGAGAGTGGACTCATTGGTGAAGATCCTAATGGTATTCCAAATAATCTAATGCCTTTTGTGACGAAGGTCGCTAAAGGACAATTAGATAAGTTAAGTGTATTTGGGAATGACTATGATACAATAGATGGGACAGGGGTTCGTGACTATATCCACGTGGTTGATCTTGCGAAAGGCCACGTAAAGGCCATCGAGAATCTTTCAGATGGTGTTAATATATATAACCTGGGAACTGGACGAGGCACTTCTGTTTTAGAACTTGTGGAGGCCTTTAGAAAGGTTAATCGTATTGATGTTCCTTATGAAATTGCTGGAAGACGTCCGGGCGATATTGCGACCTGTTATGCGGATGCAAGTAAAGCTGAGAAGGAGCTAGGTTGGAAGGCTGAACTCGGAATTGATGAAATGGTTAGGGATGCCTGGAAGGGGTCTGGCACCATTTAACCAGACAACTTAGTTTTCGAGGAGGTACCTTAAATGGAAGTAGCTATCGTGCATTGAGAGAGCCTTTATCATGAGGCATGCCTAATTTATATTAGCATAAGTGTCCGGTTTATTGGGGCTTAATTCTCTTGGGCTATAGATAAGAGAATCTCTTTTCATATGGTGCACACCCATTGTAGCTATGTGGTCTCAATCGGTTATACCAATAAATATAATCAATTACAGCTATTGCTAGACTTTCATTGGTATCAAAGACATCTATGTAAAGCTTCTCCTTCTTGAGATTTGAGAAGAAGGATTCAATTACTGAGTTTTCACAGGGAGAAGCTTTTTCCCCCATAGATTGCACAATAGGCGTATCTTTTAGAAAACTATTGAGATATTTACCAGATTTAAATACTCTCCCTTGATCACTGTGGAGAATCAATTTAGGACAATTGGACAAGTCCTCATTCCTTAGGGCACTTTCTATGGTATTTTTAACTAATCTGACAGTTTGATTCTTGTGGATTTTGTAGCCAACGATAGCTCGGTCAAAGAGATCAATAATAGCACAGAGGTATTGCCTTCCTTCATTTGAGTCAATCTTTGTGATATCTATACACCATGTAGAGTTCTTATTGCTTACATTGAAATTTTTACTAACTAAGTTAGAGTAAGGTTTAATACTTCTGTATAGAACACTCATTTTCTTTGAGTGCATTGAGGCTGAAAGTAGTCCATACTTCTTCATGATTCTATATACTTTCTTATGATTTACCTTAATATCAAAGAGATCGTAAAGGTTTTTAGTTACCATTCTATAACCCATTGTGTCTTTATGCTTTATTGTTCGGACTTGCAAGATCAAATTGCGGACATATTCATCAGGATCCGGTTTGCCCATATTATTCTTCCATTCATAGTAGCTGCTTCTGCCTATACGGAAGATGCTGCATAGAAATGTTATTGGGTATACCTCCGAGAATCTTAAAATATATCTGTAATATACTTCATTTGTTGGATTTATGTTGTTTGACTTAATGTAATCAACAATTTTTTCCAGTATTAAACTATACATAGTCTCACTCTCCTTTTGGAAAAGTTTAACACTTGGATCATTCAGCTTCAATATTGTTAGGAGTACATTTCAATTACGCAAAATGGCGAAAACTGAGTAAGTTTAAGACTTGAATTGTGAATGTCGTGAAATGCTACATCTTTAGAATTGAATCTATAGATCTGGAGCCAAAGGTATGGGGAAGGGAAGCGAAAGATTTATTTGAGAATAAGGTCTGATATATGGGAGGTAGAAACTTGGAAACTTTAATACTTTATGGGTTAATTGCATTTGCATTGCTTTTACTACCTAAATATATTAGATTTAGAGGTTCAAATTACCAGGCAGCTAGTGGAAATAATTTTATTAAGACAGTTTTTGACAAAGGAAATTTTGGCGAGTTTTTAACTTATTCTTATCTAGAAAAACTCGGTGAAAATCATAAACTCATGACAAATCTCTATATTCCTAAGGATGATGGTATGACAACCGAAATTGACCTAATAATGATTTCACATACTGGTATTTATGTATTTGAGTCAAAGAACTATAGTGGTTGGATCTTTGGGGATGAGAATAATAAGAATTGGACCCAAACTCTTAAGAACAAGCAAAAAAATAAATTTTTCAATCCAGTATGGCAGAATAAAGGTCATATTGATGCATTAAAATCAGTATTAGGCCTAGAGGGGAAATTTTTTAAGTCCTACATTATTTTTAGTGAACGTAGTGTCTTGAAAAAGATTGGTTTAACGTCGCTGGATGTGAAAGTTATAAAAAGAAATGCTTTGCTTAGAACGATTAAAATTGATCTTGGCAATTCACTTCGACAACTGACAGATCAACAAATTAATGATATTTATTTTACTCTATCAAAGTACACACTTGCCGATTTTCAAACAAGAAAAGATCATATTGAAGCTATAAAGTTGAGGAAATATTGATTATTACAATCCTGTTATTCTGAAATCATAGCTTGCAATCAACCGGAGGTGTGGCTCAATTTATTCCGGAATACTCATTTATATTGCAGCAGCTGATTACATCTATTTAATAGCATAAATAAAATCACCAATATTCGATTAAATTTCTAAGAGGGACCAAATGAAAAAAGGAATAATAATTTAATGGGCTGTAGTTCTCTTGTGGATGGCTGTTATTTTTACACTGTCATCTCAGCCAGCTGTAGACTCAAATAAACTCAGCAAAGGTATCACAGAGGTGGTATTGGAAGCTATGGATAACATAATCCCTGAAAAAGAGTTTGACGTAGATGATTTTAATAACATCATAAGAAAGTATGCTTACTTCTTTACATATTTGTTGCTTGGTGGCCTTGTGGTAAATGCGCAAGAGTAAGCTTGAATTTATCATCGGGATATAGAACTTTTATTGTGATCGCTATTTGCGGTCTGTATGCAGTGAGCGGTGAGATCCACCAGATGTTTGTTCCTGGAAGGAGTGCACAACTAAGGGATGTTCTTATAGATACCAGTGGTGCTTTAGTTGGAATTGTTATTAGTTATGCTTTGTTCCTTAAGCTAAGTAAAAAGATAGGGTCTATATGAAAGGATACATACTGAGAATTGAATTTGTTGACCTTGCACCAAAGGTATGGAGAAGGGTGGTTATACCTAATGGATGTGCATTTAGAAGGCTTCATGAGACCATCTAATTCGTTACTAATTTTCAGAGCACTTTAGGTACTGATATACACCTTTATGAATTCAATCTGGTTAGGGATAATATTAGAGTTTCAAATGATGAGTTTTCATAATAGGAGGAGATACTATGGATAATGAGCAAAAAAATGAAATAATTGTATTGAAAAAGTACAAAAGAAAACTGGTTAAGGTTGGAGTTATCGCAGTTCTGATAGTTGTTGTATTGTCGACAATTTTCTTCAAAGGATATTTAAATGCTAAGGGGAACTATGAGATTATCATCAAGGAACAGCAAGACAAAATAGATTATCTTTCAGACCCAACTGTACAGTACACATTAGCAACTAAAAAAGTTACTATTGATTTGATAAAATCAGAAATCCAAGAAATTGGGGAAATTGCTACAATCGAATATTTATATACCGATGCTGGAAAATTTGAAAATCCAAAGCAGTTGTTTGGAGTTGACGTTCCTTTTACAAAGAAATCATTTATTGCAAAATGGGATGGAATTATAAAGGCTGGTGTACAGGTAGACAAAATCATTGTAGAAATCAACGATTCAAACAAAGAAATTATAGTACATATGCCAAATTCTATAATACTATCACATGAGATTGATAAAGATAGCATTGAAACACTTGATGAAAAAAATGGTTTATTCAATCCAATAAGAGTTGAGGATGTTAGAGAGTTTGATAAAGTTAGCAAAGATGCAATGGAAGAACGTGCAATTGAAAATGGTATTTTAGACAAAGCATCTGAAAATGCTAAAGAGATTATAGAAAAGCTTGTTAATAATGATGTTGTTCAAGAACAAGGATACAAAATAAGATTTAAAATAATTGAATAATAATCGGATCCTGTGGGGCTAGCACCTTTTGATCGGGCACATAAATCCAATTCAATAAACATCAGTGATGGTTGTTAACTATAGCTTGGTGAATTTGTACTATTTATACCCACGCTAAATTGCACGGAATTATCCGTAGTTAATAAGCTAAATTCAAGTAATCGAGTATCTTTTTCATATAATGCACTAACATTGAAGCAGTGAGTGCGGATAAAATTTAAAAATAAAATATAATCTATTTTTAATTCAGCCATGTGTTCTTTGGTTTCAAGGATGTATGTATTGAAGTCTTTTTTATAGTTGAAACAGAAGGATTCTATAACCGAATTCTCAAAAGTCTAAACTTTTTTATTGATGAATTTAATAATGGAACCATCTTTCAAGAAGTTTCGAATAATTCTAGATTTTAAATACCCTACTTAATCACGATGCAAGACAAGATTTGGGTAATCCGATAATATTCATCTTTAACAGAATGCTAATTCTCTATCTTAAGTATAATTGGAAGGAGAATAAAAATGTTTGAGACTAGGAGAAGCATAAGAAAGTACAAAAATGTACCTATAGAAAAAGAAAAGCTCGATACAATTATCAAAAACACACTTTATTCACCAACTTCCAGGGGAAAGAGAACTTGGGAATTTATAGTAGTTCAGGATAAGCAAAAGATTGAAGAGATCTCGAAGGTTAGGGATCATAGCAGTGAGTTCTTGAAAGGTGCAGCATGCGTGATCATTGTATTAGGCGACAGTAGTGTTTCAGATGTATGGGTTGAAGATACTTCAATTGCAGCTTTTGCGATTCAGCTTGCTGCTCATGAGCAGGGAATCGGAACCTGCTGGGTACAGCTTAGACGTAGAGAGCATGATGAGAATCTATCTGCACCGGACTACATTAAGGAGAGGTTTAGTATCCCAGAACATCTAGAGCTTGAATGTGCTATCGGACTTGGGTACCCTGGTGAAGAGAAACCCCCGCATGTATTAACTGATGAGTTGCTAGCAAAGGTACACTACGAGACTTATTAGCATGATGCTCATTTAGAATAATATTTAAATAAGCCATGCAGCAGGAATTGCCATTAACTATGTTTAGTTCCTTAAGCTTAGTAAAAAGAGAGGGTCTATATGAAGGGGTACATACTAAGAATTGAATTTGTGGATCTCGAACCAAAGGTATGGAGAAGAGTCATTGTTCCTGATAGCTGTACCTTCAGGCGGCTGCACGAGACTATCCAATTTGTTACCAATTTTCAAAGCATCTTAGGTACTGATATGCATCTTTATGAATTTAACCTTATTACTGATAACATCCGTGTTACAAATGATGAGTTCTCATATGATCAGCACAAGGACTTTGTTCGGAACAAGAAGAAGTATATAAAGCAGCTGATGAAGTCAAAGCTGGAATATGCCGAGTTTGAGAAGAGAAGGATGGAGAGGCTTGGAATTGAGGTTAGAAATCCTTCGAGAATAAAGATCGATACTTATATCGAGAAGTATGGTTCATTAGAGTATACCTATGATTTTGGTGACAGCTGGAACTTCCTTATTGTACTTGAAGAGATAGTATATGATTATTATTTCGGTTATCCTACTTTGCTTTCTGGTTCAGGTGAAGCACCACCTGAAGATGTTGGAGGAACAGAAGGCTTTTATGATTTTTTAAAGGTGTACAACGATTCCTCTGATGAATATTATACTGAGGTAAGGGAATGGGCCAAGGAGCAGTACTACCGCGAGTTTGACATTGAGTGGATCAATCACATGCTTAAGGCTGTCAAATGGAAGAAAACTGAGTGGGATAGGATAAACCATTTGAATTATGAGATAGTAGAGGATAAGTATAGGAAGAAATAATGAAAGGCCCTTCGATATGTTGAAGGACCTTTCAATCTATAAGGGGATAATTAACTATTCACAGTCAGTCATTTGTAAGCACTGTGATACTCCTCGTTCCATTTCCTGGGCACATTGAGCAACATGCTGCCCGCCTTTTTCTACCGCCATTCTTGATACATAATTTGCTGCAAATGAAGTAGATGAGGATGCAAAGATTAGTAGGCTTAGTACTGTCAGAGATAAATATTTTTTCATTTTAGTCCTCCTTGTTATTTGGGTTCTATATGATCACATTGACCATATACTATTTATAACAGAGGACTATGACTCAATTATGACTGTAGGCATATATTTAAGGGGCCGTAAAAATGATATACTATCTATAATGTGTGTTTGTGATGTCGATAAAATAGGGTAGAAGTATCCAAATGACTTGGAAGGGATGATCAAAATGATTGAGTCAAAACATATTTACCTTAAGGATATGGCATGGCCTGAGATTAAGGAAAGACTTAAAGAAACAGACATAGCTTTGCTTCCCGTAGGTCAAACTGAGCAGCATGGGCAACATTTGCCGATCAATGTTGACAACATTATCTGCACAGGAATCGCGGAAAGAGTTGCAGAGGCTACATATGATACGGCAAAGCCAGTCATTTCACCTACTATCCCATTTGGATATTCCGATATACCTGTTTTTAGAAGCTTCCCTGGAACATTTACACTGGAGCCTGAGACTCTTGTAAATGTATATAAGGATGTGTCTAGATCACTGATAAAGATGGGGTTCAAGAAGATAATCTTTATTAATGGGCATTATCCAAACCCGCCATTCATTGAGGAAGCAATGAGACAGGTTACAAAGGAGACAGGAGCCTTTTTTGCTCTGTGTAATTTCTTTGTAATTCCTGAAGCAGAGGTTCAAAAGATACTAAGTGAAATGAATAAGCCACCAGCTTGGGGGCATGCCTGTCTGATCGAGACCTCAGTATCTGAAGTGTTTGGTGCTGAGGTAAGAGAAGATAAGGTAGTGGGAAGGATCCCGGGTGGCTTTCCAAAGGAGCTTAGCAACTTTATGCCTGTAGCACCTGCTGGAATAACCTTCACTTCATTTGAAATTCCGAAGATCGCAGAGGCATATTGGGGCGAGGAAGGAAGTCCAGGGCCGTTGGGGGATCCTGTAGGACATTCCAAGGAGATCGGTGAGAGGGTAATAGCAGCTACTATTGAGCCTATAGTTAAGCTGGTAAATGATATAAAGGACATGAAGGTTGATACAAGCGAGTACCTTAGTAAGCTTAAAAGATAAATGACTGGAGATTATTTCAAGGGGAGGATTAAATGAAGACTGTACTATATAATGGGAAGGTATATGTTGAGAGAGAGCATTTTGCTCAGGCTGTGATGGTAGAAGATGGTATTATCACCATGGTTGGAAGCAATGAAGAAGCTTTAGCGAAGGCAGGAGATGATTGTACGAAAATCAACTGTCAGGGGAAAACTGTAATACCAGGCCTTAATGACTCACATATGCATTTAGTTATGTTTGGGGATACCTTGGCACAGGTCAGCATAGAAAGCTGTACTTCAATCGATGATTTGATTATGAGGTGCAGGAAGTTTATGGAGGATAATCCTGAGAGTATTAAAGATGGACTTCATGCAATTGGGTGGAATCAAGATCTATTTATCGATGAGAAAAGAACTCCCACCAGATTCGATCTGGATAAGATCTCCACTGACATACCCATAATATTGGAGCGGGTATGCGGTCATATACTTTCCACCAATACTAAAACTATTGGGATGCTGGGTATTGACGGTAACTCTCCTCAGTGGGAGGGTGGAACTTTTGAAATAGGCGAGGATGGATATCCCAATGGAATATTTACGGAGAATGCATGTAATTACGTAAAGAGGATTATCCCGGATTTTACTGTAGAACAAAGAGAAAAGATGCTTATCAGCAGTATGGAATATGCAGTTGCCCACGGACTTACAAGTGTACAAAGTAACGATATTGGAACCTCGGTACTTGATATAGATCCATATTTTGAAATGTTTCATAGAGTATATGACGAAGGGAAGGCATTGCTTAGATACAGACATCAGGTCTGCTTTAACAGCTTGGATGATTTTAAGCATTATTTGGAAAAAGGTGAATTTGCTAAGGGAAAGTATCCGGAGGATTCTTGGCTTACTCTTGGTCCACTTAAGCTTTTTAAGGATGGAAGCCTGGGTGCAAGGACTGCTCTTATGAAAAACGGTTATGCAGATGATAAGAGTAATTATGGGATCGAATGGACTTCAAATGATGAAATGGAGAAATACTGTGAGCTTGCACGTAATGCAGGGATGCAGGTAATAACCCATGTTATTGGAGATGCTGCAATCGAGCAAACTATAGATTGTTATGAAAAGGTATTCGTCGATGGGGAGAATAAATTAAGACATGCACTTGTGCATTGTCAGATCACAGATATGCCTCTTCTTGAAAGAATAGCAAAGCTAGGTATATTAGCCATGTATCAGCCAATTTTTCTTGATTATGACATGCATGTTGTTGAGGATAGATGCGGCAAGGAAATGGCGTCTACATCCTATGCCTTCAACACTCTTAAGGAGCTTGGAGGACATATTTCCTATGGGACTGACAGCCCGGTTGAATCTCCGAATCCATTCCCCAATATTTACAGTGCGGTGACACGAAAGGATTCAAAGGGAAAGCCTGAGGATGGTTTTTATCCGGATGAATGTGTAGATATATATGATGCCATAGATGCTTATACCTATGGAAGTGCATATGCGGAGTTTATGGAGGATAAGAAAGGCAGGATAAAGGAAGGCTACTATGCCGATATGGTTGTCTTGGACAGAGATATCTTCACCGTTGATCCCATGGAAATAAGGGATATACTTCCGGTATTGACTATGGTGGGCGGCAAGGTAGTTTACAGAGTTTAGTTAATTAAATCAGTTAGAGGTGCAGTTATGAAAAAAATCATGGTTATAAGTGACGGAAGAAACACAGGACAGGCATTGATCCAGCAGCTTAAGGGCTTGTTCGGAAATGAGGTCAGTGCTGAAAATCTTCTCCTGAAGGAGCTCCCGGGAAAAAGCTTTGATAGCGATCTAGTTATATATACAAGCGGATACGTTAAAATAAAAGGCACTGTACACGTCGATCCTAAAATAAGGAATATCGTTGCCAACAGGGTTATAAATCACAGGAATATCCAGGAGCTTATAAGCCTTCAAACAGGTCTTGACGTGCTTTTTGTAAACGATGGATACGAGTCTACAAATGAAGCTGTAGGACAGCTTGAGGAGCTTGGACTTGACCATGTAAAATACCATAAGTATTATCCAGGAGTTGACGAATATCCGAAGCTGGGCGTTATAGTTACGCCAGGAGAGATTCAGCTTGCACCATATATTCCGCATAAAATGATAAACTTGGGTACCAGGATACTTGGATTATCTACTATATTTGAAATTATAAGCATCCTTGGCATCGACGACGGTAAAACCCACTTGCTGGTCAGTGAATACTTAAAGGATATTGTTGAGATCTCAAAATCCATAGATGAAAAAAGAAAAGAGAGTCAGGCAAATAAGGAGATATTAGAATCGATAATCAATAGTCTGGATTCAGGTATAGGGTTTATCGACAATCTAGGTAAGCTTAGGATACACAATAAGAAGTTCAAGCAGATGCTGGACTTGAAAAGGCACGATATTGCAGGTATGGATGTATCTGAAATTGAGTTATTCAACAGCATCGGTCAGCTGAAAGAGGGCTCATCTATACTTAATATTGGAAATCGGACTATGAAGATGGATCTGATAGAGGTCGATTTTTCGCAGAAAAAAGGCTATCTTTCAACCTTGAAGTATACAAACCAGGAGTTGAAGAACACAGCAAGCGGAGAGGTTTTTAAAAGCAAGCAGAATATGCATAACTTTGATGATTATTATACAGTTGAGCCAAGTGTCAGGGCAGTTTTAAACAGGGCTAAAAAGTATGCCAGAACTGAGGGGACTATACTTATTTACGGTGAGAATGGCACAGGGAAAGAAATTCTTGCTCAAGGCATCCATCAGAATTCAAGCAGAAGAGACAAGGTTTTTATACCTATAAATATTGCCGCTATATCGCCAAGCCTTGTTGAAAGTGAACTCTTTGGATACGAAGAGGGAACATTCACTGGAGCCTTGAAGGGAGGAAGGATCGGTCTTTTTCAAATGGCTGATGGCGGTACTCTTTTTATAGATGAGATAGGGGATACTCCGCTGGAGGTCCAAGCTAAGCTGTTAAGGGTCCTTGAGGAGAAAAAGATAAGGAAAGTGGGAGGCTCTGATGAGATCAAGGTCGACGTAAGAATAATCGCCGCTACCAACAAAAATTTACTGCAGCTTGTAGATCAGGGCAAGTTCAGACTGGATCTGTTTTTTAGGTTGAACACTTTACCTCTCAATACGATCCCTCTTAGGGAAAGACCTAAAGACATAGACTTTTTGCTTAGGATGTTCATTAATCTGAATCTGAAGACAGGGGCTATTGCAAATCTTGAGGATTTCTTTACTCCTGAGTCATTGAGGATACTCAGAGATTATTCCTGGATCGGGAACGTGCGGGAGCTGCGAAATCTTGCAGAATACCTATGCCTTATCCATAGCGGCTCATTGATACAGCCAAGTGATCTGCACTCCCACATATTGAGCGAATCAAAGACAAGTGGTGCGGCCCCGGACTCAAAAGGATGGATATTAAGTACAATTGCGAGGATGGGGGAAGCTCCTATTGGAAGGATAAGATTGGCTCGGATCGCAGAAGAAGAAGCCGCAGAGATAGGCGAAGGCAAGCTTAGGAGGCTGATCCAGGAGCTTAAGGAAGAGGGCTTGGTCGAGGTGGAGAATAAAATAGGTATTAAGCTTACTGAAAAAGGGAAAACAAAAATTATGAATGGATATATCCAACCATGATATGGATATATCCATATTTCTTGTTTGATAATATCGCCAAGAAATATGGAATAACGTTGAAATACGGCATATTTACATGAATAGATACCCTTGGCATGTAAATTGCATTACTACATAGCAAAATGACGAGGGAGTGATAATATGGAAAAAAAGGGAACAATTAAGAAGAGACCTACATTATTACAAGGTATGATTCCTATTTTATTCATGGTAATTTCATTAAGCTTTGGCGTAGGAGTTTTAAAATTAAGAACAGAGCCAATTATTATTTTGTCGGCTTTCGTGGCTGGAGTTATTGCATGGAAGCTTGGTTATACATGGGATGAGATGCAAGCTGGGGTAATCGAAAAGATTTCAAGAGCATTGCCTGCAACTCTTATTCTTTGGAGTGTTGGTCTACTTATCGGATCATGGATGTATGCGGGAACAGTTCCAATGATAATCTATTACGGAGTTGATATAGTAAATCCTAAGTTTCTATTGGTAACAGCATTCCTTATTACTGCTGTACTATCCACCGTAACAGGTACATCTTGGGGTTCTGCCGGTACTATCGGTGTTGCGATAATGGGTATTGCTGCAGGACTTGGAGTATCATTGCCGGCAACTGCAGGTGCTGTAGTAGCAGGTTCATACTTCGGAGATAAGCTTTCACCGTTGTCTGACACTACAAACCTAGCGCCGATCGCAGCCGGATCAGAATTGTATGAGCACATAAGGCATATGCTTTATACCACGATTCCGGCTTCTATTGTAGCTTTAGTAGTTTATTTTATCGTAGGTATGAACTCGGCGGGTTCAGCAACTACTCCTGAGACGGTTTTGACGCTCCAGGCGCAATTAAGTGAGATGTTCAACTGGAATATAATTTTATTATTGCCAGTCGTTTTGATCATAGCAGGATCACTATTGAAATGGCCTACGATCCCGACAATGCTTGGAACAAGTCTTTTTTCAGTATTGATAGGTATGTTCGTACAGGGCTTCACTCTTAAAAGCGGCTTTATTTCTTTGATCCAAGGCTTTAATGTAAGCATGACCGGATTTACCGGAGAAGTTGCACCCACAGTAGCTACGCTGATTAATCGAGGCGGAGTTGTATCAGTAACTGTTACTACTGTACTTATCTTCTGCGCAATGGGATTTGCAGGGATAATGAGTGTTACCGGTATGCTTGATGTTGTGTTGGAAGCGATGCTGAAGAAGGTCAAAACTACTGGTGGAGTTATTCTTTCAACAATTGCATCATGCTTCACAGTTGCGTTTGTTACAGGAAGCTCATATCTGTCCATTCTTATACCAGGAGAGCTGTTCAGAGATGCTTACGTTAAGAGAAATCTTCATCCTAAGAACTTGTCAAGAACCCTTGAAGATTCAGGTACCGTACTTGTTCCGCTTATTCCATGGTCTGCAGCTGGGGCATACATGTCTACGACTCTCGGAGTATCTACAATAGAGTATCTGCCTTGGGCGATCATGAACTACATGGGTATAGTATTCGCGATAATTTTGGCATTTACAGGGATAGGGATCGCTAAATTGAAACCTGAAAAAGAATCTAAAACAGCAGTTGAGGTGAACTAATGATTTTAATAAAGGGAGCACATATTTTTTCACCTGAGAATCTGGGTGTTAAAGATATAATGATAATACATGATCGAGTTGTCATGATAGGTGATGATCTGTCACCTATTAGTGATGCAATGGTCATCATAGATGGCAAAGACAAAATATTGATGCCAGGACTTATAGATGGACATGTCCACATTACAGGGGGGGGAGGAGAAGGAAGCTTTAAGACAAGAGTTCCTGAAATAACGCTTTCAAAGCTTATCAGCGGCGGAATTACTACCACTATGGGCTTGTTGGGAACAGATTCAACAACAAGAAGTGTCGAAAACCTTGTTGCAAAGGCTAAGGCCCTAAAGGAAGAGGGTATAAGTTGTCTTGCTGTGACTGGTTCCTACGGCTATCCTTCAGTTACTATAACAGGGTCTGTCAAGAAGGATATTGTGTTCATCGATGAGGTGATTGGAGTAAAAATCGCCATATCCGACCACAGGGCTCCAAGCGTTTCAGATGAAGAACTGGCAAGACTTGCATCGGATGCCAGAGTAGCCGGGATGCTTTCAGGGAAGGCTGGGATAGTAGTTACTCATATGGGCAATAGCGACAAAGGCCTTCAGCCAATAAACAACGTTCTCAATAAGTATGATGTTCCAATAAGGACATTTAGGCCGACGCATGTCAACAGAAAAAAAGAGCTTCTTCTTGAATCCTTTGAGTTTGCTAAAAAAGGCGGAGTTATTGATCTTACCTGCGGGATATACGATGAAATGTCGCCTGCTTGGGTTGTTGCTCTGGCAAAAGAGAATGAGGTACCTTCGGAGAACATAACCATAAGCTCTGACGGATATGGAAGCTGGTCAAGATATGATGAGAAAGGAAATCTCATTAAGATAGGAGTATCGTCCGTAAGCAGCCTGTTCGAAGAATTGAAGAAGATGGTAGTGGATAATAAAATGAGTATCGATGAAGCACTGCCTTACTTCACATCAAATGTATCAAAAGCTTTGGGAATTTTCCCGGCTAAGGGAACTGTATGTGAGGGCAGCGATGCTGACCTTGTTTTAGTCGATAAAGACTTCAATCTGGAATATGTAATAGCCAGAGGTCAAATCATGATGCAGAATAAGGAAATCATAGTAAAAGGAACATACGAGTAAGAAACAATGCGCTGGATGAAGATCTTATAGATCATCATCCAGTTTTTTTGAAGAAAGATTTTTAAATTTAGTTATTAAGTAAGAGCATTTCTAAAGCTATTAGGTGAACATCCGGTGTAATTTTTGAAAGCCCTGCTGAAATAATGTTGACTGTTGTATCCTACCATTACTGAAATCTGGCTTATGGTGTATTTGTCTCCTTTGCTCTTAAGGAGAGATTTTGCCATATTGATTCTCAAGCTATTGATATAATTGGTAAAGCTTAGGCCGGTTTTTTGCTTTATTATCCTGGTCAGGTAGGAGCTGCTGATGTGAAATTGCTCTGAAACATATATCAATGAAAGCTCGTTGTCCATAAAATTTTCTTTCAGATACTTAAGTACGTGGTTCCCAATATCTGAGCATTGATCCAGGTATTCGGTATTATCTTTTATTTTGCTTATTTCCAGCATCCTTTCACAGTAAGCATCAATGGCTTTTTTGACTATGTCCTTTAGGCCCCTATACTGTATAGGCTTTAATTGATAACTAAAAACTCCCAACTCCAGAGCTCTTTGTGCATATTCAAACTGATCATAGCCTGAAATGATAATGATTTTGGATTCCGGAACGATCTCCCTTACTTTTTCTATAGCATCTAGTCCATTGACAAAGGGCATGTTTATATCCATAAGTATTATTTCAGGGTGAAGTTTTTCTATGATTTCAATCGCTTCTCGGCCATCTTCTGCTGTGTATATGGCAGCCAGGCCGAGCTCGTACGATTCAATAAGGTTCTTTAGTCCATTTCGTATAGTTTCTTCATCATCAGCTATCATTAATCTAAACAATATGAGTCCTCCTTCACCTTTGGAATGTTGATTGTCACTTTTGTGAATTCTTGCCATTTACTTTCTATGTGAATAGAGTATTTGTCATCAAAAGTAAGCTTTAGTCTTTCATTAACGTTAAACAAGCCATAGTGGTCAGATTTCAACGATTTATCCAAGTTTTCCCTTAAAGTTGAAAGAGTTAAGACTGTCATTCCAATTCCGTTATCCTCCACAGAAAGGGTGACGGAATTATTTTCGATATAAGCTTTAATTGCAATTTCGCCTGTATTTTTCTTCAATTTCAGACCATGGTAGATCGAGTTTTCAACCAAAGGCTGCAGGGTCATTTTTGGTATTAGGCACTGCGATGCTTCTTCATCAGCTTGTATTACAAATTTTACTGTTTCTTTGTATCTGACGCTTTGAATTTCCAGATAGCTTTTTACATGATCCAGTTCATCTGCTATTGTAATAAGCTCTTTCCCGTCATTGAGAGAAAGCCTGAAGAATGTGGATAGCGAATGGATCATGTCGGCAAGGTCAAAAGCTTTATACTCCAAGGCTTTCCACTGAATAGTGTCCAGAGTATTGTACAGAAAGTGCGGATTTATTTGAGACTGTAATGCTCTAAGTTCAAAGGTCCTCTTTTGTTTTTCTGCATCATAAACTTTGCTGATAAGAACCTTTATATCTCTAAGCATCTGGTTGAATACTTTTCCAAGCACTGAAATCTCATCATTATTTTTTGATTCGAAAACGGAGTCCAGGTTTCCCTTTGAGACTTCCATCATATGAGACTTCAACCTGTAGATGGGCCTTACTATGGTGGAGGATAAGGTGACTGCAAGCAAGACTGCCAGTGCTAATAATAGGAGCCCAGCCTTTGTAAGCATGCTTATCAAAGAGTTTGTACCGGCATGTATATTGTTGTTCTCAATAAGGGTGCATAAAAGCCAGTCCTGAGTATAGGGTACTGAGGCGTAGAATAAAGTTGAAGGCTTACCTGCTGCGTTTTTTACATAAACTGTCCCGGAGTTTTTGATAGTAGAGTGATCGATTACGTCCTGGAGTATTGTGTCTGAAACAAAATTTGCCACAAGACTCTCTTTTGAAATTGTGTAAATATCCATATTTTTATTCATGATCCAGGAAAATCCATCATACACGTTTATGCTCCTGGTTATTTCAGATAATTTGTCGAGGCTTACTGCTCCGTTTATAAAACCTACTTTTTCATTCTCATCATTTACCAATGGGTAGCATATGACAAATATCGGCTTATTGTCAGATTTAGAAATAATTGGATTGCTGATTATGTATTCCATATCAGATGACATTACCTTGTTGAAATAATCTCTGCCAAATATGTTGATGGTAATATCATTATTCACCCAACCACGACCATCAACTGAACCTATGGCAAAAGTCTCATTTAAATTTCCATACTGAGAACTCACAGATTTATTTAGATTGCTTAAGTAAGGTTTGATATTCCTTGGCTGAAAATCCTCTTTAACTGCGAATTCCTCTATTATTCTGATCTCACTTATCCTTTGTAGAAGCCAGGAGCCTATCTCGTTTGATTTTGAGTCCACAAGCAGGAGGGTTTGATGCTCCACTTGATCCATGTTGATAGACTTCGCCTTTGTCTCCAGGAAATATAGCAAAGGGGTAAATGTAATGATTATGCATAATATGAAAGCCATTGTAATTTTTGTTCGTATCGACAATTTTCTTCACCTTTTTAGCAAATTTAGTCTTTATTATACATTAAATATGATAAAAAATAAACAAAGTATTTGAAAGTACAAAAATAGGTCAATACAGTCTAAATACAGATGAAAAATAGAATGTTAATATATAAACGAATATAAGCAGTGGATATGCTGCGTAGAATATAAGGGAGGAAGAAATGAAAAAACTACTTTTAATAATGTTAGCGGTAGTAATGATATTTGGTCTAGCTGCATGTACAAATGAAAAGCCTGCAGATAACCAAAAATCAGAGAATGCTATTGTAAATGGCGTTTATGAGGGTGTTGGAAGCGGGAAAGGCGGAGAAATCAAGGTCAATGTTACTATTGAGAATGATGCGATCACAGCAATCGAGGTTGTCGAGCACAACGAGACGCCTGGCTATGATGCAGCAATGGAGACGCTAACCGAGAATATTTTAGCGTCAAACAGCCTAGAGGTTGATCTTGTTTCAGGTTGTACTTATACGTCAAATGGCTTTATTGAGGCTGTAAATGCAGCCTTAACTTCAGCTGGAGCAACTGCAGATATGCTGAAGGCTGTAAGCGGAGAAGCTTTGGTCAAGGAAAAGAGCAATATTGAGGAAACTCATGACATAGTAATTATCGGAGCAGGAGGAGCGGGACTAACGGCTGCAATTGAAGCAAAAGCTGCAGGTGCGGACGTTATAGTTCTTGAGAAGATGCCGCTTGCTGGTGGGAATACTTTGATATCTGGTGCAGAGTATGCCGCTCCAGCTAACTGGATCCAGGAGAAAGAAGGTATCGATGACAATATTGAACTGTTCATAGCTGACACCTTGAAGGGCGGCGACTACAAGAACAATGAAGAGTTAGTCAGAGTTTTGGCTGAGAATGCGCTGGCAGGAGCAGAGTGGTTGAGGGATGAAGTTGGAGTAGTATGGGAAGATGAGCTGATGTTTTTTGGGGGGCACTCTGTTAAGAGAAGTCTAATACCATTGGGTGCAAGCGGAAGGGAGATAATCAGCAAGCAGCTTGCTAAGGCAGATGAAATGGGTATCCCAATTTTGCTTAACACTAAGGCTACATCATTGATTACAGATGAGAATGGCAAGGTAATCGGGGTAAATGCAGAAGGCGAAGAAGCAAACTATGCTTTCTATACAAACAAGGCAGTTATAATAGCTTCAGGTGGATTTGGATCCAATATCGAGATGAGAGTCAAATACAACCCAGAGATCGATGAAAGCATACTGTCAACAAATACTCCAGGAAGTACAGGAGATGGAATAGTCATGGCTGAGGAAATTGGAGCGGATCTTGTAGGTATGGAGTATATACAGACATATCCTATTTGTGACCCTCTAACTGGAACGCTGCTCTACTTTGACGATGCGAGACTTTACGGCCATACTGTTATAGTGAACCTTGAGGGTAAAAGATTCGTTGAAGAGCTTGGAAGACGTGATGTTATGTCTATGGCAATCAAGGCTCAGACAGGTCATGTATGCTATGAAATAGTTGATCACAACGGTTTTGTAAATAGTAAGCTGGCAGAAAACCATGGGCCTGAGATAGAATATCTTTATGAAAACAATTTGCTTGTAAAGGCAGATACGTTGAAGGAAGCAGCAGACTTCTTTGGAATAGATGCGGTTGAATTGCAAGCTACTTTAGACAGGTACAACAGTTATGTAGCCGATGGAAAGGATCCTGAGTTCAATAAGAGAAGCCTTCCTTCAACGATCGAGCAGGGGCCATTCTATATCCTTAAGGCAACTCCGGCAGTTCACCACACAATGGGAGGTATAAGGATAAACACACAAGCACAAGTATTGGATACAGAAGGAAAAGTCATAGAAGGTCTTTATGCAGCGGGTGAGGTTACTGGAGGAATACAGGGAGCCAATAGACTTGGAAGTAATGCACTGGCTGATATTACAGTATTTGGAAGAATAGCAGGACAAAACGCAGCAAGATAATGATAAACCACTCTTGTTCCATGGTGAATGAGAGTGGTTTTTATTATGTTCAAGGTTTGACATTAGTTACGATCTAAGTGGACTTTAGAATACTATCAAAGCTTGTTTAATTTTATACTATTCTATTATGGTAAACTGAGTGTCAATAATATATAATTCTAGTGAAGAAGTAGAGTGTATTAGAAGTCTAAAAATATTAGGAGGAGCATATGAAGATAAAAGTCTGCGTCGGTTCAAATTGTACACTGCTTGGTTCAATGAGTATCCTAGACCAAATCGAAGACCTTAAGGACATTATCAAGGATGATCCTGACAACTACAGCGATGAGGAGCTTGATGTCGAGGCAATAAAGTGCCTTGATATATGTAAAAACACAGACAAGAATGTTGCCCCTATCGTAGTTATTGACGATGAGGTAATACTAAATGCCACAGGGCAGATCGTAATGGAGAAGATAATCAACAAAATTAGAAAATGACAGTAAGAGTTTGGAGGAAGAACTAAATGAAAGAAAGCTATGTCGATCTTATAAATATTAGGAGGCAGGTATTTGCCAAGGTCGCTAAGATGGCATATGAAGGAGATGACCTTGCTGAGCTTGAAAAGGCGTCCTTTGAAATATTGCCTGGTGAAGTAGCTACATATAGAGACAGTATATTCCGTGAAAGAGCAATAGTTGATGAGAGATTAAGGCTCACTCTTGGGCTGAATGCAAGAAAGCCTACAGAATACAATAGGATAACTGATGGTATATCACTGGTCGATGTGAATGAAACAAGGTTCATTGAGCCGCTTATAAATGTAATAACCTTCGCATGTGAAGCGTGTCCTACAAAGGCCTTCATTGTAACTGATAACTGCAGAAAGTGTCTTGCTCATCCCTGCATAAATGTTTGTCCGGTAAATGCGGTGTCCATTGGCAAGAACAGAGCTATAATCGATCAGGATAAGTGTATCAAGTGCGGAAGATGCAGAGATACCTGTCCATATAGTGCGATCGTTCAGTACGACAGACCTTGTGCTGCAGCCTGTGGAGTTAATGCAATAGACAGCGATTACCTGGGAAGAGCTCAAATCAATATGGATAAGTGCGTATCCTGTGGGAATTGTATCGTTCAATGCCCTTATGGAGCGATCTCTGATAAGTCACAGATATATCAGCTTATTAAGGCTCTTAAGGGAAATGACCAGATATATGCAATAATTGCTCCATCTTTCTTAGGGCAGTTTGGACCTTTGGCTTCACCGGTCCAGATATTTGAAGGCATCAAACAGCTTGGCTTTGAGGATGTTGCAGAGGTAAGCCTTGGAGCTGACATTACTACCATGCGAGAGGCTCATGAGTTTCTTGAGAAGGTTCCAAATGAGATCCCATACATGGGGACCAGCTGCTGTAATTCATGGACCATTATGGTTGAGAAGATGTTTCCTGATCAATATGAATATATTTCAGACTCTGCTTCTCCAATGGTCGAGACGGCTAAATACATAAAAAAGAAAAATCCAAATGCTAAGATCGCATTTATCGGACCATGTATATCTAAGAAGCTGGAGGCACTTAGAGACGATGTAAAGGATTATGTCCATTTCGTCATTACCTTTGAGGAACTGATGGGAATGTTCGTAGCAAAGGGAATAGAGCTTTCAGAGATCGAAGTTTCCAAGGAGATTAAGGATGCTTCATCTCTAGGCAGAGGATATGCCATTGCTGGAGGAGTAGCAGAGGCTGTTAAGAGAACAGCCTTGAAGATCGACCCTTCAAGAGAGATCAACGTAGAGGGAGTATCCACACTGCATGAATGCGTAAAGTTAATGAGGACTGCTAAGGCAGGTAAGAAAAATGGTATGCTGTTAGAGGGCATGGCATGCTCAGGAGGCTGCATTGCAGGGCCTGGAACCCTGGCTTCGCTAAACAGGGTAAGAAAGGCAGTTGTAAGCTTCCAGGGACAGGCAGAATGTGAATCACCTCTGGATAATGAAACTATAGATGAGGATATCAGGAATAAATATAAATAGACAAGAGGGACGGTCTGGCATGCTACCTTAAAGGTTTACTATTTGGGTACGGTTAATTTTTTAGTTTTTATGCAGATAATTGTTTTTCTTTGAATATGCCAGGAGGATATCCACCAAGTTTCTTCTGAGGTCTGTCGTATATATAGTATCTCATATAGTCTTCAACTATCTCAATGACTTCGTTGATATCCTTGATCCTTCTACTCATTAGATGAATAGTTTCGCTTTTAAAGTGACCGAAAAAGCTTTCTGCTTTAGCATTATCCCAGCAATTGCCCTTTCGTGACATGCTCTGTTTAACATTCAACTCTTTTAGAAGATTGACATACATCAAGCTAGTGTAATGGACACCTTGATCGCTATGAATGATACTGCCAGATAGGTCGAACTTCTCGGAAAGTGCCTTTATTGCATTTAAGCTAAGATATTTATCCTGAGTATCGCTTATATTCCAGGATACAGGTTCATTATTGTACAGATCGATTACTGTGCAAAGATAAATCATCTTTCTTCTTGTTGGTATATATGTTATATCAGTTACAAGCTTTTTGCCAGGTACGGCTGATGAGAAATCACGTTGGAGTAAATCTTCTTTGATAATGCTTTGCTCTCTGGTCCTTTTGGACTTCTTTGTGAGTATTGATGAAATCTTTTTCTCTCGCATTATTCGTAGTATCTTTTTATGGTTCACATTGAGATGATATATGTTTCTTAAGTCATCCTTGATGGGCCTGTAGCCTTTTCTACGACCTGATTTCTTGTGGATAAGGAGAATCAGTTCTTCTATCACTTTATTTGAATCTGAGGGCTTAGAAGGATTCCTCTTGTAGTTGTAGTACGATGCTTTGCTTACTCCGGCTATTTCACAAAGAAGCCATATGGGGTATTTGTACTCAAGACTGAGTATTACTTCGTATTTTGCTTCACGGGTTCTTTTTTTTTAAGAAATGGTTTCAAGGATTCAAGACCCTCAAGGTACTCTATACGAGCCTTAAGGATCTCTATCTCATCTTCATAATGTCTTTCAAGAGGAGTCCTAGTGTCATTTCTAACGATTGACTCCTTTGATCTGGCAACTGACTTCTCCTGCTTTGTAGAGTTTGGAGGAAGAAGTCCTTTGTCAATGAGTTGTTGTTCCCAATTATTGATGTAGTTTTTTGAAGGAAGATTGTACTTCATTGCAATAGCTCTGACACCAAGAGAGCTGCTGTAGTAGTCAAGGACAACGGATAATTTGAATTCATCAGAGTATATTTTATTCAAAAGGAACACCTCCTAAGTTTAGTATATCTTACCGTCCCTAAATGGTAAACTTAAGAGGGTCCTTGCCAGTCCTTTTTGTCCCACATTGGGCAGGAGGTAAGACATGAATAATTTCAGCTTGAATAAACCGGTAAATATGGCACCTACAGGTATTGCAACCTTTGCTAAATCAAGAATCTGCATGGATCTAAATGAATTGGATGCGGATATTGCTATTATTGGAGCTCCATGAGATATTGCTATTCAAGGGAAATCAGGAGCAAGGCTAGGACCAAGAGGGATTCGATTAGGCTCCACCAGATTCAGCTTTAAGCCCGGTGGGTCCTATGATCCTGAAAGAGATACTTATTACATGGATGCAAATAGATGGAAGATCATGGTTTGTGGCGATATAGATTATATCCCCGGTGATTTAAACACTAAATCTAATTCATTGAGGATGGCACTTTACCTTTTTGATCACTATGATTCCCAAAAACTGAAAAAATTAAATTGAACATAGAAAAAAGCTTAATTAGATAAAGAGCTAAGGATAAGGTTTTTGTGCTAATTTTAGAAAACAAATTAAACGATAATTTAAATCGGTATACATTGAATAGATTACAGAGATGTGATAAGCTTTCTACTAATTATTATAATTATTATTACTCAATAAAAGTAGAAGAGGATATCTAATGAAAAAATACAGGGTCTCAATTATTTGTATAAGCAGTAAGAATTCTCAATTAATTAAGGGACAGCTAGACAAGGTTCTGGGAGAATATATTGATTTCGATTGCCTTGATTGCGAAGCTAATTACGTGTCCACTGTAGGAAGTGATTTAGTATTAGCATCTGGTAATAGATCAGCAAAGTCAATTACCAATAATTTAATGGATAAGACTGAAATCCTTATAATGAGGAGAACTCTTACAAAGAGGAATTTCGATAAACTAGATAATGTTCCTGAGGACATAAAAATACTAGTAGTTAATGATGACCAAGAAATGGCTGATGCTACCGTCTCTTTACTTTATGAACTTGGATTCAAAAATAATGAATTGGTTGCTTATTATCCTGGCTGTAATTATCAAAAAGGCTCATTCGAATTAGCGATTACCCCAAATGAGACTAGACACGTCCCTTATGATGTCAAAGAGATTATTAATATTGGGACTAGAGTCATTGATCCGTCGACTATATTTGATATTCTTTACAGACTTG
This sequence comes from Gudongella sp. QWL-04, assembly GCF_058683975.1. NCBI lineage: Bacteria > Bacillati > Bacillota > Tissierellia > Tissierellales > Tissierellaceae > Gudongella > Gudongella sp. QWL-04. The sequence goes on along the minus strand of NZ_CM178754.1, from coordinate 1,402,298 downwards.
ACCTTCTTAATACAGACACAATAAGAATTGTCAAGGATTATTCAAGAGATATTAAATTGCTAAGTCCAAGTCTCGGATACCTGTTAAATAATCTTGATGAAAAATATGTTGATTATGAACAAGTACTAAATAATGTGGATACTGGGTTAATAATATATGATAAGAATAGAAATATCGTCTTTTACAACAAGCAGATTAAGAGACTTTTAAAAGTAAATAATGCTCAGATGAGAATACATTCACTATATGACGTAAAATCTCTTTTCAACGATATTTTAAAGTATGAAAATACTCATTTTGTAACACATAAAATAAATGGGATGTTACAAAGCATCTCTAACTATACTAATTATGGAAATGACACAGAATGCAGTGGTGGAATAATAACCATAACTGACTACAGAAAAATCGAAAAAATGTTTGGAGCGGTTAATAGCAAATCTTATTCAAGGGTATATAATGCAAAACATAATTTTGACGACATTATTGGCAACAGCAGTTCAATCATACGAACTAAAACTCTAGCTAATAATTTTGCTAAGTTCGATTCGCCTATTATGATTCAGGGTGAAAGTGGAACAGGTAAGGAGTTATTTGCTCAAAGTATCCACAATACATCTACTAAAAAACTAGGTCCTTTTGTAGCATTTAACTGTGGGGCTTTATCTGAATCACTAATCGAAAGTGAATTGTTTGGCTATGATATTGGAGCCTTCACTGGCGCTAAAAAAGAAGGGAAAGCAGGATTATTTGAATTAGCAAATGGAGGAACCATATTTCTTGATGAAATTGGTGATTTACCATATGCTCTGCAAGGAAAGTTGCTCAGAGTACTTCAGGAAAGTGAACTTATGAGGGTAGGAGGAACAGAAATAATCCCTATTGATGTTAGGGTAATATCAGCAACAAACAAGGACTTGTTAGGACTTGTTACGAACAAACAATTTAGAGCAGATCTATACTATAGGCTAAACGTGCTACCACTTTATATACCTTCCTTCAATAATAGGAAGGAAGATATTAAAAGTCTAATAGAATATTTTTTTAGTAAATATGATCTTAAAAAAGATATTTCTAAATCAGCAATGGATATTTTCTTGGAATATGATTGGCCAGGTAACGGAAGAGAAATAAAAAATTGCGTTGAGTATATTAGTACAATTGATAAAAAAGTTATTGAACCCGAGGATATACCCCTTTATATTTATAAAAATATATCTATTGGCTGCATGGATTCTAGTTTTTATGTTGAAGATAAGTATGAAGAATGGGTTTATGTACTCAAAATTCTATATAATGCTTTTACTTCAGGGGTAAAATTAGGCAGGAGAAGTATTGCAAGAGAACTTATTAAATATTCAGTTTTTCTTACTGAAGCAGAAACAAGAAATTTACTAGAGTCGATGCAATCTCAAGAATTGATTACCCTTACTCAGGGTCGAGGTGGTACTCGTATTACAGAAAAAGGGATCAAAGTTCTAAAGGAAAGTACTAACGAATAGCAGCAATAAATGAACAGGTTCAACGGGGGCAAATACACCAATTAATCCCATTGAACCTGTTCATTTATATTTTAGTGAAATTATCTACACATTTTACGACATATTAAGTTGGTATGGAACTTGCATAATATAAATATATCAATTTAATATACTAAAATGTCTAATTTTATTATTGAAGGGAGATGCTCTAATGAACAAAATAAATGAATTGGAGATGCAGAATCAACTAAATATTTTTTCTCTTTTATTTATCACAACATCTACAGAACTAAAAGAATCGTTCGGCAATGAGTCCGAAGATATCGTGAGGGAGGCTGTTCGTAGATTTGGTAGAGATTTTGGAACTGAGGTAAGAACTCATTTTCTTGATAAAGGAATTAATATAAATATAAACACAGTAATTGGAATGATTGATAACAATTTTCATGATCCAAGATTTAGGGAAGTTATTAAGAAACTAGATGAGGAAGTCTACATTGCCGATATTATTAGTTGTCCCCTAGCCAATTTTTGGGAGTCACAAGAGAAACTGATACTTGGCAAACCGTTTTGCGAAGAATTCTATCATTCATTTTTTAAAACATGTTTTTTTGAAAAATCACAAACGAATATTTCAAAGATGAAAACAAACACAAATGATGATCATTGCCAGTTTGCTGTTTACTTTAGAGCATCGAATATTGAAACTAGCCAAAGAGAGGTTTGCTTTAATGAAAATAGAAGACATATACCATATGATTTTTCGATGTTCAGATCCAGTAAAGAGAAATATGGTTTTTTATCTTTGAAGTTGTATTATTATTTACTAGATGCAGCTGTGGAATCTCACTTTGAAAAAGGTGAAGCTGCTATTGCAAGATCGCTTAAAAAAACAGCATATGGTTCAATTGAATTTTTGGAAAAGAGAGCTTTTATGACGAACAATGTTTTTTCTAGCGAATTCTTTTGGAATAATTGCCCATTAGATATTTTGGAGATTGGAGATATTCAATGGCTAAATTCAAGTGAAAATAATGCAGAGAAACTACTTGAGATAAATTTCACAGCAGTCATTAAGGAAGCATTTATAAGTACATCGAACGAATAAAATTAGAAGGGTGTGAATAAAATGAGTAATAATTATTATTCGGATTTAAATAATTTCAACATTAACAATCTGCAAGACAGCTATACCTTACTTTATGCATACCTAGTAAGAGCATTAATAGACGATCATGGGATAGAAGGAGAGAAAGCTGCAAGGGAAGGCACTAGAAGGTTTGGTATTGACAGAGGTACTAAGAGAAGACAGCAGCACCTTGATGCAGGGTACAAGGTTAATATGAAAAGTTTATTTTCGGTAGGTGGAGATTTACCAGGTGATTCAAGATTTAAAAGAGATCTCCAGCGAATAAACTCAGAGGAGAGAGTATCACATACATTAGTATGTCCAATGTCAGATCTTTGGAAAAAAATTGGTGAAAAAGAAATTGGGCGTATGTATTGTGAGGAGTTTCATTTTGCCTGCTACAATTCTTATGCTTTTGGGTTTACCCAGGTTAACTTAGCACGTACTTTGACCCAAGATGACGATTACTGCAGCTTCAATGTAGTTCTAAGGCCAGAATTCCTTCCAGAAGAGATGCGCAAGAAATGTTTTGAGGAATATGATCCACTATATGAAATTCCTAAAGAAAAAATGGAGGTTGCAAATGCCAAGGATGGATTTAATTCACTTTGCGTAAGGATTTACTACCACATTTTGTCTGCATCAATCGAGTTAATTGGAGAGAGTGCAATACACTCAATTAATAAAGCGCTTAATAGATATGCTGAATATTCTACCGAGAACTTACATAGAATTGCTACAGAAAATGGGGTTGATTATTCTAGAAAATTTATTGATTACAATATCCCACTGGCAATTGATCCTGATACCGAAATTATGTGGGATGAATACTCTGGTAATAATGCAAAGCAAATAATGAAGGATGGTTTTTATAAAACATTTTATGAAAAGCAGAGGATTCAGAATGAAAAATTTGAATAAATTCAGTATTATTATTGAAAATGGCTTGGTCGTAGATGGCTCAGGTGAGAAATTAGCGAGTTATGATATTGGAATAAACTCTGACAGAATTGTGAAAATGGGAAATCTAAAAGGATATTATTGTGAAACAAGAATTGATGCAGCCGGATTGATAGTATGTCCGGGGTTTATTGATGTTCATACTCATACAGACAAGCATTCAGCCTTTTTTCCTTTTGCTGAAGGTAAAGTTATGCAGGGTGTTACAACCGATGTATGTGGTTTATGTGGCACAAGTTTTGCTCCAATTAGTGAAAATGGTTTGGATGAGTACATTAAACGTAACATGGATAAGCTTATGATAGGTATAGATGAACCACTCAAAGCTACTACCTTTAAGCAATTCCGTGAAGAAACTAATTTGCGAGGGAATGCAACTAATATTGCAATGTTTGTTGGAAATTCAAATCTAAGGATCAAATACACAGGGTATCAGAGTAATGGACTCTCTTTAGCTGATTTATCAGGCATGAAGGAGATGCTCCAAGCATCGATGGAGGAAGGAGCATTTGGGTTGTCTACTGGTCTTACATACGTGCCAAGTATGTTTTCTACAACCGAAGAGTTGATTGAACTATGTAAAGTGATAGCACCTTTCGATGGAATATATAATTCTCATATGAGAAATGAGGGGAATGAAGTAATAGAATCCATTAAAGAGCTTATTGAAATTTCAAGAAAAAGTGGGTGCAGAGGGCATATTTCACATTTAAAAGTGCTTGGTTTAAAAAATCATGGTAAAGCGAAGGACTGCCTAAAATTGATTGATGAAGCAAATATGGTGGGTCAAAAAATCACTTTTGATGTCTATCCATATACTGCTGGCTCAACTTCCTTAAGTACACTGCTGCCAGGTTGGGTACTATCAGAAGGATTCAGCAACGATTTTAAGATATTCGATGAGAAAAGGGAACTTATTGAGAACGATATAAAGCTTGAAAACTGGGATAATTTAATATTAAGTTGTGGTTATGACAACATTGTAATTGGAAATGCTGAAGGAAATACCCAATATGAGGGGAAAAGCCTTTCTGAAATTGCTACAGAAAGAAATATTGACGAGTTGGATGCCTTATTTACAGTTTTGAGAGATAGTAAGGGAATGGCAACAATGATATATCATGCAATATCAAATGAAGATTTAGAAATGTTTATGAAACATCCAAAATGTATGATAGGTACAGATGCATTCAGCAGGCATTACAGCGGTCCGACAGCAGAAGGTAAACCCCATCCTAGAAATTATGGAGCATTTCCAAGATATATTAACAAATATATTATTGAGAAAGGTCTTTTCTCAATAGAAGAGGGGATATATAAAATTACAGGACTTCCTGCTGAGACTTTTGGATTAAAAGACCGGGGATTGATAAAGGAAGGCTATATAGCTGATATTACGATATTTAATCCAAATACAATAAGAGAAACAGGTAGCTATGCCAATCCGAATAGTAAACCTGATGGCATCGAATGGGTTATAGTAAATGGCGAGACAGCTGTTGTGAAGGGAGGGGCAAAACGAATAGCAGCTGGTAAAATGTTAAGATTTAAGATTGACAATGTAATTGACTCAGTAAATTAATAAATTAAGAGGAGTGAACTAAATGGTTAAAACAAAAAAAGTTATAAGTATATTCCTGGCTCTAGTAATGGTAATGGGGTTTGTTACTGGCTGCAGTCCTGCAAAACAACCTGCGGAAGAAGTTGGAGAAACTCCAAAAAGAGATTCTCTTGTCATTGCTACTCAAAATGAACCTCCCTCATTAGGAACTAATGATCATGACTCAATTGCGAGTGTTTTTATGAATTTATTAGTTTTCAATGGCTTAACAAAGATTACTTCTGATACTTTGGAAGTAGTGCCAGATTTGGCAGCAAGCATAGAGAATCAAGATGAAACTACCTGGATTTTTAAATTGAATGATGGCGTTTTGTTCCATGATGGTAGCAAACTTGATGCAAAGGACGTTGTAGCATCAATTGAATGGGCTAAAACCTTCCCTGCATCGGCTAACTATACGAAAAGAATTCTTAAAATTGAGGCCGTTGATGACCTTACAGTAAAAATAACAACAGATGGACCTTACGCAGGACTGTTATATGACCTGGGATACCATTTTAACTTCATAGTACCTTCTGAATTAATAGAAGCAAAACATGATTTTAATTCAAATCCAATAGGTACTGGTCCATACAAATTTAGCAAATGGACAAGAGGCGATTCTATTGAGTTCATAAAATTTGATGATTATTTCAATAAAAATGAGGTTGCAAAGATAACTAACCTTGAGTGGAGATTTATTCCTGAAGGGACTTCAAGAACCATAGCTTTAGAGGCTGACGAAGTAGATTTCATCTATGAGGTTGAGACAAATGATATTGAAAGACTGAAATCAGCTGAAGGAGTAGAAGTTGCTGAAGTAACTAGTGTTGTAAACTGGTTTTTAATGATCAATAAAGATACAGCACCATTTGACGATGTGGACTTTAGAAAAGCTATTAGTAGTGCAATTGATAGAGAGGCAATAGTAGATGCTGCTATCAGTGGGTACGGATTACCAAATATTTCATCAGTTCCGATGGGATTTGTTGGTGCTACTGAAGAAAAAGCTGTTGGATACGATGTTGCAAAAGCAAAAGAATACTTATCTGCTTGGGGAGGAGACCCAGCGACTGTAAAGCTTCCGATTATTTGTTCTAATGAAACAAAAGTAAAAGTAGCAACTGTAATTCAATCAAATCTTGCTGAATTAGGCATTGCGGTCGAAATCGTAACAATGGATCTTAGTACTTATCTAGACAAAACAAGTAGTGGTGATTATGTTAGCGCAATAGTTTCGTGGTCGCCTTCAAATCTATTGACATATGTACAAAGATTCCATTCTAGAAGACGAGCATCTAACCCAGGTGCACTTAACAACCCAGAAATGGATGCACTTGTAGAAAAGGCTGAAACAACAATAGACAAAGATGAGAGAATGAAAATAATCGGAGAAATAGTTGTACTTTCAAATGATCTATGTCATCAACCATCACTGTATTTAGATTTAATTTATAGGGCTTATAATGCTGACCTAGGAGGAGTAGTGCCTAGTGCCACAGGTTACATTTACTTCAACAATGTATATTGGGAATAAAAATATATAATAGAGCATTAAAAATAAAATTAATTAATTTTGTTATCTGGCAGGAAGAATGGTTTCAATCTTCCTGCCAGATATAAGCTGACCATAAACTATAAGTTTAGTAATAGTCCAAATTACAATCAATATAAATACATACATGTGGAGGATAGAAATGAAAAAGTATATTATTAAGAGATTTCTATACCTTATACCAGTAATATTAGGAGTTACGTTGATAGTTTTTTTTATACTTAACTTAGCTCCTGGTGATCCGGTGAGGATGATTTTGGGAGATCAGGCGACTCCAGAGCAGGTAGCAGCTCTAGAAAAAGAAATGGGGTTAGACCAACCTCTAGTTGTTCAGTATTTTAGATATATGTTAAACCTTTTGAGAGGAGATTTGGGGAATTCCTATCGAACCAACCAACCTGTTGCAACCGAGGTTTTTTCAAGGTTTCCCTATACTATAGTATTAGCTATTGTTGCAACTATATTTTCAGTACTATTAGCTATACCAATAGGTGTAATAGCAGCAACAAAACAAAATACTATCATTGACAATCTAACAATGTTTGTTGCTCTTATTGGAGTTTCGATGCCTATGTTTTGGTTATCATTGCTTATGATTTTATTATTTTCACTAAGATTGGGTTGGTTTCCAGTTTCAGGAGCGAAAACGATAACAAGTATAGTACTGCCTGCTTTCGCTCTTGGATTTATGAACATGGCTTTAGTTGCTAGAACAACGCGATCATCTATGTTAGAAACAATAAGACAAGATTATATGAGGACAGCACTAAGTAAGGGTGTACCTCGTAAGAAAGCTATAAGAAAACACGCATTAAAAAATGCTTTGATTCCAACCATAACTGTAGTTGGCCTACAAATAGGTAATTTACTAGGAGGCGCTGTATTAGCTGAAACTGTTTTTGCATGGCCAGGAATAGGAAGATTGATGGTTCAATCGATTACTAGTAGAGATGTGCCAATGGTTTTAGGTTGCATTGTAGTTTTCACAATATCAATCTCAATTGTTAACTTAATTGTTGACATATTGTACGGGTTTGTAGATCCAAGAATTAGAAGCATGTACAGCTAGAGGAGGTACTACAATGGGAACTATTGATACACAAATAAATTTAAAAAGCAACCATAGTCAACCCGATAAAAAAAGAAGTCAATTTGCAGAGATTGGTCGCAGACTTGCTAAGGACAAGGCTGCAATGGTAGGACTTGTAATATTACTTATACTGATATTGGTAACAGTATTATCTGGAATATTTATAGATTATAAAACCGATGTAATTTCACACAATATATCAGAAAGATTACAGCCACCATCGAAGGAACATATACTTGGCACGGATGAGTTCGGCAGAGATATGTTTGCCAGGATAGTATACGGTGCTAAGTACTCTCTAGGAATAAGCTTTCTAGCAGTATTCCTGGGATTGGGAATTGGTGGTGTGATTGGTATAATAGCTGGTTTTTACGGAAATAAAATTGACAATATTCTAATGAGAATAATGGACATATTACTAGCTATGCCAATGATGTTGTTTGCTATGGTTATTGTTGCTGCATTAGGACCGAATACAAGCAATCTAGTAATTGCATTATCCATTTCATTGATACCAACTTTTGCAAGGGTGGTTAGAGGAGCTGTATTAACTGTAAAAGACAATGAGTTTATTGAAGCGTCAAGAGCTATTGGTGCCACAGATTTATCAATAATCAAAGAACATATTCTACCTAATTGTATGGCACCAATAATTGTTCAGACAACTCTAAGGATTGCCACCACAATAACTAATACCGCTGCTATTAGTTTTCTGGGATTAGGCGTTCAGCAACCAATACCTGAATGGGGTGGATTGCTATCTGCTGGTAGAAGTTTTATTAGGGATTACAGCTATTTAACACTTTATCCTGGGATGGCAATAATGATAACAGTTCTATCTCTTAATCTTTTAGGGGATGGGCTTAGAGATGTATTGGACCCAAGGCTGAAATAAAGGTCAAATAACAGTATAGTATCAATCACCATCAGGGGAGGTAACTTATTTATGACTAAGAAAATAATATCAGATGATAATGCACCGTTAATTAGTATAAGGAATCTGACTGTAGAGTATAGAACAGACTTTGAAACCGTAAATGCTCTTAATGGTATCAATCTTGAAATACATAAAGGTAAAACACTTGGTTTAGTTGGTGAAACAGGAGCTGGAAAAACAACTGCAGGTCTATCTATATTAAAGCTTGTACCTAATCCGCCAGGGAAGATACTATCAGGTGAAATATATTTTGATGGTAAAAATATTATCAATTGCACTGAGAAAGAAATGGAAAGTATCCGAGGTCACGATATAGCGATGATTTTTCAGGACCCGATGACTTCATTAAATCCGGTAATGACCGTCGAGGAACAAATTGCAGAAGGAATTATGATTCATGAAAAATTAAATGAGAAGAAAGCTATCCTGAAAGCACGAGAGATGCTTGAGTTAGTTGGAATTCCAGCTGAAAGGGGTTCTGATTATCCACATCAGTTTTCTGGTGGAATGAAACAAAGAGTAGTTATCGCTATTGCTTTATCATGTAATCCAAGATTATTGATAGCTGACGAGCCTACAACAGCTCTTGATGTTACAATACAAGCACAGATATTAGAGATGATGCGTAACCTTAGAGATAAGTATGGAACATCGATGTTGATGATAACTCATGATTTAGGCATAGTTGCAGAAATATGTGATGAAGTATCCGTGGTATACGCTGGAGAAATACTTGAGCACGGATCTTTAGATGATATATTCAATAATTATTTGCATCCTTATACCGAAGGTCTTTTTAATTCGATACCTAATATTGAAAATCGGACTATGAAGCTTAAACCGATAAAGGGATTAATGCCAGATCCGACTAACTTGCCTAAAGGGTGTCCATTTAGCCCAAGATGCGACTATGTAATGGATATTTGTAATGAGTTAAAATCAATCGAAATTAATCGTAATGAGGAACACTACGTCAAATGTCATTTGTATAGTGATGGGAAAATCAACAAAAGGAGGCTAGCCCAGGTTGAAAGAAAATAATAAATTAGTAGAAGCATTAAATATTAAGAAATATTTTAATGTTAAACAGGGTATTCTTCATGCTGTTGATGATGTGTCATTTAGTATTGAAAAAGGTAAGACCCTGGGTCTTGTTGGTGAATCTGGATGTGGGAAGTCGACAATTGGGAGATTAATTATTAGGCTTCTTGAGTTGACTGATGGAGATGTCTTGTTCAATGGAAGCAGCATACAGAGATTGTCAAAGGACGAAATGAGGAGAAAAAGAAAAGACATGCAGATGATCTTCCAAGATCCATTTTCTTCGCTAGACCCAAGAAAAACAATAAGTGAAGCGATAGAAGAACCTCTGAGAATAGGGGGATTAGAACCAAACAGGAAGATTAGAGAAGAAAAAGTATTAGGTATTATGGAGACTGTGGGGTTATCAAAGCGACTTGTGAATACTTATCCGCATGAGCTGGATGGTGGTAGAAGGCAAAGAGTTGGGATTGCAAGAGCGTTATCAGTAGATCCACAATTTATAGTTTGTGATGAGCCTGTATCAGCATTGGACGTCTCAATTCAAGCTCAAATCCTTAACTTGATGCAGGAATTGCAGAGTGAGCGTAACCTTACATATTTGTTTATAACCCATGATCTTTCGATAGTAAATCATTTTTCAGATGACATTGCTGTTATGTATTTAGGAAAACTAGTTGAGAAGGCTACTGCAGAGGAATTGTTTAAGAATCCTTTACATCCATATACTAAAGCATTGTTATCTGCAATTCCTTTACCAAGACTCGGAGATAGAAAAGAGAGAATCATTCTTAAAGGAGAAATTACCTCCCCAATTAATCCAAATAAAACGTGTAGATTTTCAAATAGGTGTATATATTCAATGGGAATATGCCAGAGTTCAGAACCTGATCTACTTGAGGTAGAAACAAACCATTTTGTAGCATGTTTTTTAGAAAATTAGTAACATTTTTTAACGTCAAATTTATTGAGAGGAAGGGTAGATAATAGATGAACTTATCTAGGTTTGACAGAATTAGATATATTAAAAATGAATCAAATATTGAGTTTTTAGAAAATCTAACTAAGTATTTAGGAGGTCCAAATATTTATATAAAACGAGACGACAAATTGGACCTTTCAGTTGGTGGAAATAAAGTTAGAAAACTTGAATATTTAATGGCAGATGCAATAAAGAATAATGCAGATACAATAATTACCTGTGGTGCGGTTCAATCGAATCATTGTTGTTTAACTTTAGCCGCAGCAAATAAGGAAAATATGAAATGTTTTCTAATTTTGGAGGAAAGAGTGCCTAAAAGTTACAACAAAAACGCCAATGGCAATAATTTTCTTTATAGGTTATTAGGTGTCGAAGGTGTTAGGGTTGTTAATGGTGGCACTGATATGATGAACGAGATGGAGAAACTTGCATCTGAGCTAAAAGCCGAAGGCAAAACTCCATACATAATACCTGGTGGTGGATCGAATTCAATTGGTGCACTTGGTTACCTTTCCTGTGCTCAAGAAATTTTGAAGCAAACTTATGACATAGGATTAAAAATAGACAAAATTGTTGTTGCAAGTGGCAGTGGTGGTACACATTCTGGTTTGTTAACAGGGATTAAAATGATGAATGCGAGTATCCCAGTTATAGGTATTGGTGTTAATAGGAAAAAGGCTGATCAGACCAGCCTCATTTATAACAAGACAAAAGAGATTTGTAGCATGATGGGTGTCAATCAGTTAGTATCTTTAGAAGATATAATTGTATATGATGATTATATTGGCGATGGCTATTCATTACCTACCGATTCAATGATTGAAGCCGTCCAAATCTTAGCGAAGCAAGAGTCCATATTAATTGATCCAGTGTATACTGGCAAAGCAATGGCTGGGTTAATTGACTTAGCTAGAAAAGGAGTACTTGCTAAAGATGAGAATATTTTGTTCATCCATACTGGAGGTTCAACAGCGATGTTTGCTTACCAAGATGTTTTGTTAAGTCATCTGAACTCAAATATTGAGATTTGAATTGAGGGAGTGAAAATATGAAAAAACCAATTATAGGTTTATTGAGTAACAGTAAGCTATACTATGATCCCTCAAACTTGGCTTCTCTACCTAGAAATGAGGCTTTTGTTCAAGAAAGCTATCTTCAAGCTATTGAAAAGAATGGTGGGATACCATTAATAATCCATTCTACAGAAGATGAAGATGTGATGCTTCATTTGATGAATATTTGCGATGGTTTTTTATTCCAAGGAGGATACGATATTGATCCTAAGCTATATGGTGAAAATCCACATAAAAGATTAGGAGTGGTGAATCCAAAAACTGACAGGGCATGGTATCAATGTGCAAAGTATGTTATAGAGCAAAACAAGCCTACATTAGGAATTTGTAGAGGAATGCAAATGCTTAATATTGCTGCTGGTGGTACATTATTTCAAGACATAGATGACCAAGTAGAAAATAGTATACAGCATGTTCAGAAATTATCAAGAAATAATCTGATTCATAGAATCCATATCGAAAAAGGTAGCAGACTAAGTATTATCTTAGGAGTAGATTCAATATTCACAAACTCTTTCCATCATCAATCAGTTAAAAACATAGGTTATGGATTCATTCCTACTGCCTATACTGAAGATGGTGTATTAGAGGCTATGGAAACTAATGATGGCATGATAATTGGGGTACAGTGGCATCCTGAAGACTTAATTGAGAATGAAGAACGAATGAATTACCTATTTGAAAATCTATGCCTCATCAGTATAGGCACTAAGAAAGATGATTATTAGTTTATAAAGAGATAGTGGAATACTATGCATAAAACTATGGAGGCATAGATGTGAGTTACATAAAAAGATTATCACCTGGAATGCTTGTTGCTTTTATTATCGCTGTTATTTCATGGTACTGCGGAAAAGCTGTGCCTTTAGTGGGTGGTCCTGTGGTAGCGATAATACTTGGGATCATAATAGCTTTTTTTTTCAAATTGCCAGTTGTTCTAAATGAAGGGATCAAATTTACATCTAAAAAAATGCTTCAACTATCTATAATCCTTTTAGGATTTCAGATGGATTTATTTAAGGTTCTTAAAATAGGTGGACAATCTTTGATTTTAACAATTGTAACAATATCAGCATCCTTTGCAGTAGCGTACTTTGTATCGAGAAAATTGAATGTTGAAGAGAAAACTTCAATATTGATAAGTGTGGGAACCGCTATTTGTGGAGGCTCGGCAATTGCTGCTACTGCACCGGTGATCAACGCTAATGAAGAGGAAGTATCATCAGCTATTTCGACTATCTTCATGTTTAATATAATTGCTGTTTTGATATTTCCTCCTATAGGCAGATTACTAAATATGACTGATATTAGTTTTGGGATGTGGGCTGGAACTGCAATTAATGATACTTCTTCTGTAGTTGCCGCAGGGCAAGTTTGGAGTGACAGTGCTTTACAGCTAGCTACTATAGTGAAGCTGGCCAGAACTCTTATGATATTGCCTATAACTATGATTCTCAGTATCTACTGGGCAAAAAAAGAGAAGGACATTAATAAGTATAGTATTTCTAGTATTTTTCCATGGTTCATACTTGGTTTTCTTTTAGCATCTATAGTCACAACAATCAATTTTGTCCCTGACCCGACTTCAGCATTTTTAGCTAAAACCGGGAAGTTCTTAATAGTTGCTGCAATGTCTGCTATCGGGCTCAATACCAATCTGAAAAAATTAGTAACAAATGGCTACAAATCAATTATTCTGGGATTAAGTTGCTGGTTTGCAGTCGCTGCTACCTCAATAGTAGTCCAAAAAATACTGGGTATTTGGTAAGATTCAAACTTTTGAAACTTTTGGGGACGGTTTGGCATGCTACCTTAAAGGTTTACTATTTGGGTACGGTTAATTTTTTAGTTTTTATGCAGATAATTGTTTTTCTTTGAATATGCCAGGAGGATATCCACCAAGTTTCTTCTGAGGTCTGTCGTATATATAGTATCTCATATAGTCTTCAACTATCTCAATGACTTCGTTGATATCCTTGATCCTTCTACTCATTAGATGAATAGTTTCGCTTTTAAAGTGACCGAAAAAGCTTTCTGCTTTAGCATTATCCCAGCAATTGCCCTTTCGTGACATGCTCTGTTTAACATTCAACTCTTTTAGAAGATTGACATACATCAAGCTAGTGTAATGGACACCTTGATCGCTATGAATGATACTGCCAGATAGGTCGAACTTCTCGGAAAGTGCCTTTATTGCATTTAAGCTAAGATATTTATCCTGAGTATCGCTTATATTCCAGGATACAGGTTCATTATTGTACAGATCGATTACTGTGCAAAGATAAATCATCTTTCTTCTTGTTGGTATATATGTTATATCAGTTACAAGCTTTTTGCCAGGTACGGCTGATGAGAAATCACGTTGGAGTAAATCTTCTTTGATAATGCTTTGCTCTCTGGTCCTTTTGGACTTCTTTGTGAGTATTGATGAAATCTTTTTCTCTCGCATTATTCGTAGTATCTTTTTATGGTTCACATTGAGATGATATATGTTTCTTAAGTCATCCTTGATGGGCCTGTAGCCTTTTCTACGACCTGATTTCTTGTGGATAAGGAGAATCAGTTCTTCTATCACTTTATTTGAATCTGAGGGCTTAGAAGGATTCCTCTTGTAGTTGTAGTACGATGCTTTGCTTACTCCGGCTATTTCACAAAGAAGCCATATGGGGTATTTGTACTCAAGACTGAGTATTACTTCGTATTTTGCTTCACGGGTTCTTTTTTTTTAAGAAATGGTTTCAAGGATTCAAGACCCTCAAGGTACTCTATACGAGCCTTAAGGATCTCTATCTCATCTTCATAATGTCTTTCAAGAGGAGTCCTAGTGTCATTTCTAACGATTGACTCCTTTGATCTGGCAACTGACTTCTCCTGCTTTGTAGAGTTTGGAGGAAGAAGTCCTTTGTCAATGAGTTGTTGTTCCCAATTATTGATGTAGTTTTTTGAAGGAAGATTGTACTTCATTGCAATAGCTCTGACACCAAGAGAGCTGCTGTAGTAGTCAAGGACAACGGATAATTTGAATTCATCAGAGTATATTTTATTCAAAAGGAACACCTCCTAAGTTTAGTATATCTTACCGTCCCTAAATGGTAAACTTAAGAGGGTCCTTGCCAGTTATTTTTGCTTTTTGACTGAAATTGTACTAAATATCATAAAAAATACTCATTGGTACTTTATCTTAATGATAATAACCAGTGGGTATTTTTATTGTGATTGCTTAAGAAATTCCTCTGTTGTCTGATTTATATTAAAAATATCTGTTTTGCATAAACTGGAAGGAAGTGGATATAAGAAGAATAAGTAAACATTTATTAACAGTTTATATCCAATAGGTGATGAAAATGACAACGTCTACATTTAAAAAAGATCGCAAGGAAGTATGTTTGTTGGCTATAGCCATAATATTATTGATATGGTCCTCTAT
Source organism: Gudongella sp. QWL-04 (assembly GCF_058683975.1). Lineage (NCBI taxonomy): Bacteria > Bacillati > Bacillota > Tissierellia > Tissierellales > Tissierellaceae > Gudongella > Gudongella sp. QWL-04. The sequence continues at coordinate 1,387,023 of NZ_CM178754.1, read as the reverse complement.
AAATGCAAAGGACTATTTAGCGTGGATAATGCTTACGATTCCTTCATTGATCTATATCGTGGTTTTGACGGCGACATATAATAAATTTAAGTTTACATATTTATCGTATGTGCTGGTATTCATCCATATAATCATACTGCTCGTTGGTGCAAAGTACACATATACGACTAATCCGTTATTTGAATATTTAAAGGAAGCTCTAAATCTTTCAAGAAATCATTACGATCGTCTGGGGCATGTTGCCCAAGGCTTTATACCTGCAATAATCACCAGGGAATTTCTGCTGAGGAAAGGTTATTTTAAAAAGAGTAAGTTCTTCTATGTTACAGTTTTTGCATTTGTTCTTGCTATAAGTGCATCATGGGAGCTGTTAGAATTCTTTGTAATAATTGTTTCAAAGAAGCCGGCTCGATATGTACTTTCCTTCCAGGGAGATATTTTGGATACGCAGAAGGACATGTTACTTGCCTTTATTGGTGCAGCTTGTTCATTATTATTTTTGGGTAAGGCACATGATAGGAGGATCAAGGAAATTTCTGATACCGAAGCCAAGAATTCAAAACATTAGAGGATGGACTCTTGACCTAACATAAATCTCTGATTACGTCGTAAAATAGCTTAGCTTTACAAGAAGACCAGCCCTTCAGGTAGTATATTTCTTCATATTTAATTATAAAGAAATGGAAGGGATCAATAATCTCACGAAGGGGAAATATTATGTTTTGATACCAGATGGGAAGCTAGGATTGCATGGATTTCTTACGATCTCCAAGTGTGTTATCTGATGATTGGTTTATGAAATATTCAAATATTTAGAATCAATAGTTTGAAAAATAACTAACATAGGTATAACTATTACTGAGATTTGAAAATCAAGGAGGAGTTAAAATGGATAGATTAAAGGATAAGGTAGCAATTATAACAGGATCGACCTCAGGCATGGGAAGAGACACTGCATACCTATTCGCTGAGGAAGGCGCAAAGGTAATGGTTGTTGGAAGAAATGAAGACAGGGCAAAGGAAGTTGTAGAGAAGATAAGAGCAAAAGGCGGAGTTGCAGAATGTGTAATAGTTGACATGTCTGACAGAGCATCACTTGACAAGATCGTGGATGAGACCATTGAGAAATTTGGCACTGTCGATATACTTATCAACAATGCCGGACTCCTCAGCATCAAAACTTCTATGGACGTTTCCTTGGAAGAGTGGGACAAGGTTATGCAAGTTAATGTTACTTCTTCTTTAATGCTTGCTAAAAGGGTTGCTCCGATTATGAAGGAGAAGGGCAAGGGCTACATCATTAATATCGGATCAGTTGCGGGAACCTCTGCAAGATGGGGACTATCTGCATACGCTACAACTAAGCATGCAGTAAACGGCCTAACTAGAGCGCTTGCAAGAGAGCTTGGACCAGAGATAAGAGTAAATGCTATTCTTCCAGGTGCTATAAAAACCGCTATGCTTGACAGCGTTGGAGGAGAGGCTGCTGTTGAACCAATGAAGCAAATGTCGCCACTTAAGAGGGCTGGAGAAGGCAGAGAGATAGGTACTGCATGCCTGTTCTTTGCAACTGAGGATTCATCATTCGTAACTGGACAGCTGCTCAGAGTAGATGGAGGAGTAGACTGCTAATATAGTTGTTTAACAAAGTCACTTATGGGAAGCCGTAGGTGACTTTGTTTTTTTCTGAATTCAGCAAAAATAATTAGATAACCTCATTATATCTGCATAATACAATACATTGAGGCAGCCTGATTATTACGGTATAATGTTAATAGGAGGTGTTTGATTTGAACGAATTATTCAATAAGGATAAATTGCTAAGTATTTTTGAGTACTTAAACGAAAGATTAAAGGAGAATCAGTTGCAGTTAGAGATTACAGTGTATGGTGGTTCGATAATGACGATGGTTTACGATAATAGACCTGCAACCAAGGATATTGACTGCGTACTAAGCTATGTAAACTATTCATTGCTTGAAAACATACTTCAAGAAGTCAAATTCACCTTCGGTTTAAACGACAATTGGCTAAATGAGGATATCAAGGAACCTCTAAAATCCCTTATAAAGGAAGATAAAGAAGTTTACAGAGTTCATTCAAACTTTAAGATTCTAAAACCAAGAGCGGAGCAATTATTAGCTATGAAAATATTGGCAGCAAGGCCTGAACCAGCTAAGGATTTTGTTGATGCTTATATATTGTGTAGAGAACTTGGAATTAAAGATAAAGCTGTGCTTTTTGATATTATATCGAGATATGTACCATTAAAATTAATTGGTGAAAGACAGATCAAGTTTATAAAATATCTAGGAGAGGATTTAGGATATGATTGGGAATAGGTTTTTATATGATCTTTATTTAATAAATGACTTGGATACAAGTTTGAACCAGCTTATGGAACTATTAAAATCAAAGGATGAAAAATTCATTGATAGTTTAAATTCTCCTGTTGATTTAGAAGTATGTGACGAGAATGAAATCATATATTTGACTAAAGTGTCCGCCATAATTGACTACTATCTTCAGGTACTTGGAATCGAGGTCCCCGAATGGCTTAGAAGTGAGAAACTTGAATTTGAAAGTCCATATTTTTACTCTAAACGAATCAGTGATTTTGAGAAAATCAAGTTACAGTATAATTGTCCCGCACCATTTAAGACTAGGAATGTGTATTTTGAAATGTCAGGCTTAATAAGGGTTTAGATTATAAACGGTACTCTATTTTTTGATAATATACTAGTTTTCAGGAGGTCTAATAAATCATGGAATTAATAATCAGAAAAGTAAAGCCAGAGGATCTAGATGCAGTTGTAAATGTTGAAGATGAGTGCTTCCCGGAAGCGGAAGCAGCCACGAGGTCATCTCTAAAGAACAGGATAAATACATTCCCGGACAGCTTCTATATAGCTGAGACCGATGGAAGGATAATTGGATTCGTTAATGGATGTATTACTAATTCAAAGACAATCTATGACGAGCTCTTTAGCGATGCATCCCTACATGATCCTAATGGTTTTTATCAAGCGATATTTGGATTGGACGTTATTCCGGAGTATAGAAATCAGGGAATAGCAGCAAAGCTTATGAATCATCTTATAGAGACTTCTAAAAAGCATGGCCGCAAAGGACTTATACTAACCTGCAAGGAGCACCTGATTCATTACTATTCAAAATTTGGTTTTTGTAATCTTGGAGTATCTGATTCTACTCATGGTGGAGCAGTTTGGTACGATATGATACTTGAGTTTTAGATTATAGATAATATAACCTAAAAAACCACCGTATAATGATCAAGGCTCAACTACATGCTATCTTGCTGCAAGGCTTATTGCTGACTTTCTTGGCTTCATAACTAAAGAAAAAGAGATTAAATAATTAACTATAGGGTCCTTGATTTGGCACTAAGCCCTCAAGTAAGTAAGTGGATAAGGTGAGATACAATGATAAAGAATAACAAGACTTTAATTGTTGCGGTTTTTATTCTACTGTTCGCCATAAGTATTGCTTTTTTAGATTCATCAAGTAGAAGCCATATCATTATGAACCTGATGTCTTGGAAGGAAGCTTTTCATGTATTAGGAAAAAATGAAGGGCTGGCTATTGAATTTGTTGATCCAGGCAGCGCTAAAGAGAATGGACTGAATTGGTATTCCAATATGCTTCTTTTTAATACAAGAGATATTACTTTTTCGAGCATTGATCTTCATGGCGATGAAATGCTCGATATGTCCATTTACTATACATTCGGAGATTTTGAACAAGGAAGGTCTAGTATTTACGACCTGAACTCCCCGTACAACAGCGCATTTTACGGAGCTTACATGATTAAGCTTAAACCTGGTCAACAGTCTGAAGAAGTGATCGATTTGGCAGAGTTGGCTGAGGCTGTAACTCGATACGACTACCTGGACCTTATTTTATCTCAGCTTGGCCTGAGTAATGAAGATGCATATTTTGAACCCGAAGCTATCGTGATTAAGGAAGGTATAAATAAATTCGGGATCGATGACTGGGTAAAAATAGACTCTCATCTCAACACCAGAGCTGTCACACATATACCTGATGTCTTTCGACAGCACTATCTCCAGTTCGGAAAACCAAATGCTGTTGGGACAAATGATGATTTTCCACCAATAACACTATTTGGAAGAACTTACTGCAAATACTTTGAGGATAAGGATCTCTACATAATTTTCTATATTCAGGCAGCAAATGAGGATTTACTGGAAAGTACGGATAAATATCTGTTGTCACAAAGTAAGGTATCAACAAAAGATTGAAAACAGCCCTGCAAAATTTGCACGATGCAAATTTTGCAGGGTATTTTTTGTTTGCTAATTATATTTCTCAAGGTATCAAAAAACAAATAATATCTCAAATTACACATCTTGTTAAAAAACAAACAGTTGGCTCGATTTTTGCATAAGTATTAAGTGGACAGGTGTTTTGAATTTTTCAGAGAGGGGCGTGAACAGAAACCGTTATCCTTAAAATTTGATCAAAGGAGCTAAACCAATTTAAAAGGAGGAAAAAAAATGTCATTCGAAATGATTGAAAACATGTTTACCATCAATACTGATATGACTATGACTACTGCTATGGCGGCTGTACTACTTATTCTTGGTTATTTTATTAAGAGCAAGGTCAAATTCCTTGAGAAATACTGTATTCCTGCACCGGTTGTAGGCGGATTTTTATTTATGCTGGTTACCTGGATAGGTTACACAACAGGTTCATTTTCTTTCGTATTTACAACTACACTGCAATCATTCTTTATGCTTGCATTCTTTACAACCGTAGGGCTTGGAGCAAGTATATCCTTACTTAAAAAAGGCGGAACTTTACTTATTATTTATTGGTTAGTTGCAGGTGTTGTATCCATATTCCAAAACGGAATCGGAATCGCCATTTCAAATATTACCGGTCTTGAGCCGGCATACGGATTATTATCAAGTGCAATCACTATGATAGGCGGTCACGGAGCAGGAGCTGCTTACGGTCAAACATTTGAAGAAATGGGATATCAGGCTGGTAAACTTGTAGGAGCTGCAGCTGCAACTTTCGGTTTGATCTCATCAGTTATAGTAGGTGGTCCGGTTGCTAGAAGACTTATTGAAAAATATCAATTAAAGCCAGACCATAGTCTTGATCTTGATACTAGCGTTGAAGAGATAAACGTAGCAAGCGGTCATAAATTGACTGGTTTGGACATTTCTAAGAACGTTACAGCTATACTAGTTTGTATGGCACTAGGAACTATAGTTTCAGGTTGGATAGGCAAGCTTATAGATATGTCATTCCCTACTTATGTTGGAGCTATGTTTATTGCAGTATTCTTAAGAAACATCAACGAAAAGACCCACTGGTACAGATTCGACTATTCACTAGTCGATGGTATAGGCGACGTATCTCTTGGAATATATCTATCAATCGCCATGATGACATTGAAAATGTGGGAATTGGCAGACCTTGCAGGTCCTATGTTGATAGTATTGATGTGTCAAGTAATATTCCTTGTTTTATTCTCATACTTTGTGGTATTCAGAATACTAGGGAAGAACTACGATGCTGCTGTTATGTGTGCAGGACTTTTAGGACATGGTTTGGGAGCAACTCCTACAGCTATAGTTAACCTTACAGCTGTAAACGAGAAATATGGCATGAGCAGAAAAGCCATGATGATCGTACCTATAGTGGGTGCCTTCCTTGTAGACATTATATACCAACCACAAACAATTTGGTTTATTAAGACGTTTGTCGTAGATCTAGTTAAGTAATCAGGAGGTAATTATGAAGAAGTTAATGGAATGTGTACCAAATTTTAGTGAGGGCAGAGATTCTGCAATCGTAGAAAAAATTGTAGATGAAGCCAGAAAAATTGAAGGAATAACAATACTGGACTACTCATCTGACAAAGATCACAACAGAACAGTACTTACGATGATAGGAGCACCTGATGTAATAAAGCTGGCTGCGATCAATACTGCTAAAAAGGCTGCAGAGCTTATCGACATGACTAAGCATGAGGGAGCTCATCCAAGGATGGGTGCAACGGACGTAGTGCCATTCACTCCAGTATCAAACGTCACTATTGCCGAGTGTATCGAGGTGGCTAAGGAAGTAGGAGCTGAGCTTGGAAGCTGGGGAATTCCCGTGTACCTATATGAAGATGCATGTACTAAGGAAGACAGAAGAAATCTAGCATCTGTAAGAAAGGGACAATACGAAGGGTTTTTTGAAAAGATAAAAGACGAAGAGTGGAAGCCGGACTTTGGTCCGCAGGAGATGAACGTTAAAAGTGGAGCAACTGCTGTTGGAGCAAGAGTTCCATTGGTAGCCTTCAACATAAACCTGGATACGCCAAATGTTGAGATCGCAGATAAAATAGCTAAGAAGGTAAGACACCTTGGAGGCGGCTTAAGATACGTCAAGGCTATCGGACTTAAGCTTGAAGAAAGAAATCAGACTCAGGTTTCAATGAACCTTGTAAACTATGAGAAGTCAGCAGTTTATCAGGCATTTGAAATGGTCAAGATGGAAGCCAGAAGATATGGGGTCAACGTAGTTGGAAGTGAAGTAATTGGTACTATTCCAATGAAATCACTTCTTGATGTAGCTGAGTATTATCTGCAAATCGAGAACTTCAGTATAGAGCAGATCCTGGAGAAGAGACTTTTAGACGAACAGTAAAATTTTATAAGTAGACACCATAGGGCTTGCTGACGGCGAGCCCTATGTCTTAAAAACCATACTAAGAGGTGAATAGATCATGAATTACAAGGATATAATGGAGCTTATACTTGATACAGATGATGTAACTGTTGGGGGTGGAAGTGCATCTGCACTTTCCGGAGCGTTGGCATGTGGCCTTATCGGAATGGTATGCAAGCTTTCTACCAAGAAGGACTACGGCTTGTCAGCAGAGGCTCAGCTTGAGTATGCAAAGGAGCTGGAGGATATAAGAGAAAAGCTTCTGGCAGGGATCGTCACTGATGCCAACGCATATGGGGTGATCATAAACGCTTATAAGCTTCCTAAAGAAACTGATGAGGAGAAGGAAATAAGAAAGAAGGCAATTGCCGATGCAGGAGTAGTTGGTGCATCAGCTCCAATGGAGAACGCAAAGCTTTGCAGAAGGGTTTATGATATCGGCAAGGAGCTTGACGGAAAAACCAATCCAAATTGCCAATCAGACCTTGTTATCGGTTTCGAGCTTGCCAAGATCGGGACTAATGGTTGTCTGATGAATATTGAAGCTAATCTTCCTCTGGTAAAGGATGAAGAGAAGCTTGCTGAGTTCAATAAGGCTTTAGTTGAGTTAAAGATAGATTAGCTATAAGTCCTTAGATAAAAGGAAGGTGGGTCATATGAAGGCTAAAATACTCAGTAAGGAAGATTTCATTACCACCAAGTGGGCAGGTGGAGAAACCACTCAGCTAGCCATATACCCTGAGAATTCGGTATTCGCAGAAAGGGATTTTTTATGGAGGATCTCCTCTGCAACCTTTACGACAACAGAGTCGACTTTTTCTGATTTTACAGGTTATCAAAGGTATATATTGCCATTAGAGGGAGAGCTCGATATCTATCACAAAGGCTTGTATAATAGAAGCCTTAAGCCGTATGAGGTGGAGTACTTCGATGGGGCTTGGGCGACCAGATCTATGAACTCTCCCGACTGCAGAGACTTTAATTTTATAGTTAAGAGCGGAAGCTTAGCAAAGCTTCAGGTCCTTTTGGAGGGTGAGGAGTACTTCATAAGGAAGTCCGCAATTGCTGGATTCTTCTCAATGGATGATTTTGAGATCGAGCATATAAGCTTTGGAGAAAAAATAAGTCTTGGTGGATTCTCACTTTATGTAGTTGAGACGGATAGTGAAGAGCAGATAAGGATATTTAATGCCAAGTCGCCGGTAATAGTAACTGAATATATTTTGAAATGATCTGGATGCCTCTATCGAAACGATAGGGGCATTTTTAAAGAAAGAAACCAGCTTTTTCTGGAGTTAAGTTTATCCTCGTGATAATATATAGCTATTGATTCAATAGTATTGAAAGGCTGGGAATAATGATCAAGAAGATACTTGCTTTGACCTTAATACTTCTACTCCTAACAGCTTCCGTTTCCTTCGGATATGAGGATGTTGAAACATATCGGGTAGCTGGAGATATTCAATTTCCACCATACGAGTTTCTGGATGTTGACGGAGTCTATAAAGGCTTTAATGTAGACCTTCTTAAGGCTATAGGTCTTGTGACAGGTATGGAGTTTCAGTTCATTCCCATGAAATGGGAGGATGCATTCCATTCTATCGAGAGGGAACAGGCAGATATAATACAAGGTATGAAGGAGTCAGATGAGAGAAGGGAAAAGTTTAGCTTTACCGACTCACTATTAATGAATTCTCAGTCTATCTTTGTCCTGGGCTTAAATTACTCCATCGGCAGCACTTCAGATCTTGTTGGGAAGCATGTGTCAGTTCAGAAGGAGGATATTGTTTATTTCCAATTAAGCAGGATAAAAGACATAAAAATAGTTCAATTTGACACCATGGAGGAAGCAGTTGCAGCACTAGTCGACAAACGTGTAGATGCTATGGTTGGAAATACACTTACAGTGAATTATATCTGCAATGAGAAGGGCTGGATCGATCAGGTCAAGATAGTCGGCGAGACGTTGAATGAACAAAAATACTCCATGGCCGTATCGAAAGATGATCCAATTCTTTTGAAAAAGTTAAATGATGGATTAAACGAGATCCAGTCAAATGGAATGTATGATGCCATCCACAGAAAGTGGTTTGGTACCCCCATTAGGAACTCTGGAGAAGAGACAGAATTTCAGATTAAGATACTTCTTCTTTCTATCTTTGCACTAATGATGCTGGTTTTCGTTATACAGCTGGTCAACAGAAGACTTAAGAGAATCATAGAGGAAAAGACAAATGAAGAAAAAGTTTTAGTAAATGAGCTTAGGAATTACGACAAGCTTCAATTCATGGATAAGATAATATCCTCACTAGCTCATGAGATAAGGAATCCACTGACTTCAGTTAAGATATATACAACTCAGATGAAGGATAAGCTTGATAACAAAGAATTTATGATGGCTGCCTCAGAGGACATACCTGAGGAAATAGATAGGATAGATGCTCTAATCTCAGAATTCATGGAGTTTACGTCCCCTCGTAAGCCACAAAAAAGGGTCCTGAACCTAAAAAATGAGCTTGAGAATGCGATCAAGTTTATAAAACTTCAGATAAGGGATATCAATATCTGGATAGATGTTCCATTGGATGTATTTATTGAATTTGACCTGGGACATTTCAAGCAAATAGTAATAAATATTCTCCTAAATTCAAGAGATGCTTTAGCAGGCACTGAAGATCCAACAATCAGTATAAAGGGGTATACAGAAGGGAAAGTTGTGAAGATTGAATTCATAGATAACGGTTATGGCATGAAGGAGGAACAGCTCGATTATATATTTGAGCCTTTCTACACGACCAAAGAAAATGGCAACGGCGTCGGTATGTTCATAGTCAAAAAGCTGATCGAGGAAAATGGAGGGAATATCCTGGCTAAGCCAAATGAGGGGAGCAAGGGATTTGGAGTATATCTAACGGTCATGAAGGGTGTGAGTAAATGAAAACCAAGATACTGATTATTGATGATGAAACAAAAATTCTTCGGGCGCTTAAATTCCTCCTGGAGGATGAATACCAGGTATTTACAAGTGATAACACGACTGATGGGAAGAGGATATTCATTGATGAGAAGATAAATCTTGTGCTTCTTGATCTAAGATTATCTGAGGGAAGCGGTCTGAATTTCATGGAAGAGCTCCTCATCCTGGATCCAAGCGCTATTGTCATCATCATGACAGCGTATTCGACGATAGATAACTCTATAAGGGCCATAAAGGCCGGGGCATACTATTTCATTACCAAGCCAATCGACAATGATCAACTTTTAATATTATTGAGCACTGCTTCTGAGAAACTTGATTTGAAGAAGGAACTGGATCAGCTACAGGGTCATCTTAGAAAGACCTTGATCGGTGAATCGAAGTCTATTCTTGATATAAGAAAAGTTGTCGATAAGATAAAGGATACCGATGCGACCGTCCTGATAACTGGAGAAAGCGGAACAGGTAAGGAACTGATAGCCCAAACCATCCACACCAGCAGCAATAGAGCTAAAAAACCATTTATTGCAATAAATTGTGCAGCTATGCCCAGCGAGCTCCTTGAAAGTGAGCTTTTCGGGTATAAGAAGGGCTCCTTTACCGGCGCTTTCAAGGAGGATATCGGGCTCATCAGAAAAGCCGACAAAGGGACACTTTTTTTAGATGAGATCGGTGAGATGGATACTAGGCTTCAGTCGAAGCTGTTAAGATTTCTTCAGGAGAAGGAAGTAAGGCAGATCGGAGATGAAAAAAACTTCCCTGTAGATGTAAGAGTTATCTGCTCCACCAACAGAGATCTTAAGGAACAAATCAAGCTAAGTAATTTCAGAGAGGATCTCTATTATAGAATCAACGTGATAAATATTGTAGCTCCTCCTCTCAGGGACAGAGTTGAGGATTTGGAGTTTCTGGTACCTCATTTTATTGGCAAGTACAGGATCGCTTATAGCAAGGAAGTCGAGGGTGTCACAGAAGAAGCTATGGAACAGCTGAAGAGCTACAGCTTCCCAGGGAATGTTAGAGAACTTGAGAATATAATCCAAAGGGCTGTTCTTTTAAGCGGAGAAGACCAGATTGGTTTAGAATCACTCAATTTGAACAATCCTAAGCTTATAAGAGGCGATCATGATTCAAGTGAAAAACACGTTAAGATTTATGAGGGAGAGTCACTTAAGGACATCGAAAAGAAAGCTATCAGGTTTGCTTTGGAGAATAACAGGCAAAATAGAAAGTGGACCGCAGAAAGCCTTGGGATAAGTGAGAGGTCCTTGCGGTATAAGATCAAGGAATATGAGCTTTAGATAGCTTTAATAATAAATGCCCTGGGATCCAGGGCATCTTGAAATTTAAAACTTGTCTGTTCCGAATTTTCCTTCCCTGTAGTCGAGGGAAGCCTGCCTTATTTCCTCCATTGTGTTCATAACAAATGGACCGGAACCTACCTGAGGTTCATTTAGCGGTTCCCCGCTTAATACGATCAGCTTGACAGTGGAATCTTCTGACTTGATCTCTATAGTACCCTCATTATTCTGAAATAGTATAAAATCATTTTCTTTAACTGGAGATCCATTTACAATAGCTGAGCCAGATATCATAAGGATGCCTGTATTGTAGTCAAAGGGTTCATTAAGAGAAACTGTACAATTCTCGTTCAAATCCAGGATATATATGTTCATAGGAGAGAAGGTATGAGCAGGCCCCTTAGCTCCCAGAAATTCACCTGCAACAACGGTAACAGCCCCGGATCTTTCTGGCAGATCAGTCTTACCCATCATGCTGTTCGTTATTTCCTGATACATTGGGTCAGTATACTTATCCTTTTTAGGGAGACTAACCCAGAGCTGTATCATTTGAAACATACCGCCTTTAGTCTGAAACTCCTTTTCGTGATATTCCTTGTGCATAATGCCCTTTCCTGCAGTCATCCACTGAACATCTCCTGGATAGATTATTCCATGGTTTCCTGCATTGTCATGGTGCTCCACTGCCCCTTGGAATGCGAAGGTAACTGTCTCTATCCCTCTGTGGGGATGAGGCCCTATTCCCTTTGAGGACTCTGAGGGAGGGAACTCTCTTGGGGCATTGTAGTCCATCAGAGCAAAAGGAGTAAACCTTTGAAGAAGGTTCCTTCCACCCGGGAAATAGTTTCTGACTCTAAATCCATTGCCGACCCAGTGCTCCTTTTCTACGGTAAAGATATCTTCAATTGGCCTGTATGTACTCATCGAATCACTCCTTTTAGTATTGTGATTGATATTTACCCAGAGTGTTATATAGAAAACAAACAATCAATAGAGCTTGAAAAGCTGATAGTATAGATAAATTCGGAGAATTATTCAACTGGGTATAAATAAACCGGATAATTAACTCTTCTAAACAAGGAGATGAGGGTCATGAGCAGCAGGATGAATATAAGCTCTATACACACAATTACAACTATGGCAGTCATAGTCGTCGGCTTAATGTTTCATGAACTATACAAGGCAACAGGGATAGAATTTTTAGGGATAATAAGCCCTGTAAATGAAAGCAAATGGGAGCATTGGAAAATAGCATTTTTTCCTATGCTCATAATCGGGATCTTGGAATATATTTTTACAAGGCCTATAAGAATTCCATACCTATTACCACTTGTGGCAGGAATTGGAGCTTTTTTAATCATAACATTTGGTGGAATCGAATTATATGAACTATTTTTTGGAGAATCACATCTGCCTATTCATATGCTTACATTTATTCTGGGAGCATTAGTGGGTCAATTTTTAAGATATCAGCTTATGGAAATACTTGAAACAAAGGCTTTGTATACTGTTATAGCCTGGATCATTTTGGTGTTGTCAATTTTTGTTTTTGTGAAGTTTACCTATGGTCCTCCTAGAACCGATTACTTCAAAGATTCACTGACAGACACCTATGGGATATACAAGGAAAGAGATGATGAAATTATCAAATAAAGCCATCATAGTTTAGCTTCAATAAAGGACATCGGCCAAATGTTTTGCTATAATCAAAGCATAAGAGTGATGCATGAAAGCGATATGCAAGGAGAACTGATCATGAGGATACTAGTTACTGGAGGTCTTGGGTTTATTGGAAGCCATACGGTCATCGAGCTAATTGAAAGAGGGCATGAGGTCGAGATCATTGATAATCTCTCAAATTCAAGAGAAGGTGTATTAGACAGGATCAAATTGATAACCGGCATGAAGCCAAAGCTTTACATAGATGATGCAACTGTTGAGGCTTCCATGAGAAGGATATTTGAGAAAAGTGCATACGATGGTGTGATACACTTTGCTGGGTTCAAGGCAGTTGGAGAAAGCTTAGAAAAACCACTTCAATATTATTACAATAATTTAGTAAGCACTATGGTATTGAGTAAGCTCTGTATCGAGCATGGTGTCGAGAGATTTGTGTTCAGTTCCTCAGCTTCAGTATATGGCTCTCAACCGTCGCCTCTATCGGAATCAATGAAGCTAAAGCAGAGGACTAATCCCTATGGGGAGACTAAGGCAATGAGCGAGAGGATATTGATAGATACTTCGAAAGCTTATCCCACATTTTCAGTAACGCTCCTAAGATATTTTAATCCAATCGGCGCTCATGAGAGCGGGCTTTTAGGCGAGGACCCAAAGGGGGTACCGAATAACCTGATGCCATTCATTACAAGAGTAGCAACTGGAAATCTGGAAAAATTGACTGTATTTGGTGATAATTATGATACTGAGGACGGGACTTGTGTAAGGGACTATATCCACGTGGTTGACATCGCTGAAGGCCATGCAGAGGCAATTGAGAAGATGGGAAAAGGCATAAACGTTTATAACCTGGGAACAGGTAAAGGAACCTCGGTGCTTGAACTGGTTGAGACGTTCAAAAAAGTGAACGGGGTGGACGTGCCATATGTAATTGCAGATAGAAGGCCCGGTGATGTTGATGTTTGTTATGCGGATCCGTCAAAGGCTTATAGAGAGCTGGGGTGGAGAGCAAAGAGAGATCTGGGGGATATGGTAAGGGATGCCTGGAGATTTGAAAAAAGTAAGAGTCATCAGGCACTTTAGGGGGGAGATGAGCCTATGATAAACATAATTGCATTTGTAGGACCTAGTGGTTCGGGTAAGACAACACTTAGAAATCAGCTCCAAATGGAGAAAATCGTAACCTACACCAGCAGGCCTCCACGAGAAGGAGAAATTGATGGTGTTCACTATCATTTCTCGACCAGCGAGGACATCTTGAAGATGTATGAGGAGGGTGAACTGCTTGAGTATACCCAATATCACGGTTTTCTCTATGCGACCAGTTTGAAGGCCATATCACGGGTAATCAGCAGCAATAGCTCAGCCTCTATAATAATCGACAGGAACGGTGCGAAAAAGCTTAAGGAAAGTTACGGAGATAAGATACTTGTCATTGGTATTACAGCTCCTGCGATCGAATGTGTGAGAAGAATGAGAGAGAGGAATGAGCCTGAGATAGAAAGGCGTCTTGCTTCTTATGAGATGGAGGTAAAGTTAACTAATAGATACTGCGATGTCATAATAAATAACTCCGAAGCCAACTGGGAGAGATCAAAGCTTCTGGTCTTAGCTATGGAAAAGGGCTTGGAGAAAATAGGCTGCATGAGTGAAGATAATAGGTGTTAGCCCTGAATGCCCTTCAAATACTAGGTCTTAATTTTTGATATAATGCATTTGCGGGTTACCACTTTATTAGGGCCTGTACAGGAGAGGTGTATATATGAAAAAGCTTGGTAGCGAAGTGAAATATTGCATTTTATGCAAGGAGGTCCACGAGGTAGACATAGTAGAAAGCATAGATTGCATCGAATACAAAGGTGAAGAAATCATGTTCAATGCAGTCTATGAATACTGTAAGAAATCGCGCAGATACATGGAAAATTCCGATATGGTGAAGAAAAATCGAATAGCCAAGGAAGCTGCTCTGGAGAGAAAGCACCAGCTTGAACTGCCAAGAGATAAAAGATAGGATATGACAAGTTAAAAAATATTAGCACCAAATATCTAAATATTGTGACACATCAGGCTTCTTTTGCTATAATGCTTTATAGGAGCAAATATCATTATTCTATCTGCGAAAGGTCGTGATGCTGCTGTGCGAAGGATCGAAGTAAAGAAGAAGTTTTGTTATCTGTGTATGCAGGAACATGAGGTTGAAACCGTTGAGCTCATGGAATGCAGGGAGTACAGGGGAGAAGAGATTCATTATCTCGCAAAATATGAATATTGCTCGGTTGCAAATGAATATCTGGAAACGGAAAGCATGCTTAGATCCAACAGGTCCTCAATAAAGGAGGCTTACCGCAGATCGGCTGTAATAAACGCATCGTAAGGGATAGCCATAGGTCAATGAACCTGTGGTTTTTATTTTTCAGGCTTTCAACTGAATGATAAATGTTGTAAAATAAATGACAGATAAGAACGGAGCTTTGCTTCTTTTAATAGGAGGTAGTCAAATGAAGGTGAGAAAGGCAGTAATTCCAGCAGCAGGCTTGGGGACGAGGTTTTTACCGGCAACAAAGGCTCAGCCTAAGGAGATGCTTCCCATTGTAGATAAGCCCACTCTTCAGTACATAATCGAGGAGGCTGTTGATTCTGGTATTGAGGAAATACTAATAATCACTGGCAGAAATAAATCATCGATCGAGAATCACTTCGACAAATCCGTAGAGCTTGAGCTTGAGCTGGAAAGGTCAGACAAGCAGGACCTTCTAGAGGAAATCAGAAGGATATCTGATATGGCAAATATCCACTACATAAGGCAGAAGGAACCGAGAGGTCTTGGCCATGCGATCCACTGCGCCAAGAGCTTTATAGCAAATGAGCCCTTTGCAGTACTTCTGGGTGATGATATCGTATATAGTGATAAGCCATGCTTAAAGCAAATGATAGAGGTTTATGACGAATACAAGACCACGATCCTTGGAGTCCAGGAGGTCTCGGAGGATGATGTATCAAAGTATGGAATAATAGATGGAAAGCACATCGAGGATAAGATATACAAGGTAAGATATCTGGTTGAAAAGCCTGTAAGAGAGTCCGCCCCATCTAATATTGCGATCCTTGGAAGATACATAATAAATCCGGCTATCTTTGAATGTATAGAAATGACAAAGCCGGGAAAAAACGGAGAGATCCAGCTGACGGATGCATTGAAGCTTCTTGTTGAAAGAGAGGCAATGTATGCCTATATCTTCCAGGGGAAGAGGTATGACGTAGGAAACAAGCTTGGTTTCCTTGAGGCCACTGTGGAGTATGCTCTCAGAAGAAAGGACATTGGAGAGGAATTCAGGGACTACCTGAAGAGAATAATTGATTAGTATTGGGGATGCCTGGTTAGGCATCCCTTATTTGCAAATATTTTAAGAAACTTAATAATATTGAGGTATAATCAATATTATAAGAGCCGTGAAATGGTTAAGAGGTGCTATTATGGGAAATATCAATGATTATTTGGATTGGAGGGGAGACCTCACCTTTAGACAGGATGACTTCAATGAAGTGGACAATCTTGTCCTTTCGGTGCTATGCTATAATGATTTTAGCGGCATTGTCCCAGCTCTAGGAGAGAGTGGGCACATACTCCTAAAGGATGCGGCATCTAAGTTTAAAGAAACTAAAAAGACTGAGCACCTGAAGGACCTGCCATTTTTGAAGGATATCCCACTATTCCTGGAGAAGGCTGCAGCAACTAAAAGATTTGGTGAACTTAAGCTTTCAGGATATGTGGACCAGGTCGACATTGAAAGGGTAAAGCAGTTTTCTGCAATGGTTTTTACAGTATTTGACGACCTTCATTTCACTGCATTCAGAGGAACTGACGATTCCATAGCAGGTTGGAAAGAGGATCTCCAGATGAGCTTTAAGGATGAGGTCCATTCTCAAAGGGAGGCTGTAAAGTATACCAAATGGGTAATGGAAAGCTACTCAGGTGAGTTTTATCTGGGTGGTCATTCAAAGGGAGGAAACCTTGCCGTATACGCTTCGGCAAATATGGAGGGACCGTACAGAGAAAGTATAATTGAGATATTCAATAATGACGGTCCGGGATTTCAGCCTAAGGTTGTTCAGACACAAGGTTACCAGGCCATTATCGAGAAGATAGTGACATTCCTTCCAGAGTCTTCAATTGTCGGTATGCTCCTCGAGCATGGTGAAGAATATTATGTCGTAAAGAGCAAAGGTCTTGCCATGTATCAGCACAATCCATTTTTATGGGAGATTATGGGCAATGAGTTTATTTACAAATCGGGACTCAGCAAGGATGGAATAAATATAAATAAAGCTGTAAGATCATGGTTGACGCAGTTATCCAATGAGGATAGGGAAAGGTTTGTGAATACTTTGTTTGAAATACTTCAGGGTACCGGCGCAAAGAACCTTAGCGACTTAAATAATGAGAAAATAGTCGCAGCAGATGCCATGATAAAAGCACTTAAGACCTTGGACAAGGAGACTCAAAAACAGCTTAGATCAACACTTGACCTTCTTTTTGCGGAGGGGCATAAGACGATCGTAAAATCCATAACCGATGATATCAGTGATTTTGTTAAAAAGAGAATAAGGAAAGCAAAAAAGCAGCTTGAGTAGAATTTATTTGAGAGGAGGATTTGATTTGGATAACACAAAAGCAACTGAAATGTTGTACAAGGGAAAAACCACAAAAGGAATGGATTTTAACAAACCTGAAGCGTTCCCACTTTTTTGCACCACTTCCTTCACAATGAAGAGTCTTGAGGAGGTAAGGGAAGCTTACGCCTCTAAATACACCTATGTTAGGACTAACAATCCTGATAGAGAAGCTCTGGCTGAAATCATCACATACCTGGAAGGTGGGGAGAAAAGTCTCATTTTCTCTTCGGGGATGGGTGCAATCACATCAACTCTCATGACTTTTGTCAGCTCAGGAGACCACATCCTCTGCAACAGTAGTATTTACGGAGAAACATTTGATGTCTTAAAAAAACTACTCCCAAGATTTGGAGTGGAGTCGACTCTTGTTGATTTCACAAACGAGGATGCCATAAGGAAAGCCGTGATGCCAAATACCAAGATAGTTTATGCAGAGGTAATGGCTAATCCTACTATGGCACTTACAGACATTCCTTTGCTCGCAAAGATAGCACATGAAGCTGGTGCACTTTTGATCGTTGACAATACGTTTACCTCGCCAATGTCGATACAGCCACTGGAACTTGGCGCAGATATCGTGATTAATTCTCTCACAAAATTCATTAACGGTCATAGCGACGCTATTGCAGGCTCGATCACTTCGACTGCGGATATAGTAAACAAAGTTCAGCCTATAAGCATGCTTTGCGGAACTCCGGGGGATCCTTTCGCAGCATGGATGACTATTCGAGGAGTACAAACCATAGACTTAAGACTCGAAAGACAGATGTCAAACGCAGCTACTCTTGCCAGAGCATTGGAGGATAACCCGCACGTTCTTAAAGTGAATCACCCCAGCTTGGAGAGCTTTCCTCAACACCAGCTTGCACTAAGGCTATTCGAGTCTAATGACAGGATGGCTGGGATAATGAGCTTTGTCCTTCCTGAGGATATGGACAAAATCGACGCTTTTATGAAAAAACTGAAATTTGTTCATTATGCGACAACACTTGGCGGAATAAGGACAACACTTAATCACCCTGTGACCTCATCTCATGCTCATATGCCTGATGAGGATAGAAGAAGGATGGGTATCACGCCTGGTATGTTCCGACTGTCAGTAGGAATAGAAAATGTCGATGATCTGATTGCAGATTTCTACCAGGCGCTTGAGGTGTTCAACGATTAAGTTTTTTGAATTCTACTAATACGATTGTTTCCAGGTCAAATAATTTAGCGCCTTATATAATTCCAAATTATGTCCCGATATAATTGACTAAAGCACCTATCTTTGATAATATTTGATTTATAAATATCACAGAAAATACCAAATATATCATTGGGAGGCAGTGTTGTGAGTAATGAAGAGTATTTTTTTGCCAGAAGGATATGCTTAAGCTCGGAGTTGAAGGCAAGGTATGCAATTCTTCCTGGAGATCCAGGGAGGACAGACCTGATCGCAGAATATCTGGATAAGCCTGAATACATAGGTATGAACAGAGAGTATAAGAGCTATACAGGTTACATAGAAGGCGAGAAGGTTATAGTTATATCTACAGGGATGGGTGGACCGTCCACTGCGATAGCCGTTGAAGAGCTAAAACAGATAGGCGTCGATACACTAATAAGGATTGGCAGCTGTGGTGGAATGCAGACGCATGTCCTTGCAGGAGAAATCATTATTCCTACAGGAGCAATCAGGCAGGAGGGTACTACTCACGAGTATGTCTATCCTGAGTTTCCAGCTGTTCCAGACTTTGACGTCAGCCTTGCTTTAAGAGATGCAGCAAAAAAGGTGGGAGCAGTAGCAAAGCTTGGGGTAGTTCAAAGCAAGGATTCATTCTACGGTCAGCATGACCCCTCGAGAATGCCTATAGGTGCCGAGCTGGTCAATAAATACAACGCGTGGATAAAAGCCGGAGCTCTGGCTTCAGAGATGGAGTGTGCCTCATTATTTATTGTAGCTCAAATATTGGGAGTGAGAGCTGGAGCAGTTCTTCATGTTCTGTGGAATAAGGAGAGAGAACTGTTAGGCTTGGATAACGAAACTAATAGGGATATGTCAAAAGCGATCTTGACTGTGAGAGAAGCAATCGCGGATCTTATAAGAAAAGATAAGGGGGGTAGTATTGAGAGGTATTAGTGGCAGTATAGTATTATTTTGACGATGGGCAAATCAAAATCACGGGGGGACTCAAATGAAGAAAAGATTGTCATTAGTTTTAATTATCGCTATTCTTATCAGCCTATTGGCAGGGTGCAGCTCAGGCAGCCCTGAACCAGCAGGAGATAAGCCCAAAATTGCATTGTTGACTGACAGAGCAGGTACTCAGGTATTCATACTGTCGATGATCGAGGGATTGAACAAGGGTGCAGAGATGTATGATTTCGAAGCTATCGTGGCTGAATCAGCTGATGCAGCAGCATTTGAAGACAACGCAAGAGCCCTAGTAGAGGAAGGCGTTGACCTGATAATAGGCGGAGGGTGGCAGGCAGGAGAAGCTATAAATAAAATTGCTACCGAGTTCCCTGATGCAGCTAAATATGCTTTGATCGACTCACAGGTAGAGGCTGAAAACGTTAAGTGTATTTCCTACAGAGAACAAGAAGGCGCATACCTAATTGGAGTTATGGCTGCAATGGTAGCTGACGACGGTGAGGACTTCTTTAGTGCTGTTCACGTAAACCAAGGACCTGGTTCCTGGAAGTGGAGATATGGTTATATGGAAGGCGTAAAGACAATCTATCCTGATGCAAAATTTGCTTTCAACTATGTAGGAAATTACAATGACCCTGCTAAAGCAAAGGAATTCGCGATCCAGCAATTTGAACAGGGAGCAAGCTTTATAAATTCAGCAGCTGCCGGTGGGGACAGTGGAGTATTTGAAGCCGCTTTGGAAAAGGGATTCTATACGTCTGGCCAGGACGTGGATTTGACAAGTCCTGACAATAAGTACGTAGTTTCCAGTCAGATAAAAGATACTTATAATACAGTTTTAGTACTTCTCGAGCAATACTTCTCAGGTGAAGAGTGGACAGGTGATGATGAGACCTGGGGTATCAAAGAGGGCACGATTGGTGCTGTTCACGTTACCCACGAAACTGAAAATCCGAGAAGTGAAAGACTATCGGATGAGGAAGTAGCAAAACTTAAACAAATTGCAGAGGACATTGCAAGTGGAAAACTTGACTTGACTAATATGCCTGCAGAGGAAGACTATAAATAACATAAGGAAAGAGGCGGGTTACCGCCTCTTTTGTCTAAATTATTAATGAATCATGCGAGGTGAGTAAGGCTTGCTTTTGGAAATGAAAAATATCACTAAAATATACAATGGAACGTTGGTGGCCAATGACGACATAAGCTTGAATCTCAACAAGGGTGAAATTCTGGCAGTAGTCGGAGAAAATGGCGCTGGTAAATCGACAATAATGAAGATCCTATATGGTTTGGAGCTTCCTACAGAAGGCGAGATATTTATAAACGGGGAGCTGCAAAAATTTAAAAGCCCTCAGGATGCAATAAAAAAGGGCATTGGTATGGTACAGCAGAATTTTATGTTATTCAATCCCTTTACAGTTGCAGAGAATGTAGTGTATGGAAGCGAGCCTAAAAAGAATGGATTATTCTTTGACAGGGAGAAGGCCGTGGAGATCGTAGAAAATCTAAGTCAAAAGTATGGGCTTTTCATCGACCCAAGGCTGAGGATCTCTGAATGCTCTGTAGGTCTTCAGCAGAGAGCTGAGATACTTAAAGTGTTGTATCAGGATGCCGATATAATAATTTTTGATGAGCCTTCTGCTGTGTTGACGCCTCAAGAGGTGACTGAGCTTATTGAAACGATCAAGGGGCTTTCAAGACTTGGGAAAAGCATTATCCTAATTACACATAAGCTTCAAGAGGTTATGGAGGCAGCAGACCGGGTAATTGTAATGCGCTCTGGGAAAAAAGTCAAGGAGATGCTTAAAACAGAAACAAGTATAGAAGAAATGTCTTTCCTGATGGTTGGGAGAAAGCTGATTGAAAGGGTCATCCCTGAGCAAGCAACCGGAAACAGGATACTGGAGGTAAAAAACTTAAAGTATTCAACTTCTGATGGTAAGAACATTATCAATGGTATAGACCTTCATGTCGATGCAGGTGAGATCGTTGGGATAGCAGGGGTTTCAGGTAATGGACAATCAGAGCTTATACATATAATTTCAGGGCTCCTTGATTCTACAGAGGGAGAAATAGTACTGGATGGTAAGAATATAACTGCTATGGAGGTCGGTGAAATAAGAAGCTCCGGGCTTTCGTATATCCCCGAGGACAGGTACCTTATAGGTTGTGCAAAGGAAGCAAACCTTACAGAAGTTGGCATTATGGGACATCAGCATAAGGAGGAGTATTCCAGTAATGGAATACTCAAAAAGAAAAGCGTTAAGGGGTTTGTAAAAGGCCTTCTTGAAAATTACAGCGTCCGATATGGAAGCATGGAGCAAAAAGCCAAGGAGTTGTCTGGAGGAAATATCCAGAAGCTTATAGTTGCAAGAGAAATCGAGCAAGATTCAAGGCTTTTGATAGCTGCCGAGCCAACTCGAGGAATAGATATCGGGGCAATGGAATTTATACATAATCAGATTTTGGATAAAAGAATCAAAGGAGATGGGGTACTCCTTATTTCCTCGGAGCTTTCGGAGATAATGGCATTGTCCGATCGAATATATGTCATGTATGGCGGAAAAATCAATGGAGAATTTGCGAGGGCGGATGCAACTTCGGAAGCTCTTGGACTTCTTATGATGGGAGGTACGACTGTTGAAGGCAGAGTTTAGTCTGGGTAGTGACAAGAGAATCAGTAAATACATGGCAAGCCTAAAGCAGCCCTTTCTGGCAACACTGTTTGGTCTTATTATTGGAGCAATAATAATTGTATTGTCAGGAGAAAATCCTATATCAGTTTATTCAGATCTTTTCAGGAAGTCATTTTTTCAGGCATATTATCTGATGCAGACTCTTACAAGGTCTACTCCGATAATCATATGTGCTATAGCAACAGCCGCAGCGTGGAGAGCTGGATATATAAACATTGGAGTTGAGGGGCAGATGATCGTAGGTTCGTTTGCTGCTACAGTATGTGCGATCTATATGCCGGGTCCTGCAATATTAGTATTGGTTGTTTCAATATTGGCAGGGATGTTAGCTGGTGGAATCTATGCTCTTATAGCGGCATACCTTAATTTGAAATTTAAAGTTTCTCTTGTCATAACAACATTGATGATGAATTATATTGCCAGCTATATCACATCATATTTCGTATCATCTCCTCTTAGAGATAGGTCAGGTGATGGCCTTGCCTCACAAACGGTTGCAATAGAGGAGGGTATAAGATTTTTGAAGCTTTCTTCAAGGACGACCTTTAATGCAGGTTTTCTACTGGCAGTAGCAGTAGTACTGATTTTCATATTTATATCAAAGGAGACGATCTTTGGCTATGAGTCAAGAATGACTGGACTTAACCCACATTTTGCAAAATATGGCGGTGTAAGGCAGAATAGAAATATGCTGGCAACAATGGCAATGAGCGGAGCAATTGCAGCTCTTGCCGGGATAGCTGAAATCTATGGGGTGAAGTTTAGATTCATAGATGGTATGTTCACTACCACAAGCTATGCTTGGACGGGTTTGATGTCCGCTTTGATAGCGGGGCTAAATCCGGTAGGTATGTTTTTTTCTTCAATATTTTTATCAGGCCTCCAGGTAGGTGGACAGTCAATTCAAAGGACATCGAATATTCCACTTCACTTGTCTACAGTAATTCAGGCATGTATAACTTTGTTCGTGTCGGCGAAAATATTCTTGGGATTTAAGAAAAAAAGAAAGATTTCAGCTGCATCAGGCAGTGACAGCACAGAAGGAGGGGAATTCTAATGGGATTGGCATACTTAGCTGTACTGATCAACTCAACGATTAGATCTACTACTCCGGTTCTGCTGGCAGCATTAGGCTCTGCGATTTGCAGTCAGTCTGGAGTGTTCAATATCGCTTTGGAGGGACAGATGCTGATTGCATCCTTTGCAGCGATCGCTGTGAATTATCTAACCGGCAGTCTTCTATTAAGTGTGCTTGCAGGGGTATTATCGGGAACTCTGATAGGTGTTATAGTTGCCGTTTTGCAAGTAAAGTATAATGCTGCAGATATGGTCATAGGAACTTCAGTCAATCTCCTGGTAGGCGGACTTACAAGCATTTTACTTTTCCTTGTAATGGGTGTTAAGGGAGGCTACAATGGCTCTAACCTGATTTCTCTTGAGAAGATATCACTGCCAGTAATTGGAGACGTACCATTTCTGGGAAGGATGCTTGAAGACCTGACAATAATTGATTACCTAGCATATATAATAGCGATCATACTGTTTATCTACCTGTATAGAACAGTTTCAGGATTCAGAGTTACCTCTGTCGGAATCAACAGAGAAGCTGCTGAGAGCCTTGGAATCAGAGCAGTCAGAACCAGAATGGCTATGGTCATTCTGTCAGGAGCTTTATGCGGATTAGGAGGCACAGTTCTAAGTATAGGTCAGGTAACGCTTTTTACAGAGGGAATGACTGCAGGCAGAGGCTTTATAGCCATGGCTGCGGCCAGTATGGGTATGAACCACCCATTGTTCATAGTGGCGTCCAGTCTTTTCTTCGGATTTGCCCAGGCCTTTGGAGCTTCTATACAAAATGTAGTGCCCAGCCAGTTGACAATGACGGTACCATATATAGCAACGATAGCCGCTCTTGCTGTCTTCAGCAATAAAACCAACAGAACCAGATTTACCAGAGTAAGCAGAAAAAAAGAAAAGAGAGTTTGATAAAAAAGGAGATTACTAAATGACCACTGAAAAAGTATTGCCATGTCTGGCGTTGAGACCTGGGGAAATCAACCCAAGGGTAATAACCTGTGGAGACCCTGCGAGAGCAGAGAAGATATCCAAGCTTCTCGACGGAGCGGTTTGCATGGTTAAAAATAGAGAATACTGGACATATAATGGAACATATAAAGGAGTTCCCGTTACCGTAACATCCCATGGAGTTGGATGCGGCGGCGCGTCTATCGTGTTTGAGAGCATGTGCAGAGCGGGTGCAAAGGTAATAATCAGGGTAGGCACATGCGGAGGTATGCAGGAGAACATAGATGCAGGAAGTATAGTTATTGCAACAGGTGCGTGCAGAGAAGAGGGAGTAACTGAAAAGATGCTTCCGTTGTCTTATCCGGCAATCGCAGATGGAGACATCGTTCGAGAATTGATGGCGAGCGCCGATAGAGCTGGGATTGAGGTTCATAAGGGGATAGTACTTACTCAAGCGTTGTTTTACCCGGGACTTTTGGAATCCACGGTCAGAATATATTCTAAAGCAGGTGTGAAGGCTATGGAAAATGAGCTGGCAGGGCTACTGGTAGTAGCATCACTGAACAAAGTAAAAGCAGGTGGTATACTTGCTGCTGATGCAAAGGCCTTCGAGCTGGTAGGAGTGGAGGGCTATGAGCCAAATCAGGATGCCGTGAAGAAAGCTGTTGATGATGAAATAGCTATAGCACTGGATGCAATTATCAAGGTAAGCATTGATTAAAAATAGTGAGGTGATGAGCTTGCTTTTTAAGAAAATCGGCGTTGTGGATGAGAATTACGATCTGCAAAGAGACATGCATGTTTTAGTAGAAGGGGACAGGATCACTTATATTGGAAAGGAAAAACCATTAGGTTATGAGGGTGATACCTACGACGGAAGTGGAAAGGTCTTGGTTCCAGGATTTTTTAACACTCACTGTCATGTTCCAATGACTCTTCTTAGAGGTTACGGAGAAGGGCTACCTCTTCATCGGTGGCTTACTGAAAAAATGTTTCCGTTTGAGGCAAAGCTAAAACCAGAGGATTGCTACTGGGGAAGCATGCTGGGTGCAGCAGAAATGATAAGAAGCGGTGTGGTATCGTTTACTGAAATGTACTTCGACATAGAGGATATAATCAGAGCGGTAGATGAAAGTGGACTTAAAGGAAACATCTCTCATGGAATGTCCTCTAATCCTAAAATAAAATACTTGAAAGACATGAAGGGGTACAAGGATACTGAGAGGATGCTTCAAATTGTAGAAAATAATTTTTCCGGCAGGATCAAGGTTGATATAGGCCTGCATGCTGAATATACCTCTACAGAGTTATTGGTAAGGGAAATCGCAGAGTATGCTGCCGAGAGAAAACTTATAGTGCATACTCATGTATCTGAGACAAAGAAAGAGCACGAGGAATGCAAGGAAAGGACAGGTTATACTCCACTTGGATATTACAATAAGTGCGGCTTACTGGAGAATCCTGTTATAGCAGCACACTGCGTGTGGGTTGACGAGGGGGATATTGATATCCTTAAGCATAAGTCTGTAACTCCTGTTCATTGCATCTCTAGCAATCTAAAATTGGGGAGTGGATTCGCTCCTGTCAAGAAAATGATTTCAGAGGGTATACAAGTTGCAGTAGGAACCGACGGAGCTTCATCAAACAACAATCTAAATATGCTTGAAGAAGTCGCTCTTGCTGCAATGGCAAACAAGGGGATTACAGGAGATCCAATGTTTATGACGCCTTCGCAGATACTAAGATTGTCGACGCTAAATGGAGCAAGATCCCAGGGAAGGCTTGACTGCGGTAGTATAAAAGTGGGAAATAAAGCAGACCTGATAGTGTTCGACATGGATAAGCCTCATTTGCAGCCAGTATTCGACGAAATGGCCAATATAATATTTTCAGGTCAATCAGAAGACATTTGTTTGAACATGATAGACGGTAGAATTGTCTTCAAGGACGGAGAATTCAAAACAATAGACATTGAAAGAGTTAAATTTGAAACGGTTTCAATCAAGAACAGAATTCTTGCTGAGCTGGGCTAAAGGAGGAAGAATATGGACAGAAGGGATAAAGACCTGGCATTTATGCTAAAGTATGAAAATGTAGCATGGTACGAGGATGGGAAGGTCATGATCCTCGATAGAAGGATATATCCGACCAAGGTTGAATTTGTAACTTGCAATACGCACCAGGAGGTAGCTCAGGCGATAGCGGATATGGTGACCCAAAGCGCAGGTCCATATACTGCTGCTGGAGTGGGCATGGCTTTAGCAGCCTATGAGTGCAGAGATCTGGGCAGGGAAGAAATGTGGGCATATCTTGAAAAGGCGGCATATACCTTATCTCATGCCAGACCTACCACAGCAAATAGAATGGTGCTTACTACCAATGGCTGCCTTGAAGCTGCAAGAAAGGCAATAGACGAAGGAAGACCAGTAGATGAAGCAATATTTATGAGGACGATCGAATCACTTAACAGGAGATATTCAACTATCGAAGTGGTTGCTGAGCACCTGGTAACGATGTTTCCGGATAAGGGTACTATCATGACTCAGTGCTTTGGAGAGACTATCGTAGGGATGATGCTGAGGGTAGCCAGGAGAAGAGATAAGGATATTAAGCTCTTTGTTCCCGAGACCAGGCCATATTTTCAAGGTGCGAGGCTTACTGCAAGCGTAGCCTGTGATATGGGATTTGATACTACTGTTATAACAGATAATATGCCAGCGTTTGTTATGAAAAGAAACAAGATAGATCTTTTCACCTCAGCTGCGGATGTTATATGTATGGATGGCCATGTGGTAAATAAAATAGGCACTTATCAGATTGCAATATCTGCCAAATACCATGGAGTGCCTTATTTTGTAACAGGTATACCCGACAAAGCTCATCAAACCATAGACTCTGTGACTATAGAGGAAAGAGATCCACAGCTTGTTCTTGAGGCAAGAGGCGTTAAAAATACTTTGGAAGGCGTAAAAGGCTACTATCCATCCTTTGATATCACACCTCCTCACCTTGTGAGCGGAGTTGTAACAGACAAAGGTATATTTGTACCCTATGACCTTCATAAATATTTCGACACCGAGGTCAAGGAGTATTATTGATTCTAAGCTTCAATTATAAATGGGGGATTTATATGCTTGCCAGGGATAGAATCAGTTCCATAATGGAGATGATCCGTGAGAATAAAAGTGTTTTGGTCAGTGATTTAAGCTCAAGGTTCAAGGTGACGGATGAAACAATAAGGAGGGATCTTGAAAAGCTTGAAGCTCAGAAGCTGATCATTCGAGTCCATGGGGGAGCTTACCTGTTTGAAGGATTTGAAAAAGGCGCTCCAGTATCACTTAGAAAGCAATTCTTGATAAGCGAGAAGGAGAGGATCAGTTACAAGTGCCTGGAGTTTATTGAAAACAAGGATACGATCATGCTGGATAGCAGCACGACATCCTTATATATTGCAAAGGCTCTTAAGAGCAGCCACTTTCAGGTAACGGTCATCTCCAATTACCTTGATATCATAAATGAGCTGGCTGATGTAGACAGCATAAAGCTTCTGGCCATAGGAGGAACTTACAATATCTCGTCCAGGTGTTTTTCAGGTCCTGCAACCATTGCAGCTTTAGAGGCTTATAATGCAGATAAGGCCTTCGTTAGCTGTTCCTCGATCGATTCAAGGCTAAACCTTACTGCTCATAATGAAAACGACGGTCATATCCGAGGGCATATGCTCAAAAATTCTACAAAAAAATTTTTAGTCATCGACCACACAAAATTCGATAAAGCTTCTACTTACAAGTTTGGAGAACTAAAGGATGTAGATTACATTATAATGGATAAGGCTCCGGGAAGTGAGTGGTCAAAAATGATAAAAAATGCAGGTGTCATATCAGTTTATGCCTGATATTTAAATAGTGCTATAAAGGAAAGGAGGAGTAAAGATTGACAAAAATTTACTACGACAGGGATGCGTCTTTGGACCTTGTTTTGGAGAGAACTGTAGCTATAATAGGCTATGGGAACCAGGGGCGGGCTCAAGCCCTGAACATGAGAGATTCGGGGGTAAAAAGGATCATAGTTGGTTCTACCTGGGAGGATGGATTCAACAAGGCCAGGGAGGATGGATTTGAAGCCTTTGATATCGCAGAAGCAAGTAAGCAAGCCGATATCATCTTCATACTACTACCTGATGAGGTAGCACCTCCAATTTACAAAGAACAGATCGAGCCTTATTTAGAGCCTGGTGACGTTGTAAACTTTTCATCTGGCTACAACATAACCTATGGGTTTATTGTACCTAGAGCCGACCTGGATATAATAATGGTTGCTCCAAGGATGATTGGGAATGGGGTTAGAGAGACATTTCTATCTGGCCAGGGATTTCCGGCGTTTGTTGTTGTTAAGCAGGATTCTTCAGGAAATGCCAAGGCTATTGCATTGGGATTGGCAAAAGCGATCGGCTCAACTAAATCCGGTGCTATCGAAACGACCTTTAACGATGAAACCTATTTGGACCTAATGAGCGAGCAAGCTGTTTGGCCGCTTATAATGAATGTCATGACGGAAGTTTTTGACCTGCTGGTAAGTAAGGGACACAGTCCGGAGGCGATCTTAACGGAACTCTATCTTTCCAGAGAACCAGCCTTTATGATGGAGAAAATGGCTGAAGTAGGACTATTCAGGCAGCTGCCAATGCATTCGAGGACAAGCCAATACGGACAGCTTTCAAGGTATAAACAGGTAGACACCAGCTATATAAGAGAATTCCTCGAGAAGCAGTACGAGAACATTACAAATGGAAGCTTCGCCTCCGAATGGGATAACGTAATGAAGGACGACCTTAAGGAGTACAGACAGCTTCTTGATGAAGCTTTGAAGAGCCCAATCAGCGAAGCTGAGGATAAAGTAAAGGATAGCCTTAACCGAGATCAGTAAAAACAAAATATACAGGAGGGGTAATCAATGAGTAAAATTGACCTGAATGACGTTATGTTTGAAACCATGGTGATCCATGCCGGTCAGGAGCCTGACAAGGGAACAGGTGCTTTGTCGACCCCAATTTTTCAAACCTCGACCTTCTGCTTTGAGACAGTAGAGGAAGGAGCTGCAAAATTCAGCAAAGAGATACCTGGATATGTCTACTCCAGAGGAGGAAACCCGACCAACCGAGCTCTTGAGCTTAAGTGCGCTGCTCTTGAAGGCGGAGAGGATTGTGTTGCAACTGCATCAGGAATGGGTGCGATAGGCGCTGTATTACTGGGCCTTGTAAAAACAGGGGATCACATAGTCAGCGGCGACACGGTATACGGTGGAACCTCAGTGGTAATGAGGACCAATATGCCGGATCTTGGAATTGACGTTACCTTTGTAGATACCACTGATCCTGAGGAAGTCGAAAAGGCTATAAATGAGAGGACCAAGGTCATATACTTTGAAACTGTCACCAATCCAACATTAAAGCTTGCTGATATCGAAGAGATAGCTAAAATTGCTAAAAAACACGGAGTCAAGCTGGTTGTGGACAATACATTCTCACCGCCTCCTATCCTGTCTCCACTGAAGCTGGGAGCAGATTTTGTCATACACAGTGTAACTAAATACATAAATGGTCATGGTGACGTAATTGGAGGCGTTATCGTAGGGCCAAAGGATGACATAGCAGTTATAAGAGGTAATTATGTCACTAAGATTTGTGGTACTCCTCCTAGTCCATTCAACTCATATCTCGTCATGAGGGGAATGAAAACTCTGCCGATAAGAGTGAGAGAACATTGTAAGAATGCAATGGCAATGGCTGAGTATCTTGAAAAGAATGAGTATGTCAAAACCGTATACTACCCAGGTTTGGAATCTCATCCACAGCATGAACTGGCTAAGAAGATGTTGAACGGCATGTTTACAGGAATGATAGCATTTGAGCTTAAGGATGACGTCAAAGGTTTGAGTGCCTTTGAGGCAGGAAAGAAATTCCTGAACAACCTAAAGATCGCATCGATCGCTGTAAGCTTAGGAGATCCGGATACCTTGATCGAGCATCCTGCAAGCATGACACACGCCAGCGTTCCACCTGAGAGCAGACTTGAGGTAGGTATTACCGATGGATTGATAAGATTATCAGTAGGTCTAGAAAATGTTGTAGATCTAATAAAGGACTTCGAGCAAAGCTTTGCAAAACTATGATTTTGGCATATTGATTAATCAGGAGGTAAGGATATGAGAGAGCACTTTTTTGTGGATGCAGAAGAGGTGTTGACCGATATTCAAAACGGTCGGGCATTCCTAGTTGCCAAGAAAGACGACAGGGTAAATGTTATGCAGATAGGCTGGGGGTTCCTGGGCTTTATGTGGAATCATTCCCACATGATAGTTGCCGTCAGACCGACAAGGTATACTTATGAGCTGTTGAAGGACGCAGATGAATTTGTTGTAAGTATCCCCAAAAAAGGTCATATGAAGGAAGAACTCAGGATCTGCGGAACAAAGTCGGGTAGAGACATAGACAAAATCAACGAATGCGGCTTTAAGATGGTCGAGGGCTCTAAGGTGTCGGTACCTCATATTGACAACTGCAAAATCAGTTATGAATGCAAGGTCGACTATAAAGCTCATTTGGATCCGGATAAGCTAGACCCTTCGATCAACAAAGGAAGCTATCCTCAAGGCGACCACCATTTGATCCTAATGGGAAGGATTGTTGAGATCCACAAATAAAAATGTTGACATGGCCTTCAAGATGGATTAGAATATCAATAATATATTTAATGCAGTAAAGCAGAACAAGAGAATAGTTTTGCGAAAATGGAGATCGTAACCGCAAGTAAGGATAAAGAGAGCCAATGTTTGGTGTGAATTGGTGAATGAAAACGGTGAATCCACTCCTGAGCAGACAGGGAAGACCTGTCCGGTCGTAGCGCCGTTACATGCGAAAAGTTCATTCGAAGTCTGGATGATGAATTAAGGTGGCACCGCGCGAGTATACTCCCGCCCTTGACTATGTATGTCATGGGCAGGAGTTTTTTTATTCTAAAAAATTCTAATTGGAGGGGTAAAAATGAAAGTATTGGTAACTGAAAGAATCGACTCAAGAGGTATCGAATTGATGAAAAAAAGAGGTTTGCAGACTGATGAGAGGTTGGATCTTGGAAGAGAAGAGCTGTTGAAGGTCATTGGGAATTATGACGCTCTTATAGTAAGAAGTGCAACACAGGTTGATAAAGAGCTTCTGGATTCAGCTGTAAAAATGAAGGTAGTGGGAAGAGCGGGAAACGGCATGGATAATATCGATGTAAAATACGCAACTGAGAAGAAAATTGAGTGTATCAATGCTCCAGATTCGAATTCAATTGCAGCTGCTGAACATACAATTGCTCTGCTTCTGGCTGTTTGCAGAAACCTGCCCAAGGGAGACAGTACCCTTCGGGACGGCCTTTGGGAGAGAAGCAAATTGATGGGAGTTGAGCTTTTCGATAAAACCGTTGGAATAGTAGGGCTTGGAAGGATAGGTAAAATGGTGGCGGCGAGGCTTCAGGCGTTTGGAATGAGAACTGTGGCGTATGATCCCTTTATACCTGAACTGGATATGGCCAGATTGAACGTTAAGAAGGTAGATACAATAAATGATCTTATGAAGATATGTGACTTTATAACAGTACATATGCCAAAGACCAAGGATACCCTGGGGCTTATAGGGGAGGAAGAGCTCAAGCTTGCAAAAAAAGATCTAAGGATAGTCAACTGCGCACGAGGTGGGCTGGTCGATGAGAATGCTCTTTATATAGCTTTAAAGGAGGGCAGGATAGCAGGGGCTGGCCTTGATGTATTTGTTGAGGAGCCTTGTACTAACAATCCATTGCTGACACTTGATAATGTAGTTGCTACCCCGCATCTTGGGGCAAGTACCAAGGAAGCGCAGGTAAAAGCAGGGATCATGACAGCAGAAAAAATTGCCGTAATACTTTTAGGTGAGGAAGAAATGACAGGAGCAAGATAGAGCCACCGGGGACGGTCCTTTTTGGCTGGAATTGTTCGAATTTTGCAACAATCTCAGCCAAAAAGGACCGTCCCCGATGGCTTATTTAAGTCTTCTATAGAGGGTTCGAAGGCTGATCCCTAATTCCTCCGCGGTTTTGACCTTTCCGTCCAGATCCCAGCCATTTCTATCCAAGGCAGAAATAATGATCGACGTCTCGCTTCTGGAAAGCTTGGAACGCAAATCTGTGTCTGACTGACAGCTGCTCAATATACGAACAGGCAGGCTGGATAAGCTTATCCTTGGGGTCTCTTCCATATTCATTGCGTATTCTATAGAATTTTCAAGCTCTCTTACATTACCTGGCCAGGAGTAGTCCATCATTGCCTCCAGGGCAAGCTTGTCAATACCGGTAATCTTCTTTGAAAGTCTGGAATTCATAGCCTTAATGAAGTGCTCAATAAGTAAAGGAATGTCAGATTTTCTTTCTCTTAGGGGTGGAAGGTGGATCGGGATCACGTTAAGTCTATAAAAAAGGTCCTCCCTGAATTTACCCTCGTTCATAAGGAGCTCAAGATCCTGATTTGTGGCCGCAACTATCCTTACATTCAGCGGGATGTTTGTAATGCTCCCTAGGCGCTGGATAACTCCATCCTGTAAAAACCGTAAGAGCTTTGCCTGTGAATGATGGGGAAGCTCCCCTATCTCATCCAAAAATACCGTACCATTGTTAGCCATTTCCAGTATACCTGACTTACCTCTTTTCTTCGCTCCGGTAAATGCTCCTTCCTCATATCCAAACAGCTCAGATTCAAACAGATTCTCAGGTATATTAGCACAATTGACGGGAATAAAGGGCCTATTGCTCCGATTGCTGGTGAAGTGGATAGCTTTTGCCGCTATTTCCTTGCCGGTTCCTGATTCACCGGTTATAAGAACTGATGAAGGTGAAGAGGATATCTTGGTTACAATATTCTTAACCTCTAAAAGCCCAGGATCTTGGGTAATTATTTTATCAAGATAACTTGCTGATGGCGATTTTTTAAGTACTTCACCGTCTCTTTTATCGAAGCGCAGAACATATCCTTCTATACTGTTCTCGGTAGATAACGGTGTTGAAAACACCTCTCCGTTGAAGCCCTGAAAAGAGAAGCTCCTGCTGGATGGATATGGCGTACTGAAGATCCAGCTTGAAAGCTCTTGCGGGAATATCATACCCAAGCTTTGCGTGTAGAGATCGCAATATGATAGGAGTTCCTGAGTACCATCATCCCAGTGGAGAAGATAACCATTTCTGTCGACGACCATGTAATTCATTCCTGAATCCAGTATAAGCTGCTCAATAGCCTTGCCCAGAATCCCTGGGGTGTTTCTTGCAACTTCATTGTATGCATACATTGAGATAAGGTTTGACATGTAACCTAGTATCTCCATATATTTATGTAGATTATCCTCAATTGTGGCATGTCCTTCGTGTGTGAAGGAGGTCATACTGACAACGCCGATGGGTTGACCGTCAAGCTTTACACAGGAAAGAATTTCGATGGTGGATGGGCAGTTGTTGGCAAAACGGCAGCCAATGCATGACTTCATAAGCCCCGGCTTATTGACCACAACATTTCCCAGGCTAAGGACTTCCTCGATCGAGGCTGTATGTACACTTTGGCCTTTTCGCTTCAGGTAGACTTTGGTACTGCTTACAAGCTCTGCCTCTGTATCAAAGATGGCATATTCCATATTGGTTAGTGTTGCCATAGTTGAGATTATGTCATTAAGATTGTTTTTGATCGAGTTTAAGTTCATACTATCCAGCTCCTTGACAATATAGACAAACGAATTGACAAATACGACAATTACAGTATACCACATAGTACAAGCTTTACAATAATAAACGAGTTGATATGCGTTAAATTGAGTAAAATTCTATATTCTAGTATTATTTATGTGATCAGGAGAAGTTGGCATGAAAAATGCAATATACATATATCGGAATAAAACAAAGGTAAAGGGGGACAAGAATATGTATAATCCATTGGATTTTACCGGTAAGGTTGTGGTTATCTCGGGTGGCGCCTCGGGAATAGGCTTAGGAACAGGCAAGCTTTTTGCCAAACATGGCGCTTCGGTGATTCTTCTTGACATCAATGAAAGTCAAGGCGAAAAGGCCGTCGGAGAGATATCGTCAGAGGGGTACCACGTAACATTTATGAAGTGCGATGTAACCAATGAGGAGAATGTAAGTTCTGTAATAAAAAATATCGATGAGAAATTTGGTAAAATTGATGTCCTGTTTAATAATGCCGGAGTGACTGTGAGAAAAACGGTTGTTGATCTAACTGAAAAAGAATGGGATTTCGTGCTTGGCGTTGGACTTAAGGGAACATTCCTTCTATCAAAATATACAGTACCTGTAATGGCCAGAAATGGAGGAGGCAGCATAGTCAACACAGGCTCCGGATGGGGCTTGAAGGGTGGAGACAAGGCTGCAGCCTATTGTGCCGTCAAAGGCGGTATAGTAAACCTCACAAGGGCGATGGCTATAGACCACGGACCACAAAATATCAGAGTCAATTCAGTTAATCCTGGGGATACTGATACAGCGATGCTTAGAGACGAGGGAAGACAGCTTGGAGAGATCGAGATTGATAAGTTCCTTGTAGATTCTGCTAAGGGCAGACCGCTTGAAAGACTGGGTACACCCTTAGATATCGCAAAGGCAGTAATGTTTTTAAGCAGTGATATGGCATCATGGATAACTGGGGCCGCACTAGTTGTAGATGGCGGCGGAATAGCATAAAAGGGAGGAAGTCTATTATGAAAGAATATGGATTTAAAAATCATCCGTACATACCTAATTCCGGGCCTGAGGTCCAGAAGAAAATGCTGGAATATCTTGGATTAAAATCTCTTGAGGATCTTCACGCAGAGATACCCAAGGAGCTGAAGCTTAATAGGCCACTTGATCTTCCAAAGCCCTATGGTTCTGAGTACGAACTTAGACGTGCAATTGAAAAGCTTTTGGCAAAAAACACGACCGCAAAAGAAAACATAAGCTTCCTTGGGGCCGGTTGCTGGCAGCATTATGTGCCGGCTATTTGCGATGAGGTAAACAGCAGATCTGAATTCTTAACTGCATATGCAGGGGAGCCATACAATGATCACGGAAGATTTCAAACATTATTTGAGTATGAGTCTCTGGTTGCAGAACTGTTGGATATGGAGGTAGTCAACGTTCCTACCTTTGACTGGGGGCAGGCAGCAGCGACCTCAATAAGAATGGCTTCCAGGATGACCGGAAGGGGAGAGGCTCTCGTAGTTGGAACCATAGACCCTGACAGACTGATGATAATTGAAAACTATTGCGATCCGGGGGTCAAGATAATCAAACTGTCATATGAAGAGAAAACCGGGATGATGGATCTCGAGGACCTTAAGGCGAAGCTTACTGCCAACACCGCGGCTGTATACTTTGAGAACCCGTCATTCCTTGGCTTCCTGGAAACCAATGGAAGCGAGATCTCAAGACTTGCACATGAGGCTGGAGCTGTCGCTATCGTAGGGGTAGACCCAAGCAGCCTTGGAGTTATTGAACCACCTTCAGCATATGGAGCAGATATAATCTGTGGAGATCTTCAGCCTCTTGGAATGCACATGAATTACGGCGGCGGGCAATCAGGCTTTATTTCCACTAGGAATGAGGAACGCTTTGTCATGGAGTTCCCATCAAGATTATTCGGAGTAGCTCCGACAATAGTCGAGGGAGAATATGGCTTTGGAGACGTGGCATACGACAGAACCTCCTTCGGAAACCTAAGGGAAAAGGGTAAGGAGTACGTCGGTACCCAAACTGCTCTTTTAGGTATAACGTCAGGGGTATATCTTTCAACCATGGGTCCAAAGGGAATGGAGGAGCTTGGACAAAACATCATCCAGAAGTCCCAATATGTAATTAAAGAGCTTTCGAGAATCAAGGGTATTGCTGGATCCAGATTTGAAGGCTTTAATTTCAAGGAGTTCGTAGTCGATTTCAATGGCACAGGAAAAACTGTGGAGGAAATAAACAAAGCCTTGCTCCAAAAGGGTATATTCGGAGGAAAGGACCTCTCAAAGGCGTTCCCGGAGATGGGGCAGTGCGCTCTTTACTGTGTAACAGAGGTACACATGAAGGAAGATATCGACTGGCTTGTTTCTGCAGTCAAAGAGATCGTTGAAGAATAATCCATAGAGAGGACTGATAATATGAAGCGGATAATAAGAAAAAATAGAGTTAGAAGCTTTCATCAGGCTAGGTGGAATGAACCAATCATTTTCGAGCTTGGTTCCCCTGGCGAGCGTGGGATACTGGTACCCAAGGCTGAGGAAGAGATAGTCGAGAAGGTTGGGAACGGCTTTGACAGCATACCATCCGGTATGCGAAGAAGTGTCCCGCTAAAGCTCCCTGAGATAAATCAAAAAAGAGTACTTATGCACTACCTGAGGCTTTCGCAGGAAACACTTGGTGGAAACATCAATATAGAGATCGGCCAGGGCACTTGTACAGTAAAATATAACCCTGTGGTAAATGATAAGCTGGCTGGATCTGAAAAGATGTCAGAGCTTCATCCGCTGCAGGACACCTCTACTACTCAGGGTATCCTTGAGATAATCCATAGAACTGATCTGATGATGCGCGAGATTTCGGGTATGGACCACTTCAGCTTCCAGGCTGCAGGCGGTTCACAGGCAACTATGACTATGGCATCGATCGTAAGGATGTATCATAGGCTCAGAGGTGAAGAAGCTCAGAGAGATGAGATCATAACGACCGTCTATTCACATCCTTCAGATGCTGCAGCTCCGGCTCTTAAGGGCTATAAGATAATAACCATTATGACAGATGAAAATGGAAGACCGGATTACGAGGCATTTAAGGCAGCTGTAAGTGAGAGGACCGCTGCATTCGTAGTCGCTAATCCTGAGGACACCGGTATATTCAATCCCAGGATCAAGGAATTTACAGATCTGGTTACGAAAGCTGGCGGCTTGAACTGCTACGACCAGGCAAATGCCAATGGTCTGTATGGTATCGCCAGGGCAAGAGAAGCAGGCTTCCACATGTGTTATTTCAACTTGCATAAATCCTTTGGGACGCCTCATGGCTGCGGCGGTCCGGGATCCGGGGCAGTTGGGGTTATTTCTGAGCTAAGAGACTTCCTGCCAAAGCCTCTCGTTGAGTTCGATGGGGAGAAGTACTTCCTGGACTATGACTTAAAAAGCAGCATTGGTAAGGTAAGATCCTTCTATGGAACTCCACAGGTAGTTCTAAAGGCATACAGCTGGATCATGAGCCTTGGTGCCGAAGGTCTATATGAGGTAGCTAAGGTAGCTTCATTGAACAACGTATATCTGATAAAAAGGCTGCTTGAGTACAAGGGACTGGAGGTTCCATTCAGAGAGGACGTACAGAGGATCGAGCAGGCAAGGTATACTATGGAAAAGATAGCAAAGGATACTGGATTCAGCTCCGGAGATATAGCTAGACGAGTAATGGATTTTGGGATGCACATCTGGTCAAGCCATCACCCATTCTATATTCCAGATCCATTGACTCTTGAACCTACAGAGACTCCATCCATGGAGGATATTGAAGAGTATGTAGAGACCTTGCACCATATATTCGACGAAGCCTACAATAATCCTGAAATAATAAGAAGCGCACCTAACAACAGCACTATCCATATGGTGGACGAATCCAGCATGGACGATCCTGATCAGTGGTGTCCTACCTGGAGAGTTTATGAGCAAAAAACTAAAAAAGAATAATAGGACGTGATCCTATGATCAAGATAGGGCTTATCGTTAACCCGATTGCCGGTATGGGCGGAAGAGTCGGGCTTAAGGGGACAGATGGTGAAGGCACACTCATCAGGGCTATACAGATGGGTGCCATGTCTGAGGCTCCCGGAAAAACTATAAAAGCATTACGACAGCTGCTTCCTTTAAAGGAGCAGCTGTTGGTGTTTACCTGCTCAGGGGATATGGGTGAAAATGAAATAGTACAAGCAGGCCTTTATCATAAGGTGATTTATACAAAAAGCAGCAATACAACTTCTGAAGATACAGTTATTGCTGCATCAATGATGCTGGAACAAGGAATAGTCTTGTTGATATTTGCTGGAGGAGACGGAACTGCAAGGGATATCTATAAGGCAATAGGTCAAAAGATCCCAGTTATAGGTATTCCAGCAGGGGTCAAGATCCATTCACCTGTTTATGGAAACACACCAGAAGCCTCAGGGAAGCTTGCTGCTGAGTTTTTAAGCGGTAAGCAGGTCCAGATTGTGGATGAAGAGGTCATAGATATCGATGAGGAGGCCTATAGGAATGATATCGTTATGACTCAGCTCTATGGCTACTTGAAGGTACCTGTAATCGAAAAGTGGATACAGAACAAAAAGGCGCCTACGCCTTTATCCGACAAAGCATCTCAAATGTCTATAGCATTGGATATTGCAGACAGTATAGAGAAGGACGTATTTTATTTGATAGGCCCTGGAAGTACTACCAAGGCTTTAATGGATGCCTTAAGTCTTAAAAGGACACTTCTTGGAGTCGACATCATTAAAAACAAAGAACTTGTCAAGGCGGACTGCAGCGAGAATGAGATACTTGAGATTATAGGAGATTCTCAGACAAAGCTAATAATAACACCAACAGGCGGGCAGGGGTTTCTCCTTGGAAGGGGAAATCAACAGATAAGTCCTAGGGTTTTAAGTAAGGTTGGGAAGAACAACATAACTATAATAGCGACGGAAGGTAAGCTCATACAGCTTAAAAACAACCCGTTAAGAGTATATACTGGAGATGAAGGACTTGATAAAGAGCTGTCAGGCTATTATAAGGTTCGCATAGGCTATGGAATGTCCAGAATGTACAAGGTGGAAGGATAGGAGGTGTTTGGAGTGTTGTTTTCTGAAATTGATAAGTTGATCACAGATCAGACAGAAGAGATGATACAGTTTTTAAAGAAAATGGTTGCTTGCAGGCTTCCTTCGACAGATGAAACTGAAGGCGATAATGCTCAGGAAATTGTCGAGAGCTTTTTAGAAGAACTGGGTTTTTCAGTTACCAGGGATGAGCCAATTGAAATCACCGAGGATGACAGGTTGAATTACGGGTCAAGATTTAGTGTAGTTGGTTTTCTAAAGGGAAATGGAGATGGAAAATCTATTGCCATAAACTCACATGCAGACGTAGTTGGAGTAGGAGACTTGGACCGATGGAACCATGACCCGAGAGGCTGCGAAATAGTCGATGGCAAGATATACGGAAGGGGAGTTGTCGATGCCAGAGGATGTCTTACAGCATACCTTTTTGCTTTAAAAGCTCTGATTGATTCAGGGGCATCATTTAAAGGAGATATTATCTTTCAATCAGTTGGCGATGAGGAGATCCTTGGGAAGGGTTCAGAAAAGCTTGTGAAGGATGGGT
Organism: Gudongella sp. QWL-04; assembly: GCF_058683975.1. Lineage (NCBI taxonomy): Bacteria > Bacillati > Bacillota > Tissierellia > Tissierellales > Tissierellaceae > Gudongella > Gudongella sp. QWL-04. The sequence continues at coordinate 1,347,389 of NZ_CM178754.1, read as the reverse complement.
ACATTGCCGATGCAGTTCTGGTTGGAGAGCCTACAAGTCTTGACTTTTGTCCGGCAACAAGAGGTGCTGGTCAGTTTATCATCGATGTCGATGGAAGGACGACTCACTCCGGAGTTGCTTATGAGGGCGAAAATGCAATACTTAAAGCTATCCCAATTATTGAAGCTCTTCAGAATATGCAATATGTACTGGACAAGAGACATATGCACGTTCTGTGGGAGGACTACCCTATAGCCCATGTTCTAAATATTGCACTTATAAACGGCGGTGAATCACCAAGCAAGGTACCTTCAAAATGCAGAATATCCGGTTTAGCGGGCTGTATAGCTGGAGAGACCCTGAAGGATGTTTATCGTTGGATCGAAGATGTTGTGAAGGATGCCTCGGAAAAAGACAGCTGGCTTAAGGAAAATCCTCCTAAGCTTTCGTGGGCGGATATAATGCAGTTTGAGCCCTCTGTAAGCAGACTTGATCAGGATTTTCTTAAGCTAGGTGAGGAATGCCAGATAGAAGTGCTTGGGCACAGTACTAAACCCAGGGCATTTACCGCCGTCAGCGACCTTAGGTATTTTATAGAGGACGGCAAGGGTTTGGGAGCAAACTTTGGACCAGGGAATATAAATCAGGCTCATTCCTTTGATGAGTCCCTTGACATCGAAGAGCTTATCTATGCTGTAAGGATAATCGCAAGATTCGTCTACCGCTGGACAAATACAGAAAGAAGTGCTAATAATAATGTAAAATGAACTATAGGGAGGTAGAGCGATGAAATTACCCGTCAATAGAATGAAAAATATCAGCTTTAGCGGAGGTATAATCGAGATACTTAAGAAGGCTTATGAGCTGGAAAAGAGCGGAAAGGACATAATCCATCTGGAAATGGGAAGACCTGACTTCACATCTCCTGACGTTGCCATCGAAGCTGCCATCCAGTCTCTTAGAAAGGGTCAGGTGCATTATAGCGACATAGCCGGAGTTGAGGAGCTAAGGGTTGCTATCTCTGATGATATGAAAGCCAATATGGGTTTGGATTACGATCCATATAAAGAGATAGTAATAGGTGTAGGCTCAGTAGAGGGTTTGTATGTTGCTATGATAAGTCTTTTGGATGTCGGCGATGAGATAATAATGCTTACACCCTGTTTCCCGGCCTATTTTGACCAGGCATATCTGGCAGGTGTAGTTCCTGTTGAAGTTCCTTTGAAATTCAGCAATGGATTTAAAATCGATCCTGATGACATTAAGAAAAGAATAACTGACAAAACCAGGATGATAATGATTAACACCCCCAATAATCCAACCGGCATGGTATTTACTAAGGAGGATCTTGATATAATAGCAGGGATTTCGAAAGAGTACGACCTATTTGTGGTTTCCGATGAAACCTATAGCTCTTTTATTTATGACGGTGAGCACATTTCCATAGCTACGCTGCCTGGGATGAGGGAGCGAACTGTAGTAGTAAATACAACATCGAAGGCTTATTCCATGACTGGGTGGAGGATCGGTTACATGGCTTCCACACCTGAGATAACAAAGTACCTTCATAAATCACACCAAAACATAACTACCTGCCCTTCGACCTTTGCACAGTATGGAGCTGTAGCAGCCTATAGGGAGGGGAAGCCATGGACAGATATGATGGTGGCTGAATTCAGAAAAAGAAGGGATCTGGTGCTTAAATATTACGATGAGATCGAGGGCATAGATTACATCACCCCGGAGGGTGCCTTCTATGTCTTTGCTTGTATAGATGGACTTGGGATAAAGGCAAACGAGTTTTGCGACTATATCCTGAATGAAGCGGGAGTATCTATCGTACCTGGAGATGCCTTCAGACCTGAAGAGGGCACAAACTTTGTAAGGATCGCTTATTCTAATTCCTATGAGATCATTGAAGAAGCTATGAAGAGGATCAAGTCAGCAGTGGAAAAACTTAAATCTCAATCTTGAAAGGAAGGCAAAAATGGATCTGATACTTATTAACGGCAAAATAAGGACAATGGACAGTGAGCGAAGGATCGTTGAAGCTGTGGCAATTTCTGATGGTAAGATTTCAGCTGCAGGCAGCAATGACGAGATATTGAAATTAGCAGAGGAGAACACCAAAATAGTTGACTTGGATGGGAAAACTGCACTTCCGGGCTTTAATGACAGTCATGTTCATTTGTTGAACTATGGATACAGTCTGACTAAGGTAGATTGCAGCGGAGCACGATCTATAGATGACATAGTGGAGAGAGGAAAAAAGTTCATCTCTGAAAAAGGGATAAAAGAGGGAGACTGGGTTCTGGGAAGAGGCTGGAACGACATCATGTTCGTGGAACAGAGAGAGCTGAACAGGTATGATCTTGACAGGATTTCTCCGGACCATCCTATGTCATTTACCAGGATATGTGAGCATATAACCGTTGCCAACAGCAAAGCCCTTGAGCTGTGCAAAGTATCTTCCAGCACTCCTCAACCCATGGGTGGCCAATTCGATATAGATGAGAATGGTGAGCCTACCGGAATATTCAGGGAAGCTGCCAGATATATGATTTATGAAAACATACCTGATGTCGATAAGGAAGACATAAAATCAATGCTTAAGCAGGTCATGAAGATAACCTCCTCACTAGGGATCACATCAGTTCAGACTGATGATTTTGATACTTTTGCCAACAGAGATTACGATATGATTATCCAAGCATATAGAGAGCTGGCTAAAGAAGGCGAGTTGCCTGTCAGAGTTTACCAGCAGTGTATTTTGCCTGAGCCGGAAAGGCTGGAGACTTTTCTTGGGAAAGGCTATAAAACTGGACTGGGAGACTCATTATATCGAATCGGGCCCCTTAAGCTGTTGACAGACGGTTCGTTGGGAGCTGGGACAGCTTACTTGAAAGATCCTTATTCTGACGAGCCTGACACAAAAGGCATAAGCGTATTCACCCAGGAGGAGCTGGATCATTTGGTCACAACTGCTCATAAGGGCGGAATGCAGATTTTGACCCACGCTATAGGGGATGGGGCAATGGAGATGTGCTTCAGAAGCTTCGAAAGAGCTCTCGAATCCTTGCCTAAGGATGATCCAAGGTTTGGGATAGTCCACTTGCAGATCACTGACGAGGAGCTGCTCAAGAGCTTCAAGGAGCAAAATGTAATAGCATTTGCTGAGCCAATATGCGTGAATAATGATCTTCACATGGCAGAGAGAAGAGTAGGTCATGACAGGATTGTTAACAGCTATAAATATAGGACATTGCTGGATAATGGGGTAAGGATGTGTATATCATCAGATTGCCCTGTAGATTCATTAAATCCGATGGATAGCTTGTACGTTGCAACTACAAGGAAGGATTACAGCGGATACCCTGAGGGTGGATGGTACCCTAATGAGAAGCTTACCATGGATCAGGCTGTGTATAGCTTTACAATGGGTTCGGCATACTCAAGCTTTGAGGAGAATGTCAAGGGTTCCATAGAACCCGGGAAGCTTGCTGACATAGTAGTACTGTCAGGGGATCCATTCGAAGCTTATGAGCAGGAGATCAGGAAAATTGAGCCTGTAATGACTATTATGAACGGGACTATAAGATACGAGAAGTGATAAATACTTATGACAGTATAGTAGTATCTAAATAATCGTGGATAATTTATTTATTTGATTAAATGAATATTCGATAGAAAGGCAATAAATGTAAGAATTCAAACATTTATTGCCTTTTTGTATTCATGCATAACCGTAGTCAAGTCATTTGTATAAAACTACAAAGATACAAAATGAAACTTAAGATTTGTTGATGCAAATATATTATTTACCTACTAAATATATGATAATTATGTACAGATGTACAAAGGTCGATGACCTTGCCTAGGAGGGTACATCAAGGGAAAAATATATTTTGCGGAGGTGTTTGATTTGAGTCCAGAAGTAGCAAAAATTGCAAATGGAATTGGTCCATGGTTAACGGCATCATTCATTGTAATGTTGGTAGTTGTTCAGGCAGTACTATATGTAAAACTTGCATACAAAACAGCTGATAAGCTGAAAATGAGCAAGGAGGTCTGCAGCAAGGCTCTAAAGGTTGGTATGGTAACCGCTATTGGCCCGGTAATTGCAATCTTTATTATAATGGTTGGCCTTATGGCAGTAATTGGCGGTCCAATGGCCTGGATGAGACTTTCAATTATCGGTGCAGCTCCCACTGAGCTTACAGCGGCAACTGTTGGAGCTCAGGCATTGGGAGTTGAATTCGGCGGAGCGGATTACGATTTGACAGCCCTTGGAATGTCCTGGTGGACAATGGCTATTAACGGATGTGGCTGGCTGATCATGGTAGGGTTGTTCGCATCTCAGCTTGAGACACTAAGAGAAAAGGTTAGCGGGAATGACACAAAATGGCTTGGACTTCTTACAGGTGCTGCAACTCTGGGTGCTTTTGGTTACTTGAACTCAGGCAATGTTGTAAGTGGCGGAGGAAATCTTATAGCTGTGTTGACTGGTGCTTTAATGATGGTCGGACTTGGATTTATGTATGAAAAGGTTCCTGCAACCAAGAAAATGAAGGAATATTCCTTGGGGATCGCAATGATATTTGGAGTATTTTTAGCTGTGGTCTTATCTTAGAAAGGCGGAGGTGGAATAAATGGATAAAAAAGAATTTGATATAGTATGGAAGATGCCGGTTAATAAAATCGGAAGATTTACCTTATTGTTGGCTGTTCTCTTCAGTTTCCTTCCATTAGGATACCTATACATAGTAGAAGGAGTTAGGCTTGAAGTTGGAACCATGCTTAAATCCTGGGGAATGATAGCAACTGTATTTGGAGCTATGTATATAGTTGAACCATTGTCATTCTATTCAATACTAGGATTATCTGGAACATACATGTCGTTCCTGGCAGGTAATATTGGAAACCTTAGACTTCCTTGTGCAGCGATGGCTCTTGAAATAACTGAAACTGAGCCCGGGACTCATGAAGCAGAGGTAGTATCAACTATCGGAATAGCTGGATCAATAATAGTGAATATTATCGGTGTTACATTGTGTGCATTTATTGGAGCAGCCGTAATCAAGGTTCTTCCTCAGCCGGTTGTCGACGGTCTTAAAGCATTTACAGCACCTGCAATATTCGGAGCTATGTTTGGACAGTTTGCAATGAAATATCCCAAGCTTGCTATTTTTGGACTTGGAATACCTGTGGCAATAAGACTGGTTGCACCAAAGACTCCTGCATACATAATAATAATGGCTGCAGTGTTTGGAACTATAGCAATAGCAAGACTATTCCATAAAGCAGCTGCTAAAAAGGCATAGTGTAGGGTAATAATACGAGAACGCATGGTTATGACGGATCAGTCCGTCATAACCATGATTTCTATAACGTTAAATTGCATAAGGAGGTATCAATATGTTTGATGTTACAAAGGAACTGAAGGATATACAGCAGGATATAGTCAAATGGAGGAGAGATCTTCACCAGATCCCCGAGATAGGACTTGAGCTTCCAAAGACTGCAGCCTATGTCTCTGAACAGCTTACTGAGCTTGGGATAGAGCATATCACGGGAGTTGCAGGATGTGGGATCGTTGGACTTATAAAGGGTGGCAGAGAAGGCAAAACGATAATGCTTAGAGCAGATATGGACGCCTTGGCGATCAAAGAAGAGACGGGGCTTCCATTTGCATCCACCAATGGAAACATGCACGCCTGTGGACATGATACTCATACAGCCATGCTCCTGGGAGCGGCAAAAATACTCAACAAATACAAGGATGAGCTGAAGGGAAACGTAAAGCTAATATTCCAGCCTGCTGAGGAAGGCCCTGGTGGAGCTAAGCCAATGATAGAAGCCGGTGCTATGGAGAACCCAAAAGCTGATGCATGTCTAGGTCTCCATATAGGAGTCATTTTCAGAGAGCTTAAGGAAGGTCAGATAGGAGTCCATTACGGGAACATTATGGCCTGTCTTGACAGCTTCAAAATAAGAGTCAAGGGTAAGGGATGTCATGGTGCCATGCCTCACACAGGGGTCGATCCTGTTGCCATAACAGGTCAGGTAATATCGGCAATACAAACCATAGTCAGCAGAGAAATCAAACCGACAAGTCCGGCAGTAGTTACGATCGGCAAGCTGCATGGAGGGTCCGCATATAATGTAATACCAGATTATATCGATATAGAGGGAACTGCCAGAGCACTTGACAATGAAACAAGAGAAAAGATTGCTTCGAGCATTGAAAGCATAGTTGCAGGGATCACAAAGGGAATGCATGGCGATTACGAATACAGCTATACATTCGGATATCCACCAGTGGTAAACAATGCTGAATTTACAAAGGGATTTGTAGAGTCAGCAAAGAAACTAATGTCTGCAGAGGATATAATTGAAATCAAGGAACCAACAATGGGTGGCGAGGACATGGCATATTACCTCAATATGGTTCCTGGAACCTTCTTCTTCCTTGCAGGTGGAAATGAGAAAAAGGGGATCACCTATCCTCACCATAACTCAAGATTTGACGCTGATGAGGACGTGTTCTGGAAGGGAAGCGCACTTATGGTTCAGGGCGCAGTAGACTGGCTTGAAAATAATTAAAACTGGAGGCGGAGAAATGATCGATTTTGTTGATGAAATCAAAGCTATCCAGCATGAGATAGTCAGCTGGCGAAGGGACCTTCATCAAATACCTGAAACAGGGCATGATATACCAAATACTGCTGATTATATAAAAAAACAGCTTGTAGAAATGGGTATCCCATATAAGGATAATATTGGTGGGTTGGGAATAGCTGCAATAATAGAAGGCGCATCTGCAGGAAAGACAATTGTAATGAGGGCTGATATGGATGCGCTGGCAGTCGAGGAAAAAACTGAGCTTCCATTTGCCTCAAAGAACGGGAATATGCACGCATGCGGACACGACGCACATATGGCGATGCTTTTAGGTTCAGCAAAGGTTTTGAATTCTCACAAGGATGAGATGTCAGGGAAAATCAAGCTTATATTCCAACCGGCTGAGGAAGGGCCAGGTGGAGCTAAACCTATGATCGAAGCTGGCGTCCTTGACGACCCTAAGGTTGATGCAGCTATTTCAATACATGTTGGCGATATATTCCCTGGAGTGGTGAATACAGGGAATATAGGGATCTGCTATGGTACAGTACAGGCATGCCTTGACAGATTCAAGATCAAAATCAAAGGCAAGGGGTGTCATGGTGCCATGCCTCATACAGGCGTGGACCCAATAACCATAGCCGGGCACGTCATTAATGCGCTTCAGACCATCGTAAGCCGTGAGGTCAAGCCAACGAACCCTGCTGTAATAACTATAGGTAAGCTGCATGGAGGTTCTTCTTACAACATAATTCCTGACTATGTAGAGCTTGAAGGGACAGCTAGGGCTATCGACCAGGGGGAAAGAGAAAAAATCGCGGCTCATATAGAATCAATAGTTGCAGGGATCACAAGAGGTATGCAGGGTGATTACGAGTATGAATATATTTTCGGGTACCCCCCTATGAAAAATGACCCTGAGTTTACTAAGGATATAGTTGCAAGCATTAAGAAGGTCGTAGATGAAAAGGATATTGTTGAGATAATCGAGCCAACCATGGGAGGAGAGGACTTTGCATACTTCCTTCTGGAAGTGCCTGGTACTTATATGTATTTAGGCACCAACAATCCGGAGAAAGGAATAATATACCCACAGCATAATGCCAAATTTGACGTTGATGAAGACCTTCTGTGGAAAGGTGGAGCGGTAATGGCACAGGGAGCATGGGACTGGCTGGAAAGAAATAAATAATTAAAATATCAAAAGGAGCATAATATATGGGAATAGCAGATAAAATCAATAAAGAAAGGCTTCGGGGACACTTCGAAGAGCTGGCTAAAATCGGATATATAAGCGAAAAAGAGGGAAGTACAAGACTTCCGCTTACTCCGGCAGAAAGAGCTGCAGCTGAGCTTGTTAAGGGCTATATGGAATCTGCAGGTCTAAAAACTCGATATGACCAGTTTGGGAACCTTTTCGGAGTGTTGCCTGGGAGCGATCCGGAAGCAAAAAAAGTAATGAGCGGATCTCATATTGACACAGTAATAAATGGCGGGAAGTTTGACGGTACAGTTGGTACGCTTTCAGCAATAGAGGCTCTTCAGACCATCAAGGAAAACAACATACCCCACAAGCATACGATAGAAGCATGCGTATTTCTATCTGAGGAATCAGCCAGATTTGGAGGAGGAACTCTTGGCAGTCAGGCTTATATTGGTAAATTTAAGAGATCTGATCTTGACAGACTCAAGGATAAGGATGGGGTAACCATTGCTCAAGCACTAACTGAAAACGGCTTTGATCCGGATAAATTGGATACTGTAAAGGGTGATCCATCAAAGATCAAATGCTTTGTGGAGCTTCACATTGAGCAAAGTATAATACTAGAGGAGTCAGGAATACCTATTGGAGTAGTAGACCAGATAGCAGCTCCGACAAATTTCAGATTAACAATCAAAGGCAGATCAGGTCATGCTGGAGCTACTCCAATGTGGCTTAGAAAGGATCCATTTGCAGCAGCTGCAGAGATAGTGCTTGAGGTTGAAAGGATTGCTCAAACAATTGGAAAGGAAACCGTGGGTACCGTGGGCGAGGTTTATGTTAAGCCAAATGCCATCAATGTAATACCCGGGGAGGTCGTTCTTGGTCTTGACATCAGAGACGTCACCTATGATAGGAAACAGGCAGCGGTTAAGCACGTGCTAGATTTTGTCGAAGAAGTAGCTTCGAGGAGGCATGTAACCATAGAAGTTGACATGATAGTTGACCAGGCACCAGAAAAAACCAATAAGGATATTGTAAACCTTATTTCGACAACCTGCGACAGGCTTGGAATAAACCATATGAACATCACAAGCGGAGCATATCACGACGCCTTGAATATGGCCACGATAACTGATATTGGAATGATATTCGTGCCAAGTATAAAGGGTATAAGCCATGCCCCGGAGGAATTCACTCCCTTTGATGATATTTTCAGAGGTGCTCAGGTTCTCGCAGAAGTGTTGGCGGATTTAGCTAAATAGAAGAAACAGTCATAATAGCTTCCTTTAGACATTTTTGTCTGATGGGAGCTATTTGTTTCCTGGAGTATCTTGGAAAATTATTTTCTTGGATACTCCAGGAAATTCGAACATTTGATTAATTAATCTGTGAAATTTGATATAATAGTACTCACATGATAATGCTTTAAAGTTGGGGGTGTATTTATGGGTGTAACAGTAAGGGAGATGCTTGAAAACAAGTACTTCAGTGAATACAGGCTTTTAGCAGGCAGAAAGGGGATAGATAGGACTATCCATGCTGCGACTGTCTTCGATTCCCCTGATGGATACAGGTGGTTTAGAGGCAAAGAACTCGTACTTTCGACGGGTTATCTTTTTGTAAATAATACTGAGCTTTTAAGAGAAGTCATTGTTTTTTTAAACTCCAGGAACGTCGCAGGTATGGCCATAAAAACATCCAGATACCTTTCCAGAATACCTGATGAGATCATTGAACTGGCAGATAGCCTAAACTTTCCGCTAATTGAAGTACCCTACAGAGAGGCTTGGATCGATATTATATCTCAAATAAATTCAATTGCCATAAATAGGTTTCTTACCTCAGTTATAGAGAAGAATTTGCTGAAAGATATTCCCCTGAAGCCATACAGCTTGAAGAAGAAGGTAGATGATATTCTTGTGAGTATGTACCACGAGATAAATGTCCCGGTATCGGTACTTAATCTCGTTGATAAGACGATCTTTACTTATCCCCTGGGTTTTCAGCCTGACGACAGGATCCTAAGCTATAATCCGGCTGAAGAGTACAGCTTCAGTCACAGGGTAGATGTAATATCGGATAAGCCTACTATTTTCAGATATACCGACCTTGAGTCACAGGATAATGGCTCATGGCTGGTTATGACCATTACTATAAAAGGATTGACCATCTCCAAGGTAATTGTATGGGAGGGTCAAACAGAAATGGATTACTACAATCTATTCTCGCTTAAAATAGCAATTGCCTTATTATATGAGCTTTACGAGCATATTTACTCCATGAACTTCATCGAAGGAAGGTACTACGATGAGTTTTTGTATTCCTTGATAAATGGAGAGCTTGAAAACAAGCAAAAATTGATTGGGTGCACAGAAAATTTTTTGAACTTCAATCTGAATCTGGATAGCAGTTTTCTATGCGTCTGTATAAAGCAAAAGGAAGGAAAACCATCTTTGTTCAATGAAAGAGAACGGATGTATAATACTGTATTTTACAAGCTGCCAAGCTACCAATCGATTTTAGGTGTCATAGATGATAATACACTGGCAATTTTATATGACACTGAAAAATTTACCGATCCTGTAGAGGATATAAAAAGCGAGATATCAACTATCCTGGACGAATTAAATTACATCCTGCCTAAGCGCAGCTTTAAAGCTGGTGTAGGAGAACTAGCAGCTACGATCCTTCATTCAAAACGAAGCTTTATGGAATCAAAGAAGGCAATTGAAATAGGGAGTTACTTGTACCCCGAGAAAAGTGTAGTAACATTTAGAGAGCTTGGGCCTTTTGGAGTTCTTAGGTATGAGGATGTAGAAAAGAAGAATTTTGGAAGCAGCTTTAGCGTTCTTGAACCTCTCCTAAAGGAAGAAGACGGGAAAGAGTTGATTGAAACCTTAAAGGCTTATCTGGAAAATGGATCCAATTGTAATAAAGCAGCATCAAAGCTTTATATCCACAGTAATACAGTTAGATATAGGGTCGCCAAAATACAAGAGTTATGCAGTATCGACCTTGATGATTATGTTGAAAGGCTTAAGCTTGAGATAACCCTTCGTTTTATTGAATAGTCGAGTATGACTTTAGATGGTATCACGTTTTATGTGGTTTCCACATTTTGGCAGCTTAATATGTTACAATAGTAACGAGTGAAAGCATTTGGTTGTAGCTTCTTTGAAAGGAGATATGATATGGATGCCGATTTGCTAAGCAGATACATCATCGCTCTTACTAATCTCTATGGTATTGTCCCTGAAAAAAAGGTAGTTGAGGTATACAATCTTTATAATATCCCAAGAGCAAATCTAGGTGATATGGAGATGTCTACAGCGAGAATGAACCTTGCGGCTCATCTTGTTACCAGAAAGGCCGGATACTTTATCAAGGATTACTTGATCTTTGAGAATGAGTATCTTAATATGCTCAATGAGCAGGGGGATATTGACTTTTACGTTCCCGGACCTGAGGAGATACATAAATACGAAGACGAGTTTTACTTCCAGACTACAAAAGAATTTCAGGATTTCGAGGAGTGTTTCAGAGACTGCTTCGACCTAGATCCTCCGGTTTATAAACAAATCATAGAGATGCTTATGATGGACTGCCAGCTAGGGTTCGACATCAAGAGGATACTATCAGAGTTAAGCAGAAAAAAACTGGATTTTAGATCCATAGATGACATGAATAACTTTATGCATGCCTTTAAAAGGTTGTGTAGTAAATCTAGGAAATGGCAATATAGAGGGCATACATACAGTGAGCTCAACTCAAAAAAAAGAGTAAGTGGAGTAAAGGAGAAATTCAAAAAGATACTAAAGAGTTCCGGAGTATAAATATAATATTATATGGGAGGAATATATGGCTGACTACTTAAGGCAGGCTAAAAACATTGAGAGTGAGATAATTGCAAATAGGAGAGCTATACACGGAATTGCTGAGATTGGATTCCAGCTTGATAGGACAGTTGAGTTCGTAGAGACTAAGCTAAAGGAGTACGGACTGGAGCCTAAAAAAGTAGGTAAAGCTGGAGTAACAGCCGTAATCGGAAAGCCCGGTAGTACGATCCTCTTAAGAGCAGACATGGATGCTTTGCCAATGAAGGAAGAAACTGGTTTGGAGTTTGCTTCTGAAACAGGAAATTGTCATTCCTGCGGTCATGACTGTCATACAGCCATGCTGTTGGGTGCTGCGAAGCTTCTTAAGGATAACGAAAAAGATCTTGAGGGCACGGTAAAGCTAATGTTTCAACCAGCTGAAGAGCTTCTTGCAGGGGCGGTCGACATGATCGAGGCGGGTATCCTGGAGGATCCGAAGGTGGATGCGGCTTTGGCGATCCATGTATATGTTGGAAATGAGCTTTCCAAAAGCAGCACTATTGCATATGCTAAAGGACCTGCTCTGTTTTCCGGAGATGCCATAAAGATAACTATCAAAGGCCAGAATGCCCATGGCAGCACACCGGAAAAGGGAGTAGATGCAATCAACATAGCAGCGCATACGGTGATAGCATTGCAGGAGATAATTTCAAGAGAGACTTCTTGTATGGACAACGCAGTTGTACTTGTAGGAAAGATCTATGGCGGGGATACAGTCAATACACTTGCAGGGAATGCAACACTTGAGGTTTCGGTTCGTGCTACGACTCAAGAGAATAGGGAGTTTCTTATCAAGAGGATAAGCGAGATAGCAGAAAGTGTTGCAAGAACCTTTAGAGGAGAGGCTGTAGTTGAGCATCAATACGGGATGGGTCCATTGTATAATGATCCTGATTTAAGCGAAGAGATGGCAGGCTACTGTGAGGAGTTGCTTGGCGAGGGTGCGACCTTTACCATACCCCTGGCTGTCGGAACTGAAGACTTTACTTCCATAGCATCACGGGTACCTTCTGTAATGCTAAATCTTGGAATGGGAAGTAATGAGGAGGGCTATACCTACTCAATACACAATCCATCTATGGTTGTAAATGAAGATGTCCTCCATAAAGGAGCCGCCGTTTATGCTTATGGAGCAATGAAATATCTTAAAGGAATTTAAAAATTTTTCAGCTAGGGGTTTACAAATTATCCAAAAGGTGTTACTCTTGATTATATTAATTTAGCATGATAACGCGATGACGAGAAAGAGTAACCATTTCCAAAGCATACAGAGAGCCAGCAGTTGGTGGAAGCTGGCAGTAAAGGTTTGGTGAACACATCTCAGAGCAGACTGGCGAAATCAAAAGTGATAGTAGTCGGTTTCGGTTGCTCCCGTTACTGGGCAAGGGTATAGAATATTTGTACCCCATGAGGGTGGTGTTGTGAGATACCACTAAATAGAGGTGGAACCACGGAGTCAAGCTCCCGTCCTCTGGCAATTGCCGGAGAATGGGAGCTGTTTATTTTACTCAAAAACAGGAGGAGAGGTAAATATGAAAGGAATCAATAAAAAAAGCTTAATGATTTTACTATCAGCGACAGTGATAGCTTTAACATCAACAGCTTGCAGTCAAGGCAGTAATGGTACCGCAGAAGAAAAATCAAACAGACTTGAGGACATAATCGAAAGAGGGTACATCGAGGTTGTCACAGAGCCTTATTTTGCACCCTTTGAGTTTATTGACCCAAGCAAGCAGGGTGACGAGCAATACGTTGGAAGTGACATCGAGCTGGCAAAGTACATAGCAGAGGAGCTCGGAGTCGAGCTTAAAATCGTACCTCTTGAGTTTTCAGCAGTACTTGGGAGCATTACCGAAGGCAAGTACGATCTTGCAATATCCGCACTATCCTTTACACCTGCAAGAGCAGAGGCGATGAATATGTCTAAGGGATATTATTTCGCAGAAAATGCACCGGGGCATGGCTTGCTTATAAGAAAGGCGGACAAGGATATCATAAGCGATCCAGATGATCTGTCGGATAAAATAGTTGTGGCGCAAAGTGGTTCATTACAAGAGCTTTTTGTCAATGAGCAGGTTCCAAAATTCAAGGAATTCAAGAGAGTTTCAGCAACAACAGATGGTTTTCTCATGGTGCAGGAAGGTAAAGCGGATGCATGTGCAGCATCGATTCCTATGGCACAGCTTTATGTCGAAGCAAACCCGAATGCAAACCTTATGGTAATTGAGGGATTTGAGTTTATAATGGACGAGGAGACTGCAGGTACAAGAATAGGGATCCCTAAGGGCGAAGACGAGCTGACTGAAAAAATAAATTCAATAATCGATGAAGTACTCGAATCAGGAGTTTTTGAGGATTGGCACATCGAATTTACAGAGTATGCTAAGAGCTTGGGTCTTTAGTTATTGAATATTTATAGAATGATACAAGAGAAGGAGAAGCTGTGAATGATTGACACAATAATAAAGCTATGGAGTAAATATGATTATGTATACATCAATGGTTTGGTGGGGACTCTTTGGCTGGCGGCTGTGACTGTAATGGCAGCCACTGCGGTCGGGACCATCATTGCACTGATGAGGCTTTCAGGGATAAGACTTTTAGATAGGTTCACTGTACTATATATAGGTATTCTCAGGGGTACGCCTATCCTTCTTCAACTATATTTCTTCTGGCTTACTCTGCCGAAGATATCTCCAATAACCTTGTCAGATACTGCGTGCATAGTTATCGCTTTGATCGTGAATGCCAGTGCATATGTTGCGGAGGTTATAAGAGCAGGTATTCAGGCTGTGGATAAAGGCCAGAGAGAGGCTGCCAAGAGCTTGGGGCTAAGCGACAGGAATACATTTAGATACATAATCTTTCCTCAGGCAATTAAAAATATCCTGCCTGCTCTCGGGAACGAATACATAACCATGGTGAAGCAGACATCCCTGGCTTCAGTGTTCTTTGTCCAGGAGCTTATGACATCATATAGGACCGTTCAATCGGCTACCTTCCTTGCGATTCCTTCACTGGTAATTGTTGGGCTGATCTACTTATTAGTCACGACGATATTGTCAAAGGGACTCGATCTATTTGAAAGGAGGCTCCAGAGAAATGAGTAAAAAAAGGGAGCTGATCCATGTAGTTGATTTGTGTAAGCAATTCGGTGATTTGAAGGTTCTTAAGAATATAACCGAAACTATACACGAGGGAGAGGTCGTATCAATAATTGGACCTTCCGGAAGCGGAAAAAGTACATTTTTAAGGTGTCTCAATTTGCTTGAAAAACCTACCAGTGGTAAGGTGATTTTCAAGGGCGTGGATCTTGCAGATAAAAATATAGATGTGGATATGCACAGGCAAAAGATTGGTATGGTATTTCAGCTTTTTAATGTTTTCCCACATATGACAGTCCTTGAAAACATTACACTCGCTCCAATACTGGAGAGAAAGATATCAAAGGCGCATGCTGAGGATCAAGCAGTTGAGCTGCTTAAAAGAGTTGGCCTTCTGGATAAAAAGAACGAGTACCCAAATAGGTTATCGGGGGGACAAAAACAAAGGCTTGCCATCGTTAGAGCTTTGGCTATGGAACCTGATGTAATGTTGTTCGATGAACCAACCAGCGCACTCGATCCGGAAATGGTCAAGGAGGTTCTTGACGTTATCAAGTCGCTTGTCGAGGCGGGCATGACAATTGTTATTGTGACCCATGAAATGGCATTTGCAAGAGAAGTAAGTGACAGGGTGTTATTTATGGCAGATGGAGAAATAGTAGAACAAGGTAGTCCTGATGCATTGTTTTTTGATCCAAGAAATGACAGGACTAAGGATTTTTTGAGCAAAGTACTATGATCATAGGAGGGACTCTATGAAGGATATTGAATATATCTCAAACGTTATTGATAGAAAGGCTGAGGAGCTCAGAGAAATTGCGATAAAAATTTGGGAATTTGCGGAGCTTTCCTATGAAGAGTTTAACTCATCCAAGCTACTGATAGATAAGCTTAAGTCAGAGGGGTTTGAGGTGGAAGAAGGGGTAGCAGGCATGCCTACCGCATTTTCAGCCAAATGGGGAGAGGGAAAACCAGTCTTTGGATTCCTGGGTGAGTTCGACGCATTGGATTCTTTGAGCCAGTCAAGGGAGATTGCAGTAAAGTATGCAATACAAGAAGGTGCTCCAGGACATGGCTGCGGGCACAACGTTTTAGGTGCTGGTTCTTTGGGAGCTGCTCTGGCTGTTAAGGATTATATGATGGAAACAAAGGGGAAAGGGACAGTAATGTATTTTGGATGTCCTGCAGAGGAAGGTGCTGGCTCGAAGCAGTTTATGGCCAGAGCAGGAGTGTTTGATGGGGTAGATTTTGTTTACACTTGGCATCCTTCCGATATAACACAGGTCCAGTCAGACAGAACCGTTGCCATAATGGGTGCAAATTTCAGATTTTCCGGGATCACCGCTCATGCAGGCAGTACACCTCACCTGGGGAGGAGTGCACTTGATGCCGCCGAGCTGATGAGTGTTGGGGTAAATTATTTAAGAGAGCATATGATAGATCAGGCTAGGATACACTATGCATACTCTGATACAGGTGGTACAGCTCCTAATGTAGTTCAGGACCGTGCAGTAGTAAAATATGAGGTCAGATCACCAAAGGTGAGGCAGGTTAACGAGCTTTTCGAAAGAGTCAAAGACGTTGCAAAAGGAGCAGCACTTATGACAGGCACCAGTATGGACTATGAGATCACTATGGCTTTCTCGGATTATATAACCAATGATGCGCTGGCAGAGATAGCAGATCAGGCATTAAGAGATGTGGGAGCACCTGCTTGGGATGAAGGTGACTTCGAACTTGCTAAAAAATATTTAGAGAGCTTTAATGAAATCACTAGGGATCTTGCAAAAGAGAAAATCATGCATAGGTTTGGCGTGGAGCGACTCGACGAAGTATATAGTCGACCGCTGGATGGGACAATAACTCCTTATCTAAGAGGAAATCAAAGCTATGTCTCAGGCTCTACCGATGTAGGAGATGTTTGCTATACAGTTCCCTCTTTGAATTTCAATGTTGCTACAGCATTTATCGGGAATGTGGGACATACCTGGCAGATGACAGGTCAATCCGGAAGCAGGATCGCCTTGAAGGGAATGCTTACAGCTGCAAAGGTTATGGCACTTTCAGCCTTAAGGACTGCTGAGAGGCCTGATATAATTGAAGCTGCAAAGAATATTGTCAAGATTCAAAATGGCGGAGCTTACCAATGTCCATTACCTGAATATGTAAAACCTCCCATAGGTAAATATTAAAGCAAATGGTGTGCCATTCAACGGCACACCATTATTTTTCGGGAAACTTTTATTTTTTAGTATTCCATCATTTCACCGATCCTCAGTATCCTTGTCTCGCTCCATTGGTTTTTAGCCTTGAACTCTTCAGGATCGGCTTTTATAAGTGGAAAGGTGTTGTAGTGCATAGGAATTGTGAGCCTAGGTTTAATGAACTCCACAGCCCTTAAGGCATCCTGGATATCCATGGTGTAGTTGCCCCCGATAGGAAGAAGTGCAACATCTATACTCTCGATATCCAGAAGCTTCATGTCCATTGTAAGTCCTGTGTCTCCTGCATGGTAAAGTTTCTTTCCTTCGATCTCAATAACAAAGCCGCATGGATTACCTCCGTCTCTAGGTCCTTTGCTTGTTGGTATTGATGAGCCATGTAGAGCTGGAGTCATTTTCACCCTTCCAAAATCAAAGGTATATCTGCCACCGATATGCATTCCATGTGTTATAAGTCCATGCTCGGAAAGGTAGTTCGATATCTCTGCATTGCTTATCACAAGAGCTTTGTTTTCCCTCGCCAGTTCAATGGTGTCTCCAATGTGATCACCGTGTCCGTGAGTAACAAATATGTGAGTAAGCTCTTTGATTTGATTAGGCTTTAGTGCAGAGGACGGGTTTCCTGAAAGAAAAGGGTCAATTACAGCTTTAAAGCCTGAACCCTCCAGTAAAAATGATGAGTGTCCCAGATATTGAAGCTTCATTAGTATACCTCCTTGTATGGCAATCGTTTACATATTTCTGTATACCCATTTATCCCTTTGCATCTATATATTATTGATGTTATCATTAAGTAAAGCGATAAAAATATATTTGGGAGATGATCAGATGAGGTTGTTAGAAAAAAGAAATGAGATAATCGAATATGGGAAGAAACTTGTTGAAAACGGACTTACCAAGGGCACAGGTGGAAACTTAAGCGTATGTGACCGTGAATCGGGACTTATGGCGATTACACCAAGCGGTATAGATTACTTTCTTATTAAGCCTGAGGAGGTCGTACTGATCGATATTGAAACCGGGACCATAGTCGAAGGAGATGCCCTGCCATCCAGTGAAAGAGACATGCACAGGATTTTTTATAAGTACAGAACGGACATCGACGCAATCATACACACACACACTACATTTGCAGCCACGATAGCATGCTTGAACACAGATCTCCCTGCGGTACATTATCTAGTGGCATTGGCGGGGCCTGACGTCAGATGTGCGGAATATGCAACCTATGGTACTGTTGCACTGGCTAAGAACGCCTACGAAGCTATGAAGGACAGGAAGGCATGTCTTTTAGCAAATCACGGCATGCTGGCTGGTGGAGGAAGCCTGGCTGAAGCATACAATATCACTGAAGAGATAGAGTTCTGCTGCGAGCTTTATTATAGGGCAAAGTCTATTGGAGATCCTGTAATACTTCCAGAGGATGAGATGACCAGGATGATGGAAAGGTTCAAGAACTATGGTAAGCGTGGTGAGGAGCATGATGAGATATGATATCAAAAGACAAGCCAAAGATACTTTGTACAGCTGAGACAGGGGTGCTGATCAAGACGTTGGGGAAATTCGCTGAAGTTGAGTTCAAGGGTTGGGCAGCTGAGCAAAGGATACTCACTGAGGAGGAGCTTTGCAGTCTGATGGAAGCTTATGAGCCGGACGTCTTGATAACAAGCTATGATCCGGTTACAAGAAAAGTGATCGACAGCTCTAAAAACTTGAAGCTTGTTGTTTGTACAAGAGCAAACCCAGTCAATGTAGATATTGGATATCTAAGAGAGAGAGGCATACCTCTTAGTTATTCCCCGGAGAGAAATTCTGATTGTACAGCTGAATACACAGTGGCCATGATGCTATCGATAATGAGAAGGATCCCATTGGCTTATCACGACCTTAAGGAAGGCTTGCATACTGTAGAGAAAGTAAGCAACAATGAAATAAGGGAAGGATTGAAACGAGACGTAACCTGGGCTCTGGGAAAGGACACTCCATATATTCAGTACAAGGGTTATCAAATGAAGGGAAGGACTCTGGGAATAGTTGGCTATGGAAGCATAGGCAGAAGAGTTGCTTCGATCTGCAGAGGATTTGGGATGAAAATAATCGCATTTGATCCTTATTTGGATAAGAGCGCCTTTGAGGATGTTTATTTTACAGACACTCTATTAGAACTCGCGAATAAAGCTGATGTGGTTTCTATACACAGTAAGGATTCTCCCAGCACATACCATATAATCGACAAGGAGTTTCTAGACAATATGAAGTCAGGGGCATTCTTCGTAAATACGTCCCGAGGCGCATTGGTAGATGAAGCCGCACTGGTAGAAGCCCTGAGAGAGGGAAGGATCATGGGCGCTGCGCTTGACGTATTTGAAAGTGAGCCAATTAGGAGAGATCATCCGTTCCTTGATGAGCTTGAAAACTGTGTTGTCACTCCCCACCTTGCCGGAGCCACTTATGACGCCATAGACAACCACACTGAACAGCTTGTAATAGACGTGATTCATTTTATAAAGGGAGAAGATCTTGAATTTGAATATAAGTAAGGAGGCGAATAATTGTGGGAAAGGATAAAGATTTTCAAGGATTAGGGTTCGAAACCCTTGCAGTTCACGCAGGGCAGCACCCTGACCATGAGACTGGTGCATTGGTGTCTCCAATATATAAAACCAGCACTTTTGTTTTTACAGAGGATAGAATGGAAAGGTGGCTTGCCGGAACACCACAGGAGGATGAGATAATTTATACCTACGGTAGGTCCAGGAATCCTACTCAGGTTTCACTTCAACAAAAAATTGCTGCCCTGGAGCATGCTGAGGCATCCTTAGTGACCTCGTCGGGCATGGCTGCTATAGCAATGGCAGTACTTGGTTACTGTAAATCCGGGGATCATCTGATATCAGCTCAAACTGTCTATGGAGGGACCTTCAACCTGTTTGACCATGTTCTGAAGGATCTGGGTATAGAAGTGACATTCCTTGAAGAATTGAATAGAGAAAACCTGGATAGAGTAAAGAGAGATAATACAAAGCTGGTGTATTTTGAGACAATATCAAACCCTACCCTGGATATACCTGAGATAGACGAGATAGTTGCATGGGCTAAGGAAAACGGAGTTAATACGATCGTCGATAGTACCTTTACATCACCGTATCTTTTCAGGCCTCTTGACTGGGGAATCGATACAGCTATCCACAGCTGTACAAAGTACATAAATGGTCATGGAGATGTTGTAGCGGGGGCAGTTGTAGGGACCGAGAAGTTCTGCGAGGGACTTAGAAGCAAGCAATACATGGATATAGGACCGGTGCTTGCCCCTGATAGCTGCTATATGATGCTTAGGGGTCTTAAGACTCTTCACCTGAGAATGGAAAAGCATTGTGAGAATGCAATGGAATTTGCGAAGGCAATGAAGGATCACCCTAAGATCAAGGCTGTTATATATCCTGGACTTGAGGATGATAAAAATCATGAGAGAGCTAAAAAGTATTTTGACGACTTTGGAGGAATGGTTGGGATAGTAATCGATGGGGATAGGAAAAAAGCTCAGGAGCTTATTTTCAAGCTAAAGCTTTGTTATTTTGCCGTGAGTCTTGGCGATTTGGATACTCTTGTACAAATTCCTGCAACAATGACCCATAGAAAGGTACCTAAAGAAGATAGAGAGAAGATGGGTATTGAGGATGGATTGATCAGAGTTTCTCTTGGAGTGGAAAACGTAAAGGATATAATAAAGGATTTCGAAAGTGCACTGGAGTTGATCTGATGAAGCATTACCTTGCTGTCGATGCGGGAACCACAAGAATAAAGGCTGGACTATTCGATGATGAGGGAAGCCTGGTCGGCATGACCTCAAGATTTGTAAAGATTTCAATGCCCAGAAGAGGCTGGTGTGAGATGGACATGGATGAGCTTTGGCAGCTTGTCTCAGGGGCGATAACCGAGCTAAGTATGTTGTTTTCAGAGCAATGGAAAACTCTGGCGGCTGTCGGGATCGCTGCTCAGGGAGAAGGAGCATGGCTTCTGGACAACGATGGAAAACCAGTGAGAAATGCAATTCTATGGAATGACAGCAGAAATGACCAGATCCCAATGCATGTGTGGGAAGAAGCAAACCTATGCAGCTCCCATAACCATATGGTGCCGCTATGTGTTGGTTCTCCACTTGCCATACTAAATTGGCTGAAGGAACATGAACCTCATAGCTACAGCAGGATCGAGCATGTTGTTTATTGCAAGGATTGGCTTAATTTCAAGCTTACTGGCAAAATATCAACTGACTGGACAGATGCATCAACAACGGCAATCAATGTAGTAAAAAAGACAAGGGTAGCCGAGATATTTAAAATACTCGGCATCGAAGAAATGATCAAAAAATTTCCCAAGATCCTTCATTCAGGAGAGACGATGGGAAAGGTTTCTTCCCGAGGAGCAATTGACACCGGAATACCCGAGGGAACTCCTGTTATCGCAGGGTGCATAGATATTTCTGCTACCTCAGCAGGACTTGGTGCAGTAGCTCCGGGGGACTCTGGATCTGTAATAGGAACAACCTTAGGCAATATTGTGATCATGGGCAAGGAAGAGATTGAAGAGATGAATGTCGAGGAGGGGAGCATTCTTTGTCACGTTAAGGATGGGTCGTACTTAAGACAGATGTCTGCATTAAGTGGTGTTGTAGTTATTGATTGGTGCAGGAAAGAATTGGGGATGACTCAAGGAGATATTTCTGTCATTGAGTCGGAAATCAAAACGATTCCGCCTGGCTCCGAAGGTGTTATCTTCCTTCCATATTTATTTGGTGAGAGAGCACCCTTCAAGGCACCGGATGCCTCAGCCGTTTTTTACGGATTAAGGTTCAATCATACCCGAGCACATATGATCAGATCGGTATATGAGGGACTTGCCTACTCGATGTATGATTGCCTTACCTTTATGCCAAAGGGAAATGCTGGCAGGTTTCTTGCAGGAGGAGGTTCCAAAAGTGACCTCCTATGTCAGATCATAAGCGACGTGACTGGAGAAGAGGTTATCAGATCCAATAGGGAAGAGCTTGGTCTATATGGAATATATAAGGTGATCACAGGAAATTGGGAGGAAATAAGCTCTCCTTCCGACAAATTTTATCCTGATTTTGATAGGAACCAAGTATATATGAAAATGTTTAGTGAATTTTTAAGAATCAGGGACAGGCTGATACCAAGGTAGAATAATTAAAAATCAGGCAGAAATCGTTAAAGTTTATATAACGGTTTCTGCCTGATCATTTAGAATCCCTTTATTTGACCTCTGAAGGGAGGTTCCTTATTGTCTCTGAATTCATCTATACCGGGACCACCAAGCTTCTTAAGCCTCCAGATACCATATATATAGCTTAATATAAGGACTGAAAGAGTTGCAGGGGTACCTAGAAGCGTATTTATCCAAGCCTGCTTCAGAAGATCTCCTCCTTGGTATAGCCTAAGCTGCAGGATCATTCTTATAAGGAATAGGAAACCCCACATTAATGTTACCTCTGTATAAGCAGGTTTGACGTCTCTTCTTAGAAACCAGGACATCTCCCAGCCTCTTGATAGATGACTTGCTAATGCAGCCATAGGCTTTCCAATAAGCAGAGTCACTATGGCAGCTATGAATAAAAAGCCACTGGTAAAGATCCTTGGAAGAAAGTAATTTGCTGCATTGTCTGCAAAGTATGCAAAGGCAGATGCGATCAATACTCCCAACAAACCTCCAGTTGCATATTTGACTGATTCTCCCTTAAGAAATCTTGCAACGCCTAAAAGCAAAGCGGTCAATACTGCAGAAATAATACCCCAGAAAAGCCCAAGCAGGTTGTTTGCTATAACAAAAACAATCGGGGGGAGTATGGCCCCGAGAGTCTTACCCCCTATAACGCTTTTGACCTCATTCTCGATGTCTTTAAGAAGTGGGGTCATATCTAGCGATCTCCTTTCGATATGCTCTCAATAGACCTCCACCCAAGGAAAAACCTTGTCCAATCACCCTTGTTGATTTCCAGATGGATAGCTGTATAAAGAGCCCCCGCAAAGAACCCTAATATCATGATGGCTATTATCCATAGTATCGAGATAATTTTGCTTTTCTCCCTGAAGAAAACCCACATAGAGAAAATCGTGAAGCCTACATACAGGTCTACCATGGAGACTATTCCCCATGGATTATTTAATATAATGCTGCCATCTGCAAAAAAATCACCTTGAGTAAATCCGAAGAATAGTGCTGCAGACATTGCAGCAACTCCTAACCACGCAATTGCTCTTGCAACCTTCATGAGAAATCCTCCCTGTAAAGTGTCGTAGCTATTTCCTGATATCCAAATTGATCCTTCCATCCTTGATTTCAACGATCCTGTCAGCTTGTTCGGCTATCCTCTGATCATGTGTGATTATCACGAAGGTGGTCTTGAATTTTTCATTGATATCTCGCAATGTGGAGTAGATTGTCTTAGTTGAATCCGAATCCAGATTTCCAGTAGGTTCATCGGCGAGTATCAGCTTAGGTCTGTTTATAAGGGCTCTGGCGATAGCTGTTCGCTGCTGTTGTCCTCCTGACATATTGGTGGCCAGGTTATTCTTTACTTTTGTGAGCCCAACAAGATCAAGCAGCTCGTCAGCCCATTCCTCGATATCCTTGGGAACCTTGAAGTTCCCTATCCTATAGGGTATGAGGATATTTTCTCTGGCTGTAAACTCCGGAAGAAGATAATGGAACTGGAATATAAAGCCTATGGTTTTGTTTCTCAATACGGCAAGCTCTTCCTTGCTCAAGGTGTCCGTACGATTACCGTCTATGAAGACCCTGCCTGAGGTTGGCTTGTCAAGAGTCCCGATGATGTTTAGCAGGGTGCTCTTTCCGCTTCCAGATGCACCTATGATTGAATTGAAGCTGTTCTCCTCAAACCCGAGGTTTAGGTCAAACAAAACCTGGGTCTTTATCTTTTCACCATATATCTTGTTTATTTCTTCAAGCTGAATTATATTAGCCATTCTTGATCACCTCTATCGGATTAAGCCTTGATGACAATCTTGCTGGTATAAGTGAAGCGATCATTGCGGATAATACTGCAAATAATCCTGACAAGGCTATGAAACCGTAATTTACATATATCGGGATTACGGGTGTCCCATCGGGATTTAGTGCAAACTTGGTAAAGGACCACAACAGACCAAATCCAAGTGCTATACCGAGCACGGCACCGAGAAGACCTAGCATCAGTCCCTGGAAGACGAAAATAAGACTTGCATCGCTGTCTTGGATACCCATTGCCTTCAAGATCCCCAGCTGCTTGGATCTTTGAACCACTGATATGGCCAGCACGCTCGAAATACCTAAAAGTACTGCCACAAGGACGAAGACCTGGATCATATAGCTTGAAACGCTTTGCCCGTTGAGGCCGCTTAAAAGGGACGCATTCTGGTCCTTCCAGTTGTCGATCCTAAGATCCTTTCCGGATATAGAATATTCAAGTCTTTCAGCAAGAAGGTCTGCATCAAATACCTCAGAAACCTGCATCTCAACAGATGTGACGCTGTTATCAGTTCCAAGTATTCTTTGGGCAGTATCCAGGGAGGTGACCACCCAGCTTTCGTTAAGTGAAGATACTCCCAGATCAAATAAGCCGGTTACGGTAAGTCTTACGAATCCTCCGTCTGGGGTTAGAAGTGTTATTCTATCCCCGGTTTTAGTCCTTGTTTTTACTGCAAGCTCTCTTCCTATGATAGCTTCATCCCTTAGAGTAGGCAAAGTGCCCTCGTATAACCCTTCAGTGAAGCCGTAGATCGGATCAGAGGCAGATAAGTTGAAGCCTCTTATAACAACTGGATCGATGTCTGTTTCATAATCGATGCTGGCAGGTCCATCAACCGCTGGTGAAACATGAATTATCTCCGGCTCAAAAAGCTGTGCTTCATAGACGGCCCTTTCCCAGTCCTTTATAAGCTTTTCCTCATTGGTCGAGGTTATGGTGATTTGAGACGAGCTCCCAATTGTCGTATCTACTAGATCGATCTGAAGACCTTGAATGAGTAAGCCGATAAAGATCTGAACAGAGACGCCTACAGCAATACCAACTGCAATAAGTGCGGTTTGACCTCTTCCGGAACGCAAAAATCTCAGGGCGATTGAGAAAGCAAGTTTCATGAAGCATCACCCTCCCTGAGATTTTTTATATCTGAATAGCTGTCCATAAAGAGATCGCCACCTAATGCTGTGAATAGCTCACGATTATTCTTTATGGCTCTGCCGCCGAGGATCACTGTAATGCCATTTCCATGATCATTCCGGATCTCCTCGATAAGCTTTTTGGTTTCCGAGAGGTGATAGTGATCGGTTACGCTTATTGCAACGTATTTTGGCTTCTCTATATAGATTGCAATGGATACTTGATCCCGTGGAGTATTGGCACCTACAAAGACTGTTTCATATCCCTCTATAGCAAAGAGATCTGCCATCATCCTGAGGCCTACGTCGTGAAGCTCGCGCTCTGGACACGCAAGAACCACTTTTTGTCCGGCGGGATCGTTATTTTTTTTCATTTCAATTACCTGAGGATATATTGACTCAATGATGGTCTTTACTATACCTGTCTTTACATGCTCATCCCAGATACAACCCTTGTCCTCATCCTGACACTCGTCTATGGTAAAGAGGGCAGGGGTAAGGATTTCCTCATACAGCTCAGATAGGGTAAATAGACCATCGGACAGCCCTTTAACTGCGAATTTTACGCAGGCATCCTTATCATTTTTCTCAAAATGCTCCATAAAGCTAAAAAAATGCCGATTCATACCTGTCACCTCATTCTAAAATACTTACTTCAGTTCCGTCAGATATTTCCATTTGAGGATTGAGAATGACCTGATCGTTTTCGTTTAGCCCTGATTTGATTTCTACTATATAACCGTCGGATATCCCAAGCTCCACAGGAGTTTTGACGGCCCTGCCTCCTGAAACAGCATATACGAAGGATACACCTGAATCATCATATCTTACAGCCTCAGTTTTAACTGAAAGGACTCCTGCTTTTGAATCTGTTGCAACCTCGGCATCAGCGTCAAAACCTGGGATCACTTTATCGTCTGTGTCACTAAGAAGTATCCTTACTTCGACCTTTGGTGTCCTGCTACCGCTTGAAGGTTCTACCTTTGCTAATTTCCCAACGAAGGAAACGCTGCCGTCATAGGATGTACCAGACCCCGGAACTTGAACAATAGCCTTTTGATTTACAGATATCAACAGGGATTCCTCCTGAGTTACAAATGCTACAAATTCAACACCCTCACTGCCATGTATGATGACCTCGGCTCCTGTGGGAACATCTCTGCCCTCCTCAAGAGGAAGATCAACTACCATACCTGAAATATTTGATTTTACGATCGTGTCGTTTATAGAATTCTGAAGCAGCTCCATGTCCAGAAGTATGGACTGCCTTTGCCTGTCGAGACCTTGGACTCCATCTGAGGATGATTTAACGAACTGGGAGTACCTGAGAGTAGCATCCTCATAGTTCAACAAGGAGGTATTTCTATAAGCTTCAAGAGACATTAGAGCTGATAACCTGTTGTCATAATCAGATTTGCTTATGGCTCCTTCATCAAGAAGTACCTTGTAAGAAGCAAGATCCTGCGCACCCTTGGAAGCGTCTGCTACAGCTTTATTGTAGTCTTCCTTTGCTCTATCCAAAGCATTCTTCAGTATAGCCTGATCACTTGAAATAGATGTGTTTTTCAAAGTTCCAAGCTCATCCTCGATCTGTTCCAGAGACAAAGAGGTCTTCTCCAATGATAGACGTAGCTCAGTGGAATCAAGCTCTGCTATTATCTGGCCTGGTTCGACTGTATCATTCTCTGATACATGAACCTTCAGTACCTTAAGGCCCTGCTGAACGGTTATGACCTCGCTCGCTACCGGCTCAACAGTTCCCGACATAGATACAGTCTTGGTGATGTCGGTTTTTGATGCATTCATAGCCCTGACCTCAACTCCACCTCCGCCCCTTCCGAATAGGTAGAAAGCTGCTAAAGCTCCGATAACAAGCAATGCTAAGATTCTGAAGGATTTTCTCTTGATTATATTCATTTTATGGACCCCTTTCAGACGTTGTTTGCATGATCTATTTAATTAATTCCGTTCATATTTACCCAAATTATGGAATTATATCAGTTATGGAATGGAAAAATGGTTTAGTTGTCACTAATATTGTCGGTGGCTGAGGAATTGTGCTAATATTAGGAGGAGGGGGTGGTATGGTGAAGGATGGTAATATCAATCTGGATTATGTTGATGCCATTATGATAGTTGACAGAAACGGTAAGATAGTTTATTCAGTCAGATACAATCCGAGGTTCGACAGCGACGGCTGTGATGATGTTTTGGAATCTGTTTTAAATAAGAATTTTCTTGAGGTATATCCAAATATCGATCCAAAGGAAAGCTCAACTGTAAGGAGTCTTGAGACAGGTAAGCCTGTTTATATGGAAAGGCAAAGATTTACTGACTTTACAGGCAGAGCGATCACCACAACTAACCTTACGATCCCTATTATCAGAAATGGGCAAATACTTGGCGTGGTAGAGCTGTCAAAGGATGTCACTAAGTTTAATGAATCAACGTCTCCAAAAGCGTTGAAAAACAGGGCTGAAAGAGGGACCTCAAATTTGTACAGCTTTGAGGATATCCTTACAACCAATCCTGAAATGAAGCTTAATATAATAAAAGCTAGAAGCATAGCTGAGTCGAGATCCTCGGCTATCGTATATGGTGAAACGGGAACCGGCAAGGAGCTTTTTATCCAGGCAATACACAACGGAAGTGACAGAGCAGGGAAGCCATTTGTGGCGCAAAATTGTGCAGCCTTACCCGAGAGCCTTTTCGAAACAATACTTTTTGGATCTGTCAAAGGCGCATTTACTGGTTCGATCGATAGATCAGGGTTGTTTGAGGAGGCAGATGGAGGAACATTGTTCCTTGATGAGCTGAACAGCATGCCTAAAAACCTTCAGGCAAAGCTCTTAAGAGTGCTTCAGGACGGCCGAGTCAGAAGAGTCGGAGATACTAAAGATAAGCAGGTCGATGTCAGAGTTGTCGCTGCCATGAACATGGACCCTATGACTGCTATGGATAGGGGATTTTTGAGAGAGGATTTATTTTTCAGGCTGGGAGTTATGACATTAAGATTACTTCCCTTAAGAGAGAGAAAAGAGGATATTCCACTTTATATCGAGCATTTTATAAATCGATTCAACAGCCAGTTCGGAAAGTCTGTTGAAAGGATCTCCAGGGATGTGGAGAAGCTATTCCTGGAGTACCCGTGGCCTGGCAACGTTCGAGAACTGCAGCATATAATAGAATCCTGTATGAGCTTTACTGATAAAAAAGTGATCGAGCTTGATGATCTGCCTGCATACTTAAATAGAGAACCTTCGTCATATCTTTTACAGTCAAAGAACTTGGAAGGAAAGACTATCGAGGAGTTTGGATCACTGGACAATCTGCTGGAAACGATTGAAAAGGATATGATATTGAGAACCTTAAAAAATACAGGCTGGAATATATCAAAGGCTGCCAAGCTCTTAAGAATAACCAGGCAAAAGCTTCATTACAAACTCAATAAATATGGTATCGAAACCGAGGTATGACAAAAAATATACAACAAGGTGACAGAAATCTGTCGCCTTGTATCTTTTTTTGTCGGTTTACTGAAGTAATTCCAATCTTTATCTTTGGCATGGTTATTGCATTAATAAATAGCAATAAAAGATAGGGGGTAAATGTATGGAGCTTGAATTACGTTACAGCTATGTAAAGGACATAAAGTTGTCAGATGCTACGAAAATTGAAAACGGCGTTCTGTCTGTAGACACTAAAGAGCTGAAGATGCTTCTAATGGAGGATGACAGGATCGTGGATGTTGGCTTTGATGTTGCAAAGCCTGGAGATAGTGTTAGGATATTGCCTGTTAAGGATGTAGTGGAGCCTAGATGTAAGATCGATGGAGATGGTTTTCCCGGTTTAGTTGGTGAGATTTATGAAGCAGGAAGGGGCACGACATACGTGTTGAAGAATGCTGCAGTAATAACAACCGGGCCAATAGTGGGATTCCAGGAAGGGATCATTGACATGTCCGGGCCACTAGCGGAATATACACCATTTTCCAAGCTGTTTAGTCTTGTAATGAGCGTCATTAAGAAGCCTGGGGTTACCCCTCACGAGCATGAGGAAGTAGTAAGACTTGCTGGCGTGAAGGCTGCGAATTATCTTGCCAAAGCATGTATCCCCTTTGGTTATGAGGATTCAGAAGTCATAAAATGGGGATCGCTTGATGATAAAAATCAAGAATATAAGGACCTTCCGAAAGTGGCCTATGTATATCAATGCGTGGGACAGGGTCTTCTCCATGATACCTACTTCTATGGCAAGGATTCCAAGCTTATGCTTCCTACTCCTATAAATCCACTTGAAGCCTTTGATGGAGCTCTTGTCAGCGGACACTGCGTATCTGCAGGGTCAAAGACTACTACATACCATCACCAGAATAATGCTGTCATCAAGGAATGCTTTAAAAGACATGGAAAAGAGATAAATTTCATCGGGGCAGTCGTCAGTCCTATGACAACGGTTCTCCAGGACAAGTATAGAAATTCAATGCTTACAGCAAAGATAGTAGAATTAATGGGTGCAGATGGAGCTATACAGTCTCAGGAGGGCTTTGGAAACCCAACTACCGATTTGATGATGATATGCAAGAGGCTGGAAAATAAGGGCATAAAGACCGTAATGATCAGTAATGAGGATGCAGGAGTAGATGGCAAGTCTGAATCACTTCCGGACGGTGTAGATGAAGCAGATGCAATAGTATCAACTGGAAACAGCAATGCAAGGATAAGGATCCCAAGGATGGATAGGATCATCGGGGATTTAGATGCACTTGAACACATAACCGGTGGATTTGTCGGCTCGAGGCAGGAGGATGGAAGCTTGATAGTAGAGATCCATGGGATCATCGGAAGCCATAATCTTCAGGGATATAGTTATCTTAGTGCAACTACTGTTTAGGAGGGGAAGATATGAAAAAAGCGCTGTTTTATACAAATCAATTCTTTGGCCAAATAGGCGGCGAAGACAAAGCTTCCATGAAACCGTTGCTATTGGATGGAGTTGCCGGTTCAGCAAATCTTTTTATTGATGGACTGGATGCTGAGATCGTTGCAACTGTAGTCTGCGGTGATAATTATTATGCTGAAAATATGGATGCTGTAAGAGAAGAGATACTCGAAATGGTTAAAGGTTTAGATATAGATATGTTAATAGCCGGTCCTGCCTTCAATGCTGGCCGATTCGGGATGGCCTGTGGGGACCTTTGCGCCTTTCTAGGCGAAATGCTTGGTATAAGTACGGTTACTGGGATGTACATTGAAAATCCCGCAGTTGCCATATACAAAGATAAAACAATAATAGTAGAGACGGCAAACTCTGCGGCAGGGATGAAAAAAGCGGTAGCTGCAATGAAGATGATAGCAAACAAGCTGCTTTCAGGTGAGGATCTTGGACTGCCTGCTGAGGAGGGCTATATCCCAAGGGGGATAAGAGTAAATAGATTTATGGACAGGACTGGAGCTGAAAGAGCTCTTGACATGCTTGTTAAGAAGCTTAGGGGAGAGGAATTTCAAACCGAGATCCCTATACCATCCTATAACAGAGTAAAGCCAGCAAGGGGACTTAAGGACTTGAAAAAGGCTAAAATCGCAATATTGACTTCAGGAGGAGTCGTTCCAATTGGAAATCCGGATCACCTCCCTGCTGCTACGGCCAAGTTCTATAAGAAATACAGTATCAAAGATATTGAAAAGCTTGAGGAAGGAAGCTATGAGTCGGTCCATGCAGGATATGATCCCGTATATGCAAACAAAAATCCAAATGTAGTGCTTCCCATAGATCTCATGAAAGCAAAAGAAAAGGATGGAACGTTTGGTGAGCTTTATGAGTATTATTATGTAACAACTGGAAATTCTACTTCTGTTGCAGATGCCACGGCGATGGGAAAAGAGATTGCACAGGAGCTTTTACAGGCAGGAGTTGATGGAGCTATAATGACTTCCACCTGAGGCACCTGCACTCGTTGCGGAGCAACGATAGTCAAGGAACTAGAGGCAGTTGGAATACCTTCATCCCACATTTGTACGGTAACTCCAATATCAAAAACAATCGGGGCTGTAAGAATAGTTCCGGCATTTGCTATCCCATTCCCTGTAGGCAATCCTATGGATTCCAGCGAAAAGGAAAGTGAAATCAGAAACAGGATAGTGGATGAAGCTCTGGAAATGCTGGCAGTTGATGTAGAATAAAGGGTTGATATCTCGAAGGAGGAATAACAATGATAATTGGTATACCAAAAGAGATCAAAAAGAATGAATACAGAGTGGCATGCAATCCTGACGGAGTGAAGGAGATCACAAGCAGAGGTCATACTGTTCTTGTCGAAAGAGGTGCAGGGATCGGAAGCGGTTATTCTGATGAGGACTATATCAAAAGCGGTGCGATCCTAAAGGATACTCCAAGGGAAGTATATGAGGAAGCCGAGCTTATTTACAAGGTTAAGGAGATATTTCCTCAGGAATTTCAATATCTTAGGGAAAACCACATAGTATTTACTTATATCCACTCAAACGCCTACGCTGAGCAAACTGATGCATTGCTTGAGAAAAAGGTTATAGGGATCGCCTATGAGGATGTAGACGACAAGGACGGAGAGTTCCCGTTACTTAAGCCAATGAGTATAATAGCAGGAAAGGGAGGGTTTTTGGCAGCTCTCCACTTTATGCAAAGGGTGCATGGGGGAAATGGCATACTTTTATCCAGAGTTGACGGAGTAAGAACCCCTGAGATAACCATTATTGGTGCAGGCAACTCAGGAGTAGCAGCTGCTGAACTAGCTGCAGCCTTTGGAAACAAGGTAACTATACTCGATATAAACATAGATAAGCTTGAGAAGGCAAGAAAGGAGCTGCCTTCAAATGTTGAGCTCCTTATATCCAACAGAGCCAATTTGGAGATGTGCTTGAAGAGGACTGATGTCCTTATAAATTGTATCCTTTGGCCCAAGTGGAGGAAGGATCATCTTGTGGACAGAGATATGCTCAAGATGTTGAAGCCAGGAGCGATGATAGTAGATGTTGCATGCGATGATGAGGGTGCGATACAAACGACACATTCAACCTCTCACGACGACCCAGTTTATGAGGTTGATGGAGTGACCCACTATTGTGTTGACAACATACCTTCGGCTTTTTCACAGACAGCTACAACCACCTTATGTAACGTTACAGTTCCATACGTTCTAAAAATAGCACAAAAAGGTGCAAAGCAGGCTTTAATAGAAGACAAGTACCTTAGAAGGGGACTTACTACCTATGAAGGCTTACTGACACTTGAAGAGACTGGCAGAAAGCAGAACAGACCCTGGGTGACGCCTGAGAAGGCACTTGGGATGGAGTAATGAGTATATTGGTTTGCCTCTGGGTATAGTCATCTTAACGCGAATTTGATTGGAGGTTTTAGGATGACTAGGATAAATGAAACGATTGCCTTGCAGCTTGAGCACCGTACTATTAGAGAATTCACAAATGAGCCTGTGTCAAAGGAGACAATGGATACGCTCTTCCAGGTAGCTCAGAGGACCGCGACCTCAAACGGGATGCAAAGCTATTCGATAATCAGGGTAACCGAACCGGGACTAAAGGAAGCTATCGCCAAGGTTGGAAATCAGGCTTATATTGCAAGAGAACCTGAGCTGCTGATATTTATTGTGGACAGCTATCGAAATGGCAGGATAGCACTTGATAAAGGTTATAAGGGTGAAGCACACAAGGACATGGACAGATTTTTCCAGGGGTGGACTGATGCGTCTCTTGCTGCTCAAAATGTCGTTCTGGCAGCTGAATCCATAGGGCTTGGAGCGAATTATCTAGGATGCATACTCAACGACACTGCAAAGATCATTGAGCTCCTGAAGCTTCCTGAGCTGACATTCCCAGTTGTGGGTGTTGGTCTTGGATACCCGAATCAAACTCCGCAGCTTAAGCCAAGGATGGATATGAGCTTGAGGGTGTTCGAGAACAGCTACTCGATAATAGATGACTATCTGACTGCAATATCAGAATATGACCAGGAAATGCAGACCTATTACGATTTGAGAAATGCCAACAAGAGGGTGGACAGCTTCAGCGACCAGGTAGTTTCCAAGCTTGTCAATGTTATTCCAGGAAGGCAGGATATCTTGAACGTAATAAAATCGCAAGGCTTTGACTTAATGATAAAATAAAAAGCAAAAAGAACCGTCCCCGGCGCTTATTAAAGCACCGGGGACGGTTCTTTTTGCTTTAAAATCACATGAATGGTAGAACCCTACTGGGGTATATATACTAACTACGGGAGGGATTGATATGAAGCCGAGCACTAAGAAGTTTATGACATATGCCATTCTGGGGATTATGATCTTTATTGCCTTCTCATATTTCACAAGAGATACGGAAAAGGACAATACCGAGAATATAATCAGCGCTGAACCTATTCCTGACTATTCCGGAAGCAGATACAAAGAGATATATATTGCTGGAGGGTGCTTCTGGGGAGTTCAAGCATATTTTGACAGAATGCTTGGTGTAATTTATACAAATGTAGGCTATGCCAATGGGGAAAGTGAGGATACTGATTACTATTCAATAGGAGAAACCGGACATGCAGAGACTCTGTATGTAGTGTATGATCCTGATATATTAAGTCTTGAGGAGCTTTTGGGATATTTCTATGGCATAATCGAGCCGACTGTTCTGAACAGACAGGGCAATGACATTGGAACCCAGTACAGGACTGGAATATATTATGTTGACCCTGAGGACCTTGCAACCATAAAAAACGTTACAGCACAGGAGCAAGAGAAACATGATGAGACAATAGTGACAGAAATAGAGCTTTTACAGAACTATGTACTTGCTGAAGAATACCATCAGGACTATCTTGTAAAAAATCCCGGTGGCTACTGTCATGTAGATCTTTCAAATATACCGCGGGAAAGGCCGGGAATATATAAGAGCGATTTTCCAAAGCCAGGCGACAGTGAAATAAAATCTAAACTCACCAGCCTACAATACAGCATAACTCAGGAGAATTTCACAGAGACTCCATTCCAAAACCCTTACTGGAATAATGAAGAGGATGGGCTTTATGTTGACATAGTTACTGGAGAACCACTATTCCTTTCAATCGATAAGTTTGATTCAGGCTCTGGCTGGCCAAGCTTTACCAGACCTGTACAGAGAGAAGTCCTTACCTATCACAAAGATGAAAGTCTTGGGATGGCAAGGACTGAGGTTCGTAGCAGAAGCGGCGATTCCCACCTCGGACACGTTTTCGAGGATGGTCCTGTTGAGGAGGGAGGCCTTAGGTACTGCATAAACAGCGGAGCATTGAGATTCATACACGTGGATGAACTTGAGAAGGAGGGCTATGGAGACTTTATGGTTTATTTCCGGTAGACAGTGCGGAGACCAAAGCCGATAAGGAGTATTCCTACAAGACCATTCAAAATCGACATAGCAGTTTCAGGTATAAAGACTCCTGCAAAACTTCCAACAACTGAAACAAAGGTCATGAAGAAAAGTGTGGAAAGCACAGCTCCTGCACCAAACAAGTACATTTCTTTCCTACCTAGGCCGTCTTCAATGATCCTTGATGAAAACACCCCTGCCCAGAACATTATAGTCAGGGGGTTTGAAAGGGTAAGAAGCAATACCTTTGGGAAAGCAGATCCTGAGCTGATACCCTTAAACAGGTTTATATTGGGGAGTATGGATAAACCGAAAACTCCGAGGAGAGTTTGCAATCCGAATAATATTAGTATAGATGCGCCAAAGTATTTGAAAAAAGACTTGGCGCCTTCTTTTTTCTCAAGTATAGCTGCCATTCCAAGTATTGCACCTAGAATAAAAAGACTATCAACCAAAGTGACGGCAGCAACCCCCTGCATCGCCTCCCAGAAGCCACTTTCAACCGATGTGCCAAATATAAACAAACAAACTGGACCTACTGCAATTTGTAGAAGCATTCCAAATCTAAATCCCTTTATCAGCATATTAACACCTACCTGTTTATAGTTTCCTTGAGAGTTGACAGCACTACTTGGGTATTTGACTTTTCCACACCCTTTATCGACTTTAGTTTACGGCTTATAAACTCCTCGAGCTCTGAAGTATCCCTAAGGAGAACCTTTAGCATATAGTCATATTCTCCTGCCATGTGATGACATTCGATCACCTCAGGATACTTCGTGATTATACTCCTGAAGCCTTGGATATTTCCTGTTTGACCAATATTCACAGAAATAATTGCCAGAAGCTTGTAGCCCAATTCTTCACGGTTTATCCTGACGGTATACTCTTGGATAATTCCTGACTCTTCAAGTCTTCTCATCCTTTCCGATACCGCAGGTACCGATAGCTTTATCCTCCTGCTTATATCTGAAGCAGTGGCTCTGCCGTTTTCCTTGAGTATTTCAAGTATTCCTAAATCCAAATTATCCATATCAACAGCACCTCTTAATATTATTTAAGGATATTATAGAACTTAACATAATAAATGTAAATAAATCATGATAAAATCAAAAACATATTAAGTTTCATCACGATTTTCCTAAAATAATACCGAAACAGAGTTTAATTGATTGCATTGACTTAAAAAAGTGATGTACAATGGGAATAAGGACTTATTAAGAGGAGGCAATCATATGAAATTTTTAACCTACAAAAGAGTTGAAGCGGTAAAGGTCGGCATTATGGATGATAACAATATGATATACAGTTTATCTGAGGTGCTGGGGCATGATGATTACGGGACCATGCATGAATGCATAGCAGGAATTTCAGATGCAGAGCTGGCGAGGGTAGATGCTTTTCTAAAGGATCCTGATTTTGAGGGAGTAAGCTCGGATAAGGTCAACATCCTTGCTCCTATCCCAAAACCGATCCATGACATAATATGTGTTGGAGTGAACTACCTGGATCATCTGAACGAATCCAAAAATGCAATGAATGACGACAAATTCAATGCTGTAACCA
Source organism: Gudongella sp. QWL-04 (assembly GCF_058683975.1). Classification (NCBI taxonomy): domain Bacteria; kingdom Bacillati; phylum Bacillota; class Tissierellia; order Tissierellales; family Tissierellaceae; genus Gudongella; species Gudongella sp. QWL-04. The sequence continues at coordinate 1,311,257 of NZ_CM178754.1, read as the reverse complement.
AGCCTGTATATTTTGGCAAGAGGACTCAGACCATAGTTGGGCCGGAAGCCTCAATAAAAGGATGGCTTGAAGTTGATGAGAACCTGGACTATGAGGTGGAGCTTGCGGTAATAATTGGCAAGAAGGGGACCTGTATTCCAAAGGATAAGGTAGAGGATCATATATTTGGATACTCTGTGTTCAACGATTTTTCATCCCGAAAGCTTCAAACTCTGCATATGCAATGGTACAGAGGCAAGAGCCTGGATACTTATACTGCAATGGGTCCAGTAATACTTCATAAATCAATGATGAAATTCCCTGTTGAAGCTGACATCATATCAAGAGTAAATGGAGAGGTCAGACAAAACTCGAACACAAGGATGCTTATAAATGACATTGCTGAGCTGATATCAGATTTTTCAAATGGGATAACACTTGAGCCAGGGGATATAATTGCAACAGGTACACCAGCAGGTGTTGGGATGGGCTTCTCACCACAAAGATTCCTTAAAAAGGGAGATGTGGTTGAATGTGAGATACCAGGGATCGGGATATTGAAGAATACCGTCGAATAAACCAGGGGGCATATATGACAAGATTTGAAGAGCATTTCAGGATGAGAGAGAATGATATAGTTGAATACGTCAAGGAAAAGCTGGATTTTTTTGAGCCTAATGAGTCCCTCCGTTGCCAGGAAATCGGTGATGGTAATATCAACTATGTATTCAGAGTAACCAGCATGGATTCCTCAAAATCCTTGATAGTAAAGCATGCAGATATCGCTGACAGATCCTGCGGAGACCCGCTTGCGGTGGACAGAAACAGGATAGAAGCCAATGCACTGATCCACCAAGGAAGTCTTTCACCAATGATGGTACCTAAGGTATATCACTTTGACCCTGTCATGAGCTGCCTCGTCATGGAGGACCTTTCTGATCATAGGATCCTTCGGGATGAGCTGGTAAATTATAAGACCTTTGATAGCTTAGGTGTAAATTTAGCTGAGTTCCTAGTGGACACACTTCTGCCTTCTACTGATATGTTGATGGATCAGATGGAAAAGAAGCGTTTGACTAAGGAGTATGTTAACCCTGAGCTTTGCGAAATAACTGAAAGACTGGTATTTACAGAGCCGTTTTTAAATGGAAGAGGCAAGAATAGCCTTACCGCTTTGGAGGATGGATTTGCTAAAAGGGAGCTTTATTCTGATAGAAGACTCCATCTCGAGGCTATGAAACTAAAAATGGATTTCCTTACAAAAGCACAAGCTCTCATTCATGGAGATTTGCATACAGGTTCAATATTCATTAAGGAAGGATCTGTCAAGGTCATTGATCCGGAATTTGCTTTCTTTGGGCCTATGGGCTACGATGTTGGGAATATAATAGCTAATCTGTTCTTTCCACTTATAAGGGCTACGGTAGACCGTTCAGGAGATGAGAAGAAGGAAATATTCATATATTGGATACAAGATACAATAAAAGAGTTGATTGAAAGCTTCAAGCTTGGATTCTTACTTAAGCTTAAGGTAAATGCGAAGGAGCCCTTTGCTTCGGATGATATGGTTAGAGAGTGGTATCTTGAAGAAGTACTTAAGGATTCTGCAGGTATCGCAGGGCTGGAGCTTATACGGAGAACTATCGGGGCTGCCAAGGTGAGGGATATTACATCCATCAAGGATGAAAATGAGCGCGCAATGGCAGAAAGACTCTGCATTTCTCTGGGTAAGGAGCTGATGATCAACAGATACAGTATCCTAGACAGCGACTCTTATTTTAATGCCTTTAAAAGAGCACAGAGCCACTGAAGCTATTAGCTCACAACAATATGCATTGGGAGGGAGATACATGAAAATAATTGTTCTTGACGGATATACCCTTAATCCTGGGGACCTTTCCTGGAGAGGATTTGAAAAGCTTGGAGAGCTCCATGTATATGACAGGACTGCTTACGATCTTTCAAATAGTGAGCTTGTAATAAACAGAGGGAGGGATGCAGATGTAATACTCCTTAATAAAACCCTCTTAAATAGAGAAATGATGGAGCATATGCCTAACCTGAAGTATGTTGGAGTACTTGCAACAGGATATAATATCGTGGATGTTGAAGCTGCTAAGGAAAAGGGGATCACTGTAACAAATATCCCTACATATGGAACAAATGCGGTGGCTCAAATGGCCATTGCTCTTTTATTGGAGCTTTGCCATCATGTGGGTGCCCATAGTGATGCAGTTGCCAATGGGGAATGGGAGTCTAATCCTGATTGGTCATTCTGGAAGTATCCATTAATAGAATTGGCTGGCAAGACGATGGGGATCATTGGATATGGACGGATCGGAAGGACCGTGGGGGGGATAGCTAAGGCTCTTGGCATGAAGGTTATTGCGATGGCAAACTCACCGGATCCATCACTTGAGGATGATATGATGCGGTATGGCACCCTCGAGGATCTGTTAAGGGAGTCTGACGTTATAAGCCTTCATTGTCCGCTTACTGAGTCTACCCAAGGTATCATCAACAAGGAAACCATAGCCAGCATGAAGGATGGAGTGATGATAATAAATAATTCAAGAGGTCAGCTGATCGTTGAGGGTGACCTAAGGGATGCTCTCAACAGCGGTAAGGTTGCAGGAGCTGCTCTTGATGTGGTATCGTCCGAACCTATAAAGCCCAATAATCCTTTGCTGCAAGCTAAGAATTGTATAATTACACCACATATTTCCTGGGCTCCTAAGGAGGCCAGGACCAGGCTTATGGATCTTGCTCTGGAGAACCTGGTAAGATATCTGGCGGATGATCCAATAAACGTAGTAAATAAATAACGGGAAGGAAATGATAGGATGAGCATATTTGAGGCTATAATGCTGCTTTGCTTTGGAGCTGCATGGCCCTTTTCGATAATAAAATCATATAAGTCAAGGTCGGTCGCTGGGAAAAGCCCCTATTTTCTGATAGTAGTAATTATCGGGTACATCTCAGGTATAATAAATAAGCTTCTCTATAGCAACGATATCGTCATGTATCTTTATATTTTGAACCTTCTTATGGTAGCAACAGATCTGGCTCTTTACCATAGAAATGTAAAGCTTCTAAAGGAGTCCTAGTTTGAGGAGAAAGGAAGGTACTTCTATGAACGAAATAACTAAGCTTTTATACAGGCTTGTATCTGTAAGAAGTGATACTGGCAGCAGCTTTGAAAGAGAAATGGCTGATGAAATTTATAGTGTTATCGGGGAAAATCAATATTTTAAAAGTAATCCCGATCTATTCGGTAAATATAACAGTGGAGATATTCTCGATAGACCTGTGGTTTGGGCATTAAGGCGTGGCTTAAACAACAAAACACTTATAATAACCGGACACTACGACACTGTAGGTATAGATTCATACGGGATATACCAGCAATATGCTCTTGACCCTGATAATTTAAAACAAAAATTTCTAGAAGGCGGCTTTGGAGATGAACTTATAAGGAGAGATCTTGGAGACCCCAACTGGGCTTTCGGCAGAGGCATAGCAGATATGAAGGCAGGACTAGCTATTGGCTTAAATGCTTTATTTACAAGCAGTGAGGATGACCTTAATATCTTATTTGTCGCTGTGCCTGACGAGGAGAACATATCCTCAGGAGCTATAATGGCAACTGATCTATATCACGAATTAAAAGACAAGTTTGGTCTAGAATATGTACTAGCTATAGTGCCAGAGCCTGAAAGCCACAGGGTAGGGGAAGCAGTAGATATAATCGGTGGAAGCATGGGTAAGTTTATGCCTGTTATAGTGGTTAAAGGTATTCTAACTCATGCAGGCTATTTAATGAAAGGACTTAACTCAGGTTTTATTCTATCTGAGATTATTCGTAGAATCGAGCTGGATAAGACGAAGATATTGTCAAAGGATGGCATATACACTCAGCCTCCTACGGTTCAAATGTTCAGAGATCTTAAAAAAGGATATGACGTATCTGTTCCTGAGTATAGTGCTGCCCTTTTTAACTTTATGTTCCTTAAACTTAGAACTCCAAATAGTTACATAGAAGACCTTAGGATAGTATGTAGGGATGCGTTGGAAACTGCGGTTCATAAGTATAATGATACTTTTTCTGAGCTTGTGGATATGGGGCTTCAAAAGGAAGAGTTTAGATTAAAATTTGATCCCAGAGTAATGACACTGGCAGAACTGGATGAATATACTTCAAATAAAAAAGCCGGTTATAAAACATTTAAAGATAAGCTTAATCAGGAAATTTCAAAGAAAGTCCACTCCAAGGAGATAACTCTTCAAACAGCAAGCATAGATACTATCAAAGCAATATTAGAGTACTCAGAGATCACGGAGTCTGTTGCAGTAATTGGCATATCTCCTCCGTACTACCCCGCAGTTGCCAATGATGTCTTAGATAAAGATGTGGATTATGCTTTTGATGATTTGGATGTGAGTTTAAGAGAAGAATTTGGATTTGGATTACGACATGTTTACTCAAACCTTGGAATGACAGACATAAGCTATATGTCCTGCACAGATCCAGAAGGTGAGAGAGAGTTTCTGGGAAATATGACTGTACCGAAAGAACTCTATGATATCCCAGTTGAGAGAATAGCAGAGCTAAACATCCCAACCTACAAGATTGGCCCAATTGAAAGAGATATCCATAAGATTGGAGAAAGAGTTTATTTGCCTGATGTTGAATCAATTATCCCAAGGGTATTTGAGAAAATTATAAGAAACCTATCAAGAAAATAGTTTTCATGAAAAAGCTCGGGAATAATTTCCTGAGCTTTTTCATGGTCATATCGCCTCGAATATCATAATTTCCTTGCTTTCAATAAGATCTGCGATCGCTGGGCCGAAAAACGCGAAATGAGGTGTTGCTTTATGGTATTCAAAGGCCTCCATGCTCGTGTACTTCTCATACAAAAAAACCTTGTTTCCATTTACGGCTGCTTCATAGTTCAAACAGCCAGGCTCTGCCAGACTGTTCTCTGAATTCTTCTTTAGCAGCTGAATGAACTCATCAAGCTTGTCCTCTTTTACCACGTAATTAACCTGTATAACTACCTTTTTCATCCGATCAACCTCCCATTGGCTAAATTATCCACGTATCAATGCAGCATGTAAAAATCATTGTCCAATTATTTTTCTATAGTAATCAAGCTCCAGGATTTTAGCTGAGTAGTAGAATTTCTCTTCAATCATAGCTGAGATCTCTCTGCGGTACTCCTCCTGGATTTCGGGACTTTCATCCTTAAATTCACCGAAGGCTTCAAATTTTCCTGTTCTTGAGTTGTATCTTCCCTTGTCAGTTATAAAACTCCTGTCATACAGCAGTACCAGAGGTTTTGAATCAGATAACAGGTCCCTGCCCATCAAAAGTCTGGAATCATATTCAAGTCCCATAAGATTTGTAATAGTAGGCAGAATATCCAGGCTTGAACCAGGTTTGTCGATCCTCATGGGCTTCATACCCTTGGCATAGAGGAGAAAAGCATTTTTGTAAAGCTCAAAGGTCTCCTCTATTTCATGACCTGCAAGAGCATCAAGGTGATTTTTTTCAAGTGCATAGGGGTAATGATCTGCACTCAGTGCAAAAAGGGTATTTTCAGCAATTCCAGCTTTATCTAACTCTGCCAACATATACTCAAGTGCTCTGTCTAGCTCTACTTGCGTGGCAAGGTACGCCTTTGCTCCTTCGGGATATGGAAGATCCTTCACAATTGCCTTGTTCTTATTTGCTATGAAGTTTCCGGCGAAGGTATACCTCATGTGGCCACTTACAGTCATATAATATGCATGAAAAGGCTGGTCCTCAATATACTCAGGAAGTGTAAGCTCCATCATTTCAAGATCGGATTCGGGCCAGGTCTTAGTAATGTTTAGACCGTTTCCTAAGCCTTTATATTCATATCCTGCATTTGGATGTGAAAGATGGCGGTCATAATAGTCATAGGAATGGTTATGGTACGCCTTGGTTATGTATCCACGCTTCTTCAGTTGATTTCCCATAGTAAAGGGCAGCAGGTTGTCCTTGGAATGCCTGTAGCTCCACACTCCGCTTTTTGGTATGAGTCCTGTAGTAGCAACGTATTCTCCATCTGAAGTGCTTACCCCCCATAGTGCAGTGTAGAAGTTATCAAACCTGAAGCCTTCGTTATACATCTTGTAAAGTGTAGGGGTGACATTCGGATCTATACCCAGGTGAGAAAAGCCTTCAGCAGTTATGAATATGAGATTATAATCCTTAAACATACCTGTGAATTGATTTTTCATAGTTGGTTCAACTGTACTGAAGTATGAATGAAGCTTCTTAAGCTGAGGATCTTTCTCATCCTGTACAAGATCAGCAAACTCGATTTCCATAGTATTCGGCTCTTGTTTTACTACTTCTACTTCAATCACCTCAATAGTATCATCAAGCTTCTTTTTAGGGATCACAACTATTGCGTTCCCGCTTCCAAGCTCCTTTGGCTCCCAATCGAGCAATGACCTCTTTAAGTCAAGCCTCATGTAGGTCAAAAGGCCGAGATTATTGACAGACATCTCAGGATGATGGATATTGTAGTATAGGTTATATGCTGAGTTCACGTTCCTGCTTCCTTGATTTATTATGGTTAAACCGAAAACGTGTAATACCGAAGCAACTGCAAACAAGATGATTAATTGTCTTGGGTCAAATCCTTTTAGCTCCGTCGATCTTCCTATAGTAACAAACAAAGCAAAGGGTAGAAACATAAGAAGGACGAGGTGTATATTTTCCAGTATCATATAGAGTGCTTCCTTGGCAAATTCCATTACTTTTCCGGCATTGCCTGCAGAATAGACGATATAAAAGGTCCTGAATATTTTGTAGTAGACCAGCTGAGACGCAAAGAGGAACCCAAGTATGAATAACAACGCTGCAGGAACAAGCTTTCTTCCCGCAAGTGATGACAGTATTCCTAAGCATATTGCAAATACAGCGCCAAAGAGCGTGGTATAGAATATACCATTCGACTGCCTTATAGCGGTAGTAAATAGCCTGAGAATAGTTTCAAGATATATGATCGAAAGGAAAAACAATACTGACAGAACCAATGTGTTCATTTTTCTCGTCGCCCTTTTAAGTTTTTTATAATTCAGCATTTGAATCACCTGCACTATACTCCTTTATTACTATAGTATACCACCATGTCTATAGACTGAATAATATTTTTCTTGAAGAATAGGTCATTTGTGGCATATTATCTCGTGTAGGGTATATTGCATTCATAACTACGTTTTAAATGGAGGATTTTTATGAGGCTATTTATAGGTATCGATTTTAATGACGAAACGATTGAGCTTATGGAGTCTACAATAACAAAACTAAAAAACATCGCAGAAAAGGGAAGATTTGTAAGACCAGAGCTTTTACACTTAACTGTAGAATTTTTGGGAGAGATCGAATCTGAGAGATTAAATGAGCTTCAGGAAATCATAGAAGATATTAAATTTGATCCCTTCTACATAAAGCCCTCCAACTTTGGCACCTTCAAAAGGCGAGAGGGAGATATATTATGGGTTGGGATTAAAGAAAACCAAGATCTCCAGGCACTTTGGGCGATGATTCACAAAACTCTCAGAGATTCCGGATTCAAAGTAGAAGACCGACCCTATGTGCCCCATATAACACTTGGAAGGAAAGTAAGGATCACATCAGATATAAATGAGCTTGAGAGTAGTATGGCACGGGCTATGCCAGATTCTTTGGTCGACAGGATCCACATTTTTCATTCAACGAGTAAAAATGGACATTTGGAGTACATCAAGATATATAGTGGTGTAATCCAGAAATAGAGTATTATTTCAGGAAAACTTTTGCATGATTGAATCTACCCCATGATACCGTTTTGGTATCTTGTTTTTTTCATGTCATTAATATAGAATTCTCATTAAAATATTTTTACGTGAGGAGAAGTCTGTATGATCAGGCAATTTAAGAAGGTATTGGTAGCAAACAGAGGCGAGATAGCCATAAGAATAATCAGAGCGTGTCAGGAACTGGGGATAAGGACGGTTGCGATTTATTCTGAAGAGGACAAGAATTCACTTTTCAGAACTAAAGCGGATGAATCTTATCTAATAGGCAAGAATAGAGGACCAATCGAAGCTTATCTTAACATCGATGAAATAATAAAGCTGGCTCTTAAAAAGGGTGTTGATGCTATCCATCCAGGCTATGGATTCCTAAGCGAGAATCCCGAGCTTTCAAGGAAATGTAAGGAGGTTGGCATTGAATTCATAGGTCCTGATACTGAAATGATGGAAAGACTTGGAGACAAAATCAAGTCCAAGCAGGTTGCTTCATCAGTCGGTGTAAGGACTATACCAGGCACAGAAAGGGCAGTGAACACAGATCAAGAGGCACTCCGGTTTGCTGGTGAAACTGGATATCCTGTTATGCTCAAGGCTTCCGCAGGTGGCGGCGGTAGAGGTATGAGAGTCGTTCATGATGAGGAGCAGCTTGCCCGCGAATACTGGAATGCAAGAAATGAAGCTAAAAAGGCCTTTGGAAACGATGACGTATTTATTGAGAAATATCTGGAAAAACCTAAGCACATCGAGGTACAGATATTAGGAGATAAATATGGGAACCTGGTCCATCTTTATGAAAGAGACTGCTCTATACAGAGGCGACACCAGAAGGTCGTGGAGTTTACTCCCGCATTTACTATTACTGAGGAACAAAGGCAGGCAATATGCAGTGATGCCGTAAGAATAGGAAGCTCAATAAATTACTGCAACGCAGGGACCGTGGAATTTCTCCTGGACCGCCATGGGCAGCATTATTTTATCGAGGTAAATCCAAGGATACAGGTAGAGCACACCGTATCTGAAATGGTCACAGGAATCGACATAGTTCAGGCGCAGATTCTGATAGCTCAAGGATACTCCTTAAACTCCGATAAGATCGGAATAAAAAGCCAAAGTGATATCCAACCCAGAGGATTTGCTATCCAGTGCAGAGTAACTACGGAGGATCCTCTCAATAATTTTGCTCCGGATACCGGAACAATTGACACTTACAGGTCAGGCTCGGGTTTCGGTATTCGTCTGGATGGAGGGAGTGCATTTACAGGAGCAACCATAACTCCATATTACGACAGCCTGCTTGTAAAGGTAACAGCCCATTCCAGAACATTTGAGGATGCTGCGAGGAAGGCTTCCAGAGCCTTGAGGGAGATAGTGGTCCGTGGAGTGAAGACAAATATTCCCCTGTTGATCAACATCCTTAACAACAAAGAGTTTCTTTCAGGAACCTGCGATACTGGTTTCCTGACCTTCCACCCTGAACTTTTCGATATTAGTATAAAGGACGACGTTGAGCTTAAGGTCCTTAAGCATATCGGAAGCAGGGTCGTGAATGTAACGAGGGGGAATAAGCCTGATTTCGACGTTCCTAAGATACCAAAGGTTGAGAGACCTGAAGTACAGAGCGGAACAAAGCAGATTCTGGATGAGAGAGGACCCGATGGACTTGTAGAGTGGATCAAGGGAACTGAAAGACTACTTATAACAGATACTACAATGAGAGATGCTCATCAGTCTCTTATTGCTACAAGAATGAGAACGACAGATATGATGAATATTGCTAAGGCAACATCGGTCCTTGCATCAGATTTATTTTCCCTTGAAATGTGGGGAGGTGCAACCTTTGACGTCGCCTACAGATTCCTTAGCGAATCGCCCTGGGAGAGACTTGAGAACCTTAGAAGAAAGATACCAAACATCATGTTCCAGATGCTCCTTAGAGGAGCAAATGCAGTAGGATATAAGAACTATCCTGATAATGTAGTTAGAGAGTTCATTCAGCAGTCTGCAAAAAGTGGTATAGACGTATTCAGGATATTTGACTCTCTCAATTGGATAAAAGGAATGGAGGTAGCGATAGACGAGGTTCTTAAAACGGGTAAGGTTGCTGAAGCCTGTATTTGTTATACAGGAGACATTTTAGATTCTACAAGGGATAAGTACACACTTCAGTATTATGTGGAGGAGGCGAAAAAGCTTGAAAAGGCTGGAGCACACATCCTAGGGATAAAGGACATGTCCTCGTTATTAAAACCCAAAGCTGGCTATAAGCTGATAAAGGCTTTGAAGCAGGAAATAGGCATACCGATCCATCTCCATACCCATGATACAAGCGGAAATGGTGTTGCAACTGTCCTCATGGCAGCGATGGCTGGAGTAGACATAGCAGATACAGCCTTTAACAGCATGTCAGGATTAACCAGCCAGCCTGCTCTTAACTCAGTGGTTGCAGCACTTGAACACACCGAGAGGGCAACAGGCCTTGTACTAGAAGACCTGGAGAAGATATCTGAGTACTGGGAGAGCATCAGACCAGTATATTACCAATTCGAAAGCGGACTTAAATCAGGTTCAGCTTCAATATACAAGTATGAGATCCCTGGAGGTCAGTACTCAAATCTGAAACCGCAGGTAGAGAGCTTTGGCCTGGGGCACCGGTTTGACGACGTCAAGGAAATGTTCAGGGAAGTCAACGACATGTTTGGGGACATAGTCAAGGTGACCCCTTCATCGAAGGCAGTAGGAGATATGGCGATCTTTATGATCCAGAACGATCTTAACAGGGATAATATATATGATAAGGGAAAGGAACTGAGTTTTCCGGATTCCGTAGTCTCTTATTTCGAAGGGATGATGGGTCAGCCTGTGGGAGGTTTCCCAGAGGAGTTGCAAAACCTTGTTCTTAAGGGCAAGAAACCGATTACTGTAAGGCCAGGTGAACTTCTACCTCCAGAGGATTTCGCCAAGGCGAGGGATTACCTTGAGAGCAAGTATGAAAGGGAGTTCTCTATGGAAGAGTTGCTTTCATATATAATGTATCCCAAGGTATTCGAAGATTATTTAAAAGATATCAAAGAAAATGGCGACAATTCAAGGATGAACAGTCATGTATTCTTCCATGGATTAAGGCTTGGCGAGACAGCAGAGGTCCATATAGATGAAGGAAAGATACTGGTAGTAAGCCTTCTTGAGATAGGAGAGGTCGACAAAGAAGGGAACAGAACTCTTTTATTTGAGGTAAATGACAGTACAAGAGCCGTTAAGATCAGAGACGGCCAATCCAGTGTAATAAGGGAGGAAAAGGAGGTTCCTATGGCAGACCCTTCAGTTCCGGGAGAGATTGGTGCCAGCATACCTGGAAGAATAGCTAAGCTTCTTGTAAAGCAGGGTCAGGCAGTAAAGAAGAATCAGACATTGTTTGTCCTCGAGGCTATGAAAATGGAAACAGAAGTAGCTTCACCAGTCGACGGCACTGTTAAGGCCTTGTTTGCCAAGGAAGGACAGATGCTGGCCAGTAATGAACTGGTTGTGAGGATAGAGTGAATACAATTCACATTTCACAGAGCACAATTCACAATGCACAATTGAAAAAAGCAGCTAAGAACTAAGAAATAAGAACCAAGAGCAAAGTATAGGGGATAGTAGGGGCAGACAGGGTCGTCTGCCCCTACTATCCCCTATACATTCCCCATAATTTGAGATTGTTAATTGCCAGACTATTCTACAAAGTGTATACTTTAATCGAGAGGAATAAACACAGCATCACATTAAAGGGAGGTTTGAAAATGATCGAGCAAGTAAAAGAAGGGATACTGTACTACGACGGCTGTAATACTCTTGAGCTGGCAAAGGAATTTGGAACGCCGTTATATGTTTATTCAGAAACAGATATCCTTAACAAGATCAATGAGATGAAGGAGTGCTTCACAAACAAGTACGAAAGGACCAGAATAGCTTATGCTGCGAAAGCCTTTGGTGTGATGGGCATATTCAGACTCATGGAAAGAGAAGGTCTATGCATTGATGTCGTGTCAGGTGGAGAGCTATACACAGCAATAAAAGCGGGATTCCCACCGGAAAGGATCGAATTTAATGGCAATAACAAACAGATCCATGAGCTTGAGATGGCTGTTGAATATGGAATAGGAAGGATCATAGTAGACGGGATTGAAGAGCTTTCCTTAATAGAAGATATATGCAAGGAAAAAGGGAAGAGGATAGAGATCCTGTACAGAATTACCCCTGGGGTAAGAAGTGATTCCCATGATTACATAGTAACAGGCAAGAAGGATTCACAGTTTGGTATGCCTTTGGATGATTATATATTAATGCCAGCTGTTGATGCAGCAATAAATTCAGTGGTTGTAGACTTCAAGGGCTATCATTTTCACCTTGGTTCCCAGTTGTTCGACAATTCGTCGCATTTACAGGCAGTGGAAATACTCCTGGAGCTAATAGAGAAAACAAGAGACAAGTTTGGTTTTGAAATAGAAGAGGTCAATTTGGGTGGAGGCTTTGGAATAAGGTATACTAATGAGGTAAGAAAGCCATTCAGTTATTTCCTCGAGCCAATGATGGAGAGGATAGAAGAGTATTTCAAGAAAAATGGGCGCATAAGACCTGAGGTAGTCATAGAACCTGGTAGAAGCCTTGTGGGAGAATCAGGGATGACACTTTATACCATAGGCAACATTAAGGAGATTGAAGGGATCAGGAAATATGTTGCAGTAAATGGTGGTATGCCTGACAATATAAGACCCGCCCTATACCAGGCTAAGTACAGAGGAGTTATTGCCAACAAGGCATCTATTGAAGCGGATGATAAGGTCACCGTCTGCGGTAAATGCTGTGAATCAGGTGATGTCCTTATGAGAGATGTATCCCTTCAAAGAGCAGAACGTGGAGATGTACTGGCGGTATTTACAACAGGAGCCTACGGATATTCCATGGCGAGCAACTACAACAAGAATCCTGTACCTGCAGTTGTGCTTGTAAAGGACGGTAGAGCAGAGCTGATGGTCAAGCGTCAAAGCTATGATGATATGATCAAAAATGAGTTGATCCCTGAGTCAATGAAGTAAGGAGGATCATATGTTATTTACTAAGATGCACGGCGCAGGCAATGATTTTATCATCATAAACAATTTAGTGGAAAATATACCTGAAGAAGTGTTTCCAAGCCTTGCAAAAGCTCTTTGTCAGAGAAGGATGTCCATTGGTGCCGATGGGATGATGATAATTGACAAAGCTCAGGGGGACGGAGATTTCAGGATGCACTTTTTCAATTCTGATGGCACGATAGGCGAAATGTGTGGAAACGGTGCCAGATGCATTGCCAGATATGGATTTGAGAAGGGATTATCCAAAGATATACAAAAAATAGAAACAACGGCCGGGATGGTTACAGGCTGGAGAGTAGATGAAAGACAGTACAAGGTCAAACTCAATGACCCAACCTATATCAAGCTGGATCATGATATTGATATCGGAGGGAGCACTTATAAATGCTCTTATATTGAATTAGGAAATCCAGGACTGCCTCATGGAGTTGTTTACCTTGAGGGAATGTCAGAGATGGATCATGACGAGTTGAGAAAGCTTGGAAGAATACTCAGGAACCATAGCTCATTTCCAAAAGGAGCAAATATAAATTTCTGCCAGTTGGATGGTCAAGATGGATTAAGGGCCATAACCTATGAGCGAGGAGTAGAGGATTTCACTCTTGCTTGCGGAACAGGAGCAGGATCCATGGCTCTTGCTATGAGGCTAAAGGGAGTTGTGAAGGAGGACAGAGTGAGGATCGAGAAGCCCGGAGGAACTCTATTTATTGAGCTTGAAAAGAGTGATGACACTTATTCGATCTACTTGATCGGACCTACCTGCATGGTGGTAGAGGGGCAGGTCCTGGATGAGAACATGAAGAAATTATGGGAGGGTTTGGAATGAGGTATAATTTTGATGAAATGATCGATAGAAGAGATTTTTATTCAGTCAAGTACGACGAGAGAATGAAGAAATTCGGCACAGATGATGTTATTCCGTTATGGATAGCTGATATGGACTTTAGAACTGCTCAGCCAATAATAGATGCTATGATCAAGCGGGCAGAGCATGGCATTTTTGGGTATGTTTCTAAACCTCTAAGCTATAAGGAGGCAGCTGCTGAGTTTCAACTGAGAAGGCACGGATGGAAGCTGGATACTGATACAATGAGCTTTGCAGTAGGTATTGTTCCTGCGATGGCTGAACTGGTAAGAGAGTTCACAGATCCAGGTGAAAAGGTTTTAATCCAGACTCCTGTTTACCCTGAGTTCTACAACGTGGTAGAGGTTTGGGAAGGGAGAGAGGTAGTTGAAAACAAGCTTCTGGAAAAGAATGGCTGGTACGATATCGACTTTGAGGATTTCGAGGAGAAACTGAAGTCTGGAGTTAAGCTGTTCATTCTATGCAATCCCCATAATCCAATAGGAAGAATATGGACAAAGGAAGAGCTAGTAAGAATGGGAGAGCTTTGCCTAAAGTATAATGTTCCTGTAATATCTGATGAAATCCACGGAGATCTTGAGCTTTATGGGAATAAGTACACAGCCTTCGGAACACTGTCAGAGGAGCTAAAGAAGAACACAATAATATGCTTCGCAGCTACAAAAACCTTTAACCTTGCGGGTTTACAGGCATGCTCCATAGTATTTCACAGAGAGGATTGGAAGAAGAGATTCGACGGCTTCTGGAGCGGTCTCGATATCCACAGAAATAATTGCTTCAGTCTTGTCGCCATGGAGGCAGCTTGGAGACATGGAGATGAGTGGCTGGATCAAATGCTGGAGTATGTTGGAGAGAACATGAAATATGTTAAGGAGTATCTTGAAATGGAGATCCCACAGATTAAAATGACTATCCCCCAAGCTACATACCTGATGTGGCTGGATTGCAGAGAGCTAGGGATGGATTCAAAAGAACTCAATGAGTTTTTTGTCAAAAAGGCCAAGGTTGGAATGAATAATGGCAAGGATTTCTGCAGAAGTCTTGATGGGTATATGAGAATGAATGCCGCTCACCCAAGAGCTCAGCTGAAGCAGGCATTGGAGCAGATAAAAGAAGCGGTTGAGGCGACCTTTGGTCGCAGTGAATAACGATTAGTGAATAGCGAATAGTAAAAATACCCTCCATAAACGTTCATTATAAGACATTTAATATCAAAATGAACGGAAATGGAGGGTATTTTCTTTTACTAACCACTAACAACTAACTACTAACTACTATTTTTCATTGTGAATTTAATTGTTCAATGTTCATCGTTCATTTATTAGCTCTTAAATCTTACCTCCTAGCTTTCTCTCACTCTCCGGCTTTCAGCATCTCCTTGCTCTTCAACAGAAATAAGGTCATGCCTGACATGAGGACACCAGTGGCAAGAAGCATAAGTTCGATCTCCAGCTTGTCTGCAAGAGGTCCGAAAAGGAGCATTCCAAGCGGCATTGTGCTGCTGTGGATCATTCCATAAACGCTGAAGACCCTTCCCAGATAATTTGGGTCCACTTTCCTTTGAATCAAAACTGTGGCAGGGGTACCAAAGAATGGCATCGTTATTCCACATATCACTATCATCAACACATATATTACAAACGCAGGTTTGAACCCAATCACTAGTGTCGATATCCCAGTCAAGATCGTCGACAACGCCATAGTGTGGACCTTGTTTTTAAAGCCTCCCCAAGCGGCAATTATCATTCCTCCAAGGATCATTCCAGCTGAGAATCCTATCTCCACAACTGAAAGCCGCCATACCTCGTCTCCATAGCTTCTGACAACCTGCAACGGAGTCAGAAATGCCAGTGGACTTATCAGGAAAAAGAAAATGATGCAGAACAAGAAAAATTCTCTTAGATAAAGATGACTTGATATATATCCTATCCCATCCCGAAAATCATTCAAGAAGCTCTCCTCCACCTCTTCAGCGGCTCTTTGGTGTTTGGGTATCTCCACTGCAAATATGAGGATCGTTATCCCTATCAAGGCGGTAAATACATCTATAAAAAAGATATATTGCAGATCGAATGATGACAAAAGTGCTGCGGCAGCCATTGGTGAAATCAGAAATACAAACGACTGCAGACTATTGTTCAAGCCGTTTACCCGTGTGAGAGCATCTTCAGGTACCAGCTGCGGAATAACTGCACCTATGGCGGGAGAATGGATACCGGAGCCAACAGCCCTTATTGCGGAAATCAAAAATAGAAGCCATATAGAGCCATATCCTGCTCTGAATAAAAGAGCTAGTAAAAGCGTAGCAAGAGCTATAAATGAGTCAGCAAAAACTATAAGCTTCTTCCGGTCGTATCTGTCTGCAAGTACCCCTGCGATAGGTGAAATGAAAAAGGTAGGTACGAAGCCTGCTATGATGTATATGGTCATCATGATCCCCGACTGAGTTTCCAGGGTAATGTGCCACATTATTGCATACTGAACAAGGCCGGAACCGAACAGTGATACCATCTGGCCGACTAAAAATAACGCTGTGTTTCTTTTCCAAACTGTGTTCATAAATAATCTCCAAAGGTTTTATTTGCCATAGATACCCATTTTAACACAACTGGAACATTTCAAGGCAGAATAGGGTTAGAAAAGATAAGAGTGGGTACAATGACAATAATTAAACACAATTGGGAGGAGATCAAAATGAGACCGGTAATAGGCATCACATTAAACTACTCAACAACTGACACGCTTGGGGTAAATGAAGGTATAGGTGCAAAGACTCAGGACTGGCAGATGATAGCATCAGATTATATAAGAGCTGTAGAGAGAGCGGGAGGAGCGCCGGTAATACTACCAATAACAGACAGCGTAGAGACCATATGGGAACTGGTCAAAGGCTTGGATGGGATAGTGTTTACAGGAGGAGCAGATATAGATCCAGCCCTTTATGGCGAAGTACCTATATTCGGACTTGGCACTATAGACACAGTAAGGGATAGATTTGAGTATGAACTGTTGAATCGAGTTGTAAAGGAGACTTCGATACCTGTTCTTGGGATATGCAGGGGATTTCAGTTGATTAATATTGCATTTGGAGGAACTTTATATCAAGACATGAAAACTCAAAGATCTGAAGGGATGAATCATAGTCTTGGAATATTCCCTAAATATTATCCTGCACATATCTTAAAGGTCAAAGAAGGCTCCTGGATGCATGGGATATTCGAAGGCGAGGTCGGTGCCAATAGTCTTCACCATCAGGCAGCAAAGGTCCTTGGGAAAGGTTTGATCCCGACATTGCATGCGAAGGATGGTTTGGTCGAGGGAGTCGAGTTGGAAGGCGACAGATTCCTTGCAGCAGTCCAGTGGCACCCTGAGATGATGATCCAGACTGATGCAAAATACTTAAAGTTTTTTGAAGGTTTTATAGATATTTGTAAAGCATAAGAAAGGAAAGGGGTTTCCCCTTTCCTTTCTTATGCTAATATGGCTGTTTCTCATCATCCTGCTCGTAAAGCTTAAAGATCTCAAGACAGGAATCTCTTTCCATTTGAACAAGTTTCACAGATGCTAAATCATCCTGTCGAGGCAGTATATCATAGAGTATCTTATCATCAAAGCCTATATGTGCGGCATCCTCTCTATCACAGCCGTAGTAGACCTCAGTTATTCGTGCCCAATGAATGGCTGCATAGCACATCGGGCATGGTTCACATGTTGTATATAGTCTGCAGCCAGACAGATCAAATCTTCCAAGAGCTTTACAGGCGTCACGAATTGCATTGATTTCTGCATGAGCAGTAGGGTCATTTGTTCCAACGACTTTATTGTGGCCTCTTCCAACTACAGTACCATTATTTACTATCACAGCTCCGAATGGACCACCATCCCTATTTTCGACTCCAAGCTTTGCCTCTGATATTGCTTCTGACATAAACGGATCCATAAATAGCACCTGCCTTCCGTTAAATATATACCCATGTTGGAGATAAACAAGGCAGATGTACCTGTTTGATGATTATTTTCACAAACAGGATAAAATTGCCCCAAAATTGGTATAATCAGGGTATAAGGGAGTTTTTAATAACATCGATAGGGGAATTCTGCCAGTTGATCTTATAGTTGAAATTACTTATATAGGAGTTGATGATTAAAATGAAAACACTTAAGACAGCATTGATCCAGCTTAAAGTAGTAGAGGACAAAGAAGAAAATCTTAGAATGGCGGAGGAAATGATACGGGAGGCTGCATCAAATGGTGCCAGGTTGGTATTGCTACCGGAGATGTTCAATACACCCTATGAAAACTCAAGGTTTCCTGTTTATGCTGAGGAATATCCCGGAAGGAGCAACCTGTGGATGGAGGAGCTCTCTAAAGAGCTTAAGATCTACATAGCAGGTGGTTCCGTGCCTGAGAGGGAGGGAGAAAAGCTGTATAACACTGCGTATGTTTACTCAGATGATGGAGAGCTTATAGCAAAGCATAGGAAAGCCCATCTGTTTGATGTAGATGTAGAGGGAGGTATAACCT
This sequence comes from Gudongella sp. QWL-04, assembly GCF_058683975.1. Classification (NCBI taxonomy): domain Bacteria; kingdom Bacillati; phylum Bacillota; class Tissierellia; order Tissierellales; family Tissierellaceae; genus Gudongella; species Gudongella sp. QWL-04. The sequence goes on along the minus strand of NZ_CM178754.1, from coordinate 1,292,938 downwards.
TTAAGGAGTCAGATACACTGACGCCAGGTGAATGGTCAACTACTTTTACCATAGAGGATATGAAAATCGGGCTGATAATCTGCTACGATATAAGATTCCCGGAGTTTTCAAGAAAACTTGCACTGGAGGGTGCAGAGGCTATTTTAGTACCAGCAGCATTCAACATGACTACTGGGCCGGCACATTGGCATATCTCTGCAAGGGTTAGGGCTCTTGACAATCAGCTTTACATGCTCCTTTGTTCACCAGCCAGAGATTTCTCAGGTCCTTATACAGCCTACGGACATTCCATTGTGACAAGTCCGTGGGGAGATATAGTGGATCAACTGGGCTCCGAGGAAGGAATTCTCTATGCTGAGCTTGATAGGGATCATATAAGGAAAGTTCGAAATCAGCTGCCGCTCCTCAAGCATAGGAGACCAGAATTATACTAGAGGAATAATTACTATCTGAGGTGATTATCGTGCATAGGTTCAGGAACATTGTTACTGCATTTTTACTTTATGAAGACAAGGTACTTATGCTTAAGAGAGGGAATCATAAATCGATTGGACCGGGAAAATGGTTTGGCGTAGGAGGTCATATCGAACCTGAGGAGATCAACGATCCTTACTCTGCAATCTATAGAGAAATAAGAGAAGAAACCGGGCTCGATAGATACACTATCGAAACCCTTGATCTTAAGTACATCATTTATAATCATGTCGGCAAGGAAATAGTCATTAACCATATATTTTTCGGGAAGCCCTCTCTGACGGATGTTATTGACAGTGATGAGGGGTCTCTTCATTGGGTTGAAAGATCTCAGGCAATTGAAAGGATAGAGATCCCTGCTGTTAGAAAAGCTCTTGAACATTATTTCAGCGAGGTAAGAGATGAGATACTTCTTGGAGTAGTTGATGGTGCTGAGCCTTATATATGGTGGTATCCGCTATGAAAAGGGGTGAGATTTCTTGAACGAAATACTATTAGAAAAATATGAAAATGCATGGTTAAACTTTATCCAGAATAATATTGAGTCCAGCGATATGAACCCGATGATATTAAGATCATGGAGGAGATGCCGTGATTATGGAGTAGATCCATATAGCGGAGATGGAACTAAGGTACCTGACGAAGCTCTGGATGAATCATTGAGAAGGAATAGAGAGCTTCTGGAAATAGCAAAACCAATAATGGACAATTTAAACAGTATAGTACTTGGTACCGAATTTGTATTGGTTTTAACTGACAGCGAGGGCTTGATACTACATATCATCGGTGAAGAGGGAATCAAGCTTGAAGCAGAAAAACTGAGGTTCAGCACAGGATCTCTTTGGTCTGAGGAGTATGTAGGCACTAATGCAATCGGTACTTGTATTGCTGAAGATAAACCCATTCAAACTATTGGAGCTGAGCATTATTGTAAAAGCCACCACACATGGACTTGCTCAGCTGCACCGATACACGACTCTGAAGGTAAATTGATCGGAGTCCTTGACATGTCGGGGTACTCCAATGGAGCACATAAGCATACTCTTGGCATTGTTGTTTCTGCTGCGTACTCAATCCAGAATCAGCTTTCACTATGGAGGTCGTATGCACTAATTGATACTACTGTTGAGTCGATTTGGGATGGAGTCATGATCATTGATAGTGATTACAATATAACTAGGGTAAATAAAACAGGGGAAAGAATACTGGGTATTTCCAGAGGAGATCTGGATTCTAAGGATATCAGAACGATTTTAGGGGATAAGATTTTTTTGAGCCCTGATCATTACCAAAGAAGGCTGGATTGGAACTTCCATGTTAATGGTAAGAGCATCCCTTGCAATATCAGGATAGCACCCATGACCATACACGATAGCTTTACAGGAATGATAGTAATGTTCAAGGAAATGAAGGAGCTTCACAAAACAGCAAATGTTGTAGCAGGAAACAAAGCTACATATACTTTTGACAGTATCCTTACTAAGAATCCAATAATGAAGTCGTCTATAAAGGAAGCATATAAGTTTGCTAAAACCAGAGGATGTGTTCTTATAGAGGGAGAGAGCGGAACAGGTAAAGAGCTTTTTGCCCATGCGATCCACAATTCAAGCAATAGGAAGGACGGTCCCTTCGTTGCTATCAACTGCGCTTCACTTCCGAGAGACTTGGTTGAAAGCGAACTGTTTGGATATGAGCGGGGAGCATTCACTGGTGCTGTAAAAGAAGGGAAGATTGGGAAATTTGAGCTGGCTAACGGCGGAACATTATTTATGGATGAAATCGGTGAGCTTCCTCTTGACGTTCAAGCCAAACTCTTAAGAGTCCTGGATGATTACACTATAACCAGAGTTGGCGGTAAGATTCCGATGAAGCTTGATGTTAGAGTCATTGTTGCCACCAATAGAAATCTTTTTGAAGAGGTAAAAAACCGAAACTTCAGAGAAGATCTGTACTACAGGCTTAATGTATTCAAAGTCAATATACCGCCGTTGAGAAATAGAATAGAGGATACCGAGTTATTGGCAGAATACTTTTTAGAGCGATTGAACACGGTAAGTGGAACTAGAAAATATTTTTCTACCGAGTTTATTAACGGGTTGATTGAGCATAACTGGAAAGGAAACGTCAGAGAACTCCAAAATATGGTAGAGAGAGCATTTCATCTGACTGAGGGTGATTTGATAAATGAAACTGCTATTAAGAAGCAGGCTGATATGTACTCTTCCGATTTTACCATTAAAAATGTCATGACTATCAGGAACCATGAGAAGACAGCCATAGAAAAGGTTCTTGAGCATACTGGAGGCCAGGTGCTGGAGGCTAGCAGTATACTTGGAGTGAGCAAGTCTGCGCTTTATAGAAAAATAAAAGAGTATAGTATTGAACCAAGAAAATATCGTTCATAGGAAAATTCCCGGAATTGGGAAAACAAAATTCCCGATTTCGGGAATTTTGTTTTTTTAAAAATCTCAGCAACGTTGATAAATGCTGATAATGCACAAATAGATCGATTGGCATGATAATTGCTTAATATATCAGTAGATACCGTAAAGAAAAGAGAGGGGGAATACATAGAGATATGGAAGGAGAGTCCAGAAAAAGATTTATTATCGAGTTTGGTATGGGCATGGACTTCCACGGACAAGACATCTCAAAGGCTGCAGCTAAAGCGGTGAAAGATGCAGTATCGAGATCGTGCTTGTGTGGGCTGGAAGAGGTTCTGGGGATCAAGGACTTAAATACGTCGGTTGAGATCGAGGTTACAGTCGCTGTTTCAAGACCAGAGGAGGTGGATGAAAAAAAGATCAGGGAGCAGCTGCCAATAGGAAGCGTTAAGGTCAAAGCAGTAAAAGGCGGGTTGACTATACCAGGGTTGTATATACCAGCTTTTGGGGATAAGGACAATACAATTGAAGCAGTCCTGGCTTGTGTTGAAGTATTTATACTTTAAGGAGGGATTTTCTTGGATCTGACAAATGAAAAAATAATTGAGATGTACAAGGTTATGAAGAGAATCAGAGAATTCGAAACAAACGCAAGCAGATTATTTGCAGAAGGAAGCATTCCTGGCTTCGTACACCTGTATCTTGGCGAGGAAGCTGTTGCGACAGGCGTTTGCTCGAGCATGAATGAAGATGATTACATCACCAGCACCCATAGAGGACATGGGCATATAATTGCAAAGGGTGGAGACACCAAGTATATGATGGCTGAGCTGTTTGGGAAAGAAACAGGATATTGCAAAGGCAAGGGTGGTTCAATGCATATTGCTGATGCAACAAAAGGAATTTTGGGAGCTAACGGGATCGTTGGAGCAGGACACAATATTGCAGTTGGTGCAGGCTTAAGCGCAAAATATAGAAAATCAGGCCAGGTTTGTGCGTGCTTCTTTGGAGATGGATCAACTAATCAGGGTACATTCCACGAATCGATAAACCTTGCAAGCATATGGAAGCTTCCAGTAGTATTTGTTTGTGAGAATAACCTTTACGGGATTTCAATGTCCCAAGCCAGACACCAGGCTATACAAGATGTGGCTGATAGAGCTGTGGCTTATAATATCCCGGGAGTAGTAGTTGATGGTAATGACATATTCGCCGTATACGAAGCAGCAACTGAAGCAGTTGCGAGGGCAAGAAGCGGCCAAGGCCCTACTCTCATCGAATGCAAAACCTACAGGCATAAAGGACACTTTGAGGGCGATCCGACGACTTACAGACCTTCGGACGAGGTCCAGGAGTGGATGATGAAGGATCCTCTACCAAGAGCAGCAGCTTACTTATTGGATAATGATATAGTCACAGAAGAAGAGCTTAAGAGGATAGATGCAGAAATCGTCAAGGAAATCGCTGAAGCCATTAAATTTGCAGAAGATAGCCCTGTGCCTTCTTTAGAGTCCATCGTTCAGGATATTTATACTGATATCGTAGAGGAGGTAAGATAGATGAAAACCATGAGTATGATGGAAGCCATCAGAGAGGCTATGAATAAGCGAATGAGAGAAGATAAAAACGTAATTCTTTTTGGCGAAGACGTTGGAGCATTTGGTGGCTGCTTTGGAGTTTCAGCAGGTATGTTCAACGAATTTGGTGAAGAGAGAGTAATGGATACTCCAATTTCAGAGGGTGTAATAATTGGAACTGCAGTAGGAGCTGCCGCAACGGGATTAAGACCTATTGCAGAGCTGATGTTCATAGATTTTGCAACAGTTGGTGCGGATCAACTGGTCAATCAGGCAGCAAAAATGAGGTATATGTTTGGTGGCAAAATCAATCTGCCGATGGTTGTAAGATTGCCGTTGGGTGCGGGAATAAGCGCAGCAGCTCAACACTCCCAGTCGCTGGAAGCATGGATGGCACATATTCCGGGACTTAAGGTAGTATATCCTTCAACACCTTCTGATGCTTACGGCTTATTGCTTCAATCAATAGATGACGACAACCCTGTAATATTCCTTGAGCATAAGGTACTTTACGGTGCTACAGGCGAGGTAGATGAGAATATGGCTCCAATAAAGTTTGGATTAGGAGACGTCAAACGAGAGGGAAGCGACGTAACGATAGTTGCAACCGGAAAGATGGTTCATGAGGCTCTTGCGGCTGCCGAAAAGCTTTCAGCTGAGGGTATCGAGGCCGAGGTATTTGATCCTAGGACACTCTTCCCATTTGACAAGAAGGGAATTTTGAAATCACTGGAGAAGACAAACAAGATCGTGATTGCAACGGAGGAAAATAAGAGAGGAAGCTTTGCAGGAGAGATTTCAGCTATAATTGCCGAGGAAGGCTTTGATTATCTGGATGCACCTGTACTTAGAGTATGTGCTATGGATACTCCTGTTCCTTTCTCGCCGGTTCTTGAGAAGTACTATATACCAGACGCAGATGACATCGTAAAGGCTGTTAAAAAGCTGTTCTAAAGGGAGGCAACGTTTGTTGCCTCCTCCCAAGGGGTGAAAAGATGAGTACAATCGGTATTATAGCTAATCCTGCATCGGGAAAAGACATCAGGCGACTTGTCTCCCATGCGACCGTAGTTGACAATAATGAGAAGATCAATATCGTTAAGAGAATAATCCTGGCTGCTCAGGGAGCGGGCGTTAAGGGTGTAGTGATCATGCCGGATACATTTCTTATAGGATACAAGGCATCTGAAGCCCTTAAGAGTTCAAAGGAGCTGACAATACCAGTCGAAATACTAGATATGAAAATTAAAGGCAGTGTCGAGGACACAATTCTGGCTGCCAGGCTTATGGAGGAAAATAAAGTGCAATGTATAATTGCACTCGGAGGTGATGGTACCAGCAGAGCTGTTGCTAAATCGATCACCACTACGCCACTGATTAGTATCTCCACGGGGACGAACAATGTGTATCCTGAAATGTTAGAGGGGACAGTTGTAGGTATAGCCGCTGCGGCAGTTTCAACAAGAACAAGTAATCTAGGGCAGTCCTGCAGAAGGGATAAGAGAATAGAGATATATAAGGATGGAAAGATGCTGGACATAGCCTTGGTAGACTGTGTAATATCGAAGCAGACTTACATAGGATCAAGAGCAATTTGGGATCCTGAAGATATCCAAAGGGTAATAGTATCAAGGGCTAACCCTGCATCAATTGGTTTTTCAACCATTGTGGGCGTAAAGAAAATTATTAGTGAGGATGATGACTTTGGGGCATCTATCAATGTAAATGTCGGAGAATTTGAGTTAGTGGCTCCAATTGCAGCCGGGACAATGAAGGAAATAAGAGTTGATGAGCCATTGATTCATCCCCTTGATGAAATTTTCTCTATGTCTATGGAGTACAAGGGAATAATGGCCCTTGATGGCGAGAGGGAGCTTCCATTTAAAAAGGGAGATATTTATGAGTTTAAGATAACTAGAGACGGCCCATATAGGGTCAACATAAAGAAAACAATAGAATCTGCTCAGTTAAATGGATTCTTTAATAGGTAGCATCGAAGGAGGAGGTAAAATGGCAAAAAAAATAGTTATGCCCAAGCTAGGGCTGACAATGAAAGAGGGCAAGCTTGCTAAGTGGTATAAAGCAGAAGGGGACTCGATCAAGTCAGGAGAAAAATTATTCAGCATTGAGACTGACAAGATAACCAACGATGCAGAGGCAACAGAGGATGGAGTACTTAGAAAAATACTGGTGGAATCAGGCTCCATTGTTCCTATTATGTCACCAGTTGGTATAATGGGTGGTGCGAATGAGGACATTTCATCTTTATTGGCTGATGTACCTGAAGCTTATAGTATGAGGGAAGAGGATAAAATCCCGCAGCCAGAAAAGACTACCGAGCAGGATAAAAGAACCGAGAGGACTGGGAAGGTAAAAATTTCACCAGTAGCTAAAAAACTTGCAGAGGATGAAGGGATAGATTTGGAGTCGATTGAAGGAACAGGTCCTGGCGGAAGGATCGTTCTTGATGATGTAAAAGGCGCGATTGAAGACAAAGGGAAAGTAAAGGCAAGTCCTGCAGCTCTCAAAGCCGCAGAAGAGCTGGGAGTGGATGTATCAGGAATCTCAAGTGGATCAAGGGTGATGAAAGACGATGTGCTAAGAGCTGGGAAACAAGCTCAATATGCCTCAATGGCACAGACAGAAGACAGAAAGATCCCAATGACGACAATGAGAAAGATCATTGCAAAGAGAATGAGCGAGAGCTCGTTGATCGCTCCTACTGTCAACTTTACCATTTCCGTCGATATGACAAACTTAAAAGCATTACGGGAGGAGCTCAAAGGTGAAAGGAATATAACCTATACTGATCTTATAGCTAAAATAACCTCGTTGCTTCTGCTTGAACACCCATATCTCAACTGTTCCCTGGATGGAGATGAGATAATAATGCGAAATTATGTGAATATGGGGGTTGCAGTCGCTTTAGAGGATGGGCTTATAGTTCCTGTCATAAAAAATGCCCACATCAAGACGCTTAGTGCGATATCCGAAGAAATCAAAGATATGTCATTCAGGGCAAAGACAAATCAGTTGACGACAGACGAGATAGAAGGTGGCACCTTTACTATAACAAATATTGGTATGTTTGGTATCGAAAGCTTCACACCAATAATCAATCAGCCAGAATCAGCAATACTGGGGGTTAACGCAATCGTTGAAACTCCAATTGTGGTCGAGGGCTGTGTTTGTGCACGACCGATAATGAAACTGTCACTGACTGCTGATCACAGGACAGTTGACGGAGCAGTAGCAGCAATGTTCCTGGCGAGACTCAAGGAATCTCTGGAGCATCCGCTGAGAATTCTGCTTTAGGGGGGATACAATGAAGATTGCAATAATCGGAGGCGGTCCAGGCGGTTATGTCGCAGCAATTAAAGCAGCTCAAATGGGTGCTGAGGTAGTTCTGATCGAAAAGGAATACATCGGAGGAACTTGTTTGAATACCGGCTGCATACCAACAAAAGTACTTCTTCATTCTACAGAGATTTACCATCAATTAAGGAATGAGGCTGAAGCCTTAGGCCTTGAGATGGATAACCTTAAGGTAAATTGGAATAATCTCTTGAAAAGGAAAGAACTTGTAGCTACACAGCTTGTTGAGGGAGTAAAGAATCTACTCAGAATAGGGAAAATAGAAGTTATTGAGGGAAGTGCTAAATTTATATCGAGTAAAAGCATCGAAGTGTCTCTTGCAGCAGGAGGAAGCAAGAGAATATCTTTTGATAAGGCCATAATTGCGACGGGATCGAAATCCATAGTCATTCCTGTACCCGGTCATGATTTGGAGGGAGTGATAACAAGCAGAGAGGCGATGAGCTTGGCTGAGATCCCTAAAAGCCTTTGCGTTATTGGCGGTGGTGTAATTGGAGTTGAATTTGCCAATATTTATTCAAATCTAGGAACCCAGGTCACTATTATCGAGATGCTACCACGTCTTGTCGCAAATATGGATCAAGAGATAGTTAAAAGCCTTGAGGAAACATTAGTCGATAAAGGAGTTAAGGTATATAAGTCAGCTAAGGTTTTAAAAATCGATCGAACTGATAATGGACTCCAGGTAACTGCACAAATGAGTGATGATACATTCCAGGTAATATCTGAAAAGGTTCTTATGGCGACAGGCAGGAAGCCTATGGGGGATGGCTTAGGACTTCAGGAAATCGGAGTAAAGATTGAAAGAGGAGCTATTCAAGTTGATAAGCTATTTAAAACAGATGTTGATAATATATACGCAATTGGTGACTGTACAGGAGGAGTTCAGCTTGCACATGTCGCTTCAGCATCCGGGCTGATGGTCGCAGAACTCATTATGGGAGAAAGAATGACAATGGATTTCAGGACGATTCCCTACTGTGTATATACAAACCCTGAGCTTGCCTCTGTAGGCTTGACGGAAGAAGATGCAATTACGAAAGGATATAGGATAAAAGTAGGAAAATTCCCAATGTATGGGAATGGAAAGTCAGTAATCACCGGAAATGTCAGGGGATTAGTTAAAATAGTGGCTGATGAGAAAACAGGTGAAGTCTTGGGACTTCACATTGCCGGAAACAGTGCAACTGAGTTGATCGCTTCAGGAGCTGTTGCAATTAGGCTTGAAGCTACAGTCCAGGAGCTAATAACTACTATTTATGCTCATCCAACAGTTGGTGAAGCAGTACATGAAGCAGCGGAGGGTGTCTTTGGGAGAGCAATACATATACCCTAAAGACTTAAACGCCTGGTGGATAAAAGCCTCCAGGCGACTTTTTTTACACTTCTTAATTATTGTTATGCTATAATATTAAATAATAGACTAGTCGTGGGGGTAGAAGATGAACAAGCTCAACGGTTACAATATAGATCCAAGATGGAGACTTATGCTTATTTTTGCTGCACTTGGGATCGTATTCATTATAGCTTCGATACTCGTTAAATAATGTTAATCCGTAACAAGGTCTGCGATCTTATAGTCAAGGACCTTGTCCAGTTTTGCAACGGGAACGTGGAGCTGAAAACCAACCTTTCCAGCATTGAATACTACTATATCAAGAAGTACCAGCGTTTCGTCGAAGAATGTCGGATAGTGCTTCTTCATGCCAATAGGAGAACATCCTCCTTTTACATAGCCGGTTGTTTTGAATAAATCTTTCAATGGGAGCATTTCGATATACTTCTCCCCAGTTGCTTTGGCTGCCTTTTTAAGATCCAGCTCACAGGATACTGGAATTACAAATACATAGACCTCCTTTGTGCTTCCTATTGCAACAAGCGTTTTAAATATTTCATCCTCTGACAAGCCGAGTTTTTTTGCTACTGATTTCCCATCAATAGCCCCATCTTCTGTATCATAGGATGAAAGTATATAATCTATGACTGCGATATCAAGCAATCTGGCTGCATTTGTCTTTTCACTCATGTTATCACCTCATAGCTAGATTGTAACAAGTTTATTTGAATAGAACAAACAAATATAGATGAAATGCACACTAAAAAAAACAATAATGGGAGGCTGCAATGGACTGGAAAACAATAATCTACGGCAAAAAAGAAAAGGTAGGCATTATAACACTAAACAGACCTGAGGCAAACAATACTTTCGATCTGACAATGGCCAGGGAATTAAACGATGCCCTTAGATCGATGGATGATGAGTCTGAGGTAAATGTAGTTGTCATCAATGCAAACGGGAGGAATTTTTGTACAGGTATCGACGTTAATTACGTAGATGGGAAGTCGATGGACGAATACCTCAAATGGGTCAGGCTTATGGAGGAGATGAATATGACCATAGCACATATGAAAAAGCCTGTGATAGCATCGGTCCATAAAATTGCAGTAGCGAATGGAATAGGTCTGGTAGCAGCTTGCGATCTGGCAATAGCATCAGATAATTCGAAGTTCGGAGCGACTGCTATAAATGTGGGACTATTTTGTATGGGACCAGCTGTTCCCCTTTATAAAAGCCTTGGCAGGAAAAAGACTCTCGAGCTTATTATGACAGGTGATCTTATAGGTGCCGATGAGGCTCTAAGAATTGGTTTGATAAACAAGGTAGTTCCGGCTGATAGTCTGGAAGAAGAAACAATGAAATACGCTAAGAAGCTTGCTGCAAAAAGCCCTAGGGCAATGCAGTTGGGCAAAGTATCCTTTTACCAGATGGAAGACATGAAATTTGAGGATGCACTTGAAGTAACTAATTACCATTTCGCAGCTCTATGTACAACAGAGGAAGCACAGGAAGGGGTAAGTGCATTTCTTGAGAAAAGAGAGCCTAAATGGATCAAGGAATGATTATTAGACTGTGGAGAAATCCGCAGTCTTTGTCATGTGGGATGACACTGCTAAAATGACTGATAGACACATTTGAGAGATTAATATAAAATAAAATTGATAATAAGAGGAGGGATAAGAGTATGAGGAAAACCGTCAGCTATATACTTATCATAGGTATTATTACAGGCTTATCGACAGGCTGTGGAGGGCAAAATACAGTCAAGAGCAGCTTTAATTTCACAGAACCATTGATCGGTAAAGTTGATAGCTCTGGGGCAGCAATCGGAGATATCGAATCTAACGGGATAACTCTGGACATTTCTGAGGAAGCCTTTGAGAATAGTCAAACCATAACTTTGTCTCCAGTGGATGAGTATGAAATACCAGACAAAAATAGAGCACAGCTGCTTAGCTCACCCATAAAAATAGATGTAGACCAGGAATCAAAAAGATTCAATGCTCCTATCTCAGTCAAAATGAGCCTAAGTACTGAAGAAGTAGAGATGATAAAGGATGGGAATGAGATATGGGGTGCGTATTATAATGGCTCTGACTGGGACTTCATAAAACCTTCATTAGTGGATACTGAACAGAGTTTTATTGCATTCGAGACCTATCACTTCAGTACTTATTCAAAGGCACAGGTTGAAAAGGATGAAATAATAAATAAATTTTCTGAAAGCAATGCTTTGGAGCAATGGAATGCCAGGAATGGCAATACTGCAATAGATGAAGAGACAAAATCCTTGATAAAAGATATTTTGACAAATAAGATGGGGCTGGGTGGGAACCCTACGCTGGAAGAGGATATAATAGCTGCAGTTTTAAAGGAGGATGCATACATAAATCTTCTAAACGATTATTCCGAAGGCAATGTCGACGCATACTCTCAGACTATAGCTTTGCTTGCTGGAGAAAAAATCGTGGATATCATCAGCGAATATCCAGAATCTGTTGCAGGCGAGATGTTATCCAATGTGACTGAACATGCAAGCAAGATAGGCACTGGAGTGCAGATGGCTACTCATCTGGTTAATGGGGAGTATACTGAAGCGATGAAAGCCCTTTCAAATGAAATAATTGATTCATATCCTCTCACAAAGATGTTAAAAACAGCTGCAGAAATTACCGAAAGACAAATTGCAAGATGGAAGGACCAGGAGCTTGAGGCTGCTTATCAAGTATATAAGAATGGCGCTGAAAGTAATGTTCCATGGTGGGGATATAATGCTGAAAAAGGAAATTTTGAGGAAGTATGGTCACAGATGAAAGGGCTGCAGACCAAGGTACTATCAGATGCAATAGCAGACGAAGCTGCAAGGATGGGGGTTGCACCTGATCAGCTGGGTGAAAAAGTCCTTGAAGGAATAAGAGCCAAGGCTAAAGATAGTCTTAAAAAGGAATTTGAAGAAAGAGTTCTAGGCGAGAGCGAGATCGAAAAGATAAAAAATGAGAACCTTAAGCTAATCGAGGTGTACAGAAAGGCTAACCTTCTTGAAAAATACAGATACGGCTTCACTGAAAACACAGACTTGGAGCAAATGCTGGACAGGCTTTTCAGGCTGAAAGCAAGGATACTGAAGGACACTAAATCAAAGATGACGAATATAGACCTGCCGGATAAAGGTGAGATCTCAGCTGAGACGATAGCAATTCTTAGTCAAATATGGTATACCCAACCAGACGGAAAAGAGAAATATACAGAAAAGCTTGTAGAACTTGGATATGCTGAGCCTGCACCCGATTTGCTAATGACCTTGAAGATCAACGGTGTTGCGGGTATTGTCGATTATACGCCGGAGTTGGAGTATGAGGCTATAGGATATTTCATGGATACTATCCCTATCAATAGCGATGGTACTATAAATGTAGATTTTAATGGTGGTAAGATAATAAAGATCCCCGATGCCTTGATATTCAGTACACCTAGTCCGGGAAAGACTCTAACTCTTGAAAACGCTCAGATCAGAGGTAGTTTCGATGCAGCAAGAAATGAGGGTTCTGGTACTTTAACTATTAATTGGAGAATCCTGGAAGAAGCAGGCAGTGGAATAGATTATGAGAAATATGACGTCAAGAGATCGTTGACAGGCGATTTTAGAATTGCTGAGGCATATGGAGAACCAAATAAATCCAGAGGGCACCTGTACCTCGAGATTTATGGGAAGACAGAATGGAATCAAAGCTATACAGGAAAGTCATATGATCCGGAAAAGGATGAGTATTTCCTTGAAACCACTACCAGAAGCTATCCAACTGACGGCTGGGGAGGAACATATTCTTACGAAATTGTAAAACCATAAATAAGGTCAACTGGCTATTTGACATCGAACATAATGTTGTCTATACTGATACGAGACTTAGCATCGCATCAAATTGATTGGAGAAGCGAGAATGTTGGGAATAGCTAAAAGCCTTATTGATATATTGACTGTTGAACTGACGGTATTCTTAACAGCGGCCATACCCTTGATCGAGGTCAGAGGTGCCATACCGCTGGGAGTTTCCCTTGGGATGACCCCGCTGCACGCAGCCATTGTAAGCCTTGCAGGGAGCATGCTTCCAGTACCGTTTATATTGCTTACTATAAGACCAATATTCAACTATCTGAGAAGGACAAAGACTTTCAAAAAACTGATTTCTCATCTTACGGACAAATCGATAAATAATAACGGCCACAGGATACAGAAGTACGGAGCCTGGGGACTTTTGATCTTCGTTGCTATACCACTGCCTGGAACCGGAGTTTGGAGTGGGAGCCTCGCTGCAGCCTTACTTGATATGAGGCTGAAGTGGGCATTTCCATCGATACTTGTGGGTAATATCATAGCTACAATAATAATTACGAGTTTAAGCCATGGAGTAATTAATATTTTAATGTAGGACTGCCGAACCAGGCAGTTCTTTTTTTACAACAATTTCGGGAATTGGTTCAAAATTGCCATGGCAAGGTGTTGATACTGCAAAAGCGGGGTAATATAAGAGCAATAGGCATAGTACGGCATGGGATATAATACATACTAAATATTTTAATGTGACATACTATATAATTCTGTGCTATAATGTTTGATATTGACTACCGCAGGCAGATCGATGGTTGAAAAACATTTAGGGGGTAATGACATGGGGAACAAGTATGTTTACAGCTTTAAAGAAGGCTCCAAGGAGATGAAGTCCCTCCTGGGAGGTAAGGGTTCTAACCTTGCAGAAATGACTAATATCGGACTTCCGGTGCCTCCAGGGTTCACAATAACAACAGAGGCTTGCAACAGATTTTATGACGAGGGTCAAAAGCTGTGGCCTGAATTATTGGATGAGATATACATGCATCTGGCAGAGGTTGAAAAAACCCTTGGCAAGAGGTTCTCCGACCAGTCCAATCCACTGCTTGTATCGGTAAGATCTGGCGCAGTCTTCTCAATGCCCGGTATGATGGACACAATACTTAATCTGGGACTTAATGACGATGCAGTAAAGGGTCTCATATCCTCAACAGGAAACGAAAGATTTGCCTATGACAGCTACAGAAGATTCATTCAGATGTTCTCTGATATAGCTATGGGTATCCCCAAGAGGAAATTTGATGAAGTTATGGAGAAAATGAAGGAAGATAAAGGTGTCCATCTTGATACTGAGCTGGATGCTGAGGACCTTAAAGAGCTGGTAAGACGTTTCAAGGGAGTATACTTTGAGGACATGGGGGCGGAATTTCCACAGGATCCAATAAAGCAGCTGCAGCTGGCTATTGAGGCTGTATTTTCATCATGGAACAATCCAAGAGCTGTAATATACAGAAGGCTTCATGATATACCTGGAAATCTCGGAACAGCAGTAAACGTCCAATCAATGGTTTACGGCAACATGGGCGATACTTCAGGAACAGGAGTTGCATTCACCAGGAACCCTGCAAACGGAGAAAACAAGATATATGGGGAATTCCTTATGAACGCTCAGGGTGAGGATGTAGTGGCTGGAATCAGAACACCTAAATCGATCTCAGAGCTTGAGGAGGTAATGCCAGAGGTATTTGAAGAATTCAGAAAGGTTACCAATATTCTTGAGTCACACTACAGAGATATGCAGGATATAGAATTTACAATAGAAAAGGGCAAGCTGTTTATGCTTCAGACTAGAACAGGAAAGAGGACAACCCAAGCTGCCATAAATATAGCAGTTGATCTTGTCAACGAAGGTAAAATAGCGAAGGATGAAGCAATATTAAGAATCGAGCCCAATCAGCTTAATCAGCTTCTCCACCCAGCATTTGACGCTAAAAAGCTTGCTGAATCCGAGGTCCTAGCAAAGGGACTTCCAGCATCTCCCGGAGCCGCTTCAGGAAAGATTTACTTCCATGCAAAGGACGTTGTAGAAGCGAAGGGAAGAGGAGAGAAAGCTATTCTTGTGAGACAGGAGACCTCACCGGAGGATATAGAGGGCATGATCATGGCTGAGGGTATCCTGACGGCACGAGGAGGTATGACATCTCACGCTGCCGTCGTTGCAAGAGGCATGGGTAAGTGCTGTGTAGCGGGCTGCAGTGAGGTAAGAGTCGATGAGACTCAAAAAACAATGAAATCCGGCTCCGTTACACTCAGAGAAGGGGATTATATATCACTGGATGGAAGCGGTGGTACTGTATACTTAGGCGACATACCAAAGGTCGAGCCAGAGCTCTCAGGTCATTTTGGAGAGTTTATGTCCTGGGTTGATGAGGTGAGAAGGCTTAAGGTTAGGACTAATGCCGACACACCAAAGGATTCAGCACAGGCCGTGAAGTTTGGTGCTGAGGGTATAGGCCTTTGCCGAACAGAGCATATGTTCTTTGACGAGGCAAGGATACCTGCAGTCAGAAGGATGATAGTTTCAAATTCTGAGATGCAGAGGAAAAAGGCTCTGGATGAGCTGCTGCCGCTTCAGAGAAAAGATTTCTATGAGATATACCAGATAATGGAAGAAAGACCTGTCACAATAAGACTTCTGGACCCTCCGCTGCACGAGTTCCTGCCAAGTAACGCCAAGGATATAGAGGACCTTGCAAAATCAATGGGCATAGCAGCAGATGACCTTAGGGAGACTATTGAGTCACTTGAGGAGGTCAATCCAATGCTTGGCCATAGAGGATGCAGGCTGGCAGTAACCTATCCGGAGATCTATAGGATGCAGACTAGGGCAATAATCGAAGCTGCACTGGATTATAAGGTTAATGATGGGATCGAGATAGTGCCGGAGATAATGATCCCATTGATCGGTGATGCAGATGAGCTCACCTACGTCAAGAAAGAAGTACTAGCTGAAATAGAGGATGTATTCAGGCAAAGAAACGACTCGATCAAGTATATGATCGGAACAATGATAGAGGTTCCAAGAGCTGCCATAACAGCCGACGACATAGCCAAAGAGGCAGAATTTTTCAGCTTTGGAACAAATGACCTTACCCAGATGGGCTTTGGGTTCTCCAGAGATGACTCAGGAAAATTCCTGAATGACTATGTCGACAAGGGAATATTTGCCAAGAGCCCCTTTGAGGTACTTGATCAAAGGGGCATCGGTAAAATGATGGAAATAGCAGTTGATCTGGGTAGGAAGACAAGACCTGATATCAAGCTTGGAATTTGCGGAGAGCATGGGGGAGAACCAAGCTCGGTGGAATTCTGCCACAGGATAGGACTTGATTATGTATCCTGTTCACCATACAGAGTTCCAATAGCTAGATTAGCTGCTGCTCAGGCGGTAGTTAAAGAAAGAATGAATCTTCAGCTGGATAAGTAAATAGAGACTCTTAAACAGCGTCGCTTGATAAACAAAAGGCGCTGTTTTTTTATGTATCCATCATCATAAAGATAAATATTTATTGATAAACAATAAATATCGTGCTATCATCTAATTTGATGGTACAAAAAACAAGAGGTGTTGGATATGTATGACGTAGCAATAGTCGGAGCTGGCCCTGCAGGCTCGTCGCTTGCATCACAAATTGGCAGCAAATACAAAGTTATACTAATAGACAGAAGAGAGCCTGAAGAGAAAAGTGGTCATTTTAGAGAGGGTAAATGCTGTGGAGGTTTACTGGCGCCTGATGCTCAGAAGATTCTTGCAAGCTCAGGGTTAGTAGTACCTCAGAGTATATTTGTAGGACCGCAATTATTTGCAGTAAAAGTAATTGATTTTGACAATGACCTTGAAAGCATATATCAGAGATTTTATCTAAATATCGATAGATGCGGCTTTGATAATTGGCTCCTGAAAAGGAGTGAGAAAATGTGTGAGGTCAGACTGGGAACTTTATTGAGGGATATACATAGGCTGGACCGGGGGTATGAGTTGATATGTGCAACTAAATCCGGGATTGAAAGGATCAGAGCAAGGATAGTAGTTGGTGCTGATGGAGCCTCTTCTATCGTCAGAGCAAGACTATTTGGAATGGCAGAGAAACCTAAAACCTATGCAGCTATACAGGAATGGTACGAAGCAGATTCAGATATTCCATATTATACTGCTGTATTCGATAAAAATGTGACGGATTTTTATTCATGGGTGATACCAAAGGAGGGTAAGCTTCTTATTGGTTCCGCCTTGCCTTCAAAGAACAGGACTTTGGAAAGGTTCCATATCTTAAAAGGAAAGCTTGAACAAAAGGGATTTGTATTTGGCAATAGGATAAAATCTGAAGGTACTCTTGTTAACAGGCCAAGTAATCAAGGTGGCTTGATATTTGGCAATGAGGGAGCCTTGCTTATAGGGGAGGCATCCAGTGCAATCAGTCCAAGCTCTGCAGAGGGAATCAGCTATGCTTTAAGGACTGCAAAGTTTGCCGCAGAGAGCATCCTGGAAAACCTGGAGGGCTGTGCCGAGAGGTATTCGAGAACAGCTATAAGGGTAAGACTCAATATCCTACTTAAAAATTTGAAATCTCCGGGAATGTATATCCCGTATATAAGAGGAGCTGTCATAAAATCGGGAATAATCAGTTTAAAATAGACTTCAGCATTCTAAATACTCTTATAAATATAATCGATCATAAATCTGCTGTTGTTTCAGTTCCTTTTATTCTGGATCTCTGGTAAAATCAGAATATCAGAAATCATAACGGGAGATCCATGATGTTTAAAAATATACTGCATGCATTTAGACAGATGGACCAGGTAAGGAAGAGATACCTGGCTTTTGTCGTTGGTATTTTTATTATTTTTACACTTGTTTTAATATTGGTGTTCGTCTACCAGTTGGAGAATATCAATACTATACAATCAGAGAACACAAGGAATCAGATAGTTGAAATCAAAAAAAGCCTACTCAAGGATACGGTAAATAATACTCTAGGGTATATTGATGAGCTTAAGAGCTTCAATGAAGTCAGGTTTAAAGCAAGGATCAATAGGCTGAAGTTATTCATTGCGAGCCACACTAATGACTATGGTATTGGTCATCTCATGGAGTATATCCAATCAGGGGGAGTAAACGACGACCTGGTCATAATAATCAAGGATTCTAATGGGCAGATCATCTACGAAAGCCCAACAGCTATCGATTACAGACAAGGAGATATTATTGGGGAATATTTTGCCTCAGAAGAAGTAGTGTACTTAGAATACAATATTCTAATAGGTGCATTGGACAGCAGTGTGAAGCTGATGGTAGAGGATGCATTAAGAAACAGACTTTACAATGATATGTACTTTGAGGACTCGTATATTTGGGTTAATGAGATCATCAATTACGGAGGTGGGGAAGGATATGCAAAAAGGCTTATCCACCCAAATTTGAAAGACACAGAAGGTACTTTACTTTCAACAGATATGGAGGATATTGCCGGGGGTAAGCCATACCAGGAGGAGCTAGAGGGTATAAGGGAGAACGGCGAGCTTTTCTTCTCTTATTATTTCAAAAAGCTTACAACCGATACCGTAGAGAAAAAGCTGACATTTGCAAAGCTATATGAAGAATATGATTGGGTAGTAGCAATGGGTATCTACAATGATAAAATTGAAGATTACATAATGGATGCTAGGGAAGCTGTAGATAAAGAAAGAGGAACTATATTGTGGGTCATAGCCCTCTTAGGTACAGCAATGACCTTAGTTGGAGCAATTGTATTTCTAAGTGTTGAGAATAGGTACTTTGAAAGCTCTACTCAAAAGCTGATTACAGAGGTTGAAACAGACCTTTTGACTGGAGCCGGAAGCAGAAGGGCTGCCCTGCAAACCATATCAAAGGCATTTGAAGACTTCAGGTCAGATGGTGGGGTATACAACTTATTCGTCATGGATTTAGATGATTTCAAAAATGTTAATGATACCTATGGGCATGAGGCCGGAGATAACGTTCTTATAAGAGTTGTTGATAACATAAGGAATGTAATACGCGAATATGACCATTTATTCAGATGGGGAGGAGAAGAGTTCATTTTATTTACAAAAGATATTGCTCCGGGGAAACTCGACCAGTTTATGGATAAGGTACTTAAGGCCGTTGAGAATTCCACTTGCAGGAATGATGACATGAAGCTTAAAATAACGGTCTCTATTGGTGCGACCAGCTTCCTTGATTCCGATGCCAGCTATAATGATGCTATAAGAAGGGCTGATGAAGGATTGTATCAATCGAAGAGAAGTGGTAAAAATAGAGGAACTAAGGTGTTTTAATACTAAGATCTCTGGAGATTCTCCAGGGATTTTTCTTTACAAATGCTCCTTTTTTGCTATACTGTATCTAATTACCTTTTTGCATAAAAGCTTTACCTTGAAGAAGTAATGAGGATCATTATGAAGGGATGGATCGATATGACACATGATAAAACTATAATTCACAGAGCAAAAGAGATTCAGAATGAACTGGTAGAAAACAGACGGCAGCTGCACAAAAATCCTGAGCTTGGCATGAAGCTCCCGAATACTATCAACTTCGTACAAAAAAAACTTAGTGAAATAGGCATAGACTCCAAGGTAGTCGGAGGGGGAGTAGTTGCCATTATTGGAGACCCATCCAAAGGTAAAACTGTCCTATTGCGAGCAGATATGGATGCACTTCCAATAAAAGAAGAGACAGGACTGGAATTTGCTTCGGAG
This sequence comes from Gudongella sp. QWL-04, assembly GCF_058683975.1. Classification (NCBI taxonomy): domain Bacteria; kingdom Bacillati; phylum Bacillota; class Tissierellia; order Tissierellales; family Tissierellaceae; genus Gudongella; species Gudongella sp. QWL-04. The sequence continues at coordinate 1,273,180 of NZ_CM178754.1, read as the reverse complement.
AATGAAGCTATGCATGCCTGTGGGCACGATGTCCATACTAGTACTCTACTTGGAGCAGCGAAGCTTTTAAAGGAGATAGAGAGCCAGCTTAAGGGAAGTGTCAAGCTTATGTTCCAGGCTGGTGAAGAGGTTCTTACAGGTGCGAAGACGATGATACAAGAGGGGATACTTGAGGATCCAAAGGTAGATGCTGCTATGATGATCCATGTATTCTCAGGTATCGAGGCAGAGCATGGGAAGCTTCTTATACCAAGAGAAGGAGCAGCATCGATGGCTCCTGACCAGTTTCATATCTATATAAAGGGTAAAGGCGGCCATGGCGCTATGCCCCATACGGCAGTTGACCCCCTAAATATAGCTGCACAAACTCATTTGGCGCTTTCAGAGCTTGTAAGCAGGGAGATAAAGCCAGGAGAAAAAGCACTCTGTGTGATCGGGCAGATGTCCGGTGGCTTGGCAGCAAATGTTATACCCGATACAGCAAATATATCTGGTGTAATAAGAACTATGGATCCTAAAACCAGGGAATTCATGAAGAACAGACTGGTTGAGATCGCCAAGGGTACTGCGGCAGTTTTTAGAGGCTCAGCAGAGGTTGAATATACAATACAGTGTCCTTCGGTTATAAATGATAAGTATATGAGAGATTTTGGGATTGCTGTTGGCAAAGAAATCTTTGGCGAAGAAGAAGTACTGATGCTTGACCCTTATATGGATGATGGAATGCTTGGCGGCTCAGAGGACTTCGGATTCTTAAGTGAAAGGATACCATCATTTATGGCAATACTTTCGATGGGGAGCCCATCCAAGGGATATCCATTTTCGCATCATCACCCTAAAACTGACTTTGATGAAGGTCAGTTTTACAAAGGAGCAGCGTATTATGCTTATTTTGCAAAGAGATGGCTTGAAGAGAATAATTAGTTCAAAGCTCCGGGTTTATTTTCCCGGGGTTTTTCTTTGCTCTGAATGTCTCCTGATGGTATAATTATTACCATACAACAGCATTGGAGAGGATAGAGTGAAAAATTGGATTCAGAAGTTTATGATAGGCAGATATGGGCTGGACCAGCTGTCGAATGCTATGTTTACTTCAAGTATAGCCGTTATATTGGGAAGCATATTACTTAAAAGCTCTGTGTTGAATACACTGGGGATAATAATATTAGTGCTTGGATATCTGCGAATGTTCTCAAAGAACACTAGTGCAAGATATAGAGAAAATCAGAAATTTTTAGGCTTATTTGGCAGTCTTAAAAGAAAAACTGCCGGATACAAAGAAACAGCAAAAAATAGAAGTCAATATAAATACTTTAAATGCCCAAGCTGTGGGCAGAAGCTCCGAGTTCCAAGGGGTAAGGGAAGAGTGAACATCAACTGTCCAAAGTGCAGGAGCACATTTATAAGGAAAGCGTAAGAATGACAACACATCCTGTCATCCCGAGCACAGTCGAGGGATCTACTCATTTATTGTCGATCGCATTTATTATTCGTTGTGCTATATAAAAATTTGGGTATCAATCCACTGAAATAGGGTATTGAGGAGGATCGAAATGAAAGGTAGATATTTTGTAGGAGTATTGCTTATACTTATTGGAGCGGGATTTCTTGGGGATCAGCTGGGGTACCTGGACTTTGGAAATGTAATAAGCACCTACTGGCCGAGCATAATAATCATAGCCGGCTTAGTTGGGCTTGTTGATAGGGGATCTTCAAAGCTGGGAAGTCTAATAGTTATTTCAATAGGTGTAATTTTCCAGTTAAGCAGGCTGGATATGATAACCAGGGACGTGTTCAAGTATTTCTTCCCTGTTATATTGATCCTGATAGGAGGGAACCTAATTTTCTCCAAGGGAGTGATGTCCAATAGAAGTGGCGTAAGCTCAGAGAATTGGAATAAAAACCGGACCAATGAGGATTTCGTGGATCACACTGTTTTGATGTCTGGAATAGAGAACGTAAATACATCTCAAAGCTTCAGAGGAGGTAAGCTCACTGCCATCATGGGCGGAATAGAGCTTGATCTCAGAGAGGCAAATATGGAAGGAGCCCAGTGCTATATTGAGGCAACAGCCATAGCAGGAGGAGTAGAGATCCATGTGCCAAGGCACTGGAGGGTAGAGGCACAAGGTACTCCTGTACTGGGAGCCTTCACCAATAAAGCAATGGGACCAGCAGATCCGACAGCTCCATTGCTTATCGTTAAGGGTACTGCAATAATGGGTGGAGTAGAGATAAATTAACGGATGCAAGTCTTATCAGCAAATTAATCTGGCAGTGAAACATCTCCTGCCAGTTTTTTTATTTCAGGATCATAACTCTGGGTATATTTCACCTAAGTCACAAATTAGAATTCAGGAGAGTATTCATGGACAAGAAACTTATAGCCGCAGCTGTTTTCTTAATCGTATTATTAATTGTATTTGCAGGATTCATGCTTCGAGCTGAGTACCAAAATATCCAGTCTCTCAGGCAGGAGTACCCTGACCTTGATGAGGCAGCCTACAGTTATAGAATGGATGCTTTCAGGCTATGGGCTATAAGGCTCCCATTATCCTTTATTATTCCCATGATTTTTTTGTTCTCTGGATTTTCTCAAAGACTTTTCCAAATAACCAGTAGGGGAAGAGGTGTATTTTTATCGGGTCTTTTATTTGGGATGACATACCTGGGCATTGTTTACCTTATCAACTTACCCTTCAGCTTTTACGGATCGTTTATCCTAAGACATAGATATGAACTTACAGACCAGACTATTCTGAGGTGGATCGAGCTTAGCTTAAAGGGCTTTCTTGTAAATAATGGTCTGATGGCTATATTTTTGTGGGTCCCATACGGACTTATACAAAGATACCCTGAAACTTGGTGGTGGAGGGGAGGACTATTGATGATACCAGTTATAATATTTATGGTATTCATCACTCCTCTTGTCGTAGATCCTTTTTTCAGCAGATATGTACCTATCCAGGAGGGATCTCTTAAAAATGGGATCCAGGAGATGCTGCATAGAGGAGGGATCGGCGATGCAGATATTTTCGTCGTCGATAAAAGCAGGGATACAAAGACAATGAATGCCTACATGACCGGAATTTTTTCCTCAAGAAGGATCGTGCTTTGGGATACTACCATAAACAATCTTGACGAGAGAGAGGTAGTCAGCATAACAGCCCATGAGATGGGTCATTATGTAAGAAACCATGTTTGGAAGGGAATAGGACTTGGCATAGCAGGCACCTTCCTGATCCTATTTCTTATACATCTATCTTCAGGCTGGGTAGTAAAGGCCTCAGGAGGAGCCTTTGGCTTTACAAAGCTTCATAGCTACTCATCTCTTCCACTGCTGCTCATTCTTCTGAATCTTTTCAACTGGTTTGGACAGCCTTTAATAAATGCTGTATCAAGAAGCTTTGAGAGAGAGGCTGATCTCTATGAGATCTCCATGACAAGAGACAGAGAATCAGCGGTGACAGCCATGGAGAAACTGTATGAAACAAGCCTCGGAGTCCCAAGACCGTCAGGCTTTTACGAGTTCTGGTATCATACCCATCCTTCTCTGGAGGACAGGATCAGATTCTATATGACGGAGGAGCTTGAAGAAATAGCAAAAGGAGGCCAATGAGCCTCCTTTACATTTTGAACAAAAACCACCGGCAGGTGGCTATCTCATATTTTAATTCAAAGGGTCTTTGCTGTTCTCCGATTATGCCCTCACAGCGATAGACCACCATCCTGTTTCCGCCAAGTTTTTCCTCCTCCTGGGAAAATATCCGCCCGATCCGTATGACTATCCGTACCTTGTCCTCAGAATCCAACCTAAATCTCAGAGGAACCGGATAATCCTTGTCATTGAACCAGGCGATCATTTCAACAGGCTTCATAAGGACCTTCATAAGTATACCTCCTATAGATAGCTGGACATCATAGGATAGCTTTCCTCCATAATGACGCCCCCTATAACGGGGTCTATCCCTGAATGAAGGAAACATGACCTGTAGACTGATCTTTGCCCGTATTTAAGCCTTATCCTGTCTATCACATCATCCAACTGCTGTTCCTTTTTATTCTGACTGCCCAGCATGGACAGCTGAAAGAAGTCATTTGATTCAAGGTGAGAAAGGCTGATTGAAAAATTTCTCATAGGCTCTCCCTGCCACATTTCATCGAATAGGCTTCTTGAAATTCTGTAGATCGTGTTAGTCGAATCAGTAGGGATAGGAAGCTTCCTTTGATGTGAGTAGTGATAAAAAAGGTGGTTTTTAAGCGAGACAGAAATCACGCTGCCACACATGTCAAGATCTCTAACCCTAAGACCTATCATTTCAGATATCGCCAGAAGAACTTTATGGGCCTCTTCCCTTGTCTCCACATCAAATGGCATAGTGGTTGAATTCCCAACTGATTTTAAGGGAACAGCGCCGCTTCTCACAGGGGATGATTCTATACCATTGGCATATTCCCAAATCAGCAGGCCTGGTTTTTTAAGCCAGGAATGGATGTAATCCCTGTCCAGCTCAGCCAGTTGCTTGATCGTGAATATACCTCTGCCATTTAGCTTCTTCTTGGTTCTTGAACCTACCATAAAAAGCTCCTCGACAGAAAGAGGCCAAAGCTTATCAGCGATATCGTCTTCGAAGAGAGTATGGATCTTATCAGGCTTTGAAAAATCTGAGGCCATTTTAGCCAACAGCTTGTTTGGGCCTATGCCAATATTAACAGTAAAGCCAAGCTCTTCACGGATCCTACTACCCATCTCCGAGGCGGCTTCCATGAAAGGACGTTCAGTATCAATGTATTCAAGGAAAACCTCATCTATGGAATACCTCTGGATAAACGGAGAATATTTGTCCAAAAGCTCCACCATAGAATCGCTGGCCCTTATGTAGCGTGGATAGCAGGGAGGTACCATAACAAGCTCAGGGCATTTTTCGAAGGCTGAATGGACGGTCTCTCCGGTTATTATCCCAAATTTTTTTGCGGGTATAGATTTTGCAAGAACTATCCCATGCCTCTTTTCCTGATCGCCTCCAACTATGGAAGGAATATCTCTAAGGTCAATGGGAGAGCCGTGCTGAAGTCTATATACAGCTTCCCAGGAAAGGTAAGCGGAATTTACGTCTATGTGAAAAACTATCCTTTCCGACATTTTTAACACCTCTTTATGATCTGTGTACTCATAATAACAGAACATATGTTCGAAGTCAATAAAAAGATTGTATGCTCCGGAAAACGTGATAAAATGGGAATATAGAGAAAATGGGAAGGAGATGGGTCATGTGAGGGTTCTTTTTGTAAGACCGGGGATCGGAGCAGGAAAGAAGGGGGCAGAGGTCGTAAGACTTCAGGAACCCGCGGAACTAGCTCTGCTTGCTGGACAAATACCTGCATACCTTAAGGATAGAGTGGAGCTTGGCATTTATGACTTTGCAGTTGAAAAGGGTTCATTCAAAAGAGGTCTTCAGGACTTCAGGCCGGATCTCATAGTGTTCTGGGTCGAAAGAGGGCAGGAGACGGCTGCCTCTGAGCAGGCTCTGCTTTCCAGAGAAGCTTCTTCAAATTCAATCATTGCAGCCGCGGGAGAGTCTGCAGCTCAGGCAAACCCATCAAGCTTTGACCTCGTATATGTAGGTAATCCGGTAAAGCAGCTTGAGGAAACTCTTATAGGAATAGAGACTGAGAGAAGTCTTGATGAGATAAAAAACAAGCTTGTCATGATCGACAAGGGATTCTCAGGATATGTTCTAAAGCCAATGGAATCAAGATCGATAAAGAGGGATGGCTATTATTTTCTGCAGTATCCATCAGTAAGAGAGATACACTCTCAGCAGAGGGTAAATTTCAATGAGAACGGGCTTATTGGAAAGGAAGGGTACGGTCTCAGACCAATTGAGGAGATTGCCTCAGATATAGATAATTGGGGATCAACAGTATACCTTAAGGATATGGATATTTTTCAGGATAGGGAGAGACTTGAAGAATTACTTTCAGTGCTTGAAGAAAGAGATCTCAAGGGGACTTATATAGCTGCCGGCGTATGGGGATTTTCCGAGTGGGAGGAAGCATTAAACAGATTCAGAGATATTGGTCTAAAAGCGGTGGTTCTTAGATTCACGCTTCCCAAGGATCCTGAGACCTGGATAGAGATGGAGGAGGATATTTCAACCTTAAGGAAGAGAGGCATAGAGCCTGTAATTCTTATAAAGGATGAGCTGTCTGAGACGGATCAGGAGGCGCTTATATTTTGGCTTAAAAAATTGGGAGAGGGACTTGTCGTCCTTGAAGGAGAAGCCTTAGAAAAGAATAATGCTATAATAACTGAGCTTCCGTTGAGTCTTAAGATTTATTGGAAATGGATAGGAGAGTTTGGATTAGTAGAAGCTACAAGAAGGCAGAAAGAATACAAAAAAGCTCTGCTCCCGTAAGTTGGGAGCAGAGCTTTTTAATCCTCTACAATTATTGCATGTGTTATATTCGCTGCCTTTTCAAGCATTGCAGTTACTCCGCAGTACTTCTCAAGAGAAAGATTTACTGCTCTTTCCAATTTATCCAGAGGGAGGTCCTTGCCCTTGAATATATAGTTCAGGTGTATGTCAGTGTATATCTTTGGATCTTCCTCAGAGGCCTCAGCTTCTACCTCAATATGGATGTCCTCCGGTGCAACCTTCATTTTGTCAAGGATCATCTTAACATCTACTCCTGTACAGCCGATAAGTCCTGCCAAAAGCATAGCCTTAGGCCTTGGCCCAAGGTCATTGCCTCCTGATTCAACAGCTGCATCTGTTATAAAGTGGTGGCCGTTTATATCCATCTCCCAGCCCATATTTCCAATGATATTTGCCTTTAATTTGGTTTTTGACAAAACTCACATCCCCTTTCAATTCAATCAAGGAGATATTACCCAAAAGTATCAGGCTATAATCCTTTCCTGAAGCTTTGATTGGTAGATCGCCAGCAGCTCTTCTTCCGAGGTGCTGCAGCTTGGCTTATCCAGGACGATTTTTCCTTTGTCCAGCATAACCACTCTCTGGGAATATTTTATTGCATCACCCATGTGGTGGGACACCATTATAGTAGTTATATGATATTTATCAAGGAGCTCACGCGTCTTTTCCATTACGACATGAGAGGTCTTTGGATCAAGAGCTGCAGTATGCTCGTCAAGAAGCATGAGATCTGGGTGCTTCATTGCAGCCATAATAAGCGAAAGGCTTTGTCTCTGGCCTCCCGATAAGAATTTAACCTGGGTGTTAAGTTTATCCTCAAGGCCTAGGTCGAGATCCTTTAGAAGGGACACGAACATATCCAGCCGCTCGCTTCGAATCAACTTTTTAAGGCCGAAGGGTTCACCTTTTTTGCTTGCAAGGGAAAGATTTTCAAGTATGGTAAGACTTGGCGCCACACCCATTGATGGATTTTGGTGGACTCTGCCGATATGCAAAGCCCTTTCTTCCTCGGGCAGCGAAGCTATGTTATTTCCCTTCAGTAGTATCTCTCCATCATCAGCACGTAAGCTTCCGCTTATAAGGTTCAGAAGAGTACTTTTACCGCACCCGTTTGCTCCAATGACCGCAGTCAGTGATTTATTTTCAATTGAGATGTTGAAGCCTCTGAAAATAGGTATTTCAAATTCAGTATCTGTATTAAAACTCTTCCAAAGGTTTTTTATTTCCAGCAACCGTCTTACCTCCCTGCTTTTTTAGACTATTAAACACCGGTGACGAAAAATTGTTATATGATATAAAAGCTATTACTATTATTGCACTTATAGCCTTAAGGTCAGTGGGACTTAAACCCAGATCTATAGCTACGCCGCCCATAAGCTTATAGGCCATTGCGCCAATTACAGCTCTGAGGGTAAGACTTATCTTTCTTGAGCTTTTTCCTACGGTTTCACCGATAATAATGGATGCCAGTGCTACTACGATTATAGAGCTCCCCATAGTTATATCCGCAAAGCCCTGGTATTGAGCCATCATCGCACCACTTGCTGCAACTAGGCCATTTGACAGCATAAAGCCCAGGATCTTGTACTTATTGCTGTTTTCTCCCAGGGATCGAACTAAAGATTCATTGTCTCCGGTGGCTATGAGAAGATAGCCTGTTTCAGTCTTTAAGAACCAGTCAAGAACGAGCTTTACCAATATGATAGCTCCAATAAGGACCAGCAGCCTGTAGCCTTCGGGATATATAGTACCTGAGCCAAAGAGTGGTATATTGGCTTTGCCATTCAGCCGCAGGTTGAAGGAGTAAAGCATTGTCATGGTAAGTATCCCCGAAAGAAGGGGCCTGATCTTAAGCTTAACGAAAAGCAAGGCTGTAATAAGACCTGCTCCGGCTCCAAAGACAAATGCCAATAGGGTTGATACTAATGGATTTGCTCCTCCCATGACAAACCGTGCAAATACGAAGGCACCAAGGGGGAAGGTGCCTTCCACGGACAGATCGGCCATATCGAGTATTTTATAGGTGAGGACCACTCCCATTGCAAGGACTGAGAAAATCAGTCCCTGCTCAAGAGAGGTCAGTATCAGTTCGTTCATCTTCTGCCTCCTGAATTGTTGTTATTGTCCCACTTCTGTTGCACCCTCGAAAACTTCGTTTGAGGGATCTACGCCCAAAGCTTCCATAGTAGATTTATTGAATACTGAGGTTGTGCCTATAGATTTTTCTGCCGGGACTTCTGAGGGTGACTTGCCGTCTATCAAAATAGCCTTAGCCATTTTCGCTGTCTGTCTTCCCAACTCAAAGTAGCTCACACCGTCAGTTACCAATAACCCTCCCTCGACGAAGGAGCCTTCAGCACCTACAGAGATTATTCCGTTGGAGTTTAGCTTTTCAGCTACGACAGCTATGGCTGAAGCGACCATATTGTCAGTGATCGCATAGAATCCATCGATATCCTTTATAAGTGAATCCATTGCCTGTGGTATATCATTTATGTTTGCTATTCCCATTTCTACGATCTCAAGACCTAGCTCACCTGCAAGCTCCTTGGCTTGTGCGACCTGGATCTCTGAATTGCTCTCGCTGGTGTTGAACAGGATACCGATTTTGCTTATTGAGGGGTCCAGCTTCTTGAACATTGAAAGCTGTTCCTTCATAGGAGTTGCATCGCTTGTTCCAGTGACGTTTCCACCAGGACTTTCCATGGATGAAATTAGCTCGCTGGCAACAGGATCTGTAACTGCACTGAAAAGAATGGGTATTTCCGAGGTTGCCTGTTTGGAGCTTTGAGCAGCAGGTGTTGCTATTGCGTAAATCAGATCTACCTTATCGGATACAAATTTTTGTGCTATGGAAAGGGATGTAGGTATATCACCCTGAGCATTTTGGTATACGATCTCCGCTTCTACTCCCAGCTCTTCCAGACCCTTGATAAAACCTTCCCTTGCGTCATCTAGAGCCGGATGCTCAACTAGCTGGTTGATTCCAATTACAATCTTTTCTTCCTCTGATGAACCTCCTGCAGCACATCCTCCCATCAATGCCACCAATGTAATAATTGCGACTGCCTTCAAAATACCTCTCTTTTTCATTTTTGCTCCTCCTTTTTTAGTAAATAAAAAAAATCCTCCGTTCCCATGAATCGTTTAAATTCACAGGGACGAAAGATTTAATCTCACGCGGTACCACCCATATTACGGCTAAGCCGTCTCTCATTCGGATCTAACAATCCTGTCCCTTTTAACGGCGGGCCTCCGGATCTGCCTACTCGAAATCTTTTGGCAAATCTGCTTGGGAGTGTATATCGTATCCAGCTATTGTCAGTTTCCACCCTTCCTGACTCTCTATCAATATGCACGGATGCGCTTCTCTCCTTCAACGCTTTTATGTATTGAATATAATCATAGTTCCCACTGTCAATATTGTCAACACTTTTTTCAAAAATATTTTTGTAAAGGAAATATTTCGCTTAATGTGATAAAATAGCTTTAGTAAAAAATACGGGGAGATGATTCTATGAATGAACGCATAAAAAAAGACATAGAGTTCATAGTTGAGCTGGACAGGATGAAAACCATACTTCGGCAAACAAGCCTGATTGGAGAGGACAAAAGAGAGGATGATGCACAGCACTCGTGGCACATAGCCGTTATGACGATGGTACTTTCTGAGTATTCAAACGAGGAGTTCGACGTCAACAGAGCGATAAAGATGCTTCTTATCCACGACCTTGTAGAACTTTATGCAGGTGATACCTTTTGCTATGATACAGCCGCAAACCTAGACAAAAAAGATAGGGAACTACAGGCTGCAGACAGGATATTTGGCATGCTTGGTGAAGAAAAGGGCCAATTTTTCAGGGAGCTTTGGGACGAATTTGAAGAGATGAAAACTCCAGAGGCAAAATTTGCAGCCTCAATGGATAGGCTTCAGCCGATGCTGAACAACTACTATAATGGCGGGGGAACCTGGAGAAAATTCGGTGTTGCTCAGGGTGATGTGTTCAAGCGGATCAGCCCTTTGAAGGGGACTTCAGATCAACTATGGGAATTTGTAGAATATATGCTTGAGGATGCATATCAAAGAGGATTGATCACGAAAAGGTAAAGCGGGGTGAAGGAATTGACTGTTGAAAGCGTAAGAAAGTACATAGAAGATAAGGCACTGGATATCGAGATTTTGCAAATGGAAACCAGTACGGCTACTGTGGAGCTTGCAGCTGAGTCTCTTGGTGTTGAACCTGGAAGGATAGCAAAGTCAATGGCCATAAGACTTAAGGACAGGGACATAATACTTGTTGTCAAGGGGGATGTACGCCTCGACAACAGGAAATTCAAGGATCACTTTAAGGAAAAGCCAAGATTTATCAGCGGAGAGGAGATGCTCGAAGCTACAGGTCATCCTGTGGGCGGCGTATGCCCCTTTGGTCTGTCCAGGCCTTTGGATATATATCTGGACCAGTCGATGAAGGTATATGACCATGTATTTCCCGCAGCAGGTGGACCAAGCACCTGTCTTAGGATAGATGTCGATCTTTTGGAAAAGGTTACCTGTGGACAGTGGGTAGATGTATGCAAGTAATAGAATGATCACCAGCAAAAAAGCTGGTGATTTTTTTATCACAACTGAATAAATCCTGAGAAATATTGCTATAATATATATGGCACCACTTTAAAGTGGTTGTTAAATCCAAGGGAAATGGAAGTGGGGAGGTTGAAAAAGCTACTTAAAATCATTGGGATCATAGCACTTGTACTTGTTCTTCTATTTTCAGGTATGTATACGTATCTAAGCAGAAACCTGAACGAACTGGTAGAATCAAGCATTGAGGATGTAGACCCAAGTGAGTTGAAAGATGGTACATATGTCGGGGAGTATTCAGTGCCTCCTGTATCGGCTTCAGTAGAAGTAAGAATAGAGGGAGGAAGGATAGAGGATATACTTCTTCTGGATCATGGAAACGGTATGGGACAGCCTGCGGAGGTAATTATCGAGGATGTGGTTGAGGCTCAAAGTCTAAGGGTTGACAGCGTATCAGGCGCCACCTATAGCAGCAGGGTCATCCTTAAGGCAATAGAGGCTGCTTTGCTAAAGGCAAGATAAGAGGGAAGGAAAAATGAAAATTTGTATTGTGGTACATTCATTTTCAGGGAATACCTTATCTGTAGCGGAAAAACTTTCACGAAGCCTATCTGAAAAAGGTCATGAAGCTAACATTTTCAGACTCCAGGTCGTCGGAGGAGAGGACAGAAATCAGCAGGACGTAAATAAGATAAATCTCCAGTCGATCCCTGATTTCAAGGGGTTTGACAGCCTGATCGTAGCCGGCCCGGTAAGAGGATTCCAAGCATCGCCAGTCATCAAGAAATTTTTTGAAGAAGCTGAAGGTATTGAAGGTAAAAACGTGGCAATGTTTGTGACACATGCTTTTCCCTATAGCTTTTTGGGTGGGAAGAGTGCAATTGGACAAATGGATAAAATGTGCCGTGAAAAGGGAGCAAATGTTGGATTTACCGGCATAATAGATTGGGGAAGCGGGAAAAGAGAAAAACAGATAGAGACTCTGATTAAAAATATAACTGACCTGATGTAACCCAATTGACATATTTAAGCCCGTAAATTAGGGTAAAAATGTTGCAAATCAGTAAAAGGAAGTGGTCAAGACATGAAGAAGAAAATTTTTATAGCCATATTTATTTCAGCAGTTCTGGTACTTTCCGGGTGCACCGATACTTCTCAGGAAGCTCTGGTTGAGGAGTTGAATACAGAGCTTCAATCGAAGAATAATGATATAGCTGAGCTTCAGTCGCAGGTACAGGATCTTCAGGCCCAGCTGGAGGAAGCACAGCAGCCGGAGCCAGAACCATTGCCGTCTGCAGGCCCAACTCAAGGAGCGTCGCTGTTGACGACTGCCTTGGAGGTTGTGGAGCTTTTAAAAACCATGGATATGTCAGGGGTCAGCGACTATGTACACCCCAGCCTTGGGCTGAGGTTTACCCCCTATGATTACGTAGATACCCAGGCTAACCTGGTATTTACTGCAGCACAGGTTGCAGGACTAGCTCAGGATAATACGATGTACCTATGGGGGAGCTACGATGGATCAGGGAACCCGATAAACCAGACATACCCTGGCTATCATCAGAGCTTCGTCTATGATGAGGATTTTCTGGATCCTCATATGATAGGAATAAATAATAAGATCGGTATGGGAAACTCTTTGAATAATGTCGACACTGCCTACCCAAACGCTGAGTTTGTCGAATTCCATTTCACTGGATTCGATCCGCAATATGGAGGGATAGATTGGAGAAGCCTCAAACTTGTTTTCGAGGATGTATCAGGCTCGTGGTATCTTGTTGGGATAATCCATGGACAGTGGACTATTTAATAGATTTCCTTTCTCCTTTCTGTTATCATAAAGATGGAGAATTCCATACGGAGGTGTAGGTATGCTTGGAGGACTTTTAGTCGGCCTTGTAGTTGGCTGGGTGGTTTCACTCTTTGGAGGCGACCAGATGATAATACAGGGTATTAGAGAAATAACTGGAAATTCAATAACAAGCGCAGGCTATTATACTATATTTGCAATAATAGGTCTGCTTGGGGGAGTACTGAAAAATAAGTAACCAGGTCCAAATTTGGACCTGGTTTTTCATTCTACATATCTTTTACCATATAGAAAAGAGTTTTGACCGGTACTCCTGTTGCACCCTTTGGAAGATAACCCATAGGATTTGAAAGATGAGAGGTACCTGCGATATCCAGATGGACCCACGGCTTCTCGTTTACAAATTCCCTGAGGAACAGTCCTGCAGTTATTGCCCCTGCCCATCTTCCTCCTGTATTCTTTAGATCAGCAAAATCACTTTTGAAAAGCTCCATGTATTCCTCATCGTGCGGAAGCTGCCAGACGGGTTCCCCCGCCAGGTTAGAGGCAGTTTTTATATCCTCCATGAGCTTATCGTTGTTTGTTATTGCTCCCGTATTGACGCTTCCAAGGGCGACTACACAAGCTCCCGTCAGTGTTGCCAGATCAACTATTCTGTCTGCATCTTCAACTGTTGCTGCATACCAAAGAGCATCCGCCAGAGTGACCCTTCCTTCGGCGTCAGTGTTACCTATCTCGATCGTTTTACCAGACATGGATCCTATTATGTCTCCTGTCTTGTAAGCTCCGCCTGATATCATGTTCTCACATGCTGCAACGATGGCTGTTACATTTTTCTTAAGACCTGATTTTGCAATTGAATACATAGCTCCAATCACCGAAGCAGCTCCTGCCATATCTGTATGCATAGTCGCCATGCTGTCTGCAGGCTTCAAACAATATCCACCTGAATCATAGGTTAGTCCCTTGCCAACAAGAGCCAGCTTTTCCTTTGAGTCAGGATCGCCATCATATTTCATTACAATAAACTGAGGCTCCTTCTCTGAGCCTTTCGCAACTGCAAGGAAGGCTGTCATGCCAAGCTCCTCTATTTTTTTCTTCCCAAATACTTCCACCTTGACTCCTAATGGTGTAAGACTGTCAACGGCACTCCTTGCAAGAACCTCCGGGTACATATTTATTGCAGGCTCATTTACCAGGTCTCTCGTTAGGAATACACCTTCCATTAGGATCTGAGTTTCTGAAACAACGTTTTTAGCTTTTTCGAGCTTATCTTCCATTACTTGAAGATATAAGTCCTTTAGTAAAACTCTTTGATCAGATTTGCTCTTATATTTATCAAAGCTGTATTGAGACTGGATCAGACCCTCGGACACAGCTTTCATGGTCTTTCCATAGCATCTGTCCCCAAATTTTGGAATCTGGACACCGATGCTCTCAAGCTTTAGTCTTCCCGCTTCCTTGCCAAGAGAATAGAATGCCTTCCTGATTACCTGGTAATCAAGCTTGGATTCTTCTCCAAGTCCCAGTAGTATTACATCATTACCATTGCCCAGGCTTGAATATACCTCGCCTGCTTTGCCTTCAAACAGCTTTCGCTCCTTTGTGAAGCTGTAAAGCTCATTAGCCTCAGATGATTTTTCAGCTCCTTTGAAAACAAGTACTGCTTTAGCTTCTCCGCCCTTTTCAAATAGAAAATTCATATTATCCCCCCATACATTATTTAGATAGTCTAATTATACCAGATAATTGACTATAGCTAACAAGATTAGTAAAAAATTGGATGTACAACAGCCAACTGCATTATTATGCTGGAAAAGTTATTGAAAATTTAATGAAGGTGGTTGACTTAAAACCTGTGCTATGATAATTTTAACTAAATAAATACCTTTAAACCGATCCTGTGAGATTGGAAAGGAGTGCGTATAAGCGGTTTACTTATGCCTTCCTTTGTGGAGGGCATTTTTAATGCGCTGCTCCGAGAACCCTATAGGTAAACAAGGAGGAATTATCATGCTGAAAGGAAGACATCTGATCGACCCCCAAGATTTTAGTATCAAAGAGCTTGAGAGTATTTTTGAATTGACAAAAAGTATCATCGAAAGTCCGGAGAATTATAATTATATATGCCATGGCAAGATCCTGAGCACCTTATTTTATGAGCCCAGCACCAGGACCAGATTTAGCTTTGAAGCCGCAATGTTGAGATTGGGTGGAAGCGTCATCGGGTTTTCGGAGCCGGGCTCTAGTTCTGTTGCAAAGGGTGAAAGCCTTGCCGATACGTTGAGGACGGTTGGCGCTTATGCAGATATAATTGCCATGAGACATCCCAAGGAAGGTGCTCCAAGACTTGGGACTGAGTACTGTCCGGTACCGCTAATAAATGGAGGAGATGGAGGGCACCAGCACCCTACTCAAACCATTACAGATCTTTTTACCATACTGCAGGCTAAGGGAAGACTGGATAAGCTTGTGATCGGTTTATGTGGAGACCTAAAATTTGGAAGGACGGTCCATTCGCTTATTAAAGCTACGTCAAGATACGAGAATATCGAATTCTTGTTGATATCGCCCAAGGAACTTCAGGTACCGGATTATATAAGACAGGAGATACTTATCGGGAAAGGTATACCTTTTAGAGAGGTAGAAAGGCTTGAAGAGGTTATCGGTGAACTGGATGTACTTTACATGACCCGAGTCCAGAAGGAAAGGTTTTTCAACGAAGCAGATTATATTAGGCTCAAGGATAGCTATATACTTGACAGGGATAAGCTGCTGATCGCACCTGAGGATCTTGTAATATTGCACCCTCTACCAAGAGTGAACGAGATCAGCCCCGAAGTGGATGATGATCCGAGGGCATGGTATTTCAGGCAGGTTAAGAATGGGATGTATGTAAGGATGGCTTTGATTCTTAAGCTTTTGGGGGTGGAATAGATGCTGAATATTACAAGCATTAAAAAAGGACTCGTTATAGATCATATAAGACCCGGTATGGGACTTAAGATATTCCAGTATTTAAAGCTCGATCAGGCGGACTTTACAGTTGCGCTCATAATGAATGCAGCCAGCAAAAAGCATGGAAAGAAGGATATCATCAAGGTTGAGGATGTAATTGATCTGGACCTTGCCATGTTGGGATTTCTGGATCCTAGCATAACGGTAAATGTCATAGAAAATGAGGTCATAACCGACAAGATCAAGCTTT
The DNA here is from genome assembly GCF_058683975.1 of Gudongella sp. QWL-04. NCBI lineage: Bacteria > Bacillati > Bacillota > Tissierellia > Tissierellales > Tissierellaceae > Gudongella > Gudongella sp. QWL-04. The sequence continues at coordinate 1,257,140 of NZ_CM178754.1, read as the reverse complement.
CCCTCCCTGAAAGGGTAGAGGGAATAATAAAGTGTAAAAACCCTAGATGCATAACTTCAGAGGAACGAAATGTGATTCACAGATTTGTTCTCATTGATCATTCAAAGGGTATCTATAAATGTGAGTACTGTGATCACATTTATTCTTGGGAGGGATAGTATGGAGCTTTTGATTAAGGGTGCCAGGCTGATTGATCAGGATATCGATCTTTACGGCGACCTTCTCATAAGAGACGGAAAAATTGCAGAGCTTGGTGATGATATAATCTTTCAAGGCCCTGCCATAGACGCTCGTGGAATGTGCCTTATGCCTGCCTTCATTGATCTGCATGCACATTTCAGGGATCCTGGATTTACCTGGAAAGAGGATATTCTTACAGGCAGCCTTGCTGCATTGAAGGGAGGCTACACCTTCGTTAATCTAATGGGCAATACATCTCCGGTCTGCTCAGATATGGATACGGTAGAATATGTGCTTGATAAGGCAAATGAGCTTGATCTGGTCCAGGTTCATCAATGCGTATCTATAACACGAGGCTTTGACGGAAAGGATATATCTCATCTGGACAACCTGGATGAAAGAGTCAGGATGATCACTGATGATGGGAAGGGTGTATCAAGCTCTTTCGTCATGTTTAAGGCGATGGAAAAAGCATGGGAAAACGGCTTGATCCTGATGTCCCATGCCGAGGATGAGGAGATAACTCCTATTGACTACAGACTTTCAGAAAACCTCGAAACTGTAAGAAACATTTACCTCGCTCTTTATACCAGAGCAAGGCTTCATCTGACCCATGTAAGTACTGAGGAAGCCATTGAGGAGATAAGAAGAGGGAAGCTGATGGGGCAAAATATTACCTGCGATGTGACTCCTCACCATATAGCTTTGTGGGATGATCCTTATAGAGTAAACCCGCCTATCAGGACCAAAAGAGACGTAGAGGCACTCATCAATGGGATCAAGGATGGGACTGTAGATGCAATCGCCACTGACCACGCACCACACACAAAGGAAGACAAGCTAAAAGGAAGTCCTGGACTTTCTGGGCTTGAAACTGCTTTTTCAGTTTCTCATACCGTACTGGTAAGGGATCATGACTTGGATTTAAGGCTTCTATCAAAACTTATGTCAGGCAGACCTGCAGAGATAATGAAGCTTGATAAAGGAAAGCTTATAGAGGGCTATGATGGTGATCTGGTTCTTATCGACCTGGAAAGAAAGGTGATCGTCGATCCTTCAACCTTCGTATCGAAAGGTAAAAACACTCCATTTGAGGGTCATGAGCTTAAGGGAGATATTCTTATGACCATTAAGAGTGGAGAGATCAAATATATGAACAAAAACTGTGGGGAGGTGTTGGGACTTGATAATCGACAGGCTTTTTAAGGAAGTGGAAAGCAAAGGAATGGTATGTATAGGACTTGATTCAAGACTTGAATATATACCTGAAGAGCTTAAGATGAAACATCAGGATACAGGTGAGATCGTCTTTCAGTATAATAAGCTGATAATAGATTCTTCCCATGATATTGCTGCAATATACAAGCCTCAAATTGCTTTTTATGAGGCATATGGGCTCCAAGGTCTTACGGCATATAAAAGGACGCTTGAATATATAAGGCATGTAGGGTCGCTGTCGATTGGAGATGTAAAGAGAGGGGACATATCATCAACTGCAGAGATGTATGGGAAAGCTCATTTTGAGGGTGACTTCGAGGCAGACTTCATTACTCTAAATCCATACATGGGCTTTGACAGCATAACTCCCTACCTGCCATATCTTGAAAATGGCAAAAAGGGATTATTTGTGCTCTTGAGGACCTCCAATCCGGGTGCAAGAGACATAGAGTACCTGGAAGCTGACGGGAAAAAGATATACCTTCATGTGGGCGATAAACTTGCTGAAATGGGAAAGGACTACATTGGTGAATGCGGGTATTCTTCATTGGGAGCAGTCGTAGGAGGGACACATACCGACGAGGCCAGTGAAATAAGGGAAAGATATCAGGACATGTTTTTCTTAATACCCGGTTACGGAGCACAGGGTGCCACCGGAAAGGATGCAAAACTGTATCTTAAGGATGGAAACGGCGGCGTAGTTAACTCCTCAAGGGGAATAATCACTGCACACGCAAAGCAGCATGATGGTTGGGAGCGCTTTGGAGACTATATCAGGCAGGCAGTACTGGAAATGAGGGAGGATATTGGCTTTGAGGGATAGTTATAAAGAAGGGATAATAATTGAAAATATCGAAATCGCTAAAAACATATATTTGATCAAACTAAAGGGAGATTTTAAGGGCTCTCCTGGACAATTCTATATGCTCAGAGGTTGGGAGGGAAATGACCCATTTCTTCCAAGGCCAATCAGCATAGCTGATTTGAGAGATGGTATTCTTACAATGATATATGAGGTGAAAGGAAAAGGGACGCATATCATTTCAGATCTAAGACCAGGGAAAACATTGAGCTTGCTTGGTCCATTGGGGAATGGATTTCCCATTGCTGAAGGCAAAAAAATCGCAATAGTTTCGGGAGGGATTGGAATAGCGCCGATGCTATATCTTGCCAGGAGCCTAGGAGATAAGGCAGATCTATATGCCGGCTTTAGAGATGAGACATACCTGCTGGACGGCTTTGATGGATATGCCAGTGAGATACATATATCCACAGAGGATGGATCCCAAGGACATAAGGGATTTGTCACCGGGATGATCGATCCTGAAGTCTATGATATTATCTACTCATGCGGGCCAATGCCAATGATGGAGGCTCTGGGCAGGTTATGTAAAAGCAGGACTGAACTATTTGTATCGCTTGAGAGTCATATGGCATGTGGCATAGGTATCTGCCTGGGATGCACTGTTCCGACTGTAAGAGGTATGGAGAGAGTGTGCAAAGAGGGTCCTGTGTTCCTGGCTGAGGAGGTGCTGATATGATGACTACGGTGGAATTCTGTGGGATCAGCTTTAAGAATCCTGTGATCGCTGCATCGGGAACAGTAGGCTTTGGCAGGGAGCTGTCTGAGTATATTGAGCTATCCAGGCTGGGAGGAATATCCACTAAGGGGCTGACACTTGAGTCTCGGGATGGTAACAAAGGCAGAAGGATCCATGAAACTCCTTCAGGGCTTATGAACAGTATCGGTCTTCAAAATCCTGGGGTAAAAGGATTTATTGATCAGGAATGGCCATTTTTAATGGATAAGGATTTGATTACCCTGGTAAACCTGGGAGGAGGAACTGTTGAGGATTACGTTACAGGAGCCAAGCTCCTTGAAGAGATCGAAGCACCAATAATCGAACTGAATATTTCCTGCCCAAATGTCAAGGAAGGCGGAATGGCATTTGGGCTACAATGTATACCTGCATCGATCGTGGTAGAGGCAGTAAGAAGAGTCACTACGAAGAAATTGGTGGTCAAGCTATCTCCGAATGCAGAAAACATAAGGGAAATGGCAGAGGCATGCGTGGAAGCCGGAGCAGATGCACTTTCCCTGGTAAACACGTTCAACGCACTTGCTATAGACATACGGAGCAGAAGACCAGTATTCGACAATGTGACAGCCGGACTATCCGGCCCGGCAATTAAGCCCATAGCTCTGAGGATGGTCTATGAGGTTTGCAGGGCTGTCAACGTACCTGTGATCGGTATGGGCGGAATAATGACTACAGAGGATGCAATAGAATATATAATGGCAGGAGCGCACCTGATCCAGGTTGGTAGCGCCACCTTCAGAAAGCCTGAAATTGCAGTGGAAATAGCTGAGGGGATTGCTGTATTTATGGAACGAGAGGGTATAAAGGACCTTGAGGAGATCAGGGGAGCGATATGGAGGTAATAATATGATATTAGAATTATTAAAGGATTCAGGTGCATTACTCGAGGGACACTTTCTTCTTTCCTCTGGGAAGCACAGCAACAGATACGTTCAGTGTGCAAAGCTTTTACAGTATCCTGACAAGGCTGAAAAGGCTGTCGGGGAGATAGTCGGAAAGCTTGAAGGCGTTGATATAGACGTTGTTGTAGGACCTGCAATGGGTGGTATAATCGTCGCTTACGAGCTTGGAAGACAGCTTGGAAAGCCAGCGTTCTTCACTGAACGTGAAGAGGGCGAAATGAAGCTTAAGAGAGGCTTTGCAATCGAGGAAGGTCAAAGAGTATTGGTTGCGGAGGATGTTGTAACCACAGGCAAATCTTCTTATGAGGCAATAGCTGCTATTGAGGAAAACGGTGGAGTCGTGGTTGGGATAGCAGCCCTTATTGACAGAAGCAATGGCGATCTTAAGCACCCGGTCTATGCCGCAGGTAAGCTCCAAATAGATACCTACGATAAGGACGACTGTCCTTTGTGCAGAGAAGGACTCCCGATCGTTAAGCCCGGAAGCAGGAAGTTTTAGGGTAATTAATAATTGACAATGGACAATTGACAATGGACAATGGACAATAAATGAATAGATCCATAGACTACTCTCGGGATGACAAAAGTGTTGTCATTCTGAGGCTTGCCGAAGAATCCTACCTCTTAGCTCTTGGCTCTTACCTCTTCACTATTCACTATTCACTGAAAACCAGGAGGTGTTTCATGACCATACGTACAGGAATCGATATAGTAGGCAACAAGAGAATAGAAAAGCTTCTAGAGAAGGGTCGTGACAGCTTCTACAGAAGGATTTTCACTGAAGCAGAACAGGCTTATCTTGCTGAAAAGAGTCATAATCCTGCTACAGTGTCGGGAATGTTTGCTGCAAAGGAGGCTGTATCAAAGCTTCTTGGCACTGGAATCGGGCCAATAGGCTGGCGAGATATGCAAATACTCCATGAGGATGGCGGAAGACCATTCCTTGCATCATCACGGGCTCTATATTCTGTAATGGAAGCCATGGGAATCAGTGAGATCGAGCTATCGATTTCGAATGAGGAGGAATATACTGTGGCATCAGCGATAGGATATGTTGAGGGGTCGCTAAGAATACCTGACAATATGCCCTATAGGCTCCCAAGGAGACCATTCGATTCACATAAGGGCGACTTTGGGAGAATAGGTGTTATAGGCGGTAGCCATGGAATGCTTGGAGCAGTATATCTGGCTTCCTATGGAGCTCTGAGGGCAGGGGCAGGACTTGTGTATGCGATCCTGGAGAAGGAGTTGGCAAGGATATTCGCCACAAGGACGATTGAGGTAATAGTAAAGGAAGCGGACGATCCATATGTTTACAGACAAGCTATGGACCCTCTGGATGTTCTGATACTTGGTCCAGGTCTTGGAACTGGCAAGAAGCAGAGAGAATTGGTGGAGGATAGCCTTCTTTATTTCCAGAAGCCCATCGTCGTGGATGCTGACGGCTTGAATATTCTTTCAGACAATCCGTCGCTGATACGCCATAGAAATTCTCCTGCGATCGTAACTCCGCATCCAGGTGAGATGGGGAGACTATTGAGAATCTCAACAGAGGAGATACAAAAGGACAGAGAAGCTGCAGCTAAAAAGTTTTCTTCGACCTATGGAGTCATTACAGTGCTTAAGGGTCACAGAACAATAGTCACTGATGGTCAAAGATTGTATCTTAATGAGACTGGAAACCCGGGAATGGCAACAGCAGGGAGCGGCGACGTTTTATCCGGAATTGCCGGAAGTCTTTTAGCTCAGCTCGATGACCCATATGAAGCAGCTGTTTTGGCAGTGTGCATCCATGGAATGGCAGGGGATCTGGCGAAAAAATCAAAAGGCGAATACGGCATGATAGCATCGGATATACTTGAGAACATCCCACATGCTGTTGAGTCTCTTATATTAAAGGTTTAATTAAACACATAAATCTAAGCTCATAAACATGGAAAAGGCCTTGTGAAGGAATAAGGCCTTCTTTTTATTAGGTTGAGATTTAGCAAAAAAACAATATACATCATTAAATTCCTGATATAATATACTCAGAAATACTAATTTCAAGGAGGTTGCCATGGATAGGATAATAAACACTAGACCGACCTATGTAGAGGTAAACTTAGACAATCTGGTTCATAATTACACTGAAATTCGAAGGATCGTAAGAAAGGAAACGGAAATAATGCCTGTAATAAAGGCGAATGGCTATGGCCATGGGGCAGTTGAACTGGCTAAGCTATATACCACTCTGGGAGTTAATCGTTTAGCAGTATCTCTTTTAAACGAGGCGATCGAGCTTAGGAGAGCTGGAATAGATAAGCCAATACTGATACTAAACTTCACTCCTGATTATCAGATGATCGAGGTAGCCGCAAACGATCTTACTCAGGCGATCTACAGGTATGAGGATGCGGTAGCACTTTCAGAGGCGGCTGCAGAGATGGATAAGAATCTGAAGATCCACATAAAGTTGGATACGGGGATGAGCAGGATAGGATTTTTGCCATCAGAGGATTCTGTTGAAAATATCCTGAAAATCAGTCAGCTGCCAAATCTTGAGATCGAAGGTATATTTACCCATTTTGCGAAATCTGACGAAGCAGACAAAAGCTTCACCAGATTACAGTTCGACAGATTCATGAAGATGGTAGAAACGCTGGAGAATAAAGGGCTCATTATTCCTTTGAAGCATATATCAAATTCCTCAGCAATAATAGATCTGCCTGAATATAACCTTGACATAGTAAGGCCTGGAATAATCCTTTATGGCTACTATCCTTCTGACGAGGTCAAAAAGGAAAGAATAGATATCAAGCCTGCTATGACCCTTAGGACTATAATATCCAATATCAAAACACTGCCTGCCGAAACAGGCATAAGCTATAACCACGTTTACACCACACCTGCTGAAGCGAGGATAGCTACAGTTCCAATCGGGTACGCTGATGGTTATCCAAGGACGCTGACCGGCAAAGGTCAGGTTTTTGTGGCAGGGAAAAGAGTAACCATTAAGCCGAGGATCTGTATGGATCAGATGATGTTTGACGCTACTGGGCTTGGAGATGTCAAGATAGGTGACGAAGTGATCTACTTTGGTTATGGGAATAAAGATTGGCCTTCAGTTGATGAAGTTGCAAAGACCTTTGGAACTATCAACTATGAGATCATATGTATGATGGGAAGAAGACTTCCAAGAGTTTACCTTAAGGATGGCAGCGTATTTAAGACACTGGATTATCTTCTTGATTAATTAATTCCAATCAGTTGACACGGATTTTCTAATGAGGATATAATTGAACTGACCCTATATATCTTTGAGAAAAGTTGAAAGGGGGGGTTGACAAGAATGGACAAAAGAGACTCTGGTCTCCCTATGATTATAGAAAGCAACAAGGACCTCTTTGATAAGCTGGTAGCTTTGTGTAATTGCAACGAATACCACTGCAGCAAGTACAGGGAATTCATGAAGGCTTATCTTGACGTGTACCAGCTTAATGTTACCCTCGCTGAAATGGGCTTTGAGCAGGACATGTCTGACCTGGCAAGCTATGAGAGTACTTTGGAGTACGAAATCATATGATAGTTAAAAGAGGAGACATATATTACGCAGATCTAAGTCCCGTTATTGGCTCTGAGCAAGGTGGTGTAAGGCCGATTTTGGTAGTTCAGAATGACGTAGGCAACAAGTACAGCCCTACGATAATCGTCGCTGCCATCACCTCTCAGATCAATAAGGCCAGACTTCCTACCCACATTGAGATCACAGGACCTGATTTTGGGCTTCCCAAGGATTCAGTGGTACTTCTGGAGCAAATCAGAACAATAGACAAAAAGAGACTCAGAGAGAAAATAGGGAAATTTGACGAGGATATGATGAGAAAGGTCGATGAGGCTTTAAGGATAAGCATCGGTCTTGGCAATTACTGAAGATCCTCCTACATATCAGCGGTTGGCCGCTAAAAGGGCTTAAACGGCACAAAAAAATGAGCATTTCTGATGCTTATTTTTTTGTGCTGTAGTATAATGTAAGATGGTTAGTTATGTGGCTTGATCTTAATACTAAAATAAAGGGGAGTCCTTATGAAATTCAAAAAAACAACAGCAGCATTGGGGGTAGCTTTGGCACTGGCAGCTACAGGCATGGCTTATTCAGAGCCTGGAACTGAGTCGGATCCATTGATTTCACTTAGCTACCTTGAGGAAAAGCTGGATGAGTTGAAGGATTATGTCGATTCAAAGACAGGAAGCTCCGGGACACAGGATCCTTCCACACAATCAGACAACAGTCTGGTCGTAGTTGAGCTGTTTAACGGCCAGATGCTCATAGGAGATGCAGGCAGCGAAATAATACTTAGAAGCGGGTCTGCAACTGCCATCACAAGTGCTTCAGGCGGACTGTCAGATGTCACTTCGGGTACCGACATAGCAGAGGGGAAGCCTATACCTGCAAATCACCTTTTGATAATTCCCAGAAGCGACGGCAGGGGAATATTTGTTACCAAAAACAGCACCTTCGTTATGGTGCGAGGAGGCTATACCATTAGGTAAGCTACATATATTGGAGGATAGAATAATGAGAAATCGAATAACAGTAGTTGGTCTTGGCTATATTGGCCTCCCTACAGCTGCGGTGATGGCTGCTGCTGGAATGGAGGTACTTGGCTATGACCTAAACCCAAGAGTAGTAGAGGCGCTGAATAAGGGTGAAATAATAATCGAAGAGCCAGGTCTTGGAAAATTGGTAAAGGAAATGGTCGAGAAGGGGAGGCTTAAGGGGATATCCAGCCTCGAATCATCAGATGTATTCATAATTTCGGTACCTACTCCCATAAATAATGACAAGACCGCAGATATGAGTTTTGTAAGGTCAGCTGCAAAGGCTGTTGCCCAAGTGGTTGCTAGAGGAAATGCTGTCGTACTTGAATCCACATCACCACCTGGAGCTACAGAGGAGATCGTTGTTGAAGAACTGAAGGCCTCCGGACTTAAGGTAGGTGAAGAAATTTATGTGGCACATACTCCTGAGCGAGTTCTTCCAGGCAGGATACTAATAGAGCTGGTCGAAAACGACAGGATAATAGGCGGGATAAATAGTGAATCCACTGAGGTGGTAAAGGATATTTATCAACGTTTTGTTAAGGGGAACATATATATTACAGACTCCAGAACTGCAGAGATGTGCAAGCTTATGGAAAATACCTTTAGAGACGTAAATATAGCACTGGCAAATGAACTGGCAGTACTATCCGAAAAAATGGGGATAAATGCCTGGGAGGTAATAAAGCTGGCCAACAAACATCCCAGAGTAAATCTTCATATGCCAGGCCCTGGTGTTGGAGGTCATTGCATAGCTGTAGATCCATGGTTTGTAATCGAAGGCCAGCCAGAGGGCAGGCTGATAAGGCAGGCTAGGGAGAGAAACGACGGGATGCCGCTCTATGTTCTTGAGACGATAAAGAAGCTTACAGAAGGTATCGACACACCGAAGGTTTCAATTTTTGGAGTGACCTATAAGCCGGATGTGGACGATACCAGGGAGAGTCCGATCATGAAGCTGGTAGAGATGCTTGTTCGGGAGGGGAGCTATGAGGTAGCTATCCATGACCCACACGTCGATGATACAATTTTTAAGTATGGTGAGCTTAAAAAGCCAACGGCTCTTGAAGCAGCAGAGGGGGCTGATTTATTTGTGTTAGCTGTAAATCATTCAGAATACCTGAAGCTTGACTTCGAAGAAATAGGTCAGGTCATGAGAACAAAACAAGTCTACGATACGAGGAATTTCCTTGGAGGAGCAGGACTTGAAGCTTTGGGCTTTAGGGTAGTACTTTTAGGCAGGGGATAGAATGTATAGAGCTCTTATTATTGCAAATGAATTCCCTCCGATGGGAGGAGCAGGCGTCCAGAGAACGACCAAGTTCGTAAAATACCTAAGAGATTTTGACATCGAGCCTGTAGTTCTAACTAAAGTCCACCCTGGGGGTCTTACCGATGACACTCTTTTAAACGACATCCCTGCTGGAATCAGTATCCATCGCCTGAAAGCCTATGATACCGTAAACAGGAAAGGTATAATGAGGCTTCCGATGAAGTTCGTAGGTACCAGAATACTATCTCCAGATTCTGAGTATTTCTGGTATATATTCAACAGAAAAAGAGCCGAGAAAATCATAAGGGAAGAGCGTATAGACTGTATATATACAACCTCGTTTCCATACAGTTCACATCTTTTAGGTCTGCATCTTAAGAGGGTGTTTCCTGAAATTCCGTGGATATGTGACTTCAGAGACGAGTGGACCAATAATCCTTATCATCTTGACAGTATTTACAAGAAAATAAAGCTAAATATGGAGAAACGAAAGGAGTCTGAGGTTACCTCAAACTGCGACTTCTTCATAACAAACACGCCTTTGATGCTGCAGAGCTTCATTAATGACGACCCATCCCTTGAAGGTAGGTCAGTGTTCATTCCCAACGGGTATGACGAAGATGACTTCAAGGATGCGACAGACAAAAGAAACGGCGGCGACAGGTTTGTGGTAACCTACACCGGCTCGCTATATGGCAGACGGAATCTTGATGAGTTTATGGATGGCCTCAAGTCAGCTATAGAAATGGGTCAGATAAGGACTGATAAGCTTGAAATAAGGATCGTGGGGAATATCTATGAAAAGGTAGTAAACTCATATGCTGAGAAGTATGGCCTCAAGGATTCCATAAGATCCTACGGGTATCTTCCTCATAAGGAGAGTATCCAGATGCTGTTCAACTCAGACATTATTCTTTTGGTGATCGGGAAGGGAAAGGGATCGAGGAACTTTTACACTGGGAAGATCTTCGAGTATATAAGATCCAATAGACCTATACTGGGAATAGTTCCGATAGATGGGGTTGCAGCTGATGTTATCTATGAGACAGATACCGGGAAGGTAGTTGATCCAGAGGATATAGAAGGAGTCACAGCTGCCCTTTCAGAGCTTTATAAAGAATGGGCTGAAGGAAGTACGAACCATGACCCCAATTGGGCTGAAATAGAGAAATACAGCCGAAGAAGGCAGACTGAAATGCTTTCTGAGATATTTAAAAATATGATCAAAAAGGCAGCAGAGAGGAGTAGGAAATGAAAAGAAAATGGAATTGGATCGACACCCTGGTAATTGTCCTTATCGCAGCAGCAATTATTGTATTTTTCAATAGGGACAGAGTAGCAGGAGGAGTCGCACCAACAAATAGAAGGAGCATAATCTTTATAGTGGAGGCAAAGAAGCTGCCAAGGGATCTGGTCACGGAGCTTGATACAGGTGATCAGATTTTCTCACAGTACAAGCTGCAGAATGCATATATAACAGAGATAAATGTCAAACCCACATTAAAGTCATATGTCGCTGATGATGGAACAATGAGGACATATGAGGATGAGGAGGAAATGGTTCTTCAGGCTACGATCGATGCCGAAGTTGTATCAAGCGGACCATATCTGGATCTAGGCGGACAGGAAATCAAGGTAGGGCTCCAATTCATCCTTAAAACTATGGACGTCGAAGTGACGTCTGACATCAAGCATATCGAGGTGAAGCCATGAAGATTATAAATAAGGAAGGCAAAGTATTCAACAAGATCAACATCCTCGATCTACTTTTTGTGGCTGCTATTGCATTTCTAATATTTTTATCTGTTATAAAGATGATGGGCAAGGATCTTGACGATATAAGCTTGGATTCGCAGATAAGGACGATCGAGGTAGAAGTTTCAGTAGTTATGGACAAAGGCTATCTTGATACCATAAGAGTAGGCGACAGACTGGGTGAGACTAAGCAGTATCTGGATGCTTACGTGGAGAGCATTGAAATTGGGCCAATTATGGTCACAAATGTTGATTCTATGGGGAGTCCGATAGTTACTGAGGATCCTCTGAAGGAAAGTGCCAATGTAGTTTTCAAGGCAACTATTCCATTTGAAAACAGCAGCTATAAGCTTGGAAAGCAGGAGCTAAGACAAGGTAAGATAATATTTCTTGAGTCTGATTTTTACAGATATTTTGCACAAATCGAAAGTATTAAGGTTGTGAATTGATATGGACATTAAGAAAGGCATCCAGAGCAGCTTCCTTTTTTATCTTTTAGGAAGACTTGGATATGTAGCATCTAACAGCAGGATATTCAATATAAGCCTGAATCAGGGAAATAGACTTAAGGACTCTGAGAAGGGCAGCTGGATGGAGTCCAGTGCCTTTTACAGACTGATCAAGTGGATCGATTCTATTATTCAGAAGGTAGATAAATACCTGTTTAAGGCATTTTCTGAGAGCGCCATGATGAACTGGATCGTTGCTGACAGGAAAAAATCAGCAATAACCAAGGAGAAAACTGTGTTGTCCTCGAGCATCCTAGCAGGATCGATGGCTCGTACAGTTAAATCCTTTGGTTTTTCTGATTTACTTGCCGTATCTATAGGATTCTACATGGTGATCGACTACGTGGTCAGGAGACTTCCAGGGGTATCGGCTATGGGTTCAGTTTGGGATGAGCTCCTGCTTTTATTCGTTTTATTTTATGTAGTTCTAACAAGGATAAGAAGCGGTGGGAAAATTAGGTTCAACCTGACGCCCATGGATCTTCCAGTTTTGATCTATCTTATTCTAGGAATAAGTCATCTGTTTATAAGAGCTCTTGATCTGGGTGTTGCAATAGAAGGCTTCAGAGCAGTATTTCAGCATATACTGTGGTATTTTGCTGCAACACAGCTTGTCAGAGATGAGGATACTGCAGAGAAGGTAGTTGACGGAATGATCCTTATGGGACTTTTTCTTGGCCTACACGCAGTATATCAATATGTGATGAAGGTACCCATGCCAGGGAACTGGGTCGATACAGCTGAAAACATAACTACAAGAGCTTATTCCATAATCGGCAGCCCAAATATCCTTGGAGTTATATTTGTATTGCTCATAAATATCGCCATGGCAAGATCATTGTCATCTCAAAAATGGAAGCACAGAGTATATTATGGCGGATCAGCTCTTATAATGCTCGCGGGGCTATTGTTTACAATGTCCAGAGGTGCGTGGCTTGCCTTCGCATTCGGAGTTGGAATATTTACTCTAATCCTTGTTCCAAAGCTGATTGTTCCATTGGCAGGTGCGGGAGCAGGCTTCGTACTTTTTGGAGGAGCTTTGAGTGAAAGACTGCTGTATATGATGTCACCTGTTTATCTTATGAAGTCAGCAGCAGGCGGGAGGCTGTACAGATGGGCCATAGGATATGAGCTATGGACCAGAAACAAGTTATTTGGAGTAGGACTGGGGCGGTTCGGAGGAGCTGTTGCAATCAACAATAGGCTTGCTCCCTTTTACCTGGATAATTATTATCTGAAGACGTTGGTTGAAATGGGGATATATGGAGTCGCAGGCTTATTATTTGTTATAATATGCTTTGTTATCTCCTCTCTGAGGGCCATCGGAAACCAACATACTATCAAGGGAAGGATAATGACCATAGGGCTATTCTCTGGTGCAATGGGAGTTCTTGCGCAGAATTTTGTTGAGAATATCTTTGAGGTACCAGGAATGGTCGTCTATTTCTGGCTGACTGTGGCACTAATAAACGCCTATGGGAAATGGAGCACTGTGGAAGCAGAAGGAAGGGGAAATTGATTTGAAGGTTCTACATTTGATCAGCGGGGGAGATACCGGAGGAGCTAAAACTCACATAATATCTCTTCTTAAGGGTCTTAATAAAAGAATAGATGCCCGGATCATATGCTTCATTGAGGATACCTTTTATGAGGATGTTCTGGCAGCAGGTATACCGATCAAGGTATTCGAACAGAAAAGCCGATCAGATATGTCTGTCATAAGAAGACTTACTGAAGAAATCAACCAAGAAGGCTATGACATCATCCACTGTCATGGAGCAAGGGCAAATTTCATTGCCCAGTTCCTCAAGGGTAGAGTAAAGAAACCCTTCATGACGACTATACACAGCGATTATAAGCTGGACTTCAAGGACAACTTTTACAAAAGACTGGTATATACTACTTTAAATACGATTTCACTTAGGAGATTCGATTATTTTATTGCAGTTTCGGATAGCTTCAGGGAGATGCTAATTGATAGGGGATTCAAAAGAGACCGAATATTTGTAACCTACAACGGTATAGATATGGGTATTCCTGAGGAATACGTCTCGAAGGAGGATTTTCTGAAAAGATACGGGATAGAGGATCACGAACTCCCTGTAGTAGGAATACTTGCAAGACTGGATAAGGTAAAGGATCACCGGACATTTATTGAAGCTGCAAAACACGTCCTGAAAACCGTCGATGCTCACTTCCTGATTGCGGGGGAAGGCGCTGATGAAGAATCGTTGAAGACTCTTGTCAGTGAGCATGGCCTTGAGAACAGGATACATTTTATTGGATTTGTAAAGGACCCATATTCTTTCTTCAATGCTATAGATATAAACGTGCTTACATCTGTAAGCGAGAGTTTTCCATACGTCATTCTTGAGGGTGCTAGGATGAAGAAGCCGGTGGTCTCCACTGAAGTAGGCGGCATCGGAAGATTGGTGGATGATGGAATCAACGGATTTCTATGCCAGCCTGGAGATTGGAAAACCATCGGTGAAAGAATACTTTCTCTGATTGCAGATAAAGAGTTAGCCGGGACCATGGGTTATAAGCTTTATCAGTCAGCGGCTGAAAGGTTTTCCTATGATTCAATGGCCGAAGCTCACATAAAGACATATTCTAATATACTATCTAAGGGACCCAAAATTGTAATGTCAGGTTACTTTGGATTCGACAACAGCGGAGATGACGCCATACTTAAGGCAATAGTCAAGGATCTGATGGAGTATGATCCGGATGTAAGGATAAAGGTCCTCTCAAAAGATCCTAATAAAACCGAAAAGCTTTGCCCGGTAATTTCTGCCAACAGATTTAAGCTGAGAGAGGTAATAAATTCTGTTAAGGAATCAGATCTTGTTATAAGCGGTGGAGGGAGTCTCCTCCAGGATGTAACCTCCACAAGGTCTCTGCTTTACTATCTTACGCTTATGAAGCTTGCATTGATGTTAAGAAAACCTGTTATGATATATGCCAACGGTATTGGGCCAATCAATAAGGCACTTAATAGAAATCTTACCAGATGGATCCTTGATCGTGTGGATCTAATAACCCTTAGAGACAAGGGGTCTCTTGACTTTGTACGATCTATAGGAGTAAAAAATGAAAAGGTAATAGTTACTGCTGATCCTGTTTTCACATTGAATCCTTCTGAAAAAAGCAGGATCCATGATATTTTTAAGGCCGAGGGAATAGATTACTCCAAACCCTTGATGGGCATTTCTGTGAGAGGTTGGAGGAACGAGGAAGGTATAATCAATTCAGTTGCCGAGGGAACCAGGAGGTTTATTGATAGCAAATCTGTAGGAGTAGTCATGATTCCCATGCATTACCCTGAGGATCTTGGGATAAGCAAGAGGATCGAAGAACTCACAGGCTCAGATAATTGCTGGACTCTTAAGGGCAAGTACTCGGTAGAAGAAATCATGGGAGTAATCAGAGAAACCGAAATCATGGCTGCTATGCGGCTACATTCTCTCATTTACGCTGCTACCCAGGGGGTACCGATAGCAGGACTTGTATACGATCCAAAGGTAAAGGGCTTCCTGGACGAGCTTGATCTTGATCATTATTTAGATGTGGAAAGCATAACTGCTGGTGGCTTTTATGATCTGGTATCCAAGGTGTGGGAAGAGAAGGAATCCATCAGGAATTCTATAGACAGCCATAAGGAAAGATTGGAAAAGCTTGCTCTGGAGAATGTAAAGCTGGCATACAGCTTGATTGGAAGGTGATTGGATGAGAAGGCTTGAAATAATGGGTGTCGAGATCCTTGATACTACACTTGCAGAGATGGCAGCTGTTCTGGAGGAGGATCTGCAAAGGGGCAATAAGGTCAAGATCTTTACTCCAAACACTGAGATAGTAATGGCTGCAAGGAAAAGCACCAGGCTCAAGGATGAAGTAAACAAAGGTACCTACGTTATCCCGGATGGAATAGGTCTTCTTCACGGTGCTAGATTGAGAGGTTTGGAGATAAAAGAAAGAGTCACAGGGTATGATACATCTATGGAGCTGCTAAGAATAGCTAATGACAATGGGTACGGCCTTTTCCTTCTGGGGGGAAGAGAGGGAGTAGCAGAGGAAGCTGCTCTGAATATCAAGCGCGATTACCCGGGGATAAGGATAGCAGGTCATCACCATGGTTATTTTAAAGGCACTCACACAAACAGCCCTGGTATAGAGGAAGAGCGAGTACTAGATATGATTCGCAATTCCAAAGCTGACATTATCTTCGTCGGTTTTGGGTTCCCCAGACAGGAGATATGGATCAACTCTCATATGGACAAGCTGAGGGTAAAGGTTGCCATAGGAAATGGAGGAGTAATAGATATTCTTGCCGGAAGGGCAAAAAGAGCTCCTGAGATTTTTATAAGGCTGGGTTTAGAATGGCTATATAGACTCATCTCTGACCCATCCAGGATAAAACGGCAGATAGTGCTGCCTTTATTTTTAATTAGGGTGATACTCGAGAGAGATTCAATAAAAAAGCTTTAGTAAGAGGAGGACGATTTAATGAATATTGATCAGCGCAGTATAGACACCATAAGGATGCTATCGGCAGAGGCGGTAGAAAAAGCAAAATCAGGCCACCCGGGTATGCCCCTGGGGGCTGCACCAATGGCCTATACATTATGGTCCAGGGTAATGGATCACAATGGCAAGAATCCGTCATGGTTCAACCGTGACAGATTTGTACTTTCGGCAGGACACGGCTCGATGCTACTATATTCGATGCTGCATTTATTCGGCTATGGATTGGAAGTAGATGACCTTAAAAACTTCAGGCAACTTGAAAGCAAGACTCCTGGACATCCAGAATATGGTCATACAAAGGGAGTCGAGGCGACGACAGGGCCTCTTGGACAGGGCATTTCAACTGCTGTCGGGATGGCTATGGCTGAAGCTCACATGGCTGCAGTCTTCAATACTGAAGATATCAAGGTGATCGACCATTATACCTATGTTATAGCTGGAGATGGGGATCTTATGGAAGGTATAAGCAACGAAGCATCCTCATTGGCAGGAACGCTTGGCCTAGGGAAGCTTATTGTATTATACGATTCTAACTCAATTTCGATCGAGGGAAGCACAGATCTTGCTTTTACTGAAAAGGTAAGAGATCGTTATTCAGCACTTGGCTGGGACACTCATTATGTTGGAGACGGTACAAATATAGAAGCCATTGAAATGGCTATAAAAGAAGCCAGGATGGAAACCGGGAAGCCCTCCTTGATAGAGGTTAGAACTAATATCGGGTATGGGACTGAAAAACAGGATTCAGCTTCTGCCCATGGTGAACCGCTTGGATCTCATAACCTTGAAGTATTGCGAAAGAATCTGGGCTGGGAGCTTGAGCCTTTCAAGGTGCCAGATGAGGTCAGAGAGCATATGGATGCGCTGATCGATAAAGGAATGAACAAGGAGAAGGCTTGGAACGACCTCCTTCACAGCTATTCAGAAAAGTACCCAGACAAGGCTAGGGAACTGGATATATGGCTTGCTGGTGAAGTTCCGGATGATTATCTTGAATCTGATGAATTTTGGAGCTTTGATAAGGGAATATCAACCAGAGAAGCTTCTGGTATATTAATAAACAGACTTGCAGAAAGACTACCCAGCTTGTTTGGAGGCTCAGCGGATCTTGCGCCTTCAAATAAGACTAATATGAAGAGTAGATCTGCATTCTCGAAAGAGCATTACTCAGGCTCAAATATCCACTTTGGAGTTAGGGAGCATGCAATGGGTGCAATACTAAATGGGCTTGCACTACATGGAGGTGTAAAACCATACGGTGGTACCTTCTTCATATTTACGGACTATATGAAGCCTGCAATGAGGTTGTCCTCACTAATGGAGATTCCAGTGACCTATGTTCTGACCCACGACAGTATCGGCGTTGGAGAGGACGGACCAACACATCAGCCAATCGAGCAAATGGCTGTTTTCAGGGCTCAGCCAAACTTTATCGCATTTAGACCTGCTGATGCCAGGGAAACAGCTGCTGGCTGGTATCTGGCTATGACGACAAAGAACACACCTGTCGGCTTGGTTTTGACAAGACAAAATCTACCTCTTCTGGAAGGAACAGGAAAGGATGCACTTAAGGGTGGCTATGTTCTGAAGAAAGAAAAAGGAGAGCTTAGGCTCATATTGATGGCAACTGGGTCCGAAACTGAACTGGCTGTGAGGGCTTCCGACGAGCTTGAAAAGGAAGGAATAGGCACAAGAGTCGTAAGTATGCCTTCTTGGGAGTTGTTTGACCAGCAGCCGGAGGCCTACAGAAATGATGTCCTTCCAAATAATGTTAGGGCAAGAATTGCAATTGAGGCAGCTACATCTATGGGATGGCATAAGTATACTGGAATAGATGGAGCAATAATCTCACTGGATACCTTCGGAGGCTCTGCCCCTGGTGAACAGCTTTTTGAGAAATTTGGATTTACAGTTGATAATGTTGTAAACGAGTCCAGGAAGCTTTTAAAATAGACACATCATGGGATCTGGCAGCAGATCCCTTTTTGTATTTTTCAAAGCTTGGTAAATCATATGCTGCTCAAAGGTTTGAAAAAAACGATTGCATAAGTTATTTTACCATGGTAAAATAAGAATTAATAATATTAAATAAACAGGAGGTTTTAACTATGAAAAACCGTCGTTTAGTAATGATACCTGGTCCAACACCTGTTGTAAGGTCTATCCAGGATCAAATGGGAAGAGAAACAGTCGCCTTTGGAGATCCAGGCTTCGTAAAGGATTTTAAAGAGCTGCTTGTCGACCTTAAGGAGCTTTGGAAATCCACCGGAGAGGTATTCGTCGTGGCTGGAACAGGAACCATGGCGATGGAGATGGCAATCTCCAATACTCTGAAGTCAGGAGATAATCTGCTTATCATATCACATGGCTTCTTTGGTGACAGATTCGTAGAGCTTGCTGAGAGAAAGGGAATAGTTGTAGATATAATTAAAGCCGAATGGGGCAAGATTATACCAGTTGAGGAAATTGAGAAGAAGCTTTCTGAGAAGAAGTATCAGGCTCTTACTGTAACTCATGTTGATACTTCTACAGGAGTGTGTGCTCCAGTTGCTCAAGTCGGTGAGATGATGAAGAAATTCCCAGAAACTATTTACATTGTAGACGGAGTATGTGCTACAGCAGGTGAAAGGGAATACGTCGATGAAATGAACATAGACGTACTTCTTACGGGATCTCAAAAGGCTTTTGGAGTTGCACCTGGACTTGAAATGGTTTGGGCAAGTCAAAAGGCTCTGGCCAGGAGAAAAGAAATTGGCACAATTCCTGAGTACTATATAGACTTCGAAAAATGGCTGCCGATAATGCATGATACTTCAAAATACTATGCAACTCCTGCGGTCAACTTGATATGGGCACTTAAGGAATCGGTAAGACTTATTAAAGAAGAGGGAATAGAAGCAAGATATGACAGACACATAAAGGTTGGAAGAGCCATGCAGTCAGCTCTTGAAGCTATGGGCTTCGGGATTCTTGCAGATAAGGACCACAGAGCGGTTACTCTCTCAAACGTACTTTATCCTGAAGGCGTAGACGATATGAAGTTCAGAACTATTCTGGCTGAGGAAGGCGCTCAGGTTGCAGGCGGACTTGCAGCCTATGCTGGAAAGATGTTCAGGATAGGTCATATGGGAAATGTAGATATGCACGATCTGGTGGGAGCTATTTCAGCCATCGAGAGAACCCTTTACAGAATGGGGATCGACGTTCTTGGCAAGGGAGTAGCAACACTTCAGAAGGAGCTTTTGAAATAACAATTAATAGAAATAACAAAGAATGCAGTCCGGCCGGACTGCATTCTTTGTTATTTAAAATCAATCATAAAAGCCTTCATCACAGGGCAGCAGGCCCTTCTCGGATATTATCATCTCAACAGGAAGGTCGAAGCTTTCTCTTGGGACCTGGTCGAGGATTTGAAGACTGAAACCAATAGCAATTCTTTTAGCGTCCTTTCTTGTCCTGGTAAGGAATCTGTCGTAAAATCCACCGCCATAACCAACTCTGTATCCATGGTGGTCAAAGGCCACTCCCGGTACAAGAATTACGTCTATTTCGTCAGGCTCTATAGGCCTAACAAACTCCGCCTTTGGGGTAAGGATATTAAAATATCCTGGTTCGAGCTCATCCATGGAGGTTATGAGAGAAGGTATAAGCTCCTTGGTTTCATGGACAGCTATAGGGACTACGAGTCTCTTACCATCCGCCAGAGCCTTGTTAATAATCATCGATGTGTCCATCTCGCTTCCAAAGCTTACGAAGCACATGATAGTCTTTGCATTCTTATAATAGGTCGTAGATGCAACTAGCTCCATTATTCTTTCGCTGTATGCCTCATACAATTCAGGGCTAAGCTTTGCTCTTTCCTTAAGCACGGCTCTCCGGACTTCTTTTTTATTCATATTAATCACCTCAAGTGGTTTATTTATGCCCCGTTTTCATATATAATAATATATTATTGGCGAAATGCAAAGAAAAAATTGAAATGTACCTATTTGTGGAAACTGAGGTGAAAAATTGATCAAGTTTGTAAATATATCAAAGGAATACAAAAATGGCGTCACCGCGCTTTATGATATAAATGTTGAGATCAATAAGGGTGAGTTTGTATTTTTGGTAGGCTCCAGCGGGGCAGGCAAGTCTACTCTCATAAAAATCCTCTTGAAGGAAGAGGGAATATCAAGAGGCAAGCTATATCTTAACGGCATGGATATTACAAGAGTACCGAACCGAAGAATACCCTACATCCGAAGACAGGTGGGTGTGGTATTTCAGGATTTCAGATTGCTTCCCAACAAAACCGTTTATGAAAACGTTGCATTTGCAATGGAGATAGTAGGTGCCAGACCAAGAGATATAAGAAGAAGAGTGCCGCTAATACTCAGCATGGTCGATCTCAGTAAAAAAGCAAACAGCTTTCCTGACCAGCTTTCAGGGGGAGAACAGCAGAGAGTTTCAATTGCAAGGGCAATAATCAACAACCCTCCTGTTCTTATAGCAGATGAACCCACAGGAAACCTTGACCCTGAAACTGCATGGGAAATAATGAAGGTCTTGACGGATATCAACAATAGGGGAACTACAATCGTTATGGCTACTCATGCAAGGGACATCGTAAACCTTATGAAGAAAAGAGTAGTAGCTCTTGAGGATGGAAGACTCATAAGAGATGAACAGAAGGGTGGTTATAGCAATGAAATTCCGACTATTTAAGAACATTGTAAGGCAGGGATTTCAGAGCATGTGGCGTAACCGTGGGATGGGACTTGCTTCTGTGACTAGTATCTCTGCCGTGCTCATGATACTGGGCGTAGTTCTGATACTTATATTAAGCATTAATAATGTCGTACTGGATACTAAGCTGAAGTTTGATGAAATAGAGGTGTTCCTGGAGGATGACCTTGGTTCCGGTGCCCTGGATGCCATTGAAGCTGAGGTCATGGATTACCCAGGAGTTCTTTCCATAATGTTCAGGTCGAAGGAACAGGCTCTGGAAATAATGAAGGAAGAATGGGCTGAAGAAGCATATCTTCTGGAAGGCTTGGAAGAGAATCCTCTGCCCGACTCGTATATTATCAAGGTGAATGATATAGAGTTAGCTGAAAATTTAGTAAATGCAGTCAAAACACTTGACGGCGTTGAAGAAGTAAAATATTATAAAGATGTAATAGATAAACTACTTGTTTTTGCCGGATACATCCGCATAGGCGGGATCGTTATCATCGGCATATTGGTGTTTGTATCGGTTTTCATAATATCCAACACAATAAAGATAACCGTGGCTTCCAGAAGAAGAGAAATCAATATAATGAAGTATGTAGGAGCAACAAACGACTACATCAGAGGCCCATTCATCATTGAAGGAGTGCTTTTCGGACTTCTTGGAGCATTGCTTTCAATTGCGGTGGTTTATTTTGGATACGAATACCTGTATAAATCAATGAACGAAAAGCTGTACAATTTATTCACCTTCTATTTAGTAGACCCTAAAATGATATTTGCCGATATTGCTATAATATTTGGCACAATAGGCTCAGGGATCGGAGCTCTTGGTAGTCTCCTGTCTCTAAAACGATATTTGAACGTTTAGGAGGGTTGTGCGTGAACAAGAAAAGACTACTTACACTCATAATAGCAATTGCTTTAGTTTTTACATCAGTCATGCAGGCCAATGGAGAAACCGTAGAGGAGCTTAAGAAGAAGCAGGAGAAGATCCAGCAGGAGATCGAGGAGACTAAAAAAGAAATCGCAGCAATGCAAAAGGAAACCAAGAACCTTGACAATCAAATCAAGGAGCTTGATTTAAGGGTTTCCAGTGCTGTGTCTGAGCTGACAAGTGTTGAAAATGAGCTTCAGATACTTAACTCAGAGATAGAAAGCACCATGGAAATTCTTAAAGAAGCAGAGATCAATATTGAGGAGCGTACAGAAACCTTCAATCAAAGACTAAGAGTAATGTACAAGAATGGTAATGCAGGTTATTTGGAGGTGCTTCTCTCATCAGCCAATATTAAAGACTTCCTCTCCAGACAGGAGATGATACAGTCTATTGCAGATTATGACAAAGATTTGATTAGGTACATGAAGGAACAGAGAGATATAATAGAGGACAAGAAGGTTGAACTGGAGGCACAGAGAGCATCTGTGGAAACAACCAAGGCAAAGCTCGAGGATAGGAAAAGAAGCCTCGAAAGAGCCAGCAGGGACAAAGAACTATTGATGGCTGATATTGCTCTCGACATCAAGGCATTCGAAAAGGAATACGATAAACTAAATGATTTTGCCAAGGAGATAGAATCCCAGATAGTTAAGCTTCAAAAGAATACCGGACCTTATTCAGGAGGCAAAATGGCATGGCCTGTACCTGGACATTCGCGGATTAGCTCTCCCTATGGATATAGGATCCACCCGATTTTTAAGGTCAAAAAACTTCACACCGGTATAGATATACCTGCACCAACTGGTACTGCTATAACTGCAGCAGCCGCAGGTACAGTGATCTACAGCGACTGGCTTGGCGGTTATGGGAAGGTAATAATGCTCGACCATGGCGGTGGGATAGTAACACTTTATGCTCATAATTCTGCGTTAGTTGTTTCTGAAGGCCAGAGCGTAAAAAGAGGAGATACAGTGTCTAAAGCTGGAAGTACTGGCAATTCAACAGGTCCGCATCTCCACTTTGAAGTACGTAAGGAAGGAGCCTACGTGGATCCTTTGCCCTGGTTGAATGGAAGCTTATGATTTGAGCTTTGGAACTATTCTTGAAAATGATAAAGAGGAGAGCGATCTCCTCTTTTTTGATGATTGCAGTTGAAATAAATGTTATAATAACCGAGAGACCGAAAATTGTATAGAGCCGGGGTGTAAAAATGACTAAGAGAAAAATGATAGTAGTATTTTTGATATTGCTAATAGTGACAAATGCAATTGCTTTTGGACTGGGAAGCTTCACAACTCTTCAGTTAGGTAGCAGGATAATGGTATCAAAGACTGATTATGAGGTATTAAAGAAGCTTCAGCAGGACAATGAGAAGCTGGTTACCGTTAGGAAGGTTATAGACGAGCTTTACCTTAGAGAAGTCGATGATGAAGCGCTGCGCGAGGGACAGATCAGAGGAATGGTGGCAGCTTTGGAAGATCCCTATTCAGTATATATGTCTAAAAGCGAGTATGAAGAGTTCAACATGGAAACAGAGGGCGAGTATGGAGGCATAGGTATAATCGTTACCCCCGGAGACGACAATCTTATAACAGTCGTTTCCCCAATAGAGGATACTCCGGGTGAGCGAGCCGGTATAAAGACCGGGGACAAGATAATAAGGGTGGAGGGTGTTGATTATTTTGCTGAGAACATGGATGAGGCGGTAAGCAAAATGAGAGGAGAGCCCAATACAGAAGTAACAATAACTATATTTAGAAGTAATAATGGAGAAAGCGAAACCTTTGATGTAACTATAACAAGAGAGATAATAAAGCTGATAAGCGTTAAGTCGGAACTGCTTGAAGGAGATATTGGATATATCAGACTGACCTCTTTTGACGTACCGACAGCAAGTGATTTCCTTAATCACCTTAGCAGACTTAAAATGCAGGGAATAAAGGGTATTATTATCGACCTCAGAAATAATCCAGGAGGTCTTATGAACGTCAGTACAGATATAGCTGATGAGCTTTTGGGTAAAGCCACTATTGTTTATACTGAGGACAAAGGCGGAAAGAAGGACTATATTTATTCAGATGATAAGCTTACTGATCTGCCCTTAGTTATACTTGTCAACGGAGGTAGTGCAAGTGCTTCTGAGATACTTGCAGGAGCGATCCAGGATAACGACAGAGGTATATTGGTCGGAACGACGACCTTTGGAAAGGGAGTCGTCCAAAGACTCAGAGATCTGCCAGATGGATCGGGAATAAAGCTTACAGTTTCTGAATATTTCACACCTGCAGATAAAAACATACATGGAATCGGTATAGAACCTGATATTACTGAGGAGCTGAACGAAGAAGCAGAGGGAATAGGAATTGATTATCTTGAACAAGACAATCAGCTTCAAAGAGCTATAGAAGAATTGCGGAAGATCATGTAAGACTAAAAGCACCCATTTGGGTGCTTTTTATTTCAAGTTCTCCAATTTTATAGCATAGATTATATCTGACATCTCAGACTTAAATGGAATCACCATATCAACGAATAAGGTCCTTGAATCCAGATTCAGATAAACCTTTTCACTTTGGGACCGCCCCAATGGAGCTTCAGTACCATCTTCGATATCAAGAAGTGAAAGACTGAAATCATTTCCTCCATTGATCCTCTCGATCAATAACAGCTTGTTATCCCCAACATATCTTATTGCAGCAAAGTTGCGCTGGATTCTATACGTTTCTTCGCCCTCTTTAGCGTCATATATAACCAATGCATTGGAGTTGCTTTTTTCATCGTGTTCCAGATATCCGATCCTATCCTCCCCAACTGTAATCAAGTGCCATCCCATTCCTATCAGCTGGAAGGAGCTGCCATCATAGGAGATGTGAAGTCTCCTGTTGGTGTTCTCACCATCCCTCTCAGCCACTGCGATGGTATCATTGCTCAAAGTAAGGTTGATTATTGGCATCTCAAAAGTATATGATGCATCAAGGTTATTATTGGAGACGTCATATTTCAGGATCCTGGTCCTGCCGGAAGCTGGTGTCTCTGATATATAAACCATATCACCTTCTCCCCAAACTGCCTTATTAGGGGTAAAATCACCTGGCAAGGCAACCTTTATGACCTTCATATCCTCAAGCTGTAATATATAAAGCATTGAGTGAGTACCATCATTCTCAATAAATGATATATTGTATCCATTATCGCTGAATTCTGCCGATTCGATACTGTGGTTGGTACCATACAGGAAGCTCTTCTTTCCCTGGTTGATATCATATAGCCAGAGACCTCCAGTAAAGCTGCCGCTTTTACCAGAAAGATCATTCACATAGATCATTCCATGATCCCGATCAAAACTGAGTACCCTGCCTTCATCAACAAGTGATGATATGAGACTTTTACTGGACATTACCAGCTGACCTGACCCTGAGTCCACCACAGCCTTGAGATTAATAAGCGGTACCTCTTTGCTGTCTCTATCGAATATATTCTCGTACACGATTTCCCATAACAGCTTATCGCCATCCTCAAAAAGCCTGACCTTAGGGCTTGTTGAACTGCTGATCTTCATGTCAGCCTTAAGTTTATTGAGTATGTCGACTATTCCATAGCTAACCTTTATTGGCATGTAATTTTTATTAACTATTGAAAAAGCAGCTCCTGCGGCTCGGGATGTATCGATATCTGTAAGGTGGACAGTAATTTGGGGTATAACCAATTCAGAGTTAGGATTATCCTGATTCACTAATATAATAGATATCTTACCGCCATCCATAGTGATTTCCTCAACCTGTACACCTGCACTCTTTAAAAGACCAGGATATACTACCAGCCTGGTTTCATTGTTCTTTTGTATAAGCTCGACCTTAGGTTCAGTATTTTGATATCCTTTTGTAAGGACTACCTGTTCTATTTCATAATCCAGGGATACCGGCTCCTGATCATCAGGTGATCGATCTACTGAATTCTTGATTTTGGAGCAGCCGGTAACAAGGACGGCAAAAGCCAAAATAAGTATTGCCAGAGTATTGCGCTTCATCGCAGTTATCGCCTCCTCCAATAATTTTACCTTAAGCGCAGGGATTCCACAAGTTTATAATTTCTGTGGATTTTTGAAATTGGTTGGTATACTATAATAATAGAACATGTGTTCAAGGAGAGAGGGAGATAACATGGATCATTTTAAAATAGAGGCTGCCTATAAACCCACTGGAGACCAGCCTGAGGCAGTAAATGCCCTGGTGGACGGTCTTAAAAAGGGATTGAGAGACCAGGTCCTTATGGGGGTAACGGGTTCAGGGAAGACATTTACCATGGCAAACATCATAGAGCGCGTACAGCGACCTACCCTTGTGATTGCTCACAATAAAACCCTGGCTTACCAGCTTGCCAGTGAGTTCAGAGAGTACTTTCCAAACAGCGCCGTCGAATATTTTGTTAGCTATTATGACTATTATCAGCCTGAAGCCTATGTTCCTCAGACAGACACGTATATTGAAAAGGATTCATCCATAAATGACGAGATAGACAAGCTAAGACATTCAGCCACCATGGCGTTGTTTGAAAGAAGAGATGTCATAATAGTCGCCTCAGTATCCTGCATCTATGGACTGGGAGATCCTATAGACTATGAAAATCTGGTAGTTTCTCTCAGACCCGGTATGCAAAGAGACAGGGATGAAGTCATGAGAAGACTTGTTGATATACAATACATGAGGAATGATATAAACTTTGTACGAGGTACCTTCAGGGTAAGGGGAGATACTTTGGAAATATTCCCTGCTTCCTCAGCTGAAAATACGATCCGTGTGGAATTCTTTGGAGACGAGATCGAAAGGATATCAGAGGTAAACTATCTTACAGGTGAGGTCCTTGGTTATAGGACTCACGTCTCAATATTTCCAGCTTCCCATTTTGCCACAACCGACGAAAAGGTTCAAAGAGCTTTGATCTCGATTGAGCAGGAGCTGGAGGAAAGATTAAGAGACCTGAGGGATAGAGACAAACTGGTTGAAGCACAAAGATTGGAACAGAGAACCAGATATGACCTGGAGATGCTTAGAGAGATGGGGTTTTGCTCTGGGATCGAAAACTACTCAAGACATCTTAGCGATCGACAGGCAGGAAGCAGACCATATACACTAATTGATTACTTCCCGGAGGATTTTCTAGTTA
Organism: Gudongella sp. QWL-04; assembly: GCF_058683975.1. NCBI lineage: Bacteria > Bacillati > Bacillota > Tissierellia > Tissierellales > Tissierellaceae > Gudongella > Gudongella sp. QWL-04. The sequence continues at coordinate 1,229,778 of NZ_CM178754.1, read as the reverse complement.
TAATAGACGAGTCCCACGTCTCCATACCCCAGATTAGGGGGATGTACGAAGGTGATAAATCCAGAAAAACAACTCTTGTTGAATATGGCTTCAGGCTTCCATCAGCTCTTGACAACAGACCTTTAAAGTTTGACGAGTTTGAAAAACTGGTAAAGCAAGTAATATACGTATCAGCTACTCCCGGTCCATATGAGCTTGAAAGAGCTCAGAACATGGTAGAGCAAATAATTCGTCCAACAGGTCTTCTGGATCCTGTCGTTGAGGTTAGACCCACGACTAATCAAATCGATGATCTACTAAATGAGATAAGACTGGTTGTGGCCAGGGAGGAAAGGATTCTCGTCACTACCCTGACCAAGAGAATGGCTGAGGACCTGACAGATTATTTAAAGGAGGTTGGAGTAAAGGTCACCTACCTTCATTCAGACATAGACACTATAGAAAGAATGGAGATAATAAGGGATCTGAGACTTGGAAAATATGACGTACTTGTTGGGATAAATCTTTTAAGGGAAGGCTTGGACCTTCCAGAGGTATCCCTTATAGCGATTCTGGATGCTGATAAAGAGGGATTCCTGAGAAGTGAGACCTCCCTTATACAAACCATAGGAAGAGCTGCCAGAAACATTCAGGGAAGAGTTATAATGTATGGGGATAAAATAACAGGCTCCATGGAAAGAGCTATATCTGAGACTAATCGTAGACGACAGATACAGCACGAGTATAATATTGAGAACAGTATAACTCCCAGATCAATAGTTAAGGGAGTGAGGAAAATCATCGAAGCAACCTTGGTTGCAGAGGATCAGCCAGAATATGAAGGTAATCTTGGAAGGGAAGAGATAGAAGCTATTATTTCTGGTTTGGAAGCTGCAATGCTTAAGGCTGCTGAAGCACTAGAATTTGAAAAAGCTGCAGATATAAGAGACAAGATCATAGAGCTCAGAAAGAACAACAAAGACTGAGGTGTAAAATGACGAAGGATAAAATTGTAATAAGGGGAGCGAAGGTCCACAATCTCAAGAATATTAACCTGGAGCTTCCAAGAGAGAAATTTATAGTATTTACAGGACTTAGCGGATCGGGCAAGTCCTCACTTGCATTTGATACGATCTATGCTGAGGGGCAGAGAAGATATGTGGAATCTCTTTCAAGCTATGCAAGACAGTTCCTAGGACAAATGGATAAGCCGGACGTTGAATATATCGAAGGTCTGTCACCATCCATCTCGATCGATCAAAAGACGACCTCGAGAAATCCTAGATCTACAGTTGGTACTGTAACAGAGATCTACGATTTTCTGCGTCTTCTTTACGCCAGGATCGGGATACCCTATTGTCATATCTGCGGCAAGGAGATAACCAGCCAGACAGTGGATCAAATGGTCGACAAGGTGATGACCTTACCTGAGAGGACGAGGATACAAGTCCTTGCGCCGGTCATAAGAGGCAAGAAGGGGGAACACGCCAAGCTGCTTGAGCAAATAAGAAAGGATGGATTCATGAGGCTCTTCGTGGATGGAGAGCTTAAGGAGATAGATTCAGATATTAAGCTGGATAAAAACAAAAAACACAATATCGAGGTAGTGGTCGATCGACTGATAGTCAGAGAGGGAATAGAGGGCAGGCTCTCTGACTCACTGGAAACTGCAATGAGTCTGGGTGAGGGACTGGTCATGGTGGACGTTATAGATGGAGAAATGCTGACCTTCAGTCAAAAGCTCTCATGCCCTGACTGCGGGGTCTCAATAGAGGAAATATCGCCAAGAATGTTTTCATTCAACAGTCCCTTCGGCATGTGTCCAACCTGCAATGGATTAGGTTTTCATAAGGAGATCGATAAAGATCTGGTACTACCTAACCTTAACCTAAGCGTAAATGCAGGGGGAGTTGCGCCCTTCAGCAACTCAGCAGAGGATACCTACTATTACCAGATATTCAAAACTCTTGCTGAGGATAATGGATATGATCTGGACAAACCACTTTCAGAAGCACCTCAAAAGTTCATAGAGGAGCTTCTTTATGGCACTAAAAGAAACATAAAATTCACCTTCCTAAGCCACTTCGATGATGAGGGAAGACGTGAATACACAGGTACATTCGAGGGGGTTATGAATAATCTGCAGAGAAGGTATTTGGAGACTCATTCTGACTATATGAGAAGCAAGATAGAGGAGTATATGGCTGAAAATCCATGCCCAGCATGCAAAGGCAAAAGACTTAAGGATGAGGTATTGGCAATCAGGATCAATGGGCTTAACATTACTGAAACCACGGAGCTTCCAGTTTCAAAATCACTTGAGTTTTTTGGCGGGTTGAAGCTCTCAGACAAGGAAAAGCACATAGCTGAACAGGTCCTGAAGGAAATAAAGGAAAGACTTCAATTCCTTATGGATGTTGGCCTTGATTACCTTACTCTGGCGAGGGCAGCAGGATCACTGTCAGGTGGTGAAAGTCAGAGGATTAGGTTAGCCACTCAGATAGGCTCAAGTCTTGTGGGCGTTGTCTACGTACTCGATGAGCCTAGCATAGGCCTGCACCAGAGAGATAATTCCATGCTTCTAAAAACCTTGAGAAACTTAACTGATATCGGCAATACCCTTATAGTAGTCGAACATGACGAGGATACTATGTATGCAGCAGATCAGATCGTAGATATCGGACCCGGAGCAGGTATCCACGGGGGATATATAGTTGCACAGGGAACAGTTGAAGATATCAAGAAAAATCCAAACTCCATAACCGGCAGCTATCTTTCCGGGAAGCTAAAGATCCCGGTGCCTGAGAAAAGAAAAGCAGTGAACGGGAAATGGATCGAGGTAAAGGGTGCAGCGGAAAATAATCTTAAGAATATAGACGTAAAAATCCCCATAGGTGTCATGACTTGTGTCACTGGAGTGTCAGGCTCCGGCAAAAGTTCTCTTATAAATCAAATACTTTATAAATCACTTGCCCACAGCTTAAATGGAGCTAGAGTAAGGCCCGGCGTTCACGACAGGATATTAGGTCTTGAGTATCTCGATAAGGTGATTGAGATCGACCAAAACCCAATAGGAAGAACTCCCAGATCGAATCCTGCAACCTATACCGGCTTATTCGATTTGATCCGGGATGTATTCGCTATGACCAATGAAGCTAAAATGAGGGGGTACAACAAAGGCCGATTCAGCTTTAACGTCAAGGGCGGAAGATGCGAAGCTTGTAAAGGAGATGGGATACTGAAGGTTGAGATGCACTTCCTTCCGGATGTGTACGTACCTTGCGAGGTCTGTAAGGGCAAACGATATAATCGGGAAACCCTGCAGGTAAAATATAAGGGGAAGACAATATCCGACGTTCTTGAAATGACAGTTGAGGAAGGACTTGAGTTTTTTCAAAACCTCCCAAGATTAAAAAGGAAACTCCAGACTCTTTATGACGTTGGGCTTGGATATATCAAGATCGGACAGCCATCAACCGAGTTGTCGGGAGGAGAGGCACAAAGAGTCAAGCTTGCAACAGAGCTCTCCAAAAAGGCAACAGGAAGGACTGTATATATACTTGATGAACCGACAACAGGCCTTCACACAGCTGATATCCATAAGCTTATAACTGTCCTAAATCAGCTTGTGGAAGGTGACAATACCGTGATCGTGATTGAACATAACCTTGATGTTATCAAGACAGCGGACTATGTTATCGACCTGGGTCCAGAGGGTGGAGACAGGGGAGGACAAGTAGTCATAACCGGTACGCCTGAGGAGGTAGCTGCTTTTCAGGACTCCTATACGGGCAGATTCCTGATGGAGGCTCTAAAGAAAGGATAGGTGAACAGAAGTGTGCGGAAGGTATGCCTTGGATGCTGATATTGATTTATTGATCGAGAGGTACAAGGCTATAATAGCTGAAAGAGAAGTATCAGGTAAAAGTGAGATATTTCCAACTGATTTTCAACCCATTATTACTGAGGAGGGCGGACGTAGGATCCAAATGGCCAAGTGGGGGTTTACGCCTCATTATGCGAAAAGGCCGCTGATCAATGCACGTGGAGAGACAGTCCATGAAAAACCGACCTTCAGGAGGTCCTTTCTGAGCGGAAGGTGTCTGGTTCCTGCGACAGCATTCTTTGAATGGGAAGAAAAGGACGGTAAGAAAATAAAAAGAAAGATCAGCGTGGAAGATGTTTCTATTTTTTCAATGGCTGGATTGTTTGAAGACTTCATTGATAAGGAAGGGAAAAAGTTCAGGGCCTATACTATCCTGACCACAGATGCCAACCCGAAAATGGCAAAGATACATGACAGGATGCCTGTCATCGTTTCACCAGAGGACGAAGAAAAATGGCTTGATCCCAATCAAATTGATGTTGAAAATCTGAAAAAAATAATTATTCCTTCAACGCTTCATTTAGTTATCGAATAAAATCAAAAAAAGTATTGCAATTGTTTAACTCCCGGAATATAATGATTAACAGATTAAATTTTACTGAAGGAGGTCTTAATCTTGATAGAAAAATATCTGATCAAGAGCCAACGGAAGTTTGGTTCAGTAGCTGTGGACAAGACTTCCAAAGGTCACAGGAGTTCCTCACTATTATAGCCAAGAAACTTAAATAATAGGAGGAATAAAAATGTATAAGAAAATAGCATTAATAATGGCGTCGACAATGATGGTACTGGCACTGGCAGGTTGCAGCGGCGGCAGCACCCCGGCTGAAAAATCCAAGCTCGAAGAAATAAAGGCTTCTGGCAAGATTGTACTTGGAACAGCAGCAGATTACCCACCTTATGAATTTCATAAGGAAATAAACGGTCAGGATCAAATAGTAGGCTTCGACATTGAGATAGCAAAAGCTATCGCAGAAGAGATCGGTGTGGAACTGGAGATCGTGGATATGAAGTTTGAGGGACTTTTACCTGCACTGGTTACCGATGACATTGATTTCATCATAGCAGGTATGGTAGCCACTGAAGAGCGTAAGGAATCTGTAGATTTTTCAATACCCTACTACCAGGCACAGCAAAGATTCGTAGTTAAGGCAGCAGATGCTGATACACTTAAAACTCCGGAGGACTTTGCAGGCAAGAAGATAGGTGCGCAGAAATCAACCATTCAGGAAAACATTGCTATGGAGCAGTTCACTTCAGCTGAGTATATTGGACTTAGTAAAATCACTGATCTTATACTGGAGTTGAAGAATAGTAAGGTCGACGGAGTTATCCTGGTTGAGCCTGTAGCCAAAGCCTATGTTAAGCAAAACAGCGACCTTTTCCTTGCAGAGCAAGTGCTAGGACAGGAAGATGGTGTTGCAGTGGCTGTCAACAAGGGAAATGGAGATTTCCTGGCAGAGATAGACAAAATATTGCAAAAGCTGATAGACGAAGGCAAAATTGAGCAGTTTATAGCAGATGCCACCGAACTGGCAGAAGAATAAGATATTCCCCGGCAAAAGAGAAGCGCTTCTCTTTTGCCTTTTTAATGCATAAAAGGAGGCTTTTGTTTGGATATCTTTGATATTGAGTTTATAATGAAATATTACAAGTATTTTATAAGGGGAACCACGGTTACCTTGGGAGTAAGCTTCTTTGGAGTCATATTTGGAACTATAGTAGGAGTTCTTTTAAGTCTGATGAAGCTTTCGAACAACAAAATACTGAAGGGAGTTTCCACCTCATACATCGAACTAGTAAGAGGTACACCACTTTTAGTCCAGCTCTATATAGTCTATTACGGATTTCCAATGTTTCTTCCATTTGAGCTTAGCAGATTGACATTGGGTACCATAGCAGTACTATTGAACAGCGCAGCCTATGTGGCTGAAATCATCCGTGCAGGGATACAATCAATAGATAAGGGACAAATGGAGGCAGCCAGATCTTTGGGAATGCCATATGGGATGGCAATGAGACATATAATTATACCTCAAGCCTTCAAAAACATTCTACCTGCACTCGGAAACGAGTTTATAGTCCTGATAAAGGAATCGGCAATAATATCGGTTGTGGGGATCCATGATATAATGTACAATGCTGACACACTGAGGGGTATAACCTATAAGCCATTCATACCTTTGGTATATGCGGCTTTGATCTATTTCGTTATAACTTTCTCGCTGTCAAAGCTATTGGGTGTTTTCGAAAGGAGGTTGCGTGCTGGTGATACAAACAATTAACCTAAATAAAAAGTTTGGCAGCCTGCATGTCCTTAAGGACATAAGTGAAACCATAAATGATGGCGAGGTAGTCGTGATCATAGGCCCCAGCGGCTCCGGAAAGAGCACCTTTCTTAGATGCCTGAACCTGCTTGAAGAGCCAACAAGCGGAGAGATACTCCTTGATGGAGTAAATATCACCGATAAAAGCAATGATATTAACAAGCAGCGTGAAAAGATGGGTATGGTATTTCAGCAATTCAACTTGTTCCCGCACAAGACAGTTATGGAAAATATCACCCTCGCTCCGATCCAGGTCAAGGGGGTGTCAAAAGCTGATGCCGAAGAAATCGGGTGGAAGCTTCTTAAAAGAATCGGACTTGAGGAAAAGGCAGACGCTTATCCTAACCAGCTCTCAGGAGGTCAAAAACAGCGTATTGCTATTATAAGAGCCTTAGCAATGAATCCTGAGGTCATGCTGTTCGATGAGCCTACCTCTGCTTTGGATCCTGAAATGGTCGGAGAGGTACTGGAGGTAATGAAGGAGCTTGCACGTGAGGGAATGACCATGGTAGTAGTTACCCATGAGATGGGCTTCGCCAAAGAGGTAGGTGATAGAGTGATTTTCATGGATGAAGGTGTTATGCTTGAACAAGGGACACCAAAAGAGCTTTTCAATGATCCAAAGAACCTGAGAACTCAGGATTTTTTAAAAAAGATTTTGGTGTAGATTTAGCGATAAGCACTGAAAAACAGCTATTAATCGGTAGTAGGTAATTGCAAGGGCGACCATTGGTCGCCCCTAAGAACTTGGATTCTTCAGCGAGCCTCAGAATGACAACTCATTTATTGTCATCCCGAGCGTAGTCGAGGGATCTTTTTTATTGTTAATTTTTGTTTTATCGCATGGTTGTCAATTGTCCATTGATTTCCCCTTTCCCCTGGCGTTTTCTTGACCCTTATAGTATAATATCCTTGAATATTTCAGATCTGGAGGAAATTTGATGCTTTACGCAATGCTGGCGTTTTCTATATTGGCTGGGATCGACAAGCTGCTTAACAACAAATTCGGTTTGGGAGTCAAGTTCGACGAAGGTTTTAAGGCGATGGGAGGTCTTGCCCTAACTATAATAGGGATTTACAGCCTATCACCCATAATTGCATCAGCTGCAACTCCCATACTCCTGCCGCTGGCAAATCTGCTTCACACAGATCCATCAGTATTTATCGGCAGCATATTGGCCACAGACCTGGGAGCATATAATACAAGTCTGGAGATAGCCAGAAGCGAAAGCATGGTAGCATTTAACGGAGTTATACTTGCATCCACTCTGGGAGCTACGATTTCCTTTACGGTTCCTGTAGCAACTAACCTCATATCTGCAAGGGACTTCGACTATTTTGCAAAAGGGATCCTGGCAGGGATAGTAACTGTACCTGTCGGTATGGTGATTGCAGGCTTTATGTTGAAAATTTCAGCTGTTGAGGTAATTATGAATCTACTTCCGGTGATAGTGTTTTCAGCATTGATAGCATATGGTCTAATAAGGTTTCAGGATAAGATGGTGTCAATTTTTGGTATCGTAGGAAAATTAGTTTTAGGTTTAAGTACATTTGGCCTTCTTATTAGTATCTACAGCTATTCGACAGGCTATATGATAGTAGAGGGGATGCTTCCTCTGGAAGATGCCGTAATGCTTGTATTCACAATTGCAGTTGTTTTATCAGGTGCTTATCCTATGCTTTACTTTCTTCAGAGAAGGTTATCAAGGGTGCTCCGGAAGGCTTCAACAAGGTTTGGACTTGACGAGTACTCGATACTTGGACTATTTTCATCACTTGCCAGCTGCCTCCCTATGATGGGGGTTTATCATGAAATGAACTGGAAAGGGAAAATGTTGAACGCAGCATTTTCAGTTAGCGGGTCATTTGTTCTCGGTGGGCAGTTAGGTTATGTATCTTCTGTATCTCCGTCCTCGGTAAATGCCTTCATCGCAGCGAAACTCACTGCAGGACTTGCTGGCGTGGCTGTTGCAGGAATATTGATCAAGCAGGAATCAAATAAGGGAGGAGTTAGAGATCATGACAAATAATAAACTTGAAGCATTGAGGAACCTAATGAAGGAGAGAGGGCTGGATGCCTATATTGAGCCCACCTCGGATCCTCATCAATCAGAGTATGTAGCTGATCATTACAAAGGAAGAGCATACCTGACAGGATTTACAGGATCAGCAGGGATAGCAGTTGTGACAATGGATGAAGCCATTCTTTGGACTGATGGAAGATACTTTATTCAAGCTGAGAACCAGATCAGGGATACTGGATTTATACTCTATAAAATGAACACACCCGGCTATCCAACCTATAAGCAGTGGATTCAGGACAACCTTAAGGATGGTGCAACTATTGGCATGAATGGCAGGATAGTTTCCCAAGGATTTGTGGAATCCATACTTGATGATTTAGAGAAGATAGAGCCTATAGTTTATGATGGAGAAGATCTTGTAGGAATGATATGGGAGAATAGACCAGAGCTTTCCAAAAACAAGCTTATATGTCTGGATGAAGAGTATACAGGAGAATCCGCACTGAGTAAACTGACTCAAATAAGGGAAGAAATGAAGGGAATCAGAGCAGATTTTTACCTTCTTGGCAGCCTTGATGATATAGCGTGGCTTTACAACATCCGAGGTGGTGACGTGAAGTGCAACCCCGTAGTAATGTCCTATGCCCTAATTTCAGAGGATGAGGCGATTTTGTATCTTGATATGGATAAATTGGATGATGTAGCAGCAGACCTCCTAATGAAACAAGGAGTACATTGTAGACATTATGAGGATGTTGTTGATCACTTGGCCTCAATAAGCAAAGATAAGTCCATCGTTCTGGACAAAGAACGGATCAACAGGTGGATTTTCAGCTCAATACCTGAAGAATGCACAATAATCGACAAACCAAACCTTACAACTCTCCTTAAAGGGGTCAAAAACAAGACCGAGATAGAAAACCAGAGATTGGCTTATATAAAAGACGGGGTTGCTTTGACAAAATTCTTCTACTGGCTTCACAACAATCTCGGCAAAAGACGAATCACTGAGGTGGATGCAGCAGACCAGCTTCTCCAGTTTAGAAAAGACATGGAGAGTTTTATAGAGCCAAGCTTTGATACAATTGCTGCGTATGGTGCAAATGCCGCAATGATGCATTATTCTGCTACGGAAAACGATCATGCGGTCCTCGAAAGAAATGGTCTTTTCCTTCTTGATTCTGGCGGTCAATACCTCAACGGAACAACAGATATCACAAGGACAGTTGCATTAGGAGATCTTACTCCTGAAGAGAAAAAAGATTTTACTCTTGTCCTAAAAGGTCATATAAACCTAATTTCAGCAAGGTTCCTTCAAGGAAGCTCAGGTCATGCACTGGACGTGCTTGCAAGATACCCACTGTGGATGGAGGGAGAGGATTATAAGTCCGGAACAGGTCATGGAGTAGGATATTTGCTAAATGTACACGAAGGACCACACAGAATAGCGACTATGCCAAATAGCGTCGCCCTAGAGCCAGGGATGGTTGTTACGATTGAGCCTGGTATATATAAGGAAGGAAAGCATGGGATAAGGACTGAGAATGTGGTTGTTGTAAAAGAGGATATTAAAACAGACTCAGGTCAGTTCCTTAAATTCGATATGCTTTCATGGTGCTATATCGATACTGAGTGTATAGATGTAGACCTATTGTCGCCAAAAGAAAAAGATTGGTTGAATAACTATAATAAAAATGTTTATGAAAAACTTAGCCCTTATTTAGAGGGAGATATAAAGACCTGGTTGAAAGAGAAGACCAGAGAGATATAGTTAACGAAGCTGCATAACCAGAAGATTTTTAATAGGAAGCTCTCATTAGCATAAAATGGAGGTTAGATAGTTTTTACGGACCGCTCTCGGCTGCTTGGCCGGTAAATGTCCCCAAAGCTGCTAACCTCCGATCTTCTTTAAGCAAATGTAAAGCTCAAGGTACCAGGTTCCCATTCATTATTGGATAGCTGTGATCAATTGCTGTTTATGGTATAATTTAGCTATCAATAGATAAAGGTGATAATGTGACAGATTTCAGTGAACAACTAAAACAACTTCCAGATCTCCCGGGAGTATATTTAATGAAGGACAAAGCTGGAGAGATCATATACGTTGGAAAGGCGATCTCTCTTAAGAAGAGAGTGCGTCAATATTTTCAGGCCTCTGGCAATCATTCTCCAAAGGTCGCCAACATGGTCAGGAATATCCATGACTTCGAGTATATAATTGTTAATAATGAGGTTGAGGCTCTGGTTCTGGAGTCCAACCTTATTAAGAGCAACAAGCCTAAATACAATATCCTTTTGCGTGATGACAAGCAATACCCATATATAAAGGTAACAGTCCAGGAAAGGTATCCCAGAGTCCTGAAAACAAGGCAGATTGAAAGGGATGGGGCTAAGTATTTCGGACCTTATCCAAGTGCCACGGCTGTTAACGAGGCGATCGAGATCTTTCACAGGACATTCCCCTTGAGAAACTGCCGGCTCAACCTGGATAAAGAGGGTCAACAATTCAAGCCCTGCTTGAACTATCACATAGGTAGATGCCTTGGCCCATGCAGGGGAAATGTTGATGAAGCTTTATATAGTGAGATGATAGATAAGGTACTGGATTTTCTGTCTCTTAAGGATGATTATCTGGTAAAAATGCTGGAAGACAAAATGAAAAGGGCTTCTCAGGAACATAATTTTGAGGCTGCAGCCTCATTTCGGGATCAGATACAGGCACTTATGACTTTGCATGAGAAGCAGAGAGTTGATGCTGCGTCAAACGTAGAGCAGGACGTTATTGCAATGGCAAGAGGCGTCGAGGAGGTAGTCGTCCAGGTTTACTTCATAAGAGATGGAAAGATAGTCGGAAGAGAGCACTATATAATGGAAGATTCATATCTTGAGGATAGAAGTGAGATTATGGAAGCCTTCGTCAAGCAGTTTTACATGGGAGCCTCATACATCCCTAAGGAACTTCTACTGGAGGAAGCCATTGGAGACAGTGACTCGATCCAAAGCTGGCTGTCCAGCATGAGAGGCTCTAAGGTCTCGATCCAGGTACCATCCAAGGGAGATAAGTCTCAACTGATACGCATGGCTAAAGAGAATGCGCTGGAAATGTTAAATAAATATGGAGATAAATTCCTTCGAAAGCACAGGGAGAATTTAAAAGCCCTGGAGGAGCTTCAGGGAAACCTGGGTCTGGAAGACAGGCCTGAAAGACTGGAGGCTTTCGACATTTCGAATATAAGCGGCGTTGGCTCCGTTGGATCGATGGTCGTATTTGAGAAGGGCGAGCCTAAAAAATCCGACTATAGAAGGTTCAGAATAAGATCATTGAGTACTCCTGATGATTATGGGAGTATGGTTGAGGTACTTGAGAGAAGATTTCTAAGAGGACTGACGGACAAAAATGGTGAGGATCAACAAAGAGAGAAAAATGGGTTTACACTTCTACCTGATATAATAATGATAGATGGGGGTAAAGGTCAGGTAAACAGGGTCCAATCCCTTCTAGAGAAAATGGGTGTCGAGATTCCGGTATGCGGAATGGTCAAGGATCAATTCCATAAGACCAGGGGATTGATATACAATAATAAGGAAATTTCCTTAGACAAGGATAGTCTTGCATTCAAAATGGTTTACAGGATCCAGGAGGAAGCTCATCGTTTTGCGATCAGCTACCACAGAAGCTTAAGATCCAAGGATATGTTCAGATCTGAATTGGATGGTATCCCAGGGATAGGTGAGAAAAGAAAAATGGAGCTTTTAAGGCATTTTCAAAGCATATCTAAAATCAAGGAAGCAACTATCCAGGAGCTGTGTGAAGTAAGGGGAATGAATGTGAAAGCTGCAGAAAGTGTTCGGAATCACTTTCAAATGAAGGAGGAGTAGATATGGATAAAAAGCTTTATTTGTCTGATACGGACAAAAAAATTGCTGGAGTATGCGGCGGCATAGCCGAATATTTCGGGATAGACTCTACGCTGATAAGACTTGGTTGGGTATTCCTGCTTTTGCCGACAGCTTTTATTGGCGGAATAGTGATGTACTTTCTGGCAGCAGCAATAATACCCCATAGACCACCAGAGGGTATGTAAAGGAGGATGCCTATGGACCATGTTTTGTTGAGTGATTTGATAAATGAACTGGGACTTGATCGGATATACATCTCAGACGACGTTGATTCTGTATGTATAGAGACTACTGATATAAGCCGGCCTGGACTGCAAATGGCAGGATACTATGAAAAATTCGTTCCGGAGAGAGTACAGGTGATTGGTAGCGCTGAGTGGCATTTTTTAAGAGATATGGATGAATCAGATAGACTTCATGTCCTGGAAAAGTTCATTCAATACCCCATCCCGGTTATAATAGTGACAAGAGGGAATGAAGTATTTCCAGAACTGATAGAGCTTTCAAAGAAATACAATAAGACACTTCTCTATAGTGAAAAGACCACCTCAAAGGTTATAGGAGAGTTGGTTTCATACCTTGGACTTAAGCTGGCACCTACAACCAGTCTACATGGAGTACTGCTGGAGGTATTTGGGGTTGGAGTCCTATTGACCGGGAAATCAGGGATCGGGAAATCCGAAACTGCTCTGGACCTTATTACCAGGGGATGCAGGCTGATATCCGATGATGTTGTCGAGATAAAGAGAGTGGAAGATACACTTAGAGGCTCCTGTCCTGAACTGACAAGATATTTCCTTGAAATCAGGGGAATTGGAATTCTTGACATCGAAAGGTTATACGGTATAAGTGCAGTAAAGCAATACGACTATTTGGATATGGTCGTAGAGCTGGAGGCATGGAATCCCGATAAGGAATATGATCGAGTTGGTCTTGAGGAAGAAACTATTGAAATACTGGGTATTAAACTGCCGAAGGTCACGATCCCTGTTAAGCCCGGCCGGAGTATTGCAATGATCGTAGAAGTTGCTGCAAAAAACAACCGACAAAAGAGGCTAGGCTACAATGCCGCAGAGGAGCTCAATGAAAGAGTGAGGAAGTCAATACTGGAGAGGAAAGCCAACAAGAATGCAAGGAATTAAGCGCTCTTGACCGGGGAAATATGAAGGAATATTAAGTTGACATCCATTTCATTGTTTAATATACTTAAATATGATAACGGATTTTTTAACAAATTCAGGAGGGCAATGCCCTCTTACATTTTATCAACCATATACCATATCAAGGAGGTACTATACATGGGTAAAGTTATGAAGACCATGGATGGTAACACAGCTGCAGCGTACATATCCTACGCATTCACAGATGTAGCTGCGATATACCCTATCACACCATCATCAAACATGGCCGAATCAGTAGACGAATGGTCTGCACATGGCAAGACTAATATCTTTGGGCAAAAGGTATTGGTAACAGAGATGCAGTCAGAGGCTGGAGCAGCTGGAGCAGTTCACGGTTCACTACAGGCGGGAGCCTTGACCACTACATACACAGCATCTCAGGGACTATTATTGATGGTTCCAAACATGTACAAAATGGCGGGAGAACTTCTGCCGGCAGTGTTCCATGTGTCAGCAAGAGCATTGGCTTCGCATGCGCTTAGCATCTTTGGCGATCACCAGGACGTAATGGCTACAAGACAAACAGGTTTTGCATTACTTGCATCAGGTTCAGTTCAGGAGGTAATGGATCTTGCAGGAGTAGCACATCTTTGTGCTATAAAGGGGAGAGTTCCATTCCTGCATTTCTTCGACGGCTTCAGAACAAGCCACGAGGTTCAAAAGGTTGAGGTTATGGAGTATGACGACCTAGCTAAGCTTCTTGATTGGGATGCACTAAAAGAGTTCAGGAACAGAGCTTTGAATCCAGCAAATCCTGTAACCAGAGGAACTGCACAGAATCCTGACATCTACTTCCAGGCTGCAGAGGCTTCAAATCCATACTATCTTGCAGTACCGGATCTTGTAAATGACTACATGAAGGAAATAAACAAGGTAACAGGAAGGGATTACAAACCATTCAATTATTATGGACACCCTGAAGCTGAGCATGTAATGGTAGCTATGGGATCTGTGACAGAGGCAGCTGAAGAGGTAGTTGACTACCTAATGGCTAAGGGCGAGAAGGTTGGTTTGATGAAGGTCCACCTTTACAGACCATTCTCAGAGAAGTATTTCTTCGACGTTATGCCTGCATCTGTAAAGAGAATAGTTGTACTTGACAGAACAAAGGAAAAGGGAGCTCTCGGAGAGCCGCTGTACCTGGATGTTAAGAACCTGTATTATACCAAAAATGATCAGCCTATCATAGTTGGCGGAAGATACGGACTAGGCTCAAAGGATACAACACCTTCTCAAGTTTTGGCAGTATTCAAGAATCTAAAAGCTGAAGCTCCAAGGGATGGATTTACAGTAGGTATAGTTGACGATGTAACTAACCTTTCACTTCCAGTTGATGAGATAATTGAAACTGAGCCTGAGGGAACCATCCAATGTAAATTCTGGGGATTCGGGTCTGACGGTACCGTTGGAGCTAATAAGAGCGCTATAAAGATCATCGGTGACGACACAGATATGTATGCTCAGGGATATTTTGCATACGACTCTAAAAAATCAGGCGGGGTTACTATCTCTCACTTGAGATTTGGAAACAGTCCGATAAAATCGACTTACCTGATTTCAAGCGCTGACTTCATTTCCTGTTCCAAACAGTCTTATGTAAACAGCTATGACCTGTTGAAGGGACTTAAGAAGGGCGGAACCTTCCTTCTCAACTGTCTATGGGATGAGAAGGAGCTTGAGGAGAACCTTCCTGCTTCAATGAAGAGATACATTGCAGAGAACGAGATCAATTTCTATACTATAAATGCAACAAAGATCGCTGTCGAGATCGGTCTTGGCGGAAGAACAAATATGATCATGCAATCAGCCTTCTTCAAGCTTTCAAAGGTTCTTCCGTTGGAAGCTGCCGTAGAGCATTTGAAGAAGTCAGTTATTCATGATTACGGCAAAAAGGGCGAGAAGATCGTCAACATGAACTACGCTGCAATCGATAAAGGTATAGATGCTCTAGTCAAGATAGAAGTTCCAGCTTCCTGGAAGGATGCCGTTGACGCTAAGGTTGAAGCAAAAGAAGTTCCGGACTTTATCAAGAACGTAGTAGAGCCTATGAACAGACAAGAGGGAGACGACCTTCCAGTAAGTACATTCGTTGGAAGAGAAGACGGTACCTTCCCACATGGAACCTCTGAATTTGAGAAGAGAGCCATAGCAGTTGATGTACCGCATTGGATAAAAGAAAATTGCATCCAGTGTAACCAATGTTCTTATGTTTGCCCTCACGCAGTAATAAGACCTATACTCGTCGATGCCGATGAGAAGGCAAAAGCGCCAGGGACCTTCGAGACTCTAGCTCCAACAGGCAAAGGATTTGATGGACTTGAGTACAGGATCCAGGTATCTCCATTGGACTGTACAGGCTGCGGAAACTGTGCCGATGTATGTCCTGCCAAGGAGAAGGCTCTTGTAATGACTCCATTTGAGGAAGAGTACGAAGTACACTCCAAGAATTGGGAATTTGCAATGACAGTAAAGAACAAAGGCGACAGATTCGAAACTAACATATTGAAAAATACTCAATTCCAGCAACCACTTCTCCAGTTCTCAGGAGCTTGTGCAGGCTGTGGAGAAACTCCATATGCTAAACTTGTAACTCAGCTATTTGGAGACAGAATGATGATCGCCAACGCAACTGGATGTTCATCGATTTGGGGAGCTAGTGCTCCTGCAACTCCTTACTGCGCAGGTCAGGATGGAAGAGGACCATCATGGGCAAACTCACTGTTCGAAGACAACGCTGAGTTTGGATATGGTATGGCAGTAGCAGTCAAGAAGATCAGAGAAAAAATAAAGCTTGCCATGGAAGAGTTTTTGGCAGCTGGAGTAGATTCAGAGCTTAACGAGCACTTCAACGCATGGCTTGTAGGAATGAACGATGCAAATGCTTCAAAGGCAGCAGCAGGAATGATCCTTCCAAGACTTAACGTTAAATTCGGAAATGAAAAAGCAGATGCAGCAATTAAGCTTATCGCTGAACTAAAGGATTACATGATAAAGAGATCAATGTGGATATTCGGTGGTGACGGATGGGCATATGACATCGGCTTCGGTGGACTTGACCACGTATTGGCATCAGGTGAGGACATCAATGTTCTTGTATTTGACACAGAGGTTTACTCAAATACAGGTGGACAGTCATCAAAAGCAACCCCAACTGCAGCTGTAGCAAAATTTGCAGCTTCAGGTAAGAAAATAAGAAAGAAAGATCTCGGTATGATAGCTGCCACCTATGGTTATGTATACGTAGCTCAGGTTGCTATGGGAGCTAACATGAACCAAACTCTCAAGGCTCTTAAGGAAGCTGAGAGCTATGATGGTCCATCACTTGTTATTGCATATGCACCATGTATCAACCACGGAATCAAATCAGGTATGGGAACCACTATCAAACAAGAAAAGCTTGCAGTTGACACAGGATACTGGCATCTGTACAGATTCGATCCAAGACTATCTGATGAAGGCAAGAATCCGTTCGTACTTGACTCCAAGGAGCCTACAAGACCGGTTACTGACTTCCTTGATTCAGAGGTCAGATATACTTCACTTAAGCTATCCTTCCCAGAAGAAGCTGAGATGCTCTACAAAGCAGCTGAGGTTGCTTCTAAGGCAAGATACGAAGTATACAAGAGAATGGCAAGAGACTAATTTCAAAAAGCTGTCACCTTCGGGTGACAGCTTTTTTTAGTTAAAGACCCTTCGATGTGGTATAATATATGGGAGAATGCAATATTTAACAAAGGGTGATAATACGAGATGAACAAATATATTAAAATATTCGAAGAGCATGATTTTATGGACATAAGGTTTGATGAGCCGATGTCAGCACATACATCATTTAAGATAGGAGGAGCTGCTGACGTCCTTATAAGGATAACCTCAGAAGAGGAGTTAGAAACAGCTTTAAGAGTGTCCAGGGAGCAGGATGTCCCAGTATTTATAATGGGGAATGGCTCTAATCTCCTGGTTAGGGACGGCGGGATAAGGGGAGTTGTACTCAAGATAAACGACGGCTTCGATAAAGTCTGGGTAGAGGGTGATACTATTTGTGCTCAAGCTGGTGCATTGCTGACAGCAGTAAGCAAAGCAGCACTTAGAGAATCTCTGGAGGGGCTTGAATTTGCAAGTGGTATCCCTGGTACGATAGGCGGAGCAATCTCTATGAATGCAGGGGCTTACGGAGGCGAGATGAAGGACGTGGTCACTCTGGTAAGGGCAATTGATAGATACGGAAGGAAGCTCCAGCTTGATGGGCATGAGATGGAATTTGCCTATAGAAACAGCAGAGTCAAAAAGGACGAGCTCATAGTTTTGGATGTAGTAATGAGCCTTGAGAAAGGAGACTATGCAAAAATTGACGAAAGAATAAAGGAGCTTACAGTCCAAAGGACATCAAAGCAGCCGCTAGAAATGCCTAGTGCAGGCAGCACGTTTAAGAGACCGGAGGGGTACTTTGCTGGAAAGCTTATTGAGGATTCAGGTCTTAGAGGCTTAAGGCACGGCGATGCTCAAGTTTCTGAAAAACATTGCGGTTTCGTTGTAAACAGAGGAAGCTCAACCTGCAAAGAGGTAATTGAGCTTATAGAAGTGATACGCAAAACGGTAAGGGATAAATTTGAAGTTGAACTGGAGATGGAAATCAAGCTGGCAGGTGAAGACTGATGATTCGTATAAGGGGTGATTACCATACCCACACCATCTATAGCAGTGGGTTTAAGAAGAAAGGAACCCATGCAAAAGGTACAATAGAGGAGAACGTCGCAGAAGCTTATGCGAAAGGCTTAGAGACGATCGTAATCAGCGAGCATGGACCGGGTCATTACCTATATGGTCTAAGGGTTGAAAATCTTCCGATCATGAAGAAAGAGATCGATAGATTGCGAGAGATATATGAACCAAGAGGATTAAATATACTTCTCGGACTTGAAGCAAATCTGGTAGGATTGGATGGAGAACTTGACGTTGATGAAGGAATAATTAAGCAATTGGACATACTATTAATGGGCTATCACTACGGAGCTACTCCAGGAAGCATAAGGGATGCTCTTGGTTTATATGTTACTCCTCAACTTGCCAAGATATTTGCTGACACTATGGAAGGGTCCATTGAAAGGATGACTGAGGCTTATATCAAAGCTATGGACCGATATCCTATAGATATAATAACCCATCCAGGTTCTAAAGCTAAGGTAGACATAGTCGAGGTCGCAAAAAAAGCCGCTCAGATAGGAACAGCTCTTGAAATAAGCTCTAAGCACGACGAACTATCAGTTAAAAGTCTGGAGCTTATCAAAGACATTCCGGTAATGCTTTACCTTAACAGTGATGCACATGAGCCTTCCAGAGTTGGGGATGTCGAAAAGGGCTTAAAGAAGGCGAAGGACTCAGGGATAGATTTGAAAAGAATAGTAAATATAGTCCTTTGATCAGGAGAAGACGGAAAGGAGAGGTGATAGAGGTGGAATTTGTTGTAATCACAGGGATGTCAGGAGCAGGCAAGTCACAGGCGATGAAGGTAATGGAGGACATGGGATATTACTGTATGGACAACCTGCCGCCGGCGCTTCTCTCCAAGTTTGCAGAGCTAACTCATAAATCAACAAAGGAGATTAAAAAGGTAGCAGTAGTTGTCGATATAAGAGGTGGGGAATTCTTTGAGACTCTTTTTCAGGGGTTGGACCAGCTCACTGCTATGGGGATCGGTTTCAAGATACTGTTCCTCGATTCTGCCAATGATACATTGATTAAAAGATACAAGGAGCTGAGAAGACCTCACCCACTGAATCCGGAAGGTAATCTTTTAGATGGTATAGAGGCAGAACGAGAGGTTCTTAAGCAGGTGAAGAGCAGAGCTGATTATATTATCGATACAACCAAGCTAAATCTCGGGATGCTTAAGGAAGAGATGACTCGTATCTTTATGGAGGGAGAGGAAGCAAGCAAGCTTAGTATTTCCGTTACATCCTTCGGGTTTAAGCACGGGATACTTCTCGACGGAGACCTTGTGTTTGACGTCAGGTTCCTTCCAAATCCCTTCTACATTCCTGAGCTTAAGGAATTTACAGGTTTAGAGAAAAATGTAAGAGACTATGTCTTCAATTGGCCTCAAACTCAGTCATTCATTGATAAAACAATGGATTTACTTGAATTCCTGATTCCATATTACATCCAGGAGGGTAAGACACAATTGGTGGTAGGGATCGGTTGCACTGGTGGCAAACACAGATCAGTTGCCATAGCAGAGAGGGTAGCAGGACTACTCAGAGCTGATGGTCACAGATCGGTTGTCGACCATAGAGATTTGTAAAGCATGACGAAGGGAAATGGAAAATGGATAAGATTTTGAATAGGTCAAAGACACAGCCTAAGGTAGTGGTACTAGGCGGAGGTACAGGATTATCGGTATTGTTAAGAGGTCTGAAGGAAAAAACTGAAAACATAACAGCAATCGTTACCGTCGCTGATGATGGAGGAGGAAGCGGTAGGCTTAGAGAGGATCTTGGGATGCTGCCTCCAGGTGATATAAGGTCTTGTCTTTTGGCTCTAGCAAATACTGAGCCTAATATGGCAAAGCTTCTTGGATACAGATTTTCAGAGGGAGAGCTTAAAGGACAAAGCTTTGGGAATCTATTTATAGCTGCTATGAACGAGATACATGGAAGCTTTGAAAAAGCCATAAAAGAGACCAGCAACGTTCTTTCAATAACCGGCAAGGTACTCCCAGTGACCCTTGCAAATGCAAGGCTTATTGCGCAGCTTGAGGATGGTTCGATTGCAGAGGGTGAATCGATGATACCTGAAATCGCCAAGACCAGGGGAACCCGAATAGCCAGGATGACCATGACGCCAGAGAGATCCTACCCTCTAGTTGAGGCAGTTAAATCTATCAAGGATGCAGATCTTATAGTACTGGGTCCGGGGAGCTTATACACGTCGGTGATCCCGAATCTTCTGGTTAAAAATATGGTACTTCATATAAACAAGGCAAAAGCGCCGACAGTATATGTTTGCAACGTAATGACTCAGCCTGGTGAAACCGATGGATATGGAGTCTTACAGCATGTGGATGCAATAATCAAGCACTCTATGGACGGATTTCTTGATTATGTAATAGCAAATACCGAAGGCATCCCTAAGGATGTTTTATCCAGGTACGGAAGCGATGGAGCAGCCCCTGTGTGTATCCAAAAAGGTGAGGAAAAGGAGCTTAAAAAAAGAGGCATAAAGCTAATCGAAGGAAAGCTTATAGACGTAAAAAATGACTATATACGTCACGATACAGCTCTTTTAAGCGATATGCTCATAAAACTGGTTTAGACAATGGGCAATAAAAAAATGATCCATAGTATACTTAGAATAACAGTTCAAGTTATTCCAAGTACTACCAAGGATCATTTTATTCACTATTCACTAATCAATTATAACTTCTACATCCTTCCACTATCAACTAACTACTATTCAGTCAAATACGCAACTCCAAGCTTTATTGTTTCCTCGATCGCATCCCTGTGAGTTCTCTCAAAGGAGTGGGATGCATCTACTCCCGGTCCGATCAGTCCGACTTTTATGTCGTAACCTGATCTCAGTGCTGCCGAACCATCCGAGCCATAATAAGGGTAAATATCGATCTTGTATCGAATATCGTTTGCTTTGCAAAGCTCAACCAGCCTTTTTCTAAGCTCCAAATCATAGGGACCAGTGCTGTCCTTTGCACAAATAGTTACTGAAAATTCATCGGAGGTCTGCCCTTCACCAGGAGCAGCCATATCGACTGCAATGAACTCGAAGGTATCCTCTGGTATCGCAGCGGATGCGCCATGACCAACCTCCTCGTAATTGCTTATAAAGAAATGGGTCGTATAATTTGGAGAGAGTCCTTCCTTCATTATCTGCCTAGCAATGCCGTATATAGCTATTACACCTGCTTTATCATCTAAATGTCTTGATTTAATAAAGCCTGAGGGAGTGACTACTACCCTTGGATCAAAGCTTACAAAATCACCGACTTGAATACCCAATGCCTCTACATCCTCACGATTTGAAACCACCTCATCCAGTCGAACCTCCATATTTGAAGTTGTTCTGTCGAGGGTCCTGGTTTCTTCACCATGTACATGGGAGGATGCTTTTGTTATGATTAAGGTACCGGTATACTTTTTCCCATCTAGAGTTGAAATCTGAACATGCTCTCCCTCGACCGTACTCATAATGTAGCTTCCAAGCTGTGACAGCTTTAACCTTCCATTGTCCTTAATCTCCTTTACCATTGCGCCAAGAGTGTCTACATGTCCTGAAAGTGTTACGGACTTAGACTGATCCTTCCCTGGGATCGTAGCGATAAGTGCACCCTTACCGGTGAGAACAGTCTTTATGCCAAGCTCTTTGAATAGGTTATCGACAAAGTCTATTGCGGCAGAGGTGTCGCCTGTAGGGCTTGGGATCCTAAGAAGATTTGCAAGCTTTTCTACTATTTCATTCATTTCTATATACATAAATATCCTCCTTCAGTATAATAATTACATTATACCCAAAATGTATTCATGAGGCCATTATTTGTGAAAATGTTTACAAAACGATGTTGAAATGATGTATAATTATAGTAATGTGGAGTAAAATGGGCAATTGGGAGTGGTATCAATGGTAGAGGTAAGCTCTGGAGGAGTGGTGGTATTCGGGAATACTATACTTCTATTGAAGAAGTACAATGGAGATTGGGTACTTCCAAAGGGGAGGCTTGAAAAGGGAGAAAACTTTAAGACTGCAGCCCTGAGAGAAGTACTGGAGGAGTCCGGGGTCAAGGGTGAGGTCATAGAATATATCGGCGAGGTCAATTACAAATACAAGAACCTCAGAGAGGACGAAGTCGTTTACAAAACAGTCCATTGGTATCTAATGCGAACCGGTTCTATGGATTGTGTACCTCAGCGTAAGGAAGGATTTGTGGATGCCAGGTTCGTACATATGGATAAGGCAAAGGATCTAGTTAGATACTCTGATGAAAGAAAGGTTATTCTAAAAGGTATAGAAATACTGAAGCAAACGAGGTGATTCCATGTCATTCTCTTCAACAACGAAGAATGAGCTTTCGAGAATAAATATAGATAGCAGATGCTGCGCTCTGGCAGAGCTGGCAGCCCTGGTAAGGATGAACGGATCGATCCAGATAACAGGGATGCAAAATATCAATCTTAGATTTACGACTGAGAACGCTGCCATAGCAAGAAGGATTTTTTCAATACTTAAGCTATTATACCATACAGAAATCGAAGTTATGGTGCGAAGAAACAAGCAATTAAAGAAGAACAACAATTATTTGATAGTTATCCATGATCAAAGCATTTCCCAAAGAGTCCTGGATGATGTTGGTTTTATAACAAAGGACAGGAAAAATCTTTTTGACCCTAGCTATGAGATGCCAATAGAGCTTATATCAAACCGATGCTGCAAAAGGAGCTATGTACGGGGTTCATTCCTTGGCGGAGGATCGCTCAGTAATCCAGAAAAAACCTATCACTTGGAATTTGTGACGAACCATGAAAGTCACGCTGAGAATCTTAGAGATATTATAAACTCCTTCGATTTGACCTCGAAAATAATTCAGAGGAAAGAAAATTTTGTTGTGTATATCAAAGAGGGCGAGCAGATAGTCGACATCCTCAATATAATCGGTGCCCACCAGGCACTATTAAAACTAGAGGACATAAGAGTTCTTAAGGAAGTGAGAAACAACATAAACCGTTTAGTAAATTGCGAAACGGCAAATCTTGAAAAAACCATAGAGGCATCTATGAGGCAAATAGAAGGCATAGAGCTTATTAAAAAAAAACTGGGACTTTCACGGTTGCCAGATAACCTAAGGGAGATCGCAGAGCTAAGGCTGGAATATCCTGATGCTTCCCTTAAGGAAATAGGGGAGATGGCAAATCCACCGGTAGGAAAATCAGGAGTAAATCACAGATTTAGAAAAATCGAAGAAATCGCTGAAGAGCTTAGAGGAGGAGTATAGAGATGGAGAAGAGGAAGGTAGAGCTTAAAAATCCTGAGGGTCTGCATGCAAGGCCGGCAGCACTTTTTGTAAAGATTGCAAATAAGTATGAAAGCGAGCTGGATATCCAGTCGGAGGAAAGAACCGTCAATGGAAAGAGCATTATAGGGATAATGTCACTGGGAGCATTTCAAGGTGAAGAAATAACGCTTATCACCAGGGGACCTGATGAGAGGGAAATGGCTGATGCACTTGCAAAGCTTATTGAGGAAGGCTTCCAGGAGGTATAACCACCAGCATGAAGAATATTATTGTGACAAATAACCATCTAGTTCGTGATAAATTTGATGGCCTGTTTCAGATAGAATTTGTGGAAGGGCTGGACTATATCAAGGTCCTATCTTTGGTAAGGGACAGACTCCATATAGGACATCAGCTCCTTACACATCCCTTGTCAGGCAGTATCAAGCCAAATGAAACGCCGTACAAGAGCGTAATAATTTCGGGCAAGACGGCTGAGCTCGATCAGTCAGGACTTATTATCGTCGAGGAGAGCATAGTCACTGCATCCAAGTTTATTGAGAACAAGCCTACCCCCAACTGGCCAGAAAGCATACTTGATGATTTCAGAGTGATTGATCTATCTCTGATGGAGAACGTCATTGAAAGGCTCGGACATAGGTAGAATTAAAATGCAATCGAAAACATATTAGACAAATGGATAAGATGGCTTCCACATTGCGGAAGTCTTTCTTTTTTTTGCTTTGGTATGATAAAATATCAATATGATTGACAGGGAGTGAGACCATGAAGAAAAGCTTCGCACATCTGCACGTTCATACTGAATACAGCCTTTTGGATGGCTCTATAAGGATCAAGGATCTTATTTCTCAAACTAAGGCACTTGGTATGGATTCTATTGCAATTACAGATCATGGTGCTATGTTTGGTGTAGTTCAGTTTTTTCAGGAGGCAAAGAAGCAAGGTATAAAGCCAATACTGGGATCCGAGGTATATGTAGCCATAAACAGCAGATTTGACAGGGATCCCAAGGACAAGAGTCAATATCATCTTGTATTGCTTGCGAAGAGCAACAAAGGCTATGAAAACCTTATGAAGGTGGTTTCTGAGGGGTACGTAAACGGATTCTACTATAGACCCAGAGTCGATCATGAGATACTAGAGCAGTACAGCGAGGATATCATCTGCTTGTCCGCATGTCTTGGAGGAGAGGTACAGCAACAGCTGCTGGACAACAACTACGAAAGGGCCAGGGAAACTGCGTTACTCTACGACCGAATATATGGCAGAGGTAATTTTTATCTTGAACTTCAGGATCATGGGATCCGCGAGCAAGTCATCGTAAATGAGGAACTGAGGAGGCTGAGTAGAGAAACAGGGATTCCCTTGGTTGCTACGAATGATGTCCACTATCTGAGGAGAGAGGACGCACTGGTACACGACGTCCTACTTTGTGTTCAGACAGGCAAGACAGTCGTAGACGAGGATAGAATGAGATTCCCATCGGAAGAGTTCTACCTTAAGTCCCCGGAGGAAATGGATAACCTATTTCCTGAGGATATTTCCGCCTTGATAAACACAGTTGATATTGCTGAACGCTGTAACGTCGATCTGGAATTTGGCAAGCTCCACCTTCCAAGCTATCAGGTGCCTGAGGGTTCCGATAAGGAAGAGTATTTTAGAAACCTTTGCCTTCAGGGCCTAGGAAACAGATACCATGATATTACTCCCGAAATAATGGAGCGCTTTGAATATGAGCTATCAGTAATAACTCAGATGGGTTATATAGATTACTTCCTTATAGTTTGGGATTTCATCAAATACGCAAGAGACAATGGAATAATGGTAGGACCGGGCAGAGGATCAGCAGCCGGAAGTATAGTATCCTATGCATTGAATATAATTGACATCGATCCGCTGGAGTACGGCCTCCTCTTCGAGAGATTTCTTAATCCTGAGAGAATAACGATGCCTGATATAGATATTGATTTTTGCTATGAAAGACGAGAGGAAGTGATCCAATACGTCATCGAGAAGTACGGAGCTGACAGGGTCGCCCAAATCGCGACATTCGGTACGATGGCAGCACGTGGAGCTATAAGAGATGTTGGAAGAGCCGTAAACATGCCTTATGGCGAAGTTGATTATATCGCAAAGCAGATACCTACAGAGCTTGGTATAACCATAGACAGAGCTCTGGAAATAAGCAAAACCCTTAAGACTGAATACGACGAGAATCCCGAGACAAGGCAGCTTATTGACCTGGCAAGAGCAGTTGAAGGTCTACCCAGACACACTTCGACTCATGCAGCAGGAGTAGTGATATCTAAGGAGCCAATTACAAAATATGCTCCTCTTCTTAGAAACAACGATGCCATTACAACACAGTTCACAATGCTGGAGCTTGAGGAATTGGGTCTGTTAAAAATGGATTTTTTAGGTCTGAGGACCCTTACTGTAATAAGGGATGCTGTTGGCCTGATCAAGCGTGAGCATATAAGGGAGATAGATTTTTCAAAACTGCCTATGGATGACCCCAAGGTACTTCAGTTGTTTGCCAAGGCAGAAACTCTTGGGATTTTTCAGTTTGAAAGTGCGGGCATGAGAGCCTTCCTTAAGGAGCTTAAGGCTGACGCCTTTGAAGACCTTATTGCTGCGAATTCACTTTTCAGGCCGGGCCCCATGAATCAGATACCAACCTTCGTTGCCTGCAAACATGATCCTTCGCTAATTACCTACCTCCACCCGACTTTGGAACCAATTCTTGATGTAACCTATGGGTGCATAGTGTACCAGGAACAGGTAATGGAGATAGTAAGAAAGCTAGGGGGGTATTCCTTCGGAAGGGCAGACCTTGTAAGAAGGGCCATGGGTAAGAAAAAGATGGACGTGATGGAGAAGGAAAGAAGAAACTTCATCTACGGACAGACCGATGAAAACGGAGAAATAATTCTTACAGGAGCTATAAGGAATGGAGTTGACGAGACTACAGCCTCAAAAATATTCGACCTGATGATAGATTTTGCCAATTATGCCTTCAATAAATCACACTCAGCAGCATATGCTGTTATCGCCTATAGAACTGCATGGCTTAAGGTGTATTACCCGGTAGAATTCATGGCAGCCCTTATTTCCTCTATCATGGGAAACACCTCACAGGTATCCCTGTATATTCAGGAATGCAAAAGATTGAGTATAGAGGTTCTGCCTCCTGATATAAATTACTCAGAAGGTAAATTTACGGTAGACAATGCAAGGATAAGATATGGTTTATCAGCGGTAAAAAATGTAGGAGAGAACCTTATCGCTGCAATAATAAAAGCCAGAGAAGATGGCAAATTCAAAAGCTTCACCGAATTTATCGAGCGTATCGAAAAAACTGACAGCTCAGTAATGAATAAAAGAGCCGTCGAAAGCCTTATCAAGGCAGGTGCAATAGATTCCCTCGGTGCTAACAGAGCACAGCTTTTATCGATTTTTGAGAAGACAATAGATGGAATCCACTCAGACAGGAAAAGAAATTTGGATGGTCAGTTCTCGTTATTTGACAATGGTCAAGCCAGCTATGAGGATAGACTGCCTGACCTTAGAGAGTTTCCTCAAAATACACTGCTGCAGATGGAGAAGGAAATTTTGGGTATATATGTTTCCGGACACCCATTGATGCCCTATGAGAGAGAAATTAAGCTGCTTTCAACCTTCTCTACTGCAGATCTGATCTCAGAAGGTATGGATGGACAAATGGAGCCTGCAGGAGCCAGGGATGGACAAAGGGTTGCGATAGCTGGAATAGTCATGGAGAGGAAAAATAAGGTCACAAGGAATAATAATATGATGGCATTCGTAACTCTTGAAGATCTATATGGAGCCATCGAGTGCATAATATTCCCCGCTATTTATGAAAAGAACTATAATTTAATAGAGGAGGACAGCATCGTCCTTGTTGAAGGAAGGCTATCCATATCCGAAGTGGAGGATCCGAAAATTATTGTAGAAAAACTTTCGCCGATCCAAAAGCTCAGCTTTGAGAAGATATATCTTAAGCTCCCTAAATCGACAAGACCTGATATTCTTGGCGAAGTCAAAGGTATACTATCAAAATATCCTGGAGAAACTCCGGTTTACGTATTCTTCGAGAGAGAAAATAAAATGGTTGCAGCTGACCGGAGCCTTTGGATAAGAAAAGGAAACAGCGAGGTAATTGAGGAGCTTCAAGATCTTTTAGGCAAGGATTGTGTGAAATTGTCTTGAGTAAAGATGATATACAGAAAAAGGGAGGTAACTATGAAGACGATCGGAGTTCTAACCAGCGGAGGCGATGCACCTGGTATGAATGCTGCGATAAGAGCAGTAGTCAGGGCCGGGATTTTCAATAACGTAAGAATGCTTGGAATACAACAGGGCTACCAGGGGCTTATTAATGGTGACCTTGACGATATGGACGTATCCTCAGTGGCTGACATATTGCACAGAGGAGGGACTATACTCAGAACCGCAAGGTCAGAGGAATTTATGACTCCTGGAGGCTTCAAGAAAGCCCTTAACGTTATAGATGTATATAATATGGATGGTCTTGTGGTACTTGGTGGGGACGGAAGCTTCAAGGGAGCTAGGGAGCTTGCAAAGGCTGGAGTAAACACCATAGGGATACCCTGCACCATCGACAATGACCTGGCCTATACTGATTATACAATAGGATTCATGACTGCAGTCGAAACAGCAGTGGATGCAATAGGAAAAATCAGAGACACCTCTTCGGCTCACGGACGTGCAAATGTAGTAGAAGTGATGGGAAGACATTGCGGAGATATAGCTCTTTATGCTGGAGTTGCCGGTGGTGCGGAAAGCATAGTGGTCCCGGAAAAGGCTTTCGACGTTGAAGAAATCTGCCAGAAGCTTCTCAAGGGCAGGAACAGAGGGAAGCTGCACCATATTATCGTATTTGCTGAGGGAGTAGGAAACGCCTACGAGCTGACTAAGGAAATTGAGGACAAAACAGGTATAGAGACAAGACTTACTGTATTGGGATACATCCAAAGAGGGGGAAGTGCTTCATCCTTCGATAGGATACTTGCCAGCAGGATGGGTATTCGGGCAGTAGATCTACTCCTGGACGGGAAATCAAACCGGGCATTGGGCTTCAAATGCAATGAGATCGTAGACGTCGACATAGATCAGGCACTCTCTATGAAAAAGGATTTTGAGGATGAGCTTTACGAGACAGCAAGGGTGCTGTCTATTTAGGAGGAATATAAAATGATGAAAAAAACCAAGATAGTTGCTACAATAGGTCCGGCTTCTGAATCAGAGGAGATGCTAAGAAAGCTCATAACACAGGGTGTTAATGTGTGCAGGCTGAATTTTTCACACGGAAGCCACGAAGAGCATCAGGTCAGGATAGATGCTATAAAAAAGGTCAGAAAAGAGATGAATGCTCCGGTCGCAATAATGCTGGATACAAAGGGACCTGAGATCAGACTCGGCAGATTCAAGGATGGAGTAGTTGAGATCAAACAAGGACAGGAATTCACACTGACCACCAGAGTGGTAGATGGAGATTCCAGCCTGGTTACCGTCTCCTATAAGGATATGCCAAACGACGTTTCTATTGACGGAATTGTTCTTATTGATGACGGTCTAGTTGAATTTAAGGTCGTTGAGAAAACAGACACTGACATAAAAATGATAGCTCTTAATGAAGGAATACTAAAGAACAATAAGGGGGTTAACGTACCGAATGTAAGTATAAACCTACCAGCCCTTACTGAAAAGGATATTGGAGACATATTGTTCGGGATAAAAAATGAAGTGGATTTCATAGCAGCCTCCTTTGTGAGGAAAGCTTCTGACGTAAATGACATAAGGAGGATCCTTGAGGAGAATGGCGGACTCGATATAGACATCATATCCAAAATAGAAAACCAACAGGGATTGGATAATATTGATGAGATAATAAATGTTTCTGATGGAATAATGGTAGCAAGGGGAGACCTTGGCGTCGAAGTTCCAACTGAAGAGATCCCATTGATTCAAAAGACCTTGATAAGAAAGTGCAATCAGGTTGGCAAGCCTGTAATAACAGCAACTCAAATGCTTGATTCAATGATAAGGAACCCGAGACCTACAAGAGCCGAGGTAACTGATGTGGCCAATGCCATCATTGACGGAAGCAGTGCAGTCATGCTCTCCGGAGAAACTGCAGCGGGTAAATATCCCCTTGAAGCAGTCAGGACAATGTATAATATATGCATCAATACGGAGAATTCTCTGGATTACAGAGAGATCCTGAAGCTGAGATCCGGAGCAAATGAGATCACAACAACCAACGCGATCTCCAAGGCTACGGTCAACACTGCTCAGGATCTTGGAGCAAAGGCAATAATAACGGCTACTTCCTCAGGATACACCTCCAGAGCCATATCTAAATTCAGGCCTAAGGCTCCAATAATTGCAGTTACTACAAAGCCTTACGTCGTGAGAAAGCTGGCTCTTGAATGGGGAGTATACCCCATCCTTGCACCGGCATGCGAGTCCACTGACGAGGTTCTTGACAACTCTATACATGCATCCATGGAGGCTGGGTTTGTCGATGAGGGTGATTTGGTGGTAATAACTGCAGGGATACCTGTCGGGCTTTCAGGAACGACTAACCTTATAAAAGTTCACACCATTGGGAAAGTTCTTCTTACAGGCATGGGCATTGGAAACAGGGTAGGTACAGGCAGGGTAGTTGTTGGAAACTCCGAAGAAGAGCTATTGTCCAAGTTTGAAGATGGAGATGTCCTCGTTTGCAGAGCAACCTATAGAGACATGGTAAAATTTATGGAAAGAGCTTCTGCAGTAATAGCTGAGGAAGGTGGACTGACATCCCACTGTGCCATCGTAGGACTGAATCTGAACAAGCCCACAGTAGTTGGAGCAGCTAATGCTACACAGCTTCTTAATGAGGGAGACATAGTCACTGTCGACGGAATCACAGGACAGGTTTACAAAGGTGAAGCAAAAGTGTTATAATGCACATTATAAATGACAATGCGAGGAGTATGGTGAGATGATAGAAGGTAGAATAGAGACTGAAGAGCTTTATGCCCTGATAAGGAAGAGGATAATCCAGCTACAGTATCAGCCTGGAGAGATACTAAACGAAGCAGATCTTGCAGATGAGTTTGGAATAAGCAGAACACCGGTCAGAAGGGTTTTCCAGCTGCTGAGTACAGACAAGCTGATCAATGTCGTCCCTAGATACGGAGCCCAGGTTGCACCTGTTGATTTCAGAAGAATGAAGGCCGTATTCGAGGTTACAAGAGAGTTGGATCCCTTTGCCACTAAGCTTGCAGTAGAGAGGATCAGTAAGGATAAAATTGAAGAGCTTCAGGAAATCGTGGATAGGATCAATAGTTATCACATAGAAACTGACTACCAGAAGGCCATAGATGACGATGAAAGATTTCATGAAATAATTCTCGAGAGCTGCGGTAACGAATGGCTTCAGGATATACTGACCTCACTTCACTACCATACAGAAAGACTCTGGCACTACTGTGAAAGCTATTTCAACAGCATCGATCTCTTCTCAGAAACTCTGACGAGTATACTTGAAGCCATTAAGGAAGGTGATTCTGAGAGAGCAGAGCAGCATTCCAGAGACCATATAGACCAGTTCGTATCAAGAATAAAAAGTGAAATGCTGTAGCATATAGATAAATCTCATCCAAAAATGATATGGATGAGATTTTTTTATATATTTTTAGAAATACTATTGAAATACAATTGAAAAACATATAAAATAATAAACAGGAACAACATGATAAAAAAATATCAAAGGAGGAATTGAATGGGTGTCAGTAAAAATGGATCCAGGGTCGTCAAGATTTCGAGGAGGAATAACAATGACCGATAATTTTTATGTGGTTACCAACAATCCTCTTTTTTTTGGATCTGAGTTCAGAACAGAGGTAGTTGATGGAGGCTTTGAGGATGTACTTCTTAAAGTCAGGAATATGATCCACCAGGGACATGAGCTTATAAGTCACCCGCTCGGAGCTAGTATCAGGATGATGTACTCTCCATACAGATCAGTACTAGTTGGAGAAAAAACTGATACCATGAATAACTTCTATGTTGAGGTGATTGAAGGCAGTATCGATACTTACAGAAAAAACACTGGTCATAGAAATATAGACCAAAGTAACGCAAATGACTATGCTCTGATTGACAAGCATCTGCTTTTGGAGGCAATCAAGGAGCATGAAAATCTGAAGATGGCTTAATAAAATCAGGAGGTGTAAAGATGAAGCTGGAATTAAGAAAGGTAAAAGTAAAAGACATCGTACTTGGAGACCAGATGAAATTCTCCAATGGAGTACTTACAGTTGATGAAAAAGGACTTATTGCGGCTCTAAAGGAAGACGTTAATGTAAAGGAAATCAAGATTGACTTGGCAAAGCCAGGTGAGAAAACGAGAATTATCCCCGTAAAGGACGTTATTGAACCAAGAGTTAAGATAGAAGGAAAGGGAAATGGCTTCCCTGGAGTTACCACTGCAGTTGAACAACTGGGTTCAGGAATAGTAAACGTGCTTGATGGTGCTGCTGTTGTAACGATAGGCGACATTGTTGGCTTCCAGGAAGGAGTAGTCGACATGTGGGGTGAGGGTGCCAAATGGACACCATTCTCAAAGACTATGAATATTGTTATTGACATAATCCCTTCAGACGGACTGGATCCTCACACTCATGAAACCACGGTTAGACTCGCAGGCCTGAAGGCAGCTGAGCTTATCGGTTATGCGGCGAAGGATGCACCTGCGGATGAGGTAGAGGTTTTCGAGATGGGAAGCATATTTGAGGAGACGGAGAAATACCCAGACCTTCCAAAGGTTGTATATGTTGAGATGCTTATATCACAGGGACTTCTTCATGACGGATATATCTATGGAGTAAACAGCCAGCAGATATTACCAACTCTAATCCATCCCAATGAGGAGCTTGATGGAGCTGTTATCAGCGGCAACTGCGTAGCTGCATGCGATAAGATCACTACTTACCAGCATCAGAACAACTCTGCAATCCTGGACCTATATAAAAGACATGGAAAGGATATTAATTTCCTTGGAGTAATTCTTACTCCTGAGCTAACTACACTTGCAGGGAAATTCAGAACTTGTGACTATACTACTAAACTGTGCAAGAGCCTTGGAGCAGATGGAGTAATTGTATCTGAAGAGGGTTACGGAAATCCAGACTCAGACCTTCTGATGATCTGCAAGAGACTTGAAAATGATGGAGTAAAAACAGTTCTTATAACTGATGAGTGTTCAGGCTGGGACGGAATGAGCCAGCCATTGGCAGACACCACACCTGAAGCAGTTGCTGTTGTTTCAGCAGGAAACGTAAGTCACGTAGTTGAACTTCCTCCAGCTGATAAGGTAATTGGAAATGATAAGGCTATCGCCACTTTAGCGGGCGGTTGGGAAGGCTGTCTAGGTGAGGACGGCAGCATGAAGTGTGAGCTGAATGCGGTTATTGGCGCAACTTCTGAAATTGGCTACCACAATCTTACAGTGAAGCTGTATTAGAAAGGGAGGTTAAGGATATGTCATATAAAATACTGTACTACGTCAATCAGTTTTTTGGACAGGTAGGGGGAGAAGAGCAAGCAGGTATTGCCCCATTCTATAAAGAAGAAAAAATAGGACCTGCCATAGGATTTGAACAGCTCCTTAATGGAGAAGCAAAGGTAGTTGGAACTCTTATATGTGGAGATAACTACTTTAATGAGAACACTGAAGAAGCAGTTAAATTCATATACGATACTATAGCATATGTAAAGCCTGATCTTGTAGTTGCAGGTCCAGCCTTCAATGCTGGAAGATATGGAATGGCTTGTGCTGGGGTCGCGAATGCTGTGATAGACAAGCTTGGCATCCCTGTAGTGACAGGAATGTATCATGAAAACCCAGGAGTAGATCAATGCAAGGCTAAAGCAATTATAGCTGAAGTAACTGATTCAGCAGCTGGTATGAGAACAGCCCTGCCAGTGATGGCTAAAATAGCACTTAAGCTTCTTAAAAAAGAAGAACTAGGTACACCAAAGGAAGAGGGCTATATTGCTCAAGGTAAGAGACTTACAGTTTTTGCTGACAAGAGGGGCTCAGAAAGAGCTGTTGAGATGCTTATCGCTAGATTCAAGGGTGAGGAGTTTGAAACTGAGCTTCCAATGCCTGTATTCGACAAGGTAGCTCCAGCTGATGCAATAAAGGATCTGCCAAAGGCAAAGATTGCTCTTATAACCAGCGGCGGTATAGTTCCAACGGGGAATCCTGATAGGATCCAATCAGCTAGTGCACAAAAATGGGGTAAATACGATGTTTCAAGTATAAGCGAGATGACTGGCGGGTATTATACGATACACGGTGGTTATGACCCTGTCTATGCTAATGAGGTACCTGACAGAGTAGCACCTCTAGATATGCTGAAAAAATTCGAGAAAGAGGGATTGATTGGCGGGGTATACGAATACTTCTATACTACGACAGGAACTGGAACATCAGTAGGAAACGCAATAAAATTCGGCCAGGAGATTGGTAAGGAGCTTAAGGAAGCTGGAGTAGATGGAGCTATCCTCACCTCGACCTGAGGCACCTGTACTCGTTGCGGTGCAACGATGGTTAAGGAAATCGAAAGATATGGCATTCCAATAGTTCATATGTCAACAATAACTACAATATCCGAATCGGTTGGAGCAAATAGAATAGTACCAACGATCGCAATACCTTACCCGGTAGGCAATCCAAGTCTTTCCAAGGAAGTAGAAACAGACTTGAGGGAAAAACTTGTAAAGAGAGCACTTACTGCACTGTCCACCGAAATAACTGAGGTTTCATACTTCTAGATCCAGAGAGGCTTGTGCCTCTCTGGTAATAAATCAAGATAGGAGCATTGATATGGGAAATAACGTAAGATGGATGAAAGTAATTTCATATGCCGGAGCGTTTATTGCATTTCTAATCGGTTCAGGCTTCGCTACAGGGCAGGAAGTAATTCAGTATTTCAGCTCTTATGGAACTATGGGGATCGTGGGTGTACTTGTGGTATTCCTATTGTTCCTGTACGTAGGAGCAGATTTCATGCTTACAGGTCATGAAAAAAGATTTGAACACGGGAATGACATCTATAGATATTACTGTGGAAAAGTTATAGGTACTTTTTATGATTACTTTTCCATAGCATTCATCTTTATGTCCTTCGTTGTAATGATAGGTGGTGCAGGGGCTACTATAAATCAACAGTATGGTCTTCCAGTATGGGTAGGCGGTATTTTGATGGGAGTTCTTGCAGTATCAACTGTTATCTTCGGACTTGGAAGGATAGTAGACGTAATAGGGAAAATCGGCCCTGGAATAGTTGTCTTAACAGTATTTCTGGGAATCACGGCAATACTCAAGAATCCAACTGGCTTGGAAAGAGCTGATGAAATAATACCAAATCTTGAATTGATGAAAGCATCCTCAAATTGGTTTTATGCAGCTGGTTCATATGTTGGATTCTGTATGCTTTGGCTGGCATCATTCATGGCTTCACTAGGAAAAGATTCCATCAGCAAGAAAGAAGCACTTATGGGATCCTCCTTCGGAGCTCTTGGTTTTAGCTTTGGCCTTGCAGTTATAGCTCTCGGTATAATGGCAAACATTGAGCAACTGGCAGGAACTATGGTACCTTCACTTATACTAGCCCAAAACATTTCGCCATTTATGGCATTCATATTCTCACTGATAGTGGTCGCTGGTATATATACAACATCAGTACCCTTACTATGGCAAGTAGTTGCAAGATTTGCAGAGGAAAAGACCCCGCGATTCAGGTTGCTTTCAGTAATCTTGGCTGCAGTCGGAGTGTTTGTAGGTCTTTTGGTACCATTTAACAGGTTGGTGAATATTATATATGTAATCAACGGTTATGTTGGTATTCTGCTTCTTGTATTCATGATCATAAAAAGAGTCAGAGTATCTGTCCTTAAGGGCAGCGCTTTAAGACAGACGGCATAATAAACCTGAGCCTGAGGAAACTCCTCAGGCTGTTTTTTTGCCATAAATCCTTCTCAACCCTCCAGAACACTGGTATAATAATTTGGTACACGAAATATCTTTAAGGGGGAGTGGATATTGAAAAGCAGCAGAAAGGATCTTATTCTAAACGGAAGCATTTACAGAGTATTATTGACTCTGTCCATACCCCTTATGGTCAACAGCATGATCCAGACTATGTACAATCTGGTGGACGGGATATGGGTCAGCAGAATATCTTCAGTACACTTTGCCGCTACCTCCTTTGTATTTCCTGTGAATTTTCTATTTATTGCACTGGGGATCGGACTTTCAGTTGCTGGGACATCGATACTTTCTCAACTTGTGGGAGCGGGAAGGGAGGAGTTAGGGAGAAAATATACCACTCAAATAATAGCAGCCTCTGTGCTGCTTTCAGTAGTTTTTGCACTGGCTGGGGTAATACTAAGTCCATATATAGTAGAGTCCATGGGAGGAACAGGCGATATTCTGAGGTATGGGAACATATACCTTAGGATAACTTTTTTGGAGTTGCCCTTCATATTTCTTTTTTTCAATATAAACTCCATAAAAAATGCTCAGGGGGATACTCTTACTCCCACTATATTAAGCGGTATATCCGCTCTTATGAACATGGTTCTGGATCCTATCTTCATCTTTACATTTGGGTGGGGGGTAGCAGGAGCTGCGTGGGCTACAGTGCTTTCCAGAGCTCTCCTTGCAGGCTATGGAGCAAAGCTTATACTAGATCGGAATAATATCCTGAGACCAGAATTTAAAAATTTCAAATTTGATAGAAATATCCTCAATGAAATTATTAAAGTAGGACTTCCAGCTACTATAGGGCAGTCAGGCGCAGCCTTCGGATTTATAATCCTTAACGGTTTCATAGTATCCTACGGTACAGCTACAATGGCAGCATTTGGGATG
This sequence comes from Gudongella sp. QWL-04, assembly GCF_058683975.1. NCBI lineage: Bacteria > Bacillati > Bacillota > Tissierellia > Tissierellales > Tissierellaceae > Gudongella > Gudongella sp. QWL-04. The sequence goes on along the minus strand of NZ_CM178754.1, from coordinate 1,193,487 downwards.
GTAAACAGGATAACATCACTTATAATGCAGCCGGCGATGGGCATAGGTGCGGCCTTGACGGCCGTTATAGGTCAAAATATTGGAGCAGGTAGGATCGATAGATCCAAGGAAGCTTTCAATAAGGCAAGCTTCCTGACTCTCTCAATGGGAATAGTAGGCTGTATCTTCCTTTTGGTATTCAACGAGTCTTTAGTAACCTTCTTTATTCAGTCAAAGGATGATCCGGAGGTAATAACCCAGGGGGTAACCTATATGGCATATGTTGCATATACCATGCCCTTGATGGGGATGTTTAGCGTATTTCAGGGAATATTCCAAGGGTCAGGTCATACAAGGCACTCAATGGCTATGGAGGTGGGTAGGCTATGGTTGGTAAGAATACCCATGATCCTTCTATTTAAAAATTACACTCAGTTGGGATCAACAGGGATTTGGATAGCGATGAGTGCGAGCAATCTGATAGTGGATATTTATGGGTACTATATATACAAGCAGAACAGTTGGAACCAGGGAATACTAAACTCAGCATCATAAGAAAGGGATAATAATGCTTTTAATGACCATTGAATCAGTAACAAAATCATATGTGGAGAGAAAGCTGGTCGAAGAGATAAGCTTCGGAATAAATGAGGGTGACAGGGTTGGCCTGATTGGAATCAATGGGGCAGGTAAGTCCACTCTGTTAAAGCTGATGGCCGGTCTTGAGGAACCAGATTCAGGCAGGATAGTAAAAGCCACCGATGCTGTGGTATCTTACTTACCACAAAACCCAAAATTTCAGGAGGAAAACACGGTGCTGGACCAGGTATTTGGAGGCAATTGGGAAAGTATGAAGGTTCTGAGAGCTTATGAGAGAGCAATCTCATCCTCTGATATGAAGAATGATCAAATAATGAAGCTTACAGCTGAGATGGACAGACTCAACTGCTGGGAGTTGGAGGCTGATGCAAAAAACATACTTACGAGACTTGGGATCACCGACTATAATTCGAGAATAAAGGATCTTTCCGGAGGACAAAGAAAGAGAGTAGCTCTTGCAACCGCATTGATCCAGCCATCTGACCTGTTGATTCTTGACGAGCCAACGAATCACCTGGATAACGACACCATAGAATGGCTGGAAAGAAAGCTAATGGAAAGAAAAGGAGCATTGTTCATGGTTACCCACGACAGATATTTTTTGGACAGGGTCACCAATCGGATAATGGAGCTTGACAGCGGTAATATTTACTCCTATGATGGTAACTTTTCATACTTTATGGGAAAAAAGCTTGAAAGGCAGGAAAACCTTAAGGCTACTGAAGAAAAGAAAAAGTCGCTGTACAAAAAAGAACTTGCATGGATGAGGCAGGGTGCCAAGGCAAGGACCACTAAACAGAAGGCCAGGATCCAGAGATTTGAAGCCCTTGAGGATGAGCTTCCAGGTGGTGATAATAACGAGTCACTCGATTTTTCAGTAGGAACATCAAGACTTGGCAAGAAAATCATAGAAGCTTCACAGGTCAGCAAAACGATCGAAGGCAAGGTCTTGGTCAAGGACTTTACCTACGTCATGACCAGAGGTGAAAGGCTTGGCATCCTGGGAGCAAATGGAACCGGCAAGACCACTCTTTTAAGGCTTCTCTCAGGTGAGCTGGAACCTGATTCAGGAGACATCCAGAGAGGCGAAACCCTTAACATTGGATTTTTCAAACAGGAAACTCCATTTCTTGACCCAGAGCAAAGAGCTATAGATTATATTAGGGATGGCGGCGAATTCATAACCACCTCAGACGGACAGAAGATATCGGCAAGCTCAATGATGGAAAGATTCCTGTTTCCAAGAAGCGATCACTATACTCTCGTTGGGAAGCTTTCAGGAGGAGAGCAGAGGAGGCTGTACCTGTTGAGAATTCTTATGGGATCTCCCAATATGCTGCTGCTGGACGAGCCAACAAACGATCTGGATATCAATACCCTCCAGATTCTTGAAGAGTACCTTGATGATTTTCCAGGACCTGTAGTCGTGGTTTCCCACGACAGATATTTATTGGATAAGCTTGCTGAAAAGCTTCTAGTTTTTACTGATGATGGGATCAAAGAATTTACTGGTAATTATGACCTGTTCAGAACTGTAGAAAAAGAGCTTGAAAAAGAGGATTCAGTTAAGACAAAATTGGAACCGAAGCGTGAAAAAACTAAAGAAAGAACTAACAAGCTGTCCTTTACTGAGCTTAGAGAATGGGAAACAATCGAGGCAAGGATCGCTGAGCTGGAGCTAATAATTGACGAAAAGTTGAAAGAGATGGAAGCAAATGCTTCGGATTTTGAAAGACTTGAAATTCTCCTTAAGGAAAAGGAAACACTCGATTCAGACCTAGATAAACTTATGGACAGGTGGATGTATTTATCAACAAAGGCGGAAAATTAAACAGTATGTCATGTTTGTTCATTGTGCAGCATAACAGCTTGAAGTAAATTTCCAATGTGCTATAATAGTCATTGTTATTAGGAAAACTGATGGAGGGTAGACATGTCAACTATAACTAATATTAAACGCGAAGATATAACCAAGGAGAATTCCTTGATAAATTCCCTGAGGACTACTATTGAATCAGCCTTCTACGGGAATAACGTGGTAAGGGTTAACTCAATAAGTGAGGCATACAAACTAGCTAAGGACTCCCCTGGAACAGTGGTAACAGATATGCCTGTATACAGACCTGAGGAGCTGGGACTTTCAACGGATTCAAAAATACTTCTGTTCAACGATGGTGCAGTTACAGGAAGGTTTGCCGGTGCCAGAGTAATAATTGGAGAGCCTGGTATCAATGAGGGAGAATTTGCAACCATCGCAAGGGAAGCAGTTTATCAGTCAAGGTACAAAAAGCTTTACCATGCTCAGGTGGTTATCGGATTACACCCTGATTTTATGGTCAGAGCACATTTGCTGATACCACAAAATCATGAGAACATTATGTATTCATGGTTGCTGAATTTCCAGTATCTTACTCAGGAGTATATGAGGATGTACAAAAACTCCAAGGAATATCCGGAGGGAGACCTGTATGTATTCTCTGATCCTGATTATCTTCCTCCTTCACATCCGGATGGATTGGCTCTGTTCAATCCGGAGCACAACACAGCTCTTCTGCTTGGGATGAGGTATTTTGGAGAGCATAAAAAAGGAACTCTGACCCTCGCATGGGGGCTTGCTAATCGAAACGGATTTGCATCCTGTCATGGGGGAATGAAGCGCTACAACTTTGAGGACGGCAGAAGATATACAATGGGGGTATTCGGACTCTCAGGCTCAGGGAAATCGACTCTGACCCATGAAAAGCACGACGACAAGTATGATATAACGATACTTCACGACGACGCATACATAATAAACACTGAGGAGGGCTATTCTGTAGCACTTGAACCCTCATATTTCGATAAAACTCAGGACTACCCCACAGCCCATCCTTCGAACAAGTTCCTGCTGACAGTCCAAAACTGCGGAGTAACTCTTGACGAGGAAGGAAACAAGGTCATCGTTACCGAAGATATAAGAAACGGCAACGGAAGGGCAGTAAAATCAAAGCTTTGGGCAGAAAACAGGGTCAATAAGATAGACGAACCTGTAGATTCGATCGCCTGGCTGATGAAGGATGCAACTCTGCCACCAGTCATCAGGATAAAGAATCCGATCCTCGCATCTGTAATGGGTGCTACACTTGCGACGAAGAGATCAACAGCTGAAAGGCTTGCAAAGAATGCAGATATGAACGCTCTGGTAATAGAGCCTTACGCAAATCCCTTCAGAACCTATCCCCTGGAGGACGACTACGAGAAGTTCAAACTACTTTTCGAAAAGAGAAATGTAGAGTGCTATATATTCAACACTGGTCACTTTATAGACAAAAAGATTCCAAAGGAAGTTACCTTAGAGATACTTGAGGCTCTTGCAACAGGAAAGGCAAAATTTGAGCCCCTAGGCGCTTTCGAGGAGCTGGAAACGATGAATATTGATGGTTTCACACCAGTATTTGACAAGAGCTACCTTTCAATGTGGAAGAATTCTATAGCCTACAGAGAGGAATTCATAAAGCATATGAGGACCTTCAAGGGTGGAAGAGACGCACTTCCCGAAGAGGCATTGCAGGAGCTTGAAAAGCTTGCAAAACAAATTGAAAAAATGAGCGAAGCAGTGGAATGATCCGCTGCTTTTTCAACAAATAATTGATATTTCCATGTATTATGGTATATTATAGTAATATCAAATGAAAAGTAGGTGCAGTATGATAAGATTGGGGAAAATTCAAGAGCTTGAAATAAAGAGGTTTACATCAGTCGGAGCCTATCTGAATGATGCAGAGGGAAGTGGAGATGATGTTCTTCTGCCAAAGTCACAAATCCCTGAAGGAGCCAAGGTAGGAGACAATATTAAGGTTTTTGTCTATAGAGACAGTAAAGACAGAGTAATATCCTCAACAAGAATGCCCCTTGCTCAGGTAGGTGAGATAAAAAAACTTACAGTAATAAGCTCATCAAAGATCGGCTATTTCCTAGATTGGGGGATGGAAAAGGACCTTTTCCTTCCTTTTAGCGAGACTGTAGGTTCCGTTGAAAAGTTTAAGAGCTACCTGGTCGCTCTCTACATTGACAAAAGCGACAGACTGGCAGCTACTATGAAGGTCAAGGACTATCTGAGTACCGATGCCCCATATAAGGAGAATGATAAGGCAGTTGGCACCATATACAGTATAAACAGGGACATCGGAGCATTTGTGGCTGTAGATAACAAGTACGATGGTCTTATCCAGAAGAAGAACATCTTCGGAGTGCTTGAAATGGGTGAGGAAATCGAAGTCAGGATCAATAAGGTCCATGAAGACGGCAAGCTTGACCTAAGCCTCCGCGAAAGAGGTCACGTCCAAATGGAAGAGGATGCTAAGCTCATACTTACCAGACTCAAGGAAAAGGGTGGATTCCTGCCTCTCAATGACGGCAGTCACCCCAATGAGATAAAAAAAGAGCTCCATATGAGCAAAGCTGGATTCAAAAGGGCTGTAGGCAAGCTATTTAAGGATGGTATAATTCAAATAACCTCAGAGGGGATCAACCTGAAAAAATAGGAGGGGTCAGAAATGGCTAATATTAAGGTAAGATTGGATGTAATTGAGTTTTTGATATATTTTTGGGAATCAGTGTCCCAAAGAGAAAAGGTTGCGGACAGATTCTTCCATGAGCTGGCTGACAACCCGGATATGCAGCTTATATATGATGCTGAATTTACAAAGGAGTCAGTTGTCAAGGTACTTTCTGCAATAACAAACAGAGAGCTTTTGAATGCACCAACAAAGAAAGAGAGCCGCTTCTGGAGTCAAAATATGCGTATGATTGAGGATATAGATGCCATGAGATCTATGGTATACCCTATAAAGACCTTAAACATGGATCATATGAAGGACAAGCTTCAAAAGGATGTTGAAATAGTGTTCTTGCCAGATACTATGGAAGAGTACAGAATAGCAGGAAATACACTGGTTGTTAATTTCTTCAGAATAATGTCAAGCATGGATGGCGACGGAACGGTAAGCATCGAAGGAATGAGTCTAGTTGATTATTTAAACAATAAAGTGCTTGAGGTTTAGCCTTGGCACTTTATTTGTCATAATTGGGTAAAAATATTTTGACATACACATCTTAAGGGTATATATTGTAGGAAAGTAATGGGAAAAAATTATCAATTGGAGTTGGTATTATGAAAATTAAGAATAGAAAAGGATCAACTCTGGCACTGACAATAATATTATTTGCAGTGCTTATGATTTTTGCGACCTTTACACTAGGATTTATGGTTACAGAGAATAAGCAGGCAATGTACTATCAGAATAAAACTCAGGCATATTATATTGCAAAAAGCGGTGTAGAAGTTGTAGAGAAAGCTATAAGGTCACAATTAGAAGATTACGAATCAGAAGATTATAAGAACCATTCTGACTATATTAATCTATTTAATAGCCCAGGTACTAGTGTTGAGGTAACAATCCCTGGCGTAGAACCAGGTGGAACGCTGGTTTCTATTCACATTGAGAATAAGGATATCATTGGAAATGGAAAGCCGGTATTGGTCATATCTGGTAGTGCCGAGTACCAAGGAATTACTAGAACAGTCGAAAAGGCATTATATAGTATTTATAGTGTAACAACAGAAACTACACATAAACCCGGATATGGAGAACTATTTGTAAGTCTTGGAGATGATGCACCTTATGAATACTCAAATAAATCAAGAGATATACCTGAGAAGTATGTTGCTAAACTAACTCCTGAAGAAAAAGCAAAATACGTTGTACAACCTTTTAAAACAATATCGTCATGGCCAACCAACGATCCAGTAGCTGATTTATGGGATTCAGATGACAATGGTGAGTATATTACTATAAACAATTCAGAGTATGGAACCAATGGAGTAAAACAAGACATTTATGTTGATGGCAATCTTATACTTGACGGCAAAGTTGTATTTAAAGGATATGTAAATTTATATGTTAAAGGGAGCCTTGTCTTAAACGATGGGGCAAATATAATTGGTCAGAAGACTGGTTCTTCGGGAAGTGAACTTTATAACCTGAATGTTTATGTTTATAACTCATCTAACGAAACCTATGGCTTGACCACTAACGGAACTTCAAAAGCTCTTAACTTTATAGGTAATATCCACGTAGACAAGGGTAGTGTACTACTAGATTTCCATAAAGACAGCTTGTTTGATGGATCACTAGTATATAACGGTAGCGGTGATTTTAATTTTTCATCTACTAACAATGGAAATCAAGTTAAGTTATTAACTGGATCAATTTATGCTCCACTAGCCAAGGTTCAGCTCGGTATTACTGAAAGTAAAGTAGCTTATATGATTCAAGGTCAAGTAATTGGAAATAAAATCGAAGTTTATGCGAACAATAATGGTAAAGGTGATGAATTTTATGAAGGCTCCACTAAAGGAAGGATAGGTAATCCAATACCAATTACTATTGCAACTGGAGGGAAAGTAGAAGGTTTGACTTATGAGAGTGTATTCCTGGATTGAAAGGTAAGGTGATTCATATGACAAAAAGAAAAGGAGTAACATTGATCGAGCTTGTTGTTTCTTTAGCTCTCATTGGGATCATAGCTGTTTCAACCTTAACAATATTCGATACAGGACTAAGTAATATATTCCGAGCAGGCTCAAGGACTAAAGCTGTAGCTGAGGCAAATCATGACGTTACAAATTCAGTTTTATCTGTTATTGAAGATGCTGAAGTGGGTATTGAGTTACCTGTACTTGGGGGAGTAACTAAAGTTTATAAAATTGTTGGTGACGTAGTTAAAGGAGTTGGAACTGAGCCAACCTTAGGACAAGCGGACCTTAAAGTTGAAATTATTGAGTTTAAGCCTCAATAAATGGGGGTTTAGTAGATGAAAAAAAGAAGAGGCGTATCTCTAATAGAACTGGTATTAACTGTAGCACTCCTTGGTCTTGTGATTCAAGTGGTTTATTCTGTGTTTTTTGTAGGAAGCACCTCCTATAGTGTTAGTACAAATAAGGGATTTTCTCAGCAAGATGTAAGGATTGCTGCTGATTTTATTACAAAGGAACTTAAGACCGCTACAGAAATCGGAATTGATCTTGAAAACAAGAATGGGTTTTATTCATTGGAGATTGAATCAGCTGGTGCGAGGGGCAATCTAGTTAAGTACTTTAACCAACTAGATGACAAAGGGACTATCGATACAACGGATGATGAACTTGTTAAAACACCAATAACATCATTTTCTGGAAACTGGAAGAAATTTGAGTTATCCAATAGCAATGCAGGAATTATAGGTGTCTCAATATCACAGGACGAGGGCAGTGGTAACGGTAAGTCGGGGTATAGTATATCCTTTAGCATTGATCTAATCAATAACACCTCAGAGATCAATGCATTTTCTACTACGGATCTAGTCAGTGGGAGTGTTTTGTATTACAGGAATGAACCAATAAACCTTAAGGTGAATGGGATTCATGTAAAACCAGAAAGTTTGGACTCGGGAGAAGTTCTTAGAACTTTAACTTTTAGAGACTCAATCAACACAGAATATGTTTACAATACCTTCACAGCTGTTGGTGGGACACCTATAGAGAAACCAGCACCAAATCCGACTAAAACTGGGTACACATTTACTGGTTGGTTTTCAGCTTCAGATGGTAGTGGGTTGGAATATACTAGCTGGAGTGCGATGCCTGATAATGATTTTACACTTTATGCCAAGTGGGAGTTAAACTCTCCTACAACTCCGACCATTAACACTGTGAAGATTATTAAGATCGAAGGGAAAAAAAGTCCAACAATTGTAAATATATCACCCAATAATATTAACTACTTGAAGTTCGAAAAAAATAAGCTTCATAAAATTACTATTGAAATATCTGGTCAAAACCTAGATACAGTTACTGTAAAAGTCAATGCTAATAGTCCAATTATTGAATCACGCTCAAGTACGCAAATAATTGTACAATATTCATTTACCACTCCTAACAATAATAATGATGGTGTTATTAGAGTTGTAATGAATGAGGATAATTCTAAACCTTATTTGTTTAATTATACTCTTGTAAATAAAGGTGATTATTAGCAGTATAGGATTAGATAAAAGCGTTGTACTGTGAGTAAATGAATAAATTATTGACCCGATATGCCCTGCATATCGGATTCTTTTGAAAGGACATAAGTTATGAACATATTTAAAGACAAAACATTCATGAAGGGAATGCTGGCAATAGCAGTCCCTGTTGCAATTCAAAACCTAATTTCATCGTCGGTCAACATGATCGATACTCTGATGATAAGCAGCCTTGGTCAGGCAAGTATCGCAGCTGTGGGACTTGCCAACCAGGTTTTCTTTTTGTATATCCTTATAACCTTCGGGATAAATAGCGGCAGCTCAATATTTATTTCCCAGTTTTGGGGCAAGGAGGATGTCCCAAGCATCAAGAAGGTAATGGGACTTGCAATAACGCTAAGTACGATCGCAGGTACGATATTCACAATTGCAGCATTCTTTTTCCCTTCTCAGATCATGGGGATATTGATAAAAGAGCCTGAGGTAATATCTATTGGTGCTGATTATCTGAGGATAGTATCTTTATCCTACACAATAACAGCTATAAGCTTTGCATTCAGTATATCCTTAAGAACTACAGGAAGACCTAACGTTCCTCTTAAAGTATCCATAATATCCTTCCTGACAAATACAGTACTTAACTACATCTTCATTTTTGGACATTTCGGGTTTGAACCCATGGGGGTTAAAGGTGCGGCACTTGGAACGTTGATTGCTAGGATCGTCGAGATACTATTTATCCTTTATGCAATTTATGGCACGAAAAGTATATTGGCTGCCAGTTTTAAGGAACTTATGAGCTGGCACAAAGACTTCCTGAGGAAATATATTGAGACAACATATCCAGTAATCCTTACTGAGAGCTTCTGGGCACTAGGACAAGTTCTCTATGCAATGGCATATGCAAGGATAGGTGAGGAAGCCACTGCTGCAGTGCAGCTCACAAATACTATACAAAATCTATTTTTTGTTGTAGTCAGAGGACTTGCAAATGCCTGTAATATAATGGTAGGGTCAAGAATAGGCGGAGGGGATGAAGATTCAGCCTATGAATATGCGATGCGCTTCATTCTGCTGTCAACTATATCTGGTCTCATATTGGGGGTTGTAATGGCTCTTACTCCGGATTTAGTTCTGAAGCTATTCAGAGGATTGGATCCAAATTTATACAATACATCAAGAGCACTTTTGATCGTACTTGGAATAACCTTTGTAATCAGAGTCTATAATACTATCGCTATAGTAGGAGTGCTTAGAGCTGGAGGAGATACAAAGATAGCAATGAGAATAGACCTGGGAACAGTTTGGATAATAGGAGTACCGCTTGCATTTATTGGTGCATTGGTACTTAAGCTTCCTATCCACCTCTTAGTACTTCTGGTTACCCTCGAAGAGGTTGTAAAAGCTCTGGTAGGGATCCCAATAATCAGGTCAGGTAAATGGATAAAGAATCTAACGTAAGCCAAGCACTCAGCTTTAAACTGAGTGCTTTTATACATTATTATAGCGGTTGCAAATCCATTTGAATGGGTAACATTACCTCAAGGAGGAATGAATATGGATAGAAAAGTCAAGCGATATTTTATGGGTAGACCAGGAAGAGATGGTGCAGGAGTTAACCTGATTAGAACCTTTGGTAACCAGGAGATACCTGATTTTGATCCTTTCCTGATGATGGATTTCTTTGATTCAAAAGATCCCGAGGATTACATAAAAGGATTTCCGTGGCATCCGCATAGAGGGATAGAAACAGTTACATACCTCATACACGGGGAGATAGAGCATGGAGACAGCCTGGGGAACAAAGGCGTGATAAGGGATGGAGACTGCCAATGGATGACAGCAGGCTCCGGAATACTCCATCAGGAGATGCCAAAATCATCGCCTCAGATGCTTGGGGTACAGGTTTGGCTCAATCTGGCGGCAAAAGATAAAATGACTGATCCTAAGTACAGAGATATAACAAGTGAGATGGTACCGGTTTACAAGGCTGATAGGTTTAAGGTACATATAGTTGCAGGCACCTATGGTGGTGTTACAGGACCAATGGAGGCCATAGAAACCAAGCCAAGCTTTTTTGATGTTGAGCTTGATGCAAATTCAGAGTTTGTTTATGTGCTGGATCCTGATTTTAATTCCTACGCATTCCTAATAAGGGGTGAGGCAGTATTTGATCCTGAAAAAGAAGGATTGATCAGTTACCCCAATGGAGCACTCTTCGATAGAGGCGAAACAATAAGAGTAACAACAAAAGATAACCGGCAAGATTTCTGCTATTGTCTGGTAAAAAACTTAATGAACCAGTCGCATGGGGAGGCCCTATCGTTATGAACACAAAGGAAGAGCTTCAACTGGCCTTTCAGGAGCTCAACCAGGGAACCTTTATAAAGAAAAAATAGGAAATTTTACTCCAGGGAGTTTGATCCAACATTTTGGACGAACGTACTCTGGAGTATTTTTGTGCAAAAAAATTTATTAATTTATCAAATTGCATTGACAGATAAAATTCAAAAGGTTATTCTAAAAATAGAACGGTGTTCTAAAATGATAGAACTTATGTTGGTATGGATATGGAAGGAGAGCTGACGATATGGCAAGAAAAAAATCGATACTCGATTTTTACAAGATGAAGGAGAACAAGGAAAAGGTTGCATGGATCACAGCATATGATTTTCCAATGGCATCCTTTGCCGAGCAGGCAGGGATGGATATGATTTTGGTAGGGGATTCACTAGGAATGGTAGTTTTAGGTTACCAGGGAACTATTCCGGTAACGATGGATGACTGTATCTCGCACTGTAAGGCAGTCAGAAGAGGAGCACCCAACACCTTTGTGATTGGTGATATGCCGTTTGGATCATACCATACCACTGATGGAGAGGCTGTTGCAAACGCTGTTAGATTCCTGAAGGAAGCTGATTGTGACGCTATAAAGCTCGAGGGTGGAGTCAGAGTAGCAAGCAAGATAAAAGCGATAGCAGATGCAGGTATAGTTGTTTTTGGTCACATCGGACTTACTCCACAAAGCGCCGGACAGCTTGGAGGATTCAAGGCTCAAGGACTCTATGTGGACAGTGCAAGGATACTTATAGAGGATGCTTTAGCTGTTCAGGAAGCAGGAGCGCTGGCTTTATTAGTTGAGGCAGTACCGCCAGAATTGACTGAGTTCATAGCTAGCAAGCTGACTATACCAGTATACTCTATAGGAGCAGGGCTCCCTTGCGACGGCCAATTGATAATTTGTGGAGATATGCTGGGATTGTTCCAGGCATTTACTCCAAAATTCGTCAAGAAGTATGCAAATGTTGCGGAGATAATTACCAACGCCTTCAAGGAGTATGTTGAAGATGTCAAGACCGAGAAATTCCCTGAGGATCAGCATGTATATCACATAAAGGATACTCCGGAGAATTTCCAGAAGCTGTTCGAGGAATACAAATAATAATTACTTAAGTGGAGGTTGAAAATGGCTTTTAAAGATATTGTAAATTATATTGAGACTAAAACAGATTACCCTGTAAAGGATAGGTATGATATGCCTACGTCCACCAAGACCTTTGAGGGTGGAGCCCACTACAGAATGGAGATCACAGGCATTGAGAGAGCAGTGAATTATGAAATGCTGGTAAAAGAGATAGACAAAAAGAAAGTTCCTATTCACAGAGTAATAGGTACAGTAGGAGGCTCTGCGTTTTTAGACAAGGCTGAGCTTAAATACTATGCGCAGATAGCAGCTGATGCTAAGATAGAAACTCTTGTAAATTGTATGGCTTCAAGGGCTTGGGACGGTGGCAAGCAATACGCTACTCCTGAGGGATATGTTTCAGGAATGAGACTTAGAGGGCAGGACAATATGTACCTATGGCTGAAGGAATTTGACAGATGCCTGAACGCAGGCATCAGAGGCTTCCTGATAACTGATGAGAGTCTTCTATTGCTTGTTACAAAGCTTAGAGCAGATGGTGTTATCCCTGCAGATGTCAAGTTCAAAGTGTCAGTATTTGCCGGTCATGGAAACGCAGTTGCAGCTAAAATGCTCGAGGATATGGGAGCAGACAGCTTCAATCCGCTTGCTGATCTTTCACTGCCAATGCTTGCATCCATAAGAAGCACTACTAATATCCCGATGGATGTCTACATGAGTCTTGTAGATTCAATGGGTAATGTTCAAAGACATGTTGACTCGGCTGAAATCGCCAGGATCTGTTCACCAGTATACTTTAAATTTGAGCCAGGAAAGAACGAAATGGACATCTACAATGCATGGCATGAAGATGAACCTTTGAATAAACTTGTGAAATTGAAGGTTCAAATGGCCAAGGTATGCAAGGAATGGTGCGATGAGAGCGATTATGGTCTTGTATTCAACGACTACAAGGATGATCTGTCCATTCCAAGACCATAACTAAAGATATTCCCCCACCGCAAAATGCTGTGGGGGATTTCGGATTAAGCTATAGGAAAGGAAGTTGTGTATGGATAGTGGCAAGATCCCAAAATATCCGGTTCAAACTGTTGAAAAGGCAATGGAGATAATTGAACTGCTGACAGGTAACCAGTATAGTGATGGAGTATCGATCTCTGAGCTTAGTAAGGAGCTTGACTTAGGGAAAAGTACTGTCCACAGGATCATAGAGACTATGGAGGCAAAGGGATATATCCATCAGGATGATGATACAAAAAAGTATCACCTTAGCTGGAAGCTCTTTGAGTTGGGAAATTCAATTCCTAGGAGAAGAAATCTGTTTACGATGGATACGACTCTCCTTCAGGCTCTGTGTGATAGATTTCAGGAAACAGTTAATATGGGAGTTAGAGTAGATGACAGTGTCGTTACGATCCATAAGATAAATCCGACCTCTTCACTGATAGCAAATCTCCAGATAGGAACGAGGGAAGCCCTTCATGCAACCGCAATGGGAAAAGCATTAATGTCTCAGATGACAAGGGAAGAGCTTGTGAAGCTTTTAGGGATTGGTCCTTATGAACAGTTTACCTCGAAGACTATTAGGGACGTTGATCAATTGATTGAGGAGATTGATCTGATAAGAGGACGCGGATACAGCTTGGATGACGAGGAGTACAGTGCAGGTCTTACCTGTATATCTGTTCCACTAAAGAATTACAGAAATGAAATCGTGGCAGCAGTCAGTATAAGCGGAGCTACCATAAGGATGACAGAAGCAAAACTAAGCGAAATACAAAAAGAACTAAAACAGGTCGCAAGAAGATTGTCAGCCTATCTGGGCTGGCAGGAAGAAGACGGAAAGTAATAGTTTGTATTGAGAGAGGTGAAGTCATTTGAATGCCAAAGCTAGAGTATTAGAGATTATTGAAGGCAACAGGGATGAAGCAGTGAGCTATCTGTCTGGACTCCTTAAACACCCAAGTGTAATGGGATCAGAGGAATCTGCACAGAAGTATTATGCGGAGCTGTTAAAGCTTCTGGACATGGAAATCGACATATGGGAACCAAAAGCAGAGGATATGAAAATAAATCCTGATTTTATGCCTGCACGAGACGACTACACCGGAAGCCCCAATGTCGTAGGTGTGTTAAAGGGCTCAGGAGGAGGTAAATCAATGCTTCTGAACGGACACGTAGACGTCGTGCCGGCAGGCGGCAATGACTGGACTGATGATCCATGGAGTGGGAAATATGAAGATGGAAAGGTCTATGGCAGAGGTGCCAATGACATGAAGGGCGCACTTGTTGCTTATCTGATGGCAATGAAGGCAATAAAGGAAGCTGGTATTAGTCTTAAAGGGGATGTATTGATAGGGAGCGTAATAGGTGAGGAGACCGGAGGTGCTGGAACCCTTTCTCTTATAAGCAGGGGTTATAAGGCAGACGGTGCAATCATTTCAGAGCCTTCAGATCTTCGAGTGTGCCCGGTTTCCATGGGAGTTATCTGGTTTAGAGTTAGGATAAGAGGATTTATGGCTCACGCGGCAACCTCATATCTGGGTGTTAATGCCATTTCCAAGGCAGCTATGCTGATACAGGAGATAGACGCCTATGAGGAAAGAATGATACGAGATAAAAAGCACCCGCTCTACAGCCACCACCCATCACCATTCAGTATAAACATTGGTATTATCAAGGGAGGAGTATTTCCTACAAGTGTTCCAGATGAGGTTGTACTGGAAGCAAGAATGAGCTTCTCGCCAGATGACGACATAGCTCAGGTAAAAAAAGAGCTTGAGGAAACTGTATATGAGGCAGCTAAGAAAGATGAATGGCTGAGAGATCATTTACCTGAGATAGAGTGGTATGGCTTCTGCCTGAATTCTGGAAGTGTTCCAATGGATCATCCTCTATTAGGTGCTGTATTAGATAACTTCAAGCTGGTCAAGGAAAGAGAACCTGAAATCATCGGAACACCATGGGGAACTGATGCTGGCGCAATGATAAGATATGGCAATACGCCAACGATCGTATTCGGACCTGGACCTGGGGGTATGGCTCACAAAGCAGATGAGTACATAGACATTGACATGCTCCAGGATACGACGAAGGTGCTTGCTGCTACTATCCTTGATTGGTGCGGACATTAGGA
This sequence comes from Gudongella sp. QWL-04, assembly GCF_058683975.1. Lineage (NCBI taxonomy): Bacteria > Bacillati > Bacillota > Tissierellia > Tissierellales > Tissierellaceae > Gudongella > Gudongella sp. QWL-04. The sequence continues at coordinate 1,178,305 of NZ_CM178754.1, read as the reverse complement.
GGTGTGGAATGTATATATCTGAAAGACTTCAAAGTATGCAATGGTCTCCAATAAGAAAGCTGACTCCCATAGCCCAAGCGACCAAGAAAAGAGGAGTCAAGGTTTACCACTTAAATGTAGGTCAACCAGATATCGAAACACCTGAAGGCTTTTTCAAAGCACTTAGGGAATACGAAGGAAAAATCGTCGATTATCCCTTGTCTGAGGGTATACCGGAATTAAGGCAAGCGACCGCAGAATATTACAGAAAATGCGGTCTGGATTTCAACGCAGAGGAAGTAATCATTACGACAGGCGGTTCAGAAGCCCTTCTTTTCGCAATCATGACGGTTGCAGATTTTGGGGATGAATTGATCGCTCCTGAGCCATACTACACTAACTACAATGGTATATCAACACCGGTAGGAGTAAATATTAAGCCATTTTTAACGGTTGCCGAGAACGGGTTTAAACTTCCTGCAAAGGAAGAGATATTAAAGCTTATCGGACCAAAAACAAGAGCTATTTTGGTATCTAATCCAGGGAATCCAACCGGTGCGGTCTATTCCAGGGAAGAAATCGAGATGCTTGGTGAGATCGCAAAGGAATATGGGCTTTACGTAATAGCTGATGAGGTCTATAGAGAGTTTTGCTATGACGGACTTGAATTCATAAGCTTCGCGAGCATACCTGGAATAGAGGAAAATGTAATAATAATTGACTCCATCTCAAAGCGCTTCAGTGCATGTGGTGCTAGGATAGGTTCTGTGGCAACAAAGAATAAGAAGGTACTGGAGAGCATTTCAAAGCTTGCACAGGCAAGGGCATCCGGACCCAAAATGGATCAGATAGGTGCAGTAGAGCTCTATAAATCAACACCTGAAAGCTACTTTCAGGAAGTTAACAGAGAGTATCAGAATAGGAGAGATATTCTCTACAAAGCTATCAAGGAGATCCCGGGAGTAGTGTGTGAACTTCCCCGAGGAGCATTCTACGTAATAGTTAAGTTCCCGGTGGACGATGTTGAAAAATTCATCATCTGGATGCTGGGAGAGTTTGAGGACAATGGTGAGACTGTAATGATGGCTCCTGTTGCAAGCTTCTATGGATCAGAGGGGCACGGCAAGGATGAAGCCAGGATCGCATACGTTCTAAAGGGCGAGGATCTCAAAAGAGCAATGGAAATAGTCAAAAAGGCTCTAAAGGTATATCAGGATACATTTATGAAGTAGATTTTTGAAAGGGCTTGGAGATCCAAGCTCTTTTTTAATATCAAAGTATGAGAACGACAATTATTGTTAATTTATGGGTATCAATTATCTGATTGACAAACGTATACCAAAAATAAAAGGAGGTTGTACTATGGGATTTATGGATAAATTAAAAGGTATTCTTGGAGAAGCAAAGGAAAAAGGTGAGCAGTTGGTCGATAAGGCTGAAGATCTTGCTGAAGCTGCTAAGGACAAGGCGGAAGAAGCTTTCGACAAAGCTCAGGACAAATTTGAAGAAGTAAAGGATACTATAGAAGACAAGCTAGAAGACATAAAAAATGATGCAGAAGCTATGAAGGAAAATGCGAAAGAAGAAGTTGAAGAGCTAAAGGATAAGCTAGAGGATAAAAAGGAAGAAGTAGAATCTATAGCTGAGGAAGTAAAAGCTGAGGCAACAGAGGTTGTGGATGAAACTGAGGAAAAACTGAAGAATAAAACAGAATAGCTTATGCATTGACAGCCACTTCAACTTGGCTGTCTTTTTATTTGCATAGAACCTTCCATATAAGCTAGAATATATCTAGGACAAATGGGGAGGAACATTAATGACTAGTGTTGGGAATATATATAATGGTGAAGTAATAGATTTTACACACGATGGAGATGGGATACTTAAGGCTGACGACCTTACTGTTTTTGTAGAAGGCTGTGTAATTGGGGATAGGATAAAATTCGAAATCGTTGAAATGAAAAAGAACTATGGGATAGGAAGTCTTATATCAATAATTGAGCCTTCTAAGAATAGGATCAGCTATGCTTTTGATACTGTGAGCCTTGGTGGTGGAGTCCCCTTGATAGATTTGGACTACGAAGCTCAGCTGACGTGGAAATGGCAAAAGGTAAAGAAAGATTTTGAAAGGATCGCTGGACTGGATCTGGAGATAAGACCTATCATAGGAATGGGGTACCCATTCAGGTATAGAAATCACACTCAGGTGCCAGTTGGTACTCAGAGTGGTGGAGTAGTAACCGGGTATTACAAGAAGGGGACAAATATTATAGTGCCTTTGACAGAAGATTACCTTCAACCAGAGCTTGGAGATAGCATCCTCTCGGTGGTCCGAACCTGGATGGAGGATCATTCAGTCGAGCCCTATGACAGATTTTCAAGGACTGGAAAGATAAAGCATATCGGCATAAGGATCAACCAAAACGATGAGGCCATGGTAATAATTGTAACCACATTTGACAAGCTGCCGGAGCACCACAGCCTTGTGCATAAGCTTATTACCGAGACGCCGGGAGTAGTAAGCATTTATCAAAATATAAATCCGGAGGATGGAGGACCAACATATGGAAGCCAATACAGACATCTTTTCGGACAGGAAAAGCTTATTGACTACATTGGTGAGCTTCGATTCGAAATATCCCCCAATTCATTCTTCCAGGTAAACACAAGACAAGTGAGCATACTTTATGATACTGCAATTAAATTCCTGGAACCAGAAAGTAATGATACAGTATGCGACATTTATAGTGGTATAGGGACTATAACCCTTTCTGCAGCAAGGTTTGTTAAGAAGGTCTATGGAATAGAAAGTATAAGAGCTGCAGTTGTTAATGCAAAGAATAATGCAAAGATAAACGGAGTAAAGAATGCTGAGTTTATATGGGAAAGAGCAGAGCTAGCTTTTCCTGAACTATTAAAAGCTGGAGCTGTTATAAATAAGGTGATACTCGATCCACCAAGAAAAGGCTGCGATAAAAGGGTATTAGATGCTCTGCTGCAGCTTAAACCCGAGAGGATTGTATATGTTTCATGTAATCCTTCAACATTGGCAAGAGATGCTAAGTTTTTAACTGAAGGTGGTTATGAAATTAAGGCAGTCCAGCCTGTCGATATGTTCCCTCATACGGCGCACGTGGAGACAGTAGTATTGATGTCACGTAAAGACAAATAACAGGCCGTAAATGGCCTGATATCAGAGGTTTCCAGACTTTCGGTAATGATCCCCGATTGCTGGAAACCTTTTTTTTGTATTCCAAATTAACGCAAGCCCTTTAAATAATTCAAGGTTGAAACTACAGAACTGCTTTTTGTTCCGCGAGTGCACGGAGCTGCTGTTTTGGCATGGGGTTGAGGCTTGAGAACTGTTGTAATAATTCTAAGGCGGTAGCCCAATTATGGAACCACCGCCTCGTTTTTTATACTCCTAAATCTTCGCGATCAACATGCTGCTGAAGTATCTTGCGTATACTTTTAATCATATAATTAATACTCGTTTGTGGTTTGCCAATTAGCTCGGCTATAGCGTACTGAGATTTCCCATCATAGAGCATTTCAAAAATGTTTGCTAAATCTGGGGATTGTTGACGCAGCTTATCGAGAAGGTCTTCAAAGAGCATTGCAGTTAGGATTGCTTCGCACCGATTCGCTTCGGGGTCCTCGAATTCAAGCTCAGTTTCTTCGAAGAAAGACTCAATTGAAAGCGGAGCTCCGTCTTTCATCTTTTCGCAGGACTTACAGTCCAATTCGCAACGTTTAAGCTTACCTTTACCATCACTAACCGTGCAGCGGCGGGTACGTTCTTCACGTTTGATTTCTGCCCAAAGGGGCTGCATGTACGCATCGTACTGTTCTTTGGTCGCCGGAATCATGATGGCGGACACAATTTTGTTTCCGATTTTTGCTGGCACTACTTTCGAGCTATCTAAGTTGAAATCTTTGATCGTTTCTTTGGTGACTTCCATTGGGATAAAATACTTCTGATTGTCTAGATTTGTCATAATATGAGCCCTCCTTCGGCTTAAAAGCGAAGCGAGAGCCCACATGACGTGCACCAGCCAAGAAGGCATAGTCGACCGTCCGAATGGGATTACTCCCGCTTCAGAATTGGCGACCAGCTATTCCAGTAGCTGGTGACAGTTATTAAGTTGGTTACCTAGTAGGTCTGGAATCATCCTTGATCAGGGGATGCCCTGCTAGGTAAGTTTTGATGGAAGAAGATATCTAATCAGCAAAGTCGGTTTATAATGGTTTGCGTTGACTTGTGCCTTAAGACGTTGATATTTGCATTTCTATGTGATACAATACTTATGGAATATTCTGTATAAGCATCACGAGGATGTCTGCCTCGTCCATCTAGGTAAAGAATACCAAGATGATTAGGTACACTCGAATATGTTGAAATGCTGTTATTAGGTACTGTAGGTACTGGCTAGGTACAAGTGAGGTGAGCACGATCAAGAGCTTTGAATTTATTAAAGAAATGTATTTATATCTTGTGAAACAAGAAAACCAAGGAGTCTTTGTTATTAATTTTTTCATTGCCGGAGGTAGCAGCTACTTTACACTGCCAAAGTCAAAATCACGCAGAACAACAGCATATTTAGAGAATGAGCGTCATTACGCAAAAGACAGAGTTCTTACTCCTGAGATGAAGGCGAGTTTCCCAAATCCGATAATGGTAGATGAGCTTACAAATTTTCTTGAAACGAATCTTGATTCGGGTAAAGTTAGAGACTGTATGAATTCATTCGGTATACCTGCATCATATAAAGAAAACAAGCGCTATCTTGCTAGGGCGCTAGCGATTCAATTTCAAATGTTCATAACTCATTATGTTGATGATGTGAACAACGCCATAATAGTTGAATACCAGCGACAAGTACTCGGTGTTGAAGATGAACCAAATAAGTTTATTGGACCACTAATCAATGGTGATGATGTTTGGGTTGAAGATAAAGAAAGAAATCACAAGGTCAAAATTTACGAAGAATTCAAGCACACGTGGGTGATTCACAATTCAGGACATAGATGTTGGTATGGGAGAAAACTTGTATTCGTAAATACTACAGATGTGCGTCCTAGTTCTAATGAAATAGAAATAGAGATTCCAGAAACTGCTCCCGGCGAAATAATAAAAATAGCCACGAGCTTTTTGGCCCGTGGCATTGAAGGAAAATTCAATTGTATTTGGGAAATGCGAGACTCCGATGGCAATAACTGTTTTCCTAATCACAGACGGATGTTCAACGTTACAATAGATATTTTTTATGAAACTTAATCATGGAGGTTAACAACATGAGCGATAATAGTGTTGAGAAATGGTCAACCTTGAAAGATGTTATGGAATACCTTGGTGTCGGCAGAGATACCATTTTACAGTGGATTGCAAAAAGAAATATGCCTGCTTACAAGGTAGGGAGACTGTGGAAGTTTAAGCTATCAGAAGTAGACGAATGGATTCGTTCCGGTGGAGCGTCTGATGAAACTCCCGATAAGGACTAAAGTCCAGATTGTTGGACAAGTAAAACTACAAAATAAATTGGCAGGTGTAATTGAACGCCATGAGCCGGAAAGAGGAAAAAAGTTATGGCAAAAGCTACTAAAAAGGAAGTTTCGGTTTCACTGGAGACCGTTTTATGGAATTGTCGTGTTGCTTTACGAGGGATTGGAAGTACTGAAAAGAATAGAGATGCTGTTATAGGGTTAGTGTTTTTGAAGTTTGCAGGGAACAAGTTTGATAGACGAAGATCAGAATTATTGGAACAATACGGAGATATCCCAGCATTCCTTGAAAAAGTATCGTTCTATAATGCTGTGAATGTATATTATTTGAAAGAAACCGCACGTTGGTCTTATATAGTTAAGCATGCCTCGGCAAATGATATCGCAGTCATCATTGATCAGGCTATGGCTGACATCGAAGAGAGCAACCTTCCACTTAAGGGAGCATTACCTCTGAATTTATTCGCATCCCTCGGTGCGGATAAGTCCAAGATTAAAGATCTAATTGATAATGTAAATCTGATCGATGAAAAGCGCTTTCATGAAGATGACCTTATTGGTCGAGTTTATGAGTATTTTCTACAGGTATACGCCGCAGCCGGTACCAAGGAAGATGGCGAATTTTACACTCCGGCGAGTGTTGTTAAACTTATTGCTGAGATGATTGAGCCATATTCAGGTATCGTATACGACCCATGCTGTGGATCAGGAGGAATGTTCGTTCAATCTTTAAAATTCGTAGACCGTCATAATGGCAACCGCCAAAAAATATCAATTTTAGGCCAAGAGAGTAATCCTGATACATGGCGTCTTTGCAAAATGAATCTTGCTATACGCGGTATTGCGCACAACCTTGGTGAAAAGAATACTTCAACATTTACAGAGGATTTACACAAAGATAAAAAAGTTGATTACATCATGGCAAACCCACCATTTAATTTTAAAAACTGGCGTAAAGAAGATGAACTCACTGACGATCCTCGTTTTAAGGGGTTTTCAACACCTCCAGTAGCAAATGCCAACTATGCATGGATTTTGCATATGATTTCAAAATTGGATGTAAATCATGGCGTGGCAGGATTTCTACTAGCGAATGGTGCACTAAATGCAGATGGTGTTGAGTATGAAATCAGAAAAGAATTACTTGAACGAGACAAGATTGAAGCAATCATCGTCCTGCCTCGTGAGATGTTCTACACTACAGATATTTCTGTAACGTTATGGGTTTTAAATATGAATAAAAAATCATGCACTTCAAATGGCAGACAACTACGCGATCGTACTAACGAAGTACTATTTATGGATTTACGCCGCTGGGATGATAACATTGAAGAAATAGTGATTGATAAAGGGAAGAAAAAGAAAAAAACTGTTCTTTCTGATGATCAAATTTCAGAAATAAAGAAAATATATAGTAATTGGCAAAGTATTGATACAAGCCTCTATTCAGATGTTCCGGAATTCTGTAAATCTGTAAAACTTGATGATGAAGAAGGCATTCGCACTAAGAACTATTCTCTTGCACCAAGTAAATACATTGAGTTTATTGATCATGACTTAGAAATTAATTACGAAAAAGAAATGTCACGTATTCAGGCTGAAATGTGCCAAGTAATGAAGGCTGAAAAGAAATCACAGACCATACTCGAAGAAGCGTTTAGGGGGATTGGTTATGGGATTAACTAAATTTAAACTTGGAGAATTAATACAATTGTCAACGGAAACAAATAGTGAACTTAAATACGGTGTTGATGATGTTCGTGGTATATCTATAAAAAAAGTGTTTATTGATACAAAGGCGGATATGAGCGGAGTGTCTTTAAAACCTTATTCTTTAGTAAAACCAGATGATTTTGCTTACGTAACTATAACATCAAGGAATGGGGAAAAAATAAGCATTGCCCATAATGACACATTGGATACTTATATTGTCTCTTCCTCATATGTTGTATTTAGTGTTAGCAGAACTGACATATTGTTATCAGATTATTTATTTATTTATTTTAACCGCCCTGAGTTTGATCGATATTCTCGTTTTAACTCTTGGGGTTCAGCTCGTGAAGCTTTTTCATGGGATGATATGTGTGATATTGATATTGAACTTCCATCACTACCAATTCAGCAAAAGTATGTGGATGTATACAATGCAATGCTTGCAAACCAGAGAACATATGAAACAGGACTTGAGGATTTGAAGCTCGTTTGTGATAGCTATATTGAAAATTTACGTAGGAAAATACCATGTCAGAAAATAGGACCATTTATTGAACGCTTTGATATAAGAAATGGTGAAAATGGAACTCTAAATGTAATGGGTATTAGTGTTTATAAAGAGTTTCGTATTCCTACAGCCAAAGTTAACAGGGATGAATTGTCAAATTATAAAGTAGTAAAACCACGTCAAATATCTTTTGTTCAAACAACACATAATGAGAAAGTATTTGCGTATGCTTTTAACAATACATGCGAAGATATTGTTGTTTCATCGGTTAATGAAGTCTTTTCGACTGATGAATCAAAATTGTTACCAGAATTTTTATCAATGTTTTTCAATCGCACTGAATTTGATAGATACGCTCGTTTTCATTCGTGGGGGTCGGCTCGAGAAACTTTTACATGGAGTGATTTAGTTGAAGTAGAAATCCCGATCCCAGATATTTCAGTACAGCAAGCTATTGCAGATATTTATACTGTTTACAAGGATAGAAAAGATATAAATGAGAAGTTGAAAGAACAGATAAAGGACCTATGCCCAATACTAATAAAAGGATCTCTTGAAGAAACAAGTGTCTGAAAGGAGGCAATCTAGTGGAATATATCTTTGAGAAGGGAAAATTTACAGAAGGTGAGCTAGAACAAGCTATTATTGAATTGTTTAAGCACCATGATTATACCTATGTAAACGGAGAGGATATTCATAGACGTTATGAGGATGTTCTGCTCCTTGATGACTTGAGTTCTTTTATTTCAACCCGCTATGTAGATGCTAATCTTAGTGCTGTTGAAATGCAGAAAATTATTAATAAGTTAAATCTCATTCCATCCACCCCGCTTTATTTAGGCAATCGTGAAGCTTTTTGGCTCATAAATGAGGGCTTTGATTTAATCCGTGATGACTTTACCAAAGTAGCCTTGCATGTGGACTACATTGATTTTGATGAGCCTAAAAATAACATCTTTAAAGTTGTAAACCAATATTCTGTTCAGGGAGATCACTTGCGCCGTCCTGATTTACTAGTGTTCATTAACGGCATTCCTATTGCCATTTGTGAGTTCAAAACAGCAATAGAAGAAGATAAAACTATTCATGATGCATGGAAACAGATTACCAAGCGATATACCAGAGATATTCCAAAACTCATGAAATATTGTTTTCTATCTGTAATCAGCGATGGAGCAAACACAAAATTGGGTAGTATCTTTACTCCGTACAAGTTCTATTACTCGTGGAATAAGGCAAATGATACAGATGAAATTTCAAATGGCATTAGCTCTTTACTTACAATGTTAGAGGGCGCTTTCTCAAAGGACCGCATTACAAAGGTCATAAGAGATTTTGTGTTCTATCCGGATGACAGCAAAAAGGATGAAGCTATTGTATGCCGATATCCACAGTACTTTGGAGCGCAGAAAATGCTTGATAACATCAAAGAGCATATGCGACCTATCGGCGATGGAAAAGGTGGTACATATTTTGGAGCTACAGGATGTGGTAAGACATATACTATGTTATTTTTATCTCGCTTGATTGCATTAAGAGATAATGAAGCATTCAATAATCCTACCATTATTATTCTCACAGATCGTGAGGATTTGGACACGCAAACTTCAGAGCTTTTTGTAACGGCTAAGAGGTATTTGCGGGAAAACGATGTTCGTAGCATTGAGAGTCGTGAGGACATGGAACAGACTCTACGTGCTAAACCAAGCGGTGGTGTTTATATTACAACGATTCAAAAGTTTTGTGAAAATACAGGTCTACTTTCTGATCGAACCAATATTATTTGTATTTCTGATGAAGCGCACAGAACTCAAACAGGTGTAGGTGCAAAGCTTAAGAAAACTGACAACGGCGTATTCACTTCATATGGCTTTGCAAAATACTTGCGTGATAGCTTTCCTAATGCTACATACTGCGGCTTTACCGGAACCCCAATTGATGAAACGATTGCTGTATTTGGTAAGGTTGTGGATACTTATACAATGAAAGAATCCAGCGATGATGGAATTACTGTCCGCATTGCATATGAACCTCGGTTGGCTAGAGTAATCGTCTCTGATGAACAAGCAAAGGAAATTCAAAAGTACTATGATCAATGCATAACTGAAGGTTCTAATCCAGAGCAGGTTGAGGAAAGTAAACGAGCAATGAGCTCCATGACTGCTGTTCTTGGCCATCCTGAGAGAATTAAAAAGCTGGCATCCGATGTTGTTACGCATTATGAAGCACTTTGTACTGAAAAACCTGAAATTGTGCAAAAGGCTATGATTGTTTGTGCAGATCGTAAGTTGGCATTTAAGGTGTTGAAAGCAATTGAAGCTATTCGCCCAAACTGGACCGTTGCAAACAAAGCTGAGGACGAGTCTATTCTGACTAAAGATCAGCTTGGTAAACTTGTAGCCCTTCCCAAGATTAATTTGGTTGCAACACAGGGTGCAAATGATGAAAAGGAATTATTTGATATTTGCGGAACTAAAGAATACCGTAAGATGCTGGACAAACAATTTAAGAACAATGATTCCAACTTCAAAATAGCAATAGTCGTTGATATGTGGATTACGGGATTTGATGTTCCGTCACTGGCAGTCATGTACATTGACAAACCACTTCAGAAGCATTCTCTTATTCAAACTATTTCTCGTGTGAATCGTGTATTTGATGGAAAAGACAAGGGCTTGGTTGTTGACTATATTGGAATTAAGAATGACATGATGGAGGCAGTCAAAAAATATGGTAGCCCGCAGGAAAGCCCAATAGATGAGCTTAACATTTCACTATCTATTTTCCGAAATCATCTCGCATTGGTGGATGAGCTGCTATCAAGTTTTGATGCAACAATATTTCACAATGGGACGCCATTGCAACGTCTTAACTGCTTGAATGCAGCCGCCGAATATGTGCAAACCAGCAAGGATATGCAGACCCGGTTTATGGGGTTATCCCGGAGACTGAAGAGCGCTTATCTGATTTGCTTCCCATCTGGTGAATTGACTGAACAAGAAACGGCGAAAGCACAATTTTATTTAGCGATTCGCTCAATTATTTACAAGCAGACGAAGGGCGATGCTCCGGATGCAGAAGTAATGAATAGTGTTGTTGAAGAAATGGTACGAGAAGCCATAACTTGCACAGGAATAGAAAATATAGTCGACGAGCATAAGTCTGTAGATTTGTTTAGTGATGATTTCCTAGCAGAGCTGGACTCAATCAACTTACCGATTACAAAATTCAACGCATTACTAAAACTTTTGAAAAAGGCTATCTCAGCGTACGGGCGTACTAATAAAGTAAAGGCCATCGAGTTTGACGAGCGCTTGAAGGAAGTTATAGATGCTTATAACAGCCGTGACAAAATGGTGTTTACAAGTGAAGTTGTTGCAGATTTTGTTAATGACCTATCCACCCAGTTGCTTAAGATAATGCAAGATTTGCAGGTTGACAAATCTTCGTTTGAGAAACTGGGAATCACTTATGAAGAGAAGGCTTTTTTCGACATACTCGTAAAAGTACGTGACGACCACGGATTCCCATATGCAGATGAGAAATGCCTTATTCTTGCAAAGAAAATCAAAGAGCTTGTTGATGATAAGGCTCAATTTGCTGACTGGTCAACACGCGATGATATTAAGAATCAGCTTAACATGGATCTTACTGTACTTCTCTATAAGAACGGCTATCCGCCAGAATGGGATGAAGAAGTATTTGAAAAAGTTATGCAACAGGCAGAGAACTTTAAAAAGTACAGTGATTGATTTCTGGTATGTCTGTAATGGAGGTGGCTTATGAGTGACACGTTAACCAGAAGTATAAATAATAGGGACTTTGAACGAATTTTTAAGGAGGTTCTCCATTTAGAGAACCTTAGTCTTCATGCGCATGAAGAATTGCGATTATTCAGGCTAAAGGAAGTCATAGATAACCGTTTCTCAAAAGACTCTCTCCGTGACTTTATACGCAGAAATATTGGCCATTATGTTTTTTCTCGTTCGAAGATAGAACAATTCCGTTTTGAAGGCGACGAATTTAGTGTTGGTATCGAAGCTCTGGACCTCATGTGCAAAAATGGGCGAGCTGATGAGAGAGGAACCGGAAATGAGCTTGGTGAAATTCTTCTCTATGCTTTCCTAGAGATAGTTTTAGGCGCTCCAAAGATATACAGTAAAGTAGAGTTAAATTCTTCTGTGAAGGCTGGAGTGAGTGCTTGTGATGGTATACATCTGCGTGCAATTGATCCACAGGGAAAAACGCTTTCATATGAGATGATATTCGGTTCTTCCAGTGTTGTTGGTGATTTAGGATATGCAATTGACGAAGCATTTAATCGTATAGAGGAGATATCAAAAAGAACTTCTGAAGAATTACAGATTGTTTATAGTACAGTTTTTGAACTACCTGCAAATGATCCAGTTGCCCAGCAACTTAGCGGAATTATTAAGCCCTCACCAGAAAAAGATGTTAATCGTGACACAGCATTTAGTGTTTTTCTGGGATATACATTAGGCTTGGATTCTTCTCGATACTCAACAACAGAATACCGAGACGTTCTTGAAAAAAAGATGGACGCAGACATTACTCATTATGCACCCTACATAAGGGATAAAATTACAGCATTGGGGCTTATTAATCGTTCTTTCTATGTATATGTTCTCCCATTTGATAATGCTGAAGAGGATAAAAAGGCCATCATGAAAAAGGTCATGAGAGAAGGTGACGCCGATGGCAGATAACAATGTCTTGAGGTTTGGGGATGTTTTCTTTGCTGAATTAAACCAAGATACATATCTCAAAAAAATTTACGAGGATATACTCTATAACTATTCAGTTAAGTTGTTTGGATTTATAAAGCGTCGGAAGCGTGAAATTCCTATCAACGACGCACTTTCTTTTGCTGATTTGCTCTCAAAATCAAATCACGTAAATCTTTCTGATTCTCACAAAATGTGGGCGCAAGAAATTGTTACTATGCTTCAGTATTTATATCCTGAAGACCAGAAAATTTCGTATGTGGCTGGATCTGTGCTAACGAGTATTGATAATTTTCAAGGAAGCACTATTGTAAAATCATCATTTGATGGTGTTGATACACTCGATAAGATATTTGGGGATTTTAAGAGAAAATACTATACTATCCCTGCAGACCCGGAAAAGAAGTTCATGAGTGCACAAAAAATTGCTTATGACCATTTTGACGATGAATATTTTAGTTATTCTGGACCTACATCTATGGGCAAGTCCTATATAATTCGGATGTTCATCAAACAGCAGATTTCATCTGGGGTCAAGGAAAACTATGCATTAGTAGTTCCCACTAAAGCTTTAATCAATGAAATTTGGATAAAAATAACAGATGATTTGCAGGTACAGTTACATGAACAAGGTTATCATATTGTCACTGCTGCAGGTGATGCTGTTTTAAGGAAAAAGGATTCCTTTAAAGATGATGGTCGTAGGTATATTTTTATTATGACACCGGAGCGATTGCTTTATCTTCTTATCAACGAACCAGATATTACAATTGACCACATGTTTATTGATGAAGCCCATAAACTTTCTGGTGCAGATAATAGAAGCCCATTTTATTACAGGATTGTTCAGATGCTTTCAGAGCGAGATCAGAGATCCCATATTGTTTTTGCTTCTCCGAATGTTCCTAATCCTGAAATCTATCTAAACTTAATATCAGGTTTGGGTTCAGAAGTGTTGGAAAGACAGAAGCTTGCTACTTCATTTTCTCCTGTATCACAGGTGAAATTCCTAATTAATCTTGACGATAACGAAGTAAGTATATACAACGAGCATACTAGAGAACCATTACCTTTAACATCCATAGCTATTGAAGACGCTGATTTAACAGATGTCTTGCTTCGTTTTGAGAAGGATGAAAATGGCATAGAGAAACAATGTATTGTATATTTTCCGTCTACTCGTAAAACAGTAATTGCGGCACGTGACTTTGCTGCAAATCGAATTGAAAAAACAAATAACAAAGAGTTAATGGCACTTGCAAAAGACATAAGAGATGAAGTTCATGGCGATTATTATCTTGCAGAGCTTATATCTAAGGGTGTTGCTTACCATATAGGCTATTTACCTGCATCTATCCGCCAAAGGATTGAAGATTTATTCAAAGCAGGCGCCATTACGGCATTGTTCTGCACTAGCACACTTATTGAGGGTGTTAATTTACCTGCAGATAATTTATTTATTACGGATTTTAAAAACGGAAGCAAGCATATGAAAGCTGTCGACTTCCGTAACCTTATAGGTCGTGTGGGCCGTTTAGAATACAACCTTTATGGCAATGTTTTTTTAGTAGCAAGCAACGAAAAAGCCAATGAAAAGTACGTTGATTTGCTCCAAGAGGAAATTGCGCCACAAACATTATCTATCGAAAAAGGACTTACAAAACCACAGAAGCAAAACGTCATTGAAGCTCTTCTTCACGGAACAGTGGAGTTAGTCAAGTATCCTGAAAAGCAGTCTGCAGATTCTTATGATATGATGCGAAAGTTTGCTATTATTCTATTGAACGACATCATGAAGGATCGTGTCAGTCGTGTAAGAAGAGAATTTCAAAAATTGATGAAACCTGGCGACGAAGACAAAATCAAAGAGCTCTTTACTTCAAGAGAAGAGTTCATACAGGATAATGATATTACAGTTTCTGTGGATCAATCAGAGTCACTTTTCAAGGCAATATCGCAGAATAATCTTGAGTTTCCAAACGTAGAAGATAATGGAAATTTTGATTCAGCACAGTTAGTAGAGTTTCTTGAACGTCTATGTAAGATTTTTAAATGGGAAATCTATGAGGCTGATACGCTTGGTCATGTCGGCAAGTATTCGAAGAAACACGGAAAATTGAAATGGTATGCGGTTATCTTGGGTCAGTGGGTGCGGGGGCATGGACTCAATCAAATAATGTACCAGGCAATTCGTTATAAACAGCGCTTTCCAGAGAAGGCATTATATATCGATAATAATTATGTTGATTACAACGACAGTCGTGAACACAAGAACATTGTCATTTCAGATGTATTGAGCGTTATCGACAGAGTGATTTTATTTGAACTATCCAATTACTTTTTGAAAGTATCAAAGGCTTACACGGAGATAAAACAAGTTATTAGTGTTCCGAATGACTGGTACGAATTCGTTGAGTATGGATCAACAAACAAGAAAACTATTAATATTCAGAAACATGGTTTTTCTCGTGAATCAGCATTGTATATTTTAAACCATGAAAACGAATATGTAGTACAGGTTGAACCAGAACTGAAGCTAAAAAGAAGTTTGCTGGAATGCTCAAATGAAGGAGTAAAAAAGGATGCTGAAGTCATCCAATATAATATCCCGGATTTGTTCGTGGAATAGTGATGGAGGTTGACTATGGCAATACGTGGTAAAAGTATAAACTTATTTCTTATGGATGGCGACCCTAGCGGACGCATTAAGTGTACGATGGCAAACTGGACAGGCATTGCATATAAGATCCCTCGTACCGCTTTAGATAAGTGCAAGGACATGGAGATATTAAAGCAAAGTGGCGTCTATTTTCTTTTCGGAACCGATAAGGAAGATAATACTGTAATTTATATTGGTCAAGCAGGGATAAGAAAGAATGGAAAGGGGCTGCTCCTTCGGATTCAGGAGACTCATGCATCTATTGATTATTGGACTGAAGTCGTCATGTTTACTACAACAAATAATTCATTTGGCCCAACAGAGATAAGCTACCTTGAAAATCGGTTCTGCAATCTGGCTATAGCGGCAAAACGATATTCTGTTAAAAATGGGAATGATCCAAATCCAGGAAACCTTACTGAAGAAAAAGAGAGTGAGCTAGAAGAGTTCATTGATAATGCAAAAATAGTAATGGGGGCTTTTGGCCATAAGGTATTTGAGCCATTCGTTACGACAACGACCGATGAGGAGATTTTATACGCTATGCGGAATAGCGCTAAAGCATCTGGGAAGCGTGTAAGCGATGGTTTTGTTGTGCTTAAGGGAAGCTCAATCTCAGAACAGACAACAAAGAGCTGCCCGGATCACATTCTGAAGATTCGTAATAAGAGTGCAGATAAAATCATTAAAGGTGTTCTAACAGAAGATATTTTATTTTCTTCTCCGTCAGGTGCTGCAGCATTTGTTTGCGGATGTAGCGCAAATGGAAATGTGGAGTGGAAGAACGCCAAGGGAGTAACACTTAAAGAAATAGAAGCAAATGAATAAATGCTTAAACTTAAAGACCTCTGAAGGAATAAATTTTCTTTAGAGGTCTTTCTTTTAATCTTTTTTATAAAACGTAGTCTCAAATCCATCAGCTCGAAGGACTAAACCTTTTATCCAGGGTGGTGTTCTTCCCATCTGGTCGCAAATGACTTCAAGCCTAACATCATTGCTGCATTCAATAATTATTTCATCATGCACGTGGCCGCAGATAAAATAGTGTCGGAGTGATTTCATGGAGTATGCCAGGATATCACGACTGACTGCCTGGACGATATTTTCTGTAAACTTCGGTCCGTAACTTTCGATGCGTTCCCATTTTTTTGTGATTCCAGTGCCTTCGTAAGTGACAGAGTCGCCACCAAACTGGTTCTGTTCTATTTTAGGCTTTACATAGGAAAGCCTTCTGCCAGAAGGAAGCTCAATGAAAAGCATACCTTTCTCGTAGTAGAACTTAATACCATGTGTTTTGGTATGTGTTCTCATACGGACCGCTTCTTTAACAGCTCTATCGATATCCCACCAAAGCTTTGTAATATTAGGATTTGACGCTCTCCAAGAATCGACCAGCGGCTGCAGTTCGTCCTCAGTGAGACCCATTTCCAATGCACCCATAGCTTTAAGTGCTCCAATGCTGCCTCCATATCCAAGTGCCAATTCGGCAATTTTACCTTTTTGACGAAGATGACTATTTACACCATGCTTCTCAACCGGCACATGGAACATAGCAGAAGCAGAAGCGCAGTAGATATCACCCTCGCTTTCAAATACGTCTAGTCGCCACTTTTCACCGGCTAAAAAAGATAGAACGCGTGCCTCAATGGCGCTGAAGTCACTGATGATAAATTTGTATCCTGGTCTTGGAATAAAGGCGGTTCTAATAAGCTGAGAGAGTGTATCTGGTACATCATCATAAAGAAACTTCACTGCATCATAATCTCCAAGCTTAACAAGGGACCGTGCATCTTCTAAATCAGGGATATGGTTCTGAGGTAGGTTCTGCAATTGTATATGTCTGCCTGCCCAGCGACCTGAACGTGATGCACCATAATATTGGAACATGCCGCGAGCCCTACCATCTAAGCAGACGGTGTTTTGCATGGCTTGATACTTTTTAATACTACTTTTCGCTAGCTGCTGGCGGAGCAGTAGCACATCTCGTTGATCCTCAGGTGCAGTCTTTAAAAGTGCTGCGACATACTTTTTACCAAGTGACTCAGTCTCAACACCATTATCAGAAAGCCACTGTTTTACTTGCAAGACGCTGTTTGGATTATCAAGGTTGGTAAGAACCTTCATTGCAGTAGTAAGTTCTTCTCTGGACTTTTCATCAAAAATGATCGCATTTTTAACAACATCCAGATCAAGTAGAATGCCTCTGTCGTTAATCACTTGATCTAGGTGGTATTCATCCCATACAAACTCAGGGACAGGATAGCTCTCCAGACGCTTTTTTACCGCCTTTTCTACCTCGACGTCTCGGACATTATATTTCTTAAATAAGGACCATTTGGCCAGATCGTGTTTAGGCAGGTTCCGGGTTCGGTTACCATTTACTTTAGTAGGCCTACATGGAACACAGAAATATCGAATGAGTTCTCGGCCTTCTTTTAGCTTCTGTTCACCGAGGTTTAGCACTACACCTACGCCTTCAAGCGAAAGCGGTAAACCCATATAAGCTGACCATACCATGGAGCAGAACCAAGAGGATGGATTTAAGTAGCCGCCGACTGTGTCATCAGGAGTGCTATAACTTTTTAATTTATACGGATAATGTTTACCAAGCCAATATGATAAACAGATTCGTTCGAAGGAAGCGTTAAAGGCCCACTTTGTGATGTTACCATCGATTAATGCATTTAATATCTCATCTGGAATTTTCTCGCCTAAAGACAGGTCAATAACGTGCACTTCGCCACCATTAATTGCGTAGCCAAAAAGGAGTATTTCAAAATTCGGTGATTCTGCATAACGGTAGACACCGCATTTACTAAGGTCCATGTCTGAGTAGGTTTCAAGGTCAATTGATAGTGATTTTATAGCTTCCATAATACCCTCCTTTCAAAAGAAAAGGGCGGCAGCAGGAGTGCCACCGCCTAAGCGATTAAAACTTGTCGAGTGGATCAGAGTTCTTCTTCGCTTTTTCTTTCTTGTGCTGTTTGATGCTGCTAATTATATCTTTGGCTACCATAACCACAAATCCGATTACAAACAGCTGATACATAACAAACAATTCGATTACAAGAAAAGTTTTCATAAGATTTACCTCATTTCTATAGTTGTCTTAGGTGGCAGGTTTTCCTGCCACCTTGGTTGTCAGCTACCGATTAGGAAAGAAAGTCGTCATCAGAATCCGTTGCAAAGTCTTCTTCTGCGTTGGACTTACCGCCAAGATGCTCCCCATCACGGATTTTTTGAAGGTTGTTGAGTGAACAAGCGATCCCTTTGTTTCCGTTTGTGTTGAAGGCGTAGAAGTTAACACTGGCGCGGCCATAAACACCGGAATAAATCTCAGAACGCTCGATGATAGGCTGGCGATCTGCATCAACGATGCCAGGAGCAGAGCTGTTGTTGGCGTTCATAAAATACGCATTTGCATAAACCGGATCATCTGTACGTTCCACATCGCCGTCGCGAAGAGGTGTCTTTAGAGTTGAAAGAGGTGGCACAGTACGACCATTTCCTTTGAGCTTACCTTCACCTTCATGGTAGGCCGCTTCGATTGCGGATTTAATTTTTTCGATAGTCTTCGTGTCGGACTTAGGGATAATGAGAGATACACTGTACTTTGGGGAGCCGCCATTAATGGATTTGGGCTCCCAAGCATTCACATAGCTGAATCGGGTATCAGGACCAGTAACTACTTTTAATGGATTAACTGCTTTTGTCATGGTTAATTTCCTCCTTGATTTTCATCAAAATCTTCATATGCTGAGTTAAATTCAGGCCTCTTGTCATCAGCGGTAACAAGGACTGGTTTTCCAGGTGGCTTAAAGGTTAAACCACCGATGATATCTTCAAATGTCTTCTTGCCGAGTAGTGCTGTCATAGCAGTGATGCCGAGCAGCTTCTTCTCGTAAGGGTCTTTACCTGCTTTGGTAACGACATCGGCTACTGCTGCTTCGTCGGTGTATTTCCTATTGGAACGACCGGCAACTAATTTAAAACCTTCAAACTTAGTACCGTTCAAAGCTTCCTTCAGAGCATATTCCTTGACATCGCCAGCCCAGGAAACAAGCTCATCTACCTTTGTAAGGATTGATGCTATCTCTTCATTATCTAGAGTGGCAGGTAGCTCAAAGTCGTACTTTGCGAGTTCCAAATTGTATTCGGCACGCTTTCTACAAGTTGCTTTGGCCTTACAGAACTGACAGTGCTCACCCGCTTTGTATTCGCCCTCACCCTTGCTGGCAAGCTCAGCAGTAGGAGATAAGACATCCTCAGCCCACTGGATGAGTTCGTTCTTTGAGATGCTGTACTCGCTAATGTTTTCTCTACGCGGCTGATAGATGACCAGGCGGACATTGTCGATGTCGTAGATCCCATCGAACAGGGTCAAACCGCCAAGCGCATAACAGAACATCTGCGGATTTCTTTCCGATGAAACCTTGATCCCAAGTCCGTATTTATAGTCAATTACGGTAAGGGTGCCGTCTGCGATAATCAGGCAGTCCACATGACCAAACCCTTGGGGGACATACCTTGAGAAATCGAGCTTCTGCTCAATAAGTACCTGAGGATCAGCACAGGCCTCTTTTGCTTTCTCAACCTGTTCCAGCACAAAGGCTGCATAATTTTCCGCGTGATCGTTCATTTCCTCATCGTAGAAGCTGAGTGATTCAGTCGGGTCCTTTGTAGGAAGTCCCAGCGATTTTTCCAGCTTGTGCTGCGCGAGGGTGTGAGCATCGGTGCCTTCCTGCGCAAAGCTGCTGGAAGAATCTTCGAACTTCTTACTGAGCAGGGCCGATGGTGGACACGCGATCCACCGGTGTGATGACGATGCGGAAAGCAGTGCGTGTTTTACGCTCATTGAATTGCCTCCGCATCCGCAAGCAATGCGGCATATTGTGACTGGTCTATGCTGGAGAGCTTGTCTGCACCATGTTTTTTCAACAGATCCTTAAGCGCGTCTGTGTGTCCGGCTCTGGACATTTCTGCAAACTTCTTCCGAACCTCTACAAACGAATATGCTGGTTTCGGTTCCTCTTTTGGTGGTGCGGGGGTTTCGTGCTCGTCTGATGTGCTTGAGAAAAGCCCAGTAAGCGAGTCCGCAATATTCATGAGGGTTTGTCCGCAGTCCTTTAGTTCAGACAGAACCTGACTCAGTTCACTCATCTTGCTCATTTGGAGTACCTCCTTCCTTTTTTTCTTGTTCCTTTGCAGACAAGGCCTTGATTTTCTGGGCCAGTCTTTTGGATACAACGCTGATGGCTGTGAGAGTGTCAGCAAGTTCTTCATCAAGCTGCTGGTCTTTCGAAGCCTCTGCAGGGGTCTGTGTCTGCATGTTGTTACCTCCCTTCCCGAGAGGCGTTATCCCCTCTCTAATAGTCCCAGGACAGTTTTGTGTGGTTTGAACGAATAATCTTTTTGGATTTTTTCGGGCCACACATTTTTCATGTTCTTCACTAGTCCCAGGACACTTAAAACGGAAATGAACGAAAAAAAGACAGCAGATTTTTCATGTCTGCTGTCGCTTATATAAGAAGGAAAAATTTAATTAGAAAAAGTTCGTTCAAAGCGGCGGTTTCTGTCCTGGGACTGTTAGAGGGACTTTACCTCTAATAAAAATAAGGAGGTTCGCTCATGGACGAACAAGTAAAGATTCAATATGGTCCTGGAAAAGTGGACAAAAAGAACGCTTCCGGATTAAAGGACCCGACAGCCTATGAAGCGCTGTCAAACATTAAAAAAGAAGAGAAACTATTTCTACCACTGGTTTACATCTGCTCCCCGTATCGTGGTGACACGATCAAGAACGCAGAGAACGCCAGAAGCTACAGTAGGGCTGCTGTCGATAGGGGTTATATCCCGCTTGCACCGCATCTGCTTCTGCCGCAGTACTTATCAGATGATATTCCTGAGGAGCGCGAGCTTGCCATGTTTATGAATATGGTATTTCTCGGAAAGTGTAACGAGCTCTGGGTAGTAGGAAGCAGAATCACGGAAGGCATGCAAAAAGAAATTGAGAAAGCTAAACGCCACTGTAAGACCATTCGCTATTTTTCTGAAGATATGAAGGAGGTAGGGGCATGCAATTAACGATCTGTACCGCAAATTGCACCGGTAATCAGAAGAACTGCCTCTATCCCAATAAATGTGTGGTTACCTCAGCGGATGAACTGAAGGAAGTGGTGAAGGTAGACCACGTTTGTGCGGAGTATGAGAACAACTATCGTAGCGCAGATAAATTCATCAAGTCCGACGTTATCGTGATGGATTGTGACAACGACCATACTGATAATCCTGCTGAATGGATCACGCCGGATACGCTTGAGGACCTGATGCAGGATGTTTCTTATGCGATTGCACCCAGCCGCAACCATATGCTCCCGAAGGGCGGTAAAACAGCAAGGCCCAAGTTTCATGTCTATTTTTCAATCGATGCCGTAGGGGACGCGGATACCTATGCCAATTTGAAAAAGGCAATCTATGAACAGTTTCCGTTCTTCGATGATAACGCTCTGGATGCAGCCCGGTTTATCTATGGTGCTGATAAGGGCGAAGTGATCTGGCATGAAGGCTGGCTCTCAGTTCTTGATGTGCTGGAAGATGTTGATGAGGATTTTGACGAAGCGATGGCAAATAGCTCTGTTATTCCAGCAGGCAGACGAAATAAAACCCTGTCGCATTTCGCAGGCAGAGTTTTAAAGCGTTATGGTATTGGAGATAAAGCGCATGACCTTTTCCTAAAGGAAGCAGAAAAGTGTGAGACATCCATCGAGGAGGGTGAACTGACTACCATATGGAATAGCGCGGTGAAGTTTGCTAAAAAAGTTCAGGATCAAGAAGGTTATGTGACACCGGAGGATTTTAACAAAGATTTTGCTTCTTTAAAACCTGCAGACTACTCCGATATTGGGCAGGCCAAAGTGCTTGCTCGTGAGTATGATGCAGAGCTTTGCTTCACTGAGGCAACAGATTATTTAAGGTATGACGGTGAAAAATGGGTGGAGTCAAAGCAGAAGGCTGTCGGTGCAATGGAGGAGTTTCTTGATGAACAGCTTGCTGACGCTGAATCACAAGTTGCATCAACACTGGAATCATGTATTAAGGCCGGTCTAGAAAAAGCAGCTGTCATTACCGGCAAGGGCATAGGAGATATGAACGAAGAACAGCAAACAGCGTATGGTATGTATACTGCCGCGACTATTTATAAGAAGTTTGTGCTGAAGCGTCGCGATATGAAATATATTACTGCAGCGCTTCAGGCGGCAAAGCCGATGCTGCAGCACAGCGTCTCGGAGCTAGATAAAGATGAGTTTTTACTGAATACACCCGGTGCAACGATTGATCTAAAAACGGGTGAAAGTAGGCTTCCAGAAGCCGCTGACTTCATCACGAAGCAGACCAATAGTAAGCCCGGCGAAGATGGCAAGGATGTCTGGCAACAGGCCCTTCGCACCTTTTTTTGTAATGATGCTGAGCTGATCGAATATGTCCAGCAGATTGTAGGCCTTGCTGCCATCGGCAAAGTCTACCTGGAAGCGATCATCATAGCTTATGGCGAAGGGCGTAATGGGAAATCCACCTTCTGGAATACCATATCCAGGGTGTTTGGTACTTATTCCGGTTCCTTGTCTGCAGACACTTTGACGGTTGGCTGCCGGAGAAATGTGAAGCCTGAAATGGCAGAGCTTAAAGGCAAACGTCTCATCATCGCGGCAGAGCTTGAGGAGGGTATGCGTCTTAACACCTCCATCATTAAACAGCTTTGCTCTACAGACGAGATTACGGCTGAAAAAAAATACAAGGACCCATTTAGGTTCACTCCTTCACACACGCTGGTGCTTTATACAAACCATCTGCCCCGTGTAGGTGCCAATGATGCAGGAACGTGGCGTCGTCTGATTGTCATTCCTTTCGATGCAAAGATTGAAGGTAGCAGCGATATGAAGAATTATGCTGACCACCTCTTCCATGAGGCTGGTCCCTATATCCTTAGCTGGATTGTTGAAGGTGCCATGAAGGCAATACGTAAGAACTTTCATTTATCGCCTCCTGAGTGTGTTCGTAAGGCGATTGATAGTTATAGAGAGAACAATGACTGGATGGCAAACTTCCTTGAGGATTGCTGCGAAATCGGTCCGGACTATTCGCAGCAATCCGGTGCCTTTTATCAAGAATATCGTAATTACTGTGCACGAAATGGTGAGTATACGAGAAGCACGACCGATTTTTATACAGCAGTTGAACTCGCAGGCTTTACGCGAAAGAAGATAAATAAGGGTTCTTTCATCTATGGAGTGCGTGTAAAAGATGAAGATTTTTTGAATCAACCCTAACAGACTGTCACTGGTGACCCTCATTATACTCATATACAAAAAGTCCTTATAGAGAGTTTTTTAAGTAAAAAATAGCTTATAGGGGGTTTTATGCAATGAGTATAATGACCACCACCAAATTTTGATGGAGATAGAGCGATGAGAGAAAAAGAGATTGAAAAGAAGTTAACTTTGGAAGCAAAAAAGCGCGGTGGGCTGGCATTGAAGTTTGTATCCCCAGGATTTGATGGTATGCCGGATCGAATCGTTCTGATGCCTGAAGGAAAGATGGCCTTTGTTGAGGTCAAAGCTCCGGGTAGGCACCCACGCCCATTACAGATGGCAAGGCATAAGCTGTTAAGTGGGTTAGGATTTTCAGTTTTCATATTAGACGAAGCGAGTCAGATTGGAGGGATTTTAGATGCGGTACAATCCTCATGATTATCAAAAGTATGCGATAGAATACATCGAATCTCATCCGGTATCAGCCATACTGCTTGATATGGGTTTAGGCAAAACGAGCATTGCCCTGACTGCAATCAATAACCTGCTGTTTGATTCCTTCGATGCACATAAGGTGTTAGTGGTAGCCCCGCTTCGAGTGGCAAGAGATACTTGGCCTGCGGAAACTGAAAAGTGGGATCATCTAACTGACTTGATCGTTTCTGTTGCAGTGGGAAATACAGCGGAACGGGTCCAAGCGTTAAAAGCCACAGCGGATATCTATGTCATCAACCGTGAAAATCTTTGCTGGCTCATTGATGAGAGCGGGCTGCCGTTTGACTTTGATACGGTCATTATCGATGAGCTTTCTTCCTTCAAAAATCATCAGGCCAAGCGCTTTAAGTCACTGATGAAGGTCCGCCCAAAAGTAAAACGCATGGTTGGCTTGACAGGAACACCTAGCAGCAATGGCTTAATGGATTTATGGGCCGAGTTCAAACTACTGGACATGGGCGTTAGGCTTGGAAGGTTTATCACCGCATTTCGCAGTAACTACTTTATGCCGGATAAGAGAAATGGCCAAATCATTTACAGCTACAAGCCACTTCCCGGAGCGGAGCAATTCATCTATCAGAAAATCTCTGACATTACGATTTCGATGAAGTCTACGGATTACCTTAAGATGCCTGAACTGATCAGCAGCGAACATCCGGTCATGCTTTCTGAAAAAGAGGCAAAGCGCTACGACGAATTAGCAAGAGACCTTGTAATAGAGCTTCCTGGCGGTGAGGTAACAGCGGCAAATGCAGCAGCCCTTTCTAACAAGCTCTGCCAAATGGCTAACGGCGCCATTTATGCCGATGGTGGTGCGACACAGGTCATCCATCATCAGAAGTTGGATGCCTTGGAGGACATCATTGAGGCGGCAGCCGGTAAACCGATCCTTGTGGCCTATTGGTACAAGCACGACTACGAAAGGATCGTCGAAAAGCTTCACAACACAAAGATTCCATTTTCTAAGCTGGATACCGCAGAGAGTATCCGCAAATGGAACAATAAGGAGATACCAGTCGGCTTAATTCATCCCGCATCTGCCGGACATGGTTTAAATCTTCAGTCTGGTGGCTCGTGCATCGTGTGGTTCGGTCTTACCTGGTCATTAGAGTTATATCAACAGACAAATGCTAGGCTCTGGCGTCAGGGCCAAACAGCTGAAACGGTTGTGGTGCAGCACATCGTTACCAAAGGCACGATTGACGAGCGCATTTTGCGGGCTCTTTCCTTGAAGGATAAAAGCCAGTCGGCGCTAATCGATGCTGTTAAAGCTGATCTGCAAATGAGAGTCAACTAAAGACAATCCGTGCCAATCCGAGAGAAATCCAAAATAATCGGAGGTACGATATGGAACCCTATGAAAACCTGGCGAATGCCATTGTTATGCAAGCAGTAAAGGACTACCGTGAAGCAATTCACTTCCTAAAGCGACACCCACACACACCGGACCTTGATACTGAGGAGGCCATGAAGGATAAACGAAAGCGCATCTTGAGGGAACAGATTATCAACAATGAAGGTCTGCAAGATGATGTTGAACGCTTCTTCCATTCTGGTTGGTTTGAGTTGCTTTCAAATCTGGATGGGAAGGTCCTACTAAATAAGGTTCGCGAATTGGAGGTGGGCTGATATGAAAGCTCTGGATTTTTTGAGCCAAGCCTACCGACTGGATCTTCGCATCGACAGCAAGCTTGAGCAGATTGCTTCCTTGAATGAACTGGCCACAAAATGTACATCTACCATCACGGGTATGCCTCGCAATCCCAGCCACAGTGTTTCATCTATGGCAGATGCCGTTGCAAAGATTGTAGATCTCCAGACGGAAATCGACTGTGATATTCACCGGCTGGTAGACATTAAGCGCCAGATTGTTTTAAGCATCAAAGCCGTGGACAATAAGGAATACCAGACGCTACTTGAGCTCCGTTTCCTTTGCGGATGTACATGGGAGGAAGTGGCTGCCAAGATGGGCTACAGCATCCAGCATACTTACCGAATGCGTGACTGGGCTTTAACAAAAGTCGTGGTCAACGAAAGTGGAGAGTAAATGAGAGTTGATGTCTTAGCCAAGCACGGTATACTGGTAGTATAGAAAGTATAGGCAGAGGCCACCCCGGGAGAAATCCTGCGGTGGCTTTTTCTATGCCCTGAAAGTGAGGTGAACCCATGCCATATAAACCAAAGCGTCCCTGTGCCTACCCCGGCTGCGGTCGGCTCGCTGAGCGTGAGCAATACTGCGCCGAGCATCAAAAGGTCGTGGACAAACAGTACAACCAGTACGAACGCGACCCCAAGTCCAACAAACGCTACGGCAGAAGCTGGAAGCGCATCCGCGACCGCTACATCAAATTACATCCCCTCTGTGAGGAGTGCCAGAAGCAAGACAAGCTGACACCCGCTGAAGAGGTTCACCACATCCTTCCGCTTTCCAAAGGTGGCGGCAATGAAAAGAGCAATCTGATGGCTCTTTGTAAATCCTGTCACTCCCGAATTACTGCTGAAAGCGGTGACCGGTGGGGGTGATCAAATCTCTAAAACTTTTCAAACTGGACAGCGGCGTGGGGCTTCGTGTTGAAAAACGCGCTTTCAAACGAGGGAATAGCCCCATCCCCGCAAAGTGAGGTGATATTTTTGGCAAAAGACGGTACCAACCGTGGCGGTGCTCGTATCGGCGCGGGCGCAAAAAAGAAGCCACTAGCCGACAAAATAGCCGAGGGCAATCCCGGCGGCAGGAAACTGACTGTGATGGAATTTCAAGATGCAGCAGATCTCAAAGGCCTTGAAATGCCTGAACCAAACAAAATGCTCGAAGCCATACAAAAAGACGGTAAGACTCTCGTTGCGAGCGAGATCTATAAATCCGCTTGGACTTGGCTGAACGAACGTGGCTGTGCAGTGCTTGTAGCTCCGCAGCTTCTGGAGCGGTACGCCATGAGCGTAGCCAGGTGGATTCAGTGCGAGGAAGCAGTCACTGAATACGGCTTTCTGGCAAAGCATCCCACTACGGGCAATGCAATTCAGAGCCCCTATGTGGCGATGGGTCAAAACTACATGAACCAAACAAACCGCCTATGGATGGAGATTTTTCAGATCGTAAAGGAAAACTGCACCGGCGAGTACAGCGGTGTGAATCCGCAAGATGATGTTATGGAGCGGCTCTTAACCGCCCGGAAAGGAAAATGATATGACAAAATACAAAACTTCTGAAAGTGTCTGCAAGGGTCACCCGGATAAACTCTGCGACCTGATTGCAGACAGCATTCTCGATGCTTGTCTTCGCAAAGATAAAACTTCCCGCGTGGCCTGCGAGGTCATGGCGACAAAAGGCAAAATCATCGTAGCGGGCGAAATCACCTGCTCGAAAAAAGTAGACATCCGCTGGGTGGTCCATAGAGTTCTTGAGGAGGTCGGCTACAACCCTTGGAAATTCATTGTGTTTGTATTCGTCCACCAGCAAAGCAAGGATATCGCAGGTGGTGTGAATCAAGCGCTGGAATCCCGCGCGGGAGATACCTCTTGGTATTCCATGCTCGGCGCTGGCGACCAGGGCACTGTTTATGGCTATGCCACAGATGAGACAGTAGAAAAACTTCCGCTCCCTCTCGTATTTGCTCATGGCATTTGTCAAAAGCTCGATAGCACCATGAAAAATGGCGTCATCAAAGGCATTGGTCCTGATGGCAAAGCCCAGGTCACTGTCGAGTATGAAGATGACAAGCCCAAGCGCATCAAAACGATTATTGTTTCTGTACAGCACCGCGCTAATAAGGATTTAGAGATTCTCCGCAGTGAGATCATCTCCCAAGTATTGTGGCCAGTGTTTGAGAAATTCCCGTTTGACGTTGATACCGAAATCCTCATCAATCCCTCCGGCCGTTTTGTCGAGGGCGGACCTGCAGCTGACACCGGTTTGACTGGTCGAAAGATTATGGTCGATAGCTATGGCGGCCTTGCTGCTCATGGCGGTGGTGCATTCTCCGGAAAAGACCCGACGAAGGTTGATCGCTCCGGTGCCTACATGGCAAGGGCCATTGCAAAGAACATCGTCCGTTGTGGCTATGCGAAACGCTGTCAGGTGGCCATCTCCTATGCTATCGGCAAGGCTGATCCTGTTGCGGTTGAAATTGATACCTTCGGTACGGGTACTGTTTCTGATGAGATTCTTCGCAAAGCGGTCCTCGAGGTTTTTAACCTCCGTCCAGCGGCGATCATCGAGGCACTGAACTTGCGTGATCCCATCTATGCAGATACAGCAACATATGGCCATTTCAGCGGAACGCTTTCTCGCTGGGAATGGCTGGACCGTTATAACGAACTACGAGAGGCGGTAAAAAAATATGCAGATTGAGAAAAAGAATACCGCCGAGCTTCTACCTGCGGACTACAATCCCCGCAAGGACTTAAGGCCCGGCGATCCGGAATACGATAAGCTTAAGCGCTCAATTGAACAGTTCGGATACGTCGAGCCGGTCATCTGGAATAAGGTGACCGGCTGTGTTGTGGGTGGGCATCAGCGTTTAAAGGTGCTCATCGACTTAGGGCTAACCGAGGTCGAGTGCGTGGTGGTCGAAATGGATGTCGAAAAGGAAAAGGCACTCAACATCGCGTTGAATAAAATTTCCGGTGAATGGGACAAAGAAAAGCTGGCTCTGCTCATTGCAGATTTACAAGGTGCGGACTTCGATGTATCGCTCACAGGCTTTGATCCCGCTGAACTGGATGATCTGTTTAAGGATAGTATCAAAGACGGCATCCACGATGATGATTTTGATGTGGAAGCAGAGCTAAAGGAACCGCCCATCACCAAACTCAGCGACGTCTGGACCCTTGGTCGGCACCGGCTGGTATGTGGCGACAGTACCAAGAAGGACACCTTTGACTTGCTGATGGCCGGTACCAAAGCCAATCTCGTGATCACCGACCCGCCGTACAACGTCAACTATGAAGGCAGCGCCGGAAAAATCAAAAACGACAACATGGGTAACGACGCCTTCTATCACTTTCTGCTCGATGCCTTTACAAACACCGAAGCAGTCATGGCGGATGACGCCAGCATCTATGTTTTCCACGCCGACACCGAAGGGCTGAATTTCAGGAGAGCCTTTGTGGATGCCGGTTTTTATTTGTCTGGTTGCTGCATCTGGAAGAAGCAGTCGTTAGTTCTGGGACGCTCTCCGTACCAATGGCAGCATGAGCCTGTGCTCTATGGTTGGAAGAAAACCGGGAAGCATCAGTGGTACACAGGCCGGAAGGAAACCACCATCTGGGAGTTTGATAAACCTAAGAAAAATGGTGATCACCCGACCATGAAGCCGGTCCCGCTCTTGGCGTATCCGATTATGAACAGCAGCATGAGTAACACCCTGGTGCTAGATCCCTTTGGTGGTAGTGGTTCAACACTCATCGCCTGCGAACAGTCTGACCGCTCCTGTTATACTATTGAGCTTGATGAGAAGTTCTGTGACGTTATCGTCAAGCGCTACATCGAACAGGTCGGCTCTAGCGACAAGGTTTCTGTCCAGCGCGATGGTCTGCTCTACTCCTATGCGGAGGTGACAGCCAGCGAGGATAGCCATGCCTGACGATAGCACCGCTGATGATAACCCAGCTCCTCCTCCGACTCGATTTGGCACATATATTTCTCGAAAATCACTTGCTATATGGTGCCTTTAGAGTGATGTATGTACATACCAAAACGATAGGAGGTTTTGAAAATGGAAATCAAGTACAACGTAACCGGACCCAACCGCAAGCGATTGG
Source organism: Gudongella sp. QWL-04 (assembly GCF_058683975.1). NCBI lineage: Bacteria > Bacillati > Bacillota > Tissierellia > Tissierellales > Tissierellaceae > Gudongella > Gudongella sp. QWL-04. The sequence goes on along the minus strand of NZ_CM178754.1, from coordinate 1,148,635 downwards.
TACAGGCCATCGCCCAAATTCTCGAAAGCGATGCCAAGTACCTCGGTGTTCCATCCTGTGCTTATCAGGTGGACAACTTCACCATCAGCAAGGATGGCATCCTTTCCTTCGACGAGCTCACCAACAGCAGTGAGGCTGAGCAGCTTATCGAGCGCCTTTGCGAAGTGGGCTTTGAAGCTGAGACCGAGGAAGTCACAGATGCCCTTTGCATGGAGCTTCCGCTGAAAGACACCACCGAAGCAGCGATTGACAACCTGCGCAGGATGGTGGATAGCAAAGCGACGCTCATTAAAAAAGCACTCGGTGCTGAAAGCTTGGAGATTGAGGTAACCGAGGAGCGTATCCGCTTCCCTTGGTTCGATCGCATTCCGGAGCCTGAGGTCATCAGTGCAGCTTCTCATTTCCTTGGGCATCTGCTTGATGCAGCTAAGAGCCATAAACGTGTGACTGCCAAGGAAAAGGAAACCGACAATGAGAAATACGCCTTTCGATGCTTCCTCCTGCGACTCGGCTTCATTGGCGATGAGTTCAAAGAAACGCGCCGGACGCTTCTTCGGAATCTGACCGGCAGCGCCGCATTTCGAACGGGAGCCAAGAAAGGCTTCAGCGCAGAGGACCTGGCCGCCGCTACCGACGACCCCGCTGTAGTAGAAGCGGTAAATGCCCTGCTGAATGGAAAGGAGGCAACTGATGATGAGATTTCCGAATGAAGAAGTAGTTGAGCGCATCCGCCGTCAATTTCCGGTCGGTTGCCGCGTGGAGCTTCTTCGCATGGATGATGTGCAGGCTCCGCCCATCGGCACCAAAGGCACCGTAATCGGAGTGGATGACACCGGCTCCATCATGGTTAGCTGGTACAACGGCAGCGGACTTAACGTAGTCTATGGCGAGGACCTTTGCCGGAGGTGCGACGATGACCGATAAGGTGCGAAAGCAGATCTTGGCCATACGCGACACCGGTCTGACGAATATGTTTGATGTAGTATCGGTGCAGCGCATCGCGAACGACATGGGCTTTTATGAGCTGGTCGTGTACCTCGAAGAAAACCGCAAGGAATATACCCACTTCATCCTGACAGGCGAGGCGTAAAACACATCCCTTTCAATACGATATTTGATGCATTTATATCTCTGAATTGACTTGCTATTGTGTGCTTTCAGAGCGAATATACACATACAAAAACGAAGGGAGTGCACACCATGTGGAAAGAAGGAAGCCTTAAGATTCACAACAGCATTTTTCATTACTGGATGAAGGTTTACGAGGAAGGTTCCCAGTTTGGAATCGACGGCGGCAGGATCAGCAAGCTGATGCTCAAACGAGATGGCAAGGTCGTATGCAACTACGACAGGGGCTGGGACATAGAGCCCTCCGACCCAGACACGCAGCTTGCCCTTGAACTACTGCTACACAAGGAAAACAGCTAACACAAACAAACTACAGCTTCTTGGAATATGAGCCAACCGGCTCTGTTCCTCGTTATGCAGCCATGATGGGCTGTATTTTTTATGCCCTGCGAAAGGAGGTGACGGTGTATCAGAAAATTGAAGAAATATAAACCCACCCGATTTAAAGCATCGGATTCAATCTATGACAAGGCTCTGGCCGATTACGCTGTGTCCTTTATTGAGGCGCTCTCCCATACCAAGGGCACCTGGGCCGGTAAGCCTTTTGAGCTGATTGACTGGCAGGAGCAGATTATTCGAGACATCTTTGGCACCATCAAGCCCAACGGCTATCGGCAGTTCAACACTGCGTATGTTGAAATTCCAAAGAAGATGGGTAAATCAGAGCTCGCCGCTGCGGTTGCTTTACTGCTGACCTGTGGCGACAATGAGGAACGCGCTGAGGTCTACGGCTGTGCCGCCGATCGTAATCAGGCGTCTATCGTCTTTAACGTTGCAGCAGATATGGTCCGGATGTGTCCGGCACTGGCGAAACGAGTCAAGATACTTGATTCCATGAAACGGCTTGTTTATTTACCAACCGGGAGCACATATCAAGTGCTATCTGCCGACGTCGGCAACAAGCACGGTTTCAATACCCATGGCGTGGTATTCGACGAACTGCATACCCAACCAAACCGAAAGCTCTACGATGTCATGACCAAAGGCAGTGGTGATGCGCGAATGCAGCCACTCTATTTTTTGATCACAACCGCCGGAGACAATCAGAACAGCATCTGTTGGGAGGTACATCAAAAAGCGCTGGATATCATTGATGGTAGAAAAAATGACCCGACCTTCTATCCGATCATATATGGTGCAGCGCAAGAAGACGACTGGACTGATCCGAAGGTTTGGAAAAAAGCCAATCCCTCCCTCGGTATTACAGTCGGCCTAGATAAGGTTAAAGCGGCATTTGAGTCGGCCCGCCAGAATCCAGCCGAGGAGAACAGCTTCAGGCAACTCCGCTTGAACCAGTGGGTCAAACAGGCTGTACGCTGGATGCCAATGGACAAATGGGATGCCTGCGCTTTTGCGGTAGATCAGGAAGCCTTACGGGGACGAATTTGCTATGGTGGTCTGGACCTTTCCTCCTCCACCGACATTACTGCTTTTGTTCTGGTATTCCCGCCGCTGGACGAAGATGACAAGTTTGTCGTGCTCCCGTTTTTCTGGATACCGGAGGACAACATCGATTTGCGTGTGCGGCGTGACCATGTGAATTATGATGTCTGGAAAAAGCAAGGCTATCTTTTAACCACTGAAGGCAATGTGGTCCACTATGGCTTCATCGAGAGCTTTATTGAGGAGCTGGGTACGAAATACAACATTCGCGAAATCGCCTTTGACCGCTGGGGTGCTGTACAGATGGTCCAGAACCTTGAGGGCATGGGCTTTACAGTTGTTCCGTTCGGTCAGGGCTTCAAGGATATGAGCCCACCGACCAAGGAGCTCATGAAGCTAACCTTAGAACAAAGGTTTGCCCACGGTGGTCATCCGGTCCTTCGCTGGATGATGGACAACATCTATATCCGCACCGATCCGGCAGGCAATATAAAAGCGGACAAAGAGAAATCCACAGAGAAAATCGACGGCGCAGTCGCCACCATTATGGCGCTTGATCGAGCGATTCGGTGCGGCAATGAAAGTGGCGCTTCGGTCTATGATGATCGCGGCCTGCTTGTTTTCTAGTAAAGGAGAGTGATGTCTATGGGAATACTTCAAGGAATATTCAAGGCGCGTGACAAGCCTAAAGATGCCCTCGGTGGCAGTCGCTACAGCTTCTTTTTCGGAAGCACCAGCGCGGGAAAACCAGTCAATGAGCAGACGGCCATGCAAATGACAGCAGTGTACAGCTGCGTGAGGATATTATCTGAAACACTGGCGGGGCTTCCGCTCCATATCTATCAATATAATGATTCCGGCGGAAAGGAAAAACACCTCAAGCACCCACTGTACAAGCTGCTTCATGACGAGCCGAATCCTGAGATGACTTCCTTTGCGTTTAGAGAAACGCTGATGAGTCATCTTTTATTATGGGGAAACGCCTACGCACAGATCATTAGAAACGCCCGTGGCGAGGTCGTTGCGCTTTATCCGCTTATGCCAAACAAAATGACAGTCGATCGTGATTCAAACGGTCGGCTTTTCTATTTGTACCAGCGCAGTAACGAGGACAGTCCTTCTCTTGGCAAGGACAGTCAAGTCTACCTGGCTCCTTCTGATGTTCTGCATATTCCTGGTCTGGGCTTTGACGGTCTGGTTGGCTACTCCCCCATTGCAATGGCGAAGAATGCCGTGGGACTGGCCATTGCCACCGAGGAATACGGTGCGAAGTTCTTCGCTAATGGAGCTGCTCCGGGCGGCGTGCTGGAACACCCCGGAACCATCAAGGACCCACAGAAGATTAAGGAGTCCTGGAACGCAGCCTATCAAGGCAGTGGAAACTCTCATAGGGTAGCTGTTCTCGAGGAAGGCATGAAGTATCAGCCCATCGGGATCTCACCGGAGCAAGCGCAGTTTCTGGAGACGAGAAAGTTCCAGATCAATGAGATCGCCCGAATTTTCAGGGTGCCGCCTCATATGCTGGCTGACCTTGAGAAATCGTCCTTCTCTAACATCGAACAGCAATCTCTAGAGTTTGTGAAATACACCTTGGATCCCTGGGTAGTGCGCTGGGAACAGTCCATGTGCCGCGCACTGCTCATGGAGAGCGAAAAGTCGAAGCTGTTCATTAAGTTCAATGTGGATGGACTGCTTCGAGGCGACTATGTAAGCCGCATGAGCGGTTACGCCACCGCACGTCAGAACGGCTGGATGAGCGCCAATGATATCCGCGAGCTTGAAAACCTGGACCGCATCCCGGCAGAGCTTGGTGGCGACCTCTACCTCATAAACGGCGCGATGACCAAACTGCAGGACGCGGGTGCGTTCGCAAATATGAAAGAAACGGAGGAAACCGAATGAAGAAATTCTGGAACTGGGCACGGGATGATAATTCCAGTGTCCGAACACTCTACCTTGACGGCGTGATTGCTGAAGAGTCATGGTTCGATGATGATGTCACCCCTAAGGCATTTAAAGCAGATTTGACTTCCGGTGAGGGTGACATTGTTATTTGGCTCAACTCTCCCGGCGGAGATTGCATTGCGGCAAGTCAGATCTACACCATGCTCATGGATTACAAAGGCAAGGTCACCGTCAAAATCGATGGTATTGCAGCATCTGCCGCTTCGGTAATTGCAATGGCCGGAACAACTGTGCTGATGGCACCGACTGCCCTCATGATGGTGCATAATCCGCTGACAGTGGCCATCGGCGACAGCGAGGAAATGCAAAAGGCCATCGCCATGCTCTCGGAGGTTAAGGAAAGTATCATCAACGCCTACGAGATAAAAACAGGACAGTCACGAGCAAAGCTATCCCACCTGATGGATGCGGAAACCTGGCTCAATGCCAAGAAAGCCATCGAGCTTGGTTTTGCAGACGGCATTCTGGACGACGAAAAGAAACGACTACAGACAGAGGATTTCACCTATGCCTTTAGCCGCAGGGCCGTTACCAACTCTCTGCTGGATAAGGTAAAGCCCAAGCTGCCCAAACAACAAACAGGTACACCAATTGAGTCGCTGGAGAAGCGGCTCTCTTTAATTCAACACTAATTTTGAGGAGGAAAATAATATGAACAAAATTCTTGAACTGCGTGAGAAACGCGCAAAAGCATGGGAAACAGCTAAGGCTTTTCTCGACACCAAACGCGGTGCGGATGGCATCGTTTCAGCTGAGGACACCGCCGTTTACGACAAGATGGAAGCGGATGTGGTCACCCTTGGTAACGAAATCGATCGTCTTGAAAAGCAGGAAGCCCTCGACCGTGAGCTTTCAAAGCCCTTAAACACACCTTTGACTGGTAGGCCGTCTGTGCTAGGGGCTGAAGTAAAAACAGGAACGGCTTCTGCTGAATATAAAAAGGCTATGTTAGAAGCTCTACGATCCAATTTCAAGAGAGTCGACAATGTTTTGCAGGAAGGCATTGATGCAAACGGTGGGTATCTTGTCCCAGACGAATATGATAGTCGCCTTATTGATGGTCTAACAGAGGAGAACATCTTCCGAAAACTTGGTACAACCATCAGGACCAGTGGCGACCATAAAATCAATATTGCTGCAACAAAACCTGCCGCAGCGTGGATTGAAGAAGGCGGCGAGCTCACTTTTGGAGACGCAACTTTTGCACAAATCCTTCTTGATGCCCATAAACTTCATGTCGCTGTAAAGGTCACCGATGAACTGCTATACGACAATGCATTCAACCTCGAAGGCTATATCCTTGACCAGTTTGCCAAAGCTCTGGCCAATGCAGAGGAGGATGCCTTCCTAAACGGAAATGGTACCGGCAAGCCACTAGGTATCTTTGCGGCTACGGGTGGTGCTCAAGTTGGCGTTACTACCGCTGGAAGTTCCATCACAGCGGATGAGGTTATCAATCTTGTCTATGCGCTGAAGCGTCCATACAGAAAAAATGCAGCTTTTATTACGAACGACCAGACTCTTTCTGTTCTTCGTAAGCTGAAGGATGGCAATGGTGCATATATTTGGCAACCTTCGTATCAAGTCGGAGAACCTGACAAACTGCTAGGTTATAACATCCATACTTCAGCTTATGTCCCTACCATCGAAGCTGGAAAACCTGTGATGGCTTTCGGAGATTTTAGCTATTACAACATCGGTGATCGTGGCATCCGTTCCTTCATGGAGCTAAAAGAACTTTTCGCCGGCCACGGCATGGTTGGTTTTATGGCCAAAGAACGTGTAGACGGCAAACTTGTGCTTCCTGAAGCAATTCAGATTCTCAAGATGAAGGCTTAACGGAGGTGCACTATGAGTTATAACACAAAGAACTTTACCGAACAGGGCGGTGAAAAAACCGTCATAGGCGGCACGCTTGAAATCAAGGAGGGAGCCTCGGTAACGGGGCTTCCTTCTGCTTCTGTATCCATCGCTACTGAAACCACGCTGGGTGGAATCAAGGCAGCGGCTAAAACAGAAACGGATACCGTTCCTGCAAAAGTCGGACCTGACGGAATCCTTTATGTTTCAACTTATCCCAGTGTGCCGGAACCGTCCATAGCAGAGAACCAAGTGGCAAGCACTGCGGAGGATGTCGCAGGACTCCTTTCTGATTTCAACGCGCTGCTTGTAAAGCTTAAAACCGCTGGGCTTATGGCGGATGATAGTTAAGAACAATGAAAGGATGGTGACGGTATGACACTGCTTGAAAAAGTTAAGGCAAACCTCATTCTTGAGCACTCGGCAGATGATGAACTTTTGCAGATGTACATCACCGCTGCCGTCAGGTACGCCGAGAGCTATCAGCATCTACCCGAAAACACCTATACAGCCAGCTTAATGACACCCACCACCGAGCAAGCCGTTATCATGCTGTCGTCCCACTTCTATGAATCAAGGGACGGCAGCACAGGCGGCTTTTTTGCGGACAATGTCCAGGCTGGACAGCAGGTTTGGAATACGGTCAACCTCTTACTTCGGCTGGACCGGGATTGGAAGGTGTGATTATGAGCTATGGAAAGATGAACACCTTCATTGACATCATTGAAAGAGTGACCATGAAGGATCATGAGGGCTTTAAAACCGAAGTTGACAACATCATCGCCTCTGTCAAAGCGTATCGGGAGGGTCGGCACGGCAATGAGAAATGGGCAAACAGAGCCAGCTTCTCTGAAGCCACCGACCTTTTCCGTTTTCGCCGCATACCCGGTGTGACCATTACGACTGCGATGATTGTGGTGAACAAAGAGGGTCGCTTTGAAATTACCTCGGTGGAAGATGTCAAAGGGCGCGGCATGTATCTTGAGGTTCTTGCCAAGGAGGTGAAACCCAGTGGCTAAAACAACATTTAAAATGCCGGAGGATTTTCTGATGAAGCTCTCAAGGCTTGGCGAGAAAACAGATGAGATTATTCCCCGCGTACTGAAAGCAGGCGGCGAGGTTGTCGAAACTAAAGTAAAAAGCAACCTACAGAGTGTTATTGGAAATGGCACTAAGGAAGATAGCAGATCCACTGGTGAGCTCGTTTCAGCCCTTGGAGTCTCCTCTGCCAGACAAGACCGGGATGGAAATTTCAACGTCAAGGTCGGCTTTTCCGAACCTCGTAGGGATGGCAAAAGCAATGCTATGGTTGCAGGAGTTTTGGAATATGGCAAACATGGACAGCCACCTAAACCTTTTCTGAAGCCCGCGAAAACGGCAAGTAAAAATGCCTGCGTGGATGCGATGATTAGGGCGTTTGAAGAGGAGGTTGATAAAATATGAGCCTTCTTAGTGAACTCAACACCCTCATCTCACCACTCGTTCCTCTGGAAACAGGCGTGTTTTCAGATCCTGCGCCAGATAGATATGCTGTGATCACGCCGATGGTTGATACATTTGAGCTATACACCGACGATAAACCCCGGCATGAAATCCAGGAGGCACGGATATCCCTATTTGACAAGGGAAGCTATACGGCTGTCAAAAACCAAATTGTCCGCATTCTTTTGGATGCGGATTTCATAATAACCGATCGCCGGTACGTCGGACATGAGGATGACACCGGCTATCACCATTACGCCATCGATGTGGCGAAAAACTACGAATTGGAGGATTAACAAATGGCGACAATCGGATTAGATAAATTGTACTATGCCAAAATCACAGAGGACTTGAGCGGCAATGAAACCTACGGTACGCCCATCCAACTTGCAAAAGCGATGAAGGCGGATTTGTCCGTAGATCTTGCTGAAGCAACGCTATATGCCGATGATGGGCCTGCTGAAATCGTGAAGGAATTCAAGAGCGGGACCCTTTCCCTAGGCATTGATGATATCGGCGTGACAGCAGCTGAGGACCTGACCGGAGCAACGCTTGACGATAATAACGTCGTTGTATCCGGCAGCGAGGATGGCGGTTCCCCTGTGGCCGTTGGTTTCAGAGCTAAGAAATCAAACGGTAAATATCGATACTTCTGGCTATACCGTGTGGTATTCGGCATCCCGGCTACCAACCTCGCCACCAAGGGCGACAGCATCACCTTTTCCACCCCGACTATCGAAGGAACTGTGGTGCGAAGAAATAAGCTTGATGGCAACGGAAAGCATCCGTGGAAATCAGAGGTAAATGAGGACGATACGAGCGTTCCAGCTTCCGTTATCACCGGCTGGTATACGCAGGTTTATGAGCCTGTTTTCACCGTCACACCATAACGGAGGGATAGCAAATGGATAATGAAAGAAGTTCAGGAATATCAATCGGTGGGCAAGAGTATGAAATGCTCCTGACCACTAAGGCAACGAAGGAGATCGCCAAGAGATATGGCGGTCTTTCTAATTTGGGCGAAAAACTCATGAAAACGGAGAATTTCGAGATGGCACTGGATGAGGTTGTTTGGCTGATCACTCTGCTGGCCAATCAATCGGTGCTGGTTCACAACTTGCAGAATCCTTCAAAAAAGCGGGAGCTGCTTACTGAGGATATCGTTGAGCTTCTGACCTCTCCCTTTGAGCTCGCGGAGTATAAAAACGCCATCATGGACGCCATGTACAAAGGAACGAAGCGCCATGTTGAAAGCGAGGATGAACCCTCAAAAAACGCACAGGTCGGGTAAGCGACGATGAGTTGTTTGCCCGACTAATTTTTTATGGCGTTTCCCTCCTTCATCGCTCTGAGCAGGAAGTTTGGCTGATGCCAATCGGGCATTTGCTCGACCAGTGGGAGGTATACAAGCAGTTCAACGGACTCGCAAAGGCATCCCGTGAGTATTACATCGATGAAATTATACCAAATGGAATCTAAGGAGGTGATGGGAATATGGCGGATAACTTTGGCCTAAAAATAGGCGTTGAGGGCGAGAAAGAATTCAAAAGAGCCCTCTCTGACATTAATCAATCGTTCAAGGTGCTCGGCTCCGAAATGAAACTGGTCGAGTCTGAGTTCGGCAAAAACGAAAATAGCGTCCAGTCCCTCACCTCCAAGAATGAGGTGCTCACCAAGCAGATCGATGCCCAAAAAGATAAAATCGAAACCCTGCGTAAAGCACTTGAGAATGCCTCCTCATCGTTTGGCGAAAATGACCGCCGTACTCAGGCCTGGGCGGTTCAGCTGAATAACGCCCAAGCAGAACTCAACGGTATGGAGCGTGAGCTGAAGGGCAACGAAAAAGCTCTGGATAGCGTTGCCGATGAGTTTAACGCAGCTGAAAAACAAGCAGACCAATTTGGTGATGAGCTTGATAAAACAGGCAAAGATGCGGAGTCGGCCGGAGGAAAATTCGAAAAGCTGGGCTCCGTCGTCAAGGGTGTCGGTGCGGCTATGGGTGTGGCCTTCGCCGCTATCGGCACTGCTGCAATTGGGGCGGGCAAAGCACTCGTCGACATGACGGTAGAGGCAGCCGCTTATGCAGACGAGATGCTGACACAATCCACCGTCACCGGTATGTCCGTAGAAAGTCTTCAAGCCTACAGCTACGCCGCTGACCTTGTCGACGTTTCGATGGAGACCTTAACCGGGTCTATGGCCAAGCAGGTAAAATCTATGTCGAATGCCAGAGATGGCTCGGCAAAATTCGCTGATGCGTATGCGAAGCTTGGTATCTCCGTAGCGGACAGCAATGGCCAGCTAAGGGACAGCGAGACCGTATATTGGGAAACCATCGATGCCCTCGGTAAAATTTCAAACGAGACTGAACGCGACGCTCTTGCTATGCAGATTTTCGGTAAGAGTGCGCAGGAGCTAAATCCTCTGATTGCTCAAGGTAGCGCTGGCATCGCCGCACTAACCGAGGAAGCAAAGCGGATGGGCGCAGTTTTAAGCGAGGAAAGCATCGGAAAGCTCGGTGCGTTTGATGATTCTGTTCAGAGGCTGAAGCAAGGATCGGAAGCCGCACAGCGTGTGATGGGGACCGTACTTCTGCCACAGCTTCAAACCCTGGCCGACGACGGAGTTTCTTTGCTCGGAGACTTTACCTCCGGACTTGTTGAAGCAGGCGATGACTTTGACAAAATAAGCGAGGTTATTGGAAATACCGTGGGCGGTCTAGTGGACATGATTATGGAGAACCTCCCAAGGATCATTCAAGTTGGTATGGACATTGTTATGGCCATCGTAAGCTCAATAGTTGAGAACTTACCAACGATCGTTGATTGTGCTTCTTCTATCGTCATGACGCTGCTTCAAGGTTTAATTGAGGCGCTACCCGCTATTACGGAAGGCGCTCTGCAGCTTGTCCTTACTCTGGTGCAAGGCATCATTGACAATCTGCCTGCCATCATTGAAGCTGCGATTCAGATGATCGTCACTCTGGCTCTGGGTATTGCAGAGGCTCTCCCTGAACTGATCCCTTCCATCGTTGAGGCAATTCTCCTGATTGTTCAGGTCCTACTCGATAACATGGACAAAATCCTCGAGGCAGCCTTTGCAATTATCAAGGGATTGGCAGAGGGACTACTGAACGCGCTGCCAGAGCTGATTGCTGTGTTGCCTCAAATTATTACGAGCATCATCAATTTCATCACCAATAACCTACCCGCCATCATTTCCATGGGTATACAGCTTACCGTTCAACTTGCGGCAGGTCTTATCAAGGCCATACCACAGCTTGTTGCATCCTTACCCCAAATTATCTCAGCACTGGTCCTTGGACTGGGCAAAGCCGTAGGTGCTGTGTTTGAGATTGGCAAGAACATCGTTACCGGCCTCTGGGATGGTATCAAATCCATGGGCACTTGGATCAGTGATAAAGTCAGTGGCTTCTTTTCCGGCATTGTTGATGGAGCAAAAGACCTGCTCGGCATTCATTCACCTTCCACTGTGTTTGCAGGAATTGGTGAGAATATGGGCGCAGGTATCGGTGTCGGCTTTGACCAGATCATGACCAAGGTCTCAAGGGATATGAAAACATCTATCCCCACCGACTTTAACGTAGACACAAACTTCAACATGAAAGGTAGCGGGTCCAGCCTAGCCAGTGCAACAAAATCAATTGTCGAGCATACCGGTGTCATTGAAGTCCGTGGAATTAACAGCAAAAAAGAACTCACTGGCGTTGTTGAAATCATTATGGATCAGTTTAGGAGGGAGGCGAGAATCTGATGATACGACTGGAAACATCCACAGGCGAAATCCTGTCGAGGATTCTTAAGGAAATCTCCCCGATAGAGTATTCCTCAAACCGGCAAGTGAATCGACTTTTGGACGGGAGCTATCACGTTCAGATTGTCGGCAGCGCTCTTAAAAGCATGGAAGGCACCATCGTGTCCACCTTCAATCAGGCTGAAAAGTTAAACAGCCTGATTGACCTAGGTACCCCACTGGTGCTGATCTTTCTTGACAAGAAGTACCTTGTGTATGCTGACGATAAAATTGCCTGGAAACGCATTAACTTTGCTCACGGAAATAAGGATAAAAGCCTTGTTGAAGGCAAGCTCAGGATGATCCTTAAAGAGGAGGTGGCGCTGTGAGAAGCGTGAACTCCTTGATGGAGGAAAAGCTAAAGAGCGATCAGCAGACACCGGCCAATAAAGCTGCACCACAAATGAGCATCCAAGTTAGCCGGGCCAGGTCGACCATCATGGACTCGGATTATTGGACCGTTGAAACCATCCGGCAAAAGACCGGACTTGGGGATGTTAGCGTTGCTCCCAGACGATATAAGCCTTACGGCCGACCAAATAGAATCTATGAAATTCATGTTGATAACGGTGTGGTTGGAACATCAATCCGGGAGTACCCGGACACCTTCAAGGAGGGCTGGAAGAATCAGTTCACCTTGTGTAGTGGCTCATCCGTAGCACTTGCCTTTGATGGTAACTGGCAGCGGTATCGCGGAGTATGGCGCTTGGTGACGGATGAAAAGCCGTGGATATTTTGGGTGGACTCCTCAGGCATTTTATGGCGTCAGCTATGGGACGATGCATCCACCCTCTCTCAGCTCGATACTGGCGTCAGCTATGTACGGGCCATCCGGGCGTGGCGAAATCAATATTCTGCTGAGCTTGATCAAGGCATTGTCGTCGGTTACATCAAAACGGATGGGACCGTCTGGTACCGCAACTACTGCAGGCAAGCTGATGGCACAGTCATCTGGGAAATCGCCAGAGTGCTTCCTTCTGTTTCAGGCGCAGTACATCTAAACCTTTTTTTGACCAATGACTACCGGCTCGGATTCAGCATTGAAAAGACAAACGGAGACATCCAGTGGATTATCACCCAGCGTAACTGGTCTGGAATGGCCATCATCCCAGAGAACGTTCATGCGGCGTTATCTCTGAATGAAGTCAAGTTGATTCCGATCATTTACACCGATCTGAAGCAAACGGAGCGTGTTGATTCGAGTATCACCTTCGGCAAGGTAAACTTCTGTCCGTTTGATGTGATCATCGGCTTTGTTCCTACAATCGTCCGCGCAAAACGCGTAGATGACAATTTGATTGAAATTGAATACGACACGGACCTTTATGAGGTCCCGGACTGCCCTGAATGTTTTACCATCTCAAACAATACGATTGTGGCGGTAGCTAAATCGGGCAACAGAATACTTCGACTAACGACAGCAAACACACTGGTCAGTGTTGGCAGCTGGACGGTTACCTATAACGGCCTTGGCGGCATCAACTCTTACCACTCTGAATGCTGTAAGCCTGAGTTTGGTAGCTTTTCCGTACTTGCAACTGGTGAACCACCTTCTGTATCAGAAACCATCGAGCCGACCTTGAGTCTGACAAGCATCAGCTTCATCCAGTGTACTTTTTCAAGTGTGTACAGTAATGAAAAGGTATCCGCCGTACTGTCCATCGTCTCTGTTGATCTGATCAAAGTCGGGACAAATCCACTTTAGTCCAGGAGGGATACTATGAATTTTAACGCAAGCGTCAAGCTCCACAATAAATTTGAAGTGTATATCAAAGACATACGAACGGGCAAAGAGCGCCTAATTGGTACCGCCTATAACATGGTGCTGAGCGCAATGTGGACCCAGATCATTTCGGACAGGAGAAGTCCGTTTGACTATATCTGCTACGGCCGTGGTACTGGAGAACTATCTCCGACCAGAACGTCGCTCTTTTCTCAGATTGCCCAGGTCAGCTCCACTCGTGTGGAAGAAGTCTATTCAAGTGACTCGGGTTACATTAAGGAGAAGATCGAGCTTTCACCGAGCACAGCCGTCGGAGAGACCATAACAGAAGTTGGCATCAGAGGCTACAACCGGCTGGTAACCCACGCTCTACTCAATGACGCTGAAGGTAATCCAATCAGCTTCACAAAAACCGATACTGACGTCGTCACCATTTACGCGACCCTTTACTGCCGGATCTCGGTTACTTCACCGCTGAGCTTCAGCCAATCTCAGGTGTCTTATGGTGCGGCTTATTACATCCTTAATTCAGGCTATATCACATCGACGATCAAGGTTGGCCGAAATCCAATGCCACTTGATGCCGACTCCATCAATGCTGCTGGAATTTGCGACACAAGTGCTGCATCGAAATCTTCAAGTCGGATCGCCTATGATGTCGCGACAGCTACTGAGTCCTACAAGGTTCGCTTTGAAATTGCTGATGCGAACTTGTTCATCAAGGAAATACAAGTGGCAGAGACCGCTTCCATCGTCGTGCCGGAGAGCTCAATCATAGGTAAAGTCCTCTATGAGAACGTGCCGCTCGGGACTGGCGATAATGCGAAAACAAAGTTTTTGATTCCCAGCCCTTATATTGAGACACCACTGGTTGACGTGAAAGTTAACTCGGTCGTTGCCTCTCACACTCTTGAGAGAAAACCAAGGGTAGCGCTTTCGTGCGGCACCAATCACGGTAACGGTGGTTCAGGATTTAGTTCCTATCCCAGCGTGGTGTATCCGACCCCTTGGGGAAACAAGTGGATTGGAAATGGCGAGTACAAGGTGCAATACGGCAAGGTTCACCGGGGTTATCTAAGGCAGTATGGCTCCTTCAGTCCTTCTGTTGGGTCGATTCCAGACAAGCCACATTATAGTTCCCGGTCCTCCAGCCAGCCTATTTTCCTAAACACCGAGCCGGTCTGTGTGCTTCCGGCAAATGTCTGGATCGACTATTCAACCGATCAGGCAAAATCAATCCTCTCAAGGTTTGGGGATATCACGCCTTCTACTGGCGTCATGACATCAGATGATTTGTTCCTGATCTACTCTGATAATAGCGCAGGATATGTCAGGCTGGCCAAGAAGGCTGCTGACGGGAAGTACTACCGGGTGGGCACTTCACAAGCTGGAGCTTCCAGCAGATACACTTACCAGAATAATTTCATTACTGCTGATGGCAATCACGCTATCCTCTCAGGATACAACGGTTTAGTCATCGTTTCGATTGACACGGTGAATGAAACGATCACACAGGAAGTCTACGACTCCACTTATCAGATTGCGGTCTGCGAGTATAACGGCAAAATATATACCTTTGCAGCAGGCAACTACAAAATCTATGAGCTGGTTAGCGGCGTATTCACACTGACCTACTCTGGCACTTATGGCAATACCATGTCACTTTACGGTGGTGGTCTGGTTGGCGACGGCCTCTGCTTGATCAGCGATTCCAATATCGCCAACGCCAAATTCATCAAGCTGCTACCGGATGGTGTGGAGTACTATGCGCCACAATCACCTCTTTCTCATTCGGTGACGAGTGTGACCAACATCATCACTGACGGCAGTCCAATATTCTACTGCGGAATCGACCGTTCAGCTCGGACCTTCTATGTGGATGATTCAGAGGTATTCGTGGTGCTCGCGACCCCCCCAACAGACGCGGAGGCAGTTACCGCATCCTATAAAACTGAAGGCATCCACAAGACAGACCAATTCGTGTTGGATGTGACCTTCTCGGTCAGTTATGCGGAGGGCGTATGATTACTTGGCATTTAGGCGGCGCAGTGTCTTACCCGGAGGAACTGCTGAAATATTCGCTGCTCTTGATGGAGAATGGGTATCGAGTGCAGGCCTATGATGTGGCATTCACCTCGTTATGGAACGGTGGCCGGATACCCTTTAATCGCAGCACGGGATTTGAAGATTTTATCAGGGCTATCGAGCTTTTCAATGCACATGGGATCGGGGTTGATGCGACCTTTTCTGGCGTCGTTGAAGAGCATGAACTGATGGATTGCGAGTGCAATGCAGTACTTGATAAATTAGCGGTCAGCCCTTTGAACGGCGTAATTCTCTCTGAGCAA
This sequence comes from Gudongella sp. QWL-04, assembly GCF_058683975.1. NCBI lineage: Bacteria > Bacillati > Bacillota > Tissierellia > Tissierellales > Tissierellaceae > Gudongella > Gudongella sp. QWL-04. The sequence continues at coordinate 1,132,933 of NZ_CM178754.1, read as the reverse complement.
AAGCTCTTTGACCACATTAAGCAAAAGCATCCTGGGCTTGCGATCACCTCATCGATTACCGCTGTGATGCCAAATATTGAGGGCTGCGACTTTTATGCGGTAAGCCCGGACTTCAACACGCATCTGGAAGATCTCGCGAGCCTTGGATTTGAAAAGCTGCAAATACTGGTAAATGAAAACTGCTACCAAAACTGTGCAGAGCGCGGACAGCACTACAGACAGTTATCACTTCAAATGAAGCGCTTCGATAAATGCTACGAGGACGTCTGCATCTGCAAAGATCAATCTGGCGGCCGGTTCAAGATGAGGCTTGGTATGGAGCAAATAAATACCTTACATGAAGCGGGCATCTCCCACTTCAAGCTGCAGGGCAGACAGGACCATATTGAAAGTGAAATCGGTCCATACATCCGGGACGTAATCCTAAAAACGAAGGGAGATGAATGATATGAGTATGTGGTACGTAGGAACGGCTGTCTGCAGCGGGTGCGGCTCCGTCTTAACCATCAAGTCTATATCGGACAGCATCAACTGTTATTTGTGTGATGCACCGATTGATCTGTCGGAGCTTCCGATCGTTGAAATTGCCGACACGAAGAAAGTTGAAGTAGTCCCGGATGAAGAACCATTGCAATGAAATTCTGAGCTTATGGAGGTGAAAGCATGCAGCTGACATTCGAAAATGATGCTATAGTGGGGAACGGCACTTATCCTGATTTTATTCAGTTCCCCAAAACCGAAGGACAGCTGTTTTTTATCACTGGCGGTCTGCTCTATGGGACACCGAGTAATCGCTTTAATGGTGACTTTTCAGCTCCTGTTTGGCAGGACACGGTGTACATCAGTCCAAAAAATGATACCGGCCTTAGCAATCTGGAGCTGAAATCCCTCTCTGGGTTTGGCATAGTCGGCTGCTTTCGGACGCCCTACGCGCAGAAGCTGCTCATCCACGAGTACATGTTCGAGATGGACCGATATCTGGACTCCGGTAGCATCAAATGTTCAATGGACACCCCAATCACAACCTTTACGCTGAGCCTTGAAAACCCAATCAACGAAAACCCTGAATATGAAGGCAACGTAGCTATATCGGAAGAATCCAGCCTTCTCTCACCCGGCAGTAAGATGGTGTTCGAATTCATCATCGGCGACAGTGAGCCTTATCCAATAGGCACCTTTTATGTGGACCGGAGCAACTTTGAACTGCTCGGCGAAAGCATCAGCGTGGATGGCCGAAACATCATCGGCAAGGCACTTGGAGATCAGAGCTTTGATGAGGATAACTCCTACACCTACCAGCTCCTGCATCAAACGATCAGGGATATCCTTTATAAAGCCAACATCAGCACCGATGAAATGCTGGTGCAGAACACCTCTTTGTCGGCGGGTTATCTGTTCGATCCCAATATGAGCTTTCTTGATGGCGTTATGGAAGTTCTGAAAGCGCTGGATAACTGGCAAATTAAAGAGCTTGTTGATGGAACCGTTGTTATTGGGGCTTCAACCTTTGCTGGATTTGCAAGTAACTCAAGCTATGTTTTTCAGCGTGACAAGGAAATCTTCACTAGAAGCATCGTCAGGGATGATCAGGAAGCCTACCGGCGGGTCTGCGTTCACAACCGGGATTTCAGCATTAAGGTGTACCGGAATGTCCAGACCTACACCGGATGGAATCTCCAAGCGAACAAGACTCTTTACATCAATGTACCGGAAGGAACGTCACTCACTGATGCTGAGAGCTACGCCAACCAGATCGCAGACAGCCTGCAGTATGTTGGAAAAATCGAAAGCTTTACAGGCCCATTCAGGCCACAGCTCCTCTTAGGCGATGAGGCGATGATCGTCAACAGCGAAGGCTCCACAAGTCTTGGACTTATCACTGAGATCACTCATCGTTTTGGTAAGGACGGGTTTTATACCGACTTTACCGTGGACAGTGGCGGCAAGCTCGGCAAAGGCAGACTCAGTGACTACATTGGCAGGATTACAAAAGACCGGACCAGCAGCAGCCGCGTTTATGAATAAAACAGTGCCCTGAGGTGTTCGGGCTTTATATATCCATACATTAAGGCACTTGAGGCGTCTGCAGATAAAGCGGGCGTCTTTTTTGTACAGCAAATTTGAAGGAGGACTACTATGAAAGAATTTTGGAATTGGATACAGGCGGCAATTGCTGCAGCAGGCGGAGGTCTTGGGTACTTCCTTGGCGGCTGGGACGGATTTTTGTATGCACTGCTTGCCTTCGTTGTTATAGACTACATCACTGGTCTGATGTGCGCGGTGCTGGATAAGAAGCTGTCCAGCGAAGTCGGCTTTCGAGGCATTTTCAAGAAGGTGCTTATCTTCTCGCTCGTGGCCATTGGGCATATCGTCGACCAGCGTGTTATCGGAGAAGGCTCGGTCATCAGAACGGCGGTTATCTTTTTCTACCTATCAAACGAGGGTGTCTCCATCCTTGAGAATGCGGCGCATATCGGCTTGCCAGTGCCACAAAAGCTAAAGGATATCCTGGAACAACTGCATAACCGAGATGGCAAGGAGGTCTGATGAATGAATCTTCGAAAGTTAATTCTTATAAACAATGCCTGCTACAAGGCGGGCCGTACCATTAAACCAAAGGGCATCATGGTGCATTCTACTGGGGCGAACAACCCCTATCTGAAACGCTATGTCGGACCAGACGACGGACTTCTGGGGAAGAACCAGTACAACAATCATTGGAATCAGGACAAGCCGGATCGCAGGCAGGTCTGTGTTCATGGCTTCATCGGTAAGCTGGCTGATGGAAGCCTCGCCACCTATCAAACCCTACCGTGGAATCATAGAGGCTGGCATGCCGGAGGTGCAGCGAATGATACACATATCGGCTTTGAAATCTGCGAGGACGGTTTGACCGACATCTCGTATTTTAATGCCGTTTACAAGGAAGCCGTGGAACTATGCGTCTATCTCTGCAAACAATACGGGCTCACCGAAAAGGATATTATCTGCCATAGCGAAGGATATAAGCAAGGTATCGCCAGCAATCATGGTGATGTACTGCATTGGTTTCCTAAACACGGTCAGTCGATGGATACCTTCCGCGCCGATGTAAAATCCGGTCTTTCCTTTGCCGCTCCGGTAGAGACGACCGCACCGAAGAAATACTATCGGGTCCAACTTGGATCGTTTTCTGTTAAGGCGAATGCAGATGACATGCTCAACAAGGTCAAGGCAGCTGGCTTCTCCGATGCCTTTATTAAATACAGCGAATAACAATCAGTTTAATGCCTATCGAGAGATTCGTCTTTCGGTAGGCATTATTTTTTTTTGCTTTTTTCGTTCATTCGGCTGATTTCTGTCCTGGGACTGTTAGAGGGTGTTGATTGATATGTTCCCTCGGAAAGAGGTCGAGAGAATGAAATTAACAAAATTAGAAGCCGTTGAATCTATAAAGTATGAAGCAGAAAAGCCTACAGAGGCTTCACTTAAAAATGAGCACGATTATTTGGTGGCAGAAAAACTTACAAAAAAGCTCTTAGAAAAGGGTCTTATTAGCCAGAGTGAATTTGACAAGATCATGGCCAAAAACCGCGAAACTTTCTCTCCATTTTTAGCAGAGATTATGTCCTAAAAGACTTGATAAATAAGGCTTTTAGAGTGATGTATAGTACTGCGAGAAAGGAGGTTGAGACAATGAAACGGATAACAAAGATTGAAGCAAATGAGAAACTGCAGAAAGCACCTAAAAAACTGCGTGTTGCTGCCTATGCTCGTGTTTCAACAGATAGCCGCGAACAACTCGTCAGTTTGGATGCTCAAAGAAGTCACTATGAGACCTGCATTAAGAGCAATCCCGACTGGGAGTATGTTGGGCTTTACTATGATGAAGGTATATCAGGTACAAGCATGGCCAAGCGTGATGGGCTTATCAAAATGCTTGATGATTGTGAAGCCGGTAAGATTGACTTTATTATTATAAAATCCATCAGCCGCTTTGCAAGAAATACAACAGAGTGCCTTGAAGCGGTTAGAAAGCTTATAAAGCTAAAAGTGTTCATTTACTTTGAGAAAGAAAACATCAACACCGGCGATATGGAGAATGAACTGCTGCTTACGATTTTTAGCAGCTTGGCAGAAAGTGAGTCTATTTCCCTTTCGGAGAATGAAAAATGGTCCATCGAGAAGAGATTTCAAAACGGAACATACATTGTTGCCTCTCCGCCTTACGGGTACAAAAACGAAGATGGCTTGATGGTGATCAATGAAGATGAGGTTGATGTAGTAAGGTACATTTTTGCAGAATGTTTAGCTGGTAAAGGTGGTCATGTAATCGCTAGAGATCTTAATGATAAAGGAATCCCAACCAGGCGAAAAAGAGAATGGACCCCGGGCACAGTAAATGCGATCCTTCGAAATGAAAAGTACAAAGGTGATGTGCTTTTTCAAAAAACATTTACCGATGAGACTTTCGTTAGGCATATCAATAATGGTGAGAAGGCGCAGTACTACGTTACTGAGCATCACGAAGCGATAATCAGTGTTGAGGATTTTGAAGCGGCGCAGGCCATGATTGACCAGCGCTCCAAAGACATGAAAATCAAGCAAGGCGATGCAAAGTATCAAAACCGCTATCCCTTTTCTGGAAAAATTGTTTGCGGCGAATGTGGTGCTACATGGAAAAGGAGAACTCATAGCGAATCGAAAATAAAATATTACGCTTATGCTTGCAACACACATCTTAAGAAAAAAGACCAATGTAGCATGCAGTTTATACGCGAAAAGAGTTTTGAAGTGGCTTTTTTGAATATGATCAATAAGTTGGCATTTACTAAGAAGGTGTTGTTGCAGCCGCTACTTGCAAGTCTTAAAGCCATTAACCAGGAAGCAGCAATCGCCCGAATTAATAAGTTGGAAGCGGCTCTTGAGGCCAATTTCAACAAAAGGCAGCAGCTTATGAATTTATTTGCAAAGGAATATTTAGAACCAGCTGTTTTCAACGATCAGAATTCAGGTCTTCTTGCTGAGGCTAAAAATTTAAGTGATGAAAAAGAAGCCCTATATGCTTCGGTGAATCATGTGTACGAGCATGTTGAAGCTTTGAATAAACTCATCAAGTACGTCAACAGCTCAAGGATTTTTTCTGAATTTGATGTTGATGCATTTGAGGAGCATGTTGATTACATTATCGTTTTCAAAAGATATGAAATAGGTTTCGTATTAAAGTGTGGATTAACGCTGAGAGAAAGGTTGTGAGATTATGCCAATTCCATATGGGTACAAAATTGAGAAAGGCAAAGCTGTTATAGATGAAGCTCAAGCCGAGCAGGTTAGGATGATTTACAAAGGTTATCTTTCCGGCCTCGCCTACGTTGCTGCTGCAGAGGCCGCTGGGCTTACGCTTCTACATCCAGGTGTAAAGAAAATGCTACAAAATAAACGCTACCTTGGTGATAAATACTATCCTGCGATCATCGATCAGGAGACTTTTGATAGAGCTGAAGCAGAACGAATCAAACGTCAAAGAAGGCTTGGTAGAGTATTTGCGGATAAGCCGGTAGAGGAATGCAAGCCAGCGACAAAATTTACTATGCCGAAGGCAGGAAAGATATTCATTGACCCATTTAAGCAGGCGGAGTACATCTACAGCTTGATAGAAAGTGAGGTGGAGGTATGATCTCCTTAGCGAGTAATGTAACGGTTATTCCAGCAAAGAAAACCATCGGGACACAGAAAGCAACCGACAAAAAGCAGAAAACCAGAGTCGCAGCATACTGTCGTGTCAGTACTGACAGCGATGAGCAAGAAACCAGCTATGAAGCCCAGATCCAGCATTACACCTCATACATTGAAAGTCATCCGGATTGGGTACTAGCCGGAATTTATGCCGATGATGGCATCTCTGGAATGAATACGAAGAAGCGTGATGAGTTCCAGCGCATGATTAACGACTGCAATGACGGCAAGATAGATATGGTTATTACCAAGTCCATCAGCCGGTTTGCAAGGAATACGGTGGATTGCCTGAATTACACCAGAGCCCTTAAGAATAAGAACATTGGCGTCTATTTCGAGAAAGAAAATATTAATACGCTCGATACTAAGGGTGAAGTGCTCATGACAATTATGGCTTCTCTTGCACAGCAAGAAAGTGAGTCATTGTCGGCCAACGTTCGTCTGGGCTTGCAGTTCCGATACCAACAAGGAAAAGTTCAGGTCAATCACAACTGGTTCTTGGGATATACCAAAGATGCAGACGGTCACCTCATCATTGATCCAGAGCAAGCCGAAGTCGTGAAGCGCATTTATAGAGAGTACCTTTCCGGTAAGAGCTTCTTACAGATAAAAAGGTCTCTTGAGGCCGAAGGTATTCTAAACGGTGCGGGTAATGAAAAATGGCATGAAAGTAATATAAAGCAGATACTTACAAACGAGAAGTACATTGGAGACGCTTTACTTCAGAAAACTTATACGGTGGATATCCTTGAAAAGAAGCGTGAAGCTAATAAAGGTCAGGTTCCTAAGTATTATGTAGAGGACAGCCATGAAGCTATTATTCCAAAGGATATCTTCCTAAAGGTACAGGAGGAAATCGCAAGACGCGCAAATCTTACTAAAGGCACCACAAAGCGCAAACGAATCTATAGTGGCCGTTACGCTTTATCTGGAATAGTATTCTGCGCGCACTGCGGCGACATCTTCCGCAGAATTAAATGGAACAATCGTGGGTGTAAATCCACAGTTTGGCGCTGCGTCAGTAGGGTTGAAAAAGATGGTCCTGATTGCCCGGCAAGAACTGTTCACGAGGGACTGCTCCATGATGTAGTTATAAAGGCCATAAACGAAGCGTTCCGTGAAAAGGAAGCAATCCTGCCGCTTTTGCGAGAGAATATCGAGAATAGCCTTGAGGAAGTCACCTCAAATCAGATTACAGCGATTGATGAACAAATGAAGTCAATGCAGCAGGAACTAATGGCAACTGTTAATTCAAAGAATACCGGGGATGAGCTTGGTCTGGAGATTAGGAGGCTGCGCGATGAGAAGCAGGCCCTTCAAAATGAGCAGGCATCCCGACAGGATCTGAAAAAGCGAATTGATGAGTTGATGCGTTTTCTTAACGACCTGCCTTGTGAGCTGATTGATTATGAAGAAGATTATGTGAGGACTCTCCTGGAAAAGATAACGGTTTACGACGACCACATTATAGTTGAATTTAAGTCCGGAATTGAAATACAAATAGACAAAGAGATATAGAATATTGAGCCGCCGCCAATAGAGGGAACCAACACCCTTTGGCGGTTTTTCCACTTTTAAATGTTGATTATATCAATTCGTTATGTTATAATAATCGCTGACACAAATAAGAGTTTAGGAGGAACCGAAACTATGACAGCATCAATGCGTTTAAGATAAGCTGGCAATAAAAAAGGCAGAATCTATCCCGATGATAGGCTTTTTTGTTGTGCTTATTTATACGATATTGAGCATTCATTAGTTAAGGTGAGATTTAAACTATTTTACTATAGTTTTATTTAACTATGTCTTTTTAAAGAATGTTTCCATATTGTATGTTATGCAGACCAAAGCCACATTGTGGATTATGGCCTGCATTTTTTATTGCCTAGAATACTATTTAAAATAGAAATTCAAGCAAAAATAATATGCAGGAGATAATAAAGATGGAAAAATATATAAATTGGAAACTTAAGTTTTATACTATATGGGCAGGGCAGGCGGTTTCTTTAATCACTAGTGCCATCCTGCAAATGGCGATTATTTTTTACCTTACAGAAAAAACAGGATCTGCAATGGTCTTGTCTATGGCTTCACTAGTAGGTTTTTTACCCTATGCGGTCTTTGGACCAGCCATTGGTGTATTAGTGGATCGTCATGACAGGAAAAAGATAATGATAGGTGCTGATTTAATTATCGCAGCAGCTGGGGCAATGCTAGCTATTGTAGCATTGTATATGGAATTACCTGTATGGATGGTTATGGTAGTATTATTTATCCGCAGCATTGGAACGGCTTTTCATTCTCCAGCTCTCAATGCGGTTACGCCACTTTTAGTACCAGAAGAACAGCTTACGAAATGCGCAGGTTATAGTCAGTCTTTGCAGTCAATAAGCTATATTATTAGTCCGGCGGCTGCAGCATTGTTATACTCCGTTTGGGAATTGAATGCAATTATTGCCATCGATGTATTGGGCGCCGTGATTGCATCTATTACGGTAGCAATTGTAAGTATTCCCAAGCTGGACGATCCAGTGAAAAATTTGAAACCAAATTTCATAAGAGAAATGAAAGAAGGAATTGTCGAATTGAGACAAAACAAAGGCTTATTTGCCTTATTACTCTTAGGAACGCTATATACGTTTGTGTATATGCCAATTAATGCACTATTTCCTTTAATTAGCATGGAATACTTTAATGGAACACCTGTGCATATTTCCATTACCGAAATCGCTTTTGCATCTGGAATGCTAGTAGGCGGTCTACTATTAGGAAGGTTGGGGAACTTTGAAAAGCGTGTATTACTAATAACAGGTTCATTCTTTATAATGGGAGCCAGTTTAGCCGTTTCAGGATTACTTCCTCCAAGTGGATTTGTTATATTTGTAGCTTGCTGTGCAGTAATGGGGCTTTCGGTGCCATTTTATAGCGGTGTGCAAACAGCTCTTTTTCAGGAGAAGATTAAGCCTGAATATTTAGGACGTGTATTTTCTTTGACCGGAAGTATTATGTCATTTGCTATGCCAATTGGATTAATTCTTTCTGGATTCTTTGCTGATAGAATTGGTGTAAATCATTGGTTTTTACTATCAGGTATTTTAATTATTGGCATTGCTATAGTGTGCCCCATGATAACAGAGGTTAGAAAATTAGATTTAAAATAAAATAATATTGGAGGGATATTTATGTATCTTATTTTCATGTAATTCTTCCTGCTAAAATCGCAGGGTTTTCCCTGCGTACAAGCAAATGAAAGCATGCGATTATAGACAGGAGGAAATAAGATGGAATTGATATTAAAAGCTAAAGACATTCGTGTGGAATTCACAGGGCGAGATGTTTTAGATATAGATGAATTAGAAGTATATGATTATGACCGTATTGGTTTAGTAGGAGCAAATGGTGCAGGGAAAAGCACTTTACTCAGGGTGCTTTTAGGGGAATTAACTCCAGCAGGATGTAAAATGAATCGTCTGGGTGAACTTGCTTATATCCCTCAGTTGGACGAAGTAAGTTTGCAGGAGGAAAAAGATTTTGCACTTGTAGGCAAGCTGGGTGTTGAGCAATTAGATATACAGACCATGAGCGGTGGTGAAGAAACAAGACTTAAAATAGCACAGGCTTTATCAGCACAAGTACATGGTATTTTAGCCGATGAACCTACCAGTCATTTAGACCGTGAAGGAATTGATTTTCTAATTGGACAGCTAAAATATTTTACAGGTGCACTGTTAGTTATTAGCCATGACCGATATTTTCTTGATGAGGTAGTAGATAAAATATGGGAACTGAAAGATGGAAAAATCACTGAGTATTGGGGAAACTATTCTGATTTTCTTCGCCAGAAAGAGGAAGAACGCAAGAGCCAGGCAGCAGAATACGAACAATTTGTTGCGGAACGTGGCCGATTGGAAAGGGCTGCGGAGGAAAAGCGAAAACAGGCTCGTAAAATAGAACAGAAGGCAAAAGGTGCTTCAAAAAAACAAAACACTGAAGGCGGAGGACGTTTAGCTCATCAAAAATCAATAGGAAGTAAGGAAAAAAAGTTGCATAATGCCGCTAAATCCCTAGACCATAGGATTGCGGCCTTAGGAAATGTAGAAGCTCCAGAAGACATTCGCAGGATTCGTTTCAGGCAAAGTGATGCATTGGCACTCTACAATCCATATCCTATTGTCGGTACGGAAATTACTAAAATATTTGGGGATAAGATACTGTTTGAAAAAGCATCTTTTCATATTCCCCTAGGAGCAAAAGTGGCGCTAACTGGTGGCAATGGAACAGGAAAAACAACTTTAATCCAAATGATGTTAAACCATGAAGATGGAATTTCTATTTCACCTAAGGCAAAAATAGGTTACTTTGCACAAAATAGTTACAAGTACAACGGTAATCAGAAAGTCCTAGAGTTTATGCAGGAGGATTGTGATTACAATGTTTCAGAAATTCGTTCAGTTCTAGCATCAATGGGGCTTAAACAAAACGATATTGGAAAAAGCTTATCTGCTTTAAGCGGCGGAGAAATTATTAAATTGTTGCTGGCTAAAATGCTTATGGGTAGATATAACATCCTGCTAATGGATGAACCGAGCAACTTCCTTGACATACCAAGCTTAGAGGCTTTGGAAATATTAATGAAGGAGTATGCTGGAACTATAGTGTTTATCACACATGACAAACGGCTACTCGATAATGTGGCTGATGTGGTTTATGAAATTAGCGATAAGAAAATAAATCTGAAACATTAAATTTAAGGTAGTCGCCGGTCAATGTAGTCTATACTGGCTGGCGGCTTCGTTGTTAAAGTAAAAAGACTTTTTTTCTTTGGCAAACATTACATTAATGAATATTAAAATAATTTAAATAAGGGAGGTTGGTTATAGGTGGTTGATAATAACACAGTCATGAAATCTGGGAGATGTATAGAATGTGGAGCTAAAGAGACCGATGGTTTTTCATGCCATGAGCTATTCGGGTTCCCTCTTGTATGGGAGCATAATGATCCAAAGCTATATGAGTTACATTTTTGGCTTGTTTCGTGCTATATGATCCAGCATCCTTCGAATTTTACTGAAGAAGGATATACAAATTTAGTAAATCTTTTTATTAACGCTTTTGATAATGATTGGGATACACCATATATTCTTAAGAAAAATCGAGAAATAGTAAAGTCATTAAGCAAAATAACAAACCCTTTACCAAGCAACGCAAGAAAGCGTGAACTAAGACTTTGGCCTATGACAATTGAAGATATATATTTAGGTCGGGAGCAAAATGCAATCGTTAATATTAATAAATGGAAAGAGCAAATAAGAAACGAATTAAGGTAATGAAGTAATTAAAGATTAAAGGAGCTAATATTTTATGATAGGACCAGATAAGAAAAAACTTTATCCAAATGAAAATATAAAGACGGTTTGTTTTATAAGCAATCTACCTAAAAGACCCAATGTGGAGATTGGGGAAAATACCTATTATAGCGATAATAAAAAAACACCGGAGAAATTTTATGATAATATAGAGCACCATTACGAATTTCTAGGGGATAAACTTATAATAGGAAAGTTCTGTGCAATTGCAGAGGGTGTTAAGTTTATTATGAATGGTGCAAATCATAGAATGGATGGAATTACAACCTATCCCTTTAATATCTTTGGCCATGGATGGGAAAAGGTGACTCCTACAATTGAGCAACTTCCTTTTAAGGGAGATACAGTGATTGGAAATGATGTATGGATAGGTCAAAATGTTACCATTATGCCGGGTATTAAAATTGGTGATGGTGCGATTATTGCCGCTAATTCAACAGTAGTGAAAAGTGTTGAGCCATATACAATATATGGTGGGAATCCAGCTAAGTTTATCAAAAAACGCTTTAGTGACGAAAAGATTGAATTCTTGCTAAAGCTACAATGGTGGAACTGGAGCGAAGAGGAAATATTTAATAATCTTGAAATGTTAACATCCAAAGCAGGGTTAGAGCAATTCATGAAAAATTCCTAGACTTGGGGCCTTTCTACCACGGCACAAAAGGGAACTTAAATCTAGGGGGTGCTGGAACCTCGATTTAGCTCTAATTATTGCGAGCTAAAGAAGGCAAGCTTCATCTTTAGCTTTGATTGGAACAATAGACATTATATTAAGGAGAAATAGCTTTGAGATTTATCACTTATAGATTTAATTCGAACGGAGGGATTACATGGTAAGTAAAACTGATGCCATTGAGATAATAACATACGCTGAAGAAAATGGAATTAACATATGGATTGATGGCGGTTGGGGAGTAGATGCACTATTAGAAGAAGAAACAAGAGCACACAATGATATTGATTTATTTGTGGAAGAAAGTAATAGTAAAAAGTTTATTGAAATAATAAAAGAAAAAGGCTTTGCGGAAGTTACAGAAGCATATACCACCACATCTCACACGGTTTGGAAGGATACTAAAGGTAGGGTAATTGATCTTCATATATTTAATTTCAACGAAAAAGGATACATTGTTTTTGAAGGAGAAGCATATCCACCAAAAGTGTTTAGTGGCATTGGGAAAATAGGCGATAAAATGGTTAGATGTATTGATGCTGAAAATCAAGTATTATTTCATCTGGGCTATGAGTATGATGAAAATGATATGCATGATGTAAAACTATTGTGCGAGAGATTTAATATTCCTGTTCCGAGTGAATACAAGTAACTGACAAATTCCAATTTGTCTATCAATAGTGCAATAAATAAAATTTAGAGGAGGAATAGATATGGCACGTTCAATTAGAGATTCCCTTTCGGGATTTGGAAGTGAACTGTTGGAACGAATAAGAGAAGATAGCAATGCATGGCTAGATGAAGCTGCCTTTGAAGAAAGAGTCATTGGGATTGAAAAGGCAACTGCGGCTCTGAAGGAAGCCAAAGTTGAAGATGAGAAAATCATTTACCTTTTGCAAAAATATTGGGATTTACGCCTTAGCGAGGCAAAGGGATTTTTGCAGCAAGAAAGACACACTGAAGAAAAGTAAAGGATTCCTGTGGTAAACATCCCAAAGATAAATTCAGTTTAACGATACTAATTACATGAAAGGGAATCGACAATACTGTGCACAGATTGTCGGACGGGTAAATGCATCCCCTGATAATATTGATGATGAAAGGAGGTTGTTTGATGGATTCTTTAAGAAGTATGAATAATGCATTGGAGTATATTGAAGAGCACTTAACAGAGGAGATTGATTATAGTGAAGTATCTAAAATCGCATATTGTTCGGAGTATCATTTCAAGCGAATGTTTTCTTTTTTAGCAGGAATAAGTTTATCAGAATATATTCGGAGAAGAAGACTGACGTTGGCTGCACTTGATTTGAAAGATAGGGATTTGAGAATAATTGATGTAGCCGTCAAATATGGCTATAATTCGGCTGATTCATTTTCCCGTGCTTTTCATTCTCTGCATGGCTTTCTCCCTTCTGAGGCAAGGTGTGAGAATACACAATTAAAAGCTTATCCTCGAATGACCTTTCAATTATCAATTAAAGGAGGATGCGAAATGAACTATCGTATTGTTGAGAAAGGACCTTTTAAGTTAGTAGGATTTAAGAAGAGAGTTCCAATTATTTTTAAAGGTGTCAATCCAGAGATTGCAAAAATGACTGAACTTTTAACCATTGATGTTATTAATCAATTAAAAGCAATTTCAAATGTAGAACCTACAGGTATTATTAGTGCTTCCACTAATTTTTCAGAAGGTAGAATGGAAGAGAAAGGAGAATTAGATCATTACATCGGGGTAGCAACATCAAGTAATGAAACTGCAGATTTTGATGTATTAAAAATTGATGCTAGTACCTGGGCTGTATTTGAATCGATTGGACCATTTCCGGAAACACTTCAAAATGTGTGGGGTAGGATATACTCAGAGTGGTTTCCATCTTCAGGATACGAGGCGGTTGAAGGTCCTGAAATTTTATGGAATGAGAGTCCAGACACTGGAAATCCAAAGTATCGAAGCGAAATCTGGATTCCAGTAAAGAAAAAAGACTATTAATGACATCAATGTTTATGATTGAGGGCGCTCTAGTAAGAGTGCCCTTTTCGTAAATGGTGCGATTGGTGGATATGTTCCCGTCTACTGACAGTGCCAAAAACGTAGTGGATATGTTTTCGAGAACGGGCAACTTCAAATGACATTCATTCTGTCCTCTCGAGCCACGTTGAGTGCGTGATTCTGATGCAGCGTAGTGGTTTGAAAGACAAAAAGTAGGGTTTGACCACTACATGTAGTGGTTTAGAGGTAAAAAATGAGCAAAAAAGGGGGTTAAAAATGCATGATTTTAGCCCCCTTTTTCAGCGAAAAATACTGATGCAGAAGGTGATTTTTCAGATATAGCTCTCAAAATGATGCAAAGTCATTTTATGACAAAAGGAATTATAAAATAAAATAACTATAGAAAAACAGACAATATTTGAAAGCAATTTGGTGTTAGATTTAAATAGGGAATTGAAGTTAAAGTATAAAACATTACTTGTAATCAGACCGTCAATCTGGAGATAAACTTTCTTAGTTGGCGGTTTTTATAATCTTAAATATTGTTACATTTTTTTAAAGAAATCATCATTGACAATTTGGTTTATTCGGTATAGACTCATAATATAAAGTCGATGTTGAATAGACCAAGGAGGTTTATCATGGAGTATTATACACTCGCAGAAACTGAAGAAAAATTTGCAGAATTAATCTGGCAGAATGAGCCGATTGGTTCCGGCGACCTTGTCAAGCTAAGTGAAAAAGAAATGAACTGGAAAAAGTCCACAACATATACAGTACTTAAAAAGTTATGCAAAAAGGGTATTTTTCAAAATGAAAACACTATAGTTTCTTCTCAAATTTCAAAGGATGAATATTATGCAAAGCAAAGTATACGTTTTGTCGAGGATACCTTTGGAGGGTCTTTGCCGAAATTTCTAACGGCTTTTATTAGTGGTAAAAAATTAAGTAATAATCAAGCCGAAGAGTTGAAAAGATTGATTGATGAGCACAAGGAGGTGTAGCAATGAGTGAATTATTTCTTACTGTTTTAAATATGAGCCTTACGGCAAGTTACGTAATCCTATTTGTAATACTAATCAGGCTACTACTTAAAAAAGCTCCAAAAATCATATCTTATGCCTTATGGGGTGTGGTTGCTTTTCGTCTGATAATTCCATTCTCTTTTGAAAGCATGTTTAGTCTTATGCCACGGAATACAAATACTGTTCCGATTCCCCATGATATCATCTATCAGCAAAGTCCACAGATTAACAGTGGGATAGCAGTAGTTGACTCATTTGTAAGTCAATCACTTCCCGCACCGACTGCTGGAGCAAGTGTAAATCCACTTCAGATATACGTGGGAATAGGAGCATACATCTGGGTTTTAGGTATAATAGCATTGCTTGTTTATAGCCTTGTATCTATTTTAATCTTAAAAAGACACCTTAAAAGCGCGCAATTAATAGAACAGAATATCTTCGAAGCTAAGAATTTGAAAACGCCATTTGTTCTTGGATTAATAAAACCCAAGATATATTTACCGGTTGGACTTAATGCTTCCGAAAGAAGTTATATTTTGCTACATGAACAAACCCATATCCATCGAAAGGATCACATCATTAAGATATTAGCTTTCTTGGTATTGTCCATACATTGGTTTAATCCTCTTGCGTGGATCGCGTTCATGCTAATGAATACGGATATGGAGCTTTCCTGTGATGAAAGAGTGCTTAAAGAAATGAACGAGGATATTAAAAAACCTTATGCCAATTCATTATTGTCCCTTGCTACTGAAAGACATATTTTAAATGGTAGCCCTCTTGCTTTTGGTGAAGGAAATGTAAGAGGGAGGATTAAGAATGTGCTAAATTATAAAAATCCAAGGTTTTGGATTGTTGTTGTATCAATTATAGCTGTAATTATTGTAGGAATTGCATTACTCGCAAACCCCTTAGGTGAGGAGGCAATATTTAATAATGTTCTGAATAGTGATAATTATAAAATTTATGAAATTCAGAAACCAATTACATTCACTGCATATATAGAACCAACTTGGATTCCGAAAAATGAAAATGAGGTAATAGATTTAAATAAAGAGATAGGCAAAGTAGGTCAGGTAGGGATTTTATTAGAGAATGTTACGCATCGTGGAAATGATATTTATTTCAATTTTGATGCAAAGCAATTTATTAATTATGATAGTGGTGAATTTTTATATCATGGTACCTTTAATGAAGGTGGTACTGTAACATCCTATAATCCGTCAAATGCATTTAATATATATGATAATAAAAATAATAAAATAGATGTTGTAGGACAGAGAGGATTTGGTCCTATTTCAAAATTTTCTTTTGGAATTGATATTGAAAATTTAGATGTTATTAAAGATGGATTTACCCTTAAATTTAATGGTGGAATATTATATGGGTATTCAAATTTAAAGTCTATAGGTTCTAATGGTACGATTGATGAGGGTGTAATTATTGTAAATGATATCTTGTATAGACAAAGTGGTGAAAGAATAAATGAGCTTCCTTCCGATGCCGTCGAAATAGGTATGTTAGAAAGCATATTGCATAACAGAAATGAAATTCCAGAACATAATTTTCAAGGTGCTATGTTAGATGAAAAGTATGCAGGTAATCTTTTGTATCAAATCAAGCATCAGGATGATGAATTGTATCTTGAAGATTTATCGGGTTACTATATTGTATTTATTAATACTGAGGTGTCTCAAAGCTTATCCGATAGAAGGCCAATGGTTATGGTCAATGGTATGTTATATCTAGATACTGGGAAACATGTGCCGGTTGAAATTAATGATAGTGCAATTGTTGGAGAAATCAGTTCTTCAGTTGACCAGTCTGAAAAACCAACTGAAGAAGGTCAAACAAACTTTGGTTCAATAGGTTCAAAATATGCATACTATGAGGAGAATATTGTTATTTTAATTAATAAAAAATGGATGTTATTTGAAAGAGATAATAATATATATCAATTAAACTTTTCAGAAGTAGATTATACGAGAATTGAAGAATTGCAGCTTAATATTATTAATATTATTGAAGAAAAAATTATTGATAAAAACCTTAGTGCATTTATCTTTACGGATAATGAAAATAGTGAATTTAAAGGCGGAATTAATTTGAATGGTAAATCCTATTATATAGGTCAGGTCTCTATTGAGAACACACCAGAAGATTTCATGGGAATTGAAGAGATGCAGGTATTTGGAAAAAAGGCTGTAAAGATTTATGGAATATTGGGTGCCAATTATGCACAGGCATTTTATTGGCTTGTTGGGGAAAAACCGGAAGAGGCGATTATTCAGATAGATGGAAGCACAATTGAAATTGATTTGGACAGCGATGGTAAGAACGAAGTTGTAGCAACAACAGGCACAATTCCTGAAACAAGAATATACATGCTCAAAGAAGGGAAAATAGTTGTTTCTGATATCAATAAATCAATCGGTGCAAAATCGGTAACTTTGCAAGATAAAGATAAAAAGTTATTTGAAGTGTACTTTGAGCCAAACAAGCCAGAACAATATGTGTTCAATAAGGATTCTTTTATAAGAAGGTAGGCAAATAAAAGTATGAAACAGGACTGAGTTCAAGAGGGCTATTATGAAAAAATTTAAAGTTGTGTCTATCATATTTTGGGTATTTTCAGTTCTGCTATCAAATGTTATGTGTGCAACTGTTGCTTATAACTATTGCCACATGGTTTACGGCATTAAATATGAAGGTTTTAGTGCCCCAGCAAATGTAGCATTTGTAATAACTATTCCATATTTAATTGGCATCATTATCTGTGCTGGGTTGGCGATTACTTTTCAAAAGAAATCGAGGAAAGAGGGATAATAAATTTTGAAGAAGAAGGTAATAAAAATTGTCATTATTATTATAATCTTAATTTTGCTGGTTCCAATTCCACTGCGCTTTAAGGATGGAGGAACTGTTAAATATCAAGCAATCTTGTATAGTATAACAGATTATCATGTGCTCACAGGAGTAGATGGTTACGATACAGGAATTGAAATAAAGATTCTTGGTATAACAGTATATGAAAATACGACATTCGAACAGTAATTCCAATTTATCGTTGACTGCATCTATCAAACAAGCGCATTTTGTCGACTGCATCTATCGAACAGGCAAAAAATGCGGACTGTATCTACCGAACCGATAGGTAGAAAATTTGTGGTTGTTGTAATTAAAAAAATCTAGAAGAGCCACGTTAAGTGCATGTTCTGATGCAGGGTTGTGATTAGTAAAGTGATAAATATAGTTTGACCACTGTATTTAGTGGGTTTTGGAACAAAGAAGAGGTTAAAAATGCATGATTTTAGCCCCCTTTTTCAGCGAAAAATACTGATGCAGAAGGTGATTTTTCAGATATAGCTCTCAAAATGATGCAAAATCATTTTATTATAAAAGGAATTATAAAATAAAATAACTGTAGAAAAACATTTATTGCCGGAGAATTAAAGTGCGTTATTGCGCCCAGATTCTCCGGCTTTTTTGTTTTCAGAAAGGACACGATATGCTTGTAAAATACAAACGAAATAGAAAATTTGCCTGTTACGATTCTGAATGCCTTACGAGTACCGGAAAACCTGATCCGCCCCCTCGTCTTGTTGGTCCATTTAAAAGCTGTGGTGATTGCACTTATGCATCCCACGGCTTTATATGTTATAGCCGTGAAGGAGATTGCCTAAGAACCGATATGCAAAAAATCAATCAAAGGAGGAAAAGATTATGCGAGCAATGATTCAATGTATGCATGAAAACAATTATCAAAACCTTGCTTTTCCCAGTAAGGAAAAAGAACTGCAGATTTTATGCGACAGTCTTGGTGTCGCCAATACTACAAAAACAGAGATTAAAATCGGCAGCGTCCATAACAATGAAAGGTTGTCGACCCTGCTCTCTGATAAAACAGTAAATCTTGATGAGTTAAACTTCCTGATGAAGCGATTGGACAGCTTCGATCAAAAGGAGCTTGCAACCTTTTATGCAGCTGCTTATGCCGAAAAAGCTGAAACAATGACGGAGCTTATTAACCTCAGTTTTAATACCCATTGTTACAGCCTTGTAGCCGATTTTAGCGACTTAAATGCCGTAGGCAGGCAGATATACCTAACGGAGCAAATGGCAGTCAGCACAGAGGAATTAGAGAGCCTTGACGGACGAAAATACTTTGAAAGCATGATTGCAGAAAACCCTAATCCTGTGATAACACCATATGGAGTGGTGTATAGAAACAGCAATGAGATTGTACAGACCTATGACGGCAGAAACTTTCCCTATTACCAATATGAGAATACTCCTATTACACTGCTTCTGAGTGCTCAAAATCGTAGCGAATATCTTTATCTGCCTATGGAGCAGAGTGAGATGAACAAGGCTTTAGAGCGATTAGGCGCAAAGAGTCTTGAAGAAATCCACTGGCAGGTAGAAGAACACAATATCCCTGATAACCTTGCAGATATGGCAGTTAAAGATCAGTCAGACCTATATGCCCTCAACCAAATTGCCAAAATTTTTAAGGAGATGGGACAGCGTGAGGTTATATCTTTATCTGAACTTGCAGCCTTTGTAAAAATCACTAAAGCAGAGGAACTTAAAACGCTGGCAGGCTGTATGTATGAGTTTGAAAGTTTTCCCGATATCCACACTCCGGAGCAATACGGCAAATATATGATTTGCGAAAGCGGCCGCTTTGAATATGACGAAAATTTGGAGGACTACATCGACTTTAAATCCTATGGGCAGGACAAAATCAGCCGTGAAACCGGGGCATTTACTTCTAAAGGTTATCTACTTTACCACGGATATGACCTGGAAATGCAGGGAATTTTGAATAAAAATATCGGGCTTAAAATTAAAGAGCTGCACGAACCGCAGGAGCTTAAACTGTATATGCCTCTTAGGGCTGTTACCTATCAGGATGAAAATGACTATGGGGATCTTTATCAGGTAGATTATGAAATAGATGTGTATTCTGAAGAACTAAGTTCCTATGAAGATGAAATAAGAACTGCTATTATAAATCATCGTTTGGATGATGAAAAGCGTGGCATGATGGATTACTATGATGAGCCCGATACGGTGAATGCAAAAGTACAAAAGTATCTGTTTGATGTAGAAGTAATTGATGGAGAGCTGATGGGAGTTGCAGTTCTTACTCTTAATGCACCCTTAAATCAAGGAGAGCTTATAAAAATTAAGGAAGCTATCGAGGGTCAATGCTCTGACGGCTATGTCCCTAGAAATAATATGGGACCAAGAGTTATGGAAATGCTGTAAATGCACAAATTTATCATAAACTACCTCCCATATTATTTTCGTAAATAGATCTATTTCCTTTAAAATATAGCTAGGGCTTTTTAAAGCTACTAAATATTTTGGAGGTTTTTATGAAAAAGAAATTAGATGAATTAACTGGTGAAGTTCTAGGTGAACTTGAGGATTCAGGTTACAGTAAATTAACAAGGGACAATTTCAGATACTTCTGGAATGGCATGATTAAATATTTTGAAAGTCAAAATATTTATGAATTTAGTCCCGAGCTTGCAATGGAGTATCTTGAAATTAGAATCAGTAAAGAGGGCCTTAAGAAACGCAGTACAAATTTTATTAAAAGAGCGATTTTAATTTTAGATCATTATAACAAATACGGTGAAATCCCATTAAGATGCTATACCCCCTTAACAAAATTGACTAATCCTCAATATATTGAAATTTTAAATTCTTATGGTAAATATCTGCTAGAAGGAGAGTATTCTAGTCGTACTATTGAAGGATATCTAAGCAACATTGTAGGTTTTATGAGGTTTTTAGAAGATAATGAATACTTAGACATGGACATGTGGTCAGCAGAGATAATGTTTAAATACATTGAAACTCTAGCAGAATTTAAAAAAGCCACCATTAAACACAAGACAGGTTCAGTAAGACTATTTTTACGATACCTATATTTAGAGGGTTTTACAAATGAGGATTTATCAAAATATATTGGTAGTGTAAGAGGAACCTATCATCAAAAGTTACCATCTTTTTGGACAAAAAATGAAGTAGAACAATTATTAAATGCAATAGATCAAAATAATCCAAATGAAAAAAGAGATTATGCTATGATTTTACTTGTAGCTAGGCTTGGGCTCAGAAGTAGTGATGTCAAAAAATTGAAATTTGAAAATTTACACTGGAGGGAAAATCAAATAGTTATTATTCAATCAAAAACCGGCGAACCTCTTACACTACCCCTTTTAAGAGATGTGGGCTGGGCAATTATCGATTATGTTCAAAATGCCAGACCACAGGTAGATAACCCTTATTTGTTTTTAAGACATCTACCACCCTATACTGAACTTTCTGAAAGGAACCATCTTTTTAAGACCATAGAAAAGTATATGATAAGAGCAAAACTCCCTATAAGTGCAAAAAAAAGAAATGG
Organism: Gudongella sp. QWL-04; assembly: GCF_058683975.1. Lineage (NCBI taxonomy): Bacteria > Bacillati > Bacillota > Tissierellia > Tissierellales > Tissierellaceae > Gudongella > Gudongella sp. QWL-04. Next base: position 1,111,737 of record NZ_CM178754.1, on the reverse strand, counting down.
TATGCATTCTCTTAGACATTCCCTGGCAACTACTCTTATGGAAGAAAGTATATCTTTAAGTGATATATCTGGGATATTAGGTCATGCTTCATTGGATTCTACATCAGTATATCTAAATGTAGATATCAACCGACTTAGAGATTGCTCTCTTGAAGTTAGTAATTTGGAGGTAGGTCAAGATGGCAAATTTTAATGACTTCACATTTATAAGTGGATTTGCAAGTGATATTGAGGCTTTTATCAAATTGAAACATGGGCTAGGTAATATATACTATAGTCCCTCAATAGTTTTAAAATCATTTGATAATTTCTGCTATGAGAACTTTAAAAACAAAGATATTTTATCTAAGGATATAGTAATGGCATGGTATAAGCTAGGTGTTGATAAACATCTAACTCCCAAAACCTTACGATTAAATATGACCCCTATAAGCCATCTGGCAAAATACCAGTGTGACAAGGGTGAAAAGGCCTATATATTTCCAACTAAAACTTTGCCTCCAGAGAAAGGATATACACCCCATATATACAGTAGAGAGGAACTTATTAGGTTCTTTAATGTTACAGATAATTGTCATATTACTCCCCAAAATCCAAACAGACATTTAATAATGCCAGTATTTTTCAGATTATTATATTCCTGTGGTCTTAGAGTTTCGGAAGCAACTAATTTATTAACTGATAATGTTGATTTAGAAAGTGGTATACTAAAGATTATGGATTCAAAAAATGATGGTGAAAGACTTGTTCCCCTGTCAAAGGATATTCATGAAAGAATTAAAAAATATTATGAATTAGTCCATTGCAACAAGCATCATAAATACTTTTTCCCCTCTAAAACAGATGATCCTATTAAATATATGAATATTTATGGTAACTTTCGTAGATTTTTAAGAAATGCAGAAATTTCCCATGGTGGTAAAAACCATCAAATACGAATCCATGATTTTAGGCATACTTTTGCTGTTCATTGCCTTAGAAATTGGGTACTGGAAGGAAGGGATCTAAATACTTGTTATCCTTATTTAAAGGCATATATGGGTCATACATTATTTAGGTACACAGCCTATTATCTAAAGATTACAGCTGAAATATATCCAATGATAGGGGAGACTTTAGAGAAGACTTATCCGGATATTATACCATCTTATGGAGGTGCAGAATATGAAGGCTTCTGATTTTTCTTACCATCTAACCAACTTTCTAACAACATATATGTCTGGCCAAAGAAATGCAAGTATCAATACTATCAAAAGTTATCGGGATGCATTTAAGTTATTCCTAATCTTTTGCAAAGAAGAAAAAAACATTGTACCTGAAAGATTAACACTTTCAAAAATATCACCAGAAGTCCTAAAAGAATATTATGACTGGCTTGAAAAATCTAGAGGCTGCAGTATTACTTCAAGAAACCATAGAAGGACAGCCATAAATTCATTTTTCGGGTATTTACAAATTGAAGTACCCGAGCATCTATTTTTATGCCAGAAGATACTTGCTATTCCACAAAAAAGGACCCCTAAAACAGTAGTTGGATATTTAACACCAGAAGAAATGAAATCCTTATTAGCACTTCCCAACCCTTCAATTCTATCTGAAAGAAAAGAACTTGTAATATTGACCGTATTATATGATACAGGAGCGAGGGTTAGTGAACTATGTAATCTTAAGATTAGAGATATTCGCCTTGAATCACCTTCAATTATCACTCTAACTGGAAAGGGAGAAAAAACAAGACATGTTCCAATAATGAAAAATACAGTTTTATTATTAAAACAATATCTATCAGACTTAGGATATGTGGATACAAAGAATGTAAATATACCCTTATTCATAAATTGCCATCATGCCCCATATACAAGAAAGGGGATTTCCTATATTATTAAAAAATATGAAAATCGTGCTATTGAATCTTCAATACATCTTTCAGATTTTAAAATTACCCCACATATTTTCAGGCATTCAAAGGCAATGCATTTATATCAGGCAGGAATTGATCTGATTTATATTAGAGATATATTAGGTCATGTTGATATTTCTACGACAGAGATTTATGCCAAAATTGATACAGAGCGAAAGCGAGACGCCCTTGAAAAAGCATATCCCGAAATTACTGCATCCACACTTTCAGATTGGAATGATGATAGTGATTTGATGGAAAAGTTATCAAAATTAGTTTAATTCTATTTTTAAATATGGGACGAAGTTTATGGAAGGTATGTGCATTTACAGCATTTCTATATCACTTTGTCCCATATTATTTCTAGAGACATAGCCATCTATATGTGACATGTCACATATTTCTAAATATGTACTCTCAGACATTCTTGTCTGCGGAGAATGCTCCCACCCTTATCGCAGGCAGACCTGGTCAAGGAATGGAAATCTTACTCCCGTGTGGCGATGTGAAAGCAGATTATTAAATGGAACAAAAAAATGCAAGCATTCCGCCACCTTGAAAGAAAAACCCCTACAGGAAGCAATTATGAAGGCTGTGGATAGTGTAGTTGAAAATCAAAGGGAGCTTGTAGGAGCATTCAGGGAGAATGTGATCCGGGTGATCGGTAACTACACAACAAAAAACATAAAAACAGAGTTTGATGAGGAAATTAACAAACTGCAAAAGCAGCTCCTTAACTTAATCGAAGAAAATGCAAAGCAAAGAGCCGTCAATGAAGATTTTGATGAGCAGTATAGAAAAATTGCAGAAGAAATACAATCCCTTAAGATGAAAAAATTAAAGCAGGCAAGGGAACAGAAGTTGGCCGATGATTATGAGCAAAGGGTGGATGGAATGGACTCTTGCCTTGGCAGGGTAAGCTGCAGGGTCGGAGAGTTTGATGAGGATTTAATCAGACGCTTGATACTTAGAATCAAGGTAATAAATGAATCCAAAATTGAAATTCACTTTAAATATGGCATCATTATGGAACAAGAGATTGAGTTTTATGAAGATTAATACGATGATGAAGGCCTTAATGGATGCTCCGGTGTGTAGAATTAGGCAGGGGTGGGGTTCCCACTCCTGCTGAAAACTACTAAGACTAAAATCCTCGGTCCGCTGAGGGTTTTACTGTTAGTAGTTTTTTCTTTACAAATAATACATCGAAAAATGGTATTTATTGTGTTATGATTAATATAGGGTAGTGTAAAAAGATATATTCACTAAAGACTTAGGAAAAGTAATTGTGGATATTAAGATTGAAATATGTAAACAAACTTATCCGTATAAAGAGAGGTTATAGGAGAGTGTTTTTATGTGGAAGGATAGTGAAACAGAGCTTGATTTTTTAGATTATGATTATTTAATTAATGTTTTAAAACATACCATTACTGATGATAATTTACTTCCTGCCAGTATAGGCGTCTATGGGGATTGGGGAAGTGGTAAATCAAGTCTTATGTATATGTGTAAGAAAAGACTTGAAGAGGAAGATGAAAAAATTAAATGCCTTGTGTTTAATGGATGGCTTTTTGAAAGCTATGACGATGCTAAGTCTGCAATTTTAGGTTCTATTTTAGATGAGATAGCAAAGCAAAAAAGAATGTCTTCAAAGGCAAAAAACATCTTAAAAGGTTTATATGATAGTGTTGATAAATTTAAACTTGTAAGAAAAGGGGTTAAAGTAGGGGCAGATTTACTGCTTACAGGTGGTTTAGGAACTCTTGCTGATATAACAATTAATTCTGTAGTAAAGCAGATATCAGATCAAGCAGATGATATTGATTTTGATGAAATTAAAGCAGCAATTAATGATGAATTAAATAACAAAGAATTGCGTGAGGATATTCGTAAGTTTCAACAGGAATTTGAAAAATTACTAGAGGCTACAAAAATTTCAAGGCTGGTTGTATTCATTGATGAATTAGATAGGTGCAATCCTAATACGATTTTGGATACTTTGGAAGCTATGAAACTATTTATGTTTCATGGGAAAGTAGCCTTTGTCATTGGGGCAGATGAACGTCACATTTCTTATGCCGTAAATAGTAAGTATAAAGAAATTGAAGGCAGTCAGATTAGTATTGGTAAAGAATATCTTGAAAAACTAATTCAATATCCGATCAGAATACCAAAATTGAATGAAGATGAAGTCGAAATTTATATTGCATGTTTACTTTTCCAAGAAGAGCTACCAAATGAAATATTTAATACCATAATAGAAAAAATTAATAATGACAGACTTGAAGATTTTACACAGTTTTCTCTAAAAAAAGTTATTGATGGAGTTGTTGAAGAAGAGGAATTAAAATTAAAAGCTACAGAAGGTATGATTGTTGCAAAACAGCTTGCGAGTGTATTGTCCAAGGGATTAAGTGGAAACCCACGACAATGCAAAAGATTTTTGAATTCCCTCGATATGCGTATTAAGATGGCTAAATATAAGCACAAAACCCTGGATCGTAAAGTGTTGGCAAAAATCATGATGTTAGAATACATAAAGCCAAGCTTATTTAAGTCTATTGCTGAATTGTCCGCTGCTGGCATTCTATCTAAAGAGTTATCTATATTTGAAGAAGAAAAGTCAGAAGAGTTAGAAGCTCTTAAAATTTGGAAGGATGATGTTTGGGTACAAAACTGGTGTAAAATAGAACCTAAATTAGCTAATGAAGATTTAACATTATATTTTTATTTTACCAGAACATCACTTGATGAAAAAGTAAAATATATGAGTTCAAAATTGTCTCCGACAGCACAAGATATCTTTGATAAGTTAATTTCTAAGTCTGACTTACAATTGAAGAATGCTATTAGTAAAGCCAATACGATTGGTGACAGTGAGGCGGCGAAAATTTTGGAAGCAGTATTTAATTCTATAATTGCAGACACCAGTATAGATAAAGTTAAATTTGATGCCTTTATTGCTTGGGGAGGTTCAAGAGAAAGCTTGTATGCAGAAACATTTGCACATCTTAAATCGCTTAAAGGAAGTCAGATTACGATGGGATTTGCACCAATGCTTGTTGCTTTTGCCCAAAAGTCCCATAAAGTTTTAGAAATGAAAGAGATTGCAGATGCTTGGATTATAGACAACGACAGGTTAAAGGCTGTGTTTAAAGAATTAAAATAAGGGGGGAAGTGTATGGGAACTTCAAGTATATATCATGGTAAAAATGATAGAAATCCATTGTTGCCAGATGACTACGATGGAGAACAGAAAAGTGATATTATTCAAAATGCTCCAGTGAAATGGAAGACTGTAAAATCGGATATGTCAAAGTTTATTAATAGTGGCGGTCATAGGGGTTCCGCAAGCCATATTGCAAAACAGTATATTAAGGCATCTGGTGGTTCCCATAGGATGGCAGCTCAATCAACTTCTGGCATTCGTACGGGTAGTGGATTAGGGACATTCTTCAATGGTATCCGAACCGATGGATTTGCTACAACATTTAGAAATCTGGGAATAGAATTCTCAGGCAGAAGTGTAGAAGATATATTTTCTCAGTTAATAAATGTACTTGCTCCGGCTTCTAATACAAAAGAAGATATTGTTGCAAAAGAAGCTGCAGAAGAAGCGTTGTCAAAAGTATATGATTATGTTGAGAATAATAAGATGGATTTAGAATGCTTAGATAAGATGCCACTCAATTTAATGAATGAGGCTCTATACGAATATGTTGGAGCATATATATGGGCATTGATGATGAAAGATTTGGGAAGTAGATTTGAAAAATATATAGATGATTCTAAGCAAACTCAATCTCTGGAAAAAGAATTCAAAGGGTATATATTTAGTACTGTGAGAGTTGAGTTTGGGAAAAAAGGGGATATTATAAATCAGGATGTTCGCGCATCCATTACAGAACTTTATGGTAAATGCCTTGAAGTATTGGAGGGTACATTATGATTATAAATTTTAGAACAGATAATGACGATGAATTTATCCCGGAAAATCAAGATGTTATGATAAACTTTGCAAATGACAGTAGTTTCTCCTTTACCTTCTGGAACAATAAAAATAAAATGCCGCAGTGGTATGGATTGGAATCTATTGATTTGCTATATATCTCTTTAGCAGTCTTTGCAGCTGATCGAATAGTATTGCGTAGTAATTCGATAGATGGCTGGAGCAGAAAGATGGAACTATATATCCCCGTATTGGAATTTGAAAAATGGGAGTTAAATTGTGGATTACTCGAAAAAATGATTAGTTTTTTAAGTGGTGATTACTGGACATTTCATTTTAGAAAGAGAGAACTTACAGCAAGAGAGATTAACCATAAAGAAAGAATGGAAAAGTCTAAAAAAATAGCAAAGAATTATGATCGAGTTTGTATGTTTTCAGGTGGTTTGGATTCTTTTGTAGGAGCGGTTGATCTTTTGGAAAATAGTCATGGTAATAATCTATTCATTAGCCATTATGGTGGTGGAAAAGGAACAAAAGAATACCAAGACATATTAAAAGAAAGAATCATTAAAAAATATGGTATAGAAACACGGGATTTTCATAAATATTATGCAAAAGTAGTAAATGGAGTGGAGGATACAACAAGAACACGCTCGTTTATGTTCTTTGCACATGCTATTACTGTTGCCTCTTCTTTAGGAAAACCGATAGATTTGTTAATTCCCGAAAATGGTTTGATATCATTGAATATTCCGCTCACATTTTCAAGATTTGGCACCAGCAGTACGAGAACTACGCATCCATATTATTTAAAGCTTTTTCAAAAACTATTAAATAATTTAGGAATTTTTATAACATTAAAGAATCCATATCAATTCCATACAAAAGGTGAGATGTTATTAAATTGCATGAATCAAGACTTTTTACAAAACAACTTAGATAACACAATGTCATGCTCACATCCAGATAACGGCAGAATGTTAAAAGAAACTCAGGCAAGGCATTGTGGCTATTGCTTGCCGTGTGTAATCAGACAGGCAGCAATCAAAAAGTCAGGTTTTCATGACGAAAGTTCTTATCGAGATAATAGATTTGTTAGTGGTGAAACTGCAAAAATGAATTTAAACTCATATAGAATGGGAATTGAGAAATTCAATCCTAAGTATGCATTTATGACTATTCAGAAATCTGGAGCTATTACGGAAAATATCGACCAATTCACACAGCTATACATTAGGGGAATGAAAGAGATCATGGAATATTTGGAGGACATAGAATGATTTCCTTTTCCATGGATGCACATATGCATTTTGACTTATATAGAGATAGAAAGGCTGTAGCGGATTATATTGAATGCATGAGATCATATACAATAGCTGTTACTAACCTACCAGTCCTATTTGAAAAGTATTATCCAGACTATCAACAGTATAAGTATATGAAGCTGGCGCTCGGATTTCACCCAGAGCTTGCTTGTGAATATCAGGATCAGTTATCCATTTTTATCAAAAATGTTGATAAAACAAGATATATAGGGGAAATAGGATTGGATTTTTCAACACCTGATTTGAATAACAGAAAAAGTCAGGTAAAAATATTTTCAGATATTATTCAGATTTGTAGCGAGCATAAAAATAAAATTCTTAGCATTCATTCAAGAAAAGCGCAGAAAGAAGTAATGGATGTCTTGAAAGGCTTTCAAGGGGCTGTTATTTTACATTGGTATTCCGGATCAATTGGAGAACTAAAGAATGCACTTGAAAGAGGCTATTATTTTTCTATAAACCAACAAATGGTTCGTAGCAGTTCTGGCAAGAGGATAATTGATACTATTCCAGTAGATAAAATACTGATAGAGAGTGATGCTCCATTTACGTATGGTTTAAAAGATAGATATGATTTATTTTTTGTAGATGAAATATATTCTTATCTAGCTAAAACAAGAAATCTGTCATTAGAAGATATTTCTAAAGTTATAAAAAATAATTTTAACAGAATTCTTAAATAGTAATACTATAAGGCGTGCCCCATATGATGATAAGCCCAGAAAGGTATTGTGAAGAGTATTTGAAAGAAAATCTTTAAGGCGTACGTAGTTTTAGACGAGATACAATGGGAAATTGGAATTGAGTATGATAACGGACACAATAGGGTCCATTTTGATAGGGATAATTCTTACCCATATAATTTCAATGATTTTAAGGCAATGTTCGATATCGAGGAAAATTGTAAGAATGCAAAATAAGAAATCAATCTGGATTTGAGGTGGGAATATGAGTAAAAAGGAATCTGATGGAAAGTTGTACAGGGTCTATAAAAAACAAGATAGTCATATTAATACAAAAGTGAACGAGGATGGGAGGAAGGCTGCTATCCAGTTTGGTGAAAATAACAATTTGAACGGTCCCGTTGATATTGAAGAGGTTGATATAGATGAAATTATATTAAGCCGAACATCAAGAGAAATGGATCCATATGTACAGATTATTTTAGACGAGGTAGTTGCCCCAACTATACGATATTGGTTAGAATTAGGGTCTGATAAACTATTATGTTACATTTCTGATAAGGGAATACCATCAGCAAAACATACAATTAAGAAATTTGTAGAAAACAATAAGGTTTATTTTGAAGGCATAAAAGATGGACTTGTTGGTAAAGAAATTAAAGCAATCACAATATTACAGAAAGCAGAAGAGAATAAATCAATTACATCAGTTGAAGTGGAAAAGGTTAAAAATCAAAATTTTGATAAAGAGTTTCATAGCCAAGAAGAGATACAGCAAGTTATAGCTATTTTGCAAAAGAGTGTTCTTGTCACAGCAACTTGCATAAGAATACTAACTAATGCCATAGTTTTCGACGATGGAACAGAACCAGACAAGCTTGAGGTATTGAAGAAACAGTTGGAGGAATTAGGCACAAAAGAGGTCATGAACCAGATTAGTCTTATGCTTGAAGAAAAGAACAGAAACCTTTTGGATGAGGGCTCATATCAAGTTCTGTCGGCTTTCAGTCAAGGAAACCTTATTGTTAGCGGAAAAACAGTTCCAATTACTAAATATATTAATTAAAATAAGAAATAGAAGAAAAGACTATACTAATGCAAATTTCAACTGATAAAGAAAAATGCTAAGCAGGACGAAGGAATCAATTCTTGTTAAAAACTGCTAAGACTAAAACCTTCAGTGCTCTGAGGGTTTTATTGTTGGCAGCTTTTATCTTTGTTAAATCAAGCATCAAAAACAAGAGTTGCCATGTTGCAATTAGCACAACTATTCTGTAAAAAACAAGTGTTGAGCGCCGGAATTATTGAAAATATACCCTGACGCCAAGGGGGTACCAGGCCCGATGGTCATCAGAATCACAGCAACAAGGCACGTTGAGAGTATAATTCTGATGACGTATTGTGGTTCAGGGGGAAAAAGTAGGGGTTGACCACAACATATAGTGGTTTAAGGACGGTTTTGGAGCAAAAAAAGAGCGGAAAAACACTGTTTTTTGTCCCCTGTTTTTGGGGGATTTATAGATGACATAGGGTAAAAAGAGTGCTGACATTATAAAGGTGGAAAAATTGATGGCTCAGAAAGATGGAGAAAAAATCCTCTGGGATGATAAGAATTCTATATAATCTAATGTAGTGGTAGTTGTTTTGAAACAGCTACCACTATAGTTTTTTAATAGTTTGAAATTTTATTTCAAACTATTATAGAACCTACAATAATTGTGTTTTTTAAAAAAGTTTGTATTTAAATCACCCTTTTATGGTACTAAAGTCGTAATAGATGGTTTTGAGATATTTCAAATAATATAAAAAACACTTGAATAAATGCTCATATAACTATTGACACATGAGAAAAAAGATAATATAATAAATACACAACGTATGAATACCTGCTCAAGCATTCAGATGAAATGATTTAAAAAGAGGTGATAATATGACTGAAAAATTTAATTCAATTGAAAGATGTGACTGCAATGTAATTCATGAGGATATTGTAAATCAAGTTAGAGATAAAATGCCTCAAGAAGAAATCCTTTATGATCTAGCAGAATTATTTAAAGTATTTGGAGATTCAACACGAATCAGGATATTATGGGCTTTACATGAAGCTGAAATGTGTGTTTGTGATATCGCTGTATTACTTAACATGACACAATCAGCAATTTCCCATCAGCTGAGAGTTTTAAAGCAAGCTAATTTAGTGAAAAACAGAAAAGAAGGCAAAGTAGTATATTATTCCTTAGTTGATGATCATGTAAGAGAAATATTTGATCAAGGTCTAATTCATATCAACGAAAAGTAGCAATACGGTAGAATAGAATGTTTTTTGAAGATTAGTATTCATATTAGATGAGCAATGCTTCAAGTAAATTTAAAAGACTTGTAGTATGCAAAATAAAATTATAAATGATATTTAGGAGGACTTAAAATGAAAAAGAGATTTAAACTTGAAGGTTTAGAGTGTGGAAATTGTGCAGCAAAAATGGAGAGGGCTATTAATGAGCTTGATGGTGTGAAGGAAGCCACTGTAAACTTTATGACGCAAAAACTTGTTATTGAAGGCGAAGATGAAAAAATGCCTACAATTATACAAGAAGCAGAAAAAATAGTTAAAGATATTGAATCACATGTTATCATGAAAAAGGCCTAAAGGAGTTGAGGTAGCATGAAAAAACGTTTATGGAGAATAATTATTGCTGCATTAGTATTTATTGTAGCACTGCTAATTAATAATATTGAATGGTTGCAGATTGCTATGTTTGTAATCAGTTATATTATTGCAGGTGGAGATATTGTAAAAAGAGCTGTTACAAATATTCTTAGAGGTAAAGTTTTTGATGAGAATTTTTTAATGAGCGTCGCCACAATTGGAGCATTTTTAATAGGTGAGTATCCAGAAGGTATTGCAGTTATGCTGTTTTATCAAGTTGGAGAGCTATTCCAAAGTTACGCAGTTGATAAGTCAAGAAGGTCAATTGCAGATGCTATGGACATACGACCAGATTATGCAAATGTTAAAAGGGGCGATGAAGTTATAAAAATTGACCCTGATGAAGTAAAAATTGGTGATATTATTGTAATAAAACCAGGGGAGAGAGTTCCGCTTGATGGTAAGGTAATTGAGGGAAATTCAATGGTTGATACATCAGCACTTACAGGTGAGTCTGTTCCACGTGAGGTAGAAGTGGGACATGAAATTTTAAGTGGATGCATTAATATTAATGGAGTTATTACTGCAGAAGTTACTAAAGAATATGGAGAATCTACTGTAAGTAAGATTCTTGATTTAGTTGAAAATGCAAGTAGTAAAAAATCCCAATCAGAACAATTCATTACGAAATTTGCAAGATACTATACTCCAATTGTTGTAATTCTTGCAGTTTTCATTGCTATTATTCCACCCCTTGTTATAGAGGGAGCAACCTTTAGCGACTGGATATACAGAGCATTAGCATTCTTAGTAGTTTCTTGTCCATGTGCTCTTGTAGTCTCTATTCCTTTAAGTTTCTTCGGTGGAATAGGTGGAGCATCTAGAAAGGGTATTTTAGTCAAAGGTAGTAATTATTTAGAGGCATTAGCAGAAACTGAAATTATTGTTTTTGATAAAACTGGAACATTAACGAAAGGTGTATTTAATGTACAGGAGGTTCATCCAAAAGGAGTTTCTAGAGAAGAGTTATTAGAGTTAACTGCATACGCTGAAAGTTACTCAAACCATCCAATTTCCAGTTCCTTAAAACAAGCCTATGGTAAGGAAATTGACAATGGACGTATTTCAGATGTAGAAGAGATATCAGGGCATGGAGTTATTGCAACAGTGGATGGAAAAAAGGTTATGGCAGGCAATATTAAACTCATGAAAAAGGAGAACATTGCATACTTCGAAGGAGAGTTGATTGGAACTGTCGTACATGTTGCAGTTGATAACCAATATGCTGGTTACATTGTTATTGCTGATGAAGTAAAGCCAGATTCAGCACAGGCAATAACGGAACTTAAGGCAGCAAATATTAAACAAACTGTTATGTTGACAGGTGATAATAAAAATGTTGGTTTAAAAGTTGCAAAAGAACTTGGTCTTGATAAAGTTTACGCAGAACTATTGCCAGCAGACAAAGTTGAGAAACTAGAAGAATTATTTTCGCAAAAATCTAAAAAGGGTAAACTTGCTTTCGTTGGTGACGGAATCAATGATGCACCTGTATTAGCCCGTGCAGATATCGGAATAGCAATGGGTGGTTTAGGTTCTGACGCTGCCATTGAAGCTGCTGATATTGTAATTATGACCGATGAACCATCAAAAATAGCTACCGCAATTAAAATTTCTAAAAAAACACTAAAAATTGCATCTCAAAACACAGTATTTGCAATTGGAATAAAAATAATTGTTCTTATTTTGAGTGCTTTTGGAATAACTACTATGTGGGCAGCTATATTTGCAGATGTAGGTGTAACTATCATTGCAGTATTAAATGCTTTTAGAGCCTTGAATGTTAAAAATCTATAATGGTTATATAACTGAACTATAAAAAAAATCAATTTAACAGCATATTTATCGGGTATAATCAGCTACAAACATATATTTTATCCTGATATTACTTTTCAACAGTTTTACAGTGCGATAATTAGGAATTAAAAATAAATCATGGATGGAATGAAAACAATGGGAAAAGAAATTTTGAATAAATCTTATCGTGGAAATACAAAGAAATCTTCTTGTAAGATTGAAAAAAATAATTTGTGCTCTATATGTGAGAAACAAGGTATTCCTGTAAAAAGCATTACAGTAAAGCACATGATACTTGACGATCTAACGGAACAAGTTGACGACAATGATTATTTTTTATGTATGAGTGAGGAATGTGATATTGCTTACTATAACACAGAATCTAAAATTAAATTTAATAAACAGCAAGTAAAAGTACCCATATGGTTTAAAAATGATGCAAATCCTAAATATGCATGTTATTGTAGTGAGGTTACAGAAGAAGAAGTAATAAATGCGGTAGTAAAACATGGAGTTATCAATATGAAAGAGGTTTTAGAGATTACTGGAGCAATGAGTAACTCACAATGTCAAAAGAAAAATCCGCTAGGGAAATGCTGTCACCAAATAATCCAAGATGCGATAGATAAAGGATTAATTATGAAATGATTATTGTTTTGAGTGCTGTGATAGTGAAAAAATAGGCTATAATATTCCATTAGCATAAAATGAGCATATATTTTATACTAACAATTACATGAAAAAACTTCAATAGCACTGAGATGAAAAACTCTTGGTGCTTTTGTTTTATATAAATCCAAAATCAAATAAAGAACTCAAAGAGGCGAAGTCTTCGGTCAACTTATGATCGATAGATTTCGCCTCTTTTTTATTTCAAAAACTAAAAGAAAGGACTGAGAACAATGTCAAGATATTTTATGTATGGTACATCACTGGGAGGGATAGAGCAGTTGATGATGCTGGCACCTAATTTTCCTCAAAGAAGAAGTGGAATAGTCATTAATAATCATTTTAATTGTGAAGGAGGTATTAAGATTTGTAATGGTTGTGTAGAAAAGATTAAAACCAGAGGTAACCTTAATGATTGTTTTTGTTTCAAAGAAAAACTAAGGACAGACGAAATTGTATATACGGATCTGATAAGAAATTGCTTTGGAAGAATAAAAAACTATGCCTTAAAAGAAAGATTGAAATTACTTAGTAATAGATTTACTGGTCAACTATTTTTAAATCATAACCACAAGAAAAGATTTTATCATTTAATTCAGAAACAAGATATTGATATAGAGGATGGATCGCCAAGCTACCTTGCAGTAATATTTCTTCTTACTGCTGATGAAGTATTATGGAACATCTCGGAGAATGCAGTCTGCTTAAATGGATTTGATTTTTCAAACATACATCTTAGACAAATCAGTACAGAAGTCTATGCCCTTTACCAAACAGCAAAAACTATATGGTCAGGAAAAGAATATATAAGAATCAGTGAGATAGCAGATAGAGAACTTATTGATGATACTGCATTTAAAATAATTATCAATGCATCATTAATTGCAAAGTATGGTGCAAATGTATTTTCAATTAAAAAATAGAATGGAGGAGAGATATGCTAATTAGATTAAAAGGAACCGACAGGAAAGAGGAATCAATAATGTTTAATTTTCCTTATGAGGAAAGTGAAATATCCAAGGTATATAATCAACTGGAGCTTGAAACTTCAACTGCTCCCAACTGTTATATTGAAGAAGTAGTCTATGATTCAGATATGAATGAAGTTTTAAAAGGTAAAGAGTGCAATATCGATGAATTAAATTTCTTATTTAAGAGGATGGATAGTTTCGATACAAAGGAAAGAAAAGTGTTTTTTGCTTCAGCCTTTGCAGAAAATCCTAAAACAATAGCAGAATTAATCAATCTAAGTTTTAATACTCATTGCTATAGCCTTGTAAGTGATTTTAATAATCTGGAAACTGTAGGAAAAGATTTATACCTATCAGAAAAGCAAGCAGTAGCTACTAGAGAATTAGAAGAGCTTGATGGTGGATCCTTTGCAATGGAGGTAATAAAAAACAATTCTAATTCTAGAATTACTCCTTATGGAGTTTTATATAAAAATAGTAATGAACCAGAGCAAATATATAATGGCAAGCAGTTTCCCCCATACCATTGGAAAGAAACTGTAGCAACAATACATCTGACCGCAAAAGGTGCGAATGAATTTATCTACCTTCCTTGTTCTGATGTTGAAATTGAAAAGGCACTGATGAGATTAGATACTCCTTACTTACATGATTGTGAAGTTACAATTGATAGTCATAACTTTTCAGATAGGATAATAAATATTATTTCTGCTGATGCAACACCATTAACTAAGATAGATACCTTAAATAAATTAGCAGAATATTATAAGGAAATAGGCAACCATGATATAGAATATTTTGAAAAACTTATGGACTATGTTAGACCTCGAACTGTTGATGAAATCTTTGAACTAGCAGATTCTATGTATGAATTTGAACTATTTGATGGTATCCATAGTGTAGAAAGCTATGGAAGATATATGATTTGTGACTCGGGACATTTTGAATATGATTCAAATCTTGAAGAATACATTAACTTTAAAAGATATGGACAGGAGAAAATGGCAAATGAATTTGGAGCGTTTTCAGTGAAAGGATATATCACTTACTATGGATATAATCAAAAACTTGCCAATTTATTATTTGAAAGTCTTGGAATGGTATTTCCTAAACAAGAAGAATTGAAAACCTTAAAACTGTATATGCCTCTTAGGATAACAACTTATGATATAGAAAATGAATATGGTTATAAAGAATACGCAAATGAACCACAGGAAATTTCAAATGCTGAAGTAGTTGAATATCTAGATGTAATCCTAAAGGCAATAGAAAAAAACAATCTTCCAGAAGAAGAACAAAGAGGTCTGATGAGATATTATGATGACCATGACAGTGTGAATGCAAAAGTATCAAAGTATGTGTTTTCCGTTGAACTCGTAGAGGGAGAATTAATGGGGGTGGCTATTCTTACTTTAAATGATGAATTGACTCCAAAGGAGCTTGAAAAGATCAAAGATAATATAACTGGACAGGCATCAGATGGCTATGTCTCTAGAAATAATATGGGACAAAGTGATATAGAAATGCTGTAAATGCACATACCTTCCATAAACTTCGTCCCATATTTAAAAATAGAATTAAACTAATTTTGATAACTTTTCCATCAAATCACTATCATCATTCCAATCTGAAAGTGTGGATGCAGTAATTTCGGGATATGCTTTTTCAAGGGCGTCTCGCTTTCGCTCTGTATCAATTTTGGCATAAATCTCTGTCGTAGAAATATCAACATGACCTAATATATCTCTAATATAAATCAGATCAATTCCTGCCTGATATAAATGCATTGCCTTTGAATGCCTGAAAATATGTGGGGTAATTTTAAAATCTGAAAGATGTATTGAAGATTCAATAGCACGATTTTCATATTTTTTAATAATATAGGAAATCCCCTTTCTTGTATATGGGGCATGATGGCAATTTATGAATAAGGGTATATTTACATTCTTTGTATCCACATATCCTAAGTCTGATAGATATTGTTTTAATAATAAAACTGTATTTTTCATTATTGGAACATGTCTTGTTTTTTCTCCCTTTCCAGTTAGAGTGATAATTGAAGGTGATTCAAGGCGAATATCTCTAATCTTAAGATTACATAGTTCACTAACCCTCGCTCCTGTATCATATAATACGGTCAATATTACAAGTTCTTTTCTTTCAGATAGAATTGAAGGGTTGGGAAGTGCTAATAAGGATTTCATTTCTTCTGGTGTTAAATATCCAACTACTGTTTTAGGGGTCCTTTTTTGTGGAATAGCAAGTATCTTCTGGCATAAAAATAGATGCTCGGGTACTTCAATTTGTAAATACCCGAAAAATGAATTTATGGCTGTCCTTCTATGGTTTCTTGAAGTAATACTGCAGCCTCTAGATTTTTCAAGCCAGTCATAATATTCTTTTAGGACTTCTGGTGATATTTTTGAAAGTGTTAATCTTTCAGGTACAATGTTTTTTTCTTCTTTGCAAAAGATTAGGAATAACTTAAATGCATCCCGATAACTTTTGATAGTATTGATGCTAGTGTAAAATAACTATAGGAAAAAATAAAGAGAATAGAACTCCATATGGTATGATTAATCTACGACAAAAAACCAATACATATGGAGGGGTCTATTCTCATGAACATTATACAACAATCCGTGGAATTAATCACCAAGAGTTATTACAACAATTTAGAGAAAGCCTTAACTGGAGATATCGACCTTGGAGCCTTGGTGTTATCAACAGAAGAAACAGTAATGGAGATAGGCAGGAACATAGTAAAGGAAGTACTGGAAACACTGGACAAAGAAATAAGAGAAAGTGAAGCAAGAAAGAAAGACTGGTATATAGAGCGTATAAAAGAAGAGCGAACACTAAACACACTGCTTGGAGAAATCTCCTATCAAAGGACCTACTATACTCATAAAGAGACAGGAGAGTACTCATTTTTAAGCGACAATCAGTTGGGAATTCGTCCACATGAGAGGATGGATAAAAGCCTAAAGGCAAGACTGGTAAAGAACGCAACAACAATGTCATATCAGAAGTCAATAGATCAGCTATCCCGCAGTGGTGTAAGATCGAGGATGAGTGTATTAAATGCAATTCGTGAAATGGAAACAGTACCAAATGAAGCAGTAGAGATCAAAAAGAAGGAAACGCCAGAGATAATATACATAGAAGCGGATGAAGATCATATATCGATGCAAAAAGGACCATCATCAATATCAAGAATAGCATACGTACACGAAGGCAGAGAACAGGTCAGTAAAGGAAGGCATAGGTTAAAAAACACCCGATATTTTACAGATACCAGCTCAAATCATGAAGACATGTGGCTAGATATAGCAACATATCTAGAGAATACATATGAGATGGAGAAAGTAAAAAAGATCTATCTGTCAGGCGATGGGGCATCCTGGATAAAATCAGGGTCAGCTTGGATAAATGGTTCCAAATACGTATTAGACAAATTTCATTTATCAAAAGCAATCAAGAAAGCAACATCAGACAAACCAGTTATGTCAGAGCCACTATGGAACTACATAAATCAAGGAATGAAGAAAGATACAAGTAATTTAATGGATATAATAGCACAAGCAGCAGAGACAGAGCAAAAGAGGAAAGAAGTAGAAGAAATCAAGCGATACATATTGAATAATTGGGCAGGCATACAGAGGCAGAAAGAAAAGGAGTACATAGGATGCAGTGCAGAAGGGCATGTAAGCCACATACTGTCTAGCAGGATGAGTTCAAGACCAATGGGATGGTCAAAGCAAGGTATGCGTCAAATGAGCAGTATGCTGGTATTTAATAGCAATGGTGGGGACTTCTCCGAATATATAAAAAAGAAAAATGATAGAGAACTTAAAGACACTAGGATTATGAAGCTAGATAAAAGAGTAGTAAAGAAAGCAGTAAACTCAATTGGAGGCACGATCCAAAACATAAGCTTACTTCCATTGGGTAAGAAGTCAGGGACATCAGTAATATTAAAAAGCCTAAGGGGAATAATATAGTGAATCAAATACCTATGGGTATGTACTTTATTTTTTTCCTACAGTAAGTTGACACTATCAGTATTGATACTTGCATTTCTTTGGCCAGACATATATGTTGTTAGAAAGTTGGTTAGATGGTAAGAAAAATCAGAAGCCTTCATATTCTGCACCTCCATAAGATGGTATAATATCCGGATAAGTCTTCTCTAAAGTCTCCCCTATCATTGGATATATTTCAGCTGTAATCTTTAGATAATAGGCTGTGTACCTAAATAATGTATGACCCATATATGCCTTTAAATAAGGATAACAAGTATTTAGATCCCTTCCTTCCAGTACCCAATTTCTAAGGCAATGAACAGCAAAAGTATGCCTAAAATCATGGATTCGTATTTGATGGTTTTTACCACCATGGGAAATTTCTGCATTTCTTAAAAATCTACGAAAGTTACCATAAATATTCATATATTTAATAGGATCATCTGTTTTAGAGGGGAAAAAGTATTTATGATGCTTGTTGCAATGGACTAATTCATAATATTTTTTAATTCTTTCATGAATATCCTTTGACAGGGGAACAAGTCTTTCACCATCATTTTTTGAATCCATAATCTTTAGTATACCACTTTCTAAATCAACATTATCAGTTAATAAATTAGTTGCTTCCGAAACTCTAAGACCACAGGAATATAATAATCTGAAAAATACTGGCATTATTAAATGTCTGTTTGGATTTTGGGGAGTAATATGACAATTATCTGTAACATTAAAGAACCTAATAAGTTCCTCTCTACTGTATATATGGGGTGTATATCCTTTCTCTGGAGGCAAAGTTTTAGTTGGAAATATATAGGCCTTTTCACCCTTGTCACACTGGTATTTTGCCAGATGGCTTATAGGGGTCATATTTAATCGTAAGGTTTTGGGAGTTAGATGTTTATCAACACCTAGCTTATACCATGCCATTACTATATCCTTAGATAAAATATCTTTGTTTTTAAAGTTCTCATAGCAGAAATTATCAAATGATTTTAAAACTATTGAGGGACTATAGTATATATTACCTAGCCCATGTTTCAATTTGATAAAAGCCTCAATATCACTTGCAAATCCACTTATAAATGTGAAGTCATTAAAATTTGCCATCTTGACCTACCTCCAAATTACTAACTTCAAGAGAGCAATCTCTAAGTCGGTTGATATCTACATTTAGATATACTGATGTAGAATCCAATGAAGCATGACCTAATATCCCAGATATATCACTTAAAGATATACTTTCTTCCATAAGAGTAGTTGCCAGGGAATGTCTAAGAGAATGCATACCATTTCTTTTTTTTGCACTTATAGGGAGTTTTGCTCTTATCATATACTTTTCTATGGTCTTAAAAAGATGGTTCCTTTCAGAAAGTTCAGTATAGGGTGGTAGATGTCTTAAAAACAAATAAGGGTTATCTACCTGTGGTCTGGCATTTTGAACATAATCGATAATTGCCCAGCCCACATCTCTTAAAAGGGGTAGTGTAAGAGGTTCGCCGGTTTTTGATTGAATAATAACTATTTGATTTTCCCTCCAGTGTAAATTTTCAAATTTCAATTTTTTGACATCACTACTTCTGAGCCCAAGCCTAGCTACAAGTAAAATCATAGCATAATCTCTTTTTTCATTTGGATTATTTTGATCTATTGCATTTAATAATTGTTCTACTTCATTTTTTGTCCAAAAAGATGGTAACTTTTGATGATAGGTTCCTCTTACACTACCAATATATTTTGATAAATCCTCATTTGTAAAACCCTCTAAATATAGGTATCGTAAAAATAGTCTTACTGAACCTGTCTTGTGTTTAATGGTGGCTTTTTTAAATTCTGCTAGAGTTTCAATGTATTTAAACATTATCTCTGCTGACCACATGTCCATGTCTAAGTATTCATTATCTTCTAAAAACCTCATAAAACCTACAATGTTGCTTAGATATCCTTCAATAGTACGACTAGAATACTCTCCTTCTAGCAGATATTTACCATAAGAATTTAAAATTTCAATATATTGAGGATTAGTCAATTTTGTTAAGGGGGTATAGCATCTTAATGGGATTTCACCGTATTTGTTATAATGATCTAAAATTAAAATCGCTCTTTTAATAAAATTTGTACTGCGTTTCTTAAGGCCCTCTTTACTGATTCTAATTTCAAGATACTCCATTGCAAGCTCGGGACTAAATTCATAAATATTTTGACTTTCAAAATATTTAATCATGCCATTCCAGAAGTATCTGAAATTGTCCCTTGTTAATTTACTGTAACCTGAATCCTCAAGTTCACCTAGAACTTCACCAGTTAATTCATCTAATTTCTTTTTCATAAAAACCTCCAAAATATTTAGTAGCTTTAAAAAGCCCTAGCTATATTTTAAAGGAAATAGATCTATTTACGAAAATAGGCTCTGTAAACTAAATATGAAAGATTAGCACAATGTTTTCATAGAATAGCTCGAAATTGCTTCGGATTTCGCCAGGAAGATGGTAAAGGATCATCCTAGTCCTGGTCAAGGGTAAAATGAACACGCTTACGCGCGCCCTTGACCATTCCAAGGCCGCTCCTTTAAGAGACAATTAGGCGAAATCACATATGAATCAAGCTATGAGAAAATACTTTTTCTTCTGCTTCTTAGTTAATTTTAGTCCAGCAACCTGAGCAGGTGTAAGTCCATCAAGGGATGAATGTGGTCTTACAAAGTTGTAGAAGAAGACAAACATGCTGATCAGATTATTGGCAGAGTCAAAAGATTTAAATCCTTGCTTAGTCTTGTACCAAGCCTTGAACTGATGATGAAAAGACTCAATAAGATTGTTGGAGATATCATCCTTAAAGCTTTCAACTCTAATATGTTTAACATAAGACCCAAGCACAGACTTAGCAGGTACCTTGTAAGCGCTGTAACGGTCACTGACAATGGAAGAAACCTTGCCTAGATGCTTAACAGCATTAAAAATAGTAAAGGCTTGAGCAGAGTCTCTATGAGGTGAAAGGTGAAATCCAAGAACAAATCGAGTTTCAGAATCAACAACAAACCAAATGTAGTACTTTTTACCAGAGATTTTAACCACAGTCTCATCAGCGTGCCATTCATCAGAATCAAAATTCATCATAGGAATAAGCTCCAAAGCAAGATTATTAAACATAGGAGCGAACTTCTTAGACCAATCGCTGATAGTAGTATGAGAAACTGAGATATTGTGCATTATACGAAGAATCAAAGAGATATTCCTGAAAGAATTCTTACCAAGGTAAAACATGGAAAGAGCCGAAATAATGATGTGAACAGGATATCTCATACGCTTAAAGTCGTTTTTACCAGCAAAAGTAGAAGCCGAAGAAGGTAAGATAGCAGCGGGTTTAACGACAAAGAAAGAGTGGTTGCATTTTTTATCACAGCACCTGAAATTGGAATAATGCTCGTGATCATGGTGAAGGAAAGTAGCCTTAGAGCACAAGGGACAGCTCGGATACTTACGAGAGGATCTCGAAGCAGGGTTATCAGGTGCAAATTGATGGTTACAATTACGGCAGAGATATTTTTGAAAGCCGAGAATATCTTTACCGTAACGATAGAAGGAATGATTATTGTTGCACTTTGGACAACTGATTGATACAATTTTTTGCATGAGGACTTCATCCTTTCTGGGAGGTATTTGTTTTCGGCAAAAAACATTGTACCACAGAGAGTTTGGGGTCCTCAATTTTCATTTAAGTTTACAAATCGCGAAAATAATATGGGAGGTAGTTTATGATAAATTTGTGCATTTACAGCATTTCCATAACTCTTGGTCCCATATTATTTCTAGGGACATAGCCATCAATATGTGACATGTCACATATCCATCAATATGTGACATGTCACATATCTCCAAATATGCACTAACAGAAATCTTAGTATGTGCCGAATGTGGACATCCATATCGTAGACAGACATGGTCAAAATACGGGCAGAAAAGTGCAGTATGGAGATGTGAAAATAGGCTAAAGAATGGAACAAAGGCATCTTGCAAGCACTCACCTACCTTAAAAGAAGAACCACTACATAATGCTATTATGACAGCCATTAATAATGTAGTAGAAAACAATGGAGATTTTATAGGAGCCTTCAGAGAAAATGTCATTAGAGTCATAGGAGGATACTCGACAAAAGACATACCTACAGAATATGATGAGCAGATCGAATCTTTTCAAAAGGAGATGTTAGCCTTAATCGAAGAAAACGCAAAACAAGGAGCTGTAGCAGAAGATTTTGATAATGAGTACAAAAGAATATCAGAGAAGATAAACGAGCTTAAACAGGCGAAATTAAAGCTCGTAGGGGAGAAGAAACAGGCTGAGAACTATAAACAGAAACTAACGGAAATGGACACCACCCTAATGACTGTAAGACCACAGGTAAGAGAGTTTGATGAGGACTTAGTCAGAAGATTAATAAACACCATCAAAGTGAATAAGGGAGAGAGACTGGAGATACAGTTTGAATCAGGCATAGTGATGGAGCAGATGGTAGATTTATACTTTGATTTATTTTAAGAGAAATGAGAACTATGTCTAGAATTTATACATATGGTATGCAACTAGAGAAGATGTAGATAAGAAGATATTAAAATAAGATATAACATAGGTAGGGTTATTTATAGTTTAAAATTTATTAATCAGATTCTCAATCAGATTTTGATAGAGAAATTTAAAAGAAAATAATAATTTCAAACAATCATATTGACAATTATCGATATTGTTGTTAAAATAATTTTAGAATATCGATAACATTCAATGTCATCGAAACATATAGATATACAAAGGAGGTAATTTCATGATTCAGTCATATGCAGAATATATTCCAGTATTTAAAGCAATATCGGATGAGACTCGTTTAAGGATAATTGACATGCTATCTTGTGGAGAAATGTGTGCCTGTGATATTTTAGAAGGCTTAAGTATATCACAATCCACACTTAGCTATCATATGAAGACCCTTACAGATAGTGGACTTGTGAATGCAGAGCGTGACGGAGCATGGATGAGATACACGCTTAATAAAGTGAGAGCAGATGAAGCTTTTAGTTTTATCACATCCATAGTTAGTGAAAAGGAAGACTGTATTTGCAAGAGATGTAAAAGTAATGATTCAAATAATTAATTTTAGGAGGAGATTGTAATGAAAAAAATGGTTATATTTGATCCAGCTATGTGCTGTTCAACAGGGGTTTGTGGACCATCTGTTGATAAAAATCTGTTAAGGGTGTCTACAGTCTTGAATCGATTAGAGAAAAAAGGTGTTACTATAGAAAGGCATAATCTTTCTAGTAATCCTCAAATATTTATAGACAATAAGGTAGTAAATAAATTATTAGTAGATGAAGGTACGGATATACTTCCTATTACGATGGTAGATGGAGAAGTTGTAAAGGTGAAAGAATATCCTACCAATGAAGAATTTGTATCGCTTCTTGAGATACCTAAAGAATATATTATGTCTGAGTTAAGAGCAAAGAAAGAAAATAATAGCTGTTGTGGTGGTAGTGGTTGTTGCTAAAAGGAGGGCATTATGTATAAAAATTTTGATTTAAAGGATATTAATCTAACCAAATATTTATTTTTTACAGGCAAAGGTGGAGTAGGAAAAACATCTACTGCTTGCGCTATAGCTGTTGCGTTGGCAGATAGGGAAAAAAAGATAATGCTTGTAAGTACTGACCCAGCTTCAAATCTTCAAGATGTATTTGATACAGAATTAAATAATAAGGGAATAAAAATAAAGGATGTCCCTAATCTTACAGTTGCAAATTTTGAACCAGAAGCTGCAGCTGCTGAATATAAAGAAAGTGTCATAGCACCATATAGAGGAAAGCTTCCTGATGCTGTTATACAAAATATGGAGGAACAACTATCAGGTTCATGTACTGTTGAAATTGCAGCATTTAATGAGTTTTCAGGCTTTATAACTGATAAGAAGGCAGCAGACGAATATGAACATATTATTTTTGATACAGCACCTACAGGACATACTTTAAGAATGTTACAACTACCATCAGCGTGGACTAACTTCATAAGTGAAAGTACCCATGGTGCATCCTGTTTAGGTCAGCTTTCAGGCCTAGAGGATAAAAAGGAAATATATAAAAATGCGGTAGAAAATTTAGCAGACGGACAAAAGACTACTTTAATCTTAATATCTCGTCCAGTATCATCAGCGTTAATAGAGGCTGAAAGAGCGTCTATTGAACTTCAAGACATTGGTGTAAAAAATCAGCTTTTAGTAGTTAATGGTGTTCTACAAAGTCATGATGATGATTTATCTAATGAAATCTATAATAAACAGCAAGAAACATTAAGTAATACTCCAGAAGGATTAAAAAATCTAAAAACCTTTGAAATTCCTTTAAGACCTTATAATATTACAGGAATAGAGAATGTTAGATCCTTTTTTAGTAGTGGGGATATTAAAAATATAGATGAAAAACTAGACATTAAAGACACTGTAAACTTAAGCAAAGTAGTAGATGATCTTTACAATTCAGATAAAAAAGTAATATTTACAATGGGTAAGGGTGGAGTTGGTAAGACTACTATTGCTGCCACAATAGCTATGGAGCTAGCTAAAAGAGGGAAAAAGGTGCATCTTACCACTACTGACCCTGCGGCTCATTTAAAGTTTGTCATAGATGAAAGCTTTGGAATTACCATAAGTAATATAGATGAAAAGAAGGAATTAGAAAAATATCGAGATGAAGTATTAAGTAAAGCCAGAGAATCAAATGCCTCTGAAGATGATATTGCTTATATAGAAGAGGATTTGAGAAGTCCTTGTACTCAGGAAATTGCAGTTTTTAGAGCCTTTGCTGAGATAGTAGAGCGCTCTAAGGATGAAGTAGTTGTAATTGACACTGCACCTACAGGTCATACTCTATTGTTGCTTGAATCAACACAAAGCTACAATAAGGAAATAGAACGAACACAGGGAGATGTACCAGAATCAGTGAAAGAGCTGTTGCCTAAGCTTAAGGATGATAAATTAACTGAAGTTTTAATAATTACATTGCCTGAAGCTACTCCTTATTATGAAGCAAAAAGACTTCAGGAGGATTTAGAAAGAGCTGGCATATTCAGTAAATGGTGGATAATAAACTCCAGCTTCTATGCTACAAGTACAACAAATGTAATATTAAAGGCCAAAGCAGCTAATGAGGTTGAATGGATAAATAAAATATCTGAGGTAGCAGGAGGAAATGCATCTTTGATTAAATGGACATCTGAGGATTTAAAAGGTGAAAAATTAAGTACATTATTAAATTAAATAGTCACGATTTTTTTAATGTAAATTATAGAAAGATATAAATAAAATAAGGGAGGTCTTTGGCCTCCCTAAAGAAAGGTGTCATTCTATCAACTTTTGCAAGTTGGGCAATCAAACCATTTCTTATGTTTGGATTGGCAACACTATTTTTCCAATATATATTTAAATCTTTAATACCAGCAGATTTAGCTAGTGATTTTGTAATAGGAGCAGTATTATTAGGAACAGCACCATGTACTGCTATGGTATTTGTTTGGAGTACTCTAACTAAAGGAGATCCTGCACAAACTTTGGTTCAGGTTTCAGTAAATGATTTGCTTATTTTGGTTTTATTTATTCCATTAGTACAACTACTTCTTGGTTTTAGTAATATAGTGCTCCCATTAGATATACTTATAATGTCAATAGTGCTATTTATTGTAGTTCCATTGGCAGGAGGTTTTCTTTCAAGAACACTTATAATAAAGAATAAGGGAGAAGAATATTTTAATGAAAAATTTGTAACTAAGTTTGATGGTGTAACTACTGTAGGTTTACTGTTGACCCTTATAATTATTTTTATTTTCCAAGGTGATATTCTTATAGAAAAACCACTTTACGTACTTTTAATAGCTGTTCCGCTTGTTCTTCAGAATACTATCTCATTTACTTTGACATATTTAGCGAGCAAAGCAATTAAACTGCCTCATGATATTGCTGCACCAGCATCACTAATTGCTGCTTCTGACTTTTTTGAATTATCGGTAGCCGTTGCAATAGCACTTTTTGGTGTAGATTCACCAGTAGTCCTTGCAGCTACTGTTGGGGTTCTTACAGAAGTACCAATTATGTTATTACTTGTTAAAATTGTTAATAAGACGAAACATTGGTTCCCTACTGCTAGTTATGAAGGATAAGGACATTAAAATATACACTATAGATTTTATAAATAATTGAAATAAACGGAGGCGAAATAATGAGAAAGAAAGTAGCATTTATCTGTGTACACAATTCCTGTCGTTCACAAATGGCAGAGGGATGGGCTAGGAAATTAGGAAGTGATGTATTAGAAGTTTATTCAGCTGGTACAGAAAAATATCCTGAGGTGAAACCTTTGGCTGTTCAAGTTATGGAAGAGGTTGGAGTTGATATGAGTGAACATACCCCGAAATTATTAACCGATATACCAACAGAAGTAGATATATTAATTACCATGGGTTGTAATGTTGTTTGCCCATTCATTCCAAATAGTCATAATGAAGACTGGGGGTTAGATGATCCATCAGGTGGCCCAATTGAAGACTATAGAGCGACAAGAGATTTGATTAAGAAAAAAGTAGAAGATTTGATAAATATAGTGAAAAAAGAAGAGTAGTATAATGTTATTTGTTAAGTAAATTTATCAAATTAAGCGAGGTGTTTCCAATGAAAGATAAGGACAGAATAAGGGAACTTATTAGCAAAAGTTATGCTGAGGTTGCAACGAAACAATCACAAGGAAATTGCTGCTCTGGTGGGTGTTGTGGTAATAGTTCATCACTTGATATTTTAGATACATCTGAGAAGATAGGTTATACATCAGAGGATATTTCAAATGTACCGATTGAATCAAATATGGGATTAGGTTGTGGTAATCCAATAGCTATAGCCTTGCTAAAAAAGGGAGAAGTGGTCCTTGATCTAGGTAGTGGAGGTGGATTTGATTGCTTTCTTGCGAGTAGACAGGTCGGAGAAACAGGATTTGTTATAGGTGTAGACATGACTCCTGATATGATTATGTTAGCAAGGAAAAATGCACGAGAGAACGGATACAACAATGTAGAATTCAGATTGGGAGAGATTGAGCACTTACCAGTAGCAGATGAGTCTGTTGATGTAATAATATCTAATTGTGTAATTAATTTATCTCTTGATAAAGAAATGGTATTTAAGGAATCATATAGAGTTCTTAAGGATGGTGGAAGATTATCTATTTCAGACGTTGTTGCTACTGCAGAATTACCTGAAGAAATAAGAAAAGATTTAACGATGATGACAGGTTGCATTGCTGGAGCTGAATATGTTGATAATATAAGGACAATGATTCATCAGGCAGGTTTTAGTAACATAAAACTTGTACCTAAAGATAATGGTAAAGAGATAGTTAAGTCATGGGTTCCAGATAGAAATATTGAGGACTATGTTACATCTTTTATAATAGAAGCAACTAAATAAACTAATCCAATTAGAAGAACTAAAAAGATTAGGAATAATATAAGACATTAAATTGTAATGAACAAAGCCCTCAAGTAAATAATTATTTGAGGGCTTTGTTGCTTACAATTTTGATACAAAAAGTATTGAATATCTTAGAAAGAATCAGGTATCAAATAATCAAGATACTTCTTGCTAAGATGTAGCAAGCAATGTATATTAGATATGAAAACCTTAAAGAATTCATGGAAGAAATGGTGGAAAATCAGAAAGATACCTCTCCGCCAAGGGGGTACCAGATGCTTACGACATCATTATTGTACTCTCAAGGCACGTAGAGGTTGTAGCCAATTTGATAAGTAAATAAGCAGCGGGGACGGTTCTTTTTGCTTTTTGCGATTAAAAGGCTCAAATAGTTCATTTAGTTTGTGAACTATTTGAGCCTTTATTATTGTTTGATTTATAATAACATGAAGCGGCGATTGATAAGTCAAGCTACTTCATAAGCTCCTGATAATTTATCTTAGTGATACTCTTTCCATAAATAATAAACCCAGGCTCAATATTGGTCCTGAAATAGGACATTGTAAAGTGAAGATGAGGACCAGTGGAAAAGCCTGTTGACCCAACTGTTCCAATAAACTGACCTCTTTTTACTAAATCTCCCTGAGCTACATTCATGCTTTCTAAATGGAAGTATACACTGAACAACCCTTCTCCATGATCTATAACAATACTATTTCCAGTTAAAATCAAAGGCATAGCAAGAGTAACCTTTCCACTGTTTGTTGCTGTTATTTTTGTGTTCAATGGTGCTGCGATATCTATGCCAGCATGTCTGTAGGATGTAGGTGCTCCGTTTACCGTGCGAGTTTCACCAAATTCAGTAGTTACCCTCCCTTTGACTGGCAGTATAAATGGCTCTGTATAATATTTTACAGGAGAAGAAATATCTCTTGAAGGATTAAAGTACTTTCTGTATTCAACATTTGCTTCTTCAGTTCTGGTACTTGCTTCAATATTTGGATCCACTTTCAGATGTTGAACTCTAAAATCCCGTGAAACAACCTCAACGTATATTGTGGATGTTTTTCCGGTTACTGAATCATTTAATTTCAGACTGTAAACCCCAGGCTTTGTATTGTAGTTGGTTGGAACATATCCTCTTAGGACATCCTTATCCTCATACCACACAAAGTCTGGATACAGGCTCTGGATTAATGAAACTCTATTAGCATTGTCAGCATGGTACGCAGTTAATCTTAGCAGATCCCCTTGTTGCAGCTTAGTCTTTGACAGAACGACATTAACTGGCAACTCGTTATCTTTAATGATTCCTTGCTTTAATAGCAGCCTATATGATACTACGGCGGCTTGTGCTCTGGTTGCATTTTTATTTGGACCAAACGTCCCATCAGGATATCCTGAAATATAGTCCAGTGCAACTGCTGTAATAGCATTCTCTCTATAGATAGGTGTTACTTTGTTTATATCTGTTAATCTTGAACCTGCTGCATTTATCGAGGCAGTATCAATACTGCCTCCTGATTTCAGATATGCATTGACTACGATGCTTGCCATTTCTTCTCTAGAAATAAACTTTTCCAAATTTGCTTCATTAGCAATCCCATATTCATTAGACCTTATAAAACCACTTTTTATAGCAGCCTCGATGTAAGGCTGTCCCCAGTATTCTCCAGGAGTCCTGTCTCTAACGCTTAAACCTTGTGAATTTACTATGATCGAAATAAATTCGATCCTTTTAATATTTTCCTCAGGCTTAAAGCTCCCATCTGGATATCCTGAAATTGCATTGAAATCTGAAACTAACTCAATGTATGATTTTGCCCAGTGATTATCAAGATCATTGAAAGATGAAGCATATGAGGGCACATTGAAAGAATTAACTATGCTTAAGATTAGAGCAAATGATAACATTACGCTTATTATTCTATTTCTTGGGTTATTAATCATTTATTGTCCTCCCTTCGTGCTTATGGCAGAAGCTATTAAGCAGTTATAGACATTATATATTATCAGCCGACCATTTTCACTAAACATACGAAAGTTATTCAGATTATGGGTAAATAAAAAGTGGATACAGCATAAATTTGAAAGTTAAAAGTAATATTGATTAAATGGCCAAGGAGCTCCCATGGGAGTTAAAAAGCTTCACTTAGAAATAATTGAAGAGCATGGTTCACTTTTCATTTTAAAAATCAGCGACTCATGTACTGACACGAGGATTAGCTTCGATACTCAGCTTAGGACCATGGAATTTTTGAATAAGGATGGGTTAGCAGATTTTTTGCGTGCAAATGAGTATCAGATCAGAAGTCTATTGTACAACAAACGAAGCGAAAGCTACTACAAGGGTTTTACACTTGACTTCTCAATCATTGACGGTAAGGATATGGAAGCATTTAATGACAGGAGTAATATAATAGTAAAATTGGATGAAGACGTATTTGTTGTACCTGAAAGTGAAAAGTCACTCATTACTGAGGTATATACAGACGCAAGCTTTGATGAAAGGCTTCAGGAGGGAGCATTTTGCGTACTTAGGAAGGCAGTGGATGGCAGCTATGAGTCTAAAGTGGGTAAATGTTTGGGCAAGGACTCGAATTCAGTCGAGCTTGAGGCGGTAGTGAGAGCCCTGGAAATATTTCCTGAAGACATTAGAATAATCACAGATTCTCAATACGTCAGAAAAGGAATAACCGAGTGGATAATACATTGGAAACTGAACGATTGGCACACCGCTAATGGAACTAA
Organism: Gudongella sp. QWL-04; assembly: GCF_058683975.1. NCBI lineage: Bacteria > Bacillati > Bacillota > Tissierellia > Tissierellales > Tissierellaceae > Gudongella > Gudongella sp. QWL-04. Next base: position 1,081,461 of record NZ_CM178754.1, on the reverse strand, counting down.
AGCCAAGAATATCGAGCAGTGGCTTCATCTTGAGAGGCTTTGCCAGGGACGGCGTGTCGAATTTGGTTATGTGAAGGCTCATAGTGATCATTTTGAGAATGAATACTGCGATATGATGGCAAGGATAAAAAGGGAGTCCAGGAAGGAGGAGTAGAGATGAGTTTTATTTTTCAAATCGTAGAAACAGAAAAGCAGCCGGCATTAGTAGTCAAAAAGACTGTTTCAGTGAAAGAAATGCCACAGGCAGTGGGAGCAGCGTATGGGATGATAGTAAATTATATTCTAGGTAGGGGTATAGAGCCGTTGGGGCCAGCTTTTATTGCCTATTACAACATGGACATGGAGCATCTTGAAGTAGAAATTGGCTTCCCCACAATGGAGGTGATCCAAGGCTCGGGGGAAGTAGTAGCTGTAATGATTCCGGCTGGTAAAAAGGCAGTTGGGTATCACAAAGGAGCTTATGGCGAAATAGCTCCAGTGTATGATAAGCTCGCTGCCTGGGCGGTAGATAAAGGTCATATACCATCAGGTATTGCATATGAACATTACTTCAACTCACCTGGTGAGATTCCTGAAAGTGAACTCTTGACGAGAGTTGAATTCTTACTTAAATAGAGTAGCATCAATATAATTTCCTCTTTTCGATGACAAATCCGCAAATAGGGTATCTATAATATTGAAATGGAGGGGAGTATATGACTGAAAAGGAATTAATAGATAAGCTTAAGGAAAGATTCGAATCCAATCCTGAAAGGCATAAAGAGGTCAAATGGGAAGTGGTTTTGAAAAGGTTTGATGCCGATCCAATGAAGCTTAAAGCTTTGATGGAGATGGAAATAACAGGAGGAGAACCCGATATTGTAGGTTTAGATCCTTCCAATGGAGAGATAATATTCATGGACTGTTCTCCCGAAACTCCATCGGGAAGGAGGAATTGCTGCTACGACCTTGAGGGGCAGCAAAAGAGAGAAAAAAAAGGTATCAACCCTGAAGGAAATGCAGTCTCGATGGCTGAAAGAATGGGTATCCAACTAATGACTGAAGAGGAATATTACAGTTTTCAGGAAATTTTTTCCTTTGATTTAAAAACATCCAGCTGGTTAAAAACACCGGAGCCAATAAGGAAGCTGGGAGGAGCTATCTTCGGTGACAAGAGGTTTGGCAGAACATTTATTTACCATAATGGCGCAGAGTCATTCTACTCCGCAAGAGGCTTTCGAGGTACACTGAGAATTTAGATATGATAAAAGGTATAAATAAGAAATACAACGATCCAGGCTCGTGCTATACGAGCTTGTTTTTTTGTAATACAAAGTTTTCAACATTTATCATTTAAAATAATGCTATAATCTTAATATGATTTATTTTAAGCTTCAAACTATGGAGGAAAAAATGAGCAATCGCGAGAATATATTGGAGATTTTAAGGAAAGCTAAATCAACTTCTTCAATCTCCCCGGACTTGGCTATAGAGATGAGCAAAGAGGCTTATCAAATGTCAAAGGAAGGCGGATTTAAAAGAGAGGAAGGATTTTCACTGCTCGGAGCTGCCTTTGGGTACAGGGTAAAATCAGATGTTGGAAATCTACTTGACATGAGTCTAGCTGCAAGGCAGATATTTGAGGAGATAGATGACCAAGAAGGTCTTATGAAATCCTTAAACCTTGCTGGGGTCGCTTACTTTTACAGCTCATTGTATGAGGAAGCAATGAGGAACTTTCTGAAAGCATTGGATTATTCAAACATAGTTAAGGATCCTTTCCTCGAGAGCAGCATTCTGAATAATATTGCTGAGGTTTATCGGGAGTCTCTCTCATATAATAAAGCTATAGAGTTCTATGAGAAAGCTGAAGAAATAAGCAGAGAAAATGGCTTAGAGCTTAACAGAGCTGTTATACTAGGCAATATCGGCGAGATCCATTTAAAGGAAAACAAACCTCAGGAAGCATTGGCTTACTTTGAATCAAGCAAGAACATACTTTCTGGTATGAACGACCCGATTAGCCTGGCTGAAATAGAAAGTCGCATAGGTCAGGTTTACCAGGCTATGGGAGGTAGATCTGAGGCTGAGGAGCAGTACAAGAAGTCCCTCGCTATGCTGGAGGCCTTGGAAAATAAATACTATTCGATAGATATACTTGCAAATCTTGCATCTCTTTGCGCAGAAGTAAGCTTGGATGAAGCGATGGATTTGCTTACCACTGCAGTCAATTATGCTGAGGAGATAGATGCGAAGAAGAAAATAAGTTCAGTTTACAGGCAAATAGCCTCTATCAACGAGGATTACGGCAATTATAGAGTTGCTCTGGATCACTTCAAATTATACTGCTCGTACAGCGAGAAACAACATAACTTGGCACTTGGTAATCGTTTGGAGATCCTGAATGTTGAACTTAAACATACAACGGATTTTGAACAATTGAGCAAGCTTAAAAACAGATTTGAACATGAACTTAAGCTGCAGAAGAAGGAAATAGAGAGAATGAACGAAATGAACCGCAGCTTAGAGAAAAAGATTTCCGAGGACGAGCTCACAGGAATTCTAAATAGAAGAGCAATAAACAAGAAGCTTCATGAGATTACTGAGACGGCTAAGAATGAAGACTTCTACTTAACGGTATACATGCTTGATATTGATAATTTCAAGATGTATAACGACTATTGGGGTCACTCTGACGGCGATAAATGTTTGATATCAATTGCCAAATGTATAAGCTCGATTGCATGGTCAAGATCGGATGTTTTTGGCCGCTACGGCGGTGAGGAATTTGTATACATTGCCAGGACAAGCGATTATGATGCCGCATTCAGGCTTGGTGAAGAGATAAGACAAGAGGTAGAGAAGCTGGGGTTACATTATGGCAATGGCCCTAGTAAGACACCAACTACTATTAGTATCGGTGGAGTCATTGGATATGGTGAAGAGATTTCCAGTGTATCCAGACTTCTGCAAATGGCAGACGATCAGTTATATATCTCGAAGAGAAGCGGTAAAAATAGAGTCAGGTTAGTAAATCTTAACGAAAAAACGGAGGCTTTGTAAAATTAAATGGCAAAAGAAAACACTTCACAAACCAGGATCGAGCTCATTTTATTCTTTATCCTAATTTCTTTAGCATCCTTAGGAAATGGACTAAGTGATAGCATCTATTCAAACTATTTCAAGGAAGTATATGGAGTAACAGCATTTCAAAGAGGTCTTATTGAATTTCCAAGAGAACTCCCTGGGATCCTCTGCACTGTAGTTATTGGAATGCTAGGGTTCATGGGAGATATAAGAGTTGCATTTATCGCTCAGGTGTTGTCCTTAATCGGAGTCACTATGCTCGGCCTTTTGACCCCATCATTTGGTATAATGCTAATATTCTTATTCATTAACTCCATGGGTATGCACCTTTTTATGCCGCTGCAGGATGCAATAGGCATGTCGTTGGCAGAGCATGACAGGATCGGAAGAAGAATGGGGCAATATTCCAGTGTCAGGGCAGCATTCAGTCTTGTAGCAGCCCTGATGGTGTTCTTTGGTTTCAGGACAGGGTTTTTCTCCTTTCAGGAGCCTGTAAAAATAGTATTCCTTATTTCAGGCGTGCTTTTCACAGCAGCAGCAGTAATTACTGCAATAATGTCCCGAAGAGTAAATATTGAGATCAAATCTAAAAAGAGGCGAAAACTGGTTTTCAGAAAGCAATATAAATACTTCTATTTTCTTACTGTTCTTAAAGGTGTTCAGAAGCAGATAGCGTATGTTTACGGTACCTGGATAATAGTCGACCTTTTGATGAAGAAGGCTGATACAATAGCGCTCCTAACGATAGCATTTACATTTGTGTCAATATTCTTTCTAAACAAGCTGGGACAATGGATGGACAGGTTTGGGATAAAAAGTATGATGTATTTTGACGCACTAACCTTCATAGTTGTATATCTAGTCTACGGTGGGATGGTATGGGGGATTGAAACCGGGGCTTTGCAGAGCCAGGGCTGGGCAGTCTGGACCATATACTTATTATACATAGCTGACAGATTGTCGATGCAGATTGGTATGGTCAATTCGATTTACCTTAGATCTATCGCAGTAGATAAAGAAGAGATAACATCGACTTTGTCCATGGGAGTCAGTCTTGACCATATTATTTCTATAATAGCTGCAATGATTGGAGGTTACATTTGGACTAAATGGGGAAGTCATTGGGTCTTTTTCCTTGCTGCAATGTTCTCAGTAGGCAATCTATATATTGCAGCAAAGGTCCAACCTGAGGAGGAGGCCGCAGCTGCGGAGCTTTTAAGGTCTGAAGCATGAATTGATATTTTTTCTTCAATTTGAGGATCGTAATAGTTTCAATATGATTCTAGGGGTATAAAGGCAGTATAGAATAGTATTGGAGCAGGCCATAAGCTGCACATATACAAACTACATAATACGGCTCACTCCAGGGTTGGTTTCATGAAAGGAGTGGTGACACATGTCGGAGCTAAACAAGAAATATGAGATTATCTTCAAGGACAAGAAACAGGAAACTTCTGACATTTTTTCCTTTGTTTTCACAAAGCCGAAAGACTTCAGTTGGGTACCTGGTCAGCATGGTATATTTCGATTTCACGACTATGACTTTAAATCAGATAAGGGCTATAGGATTTTTAGCTTCACATCAATACCTGATGATGATATATTGATGTTCACGTCCTGTACATACGACAGACCTGGTTCAGAGTTTAAGGAGCATCTCTTAAGGCTTGGAGAAGGTGACATTATGACCGTTGAGGATCCTCAAGGCAGGTTTATAGTCGATGATTATGAGAAACCTATTTGTATTCTTTCTAGAGGTATTGGGATCACACCTGTGCGAGCGATCCTGAGAAAATTGGATATCCTAGACCTAAGACCAACAAAGATGAAGATATATTATCTTGATGAGGGTGGAGAGTATGCTTTCGAGGAAAGCCTAAGGCACCTTGACAATAAGATTCCAGGCCTTGAAATAGAATTTATAAAGGAACTGGATACCTTACGAGACCGAGCTGAAGCATTTGCAAGGATCATCGGGAATGAAGGCCTTTACTACACCTCAGGGACTGCAGGAATCAATGGTATGCTGATCGAGACTCTACTGGCTCTCGATATTGATAAAACAAATATCAAGGCTGACAATTTCATAGGTTATTAGTATTCACTCTGATTCGTTTTTATATAGTTGGGTAATTTGTTTTTGAGATAAACTTGTAATAATACCAAATAAAAGGTATTATTAAGGTGAAACTATATTACACTAAAGGAGTGATTTTATGAATTTCGATGGTAAGCAAATTTTGTCAACATTCGTCAAAATGGAAGAAGAGGTTACAAAATACTACGCAGAGCTTGCGGAGAATGCACCGGATGAGAAATCTAAAGCACTGTTTGCGCGTATGTCCCAGGAGGAAGACAGACATAACAGAATGTACACAGCTCTGCTGGAAAAGCATGGCGCAGAAATGACCAGGGAATTCTCTGAAGAAGAAGTAGAGTACGTAAAATCACTGATCGAAGAGAATATCACTTCAAAGCATGAGTTCGATAAAAACATGAAGTACGCAGACTCATTGCTGCTAGCAGAAAAGATGGAAAAAGACGGTATACTTTTCGTTCACCAAATGATGGGAATGTATCCTGACATAGCTCAAAAGGAAATGAACATAATACTTAATGAAGAAAAGAAACACTTGATGATGGTAAGAGAAAGAATGCAGTTTGGCCCATTGAGATCACTGGGACTATAGTCTAGATCATAACTATTACTGAGGGAGCTATTTTTTAGCTCTCTTTTTGTTTAAGTCCCAATTGACCGAATAGATCAGGAATCCTCCTATCGCAACAGTTACAAGCTGTAAGGGAGAAATTACAGCTTCATCGCTTAGTGAGTTTATAAGAGGTGCAAAACTTAAATATCTGACTTCTCTTGTCACTTCAACAGATAAGTCGGCACCTCTTCGCTTTGTATAACCGGTATGCTGTAAGCCATCATCATCCACAAAGGTATATTCCACTGCCCATTCATACCTTTTGTCAGAAGGATAACTTGGATTTGATCCTCCAAATCTCCTTGTCGATACCTGGGCAGGGGCAGCCGTCCCAAACGCAAATAGGAAGATGTTGGACAAAGTGCTTAGAATAAGAAAAATGCCTACGAATGTTATCAGTATCCTCCAGAAAATTGCAGGCTTGTCTTTGACTTTGCTATTCATAATATCCTCCTAGCCGTTATTTGCTTATATGATACCACTTGATTGTCATTGAATTCAATTATATTCTAATTATTCTTAAATCTGTTGACTCTGCAGTTGCGTCTTTGATAAACTGTATATATAATTAGTTGGCAAGGTGGTTACATGGATACCGACTATAAAATCAAATCTAAGTTGAGGAAAAAATATACGTACATACCCGTACTTTTCGTAGGGGTAATTTTTGTGTTCTCAATTTTAATAATGACGGCAAACATCAGAAGCCATTACTACGAGCTGCTCCGAAATGAATCATCAAGGCTGTCGAAGAGTTATGCGCATAATTTGGAGATCGCAGCTGAGGCTCAGGAGATGGCGAATGAGATAATGGATCAAAGGTTGGTGGGTACAGGAGAGATGGTATACAGCCTTGAGGGGGAGTTTTCAGAGAACAAGCTGAAGGAGGTTTCTGAATCCCTGCAGGTGGATGATATCTATGTTTATGATGAAAGAGGAGTAATAATCTCCTCAAATAATGGGATGTATATAGGATGGGTCGCTGAGCCGGGTCACCCGGTACATGATTTTATGAAAAGCGGTAAAAGAAACCATATCGATCCGATCAGGCCGGATAGTGAAAGTGGTGAGCTATACAAGTATGGATACTACCGACTTGAAAATGGGTACTTCGTCCAATCGGGTATAAAAGCATTAAGAGTCCAGGAATTTTTAGGGTCCTTCGATACCCAGAAGCTATTAGACCAAATGCATTCAGACGGCTATGTATTAAAAGCATACTTCGCAAATACCAGTAATATAATAATTGGTTCAACAGATATTTCAGACTTTGGCAAAACATTTACTGACAACTCGACTGGTGCAGCAAAGGATGCGCACGAAGGTGCCTCCTGGATAGCAGATTATAAAGGCGAAGGTTCCTTTTATGTAACGGCTCCTGTAATCGTTGAAAACCAAACGATTGGGACACTAGGCTTTGTACATTCGCTTAAATCAACCGAGGAAGCCATAGAGAGCATAATACTCCTGGGGGGTGCTCTGCTGCTAGCTATCGCTGGGTTGATAGTAATATTCAACAGATCCGCATATAAGAACGATATCAAGCTTACTAGAATGGCTTTTATAGACTCACTGACGGGGATACCAAATCAGGCCTACCTTATGGATGAGCTAAAGGAGTGGTGTGGTAAGGGCAATTATGACAGAAATGCATTAATGCTAATAAATATAAGTAACTTCAAGGCATTGAATATGACGTTTGGATATGAATTTGGAGATTCAGTATTGAAAAAAGTTGCTGAACAGTTATTTAAAGCTTTTGACAAGAAATATGACATCTTCAGATTTGCTTCAGATAGGTTTGTGCTTTTAGTAAAAAGCTACAAAGACAGAAATGAGCTGAATCTTCTCGCTGAGCAGATTGTAGAGTCTGTCGACAAGGAAATCATCGCACATGGATATACTAAAGCTCTGAATCTAAATATAGGTATCGTTGAGGCGGGAGGACGATACAGAGACCCAAACGATATAATCAGGGACGCTTCAATAGCCTTGGATTATGTCGGCGTTGTAGAATCCGATCTGTATTCTTATTATGAAGAGTCAATGATGGAAGGTCTGAAGCGTGAGGAAGAGATAGAAGCTGAGATCATCAAGGCGATTTTGAATCCTGTAGAAGGAGGGTTACACTTGGTGTATCAGCCGATTTTCGACGCCAGGACAAATAAAGTATCCGCCTTTGAGGCTCTAGCAAGGCTAAATAGTCCTGTTCTCGGACCAATTTCTCCGATCGAATTTATAGCCATAGCTGAAAGAAGGAGGCTAATGGTGCAGCTAGGCAACTGGATAGTTGATACAGCACTCCTTTTCCTCAAGGACCTCGAGAATCAGGGGGTAGGTGGCGTAAAAATAAGCATCAATATTTCAACCGCTCAGCTGCAGGATAAAAGCTTTATCCCAAGACTGAGAAAGGTAATGGCTGAGACCAGGATAAAGCCTTCAAATGTTGAACTGGAGGTTACAGAGTCAATACTTCTGGACAATTATGAGGAGATCAACTCAAGTCTTGGCCAACTTAGGAAGGAAGGGGTAACTATAGCAGTTGATGACTTTGGGACTGGATACTCCTCATTCTCAAGACTGAATCATATGAATATCGACACAATAAAAATCGATAAGAGTTTCATCGACAGGATAACCAATACTCCTCATGAGATGCTTTTGACTGGGGATATAATTTCTCTGTGTCACAGACTTGATCTTACAGTAGTTGCTGAAGGAGTTGAGAATGATGTTCAAGCAGCTTATCTACTGGATCATGATTGTGACAAATTCCAGGGATATCTCTTCAGTAAACCACTTCAGTTCAGGGAAGCAATATACATATTGAAAGATCAGATTGCCAAGGATGCGTAAGCAGTCTAACCATGGGTATCCATTGGGTAGAAGCTAAGGAGATGTTAATATGGGTTTGGATCAGGATGTTAATATAACTGGCAAGTTGGTACTAATACTGGTACTTACGTTGATAAATGCTTTTTTTGCAGCTTCAGAGATGGCTATGGTGTCAGCTGACAAAATAAGATTGATGAACAAAGCTGAAGAGGGAGACAAGAAGGCTAAACTTCTTCTGGACATCCTGAAGGAGCCATCAAGGTTTTTATCGACGATTCAGGTAGGAATAACCTTTGCGGGGTTTTTCTCGTCAGCTTCTGCAGCTGTAAGCATATCGACAGCCCTTGGAGGTCAGCTGGAATCTCTGGGAGTACCCTTTGGCAAGGATATTGCCTTTATTGGAATAACCCTTTTACTTTCATATATCATGCTGGTCATAGGTGAGCTGGTACCAAAAAGGATAGCCTTAAACCATGCTGAGCGCTTTGCCATGCTGGCAGTAAGACCAATCAGTCTGGTAGCCAGGGTCATGCACCCATTCGTGACATTTCTCTCTATTTCTACAAATGCCATACTTAGACTGCTGGGGGTTAGTCAGGAGGGCGTAGAGGCTAAGGTAACGCTGGAAGAAATAAGCTCTATGGTCGAGGTGGGACACGAGCAAGGCTTCATTAACCCAGTCGAGAGAGAAATGATAAAAAGCGTAATTAGCTTCGATGACAAGCTTGCAGAGGAGATAATGACAGCTAGAACAGAGGTCTATATGATAGATGCTGATGATCGGATCGAGGATTACATAGATGATCTACTGTCCTTAAAATATTCGAGGATACCAGTCTACGAGGAGGATATCGACAATGTGATCGGTATACTTTATTTAAAAGATTACCTTCTCGAAGCTTACAAATCGGGATTTCTTAATGTCGACATAAAAAGTATCCTGAGGCCAGCATATTTTGTTCCGGAGAGAAAAAATATCAACGATCTGTTCCTTGAGCTTAAGAATACAAGAAAGCACATGGCAGTTTTGATAGATGAATATGGTGGTTTTTCAGGTATTGTTACCATGGAAGACCTTATAGAGGAGATCATGGGGGATATCGATGATGAATATGACCATGACGATCCGGATGTAAAGCTACTCGAAAGGGATACATACCTGGCACGGGGATCAGTTTCCATCAAGGAACTCAACAGCAGGCTGGATATTGAACTTGATGAAGAAACAGAGGACTACGATACATTGGGAGGATTTATAATCCATCACTTGGGTTATATCCCTGATGATGGAGACAGTCCGGAGCTTACTTTAGAAGACATTTCATTTAAAGTTGAGAGTGTAGAGGATAAAAGGATCGTTACAGTCAGGATATCAAGGCCAGATGCTCATGATAAGAAAGAAGATTAGAGTAATTGATAAGACCCCTGGACTTATTAGCCATATAGGCTGACCAGGGTTTTATATTTTGTATAGCTCTAAGCAATGAGCCTCTACTGGACTAAAAGGCATAATTACTGTAAAATTTAGATATTCACTGGATATTACGCAAGAAAAGGATGATTTGATTGAGAGATGCAGCAATTATTGACTTAGGTAATTCTCATGAGCTGGTTATTACAACCGATGGATGTACAGGGATAGGAAACCTTAAGGAAGATTTATTTCCGTTGGAAATAGAAGAAGTAGCCTGGACGGCATGCAAGGTAGCTTTAATGGAGCTAATTTCTCTTGGTGCAAGACCAGTTGGCTATGCATTTAACCACATAGCAGCTTTGGAGGACCACAATAAGACTGAAGCAGGTATTGAAAAGTGTCTTGGAGAGTTTGGATTTATAAACGTCCCCCACATATCCAGCAGTGAGAAGAATTTTAAGGTCCACCAGACGACCATTACTATAACTCTGACAGGTGTTAGGGAGAAAAGCAAAAAAAAAGTTTGTAATAATCCGGTATACTTACTTATTGGAGAACCTCTTGTAGGAATTGAGGTTCTTGAAAATCCGGATAAAATGATTTTGCCCGAAGAATTCATCAGACTGACTAAAGCAGAAGGCGTTTATGAAATAGTCCCTGTCGGATCCCATGGTGTTGAATGGGAATTGAGCCAATTCGGAGTAAAGCCAAAAGAGACACGAATAGATTTGAAAAAATCTGCAGGACCAGCTACTTGTGTAATTGTAAAGGCAAGCCATGATTCCATAGATGACCTTAGAGAATTATTTGGTAAGAAGCTTACGATACTAGGTTCAAAGTACGATCCTGTAAAGGAAGGTAAAGCTGATGCTTAGAGTACCTGAAATCAAGCTTTCACTTGCGCAAAGCGAAAGACAGCTTCCTGATGTTTTATCCAAAACACTTGGGATAAGACAGGAAGATATAAAAGGCTGGTCAATATATAAAAAATCTATCGATGCAAGGAAAAAAGAAATGATCAGCTTTGTCTATTCAATCGACTTTCAGGTTGATAATGAGGATAAAGTCCTGAAGAGGCTATCAAGAAAAGGCGTGACAATTGCAGAGGGCATAAGCTTTAAATATACTAAGACAGCTGAGAAGGATTCTATACGACCAATAGTAGTCGGCACAGGTCCTGCTGGACTGTTTGCAGGAATGGTGCTTTCAGAGCTTGGCTATAAACCTATTCTCCTTGAGAGAGGTAAAAGGGTTGATGAAAGGATCAAGGATGTTGAGGTATTTTGGGAAACGGGTGCACTTAATACAGAGTCGAATGTTCAATTCGGTGAAGGTGGAGCAGGAACCTTCTCAGATGGAAAACTCACGACATTGATCAAGGATCCACGCTGCAGAAAGGTACTGGAGTATTTTGTTGAAGCGGGGGCACCTGAGGATATCCTCTATGTAAATAAACCTCACATAGGCACGGACATATTAAGGACCGTAGTCTCGAACCTAAGGGAAAGGATCATCTCCCTGGGAGGTGAGGTCAGATTCCAGGCGAAAGTAACTGACCTTATTATAAGAGATGGAGCAATTGCTGGAGTGATAATCAATGGGACCGACGAATTGGAGACAGATAAAGTAGTCCTTGCATTAGGCCACAGTGCAAGAGATACCTTTGAGATGTTGTATACCTCTGGGATCAGTATCCAACAAAAAGCATTTTCCATCGGTGTTAGGATAGAGCACCCACAGGAAATGATAAGCAGGAGCCAATACGGAGAGCTGTATACACACCCCAGGCTTGGGGCTGCCGACTACAAGCTGTCTGGTCACTTTGACAATGGAAGATCAGCCTATACCTTCTGTATGTGTCCTGGTGGCATAGTAGTAGCTGCAGCTTCAGAGGAAGGAATGATAGTCACAAACGGTATGAGCGAAAGGGCAAGAGACAAAATTAACGCAAACGCTGCTCTTTTAGTCAATGTAACTCCCCAAGATTTTGGAAGCGAGCATCCGCTGGCAGGAGTGGAGTTTCAAAGATGCTGGGAAAGAAGTGCTTACGAAGCCTCAGGAGGTTCATACGCGGCACCGGCTCAGCTGGTAGGAGATTTTCTTATGGACAGACCATCAAAGGAATATAAGGGAATAGAGCCCAGTTACAAACCGGGCGTAGTTATGACAGATCTGAGGAAGTGCCTTCCTTCTTATGTTACAGAAACCATGAAGCTGGCAATAATTGAATTTGATAAGAAGCTTAAAGGGTTTGCCAGACCGGATGCAATCATGACAGGAGTCGAAACAAGGAGCTCATCACCTGTGAAAATAACAAGAAACGAGGACCTGCAGACCAATATTAAGGGCTTGTATCCGGTAGGAGAAGGCGCAGGCTACGCTGGAGGAATAATATCTGCGGCTGTAGATGGAATAAGAGTTGCTGAAAAGATCGGAAATTGGAAGGGAGGGAGATAAATTTGGATGATAAGAGATTTGCGGTTCTAATAGATGCTGACAATGTATCTGCGAAATATATCAAGTACATCCTGGATGAAACAGCCAATTACGGAACTGCCACCTATAAAAGGATCTACGGTGACTGGACTAAACCCGGTGCAGCAGCGTGGAAGGATGTATTGCTTGAAAACTCAGTAACCCCAGTTCAACAGTATAATTACACTGTTGGAAAGAATGCTACAGATTCAGCCATGATAATCGATGCCATGGATATTCTATACTCAGGCAACGTAGATGGTTACTGTATAGTATCAAGTGACAGCGACTTTACAAAGCTTTCTGCCAGGCTTAGAGAATCGGGGATGATGGTCATAGGCATGGGGGAGAGAAAAACTCCAAAGCCGTTCATTTCAGCCTGCAACCTTTTTAAGTATCTTGACGTCCTGGCTGAGTCGGAGAAAAAGGCAATGGGGCTTGATGAAGACAGAGACCAGGACAAGGATAGCAGAAATGGGACCTCGGGGAACGGAAAGAGTAAGACAACTATTGCTGAGGATCAGGAAAAGAGCATGACTGACCTGAGCGTTATTAAGCTTGCAATCAAAAAGATGCTTGCTGAGGCATCAGGAGAAGATCAAAGAATGAATATGGGCGAGATTGGCAATAGACTGGCTAAGAGATATCCTGACTTTGATGTCAGAAACTATGGAGATACCAAGCTCTCCAAATTCCTTAAGAAAATCGAGTTTCTGAAAATAGAGTCTGGAGGCGAGGGCGGCACGTCCCTTTGGGTTTCCCTTAGGTCCGAGGAGGAACCGCCAGAAGCGGAGCCTGTCCTTGAACAAAGGAAGAAACGCCCATATTATAGGAAGAGAAAGAAAACTTAGAGGAGATCAATAATGGAAAAGCCTATTGATACATTTCAACCGATTATTAAAGCCTTAATAAAAGTTGGGTTAGGACTTCTTGTTCTGCTTCTGATCATTATCTTCAATAATGTAATGCAGATCACATCCTTTATGACAGCGATCCACCCCTTGCTAGGACAGATAACTCTGGTTGTTTTACTACTTTTGCTTCTCTCTCTATTACTATTGCCTATTATCAGCTTCTTAAGCTTCAGAAAGGCCCTTCCAATTCCAGAGGATGAGAACTCTCCTGACTTCGCTCTATACCTTCAGGAAACTAGAAGAAGGCTTCAGAGAAACAAGTATCTTAAGGAGAATGACTACCGATTCTCCGATGAGTTTGATTTAAAAGAGCAGATCATTCGTGCAAATGAGATATTAGGTAAAAAGTCCAGAGAGCTTGTGAAAGGAAAAGCCACAGGAGTTTTCCTATCCACCGCGATTTCACAAAACGGAGTACTGGACAGCTTCTTTGTACTGGGAACGCTGACAAAAATGCTTTGGGAGATATCGAGGATCTATGAAGAACGGCCTTCAATGGCAAGGTTAGCTTCTCTTTATGGGAATGTTGCTGCAACAGTTCTTATGGCCAGAGGGATTGAAGACATGGACCTTTTGGATGAGCAAGTTGAACCTCTTATTGCATCTATACTGGGCGGAGGAATGGCGACGCTCATTCCTGGAGCAGTAATGGCCACAAATCTTGTGGTGAATTCAATAACCGAAGGTTCAGTAAATGCTCTCCTGACCCTTAGAGTAGGCTGTATTGCTCAAAGATATCTCAGTTCAATAACAACTCCGGAAAGAAAGGCTTTAAGGAGAAGTGCGACTATAGAAGCCTGTGGCATGTTGGGTGAAGTTATGAAGGACAATACGGTTCTTATTTTAAAAGCCTTTGCAAAGGGGGCTAAGAATGCTGCAAAAAATACCTTCAAATTTTAGAATAGTACCAGATCGTCCCATATGAGGACAGCAAGCAACGATATTTAGTGAACCGAAATTGACTGTCAAGCTATTCACAAACTTGTCTTAATAATCTGTAAATTCAGAGTAGACAAAAATCAAAGGATGTATTAATATATTCTATAGATGGGATGATTCCTATTATTCCAAAATTAAAGGAGGGAATTTAATGGAAAACAAAAGAGAGAATTGGGGTTCTAGGTTTGGATTCCTAATGGCAGCAGCAGGTTCCGCAGTAGGCCTTGGCAACATCTGGAGATTTCCGTACCTGGCAGGCGAGAATGGCGGTGGAGCATTTATTGTAATTTATTTGGTTATCGTCGCTTTGGTAGGAATGAGCATAATGCTGGCTGAGTTTACTGTTGGTAGAAAGACAGGACTTGCAGCAGTTGGTGCCTATAAGAAGCAAAACAGGAACTTCACCTTTGCCGGAGTTCTAGGAGTACTTAGCGGATTCTTTATAATGGGCTTCTACCCAGTAGTAGGCGGTTGGGCATCTGCTTATATGGTTAAATCAGCAACAGGTCTTTTAGCAGACCCAGCTACAATAGGGGACGCATTCGGTGCTTTTATAACCAATCCGGTTGAGCCATTGGTTTGGATGGTATTATACTTGATAGTAAATATCCTTATAGTAGCAAAGGGTGTTGCAGGCGGAATTGAAAAAGCAAGCAAGATCCTCATGCCAAGCTTATACGTTATGTTTATTGCAATAATCATCAGAAGCGTTACTCTTCCTGGAGCAGGTGCAGGTCTTGCATTCCTTTTCAAACCTGATTGGTCAGCAGTAACTGGCGCCACTGTACTTGCAGCATTAGGTCAAGTTTTCTTCTCACTAAGTCTTGGTATGGGCTGTATGATAACATACGGATCATATCTAAGCAAGAGCGAGCATCTCCCTTCAAGTGCATTGACAGTATCTTTAATGGATACGAGTGTTGCGTTGCTTGCAGGAATAGCGATGTTCCCAGCTATGGCTTCCTTCGGTATGGAAATGTCAGCTGGCCCTGGTCTGGTATTCGTAGTTATGCCTCAAATCTTTGCTCAAATGGGTGGAATTGGAACTATTCTATCAGTTGTTTTCTTCCTTGCTCTTGCAGTAGCAGCTTTGACTTCATCAGTATCACTTCTTGAGGTAGTTGTAGCATACCTCATGGATGAAAGAGGATGGGCTAGAAAGAAAGCAGTATACGTTTCATCAGCTATAATGGCAGTAATGTGTATTTTATCATCACTGTCACTGGGAGTAATGTCTGGAGTAACATTCCTTGGAGTAGGAGCATTCGACTTCTTCGATATCCTTACTGACAAGATATTCCTTGCGATCGGTGGTTTGATACTGGCAGTATTCGTAGGCTGGTTCATGGATAAGAACGAGCTGAAGGCTGAAATGACAAACAATGGAACTAAAGAGTTCAAGCTGTTTGAGGCTTGGTATTTCCTGATCAAGTTTGTAATACCAGTAGCGATCGGTATAATAGCAGTTACAGGTATCATGGGAATTGCTCAAAGAAGCTTGATGTTGTTTGGACTTGCAATAATAGCAGTTCTTGCAATATTCTCCAAGAAGCTATAACGATCAAAAAAGTGGAATTGCCACCCAATTGGGTGGCAATTTTTTTATGCTATTTGTGTTTTTTCGATCTCATCAAGAAATACTTCAAAGGGTTGGTTATCTACGAACTAATAACTATCGCTCAGCAGCAATCGCCTTCAGATTATATTGATCACTTATTGATTCAATGCTCTGAGAAGCTCTTTAAGCTTTGCAAGTACGATCTCCCTGTCATAAGCCTTTTGGTCGGCTTCCTTGATCTTTTCATTAATGTAATCAAAAAGACCCTTGTTGATGCCATTATACTTGAATGATATAGTGACAGGTCTGGGTTTGTATCTGGAGATGATAGAAAATGCATCTCTCCGGACCAATATTTTAATGCCCTTGAAAAGCTTTTTATCAAGCAATATCACGCTGTAATTCTCATAGGTCTCCAATAACGAGATCACGTTTATAAGATGCTGCTTATAATGCCCTAGCTCGTAAGGTAGGGGACCATCCGGGAAGAAGTGGCTGAGATCGATCATCACTTTTCCTGATTTAATATCCTCTACACTTGGCAAAGATAGAATCTCGATATATCTGTTATCTTTAAGGCATTCAAAGAAAAGCTCCTGTCTTTTTAGAAGGAATTTCTCAGCACTTTCCTCCATCCAGCCTGCACTTTCATGTACCTCGTTAATGACAGTAACTGGCATAGTTATCGAGCTGAGGCTTTGGCTGAATGCGCAGGTTTCAGAAAATATCGATTCAGCGTCAAGAAGCTCACTAAAGTATTCTGTTCTGTTCTTATCAGTAAATACCTTCAGTAATGGCTGGCACTTTTCAATAAGACCGTTAAAGGTTTCGATCAATGACTTTACCTTCGTTTTATCGGTAATGTAATAGTTCAGCTGTGAGTCGGATCTGTTGTCAAGCGAGGCAGACGTAAGTGCCAAAGATTCACCGGCGATCATTAACGTCTGTCTAAATGGACCCCAATTATCCGTAGGGTAGTAATATGACTCAAGATTTCCATGCATGTAGATTGGAAGCCACTTCTCTATTGCACCGAGAATATCCTCAAGCTCACCCTCAACAGAGTGGACCAGGGTAAACTTGTGGCCACGCTGTAGTACCTTATTAAGCAGCTGTGTCCAGGTAAAATAGAAGTTTACATCGTCGATAAGCCATGATAACGGCTCATCGCTATAGAGATAGATACTTGTAGGCTCCAGTAGGCTCGCTTCAAATAAGAATCTCTTTATTCCATCACGTTTTCCTTCAAGGCCGACATAATCCGAAGTTATAAGAAAGTCGTCCGGGTCAGCTGTTTCCATTAAATTCTGATCATCATGATCAATACCAAAGAACTCGATTTTCTCAATAAGATTTTTGATAAGACTGGCATTCTTGACAGGGGCTTCATCCTTTAGCCACTGGATCAGATGGTCTTTGATTGTAGTTGCATCTCCCTTAGCAGATGAAAGCGACAACCCAAGCTGCTCAATCAGGTCAATAAGCATTTCCTTTTCATAAGCTTTGTCTACTATAAGCTTGGAGATATCCTCCAGATGCCTGCTCCTTTCAGAAGGTAATCGATTACCTGTACGCCATCTGCTTATCAAAGAGACGTCCACCTGCAGTGCTTCTGCAAGCTGGTAATTAGTAATTCCAAACATGTTCAGCAATAAATTAAGCTTCTCAAAAAATTTCATCCTCTCACACTCCCTAAACAATTATAACCTGTGAGGTACTTTTACGCAATATTGCAATGATTTATTAACTGAATTTTTGATGATTTTGCGCTTTTCTGGATGAAATAAAAACGGAGCGCTATTTAGCACCCCGTATAAATATCATTTAGTTGAATAAGTTGTTTTTAACTGTGTATTTGCCCTTGACTTCGCTGTACCAGGTCTGATAAGCCTCAGTCATCTTTGTTTCCTTGAGGACCTCAGTTATTGCTTCTTTTGAACCATCAAGAGTAGCTTCCTCAGCAGCCTTCTTGTCAAAAATCTTTATTATGTGGAAGCCAAATGTCGTTTCAACGGGTTCACTTACTTCTCCTACAGCAAGCCTGAATGCAACTTCCTCAAATGGCTGTACCATGGCACCTTTTCCAAAATATCCTAGATCACCACCGTTGCCGGCATTGCTGGTATCCAAAGAAAACTCCTTTGCAAGGTCCTCAAAGCTTTCACCTGAGTTCAGTTTTTCGAGAATATCGTTGGCCTCTTCTTTAGTTGCAACAAGAATATGGCTAGCTTTGACTTGCTCTGAAACGTCAAAATCCTCTTTATTCTCAGCAAAATACAGTGCGATTTCCTCATCACTTACAGTTATCAAAGGCTCCATAAGCTTTTCTATGCTAAGATTCAGCTTCAGGTTTTTTCTTATGCTATCTTCTGTATAACCATACATTTGAAGTGTACTCTGAAGACCCTCTTCTCCACCATAAGCCTCTGCCATTTCAGCGTACTCAGCATCGATCTCTTCTTCAGTCACTTCGATGTTGTTAGCTTCTACTTCCAAATCCAACATCTTTTCTAAGATCAAAGCTTCCAGGACTTCTTCTCCATTTTGCTCAACAAGATAATCATAGAATTCATCCTTAGTGATCTTAACATCGTTCACCATAGCTACGACTTCTTCATCACCTGCGTTTGAACAAGCTCCTGCTAAAGCCCCAAAAATCAGCACTATAGCTATAAGTGCAGTCAATTTTCCTTTTTTGTTTAAAATGTTTTTCATTTATTCAGCTCTCCTCTCCTGTTAATACCTATACAGTATACCACAAAAAAAGAATTGATGGGGTTACAAAACAAATCTGAAAGATGAAAGTTTGGTGAAATCGATTGAACTGGTGCGGTTATCCTGGATAGCTTTATGGGTATAAACAGCAAAAGTGTGTTGTTAATGATTTGGAGGTTCAGCAATGGATTCAGCGATAAGTGCTTTTATATTGAATAAGGCATCCATAGGCTTTATGATACTGGAATCCCCTAGTACCAGTAACGATCCAGGAGACATGATTATAATAGATGCTAATGAAAGTATCAAGAAAGTACTTAGGATAGATATCCCAAGGGAAAGTACATTACTTAGCAATGTAATGGGTAGCTTTTTGCTTGAGCAGATTAAAATTATAATATCAAAGTCTGTACGAAACTCTTCTTCTTCAGAGAATTGGACTGGTATTTTAGGCTGCAGCTGCCAGGCAAAAGCTATTAAGCTGGATGAAGGAAAGTATGCCCTGGTTGTTGTAACCGGAACTGAAGATACCTCTAAATCTGAGAGAATGAAGCTCAGACTTTTGGAAAATATTCCAGGTATGGCTTATCGTTGCATATTAGACAGGGACTGGACCATGGAATATATTTCAGATGGCTGCAAAAGGCTTACCGGGTACGATCCTGAGGACTTGATACAAAACTCGATCATAACTTTTAACGAAATAATACAAGAAGAGTATCGGGATTATGTATGGGAGACTCTTAATCTTGCTGCAGGTGAGAATCGTCCATATAATCTTGAATACCAGATAAAGACAAAGGAAGGCAAACTAAAGTGGGTTTATGAGCAAGGACAGGCCAATTATGACATCGATGGTCAAATAGAGGCACTTGAAGGAATAATAGTCGATGTAACACATCAGAAAAAACGGGAGGAGCAGATCAATTTCCTGACCTATCATGATTCAATGACGGGGCTGTATAACAGACGTTATTTTTCTGAGATATCGTCTCAGCTGATCTTTGACGATGCGCTTCCGATCTCTGTTATAATCGGAGATATAAATGGCCTGAAAATGATAAATGACGCCTTTGGTCACGAACTGGGTGACTGCCTCATCAAGGAGACCGCAAATATTCTCAAAGAGTCAGTGAGGAGCACAGATATTGTCACAAGGATAGGCGGAGACGAATTTGCCATATTCCTCCCACACACTCCTAAGGAAACTGCGAGGACAGTCCTCGAGAGAATAGAGAAAGGCACCAGGGTATACAATGAGGACAATGGAGATACTCCTATAAAGATAAGCATTTCACTGGGACTTGATACTGTAAACACCAGAGAAGAAAGCCTGGACGAAGCCATAAGAAATGCTGAAGATATTATGTATAAAAATAAGTTATTTGAACACAGAAGCTCACACAACAGCATACTGGCATCCATCAGAGGTATGCTGACCAGAAGAGGCGAAATGAGAGAGGAAAATCTTTCTACTCTTCAGTGTATAGCTCAAAGATTAGGCGAAGAGCTTCATCTTGATGAGGAAATGGTCCAGCAGTTGATCATGCTGGCTTCCATACATGACCTTGGCAAGGTAACTATAGACTCAGAACTTCTAAGTAAGAAGGAGCCGCTTACCAACGAAGAGTGGGAAGTTCTGAGAAGACATCCTGAGATGGGCTACAGAATAGCAATGGCATCTATGGATCTTGCTGCAATTGCTGACTACATCCTTTCACACCACGAGAGATGGGATGGGAAAGGCTATCCATCAGGCCTTAAGGGAGAGGAAATACCTTTGCTATCGAGGATCATAGCCATAATAGATGCTTATGATGCAATGACAGGAGGCAGACCCTACAGAGAGAGACTTTCAAGAGAGGATGCAATTATTGAGATTATAGATAATTCAGGTACTCAATTTGATCCCAAAATTACTGAGATATTCGTAAGGCTTTTGGATAGTGGAGAAGCATTATGCTGATCATCTATTACGTAGATAAGAGTTGTGGTAATCTTATATAACATTAAATTGAACTTACATGGAGGAGCATTATGAACCCAAGCACAAGTCAGATATTATTCGCATTCGGGATAACCCTCTTCGCAGGATTATCAACAGGTATAGGAAGTGCACTGGCATTCTACACCAAACAGACAAATAAGAAGTTCCTTTCAGCAGCTCTTGGATTTTCAGCAGGAGTCATGATATATGTGTCCTTCGTCGAAATTTTTGCCAAGGCGAGGGAGTCGCTCGAGGGTATATACGGACCCACTATGGGACTGGCAGCAACTACCCTTGCATTCTTTGCAGGAATAGCTATTATTGCACTAATTGACAAATTCGTTCCCAGTGGCGAGAATCCACACGAAATGAGGGACGTCAGGGAGATGAGGATAGTGCCTGACGAAAGTCACGAGCTCATGAGAATGGGTTTGTTCTCTGCCCTTGCAATAGCCATCCACAACTTTCCAGAGGGGCTGGCAACCTTTATCAGTGCACTGCAGGATCCCTCTCTTGGTATATCCATTGCAGTGGCTATTGCTATCCATAATATCCCTGAAGGCATTGCAGTATCTGTCCCTATATACTTTGCGACTGGGAGTAAAAAGAAGGCCTTCAAGTATTCATTCTTGTCAGGCTTATCAGAGCCTCTTGGAGCAACAGCCGGCTATTTCCTGCTTATGAATTTTTTCAATGATTCAATGTTCGGCTACATTTTCGCCGCTGTCGCAGGTATAATGGTGTATATATCTCTTGATGAGCTATTGCCCACAGCTGAGAAATACGGTCAGCACCACATAGCTATATGGGGTATGATAGGAGGCATGGCACTTATGGCTACAAGCCTCATTCTTTTATAGCTGTAAACTATTCCCAACAAGTATTTCGTTTGATATAATTATTGCAATATTAGGTGATCGGGGTGTATTTATGCCGTCAATTGAAACTGACAGACTTAAGCTTAGAAGGTTCAAGCTAAGCGATATTGGAGATTTTTATGAGTATTCGAGCAATCCTCTCGTTGGTCCAAACGCCGGCTGGGATTATCATAGAGACAGAGAGGAAGCGCTTCTTCTTTTAAAGAACTTTTCAAACAACAATGAGATCTGGGCCTTGGAGCACAAGGAAGACTCCAAGGTCATAGGCTCTATCGGGGTACATAAGGATCGTAAACGTGACAACAAAGGAGCGAGAATGCTTGGCTATGTTCTAAACCCGGATTATTGGGGGAAAGGACTATGCACTGAGGCGACTCTTGCACTGGTGAAATATGCCTTTGAAGGGATGAAGGTATCCCTGTTGTCAGTCTATCATTATCCTGACAATGAGCGTTCCAGGAGAGTAATAGAAAAATGCGGATTTACCTATGAAGGAATATTGAGGAATGCAACCGTTACATATGACGGCAGGGTATGTGACGACCTGTGCTACTCAATGACGAAAGATGAGTATGTCAAAATATTTGGGAAAAAATAGAATAAGACAAACCAGGTCCGGAGCAGCTTAAGAAAGCTGTATCTGGACTTTTTATTTTTGAACTGCCTGAAGTAATCAAATTGTAACCTTAAATCAGACAGGGTCTTTGATATTGGGCGTCTATAAATGATATAATAGTCTTATATACCGAAGGAGGGTAATATGGATAAAATAAATCGGCTTATAACCTACATCAAAAGACTAAACTCCAAGGAGGACGGAAGGAGTCTGTATTTGGAGTACAAGGAGGATATTGATACTGTAACTCCTCAGGATGCATTCGAAATATTCCACGGATTGCTTCAAGATGGATTCAGGGAGAATGAGGTATTGGTATTCCTTGATAAGATAATCAATGTATTTTATGAAAGCCTTTCTAATTATAGATACCAAAGACCGAAGAACGACAACTTTCTCCTCGACCTGATTCTTGAAAACGAGGAAATGAAGAAAAAAATAGAAGGAATAAAGGTTGTAATAAGGGAGCCTGTATCATCCATAAGGAGACAAAAGCTGCTTCCACTGGTAGAAGAGCTTATGGAATTCTATCCCCATTACACTAAAAAGGAGAACATTCTTTTCCCATATCTCGAAAAGAGGATGGAGAAATTCGAAGGCCTTACAATAATGTGGGCTCTTCACGATGAGGTAAAAAGAGAGATCGAATACGCTATAAAGTTGATAAAGGATCCATCCAGCGATGACCACTCGATCAACGTAGCAATTGCTGAAATGTTTTTTGGAGTATTAGGCCTTGTAAGAAAAGAGGAACTTATTCTGTTTCCTTCAGCCAGTGAGGTATTGGAGGAGAACGAGTGGTACGATATGCACAAGCAAAGTCACGAATACGAGTTCCCGTATATACAGAAAACATGGGATCCGGAGCTTATAAAGGAGTCCATTGAAGTTGACGGCATATCGGGAACCTTTAAGACTGAAACAGGCGAACTGACTATGGAGCAGCTGGCATTGGTATTCAGTTCACTGCCTGTGGATATGACCTTTGTAGATGAAAACAATAAAGTCAGGTTCTTCACAAGACCAAAGGACAGGATATTCCCAAGATCCCCTGCCATAATAGGACGCGATGTCAAAAATTGTCATCCACCGGACAGCGTCCATATAGTTGAGGAGATAGTCAGCTCATTTAAAAGAGGAGAAAGGGACACGGCGACTTTCTGGATCAATATAAAAGGTAAAAAGATACTGATTCAGTACTTTGCCCTAAGGGACGATTCAGGAAGCTACAAGGGAGTAATTGAGGTAAGTCAGGATATAACGGAGATTTCGCAGCTGCAGGGCGAGAGAAGGCTGCTTCAGTGGGATTAAGGAGCATAATGACGGTGTAGCGAGCAGAAGCATTGGGAGGTGCAATAGCATTGAAGAAGATCAAATCGATAGTTTTACTAATGGTTATAGCAATAGCATCATTGATAACATCAGCAAAAGCATACGCAGCTGAACCGATAAGGCTTGTGGTAAATGGTAGAGATATTACCCATATGTCAGCACCAATACTCGACAACAACAGGACCCTCGTTCCCGTTCGATTTGTCGCAGAGGAACTGGGCGGCAAGGTAGGCTGGGATAACACTAACAGAGCCGTCTCAATCGAAAAAGACGGGAAGAAGATCGTACTCATAGTTGGAAGCAGGCTTATACAGCTTGATAACGGCGCAAGAGCAATGGTCTCAGACGTAGCACCAAAGATAATAAATGACAGGACCTACGTTCCTTTGAGAGTAATAAGCAACGCTCTGAATATCGGGATCGACTGGAAGAATGAAACTAGGACGGTATATGTTGATTCCTCAAAGAACTCGATCATGGAGCCATTTTTCAACATGAGTATCACAAGTCCTGCAGCAGGCATAGTCATCACCGGAACCACAGAGGTTTCCTATTCTATAGGAGCACAGGAGCTCTCAAAGGGTAATGAAGTAAGACTTATGCTGTTAGACAGGTCAAATGCAAAGGGCTTTGTAGTCGCCAGAGGCACCGGGTCTTCAGGGAAGGTCACATATATTCCAAAGGTAGAGGACAATGGCAGCAAGCTTCTTGCAGCAGCGCTATATGATTCAAACGGAGTTTTGATAGCATCTGATGTCATACCTGTTTCAGTTCAAGTGATGCCACAGGTTTCTATCGGCGGTATCTATGACAATATGACTGTAAGCAGCGCAGTCCAAATGACTCCTCAGCTGAACTTTGTTCCCCATTCGGTAACCTATACCATGACGAACTTAAACAATGGGAATGTTCTTAAATACAAGGAACTGGATCCTTATGGAACCTTCACCTGGGATCCATCATTTGAGCAGCAGGGTAGCTATAGCATCAAGCTGACTGCCTATGATATGTCTATGAAGGGCTATGACAGCAGGTCCATACAGCTGTCAGTCTCTGTGGATAAGAAGCTATCTCTTTCTGGCGTAACACAGGGGATGACTATAAATAAGCCGGTAACTTTAATAGCATCCAGAAACTTTAATGTAAAGGATACGACCTATGTCTTAAGGGACAAGGCGACAGGGGCAGAAATAGCCCTTGCCACCATACCATACGGAGGGTATACCTGGTTTCCTGGACCTCAATATTCAGGGGATAAGGAGCTTATGGTAAGAGTAACAGACACCCTTGGACAAAGCTGGACAAGCAATCCCATAAGTGTAAAGGTGGATGGAAGTCCCAGAATTCAATTCTTGGGTATCGGACCAAACGAGGTCATTACCGGAGCATCGAAGCTAAACTATAGAAGCAATGTTGATGTAACAAATATAAAGTATGTCTTAACGAATATCAAGACTGGCGAAAAGAGAACGATCCTTCCGTCTGCAGGTTTTGCAGAAACTCCATATGCTCCACTTCCAACCGATACAGGAGACTGGAGAATTCATGTCGAGGGCAGCTTTAACGGCAGCGCCTTAAGAAGCGAATCAGTTCAATTCAAAGTATATACCGGAAAGCTATACGGACCTTATAGCATAATAGAAAAGGACAAGTTCCTGGGCTTTGCATCTGGTATGGCTGTGGAAGCGATGAAAAAGACAGGAATGTCGGCTGCTATACAGACAGCTCAGGCAATTCTGGAGACCGGCTGGGGGCAGAGTGTACCAAGCGACAAATACACCGGAAAGAAGTCAAATAACCTGTTCGGCATTAAGCAAAAAGGAAACGAGGATTATGTAATTTCAAACACTTGGGAGGTATATAACGGAGTGACCTACAGGATCGATGCCAAGTTCAGGGCATATAAGGATCCTAAGGAAAGCTGGAATGACCACAAGGCCTTGCTTCTTAATGCAGCAAGATACCAGATATTCAGGGATGTTATGCACGACTATACCTCAGGAGCTTGGGCTATAAGGAGAGCAGGCTACGCAACAGATCCACAGTATCCACTAAAGCTCATAAGACTTGTTAACCAGTATAACCTTCAGGAGCTTGACAGAATAATATTTTAGCGAGGAATTACTATGAGAATAGGCTATGCATGCCTGACCAGGGGAATACCCTATACAGATATAAAAGGAACTGTACAAAAAAATGCCACCGAAGCAAGGTTGAGGGAATTGATAGCCCACAACCTTGCTTCACTTGACAGGATGCTTGATTATAACAGAGATTCCGGTATACATATGCTTAGGATAAGCTCTGATATCATACCCTTTGGTTCAAGTCCCATCAACACACTCCAGTGGGAAGGGGAATTTGAGGAGGAACTGGCTGCTTTAGGTCGTAAACTAAAAGCTTATGACATAAGGGTTTCCATGCATCCAGGTCAATACACTGTCCTCAATTCACCTAGAATAGAGGTCGTCGACCGAGCTATTCTTGACCTGGAATATCATGTTAGATTTTTAGGGGCACTGGGGACTGATGCAGCCCATAAGATCATTTTACATGTGGGAGGAGTTTATGGGGATAAACAGTCTGCCATGGATGTTTTTTCAGAGAACTGGGATAAGCTCCAGGATTCTATTAAGTCCAGGCTTGTTATTGAAAATGATGACAGGTCATACACTATAGAGGATGTACTTGAGCTTGGAACAAAGAACGGTATCCCGGTAGTATTTGACAACCTTCACCACCAGGTCAACGGCAATAGAGGATCTGACTTGTCATGGATCAAAGAAGCAAGCAAAACCTGGAAGCAAAAAGACGGGGTTCAAAAGATACATTATTCACAACAGGACGGCAATAAGAATCCTGGTGCACACTCAGGAACAATAGACGTCGCTGAATTCCTGAAGTATATTGAAGAAAACTCTGGAATAGACTTCGACATAATGCTGGAGGTAAAGGACAAGAACCTGTCAGCTGCAAAGGCGATAAATGCTCTTGATACAAAGAACATAATCCAGCTTGAGAAGGAATGGAGCAGATATAAGTACAATGTTCTGGAGAGCTCACCTAGGATTTACCAGGAAATAAGAGAGCTTCTTAAGGATAAGTCCTCATATCCGGTAATAGAGTTCTATAAGCTCTTAGACCAGGCACTGGAAACAGCCCCAACTTTGGGAACCTCGGTTAACGCACTTGAGCATGTATGGGGGTACTTCAAGGACATCGCTGATGATAAGGAAAGAACATGGTACGCAAAGACCATTGATTCCGCTTCAAATGACACTTTATCACTTAGTGCAGCCAAGAAAAAGCTGTGGTCTATGGTTGAAAAATATGATGAAAAGTATCTTCAAAAATCCTATTACTTTCATCTATAATAAATGCACCTATTTTATAAGTAAGGAGAGAGTGTTTTATGATAGAGTTTGTATGTAACAGCTGTGGTGAGAGGCTTCCAGAAAATACAAAGGTATACATATGTAAATGTGGCGGTCTTTTAGATCTAGTGTCAACCGATGCAGCTTTTGATTTTGGCAAACAATTAAATATTAAGGACCTTTCCCTATGGAGATACCAGGAGGTTTTGCCCTATGGGCTTGAAGAAGCCTCAGAGATAACAATGGGTGAAGGTCTCACACCTCTTGTCAAAGTGCAGGAGGGTTTGATGGGTAAGGCTGAATACTTTATGCCCACCTTATCCTTCAAGGACAGAGGAGCAGTAATGCTGGTGGTCCATGCAAAAAGGATGGGATTTAAAAGCCTTGCCATAGACAGCAGCGGAAATGCGGCCACAGCAGTGGCTGCCTACAGTGCTCGTGCAGGTATAAAATGCAGCGTGTTTGTACCAGAGGGAACCTCAGAAAAGAAGCTTGCCCAAATAAAGGCACATGGAGCTGAGATAAACCTCATAAAGGGACCAAGAGAAGCTTCAGGCGCTGCAGCAAGGGAGTATGTGGAGAATAACGATGCATTCTATGCCAGTCACATATATAATCCTTTGTTCTACCAGGGTACTAAAACTTATTTCTATGAGGTATTTGAACAGCTTGGAGGAAAATTCCCGGATGGCTTTATAATCCCCGTGGGCAATGGAACTCTTATACTGGGAGCTGAAAAAGCATTCTCAGAGCTTCAGAATGCCGGGCTTATAGATAAATGGCCTAGGATAATAGGCGTTCAAGCATCAGGTTGTGCTCCTATCTATAAGGCATTCAAGGATGGACTTGATGTGGTACCCATAATAGAGTCAACAGGTACTGTGGCAGAAGGTATCGCCATATCAGCTCCTGCCAGAGGAGAAGAGATACTTAAAGTAATCAGACGATATGGGGGAGATATGGTTGTAATCGAGGATGAGGAGACACTTAAGGCCCGCGCCACATTGGCAGCTAAAGGCATTTATGTGGAAATAACTTCGGCTGTAAACTACGCTGCCTACTTGAAGATAATGGCTGAAAATGGAGATAGGCTATGGGTCATGCCCTTCTGTGGTGCAGGCATAAAAAGTAGTTGACATATATTTTTAACGGTTGTATAATAAAATCAATCCAAAAGGATTAGCACTCAACACAAGAGAGTGCTAACAAAAACCAATAGAAAGGAGTTGTTGATCATGGCAAGCTTGATACCTTTTAACAAAAAAGGAAACAGGTTGATGGGTCCGGGCTTCGGTGATTTCTATGGTATGCTGGATGATTTCTTCAGCGACGATTTTATGCCTAGAAGAAGCCTGGTCAGGGACACCTTCAAGGTGGACGTGGTGGATAAGGAGAAGGAGTATGTTATCGAGGCTGAGCTTCCTGGCGTAAAAAAAGAAGAAATATCCCTCGATATACACGACGGTCAGCTCAGGATCTCAATTGAGAGAGAAGAGAAGGTAGACGAAGAGAAGAAAAATTACATCCACAAGGAAAGAAGGTACTGCTCAATGAGCAGATCCGTATACCTTGGAGATGCAGCACCGGATGCGATCAAAGCCAAGCTGGATAATGGTGTTCTTACTATAACAATACCAAAGGCTGAAAAGCTTGAAGTAAAAAGCAAAATCGAGATCGAATAACAAAAAAGCGGGGAAGCACAAACCCCCGCTTTTTTACGTCATCCCTTAAATCCATGAATTTCAGTCATTCTGAGCAGCAGCGAAGAATCTTAATCTTAACTCTTGGCTCTTAACTCTTAACTATCCTTTGACCCTGTCATCCCGACCACACTACCCCTGTCATTCCGACCGAAGTGGAGGAATCTCAGTATTTATCTTTATCTTTTTTAATAGCGAAGTTCAATAAGCTAATAACTTTCTCTTATAAAAACCAAATTCTGATTAGAAACTCTTATTTCAAGGTATATGTATAAAAACTAACTCCAAAGGAGGAAATACAATGAATGTAATAATCTATTCAACACCTACTTGACCATGGTGCACTAAGGTAAAGGATTACCTAAACCAAAAGAACATAAGCTTTACAGACTATGACGTTTCCAAGGACTACAACAAAGCAGTGGAAATGGTCCAAAAGTCAGGTCAAAGAGGAGTACCAGTAATAGACATCAATGGACAGATCATAGTAGGCTTCGACAAAGCTAGCATAGATCAAATATTAGGATTATAAATGAATTCACCCGAAAGGGTGAATTCTCATTTGTAGCTAATCGCATTAGGTTTACAGACGACCTCACACTTCATACAGGTCAGGCAGTCTTTCTTGCTTATGATATGATGTGTATCAGTTTTTTCAATAGACAGTGCAGGGCATACTCTGGCGCAGGCACCGCAGTTTATACATTTTTCTTCATCAATAGACATCCCTTTTTTAGCCATGCCGCTGCTTAAGCTTAGCAGGCTTCCGTAGGGACAGAGAAATCTGTGCCAAAGCTCTTCATGAAAGAAAAATGTTAAGCCTATGCCTGTGATGAAAAGGAAGGGCAAAACAGGAAGCTTTTTACCTGTCTTTACTGTGATAGCAAATACGCCGATAAAGGCAGCTATTAATGCCCATCGGACAAATGGCTTCTTGACAAATTCAGGGATATTCCTGTTTCTGATCCCATACTTCTTTTTAAATGCAGACACCCATTCCATAACAGTGTTGATCGAGCAGATCCACCCACAATAAAATCTTCCAAAAATAAATGAGGCTGCTATCCCGACAAGGAATAACGCCATCCAAAGCTGGACTCTGCCAGTAATGATTAGAAATACGAATAGAATTAATAGCACTGATTGTACGACTTTTCTCAGATGATGTTTCATTGAATCAGTCCTTCCTATAGTCATTTTATTGTATTATAATAGACATTGTTCTAAAAAAATGTTGCATATGCAACAGGAGGTATTAAGCTTGGATGATATTATTAAAGCTGTATTAAACACGGATCTTTTCAGGGACGTTGATCCATCAGCACTTAACACCTATTTCAAATTCTTAAATCCAGTGCGCAAGAATTACCATAAAGGATCTGTGATACATTTCCAAAATGAGAGGTGTAATGGAATTGACCTGATTGTCGAAGGTGAGGTTGAGATCATAAGAATAAACGAGGATGGGAGCTACCTGACGATGTCAAAGCTCTTCGCCAGAAATTCTTTGGGCGCAAATGCTTTTTTTTCAAGCTCAGGGTCATATCCATTCACAGCTGTTGCAGCCAGTAATGTAGAGATCATAAATATACCTGAGAAAATCATCAGAGATCTGTGTATTGAGGATTCAAGGTTTGTATTCAGACTTATTAGAATGATTTCTGACCGATCCGATTCTTTTACCGGCTGGATATCTGGAATATCAAGAAAAACAATTAAGCAAAATATTAAGGATTACTTGATATTACTAAGCGAGACTCAGAAGAATGATCAGGTAGTTCTTGACTGCTCAAAGACAGAGTTAGCTGCCAAATTTGGAGTAAATCGATCATCACTTGGAAGGATATTCACGCAGATGCAAAGAGAAGGATCGATCGAAATGGAAGGAAGAAGGATTAGGCTCATAAATTTAAAATGATTGTTATAATCTGATAAAAATTATCAATTATATAGCCACCTATTCTAATCCATGGTATAATGGTAGGGTATGGAGGTGAGACAATTGGCAAGACCAATGAAAGCAAGGAAGGTATGCTGTTTACCGGAAACAAATCTATTCGGACCACTCAACAGAAGACATGCAACCGGAGATGAGATAGTAATGTCTGTTGAGGAGTATGAAACAATAAGACTCATAGATCAGGAAGGCTTGATGCAGGAAGAATGCGCCGACAGAATGGATGTTGCTCGTACAACAGTACAGAGGATATACATTTCAGCGCGTAAGAAGCTTGCAGAGGCAATTGTTGAGGGAGTGACCCTTAAAATAGAGGGTGGATCATACAAGCTGTGTTCTGATGACGAGCAGGACCACTTCTTCTGCAGAAACTGCAAAATGTCACCTGGCAGACAAAGAAGAAGACACCAGGGGATGTATAGAAGTCAGGAATAATAATAGAAAGAAGGCTTAGCAATGAGTGAAACCTGTAACAGCAGCTGCAGCACCTGCAGTGTGGAGTGCAACGACAGAACAGCTGCGCACAACGAGTTTGCTGCAAAGATGAACGACGTAAGCAACGTAAAAAAAGTTATTGGAATTGTAAGCGGTAAGGGTGGAGTTGGAAAATCTCTTGTAACTTCAATGCTTGCAATAAACATGAACAGAAAAGGCTTCAAAACAGCAATAATGGATGCTGACATAACTGGACCTTCCATACCAAAATCCTTTGGGATCGACGGTAAGGCAGTCTCAAACGGCAAAAGCCTCATACCTAGAATAAGCGATAACGGAATAAAAATAATGTCAGTAAACCTCATACTTGAGAATGAGTCTGATCCTGTAATCTGGAGAGGGCCAATAGTTGCAGGTGTAGTAAAGCAATTCTGGACTGACGTGGAGTGGGGAGATATTGATTACATGTTCGTGGACATGCCTCCGGGAACTGGTGACGTTCCATTGACTGTATTCCAGTCGCTACCAATAGATGGTATCATCGTAGTTACATCACCTCAGGAACTGGTATCCATGATAGTTGCCAAGGCAGCTAAAATGGCAAGGATGATGAACATCCCGATAATTGGGTTGGTCGAGAATATGTCCTATCTTGAGTGCCCGGATTGTGGCAAGAAAATAAATGTATTTGGCGAAAGCAGAGTGGAGGAGGTTGCTGCAGAGCAGTGGATCCTAAACTATGCAAGAGTACCGATAAATCCGAATATTGCGGCAGCAGTCGATAATGGAGCAATAGAGCATATAGACGTAAGCGTTCTTGATGATCTTGCAGCTGCCTTATAATAGAATATAAAAAGAGACTGGTTTGCCAGTCTCTTTTCGAATAATGACAGGAGGAATCGATGAATACTAAAAAATTGGCTTTTTCAGCAATGTTTGTGGCACTGGGGATATTACTCCCAATGATATTTCACAGCTTCAACATGGGAGGACAAATATTCCTGCCCATGCATATACCGGTACTTATGGCAGGGCTTTTATTAGGACCTTTATCAGGTCTCTTAGTTGGGGTTCTTACGCCAATACTAAGCAGTCTATTAACAGGAATGCCCCCGATGTTCCCCATGCTTCCAATCATGATCTTCGAGCTTGGAGTATATGGACTTTCCTCAGGATATATCGGCAAGGTTCTAAACGGCAGAGTATATATTCCTCTTCTAGCAGGTATGATCGATGGAAGGGTAGCAGCAGGTATCGTCGTATTCATACTTTCAAAAGGCTTTGGTGCTCAGATGTCGCCAATCCCATTTCTAAAGGGTGCGATAATAACAGGTCTTCCAGGAATACTTATTCAGCTTGCTGTTATACCGCCCCTTGTAAAGCTATTGAGAAGACATGTAAAGCTCTAGAAAAATCATCACAAGGATTTCACAAAACCATCACTTGACTATCGGTGAGGGTTGAACTATACTTCACTTAATCGATACGTCTGTAAAATAAGGAGAAATTTATGAAAAAATTAAACAAACCCAAGAAACCGATAATGTACTACTATGTTATAGCCATGGCCATCGTCATCCTGTTGAACTCATATGTGTACCCCAGAATGATGAAGTCACAGTTCGAGCCCATCGACTACGGAACATTCCTACAGAAGCTCGAGAATGGCGAGATAGCCGTCGTAGAGATAAAAGATAAACAGATATACCTCCAGGGCAAGGGAGAGGATCCTGAGCTGTTTACGACAGGTACAATGGACGACCCTGAACTGGTGGATAGACTGTATTCAGCCGGAGTGACCTTCTCAAGAGTTGTAACCGATACAACACCAACCTTTGCCAGCCAAATGTTCTCATGGCTCATAACAATAGCCATATTTGTGGCGATCGGCCAGCTTTTCTCAAGATACATGCAAAAGAAGATGATGGGCGGCAACGACGTACTTTCCTTTGGAAAGAGCAATGCAAAGATATATGTCGAATCAAAGACCGGTAAGACCTTTGACGACGTGGCAGGGCAGGAGGAGGCGAAGGAAGCCCTTGAGGAGATCGTTGACTTCCTTCACAACCCCATGAAATATAAGGATATAGGTGCAAACCTTCCAAAAGGAGCACTCCTTGTGGGTCCTCCGGGAACAGGTAAGACTCTTCTTGCAAGAGCGGTTGCCGGGGAAGCTAAGGTACCGTTTTTCTCAATTTCAGGCTCAGAATTCGTGCAGATGTTCGTCGGTATGGGAGCAGCAAAGGTTAGAGATCTTTTCAAGCAGGCACAGGAAAAGGCTCCGTGTATAGTATTCATAGATGAGATCGACACCATAGGGAAAAAGAGAGATACCTCAGGATTTAACAGCAATGACGAAAGAGAACAGACCCTTAACCAGCTTTTAACAGAGATGGATGGCTTTGACGGCAAGGAGGGAGTGGTAATTCTTGCTGCTACCAATAGACCTGAATCCCTCGATAAAGCATTGTTAAGGCCAGGTCGATTTGACAGGCGAATCCCTGTTGAGCTGCCAGATTTGTTGGGCAGAGAGGCTATATTGAAGGTACACGCTAAAAAGGTCAAGGTCGAGCCAGATCTGGACTACAACGCAATAGCAAGGGCAACAGCAGGAGCATCCGGAGCAGAGCTTGCAAATATGGTAAACGAAGCAGCTATTAGAGCCGTAAAGATGGGAAGGGAAAAGATAAATCAGTTAGATCTGGAAGAATCAGTTGAGGTAGTATTGGCAGGTTACCAAAGAAAGCAAGCAGTCATATCAACCAAGGAGAAGAGGATAATTGCCTATCACGAGATCGGACATGCCTTGGTTGCTGCAAAGCAGACAGATTCAGATCCGGTACACAAGATCACAATAATCCCAAGGACATCAGGAGCACTTGGCTATACGATGCAGGTAGCGGAAGAGGAAAGTGTTCTTCTGAGCAAGGAGGAGCTTTTCAATAAGATCGTTACCTTAACCGGAGGAAGGGCAGCAGAGGAGATAGTATTCGGCTCCATAACATCAGGTGCTTCAAATGATATCGAGCAAGCTACAAAAATAGCTCGTGCGATGGTGACCCGCTTTGGAATGAGCGAAACCTTCGATATGATGGCGCTGGAAACACAGACCAGTCAGTATCTCGGAGGAGACACAGCACTCACCTGCTCAAGCGAGACATCATCAAGAGTAGATGCAGAGGTTCTGGCTATAATAAAAAATGCCCACCAAAGGGCAAAGGATATACTCACTGAAAACATAGACAAGCTTCGTGAGCTTTCAAATTATCTGCTTGAAATGGAAACCATCACCGGAGCACAGTTTATGGAAATCTTACAAAAGCAGTAGTTAGCAGATAGTAGTTAGTAGGTAGCGGAAGGGTGAGCATTGCTTGCCCTTATTGTCATCCTGAGTGAAACGAAGGATCTTGTTTTTATCTTTCATGTTCTTTCCCTGTCATTCCCTGTTTAGTAGGGGCAGACGACCCTGTCTGCCCGTTTTGTCATTCCGACCGAAGTGGAGGAATCTCATCTTTTTCTTATTTCTTGGCTCTTAGTTCTTAGCTATCTTTTAATTCTGTCATCCCGACCATTTTACCCTGTCATCCCGACCAACGTGGAGGGATCTGCCTTCCATTGTCAATTGTCCATTGTCAATTGTCAATTTCTTCTATAGCCTATTCACTCAAAAATTTTGCTCTCAAAATTTTTGCAGTCTCTTCCGGGTCCAAATTCTCAACCTCAAAAATATAATTCTTAGGATTGTGCTCATACATTGGATCATAATAATCCCTCATAAGCGCCTCGACGACCACAGGATAATTTCCAGCCTTAACCTCAGAAACATATCTATCGATTGCTTCATTCCCCACCCATTTTCTAAGATGATTCAAGGCTTCTATCAACTCATCGTCAGTTTCGTATATATAGTCAGCCATTATATTCTTTATTCTCGTCTCCATCGGAGCAGTTACCCTTACATGCTTCCCGGTTTTAATCTTCTCAAAAAGATATTCAGGGATAACAGACCTGCCGATCCTTTTGCTTTCACCCTCTGTAAAAACAAGATTCCCGTTTCTCTTTGACAGCTCCTCATATAGCAGTGATTCAAACATTTTTTGACTATTTGGCTCACCTAATCCTACAGCACCAAGAGTTGAACCCCTATGATTGGCACAGGCTTCAAGATCAAGCACATCAGCTCCCTGAGCTCTTAGTGCATCCAGAACCTGAGTTTTGCCTGTCCCAGTATTCCCATATAGCACCACCAACTCAACAAGCTCAGCTTCCTTTGGCAGGTTCTCGTTTATAAAGGCTCTGTAGGCCTTGTAGCCCCCATCAAGCTTTAAAGCACCTATCTTAAGGCTGCGCAGTAAAGATACGATGCTGGAGCTTCTGAAGCCTCCTCTTGCACAGAAGAAGACAAGGTGGGGATAGGTCTTGCTCAGTTTAAGGATCTCAGTAAACATTTCAGGCAGCCTTCTTGAAACTGCCTCTATCCCAAGGGTCTTCGCCTTGTCTACACTTTCCTGAGCATAGGCAGTACCTATCTCAGCCCTTTCCTCATTGGTGAAGATAGGGATATTTACTGCACCAGGAATAGTCTCCTCCTTGAACTCAAGGGGAGTTCTAACGTCTATTATAATGTAATCGCCTGAAGAGAGCTTGTCTCTCAGGTCTTCGTATTTGATATCAGTATACATAATCTACCTCTTGATCTTCAAATTTGCCACTATAATATTATATATCAAAAAAGCTATTAGTAAAGCAAATGAAAATGGGTGTTTTATAATGATATCATTTGTTGTAGAATGTATAGATAAGAACAAAGGAGTGAAGAAATGGACAATTTAAAATTAGCAAAGAAATATTTGTATGATAATGACCTTAAGCTTGTAGTAATGAAAAATGGAGAGCCCATGGCAACCTCTGTAGATAGAGGCATCAAGCCCATATATGACGTATATACTAAAGAGCTGCATCATCTTGACGGAGCCTATATAGCAGACAGAGTCACCGGAAAGGCAGCGGCCATGCTTCTTGCTGAAGGTGGAGTGAAGGGAGTCTACACAGATCTGATAAGCGATGCTGCAATTGAGGTCCTTGACCAGTTTCCCATCCTTGTTGAGTATGGTAAGCGAGTACCCTTTATACTGAATAGAGAAGGGGATGACATGTGTCCTATTGAAAAAATTTCCCGAGGGGTTCAGGATGTTGACGGCTTGATCGAGGGAATTGAAGAATTCTTCGTAAAGGTAGGCATGAAAAAGTAGAGGTGTGTCACTTTGAGCAGAGAAAAGAAAATTGCGATCCTTCAGATAGTTATCGCCGCAGTCCTTCTTAGCACGGGGGGAATAATTCTAAAATTCATCGACATGCCCTCAATGGCAATAGCGGGTTCAAGAGCTGTTTTTTCTGCTGCAGTTGTCTGGCTGTATGTCAAGAAACCTAAATTTACTTTTTCGAAGGCTCAGGTATCGGGAGCTATCTGCTATTCATCAATGGTAATACTTTTTATTGTTGCCAATAAGCTGACAACAGCAGCCAATGCAATAATACTGCAGTTTACTGCACCAATCTGGGTTGCAATACTTGGAGCCATGATACTCAAGGAAAAACCAAGATGGTACGACATAATAGCAATAATCTTCACGGGAGCAGGCATGCTCCTCTTCTTCCTTGATGATATGGGAGGAGGAAGTGTTGAAGGAAATTTTGTAGCGGTTATCAGCGGTATAGCTTTAGCTGGTGTGACCATATCACTAAGATTTCAAAAGGATGGATCTCCGGTTGAAACTACACTACTTGGTCATCTTATAACCATTGCAATTGGTGTGCCATTTATTGTAGGAGCGACATTTAATCTGCAAAATATTATAGGAATTTTTCTTCTTGGCACGTTTCAGCTTGGTCTCGCTTATATATTCTACTCTCTTGCGATCAAGCATCTTACTGCTATGGAAACTATATTGATAATGGTGCTGGAGCCCATTCTAAACCCCATCTGGGTATTTCTATACAACGGCGAAAAACCAGGATTTATGTCGTTTTTAGGGGGTATAATAGTAGTAGGAACGATTGTGTGGAGAGGGTTCGTATCAAGCCATTATTATCAAATCGAAAAAGATAAATCTGTAAAACATCAAATTTAAAGTCGTGACAAAACCGAAATAAAATTGAAAAAAAACCCAAATATAACCACATATCGGATTAAAGTGATATACTCGGGGTATATAAATCACAAATGAATAAGATTATACTGGGGGCTAGGAAGTATGAGGCGTAACCTGGACGTCTACCTCATATGGAGCCAATGACGTAACCGACCGCAGCTAATTTGATGTGGTCTTTTTTATACCCAATTACTTTAGTGGGGTGGTCGGATGAAGTGAACGATGGAGATGTGTTTATTGTAGGTTTGTTGGAACAAATTGAAAAGGAGGATAAGAAATGTTGAACTTATTACGTAGATTGTGGAAGGACGAGGAAGGGCAAGGATTGGTAGAGTATGGGTTGATTATAGCTCTGATTGCTCTCGCAGTGGTTGCACTTGGAGGATTTGATGCTATAGCTGGAGCAATAGATACTCTTTTTAACAATATTGCTGGTGAGTTGAACTAGTACTTGATTGTTAATTGTCGTTGCCCAGCAATGGGCATCGACAATTAATTCTAATTAGGAGTTGATTTAATGCTAGGTATCATTAAAAAGATTTATGAAAATATCAGTGGTCAGGGATTAGCAGAATATGGTTTAATTATATCCCTAATTTTATTCGCGGTTATCGGTGCATTAGAATTATTTGGTTTAGAAGTTGTCAATCTGTTTGACTTTATAAGTGATACTACAAATGAGGTTATGTAGGGGTAATGATAACTTATAAATATTTAATATATTTTGTTTTACTATATTTAATTATTTCCTCAAGCTATTTTGATTTTAAAAATAAAACAATTCCTAACTTTATCACAATACCGATTATTTTAGTTTATCCAGTTGTTAATTATTTGTTTAATGGATATGAACACTTATTAAATAGTTTAATTGGGGTATTATTTGGATTAATTATTTTTCTACTTCCATTTATATTCGGTGTACTCGGAGGTGGAGATGTAAAACTTGTGGCAGCTATTGGAGCATTAAAAGGATGGAGGTTTGTACTATTAACCACTTTATATTCAGGACTTGTTGGAGGAGTAATTATTATCATAATTCTGATCAAGCAAAAGAAGTTATTGATAACTCTTAAACGAGTATTTGCAATCATATTAAAACCAGTAATGTTTGTACTAACACTTACCTTTGAAAATAAAAAACTAAAGCAGTTCAATGACTGGCTTTTAGATTCACAGATAAATTGGGAGAAGCAGTATATCCCGTATGGAGTTGCAATTGGGATTGGAGCAATTATGGCACTTCTGATATGAGGTGGTTGATATGTTTAGAAAAATTCAATTTTTTTTAAAAAACAGAAAAGGACAGGCTTTGGTAGAGTTTGTCCTTGTTTTCCTTATACTAGTTATAATAGTTCTTGGAATCGCTCAATTCAGCATGATCCTGAGTGTTCAGATTGCTGTTACTAACGCAGCAAGAGAAGGAGCTAGAGCTGCTGCAGTCAAAACACCTATGACGGATGTTGAAACAATAGTATTAGATTCTATTGGTGGCCATGCGTTTAGAGATACTACTCTGACTCCTACGGTTACTATATCACCTTCCAGTTATACAGGGATGGATGCAGGAGATAGTATAACTGTAACTCTATCAAATGTACGAGTCAAAGCAATAGTTCCTGTGCCAAGTTTTGATAATTTTACACCAGGAGCAGCTGCAATAATAGAAAAGGACACACCGTTTGTACTACAGGGAACATCCACAATGAGATATGAGTATAGGCCTTGATTTCAGTAAATGGGGGCGATAAAAATGAGAAACAGATTATTTAGGTTTAGAAAGAATAATAAGGGTCAGGTTTTAGTTGTTGTTGCTGTTGGAATGGCTGTATTTTTGGGCTTTGCTGCTATATCAGTGGAGTATGGCTACGTTGCTGTACAAAAACGAAATATCCAGAATGCAGCTGATGCAGCCGCATTGGCAGGAGCGCAGGTGCTATATAACACAGCGCTTGCAGAAACAACCGCAGTTCAGGTAGCAAATAACAACAAGGGGAATTTAACTTTCGATTTATTTGACGTTGATCCAACAACACCGTATAATAGCGATCCTACTAAGATTGAGGTGGAAATAGATGCTACAGTTCCAGGTATTTTTTCAAGAATCTGGGGCAATGACAGTTCTGAGATATCTGCAAGAGCAGTTGCCAGACAATATTGGGATGGCCAAGCTCTTCCACTTGTAAATACTGGATATATCTATACGGAGGAAGATATGCTATTAAGGATAAACAAAACTCCAGGAGATAAATCACAGCTGTTCGACTTTTTTACATCTGAGGATGAGTATGGAGAAAAAGACTATGGGGTACTATATTCAGATGGTATAGTGCTTGACCAAGGTAATGGTAATACAAAGTCAGAGATTGATACATCTGAGTTAAAAACCATAATGGAGGACTTATTTAAACCTGCTCCAGCGGTTGGAACAACATACTATCTATTTAGCCTTGAAGAAAGCTTGATTGAAGGTTACTTAAACGAAAAAAATCCTATCCCAGTATTAGTAACTGATAAAAATGGGAATGAAAATGTGCCTAGATCAGCAAAAAATGGTGGCTTTAAAGAAGGGGACATATTAAGACCTCAAGATTTAGTTTTACTCAAGGTCTCGTTTCTAAGTGTAAAAAAATCCAACCAAACAGAACTAGAATTGCGGTTTATTGATGAATATGACTTAAGTGATATAACAAATTTGCCTAAAGACTTTATAAGCACAGGCAGTGGTTATGCAAACTTGGTTGAGTGAGTAAATTAACTAATATAGAAAGAGGTGCAGTCTATGAAGGTGAACAAAAAAATACTCCTTGTGGGAGTATTACTGGGAATCATCACAATATTTTTCCTCAACAGGTACATCAGCTCCCTGGAAAAAACTCCTGAGGAGATAGCTGCAACCTCCTATACCGAAGTGGTTGTGGCACTAACATCCATACCGGAGCATGTAAGGATCACTCAGGAAATGGTCCAGATGGCTTCAGTACCTTCTGAGGGCGTGCATCCGGATGCAGTTAAGGATATGGCATTAGTCGTAGGTGCTATATCTCGGACTGATATTATTAATGGAGAGCAGATTCTGGCCGGACGTATAGTAAACGAGGAATCAGAAGCAGGGCTTTCCTACTGGATACCTGAGAATATGAGAGCAGTTGCCATACCGGTAAGTGAGATTGTAGGTGTGGCAAACTATATCCAGGTTGGGGATAAGGTAGACATTCTGGCAACATATGAATTTGAGGTCGATGTTCCAGGCCAAGAGGAGGAAGAGACAGTCCAGATGACCTACACTCAGCTTCAAAACATTGAGGTTGTAGCAATAGGAGGGAGGAAGGCTCCAACTGAAGAAGAGACTGTCCAGCAGCCGGCTTCTATTACTATCCTTGTTAACCCAGAGCAGGCTGAGGTAGTTGCCTGGGCAACCCTTAATGGAAGCTTTCATCTGACACTTAGAAATCCTATCGACAATCAGCTCATCGAGCTGGATCATTATGGCAGCGACAACTTTGAATCCTTTAGAGTGAGGTGATGAACTTGGATAAGATAAAGGTATTGATGGTAGAAAAAAGCAGCGATGACAAGGCTTTGGTAGCCGAGACCCTTTCCAAGGTAGACTACATCACTCTTGTGGGTGAGGCATCAAACTCTGAGGAAGCCAATTATTATATCAACGAAAAGCTTCCGAATGTACTGTTATTAGGTATAAATGTAGACTTTGACCGCTATGAATATGCGGACTTTATTTCCAAGGAGTATCCAGAGATTGCAATAATCCTTATTGAGAATCAGCTCCTTGAGGATACAATGTACAAAGCCATATTCGTAGGTGCAAAGGATGTAATAATATCTCCCTTCAGCTCTTCTAAGCTTGTAGATTCTATCTATAGGGCCTACCAGCTTGTTAAGGAGAAGGAGACGGTCCACAGGGACACTCCGGCTCCTTCAAGAAGGAGAAGAGGGAGCAAGGGCAATGTAATAACTATATTCAGCACGAAGGGCGGAGTAGGAAAGACATTTATTTCCACTAATCTGGCGGTAGCATTAGCACAAAACAATGACAAGAGAGTGTGTCTTGTTGACCTGGATCTTGATTTTGGGAATACTGTTTTGGCGCTCAATTTGGTTCCAAGGTTTACAATACTGGATATAATAGACGATATAAGAAATATCGACCAGGATGTAATAGAATCATATCTAATACCTCACGAATCAGGTATAAAGGTTCTTCCGGCCAATGCAAAGCCACAGATAAATGAGTTCGTAAGCGCAGATCATATAGAGGTAATTTTGAGGGCACTTCAGGGAGCCTTCGATTATGTTGTAGTAGATATGCCGGCAAGGTTCTACGAGCCGGTCAACCCTGCATTCCAGGCAGCAGACCTTCTATTGATGGTCACAACTCCTGAAATTTCAACACTTCGAAATATCAAGGCTTCGATATTGACGCTTCATGAATTGAATTTTCCAAAGAACAAGATAAAGGTATTATTAAATAGGGCTGATTCTTCCAGTCAGATAAAGAACAAGGATGTTGAAAGTACCCTTGGACAGGATCTCTATGCGTCAATTGACGCTGATTACAAGCTGGCTACCTTGTCTTTAAACAGTGGAATTCCAATAGTAATATCCAAGCCAAGGAGCGCTGTAGGAAAATCCTTTGGAGCACTGGCTAAGAAGATAGTTTCTGAGTTTGGCACCAACGGCAGCAAATAAGGGGAGGTGAAACCATGGGAAATGGTTCCTTTAACTTTAAGAATTTGAAGCAGAACGAAGAGGCACAAAGGCAAACTCTTATCACTGGAGACGCCTCTGCTAGGAAGAAGCGTGAGCTGGACGAGATTACCAATGAGGCTCTGGCTAGGGTAATCGAGACCATATCTGCAACATCAGAAAGTCCGGACAAGCTTTATAAAAAGCAGGTACTTGAGGACACGAATAAAATAATCAACGATATACTTTTGGAAACCAAGAGAAATCTTTCCTTTGGTGACAAGCAAAGGGTTGCAGGCTATGTTATGGACGAGGTATTCGGATATGGCCCGATAACACCTTTGATTAATGACCCTACTGTAACTGAGGTAATGGTAAATTCGCCGGAGGCAGTGTTCATTGAGCGCGGAGGCAAGATCTACAAGACTGAGGTCAACTTCAGGGACGACAACCACATAATGCACACCATTGACAAGATAATTTCTCCTCTCGGAAGAAGGGTAGATGAAAGCTCACCTATGGTGGATGGTCGTCTTCCTGACGGCTCCCGTGTTAATGTAATTATTCCGCCATTGTCCATCAAGGGGCCAACTATAACTATTCGTAAGTTTGCAGTCGACCCTTATACCTTGGAAGACCTTATAGGCTTTGGAACGCTTAATCAGGATATAGCTAAAATGCTGAGGGCGTGTGTAAGGGGAAGGATAAACATAATCGTTGCAGGAGGTACAGGCAGTGGTAAAACCACGCTCCTTAACGTTATCTCAGACTTCATTCCAAACAACGAAAGGATAGTTACCATAGAGGATGCTGCAGAGCTTCAGCTGAAGCAGGAGCATGTAGTATCCCTTGAAAGCAGACCTCCTAACATTGAGGGCAAGGGTCATGTTGCAATAAGGGATCTTGTTATAAATTCACTTCGTATGAGACCGGACAGGATCATCGTAGGTGAGGTCAGAGGCGGCGAGGCCCTGGATATGCTTCAGGCAATGAATACCGGTCATGATGGTTCAATAACCACCATCCACGCCAATAATCCAAGAGATACTCTCGGAAGACTTGAGACCATGGTAATGATGTCAGGGATGGAGCTCCCCTCAAGAGCTATCAGAGAACAAATATCCTCAGCAATCAACCTGATAGTATTCTGTGCCCGTCTTACTGATGGTACCAGAAAGATAATGAAGGTTACGGAGATAGTAGGTATGGAGGCTGAAACCATAACCCTTCAGGATCTTTATATATTCAACCAGGAAGGCTTTGACGAGGGCGGCAATGTCGTTGGAAAGCATATGCCGACGGGTATAGTTCCTAAGTTTATGGATAAGCTCAAGGCATACGGTGAGACGATACCAGCATCTGTATTCCAGGCTGAAAGGAGGATGTGATATGCAATATCTAATTCTTTTATCAGCCTTTCTTACTATTCTATTTATATTTTTAGGGGTATATTCTGTAGCGTTTTCAAAGCGGTTATCTATAGCAGAGAGACTTGACCTTTATACTAAGGATGCCGAAATGGTCGTCGAAGAACCCTTGTCACTTAAGGAGTTTTTCCTCAGTATTATACGAGGAGTCAGCAACACTCTTTCAAGAAAAACATATCTTGAGGGAGTAAGGAAAAAGCTACTTCAGGCATATGTGTTTATGAGACCTGAGGAGTTCGTTGGGATGTCATTATTAGTAGGTATTGGATTGGGATTGCTGCTTTTCGTATCATCAAATATGTGGTTTCTTGGAATACTTGGATTTCTGATTGGCTTTAAGCTCCCCGATTTGGTAGTCAGCTCCATCAAGAAGAGGAGGATGAAGAAGCTAAACAGCCAGCTTCCAGATGCTCTTACAATAGTATCCAAT
Source organism: Gudongella sp. QWL-04 (assembly GCF_058683975.1). Classification (NCBI taxonomy): domain Bacteria; kingdom Bacillati; phylum Bacillota; class Tissierellia; order Tissierellales; family Tissierellaceae; genus Gudongella; species Gudongella sp. QWL-04. The sequence goes on along the minus strand of NZ_CM178754.1, from coordinate 1,037,839 downwards.
GGACTTAGGGCAGGCTTTAGCTTTACCCAGGCTATGAATGTAGCGGCAACTGAGATGGATTCACCTATCAGGGATGAACTCTTAAAGATCATCAGGGATAACTCGATCGGTAAGACACTGGATGATGCCCTGATGGATTTTTCAGAGCGAACTGACGATGATGATATAGATATGTTCGTTACAGCACTTATCATCCAGCGAAAGGTTGGAGGAAACCTGGCAGAGATCCTCGATACAATTGCCGCGACAATAAGAGATAGAGCTAGGATAAGAGGAGAGGTTAAGACACTAACTTCTCAGAATATGTTTTCAGCAATAGTGATATCGTTGTTACCAATTGGAGTCACATTGACTATGCTTTTAACCAATCCGGATTATATATTGGAGTTATTCAATAATAGAATAGGTATATATGCTGTAATAGGAGCAGTATTAATGCAGATAGTTGGTGGATTCCTGATGTTAAGGATCGCCAATATCGAGATTTAGGCAGGTGAGGACATGAAATATTTAGTTTACCTTCTTGTTATAGTCTTTGTGGCTTATATTGTTTTGATATTATATGGTTTACTCTTCAGAAGAAGAGAGACAGTAAAAGAAAAGCTTGAGGATCTGAAAAAAGACTTTGTGGACCATCAAGACGAGTATGTCCTCGATGAGCCCTTTGCTGACAGAGTCATAAGACCTGCTTATCAGAAATTCACATCCTTCCTGGGCAAGGCTACTCCCCATGGAATCACTCAAGGATTGGAAAGGACAATAGCCTATGCAGGTTCACCCAATAGGATGACTGCTAACCGACTTATGGCAATCATGTTTATGGTAGCAATAATAGTTCCTGCTGTTTACTATATGCTTCAAAGTGTTGTTGGAAGCTATGTACAGCCAGGTATATTAGTGCTTCTGGCAATAGCTGGATTTATTCTACCCTGGTACTTTATGCTGATAAAAGCTAGAGCAAGGCAGACAAAGATACAGAAGAAGCTGCCTGACATGATGGATTTGATTTTTGTATCTGTTGAGGCGGGACTTGGATTTGATATGGCACTAAAGAGGACGACTGAGAAGATGCCCGGTCCTCTTTCGGATGAGATTAAAAGAGCACTGGATGAAATGAATAAGGGAAGGAGTAGAGAAGAAGCACTTAGGGGTATATATCATAGGACAGGAGTTGAGGATCTTTCCTCATTTATCACCGCAGTAATACAATCCGAGCAGCTGGGAAGCAATATCGCCAATATGCTCAGGGTGCAGTCCACATCCATGAGACAAAGAAGGAGACAAAGAGCGGAACAGGCAGCCATGAAGGTTCCTGTAAAGCTATTGTTCCCATTGGTATTCTTTATGATGCCTGCACTGTTTATTGTAATACTTGGACCTGCAGTTATACGTATAATCGATGCATTCTCAGACATGTTTTAGGCAGGAGTGGTGGACATGAAAAACAGCACAGCTAAATTTGTACCCTTATTAGTACTTTTACTTTTACTGAATTCTTCAATATTATTTGCCAGCCCTTTGGAGGAGTTGAATACTGACCGGCTGGCTATTTCACTTGTAATCGATACCTCTGGCAGTATGCTTAATACTGACCCGGATCTTTTAAGATCCCAGGTTGCTGATATTTTTATTGACCTCCTGAGTTCGGAGGATTACCTGGGGATCGTGACCTTCAACAGTCAGGTTGACCTTGTCGTGCCTATGACAAAGCTGGAGAGCCAGGTAGTTAGGGATGGCATGAAAGCTCAGTTGACTGGAAGACTCCAGGGAACGGGGGATACGGACTATACCTCTGCTCTTGCTGCTGCAAGTAAACAGCTTGAGGAGCTGTATGTTGCAAATATTAGAAAGCAGATCATATTTCTTACAGATGGCAGGCCTGATCCTGATCCAATCAATATTACCGCAAATCCAGTTAGGATGAATGAGTATATGACAGGCCTGTGGAATGAGGTAGCAGTGATATCTGAGAATGAATTTCCTGTATATTCAATTGGCTTTAGTGAAGGTATAGATGTTGAGGTGCTGAACAGACTGGCTGCAGATACTGGCGGAGACGTCAGGATATACAAAGATTCCGCAGAGCTGGATGCCAATTTGATCCAGGTCCTGAAATCCAGAGATCTCCTTATTAAAGAGCTACTGGCTCCTGCAATAATCCAGTCATCAAACCTTAAGCCTGTTCTAAACAATGAGTTTTGGCCAAAAACTGAGGGATATCGCCTTGGTGAGTTCGAAACAGCTGTTGCATCAATTATGATAGGCAATCAATCTGTTGCGCACGGGCTTTATCTTAAAGTAGAAAAGATAGAACTGGTAATTGAACGAGAGGGAGGTATCATTGAGGCTTTGGAGCTGTTTGACAATGGACTTCCTGCAAATGATGATGTACGTGCTGGGGATGGAAGATGGTCCAACAGGATTATATTTGCTGAGGAATTTAAGGGAAAGGCAACACTTCACGCCAAGCTGGAATACAAGGGAGAACCCTATGAACTGACTCGTGAGTTGGGAGATATTATGGTTGCAAAGCCAGGTTCAGTAGCCATATCTCAGAAAACAAGTAATATTTGGGTTAGAATGGGCGATACAGCAATATTTCCAGTTACTATAGAAAATCGTTCACCTTTTAAAGAGGTCGTTACAGTTGCTATATCAGATGGAGAGGGTTCTTTGAAATCAAATCAAATTGAAACTGCTCCCGGGTCAGTTCTAGATACTAATATACTGATAGATCTTCCTGAAGAAGCAGAAAAGGGAATATACGATTATTCCTTTAGCTTTGGGACACTTTATCCTGAAACTGATGTAATCAATGGATCAGCCTCGTATAAGCTAGAAGCGGTTGGTTTACTTGGCAGTCTTGTAAAAAGAGCTCAGGAGAACCTGTTGACGCTTGCTGTTTTAGGCTTGATATTTATTGTTTTTCCTTTATTTATTTATATTTTTGGATTGTTGCTGTATGGGATGTTGATATCTCCGTCATCAAAGCTTAGAGGTACTCTCCAGATATGGAGGGAGGATCAACCTGAGACTAAGAAGGAGTTGGGGCTTAGGAAGCTTAAAAGGGAGTCGATCATACTAAGCTTTGATAAGACAAGTAAGGCTCAGGAATACCTTGAGAGCGATAGGTTCAAATATGATATAGTCATCCAAAGAAAAATGCTTATTGAAGGCAAGAAATTCCTTCTCGGTTGGAAGAGGTTATTCTCCAAGAAAGCCATTGCTTATACTGTAGTTTCCTGTACAATGCCTGGGATAATTGAGAATAAGGGTGGAATATCGACAGAAATCAAGCTTTACGATGGTGATGAGTTTTCTTCTGGCGGTTATAGATTCCTTTACAGTGCAGATAAAAAGGGCAAAAGAAAAGAGGATGAGGCAGGAAGGGATATTCTGGAGGGGAGGACCAATGGAATATAGTCTTGTTGTAAATGGAGAGGTCATCCTTGACAAGCTGAAGCTTGCAGATAATTATGCTAAGAGATTGAGAGGCCTTCTTGGTATGAACTCGCTTTCTCAAGGAGAAGGGCTTATAATACGACCCTGTAATTCGATCCACACTTACAGGATGAAATTCGCCATCGATGTTTTGTATGTTGATAAGAAAAACATCGTGCTTAAGGTAGTTGACTCAATAAAGCCTGACAGACTTGGTCCTCTTATCCTGAAATCTGCCTATGTTATCGAAGCATCTGCAGGAGTATTTCGAGGTAAGGTTAAGGAAGGGGACAGGGTGCATGTTGTTCCGAATGAGTAGCGACCTGCGGTCGCAAGATAAGAGACAAGAACTAAGAGCTAAGAAAAAACCAGATCCTTTGTAGTACTCTGAATGGAGCTGCCATCCTGAGTGCAACGAAGGATCTGTTTTTCATTGTCAATTGTCAATTGTCAATTGTCCATTGTCAATTATTTAAATAGCCCTTTCGTGATCCCGCCAAGCAATCCTCTGGCGATCTTTCTGCCAATATCGCCAGTAACTGTATTCATGGTGGTTTTAGCAACCTTGCCGAGAGGATTATTCTTCCAGGCTTTTTCTTTTTCCTTTTCTTCAGCTATTTGTTTTTTCTCCTCTTCCTTACGAGCTTTTTCAGCAGCCTTTTCTTCAGCAAGTCTTTGCTTTTCCAGTTCCTTTTGTTCCTTCTCGAGGCGTTTTTGCTCCTCGGCTTCCTTTTCCTCAGCCATTCTTTGTTCGACCTTGCTTTGGAGAAGCTCATAGGCTGATTCTCTGTCAACCAGCTCAGAGTATTTTGTTCCCATAGGAGAGGAGAGTATCAGACTGCTTCTCTTTTCGGGGGTAATAGTACCCATAAGGCTCTTCGGAGGTGATATTAATGCTCTCTCGACGATGGAAGGTCTTCCTTCTGTATCAAGGAAGGATACAAGTGCTTCTCCGGTCTTAAGCTCAGTGATGACATCCTCGACTTTAAAGGCTGGATTTTGTCTGAAGGTGTCGGCTGCAGACTTAACTGCTCTTTCATCTCGAGGCGTGTAGGCTCTTAGAGCATGCTGGACTCTGTTGCCAAGCTGGCCGAGAACCTTATCAGGAATATCTATCGGATTTTGGGTTATAAAGAATACTCCGACGCCCTTGGAACGGATAAGCCTTACTACCTGCTCGATTTTTTCCATCAGTACTCTTGGAGCATTCTCGAACAAAAGATGAGCTTCGTCAAAGAAAAATACTATCTTAGGCTGAGGAAGATCTCCAACCTCGGGAAGCTCCTCAAACAGCTCAGAAAGCATCCAAAGAAGGAATGTGGAGTATAGAGTAGGTGAGTGGAACAACTTCTCAGCAGCAAGGATATTGATCATACCCTTACCTGTATGGTCAGTCATCATGAAGTCCCTTATATCAAGTGCAGGCTCTCCGAAAAAGATATTTCCTCCCTGATCCTCAAGCCTTAGAAGTGACCTTTGGATTGCTCCTATCGATTGTGCAGATACATTGCCATACTCCAAGGTAATATTCTTCGCGTTTTCTCCAACATACTGTAGCATGGATCTGAGGTCCTTAAGGTCTATAAGGAGCAGGCCCATATCGTCAGCAAGTCTGAAAACTATTGAAAGAACTCCTTCTTGCGTGTCATTAAGTCCAAGCAGTCTCGAAAGAAGTAGAGGTCCCATTTCACTTATTGTAGTTCTAACTGGATGACCTAGCTCACCAAATACATCCCACAATCTTACAGGGTAGGATTGATAAATGAAGTTATCCAGACCAATAAAATCGACTCTTTCCTTTAGCTTGGGGTTTTCAGTGCCTGGCTCTGCAAGGCTGGCCAAATCCCCCTTTACGTCAGCAAGAAATACAGGCACTCCAATAGAGCTGAAATGCTCAGCCATGACCTTTAGTGTTATGGTCTTACCTGTACCGGTGGCTCCGGCAATAAGACCGTGCCTGTTGCTCATTCTTGATAGAAGCTCGACCTTGTTTTCACCTTTTCCAATTACGAAGCTGTAGCCTTCTGTCATACGATCCCTCCTTAAACCCTTTTCTTAATTGTATTACAGCAATTGCCAATTATCAAATAAAAAGAAGCTACCTGAGGTAGCCTCTTGTTAGTGCTTGACGACCTTAGGCAGCGCCTTTGCTCTAAGTATCCAGTTTTCAACCTGCTTTTGAGCTGGTAATCCTCTTACAAGATTCTTTTCTGCATTAACTTCCTTCATCTTCTTAAGAAGAGTATCTGCTTTTCTTGTTGCAAGCTCTGGGACTGAATCTACTCCTGCTGCTTCGAGAACTTCAGCATACTGTGGTCCGATACCCTTGACTCTGTAAAGATCGCAATGGTTGACCCACGTAAGTATGAGCTTTTCACTTATGCCTGTTTCTTTGGCCAGCTTAGTTCTGCCTTTTTTATCTGCTGCAGCTTCCAGTAGCTGCTCCGTTTTCGCTATTCCCGCCTCGACAAGCTTTGCTGCATAAGCTGCTCCGATGCCTTGAATTGCCTCAATTTTTGCCATAATATACCCCCTTCGCCTATTTGTTACTCAATTTATACCACAAATTTGCAGTTTCTAACATTTAACCAAAATTATTGTCATTTCAGCTTAACATTTGTTATAATTCCCTTGGAGGGATAGATATGACGAAATTCACAAAGGAATTCCTGATTCCTTACTTTGATACCGATCCAAAGGGAATATTAAGGCCTGAAATAGTCCTTTCATATATGGCGGAGACATCGTCCTGGCATAGCGACAGCCTGGGGGTAGGGCACAAGCTCCTTAATGCAAATGGCTATGGCTGGATGCTGAACAGATGGGAGGCAGAATTCATTAAGCTTCCCCAAGCAAAGGAAAAAGTAATTATAAGGACCTGGACATCAAGTTTTGATAGGTTCTATGCTACAAGAGAATTCAACATGGAGGACGATGATGGGAACCTCCTGGCAAAGGCAAGCACCCAATGGATATTCCTCGATATGAAGAAAAAGAGACCCATAAGGATCCCCAAAGAGATCCAGGAGAAATACAGCTTCATTGAAGAGCATGGCTTTGATGGGTATACAGATCTTAAGCCTATGGATGCAATAGAAGGAAGGACTATCTCAACGAGAAAAAGCGATATCGACAACAACAATCACGTAAATAATATCAGGTACATCGAGTGGATGCTTGAGCAGGTCCCTGAGGACGTGTTGGGGAATAAGGACCTAAAGAGACTGGCAGTCAACTACAAAAAGGAGGTACTCCTTGGCGACACTGTAAGGAGCAGCTTGGCAGTTGATCCTGTTAATGGGGTCCGTTTCCTTCATCTGATCTCTGTAGACGGGGAGACAAATGCCCTTGGAATGACGGAGTGGAAGTAAAAAAGGACCATTATAGGTCCTTTTTCTGGATTTTTCCGCTTTCATCAAGCATCATTTCAGTGATTTTGTCTAGTACAGGTACGTTGTCGACCTTGATGCACTCAAGTGTGTGTATCCTTTTTCCGATACCCTTACCAGCCTTATAATTGGCCTTCATGACCTTCATAAGGGATACGGGATGCTCTGGCTCCTTAAGGGAGACAAAGGCAGTATTTTCAACTGCTATGGCATCACCGATGAGCTTTTCGAAGTCAAGTCCGTCTATGCCTGGGATAAGGAAGAATTCAGCCTCAGCCTGAAGGTCTTCAAAGCCCTTGACCTGAATGCTTGGAAAGGCTGCCTTTGCAACCGCCATAAGGGATGCCATCAAAGGTCTTATGCCGGCTGAACGATGACCTGATACAACTATTGATTCCTTTCTCATTATGGCGTCCTCGATATATTGTCCCTGTTCCTCTGTCATAAAGCCTTGGGATACGAACTTTGCAATCATTGGATTCATAATATCACTCCTCATATATGATTATGGATATATTGTATCACCATGGATTGAAATATTAAAGTACTTAAGGTACTTTACAAAAAATATTGTTTAGGCTTTTAACTGAAGATTGGAGGTAAGGTGATGGAAAATAAAGGTGCAAAGATGGAAAGAAGAAAGAAGATTGCTCTTATAGCTCATGATAACATGAAGAAGGAGCTTATACAGTGGGTTGGGGAGAGGAAGGACATTCTGGAAAAGCATCAGCTTATGGGAACCGGAACTACAGCAAGGCTTATTGAGGGAAAGACAGGACTGAGGGTTAAGGGCTATAAGTCGGGACCAATGGGTGGAGATCAACAAATAGGTGCCAGGATAGCAGAGGGAGAGATCGACTTTATGATATTCTTCTGGGATCCCTTGGAAGCGCAGCCTCATGATCCGGATGTAAAGGCTCTTTTAAGGATAGCTGTACTTTACGATATCCCTGTGGCAAACAACAGAGCTACTGCTGATTTTCTACTTTCATCACCTTTAATGGATGAGGAATACGAAAGAAGAGTATATGATTTCGAGGGTGCATTGAAGGACAGAGTAAAGCTTTTTGACAAATAACAAATTAATTAAATAATTAGTTAATTTACAAAATTACCCTTGCAAAATGGGTATTTTAGTGTTATTATTGACTTGAGCTTTAATTCAGTAGTGATAACACAGTAACAATATTTTGGTTGGCCTTATCGGATCATAACTCAAATTTATTGTTTTACGGTTACATGAATTAAAGAAATAAATTTTGGAGGTTATGAAATGAAGGGTACAGTAAAATGGTTCAACGCAGAAAAAGGATTTGGATTTATTACTACTGAACAAGGAAACGACGTTTTCGCACACTACTCACAAATCCGTAAAGATGGCTTTAAGACTCTTGAAGAAGGACAAGCTGTTGAGTTCAACGTAGTTGAAGGACAAAAAGGCTTGCAAGCTGAAGAAATAACAATACTTTAATTTAAGCCTCTAAACCTCCCGCAACAGGGAGGTTTTCTATTATGTGGAGAAAACTATGAATAAAGGAGAAATCGAATGAGTGAGCATTTAGCAGTAGCAGTGGTAAACGGCAAGGAAATAACAAGAGGGGATGTAATGAAGTTTCTAAACGAAATGGGTCCTCAAATGGCAATGCAGTTTCAATCACCTGAGGGTATAAATAGAGTCATAGATGAAATGGTTAACCAAGAGCTTCTTTACTTGGATGCAATTGAGAACGACTTTGAAAAGGAAGAGGAGTTTGATCAGGTGCTGCAGGCAACTAAGATAAGTCTTTTGAAGGGATATGCATTTAATAAGCTTATAACCGGAGTAACTGCTGAAGAAGAGGAGCTTAAAAATTATTTTGCTGAAAACAAACACCTTTTCAACCAGCCTGAGATGGTCAAGGCCAGCCATATCCTGGTAGCTGACGAGAACAGAGCGAAGGAGATAGTAGAGGAGCTAAAGGGCGGCATTAGCTTCGAGGATGCTGCAAAGAGCTACTCAAGCTGCCCTTCCAGTGAGGTTGGAGGAGCATTGGGCGAGTTCGGAAGAGGACAGATGGTTCCTGAGTTCGAGGAAGCTGCCTTCAATATGGAGCTTGGAGAAATTTCAGATCCTGTTAAGACCCAATTTGGATATCACATTATAAGGCTTGACGAGAGAAACGAAGCCAGAGATGCCTCATTCGAGGATTCTAGGGAAGAAGTAGAAAAGCAGGTCATCCTTAGAAAACAAGAAACGAGATATATGGAAAAGATCAATAGCCTTAAGGAAGTTTATAAGGTGGAGATTAAGTAATTCACAATTTTCAGTTCACATTTCACAATTTGTTGTCATCCCGACTGTAATGGAGGGATCTCATAGAAGTTGGAATGTTGGAAGAGTTGGAAAAAAAGTAGGGACGACCATAGGTCGACCCTACTTATTGAATTTCACTATTCACTATTCACTGCTAACTATTCACTATCATTTGTCATCTATATGCTCTAAAATACTGCTCCGGATATCTATATTTGATTCCCTGCTTATGAAGGTTGTTCAGGACCCAATTTGGATTTCTCAGGATCTCTCTGCCTAAGGCAACCAGATCAGCCTTTTCACTGCAAAGTATAAATTCTACCGTTTGAATATCCTCAATCAGTCCAACTGCGATGGTAGGAATGTTGCACTCCTTCTTTATCTTCTCAGCAAACTTTACCTGATACCCAGGGTAAAGCTCCATATCCGCAGGCACCAGGCCTCCTGAGCTGACATGGATCATATCCAGCCTGTCCTTTACAAGATCTACAATTTCACAGATCATATCACCGTCGATTCCGCCCTCTGCGTAGTCGGTAGCCGATACTCTGAGTATAAGCGGTTTTTCCTCAGGCCAGACCTCTTTTACTGCATCGATTATCTCTGACAGCAGTCTTACTCTGTTGCCTAGACTTCCACCATATCGATCTGTTCTCTTGTTGGTCAGAGGAGAGAGGAATTCATGGATAAGGTACCCGTGAGCACCATGGATCTCAAGAAGGTCGTATCCAGCCTTAAGAGCTCTTTCGGCTGCTTTTTTAAAGCCCGACACTACCTCTTTTATGTCCTCAGCGTTCATTTCCCTAGGCACAGCGTACTGGTCGTCATATGCAAAAGAGGAGGGACCTATTATATCCTCATCGCTGACAGCACATTTTCTGCCAGCGTGGGCCAGCTGTATGCCTGATCTGGCTCCGTGACTCCTTACGATATCGACAAGCTCCTTAAGCCCCTCGATATGCTCATCAGACCATATCCCAAGATCCTTATCCGATATCCTGCCTCTTGGCTCTACTGCAGTAGCTTCCTGTATAACAAGGGCAGTTCCGCCATAGGCTCGTGCCCCGTAGTGCATCCTGTGGAATTCCTTGACAATGCCTGTGTCATCCGATGAGTACATGCACATTGGCGGCATGACTATCCTGTTTCTAAGCTCCATATCCTTTATATTGAAGCCTTCAAATACTTTCATTTAATCACCTCGAATTTATTTATACCACAAAAATAATATCACTAACATCTATATGAGGGACCTATAGTCTATTGAATAAATAAGGTAAAATGTGGTATTAATAGTGTATGAGAATCATTACATAACATCAACGGAGGTGATCTTTTGTTTTCCGGTCTATTGGCAAAATATTTCACTAAGCAGAAAATGATGAGAACGGTCATCGTATCCCTCATCCCAATCATGGCAGCGGCTACATATTTCTTTGGTTTACGGGTATTATTGTTATTTCTTGTAGTGCATGCCTTCGGTATTGGCACAGAGTATATCTATGAGAAGAAAAACAAAAAGAAGATTTCAGAGGCTATTTTTGTGACCTGTATCCTCTACACCATGACTCTTCCGCCATCAACTCCTTTTTGGATTGCTGCGGTAGGGATTGTTTTTGGCGTATTCTTCGGCAAGATGGTATTTGGAGGCTTCGGGAAAAATATTTTCAACCCGGCTTTGGTAGGCAGGGCTTTTATTTATGTTTCCTTCCCGGAACCACTGACCATACATTGGACAAGTGTATCTACAGGCTTCCCCGGAGGATTTGGAACCTATCTCAACGAGACAGTGGAGATGGTATCTAGTGCTACTCCAATGCTGGCGTATAGGGACTCCGGCGCAATGGAGCCGATATTTAACCTCCTACTCGGGAATATATCAGGCTCGATTGGAGAAACCAGCGCCATTCTCATAATCCTTGCAGGAGCTTATCTGATCTACAAGAAGGTAGCTTCCTGGGAGACTATGGCAGGCTGTATTACCGGCTTCCTGGTGTTGAGCACTGCTCTTTTCATGGCAGGTATCCAGCAGGTTCCAAACCCAATGTTTGGCCTTTTGGCAGGTGGTCTATTGTTTGGAACTGTATTTATGGCAACAGATCCTGTTTCCTCACCTAAAACCAAGGAGGGTAGGTGGATATATGGGATACTGATAGGTGTTGTAACCGTCATAATAAGAGGCTTTGCACTTTTTGCAGGTGGAGTAATGTTTGCGATCCTTATTGGCAATACCTTTGCTCCAATAATCGATGAGGCAGTAAATGCATATAAGAAGAATAAGAAAGTGAAGGCAGCTGAAAAGAAAGAGGTGACAGCATGAAAAAGTCATTTCTTTACCCAATAGTATTCATGTCACTATTGACAGCGATTTTTACCTTTATTCTGGCTTTCATGGAGTTTGGGACAGCAGAAAGGGTCCAACAGAATATGGAGCTTGAGCTCCAAAGAAAGATACTGTATGTTTTCAATATTCCTGTTGTAGACAACAGCGCAGAGGTTGTAAACGCAGTATTCGAGGATAAGATAACCCAGGATGGAGATGTATTTATTTACAAAGAAGACGGACAGACCGTCGGGTATGCATTTCCTGCAGAGGGTCCCGGGTTATGGGGCGGCATAGAGACGTATGTGGGGATCTCTGAGGATTACAGTACGATCCTGGGGCTGGCAATAATAGCGCAAAATGAGACGCCAGGTCTTGGGGGTCGTATAGGAGAAGAGGAGTTCCTGGGGCAATTCAGGGATCTGGACGTGTCCAGTGCTTCAGAGGGTGGTTACATAACCTACAGACCGGTAGCAGGCGGCAATGTTGATGCTGTCGCTGGTGCAACATTGACATCAAAGTCAGTTTCAACATTTCTCAACGAAGATATCCATAACTTCCTGGCTGAGAGAAAGGGGGAATAGACCATGGCAAAGCAAACCGCAAAAAACATACTATCTATGGGGCTATGGGTCGATAACCCTGTATTCAGGCAGCTGATCGGAATCTGTTCAGCCTTGGCAGTAACAAACCTTATGCTGAATTCCCTTGTAATGGGGATAGGACTTACATTTGTAACGGCACTATCGTCCTTCACGATATCAGCAATAAGGCAGTTTACACCTAAGCATATCAGAATGATGGTCCAGGTACTTATAATCGCTGCTTACGTAATTATGGTTGACATCTACCTTAAGGCGTTCATGCCTGAGCTTAGCAAGGCACTTGGTCCATATGTAGGACTTATTATAACAAACTGTATCATTATGGGAAGAGCTGAAGCCTATGCTCAAAAGAACAAACCGATCCCCTCGTTCATTGATGGGATAGCAAATGGTCTTGGCTACACGGCTGTACTTCTATTCATTGCCTTCTTCAGGGAGCTTATGGGCTTTGGAACCTTATTTGGAATAAGAATTTTGGGAGACTGGTGGACATCATGGACGATCATGATAATGCCACCAAGTGCATTCTTCCTACTGGCAATAGTTATCTGGATCACTCACAACATTCAGGATAAGAAGAGCAAGGAGGTGGCTAAATCATGATAGATGTAAACCCAATAGTTATATTTATAGCGGCGATATTCACAAACAACATGATATTGTCCAATTTCCTGGGAATGTGCTCTTTCATTGCTGTTTCCAAGGAAATCAATACATCCCTTGGTCTTGGTCAGGCAGTAACTTTCGTTCTGGCTGGAACTACCGTTATCAACTATCTGGTATATGAATATATCCTTGTACCCTTTAATCTTGAGTTTCTAAGATTTATTGTGTTCATCATCAGTATAGCTGCCTTTGTACAGCTTATTGAAATGATCCTTGAGAGGTATATACCTAACCTTTACTATGCACTCGGTATATTCCTTCCATTGATAACAGTCAACTGTGCAATACTTGGAGTTTCTTTGTTCATGGTAATAAGACAGTATACTTTCCTGCAATCCTTCGGTTTTGCAGTTGGTTCAGGGATTGGGTGGACGATGGCTATCGTTGCTCTTGCAGGTATCAGGCAAAGACTAAAAAGATCGAGCGTCCCTAAGGGTCTTGAGGGACCTGGAATTACCCTGATAATAACCGGTATCATGGCTCTTGCCTTCATCGGATTCTCAGGGATAGTTCAGATATCATAAGGGGGGATCGATTTGGACAATATTTTGATCTCAACCGCGTTTATCACAGTTATAACTGCATTATTTGCTGTACTCCTTACAATTGCCGACAGGACAATAAATAACTATGGAATCGTAAAGCTTACAATCAACGATGAAAAAGAATACGACATTGAGGGTGGCTCTTCACTATTAGCATCTCTTACTGCTGAAAAGATCTTTATACCCTCTGCATGTGGTGGAAAAGCCACATGTGGATATTGCAAGGTTAAGATCCTCGATGGAGGAGGTCCTGTACTGGCAACCGAGTTGCCCTTTCTTTCAGAGGATGAGGTGACAGATCATGTAAGGCTTTCCTGCCAGTGCAAGGTGAAGCAGGACATAAAGATCGAAATACCTGAGGAGCTTTTCAACGTCAAGGAGTTTGAGACGACTGTCATTGACATCGTAGACCTTACGGATACTATCAAGAAGCTCAGGTTCCAGCTTCCCGAGGGAGAGGAGTTCAATTTCAAGCCAGGTCAGTACGTACAGCTTAAAGCTCCGTTGTATGAAGGAAATGATGAAGAGGTCTACAGAGCCTACTCGATCGCTTCCTCGCCTACAGAACAGGGGTACTTCGAGCTTGTCATCGGCTATGTTCCAGAGGGTATTGCAACGACCTATGTGCACCATCACCTTGAGGTAGGCAACAAGGTCCTAATAAATGGGCCTTTCGGAGAATTTTACTATCAGGATACCGATAGGGATATGGTTATGGTTGCTACAGGAACAGGGGTAGCTCCCATTCTTTCCATACTGAACTACATGCGGACAAACGACATCAAGCGAAAGGCTACATTCTATTTCGGTGCCAAGACTACCAGCGACCTCTTTATGTTGGATTATTTCAAGGAACTTGAGGAGACCTTGTATGACTTTACATTCGTTCCTACTCTGTCAAGAGTATCCGAGGGTGAGGTTTGGGAGGGCCAAAAGGGCAGGGTCAACAATGCTATCGATAAGCTGCTTGATACAGGTGAGAACAAAGAGGCTTACCTCTGTGGAAACGCTGCAATGATAGACAGTGTGGTAACATCTCTCATGAATAAGGGAATGCCTGAGGCGCTAATATTCTACGATAAATTCTAAAAGGGTCCCCCTAAAATCGGGGGACTTTATAATGCCTGGAATGCAGTGATATGATATAATCATCTTAGATCCTAAGGGGAGGGTAAAGATGAAACTGGAACTGTTTGATTTTATTGACAAGACCCTGGAGCTTATTGAAGGGAAATCTGAAGTACTCAACAGAGTTGCCGGTGAGCTGGAGAAATTCTTCAATGACAGTCTTTTTATTAAGGACCATTTTTTGAATGTAAACTACAGGATAAAATCTGCTGAAAGTCTTAAGGAAAAGATTCTGAGACACAACTTTTACATGAAGTATGATTCTCCTGAGAGCCTTGTTGAGGACCTGTCAGACCTTATCGGTTTTCGTATAGAGTGCCGGTTTATCGAGGATGAAGCTAAGATATATCAGGATATTCTAAGACTTTTCAGCCTTCAGCAGGAGGGAGGATATTACTCCAACCCACTTAATGAAAGCATATCCCTTAATCTAGAAGAGAAACAGCCGCAGATCCAGAAGAATGGATTTGAGATATACAAGATCGACGGCAGGTATGAGAAGGATGGGATAGTTGTAAACTTTGAGCTTCAGATAAAGTCCATGGTTAACGTATTTTGGGGAGACATCGACCACAGGGTATTGTACAAGAACTTTAACTATATGCTTACTGAGGACTTCTTCAGGGATATCATGTCGTCGATCAAAGATAATCTGACCATGATCGACAGGCAGCTTATGCTTATATACAATCATTTAAGCAGTATGGATGCCAGCTCTACTCCTACTAAGAAGGCGCAGCTAAAAAGCCTTCTTTCAAAGACGATCCACGACATATACATAGTAAAGGTACGTCAGGAGGTAGGTTTCGTACTTGATTTCAAGAAATCCAGCGACGTAATAGTCAACTTTATTTTTTCCAGGTCTGAGGACGGAAACGGCAGCTATTCCGAAAGCTTTCTGAGGATATTGAACAGGCTGAACGACATAGGAAAGCGGGCTATAGATTTCAACACCTATATAGATTTTGAACGTGAGATTTTTTATAATGATGATTTCACGAGAAAACTTGGAAGCAGGATCCTTCAGGTCATAAATCGGGACTTCAGATGGAATCTGTTTTTTAAGATAATTTTTGAAATAGAGGAAGGCACCAGAGCAGAAGATTTCGAGGGCTTTATGCACTATCTGAGATACAGCTTCCAGGATATCATAAGACGAGCTATGGAAGGTATGAGACTGAATGATGAAGAGAAACTTGAAATGGAAGCTCAGCTTATGGAATTTATCTATGAGGCATTTAAGGATGAGGCAAGCATCGACTTTATCAATCTGGTAACTATCCAGGGCTTGGGGAATCAGCTATTGCACCTGATTGGACCTATAAATGGATATGATGAATGGCTGGCAAAAAGAAAAGACGTTAAGAACCAGATATTAGCTTATCAATATCACTATTAAAAAAATAGAGTGAGTTTTATTGGAAATTGGGTAAAACAATATCAAATAAATCAAAAAGAGGTGTTTACATGTATAAGGAAGAGTTGGATGTAATAAAACAAGCCATTTTGAATGAGGTAGAAGGCTACGAATTCTACAAACTGGCTTCTGAAAAAGCAATTTCTGGAGGCAGTAAGGAAGCATTTCTGGAGCTTGCCAATGAGGAACTCAAGCATGTAGAGTATCTAAAGCAGCTATTCAATAAAATCAAGGAGAATCCTTCGGAGGATTTTGAATTGGCATTCAACACAGAGCTGCCTTCGCCGGGAATATATAAATGGGAAAAGATGGACGTAGATATGATTGCTCTGGCTATGTCAGTTTTCGGTATTGGGATGCAAATGGAGAAGGACTCTATTGAGTTCTACAGAAAAGCTAAAGAAAACACAAAATTCGAAGCTGCCGCGAATCTATACGATACATTGATCAAGTGGGAATACGTACACTTGAACCAATTCACTGAGCAATATGATATGTATAGGAAAGATTGGTGGGACGAGCAAAACTTTGCACCGTATTAACAGCAAGATAACAGGGGCTTCCCTGTTATTTCTTTGTATGAAAGGATTGACATGAAATGACAGAATTAAAACAACTGGGAATTATCCTGCTATTACTTTGGATTGGACAAACCCTGCAGGGTTTGTTTGGTCTTGCGCTTCCGGGAAATGTCCTTGGCATGATGCTATTACTAATTCTCCTCGTAACTGGTGTTTTGAAGCTTGAGAATGTTGAAAGGGTGACAGAAGTTCTTCTGGGGCATTTGTCATTCTTATTCGTTCCCTCAATAGTAGGAGTGATGACAGTAGCTTATCTATTTAAGGGCAATGTGATCAAGATATTTATAATTATTTTCGTAAGCCTAATAGTTGTAATGGTCACCTCAGGAAGGACAGTACAATGGATGCTTCAAAGAAATGAAAAAAAAGGCGGTGACCAGATATGATCCAATACCTGGGTACCCCCGTTTTTGGAGTTGGGGTATCGATTCTTGCCTATTCTTTAGGGCTTTTAGTTGCAAAGAGAACACGACTGGCGATAATGAATCCTCTCCTAGTGGCTATGGTGATAGTAATAACTATCCTTACACTCTTGGGTGTGGATTATCAAACCTATAATAAAGGCGGTGCAATGATAACATTCTTCCTTGGACCTGCCACTGTTGTTCTTGCAGTCCCACTATATAGACAATGGGAGCTTCTAAAGAGCAACCTGATGCCTATTCTTGCAGGGATTGCAGTTGGGTCAGTTGCTGGTGTGGCATCCATCATAATACTTGGAAGACTGTTAAATCTCGATGCAGTTCTAGTAGCTTCCATGGTTCCAAAGTCAACAACTACGCCTATTGCAATAGAGATATCAGCAGTACTGGGCGGCAATCCGTCACTGACTGCTACTTTTGTCTCGATTACAGGGATATCAGGCTTTATTGCCGGGATTAAAATAATCGATGCCTTTGGTATTAGAAACCCGATTGCCAAGGGTATAGCCATGGGGACCGCATCACATGCAGTAGGTACTGCGAAGGCAATGGAGGTAGGAGAGGTTGAGGGAGCGATGAGTTCCTTATCCATAGGGGTAGCAGGAATAATAACAGTTTTTCTGATACCGGTTATAATGTGGTTTCTTTAACATAAGGGGGTGTTCATTATGAAGGATATTTACCTTGCTGGAGGATGCTTTTGGGGTGTCCAGGAGTATTTTTCCAGGATAGAGGGCGTTGTTTATACTGAGACTGGCTACGCAAACGGAAAGACCAAAGAGCCTGACTACAGATCAGTATGCACAGGTACCACTGGGCATGCAGAGACTGTATTCGTAAGATATGATGAGGAGAAAGTAGCCTTGAAATATCTCCTCGAAAAATTTTTCAGAATAATAGATCCAACACTTATGAACAGACAGGGCAATGATATTGGAACCCAGTACAGGACAGGTATATACTATGTTGATGAAGAGGATGCAGTTGTTGCAAAAGAGGTATTGAAGGATGTCCAAATGAAGCATAAAAGTCCATTGATTACTGAGCTGGTGCCTTTGTCATATTACTATCCTGCAGAGGATTATCACCAGGATTATCTGAAGAAAAATCCATTTGGCTATTGTCATATAAATTTAAATGCATAGGAGTGATCATTTTGTTCAAGCTAGATCCAATCAAAAACATGAACGAAGAGGAAAGACTGAAGTATATGTTAATGCTTCTGAAGGGGCAGTTAAGCTCTGAAAAGGACGAGCTTGCCAACCTATCAAACGCATCTGCTATAATCGATGCGTGCGTTGACGAGCTGAACTGGTCGGGGTTCTACCTGATGAGGGGAGGTCAGCTTGTGTTGGGTCCCTTCCAGGGATTGCCGGCATGCAACAGGATCGACATTGGCAAGGGAGTATGCGGGACTGCAGCTGAAACGAAAGAAATCCAGCTTGTGCCTGACGTACATTTATTCCCCGGCCACATTGCCTGTGACTCTGCATCAAATTCTGAGCTTGTGGTGCCAATAATCAAGGACGGCAAGGTATTAGGGGTACTAGACATGGATAGTCCTAAGAAAGAGAGATTTACTAAGCTTCATGCTGAGTATTTTGAAAAATTTGTTGAACAGTTGAATCTATATATTGACTGGACGAAGGTCTGCTTCTAATCTTGCATCGAGGGGTGCGGTATTGAATAAATTTGAACTATTGGACAAGACAATAAAAGCTTCTGAAAACAAGGTGGACCAGCTGCTGAAAAGCAGGGTTGATTTTGGCTGGGAGTCTCTGATAAAGGGGGACGACCCCAGATCTATTTTATATTTCTGCGACAATGTTGAGGCAATGCTCCAATTATTGGATTCAGGAATGGAGGGTAGTATCGATTTAGTTTATATCGATCCGCCTTTTAAAACTCAATCAAGCTATAATAAGAAGCTTAAGCTGAAAAGTATGGCCCACGCTCTGGACATTTCCATTGAAACCTATAAGGATAGTTGGAAGGATCTCGGTGAATATCTTGAAATGATGACCATACGGCTTATGCTTATCTACAGGCTGTTATCTGAACGAGGAACTCTCTATCTTCACGTCGACCATAGGACCTCACATTATTTTAGACTGATACTTGACCATATTTTTGGCGAAAACAGATTCCTGAATGAGGTGATATGGTCATATAAGTCAGGGGGTACCGGAAAGAGAAGCTTTTCCAGGAAACACGACAATATACTTGTTTATACCAAAACTGATAAATATATATTCAACCCCCAAAAGGAAAAGTCCTATAACAGAGGTCTCGCTCCGTATCGTTTCAAGAATGTCGAGGAGTATAGGGACGATGTGGGCTGGCATACTCTGGTAAATCTGAAGGATGTCTGGAGCATCGATATGGTTGGTAGGACCTCAGGCGAAAGAGTAGGATATGAAACCCAGAAACCTTTGAGCCTATTGAGAAGAATAATCCAAACGTCTTCCAGTGAGGATTCCATAGTTGCAGATTTTTTTCTTGGAAGCGGCACTACTGCAAAGGCTGCACTTGAGCTTGGACGAAGCTTTATTGGATCAGACTCCAGTATGATAAGCTATGTTACGGTGAATAAGCGGCTTAAGGACAATAATGACGGGTCAAAAGTCTATATTAAATTAGATCAAAATTCAGCAGCCCCAGGAAAGCTCCTCTACGGAGTAAACAAGAACCGGGATGAAGCTATTTTAAGTTTGAAGGGCTACCTGCCATCTATGGAAGTACTGGATAGCGGCAAGGTAAATGTTGAGGAATCTGCTCTCCTGATGGAGGAGGCTCCGATGATATTTTTGGACTATATCGCCATCATTGGGGTAAATATTGAGAGGATGGTTCTTAGTGAATATTACATGCCAGATATTCCTTATGAGATAGTGATCCCAAATGGTTATAAAGAGGTCATGGTTCGTATGGTTGATGTATTTGGAGCAATTCAGGAGATTGCAATAGGAGGAGATAATATTGAACAAAACAGAAGGACTGAAGCCTGAAAGAGTTTTTTACTACTTTGAGGAGTTGACAAAAATTCCAAGGTGTTCCTTTGATGAGAAAAGGGTAAGTGATTACCTTAAATCCGTGGGCGAAGGACTTGGGCTTGAAACTATACAGGATGAGGCATTGAATATAATTATCAAAAAACCCGCATCAAAGGGGTATGAATCAAAGCCAACAGTCATAATACAAGGTCATATGGACATGGTCTGCGATAAGTCGGAGGGGTTTCACATTGACTTTACTAAGGATCCCATACCATTTGAGGTAAAGGATGGTTTGATCATAGCTCCTGATACAACCCTTGGTGCAGACAACGGGATCGCAGTTGCAATGGGGTTGGCTGTTCTTGAGGATAAATCGCTGGAGCATCCACCCTTGGAGGTCCTTATTACGACAAATGAAGAATCCGGGATGACTGGAGCTTCTCAACTGGACAAAGAAAGCCTCACTGGAAAGATACTCATAAACATTGATTCAGAGGAAGAGGGCAAGCTTTTGGTAAGCTGCGCTGGCGGCAAGAGATTCTCGATCGAAATACCTGTTGTCTATAAGGATACCATGAAACCATCCTATTTACTGAAGGTATCTGGTCTGAAGGGTGGACATTCAGGTATGGAGATAGATAAAGGAAGAGGTAATTCAAACAAGCTGCTGGCAAGAGCTTTGGATGGGTTGAGAGCTATAGATTATGATCTTTGCAACATTGAGGGAGGCTCAAAGTCGAATGTAATACCAAGACTTTCATTGGCTGTCATTGGTATCGAAGACGGCGATTTAGAAAGCGTAAAATCCATGGTGAAAGAGCTGGAAAAATGTTTTAAAGGGGAGCTTTCTACAAGTGACCCGGATGTTACCCTTACGCTTGAAAAAGCCGAGGATAGAAAGAAAGCCTTTGAAAATTCTGTAAAATCCAAGGTGATCGCAGCCCTTTTGTTGGTACCTAACGGCGTCAACTCAATGAGCATGGATATAGACGGGCTAGTTGAAAGCTCCAATAACATGGGAGTTATTTCTACCCTGGAGGACAAGGTGGTCATTGAAAATGCCATTAGAAGCTCAGTTAAGTCGTTGAAGGATATGTTATCCCGACAAATGGAGCTTATTGCTGAATCACTTGGTGCAAGCTGGTCAAGCTCTGGTGAATATCCCGCTTGGCAATATAGGAAGGATTCCTATATAAGAGACCTTTTCGCAAGCACCTACAAGGAGCTCTCCGGTAAGCAAATGGAAATAGAAGCGATACATGCAGGCCTGGAATGCGGATTGTTTTATGAGCTGCTGGGAGACATTGACATGGTTTCACTTGGACCGGATATGTGGGGAGTTCATGCTCCAGGAGAAAGATTGAGCATTGATTCTGTTGAGAGGACGTATAATATTCTAGTTGAAGTTTTACGTAAAATAAATTAATATATAGGATGTGCGACGGAACAATATGGGTAATATACCTATGGAAATAAAAACAAAGGAGAATGATGATGAGCGATAACAAACATGTACACGATGAGCACTGCAATCACGATCATGACCACGAGCATGAGGAAATGGAGATAATAACTCTGACTCTTGATGACGATTCTGATCTGGACTGTGCAGTACTAGGAATCTTTGAGGTTGAGGACAAGGAGTATATCGCATTGCTTCCATTGAGCGATGACGAAGAGGCAGAAGAAGAGGATGACGTTCTTCTATACAGATACATGGAGAAGAATGATGAAGAATTCGAGCTTGAGCTGATTGAAGATGAAGAGGAATTCGACCTTGTGTCAGAAGCCTTCTACGCTCTTTATACAGATGAGGACGAGTTCGAGGAAGACGAAGAAGACGGAGAAGACGAAGAATAATAGCTAAGAAAGTACTTTGCAAAGGCAAGGTACTTTCTTCATAATGAGGTGGGCATATTGATCAAGCTAATTGCTATAGATCTTGACGGTACTTTATTGGATAGTAAGAAGAGGATACCGGAGGAGAATGTAATCCTAATACGAAAACTTGTTGCAGCAGGATATCAGGTTGTAATAGCAACTGGAAGAAGGTATTATTCTGCTAAGAAAATGACGGAAGCCCTTGGCGGCCACTTCGTTATCCTTGCCAACAACGGAAACATAGTGAGGAGTACTGATGATGACAAGCTTATAATTTCAAAATTTCTGGATACAGAGGCTTATAAGGATCTTCTAACTGAGGCTGCGGACTCCGGATTAAAGGGTATTATACATGTCGATATGTTCACTCAAGGTATAGACATGGTATTGGAGAAGGATGATGAAAGCAGCGAGCATTTGAAGTATATCACCGAAGGAGACAAGAGGTATTTACTGATGCCTAAAAAGGAGCTATTGAAGCTGGATAGGGTATTGGCAGTGGTATATCCTGGCAAATCCAGTATACTTAAGGATTTTCGGTCCAGGATAGACCTTAAATATCCTGACAGGTATAACTCCCATGTTCTTGAGAATATAAATATTGCTGAAGCTATGTATGAGGCTATGAACCCGGGTGGGAGCAAATGGAAGACCTTGTTTGAGTATGCTCTCCTTAATGGTATAAACAGAGAAGAGATAATGGCTATTGGCGATGATAATAATGACGTAGAAATGATATTGAATGCCGGTATCGGCATAGCTATGAAGAACGGCAGCCAGCTGGCTAAGGATGCGGCTGATATAATAACAGATAGGGATAACGATGAAGCAGGATTGGCCTATACTCTGGCTGATGCATTGAAAATGTTATTTTAAGGTGGATTTAAATTGAGAAACGGAGTTTACAGGGCATATTCAGATTATTTGATTGAAAAATATGGGGAAAAGGTCTATAAGCTTCCAATAAAATTGCCCCTGACCTGTCCCAACAGAGATGGCAATATCAGCTGCGGAGGCTGTACTTTTTGTGGAGAGGAAGGAGGTTCCTTTGAAAACCTTCCTGAATCTATGGGTATAGCAGCCCAGCTTGAGGAGAATAAGGAACTGATACGAAAAAAATATAAGGCAGAAAAGTTTATAGCTTACTTTCAGAATTTTTCCAACACTTATATGGGATTTGAAGTCTTCAAGTCAGTGATAATGGAGGCACTACAGCCAGATATCGTTGGAATATCAATATCTACAAGACCTGATTGCATAAGGGATAATTATTTGCAATTTTTAAGTGATATCAAGTATAATAGGGGTATAGATATATCAATCGAATTGGGGCTGCAGACAGTAAACTACCATAGTTTGAGGAAAATAAACCGAGGGCATGGGTTGGCTGAATTCATCGATGCTGTATTAATGGCAAAGAGACATGGACTCAGAGTATGCGCTCACATGATCCTTAATCTTCCGTGGGACGACCTGGAGGATGTGGAGGAAGGAGCGAGGGTACTGTCGGCACTTGGAGTTGATGAGGTAAAGCTACACAGCCTGTATTTGATGGAAGGGACTGTGATTGCTGAACAATACACCAGGGGTCAGTTTCAGCTACATTCGAGAAATGAATACATCAAGAGGGCAATAGCCTTTTTGGAGCTGCTTGATCCGGAAATTGTGGTTCAGAGGATCATAGGAAGAGCTCCGGAGGAAGGCTCGGTATTCGTCAATTGGCAGGAATCCTGGTGGAAGATCAGGGATGAGATAATCCAAAGGATGAGGGAAGAAAATACACATCAAGGCAGCAGGTTTGATTACCTTGACGGTAAAGCCTTAAAAATCTTTAATCTTTAACCAAATTACACAAATATAAAGACAAAGAAAGGTAAGGTGGTTTATCATGGTTAAGTTCATTTTAGGTGCAAAAGGCTCAGGCAAAACAAAGTGGCTGATAGATAATGCCAATAAGGACATGCTTGAGGGGAATGGTAACATAGCTTTTGTTGACGTTGACGATAATCATATCTTCAGCTTGAATTATAATGTAAGACTAATTAATGCCATGGAATTCAATGTACTAAATGTACAGTCTTTCTATGGCTTTTTGTGTGGAATCATGGCTATGGACTACGATCTGGAAAAGATCTACGTAGACGGTATCTACAAGGTAATGAGTCTTGAGCTGAAGGATATTGTTTACTTAATAGATTCCTTGAACAAGATCGCATCAAAATATGAGGTTGAGTTCTATATCAACATCGATTACACAATGGATAAGATCCCTGAGAACTTGAGGTCATACTGCTACGAGATTGAAGAATAAACAGAGGGGAGCCCTAGGGCTCCCTGGATTTTTTAGGAGGATGATATGCCCATGAAGAAGGAACGCTTGGACAAATTATTGTCTAATATGGGCGCGGGAAGTAGAACACAGGTAAAGGACATGATCAAGGCTGGCTTTGTAACCGTAAATGGTATTTTGGCGAAATCTCCGGATATTAAGGTAGAGCCTGGAGTGGATAAGGTTATATTAAAGGGTCAGGAGGTCAAGTACAGAGAGTTTATTTACTTGATGCTCAATAAACCACAGGGCATGATCTCTTCTACGGATGATCCACGAGAGTCGGTTGTGCTCGAGCTCCTTGATGACTATTGGAAGGGGTTCAGACCGTTTCCGGTTGGAAGACTCGATAAAGATACGGAGGGTCTCCTGCTGATAACTAATGATGGTCAGCTTGCACACCTGCTGCTTTCACCAAGAAAGGGAGTCGATAAGACTTATTATGCCGAAATAGATGGCGTGGTGCTGCCTGAGCATGTGGAAAGCTTTAGAAAAGGGGTACTGCTAGAGGATGGGTACCTTACTTTACCTGCTGAGCTTGAAATAAATAAGTCAGATATTTTCTCTGAAGTCAATGTGACTATCCAGGAAGGGAAGTATCATCAAGTTAAACGGATGTTTGCAGCCCATGGTTTAAGAGTGGTCTACCTCAAAAGGGTAAGAATGGGTACACTTATGCTTGATGATGAGCTTGAACCAGGTGAATACAGGGAGTTGACGGAAGAGGAAATAGCAGTTTTGAAAACAGAGGTCGGTATGGTATAATATGGATGCAGGCTGATGTGTCTGCAAATTAGATCTTAGAATGGGTGTAAATATTGATTTATCACGGGAAAAAGGGTTTATTCGAGACCTTCTTTGACAACAGGTCTTCGCTTATACTGCAGCTACAAAATGGGGACATTTCTAAAAGAGAGTTTCTGGAAAATAATTATGATTTTGTTACAAGAATGAATGTAAAGCCTTTTATCAGAGTTGACAGCTATGAAAAGGGGATGTATAACTACCAGTATTATAACGTCCTTGCCAAGTACTTCAGAATGATGGCTATGGAGCTTAGAAACTCAAAGAAACACCAGAAATATTATATTGAGTACCTCAATAAGGGCTATAAATATTACCACGAGAAGGACAGAGCCGCTCTCGACGTGCTTAAAATAATCGATTTTCAAGGTGTCGAAGCATATTTCGTCAAATGTGAATCGAAAAATCTTAAGGATAAGCTGTACGAGATAGTTTTACTTGACTACAAGGAGGCTATTTTTCACTCCAAGGCTATATGGCTCCTGGAAATACTTCAAAAAGAAGGTGTTTTTCTGGAAGGGAGAAGGATGTCTCTCATAGATGAGTATATAAATGAAACCTATTAAAATAACGTCACCAGTGGTGACGTTATTTTGTAATGATCTTTACGACTTCTTCGATGGATAATCCCTTTTGAATGGTGAAGGTTCCTGATCTGAGCTTAGTATCAAGCTTCATTTCCACAACCTTTGCCAGAAAGTCCCTGCTGCTTGATACTACGCCATTTTCTTCAAGTATAAGGCCAATTTTCCCAGGAAGGCTTCCCTCCGGGATGATGACCTTTACTGATTGAGCTTGCGGAGAAGGTGGAGTTGGCGTTGGCTGAGGAGGATCCACCGGTTCTGACTGAGGATCCTCTTGTGAAGGATCTTCTCCAGGGTCATCCGGTGATTCTGTTGCGGGGTCTTCGGGCAGGTCTGAAGGTTCATCCCCAACATCCTGTGGTCTGTCTGAATTATCGACTATTACAGTCGATGGGGGCACCTCAAGAGCATCCTTGGCGAAGAGAACATCAAGTCTCCAGCCTATGACCAAGGCAACAACTACGACTATTGCTAGCATAAAAACGTAATCTATTGAATCATATAAAATATCCCTTAGCTTTTCAAAGCCCTTCATATATTCACCTCATGCCCCTCAAATTCAGTTTATTTCCTATTGAATGAGAAATTATAGTATAATTATAGCATAATAAAGAGGAAAAGGTGAGATAAACTTTGAGAGAGATAAGGGTTGAGAAAAATGACAGCAACCAAAGGCTTGACAGATTTCTTAAAAAATATATGGACGAAGCTGGAACCGGCTTTATCTATAAGATGCTGAGAAAGAAAAATATTAAGGTAAATGGGGCTAAAGCATCGCCTGAAATGATGATCGTAGAAGGAGATACTGTACAGCTTTACCTTTCTGATGAGACAATAGATAAATTTATGGGAATGAAGGAAACCAGGAAATCCAAGCTTACTCCTCGTATAATATATGAGGATGATAATCTGGTCCTGATAAATAAACCTGTAGGAATCTTATCTCATGGTGCTGGTGAAGAATTCGAGGAGAATATAGTAGATTCATTGGTTACATACCTAATACAAAAAGGTGATTTCGTCCCCAGGATTGAAAAAACATTCTCGCCGTCAATATGCAACCGACTGGATCGAAATACGTCGGGGATAATAATCGGCGCAAAGAACTACGAAGCTCTACGTCTTGTTAATAAAGCGATCAAGGATGGCAGCGTGAAGAAGTACTACAAGACAATAATTAAAGGGTCGATCAGGAAGGACTTTGAACATAAGGGATATCTGACAAAAGATGAGGACAGGAATCTAGTCGATATTTCAGAAGAACAGGGTGATGGCTCCAAGGAGATCCATACAAAATTCAAGGTTCTTAAGTCAAAGGGAGATTATACACTCCTTGAGGTTGAATTAGTTACCGGAAGGACCCACCAAATAAGGAGTACTTTGCAGGCAATGGGTTATCCGGTCATTGGAGATAGAAAGTATGGTAAGTCGCTGGTAAATGATGATTTTAGAAGAAATTATGGTCTTGAAAACCAGTGGCTACATGGATACAGGATATTGCTGAACGGTCTCGATGAGAAGCTTGATTACCTCAACGGCAGGGAGTTTATAGCAGAACCGGACCAGCTTTATGCTAAAATTGAGCAAGAGCTATTTCGATAAAGGAGGATAATATGCCAGATTTTATTAGGATAATCGTAGAAGGCTATGGTGAGCTTGATATCCAGAGAGGAGAGACACTTCAGGAGATTTCTAAAACAGTGTATGGAGAAGAGTTTAAGCGCTATCTTGGAACAAGAATAAATAATGAGATATGGCCGCTTTATAAAAGTCCTGAGGAAGGTATGGTCGTACAATTCATTGATAACCGTGATGTAGATGGTTACAGGATATATACCAAGACCATATCGGCAGTTTTTATTATAGCCTGCAGAGAGCTCTTTCCGGGAAATGATGCAATTATCCATCATTTTCTGGGACCTGGACTCTATGCGGAGCTGGATGACAAACACGGGATCTCCTTTAGTGAAACCAGAGCCCTTGAGGATAGAATGAGAGAGATTATAAATAGAGATACTCCAATTAGGCGTAGTGACTACCCCAGAGAAGAGGCAATCGAAATTTTCAGGAAAGAGGGTTATAAGGATAAAGTAAGACTTTTTTCAACGTTGGAAAAGGAAAAAGTCAGCGTTTATACGATTGGTGAGCATGTTGATTCATTCCATGGCTACCTGGCACCTTCAACGGGATATGCTGATGAATTTATGCTTAAATACTATTACCCTGGTGTAATCATACTGTTCCCAAGCAGAAAAAATCACTATAACATGAACAACTTCCATGATCAGAGAAATCTTGCGAAGATATTCAAGGAAGCTAATGACTGGCTTGAGATACTCGATCTGTCAAATATCGGATCTCTCAATGAGAAGATCTTAAATATGGAAATAGAGGAGATCATAAGGATATCCGAAGCTCTTCACGAGAAGAGGATAGCTGAAATCGCCGACAGGATAAGCAAGGACTCAGACATCACGATGATACTGATCGCAGGTCCTTCATCCTCTGGTAAGACTACATTTGCAGGAAGACTTTCGACACAACTTAGAGTTAATGGGAAGAGGCCTGTAGCAATATCCGTGGACGACTATTTTGTTGATAGAGAAAAAACTCCATTAAAAAAAGATGGTGAGCCAGATTTTGAGGCCCTCGAAGCCATAGATCTTGAATCCTTCAATATGGATTTAATAGCTCTTCTCGAGGGAGATACAATTGAGCTGCCTAAATTCAATTTTGTGACCGGGAAAAGGGAAAATTCAGGCAAATGGATAAAGGTAGACAAGGATCATCCGATCGTTATTGAAGGCATACATGCTCTAAATCCAAAGCTGACCACCGGGATCCCTGAGAAAAACAAGTTCAAGGTGTATATTTCGGCACTTACACAGCTTAACATAGATAACCACAACCGTATTGCCACAACCGACACCAGACTGATCAGAAGAATGGTTCGGGACGTTAAATACAGGGGCAATGGACCCTTAAGGACCTTCGAAATGTGGAATGGAGTAAGAGAAGGAGAGGAAAAACACATATTCCCATTCCAGGAGGAGGCTGATGCGATGTTTAATTCCTCACTGGTTTATGAAATGTCTGTGTTAAAGAAGTATATACTTCCATTGCTGGAGGAGATAGGTCCTGACAGCATTCACTTCAGTGAAGCTAAAAAGCTGATCAAATTCTTAAGATATTTCAGGTCGATAGAGAATGAGGGTCAAATACCTCCAAATTCATTGCTGAGAGAATTTATTGGAGACAGGTGCTGATACTATGAGAAGTACCGTAAAGCGCACGATACTGATCTTAATTTCAATTATGCTGGTACTTGGCTCTCTTGGGTGTTCTCAAAAAGTGGAGCAAAATCTACCTTTGATAGATGAGACTACAGAATCGTCGCAGGAACCTGTAATAGAGCCTGAGCCTACAGAGGAGGATATTTTAAAGGAGAAAATATCGGGAATGACACTGGAAGAAAAGCTTGGCCAACTGGTAATGATAGGAATTGAGGGCTTCATTGCCAGTGAAGAAGAGCTTAGTCTTATATCAGAGAAAAAAGTTGGAGGAGTGATCCTGTTTCAGAGAAATATAAAGGATGCGGCTCAGCTGGAGGAGTTGATTTCCAGCTTGTATGATGCTAATAAGGGCAACCCTCTGCCGCTTCTTATAGGGGTCGATGAGGAGGGTGGGAGAGTGTCAAGACTCTCTGCCATATTCAGCAATCTGCCACCAGCCTCTTATTTGGGGAAAGAGGATGATCTGGAATTGTCATATATGTACGGTAAAGTGCAGGCATCAAAGCTTAAGAACCTGGGTATAAACCTGAATTTCAGCCCTGTTCTTGATGTTGATTCAAATCCGTCAAACCCCGTTATCGGTAACAGGGCAATCAGCAGCGATCCCTACATTGCCTCAAAAAATGGGATAAGCTTGATGAAGGGCCTTATGGATGGGGGCATTGTGCCTGTAGGCAAGCACTTTCCGGGTCATGGTGATACTAAGTTGGATTCACATTTGGCTCTCCCAATAATAGCTAAGGATCTTGAAGATTTGTATGATTTAGAGCTGATACCATTTATTGAAGCCATTAAAGAGGGTATTCCTGCAATAATGGTTGGGCATCTTCTGGTGGAAGATCTAGCTGATCTTCCTGCAACGATTTCAGAAAAAGTAATCAAAGGTCTGCTGAGAAATCAGTTAGAGTTTAATGGTGTAGTATTTTCAGATGATATGACAATGGGCGCAATAGTTGAAAATTATACTATAGAGTCTGCTGTAGATCAATTTATAAAGGCTGGCGGTGATATTGCCCTCGTGTGCCATGGCATCCAACCTGTTGTTGAAGCTCTCCAAAGGCTTAGCAAAAGCTATTTTGAAGGCTCGCTGACTAATGAGGATATTAATGAGCATATATTGAGGATCATGCTGCTCAAAGCTGATATTGAGGATAATAAATACAGAGTACCTACTCCTGAGACCACAGAAGTTGAGGAACTTACTGAAAAGCTATTGGAGAAAATGGGGGATTGAAAATGAGGAAGGCGGTAGGCTTGGACCTTGGGGGGACAAAAATAAACGGTGCCTTGATTCTCGAGGATGGAAGTATACTTAAGAGAATTAGTACAAGGACTATGAATGAAGGTGATCCTTCAATCATCCTCAGACAGCTGGCTGAAATGATTGAAGAGCTCTCTCATGGCGAAGATATAATAGGTGCAGGCATTGGCTCACCAGGCTTCGTAGACTCAGAAAACGGAAAAATAATGGCTGTTGGAGGGAACATAGACGGCTGGGCATGGACAGACGTGAAAAAGGGATTAGGCAGCCTAACATCATTTCCTGTAGTAGTGGAGAATGATGCTAACTGCGCTGCAGCTTGTGAAGCCTGGCTTGGAGCAGGGAAGGGCTTCTCAAGCTTTGTCATGCTTACCATAGGAACGGGTCTTGGAGGGGCTATCATGCTTCCAAAGCTGGGCTTATGGAGAGGGTACAGCTTCAGGGCAGCTGAGCTTGGACACTCTATCTTGATTCCGGGAGGAAGAAAATGCACCTGCGGACAAAATGGATGCGTGGAAAGATACGCTTCAGGTACTGCAATAGAAGAAAACTATTTTGAGTTATCCGGGAATCGCATGGAAGGTACTTCAATAGTTGCTGCTTATGATACTGACGAGCTTGCAATGCTGTCTGTCGATCGATTTGCAACGGATCTTGGGGTATTCCTCGCCACACTAAGAAATATAATTGATCCTCAGGCTTTTATAATAGGCGGAGGTGTTACAGCTTCAAAAGCGATTTGGTGGGAAGTAATGATGAATGAGTTTAGGAGTCAAGTCAATGACCCTTCGTCTATAGATATATTGCCTGCTAAGTACGGAAATGATTCAGGCATGCTTGGTGCAGCCAAGTGTATGTTTGATAATACGGTGGATCGATAGGAGACATGCTATGGAAACGTTGAAGATGAGAGATGGTTACAGAATAAATTATAATTATGACAGGGCTTCAGCTCCAAGGGCAACAGTTATAATCTCTCATGGCTTTGCTGAGCACATGGGTAGATATGACTATTTAACAAGGGCTTTTGCTGATAATAGTCTTAATGTTGTCAGATATGACCTTAGAGGCCATGGGAAAAATGAGGATCGAGGATACTTGAGGGATTTCGTTGATTATGTAAACGACCTTAACGAAGTGAAGGCCTTTGTAAATAGCAATGATCCAGATCTCCCGATTTTCCTGCTTGGACACAGTATGGGTGGCTTGATAGCAGCCTTATACTGTGCTAGATTTAGCGATGGGATCAAAGGAGTAGTGCTTTCTGGACCTGCAACAGGAAGACTTCCATCTACAAAGGGCTACAATAAGAGCTTCATGAAATTAGTTAAGACTCTGGCGGGGAGAGCTTCTTTGAAAAACCCAATAGATGAAGGTATTTGTGGAGACCCACAAGTCTTTTTAGACTACGCAGCAGATGAATTGGTTCTACATAAGGCGACCGTCAGCCTATATTATGAATTCCTTTTTAATGGGACAGATGCTCTAAGCAAAAAGCTGACCAGCTTTTCATCACCTTGTCTGGTATGTCATGGCGAGAGGGACCCGATTGTACCATCAGAGCTTAGCAGATCATTCTATAAAAGCATAGCCTCAAAAGACAAATCGATCAGAATTTACGATGGGCTATATCATGAGATACTGAACGAGAAAAAAAAAGACCAGGTCATTGAAGACATGGTAAGTTGGATAAATGAAAGGATCTAAGCAGGAGATCTACTGAGCCTGAATAAAATCAACAGAGCTATTGAGGATGCAGCCAATCCGAGGGCAGTGGTAAATCTCAATCCTCCAAGGTCAAACAAGAAAGGCCCTATAACTGAATAAAGTGTTATAGTAAGCGCATTTACAGTATAAAAGAGGCTCAGAAAGGTGCCTCTTTTTTCTGGCTGTATTTCAGATGAAAAGGCCTGGTAGGATGTCCAAGCTCCGTCAAGTCCAAATGCAAATACTGCGGATAACGCTACTGCTGCTGTTGCGGCTGGCACATAGGCTATGGGGATAAGTGAAATAACCATAAGCCCGAAAAAGTATCTTGCAAATCTAAACTTTCCAAATTTGTCTGCAAAAAATGTTGCAACACCAATGCCTGCAATAGTGCCCAAAGCTATCAGGGAGTATGCTATTCCTATCTGCTGCTGAGTCATGCCAAACTCCTGAGAAAGGTATATAGAGAGAAAATTGTAAAGCATGGTAGGCGCAGTTATTATGAGAAATAATGAGGTCAACACCTTAATAGTCCTTGGATGCTTCAATATACCAATGAATTCTTCCATATCAAGCTTAGAGCCTTCGCTTTTTTCTGTCTCAGGAAGCCTCCATAGCATCAAGAGTGCTATCAGTGCGAGAACACTCAAGGGTAGATATATGCTTCTCAAACTATGGAATCTACCTGTAAGATACGAGGTATAAAGCGGACTGGCAAAAATCGCAAGGCCAAAAGCAGTTCTGAGTATTCCTGCCGCCATCCCTCTTTTTTTGTAATCAACGAATTCTGATATATATGACATGGTGGTTCCGCTTAGTGAGAAATAGCCCAATCCGATCAGTATCCTTCCCAGTGCGAATGAAATTGCTGTGCTGGAATAAGCACTTAAAAGGCTTCCAGAGAAAAAGAGGACTAGCGCGTAGGATATGAGCCTTTTGGTCCCATACCTGTCGGCCCATACTCCGAACAATGGCACCAATAAACCAACAGCTGAATACCCAAGATTAAAATACACTACCTGACTCTCTCTAATGCTGAAGTATTCTGCTAGAAAAGGAGCCAATGGACCAATGAAGTTCATCTCCATTGCTATTATAAACTGTATAATAAATGTGGTTAAGAATATCAATCCTTGTTTCATGGTTCCTCCTGGACTCTAATCCGTTGATCAGCGCTATCTAATACTAATAATATTCGTGTGGCTAAATAAATTGTCGGTCAATATATATTATCACACTTTATTGCGACTTTAAAGTAAGGATAATTTACTGTTATAAGCTCCATTGTTCTGGCATCGAGCTTTTGTAAACCTAATGTAACCATATATTAATACATTTGTAACTACAGCCAACTCAGGGTATAATAATATAAAATAAGAGCAGTGTATGGGGGTGAGGACTTTGCTTAGAAGGCTTATGGCTTTGACATTTTCAATAATTACTATTGCAGCTTTGATGTGGGCAAGTCCTGACCTTTATGACATTATTGGTGATAATTCAAGGGCAGCAGAAGCGTATGACAGCAGAAGGTTTATTGGATTTGCTTTGAAGGAGGATCCTGTCCGGGCTTCAATAGATGAAAGACTTAAGGAGTCAAGGAGAGACGATGCAAAGAAGCAGCAGAAAGAAATGATCGGCAGCTATCTAAGGGAGCTTGTTGCCAGCTATGAAGAGAGGGCCGCTGAAGAAGCGGTGGAGGAGGATAGGTACCCGACTCCTATAGAAGGTAAGGTAGCTTACCTTACCTTTGACGATGGGCCATCTCCAACAATTACACCACAGATACTTAAGGTACTTGAAGAATATGATATCAAGGCTACATTTTTTGTGGTGGGCAGTATGGCCGACAAATTTCCTGAAGAGTTGAAGTTGGTTTGGGACGGAGGACATTTGATAGGAAATCACACTTACTCCCATGTATACGACTATATATACAGAAGTACCACCAATTTTTTAAATGATCTTGAAAAGGCGGACATGACCTTAAAAAGGATACTTGGAGAAGATTTCAGTACTGAGATAATGAGATTCCCTGGAGGAACACATGCTCAATACAAACGACCATTCGTAAGAGCTGTTGAGGAAGCAGGTTATAGATGGTATGATTGGAACACAGTAAATGGAGATTCCGAGCTTAAGTATCCGTCAAAGGATTATATTATGGGAAGATTTTTAAAAACCTATGGGAAAAGAGATGTAATGGTGGTTCTGCTTCATGATGCTGAAGGAAAGCAACAGACAGTGGATACATTGCCCATGATTATTGAACACCTTAAACATGAGGGCTACAGCTTTGATACATTGGATAACTATAATCATTGAACAGGGGTGGAATGATGAAAAGGTCAGTAATGATAGTTGAGGATGAAGAGTCTATAAGAAAGTTTGTCAAAATAAATCTGGACAGAGCAGGTTATAACGTTCTGGAAGCAGGCAGCGGCGAAGAGGGTCTCGCTATTGCTTCAAGAGAAAAGCTTGATATAGTCGTCCTGGACGTTATGCTACCAGGAATAGACGGCTTTGAGGTATGTAAAAGACTAAGAGATGATCACCCGCACCTTGGAATCATAATGCTTACTGCAAAAAGTCAGGATATAGACAAAATAATGGGTCTGGAGTATGGAACTGACGATTATATGACAAAGCCCTTCAATCCTACTGAACTTGTTTTAAGGCTTAAATCCCTTGAGAGAAGACTGGAGCCAGAGAAGGAAGAAAATAGATCAACATTGGAGTTTAAACCTTTCCGTATCGATGCTTATTCCAGACAATTTTATAAAAATAATCTTGAGATAGAGCTGACCCCTACTGAGTTTTCCATAGCCAAGCTGTTTATTGAAAATCCAGGGAAAGCATTTAAGAGAGATGAGATACTGAATCATGTGTGGGGTGTTGATTTCGTAGGAGATTCAAAGATTGTTGACGTTAACATCAGAAGACTGAGATCCAAGATAGAGGAGGATTCAAGCCAACCCTCATTTATTGAAACTGTATGGGGAGTGGGCTACAGGTGGAAGTCGAAGGATTAGGAGAAAGATATGAAAAGAAGCATCAAATCAAGATTGATAAGAAGCTTCATGCTTATCATTCTCGTAACAGTAGTATTTCTTGAAATATTGCTGATAAATGGAATAAAGACTCATTATTATAACAATGTAGAGGATATTCTGACAAGTCAGATCGAATTCTCTACAACTTTTTATGCCCGTTATTTTGCAAATAGAAATCTCGAGGAAATACTAATTGATGATATCGATTTGTTCTGGCAGAACACCTCAGCTCAGGTACAGATTTTAAATACATCAGGTGAGGTAGTTTTGGACTCTCTTGGTATACCTGGCACTGATCCGCTTCAGACGATAGATGTAAGGGATGCACTTGAAAAAGGGAAGGGAGTATGGACAGGGAATGTCTCATATTCGGATGAACCTGTTATGGCTGTTTCTATGCCGTTGTTGTATAGAGATGAAACAGTAGGCCTGATCCGCTTTATATCAAGTCTTGAGGCTACAAACAACGTAATACAGGATATCTCCAGGTTCTTATTGATACTTGGCACTGTCGTAGTTGCGGTATCTGGTCTTATAAGCGTATTTATTGCCAACTCAATAATCAAGCCGCTTAAGGAAGTAACTGAGGTAGCTGAGAAGATGGCTGATGGTCAGTTCAAGGTAAGAAGTAAAGTGATGGTAGAGGATGAAATAGGCAGACTGTCTCATACATTGAATTACATGGCAGAGGAAATAGTAAGGAAGGAAACACTAAAGAATGATTTTATTTCATCGATTTCTCATGAACTTAGAACCCCATTGACATCAATAAAAGGCTGGGCTGTTACCCTTAAATCCGGTGAGATGCCTGACAAGGAGCTGCTTGAGGACGGTCTGGAGATAATCGAAACTGAAAGCGACAGACTTTCGCACATGGTAGAAGAACTGCTTGATTTTTCACGATTTACTTCAGGCAGGATAACTCTTTCAAAGGATACAGTAGACATAAAGGAAACCATTAAAATGGTTGTATACCAGATGATGCCTAGAGCAGTAAACAACAACATCAATTTCGAAGTGGATATTGACGATTCAATTCTGCCAATAATTGGAGATGAGAATCGGATAAAACAGGTGTTGATAAATATTTTGGACAATGCATTCAAATTTACTGGTGAGGGAGACGTTTCTCTTAGAGCTTATGAGGATAAAAGCAATATATGGATCGAGATAAAGGATGATGGTCCAGGTATCCCCGATGAGGAGCTTCCATACGTAAAGGATAAGTTTTACAAGGGGAAAAACAGCAAATCACACAGTGGGATAGGTCTCTCGATTTGTGACGAGATCATGAAGCTTCATGATGGGATTTTCAATATCGAGTCGGTATCTAATCAAGGAACAAAAGTAATTTTAGGTTTTCCAAAGGAGGTGAGGAGTCAATGAAGCTTCTGAAGATCATTGCGCTTATTATATCAGCGATACTCTTAACCTCCTGTGCTGACTCTCGAGGTCAAGTTCAGGATCTTATCGTAGCTCCCGATACAAAAGTATCCGCTATTGAAGGTAAATGGGAGGTAACCTCATTACTTTACAGGCTGGGAAGCAGCATAGTCGATGAAGAATCTGATTATATAGGTAAAGAGGCTTTATTCCACTCCGATGCAGTTGTCCTGGGAAGTGAGTATACAAAAGAGCCTTCATATAAAATTAAACGAGTAAAGACTTCTGACTACCTGATTTATAAGTATAAGACAAGTCCTTTGTCGCTTGGCCTTCAAAATGAGTATATAAATGTTATCACTGTTTTAAACCAGGAGCAGTATTTCTGTGAGCTGCTGCAAATGGATGATAAGACTGCCTTGATCTACAGAGATGACGGTTTTTTCAAGCTAGAGCGTAAAGTAGCCAAAGTAAGTCTTGAGGAGGTCCTGAGGTATATAGACGTAGAAGAAAGCGTACAGCAAAGTTTTGGGAGTATAGAGCCTGAAAATCTTAGCTCAGGAGTATTGCTAGGTTTCAAGATCCAATCCTTTGATGAGGATACCGAGCTTCCCAGATGGGATTATATTACCTATTGGATCCAGATGAAGAATCGGGAGTTGGGTGAGGTTTATAGGGTGCCTAATTTGCTCTTGCCAAGAAAGAATGGATTCTGGATAGTTGAACAGGAGCGAATCACTGAAAGCAACACAGTCAATGACGAGATATATGCGACGCCTTTATTTAATCTTCAGAAGCAGGATAAGTACATTGAGGACTTGACCTTCAACTTTGATGAGAAGTTAAATACATTTGAAGCAGCAATTGACAAAATGGAGCCTTCAATACTTAAAAATATCGTATTTGTAGGAAATGATTATATTTCTGTTGAAAGTATAGATAGAGACAGGGGAGATCGAAGAACCCTGCAGACTTATGCGGTGGACAATCTGGAGGATAAAAATCCGATTAAGCTATCTTACTTAATAGGAGAAATTGCTATAAACCTATTTAATGAAGGTGCAAGATCCGTAATAACCATAGACGATCAGGTGGTACCAAATGAAGAAAACTTTGCTTTGGCAAGAAGGAATGGATATTGGACATTGAAGGGAAGAATCAATTTCAAGGATAAGGATGAGGAGATGTTCAGGGAGTTCAATATAAAAGCAATTCCTCCAAGAGACATGGTTAGCTATGATGAATTGTCTATTCCATTTGACGCTGTCAGGTTGGCAATTTCAGACGTGCAGGATGTATTTTCATCTCCCAACAATGATTTTATAGTTGTAATTACAAGCTCTCATATTGTAATATATTCGATAGAGGGGTTTGACGTGAATAAAATCCCTCTTGCGAGAATCGAGCTGCCTTCAGATTCTACAGTCGTAATGTCCGAGTGGTCAACTGACAGATATCCGGATATTTGGAAAAATGAAATGCTGAAGCAAGGAGCCATTGTTGTAGCACTTGATTAGAATTGTTTCATCATAAAGGGGCTGTTTTAGTGGATAAGATCACAGCGTTAATAAATACACTTAAGAGGGTATTATTGGAGCTTGCAGAGTACTTTGACAATGCAGGCATGATGGTAGGTGTCACAGTTGGAGTTATGGCAATTACTCTAGTGACATATCTCTTGTTTAAAAGAATCAGGGTACTAAAATATCTTCCTGGATTCATCGTACTATTAATAGGCTTGTACAACCTGAACTCTGTTCTTGATGTACTTACTGCTGAAAGCAGTCTTCCTGTACTACTCCTGGCTGTAATAGGAGTAGTAGCCGGACTGGTAGGGATGCTATTTGCTTTGATCATCGGAATAATTGCAAAGCCGGTGAAGAAGAGAAAGCGAAATACTTCCAAGGCTAGTTCGAGCACTAACGGAGAGCCAAGAGAGACGACTACGGTACAAAAATAATCTAAGCCTGGATCAAAATGATCCAGGCTTTAATCCATCTATTAGTTTTATTTTTTCTGGTCTTTTTAAGGCCTTTATTTCACATTCCCTGCTCATGGCTTCACCCTTGGTTTGAAATTCTTCGAAGTAGACGATTTCAACCGGAAGCCTGGAACGAGTATATTTAGATGCCTTGCCAGAATTATGAAGTTTTAGTCTTTCCTTAAGGGAGTTAGTATAGCCAGTGTAAAGACTTCTATCTGAGCACTCCAGTATATATACAAAAAACATCCTATTCCTCCCCAGATCCAAGCTTATCAAGCACCTTTTTGATTACATCATAACCATAGCCCTTTCGTTGCAGGAATCCTCCAATCTTTCGCATTATTGTACTTTTATCTTCAGATAAACTGCCAGAATATTTTCTTCGCACAAGCTCAACCAGGTGTTCAATGTCAGGTTCCAAATTTGAGAGTGTATCACTGATCAGCTCTTCGTTTATTCCCTTTGCCCTAAGCTCAGCCTTCAATCTATAGGTCCCCAGACTATTAAGCTTCGTCTTGTCGTCTACGTAAGCCTTTGCAAAGCTCTCATCATTAAGGTAGCCCGTATCCAATAGAAGTTCTATGACTGCAGATATGCTTTGCTGCTCAAAACCCTTTCTTGAAAGGTGATCCATCACTTCACTTACAGATCTTTGCCTGAAGGATAAATACCTGTAAGCTGAGGATTTGGCTCTCTGAAACTCATCGTAGCACTTCAACTGATGTGCAGTCTCATGATCCAGTTCCATATCCTTCTTTAGCTTGAATTCAACTAAGGCTTCCACAGGAAGTCCTAGGTAGAATTCATCATCTACATAAAGATTTATCCTGGTGCTGTCTTTTTGGGCTGTGATCATTGTAATCTTCATAACCTTGACATCCCTAGCTATTTTTTTTATTTATCAGAATATAGACTCCAAGAACAATTAAAAGAGCCGGCCACAGATCAATGACTTTCTTTAGTGAATATGAGAACCAAGGGAAGAGTATCTTAGCCAGCATCAATCCTCCCACCAGAACTAAAGCAATGCCTATAAAAAGTCTTCCATTATCCTTAGAGTCAGCTGACTGCGTACCTGATTCAATATAACCTTCATCCTCAGGGATCACTATCCCACAAATCAAATATGCAAGCCCAAAAGTTCCGAAGGAGGTTATAGCTAAAATGAACCAAATAAGTCTTATTATTGTGGCATCAATATTCAGGTACTCACCAAGCCCTCCACATACACCCATAATATATCTGTTTGATCTCGATCTTTTTAGCTTTTTCATAAGGAACCCCCCAATTATTACTAATATAATAATAACAAAATACTGTGTCCAATAAAATAGACATCTAAAATATTTCCCTTGAATATGGCTTTATGGTAACATTAGGAGGGGTGAAAAATTATGTTTGATTTATTATCAATTGTGTTTAAATACATCTTTGTAATAATAATTTATATGTTTATATTCGTCATTATCAGGATGATCTATCTTGACATAAGGGCTATGGAGAACAATCCAGAGGATTCTGGCGCTTATCTAAAGCTCCTTAACAGACTTGATTCTCTACCTTACAGGGTCAGAGATTCCTATTCACTGGGAGATACCCTTAGTCTTGGAAGAAACAGCGAAAATGACGTTGTCATAAAAGATCCATTTGTATCAAAAAGGCATATGAGAATCGTCAAGGATGAAGAAGAATATTTTATTGAGGATCTTGGGAGCTCAAACGGAACTTTCGTCAACAAACAGCGACTAGTGGATGCTGCTAAGCTGAGTAATGGAGATATTATAAAAATCGGAGATTTGGAATTCATCTTCGTAAACAGGATATAGGAGATAGAGTATGAAAAATTTAATGGACGGCAGATTACCGCGAAGGCTTCTGCTTTTATTTGAAATTATGTCTATGTCACTTATTCTGATCTACAGAAGGGATAGTCTGGACGTAAAGACAGTAGCGCTGGCTGTTGGACTCCTGGTGGTAGTCTACGGAGCCAATTACATATTATCAAGACTTTCAGAAGGTGATCTGTACATCTTTTTGATAGTAAGCATGCTTATGTCGATTGGGATAATCATGATTTTCAGGATAAGCTCAGATTTGGGACTAAAACAGTTGATGTGGCTTGTCATAGGAATTGGAGCTTTTTTTGGCAGTTATTTAATGATTACAAGGCTAAGCTTCTGGGAATCTCTATTTCCCGTCTATATAGCTGCGGCGTATAGTTTTTTTGCCATAACGCTTCTTCTGGGTGATAGAAAGCATGGAGCTATTAACTGGATCAGCATTGGAGGTATAAGCTTTCAGCCTGCTGAGATGACTAAAATTATCCTTGTGTTCATTATGGCATGTTTTTATGCGAAGAGAGATATACTTGAAAAGTATAAGTACGCAGATTACTGGCTGATGGGAGTAGTTTATTCATTTATCGGTTTATTATTCATCCAAAGAGATCTGGGGACTGCTATGATTTTTCTCGGAATATTCACCGGGTTGCAATATATCTACTCAAATGATCGAAAGATAATACGAGTGAACCTTGGGTTATTTTCAATAGGTGGTCTTATGGCTTACATTCTTTTTGATCACGTTAAGGTAAGGATTATGACCTGGCTTGATCCCTGGCCGTATATAGATAACAAGGGGTACCAAATAACTCAATCATTATTTGCTATAGCTGAAGGGAGTTACTTTGGCACTGGCTTGGGGAGAGGCAATCCATCCTTCATCCCTCTTTCATACAATGACTTCATATTTTCCTCTATTACTGAAGAAATGGGTGTTTTTACCGGTATTGGAATTATTATGCTTTTTATGATCCTTGTTTACCGTGGATTTAAAATAGCACT
This sequence comes from Gudongella sp. QWL-04, assembly GCF_058683975.1. Taxonomy (NCBI): domain Bacteria; kingdom Bacillati; phylum Bacillota; class Tissierellia; order Tissierellales; family Tissierellaceae; genus Gudongella; species Gudongella sp. QWL-04. The sequence goes on along the minus strand of NZ_CM178754.1, from coordinate 996,914 downwards.
AAGACAGGATTCCAAATTCTACAGGATATTAGCTCTTGGAATAACTCTTATGTTTGGAATACAATCATTTATAATAATTGGAGGGGTAACTAAAGTGATCCCGCTTACCGGATTGACTCTGCCATTTGTATCCTACGGAGGTACCTCAGTCCTATCAAGCTTTATTGCCCTTGGGATACTGCAGGGAGCATCGGAAAAGCTTATCAGGGAGGAAATCAAATGAATCTCGAAAAAAAGAGGATATTGATACTACTTGTATCCTTATGTGCTGGTTTTGCCCTGCTGATAGGCTACTTAAGCTACTTTCAAATTTTCAGAGCCGAAGCTGTACGGCAGAATTCATACAATAAAAGGCTATGGATCAATGAAGACAAGATACTCAGAGGTTCTGTTACTGACAGAGACGGTAACCTACTTGCATATTCTGAGGCATCAGATGGAATTGCCAGGAGGATATATAAGTACGACAGACTTTATAGTCATGTAATAGGATACAGCTTAAAGGAGTATGGGAAATCTGGACTGGAAAGGAGCTATAATTCATACCTTGTTGGTGCCAATGAGAAGACGGCAGTAAACGAGCTTATCAACCTTATTAATCCCACAGGAGTAGGCAATAATCTGAAACTAACCATAGATCACAGTCTTCAGGCAAAGGCCAGGGAGCTATTATCAGGTAAAAGAGGTAGCATTGTTGCTATGGATCCTAAAACAGGAGAGATACTGGCGATGGTTAGTTTGCCTGATTTCAACGTTAATACTCTTATTCAGGAATGGAGCACGGTATCTGAGGACACCAACAGTCCGCTTTTTAATAGAGCAACACAAGGACTTTACCCACCTGGTTCTGTATTCAAGATTGCAACAGCAATTGGTATTTTAAGAGCATCAAATCAAGATGATTTATATAACTGCACAGGAACTGTTGTCATCGACGGTAAGGAATTCAGTGACTTTGATAAAAAAGGTCATGGCGAGTTGAGCCTTGGTGAGGCTTTCGCAAAATCCTGTAACACCTATTTCGCCACAAGAGCATTGGAAATCGGGCATTCTGAATTGCTTAAGATAGCTGTTGAGCTGGGATTTAATGAAAAGATGGACATAGGACTGGAATCATCTTCACCTGTATTTCCAATGGATTCAAAGGGAGATACTGACTTGGCAGCATCGGGGATCGGTCAGGGTAGGATACTTGCAACACCCTTGAACATGCTTACCATTATTTCCGGAATCGCCAACGATGGATCAATGATGGAACCGTATATTGTGTCCGAAGTGACATCTCCTGAGGGCAAGCTTATTAAAAGTCATGAGAAAACTTTAATAAGAGAAATAGGAGACACTATGGAAATAACAAAGCTTAAGGATATGTTGAGAGAAGTTGTCAAAACTGGAACCGGTAGAAACGCCAGTATAAAAAATGTTGCAGTAGCAGGTAAGACGGGTACTGCTGAGAATCCATCTGGAATGAATCACGCCTGGTTTGCAGGCTTTGCCCCATTTGAGGACCCTAGAATTGCAGTTGTTGTGATCCTGGAGGAGGAAGGCTCTTCAGGCGGTAGATCAGCTGCACCAATAGCCAGGGATATTATGATCCATGCATTGAATAGCGTTAACTTTTATAGGTAAAGATCCTGCCCTCCGGGCAGGATCTTTATAGAAATTTACTTTTTAAATTATTCCAATACATATCCTTGCTGAAGTTTAGCTTATAGATACTGTTGGGCGACAGTGTGAGGTCAATTGATTCTATTCCTTCGTATTTGAACTCCATCCCGTCATTTACGACAAGAATCGAATTTTCGTATCTGTATTCCGGCTTGATCATTATGATCGATTCTCCAGGTACAATGGCACTATTTGGAAGACTCCGGTATGCGCTTGAATTGATGGGAGCCAGAGGCGTTATCTGAAGGGATGACAGACTAGGGTAGACAATACTTCCACCTGCTGAGAAACTATATCCGGTGCTGCCGGCAGGGGTTGATACTATCAGACCGTCTCCGCTGAATCTTTCCAGATGATTGTTATCAATATATACTTCAAGATGTACAATTTTTGACTTTACTCCCTTTATTACTATTTCATTTATCCCTGTAAGATAGAAGCATTTGCTCTTTGTACAGACCTTCGCATCGACGAGGAATATGTTTTCTGTCTTATAGTCTCCTTTGAGGTACCTGTCAATGAACAGGTCTATCTCTTTAGGGGAGATTTCCTGAAAAAAGCCCAAGTGTCCAGTGTTGATACCTACAAATGGTATCTGAGGGAAGGCATTCCGATGTATTGCTCGTAAGAAAGCCCCATCTCCGCCTATGCAGATATTGAGTTCAGCATCCTTATTATAGGATTCCGATGGGATCAAGCTCTTTTCTGCCAGCTTTCCTACAAGTAGGCGAGCAGTTTTTCTTGACTCATAATTTTTATTCGATATGATATTTATTATTCTGTCATTAGACATTATGCCTCACCCTTCAAAGGAATTTATAAAGCTGATATAATGATTTTAACACATCAAATGAACTATTAAAAGAAGATAAGGAGTTACTTGTATGGCTGGAGACCGAAATTATATCGAAATTACTAATAAGGATAGGTGTGATAACCTGGAAGAGCTAATGGGGATAAAGGGGATATCAGGCAGACTTATGCGAAGACTATTAAAATCCAAGCAGTTGCTGGTGAATGATAGTCCTGCGAATAGAAATCAAAAATTATGCTATGGAGATATTGTTAAGATAATGATTGAAGACGAGGATTATGATGTAGAACCTCAATTTATGGACATTGAGATACTTTACGAGGATAGGGATGTTCTGGTACTTAATAAGCCGCCTTTTTTAGTCGTTCACCCTACAAAGAATATTGCCGACATGACTCTATCTAATGGTGTTGCATATTACTTCAAGTCAATAGGACTAAGAAGAAAAATCAGATTAATAAGCAGACTGGATAGAGATACATCTGGAGTCATTGCTTTTGCTAAGAATTCATATGGACATCAGTACATGGCAAGACAAATGGAGAATGGGGTGCTAAAAAAGAACTATGTTGCCGTGGTTGAAGGATCAATTTCAAACAATTCAGGCATGATAGATCTACCTATAGGTGTAAGCGAGGATGGAATCAGGCAAGAGGTGAGGGGTGATGGTCTTCCTTCAATAACCAGCTTTGAGGTATTGGAAAGGCTTGATGGAGCTTCTTTGGTCAAGCTCGAGCTGCTGACAGGTAGAACACATCAGATTCGAGTTCACTTAGCATCTATTGGAAATCCAATAATCGGAGACCCTCTATATGGCTCTGTTTCAAACAAGATCCACAGGCAGGCACTGCACGCAACGAGTATTGAATTTGAATCATCGGAAACAGGTGAAAGGGTACAGGTTGATGCACCTCTTCCTACGGATATTATTGGGTTACTTTATCAGTTTAAATCGAACTAATATATGAAAATCATTGAAATCAGGGCTGTAAAGTAGTATAATAAAAACAAGAAGAAGATAAATAGTTTCTGCGGTGTGCGTTATTCTCATATAATTCAACCGACATGTTTTATACGGGAGTTCGTTGTTCGGGGGTCTATGACAAGCCTTTCAAGGAAGGTAGTCAGAAGCCTTTGACGGGACACCCACCTGCAATTATGCGGGTGTGAATTAGTTGAGAGGACGGCATTGCGGGAATACAAAAAAGAATAAAAACCCTTCGGGGTTTTTATTTTTATGGAAATTATTGAATTTGAATTGGGAACTTTTTTCTCCCTCTGAAAATATAAATATATTTGAATCCAAGGTCCCTTAAAGCTTTTTCAGTCTGCTTGTACTCGTACCCAATATGATGGATAGTGTGGGAATCTGAGCCGATGGTTATGATTTCTCCCCCCAAATCTCTATAAAGCTTTAATATCTGAGGTTTAGGGTGAAAGCTATCCAGATTATATCTTAAACCGCTAGTGTTGACTTCGATACCTTTACCTTTCTCAACAAGCTTCTTTAGTATCATCTCAATTTTATCCATGTAGACATCATATTTGATAGGCATTCCATCTGCAAAAAGATAACGATCAATATAGTCAAAATGACCAAGAACATCATAGTTATCGAAGGAATTGATGCAATCAAGAACGGAGTCATAATACCTGCTTATTATCTCTCCTTGAGATAGTTCCATTTTATCAAAATCAAGGAAAATGTCCTTGTTGTCAATTGCATGGATAGACATAATTACAAAGTCAAAGCCATGATCTGATATGAACTTAGCATACCTGTCAGCTAAGTGTGGCTGCATACCAATTTCAACTCCTGCCAACACTTCAATTTTATCCCTATATGTATATTTTACTCTGTTTATATCCCTAAAATAATCCAGTGGTCTGAACATCAGGTCGATTTTTTCCTTTGTGGCTTCGAAATCTACATGATCAGTAAAACATAAGGCACGTAGGTTTTTATCGATAGCAGTTTTAACTATCGACTCCATAGGAGTCTTTGAATCCAATGAAAAATCGCTGTGCACGTGAAAATCATACATAGTATTTTACATCCCCAGTCTTGTTAGATAGTATTATCAATTTTAACAGATATTCCAGGTATTTTCAATCCAATCGCAGCTGGGTGTGTACTTGCCAATTATACGAAAAGCTGATAATATGAACAATACTGATTATATGACTTCATTTGGGGTAAATGAAATGTATAGAAAACGCAAAGGGGAGATCTGCTTATGAAATTGAATAAGATTATCGAAGAAAAAAGAAAACAAATGGAAAAAGCTAAAAAAATTGAGACAGCAAAAAATGTGGCCGTTGGTACTGCAATAGGTACTGCTCTTGGAGCAGCTGCCGGTTTACTTTTTGCTCCTAAATCAGGTAAGGAGACCAGAGAGGATATCTCAAAGAAAACAAAAGAGGTCGCTGAAACTGTAAAGGAAAAAGTTGAAGAACAACTTGATGTAACGAAAGAACAGCTCGACAAGGTTAAGACTGAAGTGGAGAAGAACTGGGGAGATTTGAAGGAGAAAGTCAAGAAAGACAAGGAAGCTGCAGAAGAAATGGTTGAGGATGTAGCAGAGGCCGTAGAGGAATCTAACGAAGAACAGACAAAAGAATAGCTTACGCAAATCTAAGGGGGTATTGATATGGACGTAACCTTGACATTACAGGATTTGCTTAAGTTGATTTTGTTTTTGCTTGGTATCGGGGTCTTGGGTTATCTACTGCTGATACTGCGTAATGTTAATAAAACCATTGGCCAGGCTCAGAGCTTATTGGAGGAAAACACAAAGGAATTAGATTCTACTATAAAGCAGCTGCCTGAAATCACGGCCAACATAAACAAACTTACAAGTGAAACAACAAAATTAGTTTCAGAAATGTCACCAGACATTAGCGGCGTGGTCCATAATGTAAACGGTATAACCTCGAAAATCGACGATATTGCCAATATTGTTGACAAAACGGGACATACTGTTGAAGACACAGTAGGATTGCTGACTGATACCTTAGCTGAGACTGCTCTGGCATTTCAGTTCAATGCTAAAAATGTAACCAGCTATATTGAGATCATCAAGGAGATAATTGAGATCGTACGAGGCAGCCTCAAGAAGTATTAAAGAACCCGTAAGGGTTCTTTTTTTCAAGCATGATTGATATCTTTTCAATTGCTGGTATACTAATATTAAGGTGCTTTCAAAAATAGTGGAGAGCGCCTTTCTCAAAATGAAGAAGAGGATAGCTAATATGAAACGAATCAAATTTATTATAAACCCATCTTCTGGCAGGCAAGCGATGGAAAAGAAAATTGATACTCTTTGTAAGCTATTGCTGGATGATGGCTATATTCTTGCGAAGTATTTTACTAAGAACAAGTTTGATGCTATGTTGGAAGCGAGGCGTACCTGTAACGAGGACTTTGATCTTATAGTTGTGTGCGGTGGCGACGGAACCGTAAATGAAGTAGTTAAGGGTATAGTTACAGGAGGACGGAGAGTCCCTATAGCAATCCTTGCCAGCGGAACTGTAAACGATTTCGCGAATTATCTTGGAATCCCTCGAAACACCTATGAATTCTTTGATCTGATAAAGAGGGATAAAGTTATAGATGTTGATATTGGATGCGTTAATGAGGATTACTTTGTAAATGTCGCAGCTGGGGGGCTTCTTACTAATGTAGCTTATCAAGCTCAACCTGATGTCAAGGCTGTATTGGGAAGAATGGCATATTATCTTGAAGGTTTAAAGGAACTTGCAAATCAGGGGCTGGAGACTGTAAGGATAACCATTCAGAGTGAAGAGTTCACTTCTGAAGAGGACATATTATTATTTGTTATTTCAAACAGCTCGTCAATTGGAGGATTTACGAAGCTTGCACCTGATGCTGATGTAGTTGATGGACTTCTGGATGTCGTATTGATCAAAAAGGCAGATATTGCAGAACTGGCCAATATATTCATCAATGTTTTAACAGGTGAGCACATAAATCATCCCAAGGTGATATATTATAAAACCCAGAAGGTAGTCGTAAAATCTGACAGAAAAATAGTAGTTGATATAGATGGAGAATATGGGGGCAAGCTTCCAGCAGAATTCAGAGTAATTCCAAAGGGTTTGAGCATACTCGTTTAGGAGGGTGATGATGGATAACAACAGGGATAGAAACGTAGAGTCCATTGAGAAGCATCTGAGGAAGGTTGATTATATCATTAGAAAGAACGGCAGGATGATCCTAAGCGATTTTGGGATCACTGTGCCACAATTCACTGCTCTACAGACGTTAATCAATAATGGCGATATGACAATAGGTGAGCTAAGCCAACAGATGGATCTTGCATGCAGTACTATAACTGATTTGATAGACAGGATGGAAAAGAATGAGCTCGTTAAGAGAGAAAAGGATCAAAAGGACAAGAGAGTAGTTCGCGTTGTTGTTTTAACAAAGGGTCATGATATTTTGCAAAAGGTATTAGAAAGGCGGATCAGCTTTCTTGAGGTAAAACTGGAGGGTCTTTCAGTGACTGAGGTCGAGGGCTTAAAATCAGCTTTGGAAAAGCTCTATGTTGAAATGAACGAAGACTAATGGGGAAAAGGCAGGACGTTTGAATGAAGCTGATCAACAATGATTACAGGGTTCTCGATACTTATATTAAAAGTAAAAAAGAAGAGGCCTACCTGGTTGAAAAGGTTAATCAACCGGGACAGGTCTATTTTTTGAAAATTTTGGAGCCTCATAAACACAATAGCTGCATCCAGGATTTTATAGAAAGTTTCCAGGAGTATGAGAGCATCAAACACCGATATCTTCTCAACTCCTATGAGTTCGAGCTCATTAAAAGCCTCAATATTAAGCCAATAGGTGGCAGACTTTACTATGCTTTATCTGAGTATACAGAGATGTCTACTTTGGAGGACTTAAAAGGGAAGCTGAGTACCAGAGATATGGCAATAGTTATTGCGAAGCTCATGGAAGTTTTGGATTATCTACATTTCAAAGGGTTTGTATACAGAGCATTAAGTCCTGAAAAAGTATATATAGGTTCTGATGGGGATGTCAAATTACTAAATATTTCTACCTTGGTTGAGCATCTATATGAGATAGAGCGCATAAACTCTATCCAGGAATTTATCGCCCCTGAGATATTCAATAGAACCGTTTCGGTTGATCACAAGGCTGATTACTACTCATTGGGGATCCTAATAAAAAAGTATCTGTATCCCATTATCTCCTCTGATAGTGAAATACTCCATGCAATTGAGTCTATTATAGAAGATTATCTAAAAAGAGACCCTGGAAGCAGGAAAATGCAGCTTTCAGAGGCACGAAAAATCTTTGAGGAATTATTTGGTTTTTCGATTGGAACCGACTATTCAAAGGAAAGAGGTTACCTAAATTTAAGCTCAATAAAAGCAATAGGTCATGAATCTCAACTCCAGGAATTAGAACAGGTCGAGGATTTTATCAATTCAAACTCCAGCTTATATAATATTGCACTTATAGAAGGGAACATTGGTTCGGGAAAGACATACCTCTTGGAAGCATTTCTAAGGAAGGTCGCTCTCAGAGGAAGTTTAGCAGCTGAAGTAAGCATAGCGGGTGGAAAAACCATAGGCTTTGACATGTTCCGTGATTTTATTTTAGATGTAATGGGAGTAGCGGAAATCAAATATAAGCTTACGAAGCAAGGAGATGCCCTGAAGCTGGTCCATGAAGATAATGAACTCGAATTTTCATTGAATTTACCCGGAAACTTATACAAGCTTTATGATATCATTGCTGAAAATTTGATAAGAAGGTCTAAGACTGAAAGCATATTTATTGGGATAAATGACTTGGAGCTTTCCAGTATGACCATTTTGGAGATGCTCGACTTTCTACTTGCAAAATTCAAAGGCAATCGGATACTTATGATATGTACCTATAACCAAATGGGTGCTGCTGGAAAGAATTCTGAGAAGCTTTTGGAGGATTGGGCTAATCGAAATGGTGCTTTGAGGATAAAGACATCGAATCTCTCGTTAGAGTCGACTGGCAGATTAGTAAAATCCATTCTTGGAATAGCGTTCATACCAAAAAACTTTTCCCAGCTATTATACAAGGAATCCTTGGGAAATCCAAGATATTTGGTCCATTTGCTTCGCCATTTCTATGATACCGGCGAGTTGTATATGAGTAATGAGGGATTATGGAATATTCGAAAGGATAGATATGACGACCTCGATTTTCCCAAGAGCTTTTTAGGAGCTTTTAAGAAGAAAGTAGATTCGGTATCTCCAATGCAATTAAGTCTGCTTCAAATGGTATCTTGTTTTGAAGGCTTTGCAAAGAAAGCAATAATTAAGAAGCTTACAGGCTTTTCTGACATGGAGATCGATGAGGTCATAGCCAGCTTGGAGACCGAAGGACTTGTTTCAGAGGTCAAGACTGAATTTGGGCAGGAATTGGGGATTTACGAGGGAGAAATCAAGAAATATTTATACAGTATGTTGAACCAGCTTCAAAGAGAATCCAACCATAATTCTATCGCAGATGAGCTGATAAACAATAAAAAGCTTGGCAATGAATATAGTTTTGAGGAGCTGTTCTACCAATTGAGTTCATCTAAGCAATTTGATGAGCTAATTGATATTGCCTATGAAAGGATAGGCATAGAAAAAAACATGTTTACGGATTCCTCAATAGTTATTCTAGCACAGGTGTATGATATCCTTTCCTCATCAAGCCACCCTAAAGATATCGAGATACTTGATAAACTGTGTTATAGCTTGATAGTAAAAGGTGAAGCTGTGCAGTTGAAGGCTTATTTGGACAAGTTGATGTATGCTGCAGAATCAAGAGGCGATGACAGATTTCAAATCCGAGGGCTGCTTTATAAGCTGGAACTGTCTGTTAGAAGCAACGATATCAATAGATCTCAGGAGTTGGTACATGAGATAAGTAAAAGACTGGAAGGCAAGGAGTATACTGAAGAGAAAATTTATTATAGATTGCTCCAGGCAAAGCATTATCTTGATGTAGACAATCCGCATATGACAAAGTCAATGGCAGATGAAGGTATAATTTTATCAGAAGCCAATAACACATGGACTTATATTGGTGATCTTTTTAATATCAGAGGGATCGCTAAATATATGTGTGGGGATCCTGAAGCTGCTATCGGTGATTACAATATGGCGCTGGAGGGATATAAGAAATCTGATCGCCCATTTGATATGGTTAAACCAATCAATAACATTGGAAGTATTCAAAGTGAGTATTATGGATCTGAAAGACTTGCTCTTGATTATTACTGGCGAAGTGTTGAAATATCAGAGAACTATGGACTAACGTCACTTCAGACCACCTTTTTAAGTAATATTGGAGAGGTTTTCACAAATGTCAGGGAGTACAAAAATGCAGAAATATTCCTGGATCGTGCTATAGACCTTTCTAGAAGAATAAATGATAAAAAGAGTCTTTTTCTTTCGACAGTGCTTCAAGGGATCGTGTTTTTGAGAGTAGGCAGAATCAATAAGGCGCTTGAGATATACCTAAGCCTGAAGGAGATGAACAGATCTGGTTATATCCAGGACAAAGAGGTATTAATGCAGTATACGAATTTTCTTGGACAGTACTATTTTGAGTCTGGTGATTTTAGATTATCTAAGGAATTCAGCAAAACTTCAATGGAGAGATCCTTAGACATAAGCAATAAGGAGTATATGAAGGCTAAGACAAGGCTTATAAATATCGATTTCATAGAACGATTCAGGATAGATGAAAAAAAGATTTTTGAAGTTGTTGAGGAATACAGAAGTAAAGGGAGCAGCTATGATAGAGCTTATTTTCTAATGTTATATAGTTTGATTGCTCACTACTTTGGCAATGAGGAACTTAGCAAATCCTTGATTCATGAATTTGAGAGGCTGGAGAGCGCGGAGGTCATAGATAAATACCAGCTAGATCTTAAATTGATTGAGCTGATTGTTGAGGGAAGCAACTCATCTCTTCTATCTGCAATTGAATATTCAAAATCTGGCGGTCATAAAATATTGATACCTAGATTTTATACAAACATAGCATTAGCTGCCAAGCTCTTAGACAACAAACAATATCATGAAGCATTTCAGGTCATGATAACCAATCTGGACTACTATGAAACAGCGATGAGAATGCTTGGAGAGGTTAATATCGGTCCAGATTTCAGGAAATTCTACTTGCTGGATTTGATGATACCAATAATCGATAAAAGTTTATTCGCAATCACTGGTTTGAACAGGGATTTCGAACCAACCATAGAAAATTACCTCAGTAAGCTGGATGAGAGTCTGTTTCTAAGGATTTTTTCAGGTGATGAAGCATCCAAGTGTTGTATTGACACAACCAAACTTCTCTCTTCCATGGATAGCAACGCTAGCGATAATCTAAATAAAATACTTGAGTTTATTGCAATAAAATCCAATGCAGAGCAGGGATACATCGTTTTGTACAATTCTGACGGTAACGAGAACAGGATTATAAAATATGGAACGTCTGAAAGTTTTCCTCTGAATTTGATTATTGAAAATACCTTAAAAGACGGGGATTCTGTTTTGATCAGAAGGGATATTTCAAGCAAGCAATGCCACATACTGGAATCACATATCGAGGATGAGATTTCCGGGTTGATTGCTGTTCCGATACTGACTTCATCAGGACTTTCTGACAAAACAATGGACAGAAGACAATCTTATTTCAGAAACAAGGTATATGGCTATGTTTTGCTCTTAACAACTAGTAATGTAAACAGATTTGATACTATACGTTCTGATATGATCAAGGATCTCTCTTGGTTGATATATTTGAATTCAGAGAATGACAGGTTGTACAGGAGCTCCTTTTATGATAAGTTGACTGGAACATACAGAAGAAATATCGTCGAAAGAAGGCTTTCCGATGCTATCCAGCACTATTCGATCAACGACAGGGGATTTGCCTGCATGATGCTTGATATCGACAGATTCAAGTCCATTAACGATACCTATGGACACCAAATGGGAGATAGGGTCCTGACTGCAATAGGAGAGGTCATAAAAAGCTCCGTCAGGATCACCGATACAGCCGGTAGATACGGGGGCGAGGAATTTTTATTGATTATTGAAGACGTCGATTCCGAGTCTGCGGTAGCCGTTGCTGACAAGATCAGGTCATCTATCGAGTCAATGGTTGTTAAAGGCTTGAAGCAAAAAATAACTGCCAGTATCGGTATTGCTTTATACCCTGAGGATGGGCAGCTGCCAGAGGATCTAATCCTTAGAGCAGATCTGGCGATGTATCATGCCAAGGAGGTACTTGGCAGGAACAGCGTCGCTTTATGGAATGATGACATGGGATCGATTGCCAGCAAATTCAAATTGGAGCATGACCTTGTTGTAGGTGGATTTGAAAATGATTCTGATAGAATAGGTGCTTTATCGGACGCAGCACTACTCATTCAACGAGATATGAGCCTGGAGGATAAGCTTGAGCTATTTTTAGGATATTTGCTTGATTCAACTCAGGGAAGGAATGCTGCAATTTATACAGTCTCCAATAATCAGTTAAAATGTATTGCTGCTAGCTCCAAGGCAAAGAATTCTGCAGATATCCTTTTACCATCTGAGTACCTGTACAGGGTATCTGAGTCGAGAGAATCAGAAAGTTATATTTACTTAAGATCCGGGCTAGAAGGTGAGGATGAACCGGCAAATGAGTATGTTTCAGGGGCCATATGCCCAATTATTATCAATGGTGACATTTATGGGCTAATTCTAGTTGAGGTCCCTTTGTCCAGACGAGAGTTCAAACAAAAAGATTTGAAGTATATAGAAGTTTTGGGTAGTGTATTTTCCGCCAATTTAGTATAATTTATTCAGAACTGTGAATTGAAATATGATCACAGCGGGGAGGGGTATTATGACTGTTACTATCAAAGATGTTGCAAGAATGGCTGAGGTATCTATATCTACGGTATCAAGAGTAATCAATGATTCTAAACCTGTAAGTCCTGAAGCAAGGAGGCGGGTTCTTAAGGCCATCGAAGAGCTAGGCTATAAGCCTAATGAGGTTGCAAGAAGTCTTGTAACTAAAAAGTCAAACATAATAGGAATTATAGTAGATGATATTGGAAGCTCTTACGTTGCGCAAATAATCCGAGGTGTTGAGGAAGTTGGAAGAATGTACAATTATGATCTTCTACTTTGCAGCAGCTATGGAGATAAAGAGTCGGAGTTAAGGTTTTCTCAGTTGTTGATGCAGAAACAGGTAGCTGGGATTATAATCGTTTCTGAGATATTAAACAATGATGTCCTTTCTTTCCTGAACATGTCAAGGATACCTTTTGTTTATTTGAATAAATACTATAATGTTCTTGAGAGTCCTAATGTTTCTATAAATAACAAGGAAGCCAGCGACAAGGTCATGAGGTACTTAGCCGAAGAAGGACACAGAAGGATCGCATATGTTACTCAGGAAAAGGATGTCGAGCTTACTATTGAAAAGCATAAGCTTGAAGCTTACAGAGAATGGATGGGTAATCTTGGCGAGGATACAATAGTCTTTGAAGTGGATGGTCATGAGATCGAGAACGGATATGAACTGGGAAATCGGATAGTCGAGAGGCTGCTTGAGGGGAAAATCACAGCAGTATACTGTTGTGAAGATGAAATAGCGATAGGTTTGATCAACTACCTGTATGATCATAATATAAAGGTACCTGAAGACATCTCGGTAGTTGGATATGGTGACATAACGCTGGCATCTTACTTCAGACCGATGTTGACAACAATAAAGGAACCATACTATGACATAGGTGCGGTTTCGATCCGAAGGATACTTAAGGTATTACAGGGAGAAAAGGTTGAAGAGCAAACTATTGTGCTGCCGGTTCAACTCATCATAAGAGACAGCTGTACTTCTCCTTCTAAATAATTGTGGAACATAGTTTACCTGTATGATATAATACCTTCAAACAAATAAAAGTGGGGATAATATGACTAAAGTATTATTGCTTCACGAAAATTCAAAAAATCAAAACCACAGCCCTGCTGTGGTTTTTTTGCGCCGCTTCATCTTGTTAATATAATAATGTATTGGAGGTAGAAGAATGAATAAGGTGTACATAGACGGAAGCAATATGAACCTGAGAGATTTTATCCTCGTAGCTAGACATGGAATACAGGTGGAGCTGAATGATGATGCCAAAACTAGAATTAAAAGATCAAGAGATTTGGTGGATCGGTTTGTAGAAGAGGAACGTGTAGTTTATGGTATAACAACCGGTTTTGGAAAATTCAGCGATGTTGTAATAAGCTGTAAAGAAACAGTTGAATTGCAAAGGAACCTAATAATCAGCCATTCCTGCGGAGTAGGTGAGCCATTGCCTGAAGAATTTGTAAGAGGGATAATGCTTCTAAGAGCAAATGCCCTGTCAAAAGGACTTTCTGGAATAAGGCTTTCAGTAGTTGAGACTCTTATTGAAATGCTGAACAGAAAGGTACACCCAGTAATACCTGAGAAGGGATCACTCGGTGCCAGTGGAGATCTAGCACCCCTGGCGCACATGGTTCTTGTAATGATCGGCGAGGGAGAAGCCATTTATAATGGAGCCAGGATGAGCGGACGAGAAGCTATGGATATTGCAGGTATACCCGTTGTGACCCTTGTAGCAAAGGAAGGACTTGCTCTTATAAATGGAACTCAGGTAATGACTTCCATTGGTGCATTTGCACTTCATGATGCAATAAACCTTTCAAAGACATCAGACATAGCAGCCGCATTGACTATGGAGGCCCTTAACGGAATAACGGATGCAATGGATCCAAGAGTACACATTGCAAGGGGTCACATAGGCCAGATCAGCTCAGCAGCGAACCTGCTAAGACTGCTGGAAGGGAGCTCCATGACTTCAAAACAAGGCGAAATGAGAGTACAGGACCCATATTCCTTGAGATGTACCCCTCAAATACATGGGGCTACCAAAGACAGCCTGCTTTTCATAAAAGAAAAGATAGAGATCGAAATGAATGCAGCAACTGATAACCCCATCATATTTCCAGATGAGGAGGATGTGATATCAGGGGGAAACTTCCACGGACAGCCTATTGCTCTTCCGATGGACTTTCTAGGTATAGCAGTTTCTGAGCTGGCAAATATTTCTGAAAGAAGATTGGAAAGACTTGTAAATCCATCTCTAAGTAATGGTCTCCCTGCATTTTTGACTTCTAAGGGAGGGGTGAATTCAGGCTTTATGATAGTCCAATATTCCGCAGCATCTTTGGTTTCCGAAAATAAAGTATTGGCACATCCTGCAAGCGTCGACTCCATTCCATCCTCTGCAAACCAGGAAGATCATGTTTCCATGGGTACTATTGCTGCCAGAAAGGCAATGGAGATCCTGAAAAATGCCAGGAAGGTAGTCGCCATGGAGCTAATGGCAGCATGTCAGGCTATAGATCTCAGAGGGAAAGACAAGCTTGGTATAGGAACAGAAGTAGCCTATCAAACTTTAAGAAAAGAAATCCATGTTTTACATGAAGATAGGATAATGTATATGGATATAAATAAATCAGAAGATCTTATAAAGACTAATATGATTTTGGATGAGGTTGAAGCTGTTATTGGAAAATTGGAGTAGGAGGGCTGTCATGATCGGTAACGATATGATTTATGAAGGTATGGAGATTAAACTGCCAAAGACTCTTCCCCAAATACAGGAATTTATTCCTGGAATAAGGAGAGCCCCTAAAAGAGAGCTTACACTTTCCAGGCATGAGACGACTCTGGCGTTAAAAAATGCACTAAGGTATATACCTGAGGAGTTGCACGAGATTTTAGCTCCGGAATTTATGAACGAGCTCATCACTTATGGAAGGATCTATGGCTACAGATATAGACCAGAGGGTGAGATAAAAGGAAGGCCAATAGATGAATACAATGGGAATTGCATCGAAGCTAAAGCATTTCAGGTAATGATAGACAACAACCTTGATTTCGACGTTTCACTGTATCCTTATGAGTTGGTGACCTATGGTGAGACAGGCCAGGTTTTCCAAAACTGGATGCAGTATAGGCTGGTAAAACAATATCTCGAGATATTGAATGACAGTCAGACTCTAGTAATTATGTCAGGTCATCCATTGGGACTATTCAAATCGTCAAAGCAGAGCCCAAGGGTCATCATAACCAACTCTCTGATGATAGGGATGTTTGACAATCAGGAGCAATGGATAAAGGCTCAAGCGATGGGAGTGGCAAATTACGGACAGATGACTGCAGGAGGCTGGATGTATATAGGCCCACAGGGAATAGTACACGGAACATACAACTCAATATTAAATGCTGGCAGGATGAAGCTTGGGATAGATGAAAAGGCAGACCTGAGAGGTCATATTTTCGTCAGCTCCGGGTTGGGAGGTATGAGTGGAGCGCAGGGAAAAGCCACGAAAATTGCCAACGGGGTTGGAATAATAGCAGAGGTCGATCGTTCCAGGATAAAAACAAGACTTGATCAAGGGTGGATAGACGAATCCTTTGATGAATTAGATCAGCTGTTCCATAGAGCGCATAGTGCAGCTAAATCGGGGGAGGCCCTAGCATTGGCTTATCACGGAAACATTGTAGATCTACTGGAGTATGCGGTCGATAAGAATGTTCATATCGAGCTCCTATCAGATCAGACCTCATGCCATGCTCCATATGATGGCGGCTACTGTCCTCAAGGGTTGAGCTTTGAAGATAGAACCAGGATGCTTTCGGAGGATAAACGTGGCTTTATTGGTCTAGTAAATCAATCCTTGATCAAGCATTATCACTTGATCAAAGAACTGGTCAATAGAGGAACTTATTTCTTTGACTACGGCAACTCCTTCATGAAGGCTGTATTTGATGCAGGTGCAAAGGATATTTCAATGAATGGAGTTGATGAAACGGAAGGCTTTATCTTCCCGTCGTATGTTGAAGATATTATGGGACCTATGCTATTTGATTACGGCTATGGACCATTCAGGTGGGTATGTTTAAGTGGCAGGGAAGAGGATCTGGATAAAACTGATAAGGCTGCTATGGATTGTATTGACCCGGAAAGAAGGGGACAGGACAGGGATAACTATATATGGATAAGAGACGCTAAAAAGAATAAGCTAGTAGTGGGAACCAAAGCCAGGATACTCTATCAGGATGCATTGGGTAGGCTTAAGATCGCTCTGCGGTTCAACGAGATGGTAAGAAATGGAGAAATTGGTCCGGTTATGCTTGGACGAGACCATCATGATACCGGAGGAACAGATTCGCCATTCAGAGAGACATCTAACATTAAGGACGGCAGCAATGTAATGGCAGATATGGCAACGCAGTGTTTTGCAGGAAATGCAGCAAGGGGTATGAGCCTTATAGCACTCCATAACGGAGGTGGAGTAGGTATTGGGAAATCTATAAACGGTGGTTTCGGAATGGTTCTTGATGGCAGCGTAAGAGTAGATGATATATTAAAAACTGCTATGCCTTGGGATGTTATGGTAGGAGTCGCCCGACGAGCTTGGGCGACAAATGAAAACTCGATCGAAACTGTTTTAGAATACAACAAACAGTTTAAGGGAGAGGATCATCTCACCGTACCATTTGTGCCTGACCAGGATTTAATTGAGAGGACAATAAAGGACAAAATCTAAATTGGATTCGATGGAGGTATACGATGGAAGCTGATTTGATCATTAAGAATATAGGAATATTAGCAACATTAAAAGGCCCGCAAAGAGCTAGAGGGGGAAGCGACCAAGGCGAGATCGGTATTATAAAAGATGCAGTAGTAGCTGTAAATGGTGGCAGGATAATATACGTGGGCGAAGGTGACCTCCCTGAAGAGGTTGAAACTAATGAAAAAACTCTGATCATAGATGCTGGTGGCAAGATTGTTACTCCAGGCCTTATTGACTCACACACACATCTCGTCCATGGAGGCTCGAGAGAAAATGAGCTTTCTATGAAGCTTAAAGGAGCAAAATACATGGATATACTCCGTGCTGGGGGAGGGATCTACAGTACTATGAGTGCTACCAGGTCGATGTCAAGTGAGGAGCTTTATAAACAGGCCAGAAACAGTCTTGACAGGATGTTGTCATTTGGAGTTACGACTGTTGAAGGCAAATCAGGCTATGGTATCGAGGATATTGACACTGAGCTCAAACAGCTTGAGGTAGCGGAAAGGCTTAACAAGGAGCATGCTGTAGATGTTGTTTCCACATTCATGGGAGCACATGCTGTCCCGTTGACCTTCAAGGATGATCCAGAAGGATTTGTACAAAAGATAATCCAAGAGATGATTCCTACAGTTGCCAAGAAAAAGCTTGCTAGATTTTGTGATGTGTTTTGCGAACATGGAGTATTTACAATTGACCAATCAAGAAAGATACTCCTTGCAGGCAGATCATGGGGATTAGAGCCAAAAATACACGCAGACGAGATAGAATCTATTGGTGGTGCCGAACTTGCAGCTGAATTGAGATGCATCTCTGCAGACCACCTTGTCGGTGCCAGCGATGAAGGAATCAGAAAAATGGCTGGATCAGGAGTCGTTGCGAACCTGCTTCCAGGTACAAGCTTTAATCTTCAGAAAGGTAAGCACGCAAGAGCTAGATTCATGATAGATAACGGTTTGCCAGTAGCTGTGTCAACTGACTACAATCCGGGGAGCTGTCCTACGGAAAATATCCAGCTTGTTATGAGCTTTGCTTCCTTGATTTTAAGAATGACACCGGAGGAGGTTCTTACGGCTGTGACAATGAATGGAGCTGCTGCATTGGGTCTTGAGAGAGAAATTGGAAGTATTGAGGTTGGGAAAAAGGCTGATTTGGTAATATTCGATTCTACTAACCTGGAGTACATCATCTACCATTTTGGTATAAACCATACCGATATTGTCATAAAAGATGGAAGGGTGGCTTTTAATAAGAAGGATTGTTAATGCAAAACCCCTGATGTATAATCATAATGTTGGATGAGATACTAAAAGACTTTTGGCTGAGCCAAAGGTCTTTTTACAAGAGGAGATAAATATGCTGACAGAATTTACAAAAGCATTATCATTGATATTTATAGCAGAGATGGGAGACAAAACACAGATAATAGCTATGACATTTGCAACTCAGTTTACTGTAAGACAGGTTTTGGCGGGTGTAGCAATAGGAGTGATAGGAAATCATGGACTTGCGATAATCTTAGGCAGTCTTCTTGGTACTATGCTTCCATTGGATATAATTCAGCTGCTGGCAGGGGTCCTGTTTATCTTCTTCGGTTATAATTCTCTTAGGTCAGGTGGAGATGATGAACTGGATAATAAGAGGTCTGTGAACCCGGTTATGGCTGTTGCATTGGCATTTTTCATAGGGGAGTTGGGTGATAAAACACAACTTACAGCACTGGCACTTTCTGCAGAGGCGTTGTTTCCACTAGTTATACTACTAGGTACTACTGCAGGCATGATCGCTACCAGTGGAATTGGGATTTTCGTAGGAAGCAGACTAGGGAAACGGATTCCGGAAAATGCCCTAAAGGCGGCATCCTCAATAGTGTTTGTTGCTTTTGGTCTGCAAAAGATATTTGTCGGACTGCGCATCCAAGGTATAAGTGCTATAATGGCATCAACAGTCCTGGCTATTTTGGCTTTGGTCGAGCTTTATATGTTATTTTCCTTTAGAAAAATGGTCTTGTCAGGGCAAATTAAGCTGCCTTTGAAGGAAGCGGCTCAATTACTGTATGAAAAGACATCAAAGGTAAAGGAATCTGTAGACGACCTCTGCCTGGGTGAGGGAATTTGCGGATCATGTGTTGGTACAGGTTGTTTAATGGGGTATACAAAAGACATGTTAAACAAAGCTAAGGACCAAAAGAACTATTATCAGATAGAGGGAGTTGATCTGGAAGGTCTTTTAATACGTGACTATGATAAGACCAAGGTAGAAGGTGCATATATGATGACTCTTATGGAACTTGATGAACTTGGTTGGCCAACAGATGATAAATTTGTAATAAACAGGGCTAGAGAAGCTTTCGAGGTATTATTGTTCGGGAAAGCGCTTAAAATGGAAAAGGATATTATTGCACAGATGGAAGTAGTCAAAGGTCTGGAACCGGCTCTGTTTAAGAAATTGGATTATTATACGAAAAAGGAGGGCTTGAATGAGAGGTAGATCTATTAAAGTAATGCTTGCTGATTCTCAGCCTCTATGTTTACACGGGCTAAAAAATATAATTGAAACACAGGATAATATAAAAGTTGTAGCTCAAGCTTCAAATCATGAAGAGATAATCCTCTTAGGTGTGACCTCAAATGCTGATATCCTGATCATAGATCCTCAGCAGCGCGATTATAATGGCTTTGACAGTATAAGGATCATTAGAGAAAGAGGTTTCGCAGGCAAGGTTATTCTTCTAATGAGTGACATTTGCAGAGAAGTATATCAACAGGCAAACAAAACAAGAGTTGATGGATATCTATTAAAAACAGCATCTCCAGATAAGCTTATAAGATCGATAAACGATGTCTATAAAGGGAAAAATTATACAGATGATGATTTCACAAGGGTATTGTCGGAAACAGCAGAATGCAGCAACTCTGATAAAGTTGAAGGTGAAAGAGTAGAACAGCTATCTCAGAGGGAATATGAGATTTTGCGCCTTGTGGCATCGGGTAGAAACAATAAGACGATAGCAAACCAGTTATTCATTAGTGAAAAGACGGTGAAAAACCACCTGACCCAAATATTTAAAAAACTAGGAGTTTCTGATAGAGTACAGGCAACACTTTTTGCTGTGAAGCACAATATAAAATAGGTCTGAGTCAATGACTCAGACCAAGCTTTTTATTGAAGCCTTAAAGCTTTCACCAATAGGAGAAAGCTGCCTTGATTTATGGTGAACCAGATAGAATTTTCTTGAAAGATCCAGATCTTCCACTCTTAGTATCTTGTAGCGTCGTCCTTCTACTACATCTCCACAATCTAAATCTTTTTCGGATATGAAGCTCAACCCTACCCCAAGAGCTACCATCCTTTTAATTGCCTCCACATCCTCTATCCAGGCTACCGTTTTTAGCCTATCTAAATCGAAGCCTTTATTTTCCATTGACAATCTTACTGATTCTCTGGTTCCTGAGCCCTCTTCTCTGAAAATAAATGGGAGGTCAACAATCATTTCTAAAGTAACACTCATAAAATTCTCGTACTCAGGGAATAATTCCTCAGGCATGATCAGAACTAGGTTATCCTCCATAACAGGTATATAGGTTAAATTTCGTGTATCATAAAGAGCACCTACAAATCCAAAATCCGTGTCTCCACTTAGTATTTCCTCAATGACTTGTTTTGAATCCTTATCACTAATGGAAAAGGATACGTCCGGATATTTTTCAAGAAATTTGTGTATAAGAGAAGGCAGGAGGTGCTTTCTTGGTACGGAACTTGCACTTATCTCCAAATGACCTTCTATTTTACCTTTATAGCTGTCGAGTTGATATCTGGCCGTTTCATATGTATTGATCATATCTAAAGCATTTTGATAAAGCAGTTGCCCAGCATCTGTTAGAGTCAACCCCTTTGAAAGTCTATTAATAAGAATAGTATCAAATTCCTTTTCCAACGATTGTATGTGATTTGAAACCGTAGGCTGAGTTAAATATAGTGCTTCGGCTGCTTTTGAAAAACTCTTGACTCTAGCTACCTCGATAAAGGTCTTTAACTGTCTGATATCCATAAGATAACCTCCTGTTTACTATTGTCATTATTCTATCAGATTGGTAAGAAAATAGAAACATGAATTAGAATCCATTTATCTCAACAATTTTTGTCTGATTCTTATTGACAAGCTAATAGAAACCTTGTATAGTAATAACTTGTCAGGCCAAACCGTATAGAAAACTGTGACATAAAATGTTGATAAAAAGTCACATTAAAGTCTAAAAACCGATTGACAATGATACACGGCTTTGGTATACTGAATAAGTCACCTCAAGTAGGGGTGAGTGAACCTAGATAACTAAACAGTGTGAGAACTTTGAATGAAACCAAAGATTTCAATTTTTTAAGAACAAATAATATGAGCTAGTCAAACTATTAAATGAGAGTTTGATCCTGGCTCAGGACGAACGCTGGCGGCGTGCCTAACACATGCAAGTCGAGCGAAGTGATCCGGAGTGAAGTTTTCGGACTAAGCGAAGGATCATCTTAGCGGCGGACGGGTGAGTAACGCGTGAGAAACCTGCCTTTCACAAAGGGATAGCCTCGGGAAACTGGGATTAATACCTTATGATACTTATCACTCGCATGAGAGATAAGTCAAAGCGATTAAGCGGTGAAAGATGGTCTCGCGTCCTATTAGCTAGTTGGTGAGGTAACGGCTCACCAAGGCCTCGATAGGTAGCCGGCCTGAGAGGGTGAACGGCCACACTGGAACTGAGACACGGTCCAGACTCCTACGGGAGGCAGCAGTGGGGAATATTGCACAATGGAGGAAACTCTGATGCAGCGACGCCGCGTGAATGATGAAGGCCTTCGGGTTGTAAAGTTCTGTCCTTGGGGAAGATAATGACGGTACCCAAGGAGGAAGCCCCGGCTAACTACGTGCCAGCAGCCGCGGTAATACGTAGGGGGCGAGCGTTGTCCGGAATTATTGGGCGTAAAGGGTTCGCAGGCGGTCTGATAAGTCAGATGTGAAAGGCGTAGGCTCAACCTACGTAAGCATTTGAAACTGTCAGACTTGAGTTAAGGAGAGGAAAGTGGAATTCCTAGTGTAGCGGTGAAATGCGTAGATATTAGGAGGAATACCAGTGGCGAAGGCGACTTTCTGGACTTATACTGACGCTGAGGAACGAAAGCGTGGGGAGCAAACAGGATTAGATACCCTGGTAGTCCACGCCGTAAACGATGAGTGCTAGGTGTTGGGGGTCAAACCTCGGTGCCGCAGCTAACGCATTAAGCACTCCGCCTGGGGAGTACGTACGCAAGTATGAAACTCAAAGGAATTGACGGGGACCCGCACAAGCAGCGGAGCATGTGGTTTAATTCGAAGCAACGCGAAGAACCTTACCAGGGCTTGACATGCCACTGACCGGTCTAGAGATAGACCTTTATCCTTCGGGGTACAGCGGACACAGGTGGTGCATGGTTGTCGTCAGCTCGTGTCGTGAGATGTTGGGTTAAGTCCCGCAACGAGCGCAACCCTTGTCTTTAGTTGCCATCATTAAGTTGGGCACTCTAAAGAGACTGCCGATGACAAATCGGAGGAAGGTGGGGATGACGTCAAATCATCATGCCCTTTATGTCCTGGGCTACACACGTGCTACAATGGTCGGTACAACGAGAAGCAAGCCAGCGATGGCAAGCAAATCTCTAAAAGCCGATCCCAGTTCGGATTGCAGGCTGCAACTCGCCTGCATGAAGTCGGAGTTGCTAGTAATCGCGGATCAGAATGCCGCGGTGAATGCGTTCCCGGGTCTTGTACACACCGCCCGTCACACCATGGGAGTTGTCAATACCCGAAGCCAGTGAGCTAACCAGCAATGGAGGCAGCTGTCGAAGGTAGGGGCAATGACTGGGGTGAAGTCGTAACAAGGTAGCCGTATCGGAAGGTGCGGCTGGATCACCTCCTTTCTAAGGAAGATACATTCATAAGTATCTCACACTGTTTGTTATAAAATATCAATTGTGCACCGATCGAGGTGAAAGTCTTGATAGGTGCAAATGTATTTTGTACTTTGAAAACTAAATCTAATAAAAAGAACAAACATGAAATAGGTCAAGTTATTAAGAGCATAGGGCGAATGCCTTGGCACCAAGAGCCGAAGAAGGACGGGATAAGCACCGAAATGCTACGGGGAGTCGCAAATAGACGTCGATCCGTAGATATCCGAATGGGGGAACCCACTTGAGCAACCCTCAAGTACTCATGACCCAATAAAATAAGTCATGAGAGGTAGACCAGGGGAACTGAAACATCTAAGTACCCTGAGGAAGAGAAAGAAACATCGATTTTCAAAGTAGCGGCGAGCGAAATGGAAAGAGCCCAAACCTGATTTATCAGGGGTTGAGGACACAGCAAAAGATTGAGTGATCCATAGTCGAAGAAAGCTGGGAAGCTTTGCGAAACAAGGTGATAGCCCTGTAGACGAAATGGAATACTCACAGGCTGTGCTCCAGAGTACCACGGGACACGAGAAATCCCGTGGGAAGCAGGGAGGCCCACCTCCCAAGGCTAAATACTACTTGGTGACCGATAGTGAACAGTACCGTGAGGGAAAGGCGAAAAGAACCCCGGGAGGGGAGTGAAATAGAACCTGAAACCCTATGCTTACAAGCAGTGGAAGCACGTTAAAAGTGTGACCGCGTACTTTTTGTAGAACGGGCCAGCGAGTTATGATATGCAGCGAGGTTAAGTAATTAAGTTACGGAGCCGTAGGGAAACCGAGTCTTAACAGGGCGAATATAGTTGCATGTCATAGACCCGAAACCGGGTGACCTATCCATGGGCAGAGTGAAGTTTTAGTAAAATAAAATGGAGGCTCGAACCCGGTAGCGTTTAAAAGCTATGGGATGACCTGTGGATAGGGGTGAAAAGCCAATCGAACTCGGAGATAGCTGGTTCTCCTCGAAATAGCTTTAGGGCTAGCCTCAAGAGAGAATGAGATGGAGGTAGAGCACTGAATGGTCTAGGGGCACATAGTGTTACCAAAACCTATCAAACTCCGAATGCCATACTCATAAGCTTGGGAGTCAGACTGTGGGGGATAAGCTTCATAGTCAAAAGGGAAAGAGCCCAGATCACCAGCTAAGGTCCCAAAATTCTGATTAAGTGGTAAAGGATGTGAGGTTTCACAGACAACCAGGATGTTGGCTTAGAAGCAGCCATACATTTAAAGAGTGCGTAATAGCTCACTGGTCGAGAGACCTTGCGCCGAAGATTTCCGGGGCTAAAATCAGATACCGAAGCTGTGGGATGTATTAATACATCGGTAGAGGAGCATTGTGTAAGGGACGAAGGTGTACCGAAAGGAGCGCTGGACATTACACAAGAGAGAATGCTGGCATAAGTAGCGAAAGGTGAGTGAGAATCTCACCCGTCGAAAACCTAAGGTTTCCTGAGGAAGGCTCGTCCACTCAGGGTAAGTCGGGACCTAAGCCAAGGCTGAAAAGCGTAGGTGATGGACAACAGGTTATGATTCCTGTACTGGAGGTATTCGTTAATAGAGAAGTGGGGACGCAGGAGGATATGCAGAGCGTGCGATTGGAAGAGCACGTCTAAGCACGTAGGGAGAGAAGACAGGCAAATCCGTTTTCTTAGAAATCCTGAGGTGTGATGGGGATCGAAAAACAAGTAGAGAAGCTGCAGACTCCACACTGCCAAGAAAAGCCACTATCGAGAATATTTTCACCCGTACCGCAAACCGACACAGGTAGGTGAGGAGAGAATCCTAAGACGAGCGGAAGAACCTTTGTTAAGGAACTCGGCAAAATAGCCCCGTAACTTCGGGAGAAGGGGTGCCACTTGGAGTGGATATCATACGATATACAAGCTTTGGGTGGCCGCAGTGAAAAGGCCCAAGCGACTGTTTACCAAAAACACAACTCTCTGCTAAGTCGAAAGACGAAGTATAGGGGGTGACACCTGCCCGGTGCTGGAAGGTTAAGGGGAATGCTTAGAGGGAAACTTCGAAGGTGTGAACTTAAGCCCCAGTAAACGGCGGCCGTAACTATAACGGTCCTAAGGTAGCGAAATTCCTTGTCGGGTAAGTTCCGACCCGCACGAAAGGTGTAACGATTTGGGCACTGTCTCAACAAAGGATCCGGTGAAATTGTAGTACTCGTGAAGATGCGAGTTACCCGCGACAGGACGGAAAGACCCCGTGGAGCTTTACTGCAGGCTGACATTGGATTTTGGCATTGCATGTACAGGATAGGTGGGAGGCATAGAAGCAAGTGCGCCAGTATTTGTGGAGCCAACCTTGGGATACCACTCTTGTGATGCTGAAATTCTAACCTGGCACCGTGAACCCGGTGTGGGGACACTGTCAGTTGGGCAGTTTGACTGGGGCGGTCGCCTCCTAAAAAGTAACGGAGGCGCTCAAAGGTTTCCTCAGCACGGTCGGAAATCGTGCGAAGAGTGTAAAGGCAGAAGGAAGCTTGACTGCGACACCAACAAGTGGAGCAGGAACGAAAGTTGGACTTAGTGATCCGGTGGTACCGCGTGGAAGGGCCATCGCTCAACGGATAAAAGCTACCCCGGGGATAACAGGCTTATACCCCCCAAGAGTCCACATCGACGGGGGTGTTTGGCACCTCGATGTCGGCTCGTCTCATCCTGGGGCTGAAGTAGGTCCCAAGGGTTGGGCTGTTCGCCCATTAAAGAGGCACGCGAGCTGGGTTCAGAACGTCGTGAGACAGTTCGGTCCCTATCCGTCGTGGGCGCAGGAAATTTGAGAGGAGCTGTCCTTAGTACGAGAGGACCGGGATGGACAAACCTATGGTGAATCAGTTGTCTTGCCAAAGGCATGGCTGAGTAGCTAAGTTTGGACGGGATAAGTGCTGAAGGCATCTAAGCACGAAGCCCCCCTCAAGATGAGATTTCCCATCATGAAAGTGAGTAAGACACCAGGAAGACGACCTGGTAGATAGGTCTCAGGTGAAAGAGCAGCAATGCTTGAAGCTAAGAGATACTAATATGTCGAGGACTTGACCTAAGTCAGTGAACAGTGAATAGTGAACAGTGAATAGTGATTGTCATTCTGAGCGTAAGCGAAGAATCTTAACTGAGAACTGTGAATTGTAAATTGTGAATTGTAGTAAGTAGTGTTTGTTCTATAGTAGATTTAGTTTTCGTCTGGTGACGATAGCAAGAGGGAGACACCTGTACCCATACCGAACACAGAAGTTAAGCCTCTTAACGCCGATGGTACTTGGTTGGAAACGACCTGGGAGAGTAGGAAGTTGCCAGACTACAAAGGTAGCAAGGCTATCTTGGAGTATTCTTAGGTAGCTCAATGGCGGAGCAACCGGCTGTTAACCGGTAGGTTGTGGGTTCGAGTCCCACCCTGAGAGCCATATTAAAGTTGGGGTGGAACAACTGGCAAAAATATCGCGGGATGGAGCAGTCTGGTAGCTCGTCGGGCTCATAACCCGGAGGTCGTAGGTTCAAATCCTGCTCCCGCAACCATTACATATTTACTCCGCTCCACCACTCCAACAGTAATCAAGGCCCTATGGTCAAGCGGTTAAGACACCGCCCTTTCACGGCGGTAACCCGGGTTCGAATCCCGGTAGGGTCACCAAAAAAAGTGGGCGCATAGCTCAGTTGGGAGAGCACCTGCCTTACAAGCAGGGGGTCACAGGTTCGAGCCCTGTTGTGCCCACCACTAATTTCAAGTGAATAAGTAACAGTGAATAAGTAACAGTGAAAACAAAACTCTTAAGAGATAGACCCAGATCACTATTTACTATTCACTAATAGCTATTAACTATCATTGGCCTGGTAGTTCAGTTGGTTAGAATGCCAGCCTGTCACGCTGGAGGTCGAGGGTTCGAGTCCCTTCCAGGTCGCCACAATTCAACTAATAGTGAATAAGTAAGAGTGAATAACGAAAGACTCAAAAGATAGACCCATATAACTATTCACTGTTCACTGACAAGTTATTCACTGCATTATTGCTGGCGTAGCTCAATCGGCAGAGCAACTGACTTGTAATCAGTAGGTTGGGGGTTCAATTCCTCTCGCCAGCTCCAAAAGTGCTCCGCAGGACAAGAGAAAATGTCCTTTAGGGTTTGATACATAACAAGGGAATAGATATGGAGGAGTTCCCGAGTGGCCAAAGGGGACGGACTGTAAATCCGTTAGCTAAGCTTTCAGTGGTTCAAATCCACTCTCCTCCACCAATTAAACTTAATAAATATGCGGGAGTGGCTCAGTGGTAGAGCATCGCCTTGCCAAGGCGAGGGTCGCGAGTTCGAATCTCGTCTTCCGCTCCATAAGAACTTGAATGAAGAAAATTGTTTCTTCATTTTTTTAAAATGCGGGTGTAGCTCAGTGGTAGAGCCCCAGCCTTCCAAGCTGGTTGCGAGGGTTCGATTCCCTTCACCCGCTCCAATAACCTATGTACCCATAGCTCAGCTGGATAGAGTAACTGGCTACGAACCAGTAGGCCGGGGGTTCGAATCCCTCTGGGTACACCACTTTAAGCTCCATGATCGGGAGCTTATTTTTTATTTAAAATCTGAATTCAATGATTTTCAGATCGATGGAAAATGGTATAATCATAGTTAATATGATTTTGGAAAAGAGGAATGGTTAGAAATGGAAATAACAAGGGTTTCTATAGTTGGAATGGGTTCACTAGGCCTCATTTTCGGCAGTTTTCTTTATGATAAACTAGGTAGTGATAACGTTGAGTTTATTGTTGACAATAAGAGATCAGAAATATTTGATTATGGACACAGAGTTGTAAATGGAAAAAGCTATAACTTCAATGTGATCTCTGGAGAAAAAGCTGTAAATAAGTCTCAACTGATCATATTCGCTGTTAAGTCTACAAACCTGGAAAATGCCATAGAAACAGCTAGAGACTGTGTAGATGGATCTACTACAATAATTTCATTAATGAATGGAATATCGAGTGAGAAAATCTTAGGCCAAGCCTTTGGTATAGATAAAATCTTGTTTGCTACTGCTGAGGGAATGGATCCAATAAGAAGCAAACACACTCTAAGTTACACAAATATGGGCTATGTATGTATTGGAACCGACAGTGAGGACCAAAACAAGAAAAAACGATTGAAAGAACTCATAAAGCTTTTTGATAGAACAGACTTTCCATATAAACTTGAAAAAAATGTTATGCACAGATTATGGAGTAAATTCATGCTGAATGTGGGTGTTAATCAAGTGGTTATGATGCATGAGGGGACCTTTGATACTATACAAAAAGAAGGACCTGAAAGGACGATGATGATCGAGGCCATGAGAGAAGTAATCGAGCTTGCAGGCGAAGAAGGTATCTTGATTGGTGAAAAAGATCTTGAATTCTACGTTGGGCTTGTTGATTCCTTGAACCCCAACGGCATGCCTTCTATGAGACATGATGGTCTTCATAGGATTAAATCCGAGGTGGAGATGTTTGCAGGTACAGTGATCGAATATGGTAAAAAGCACAATATCCATACCCCAGTTAATCAAAAAATTTATGATACTATAAAGCTTATTGAGTCCAAATATTAAGAACTTGGTTTGTCTCTTTCAGTCAGCAATCCATATAGAGGTAAAATATAAAGATATACAGCATAAAGTATACTTGAAGTTGGTGCACCGACTGCTGCTAAGGGAAATGCCCCTGCAATACTCCAAGGAATAAGAGGAGCAATTACGATGGCCGTATTCTCAAGGTAGATGGCTAATTTGTATCTGTCGGGTACAAGATCGTCATTTAGCTCGAAAGTCAACATGGTTGAAAGAGTTTGATTGCAGCTTATAGCACTCATTAAGATTGATGAAAGAAAGATGGTAAAGAAGCTTGTAGTACGCAGTGACAGATTCCTGATCCATCTTTTTATTTCTGAAAGAAGATCTGTATTTCTGAAGATACCAAAATATGAAGAGGAAATACCGATTATTGATGCTGACCTTAGCATAGAAACTAAGCCACCTCCATTAATTACGGAACCAAGTGAAGGATCATTAGCTTTGTAACCCAATATTGCGATAGATATTATTTCTGGTATTGATTTATTTTGAGCATAAAAACAGACGAAAATACTTGCACAAATACTTATGATCATTATGCGCTTCACCTTGAACTTGAATAGAGATAAAATTATTACTAGAAGTGCAGGTATTGAGACCCACCAATACAGATTAAAGCTATTGCTATATATAGTGACGGATTCTGACGATACGATTGCGTTAGAATTTATATGACCTGTGACAGCATAAATTACTACAGCAATCAGAAAAGGGATTACAGATGTTTTCAACATATTCTTTATGTTTATGAAAAGATCTGTTTGAGTAAGCTCGCTTACCAGGAGTGCACTTGAGGACATAGCAGAGCATCTGTCACCAAAGTATACCCCAGAAAGGATAGCTCCGCCAGTTAAGAATGGATCTATTCCAAGGGCAAGGCCGATAGACATACACACAACTCCCATTGTGCTGGCTGTTCCAAAGGATGTGCCAGTTAGTACTGATACCATCGAACATAAAAGAAAAGCATATAAGACAAAGAAATCTGGGTCGATGAATCGGATGGAGTGATAAATCAGATAAGGGATTGTGCCTCCTGCTCTCCAAAGCGCAGTTAGCACGCCAATTAAACCGAATACGATAAGTATAGTCTTAGCGCTTTTTATTCCGTTAAGAATCATTGAACCGATTCTCTTGAGGCTGTTCCCTTTAGAAAATGCATATATTGCAAACAGGATCAATCCTAGCGATAACGCAATCAGTATTGACCTCCCGGTAGCAACAAATAAGGCTAGTATTAAAATAAAAGTTGATAATGTCAGAAATTCATACACAGCAATTACCTCGACCTTTTCTAATAGAAATATTGTAACATAAAACAATTCGGTATGCGATGATAAGAGACAATTTGAAATACGTTATTTAGTGGTTTATAATTGGAATTGGGTGCAGAAATGAGGAGGGATATAGTGGAGTTATATAATTTAAGCATAAGAATTAATCATGGAGATATTACTGAAGAGAAGACCGATGCAATAGTAAATGCCGCCAATAATTCGCTTCTTGGGGGAGGCGGTGTTGATGGTGCGATACATAGTAAAGGTGGAGCCGTTATCCTTGAGCAATGCAAAAAGCATGCTGGTTGCCCTACAGGCGAGGCTAGAATTACTACCGCTGGGAACTTACCCTGTAGATATATAATTCATACTGTAGGTCCAGTCTACGGAAGTGATCCTATTTTAGAAAAAAAGCTTCTATATAATGCATATTTCAATTCATTAAAATTGGCTGATGAATATAGAATTAAGACAATTGCATTTCCATCGATCTCAACAGGGGCTTTTGGGTATCCAATAGATGAAGCTGTTAAGGTTGCATTTGAAGCAGTGATTGATTTTTCAAAGTCAAATTCAACCATTGAGGAAATTGTATTTGTTCTTTTCAGTACGGAAGATTTTAGAGTATATGAAAAATATATCCAGTTAATACATTGAAAATCATAAATGTTACAGTAATAATATATTTGGACGATTGACTTTGGAGATTCATTGTTATATTATCAAGAAAGTTGAAATATTCTTGCAAGGGAGTGTTTGAAATATTCGCCGATACTCATAGAATCATTGCCTCCCAGGTATATGAAGATATATATAAAATTTATGATTTCAAACTGAATAAGGAAAAACTTTTATGGGGTTCAGTCGCACCTGATATTGTCCCAAAGTACAAATTGATAAGACATTACCAGGATGAAAGTCTTAACTATATCGCTTTAGAAATTATGAAGATAATTTTTATTAGCCGTTTTGTTGACCTTAGAAGGATAAAGGACCCAATTGCAGTGAATATTCTTAGCAAAAGCATTGGGATCATATCACATTATCTATCTGACTATGTTTGTTTACCTCACGCGAGAAGGTGGACTTTCGCAGATTCGATGATAAAGCACGTTAGATATGAATCTAAGCTAAATGACCTTGCATCCGGTCATAGCTTTAAGAAGAATGTCATCACTGTTGACGACTTGAATTTTAGTGATGAGAGCCTCCTGAATTTAAGGATAGCTATTAAAAACTATATAATGGATGTAGTAGATGAATACTCGATCAAAGCTGGAATGAAGAACGACCTAGATTTTGCGCTTTCCATGAACCTTAAGATTTCATATTTCATTCTCGATGCGATTCAAAATTATTCTGAGGATATTCATAAAGCTTTTGCATTAGAGTTTTAAAATATTTCTTGACAACACTAGTTATGCTTAATATAATTTGCATATATTAAATATTAGTACTGTGATGGGACGAGTACTTTAAGAACGTAGTCAAAGAGAACCGGGAATGGTGGGATCCTGGTACGAAAGCTTGAAGGAAGAACAGCCCTGAGTATCTGACCGAAAGTGTTATCTAGTAGGCTCAGACGGTATAGCCCGTTATCAGCTATGACGTATCGATTTAGGTCTGTACGGATATGAGAGAGCTTAATAGCTAATTAAGGTGGTACCGCGAATTTACCCTTCGTCCTTTTATAGGATGAAGGTTTTTTTAATTTAAAGAAGGAGTGAGTATAATGATGATGGTAAACGGTTTTACACCAAGAGAAGCACAAGTTGGTATCAAGCAGATCAAAGACTATTTTGAAAGAAAGCTGGCAGAGCAGTTAAATCTGACAAGAGTTTCAGCACCTCTATTCGTGAGACCTGAGACAGGGTTAAATGATAACTTGAATGGCGTCGAGAAGGCTGTTGCCTTCAGAATTACAAAGCATGACCTTGATGTTGAAATAGTACAGTCTCTTGCGAAGTGGAAGAGGATGGCACTAAAGTGGTATGAATTTAAGCCCGGAGAGGGGTTATATACGGACATGAATGCAATTAGACCTGATGAATACGTTGACAGCTTACATTCAATATACGTTGACCAATGGGATTGGGAAAGGATAATCCTCAAGGAGGATAGAACCTATGAAACACTTGTAAACACAGTTGAAAGGATATATGAGGCTTTTAAATCCACTGAGGATTTTATAAACGAACTTTATCCAACCAGACTATTCAAAAAGCTTCCAGATAAAATCACTTTTATCAGCAGCCAGGAGCTGGAGGACAGATACCCTGACGAGACGCCTAAGAGAAGAGAACACTTAATAGCAAAGGAGTTTGGGGCTGTATTCCTTAGCCAAATAGGTAAAAGACTAAGATCTGGACTTCCTCATGATAACAGGGCACCTGATTACGACGATTGGTCCTTAAATGGCGACATAATATTCTGGAACCCTGCCTTACAAGATTCCATTGAGCTTTCAAGCATGGGGATCAGAGTTGATGAACAAGCTTTGGAAAAGCAACTTAGGATTTCAGGTACCGAGGATAGAAGAGCTTTAGAGTACCACACTAAGCTACTTGCTGGAGAGCTGCCTTACACGGTAGGCGGAGGAATCGGTCAATCAAGGATCTGTATGTACTTCCTTCAAGCAAAGCATATAGGACAAGTTCAAGCATCAATTTGGTCAGAAGAAGAAATAAAAAGATGTGAAGATGAAGGGATATTCTTACTATAGATATACATGGGATCAGCTGTAGAGCTGATCCTTTTACTTGTTAAAATATTGTAACAAAATGGTTACAAACTAATATACAAATGGCCCAGGTTTTATAGTATAATGGTGATACACATCTTATAATGGAACAACAAAGGGGGGATTTGCTGTATGGCTTTGACTAACGACACATTTTGCGACCTCTACGAGGGGTTAAAGCATAACTTTCTCTTTAAGAATGACTTAAACAGCATACATATCCTTTTGAATCTTTACGATATTGAAGACAATATAAGAAATATTTTCCCCAAATATGTTTCCATTAAATTCTTGAAGAACAGTATCACCAGAATACTGAAGGAAAGAAGAGGAAATCAGCTTATAGCCTTAAATCTTGGAGAGCTCCTCCATGAAGATATTAACAGGCTTGAGCTGCTTCTTTATCTTGAGGGATATAAGAATGGTTTTATCAATATTAAAGAGGCGAATAAGCTTGAAGATTTGACAGTTAAGACCTATCCAATAAATGAATTGTACTATCAGAAATATTTGTTTCATTTTGAGAGCGGACCTGATCATGTCGAGACCTTCAAGGAAGAGGTATTCTCTGCTCTGGAACAACAGGAGGAGGCTAGTGGACATATCATCAATCTTATTGAGAGATACTGTGACAAGATAATACGAGGTAAGGTTTACAGTCTTAATAAGTACCTTGATAAACAGCTTACTATTAATTATAGCGATGAATATACTCATATTGCCGAGGATGATTCTCTCTTGACTACAGAAGAACTATCAAATATATATCTGGAAGTAGTAAAAATTATAAACAGAAATGGTATGAGACTATACAAGGATGCATACTGGAATGGATTAAATGACAGGGTGTTAAAAAGATATAGGTAATCATTCATAAATTATAACTTCAAAATGCCCTCTGGCTTTATCGTCAGAGGGTTTTAAAATGTATTTCAGATTCTTGGTCTGGATATGTTACAATATATAGGTCAAGGTATGCAAAAAGGAGAAGCTTATGATAATTATTGGTGTTGATCCAGGGATAGCTACTGTTGGGTATGGTATTATAGAATGCATAGGGAATAGCTATAAGGCTTTAGAGCATGGCATTATCGAAACCAGTCCAGATGTACTGTTTCCTTTTCGACTTCAGGCTGTTTACAAAGAGCTTTCAGAGATAATAAAATTTTTCAGACCTGAAGATATGGCAATTGAGGAGCTTTTCTTCAACAAAAATGTTAAGACAGCAATAAAAGTTGGACATGCAAGAGGAGTTGAAATATTGGCTGCAGTAGATCACGACATCGGAGTATATGAGTATACCCCTTTGCAGATCAAACAAGCTGTCGTAGGTTATGGCAGAGCTGAAAAACACCAGGTTCAAGAAATGGTTAAATTGCTTCTTAACCTGAGGGAGATACCAAAACCCGATGATGCTGCAGATGCTTTGGCAGTGGCCATATGTCATGGAAGCTCCCTTAAGTTCAAGGATTCATTTAAAATGAAATGATTGGGACAGGTGATTAAATGATCGATTATATAATTGGTAAAGTAGCACATATTGGAGAAGATTATTTGATTCTTGATAACAACGGTATAGGCTACAGAATAAACACATCAACCAATTCACTTCTAGATTCATCAAGAACCACTGACGCACAAAAGCTATATACAAGTCTTATAGTTAGAGAGGATGGAATGTTCCTCTTTGGATTTACTACCTCCGAAGAAATGGATGCTTTCAAGCTGCTTCTTACTGTTTCAAAAGTTGGTCCTAAGGTGGCTTGTGGGATCCTCTCTGCTCTTAAGCCAGGTCAGCTTCAAAGGGCGATACTTACTAAGGATTTGAATGCATTGTGTAAGGGACAGGGTGTGGGAAGAAAGACTGCAGAAAGAATAGTACTGGAGCTAAAGGACAAGATTGCTGGCAAGTCGTATGAGGACATAGATACTGTAGAACCCAAATTGACCAGTGAATATGAAGAGGCTGTTGAAGCCCTTATGTCTCTCGGTTATTCCAGATACGAAATCGAGAAGGTACTAAGGACCGTTGAAACTGACGATATGACCGTAGAGGATATCATCAAAGCCGGCTTGAGAAAACTTTCTTTTTAAGGAGAATGTGAAATGGATGACGTTCGTGATAGGATAGTGGCAAGACATATGAACATTGATGACATTGAAAATGAGGCTACATTAAGGCCAAAATGGCTAAATGAGTATATAGGACAGGAAAAGGCCAAGGAAAAACTGGGCATTTTTATCCAAGCTGCAAAAGGAAGAAGTGAATCTCTAGATCATGTATTGCTTTATGGTCCGCCAGGACTAGGGAAAACTACTCTTGCAAATATTATTGCGAACGAAATGGGTGTAAATATACGAGTTACTTCAGGACCAGCTATCGAAAGACCAGGTGACCTGGCTAGCATACTGACGAACCTTTCTGATGATGATGTTTTATTCATTGACGAGATACATAGGATAAACAGAACGGTAGAGGAGGTACTTTATCCTGCAATGGAGGATTTTGCCCTCGATATAATCATTGGGAAGGGTCCTTCTGCACGATCTGTTAGGCTGGATCTTTCAAAGTTTACTCTAATTGGTGCGACAACAAGGGCAGGCTTATTGACATCTCCATTGAGAGATAGATTTGGTGTAATGCTGAATCTCGACCTGTACGACATTGAGAGCTTGACAGAGATAGTTACAAGATCCTCCAGGATTTTAGGCATAGATATTGACCCAATGGGGGCATACGAGATTGCCAAACGGTCAAGAGGAACACCTCGAATTGCTAATAGATTGTTGAAAAGAGTCAGGGATTATGCACAGGTTGTAGAGGATGGAGTAATTACTGAGGAGATAGCCAAGCGTGGACTTGAAGTCTTAGAAGTGGATAAATTAGGACTGGACGCAGTCGACAGAAAATTGATTCTTTCAATGATCGATAATTTCAGGGGAGGCCCTGTTGGTATCGATACCATTTCAGCTTCAACTGGAGAGGAACGTGGAACTATTGAAGACGTATACGAACCATATCTTCTGCAAATCGGGTTTTTGATAAGGACGCCAAGGGGCAGGGTAGCCACTGAAAAGGCATATAATCACTTCAACAGGCCTTATACTAGAGACTTGGAAGGTTAATCCGGGAGGATATTTTATGAGAAGTATGATTTCTGCAACATTGTTGATAACTGCATTATTATTGGCAATTCCCAGCTCATATGCTTTAGCAGAAGACGTAGACTATATCGACGTTAGGGTAGGTAAAACCTACGCTATACTCGATCGGGTCTTGCTCAGTGCCAAAGAAGGATTTGAGCTTGTTAAAAAGGATGATAAGGTATATAGACTTATGAATATTGATTCGGATCGGATTTTCGTAAGCATTAACTTTACCGATTCCAAAAGCCTTGATATTTTTGATGCTTCCAACAGCTATATAACGACTATCCCGGCAGACGGCTCACTTGTTCTTGGAACAGAAGGGGAGTCTATCTCGGCAGCAGGGACTGCTTACAGAGGATACATAGGTTTTATTACCGGAGCATCTGGTTTGGTCTTAATTAATCATGTGGATGTGGAAAACTACCTTTATGGTGTTGTACCTAAGGAGATCCCGCCATTAAGTTCTCAGGAGGCATTGAAAGCCCAGGCTGTTGCAGCTAGAAGCTTTGTATACAACAGTTTGAAAAAACATGCTGCGGAAGGCTATAACCTATGCGACACGACCCACTGCCAAGCATATGGCGGCATAGGTTCTGAACACCTAAATACGAATACGTCAGTAGATGATACATTCGGTTTGGTAGCGACCTACAACGGATTACCAGCAAATACCGTATACCATTCATCATCAGGAGGTCATACTGAAAACAGTGAAAAGGTATGGGTTACTGCTATACCATATTTGAGAGCTGTTCCTGACCCTTTTTCTGCAAATGGTCCAAATTCATCATGGTCAACCGTATTATCATCTAATGAGATAGAAAATAAGCTGGAAGCCGCTGGCCATGACATCGGCAGGGTGGACGGAATCTCTATTAAAGAAAGGTCTGAGTCTGGTAGAGTGACATTAATGGAGGTCATTGGTTCAAAAGATACTATAGAGATTACAGGGGCTCAGTTCAGGACGATGATGGGGGCGATGGCTATAAAGAGCACTCTTTTTTATCTTGGGGATGAGACAGCTTCTGATTCAAGTGTTTTATATGCTGCAGATTCCAGAAGGACAACTGAACTTGAGGTTACAAGAGGGGGTTTTGCTGTTATAGGTAAAAACGGTGAAACAGTAAATATTTTCGAATTAACTGCTATTGGAACTTCTGGCCAAAAAACATACGGAATAAAGAATGTGCAAGTAGTTATGGATGATGAATACCTGATTTCCGGCAAAGGATTTGGTCACGGAGTTGGTATGAGTCAATACGGTGCAATTGAAATGGCAAAACAAGGATACACATTTGAAGAAATATTGAAATACTATTACAAGAACATTGAATTAACAATATTTTATAGATAGGAAGTAGAGAATGAAAACTAGCGATTTTTATTATGATCTTCCAAAGGAGCTGATTGCTCAGCATCCATTGGAAAGCAGGACATCCTCAAGATTATTGGTTTTGGACAGGGAAACCCGTGAAATGAAGCACAGGATATTTTCAGAGCTGCTGGATGAGCTCAATGCAGGCGATGTTCTGGTTATGAATGACTCGAGAGTCATTCCTGCAAGATTATTTGGAAACAGACAAGGGAAAGAAGAAAAAATTGAAACACTTCTCCTAAAAAGAGTATCGGGAAGTGTATGGGAGTGTCTGGTAAGGCCTGGAAAAAAAATGAAGCCCGGGGGAAGGATCGAATATGGCAATGGACTCCTCACTGGGATAGTAAAGGGTCTTGGAGATGATGGGACCAGACACATAGAATTCAAGTTTGACGGGATATTTGAGGAAGTACTCGATAAACTTGGCGAAATGCCACTACCGCCATATATCACTGAGAGATTGGAGGATTCCGAAAGATACCAAACTGTCTATTCAAAGAACAATGGGTCCGCAGCTGCACCTACCGCAGGTTTACACTTTGATGAAATGCTTCTTGACAAGATACGAAAGAAGGGTGTGCAAACTCTTTATTTGACATTGCATGTTGGATTAGGTACATTCAGACCTGTCAAGGTCGAAGATATCAATCAGCATATTATGCATTCAGAGTATTACGAAATCAGTGAAGTAACAGCAGAGGAGATAAATAGAGCTAAACAAAGAGGTTCTAAGGTGATTGCTGTAGGCACTACCAGTACTAGGACCCTTGAGACCGCTGCAGATGAAAATGGTTTGATAAAATCCTCCAGCGGCTGGACGGATATCTTTATATATCCGGGTTATAAATTTAAAGCCGTAGACGCCATGTTAACAAATTTTCACCTTCCTGAATCAACCTTACTCATGCTGGTAAGCGCATTTGGTTCAAAGGAATTAATGTTGTCTGCATACTACGAGGCAATAAAAGAGAGTTACAGATTTTTCAGCTTTGGCGATGCCATGCTGATAAAGTAATGGAGGATTCTGATGGCATTAAAATATGAACTGATAAAGGAATCAAAGGAAAGTAAGGCAAGGCTTGGTAAAATAGTTACTCCTCATGGGGAAATCGAGACGCCGGTTTTTATGCCTGTAGGAACGAGAGCTACCGTTAAAACAATGACTCCTGAGGAGCTCACGGATCTGGGTGCAAAGATAATATTGTCAAATACCTATCATCTATATCTTAAGCCAGGACATGATTTGGTTAAAGAAGCAGGAGGTCTCCATAGGTTTATGAACTGGCATGGACCTATTTTGACTGACAGTGGTGGTTTTCAGGTGTTTAGTCTTGGAGAACTTCGTAAGATCAAAGAAGAGGGTGTTGAGTTCAGATCACATATAGACGGTTCAAAACACTTTATAAGCCCTGAGACATCCATAGATATACAAAATGCACTAGGATCAGACATTATGATGTGTTTTGATGAATGCGTTCCTTACCCTGCTGACTATGAGTATGCTAGGCAGTCGATGGAGAGGACTACAAGGTGGGCGGAAAGATGCAAGGAACACCATAAGGATTTGGATAAGCAGGCTCTTTTTGGCATAGTACAGGGGGGAATGTATAGAGACCTGCGGGAGCAAAGCAGTAAAGATTTGGTTGAAATGGATTTTAGCGGCTATGCTGTAGGTGGACTAAGCGTAGGCGAGCCCATGGATATGATGTGTGAGGTATTGGATTATACTGTACCTTTACTGCCTAAGGACAAACCAAGGTATCTGATGGGTGTAGGAAGTCCTGATTATCTATTTGAAGCAGTTATAAGAGGCATCGATATGGCAGACTGCGTATTACCGACCAGGATTGCTCGAAATGGTACTGCTATGACGAGTCATGGAAAGGTTGTAATCAGGAATGGAAGGTATTCCCGTGATTTTGGGCCACTTGATCCAGAGTGTGACTGCTATACATGTAGGAATTATTCAAGAGCATATATAAGACACTTATTTAATGTAGATGAAATACTTGCCTTACGACTTACAACGATCCACAACCTATACTTTTTGATAAACCTTATGGAAAAGATCCGAGAGACTATCAAGGAAGACAGATTACTGGAATTTAAGGATGAGTTCTATAAAAAATATGGCTATACAGAATTATTGGAGTGATTTTTAACGCTTTTCATGTATAATATATTATAGAAAAGGAGTGATTTGTAGATGGAGCAATTGCAAGCATTTATTCTCCCAATAGGTTTGCTGGTGATTTTCTACTTTTTCGCAATTAGACCTCAGAGGAAGAAAGAAAAAGAGATTAAGGAAATGAGAAGCAGCCTGCGTGTTGGAGACGAAGTAATCACAATAGGCGGTATCATGGGTAAGATCATTAAGTTAAAAGATGATTATGTTACTCTTGAAATCGGATCTACCAAAACGAAGCTGGACATAACCAGATGGGCAGTTGGTTCTGTTGTAAAATCAAATGGATCAAAAATTACGAAGCAGGAAGAAGAGACTACAGAAGAATAATTAGAATGACTTCCAGAGATGGAAGTTCTTCTTTTTTAAGTGCTAAAAATTCCTTTATTATGCATCTAGTCTGTGGTATAATTGCTTCATTAAAGCACATTCTTTAAAACAGGAGGATACATATGAAGCATATCAAGACACTGACCAAAATCAGACTCAAGGATAGTCTTGTTTATGGCGGATGCGGAGAGTGCCAGACATCGTGCCAGTCAGCATGCAAAACGTCATGCACAGTAGGAAACCAGAAGTGCGAAAACAAGTAATGCAATAAGGGGTAGTGGTTTATCCACTGCTTTTTATTTGAGAAAAATTAAGGAGGCTTACAGTTGTCACAGCTTATACATAAGTTTTATTTAAACGAAAATTATATGGTTTTGGACGTTAACAGCGGTGCTGTGCATATAATTGACGAACTGGTCTACAATATACTAGATGAAAATTGTCTTCAAAGCAGAGACGCAGTCGTTGAAAATCTAGCTGGTAGATTTGAGACTGAAAGAATAATCGAAGCATATGAAGAAATCAGGTATCTAGTAGATAATGAGATCCTTTATTCAAAGGAATCCGATTTTGGAGGCTTGGAATATAACAAGGAAAATATTATAAAGGCGATGTGCCTGCATGTCGCTCATGACTGTAACCTAAAATGCAAGTATTGCTTTGCTTCCCAGGGCAATTTCAAAGGCGAAAGATCGATTATGAGTCTTGAGACGGGGAAAAAGGCACTCGAGTTCCTGGCAAAGAGTTCAGGTAAAAGAAGAAATCTTGAGGTTGATTTCTTTGGTGGTGAACCATTGATGAACTTTCAGGTTGTTAAGGATCTAGTTGCTTATGGCAGAGAACTTGAAGAAATCTATAATAAGAACTTCAGGTTTACAATAACCACCAACGGAGTCCTTCTTGACGAAGATAAGATGGATTTTATAAATAATAATATGGAAAATGTAGTATTAAGTCTTGATGGCAGAAAGCAAATAAATGATGAAATGAGGCTTACGGTCTCAGGTGATGGCAGCTATGACGTCATCCTGCCTAAAATCAAGCGTATGGTTGAATTGAGAGGAGACAAGGATTATTATGTCAGAGGAACCTTTACAAACAAGAATACTGATTTTGGAAAGGATGCCCTCGAGTTCTATAATGATGGTTTTAGAAAGATATCCATCGAGCCCGTCGTAGCACCAGATGAAATGGATTATGCTCTCAGAACTGAACACCTGGAGGAAGTCCTTAAGGAGTATGAGAGCTTTTC
Source organism: Gudongella sp. QWL-04 (assembly GCF_058683975.1). NCBI lineage: Bacteria > Bacillati > Bacillota > Tissierellia > Tissierellales > Tissierellaceae > Gudongella > Gudongella sp. QWL-04. The sequence continues at coordinate 955,848 of NZ_CM178754.1, read as the reverse complement.
AAAACAGTATATAGAATTGAAGAGAAAAGATACTGATTTTATGTTTTTCCATTTCATGATAGATCTGGACCAAGGGCCCTGTGTAATCAAAAGAGCTGTTGGTTGTGGAGCTGGAAGTGAGTACATCGCCGTGACACCCGAAGGTGAGATTTATCCTTGCCATCAGTTTGTTGGCGAGAGGGAGTTTTTACTTGGAGAACTTGATTCAGGTATAACCAATACCAAACTTAGAGAGCGCTTCAAGAAGGTTAATGTGTATACTAAAAAGGAATGCAGAGAGTGCTGGGCTAGGTTCTATTGCAGCGGTGGATGCCATGCAAACGCCCACTATGCTCATGGGGATATTTTGAAGCCATATGAGATCGGCTGTGAAATGGAAAAGAAAAGAATAGAATGCGCGTTGTCGATCAAGGCAAGCCTCAGTGAGGAGGAATAGTATGAGGGCGAAGAGCATTTCAATCGTTGCTGCTATCATTATTATCGTAGTATTTGCAGGATATATTGGGATGAATGGTTTAGTCCTTGGTGACAAGACCATAAAAAGTGCAAAGGATTCCATAGAGTTGGGACTTGATCTAGCAGGAGGTGTTTATGTTGTACTCGAAGCCAATACAGATGCAACTGGTTCCGAGCTTGCAGCAATGATGGAGGAAACCAAAGCGATAATTGGAAAGCGTGTAGATGGCTTGGGAGTTTCTGAACCAAATATTGCAATTGAGGGTGAAAAGAGAATAAGGATAGAGCTTGCCGGAGTTCAGGATCCTGATGAAGCAATTGATCTTATCGGTAAAACCGCTTTGCTTGAATTTAAAAACCCGGATGGCGATACAGTGATCACAGGAAAGAATGTAATAAACTCACAAGTACTATTTCAGCCAAATGAATACGGAGTCAATGAACCAGTTGTTTCCCTGGAGCTGAATGAGGAAGGCAGGCGTCTGTTCTTTGAAGCCACTTCAATGCTTGCTTCAAAAACAGAAACTCTGGACAAAATCATTTATATAATATTAGATGGTGAAATGATTTCAAATCCTATGGTTCTAGAACCAATTAAAGACGGAAAGCCTGTAATAACGGGGATGTATACACTTGAGGAAGCTAATAATCTTTCCACATTGATAAGGGCTGGTGCTCTCCCCGTTGAGATGGTGGAGCTTCAAACCTCTATAATTGGTCCTACACTTGGATTAGAGGCATTTGAAGGGAGTATACTTGCGGGCGGGATTGCTTTAGCTATAATTATTGCATTTATGTTGCTGGTTTATCGGGTCCCGGGTTTTGTCGCTTCGATGGCCCTGACTATTTATGTGATATTAGTTGTAGGTGCTATGATATTGATCGGAGCAAAGCTTACTCTCCCAGGGATAGCTGGCCTAGTGCTATCGATTGGCATGGCTGTTGACGCAAATATATTGATATTTGAGAGGATAAGAGAAGAGATATCCGTAGGAAAGACTGTAAGAGTCTCTATTGACGCTGGCTTCAACAGGGCTTTAAGATCTATTCTTGACTCAAATATAACCACGTTGATTGCAGGAGCTGTTTTATATTTCTATGGAACAGGCCCAATCAAGGGCTTTGGGGTAACTTTAACAATTGGTATAGTTGCATCCATGATAACTGCAGTATTCTTTACTAAATATGTCCTTAGACTCATGGTAAAGATCACTGGCGGCAAGAATCTAAAACTTTACGGTGTATAAGGGGGATGCTCAGATGAATGTTATTAAAAACTATAAGTTATTCTATGCGATCTCTCTATCAGTTATTCTAGCTGGACTTATAATGTTTGCAATAAACGGCTTAAATTATGGAATCGACTTTACGGGTGGAACAATGCTCCAGCTTGATGTAGGTAAGTTTGTTTCAGTGGAGCAAGCAAGGGAAATCATGGATGAATATGATCAAAATGCAAGCATTATTCACTCAGGATCCGAAAGATCAGAGTTGCTAATCAGAAGTTCAAAGGATCTAGACAATAAGGATACAACAGATATCGTAAACAGCTTCGTTGAGGCTTATGGAATGGATAGAAGTAACTTTCAAACTCAAAAATTTGGACCTTTTATGGGCAAGGAAATCAGAGATAGGGCTGTTGTCTCAGTTATTATTGCTTCTGGATTGATGCTCGCTTATATATCCTTCAGATTTCAATTCAAATTTGGAGTTGCAGCAGTTATTGCTTTGATCCATGACGTATTGGTTACACTAGCAGTATACTCAGTTTTGAGACTTCCAGTAAACAGTTCATTCATTGCAGCAATGCTTACAATAGTGGGATATTCAATCAATGATACAATTGTAATATTTGACAGGATACGAGAAGAAACCAAAATATATCCAAAGCTTGGGTTTGGTGAAGTTATTAACAACAGTATAAAGCTGTCGATGAGAAGAACTCTCTTTACGACGCTGACTACTCTTATAGCAGTTATAACTCTTTATTTAGTAGGGGTTGAGGATGTAAAGGTATTGGCACTTCCATTGATAATTGGTATGGTTTCGGGGACATACTCCTCTCTATTTATAGCTACACCTATACTATATTCACTTAAGAGGTTGAAAACATCTAATTAATGGGTAAAAATAGGCATAAAGATTCAATGGAGGGATATTATGCAAAAGAATTTGATTTTTATCTTGATCCTGGCAATAATAATCGGTATCTTTGCTCTTAGTAATGGAGACGTTGTGGAAATCGACTTTCTATTCGCAAAGGTCCAGCTGTCACAGGCGATAGTAATATTTATCAGTGTATTGCTTGGTTCTGCGATTGCTGTACTATTCGGAATGGCCAGGGAGATAAGACATAAGAAAGAATTGAAGGATCTTAACAGACAGATAAATGTGCTAACCAGCGATAAGAATCAGCTGGAAACTCTTGTTAAAACAAAGGAAGATCAGCTCAAGCTGTTGTATTCAAGAGGAGAGAAGCTCTATGAAGGCAGCGGGCAAAACAATGATTTTTCTGGTAATTGACAGAATTTGATGATAGAATTTAGATAAAATTATCTAAATTCTTTCTTTATATGGAGTGGGAAAATGAGTAGATGGTTCATCAAGGGGATGCAAGCAGACGTTAATAAAATGGCAAGGGAAAACAATATTTCGAGGGAATTGGCCATTCTTCTTGCCAACCGTGGCATTATTGAGAAAAATGATATCGATCAATTTCTTGATCCTAAGCTTGATAGAATGCATAAGCCTGAATTGATGAAAGACGTAATAATTGCCGGAGATATTTTACAGGATTGTATCGAACACGGGAAGCGCATAAGAATCGTTGGGGATTATGATGTGGATGGAATTTCCTCAGTATACATCCTTTACAAAGCTTTGTATAGATCTGGTGCAGTTGTAGATTACGTTATACCAGACAGAATTCTGGATGGTTATGGAATCAACCAATTCCTAGTTCTTGAGGCTAAAGCACAGGGTGTCGACACAATAGTTACCGTTGATAATGGAATTTCTGCAGTCACCCAGACAAAGTTAGCGGTAGAAATGGGTATGCGGGTAATAATAACTGACCACCATGATATCCCAGAAGAAATTCCTCAAGCAGATGCGGTTATAAATCCCAAGCAGAATGATTGTATTTATCCAGAAAAGATGCTGTGTGGTGCAGGTGTTGCACTAAAGCTTTCGATTCACTTACTTGAAAGATTTGGCATTAAGGTTTTTGATGATGACTTGCTTGAAATTGCTGCATTAGCAACTATATGCGATGTAGTTGATCTGGTTGGTGAGAACAGAATAATCGCAGCCAGAGGTCTTGAACGACTAAACAATACCAAAAATATAGGGCTCAAGGCTCTATTAGCAGCAAGTGGCCTTACTGACAAAAAGCTCGGAGTCTATCACGTTGGCTTTATTTTAGGGCCAAGTCTCAATGCATCCGGTAGGCTTGACAGTGCCATTTTAGGTCTCGAGCTCCTCTTAAGTGAGAGAAGTGATGAAGCCATGGGTAAAGCGATCAGACTGAGAGAGCTTAACGAGGAAAGGCAGTCTCTGACCAGGGATGGCGTAGAGCGAGTAGTAAACATCATCGAGACTCAGCTTGGAATTCAGAATGTTATAGTTGCATTCGATCCTCTAATACATGAAAGCGTTGCTGGCATTGTTGCAGGCAGGGTGAAAGAGAAGTATAATAGACCTACAATAGTTCTGACTCAAGGCAAAGAGGGGATAAAAGGTTCCGCAAGGTCTATTGAAGGATATCATATTTTTGATGAACTCAATAAAGTAAGTCATCTTCTGGAAAGATTTGGAGGGCATCCAATGGCTGCCGGACTTAGTTTAAGGGATGCAAATATTGGACAATTAAGAGAAATGCTGAATAAAAACAGTAGATTGACTAAAGAAGACTTAAATCCCAAAATATACATTGAAATGCCCCTTGATCCTGGATTACTGGATTGGAATCTATTGAGAGAAATAGAAATGCTGGAACCATTTGGCAAAGGTAACCCTAAGCCATTATTTGGATTCAAAGGTCTTAAGGTTCATAAAGCTTCAATTCTTGGTAAAAATTCTAATGTGCTTAAGCTAATAATTGGTAAAGATTATACAGAAAAACTGGAAGGAATAATCTTCAGTGATCCAGAGCTTTGGGTGTCCAGTGCGAGGGGATTGTTTGGGCAGAAAGAGGTAGACAATGCTATGGCTGGGCTGAGAAACTCTATCAGCATGGACGTAGTTTATTATCCTTCCGTGAATGACTACATGGGAAGGACAAGCATACAATTTATTATCGACAGCTATCGGTTCATGGAATAGCGAGAAGGTGTTACTATGTTGGAGAATTTACTCCTAAGGATCGAGCAGTATAATCCAAATGCTGATATGCAGCTTATCATTAAAGCTTATAACTTTGCTGAGGCTGCTCATGAGAGCCAGGTTAGAAACTCGGGCGAAAAATATTTCGTCCATCCTTTCCGGGTAGCTCTTCTTCTTGCTGACTTGAACATGGATACAGCTACTATAATTGCAGGTTTGCTCCATGATGTAATTGAGGATACCAGTATCACTTATGACAAGATAAAGGAAGAGTTCGGAGAAGAAGTAGCTGATCTTGTAGATGGTGTAACTAAGCTGAAGAAACTTCAGTACAAGACTAAGCAGGAGAACCAGGCTGAAAATCTCAGAAAAATGGTTATCGCGATGGCAAAGGATATTCGAGTGATCATAGTAAAGCTTGCTGACAGGCTTCACAATATGAGGACACTGGAGTATATGACTGATGAGAAGAAGAAGGAAAAAGCTATTGAGACCCTTGAGATATATGCACCGATAGCTCATAGACTAGGTATTTCAAAAATCAAGTGGGAGCTGGAAGATCTGTCTTTGAGATATCTCGATCCCGAGAATTATTATAGCTTAGTTGAGAAGGTGTCTAAGAAAAGACTTGAAAGAGAAGCATTTATAAAACAGATCACTGATGAATTGTATGAGAAACTTGGTGAAATGAACATTAAATGTGAAATAAGCGGAAGACCGAAGAATTTCTACAGCATATACAAAAAGATGATGTACCAGGGGAAGGCATTTGAACAAATATATGATCTAACTGCCGTAAGGATCCTTGTTGACAATATCAAGGACTGCTATGGTGCATTAGGTATCGTTCATACGCTATGGAAGCCATTGCCCGGCCGTTTCAAGGATTACGTAGCAATGCCCAAGCCTAACATGTATCAGTCATTGCATACCACTGTAATAGGAAACAAGGGCGAGATATTTGAGGTTCAAATAAGAACCTATGAGATGCATAGAACAGCAGAATACGGTATTGCTGCTCACTGGAAATATAAGGAGGGTTACGCTAAGGGAAATAATTTTGATGATAAGCTAACTTGGTTAAGACAGCTTCTTGAGTGGCAAACAGACCTTAACGATCCTAAGGAATTTATGGAAACACTTAAAATCGATTTCTTTACTGACGAGGTATTCGTGTTCACGCCAAAGGGTGATGTCATAAATCTGCCTGATGGTTCAACGCCGATAGATTTTGCATACAGAGTCCACACCGATGTAGGCAATAAATGTGTTGGTGCAAAGGTTGATAACAGAATAGTGCCACTTAATTACAAGCTAAAGAATGGCAATATTGTTGAGGTAATAACAAGCGCAAACAGCAGCGGACCAAGCAGGGACTGGCTGAAGCTGGTAAAGAGCAATCAGGCAAAAACAAAGATCAAGCAATGGTTCAAGCTTAAGGAACGCGATCTCAATATAGCCAAGGGAAAGGATGCCCTTGAGAAAGAGATCAAGCGTTTAGGGTACCGCCCATCGGATATACTAGTTGACGAATGGCTTAGAAATGTAGCTGGGAAAGTAAGTATAAGCTCTATAGAGGACCTCTATGCTTCAATTGGTTATGGAAGTATAACAATAAACCAGGTAATAAGCAAGCTTAAGGAAATATACAGCGAGCATTTTAAGCCCAGTGAAAAAGAAATAGTTGAGTCAAAAATTCAAAAGTCACAAAACAAGTCAAAGCCACGGCCGACTCATGGAATAATCGTTAAAGATGTCGACAATGTTAAGATAAAGTTTTCAAAATGCTGCAATCCAGTTCCAGGTGATGACATAGTAGGCTTCATCACACGAGGCAGAGGAGTTTCGATTCACCGCACAGACTGTCCAAATCTATCAACTATCCTTGAAGGTCAGGAGGAAAGGTCGATAGAGGTAAGCTGGGACATAGAAAAGAAGTCATCATATAGTGCAGAAATCCAGATAAGGGCGACAGACAGGCCAGGTTTGCTTGCAGAGATAGCTTTAAGAGTAAACGATGCAGACGTTGGTTTATTGTCGCTTAATGCCAGAACTAACAAGGATAAATCCGTTATGATCAATATGACACTTGAGATACATGACAAGGAGCAGCTAAATGATCTTATGAAGAGGTTGAGAAGGATTGGAAACGTCTTTGACGTGTATAGAGTAACAGCATAAGGAGGACATTTATGCGGGCAGTGGTTCAAAGAGTAAGCAGTGCGGAGGTAAAAGTGAATGATAAGATTGTGGGTAGAGTTGGAAAGGGATTGTTGGTATATATTGGTGTAGGAAAGGAAGATTCACCAGATGATATCGAGTATATGGCTGAGAAGGTTGCAGGACTGAGAATTTTTGAAGACGAGAATGAAAAAATGAATCTTTCTGTTCAGGATATTGGAGGAGAGATCCTTGCGATATCACAGTTCACATTATACGGAGACGTCCGTAAGGGTAAAAGACCAAGCTTCACAGATTCCGCTGCTCCTGAAAAAGGTGAAGAATTTTACAATCAATTTATATATAAAATTCAGAATATGGGCATTGGCATAGATAAGGGAATTTTTGGAGCCCATATGATGGTTGATTATGTAAATGACGGGCCAGTGACTATACTTTTGGACAGTAAAAAGCAATTTTAGAGGGTGATTAAATGATAATTAAGAGATTGCAGGCTGGCATATATGCAGCTAACTGCTATATCGTTGCCTCCTCGGACAAGAGCGAGGCAATTGTTGTGGATCCGGGTGGAGATGTTGAGTATTTGCTATCTGAGATAAAGAAAATTGGAGCTGAGGTCAAGACAATAATTCTGACCCACGGCCATGGAGATCATATTGGAGGAGTCATGGCTTTGAAAAAAGCTTTGTCTGTTCCTGTTATGGTCCACAAAGCTGATCTTGAGATGGTAAAAAGCAGTGCACTGAATATGTCAAGTTCAATGGCAATGGGTGAAGTATACTTTGAACCTGACTTACTCCTTACAGATGGAGATGAAATTACTATTGGAGATGAGAAGCTTATAACAATCCATACCCCTGGACACACACTAGGTGGAATTTGTCTTTATGGTGGAGGAAATCTGATTACAGGAGATACACTCTTTAAAGGTTCAATAGGAAGAACGGACCTTTATGGTGGTGATTTCGACACTATAATAAGAAGCATCAAAAATAAACTCTTTAGGCTTCCAGATGATACTATTGTTTATCCAGGACATGGGCCTGAATCGTCAATAGGCCATGAGAGACTAAGAAATCCGTTTCTTAAGAAATAAGTAAGGAAAAAATAATGATAGGTATCGTAAATAGAACTGATAAAGTTAAATACAACGACCTCTTTGAGCTGGCAAGGGCATTTATGCCTGGTGAGCAATTTTTTGAAACAGTATCTGATGAAGCTGTTGCATCGCACATCTACCTTGAATATGAAAATGGGGGTTTTAAGGCTAGTATCAAGGGGCTTGAAGATAATCCTTTGATTTATACTGCCTCCGCAAAAGAGATAGACATACTGCGTAATCGTGAAGCGGTTGATAGAGTTGCAGCAAAAAGGGCGTATTATAAGCTTCTGAGCAGCTTGACCGAAAAATCACTTCCATGGGGTATACTAACGGGGATAAGGCCATTAAAGATTTCTTCAGCTTTGAGAGAGAGCGGAGCAACCAATGAAGTAATCAAAGAAATCCTTATGAAAGGGTACCTGATTGATAAAGATAAGGCAGAGCTTGCTGTAAAAATCAGCTCTATTCAAGCACCTTTAACTGACTCCTTCAAGGGTAAAACCTACAGTTTATACATCGGGATACCTTTTTGTCCCACAAGATGTATTTATTGCTCTTTTCCTTCTCTTTCTTCAGCAAAGTTCCGTAATCAAATGGATCCATACATTGATACTTTAATAAGAGAGATAAACAGCATCCATGAAATAATGGATGGTTGGAGACTTGATTCGGTATATTTTGGCGGTGGTACGCCAACTGCCCTACCTAAGTATTTAATGGAGAGGTTACTTAGTGAAGTCAGAAGTCTGTTTACTTCCTCATTTGAACTTACAGTTGAAGCTGGCAGACCTGACACAATTGATCATGATTACCTTAAGCTTTTTAAAAAATATGACGTCGATAGGATTAGTATCAATCCTCAGACGATGAACTATAATACCCTCAAGCTTATAGGAAGAGACCATACTCCAGATGATATTATTGTAGCTTACAATCTGGCTAAGGAGATGGGTATAAACGTAGTTAATATGGATTTGATTTTAGGCTTACCTGGTGAGGGGCCTGATGATGTACGTTTGACACTTGAGAAGCTTAAGGACTTAAAGCCTGATAACTTGACTGTCCATACCCTTTCCCTAAAGAAAGGCTCGAGTCTTATGGAGAAGGATGATGCTTATTTGGTGTACGAAGCAGAAAAGGTTGGAGAAATGCTCAAACTAACCAGCGAGTTTGCAGCCGAGGTTGGTCTGGCACCTTATTATCTCTATAGACAGAAACAGATACTAGGCAATTATGAAAATATTGGTTATAGCAGATCACAAAATATTTGTGTTTATAATGTGGCCATAATGGAGGAGAAACAAACTATAATCGCTGCTGGAATGGGTTCTGTGTCTAAGCTTTATAATGAGAGAACAGGAGCTATAATAAGGATCCCAAACCCCAAGGATCTAAATGGTTATATGGATAGGATCGATGAGATCCTTGCAAGGAGGAGCTCATTGATCAGTCAACTGATCAAACCCGTTGATTAACCTATTGACACTAATCCTCTTGATATCATATAATTAGAGCAATTACAGATAATGGCAAGGATAGGGACCAGTAATCAGATAAATAAGGTAAAGAGAGTCAGCGAATGGTGAGAGCTGACCCTTACATTTGGTGAAGACACCCTGGAGTCTGCGGATTTACCGCACGCGAGAAGCGTTATAAAAAAGAGTGAGGATAGCCTAATTAGGGTGGTACCGCGAGATTGCCTCTCGTCCCTGAAAATCAGAGATGAGGGGCTTATTTTATTTTTAGGAGGGAGAAATAATGGGAGAAAGAATGGGAAACATGAGAAGAAATATGATGTGCGGAGAGATCCGCATCAATGATGTTGGTAAGGAAGTCACTTTAATGGGTTGGGTTCAGAGGGAAAGGAACCTCGGAGGATTGTTGTTTATTGATCTCAGGGACACCACCGGGATCTCACAGATAGTGTTTGACGATAGCGTTCCGAAGGATTTGATTGAGAAAGCCGAAAATATAAGGACTGAATATGTAATAGCCGTAAAGGGTATCGTCAGAGAGAGGCAGTCAAAGAATCCAAATATGATCACAGGAGATGTTGAACTTCTTGCCTTTGAGCTAAAGATACTTGACGAAGCCGAAACTCCTCCGATCTACATTAAGGACGATGATAATGTAAGTGAATCCATGAGATTGAAATACAGATATCTTGACCTAAGAAAACCTGGTATGCAGAGCAATCTTAAGCTGAGAGCTAAGGTAGCGAAAACAGTTAGAGATTTCTTCTACGAAAATAGATTTGTTGAAGTGGAAACTCCTGTCCTTACTAAGCCTACTCCTGAAGGAGCAAGAGACTACCTAGTACCAAGCAGAGTAAATCCTGGCCAGTTTTATGCACTTCCTCAATCACCACAGCTTCTTAAACAGTTGTTGATGGTTTCGGGTATGGACAGATATTATCAAATAGTAAAATGCTTTAGAGACGAGGATCTAAGAGCAAACAGGCAACCGGAATTCACTCAGATAGACATAGAGATGAGCTTTGTTGATGTAGATGATGTACTTGCAATGAACGAAAAGCTTATGAAAAGACTATTCAAAGAGATAAAAGGCATCGATATTGAGCTGCCACTTAGAAGGATGTCTTATGAAGAAGCTATGAACAGATTTGGAGTGGATAAACCAGACTTAAGGTTTGGATTTGAGCTTAATGATATATCAGATATTGTATCCGGAGCAGGCTTCAAGGTATTTTCTGACGCAGTAGCCAATGGTGGGGCAGTTAAGGGTATCAACATCAATGGTCACGGTGAAAGCTTTACTAGAAAGGACATAGCTTCCCTGGAAGAATACGTTAAGACCTATGGTGCAAAAGGTTTAGCATGGATTAAGGTGACTAATGAAGGGATAACCTCCCCAATTGGTAAGTTCTTTAGTGAAGATGATATGAGTACACTTCTTTCTAGGTTGGATGCCAAGGAAGGAGATCTGATCCTTTTGGTTGCTGACAAGCTGTCCATTGTATCTGATAGTTTGGGCAACCTTAGGAATGAGATTGCTAAAAGGCTTGGGATACTCAAGGATGATCACTATGAAATGCTTTGGATCACTGAATTCCCTTTACTTGAATACGATGAAGAAGCTAAGAGATACGTTGCAAAACACCATCCATTTACTCACCCTGTGGAAGAGGATATTGAACTTCTGGAGAGCAATCCAGATAGGGTCAGGGCAAAGGCATATGACTTGGTAATAAACGGAGATGAAATGGGTGGAGGAAGCATAAGGATCAACAATTCAACACTTCAAAGCAGGATGTTCAAGGCTCTCGGACTTAGTGAGGAAGAAGCTCAGGATAAATTTGGATTCCTTCTGGAAGCCTTCAGATATGGAACTCCTCCCCATGGCGGTATTGCCTTCGGTTTGGATAGGCTTATAATGTTATTTTCTGGATCTTCAAATATAAGAGACGTAATTGCATTTCCAAAGACTCAGTCTGCAACATGCTTGATGACGGGTGCACCAACACATGTAACTGCTGAGCAGCTGACTGAAGCCCACATAAAGGTTGATGTGGATAATGAATAATGCTTTTATAAGATCATCCTATCTGCTGGGTGCTGATGGAATGGAAAGACTTGCCAACAGCAAGGTAGCGATATTTGGTATTGGAGGAGTAGGCTCCTATGCCGTAGAGGCGTTAGCCAGAACTGGGGTCGGCAGTCTGGTTCTAGTTGACTACGATACTATTGATTTAACAAATATAAACAGGCAGCTCCATGCGACATCAAAGACAGTTGGTTTGCCAAAGGTCAACGTGATGAGAGATAGACTTATGGAGATAAATCCTGGATTAACAGTAGAATCGGTACAGAAGCGGTATACAAAAGATACAAAACTGGAATTTCTTGATCCTTCATTTGACTATATAATTGACGCGATAGATATGATATCATCAAAGGTAGATTTGGTTACAAGCTCACTGGAAATGGGTATACCTATAATAAGCTCTATGGGTGCAGGCAATAAGCTTGATCCTACGGCTTTTGTGGTTAGCGATATATACAATACCAGGGTATGTCCGTTGGCAAGGGTCATGAGAAATGAGCTTAGAAAAAGAGGAGTCAAGGCTCTTAAGGTCGTTTATTCGCCAGAAGAGCCTATTGACGTGAATCTTGGGGATATCGACAGACGAAAAGCGATACCAGGCAGCGTTTCCTTTGTACCTTCTGTTGCAGGACTCATACTAGCTGGTGAAGTAATCAAGGATATTGCCTTAAGGGAGGAGGATATATAGAATGGAACAAATCGGATATGTGACGGGATTTGTGGGAGACAACAAGGTGCAGCTTGAAGTAAAGAGGACAGCTGGGTGAGGCAGTTGTAAAGGCTGCGCAAGTTCTTGCGAGGAAAAACCACACTATGTTGTGCTTAAAAATAATATTGATGCTAAGCCTGGAGATTTCGTAGAACTTCAGGCGATTCAAAAGAATATAATGAAGTATATAACTATTATTTATATGATCCCATTTGCATTTTTAATAATGGGGATCATCGTAGGAAACTTGATTTTCAAAGGTGCTGACACCGCTAACCATGAGCTTTTAAGCTTCGCAGTGGGAATCGCTTTTCTTGCTGTATCTTTCCTTGTTATTAGGATCATTGATAAAAGCTTTGCCAAGAAGGATGAAAGTGTCATTGTTATGACCAGAAAGCTATAGGAGGGATCTGATTTGACTGACAAGGATTCTTTGATTGTAAGACTTAGAAGAATAGAAGGCCAAATTAAGGGTATACAGAAAATGGTCGAGGAGGATAAATTCTGCGGAGATATCCTGATACAGATTTCTGCGTCAAGAAGCGCACTTAACAATGTGGGCGGACTTATCCTTGAGAATTATATGAAACATTGTTTGCTCGAATCACCTGATGGTAAAGAGCAGGATATGGACAAACTAATTGAGATTATGCTTAAGTATACCAAATAATAGGCTTGAGTAGTGTAAAGGCATAGAGGGTTAATCAAAATTGATTCGAGAGGAGTCGTGTTTATGGATTTTACCAATTTAGCAAAGTCAGATCCTAAAATGATGGAAATCGTACAGAGAGAAATCGACAGACAAAATAAGCACATTGAGCTTATTGCCTCTGAAAATTTTGTTTCAGAAGCGGTAATGGAGGCAATGGGCAGCCAGTTGACAAACAAATATGCAGAGGGATATCCAAATAAGAGATATTATGGTGGCTGCGAGATAGTTGACTTAGCTGAGGAATTAGCCATAGAAAGGTTAAAGCAGCTTTTTGGAGCTGATCACGCAAATGTTCAGCCTCATTCCGGATCAAACGCAAATCTAGGAGTTTATTTTGCATTTCTGAAACCTGGTGACAAGGTGCTTGGAATGAACCTTTCACAAGGAGGTCACTTGACTCATGGCAGTCCAGTAAACATTTCCGGTGTTTATTATAATTTCGTTGCATATGGCGTGGACCCAGTGACTGAGATGATAGACTACGATGCAGTTAGAGAAATTGCAATAAGAGAAAAACCTAAAATGATAGTTGCAGGAGCCAGTGCTTATCCCAGGGAGATAGATTTTTCAAAGTTTAAGGAAATCGCTGATGAAATTGGAGCTTACCTTATGGTCGATATGGCTCACATAGCAGGTCTTGTCGCTGCTGGACTTCACCAGAATCCAGTCCCTTATGCTGACTTTGTTACAACAACTACCCACAAGACCTTGAGAGGTCCTCGAGGTGGGGCTATTCTATGTAAAGCTGAATATGCAAAGATGATCGATAAAGCGATCTTCCCGGGTATCCAAGGAGGACCGTTGATGCATGTTATTGCGGCTAAAGCAGTGGCATTCGGAGAGGCATTACAGGATGACTTCAAGGTTTATCAAAGACAAATCATAACTAATACCAATGCATTGGCTGAAGGCTTAAAGGAATTCGGATTCAGATTGGTAAGTGGAGGTACTGACAACCACCTGATCCTGATCGACGTTAGAAATAAAGGCTTGACAGGCAAGGCCGCAGAGGCTATGCTAAACGAGGTAGGTATGGCAACCAATAAGAATACTATCCCTAATGATCCTGAAAGTCCATTTGTTACAAGCGGGGTAAGGATCGGAACGGCTGCCATGACGACAAGAGGTATGAAGGAAGTCGAAATGAAGGAAATTGCAGAGTTGATAAATCTTGCGTTAAGTCCGGAAAGTGACAAGGACATGGTCAAACAAAGAGTGTATGACCTTTGCGATAAGTTTCCTCTCTATTAGTCCAGGAATTTAGCCTACAGTCATCTGTAGGCTCTCTATTTTTTTATTCAGGTGGTAATTAAAATGGAAATTACAAATATCAGGGAATCAAGAAATATAATAGAGGACGTAGTCCTTGGAAGCATAGCTGATGAGCTGGGTATAGATCCCGGAGATATCCTCGTTAGTATAAATAAAATGCCCGTAAGAGACGTTATAGACTATAGGTATCTAATATCAGATGAAATTCTTGATATCGTTATTGAGAAAAAAGACGGAGAGCTTTGGGAATTCGAGATCGAGAAGGATTTTAATGAGGATATTGGCATAATATTCACCAATCCGCTGATCGATAAAGCAAAGACCTGCCAGAATAAATGTATGTTCTGTTTTATTGATCAATTACCACCAAACATGAGAGATACTCTATACTTTAAGGATGATGATTCTAGACTTTCATTTTTGCAGGGGAATTTTATCACCATGACAAATATGAAAGAAAACGACATTCAAAGGATAATTGACTATAAGCTAAGTCCTATCAATGTTTCAGTTCATACAACAAATCCTGAGCTAAGAATCAGAATGCTGAGAAACAAAAAAGCCGGTATGATTTTTGAAACTCTAAAGAGGTTCCATGAGGCTGGTCTGGAGATGAATTGTCAGATAGTTCTGGTTCCTGGCGTGAACGATGATGCAGAGCTAAAGAGAACCATATATGATCTCTCATCTTTGTATCCTTCAGTTAATTCTGTAGCAGTTGTTCCTGTTGGTATAACAAAATATAGGGATGGTTTGGACTCGCTTGGAATATATGATCTAGCTTCCGCTTCTACGCTTATAGAACAAATTGAAGAGATGCAGCATGTGTATTTGGATAGTATTGGTACAAGATTTGTATTTGCTTCCGACGAGTTTTATTGTGTTTCAGGAAAAGCCCTTCCAGATCATGACTTTTATGAGGGGTTTCCACAGTATGAGAATGGAGTGGGGTTGCTAAGATCCTTCTCTACTGAATTGACGGAGGCACTAGATGACACTGAAGCGTGTTTATCTGACAAAAGATTTCTTATAGCAACGGGAAAGCTCGCAGCGATTTTTATGAAGAGCATGTCAGATATGATCAGAGATAAGATATCGGGGCTGACGATCGATGTCATCCCAATCAAGAATAATTTCTTTGGTGAGACTATAACTGTTTCTGGCCTTATAACCGGAGGGGACCTCGTTGACCAAGTAAGAGCAAGTGGAGAATACGATGCAGTTTTTATCCCTAGATCAATGATGAAAAGAGATGAGGACATATTCCTGGATAATATGACATTTAGTCAAGCAAGTGAATTTCTTATGAACAGGCTTAGATTAGTGCCTGTGGATGGTAGAGAGTTTTTAGAATCGATTATGAAAGAGGTGAGGTCGTGAGCAGACCGATAGTTTGTATAGTAGGTCGTCCAAATGTTGGAAAATCAACTCTGTTCAACAAATTGGCTGGTAGAAGGATAGCAATAACTGAGGACGTACCAGGAGTAACAAGAGATAGGATATATGCTGAAGGTGAATGGCTGGGAAGACATTTTACAATAATAGACACAGGTGGCCTTGAACCAGAGAAGGACGACATTGTTATGCAGAACATCAAGAAGCAAGCAGAAATGGCTATTGAAACTGCTGATGCGATCCTTTTCGTAGTAGACGGACTTGAAGGCTTGACTACTACAGATAAAGAAATAGCTGAGATCCTTAGGAAGTCTGGAAGAAAAGTCATACTTGTGGCGAATAAAATTGATAACCGAAAAGTCCCGGATGAGCTATACGAGCTATATGAGCTTGGACTCGGACAACCTATGCCTGTTTCAGCAGAACAGTCATTGGGGTTAGGAGATCTATTGGATGAAGTTGTAAAATATTTTCCTGAGGACAGCGATACTAATAAAGACGATGAAAGCATAAGGGTAGCATTTATCGGCAGACCTAACGCTGGTAAGTCATCCCTGATCAATCATATCCTTGGAGAAGAAAGAGTTATAGTCACGGATATACCTGGGACCACCAGGGACTCAATAGACAGCTATTTTGAACACAGCGGAAACAAGTACATCTTTGTTGATACTGCTGGATTAAGAAGGAAGAGGTATATAACTGAGAAAGTTGAAAGATATTCTGTAGTAAGGACCCTAACCGCAGTTGACAGAGCTGATATCTGTGTTCTGGTAGTCGATGGGACACAGGGAGTAACTGAGCAGGATACAAAAATTGCTGGATATGCTCACGATAACGGAAAAGCCATCATAGTTGCTGTCAATAAATGGGATGTCGTGGATAAAGATGACAAAACTTATCTCAGCCATGAAAAAGAAATAAGGGAAACTCTGGGCTTCATAAATTATGCCCCCATAGTATTCATATCCGCAAAAACAGGGAAAAGAGTTGACAAGCTACTAGAGATGATCAATATTGTCAATAACAACTATAATATGAGGATAAGTACTGGGGTACTTAATGATATTTTAAACAGGGCTATTCTTATGAACCAACCTCCTTCCGATAAGGGCAAGAGAGCAAAAATCTATTATGGTACTCAAGTTTCTGTGAAACCACCAAGGTTTGTAATATTCGTTAATATTAAAGAACTGATGCATTTCTCTTATGTCAGATATCTTGAGAATCAAATAAGGAGCCACTTTGGATTTACTGGCACACCAATAATATTTGAGTTCAGAGAAAAAGGGGAGTAATATGAGGTTTGCAGTCATAGCAGCATTATCCTATCTGATAGGCAGCTTTTCGTCCGCATATTTCGTGGGAAAGCTGTTCATGAAAATTGATATTAGAAAACACGGTAGTGGTAACGCAGGTGCTACTAACGCTGTTAGGATCATGGGCAAAAAACTTGGAGTTTTAACATTTTTAATGGATTTTACAAAAGGTGTGGCAGCAGTTTTAATCGGAATTTATCTTCATAATGAATTCGGTGGATATATTTCAGCATTATTTGCAGTTATCGGACATAATTGGCCGATATTCCTTAATTTCAAGGGAGGAAAGGGTATAGCTACGACAATTGCAGCAATGGCAGTCCTGAGCTTCCCAACGACACTTTTAAGCGTGACCATTGGAATTCTGACTGCAATCATAACCAGGTATGTATCCTTGGGATCGATTGTGTTTCTGACTGTATTATTTTTGCTTACAGTCTTTGGAGTTTTTATAAAAGACCCATATATGACCGCACTGACACTTGTCTTGGCCATATTAGGATACTATAGGCATAGAGAAAATATTAAGCGTTTACTTGCTGGAAATGAAAATAGGATAGGCAGGTGATTAAATGTACGCCAAGATTGGGATCCTGGGAGGTGGCAGCTGGGGCACAGCATTGGCTATGATGCTAGCTCAGAAGGAATTTAATGTGCATATTTGGGTAAGAAGTGAATTGCAAGCTGAAGAGATCAATATCAGCAGGACGAACGCCAAGTATTTACCAGGTATCAGCATACCAGGAAATATTAAGGTATCAACTATAGCAAGGGATGTCGTTAAAGACAGTGAGATAATCTTGCTTGCCGTTCCAACAAACAGTATTCGTGAAGTTTTGAAGAGCATTGGTGATGCTGTGAAATCTGAGCAAATATTCGTTAACGTTGCAAAGGGAATTGAGATGAGATCTATGAAGAGGATCTCAGAGATCGTATCCGAATATTACCCGAACAACGGATTTGCTGTTTTGTCAGGGCCATCACATGCGGAGGAGGTATCCAGAGAAATCCCTACGACCGTAGTATCGGCCTCCAGGAGTAAAGAGGTTGCAGAACTGGTCCAGGATGTTTTTTCAAGCCCATCATTCAGGGTTTATACCAATCCAGATGTTTTAGGAGTAGAACTGGGAGGAGCACTAAAGAATATTATAGCTTTAGGTGCAGGTATCTCTGATGGACTGGGTTATGGTGACAATACAAAGGCCGCCCTAATGACTAGAGGGATATACGAGATGTCAAAACTGGGAGTTGCTTTAGGAGCTGAGGCTGATACGTTTTCCGGTCTTTCTGGAATTGGTGACCTTATAGTGACCTGTACGAGCATGCACAGTAGAAATAGAAGAGCTGGTATCCTGATTGGTAAGGGCTATACAATGACTCAGGCTGTTGAAGAGATTGGTATGGTAGTTGAAGGTATTAAAACCACAGAGGCTGCATACAATTTATCGAACAGCCTAGGTATTGATATGCCAATAACCAAAGAGATATATAATGTTTTATATAACGGAGCAGATGTCCGGAAATCGGTTCAGAAGCTTATGGGCAGAGAAAAGAAACACGAAATGGAGATAGTGGCTTCAATAAAGTCCTGGTAAGTACTTACCAGGACTTTATTATGCAAAAAAACAAATGCTGTCCTTATTAAGAACAGCATTTCTTCATGGTCGGAGTGATAGGATTTGAACCTACGGCCCCAAGTCCCCCAGTATTAGGAGCCCCTTTTTATAACTTGCGATAAGTTGCTCTAACCATTGATATTAAGCGTTTTATTGTTTTTGACTTTTCTTGACTTATCACCATTTTTTATCGTTTTTCATAACTTAGTGCGGTTTTTGTGCGGTTTTTGTGCGGTTTTTGTGCTTGAGTAAATGTTGAAATTTCAATAAAGTATTCAATAATAGTGCGGTTTCATGACTTGCAGTAAAAAATGACCCAACTAATCAGGTCATTTAACTCAATTCTCCATTGCTGAGTATGGGCAAATCGGGGATATAATACATTCAATGAGGGTTTACCCATCACAGTAAATTTGGATACTTAAAATCGATTCTAAAGGTTCATATAGATACGCATCAATAATTATTTTGCTACCTTCATTTTCCTCTTCCGGGTATTCTTATCTATTATCAATAGCTCCTCCAGTGCATTACTAGCCGTCCTATCCATCGTTTTAAGCCCATGAACATAAATATCCATAGTAGTACTAGTCTGAGCATGTCCAAGCCTAGCAGAAACGGTCCTGACGTCTGTATTTTTGCTTATGAGCAGAGTTGCTGAAGTATGTCTCAACTTATGGATGCTAAGGACCGGGAGAAGATGCTTGATCTTGTCATCCTGTTTTATATTGGGATCCCTCATTACTGAATCATTATGATCGCTGACAGTCTTCTTGAACCATTTGGATATAGTCTGAAGATACATTCCTTTTCCTTCTTGCTGCGTAAATAGCCATGAGGTATCGAACCATGCCTCGTCCCAAAGGTTACCCAGGATCTCGATTTCCTTTTCTTGATCCTTCTTATACTCAGCCAATACTTTGAGGACTGTATCCGGAACACTGATAGTTCTTATGGAGCTTCTTGTTTTAGGAGCTTTAGTTATCATGCCGTCTGCTTCGGTCCATGCTCTTACCTTGTTAACTCTCAAAGTCATATTATTGAAGTCTATATCATCCCAGGTTAACCCGAGAATCTCACCATTTCTTAGGCCACAAAATAAAGCAATATATATTGCAGCTTGAAACTTAAGAGGTTGCTTATTGATGAGCTGGATGAGCCTTATAGTTTGCTCCTCATCATAGAATTGAATAGAGTCATCTGAATAGCCTTTAATGGACTTCTTATTCTTTGGAGGCTTTATTTTATTGCAAGGGTTGTCAGTTACCAGTTGCCAATATACCGCCTGCTGCATGATAGAGCTTATTATTACATAGTTATTTTTGATCGTACGATCAGAGTATGACCCTGGTCTACCATCAAACCTGCACCCATCTTTTAATAGGCTATTAAGGAATGTCAAGACGTGGATCGGCGTTAGCTCTCCAAGTTTTACCTTCCCAAGCTTTGGAAGGATCTTGTTCTTTAGCTCTCTTTTGTAAAGATCTACAGTAGTAGCTTCGAGATTCATATTAGCGTACTCTTCAAGCCATTTCGTAACAAAGTCCTCGAATAAGATATCTGCATCTATATTGAAGTATTTTTTAAGCTCCTTCTCATACTCATCAGCTTGCTTCTTAGATTCTTTTTCCCATCGGCCTTGAGACATACCAGCTGGTCGAGTGATTCTTTTAAATTTCCTGATCTGATTCTCTTGAGAGTCTTTACCAAGGTAGACTGTTATTTCTACAGTATCATCGTTTATTTTTCTAGTACTGGCCATTATTCTCCGCCTCCTTAAAAATCATCAAAATCGGCTTGAGTTGCATCTCTAACTTCTGATTTTGTGAGATCAATATTATAGATATCAATAAGCATAGTTTTGAAAGTTTCTACGATTTCATTCAGAATAAATTTATATGCCGCAACGCTGCCAAACTCATTAACAAGAACTCTAGTTTTGTAAATCCCCATTTGTCTGTTCTTTACCCTCATTTTTTTATTTCTAGCAATCATTTCGACATAGGATAAAGACCTAATTAAATCGATGAGCTGTTTGAAATTTTTATGCATTATCAAGTTACTCAATTCGTTTGGAGGAATATTGCTTACGGCAGTCGTCACTACTACCCCCTCATCCTTTCTTGAATCTTTCAATTCACCCCAACTATATAGCTTGTTAATGGCTGCATCAGACAAACCTGACATCTTAGCAACTAATTGCACGTCTGGATCCTTAACCATAGCCGGTCCACCTACTAAATAATCTATTGAAACGTCGAGTATTTCAGCAATCGCCGCTATTTTATCATAGCCAGGCCATCTGGGTTTATACTTAGGATTCAATAAATCTGATAGTAAACTCTCAGTGATATCAAAGCCCCGTCTTTTTGATATGATGCAGACCTCCTTGTTTGTTAAACTCTTTTCTTCTAGGACAATTTTAAGTCTTTCTGAAAGTATTATCGCTAGATCTTCCTTAAATTCACTGTTTTTTTTTCTTGCCGCCATCTTTCAAAGCACCCCCAAAAATTATATAAATGGAATATAAATAAATTTTAACGCTGAAATTATAGAAAAATGAATTAAATTGAAGTTCTGAAATGACTTGATAAACTAATTATAGAACAACAACTGCAATAACAAATATAGAATTAATATAATCTTAAACTAAGTTATTGTTGTTGTCAACTATAAGAACGGAGGTGTCACTGTGAACATCAAAGAAAAGATCAGAGCCGAGAAAATCAGGCAATGGGAAATTGCAGAAAAGATTGGAGTCAACGAGTTTACGCTAAGCCGTTACCTCAGAAGACCTGAAAATCTTCCTCCTGAGGTAATTGTGAGAGTCGAAAATGCGATCGCAGAAATCAAGGGGAGGAAATAAGATGGGCAAAAAAGCGACATTGAAAGAAGCAGCCAGAATATTAGGCCCTCCATTTACAGAAACTGAACTTAGAAGAGGAGCACTTCAAGGCAAGTACCCTTTTATGAGAGTTGGAGGGCCGAGAGGGAAAATAATCTTTGATATGGAGCTCCTCGAAGATAGGATCCAAGATTTAATGAATGGCAATCTAAAAACAGAATATCCTCAAGAACCATCAAGTTTCTTGAGGAAAGTTAAATAATCTCGAGAAGGGACTTAATCGCTCTAAGGAGGCTTAATTAGCATGTTAACAGATAAGCAAACTAAACGAAATAATCGAAAAATGAAACGTGTAGCAGTTGCCAAAGCTAGGCAAAATGAAAAGGCCCTTGATTCTAAGAATGCTTTTGGAATCTCAGATCCAACTCCGAAGGCAGCTGTAGACAATATCCTATACGGATTGGATGAAAGGGGGTAGGAGCGATGTGGGCAAGGTCGATTTAGATAACGGATACACCAGGATAGCAAACGAATTATTAGAGGAAATACCAAAGTTGGGATTTAACGGGACCCAATTAAGCATCCTAATTGTAGTTATTAGATACACTTATGGTTTTCAAAGAAAAGAGCATAAGTTGTCGTTAACTTTTCTGGCTAAAGCCACAAAAAAGCACAAAATGCACATTCAAAAAGAACTCAAGAACTTAATAGAAATGAATGTTCTAACTGAACTTGCAGTACCTACTTTTAGTGGTAGTAGGATTGTAGGACTCAACAAAGACGTGAACAGTTGGGAGTTAGTTAAAACACTAACTGTTAGTGAAATAGATTCAGTTAGTCAAGATAGTAATACTACAGTTAGTGAACTGACTAACTCAACAGTTAGTGAATTGACTAACCAAGAAAGAAAGAAAGAAAACTTTAAAGAAACTGTGCCCGATTTTCATCCTCCGGCTGTTACCAAAAAACACTACGATGAATACTTTGAAAAAATATGGGCTGCTTATCCTAGCAAGAAAGGTAAGTCTTCAGTGTCAGCAAAGCAGAAACTAAAACTCTACAATGAAGTACCAGAGGAGCAAATGCTCCAAGCTATAGATAAGTATAAGCAAGAAACAAAAGGATTCGAGCTGCGGTTTATAAAACATGGATCAACTTTTTTCAATGGGGCTTATGAAGACTATATAGAGCCGGTAAAAGCTCCTCCAGGCCCTAAGAAAGAGCCAGTCTACAGAGATTATCATGAAAAGATGGCAGAGCTCGAAGCAGCTGAGCTGGAGAGGTTAATGACCAAGCCTAAAATTCAGATTGTACCATACGAAGAAGCGGAATCGAGGCGAGAAAAACATGATCACGATCAGAGAGCTTAAGGAAAGTATTGGCCAAGAGGCTGAATCGCTAATATCAGACGGTATGAATCTTGAAAAAGTAGGGACTAAATATAAATGTCCAAACAAGGCAGCACATAAGAACGGAGACAGAAACCCATCTATGAGCTGGGATCCAAAGGCTCTACAGTTTTACTGTTTTACATGTGGAGAAAAGATCGATATCTACAAACTCCATAGACAGCAAGGTCTGAACCATGCTGAGATACTCGAAAAATATGGATTATTGGATAATGCTGAGGCCGATTTTTCAGCTGAAAATGACTTTGAGTTTGAATTAGGAGATCTGACTCAATCACAAATTGATTATTTATTAGGTAGAGGCATATCTGAGGAAACGGCAGCATATTTTAATCTATCAAATCATGATGGAAATATTTTGATCCCCTACTTAAGCAGCAGAGGATCCTTGACAGGCGGGAAGGTAAAGAACCTTAAAAACCAGCAGCCGAAATATTTTTCAGTTAAAGGGTCAATGTTTGGGTTGTTTAATAAATCAAATTTATCAACAAAAGAGCCTCTTATAATAACTGAGGGTGAGTTCGATTGCATGATACTCCATCAGGTAGGCTTCGCTAATGTATCAAGCATTGGAACCGGCGCAAATAGCCTCGATAAGCTATTCAGGATGGAAGGAGAGTTCCTCAAGAAGTTCCCGGGGTTAATCGTAATAGCTGATAATGATTCAGCCGGTGAAGGTATGGAAAAGGCTTTTATCGATAGATTCAATATAAGCGTTAAGCTGCCGGACAAATCCAGCTTCAAAGGATTGAAAGATATTTCTGATGTATTTCTAAAGTATGGATCTAAACAAATAGAAGAGATAATCCGTTCAGCATCACAAAAGATAGAAGGCTTAAGAAATCTTGATACTGATCCATACGAAGGGTTAAACGAAACAGAAGGAAAGTATATACCTACTGGATTGACATCGATAGATTATGCGATCAATGATCTGGGTCCTGGAATCTTAACTCTTGTAACGGGTAGGAGCAACGGAGGAAAGTCAACTCTAATTAATCAGGTTTTAGCTTCAGCAATAAATACCGGTCATAAATGCTTATTAATTGCAGGAGAGGGATTACAGGAGATACTAATAAATAACTTATATAAGGCGGTAATAGGAAGAAATGAGCAGTATTTTGACTTTAAGAAGATCAACAGAAGATTCTATAAAGAACCAAAAAAGCCAGTACTCGAAGCTCTTAGAAAATGGCACGAAGGGAAGTTCACTATCTTTAATAAGGGAGATTCAAAGCTAAAGACTACTGAGGAGCTTCTGCAACTCATGGAGATGGAAATCAAAATAAACAGGCCTGATCTAGTAGTAGTCGATAATTTAATGAGCATACTCAGTATTGAAAAGTCTGCTGAGAAGTATGAAAAGCAAGGCGACTTTGCGCAAAGGTTATCGGACATGGCGAAAGCTTATAAGATTCATATAATATTAGTTCTTCATCCGAATAAAACCGTCGGGAAAGGCTCTGAAATGGATTTCGAACAGATTAGCGGCTCTAGTGATTTGTATAATAAGGCGGATGTGATCCTCTCTGTAAAAAGAAACTATGATGAGGAGAAGCTTGAGAAGGGGATAGATGGAAAGATATCGGTCCTAAAAAATAGATATTATCCTGATCTAATCAGTGTTGATACCCATTACGATCCTGAGACCGGTTTAATACTCGAAATTGACAATCTAACAGGGGAATACCTAGGGTATGGCTTCCGCTGGAAACAGTATCTCAGCGAGGACTTTGAGATATCTGATTTCGAGGTACCTGATGGATTCAAAGAAGTCCAGCAAGCAATTAATTGGAATGACATAGGATAGGGGGAAAACAATGAAAAAAATTAGAGAATACTCAATTATTCAAATAATACCGGCTCCATCTGATATGAAATCGGTATATGACTCCATACCAAAAATATATTGCAGAGTCGTAGCATTAGCTTTGGTTGAAGACAAAGATAGACCAGGGGAACGTTTTGTACGAGCAATCGATTGTATGGATGATGGAGAAATGGAATTTGCTGAAGATGTGGAGAACTTTGAGGGGTTTATATTCGATGAGAATTACCGAGAAACTCCGCATTACAACTTGGGAAGTGAAAAATACTTATAATACAAGCTGGTTTATAAGTAAGAGCGTTTGAAAAAAATGGACTTGGAAGGAATGCGAACAAAGGAGGTAGGAGATAATGAAAAACCTTGACATCAAGCAAGTACACTTCACTGAAAGGAAAATAAACGCAATTTTCAAGAATAAAGAATCCGAGGAAGCGTATCCAGTTGTCGGGATTGCTCTTTTACAGGATGATTGGGGGCACAAGACTATAAAACCCTTATATCTCGATAGTAAAGGGTCAATTGAGCCGGTTGATGAGAATTTAGAAAACTTCTTATGTTTAAGACCTGAGACAAACGGTAATTGCCAATGCAGAGGATCTAATATTTAGTAAAGGGCGTGAAAGGTGAATGAGAAATTACTAAACCAATTGAGCGATGATCATCAATTAGAGCTCCTCCGGCAGCATAGGGAATCAGGCAGCGCGGAAGCAAGGGAGCTTTTAATACTTCACAATCTAAAATTAGTGAGATACATGAGTAATCGATACCAAAGACCGGATTCACCAGGCAGAGAAGCTGAGGACCTATTCCAGGAAGGCTGTATTGGATTGATGAATGCTATTGATACATACAACGAAGAGAGGGGCAGCTTCTCGAGTTATGCAGCCATGCTTATAAAAGGAGCTATTTACAGATATCTCGCTAATAGGGAGAAGCTGATCAGGATCCCTGAGCATAGGAGAGCCGAAGTACTTAAGCTTATTAAGTCAAAGGAAAAGTTGCTGCATGATCTTGAAAGAGAGCCTACAGTAAGAGAAATCGCAATTGACTTAAACACAACTATCCAAAATGTCCAGGATCTATTACTAATAACCAGAGAAGTGGGGAGCCTTGATGTACTGATTGGGGAGGAAGAAGATACAATTCTGAGCGATCTTATAGAGGATCCAACGGCTTTATTTGAGGATGATGTTTGCGCCTCAATAGTCAATGATCAGGTTATAAGCTTAGCAAAAGAGGCTTTATCCCATGATCAGTATGTGACTCTTAGAATGAATATGGGGTTAGGGTGTGATTCCTATGATACTAAAGAGATCGCAGAGATACTAAGCAAACCCCTGGATGAAATTACAGCTTTGAAGCAGCAGGGATTAAGGATCCTAAGAAGGCCTAAGGTCTCAAAATCATTGGAGAGATATATTGATGAGTCAACGCCGTGGGTTAGATCTAATAGATTTGAAAATACAAAGGTAGACGGAGGTCAAAACAGTTCACCAGTTGAGCGGTTGGTTATATTAAGAGAAAGGATGTTCGATAGAATGACTAAGGAAGTGGTAGAAGATGAAGGCTAAGAAAACACGCAGTAAAACAAGGAAAGAGGAATTGCAGAGCATCATAACGGCCAATATGAAGGAGTGGCTTAAGGCTCAAGTTGTGATCAATGAAATGGTTGAGAGCTGGGATCCTGAGCCAGAAGAATATAATCTTTATGTTCATGAAGTAGTACGTTCTATCAACCTTACAAGAAATGTTATGAAGGCATACAACGAGCTCCTCCAGCTCAATGACTAATAAGGGGATGATATCTAGATGGAAAAAGAAGAAATGATAATTGGTGGGTATGCGATAGTATTCAATCAGCAAACCCTACTCTGGGAGCACGAAGGGAAAAAGTATTATGAGATTATATCTCCTCAGTCTCTTAAAGGTGTAGACCTAAGTGATGTAGTCCTAAGGTATAACCATAATGATAACGTTATGATCATGGCTGGGACAAAGAATAAATCGCTTGAGCTGACTGTTGATAGTATAGGCCTAAGGTTTAAGGCTAAGCTTGCCAATACTACAGCAGGAAGAGATCTCTTTGAGATGGTAAAGACAGGGCTAACAAATAAAATGTCTTTCGCATTCCATAGAGCTGAGGATAGAATCTATGTTCTAGGTAATGATACATTGATAGAGATTACTAAGTTCAAGAAGATCCTTGAAATATCATGTGTTGATTTCCCGGCTTATCCTACTACCTCATGCTTTATCATTGATCCTGCTGTAGAGGATCTAAGGCAAGAGTTAAAAAGAAAGGTGGAGCTAGAAAAAGAGAAGGAAACGCTTAGGAAGAAGCTCTCTGTTATAAAAGCAGAGGAGGAGATAAAAGAGGTAGAAAGGTTAAAAAGGGACATAGTTAGAATGGGGGTGACAAAATGACAACGGATATTAAACAAGGGATCTATATCGATTATGATTCAGTAGAGAAGGGGAAAGGCCGAGGTAGGGTCATCGACGTGATCGAAGTAGAAGGGAATCATAGACTAGTAATCGAACCTAACAGGAAACAGTCCGAAAGACAGGGAGACATCCTATTTGATATAGGGATCGATGAAGTCGTAAGTGTTTTAAGAAGGACTGGCAATGTTCAAGCTATAACTTATAGATAAGAGAGGATGATTATTAATGGCAAAGTTATTTGGCAATTCAGATCAGAAATATTCAATGGAGCTTCTTAAGGCAGTCAATGATCTCTTGAATTATAAAAGAGGTATTGAGCTTAGAAGGGATTCAGCAATAGCTAAGGTTGATAATCTTCAGGAGGAGCTTGAAGCAGTTAACCTGGAGTATGTATCAGCGCAGGATCCAGACAAACAAGCTGAGCTCTATGATAAAAGGAAAAGATTATTCTTTGAGATAGAGGATAGTAAATTAATCAGTAACATTGATATATCTAGAGCAATCGCACCTAGGATGGCGGTAGAGTCAGAAAAGTTTGAGGAACTGGTAAATAAAGCTGAGGCAGAGTACAAAGCATTTGCTGATGAGATTGAAGAGAAGATAAAGCTTATAGAGCAACAAGCAAGAAGAGAGGTCGAGAAACTGAGAGAGCTGAAGAGTCAACATGTTTCACTTGAAGCAAGGAGAAAGTATTACGATTTGCGGAGCGGCTTGAGATGATAAGGCCCACACAACCCCCCCCCACCACTGAGCTGCAGGGGTTTGTTCCCAGACTGGGAGCGGGCCCTTTCTGCATACACATCGATTTTTTGAGTTTCCGGCCTTAGAATTTCGAAATAAAAAGAAAACTATTGAGATCATCTGAGTTTATCTGAAATGAGGTGATATTATCAGCGATAAATTGACACAAAAACAAGAGAGATTTGTTCAGGAGCTAATCAAAGGTAAAAGCCAGAGAGAAGCTTATAAATCAGTGTATAAACCAAAATCTATGCTTGATAAATCTATAGATGAACAAGCGAGTAGACTCTTCAATCAAGTCAAGGTAAATGCAAGGTATAAGGAGCTGAAGCATAAGGTCCTAGAGGAGACTGAAAAGGAAGCGATCATCTCTGCAAAGGCTATAATTTCAGAGCTTGCAAGCATTGCTCTTGCAGACATCGGAGACTATTTGACATATAAGACCGTCAAGGTTGTAGCAGCTCACGATGAGGATGGAGATCCCGTTTTTGAGTATAGACCAGTGATTGAGTTTAAGGATAGCAAGGAAGTAAATACTAGCCTTATATCTGAGATATCTCTTACTAGTAAGGGACTGTTAAAGATCAAGATGCATGATAAGATTTCGGCTCTAAACAAACTAGCTGAGATCATGGGCCTTAATATGATTAGCCTCGAAAAACTTGATTTAAGCAGAGAGAGACTGGAAGAGGACAAGAAGAGAAATACTTATAAAAACTGGTAGCCTGGAGAGTGATAATGTTGGCAATAGTATACAAAAGAAAAGGAGAAAACATTGACCAGCTGATCGAGCGGTTTAATCTTCAAGTTGAAAAAGAAAAGATCCTTCCGCTTATAAAAAGAAAGATATATTTTATGACCAAAGCAGAGATTAGAAAATACAAAAGCGGTTGAAAGTAGGTGTATATAATGGATTTTGATGGTATCGAATATTTGAATAGAGTTTTAAAGGATAAGGACTATACTGACAAGCTTAAGATTTATACTCAGACATATTTAGACATCGAAAAAACTATACCATTTATCGTCAAAATAAGAGTAATGAAAAAGATTGCAAAGTTACTTGACCTTCAAAAACAATTGGTTTTGAGAGAAGTAGAGATTCGATTTATTGAAGGAAAAGAGAGGGGTGAAAATCATGGCATCCAACAACATTAAAGGTCTAACAATAGAAATTGGTGGCGATACCACTAACCTTGTCAAGTCCATGGGCGAAGTTAACAAGCATTCGAAGGATCTTACAAGTGAGCTCAAAGAAGTTGACAAGCTCTTGAAGCTTGACCCTAAGAATATTGAATTAGTTGATCAAAAACAAAAAATACTTGCTCAATCAGTAACCACTACCAAGGACAAGCTTGAGCAGTTGAAAGAAGCTGAGAAGCAAGTCCAGGAACAGGTTAAGAAGGGTGAAGCATCAGAGGAACAATACAGAGCTTTGCAAAGGGAAATAGTAAAGACTGAGCAGGAACTCAAGAAGGTAGAAAAGGCGGCTAAAGATTTTGGGGGATCTCTTACTCAAAACCTTAAGAATGCTGGTAAAGAAATGCAAGAGTTCGGAGGCAAAGTCGAAGGTGCGGGCAAAGCATTTGCGCCTATTTCGGCAGCTGCTGGAGGAGCTTTAGTAGGCTTGGTTGCAATGGGTGTTGAGGCTGGAGTTGCAGCTGATGACATTAATACACTTGCAAAGCAAACAGGGTTATCAACCGCCGAAATCCAGAAATTTATGTACGCATCCGATATGATTGATGTTCCACTTGAGACATTAACAGGCTCCATGGCAAAGTTGACAAGAAACATGGATGGTGCGAGAGAAGGAACGGGGGCTGCAGCTGACGCGTTTAAGGCATTGGGAGTAAGTGTTACCGATAATGTCACAGGTGAGCTGAGGAACAATCAGGATGTATTTGATGAGGTAATATCTAAGCTTGGAGACGTAGGCAACGAGACAGAAAGAG
This sequence comes from Gudongella sp. QWL-04, assembly GCF_058683975.1. Lineage (NCBI taxonomy): Bacteria > Bacillati > Bacillota > Tissierellia > Tissierellales > Tissierellaceae > Gudongella > Gudongella sp. QWL-04. Next base: position 925,976 of record NZ_CM178754.1, on the reverse strand, counting down.
ACGCCATCGCAATGGCTATATTTGGCAAGTCGGCGCAGGATTTGAATCCATTGATATTAGGAGGAGCTGACGCACTCTCTCAATTGGGAGCTGAAGCAGAGGCAGCTGGGTTGATACTATCCCAAGATGCGCTTGATAGTGCCAATGAGTTCAACGATGCAATCGACAAATTAAAAGCTACAGCTGCAGGAAGCTTTGCAAAGTTAGGAACTGAGATCGCTACCCTATTAACTCCTATGCTTGAAGGATTAGCTGAAACTATAGGCAAGGTCCTCGATTGGATAACAAATCTTGATCAGGCTACTCTTGCTATGATCATGACGGTTCTTGCAGTTGTGGCAGGATTGGCACCTTTACTAATAACAATTTCTCAATTAATCTTATCCGTTGGTATAATAACGGAAGCTTTACCAGGATTAGGGTTAGCCTTCAAGTCTCTTACTGGTCCCATAGGGTTGGCTATAGTAGCTATCTCACTTGCAATTGCCGCAGGTGTTTTTTTATACAAGAACTGGGACGAAATCAAAGCAGCTGCACAAAAGCTTTGGGAGAATATCAAACAAACATTCAACAATATAAAAGAAGCTATCACTAAGCCTATAGGGGAAGCTATCAATACCTTAAAGAACATCAACCTGATCGAGATAGGAAAAAATATCATCAGCGGGCTTATATCTGGAATATCTTCCATGATCAACAAAGTCAAGGAGGCTGTTGGTAATGTTGTATCGACTGTTACTGGTGGAATAAAAAGAGCTCTTAAGATTGAATCCCCATCAAAAGTTATGGAGGAGATGGGAGCTTATACCGGTGAAGGCTTCGCAGTCGGCATAAAGAGCAGCCTTAGAGAAGTCCAGAGGCAGACAAATGAAATGTCTAGGATTCCAACTCAAAGCGTAAATAGCCAGGTATCAGCTGCAGGAACTGCATCCACTGTCAATCACTCTGGAATCATCAGGGTTGAAGGTACTAACAACAAGGGAGAATTAACTGCGGTAGTTGATATAGTAATGGATCAGCTGAGAAGAGAGGTGAGGATGGCTTAAGCTTGTGGTTTCAATTGTTTCAATTTTTATTCCGAGAAAAGCGAGGCTCCAGAATCCAATCTGAGAGCCTTTATTTTTTTACAGGTATTAAGGTATGGCTATAATAGGGCCTCTAGTGTGTATTTTCAGAGCTCAAATATCAAAGCCAATACTTAGTATCACTTATCATTGAAGAACTAAAAATCGGTACGCTGGCGTATGGTTTGAGAGGTCAGAATCGATGTGAGTGATTTTCTTAGAAAATAATTATTGACATGGATGAAAATAAAAGATAATATATGAGTATGAAAGATAATATATGAGAACAAAAAGAGGTGGTTGTATGGGAATTGAAAATCTCCAGGACATTGTCACTATTAAAGAACTAGCTGATTTTTTGAAGGTAAGTGTTATCACGATCAGAAGAGCAATTGACTCAGGAGAACTAAAGGCCTTCAAAGTAGGGAAGTCCTGGAGAATTGAAAAGGAAGCTGTAATCGAATGGTTGAAAGAGGAGTAAACAGTAAAGGTATTCAGCAGCCGGGAAGCCTTGTCTGAATACCTTTAGAGAGCCCATCAGGAAGATGGTACCATTATAATTATATCATCCTTCTGATCTAAATCAAAGGAGGGAAATAGAATGATTAATACTGTAGAGATGAATGAGATATATAATGAGTTATACTCTGCGGAGATCCTAAAGGAACATAAGAGTGCGAGAGAGAACCAAATAACTAGACTGAAAGCACAAGGGATTGAACCCACTGAGGAGAACATTAAGGAACTTGCCCAAAAAGATAGAGAAATGGCTGAAGTATTACTTGCGGAGACTCATAAGAAGGAATTAGAGGATAGAATTAGGAGAAAGGAAGTAGAGAAAAGAACTTTTCAAGGTAAAATATATGAGACGATAGAAGAGGCAGAGTATCATCTAAAGGAATGGAGAGAAGCCGGGGCAATGGTTGATACACTCGAGAAAATTTATAATAACTGCTACCCTCATGAGCTTCCTCTATTAGTTATGAAGAGAATAGATGACTCAGTACGGCTCAAGAATGAACAACTTTCAGATGATTTTGAACGGACCTTAAAGTATTATTTATTGGGCAAGGTAGATGGTATCCGCTCTGAAAGGGAGAGAACCAAAAGAAGAAATAGCTGTAAGGAGGGATTCTAGATGCTGAGTCAAGAAAAGCTAAACCAAATAGTAGATCAAGCGTTAGTAATTATTGATAGCTACCCAGAGATTAAAGAGAGAATGTTGAGAGAAATAAAGCTTGATATCATAGATAAGATGTACTCTAGCTCACGGCTCAATGAGATACCCGGACCAGAAATCACAGGTATACTGAGAAGAGTAAGATTGAAGGGAGAGAAGAAGGCATTAGAAGAGTTCGAAATTTTCCTTAAGCTCTATCTCCTTGGTAAGATGGATGGTATCCGCTCTGAAAGAGCTAAGAAAATGAGTAGAGTTAGTTAGATAGAGGTACTAGTATTAAGAATTAGAACAAGGTCCGAAAGGGCCTTTTCTTATTGTAAAGGTAAATCAAATGACGGATTGCGACATTTGATCGAAAGACGGAATCCGACTTACGGTCAACTTCTTTAGATTAATCTGATCATACTTCACCTTAAAATGAAGAGGAGAAAGGCCAATATGGAGAAGTCGGATTCCGTCTTTTCTAGTTTTTCAACATAAAAATGAATTATTATAAAGAACCGTCTGAATCAACACATTTAAGCTATTGGCCCCAAATTTTTCAACCTTGTGCCTAAAACAAATGATTAAGTCATGTATTGCAGTCCAGGAGCCGATTTCAGAGAATAGTATATTTTACAAAAAATGCGGTTTTTGTGCGGTTTTTGTAAAATTAATCAAAAATGGAAGAAAATAAAAAACCTCTGTAATCGTTAGAATTACAAAGGTCCGTGTTGGTCGGAGTGATAGGATTTGAACCTACGGCCCCAAGTCCCCCAGACTTGTGCGCTACCAAGCTGCGCCACACCCCGTCACAAACGTAATTATAACTGATAAAATTGAATTTGTAAAGTGGTTTAAAATGCCGTGTAATTGTGATATACTGTCACTATCTAAGTTGTAGGAGGATGATTCATGTTCGATTTTTTAATATCCCTTGCATCGATACTTTTATTCGTAAGTGTACTGGGGTATTCTTTAACAGTGTTAAAGGAGAAGTATTATCTAAAAAATAACATAATTCTAATTGACAATAAGCATATCTCTCAGGACGAGATAGACGATATGGATATGCAGGAATTCTTTCTTGATGGCACAAGGCTTAAGGCTGGAGACGAAATAACTGTTGTCACAAAGACTAAGGAAAAATTCCGCGGGGTAGTATTGGGAGCAGTTCAGAAGGAGCAATCGATCAAGCTTGTGACTCACGCAAATGAAATCATAAAGCTAAAGATCGAAACCATCAAGCAGTTCAGGATCATGAGCAAATACGGAAAATTTTTCAGTTAGGTGTTGATCATATGGGTTCGGTAAAAGGATCGAATGCCAGGAAGGCTGTTACTCTATTATCTTTGGTATTTCTGGTCTTATTTCTGATAAATATACTCCCTGGACTGTTGATTGGCAAGGCTAGAACTGTGTTGCCAGTATCTGATGAATACAAAGAGATCATCAGAGGCCAAGGCTTGATGATGAGAGATGAAAAAATTTATGAGAATCCATACTCAGGAGATGTTTTTAGAGTTGCTCTTGAGGGCGAACGGGTACCTTTTGGTGCTGAAGTAGCGAATGTAATATCAGGAGTAGATTTGACTATTCAAAAAAATGAACTGGTGGAAATAGAAAAGAGTATTGATCTGCTACAATCAGGAAATGCAAATAATTCTTCGGATACACTCTCTAGACTCCAACTGGCGGTTTCAAACGATGACTTTAAGACAGCTCATAACCTAAAGAGTGATTTAGTGATGCAGCTTAATTTTTTAGAGGAAAATCAGCAAAGCAGCACTTATGATATCGAGCTTAGAATAAATGAGCTTAAGCAGAAGAGAGATAGCTTGAAGTCAACAATAGATAGAAACGTCAAGAGATTGTTTAGTTCTCATTCCGGAATTGTATCATTCGAGACAGATGGTTATGAGGAACTTCTAAATCCAAATGATTTTAATGAATTTAATACTGATCTTATGACTGGTCCCATTTCAGAAAGAAAAGCGGATGCTGCATTTAAGATCGTGGATGGATTTGAATGGGTGCTTGCAGTGAAAACTTCTGATAGCTCCCTCGAGGCAGGGAATACTTATGACGTCATTATTAAGGTCAATGAGGATGAAGTTTATTCATTAAGATCCACATTGATTGAAATCAAGGAGGATACTTCGGACACCATATATTTTTTCAGATCTAACATTCTTCTTAACGAATTATATGATGTAAGGCACGCTGAAGTAGAAATAGTAAAATATAAAGTAAGTTCTCTACGGATACCGAAGGGGATCGTTCAGTACAAAGAAGGGAAGATAGGAGTCCTAGTTAAAGAGTTCTATGGTGTAGTCCGATTCCGACCGATTAAGGTAGTTGGAGAAGATGAGGAATTTTTATTTGTAGAACATGGCGATTCATACGGTTATATTGAGGATGATGACGGCAAGAGATTTAAAACTATAAATATTTATACAGAAGTATTAATTGATACAGACAGCTATTCTGAGGGAGAAATAATTGATTAACGGGGGGGATACAAAATTAGCATCAAGGAGAATCTTAATTCAATTAATGAAAGAATTGCCGCAGCTGCCGCTAAAGCAGGCAGAAGCGACCACATACAGCTTATTGCAGTCACAAAAACAATAGACCTTGTGAGAATCACAGAGGCTATCGAGGCAGGAGTAACCGACATTGGCGAAAATAAGGTGCAAGAGCTTTTTGAAAAGATGGCCTCGCTTGGTAATAGTGCCAGGTATCACATGATTGGGCACCTTCAGACCAATAAAGTCAAATACATATCTGATAACGTTCATTTGATACATTCCCTTGATAGATTATCACTTGCAGAAGAAATCGATAAAAGAGGAAAAAAGGCCGGCAGGGTAATTGATGTTTTGATACAGGTCAACATTGCAGGAGAGGATACTAAATTTGGAATTTCTCCTGAAAATGCAATCCCATTCATTGAATCTGTCCTGAAGTATAACAATCTAAAGGTCAAGGGTTTGATGACTATAGCTCCTTTTGTAGAGGATGAGGTTGTATTGCGAAGAACATTCAGTGGTCTGTATGAGTTGGGAGAGAGGGTAAAGACAAACTCATATAAAGAGATCGATTTCCAGTATCTCTCTATGGGGATGACCAACGATTTTGAAATAGCTATCCAGGAAGGCTCTAACATGGTTAGAGTAGGCACGGGGATATTCGGGAAGAGAAATTACTAGGAGGGATTTGTGTGGGCAAGATAATGGATAAATTCAAGTACTTCATTGGCATCGATGACTATGAGGAGGAAGAGGAATACGTTCTTGAGGAGGAGACTCCTGAGGGCGAATCCTACGATGTTGCTGCTCCTAAGTCCAGGAAATATAACAATAAAGTCGTTAACATCCACACCAACAGCAATATGAAAATTTCAGTGCATGAACCTTTAAGCTATGAGGAAGCGCCTGCTATAATTGATGATCTCAAGCTTAGAAAGGCGATAGTCGTAAATTTTGAACAACTTGACACAACTGTAAAAAGACAGATATTTGATTTTATAAATGGTGGATTATATGCAGTAGAAGGAAAGATTCAAAAGGTGACTAAGGATATATTTATTTTAGCTCCAAGTAATATAGAAATCGACGGCCTTAAGGATGAGCTTAAAAACAGAGGGATTTTCCCCTGGTAAGGAGATTGAATGTATACAGTACTAAGATCCGTCAGGATATTATTTGATTTAATTGAGATCCTGATAATAATAAGAATTTTTATGTCCATTTTCAGGATATCTATGGATAACTTCTTCGGAAAGGTAATTTTGGAGCTGACAGAGCCAATTATGGCTCCTGCAAGGGCTCTTTTAGATAAACTTGGGTTAAGTAGAGGATTCATAGACTTTTCTCCCTGGATAGCAATATTATTTTTAAGACTTGCTTACACTCTGCTGCTGAATATTGCGGGGTGATTTATTGCTGGACAGAGAAAGGTTAACATCACATATAAAAAAGCCAGAGCTGCTACTTAAGATGAGGATACTTATCGATAAGGCAGAAATAGCTTTAAACCAACATATGGTAATAGACACTGATTTTCTTGATCCTTTTGAGAGAAAGACTGCAAAGGCAGTATTTAATGGGATACATGGCCTTGGCTATATAGAAGATGGAGGACCTGATTTTGCTGAGAGAAAGCATTTTCTTTTGTTTCCAGACTATATGGGAAATATGGATTTCAAGGATCACACTAGTTACTTAGAAATATCTGGTGACATAAGCTCATTGAACCATAGGGATTTCTTGGGAAGTCTTATGGGTATGGGCATAAAAAGGGAAAAGATAGGAGATATTTTTATTGGTGAGGACAGTGCTATAGTATCCTTGAAAAATGAGATCGGTGATTACCTATCGATGAACATTGAGAAGGTAGGAAAGATTAATGTAGAATGTTTAATAATCTCCAAAGACCAGATGGTAATCAAAGAGCAAGCTTACGAACGTAAAGATTTGTTCGTTGCATCAGAGAGGCTTGACGTAATTTTAGGTGCAGTTTTTAAGCTGTCTAGAAGTGAAAGCCAAACAAAGGTTGAAGCAGGAGATATAAAAGTAAACTGGGAGTTGGTTGAAAAGCCAAGCTATAAACTAGAGCCTGGGGATATGATCTCCGCCAAAGGATTAGGGAGAGCTCTTTATGAGACAAGGCAGGGACTAAGTAAGAAAGGTAGACTATGTATTGGTATAAAAATCTATAAATAACGGAGTGATGACATGATAACACCTCTTGATATTCAAAACAAGGTTTTTTCAAGGTCGTTCAGAGGCTACAGCCCTAAGGCCGTTAACTCATTCCTCAATGAGATACTCGAGGATTACGAAAAGATGTACAAGGAAAATATCGAGTATAAGGACAAAATCAATATGCTTTCGGACCAGATACGACAGTATAATACTATGGAGGAAACTTTAAAGAATACACTGATCATTGCACAAAAAACAGCTGAAGAGGTTGCTATGAATGCAAGAAGCAAAGCTGATGTAATTATAGGAAATGCTGAGGATGAGGGTAGAAAAATAGTTGAGAAAACCAAGGATGAGGTCAAGGATATCAAGGACGAGTATGACCAGCTAAGGAAGGAGATGTACATTTTTAAGACCAGATATGAGTCCTTCCTGCAATCTCAGCTCCTATCACTTAAGGATTATTACAAAGTAGCAGAGGAATTTTTAGGATCAGAAGTCAATTCTGTCAAGGAGGATCAGGGAGCATAGGCTCCTTTTTTATTCAAGGTTTACTATGGGGAGGAAATTCATTGGGACTTATATTGTCAATTTTTATAGTTTTTATTGATCAACTGGCAAAATCTGCTGCAACTCAATACCTAATGGGTCAAAGACCTATTGAAATAATAAGGAATTTTGTCGAACTTCATTACGTAAAAAACTTCGGAGCCGCGTTTGGGATACTCCAAAACCAAAGATGGTTTTTTATAATAATAACTTCGGTAGTCGTATTAGCTATGATAGTTTACATGGTTAAAAACAGTAATAGTCTTACTACATTAACGAAACTATCAATTTCAATGCTTTCAGGAGGTGCTGTCGGCAATTTGATCGATAGGATAAGGCTCGGATACGTCGTGGATTTCATAAAGCTGGATCTTAAGATATATAACTTCCCGGTCTTCAACATCGCAGATATGTTCATAGTAGCTGGTACAGCATTACTGGTCTATACAGTTTTGTTCGATAAGCTTGAAAAAAAGGCGGTCGATGGTTTATGAAGAAGATCGAGCTGTATGTAGGTGAAGATGACAATGAAAGACTTGACCATTATCTGGCGTTGGAGCTGGACGAAATGTCCCGTACCTACGTGCAAAAGCTTATAAAAGATGGGAACGTTACAGTAGATGGGAGAAATAGAAAACCGAGCTATTTAGTAAAGGAAGGGGAGTCTATACTCGCGATCGTACCTGAGGCTGAACCATTAAAGATCAAGGCAGAAAATTTACCAATAGATATAGTTTACCAGGATGAAAGCCTAGCTGTCATAAACAAAGCGCAGGGAATGGTAGTGCATCCTGCTCCGGGCAACTATGAAGGAACATTGGTAAACGGACTTTTGTATCACCTGAACAGTCTATCCTCGATCAATGGAGTGATCAGACCTGGAATAGTACATAGATTGGATAAGGACACTTCTGGACTGCTGGTCGTTGCAAAAACTGATATAGCACACAGGACCCTATCAAATGAGCTCAAGGATCATGAAATAGTCAGGGAGTACACAGCCCTGCTTCATGGCAGGCTTAAGGAAGATACTGGGACTATCGACGCTCCGATAGGTAGAGATCCTTCAAATAGAAAAAAAATGGCAGTGGTATATAAAAATAGTAAACCAGCCATAACTCATTTTCAGGCACTAAAATACTATGATAAGTATACACTGGTAAGGGTAAGGCTCGAAACTGGCAGGACACATCAGATAAGAGTTCATTTCTCAAATATCGGACATCCAGTTGTTGGTGATCCGGTGTATTCGAATTGCAAGAATGAATTTGGCATAGATGTCCAGCTTCTACATGCAGGAAGAATTGAATTTACTCATCCGATCTCAAGTATGAGGCTTGAGTTTGAGGCTTCACTTCCTGAGTTATTCAAAGGAATATTGTCAAAACTTGACAGAAGGGAGGGCTATCATGAAGATCAAAGCATCTATAATGGACCAAAAAGCAATACTTAGGGCCACAACAAGAATTGCTAACGAGATAGTTGAGCGTAACAAGGGCATAAAAGATCTGGTTCTGGTTGGAATTAAAACCAGGGGAGTCCCTTTTGCTAAGAGGATTGCTGAAAAAATAATGGAGATAGAGGAATCCTCAGTAGATGTGTATACTTTGGACATCAGTTTGTATAGGGATGATTTAAAGGAAATAGGTTATAAGCCTGTTGTAAATGAGGCTTTTTCAGGAGATATTGATGGGAAAAAGGTAGTTCTGGTGGATGATGTAATATACACAGGCAGAACAGTTAGAGCAGCTCTTGATGCATTGATCGATAATGGTAGACCTCAAAAGGTTCAATTGGCTGTTTTAGTAGACAGGGGCCATAGGGAATTCCCGATCAGACCAGATTATGTAGGTAAAAATGTTCCTACATCAAGCAATGAGGTAGTAAGTGTGAAATTTCTTGAATATGATGGAGAAGACGAAGTTCAGATATTAGAAAGGTAGAGGGTCATTCCTCTACCTTTCTGATTGAATTTATCACTGTGATATTTGGAGTAACGACTACAGTGCTTTGATTATCGTAATGGACGAATCCTGGCTTGCTGCTCTTTGGCTTCCACACATTCTTTCTCAGTGTATAATCTACCTCAATATTCGAACTGCTTCTGCCTTTGCTGTACCAAGCTGCGATGGTGGCAGCCTCTTCAAGGGTATTCTCAGTTACAGGGCGGCCTTCTGTGCGTATAATGACATGGCTTCCAGGTAAACCCTTGACATGGAGCCAAAAATCCTCTTTTTTCGATGTTTTCATTGTCAATATTTCATTTTGTCTATTGTTTCTGCCAACAAGAATGCTAAATCCATCCGATGAGACAAAGTGGAGAGGCTTCGAAACGATATCCTTATGCTTCTTTCCGGGCTTGGCGATAATGGAAATATAACCTTCGTTCGCTAGCTCATTCCTTATCTCCTCTAATTCATAGACTTCGTTTGAGTTATCAAGACTTACAATGACGTGCTCAAGATATGAAATCTCTTCTTCTGTTTCATTTATTTGAGTTTCCAATAACAGGCTAGCTGTTTTTAGCTTAGAATATTTTTTATAATATCTCTGTGCATTCTCCACTGCACCCAGTTTCTCATCCAGAGGAACAGATAGTTCTCCCATCTCAGGATCATAAAAATTTTGAAGCTGAGCTACTCTAGTACCCTTTTGGATCCTATATAGGTTAGATTGTATCAAATCTGCATATATCTTGTATTTTTCTCTTTCTGAGCTCTCAAGGAATTCCTCTCTTAACTTGGAAAGCTTGTGTTGAGCTTTTTCAAGTCGAGTTTGTACTATTTTTCTAAGAGAGGAGGATTTCTGACTGACCCTGTCGTAAATATCTTTTGACGAATATACTGAGTCTAGCATATCAGAAACTGAATCATAGAATTTGATACCTTTTGAACCAAAGTAGTCCAAAGGAAGGGAGTGGAAGCCATCAATAGCACTGGTATCTTCGTTCCTTGCTATCATTGGCCTGAAGCTGCCTTCTCTTACACGGCCAATCGTATTCTCGAACTCTTCGAATAGAGATAATAAAGCCTGCTCCTGAAGGCTAGCAATTGTTCTTTCTGGCTCCAGACCGGATCTTTGGCAAATAGCTCTGGCTATCAAAGGGCTTAAGCCTGTGAAGCTTTGATAGAGAAACTTATAAATTTGGGTATTACCACTTGATTTGACAATTAAATCTATGAATTCTTTATTGCTGACATTTAAAGGATCCAGCTTATCCTGGTTTTGGATTGGATGGTAATAAAGCCCTGGCAGGATCTGCCGTACTCGGGAAACATCTATTGGAACTCTTTTTATTGAGTCTATTATACGCTTGCTTGATTCTTCGATCAGAATTATGTTGCTGTGTTTACCCATAATTTCAACTACAAGCTCTCGATTCAATTGGTGCCCAAGCTCATCGGTGCCTGAAATTGTGATTGCTACAACCCTGTCTAAACCTTCCTGTCGAATGTCCAGTACATGTCCGCCGATAAGATATTTCCTTAAAAGCATGCAAAACATAGGAGGGGTATCCGGATTTTTGAAAGCAAGTCGTGTAAGGTATAGTCTTGGTGTGCTGCTGCTTGCCGAAACCAAGAGTTTTTGATTTATTCCCTTGCTATAAATTGTAATTGTAAGTTCATCCTTTTCATGCTGGTATATTTTATCGACCCTGCCACCAAGAAGTTTTTCTCTCAGCTCATTTACTATTGCACGGGTCACTATTCCATCATAAGACATAAAATCCTCCGTAAGCTTTTTAAATCAGTATAGCATATATATGATGTAGTTGTGAAATCTGACATTTTATACTCCAAATATTAATAATCCTTAATAATGTATGGTCTTTCCCAGAAATATAGCTATAATTAAAGCTTAATACTAAAGGAGGGGTAACATTGCTGAAGAGTATGACCGGTTATGGAAAAGGTGAAGCATCGAACAGCGGTTTCAGGATAAAAGCAGAGCTGAAGTCAGTTAATCACAGATATCTGGATATCACAGTCAAACTTCCAAGGTATTTGATATATTTGGAAGAGAGTATAAAGAAGCTTATTAAGGAGAAGCTTGGACGAGGAAAGGTTGATGTGTTTATCAACCTGGATTTTGAAAGTATCTCATCACTAGAGGTAAAAGTTGATATCCCACTTGCTATGAGCTTTAAAAATGCATTGTCCGATTTGAAGGATCAACTACAGATAGAAGATAATATAAGACTTGGGAATATCCTTTCGATACCTGACGTGATAAAGACCGAAAAAAGAGATCTTGATGAGGCATCAGTTTGGGAGACGTTGCGTTCTGCTGTTGATTCAGCTCTTTCACAGTTAGTAGTTATGAGGGAGTCAGAGGGTCAGCAATTGAAGCTTGATATGCTTGAAAAGCTTAGAACTATAGAAGATATTACTTCAGAAGTGAAAATCAGATCACCATTAGTTGTCGAAGAGTATAAAAGAAAGCTTAACGAAAGGATAGCATCATTGTTGGAGGAACCGACAATGATCGATCAGGACAGACTTGCTATGGAGGTAGCAATTTATGCTGATAAAAGTAGCATAGATGAGGAATTGACCAGGATGAACAGCCATATTGCCCAATTCAGGTCTATAATCGATGAAGATGGGGCAGTCGGAAGAAAATTGGATTTTCTGATCCAGGAGTTTAACAGAGAAGTAAATACAATAGGCAGCAAATCAAGCGATTCAATTATCGTCAACAAGGTCGTAGAATTGAAATCAGAGATTGAAAAAATCAGAGAGCAGGTACAGAACATCGAATAAGCGAGGTGAACAGGATGGTGTCATACTTTATTAACATAGGCTTTGGGAATGTTGTTGCATCCCACAGGATCGTTTCCGTTATTAGTCCGGAATCAGCACCTGTCAAAAGACTGATCCAAGAGTCAAAGGATCAGGGTAATCTTATTGACGCAACCTATGGAAGGAGGACCAGAGCTGTAATAGTAATGGACAGCGGACACTTGGTCCTTACACCCCTGCAGCCTGAGACAATAGCTCACAGGCTGCACACCAAAGAGGAAGGGCATGAATAATAATGAGGGTTGGTGGTTGAATATGGCAAAAGGATTTTTATTAGTACTTTCTGGACCTTCGGGCAGCGGAAAAGGTACTATCAGCAAGGCCTTACTGGATAAAAGAGATGATATTATATACTCTGTATCAGCTACAACGAGAAAGCCCAGAAATGGAGAAATAAACGGTGAAAACTACTTCTTCATGTCAGATGATGAGTTCAAGGAGATGGCTGAGCAAGGTGGATTTTTAGAGCATGCTTTCGTGCATTCCAACTATTACGGTACACCAAAGGATTTTGTTTTTAAGCAAATAGAAAAAGGGGAAATAGTATTTCTGGAGATTGATGTTCAGGGCGCTTTACAAATAAAGAAAAACTATAAGGAAGCAGTATTTATTTTTCTCCTTCCTCCCACAATGGATGAACTAAGATCAAGAATAGTAAAACGGGGAACAGAAACAGAGGAAGACATAAAAAGAAGATTTTCCAATGCTTTCAAAGAACTTGATTTTGTTGGAGAGTATGATTTCTTTGTAGTCAACGACAAGGTTGAGAATGCCGTAGCTGATATCGAGGCAATAATCCACTCAGAGAAACTTAGGGTCAAAAGACACAATGATATTAAAAAGCTCGTTACAATGCAAGGAGGAACAGTAAATGTCAAATAGGATAAAGGAACATAAACTAGAAGGCGAAAGCAGATACACTCTTGTTATGGTAGCAGCTAAGAGAGCTCGTCAATTGGTTGAAGGGGATGAGCCAAAGGTCGATACCAAAGCAAGTAAGCCCGTGACCATAGCTCTTGATGAAATAGCGGAAGGAAAGATAGATTATAAAACTCCTAACCTAAATAGTCTAAAGTAGGTGATGAAATGCTTAAGGGAAAAAACGTATTACTCGGAGTAACTGGTGGGATAGCCGTATACAAGTCTGCAGATCTAGTAAGCAGACTTATCAAGGAAGGTGCATCAGTAGATGTCATAATGACTGAATCCGCTCAAAGGTTTGTTACTCCCCTTACCTTTCAGACAATGGCTCAGAGTAAGGTCCACACTGATTTATTTGGGCTTTTGGACTATGTGGATGTTGAGCATATTTCATTGGCAAAAAAAGCGGATGTAATCGTCATAGCTCCGGCTACAGGCAATACTATAGCAAAAATAGCTAATGGAATTGCAGACAATATGCTTACTACAGTCGTTCTAGCATCAACTGCAAAAATAATATTTGCTCCAGCTATGAATACAAATATGTTTTTAAATCCAATAACCCAGGAGAACATAAAAAAACTTGAAACACTTGGCCACGAGTTTATTCCACCAGGTGAAGGGAGACTGGCATGTGGGGATATTGGACCAGGTAAGATGGCTGAGCCCTCTGATATTGTAGAGTTTATCGGTTGGAGCTTGACTGAGAAGGACATGACTGGGAAGAGGGTTATAGTAACTGCGGGACCAACCATTGAGCCACTGGATCCAGTAAGGTATATAACTAATCACTCCAGCGGTAAAATGGGATATGCAATAGCGAGGGAAGCAGCTTCAAGAGGTGCTGAAACCATTCTGATTTCAGGTCCTACAAGCATTGCTGAACCTAAGGGCGTTAAGGTCGTTAAAGTAGATACAACACTAAATATGCTTGATGCAATAGGGAAATATTTTGATACCTGTGATATTTTGATCAAGGCGGCCGCACCGTCTGACTTTAAACCAGAAAAAGTCAGTACAACTAAAATAAAAAAAATATCTGGTGATGATTCAGGCATGACTATTAAATTCGATAAGAATCCTGATATAGCGGCGTACTATGGAATGAAAAAGAGAAGTCAGATAATTGTAGGATTCGCTGCTGAAACCGACAATATGCTGGAATATGCCTCAAAAAAGCTTAAGGAAAAGAATCTCGACTTTATCGTAGCCAATGATGTCACGATGGAAGGGGCAGGGTTCAAGGGAGACACCAATATTGCTACTATAATAGAGAGTAACGGACAACAAACACATTATCCGCTCATGTCTAAGGATCAGTTGTCCAAGGAGATATTGAATAAAGCAATGGAGATTATTAGAAATAAGTAAATAGCTTTATTTGGAGGTAATGGTATGTCATATGCAGAAATCATCGTGAATCAAAAATCGGCTAAGGCTGATAGACCATATACCTATAAAATACCTGCGGAACTGGCGGAAATCGTAGAACCGGGCAAGAGGGTAGTAGTTCCATTCGGACGTTTTAATAAGCTTGAAATAGGCATGGTGGTATCGATAGAAGATTCGACATCAGGCGATTTCAAATTTAAATACATCATTGATGTACTTGATAAAACTCCGCTTGTTGATATGAAAATGATCCAACTTGCACATTGGATCAAGAAGGAGTACCTATGCAGCTTCTCAGAAGCAATACAGACTGTGCTTCCGCCTGGAGACTTTCGGGAGATAAAGACCTACGTCAAATCTTCAAAGCCGTTAGAAACAGAGGAGCTATCAAAACTACAACAACAAATACTGGAGCATTTGGAAGAGGAAAGGGCTGTTAATTTCGATGAACTGAAGGATAAACTGAACAAAGCCGGTCTGATGTCTGCAATCCAGGATCTTGAGGAAAAGCAGCTGATCGAACTTACCTTTGATATTGCTCAGCTTGGCAGGGGAAGGACACAGAAATTTGCAAAACCTATAATGCAATATAAGGAAGGCTTGGCCATAATAGGATCAAGAGCATCAAAGCAGCTGCTATTATGGAATGAGATTTGGGGTAGCTCTGAACTTCCCATAGCTGATTTATTACAGAGGTGCAATACCAGCTTAAGTGTCCTAAAAATACTGGAAGCTAGAAGCTTGATCGAGATCATTGAAAAAAATATATTGGAATCTCCTATTAGAAGAGATATTGCCAGGTATTCAAAAATTGAGTTAAACAGCTTTCAAAGAAAGGTTTACAGCTCAATTGAAGACCATCCCGGTGATACCTTCCTTATCCACGGCATAACAGGCAGCGGGAAAACCGAAATCTATTTGCAATTGGTGGAAGGAATGCTAGGAAAGGGGAAAGACTCAATTATTCTCGTTCCTGAAATATCACTCACTCCTCAGACGATAGATAGATTTGCAGGAAGATTTGGTGATAAGGTAGCAATACTTCACAGCGGACTTACCCAAGCAGAGAGATTTGACCAGTGGAAAAGAATAAAATCTGGTGAGTATAAGATAGTTGTTGGAGCAAGATCTGCAATCTTTGCTCCTTTCAAAAAACTTGGTCTTATAGTGATCGACGAAGAACACGAAAACACTTATAAATCCTCTAATAATCCAAAATACAGCACCTACGAGGTAGCAAAGAAGAGGTGTTCTCTGGAGGGGAGTACTCTTGTCCTTGGGACCGCTACACCCTCAGTAGAGACATATTATAAAACGCTTAAAGGCGAATTAAAGCTGCTGGAGATAAACACCAGAGCTACAGCCATGCAACTCCCCGATATACAGATCGTTGACATGAGAAAAGAGCTATCCGAAGGGAACAGGTCGATGGTCAGCAGGCTGCTTTACGAAGAAATGAAAATAGCTTTGGAAGACGGAAGACAGGTAATAGTATTCCTTAACCGAAGAGGTTACTCTGGCTCTGTAGTTTGTCGTTCATGTGGTTATGTTTCAAAATGTGATTCATGTGAAGTCAGCATGACGTACCACAAGAGCAACAACAGGCTGCGGTGTCACTATTGCGGGAATACAAAGCCTATCCCAGCATTATGTCCCATTTGTGGTAGCAGCTATATAAGGGGATTCGGTGTAGGAACTGAGAAAGTAGAGGAAATACTCCTCAGAATGTTCCCAGAAAAAAAAGTAGTTCGTATGGACAGTGATGCAGTAAGAAACAGAATCGATTATGAGCGTATACTAACATCAATGAAGCTGGGCGAGATAGACATACTCATAGGTACGCAAATGATATCAAAGGGTCTTGATTTTCCAAATGTAACAGTTGTTGGAATAATCGCTGCAGATATAACTCTTAATCTTCCAGATTTCAGATCTCCAGAGAGGACCTTTCAGCTATCGACTCAGGTAGCCGGAAGAGCTGGCAGAGGGGAATGGGGAGGGAAAGTAATATTGCAGACCTATAATCCTGAGCATTATAGCATACAATGCTCTAAGAATAGTGATTACAAGGGATTTTATGCGGAGGAAATAAAGCTTCGAAAAGCTTTGAAATACCCACCATTTGTAAGGTTAGGCGTGATAACTGTTTTTGGTAAGGACAATAATAATGTCAAATCTGCCGCAAATAAATGGCACCTGCTGCTAAAGAGGCTGATAGGTGATAATAATGAAGTTGAGATTTTAGGTCCTCATCCCGCTCCACTGGAGAAGATAAACGGAAATCATAGATACCAGATCGTGTTAAAGTTTGGTTACAATATTCAAAAACAGATAACTGATACCCTTGAGAGGGTATTCATAACAGATAAGGAAAGAATCAAGAAAAGTGATATAAAGGTCAGTATTGATATGGACCCTGTAAGTATTTTGTAGGAGGATAAGAATGGCACTTAGACAAATCAGAGTAGATGGGGATCCGATCCTTAGGAAAAGATCCAGAGAAGTAGAAAAGATTGATGATAGATTGCAGGAGCTGCTGAACGATATGGTAGAAACTATGCGTGCAGCAAATGGAATCGGATTAGCTGCACCTCAAGTGGGAGTATTAAAGCGAATCATAGTCATAGACGTGGGGGAGAAACCGCTTAAAGTAATCAACCCAATAATTTCAGAAAAAGAAGGAGCAATCAAGGATATAGAGGGTTGTCTTTCAGTTCCTCAAATGCGTGGGACCGTCGAAAGACCCGAAAAAATCAAAGTTACATTTATGAATGAGAACGGAGATAATCTTGTTATGGAGCCATCGGGATATCTGGCTCGAGTATTTTGTCATGAGATAGATCACTTAGATGGAGTATTATATACTGATATGGCCACAGACTTGTACAATGAAGCTCAAGAGGATGATGAGGAATGAAAATAGTATATATGGGCACTCCAGAATTCGCAGTTCCTGCCTTGAATGCGATTTTTAACAAGGAATTTCAAATACCTTTAGTAATTAGCCAGACAGACAAGCCTAGGGGCAGAGGGAACAAGCTTCAGCCCACACCTGTCAAGGAAACTGCGATAAATCTGGGACTCAGGGTCCACCAGCCTGAAAAGGTTAATGATGTAGAAACGATCGAGCTGATAAAGTCTGTTAAACCCGACTTCATCATTGTTGCTGCATACGGACAGATTCTCAAGGAGGAGCTGTTATCGATCCCTAAGTATGGATGTCTGAATATACATGCTTCCTTACTTCCGAAATATCGAGGGGCAGCCCCGATAAATTGGGCAATCATAAATGGTGATAGCATAACAGGTGTAACGATAATGAAAATGGAAAAGGGACTGGACTCCGGTCCAATGATTTTGAAGGTTGAAACTAAGATCGATGATGACGATACTGCTGAAGAGCTTCATGACAGGTTGTCCATCATGGGAGCGGAACTAATAATACAAGCTATAGACGATATAATGAATGGAAAAGCTTCGTTCATACCCCAGAATCATGGCGAAAGCAGTTATGCACCTATGTTGTATAAAAATTCAGGGAGGATTGACTGGAGTAAATCTTCAAATAAGATAAGAGATTTGATTAGAGGCTTGATACCATGGCCTAATGCATTTACCATCTACAAGGATGAAAGAGTTAGAATATTGAAAGCCGACTCGGTAAAGCAAAATCATAATATTCCACCTGGAACTATTGTCAAGGCAGATAAGGAAGGAATAAAAGTAGCAGCTGGAGATGGGTTTGTAATAATTAAGCAGTTACAGTTCCCAAACAAAAATCCAATGGAGGTCTCTGCATATTTATTAGGGAATAAAATCGAAAATGGCTATGTTTTATAGAGGAGATGGATGTTATGTATACAGGATTTTATGATAGCACCTGGTTTATGCTGGTTCTGCCAGCACTATTATTTTCGATGTTTGCACAGATGAAAATAAAAAGCACTTTTTCAAAATATCTTCAAGTACCGAGTCAGACAGGTCTTACAGGATCTCAAGTTGCTCGGTTTATCCTTGATAAGAATGGACTGCACAATGTAAGGATCGAACCTGTTGCAGGGAGTCTTACCGATCACTATGATCCAAGGACAGAGGTCGTAAGACTTTCTCAGAACGTATATGGTGGAAGCAGTATTGCAGCTGTCAGCGTTGCTGCCCACGAAGTTGGGCATGCTATACAGCACGCAAACAGCTACTTCCCTCTATCACTAAGGAGCGCTTTAGCCCCGATAGCTAGCTTTGGGTCAAGGCTTGTTTGGGTATTTATATTTATTGGAATGATCATAAGCCCTTTCTTTATTAATATTGGGATAGCTATGTTCCTTGGTGTTGTTTTGTTCCAGATAGTAACACTTCCTGTCGAGTTTAATGCAAGTAAGAGAGCACTTGAACAGCTTGAGGCGGGAATTATCGATGAAGAAAGTGCAAGGGGATCAAAAAGAGTTCTAAATGCGGCAGCATTAACATACGTTGCAGCTACAATAGTTGCTCTTGCTGAGCTGCTAAGGTTACTTGCAATTTTAAACAGAAGAAGATAAGAGGGAGGTCTTCCCTCTTTTTTAATGGAGGTGTCGATATGGAGTCAGGAAGAGAGCTTGCTTTAAAAATATTGAATAGAATCCAGAACGAAGGTGCTTATTCGACGCTTGCCGTTAAGAAAGCTTTAGATGATAAAAATGAAAGAAAGGATTCGGGTTTTATAAGGGAGCTAGTATATGGAGTTCTTGAGAATCAGAGGATGATAGATGAAATAATTAAAGAATCATCCAGTGTCAGAATCAGAAAAATCCATCCTATCATTCTCATTATCCTTAGAACTGCAATATATCAACTCCTGTTTATGGATACTGTACCTGAGAGCGCTGTAGTAAACGAAGCTGTAAATCTTGCCAAGAAGTACGGTCATAGAGGAACCATAGGATTTGTTAACGGTCTTCTTAGAGGGATTTCATCGAAAAAACCTTATTTTAAGGGCGATGACTTCATGTCTGGAGAAAATGAACTAGGAATTAGGTACTCGCACCCTGACTTTATTGTGGAATTGTGGAGGAACCAGTACGGGTTGGAATTTACAAAGGAATTGTTAAAAGCCAATAATTCTGTTCCACCATTCACGATAAGAACTAATACTCTAAAAACCAGTACCAATGATCTCATATCGATACTTCATGCTGAAGGATACGAGACAGAACCTGGAAAGTATTCAAAAGATTGTGTTATCATAAAGAATCCCAGGTCCATGACAAGGCTGGAAGCATATGATGAAGGTCTTTTCACGATCCAGGATGAAGCAAGCATGATGGTAACGGAAGTGCTGGATCCACAGCCAGATTCATTAATTTTGGATATGTGCAGTGCTCCCGGTGGTAAGGCAACACACATTGCCCAGTGGATTGGAGATAAAGGAAAGATCATAGCAAGGGATATTTACCCTCATAAGCTAAAGCTTGTCGAGGAGCTGACTAGAAGATTGGGGATAGGATCTATCAAACCAGAGCTATGGGATGCCATAGAACTTGATGACAAGCTAAAACATAGTGTAGACTATTGTCTTGTTGATGCACCTTGCTCAGGTCTTGGTCTGATAAGAAGGAAGCCTGATATCAAGTGGACTCGCACTAGAGAGGAGTTAATGGAGCTTTCAATACTCCAGGCAAGTATACTGAAAACAGCTTCAGACTATGTCAAACCCGGAGGGACACTTGTTTATAGCACATGTACAATCAATAGACAAGAAAACCTCGATGTAGTAATAGATTTTTTAGAGAAGAACGCAGATTTTCGATTTGAGCCCATAGAGCTTACAAATGGTGTGCAGATATCAGCAACGCAGGAAAATGGTTATTTGGAGCTTTATCCGAATATACATGGAACAGATGGATTCTTTATGGCTAAGCTGGTTAGAAAAATTTGATAATTATCTAAATTTTGGAGAGCAGGGATTTAAATGGAATTAAACTCAATGAGAATTGATGAAATAAAAGAATTGATGGACAAACTCGGTGAAAAAGGATATAGAGCGGAACAAGTATTTAGATTTCTCCATCAACAAAATGGTAGAGACATAACTGAGCTCAAGCAGATATCCTTAGATTTGAGAGAGAAACTAAAAGAAAGCTGTCGCATATCAGGAATGAAGGTTTATAAAAAGTTTAATTCTAACCAGGATTCTACTGTTAAGTTTCTATATTTGCTAGATGACGGCAATATAATCGAAAGTGTAGTTATGAAGTATGATCATGGCTACTCACTTTGTATTTCAACTCAAGTCGGCTGCAGGATGGGGTGTAGTTTTTGCGCCTCAACCAAGGAAGGGCTGGTTAGAAACCTAACAGCAGGTGAGCTATTGAATCAGCTGTATCTGGCGGAGGAGGATCTTGATATCAGGATTTCAAATATTGTCTTGATGGGCAGCGGAGAACCCCTCGACAACCTTTGCAATGTAGACAGGTTTTTTGATATAATCAATCATGATAAAGGCAGAAATATTAGTTTTAGAAACATAACACTTTCGACATGTGGAGTTGTACCAGGTATATACGATCTCGCGGCAAAAGACATACCAATAACCTTGTCAGTATCTCTTCATTCACCGTTCGATGAAAAAAGAGCAGAGATAATGCCAATAGCCAAAAGATACAAATTGGATGAGCTTTTCAAGGCTTTGAAGTATTACTCAGAAAAAATAGGCAGAAGAATAACCTTTGAATATACATTGATTGAAAATGAAAATGATAGGGAAGAGGATGCACGAGAGATGGCAAAACTTATGAAGGGGATGCTTTGCCACGTCAACCTCATACCATTGAATCCAATTAAGGAATACAATATGGG
This sequence comes from Gudongella sp. QWL-04, assembly GCF_058683975.1. Classification (NCBI taxonomy): domain Bacteria; kingdom Bacillati; phylum Bacillota; class Tissierellia; order Tissierellales; family Tissierellaceae; genus Gudongella; species Gudongella sp. QWL-04. The sequence goes on along the minus strand of NZ_CM178754.1, from coordinate 904,546 downwards.
AAGACCAGAAAAAAAAGGTGTTTTGTCTTTCCAAAGAAAGCTTCTTGATTATGGTATACCTACTACTATCCGCAGAGAAATGGGAAGTGATATAAGTGCTTCATGCGGACAGTTGAGAAGAGGCTTCTTAGATCATAATAACTGATGAGGTGGTTAAATGTTTGTGGGCGCAGCATCTGATATTGGAGTAGTTAGAACGGCTAATCAAGATAGCTTGTTCATTTCAAATGAACCGTCATTAAAGCTTTATATTATTGCTGATGGAATGGGTGGACACAAAGCAGGTGAATTGGCCAGCAGAATGGCAGTAGAATCGATTGCAGCCTATTTTGGACGGGTGAAGCATACATTGACAAGTGAGGTTAAGGCTCAAAATGCTGTTGTTGAATCGATTTCCATTGCTAATGAAGCAATTTTCAACCGTTCCAGTGAAGATCCAGAGTGTTCAGGGATGGGAACTACAGTTACTATGGCTTTTGCGTTTAAAAACAAGCTGATTATTGGTCACGTAGGAGACAGCAGGGCATATATACTTAGAAATGGTGGTATTGCACAATTAACAGAGGATCATTCACTGGTCAATCAATTGATCCGCGGGGGTAAAATAACCAGGCAAGAGGCAATAAACCATCCTCAACGGAATGTCATAACCAGGGCGGTAGGTACTAGTGATGACATAGAGGTAGACACGCTGATACTAAAGCCTGCAGAAGATGATATTATCATTTTATGTAGTGACGGTCTGTCTAATATGGTTGGAGATATTGAACTTTTAAGTATTTTTGAAGATAGGGATGACCTTCAGAAAGCATGCTATATGGCAATTGAGCTTGCGAAGGATAATGGCGGAACTGATAATATCACCGTCATAGCCATAAGAATTTGATTGAGGTGAAAAGATGATAGGAATGATATTGGGAAACAGATACGAAATAGTTGAGAAGATTGGTTCTGGTGGTATGGCCATAGTCTATAAGGCAAAATGCCATCTGTTGGATAGATTCGTAGCTATAAAGGTATTGAAGGAAGAATTTAATAATGATGATGATTTTATTAGGAAGTTCAGAAGAGAATCTCAGGCAGCAGCTAGTCTTTCTCATCCAAATATTTTGAACATTTATGACGTTGGATCTGAGGAGTCTGGAAATGACAAGATCCATTACATTGTTATGGAGTACATCAAGGGCAAAACACTAAAAGAAGTAATAAATGAAAAGGGTAAGTTAACTACAGCAGAAACATTAAACTACTCTATTCAAATCGCAGAAGCAATTTCTCATGCACATAAGAACCACATTATCCATAGAGATATCAAACCGCACAACATAATGATCACCGAGGACAATAGAGTAAAGGTAACTGATTTTGGAATAGCAAGGGCGGTTACTTCCTCAACGATCACGACTACTTCAAGTGTTCTTGGATCAGTACATTACTTTTCACCTGAGCAGGCCAGGGGTGGCTACACTGACGAAAAATCGGATATTTATTCACTAGGTATAGTAATATATGAAATGCTCACTGGCAAAGTTCCCTTCGATGGTGATACACCCATAGGAGTGGCATTAAAGCACGTTCAGGAGGAAATGACACCCCCTATATCTTTAGATCCTGCAATCCCTGTAAGTTTGAATAATATTGTAATGAAGTGCTCAAATAAGAGACAAAGCGACAGGTATCAAAGTGTTGATGAAGTATTAAAAGCACTAAAGACAAATGGGTCCGATATGAGTAATTTGGGAGGAGCTTCAGATGATACTACAGAAATGACAAGAGTAATACCTGTGGTAGATACCGAAGATATTCCTAAGGAATCCAGCGAAACTTATAAACCGCGAAGAAATTCAAGAAAACAGGAAAAGAAAAATAGAATGATGGTTATTGCAGCTGCTGTACTTGCTGCGTTTATACTGGTAACATCCATTTTTGCCGGCTATACGAGGCTTAAGGAGGCATTGGGATCCTCCCAGGAATCACTTATGCCCAATCTAGTGGGGAGTACTGAGGATGAAGCCAAGGCAATTGCTATAGAATATGGTTTTCAACTTAATGTGATAAGCAGAGTAAGCAATTCACAGTATCCTGCCGGAGTAATCATAGACCAGAATGTAGATGAGGGAGTAAGAATCAAATCTGGCTATCCTGTCGGAGTTACAATAAGCAATGGAACCAGCCTTGCAACTGTACCGCTTCTTATGAATCGAACTTTGGTCGAAGCCGAAGAACTTGTAAATAAGGCAAATTTAAGGATCGATGTTTCATATGAATTTTCAGATGACATACCATTGGATGTGATTATTAGTCAAGAAATCGATGCTTTGACTGAGGTTGAGCCGAATACAAGGATAGGAGTCGTTGTAAGTAAAGGGCAGGAGACTACAGAGGTCATCATGATCCAGCTTAAGGGATTTAGTATCAGTCAGGCCATGAATGAAATAGTTGGCTTAGGGCTTGTGGTAGGAGAAGTGAAATACGAGGCTAATAATACAGTCCCTGCAAACGAGGTTTTTTGGCAGTCATATGAGCCGGGGACCACTCTAGAAACTAACACTGCAGTTGATATGTATGTCAGCTCAGGTCCAGATACGACAACGCCTGACCCTGCTGAAAATCCCGAAGATCCTGCTGCACCTCCAATTCAGGAGGAAACAAGTTTTTCATTCGTTCTAAGACCTTTTGAGGACAGAAATGAAACTAATGTAGTTATATATAGAAGGCAGGACGGGATCACGACCATGGTCTACTCAGATATCCACAAGCTGGAAGATGGGGCATTCCAGGTAACTGTCTCAGGGATTCCTGGAGCTGAATTTGATGTATATTATGACGATATTTATCAATACACAAGAGTAAAAGAGTCATAATCATGAGAGAGGGCAGAATCGTCAAAGGTATTGGTGGCTTTTATTACGTCATTTCTGATGGTGAAATAATTGAATGTAGAGCAAGAGGTCTTTTTCGTGAGCTTAATCTTACACCTTTGGTTGGAGACAGAGTAAAAATAAGGATCGATAGTGATTCTGGCTCTGGATACGTTGAGGAAATTTTAGAAAGGAGCTCTGAGCTTCTCAGACCCCCTGTAGCTAATGTTGATCAAACGATAATAGTGTTAAGCACAAGAGATCCTGAACCTAATCTATGGTTGGTGGACAAAATGGTCATCATGGCAGAGGAACAGGGCTTAAACATTGTATTTTGCATAAATAAATGTGATATAGATTTGGAGAGGGCACGTAAGCTAAAAGCAATATATGAGAATGCGGGATTTGTATCAATATTGACCAGTGCTAAGCTGGGAGATGGTATCGATGAGCTTAAAGAAAATCTTAAGGGACATACCAGCGTATTTGCCGGCGCTTCAGGCTCTGGGAAATCCTCGCTTTTAAATGCTATCGATCTCTCTTTTAGACTTCAGACCAGTCAAATCAGTAGAAAAACTGCAAGAGGCCGTCACACTACAAGACATGTTGAACTGCTGACTCTTGGTGACGATTCTTATGTTTTAGATACTCCAGGTTTCAGTTCATTGACTCTTGATTTCGTTGAGAGACCCGAGGATCTACGTGACTATTACAGGGAGTTCGAGAAATATGCAGCAAATTGCAGATTCTTAAGTTGCCTACACGACAGCGAGCCTGGTTGCGGTGTTAAGGAAGCAGTATCCAAGGGATTAATTGGAGATGATAGGTACAAAAATTACCTTGCTATACTTGACGAACTAAGAAAGAGGAGGAAATACTGATATGCCTTTGATTGCACCATCTATTCTGTCAGCTGATTTTTCAATGCTTGGGGACGAGATCAAAAGTGTCGAGAGGGGTGGAGCTGACTACATCCATCTTGATGTCATGGATGGGATCTACGTACCTAATATTACCTTTGGAGCACCCGTAGTATCGAAACTAAGAAAGACAACCAAGCTGCCATTTGATGTACACCTTATGGTAGACAGGCCGGAGAGGTTCATAGATGATTTCGTCGATGCAGGTTCTGATATTATTACTGTTCATGCGGAAGCAACTATACACTTGCATCGGACATTGCAGCAAATTCGAAATGCTGGCTTAAAAGCTGGTGTATCATTGAATCCTGCAACACCTCTTCAGATCCTAGATTACATTATGGAAGATATAGATCTCATACTGTTAATGTCTGTAAATCCTGGGTTTGGTGGACAAAGCTACATTAATGCTGTAACAGATAAAATAAAAAAGGTCAGAAGGATTATTGATAACTCTGGCAAAAAAATAATATTAGAAGTCGATGGAGGCATAAAGGTGGATAATGCCAAGCTTGTGATGCAGGCTGGAGCAGATTTGCTGGTAGTAGGCTCAGATATATTCTCTCATGGAGACCCTGAGAAAAGGACAAAACTATTCAAGGATCTGGAATTGTAATTGATTGTTTGAAATTGTCGAAAAGAGTGGTATAATGAGAGTACAAACAAAATATATCAACAGCACTGGGGGAGCGTTAGCTGAGAGTGGAGAAATCCCGACCCTTATGACCTGAACTAGGTAATTCTAGCGGAGGGAAGTGTATATAAAAAATATACTCATCACTCCAAGTGATGAGTTTTTTATATCTCTTTTGCTGTTGCAGAAAGGGAGGATAAAAGTGGACAAAAAGAGAAACAAAACCTTGATGCTGGCGGAAGGTGGCATGATGATAGCTCTTGCTGCATTATTAAGCTACGTTAAGATTTATCAGGCACCAAATGGAGGTAGCGTAACTGCGGGCAGCATGATACCTATTCTATTGTTTTCTATGAGATGGGGGATTTTGCCCGGACTGGCTGTAGGTGCATCCTATGGAATGCTGGACTTCATCCTAAAGCCATATTTTGTACATCCAATTCAGTTTTTGCTGGATTATCCACTGGCTTATGGTGCACTTGGGCTTGCTGGACTAGTTTATGTCATGAGTAGAGACAAAACGCAGATCACGTATCCCATTTTAGGTCTTGGAGTTTCAATAGCAATATTTGGAAGGATGTTGTCTCACGTATTATCAGGAGTAGTATACTTTGCAGAGTATGCAGGTGATCAGAATCCCTGGATATATTCAATAGGATACAATGCATCGTATTTAGTGCCCGAGTTATTGATATCGATCATAGTACTGATGATCATTTGGAAGCCGATCCAAAAATTGATGAGGTAGGTATTTTATATGAAAGGCATCATAATTGCCGGTGGCAATTGTATCAGTAGTGAAAAATTAAAAGAACTTATTCCTTATTATGATATACTTGTTGCTGCAGATAGCGGATTCAATCATCTTAGTGCAATAGGGAAATATCCAGACTATCTTGTCGGCGACTTTGATTCTATTGACATGTCATCGCTTACAGAGATAGATGCAAGCATCACCAAAGTTATACGCCATCCTATAGAAAAGGACAAGACAGATACTGAGCTGGCTATCGATGTTCTTTACGAGCTGAAGGTAGATAAAATAACGCTCTTGGGAGGCACAGGCTCTAGACTCGATCATACTTTGTCTAATATATTTAATCTGAGGTATATGTACGAGCTGGGCATAAATGGCACCATTATGGATGAGAACAATAGTGTGACCTATATGAGGGGATACAGTGTTGTGAGCATAAAGGAAACGGATACTTATATATCGATACTGCCTATTACAACCGATGGAGCAGAAATCAGTCTTAAGGGTTTCCATTACCCTCTTGATCATGAATGTTTGAATTTAGGGAGCAGTCTAGGTATAAGCAATTATCTAGAGAAGAATGAAGGGACTGTGATCTGCCATAAAGGAGAAGTACTTCTTATTAAAGCATGTGACTAAATAAAAAAAAAAGCTTACATTGCAGTCTTGCATTGTAAGCTTTTCATTCTTTTTTACTCAAACTAGATTGCTCTTTGAACATAACCTGATCTAAGACATCTAGTGCAGACATTGATTCTCTTTGTTGAACCATTAACGACTGCCTTAACTCTTCTTATGTTTGGAGCCCAGGACCTTGAACTCTTTTTATTTGAGAAGGTTACCTTATTTCCGAATGCTTTGCTTTTTCCACAAACCTCACATATCCTAGCCATGAAAACACCTCCTTAACACCCATAGAGAATATTGAATAATAATAATCATTTCTCTGCAACATATTACATTTTAACACATCTAGATATAGTATTGCAACCCAATTTTGGCACTCAATTGCTTAATTAGTTGAACTTTGTACTATTATATTGTAAAATAATGAAGATAGCAACTATTATCATTGGAGGGGATGAAAATGCCTGTAAGAACCAAGTCAGAATATGGCAGCTTAATCATAGATGACAGTGTGTTCGCTTCACTAGCCGGAATGTCTGCAATGGAAAGCTATGGCATCGTTGGCATGGCTGCAAAGAATGCAAAGGACGGCTTTTTTGAGCTACTCAAGACAGAGTCCCTTACAAAAGGAATAAAGGTATATATACGGGACAATCTTGTTACAGTAGATATGTATGTTATCCTGGAATATGGGATAAAAATATCTGTCGTATGCAAAAATATCATAGACAAGGTAAAATTCAACATCGAGAACTTTACTGGCCTTAAAGTAGACAAGGTAAATGTATACGTTCAAGGCATACGAATAGATAAGTAATCGGGGAGGTACAACACTTGAAAACAACATCAATAGATGGTAATTTGCTAAAGATCATGCTGGAAAGCGCAGCTCTGATGCTGGAAGAGAATAAGGAAGAGGTAAACTCCCTGAATGTCTTTCCGGTGCCGGATGGAGACACTGGCACAAATATGCTTTTAACAATTAAATCCGCTTTGAAGCAAGGCCTTAAAGTAGATGAAAATAATGCATCCAAGGTTGCTTTGGCTGCGAGTCAGGGTTCCTTAATGGGAGCCAGAGGTAACTCTGGGGTTATTTTATCACAGCTTTTTAGAGGCTTGGCAAGTGGTATCGGTGACAATAAAGAGATTAATTCCAAGATAATGGCAGAGGCATTAAAAAAAGCTGCTGACACTGCTTATAAGGCAGTTATGAAGCCCACTGAGGGGACTATTCTCACTGTAGCAAGAGAATGTGGTGAAAGAGCCATGGAGATATATCATCTCCACGAGAATTTGGCTGACCTTATGGAAGAAATCATAAAACACGGCAACGACGTTCTAAAGAAGACTCCGGACATGCTCCCTGTTCTTAAACAGGCAGGCGTTGTCGATGCTGGAGGAAAAGGACTGCTTTATATTTTTTCTGGTGCATTAAAAGCGCTGAGAGGAGAGGCAGTCGTAACAACACCCAGAATTGAATCAGCAACAGCAATCAAGGAAGCTCCTAGGAGAAGAGAATACATTGAGACTGATGACATAAAATTTGGTTATTGCACTGAGTTTATGATCAATACTGCCAAAGGTGACCCTGAGGCATTCAGGGATGAGCTAACGGTTTTTGGGGATTCTCTTCTGGTAGTTGGCGGAGATGGACTTATTAAAGTACATGTCCATACAAATAATCCTGGACAAGTTCTTGAAAAAGCTTTGCTCTTAGGTGAGCTAAGCGATATCAAGATAGACAATATGAGATACCAACATGAAGAGGTTTTACTGAAGGATGAGCTTAATCTTATAAGAGATAATCCAGAAGCTGATCATGTTAAGGAGAAGCAAAAGTATTCAGTAGTTGCAATATCAATTGGTGATGGTATTGATAAATTGTTTAAGGACCTCAATGTCGACGTACTAGTCTCAGGCGGACAGACCATGAACCCAAGCACAGAGGATATTATTTCTGCCATAGACAAGACAAATGGAGATCATGTGATAATCCTACCCAATAACGGCAATATTATTCTAGCAGCCCAGCAGGCAAAAACTCTTAGTGATAGAAGTATCATCGTGATACCTACTAAAACCATTCCTCAAGGTATAGCAGCTTTACTGGCAATGGATTCTGAAAAGGATCCGGAGTACAATGAAGCTATAATGTCTGAAGCGATTAAAAATGTGATTACCGGTCAGGTGACCTTTGCAGTAAGAGATACTGAATTTGGCGGTACAGAAATCTCCAAGGGGGATATAATCGGCCTGTCCGACAAGGAAATATTGTCTGCAGGAAGCGATATTAACGAAGTATCTAAAGAACTCATTGAAAAGCTAATGGATGACGATATGTCCATAATAACTGTAATGTATGGAGAGGATATAAGTGAGGAGACAGCGAATGAGTTGGCAGAAGTCCTAACCGAATCATATCCTGATATTGATATTGAAGTCATTCATGGAGGCCAGCCGCTGTACTATTACATTTTTGCAATCGAGTAACCCTGCCTTAAGGCAGGGTTCTTCATCTTACGGAAGAGGTGAGATTATGAATAAGCTCGAAACACAAATACAATATCTTAAGGGAGTAGGCCCCAAAAGAGCTTCAAAATTTCAAAGAATGGGGATTTTGACTTTAGGTGATTTACTTTTTCATATGCCAAGGGGGTATGAAGATCGAACCAAAACGACAAAGATCATAGAGGGTACGAACGGCGAGAAACATAGCTTTGTACTTGAAGTAACCGGTCGACCGACTGTCTCAAGGCCGAGAAGAGGCTTATCAATACTTCAGGTACCCGTAAAGGATAGTTCTAGTGAAGCGGTAATGGTATGGTTTAATCAAGACTATCTGAAAAATTCATTTTGCCCGGGTCAGATATATTTAGCTTATGGTAAGCTTTCAGCCAATCGATTTCAGATCCAAATCCAAAATCCTGAAATCAAGCCCTGGGATGAGGGATACGTAGGTTCAGTTACGCCTGTTTATCCTCTAACAGAGGGTATCAGTAATAATGAAATGAAGAGAATTGTTACTCAGGCTTTAAGTGAGATCGAGAATAATATCGAATCTTTCGTACCCTTGACATATAGTCTTAAAAGAAAATTACCTTTAAAATCAGAAGCTATAATTGGAGTACACTTTCCAAGGGATTTGAACCACGCAGAAGTATCCCGAAAGGCACTTGCTTATGAAGAGCTTCTATTGCTACAAATCGGTTTATTATGGTTAAAGAATAAGGGTGGAGCTGAGTTAGAAGGTATCGAGTTCAAGTCCATGGATGAGCTAAATAAATTTATAAATGGTCTGCCGTATGAACTTACATCTGCACAGTTAAGAGTACTCCAGGAAATTGTGAATGATATGACATCAAATAAACGAATGAATAGATTGGTGCAAGGAGATGTAGGCTCTGGTAAGACAGTTATCAGCGCTGCTGCAATGGTTTTGGCAGTCCTAAATGGATACCAGGCAGCGATGATGGCACCAACAGAGATATTGGCTGACCAGCACTATGAAACATTGACAGATTTATTTAAGGACATGCCTATAAGTATAGGTCTGTTAAAGGGAAGCATGAACTTGAAATCAAGAGAGTCGATTTTGAGCCAAATCTATAATGGAGAAGTGGATATCGTAATTGGGACACATGCTCTGATCCAGGATTCAGTTAAGTTTAATCGTCTGGGTCTTACAATAACTGATGAACAGCATAGATTTGGAGTCAGGCAAAGGATAGATCTTTCAGGTAAAGGGGATTTGCCTGATATGCTTGTAATGACTGCTACCCCGATACCCAGGACTCTTGCACTTATCTTATATGGAGATCTTGATATATCAATCATTGACGAGCTTCCACCTGGCAGAAAACAGATCGAAACTTATGCTGTTGGTTCTGACATGGAGGATAGGGTATATACCTTCATAAAAAAGCTAATACTAGAGGGTAGACAGGCTTATGTGGTCTGCCCGTTAATCGAAGAACAAGAGAAGCTGGATTTACTATCTGCTGAGAAGACCCACGAACGACTATCTTCAGATATATTCCCAGAATTCAACATTGGATTGATACACGGCAAGATGAGCCAGGCTGAAAAAGACATCGCAATGAGATCTTTTAAGACAGGTGAAATGAATATCCTTGTATCAACAACGGTTATTGAGGTGGGAGTCAACGTTCCAAATGCAAGCATAATGTTGATCCTGAATGCAGAAAGATTTGGACTGGCTCAGCTTCACCAGCTAAGAGGAAGAATAGGAAGAGGCGAATATAAATCCTACTGTATACTTATAAACGACAGCAATTCTTCAACTGCGCGTGAAAGGATGAGAATACTCCAATCTACCTCAGATGGGTTTAGAATATCAGAAAAGGACCTTGAACTTCGCGGTCCAGGTGAATTTTTTGGAACAAAGCAACATGGATTACCACAATTGAAAGCGGCCAATCTGTTCAGGGATATGGATATTCTTAAAGCAGCTCAGGAAGATGCTATGCAGATAATTGACCTGGATCCTGAGCTTCTGAGTGATGAAAACGCTGCAATTAAGGGATATGTTCAAGATATATTCAGAAAACTCCAGGAGGAAATTATCCTCAATTAGGTTTAAATAAGCAATTGACTATGATAATATAATCTAAAGGGCGTGTGAATTGATTTGAGAGTGATTTCGGGAGAAAGAAAAGGGCATAAACTTATTGCCCCAAAGGGAAGCGATGTCCGTCCGACTGAAGATAGGGTGAAAGAGTCACTTTTTAATATAATATCGCCAATATCCTCCAATTCTGTCGTCCTTGACTTGTTTGCAGGAACAGGAGGTATTGGTATAGAATTTTTAAGCAGAGGAGCTTCCTTTGCATATTTTGTTGACAAGGGTGCTGAAAGCATACCTTCAATTAAGAAGAACCTGGAGCATACAAGATACCTGGGGAAAAGTGAGGTAATCATACTAGATGCCAGGACGGCAATAAAGAGGTTCGCGACAAAAGGAATAAGCTTTGATTATATTTATATTGACCCTCCTTATGCTCAAGTAGATCTTTTCCATGAGGTGTTGCACTTGATATCTGATGCAGGATTATTAAAGAGTAATGGTCTAGCTATAGTGGAGCATGATAAAAAGCTAATACTTAAGGATATGTATGGCGATATAATAAAATTTGATGAAAGAAGCTATGGAAGCAAGCTGATGACATATTATAAACCGGAAGAGGTGCAACAATGAAGGTAATCTACCCTGGCAGCTTTGATCCAGTGACGAATGGTCATCTGGATATCATAACACGGTGCTCTGAGAAATTTGATGAGGTCATAATTTCTGTATTGAGCAACAACAAAAAAAATAGTATTTTTACGGTAGAAGAAAGAATAGAGCTGATAAAAGGTTCTACCAAGCATCTGCCTAATATCCAGGTTGACTCCTTCTCTGGCTTATTGACGGAATATGCCAAGAGAAAGGAATGCAGCACAATAGTCAGGGGTCTTCGGGCAGTATCTGATTTTGAATATGAGATGCAGATGGCTCTTGTAAATAGAAAACTCTATCCTAAGTTGGAAACGATATTCATGGTGTCTTCATCGAAGGTATCATTTCTAAGCTCAAGTGTAGTGAAGGAGATAGCTTCATTTGAAGGTGAGATATCCTGCTTTGTACCTGAAATAGTAGAAGCTGCATTGAGAGAAAAATTCAAAGGAGGTCCTCGTTAATGGATTTACTTAATTTGATCGACGAAATCGAAGACATTGTTGAAGCTGGAACATCCGTACCACTTACAAGCAGAGTTATGGTAAACCGCGATGAGCTATTGGATATAATCAAAGAAATCAGAATCAAGCTACCTGATGAGATAAAGCAAGCTTCATGGATCAAGGAAGAAAGACAAAGAATACTCGATGAGGCTCAAAAGAGTGCAAGCTCTATGCTAAACGAGGCAGAAACTAAGCTGGAAGAGCTTGTTGACAACGAAGAAATCGTAAGGCAGGCAAAGGAAAGGGCTGATGATATAATCCGCAGAGCAGAGCTTAGTGCTGAGGAAATAAGAAGCGGGGCTCTTGAATACGCTGATGAGCTTCTTTATGACGCTCAGGAAAAATTTAAAGAATTGATACATGTACTTAATGAGAACCGCAGAGAACTAAGGGTCAGGGAATAGCAGACAAAGCCTTATCCGGCTTTGTCTTTTCTTAATTAATAACAAGGAAAAATTGCAAGTCATTTCTATTTGCCAAATATATATGGGGATACAAGATAATCCTTTCCAAAGGCATGTGAGGACTCATTAAGCCCAAAATAGTACAAGTCTGTAGCTAATATCTCTTTTTCAAGCATAGCTTTGGAGGTATCTGATAACCCGCTAAAAGCGTCTGAGAATTTTGTTATAACCTTCAGAGCCGAGTTTTTTTTGATCTCATTTATAATCTCAAAGCCTATAGAGTTGCTAGCCAATACGCGAATATACTCCGGTTTTTGATATAGTGCGCGTTTTATAGAGTCCACTTTTAGATCGGTCAATATATGAACTAAAAGCCTCCTGATCCTTGTTCCAGGATATCTCCTGGTAACAGCTTTCTGCACTAAATTCTCTGCTGACCTAATCTCGGAGGATATTTTTTTAAGTCTGTTCTCCAGACCAGTTTCCATATCCATAAACAATGAAAGCTCTTCAGCTGACTTTTGTCTTAGAACATATCTTAAGATATCAGAATAGTTTTCCAGCGAGTTGAATGTCCCATACTTGTAAAAGAATTCCATTAGCAAGGTATAATTTGATTCTGGGAGCAGCTCTCGTACCGCAGAGAAATCGTCACTTAAAAGCAATCGTCTTATCGCTGTTGCAGAAGCAATCCCCAAGGTAGTTGAGGTATCCTTGTAGCCATGTCCTATCCTCTTGAATGTTATTGGCCTTATATCTGAATTCAATTTCACTAAAGCCTTCAGATACTCTATACCGAGTATATTATTTGGTTTGGAAATAGTCTCTTCTATTAACTTTGGATCATGTCCCGTCTTGCTCAACGCTTCTGAAACAGCAAAGCTTCTTGCTGCAGAATAAGATGAGCCGGAGGAAAGGCTCTTTTTTAAAGCAGAAGAAAAGTCCTCAGATTCTGATATCAGTAATCTTGCAATCGGCTCCAAAGCGTCAATTTTTCCTTCTTCACTACCAAATGCCAAATGACTAACTGAATTAGTTGCATCAAGAAGTCTGACGGCACCGTATGCAAACAATTCAGCAGATTGAGTTGAAAAGACAAATGGCAGCTCCAACACTAAATCCACACCAGAATCAATAGCCATTCTTGCTCTTGTCCACTTGTCGACTAAAGCAGGCTCACCTCTTTGAACGAAGGAACCACTCATCACACAAACGGATCTGTCTGCTCCACTAAGCTTGATAGATTCTCTAAGGTGAAGACTATGGCCCAGATGAAAGGGGTTATATTCAGTGATTAGTCCTACAGTTCTCATACTTGCCTCCTAAGTTTCTTATGTCAATATAATACCATCAATAAACTTCTTAATCAAATGGAGTATTATCAGATTCAGTTTTTACCGTATGACCATTTAATCTGTTGATTTTTTAACAGATATAATATAATATTGATATAGAAAAAACCTAAGGAGGTCACCAGATGAAAATTTTAGTAATCAATTGTGGCAGCTCTTCATTAAAATATCAATTGATAGATATGAATGGAGAATTAGTACTTGCTAAAGGTCTTGTTGAGAGGATAGGAATAGAGGGATCCAGAATAAAGCATGATACAACAGGCAAGGAGAGAGTAACCATAGAAGAGCCTATGAAGGATCATAAGAGAGCTCTCGAACTGGTTCTTGCAGCAATCGTTGACAAAAACCATGGAGCTGTAGGATCAATGGATGAGATCAGTGCTGTTGGACACAGGGTAGTTCACGGTGGAGAAGATTTTGCTTCCTCTGTAATTATCAATGATGCAGTAATGGATGCTTTAAATAGAAACATAGAGCTTGCACCACTCCATAATCCACCAAACATAATGGGTATTGAGGCTTGTAAGGAGCTTATGCCCAGCGTACCTATGGTAGGAGTGTTTGATACAGCATTCCACCAAACTATACCAGCTGAAAATTATATCTATGCTATACCCTACGAATACTATGAAAAATACAAGATTAGAAGATATGGCTTCCACGGAACCTCCCATAAATATGTTTCTATGAGAGCAGCAGAGATACTTGGAAGAGATATTAAGGATCTCAATATTGTAACATGCCATCTTGGTAATGGTTCCAGTGTGACCGCTGTTCAGGGAGGAAAATCGATCGATACCTCCATGGGCTTTACTCCTCTCGAAGGATTAGCCATGGGAACAAGGTCAGGAGATATTGACCCTGCCATTATTCCATTTATTATGGATAAGGAAGGTCTGTCATTTGAGGAAGTAAACGATATGCTGAACAAGAAATCAGGAGTTCTTGGAATATCCGGGATCAGCAGCGACTTCAGAGATCTTGAGATAGCAGCTGAAGAAGGGAATAAAAGAGCAGAACTTGCATTAAAAGTATTTACCAACAGAGTTACCAAATACATCGCTGCATACGCTGCTCAAATGTGCAGAATAGACGTTCTTGTATTCACAGCGGGAATAGGGGAAAATTCAGGCTTGATAAGAGAGATGGTTTGTGAAGGTCTTGAGTGTATGAATATAAGGATCGATAAAGTTCTTAACAACACAAGAGGCCAGGAAGCGATCGTCAGCAAGAACCTTGCAGGTGCTACGATAATGGTCATTCCAACGAATGAAGAGCTAATGATTGCAAGAGATACACTAGAGCTTGTAAGCAACAGATAATTGTTGACAAAGCCATTTCGCGTATATATAATAGTAGTGTTAGTCTAAGAGGTGACATTTATGCTTATTGATTTATCTAGTTTTCTTCATGGCGAGGAAGCAACACTTTCATTTTCTTTTGAACTTGATGAAAATGCTTTACCGAACAAATATGCTTACCCTGTAAAGTACCCAATAATTCTCAATCTAGATCTCTACAAGGTTGATGGTGAATATTTGTTCAATGTTGAAGGCAACTACAGTTATGAAGCAGAATGTGACCGCTGTCTGAAGCGCGTCAATAAAGTTATAGAGTTTAATGCATCAGGCAGGCTGACGGAAAAAAAGGGGAACACTGATGAGGGTGAGGATTCTGACGAGGAATTAAGTCTCGAGGATGATCAACTGGACCTCGAAGAGTACATTTGGAATCAAATAGTAAGTTCCCTGCCAATGAAATTTGTCTGCAGTGAAAGCTGCAAAGGGTTGTGTCCTAAGTGCGGAAAGGATCTCAATAAGGGCGACTGTGGCTGCGGAGGCAATACCGGAGATTTAAGATTTGAAAAGCTAAGGGAACTTTCGCTAAATGATTAAGGAGGTGTTTTAGATGGCAGTACCAAAAAGGAAAACTTCTAAGCAGAGGAGAGACAAAAGAAGAGCCTCTTCTTATAGACTAAATAAAACTACAGTTGTTGAATGTCCACAATGTCATGAGCCCAAACAACCCCATAGAGTTTGCAGAAGCTGTGGCTATTACAAGAGCAGAGAAGTTATTGTAGTCGAGTAAGAGGTAAAAGATAGTGATTAGCTTCACTATCTTTTTTTTATGTGCTAAAATATATCTAAGATTTCTACTTCTAAACAGCGGAGGGTATTATGAGGATTATAGTAGATGGGATGGGAGGAGATCAAGCTCCCATATCAACTGTAAAGGCTTCTGTGGAAGCTGTATCAAAATATGGGGTAAACATAACCATTACGGGACCAGCAGAAACATTGATTAAGGAATTGGATAAGTATGATTACCCAGCCGGTAGTATCGAGATACTAAATGCGGCGGACGTAATAACTAATGATGATGATCCTGCTATTGCTATTAGAAAAAAGAAGAATAGTTCGATGGTTGTCGGATTGAAGGCACTAGCGGATGGAGAGGGCGACGGTTTCATTTCTGCCGGGAATACTGGTGCTTTACTTGCAGGAGGCCTCTTTATTATCAAAAGGATAGAGGGTATAGACAGAGCTGCTCTGACGACACTTTACCCAACGCTGAAGGGAGTGTCTATACTTGTGGACGCTGGTGCAAATGTAGATTCAAAACCAGAGTATCTCAAACAGTTTGCAATCATGGGTTCAGCATACATGGAACAAGTTCTTAGGATACCGAATCCGAAGGTAGGCTTGATAAATGTCGGCACAGAAAGCACAAAGGGAAATCAGCTTACAAAGGAGACGTATCTGCTTCTTCAGAATACTGATCTGAACTTTATTGGGAATATTGAGGGCAGGGATATTCCTTATGGAGCAGCAGACGTCATGGTATGTGACGGATTTGTTGGGAATATAGCATTGAAGCTTACAGAAGGGATGGCCTCTTCTATTTTTCAGTTATTGAAAGATTCATTAACTGCAAATACTAAATCAAAGCTCGGAGCATTGCTCCTAAAGAGTGAACTTAAGGAAATGAAAAAGCGGCTAGATTATAGGGAATACGGAGGAGCACCATTATTAGGTACGAAAATGCCCGTGGTAAAGGCACACGGCAGCTCTGACTGGTATGCTTTCATGAATGGTATCGGACAATTGAAAAAGTTTATTGAAAATGATGTTATTACACTTATAGAAAATAATATTGTGAAAATGGAGGAGTAAAATGCTGACGGAGAGAATAATAAAACTTATAGCTGAGCAGTTTAATGTAGATGAGGAAAGTATAACTCTTGAGACCTCATTCAAGGATGACTTAAATGCTGATTCCCTTGATCTGGTAGAGCTTATTATGGCACTAGAGGATGAGTTTGGCTTAGAGGTTGAGGATGAGGAAGTAGAAAATATAAAAACAGTTGGAGATGCCAAGGATTATATAAAGAGAAACCTACAGTAATTTATGAGGTGATGGGGTATGGATGGAATTTTATCATCGAGGCTTAATAAGCTGCAAGAAAATCTTGAATACAGCTTCAAGGATCTGGAACTATTGGAAACAGCATTGACCCATAGTTCTTTTGCCAATGAGAACAACCTCCACCCCAGTAAAAGCAATCAAAGGCTTGAATTCCTAGGTGATACTGTAATCAATCTTGTTGTAAGTGAATATCTGTATAACAAATATCCTTTCTATCCGGAGGGGGAGTTGACTAAAATCAGAGCTAAGGTTGTATGTGAATCATCCTTGGCATTAGCAGCGAGAAAAATAAAATTGGGAGACTTCCTCATGTTGGGAAAGGGAGAAGAAGCAACTGGTGGACGTACGAGAGATTCAATACTGGCAGATGCTAGTGAAGCTATTGCAGGAGCAGTATTTCTAGACAGTGACTATGGCACAGCAAAGAGGTTCTTGGTTTCAAGATTTGAAAATGACATAGTTAGGGCTGTTGCAAAGGGAAATCTATTTATTGATTACAAGACACAACTCCAGGAAAAGCTTCAAAAAATAACTAAAGAAAGACTAAGCTATAATGTGATCAGGGAAGAGGGGCCGGATCACAATAAAATATTTTATGTGGATGTATTCCTGGGATCTGATGTCATAGGGTCAGGATTTGGAAGGAATAAGAAGGAGGCTGAGCAACTCTCTGCGAAAGAGGCTCTTATCCTGATGGGTGAAGATTATGATTAGGCATTACATAATACCAATATTCGTACCTCATTATGGATGCCCACATGACTGTGTCTTCTGTAATCAAAATAAAATTACCGGCCTGGAAACAGACGTCACAGAATCACAGGTTAAGGCTACAATTGACGAATACTTGGCAACCTTTCAAAAAGACTCTTTTATAGAGGTTGCATTCTATGGAGGCAGCTTTACAGCTATAGACTTAGAAACCCAAAGAAAACTCCTCTCTATACCCAGGAAGTATAAAGAAGAAGGAAAAATTAATGGGATAAGGCTATCCACAAGACCAGATGCAATTGATGATGTTATTCTTAATATGCTCAAGGATTGCCTCGTCGACACTATCGAGCTTGGTGTACAATCTCTGGATCCTCTAGTGCTAGAGCTGAGCGAAAGAGGGCATTCAAGTAAAGATGTCCTTATTTCATCAAGGATGATCAAAGAAATGGGGTTTAAGCTTGGCCTTCAGCTCATGACAGGATTGCCGGGGGATTCCTACGACAAGAGTCTTGAAAGTGCTAAGAAGATATTATCCTTAAAGCCTGATTTTATTAGAATATATCCGACTCTTGTAATAAAGGGGACAAGTCTGGAGAAAATGTATTCAGATGGCTCCTACAAACCACAAAGCTTAGAGGAAGCTGTCGAGACAGCATGTGATATTCTTATATTAGCTGAAGCAGCGGATACTAAGGTTATAAGGATAGGCTTGCAGCCTACTGACAATATTCAGGAGGGAAAGGATGTTATTGGAGGTCCTTTCCACCCATCGATTCGTCAACTGGTGGAATCCAGGCTTTTATACAAGCTATTGAGCAGATCTATAGAAACAGAGAAACTTCCCTCAGGTAAAGCATGGACTATATTTTGTCCAAAGGGTTATAGCTCAGTAGTATCAGGTCAAAAAGGCTCCAATAAAGTTGAGCTGGTTAAGCTGTTCCATGCAACCAGACTTAAGATCATTGAGGAAGATTTACCTGAAAACAGAATTAGACTAGAAACCGATGGATTTACTAAAGAGATAGATTTAAAAGCATTAAAGTTAGAAGAAGCTAGCAGTATAGGATAAGGTTTCCTTTTGGAGACCTTATTGTTTGGACTATATCCTCCAAAGAGGAATGAGGTGTTGGATTTGTATCTAAAGAAAGTTGATATCCAGGGATTTAAGTCCTTTGCGGAAAAAACTGAAGTTGAGTTTAACAGCAAAGTAACAGCTATTGTCGGACCAAATGGTAGTGGCAAGAGCAATATTGCTGATGCTATCAGATGGGTTTTGGGAGAGCAAAGCGTCAAGAGCCTAAGAGGTATCAAGATGGAGGATGTAATTTTTTCAGGTACTGAAAAAAGAAGGGCTCTTGGATTCTCTGAGGTAACTATAACCTTTGATAACAGTTCCAGAAGAATACCAGTAGAATACGGTGAGGTTGCTGTAACACGAAGGATGTTCAGATCCGGTGAAAGTGAATATTACATAAATAAAAACGCATGCCGTCTTAAGGATGTGCGGGAGCTTTTTATGGATACAGGTGTGGGTAAAGAAGGCTATTCGATTATAGGCCAGGGAAAAATCGACGAAATATTGTCCAATAAACCAGAGGACAGAAGGAATATATTTGAAGAAGCTGCAGGAATAATCAAGTTCAAGACTCGAAAACAAGAAGCACTGAGAAAGTTGGATAAAACTGAAGTCAATCTCACCAGGATCGGCGATCTTCTTCACGAGATCAAAAATCAAAAGGAACAGCTAAAAGATGAAGCTGAGAAAGCAAGCGAGTTTCAAAGACTTTTCGGCCAGCTGCGTGATCTTGACGTTGCCATGGCATCACGGGAAATAAAAAGAATGAGATCCGCATCTGAAAAACTGGATTCCAAGGAAGCTGAATTGCTTGAAGAAAAGAAACTTCTGGAAAACGAAATGGATTCGATTACAGCGGCCTTTGGAAACATTAAGGGAAATATCGATAGCGTTGAAAAGGCTATAGAGGAGAAAAGGTCACTTAAGCTTGAGAATTTTCAACGAAATGAAAGCATTAAAAACAACATTAAGCTTCTTCAGGAGAAGGAAATCTACCTGCAGAGGGAGATAGACAGGTATAATCGCGAAATTATTGATTTAGAAACATCTTTCGATGGGGGCGGAAGCTTTCTCGATGAGTCTAGCATCGAGCTGTTAAACCTTGAGAAGCAAATAAATCAACTTGAGGTTGAATGGAATACATCTGAGAATAAAAAATCAGAACTAATTAAAGAAATAGAGAAGCTGGATTCTTTATCTTCGAGTTTACGTAATGAAATAATGGATGACCAGTCAAAAGTTTTTTCACTAAAAAGTGAAGCGGGAACTATAACGTCTTTTACTGAGAGTATTAGAAAGAGGATGATTCAGCTTCAAGAAGAAACAGACGCTATCCAAAGTGACATCCATAATAAAACCGATTCAAAAAATAGGCTTGGATATGAACTTGATGGTTTGAAGCAGAAGTTGGAATATGGTATAGCTGAGCTGGTCGGAGAGGAAAAGGAGCTTTCATTACGTCATAAACTGATGAATGATCTAAGTGAAGATGTATCTAAGAAAGACAATATCCTGAATAATACAGCAGCGACCCTAAGACTTTATGAGAATCTGGAAAAGGATTTCGAAGGCTATTACGGAAGCGTCAAGGCTCTTGCTATCAAAGCAAAGGAAAGCAATGAATTTGCTAATGGCTATTTAGGATTGGTAGCAGATTTGTTTAAAGTTGAGGATCGATACCTTAAAGCGATTGAGATAGCTCTTGGAAGCAATATACAAAATATTGTGGTCGAAAATGAAGAAACTGCAAAAAGATATATTCGCTATTTGAAGGATTCCAATAAGGGAAGAGCTACGTTCCTGCCTGTCAGTACCATTAAGGGCAGCGAGTTGACACTTGATAAAAAAATGTCATCATCAAAAGGGTACCTAGGGGTTGCAAGCAGTATTATCGACTGCGACAGACACCTAAAGGAAATATTCAATCAACTGCTTGGCAGAACCTTGATATTCGACTGCATTGATAATGCAATTGAATATTCAAAGAGATACTCGTATAAGAACAGAATAGTTACTTTAGAAGGCGATGTAGTAAATCCAGGCGGTAGTTTGACAGGAGGAAGTACAAGCTCAAAAGGTACTTCGATTCTTAGCAGAAAGCAGGCAATTGAATCACTTAAGGTAGAATCCAAAGACTTGCTACTGGAATTGTCTTCCTTAAAAAATACACTTGAATCAGAAAGTGCAAATATTATTCAACTCAATAATAAAATCATAGGGATACAAGAAAAAAATAAACGGCAATATGATGAAATATTAGATAACGAGCGACGCTCCGCACTAATCGAGCTCGATATTGAACGGCTTAAGGCTGACTTAAATAAAAAGAGGATAGAGACCAATGCACTACAGGATGAGCTGAACCAGCTGACGATAAGTGCGGTTAAAATTGATAAAGAAGCATCAGAAATGGCATTGAGCCTTGAAAATAAGAGAAATCTTTCAAGATCCAACGAAGAAAAGCTGATTGTGCTACGAGACAGTCTGGGAGAATTAAATAATGAAATCACTGATTTAAGACTAAATGTAAGTATTCTCAGAAACAGGTTCTCTGCATTGGAATCTCAAATGAATCAATTCATTTTAAACGTAAAGGATACTCGGACTTCACTTGAAAATAAGAGGAAAGAATTACGATCAATTGATAACCTCATCACAGAAAACAGGTTCGAGGTAGAAAACCTGAAACTCATAATATCCAGTAGTCAGGAGGAGGAGTCCAAAGAGGCTGAAGATCTTAAGCAATTACTCCAATCCAAGGATAAGCTAATGGACTCTTTTTATGAGCTTCAGGAAAGAAACAGGATACTGGCTCAGAGACTTGCTAAAGTTGACCGGGAAATCGACAAGCTTGATATGGACAGGTCAAGATTTGATATTCAGATTGAGTCGATGGCTGAAAGAATGCAGACAGATTATGATCTGGACATCGATACAGTTTTGTCATTCAGCATTTCAGTCGAAAATGTACGCGAGGAGCAAAATTCAATAAAGGAGCTCAGATCCAGGATCAAGGAATTAGGAAACATAAACCTAGGGGCTATAGAAGATTATAAGAACTCTGTTGAAAGATTCCAATTTCTAACATCCCAATTGGATGACCTTATCTCAGCCCGTGAGGATATCCAAATGGTGATAAGAGACATGGAAAAGAAAATGAGGATCCAATTTAAAAAATCCTTTGACGAAATAAATGAAAAATTTCAGCATACCTTCTCAACTTTATTCAATGGGGGAAAGGCAAGGTTAGAATTAGAGGAGGGAGAAGATATACTAACCTCCGGTATCGAAATAATGGCTCAGCCTCCAGGTAAAAAGCTACAGAGCCTGATGCTGTTGTCAGGCGGAGAAAAATCGCTGACAGCTGTTGCTCTTTTGTTTGCGATTTTGAAGACCAAGCCATCACCTTTCTGTATACTCGATGAGATAGATGCTGCGCTGGATGAGGCAAATATTAGTCGGTATACCAATTATCTCAAAACCTTCGATGACGACACCCAATTTGTATTGATAACTCACAGAAAAACGACTATGGAGATAGCAGACATTCTATACGGTGTGACTATGGAGGAAGAAGGAGTAAGCAGACTTATTTCGCTTAGACTAAAGGATTACAGCGTGGCTGGATAGGAGGTTGCAATGTTTAATTGGTTTAAAAAGGAGAAAGAGATTGTAAGTGAGGATAAAACTCTAAATCCAGGATTTCTTGACAAGTTGAAGATAGGTCTATCAAAGACTCGGAAGGAAATGAGCAATAAACTGGAGGATATTTTCACTGGGTACAAGGGTATTGAGGATGGGCTTTTTGAGGACCTTGAGGATATTTTAGTATCTACCGATGCTGGCGTTGGGCCTTCAATGAAAATTATTGAAAGACTTAGAGTCAGAGTAAGAGAGGAAAAGGCTACAGAATCTGACCAGGTGAGGGAGTTGTTAAAGGATGAGATCAAGAAGCTGATGCTTGAATCTGTACAAGAAAATGCACTTAAACTTGAGCCCCATCCATCTGTGTTATTGGTGGTCGGGGTCAACGGAGTCGGTAAAACCACAACTATTGGTAAACTGGCTTACGGTTTCAAACAAAGTGGTAAGAAAGTTCTAATAGCAGCTGGTGATACATTCAGAGCAGCTGCAATCGAACAACTCGAGGAATGGAGCAATAGAGCAGGTGTTGAAATAGTAGCACACACGGAAGGATCAGATCCTGCAGCTGTTATTTTTGACGGCATACAGGCAGCTAAGGCTCGAAAAACTGATATCCTGATATGTGATACAGCTGGAAGGCTTCATAACAAATCAAATCTAATGAATGAACTTGGCAAGATTTTTAGGATAATTGAGAGGGAATATCCTGAGGCAACCAAAGAAGTACTGCTGGTCTTAGATGCAACTACTGGTCAGAATGCAATCAATCAGGCCAAAGTGTTCAAGGAGGTTGCTCAAATAACTGGCGTTGCACTCACAAAGCTCGATGGTACCGCTAAGGGTGGAGTAGCTATCGCACTTCAAACAGAGCTGGCGCTTCCAATCAAGCTAATTGGAGTGGGGGAGAGCCTTGAAGATCTTCAGCCATTCTCAGTCGATTCATTTGTTGAGGCTATGTTTGAATAGCTTAGAAAAACTTGACAAGTTTAAAGATATGAAATAATATAATACTGTCAAGGAAATTGCTTGACAGTATATTTGGTTGGTGATAAAATGGAGAAGTTGGTTAGAATCGGTATATTGCTTGATTTCTATGGTAAGCTACTCAGTGAGAAGCAATACCAGATAATGGAGCTACACTATCTCAACGATTTTTCACTTTCAGAGATCGGAGAGGAATTGGGGGTCAGCAGACAAAGTGTATTTGACACCTTAAAGCGCTCTGAAGATAAGCTTTTTTCCTTTGAAAATGAGCTTGGTCTTGTAGAAAAATTCTACTCTAGTCAGGACACTATACATGAAATAAGAAGAATTGCAGCTGAAATTTATGAAATAGGTAAAATTGGGGCAAATAAAGAAATCATGGATAAAGCCATAGGTATTGAGGAAAGGATATCAAAAATACTTTTCTAAAGAGTATCATCCTAGAAACATGTGGCAGGAGGGTTAAAATTGGTATTTGAAAGCTTATCTGAAAAGCTGCAAAATGCTCTTGGTAAGCTCAAGGGCAAGGGTAAGATAAATGAAAAGGATCTTGATGCTGCTCTTCGAGAGGTCAGATTGGCACTTCTTGAAGCTGATGTCAACTTTAAGGTAGTAAAGGACTTCATAAAGAGGATAAAGGATAGAGCTCTTGGTACAGAAGTAATGGAGAGCCTTACTCCCGGTCAACAAGTAGTCAAGATAGTTAATGACGAGCTGACAGCTCTTATGGGAGAAAAAGAGGCTAAGCTTGAATTTGCTTCATCTCCTCCAACTGTGATACTTATGTGTGGTCTGCAGGGAGCTGGGAAAACAACGACTACTGGAAAGCTTGCAGGTCTGCTCAAAAAGCAAGGCAAAAGACCATTGCTTGTTGCCTGCGACATTTATAGACCAGCTGCAATAAAACAGCTTGAAGTGGTTGGTGAAAAAGTAAATGTACCGGTTTTCTCGATGGGAGATAAACATAACCCTGTGGACATTGCCAAAGCAGCACTTGAACATGGCAGGAAGCATGGCAACGACGTAATAATCGTTGATACTGCTGGAAGGCTTCATATCGATGAGGAACTGATGGAAGAAATAATCAACATCAAGTCTGCAGTTAAGCCTAAGGAGATATTACTCGTTCTTGATGCCATGACGGGACAGGATGCAGTTAATGTTGCGGAGAGCTTTAATGAGAAGCTGGGGATAACTGGAGTCGTTCTCACTAAGCTTGATGGAGATGCCAGAGGTGGTGCAGCACTTTCAATAAGGGCTGTAACAGATAAGCCTATAAAATTCGTTGGTTTGGGGGAAAAAGCAGATCAACTTGAACCTTTCCACCCGGACAGAATGGCTTCTAGAATCTTAGGTATGGGTGACGTGCTAAGCTTGATCGAAAAGGCCCAGGCCGGTATCGACGAAAAGAAAGCAATGGAACTTGAGAAAAAGATGAGGACGGCTCAGTTCACCTTTGACGATTTTCTGGACCAGCTGGAGCAAATGAAAAAAATGGGGCCTTTGGATGAGCTTTTAGGAATGATACCAGGCATGAATTCCAAAGCTCTAAAGGGACTTGACCTTGATCCTAAGGATTTGGTAAAGACTGAGGCTATCATCAAGTCGATGAATCGAAGAGAAAGGGACAATCCGGATATAATTGACAGCAGCAGAAGAAAGAGAATAGCTGCCGGCAGTGGAACTACAGTCTCCGATGTAAACAAATTATTAAAGCAGTTCAAAGAAACAAAGAAAATGATGAAGAAATTCTCAGAAATGAGTAAAGGTCCGAAGAAAAAAGGGAAATTAGGATTCCCCTTTTTCTAAATAGATATCAAATTACAGGAGGTGAAATTAATGGCAGTTAAAATCAGACTTAAGAGAATGGGTGCAAAGAAGACTCCTTTCTATAGAATCGTAGTTGCAGATTCAAGATCACCAAGAGATGGAAGATTCATTGAGGAAATTGGTTACTACAACCCTCTTACAGAGCCAAAGACTATCAAGATTGACAGTGAGAAGGCAGAAAAGTGGCTTAAAAACGGCGCAAAACCAACTGAAACAGTTGAGAAGCTTTTCAAAAACAGTGGATTGTACAATAAAGCAGAAGAAGTTACTGAAGAATAATCCTGGAGGTGCACACTATGGGTGAATTGGTAGAGTTTATAGCAAGGTCACTGGTAGACAATCCTGACATGGTCAGCGTAAATGAAGTGGAAGGCTCTCAATCCATAATAATCGAGCTTAAGGTTGCACCTGAGGACATGGGTAAGATAATTGGTAAGCAGGGAAGAATCGCCAAAGCCATAAGAACTGTTGTCAAAGCTGCTGCCATCAAAGACAACAAAAGAGTTGTCGTTGAAATTCTACAGTAGTTAAGTCTTATCGGATAGGTGGAAAAATGGGATATACCGCCATTGGGAAAATAACGAATACTCACGGTGTAAAGGGAGATATGAAGATATTTCCTTTGACTGATGATCCGGATAGGTTTTTCAATCTGAGAAAGGCTTACATCGGTGAAATAAAGGAAGAAGTATTGCCTGAAGATCCAAGGATCCACAAGGGCATGGTTCTGCTTAAGTTTAAAGGCCTCGAGGATATAAACAAAATACTTCGATTCAAGGGACAGTATATCTATATTCTTGATGATGACAGAGTCAAATTACCTGAAGGAAGATACTATATATCTGATCTTTTAGGTTGTGAGGTTTTTGATATGTCCGAAAGGAAACTTGGGACGATAAAGGATGTTCTTCAGGGAGCAGCCAACGATGTTTATGTTATTGACGGGGGTAATGGCAAGGAATATCTTATACCTGCCGTGGAGAGGTTTATAGTATCGGTCAACATAACCGATAAAAGGATCCAGGTGGATCCGATAGAAGGAATGATTGAATGAAAATCGATGTTTTGACATTATTTCCGGAAGTATTCGATGTGTTGAGAAGCTACAGCATCGTTGGTAGAGCAATATCTGAAGAAATACTGGAAATTTCAGCCGTAAATATCAGAGATTTCTCTGAGGACAAGCACGGCAGGGTTGACGATTACCCTTATGGCGGAGGCAGGGGCATGGTTATGAAGCCAGAGCCTGTATACTCATCAATACTGTCAGTCAGAAAGCCAAATAGCAGGATCATATACCTATCTCCTCAAGGAGAGCCTTTAACACAGGAGAAGGTAGTTGAACTTTCATTAGAAAGCCATCTAATATTATTGGCTGGTCATTACGAAGGGATAGACAGTAGAGTAATTGAGAGTTTTGTTGATGAGGAGATATCTATAGGTGATTATGTTCTTACTGGTGGCGAATTGCCGGCTATGGTATTAATAGACTCGATAGCAAGACTACTTCCCGGAGTATTGGCCTCAGATGAATCATATGAGATTGAATCCCACTATAATGGATTATTGGAGTATCCTCAATACACACGTCCAAGGGTGTTCATGGGAATGAAGGTTCCAGAAGTATTGCTGAGTGGAGATCATGAAAAGATATCGTTGTGGAGAAAGCTCAGTTCATTCAAAACCACTATAAAGAAGAGACCTGATCTTATCAGCAGACTTAAGGACAGCAATTATGAGCTGGAAGAGCTTTGGATGCTGCTGGATAAGCTGGGTAAAAGATAGTTGTCTAAATCAGGACGCTATGCTATAATACAAAAGGTGTTTACTAAGAACGGTCCTCTGCAAAGGTTGCAAGAACGTTTAGATAGAAGGGAGGATACTAATAATGGATATAATCAAAATGCTGGAAGCTGAACAACTAAGAAATGATCTTCCTGAGTTTGCTGTAGGTGACAACGTACAGGTTCACTACAAGGTTGTTGAGGGAACAAGAGAAAGAATTCAGGTTTTTGAAGGAACTGTCATCAAAATCCAAGGAGGCAGTGCAAGAAAGACCTTTACTGTAAGAAGAATTTCCTACGGTGTAGGAGTTGAAAGAACTTTCCCTATGCATTCACCAAGAGTTGAAAAAATAGTCGTAGTCAGAAAGGGTAAAGTCAGAAGAGCTAAACTATACTACCTAAGAGACAGATTGGGTAAATCTGCTAAGGTCAAAGAGAAAAGATTTTATTAATGGGACTGTTTCAGTCCCAATTTTCATATTTAAGTGGGTGTAAAAAAATGGACATGAATATAAACTGGTATCCAGGCCACATGAAGAAAACCAGGGAATCAATACAGAAAAGTCTTGTCATGATCGATATTGTTTTTGAACTCCTGGATGCCAGGATCCCCTTCAGCAGTAGGAATCCAATAATAGATGAGCTTGTAGGCAGGAAGCCAAGAATAATTATCCTTAATAAGGCTGACCTTTCTTCTTCAGAGGGGAACAGATTATGGCAGTCGTACTTTGCGGATAGAGGTATCCCTTCTGTGCTGTTAAACTCTCTGAGTGGCAAAGGATTGGAACAGCTTGTTGATCTCGCAAGAACCATAATGGCAGAGAAGAGAGTTAACAATGCAGCAAAAGGCATCATAAACCAACCCATCCGGGCGATGATATTGGGTATTCCCAATGTAGGGAAATCAACGCTGATCAATAGTCTAGCAAAGAGAAAAGGTGCTAAAACAGGTAATCGACCAGGTATAACGAAGACAACCCAATGGATCAAAACTAAGGGAGGTATCGAGTTGCTGGATACTCCCGGAATACTTTGGCCAAAATTCGAGGATCCGGAGGTTGGACTGAATCTGGCATATACGGGAGCAATCAAGGACGAGATACTTGATACGGAAACCTTGGCTCTGAAGCTTCTAGATAAGCTTTGCAGGGAGCACCCAAGTTTAGTCCAGGAAAGATTTCAGGTTCCGGTTGAAGAAATTGAGGCATTGCAGGTCATGGATTCAATTGGTATGAGAAGGGGATGTATTATCAGAGGCGGAGGCATAGATTATGAAAAGACAAGCAGATTGATACTCGATGAGTTCAGAAAAGGCCTGCTTGGAAGAATAACTTTGGAAAAGCCTGAGGATGTGTTATAAGTGTTTGAAATTGAGAGAAGATTATATGATGAAGGACACCGTTTTGTAGCATGTATCGATGAAGTTGGCAGAGGATGTCTGTTTGGTGACGTAGTTGCCTGTGCACTAATTCTACCTCCAAGGTATATTATAGAAGGAGTCAGGGATTCCAAGAAACTTTCGCCTTCGAAAAGAGAGATGCTCTATGACTACATCTTAAATGACTCGATTGCGGTAGGAATAGGCAGGATAGAACCAGATGTCATCGATCGCATAAATATAAAGGAAGCTACAAGACTTGCGATGAAGCAGGCTCTTGACAATCTGGCCGGTAAGGATGGAAAACAAATAATACCCAGTCACATACTTATAGATGCTGAGAGGATACAAACTGGCATACCTCAATCAGGAATAATTGATGGCGACAATATAGTGCATGGTATATCGGCCGCTTCTATAGTAGCAAAGGTTTTCAGAGACAGACTTTGCATCTCATGGGACAAAGCCCATCCAGGTTATGATATCGCAGGTAACAAGGGCTATGGAACTGCCAGACACATCCAGGCATTGCTTGATTATGGCCCTTCTCAACTACACAGAAAAAGCTTCATATCAAAAATAATGGAAGGTAAGAAATGAATAGACATATAAATACAGGTCGGATGGGAGAATCCCTGGCCATTGAGTACTTGACTGACAAAGGATATGTAATTCTCGAAACCAACTATCGGAATAGGATCGGGGAAGTCGATATCATTGCCTATGACAAAGATGTCCTGGTTTTTGTAGAAGTAAAAACCAGACTTGGAAACAATTACGGCTATGCATTCGAATCAGTTGATTCCAGAAAGCAAAAAAAAATTGCCAACACATCTCTAATGTATCTTCAGAAAAGTAGAATGTCTGATGTGCAGGTAAGGTATGATGTTATAGAAGTTTATCCGATGGAGGAAGAAAAAGTCAACCATTTTGAGAATGCATTTTCCTTATAGCTTACAGCCAAAGGAGAGATGAATATGTATTCTAAAGTAAGCACTTGCGTATTACAGGGCCTTAATGGCCATCTGGTAGAGGTCGAGGCAGATCTGTCCAGAGGTCTACCCATGTTCAATATAGTAGGTCTACCCGATGCTGCCATCAAAGAATCAAAGGAAAGAGTTAGGACTGCAGTTAAGAACAGCGGATATGAGTTCCCATTGAGCAGGATCACCATAAATCTTGCTCCAGCTAGCCTTCGGAAGGATGGCTCGCAGATGGATCTGGCTATCGCAGTTGGGATCTTGCGGTCTGCTGCTTTTTTAAAGGATTTTGATTATGAAGGGACTATCTTCATCGGTGAACTGTCACTTGATGGGTCGCTTAACAGGATCGAAGGCGCACTGCCAATGGTGATATCGATGAGAGAAATGGGGTTTAAAAGATTTCTCGTTCCTTTTGCAAACAGAGAAGAGTGTTCAATAATCGAGGATGTAGATATAATGCCAGTTGAAAGTCTATGGGAAGCATGTGCCTACATAAATGGAGAGATCGAACTCAAGCCATATACAAGTGGAGAACTTGGCACCGCTTCATTGGTTGAACCAGAAAGTATTGACTTTGCTGACATTAAAGGTCAGGAAGGCTTGAAACGTGCTATGGAGGTTTCTGCTGCTGGGGCTCACAATCTACTGATAATTGGACCACCCGGCTCAGGTAAAACAATGGCAGCAAGAAGGCTGCCGACAATTCTGCCAGATTTGGGTCTTGAAGAAGCAATAGAAGTGACTAAAATTTATAGTGTTGCAGGTTACCTTACATCAGGCGGCCTCGTTAGAAAAAGGCCTTTTAGGGCTCCACATCATTCTGCATCCGGTGTATCAATAATTGGAGGTGGAAGAGTTCCAAAGCCGGGAGAGGTATCCCTGGCACATAATGGAGTTTTGTTCTTCGATGAGCTCCCGGAATTTCAGAAGAACGTCCTTGAAGTGCTCAGACAACCATTGGAGGATGGAACTGTTCAGATATCGCGAGTGAATGCTTCGCTATCATATCCATCCAGATTCATGTTCGTGGCAAGTATGAACCCATGCCCCTGTGGATACTTGGGTGACCCACTGCACAGCTGTAGCTGCAGCCAGGGGAGTATAGATCGTTACCTGGGTAAGATCAGCCATCCTTTGCTGGACAGGATCGATCTTCACATAGAGGTAATGCCTGTTAAATATGATGATCTAAACTTGGATATAAAAGCCAGATCTTCATTTGAAATGAAGACAGCAGTTGATAATGCTCGCAGGCTTCAAGCGGATAGATTTGTTGGAACGTCAATACTTTACAATGCAAATATGGGGAATAAAGAAATTAAAAGGTACTGCAAGCTTAATAGCTCATGTGAGGAGATCATGAGGGCTGCATTTGACAAATACAGGCTGAGTGGAAGATCCTACAATAGGATCCTTAAGGTAGCTAGAACAATTGCTGACCTGGATTCCTCCGATTCTATTAGAGAGAATCATCTTTTGGAAGCTATTAGCTACCGAGGTCTTGAAAAAAAATATTGGGGGTAGATTCCACATGGACGGAAGATCTACTTTAATTTGGTTAAATATGCTTCAGATCCCAAGTGACAAAATTTGTTCATTCATCAACTGTTATGGGGATATTACTGAGATAAACAAAATGAATGAAGTTGATTTGAAGTCATCCGGGATTTTTTCAGATTTACAAACAGCTAGAATTTTAGATAAAAATTCGATTAAGGATTTGACTCAGTACGAGAAAAAGGTTAGAATTAAAGGCGCTGAAATCCTGACAGATTTTGACGATGATTATCCTGAATCTTTGAGGTCGATCGACGATAGACCCATGGTACTCTACGTAAGAGGAAGTTTTGTGAAGGATGACGCTACTGCCATTGGTATCGTAGGCTCCAGAAAGTCGACTTCCTATGGAAAATGGGCTTGTGAAAAATTTGCTGGTGATTTGGCAGGTCTTGGTGTTACAATAGTCAGTGGTATGGCTTCTGGGATAGACACTCATGCCCATAGGGCAGCCATAGATTCTGGAGGTAGAACAATAGCGGTTTTAGGTTGCGGTATAGACGTGGTATATCCTCTGAAAAATAAATCGCTTTATGACGAGATCCCATCATCTGGTGCTGTCATCAGTGAATTTCCATTGGGAACTCAGCCGCTGCCTTATAACTTTCCAATGAGAAATAGGATCATCTCGGGGTTGAGCATGGGTATTGTGGTAATAGAGGCACAGGAGAAATCTGGTTCACTTATAACCGCAAGTTATGCTGCAAGCCAGGGGAAGGATGTATTTGCTGTACCTGGTAATATCAACAGCCTTTACAGCAGTGGGACAAACCTTCTTATAAAAGATGGCGCCAAACCACTTCTAAGTACTGAGGATATAATTGAGGAATTCCCTGAGTTAAGAATTATTTCAACCAGAACATTTGATAAAGAAATTGATGAGCTACCATTGAGTGAAACAGAGAAAAAGGTGTTGAGGCTCCTGAAGGAAGGGCCACTGCACTGTGATATCATAGCTCTTAAAACTGGCTTGGATATCTCTACAGTCCTTGGGACTTTAATGATATTGGAAATGAAGGAAACTATAAAGGAATTGAGCAGCAGGACTTTTACACTCCGCTAGTCTGCTCACATGGAGGTGCAGACAATGGCGAAAAATTTGGTGATAGTGGAATCTCCAGCCAAAGCAAAAACCATCAGCAAGA
Source organism: Gudongella sp. QWL-04 (assembly GCF_058683975.1). Taxonomy (NCBI): domain Bacteria; kingdom Bacillati; phylum Bacillota; class Tissierellia; order Tissierellales; family Tissierellaceae; genus Gudongella; species Gudongella sp. QWL-04. The sequence goes on along the minus strand of NZ_CM178754.1, from coordinate 872,728 downwards.
TTTTAGGTAGAGGGTATAAGGTGGTTGCTTCTGTCGGTCATATCAGGGATCTGCCAAAAAGCAGACTGGGTGTGGATATTGATAACAACTTTGAACCTGACTATATAAATATAAGAGGTAAAGGATCATTGATCAAGGATCTTAAAAAAGAGGCCAAAGCCTCTGAGAAAGTATACCTTGCAACTGACCCCGACCGTGAAGGTGAAGCTATATCATGGCATTTGGCACATATCTTGGGCTTAGATCATGACGCACCTCTTAGAGTTGAATTTAACGAAATAACAAAGGAAAGAATAAAGCAAGCAATCAAGTCCCCCAGATCTCTGGATAAAAATCTAATCGATGCACAGCAGGCCAGACGGATACTTGATAGACTGGTTGGCTATAAGATAAGCCCATTGCTTTGGAAAAAAATCAAAAAAGGTTTAAGTGCAGGAAGGGTACAATCAGTATCAGTAAAATTGATATGTGACAGAGAATCAGAAATTGGAGAGTTCATACCCAAGGAATACTGGACAATTAATGCCATTCTTAAAAAGGACGATCAAGAGTTTGATGCAGCATTTTTTGGAGTTATGAAGGGCGGCAAGGATAAAAGGCTTGAGATTGGAACCGAAGAAGAAGCTAAGAAAATTGTTTCTATTCTTGAGAATGGAACATTCAAGGTAGCTTCGGTGAAGAAAAGCCAAAGAAAACGGAACCCTTATCCTCCGTACACAACAAGTACCCTACAGCAGGACGCTTCCAAGAAACTGGGCTTCACTACTAAGAAAACCATGATGATCGCTCAGCAGTTATACGAGGGAATCGACTTAAAGTCAGGAGGCGTTACAGGTCTTATAACTTATATGAGGACCGATTCGACCAGAGTATCAAATGAGGCAATCAGTGCTGCAAAGGATTATGTTACGAGCAATTTTGGCAAGGAATACTCTAATGGTGGGAAGAGCTATTCAAACAAGTCAAGAAAAGAGACACAGGACGCACACGAAGGTATCAGACCATCATATCCAGGATTGACACCAGACGAAATTGAGAGTAATCTTACCAAAGAGCAGCTAAAGCTATATAAACTCATATGGAACAGATTTATAGGTTCCCAGATGAAAGAAGCTATCTATGATTCAGTAAGTGCATCTATACAAAACGGAGATTACGTTCTTAAATCCAACGGATCAAAGCTCGTGTTCCCTGGGTTTTTAAAGGTTTATTCAACTGCTGATGAAGAAGTAAAGGATATGAAACTCCCTGAACTTATTGAGAATGACCTCCTTTCACTGGTAAAGCTTGATAGAAAACAAAACTTTACACAACCTCCATCAAGGTATACTGAAGCCACACTGATCAAGACTATGGAAGAGCTAGGGATTGGCAGGCCAAGTACCTATGCCCCTACAATAGCTACAATACTCTCAAGAGGATATGTAAGTCTTGAAAAGAAATATTTCTATCCTACTGAGCTAGGGATACTTGTCAATGAATTGTTGACAGAGTATTTCTCTCACGTCATGGACAAAGAATTTACTGCTGGTTTAGAAGAACACCTCGATGAAATAGCTTCAGGAGAAGTAGAGTGGAAAAAGGTAGTCAGTGATTTCTATTCGGAGTTCAGCAAGGAGCTGTCAGTCGCAGAGAAGGAAATCGCTAAAATTGAAATAATGGATGAAGTCAGTGATGTTATCTGTGAAAAGTGTGGAAGAAATATGGTAATCAAGAACGGAAGATTTGGGAAGTTTCTTGCCTGCCCAGGCTATCCTGAATGCAGAAATACTCTACCTATTGTAGAAAAAATCAACGTAAAATGTCCGGTATGCGGTGGGGAGATAGTTAAGAAAAGATCCAAGAAAGGCAGAATTTTTTATGGGTGTGACAAATATCCAGCCTGTGATTTTGTTTCCTGGGATGAGCCCGTTGAAGAAAAATGTCCACAATGTAACGGCCCAATGGTCATTAAGAGATTTAAAAATAAGGCCGTAATAAGATGCTTGAGCAAGGAATGTGGCTATAGTAGAAATATTTAAAAAAATCAAAAAAATGGCTGTACATTTCCTTCTGGATATAGTATGTTATAAATAAATGGTGAATATTCAGAATTGTTTATGTCATACATTAATAATAATGGAGGGATGTTATGGAGAGTTTATTAAAGAAAACCAGACGCTTGAACAAAACGCTTCAAAGCTATGGCTCACTTCCAGTATCTTTTATTGATCTCAGCAAGATATTATCAGATATTCTGGAGGCTAACGTCTATATTGCAAGCAAGAAGGGAAGAGTACTTGGATATGCATTATCAGCAGGCTTTGACTGCGATATAATCAATTCTGAGGTTGTTAAGGAACGTAGATTCCCAAAGAAATACAATGATGAATTGTTGAAGGTTACAGAAACAAGCGAGAACATCAAGGAAGTAACTGACTGTGTCTTTGACCAGGTTTCAGAATGCAATTATCCTGACAAAATCTCTACAATAGTTCCTATCAATAGCGGAGGCTCAAGACTTGGAACACTGGTTGTAGCTAGGTTTGGCAAGGAATTTGATGTTGAAGACCTTATTCTTTGCGAATATAGCGCAACTGTAGTCGGAATGGAGATCCTAAGGGCAACGACTGAGGAAATTGAGGAAGATGCAAGAAAGAAATCTGTTGTACAGATGGCCATCGGGACTTTATCATACTCAGAGAAAGAGGCTATGGAGCACATATTCAATGAACTCGATGGCATGGAAGGACTTTTGGTTGCTAGCAAGATTGCTGATAGAGTAGGTATAACAAGATCTGTAATAGTAAATGCGTTAAGAAAATTTGAAAGCGCTGGTGTTATTGAATCAAGATCACTTGGCATGAAGGGTACTCACATTAAAATACTTAATGAAAAGCTTATTGATGAGCTTAAGAGAAAATAGAAATAAATGATCTCCGGGTAATTGGTGAATCTTCTTTTACCCGGAGTCTCTGTTTTTGATAAACATAGAATAATTAAGTTGTAATCCTCTGGATGCTGTGCTATAATGTTTGTTGGTGATTACACACACTTGATCGATGTCTAAGGGGTTGCTCTAATGAGTCCACTGACAGATGAGACAGGTGGAGGAAAAAAACATGGAGGTGAAAGTATGTCAGTAGTATCAATGAAAAGTTTATTGGAAGCGGGCGTACATTTCGGGCACCAAACAAGAAGATGGAATCCGAAAATGGCGCAGTATATCTTCACTGAGAGAAACGGGATATACATTATTGACCTGCAAAAGACAGTTAAGAAGGTCGACGAAGCCTACAACGTTATGAAGGAAGTCGTTGAAAACGGCGGAGAGGTACTGTTTGTAGGAACTAAGAAGCAGGCACAAGAGGCTATCGAGAACGAGGCCAGAAGATGTGGTATGCACTACATCAACCAAAGATGGTTAGGTGGAATGCTTACTAACTACAAGACTATCAGAAAGAGAATCGACAGACTTCATGAACTTGAGAAAATGGAAGAGGACGGCACATTTGATGTCCTTCCAAAAAAAGAGGTTATCAAACTAAGACATGAAGCAGAAAGACTTGAGAAATTCCTTGGTGGAATAAAGACTATGGAAAGAATACCTAGCGCTTTGTTTGTTGTAGACCCAAGAAAAGAAAAGATTGCCGTTAAGGAAGCTCATATACTGGGAATACCGGTAATTGGCATAGTGGATACAAACTGCGACCCGGATGAGATCGATTATGTGATCCCTGGCAACGATGATGCAATTCGTGCTGTAAAGCTGTTAACAGAGACTATGGCCAATGCAGTTATCGAAGCTAAGCAAGGCGAGCAGACAGAAAAAACTGAGGCTTAAGAGGGATAAGGTAAGAGTGGTAGCTTAGCTACTTCTCTTACCATTTTAATAATTCAGGAGGGATATTATGAGCATTAGCGCATCCTTAGTTAAGGAACTTAGAGAAAAAACTGGAGCAGGAATGCTGGACTGCAAGAAAGCACTGGAGCAGACTAATGGAGATATAGATAAAGCAGTAGACTACCTAAGAGAGAAAGGTCTTGCATCAGCAGCTAAAAAATCAGGGAGAATAGCTTCTGAAGGATTAGTAGAGGCATATATCCATGGAGGAAGGATCGGGGTAATAATCGAAGTAAACTCTGAGACTGACTTTGTTGCAAAAAATGCTGAATTCAAGGAATTCGTTAAGGATATGGCAATGCAGGTTGCTGCGGCAAACCCACAGGTTGTTTCCAGAGAACAGCTTACTGAGCAGGAAATAGCTCATGAAAGAGAAATCCAGACTAATAAGGTGTTGAATGAAGGTAAGCCGGCTCACGTAGCTGAAAAAATAGTAGAGGGCAGGATGGAGAAATACTTTGAGCAGGCATGTTTGCTAGATCAAGCTTTCATTAAGGATCCAAGCGTCAAGATAAAAGATCTTCTAGCACAAAAAATATCAAAAATCGGCGAAAACCTTGTTATCAGAAGGTTTGTTAGATATGAGGTAGGAGAAGGTCTTCAGAAAAAAGAAGAAAATTTTGCAGAGGAAGTTGCAAAGCAAATCAATGCTTAATAAATAAGGAGAACACTTGTGTTCTCCTTTTATCGAATCCAGGGGAATATAAAATCTGAGGAGTGTAAATATGAAGCCCATTTACAAGAGAGTAGTTCTTAAGCTAAGCGGAGAAGCAATGGCAGGTGATAAAGGTACTGGCATCGATCAGGAAACTGTAAGCAGCATTGCTGAACAAGTCAAAAAACTTCAGTCCTTGGGGGTAGAGGTTGCAATCGTCGTAGGCGGTGGGAATTTCTGGAGGGGCAGGTCTTCAAAAGAGATGGACAGAGCCACTTCTGACTATATGGGTATGCTAGGCACCATGATGAATGCTCTTGCACTACAGGATGCTTTGGATCACATGGGAGTAGTAACAAGAGTCCAGTCCGCAATTGAGATGAGGCAGGTAGCAGAGCCTTACATCAGAAGAAGAGCTATTAGACACTTGGAAAAGGGAAGAGTAGTAATTTTCGGAGCTGGAACAGGAAATCCATATTTTTCAACAGACACGACCGCTGCACTGAGAGCTGCGGAAATAGAGGCTGAGGTAATACTTCTGGCAAAGAAAGGCGTAGATGGAGTCTACGACTCAGATCCAAAGTTTAACTGTGAAGCAAAAAGGTTTGACACTTTAAGATATATTGATATACTAAAGTTAGGGCTTGGAATAATGGATTCAACAGCTACATCGCTATGTATGGACAACAGGATACCATTGATTGTGTTCGGGATAGATCAGCCTGACAACATTGTTAACGTAGTATTAGGCGATAATATAGGAACACATGTAAAGGAGGAATAACTATGATATTGGAAGTGCACAAGGAATCCGAGTCAAAAATGGAAAAAACCATATCAGTCTACAAGGAAGAGCTTCATGCGATCCGTGCAGGCAGAGCCAATCCTGCTTTACTGGACAGAATTCATGTAGACTACTACGGTCAGGTTACACCACTTAAGCAGGTGGGCAGCGTTTCAGCTCCCGAACCCAGAATGCTTTTGATTCAGCCGTGGGACACAAAACTTATACCAGCGATCGAGAAGGAAATTCTCAAGTCGGATCTAGGCTTGAATCCTTCCAACGATGGAAAGGTAATAAGACTTCTCATTCCTCAATTGACCGAGGAGAGAAGGAAGGATCTTGCCAAGGTAGTAAAGAAAAATAGTGAGAATGCAAAAGTAGCCATCAGAAACACAAGAAGAGATGCAATTGAAAAAATAAAGAAGATGGAAAAAAGCAAGGAGATAACCGAGGACGACAGAAAGCTGGCCGAGGAGGAAATGCAAAAAATAACCGACAAGTTCATCGCAGAGATTGACGAGATCACAAAGAAAAAAGAAGAAGAACTTATGGAAATATAAAACTAACCCCTTCTCAAAAGAAGGGGTTTTCCTTGATGGGGGTATCCATGATAACTGAGAAAATAAATAAAACTGATATAGATATATCAAAATTGCCAGAGCATATAGCCATTATTATGGATGGTAATGGAAGATGGGCGAAAAAAAGAGGTCTTCCACGTCACTTCGGGCACCAGGAAGGGATGAATAGAGTCATCGATATAGTTGAAGCAGCTAAAGATATCGGTATCAAATATCTCACTCTATATGCCTTCTCAACCGAAAATTGGAAAAGACCTAAAGCAGAAGTTGATTCTCTGATGAACCTTCTCGTATTGTTCATCAGAAGGGAATTACAGCGCTTAGTCAGCAATGGTGTTAAGCTTAATATTATAGGCGACTGGTCAGTTCTACCTGAGCTCCCTCAAAAAGAAATCAGGAGAGCTCTCGAAACGACTAAAGACAAAAGCGACATGGTGCTTAATATAGCGCTGAATTATGGAGGCAGACAAGAAATCTCACGTGCAGTGAAATTGATTTTAGAAGATCATTTAAGGGGTAATATAAATGTAGGTGAAATAGATGAGGATACCATCAGGCTGTATATTTATACTAGTGGACAGCCTGATCCTGATCTTATAATTCGGCCAAGCGGAGAACTGAGATTGAGCAACTTCCTTACTTACCAATCGGCATATTCCGAATTATGGTTCTCTGATGTACTATGGCCTGATTTTGATAAGATGCAGCTTTTAAGAGCAATTTTAGACTATCAGAAAAGGGATCGCAGATTTGGGGGTATTTAAGTGAAAGATTTGGGAATTAGGGTTGCATCTGGAGCTGTTGGCCTGGTGCTGCTTATGTCAGTGCTTTTTATTGGCGGACCAGCTCTAGGGGTCGGACTACTTATAGTATCCACAATTGCGTTAAAAGAATTTTATAGTGCTCTAAAGAAGCTTGGCAGGAGGCCATTTGATTTAGCTGGGTATATTTCAGCTGTATTGCTCTTAGCTTCCTTTTATTATCATCTGGAAATTGCGGATTTGATAATATCTGCACTAATACTTTTATTGCTGTCAACGACAGTGCTTTCTAGACGACATGATATAATCGATGCTGCTGTAACTTTGACAGGGGTTATTTACATACCATACCTCTTGTATCATATATTACTAATGGATGGAAGGCCAATCATGCTGGTTGTATTTTTAATAGCATTTGGGACAGATACTTTCGCATACATTATTGGAAGTAAATTTGGGAAAAAAAGGCTTTGTCCGGAAATCAGTCCAAAAAAATCAGTTGAAGGGGCTATTGGCGGAATCATAGGCAGCATCCTTGTTACTCTGATATATGGTGCATTTTATGGAATAGGACCATTGTGGAGCCTTGGTATTCTTGCACTGGTCGGATCAGTTCTATCTCAATTAGGGGATTTGTCAGCATCCAGGATAAAGAGAATAACTGGGATCAAGGACTTTGGAAGCATTATGCCTGGTCATGGCGGCATGCTGGACAGGTTTGACAGCGTTATTTTTACTGCTCCTGTAGTATTTTACTATATGCAGTATTTTTTAAGATGAGAAATGAGGTGTATTTATAATGATCACAGCTTTAGCTGCGATATTTGTATTTTTATTGGTTGTACTCCTCCATGAGCTGGGACATTTTACAGTGGCAAAGCTAGTTGGTATAAAAGTCAATGAGTTCGCCATAGGAATGGGACCGAAAGTTTTCCAAAGGCAAAGTGGCGAAACTAATTATACTCTCAGGGCATTTCCTATTGGAGGTTTTGTCAGAATGGAGGGTGAGGAAGAGAATTCAGACGACCCGAGAAGCTTCGGCAAAGCATCGGTCATGTCGAGAATAGCAACTATAGCTGCTGGTGCTACTATGAATTTCGTACTTGCCATCATAGTTCTTTCAATTGTCGCTTTCAACGTTGGAGTCCCGACGACCACTTTATCGGGTACAATAGAGGGCAGCCCCGCGCAGGAGTATGGTATCCTTGCAGGAGATAGAGTAGTGGCAATAAACGAAACGGAGATAAATGAATGGCAGGACATTGTAGATGCCATTAATTACTACGGTATTGGAGGCGAGCTTTCGGTCAAGGTTGAAAGAAACGGCACTCTGGAAACGATTCAGGTTATTCCAGTTGAAGATGAGGGAAGAGTAGTCATCGGTATAACTCCGGAGTATGAGCAAAGCATTGGATCAGCCATTAAGGCTGGATTTCAGGACACTTGGTACTTCATAAAGCTTATGTTCCAATTCCTTGGCATGCTATTCCAGGGAAAGGTATCTACAAATGATTTAGCAGGGCCAATCGGTGTAATAAGCGAAGTAGGTAATGCAGCAAAGATGGGATTTGTGAGTCTTCTATATATACTTGGTTTTATTAGTGTGAACTTGGGCTTTTTCAACCTATTGCCGATACCCGCACTGGATGGCAGCAAAATAGTATTTCTTTTGATTGAGCTTGTCAGAGGTAAACCTATAGATCCTGAGAAGGAGGGCTTTATTCATCTTGTCGGATTTGTATTTCTTATTTCTCTGATGCTGATAGTCACTTATAAGGACCTTATTCGAATAAATCTATTTTAAGGTGGGTAAAGATGGGAAGGCAAAATACCAGAGTTATTAAAGTAGGTAATGTAATGATAGGGGGAAACAATCCTATCAGTGTCCAATCTATGACGAATACCCCAACCTCAGATGCCAATGCGACAATAACACAAATCAAAAGATTGGAACAGGCAGGGTGTGACATAGTAAGAGTTGCAGTATCCTCTAAGGAGGATGCTGAATCAATTAAGAGAGTTAAGGCTTCAACAACGATCCCTTTGATTGCCGATATCCAGTTTGACTATAAATTGGCTTTAATGGCAATATCCTCAGGTATTGATGGACTCAGGATAAACCCTGGGAATATTGGGAGTGAGTCACGGGTAAGAGAAGTTGTCAAAGCCTGCAAGTCTGAAGGCTTGTCAATAAGAATAGGAGTAAATTCAGGATCCATAAGCAAAGCAACATTGGATAAGTTTAACGGAGTCAATGAGGAGTCCATGGTTGAAAGTGCACTAGTTCAGATCAAACTTTTGGAATCAATGGATTTTCATGATATTAAAATTTCACTTAAAGCAAGCTCCGTACCCTTGACCATCAAATCCTATTTAAGGATGTCTGAACTTTGCCATTATCCACTCCATCTAGGTATAACAGAGGCGGGTACTCCCTGGCGAGGTACCATAAAGTCCTCTGTTGGTATAGGTGCTTTATTGGCTATGGGAGTAGGAGACACCGTAAGGGTATCTCTAACAGGCGATCCTGTGGAGGAAGTCAAGGTAGGCAAGGAAATACTCAAATCTCTCGGATTGTTGAATGAAGGCTTGGAACTGATCTCATGTCCAACCTGCAGCAGGACACACATTGATCTTATCAGTATAGCAGAAGAGGCAGAGAGGCGTCTTGAAGGTCACAAAAAGCCAATCAAGGTAGCAATAATGGGATGTGCTGTCAATGGCCCTGGGGAAGCACGGGAAGCTGATATTGGCATAGCTGGGGGCAATGGAGAGGGACTGATATTCAAGAAAGGCAAAATAATAAGGAAAGTACCGGAAAAGGATCTTCTGGAGGAATTGATGAGGGAGATAGAGCGAATATAGATATCCAAAGGAGCGTTACGGATGACAGAAAAGAAGACCAGTTTGCGAGAACTGCTGCCAAACAGCGACTTGGATGAGTCAATAAAATCCAATGTCAAACTTATACATGTTGAGTTGGATCGCGAAAATCTTGCAATGAGGATATTTTTGGAGAACTGTCTTACAATCGGTTCAGATGACAAAGAAATAATTCTCAACAAATTCAGCGAAAAATTCGAAAGCTTCGCTGTTTCTGTAGAATACAAAGAATCGCGATTAGCAACTACAGATGACATATTAATGGAGCTTGTTAAAAATAAAATAAGAAGACATATACCCTCCAGCCTATCTTGGCTGGGGGATATTGCTTTGTTTGTCGAAGATGATTACATTATCCAATTGCCTCATTACCTGGCTTACCAATCTGTAACAAGGAATGGGCTTAAAGCAGAATTATCGGAGTTGATAAAGAGAGAAAGAGATAAGGGACTCCAGATCAGATACGGTGAAATGGAAGCGACAGATGAATATTTGCTGGAGAAGGAGTTGGAAGAAAGAAAGATACTTAAGGAAATAATATCGAAGGCTCCTGAATCTAAGAAAATCGGTGTTTCTAAGAGTTTTTCCATTGGGAAGAAAATCAAGAAAGAAACCATAGATATAATTGATATTAATCTTCAAACCGGAAGTGCTGCGATACAAGGAACAGTATTCCAGTCAGAATTAAGGAAAATCAAGGATAATAGAGCTATTGGTATATTTTATGTTTCTGACGGAACTAATTCAATTCCTGTTAAGCTTTTTTTAAATGAGGATCAACTTGACGCTTTTGAAGCAAATATCAAACCTGATACTGACTTGATCATCGAAGGGGATGTGGTGTATGACAGCTACTCAAAAGAAACTATCCTCATGGCAAAATCAATGGAGATCAAGGAAAAAGAGATTATTAAGGATAAAGCTCAGAAGAAAAGGGTCGAGCTTCATCTTCACACTAACATGAGTTCAATGGATGGGATCACTCCAGTTAAAACTCTGATCAAGAGGGCAATCGAATGGGGTCATTCTGCCATAGCTATAACTGACCACGGGGTTGTACAGGCTTTTCCAGATGCTATGGAAATGGATAAGGATATCAAGATAATTTATGGGGTAGAAGCTTATCTAATAAATGACAGAAATGATATAGTGACTGGTTGGACTAAGGATATACCTCTGGACGACATAGTAGTATTTGACATTGAAACAACTGGACTATCTGCAAGAAATGATAGGATAACTGAGATAGGTGCCGTCAGACTGAAAAAAGGCGAGGTGGTGGATACTTTCAGCCAGCTTATCGACCCAGGAATTGAAATACCTGACAACATAGTCAAGCTGACGGGGATCGACAACAATATGGTAACAGGACAACCTAAGATCGGAGAGATTTTACCAAGCTTCATGGAATTTGTTGGAGATAGCATTCTATCAGCTCATAATGCATCTTTTGACGTCGGATTTATTAGAGAGAACCTGGGCGTTCTTGGATTGGAAGTAAAAAATCCTATTCTAGATACCTTGCAGCTTGCGAGGATTGTTTTTCCCAATTTAAAGAATCATAAGCTAAATACAGTTGCTAAACATCTTAAAGTAGAGTTATTGAACCATCATCGAGCAGTAGATGATGCAAAAGCCACTGCAGATATATTGGCATACATTCTGAAGCTGCTTGAGGAAAAAGATATCAATACCATATCTTCACTGAATGAAATGGCATATAGATCAGATTCTGCAAAGGGTGATATGTATCACGCAGTTATCCTAGCAAAAAATCATAGAGGCCTTAAGGAACTATACAAACTTATTACAGCCTCCCATGTAAACCATTTTCATCGTAAACCAAGAATGCCGAAATCATTGGTTGACAAACATAGGAGAGACCTGTTGATTGGCAGCGCCTGTGAAGCAGGTGAGCTATATCAGGCTATTCTATCAAGAAGGTCTGATAATGAAATCAATGAGATCGCCGATTTCTACGACTATCTTGAAGTACAACCTCTGGGAAACAACTCTCACCTCATAAGAGATGGAGTGGTAAAAGAAGACCAGGAGCTTATCGATATCATTAAAAGGATATACGATATCGGAAGGAAGCGGAACAAGCTTGTAGTAGCTACTGGCGACGTTCATTATTTAGATCCGGAAGATGAGGTTTACCGGAGAATCCTGATGTCGGGACAGAAGTTTCAGGATGCTGATTTCCAGGCACCGCTTTATCTTAAGACGACTCAGCAGATGCTTGAGGAGTTTGAATTTCTTGGAAAAAATATCGCTTATGAGATAGTTGTCGAAAATCCAAACAGGGTAAGTGAGATGATTGAAACGTGCAAGCCAATTCCAGATGGTACCTTTCCTCCGAGGATCGAAGGAGCAGACGAGGAACTAAAAACAATTACCTATACTAAAGCTATGGAAGTCTATGGCAGTCCTCTTCCTAATATTGTAAAAGCAAGACTGGAGCGCGAACTTGAGTCAATAATTAAAAACGGTTATGCAGTCATGTATATCATAGCCCAAAAACTTGTGTGGAAATCGCTTGAAGATGGATATCTCGTTGGATCAAGAGGATCCGTTGGATCTTCCTTCGCAGCGACAATGAGCGGCATAACTGAGGTCAATCCACTACCGCCCCACTATATATGCCCTTGCTGCAAGAATTCTGAGTTTGAGGTTGATAGCTCAGCCGCATCAGGGTTCGATTTACCTGATGCAAAATGTCCCGTATGCGGATGTGGATACATTAAGGATGGACAGGATATCCCCTTCGAGGTATTTATGGGCTTTGAGGGTGACAAGGAGCCTGATATCGACCTAAATTTTGCAGGAGAATACCAATCTAAAGCCCACAAATATACCGAAGAGCTTTTTGGAGAGGGCAAGGTTTTCCGTGCAGGAACTATCGGTACCATTGCAGATAAAACCGCATATGGATTTGTAAAAAAATACTTCGAGGAGAGGGATATTCCAGTCAATCAGGCTGAGGTAAACAGGCTTCTCAAAGGATGTACGGGGATTAAAAGGACATCAGGACAACATCCGGGTGGCGTTATGATAGTACCTGATTACAAGGACATCCATGATTTTACTCCAGTCCAATATCCAGCTGACGACAAGGAGTCGGGAGTTGTAACTACCCATTTTGATTACCATGCCATTAGCGGCAGAATACTTAAACTCGACATACTTGGACACGACGTACCAAGTATTATAAGAATGCTGGAGGATATAACCGGTGTCAATCCTATCAATATACCCTTGGATGATAGAGAGACCATGAGTCTTTTCACCAGTACTGATGCTCTGGGTGCTGGTCCTGATAAAATTAACTGCCCTGTAGGCACACTTGGCATCCCTGAATTTGGAACAAAGTTTGTAAGACAGATGCTTATAGAAACTCAACCTTCAACCTTTGCTGAGCTTGTCAGGATCAGCGGGCTATCACACGGAACGGATGTATGGATCAACAACGCCCAGGATCTTGTCAAAAATGGAGTCGCCCCTTTGTCAAAGGTTATCTCCACAAGAGAGGATATCATGCTATCTCTTATAAGCGCAGGTATGGAGAAAAAGCAAGCCTTTTTCATCATGGAAAAGGTAAGAAAGGGTAAGGGTCTTACATCAGAGGATGAAAGAGCTATGAGGGATTTGGGTATGCCAGACTGGTATATAGACTCTTGTAACAGGATCAAGTACATGTTCCCCAAGGCTCATGCCGCTGCATATGTAACAATGAGCTTCAGAATAGCATATTTTAAGGTTCATTATCCTGAGGCATTCTATGCGACTTACTTCACAACAAAGGCTGCTGATTTCGATGCAGATCTTATTACGAGGGGAGAAGGTGCCGTTAGATCTAGAATAATTGAGCTGGAGCAAAAAGGGAATGCAGCAACAGCGAAGGAAAAGAACCAACTGACAGTTCTTGAGGTTGCAATTGAGATGTTTGCGAGGGGCTTTGCCTTCGAGAAGGTTGATCTTTACAAATCTCACAGCGACAAATTTCTTCTTGGCGAATCAGGCATCATACCACCCCTGAAGGCTCTAGAAGGCGTAGGCGAAAACGCAGCCAGGAAGCTTGTAGAGGAAAGGGAGTTGTCTCCTTTTATTTCAGTCCAGGATCTGGTACAGAGAGGTAAGGCTACCAGACCTGTGATCGATGCACTTCAAAACCACGGATGCCTTGATTCTCTGCCTCAGGATAATCAAATTAGCTTATTTAATATTTGATTTATACTGTCCTCCGTGTTATAATGAATAGGACAAATATAGTGAATTTCGGCAAGAGTGGGTTTTCCCACTCTTCATTTGTGTCATGGACTGGTTTCAGGAGGTGGAACATGAGTAAAAAGGATATTCTATCAAATGTTAAAAGACTTGGAGAAGAACTGACCTCTCAGTTAGGGTATGAACTCGTCGATGTTGAGTACTTAAAGGAGCATGGTGATTATTTTCTTAGGATATACATCCATAAGCCGGGTGGCGTAAACCTGGATGACTGTCAGGCTATGAGTGAAAAATTGGGAGAAAAGCTTGACGAACTTGATCTTATAGATAAAGCATACTACCTAGAGGTATCTTCACCTGGTTTAGACAGACCTCTAAAAACAGATAAAGATCTTGAGAGAAATCTCGGCAAGGAGGTAGAGGTACATCTATATCAGGCTTTGGACGGGACAAAGAGGTATGAAGGAAATCTGGAAGCATATGATGATTCCGCAATATATATAAGAACTGCTGACAGAGAATATCGATTCCAAAGGGATGGAGTATCTCTGGTGCGCCTAACAATCAAATTTTAAGGAGGAAGAATGGGATGAATGTTGATTTTATCAACGCCCTGGAAGAAATAGAAAAAGAGAAGGGTATTACAAAGGATATAATATTTGATGCACTTGAGTCAGCACTAATATCCAGCTATAAGAAAAATTTCGGATCATCACAAAATGTTCTGGTAGAAATGAATAGAGATACAGGTGCAGTAAAGGTTTTTGCCACTAAGGATGTAGTTGCTGCAGACTCTATTGAGGATCCTCTGCTTCAGATATCATTGGATGATGCAAGACAGATAGACCCTGCCTATGAACTAGGTGAAGTAGTCAAGATGGAAATAACACCAAGAGACTTTGGAAGGATTGCAGCGCAAACAGCCAAGCAGGTCGTAATACAAAGAATCAAGGATGCAGAGAGAGATGTCATATTTGATGATTTTATCAATAGAGAAAATGAAATAATCACAGGACAGATACAGAGGATCTCTAAGAATAATGTGTACATCGACCTTGGCAAAACTGAAGGCATTCTGCCCCCTGCTGAACAAATCGAAGGAGAACAATACTCCCAGGGGCAAAGGCTTAAGCTTTTGATCCTGGAGGTCAAAAAGACCACGAAAGGACCACAGATAGTTCTTTCAAGGGCGAACACCGGATTGGTTAAGAGACTTTTTGAGCTGGAGGTCCCTGAGATAAGCGAAGGAATAGTAGAAATTTACTCAGTTTCACGAGAGGCGGGCTCAAGGACTAAAATTGCAGTTTACTCGAAGAATCCAGAAGTTGATCCCCTGGGAGCATGCGTCGGATTCAAAGGGGCAAGAGTGAAGGCAATCGTAGACGAATTAAGTGGAGAAAAAATTGATATTGTAATTTGGAGCAAAGACATAGGAGAGTTTATCGCAAATAGTCTAAGTCCTTCTAAGGTAGTTAAGGTAATCCCTAACGAAAAAGAAAAGTCAGCCCTTGTAGTTGTCCCTGACTACCAGCTTTCACTGGCAATAGGGAAGGAAGGACAAAATGCAAGACTTGCGGCAAAGCTTACAAATTGGAAGATAGATATTAAGTCTGAGGCCCAGTATGCTGAAATGGAGCGAGGAGTGATATCGTGAAAACGAAGAAGGTCCCGATGCGCAGATGCATCGCTTGTAACCAGATGAAGCCTAAGAAAGAGCTTATCAGAGTTGTGAAAAACAATGAAAATCAGGTAAGCGTTGACTTGACAGGAAAAGCTAACGGCAGGGGAGCTTATATATGTCCAACTCTGGAGTGCTTTGAAGAAGCTTACAAATCAAAGCGGTTCTCAAGAAATCTAGAAACCGAAATTACTGAGGAGATCTATATGAAGCTGAGGGAAGCAATTGAAAAGTAGAGGATCACCTTAATCAAACAGGAGGTGTCGTGTATGACAAAAGTTAGAGTATATGAGTTAGCCAAAGAACTTAATTTAAGCAGCAAAGAGCTGATGGAAAAAATTGAGGGATTAGACATTAAGATCAACAGCCATATGAGCTCAATAGAAGACGAAGAAGCTCAATTAATAAAAGAATTGCTTACAGAAGAAGAAAAGGCTCCTGAAGAGCCTATAAAGGAGATTGAAGAGGAAATCGAAGCTATAGATATAATAGAGGATGAAAAACCAGTAAAGAAAAAAGGTAAGAAAGACAACAAGGACAATAGAAAAAAGTTCCAATCACAACCTGAGATCCAAGCTCCTCCTGTGGAGCCAATTTCAAGGGAAATCAAAGCAATAGATATAGAGCCAGAGATCATAGTCAAGGACTTGGCAGAAAAGCTTGGAGTTAATCCTTCAAAGGTAATAACAAAGTTGATCGGTCTAGGAGTCATGGTAAACCAGAATCAGGCAGTAGATGGAGAGATAGCAGCACTGGTTGCAGATGAATTCGGCTTTGAGGCTAAGCTTCTGGAGCCTGTTGTTGAAAAAACCGAGGCTGAGCTTCTGGATTTTGAAGACGACCCGAAGAATCTTCAAACCAGACCTCCTGTCGTTACCGTAATGGGACACGTAGACCATGGTAAAACCTCGTTGCTTGATGCCATAAGGCATACTAACGTCACTGACAAGGAAGCTGGAGGCATAACTCAGCACATAGGTGCATATGCTGTAAATATTAACAACAGAAAAATAGTTTTCCTGGATACTCCAGGTCATGAGGCTTTTACATCTATGAGAGCCAGAGGAGCTAAGGTAACTGACGTAGCAATATTGGTAGTAGCTGCAGATGATGGCGTCATGCCTCAGACCATAGAAGCGATATCCCATGCAAAAGCAGCTGGAGTCCCAATAATCGTTGCTGTAAACAAAATCGACAAACCTGATGCCAATATGGATCGAGTAAAGCAGGAACTTGCCGACAACGGCCTTGTCCCTGAAGATTGGGGCGGAGATACGATAATTGCCCCTGTATCTGCTCTAAAGAAGCTTGGTATAGAGGAGTTACTGGAGATGATACTTCTTGTTGCTGATATGCAGGAGCTGAAGGCAAATCCCAATAGAAAAGCAGTCGGTACGATCATTGAAGCTCAGCTTGATAAAGGAATGGGACCTTTGGCAACTGTACTTGTTCAAAAGGGAACACTTGTTGTTGGAGACATGGTCGTTTCAGGAACAGCTAGCGGCAGGATCAGAGCTATGCTTGATGAAAAAGGCAGGAAGGTAAAGAAAGCTACGCCTTCTATTCCTGTTATGATACTTGGACTATCTGAGGTTCCTAATGCAGGCGATCAGCTCTTTGCAGTTGAATCCGAAAAAGAGGCAAGACATCTTGCCGATCTTAGAAAGAACGAACTTAGAGAAGTACAAATGAAACAATCCTCAAAGGTATCTCTTGATGACTTATTTGAAAGAATAAAAATGGGTGAGGTCAAGGATCTTAACCTTATAGTAAAGGGAGACGTCAGGGGATCTATTGAAGCACTTAACCAATCACTTAAAAAGCTGGACACAGAAGAGGTAAGAGTAAACTTGATCCATGGTGGAGTCGGCGGCATAACAGAAACTGACATAATGCTTGCTTCAGCATCAAATGCAATCGTAATCGGATTTAATGTCAGACCAAATCTTAATGCGATCGAGGTTGCCAAGAAAGAAAATGTAGATGTCAGGACCTATAGAATTATTTACGAAGCAATTGAGGATATCCAGGCAGCCGTAAAGGGTATGCATGCTCCAAAAATTGTAGAGGAGGTTCTGGGAAGAGCTCAGGTAAGAGCTACCTTCAGACTTCCAAATGGAAATACAATTGCTGGTATTTATGTAGTCAGTGGAAAGCTTACAAGGAATGCAAAAATTAGACTTCTCAGAGATGACGTCGTAATCTACGATGGATCGGTGTCATCCCTAAAGAGGTTCAAGGATGACGCCAGAGAAGTACTGACAGGCTTTGAAGCAGGGTTAGGTCTCGATAACTTCAACGATATCAAGGAAGGCGATAACCTTGAGGCCTATGTCATGAAGGAAGTAGAAATAGATTAGAGGTGTTATAAATGAACGACAAAAGGATCAATAGGATATCAGAGGAAGTTAGAAGGGTCGTTTCAGATCTTTTGCTAAGTGAGATTAAAGACCCCAGGATCAGCGGAATGCCCAGTGTAAATAAAGTGAATGTCACAAAGGATCTTAAGTTTGCAAAGATATATATATCTGTTTTAGGCAACGAAGAGGAAAAAGCCAATACAATAAAAGGGCTTGAAAGTGCCAAGGGTTTTATCAGAAAAGAAATTGGCAGGCGGATAGATCTCAGGCATGTCCCTGAACCATTGTTTTATCTGGATGAGACCATAGAGCAAGCTATCCATATGTCCAAGTTGATTGATGAGGTCAATAAAGATATACACGAAAGAGAAGCTGGTCATGATGAACAGTGAAAAATATGAGTTATTAAACGCAATTGAAAATAGCGATTCAATAGCAGTTGTTTCTCATATCAATCCCGACGGAGACAACCTAGGCTCATTATTGGGCTTGGGTATGTCTCTTGTCCAATTAGGAAAGGAAGTTGCTTTCATAAGAGCTGATATAGTTCCCGAGGACTATAAATTCCTCCCGGGAATCGAAAAACTTTCAGGGTACGGAACAATAATTGATGGTCTGGACTTACTGATCATTCTGGATTGCAGTGATCCAACCAGACTTGGCGAGAACCAAAGACTAATTGATGATGCCAAAATCGTCGTAAATATAGACCACCATATAAGCAATACAATGTTTGGAGATATCAAGCTCGTAGACCCAAAAGCATCATCTACAGGGGAGCTTGTTTTCGATATTATTCAGGAGCTTAAGCTGCCGGTAAATGAGGAAATTGCTACTTGCATTTATACAGCTATCACTACCGATACCGGTAGATTTTCATATCAAAGCGTTACTGCCAATACCCATAGGACAGCCGCAAGCCTATATGACATCGGGATCAATGGTTATGAAATAAATAAGAAACTATACCAGACAAGAAGTCTCAACCGTACAAGATTGTTTTCCAGAGCGATGGCAGAAATGGAGTTAATGTTTGAGGGTAGAGCAGCTGTTGTAAAGATTTCCAGGAAAATGCTCGAGGAAACTGGTTCTACAATGGAGGATACTGAGGGAATAGTTGAATTTCTAAGAGATACAGAATCAGTCGAAGCGGCATGTATTTTAAAGGAATTGGATGAAAACCAGATAAAGGCAAGTGTCAGGACTAAGGATCCGGTCGATGCCAATGAAATTTGCGGTGCATTTGGCGGCGGCGGCCATAACCGAGCCTCAGGATGTATTATATCAGGAACCTTGGAGGAAGCTGCAGCACAGATATCAGAAGAAATCAAAAGACACATAGAATGATAGGTGATCATTTGGACGGAGTTGTTAATTTCTTTAAACCTACAGGAATGTCATCTCATGATGCAGTATATTTTTTCAGGAGATTATTAGGGATCAAAAAAATCGGACACACCGGAACCCTTGATCCAATGGCCTCAGGAGTACTTCCAATTTGCATTGGTAAGGGTACTAGAATAGCAGAGTACCTGACCGACAGCCGTAAGGAATACATCGGGGAATTAACCTTAGGATCAAAGACAGATACCCTGGATTCAACTGGATCTATCTTGAACTCATCATCTCTACTGGCTGGAGAACCTGAAATCACCAAAGCATTTAATAACTATAAGGGTAAAATCAACCAGCTTCCTCCAATGTACTCTGCAAGGAAAGTAGAGGGGAAGAAGCTATATGAGCTAGCCAGACAGGGAATCGTATTGGATAGACAGGCAAGGGAAGTTGAGATATATGAAATGGAGATCCTTAAAATTCTTGAAAACCAAAGGATCATCTTCAGGACCAAGTGTTCAAAGGGGACGTATATTAGAACTATATGTGATGATATAGGCGATGCTTTAGGTACTTTTGGTCATATGAGTTTTCTATTGAGAACTCAAGTAGGAGGGTTTTTAATCAATAATTCACTGTGTATGGATACTCTAAAGAATTTCAATAAAGATGAATTAGAAAAAATTATAACTCCAATGGATAAGGCATTATCACACCTGCAAGCTGTAGAGCTTAATGTCGACAGGTACGAAAAACTAGTAAATGGTCTTTCAACGAGACTAGGTGCAATATATAACGATTACCCCAGGAACACTCCATTGAGAGTGTATTCGGGTAGTAGATTTGTTGGAATAGGAATACTCTCGGAAGATGGGAGCGATTTGTCCTTGAAAATGGAGAAGGTGCTTACAAGGTGACTACTATGAAAATAATCAATGTGGACAATACTAATGAAACCAGGTACAATACTGCTATTGCACTTGGAAACTTCGATGGAGTCCATATAGGACATCAAAAGCTGATCGAAACCATGCTGGAGCAGGCAAAGGAAAAGGAACTACTTCCTTCCATGCTAATTTTTGAGAATCACACCAAGTCTTTTGTATATGGCAATGGACCCAGGCTTTTAAGCACGAATTCTCAAAAAAATGAATTTTTAGAAAAACTAGGTGTACGTAATCTTTACACCATGAGGTTTGATGAACACATCATGACCCTTTCACCTGAGGACTTTGTGAAGGAGATATTGATAAACAAGCTAAGCTGCTCTCTAGTCGTTGTTGGGACTGACTACCGGTTTGGTCACAAGGCCTCGGGTAATGTGGGCATGCTAAAGGATATAGGCAAGAGACTGGGAATGCAGGTCAGGGTAGTTGAGCCTGTCTATTATAAGGAAGAAATAGTAAGCAGTACATTAATAAGGCATTTGCTCTCCGAGGGCAACATCAAGGATGCCAACAGACTTCTTGGCAGACCTTTTGGCATAGTGGGAGAGGTAGTAAACGGAAAAGGTCTTGGGAAGCGCCTCGGTGTTCCAACTGCCAACATGAGACCTGCCGGTAAGTATGTAGTACCAAGGAAGGGTGTATATAGAACGATTACCCGGGTCAACGGCAGATATTACCCTAGTGCTACAAATGTTGGAACAAATCCAACCTTCAGCGAACATGAGTTAAAGGTGGAGACATATATCCTCGATTTTGATCAATCGATCTATGGGCTGGAAATAGAAGTATTCTTCATGGAATATATAAGACCTGAAATAAAATTTGACAATACAGAGGATCTTAAACTCAAAATGGAGGAGGATATAGCTTATATCAGATCAAAATCCAATTTACAACTGATATGAGTTATGATATAATTTCTGTGTTAAGGAGTACCGTTGCTGAGCTTTTCGTACCTCGACGAGTGCGCGGCAATCGGTGGATAAATAATTTTGGAGGTGCAGTAAAATGTTAAACAAGATCGAAAAAGATCAAATCATCGAGCAGTATAAAATGCATGAAGGGGACACTGGTTCTCCAGAGGTTCAAATAGCTCTGCTGACACACAGAATCAACTCAGTCAATGAGCATTTGCAGTCCCACAAGAAAGATCATCACTCAAGAAGAGGTCTTCTAAAAATGGTAGGTCAAAGAAGAAATCTTCTTAGATACTTGCAGAACAAAGATATTGAGAGATATCGTTCATTAATTGAGAAGTTAGGTATCAGAGGTTAATTAGAGCGGGTTATCCCGCTCTATTAGTTTATTATGATAAGGTTGCCAAAGCAGGCTTCCAACAATATTGACACAAATACATTGACATATAGAAATCAAAAGGAGGTATTTTATGGAGAAAAAATTCCATTATATGCTTGCCGGAAAGGAATTGACAGTAACGATCGGGAAACTCGCTGAACAAGCCAGTGGTGCTTGTATGGTCCAGTATGGAGATACAGTTACTGTAGTTACGGCAACGCAGTCAAAAAAACCAAGAGAAGGTATTGACTTCTTTCCATTAAGCTGTGATTATGAAGAGAAGCTCTATGCTGTTGGAAAGATCCCAGGAGGATTCATCAAACGAGAAGGAAGACCAAGCGAAAAGGCGATCTTGTCTTCACGTTTAATAGACAGACCTATAAGACCATTGTTCCCTGATGGATTCAGAAATGACGTTCAGGTAGTTGCTACGGTAATGAGCGTAGACCAGGACACTAGCCCTGAAATTGTAGCAATGATAGGATCATCTATAGCATTGTCGATATCAGATATTCCTTTCCAGGGGCCCACGGGCTCAGTTTTGGTTGGAATAATCGAAGGAGAAATAGTTATCAACCCAAACAGCGAGCAAAGGGAGAAATCAGACCTACATTTGGTCGTCTCAGGCACCAAGGATGCTATCATGATGGTTGAAGCAGGTGCTCAGTTCATAACTGAGGAAACAATGCTTAAAGCCATACTGACAGGACATGAGGAAATAAAGAGGATTTGCCACTTTATTGATGAAATCGTCGCAGAATGTGGCAAGGAGAAGGTGCATTATCAGCTTTTCAATCCGGATGCAGAGGTTGAATCAAAGGTAAGAGAGCTTTCAACCGCAAAGCTGGCTGAGGCATTGAATACTGTTGATAAAGCTCAGAGAGACAATAAGGTTACTGCTGTTGAGGAAGAAACTACTGAAGCATTGCTTGAAATATTCCCTGACAAGCAGAAGGATATTGCTGATGTACTTGATAAGATAATTAAGGAACAGGTTAGAAAGCTAATTACCGAAGAAGGCAAGAGACCCGACAACAGAGGTCTGGATGAGATTAGACCAATCAGTTCGGAGATTGGGCTGCTACCAAGAACCCATGGGTCTGGCCTTTTCAATAGAGGACAGACACAAGTCCTTACAATAGCAACACTCGGAGCTTCAGGAGACGTTCAGATAATTGACGGTCTTGGCGAAGAGGAGTCAAAAAGATATATGCATCACTACAACTTCCCTGCATTTTCGGTGGGGGAAACAAGACCAATGAGGGGTCCTGGTAGAAGAGAAATTGGGCACGGGGCACTTGCTGAAAGAGCCCTTGAGCCAGTAATCCCTCCGGAAAGCGAGTTCCCTTATACTCTAAGACTAGTTTCAGAGGTGTTGAGCTCTAATGGTTCAACTTCTCAAGCCAGTGTTTGTGGAAGTACCTTGGCACTAATGGATGCCGGAGTACCAATAAAAGCACCAGTAGCTGGAATAGCAATGGGCCTAATAAAGAATGAGGATAAGGTAGCCATTCTAACCGACATTCAAGGCCTGGAGGACCATCTAGGAGACATGGACTTCAAGGTAGCAGGTACAAGAGGTGGCATAACTGCAATCCAAATGGACATCAAAATATCTGGGATAGATGAACCAATCCTTAAGGAAGCTCTTGAAAAAGCCAGGATAGGAAGGTTGTACATCCTCGATAAAATGGAAGAAACGATCAAGACCCCTAGGACTGAGCTATCTCCATACGCTCCAAGAATCCACACACTACAGATCAATCCTGATAAGATTAGAGACATTATAGGCCCTGGAGGAAAGGTAATCAACAGGATCATAGATGAGACCGGCGTCAAGATAGACATAGAAGACGACGGAAGAGTTGCTATAGTATCCAATGACGGAGAGGGAGCTAAGAAAGCAATCCAGATGATAATGGATATAGTCAAAGAAGTTGAAGCTGGTGAGATATACACAGGTAAGGTCACCAAGATTATGAACTTTGGAGCTTTTGTTGAGGTGCTGAATGGCAAGGAAGGACTTGTTCACATTTCGCAGCTGGCAAAGGAAAGAGTAAATAAAGTGGAGGACGTAGTCAAGGTTGGCGATGAGATCACCGTTAAAGTAATGGAGATCGATAGTCAGGGAAGAATAAACCTTTCAAGGAAAGTTCTTCTGAAAGATGAACCTCCAAAGGAAAATACTGAAGATAAGTAGAGATAAGACATGAACCGATTCGGTTCATGTTTATTTCTGTTTAAAACCAGCCACTAAACTGTTAAAATAGTGTTATAGACTAATTTTTCGGAGGAAAAGATGTTTAATATCAGAACTTTGGACAACGGAATAAGAACCATAATGCAAAGAGTGCCTTACTTAAATTCGATTACTCTAGGCATTATCATAGAAAGCGGATCTTTTTATGAAGATAAAAATAATAATGGTGTGTCTCATTTTATTGAGCATATGCTGTTTAAGGGAACCAAGAACCGCAGCGCAAGACAGATCGCTGAAGCAATAGATGATATAGGTGGACAGATCAATGCCTTCACTAGCAAAGAACACACATGCTATTATGCAAAGGTGCTTAGTGATCACCTGCCAATTGCTGTTGATGTACTAAGTGATATGCTGATCAACTCCACCTTCGATGAAAATGAAATAGAAAAGGAAAAGGGTGTAATAATCGAAGAAATAAACATGTACCAGGACTTTCCAGAGGATCTCGCATTCGAGCTCCTAAATGAGCTTCTTTATGACAAGATGAGCTTGGCAATGCCGATACTTGGAACTGAGAAAACTGTAAAATCCTTCACAAAGGATCAGATCTTGAATTATTTTTTTGAAAAGTACGATCCAAAAAGAATGGTAATCGCAGCAGCTGGAAACCTTGATGAAGAAGAAGCTCATAACTTGCTGAATGAGAGATTTGGTAGCTTCAATGCTGATCTTTCTCCTAAAAATAGCCCAGTTACACCTTCTTATGACTACGCTCCCTCATTAAAGCTTGACGGGTTTGTCAAGGATATTGAACAAATGAATATTTGCCTTGGCTTTACTGGACCCTCAACTTATTCAGACGATATATTCCCCTTGATGGTTGTAAATAACATACTAGGCGGAACAATGAGCTCAAGACTGTTTCAGGAAATAAGAGAGAACCTGGGACTTGTTTATAATATAGAATCGTCTATTACCTCATATAATGGTGCAGGGATGCTATCTATATACTTAGCTCTTAACAGCGATCAAGTATATAGAGTCGCAAAACTAATAAGAATTGAATTGGATAAAATAAAAACAGAGTATATCAGTGAAGTCGAGCTAAATAAATCAAAGGAGCACTTGAAAGGAAGCTATATATTGAGTCTTGAGAGCTCTTTTAATAAAATGTATGAAATGGGCAAGTGCCTTCTCCACGACAAAAAAATAGAGACTCCAGAGGATGTTATGAAGCATATAAACGAAGTCGATATGGATTCAGTCATCAGAGTTATCAATAAGTATATCGACTGGAAGCACTTAAATGTATCCTATGTAGGTAATGTTAAAAATAAAGTTGCTTTTGAGAAACAGCTAGCTTCAATTTTATTTGAAGGAGAGATGATCCAATGAAAGTAAAAATTGTCAATAAGGGAAGTCTACATTTGCCTGAGTATAAAACGCAAGGTGCATCGGGAGTAGATCTCATGGCAAATTTAAGCGAGCCTGTTCTCCTGAAGCCGCTTGAGAGATACCTGGTCCCCACTGGATTATTTGTTGAGATACCTGAGGGGTATGAGGCTCAAATAAGGGGAAGGAGCGGTCTTGCAATAAACAGTGGTATATCCCTTGCAAACGGTATTGGAACCATTGATAGTGATTACCGAGGAGAGATAAAGGTCATACTTATAAACCTTGGCACAGAACCCTTTGAGATAAAACACGGCGATAGAATTGCTCAAATGGTGCTCTGTAAATATGAAAAGATCGATTTTCAATTAGTAGAAGAGCTTAATGATACTGAGAGAGGAAATAATGGATTCGGCCATACAGGTCTATAGATGTTTATCCATTGTTGTGTAATACGAGTAAAGTTCTAATACTGTGATATAATTGAAATTAACAAACGTTGGGAGGATACAGAAATTGAGTTGGTTTGAAGCTATAGTTATGGGAATATTTCAGGGAGTGGCAGAGTTTTTGCCCATTAGCAGCTCTGGTCATCTTGCATTATTGCAATATCTGTTCGATATAAAGGAGGGTAATCTCTTTTTCACTGAGATGCTACATTTTGGCACTTTGATATCAATATTCATTGTTTATTTCAAGGACATTGCTAGAATAATTTATGAGTTTATAATGCTGATTGGATCGATAATGAAAAGGAAAAGAATCGGTAAACTGACAAAGCACCAGTGGTTTGGGTTGCTTATCATTATCGGCTCGATCCCTACTGCAGTAATAGGCTTGACCTTCAAGGATTTTTTTGAATCCCTTTACACTTCGATAATACCAATAGGTATTGCATTTATTGTAACAGGTTTTCTTTTATGGATCGCAGAAAAAAGAGGAAACGAAGGCAAGGATGTAAAAGATGTAAAATTGATCGATGCAATTCTCATAGGGATTTTTCAGGGAATTGCGATCATCCCGGGGATATCCAGATCTGGTTCAACTATTGTAGGCGGACTTTTCAGAGGATTGAAAAAGCCAGTAGCAACTGAATTTTCGTTTCTGCTTGCTTTGCCTGCAACATTTGGAGCATTCCTATTAGGGATGAAGGACGTAGTTAAAGGAGGAGAGGCTTTTATAAACGGACCACTGGTTCTTGGTGTAATCCTCTCAGCTATTACTGGCTTATTTGCAATTAAAGCACTGATAAAGCTCTTAAACAATAATAAGCTCAAATATTTCTCATACTATCTGTGGGCTCTTGGAACACTGACTATCGTTATGGGATTTGTAAACAATTAGAGGTGACGTAATGGGGAAAAAAGCAAAACCCAAGGATAATAACACGAAAATAAAGAAACCGGCAGTGGACAAGCTTGGCTTGGACATAATAGGTATACTCGTCATAGGAGTAGGGGTGGTCATGCTGTTTAGCCTGTTCAGTACAAGAATGGGAATTATAGGTGAAATAATAAATGGTACTACCTTTTCTTTGATGGGCTTTGGAGGTTATTTCCTGCCACTTTTCATAATTGGTTCGGGAATAATACTATTGTTGGAAAGATTTGACAGGATCCAACTTAGGATACTTATTGCCTTGATAATTATATACTTAAGCTTTCTCATCGTTTTGGACGGAATAAACATGGATTCTTCAAGCTTGATTGAAAGGATAAAATCAGGACTGGAGCTGTCTCGTGCCAATAGAGGCGGAGGAATTTTAGGGAGCTTCTTCGGATTTTTTTTCTATAAACTTTTTGGTTCAGTCGGAACTTATGTCGTTCTAGCCTTTTCAATAACAGCTAGCTTACTGATAATCACAAATCTTACTGTAAAGGAAGCGTTAAAGAAAGCCAGAAGCATAAGGGTCATAAAGCCTGTTGAGCCGGTCAAGGAGATTGAATCGAGAAGGCAAGCTCCTGCAAATCCGGAGCGATTTCTTGAGGAAAAGGCCGAGGTAATAAGAATCAGCGATTACACCAAAAGCCAACAGCACTCAGAGGTCGTTGAAAAAGAAAAGAAGGAATCATTACCTAAAATACCAAGGGAACAACTAGTTAAGGAAGCTCAGACTATAGACTCGGAAATCAAGGTAAAAAACGAAAAAGCTGTTAAGATATACTACAAGACTCCACCTATAAGCTTGCTTCAGTCACCAACAGCAAAGGCTGAAGGAAACAACAGGAAAGATATCCTCAATAATGCAAGAATAATCGAAGAAACCATGAGAAACTTCGGTATCGAGGCAACAGTCTCACACATCAACGTTGGACCTACAATTACCTGCTATGAGCTTTCGCCAGCACCCGGGATCAAGCTAAGCAGGATAGTATCACTATCGGATAATATATCTCTAAGCCTAGCTTCGTCTGATATCAGGATAGAAGCTCCTATACCTGGAAAGGCAGCAGTAGGCATTGAGGTTCCAAATAAAACAAAGGATATGGTTTTATTCAAGGAACTGATCCAATCGAAGGAATTCGCGGATTCTAAGTCGGACATTCCACTTGTCCTGGGAAAAGATATAACTGGAAATGTTGTAATTTCAACCATAGATAAAATGCCTCATCTTTTGATAGCTGGAGCTACTGGGTCCGGAAAAAGCGTTTGTATCAACTCAATAATTATGGGGCTACTATACAAAAGCTCTCCGGAGGATCTGAAAATGCTACTGATAGACCCAAAAGTCGTTGAGCTGAGCGTATACAACGGTATCCCACATTTGCTAATACCGGTAGTAACTGACGCCAAAAAGTCTGCATTTGCCCTAAACTGGGCAGTTGGAGAGATGGAGAGACGTTATAAGCTCTTTGCAAAGAGTAATGTAAGAGACATTCAATCCTATAATGAGAAGCATTCAACCGATGGAGATAAACTACCTAAAATATTGATAATAATTGATGAGCTTGCAGACCTAATGATGGTTGCGGCCCAGGAGATAGAGGATTATATAGCCCGTCTTGCCCAAATGGCCAGAGCTGCGGGTATGTATTTAATTGTAGCTACCCAGAGACCATCTGTAGATGTAATCACTGGAACGATCAAAGCTAACATACCGTCCAGAGTCAGTTTCGCTGTTTCCTCACAGGTTGACTCCCGAACTATACTCGATATGGCTGGAGCTGAAAAACTTCTTGGACAGGGAGATATGCTATTTTATCCATCAAGCTACTCCAAACCAGTAAGACTTCAAGGTGCGTTCATTTCGAACAACGAGGTGGAGAGAGTTGTCGGATACCTGCAGGAACAAAATATGTCCAACTATGATGAAGATATTATGGATGTAGTTCAAAATTCAAAGCAGTTAAGCTACGATGAAGGGGATGACCTTCTCCCAGAGGCTATTAAGCTTGTGGTTGCAGAGGGAGTGGCATCGATTTCGCTTTTACAAAGAAAGCTTAAGATAGGATATGCCAGAGCAGCTAGACTTATCGATGATATGGAGGAAAGAGGGGTAGTCGGAGGCTATGAGGGAAGCAAGCCCAGAAAAGTACTGATTACTGAAATAGAATTAGAAGATTGGGAGAGTGCAGATGAGTAGAAAGAAAGTAAATATAGTAACTCTTGGATGCTCAAAGAATGAGGTTGATTCAGAGCTGATGCAGGGAATACTCGATAAAGAAGTCTTTGAATATGTTGATGGACCAGAAGATGCAAATATCATAATCGTAAATACCTGTGGATTCATAGAGGCAGCAAAAGAGGAGTCAATAGATACCATTTTATCTATGGCGCAGTATAAAACTGAAGGCAGCTGTGAAGGACTGATCTTAGCAGGTTGTATGGCTCAACGTTATTCCAAGGAGCTTTTAGATGAGCTCCCTGAAGTAGATGCAGTAATAGGAACAGGGAATATTAAAAACATCAACATGGTTCTTGAAAGAATAAACAAGGGTGAAAAAATTATTTCAACGGATAATATTGACTCGGAATACCTCGAAAAAGTTGAGAGAGAAGTTACAAGTCCAGTGGCATACGTAAGGATATCAGAAGGCTGTGACAATTTATGTACCTACTGCATAATCCCACAGCTTCGTGGTAGACATAGGAGCAGAAAATTTGAAGACATCGTTGAGGAGGTCTCCGATTTAGCAGAAAAAGGTGTTCGAGAGATAATTCTAATCGCACAGAATACGTCTGATTATGGAATAGATATTTATAATGAGTATAAGCTGGGATATCTTTTGGATAAACTTAATTCTATCGAAGAAGTAGAACTTATTAGACTACTCTACGTTTATCCGGATAATATAAATGAAGAGCTGATCGATAGCATGAAAAGAAATGCTAAGGTCGCCAAATATCTTGATATTCCTCTTCAGCATGCAAGTGACAGGATACTTAAGCTTATGAACAGAAAGACAACTAGAAGAGAAATCACTGATACAATATTAAGGCTGAGGGATAAGTTACCGGGATTGATTCTGAGAACAACCTTTATTGTTGGCTTCCCAGGTGAAACAGATGAGGATTTCAACGAGCTATGTGATTTTGTAGAAGAAATCAAATTTGACAAGCTTGGAGTCTTTGCATACTCTCGTGAAGAGAACACGCCCGCATTCTCATTACCTGATCAGATAGACGAAAAGATAAAAGAACAACGCAAGGAGAGGATCATGGAGCTTCAGTTAAAAATATCAGAGGAGCTTATGAGCCGCAAAGTAGGAAATACTTATAATGTAATGATCGAGGAGCTCGCTGAAGAGGGACTTTACGTAGGAAGAAGCTATATGGACAGTCCGGAGATAGATGGGGTATTTTACGTAAAGAGCAGCAGAGAGCTGGAACTTGGAGAAATAGTCAAGGCAGAGGCTGTTGAATATTTAGAATATGATTTGATTGGGGAGCTTAGAGATGAATCTGGCCAATAAGATCACCCTTTTAAGGGTTTTGCTGGTACCTGTATTTGTTGTTGTCTTTTATCTTGATATACCCTTCAACAGCTATTTAGCAGCAGCTATATTTATAATAGCTTCATTGACGGATGCACTTGATGGCCATATAGCAAGGAGCAGAAATCTGATCACCAATTTCGGAAAGTTTGCAGATCCCCTTGCAGATAAGGTGCTGGCAGCTGCTGCTCTAATAGTCCTCGTAGGCGCTGGGAAGGCACCAGCCTGGATAGTTATAGTTATAATCGCCAGAGAGTTTGCTATCAGCGGATTTAGAATAATTGCAGCATCTGAGGGGATAACTATAGCAGCCAGCAAGTGGGGAAAGGCTAAGACGGTTTCGCAGCTTTCAGCTATCATACTGCTTCTGATGAATAACCTGCCCTTCAGTTATCTCAGGATCCCAATGGATATCATAATGCTCTATCTAGCACTTATACTGACAATAATATCCGGTGCTGACTACATTATAAAAAATCATCACATTCTTAGTTCAGGGGACAGGTAGGTGGATAAGCATGATAACTGAGATAATTGCCGTAGGAACGGAAATAACTCTAGGAAGCATAGTAAATACGAATGCGGTATACCTCGCAAAGCGTCTATCAGAGATGGGCTTTGAGGTTTGTTATCACACGTCAGTTGATGATGATCATGAAAGACTCTCCTGCGTTTTATCGAACGCTGTTGCCAGAGCAGATATGATCATCCTTACCGGGGGACTTGGGCCAACTGAGGATGACTTGACTAAAGAGACGGTTGCCAATGTGTTGGGACGTGAAATGATTTCGGATATATCTATCGAGGAGCAGATCAAGAATATTTTTACCTACTCCAACAGACCAATGCCAAATAATAATCTTAAACAAGCCAAGAAACCTGAAGGAGCAGAATTCATTCCTAATCTAAAGGGTACTGCACCTGGAATATTTATTAAACATAAAGGTAAAGTAATAGTACTCCTTCCAGGTCCACCACAAGAAATGATCCCGATGTTTGAGGACTATGTTACTCAATTGATCAAGGGCGACCTTCAAATATCAATACGCTCAATAAATACTATAGGCATGGGTGAATCTTCTCTGGAGGAGATCCTCAGAGAAATGGATTTCAATATTCCCGGGTTTACTGTAAATACCTATGCAAGTCTTGGTACAGTCGAAATAAAGATCGTTGGTAAGGGAAATGACAAGGAAGAATTGGAGCGAAATTCAAAAATCCTTTTAAAAAGAATAACCGAACGACTTGGAGATATTGTCTATGGATTTGACAACATAACAGTTGAAGAAGCTGTATTGAAGAGGCTTGAAGAAAATAATCTTATGCTGGCAGTCGCAGAGTCGGTAACTGGGGGCGAGATTTCAAGACGTATTACACGGATCCCAGGAGCCTCGAGGAATTTCGTCTCTGGCATAATCGCATATTCTGAAGCATCCAAGGTGAGAGAACTCAATGTAAGCAAAGAGACGCTCGAGAAATTTGGTGCTGTGAGCCCTGAGACAGCAGAGGAAATGGCTAGAAATCTACTAAATCGTGAGGGAGTTGACGTCGCAGTTTCTACTACAGGCTTTGCAGGACCTTCCTCTGGCGAAGGGAAACCGGTAGGGCTTGTGTATATATGTGTAGCTGACAAAACTAAAGTAGAGATTTTTGAGAGGATTTTTACAGGTGACAGAAATGCTATACAGGATAGGGCTGCGAGTCTTGCACTAGCTAATCTCCACAAATTTTTGAATAATCCGTTGACTAGATGTTGTCAATAGTGTAACATTAACATATAGAACTAATGTTCGAGAAACGGAAAGGGGTGAATCCAGTTTAACTGGAATTATTATGGCAGACATCAATGAAAGAAAGAAAGCTCTTGACCTGGCATTAAGCCAAATCGAAAAGCAATTTGGAAAAGGCTCTATAATGAAGCTTGGAGAAGGTACTCAAATGAACATGGAGTACATATCCACAGGATCTCTTGATCTGGATATCGCATTGGGTATTGGCGGTGTACCAAGAGGAAGAATAATTGAGATATACGGGCCTGAATCATCTGGTAAGACGACCATAGCCCTGCACGTTATTGCTGAGGCACAAAAAAATGGGGGTATAGCAGCTTTCATAGATGCTGAACATGCTCTTGATCCTGGGTATGCAAAAAAACTAGGGGTCGATATTGAGAATCTGGTCATCTCACAACCAGATACCGGTGAGCAGGCGCTCGAGATAACAGAGGCACTTGTAAGGAGCAGCGCAATAGATGTCGTTGTCATAGACTCTGTAGCAGCTCTTGTCCCGAGAGCTGAGATAGAAGGTGAAATGGGAGATTCACATGTCGGACTACAAGCCAGGCTTATGTCACAAGCCCTTAGGAAGCTAGCTGGAGCCATCAATAAATCTAATACGACTTGTATTTTCATAAATCAACTTAGGGAGAAGGTAGGGGTAATGTTTGGGAATCCTGAGACGACCTCAGGAGGAAGAGCATTAAAATTCTATGCAAGTGTTCGTCTTGATGTTAGAAGGATCGACTCTATCAAGCAAGGAGATGAGGTTGTCGGAAACAGAACCCGAGTAAAGGTTGTAAAAAATAAAGTAGCACCGCCATTTAAACAGGCTGAATTCGACATAATGTATGGTCAGGGGATTTCCAGAGAAGGCAGTCTTTTGGACACAGGAGTGATGGCTGGTATCATCCAAAAATCAGGTTCATGGTATAGCTATAATGACGAAAAACTAGGTCAGGGTCGTGAAAATGCAAAGGAATTTATACGAGAAAATCCAAGGCTTTATCAGGAAATCGACAAGCTAGTTAGACTGAAGTTTGGACTTATAAAGGATGCTGAAACTCCGGCCATTCAAGAATAGAAGATACAAACCTCCTTTAAAAGGAGGTTTTATGTTAGGAGATAGCTATGAGATTTATATATTTCACAGATACCCACATTAGAGGCTCAAATCCTAAGAATAGAACTGACGACTTCATCAGGACTCTGGAGGTCAAATTCACGGAGATCGCAAGACTGGTCAAAGAAAAGAATGTTGATTTTGTTATCCATGGGGGCGACCTCTTTGACAGGCCTGATATATCAATTTCCGTTGTAACAAGGTTTGCCGGAATACTTAAGTTAATCGAAAAACCTATCTTTATTGTTAGCGGAAACCACGACATTTTTGGTCATAACCCTGATACTCTGGACAGGACCATGCTCGGGTTGCTGAGAAGCTTTGATTTTCTCCAGGTGCTGGAAAAGGATTCTCCAATTATAGTAGAAAAGGATGGAATGGCCGTCCAACTCTCAGGAGTTCCTTATTCGTATGATGTTGACTCTGATCCAAGTTCATATATCCTGAAGAAAATCGATGACCGTGCAGCCTACTCCATTAACGTTGTTCACGGGATGCTATTGGACAAACCATTTGTAAAGGGTATACCATATACACTTATAGATGATATTATTGAGACCAAGGCTGATATTACTCTCTCGGGTCACTATCATGCAGGATATCAGACTATAATTAGAGACGGAAAATATTTCGTCAATCCTGGAAGTTTGGTGAGGGTGACCAATAGCTTAAAGGAAATTGAAAGAATGCCCAAGATCGTATTAATAGAGCTAAACAGCTCATCCATAGCAATTGAGGAATTATACCTTGAATCAGCTAAACCAGGACATGAGGTGTTGGATAGGACAGCGCTTGAAAATGGTGTTTTTAGAAGTGAGCGTATAGTTGAATTCAAACAATCCATAGATGCAGCCTTAGACTTTGAAAAGCTGGACATAAACGATCTCATCACAGAGGTAGCTTTAGCAGAGAATGTACCAAAGAGAATTCGCGAAGAAGCTCTAAAAAGACTGACTGATGTTCAAATGAAAAGCCTATAGGTAGGTGATCAAATGAGATATATCTCCAAAATCATAATTGAAAATTTCCAATCTCATAGTCATTCCGTATTCACCTTAAAACAGGGGCTGAATGTCATAGTCGGTCCTTCGGATTCAGGTAAATCTGCTGTGATCAGAGCCTTGAAATGGGTCCTCTATAATGAACCAGCTGGGGATTTTTTTATCAGAGAAGGTGAAAAGGAATGTAGTGTAACAGTAGAGTTCAACGATGGTACTACTCTTAAAAGGTACAGAAGCAAGAGTAGGAATGGTTACCTTTTGCTGAATTCAGATGATGAGGAAATGAGATTTGAAGGAATTGGATCCGGAGTTCCCAAGGAAATAGTCGATGCAACAGGTATTTCCAAGATAATCCTTGATCAGGATTCCAGCTCAGCTATAAACCTGGGTGAACAGCTCGAGGGTCCTTTCCTTTTGTCAGAGAAGCCATCCACACGTGCAAACGCAATTGGTAGGTTAGTTGGAGTAAATCTACTGGATGATGCGCTGAGAGAAGTTCTAAAGGATCTAAGAAACATAAACCTTAGAAAAAAGGAAACTGAAGAGGCTATAATTAGCTTGGATGAGGAATTAAAAAGTTACGATTACCTGGACGAGTTAAAAAATAAGAGCTTGATCTCCTCTGATCTCATAAAAAAAGCTGAGAATCTGCTTGAAGTAAAAGCCAGGCTTGAGCTTTTGTCTAAGTCACTTAACGTCCTGACCATCGATAAAAAGAGACAGGAGGAGACACTTGATAAGCTGAAAAACATTGAAAATACAAAACAAATTGCCGAGGACATAAACAACAAAATATTTAAATACGAAGTGCTGAAAGGTAAATCAATTAACATCACTGAGCTTCAGAAGGAAAAAAATTCATTGATCAAAGCCTCATATTTACTGGAACAAATAGATGATATACAAGAAATAGAGTCGGAGACATCCAAATTGACATCCAGATTAAAATCCCTGACTAAATTATACTTCGAATATTCAAATAACATAAGTGAAAAAAACGAGCTTGAGAAGAAGTTGAATATGCTTAAATCAATAGATAAAACAGGGCAAGACGTCAGCATCCTTGGGGAGCATCTGAGCAGATACAATAAACTAATAGTTTTATTTAATAAATATGGCGAAACAATAAACGGTATCGCAATTGGCAAAGAGTATATGGATAAGATTGAAGGCTTCCTAACTTCTGAAGACAATGTAAACCAATCCAAAATTCTTATAGAGAGACACAAAGCAATCAATGCTGTCAAGTGTAAGTATGATTATAATATGCAGCAAATTAACATCTCTGTTGCCGAATTGAGAAGCAATGATGAAAGGTATAGATCGTTGTTGGAGAAATATGGGGAAGTACTTATAGAGATAGGAAAATGTCCGTACTGTATGAGCGATATAAGTGAAGAAACTGTAGAACAACTTATCAAAAATCATCTGGGAGGTTAATGATATGGATTATGAAAGGGAATTAAGCAACCTAAAAGAGAGTCTTGACAAAGCAAAGACACTGAAATATAAAGCGGAAGCAAGGCTCGAACAGCTTAAAAACCAAGAAGATCAGATAATCAGAGAGTTAAAGACTCTAGGTGTTGAACCCTCTGATTTAGACAAAGAAATTGAATCGCTGAGGATAAAGATTGAGGAGTTACTTAATAAAGCAAATCAAATGCTTCCCAATGATCTGTTGAATAAGTAGGTGATCTAAATGACCCCAGATATCAAAGAATTGAAGGAACGATCAAAAAAATTGACGCTTCAAATAGAAAGACAGGAAGGTAAGAGGGACCAGCTTAAGAAAATCATAGATGAGAAAACACTGACCCTAAATGGTCTTATTGATGAACAGGATATTTTGGAAAAAGTAATGTCCTTATTTCAGATGACTTCTCAGTTTGCCAGAGATCAAGCAAAAAACCAAATTGAAGCGCTGGTAACTAAATGTCTCCAGTATATTTTTGATTCGTCAGTGGAATTTCAAATAGAGCTGGAAGAGCTTAGAAACAAAGCTAGCGCAGAATTTTATGTAGTCAACAACACGAAAGACTTTTTTCTTAAAACAAAGCCTGAGCAATCAAGAGGGGGAGGTGTGGTAGATATCGTATCACTCGCTCTTAGGATATCCTTCTTGCAAACACATAAGCCTCCAATTTCAGGTCCTTTGATGCTAGATGAGCCTGCAAAGCATGTAAGCGAGGAATATATCCACAACGTTGGCGACTTCTTGAAGCAAACGTCAGAGATATTCAATAGACAAGTAATAATGGTTACTCACAATACCCACCTGGCTGCATTGTCGGGCAGCTCTTATAGAGTTGAATATTCAGGAAATACAAGCATTGTAACTCCTATTGATGGAGTTTAATGCCTTGACAGGAAACAACAAAAGTAATAAAATTAAGTTGTATGTAACCATACGAAATATACGATTTTACCCATTCCTGTGAAGGGAATTTCATATCCATGGGTATAACTTGAGTAATTATCCATGGAGTGATAAGGCCATTCAGACATTTAATGGTCATTGCGATTAGGTATAATTGATATATGGAACTTGAAAACTTAATAAACTGGAGGTGTTTCCTATTGAATCTTTAATTTATGCAATTCCAGGCTTGATTATTGGAGTTTTCGTTGGATACTTCATTAGAAGATACATCGGCGAAGGAAAAATAAAAAATGCTGAAGAATTAGCTAAGAAAATCACTGAAGATGCTGTTAAAGATGGCGAAGCTCGGAAGAAGGAGCTTCTTTTAGAAGCCAAGGAAGAGATTCACAGATCAAGAAATGACATTGAGCGGGAAATCAGAGAAAGACGTAATGAGATCCAAAAGCTCGAAAGAAGGCTTCAAAACAAGGAAGAAGCCATCGACAGAAGAAATGAAGCTATTGAGAAAAAGGAAGAGAATCTCAATAAAAAATTAAGAAACCTTGAAGAAAAAGAAGAGGCAGTAGACGCACTTTACGAAAAACAGACACAGGAGCTGGAAAGATTGTCGGGATTGACATCCGATGAGGCTAAAGAGCTGCTTCTAAATGAAACAAGAAAAGAGATCATTCAGGAATCTGCGATGATGATCAAGGAAATGGAAGCTAAGGCTAAGGAAGAGGCTGATAAAAAGGCCAGAGAGATAATTTCGACAACAATTCAGAGAGTTGCAGCAGACCACGTTGCAGAGACAACAGTTACTGTAGTTGCTTTGCCAAATGACGAAATGAAGGGTCGTATCATCGGAAGAGAAGGAAGAAACATCAGAACTCTTGAGACGCTTACCGGAATCGACTTGATTATTGATGACACACCTGAGGCTGTAGTCCTTTCCGGATTTGATCCGATCAGGAGAGAAGTAGCCAGAATAGCTCTAGAGAAGCTTATAGTAGACGGAAGGATCCATCCAGCAAGAATTGAGGAAATGGTTGAAAAGGCTAGAAAAGAAGTAGATAATACCATTAGAGAAGCCGGAGAGCAGGCGGCATTTGATGCTGCTGTACACGGATTACACCCTGAAATCATAAAACTTTTGGGTAGACTTAAATACAGAACCAGCTATGGCCAAAATGTTCTTAAGCATGCAGTTGAGGTTTCTCAGCTTGCTGGAATAATTGCAGCCGAGATCGGTGCTGATGTCAAGATAGCCAGAAGAGGTGGATTACTGCATGACTTGGGCAAGGCTGTAGACCATGAGATAGAAGGTCCACACGTAGCAATCGGTGTCGATTTAGCAAGAAGATACAAGGAATCTAAGGATGTTCTTCACTGTATGGAAGCCCACCATGGTGACGTAGAGCCACAAACAGTTGAGGCCATATTGGTACAAGCTGCTGATGCGATTTCAGCTGCCAGACCTGGGGCCAGAAGAGAAACACTGGAGGCTTATATCAAGCGGCTTGAGAAGCTTGAAGAAATAGCAAATTCATTCCCAGGCGTCGAAAGGTCATTTGCAATCCAGGCTGGAAGAGAGATCAGAATAATGGTTAAGCCAGAGGATATTACAGAGGCTCAAATAATTCATACTGCTCGTGATATAGTGAAAAAGATTGAATCAGAATTAGATTATCCTGGTCAAATCAAGGTAAATGTCATAAGAGAGACCAGAGCTATAGAATACGCCAAATAGAAAACAAACCTGCCAATAAAGGCAGGTTTTTTCTATGTAAATTTAAAAATAAGGAGGTGAGTTGTTGAAACTATTCGATCTTCATACTCATACCAATTGCTCCGATGGGCTATTGACCCCTAAAGAGCTGGTTCAAAAATCTTCGGGATTGGGTCTTTCCGGGATTGCAATCACTGACCATGATAGCGTGGACGGAATCAGGGAAGCAATCATCGAATCAAGAACGATCAAGAACTTCAAAGTAATACCTGGTATCGAGCTGAGCTGTATTGAAGACGATGAGGAAATCCATATTCTCGGATACTTTATAGATCATGAAAGTCCTGCGTTAAGAGATGCCCTTATTCAAATCAAGAATGAGAGATGGCTCAGAGGAGAAAAAATACTCAAAAAACTCGAGCTTCTTGGAATAAAGCTTCCTATAGGATCCATAATTACTGAGGCGAAAATAAATGGCTTTATTGGAAGAGCTACCATCGCCAGAAATCTAATCGAGTATGGTTATGCTCATAGTATAACCGAAGCCTTCAACTTATTCCTGGATAAAGATAGACCCGCTTATGTAGAGAGATATGAGCTTAGAGTCAAGGATGCTATAGAGCTTATACACTCTATTGGCGGCATATCAGTTTTGGCTCACCCTGGTCTTCTACTTAAAAGGGAAACGGTGACATTTTGCATAGAAAAGGGTATAATGGGCATAGAGTGTTTTCATACTAAGCACTCGCGGGAAGATACAGAGTTCTTTTCAAAACTATGTATCCGTAATGGACTGCTCCAAACAGGTGGATCGGATTACCACGGAGATGAAGAAATCCTTGGGACGATAACAATAGACCTGGATCAGTTACCTAAACTCAAGGAGAGATTATTGTGAGCAATGGGGAAAGACAAAGACAATTCCCGACCACCATTAGCACCACTTCTTTCGTAAAGCTATATATACTTCATCTTTTGAATTCGAAAAGCTATTATGGCAATCGGCTTAAAGATGAAATCAGCAGAAGGCTAAATGGGAAATGGAGCCCAAGTCCCGGCATGGTATATCCTCTTTTGAACCAACTTGAAAGTGAAGGCTATATAATAGGGCACTGGGATGAACCAACTAAGCGAACTATTAGGATCTATAACATAACTGATAAGGGTAGAGAACACTACAATGTTATCAAGCAGATGAATAAATCTTCATTTGATGATTCACTGCTTATAATAAAGAATGTATTAAAAGATATCTACAACATCAAAATTTGATTAGGAGGAAGTTAAATGGAGTTCAATCTATCAAAAAAGGGTCTTTCAATCGAGCCGTCGGTTACGCTGGAGATAACCGCAAAGGCAGCTGCCATGAGAGCAGCTGGTGAAAAGGTAATAAGCTACAGCGTTGGAGAACCCGATTTCAATACCCCAGAAAACATTCAGGATGC
This sequence comes from Gudongella sp. QWL-04, assembly GCF_058683975.1. NCBI lineage: Bacteria > Bacillati > Bacillota > Tissierellia > Tissierellales > Tissierellaceae > Gudongella > Gudongella sp. QWL-04. Next base: position 833,377 of record NZ_CM178754.1, on the reverse strand, counting down.
CGGAGTAGAGGCTATTAGAAAAGGTATTACAAAATACACACCTGCATCAGGTACTCCGGATTTAAAAGCAGCAATATGTAAAAAATTAAAAGAAGACAATGGTCTGGAGTATAAGCCATCTGAGATAGTTGTATCAAATGGAGGTAAGCATTCACTTTACAATGCCCTTATGGCAATACTTAATCCTGGAGATGAGGTTATTTTTAGTGCCCCATATTGGGTAAGCTATCCTGAATTGGTTATGATCGCTGGTGGAGAGCCAGTAATACTTCCCACTACAGAGGAAAAAGAGTTTAAGTTCAGCTCGGCAGACCTTGATAAATACAAAACAGATAAGACAAAAGCAGTGATAATCAACAGCCCAAGTAATCCAACAGGGTCCGTTTATAGCAGGGACGAGCTTCAGGATATTGCTGACTGGGCAGTAAAAAACAACATATTTGTTATCTCGGACGAGTTATACGAAAAGCTTGTTTATGATGGTGAAGAGCATATTAGCATTGCTTCACTGAATGAGGAAATCAAAAGACTCACTATAGTAGTAAATGGTATGTCTAAGGCCTATGCAATGACAGGCTGGAGAATCGGATATACTGCAAGTCACGAGAAAATAACTAAGATCATGGCTAATATCCAAAGTCACACAACTTCAAATCCAAGCTCTGTATCACAATATGCAAGTGTTGAGGGTCTTTTGGGAGACCAGACAAGCATATTTCAAATGAGGGATGAATTTGATCGCAGAAGAAAAAGAATGGTCGAGCTTATTAATGGCATTAAGGATCTAAGCTGCCTTAATCCTAAGGGTGCATTCTACGTTATGTTAAATTCTTCACAATATTACGGGAGAGAAGTAGAGGGGATGAGAATAGATAACTCAGTGGACTTTACAAATCTTCTGCTGGATAAGTGCAAGATAGCAGTTGTACCAGGAATAGCTTTTGGTGACGACAACTATGTGAGATTGTCATACGCAACATCTATGGAAAATATTGAAAATGGTCTCGAGAGAGTCAAAAATTTACTTGGAGCAAAATAATAAAATTTGGTATTAGAAATATTCAGGCTATGGTTTGCATAATATATTTATGTAAACCATAGCCTTGTTTTTTTACATATGCTACAGAGAACACTAAAAATAATACCCCAAAGAAATCTTTGTACTTGTTAGTAGACATTTTCACTGAAAATATGTTCTTTAGATGGTCATATAATTATCTTGTAAAATTTCGAAGCCTCAGAATCGATTTTAAGGCCTCTAAAATATAAAAGCCATACAATGATATGCTTTGATTTATCTAAGGTATTAGTGAAGAGCCTAGAGCCACATATTTGAAGCCTGATCAGATAGCATGTAGAAAAAACATTTTTCATACGTATCAGCAATTATAAAGAGTTAATTATGGAACGACCGACAAACATTATACGGTCAAAAAGCTTGAAGTAATAATTTTTTTTATTGTTTTGAGTTATTAATAATTTATTCGGAAAGGCCTTGTAACTATTCTATAAAAATAGAACGTCAATAAAGATTATTAAATTCTTTAGCAGCAACAAAAATTTTTGCTTATAAATAGGAGTATGAAAAAATGTTGCATTTTCAATGCTTATATGGTATCATATTATTAGTCACAAAATAGTTATTTTGTGACTAATATACTAAAAAAAGAGGTAATTTCTATGAAAATGCCCCAGATCCTCGAGGACTATCTGGATTATATGGAGACGATCAAAGGAACCTCCTCCAATACGGTCAAAGAATACTATTTTGACCTAAGGACCTTCCTGAGATTTCTTAAGCTGCGATTCAAAATGGTCGACAGCTCAATTGAGTTTGACGATATTCCGATCGATGATATAGATATCGATCTTTTAAGAAAGGTATCTATCCAGGAACTTCATGCTTATATTTCCTATACCGACAAGAAGCGCTCCAACAGCAGCTCCACCAGAGCCCGCAAGGTAGCTTCCGTAAGGTCCTTCTTCAAATATCTAGCCAATCGTGTAAATCTGCTTGAGAAGAATCCTGCAGAGCAGCTGGAATTTCCTAAAACAGATGACAGGTATCCTGTATACTTGACTCTTGAGCAGGCGGAAACATTGCTAAATACAGTACTTTCAGTTGATAATGAGCTTTATCGGGCCAGAGATTATGCAATAATAATGCTGTTTCTAAATTGTGGCCTTCGTCTTTCAGAGCTTTCCAGCATCAATATAGACAAGATAAACGGTGGAGATAATCTGACTGTCATTGGTAAGGGAAACAAGGAAAGAACAATTTTCCTGAATGAGGCATGTGTGGATGCTATTTCAGACTACATAAGCTTACGTCCCCTATCTCCTGGCGAAAAAGCCCTGTTTCTTAGTAAAAGAAAGCAAAGACTCAGCAATCGTGCTATCCAACACATGATCGATAAATACCTTCAAAAATCGGGTCTTGACCCATCAGTCTATTCTACTCACAAATTAAGACATACTGCAGCTACCCTGATGTATAAGTACGGCAATGTTGACATAAGAGCTCTCCAGGAAATCCTTGGGCATGAGTCAGTTTCCACTACGCAGATATATACTCACTTGGACGATGAAAGACTTAGGGATGCTATTAAGTCCAATCCTCTTGCCAATAGAAAGAAAAAAAGCAACGATGATTAGTCATTGCTTGCGATCATTGGTATCAAAAGTCTTTCTCCCTCATAAATCATGCTTGTTTCCATGTTGTTGTGTTCCTTTATTTCATATATGAGTTTTCTTATGTCATAATCTTCAGGGGCATACTTTAGTGCGATCTCCCATAGACTGTCACCGGAGGCTACTAGATGCTCCTCATATTTTGTTTCCAGCTCGGATCCGTAAGCTCCCGACATGTTGATAAAGGTGAATAAGATCAGTGAAGCTACGGCAATGATCAGTGTTATGAATGTAAAGAATCTGGTTTGGTTTACAATGACATATCTTTTCGCTTTCAACATTAACACCTCACGTTTAGAGTACATGCGTTCGATTAATTTAATAATACACGAACGCATGTTCTGTGTCAATAGTTTTTCAAAAAATAATCGAACTCACGTTTGATTATTTTTATTCGCTGTGATATAATCAACGAAACAGGTGTTCTATCCAATAAGCGAGGTGGATTCTATGTACGAAGATCTAACTAAGAAACAGACTGACATATTGCTATACATCAAACGCGAGGCTGCAACAAAGGGTTATCCTCCAACTGTGAGGGAAATATGCGACGCTGTGAGGTTGCGCTCCCCATCATCCGTTCATGCCCATTTGAATACACTGGAAACAAAAGGCTACATTAAAAGAGATCCGACAAAACCAAGAGCAATTGAGATCGTTGGCGTTGATTCAGACATGAATTTTCGAAAGAGACAAACTGTAGACGTTCCAATCGTTGGTCGTGTCACTGCAGGAGCGCCTATTCTCGCCATTGAAAACATTGAGGATACCTTCCCCCTCCCTCTTGAGGATGTCGAAGGTCAGAATGTATTCATGCTGAAGGTTCAGGGTGAAAGTATGATCGATGCAGGTATCATGGACGGTGACCTTGTGCTGGTTAAAGAACAAAAAACTGCCCAGAATGGGGATATAGTAGTTGCCCTGTTGGGAGAAGAGGCTACTGTTAAGAGATTCTTTAAAGAAACAGACAGGATAAGACTGCAGCCTGAGAATCAATTTATGGAGCCTATATATTCAACTGATGTTGTAATACTTGGCAAGGTAAAGGGTCTGTTTAGAAAGTATTGATCTTCCAAACAATAGAAATAAGGTCTGAAGGAATATCAGTTCCCTCAGACCTATATTATTGCACAAAATTAATGTATAAAGCTTAATATCCTTAAAGAGATATTAAGCTTTTTGCATAAAGATTATTAAGTGATTTTAATACTCCCAGCTTGCAATGATCGTATGTCAGTCCTCCCTGAAAATAAGCGTAGTACGGCTCTCTCATAGGCCCGTCGGCACTTAATTCGATCGATGAGCCCTCAATAAATCCTCCAGCTGCCATTATGATTTTATCTGCATATCCTGGCATATCCCAGGCTTCAGGTACGACATAGGAATCAACAGTTGATGCAGCCTGTATTCCTTTACAGAACTCACTTACTCTCTCCTCTGTCTTAAGTTCAATACCTTGAATTATATCGCTTCTTATGTCATCCAGTTCAGGAACTATTTTAAATCCAAGGCTTTTATACACCTTTCCCATAAGAAGAGCTCCCTTAACCGCCTCCATTGTAATATGTGGTGCCAGGAACAAACCCTGCATGGTAGTCCTGCTGGTGCCAAAAGTCAAACCTGTTTCCTTTCCCAGACCCGGGGCAGTAAGCCTATTCGCAACTAAGTCGACAAGATCTTCTCTACCTACTACATAGCCTCCTGAAAGTGCAAGACCGCCGCCCGGATTTTTTATAAGTGAGCCTGCTATAATATCTGCTCCAATCTCTATTGGCTCTCTCTCCTCAAGAAATTCTCCATAACAGTTATCGACCATTATGACTTTATCAGGAAACTTCATTTTCACAGCAGTGATTGCTTCTCCCAGCTCCGATATAGTAAAAGCTCTTCTGTCACTGTAGCCTGTAGATCTTTGAAAAGCCACAATTTTTGTTGAGGCTTCAATTGAGTCATGAACAGCTTCAATATCTATCATATTATTCTTCAGAGAGACTTCCCTATAATTGACTCCATAGTCTATCAGAGATCCTCCCATGCTGCCCTTGGTTCCTATGACCTTTAAAAGCGTATCATATGGCTTACCTGTAGCATATAGTAATTGATCACCCGGTCTTAATATACCCGACAGTGTAAGATTCAGGGCATGAGTTCCCGAAGCAATCGCTGGTCTAACAAGGGCGCTTTCTCCTCTGAATACTCTGGCGAAGATACTTTCAACCTTTTCTCTTCCCACATCTCCGTAGCCATAGCCTGTGGTCCAGTAAAAATCTGTCGAGCTTAACCTGTTAAACTGCATAGCTTCGATTACCTTGAACTGATTAAATTCCCTGATTGCATCAAGCTCGCTGAAATACGACAGGATCTCCTTTTCCCGTACAGAAACATAATCAACCACAGCTTCATTGATCCCCATTTGTTTACATAAATATTTTCTGGTAAACTCATTCATTGTTTTGATCCTCCAATTACAAATTAAAAGTCTCTGTCATCAGAGACTTTTAATCCTAATATTCAAAGCTTATTACTTTGTTGGGTATTATTGTGGATATTGCATGCTTGTAGATCAGCTGCTGCTTTTCGTCAGCATCGAGAACGATCGTGTAGCTGTCAAAACCCTTTACATAGCCCTTTATTTGATAGCCGTTCACAAGAAAAACCGTGATCAAGATACCATCCTTCCTCGCGGTGTTCAAAAATTGGTCCTGCAGGTTCAGCCCTTGCTTCATCATAGACCCTCCTTGTCATTAAGCCCTTCTATATCATTTATAAGAAAGCTGTACAAATCAGCTTTATCATCGAAAGTGTCAACATCTACCCATTTAATTCTATTATCTCTTCTAAACCATGTCAATTGCCTTTTAGCATAATTTCTGGAGCCTTGCTTTATTATGTCGACAGCTTCATTGAGAGAACATTCACCGTATAGATATTGGCATATCTCTTTATACCCTATTCCCTGCATCGATTGCAGCTCTCTGTGATATCCTCTTTGAAGTAGACTATTGACTTCCTCGACTAGGCCACTGTCCATCATTATATCGACTCTATGATTGATTCTATCATAGAGCTTTTTCCGATCCATATTTAGACAGTAAAATGAAAGCTCGTATCTTTCTGTCTCTTTACGGAAGCTGCCACTCTGTACACTTAACGGCTCGCCAGTAGCCTTAAAAACCTCCAGAGCTCTTATGATCCTCTTTTTATCCTTAGGTCCAAACCTGGACGCAGATACATCATCTACCTTATTTAGCATATCCAGTAGGTACTGGCCTCCCTGTTCCTTGTCTATCATTTCTAACTCTGATCTGTAATCAGGTAAGGGCTGTATCCTTCCAAATTCCAAATCATATACCAATGAGTTTATATATAGACCGGTTCCACCTACGACTATGGGAAGTTTCCCTTTTTTATTTATGTCAGTTATAAGCTTTTTAGCTAGTTCACTGTACATAGCAACAGAAAAATCCTGGTCCGGGTCAAGAAAATCAATAAGGTGATGAGGTATATCCTTCATTTCTTCCCTCGATATCTTCGCCGTACCTATATCCATATACCGATATATCTGCATCGAGTCAGCAGATATTACTTCACCCTCCAAAGCCTTTGCAACGGCTATGGACGAATCAGTCTTACCAGTTGCTGTCGGTCCAGTCAGTACCACAAGTCTTTCCTTCATATAATCCACCTATATTATCCTTAGAAATTTCTTCTCAAGCTCCATTTTAGTCATCTTGACGACTGTAGGTCTTCCGTGAGGACATGTCAGGGGATTCTCGCAATCCATAAGCTGCCTTAATAAAGAGCCTATTTCTCTGTCATCCAGTTTATCGCCCGCCTTGACCGCCTTGGTACAAGCTATCTTCATGATCCTGTCGATTCTTGTTTCATATGGCAAGGCTGACCCATCCTCCAGACCGTCGAGTATATCGAGAAATAGTATCTTACCGTCCGGACTTCCAAATATCATTGGAACACCTCGAAGTACTACACTTCTGTCCCCAAATGCTTCTATCTCAAAGCCTAGTTTATTGAAATGCTCAAGATTGTCGATTGCCTTCCTGTAATCCCCAGGTGCCAGCTCCATTACTATAGGTGTAAGAAGCTGTTGAACAAATATCGACTCACTATGAAAATCAGCACTTAATCTTTCATACATTATTCTTTCATGTGCAGCATGCTGATCAATTATCCACATGGATCGACCCAGTCTGTCCTCTGCTATCACATAAGTGTCAAAGATGACTCCGATCGGGTTTAGTGCTTCAAAATCCATTTCTTCCTTCACTTTTGGTTCACTGTATATGTGGTCATGTTTAGGAATTTCATTTTCAGAGAGTACTGCTTTCTCATAATCCACTGCAGTGTAATCCTTGATTATCAGTGAAGAGTCTACAGTTGCCTCATCGATCTCACTTCCAGGTCTGTTCAGCTCCCACAGCTTCGGAGCATCCTTCCCATTTTTATTCTCCTTAACCTTCTCATACGTGACCTCAGGTATTTTTAACAGCTCTTTAAAGCTGTCCTTAAACCCGAGCTCAATGGATTCATATATCCTGCTGTCACTGGAGAATCGAATTTCCTGCTTTGTAGGATGGATATTTACATCAAGCTCGGCAGGATCCATCTGAAGGTATAGTACAAATAAAGGATACCTGTTTATCGGAATCATAGAGATGTACTGCTGCTCCACTATCCTGGATAGTCTGTAATCCACAACATATCTTCCATTCACAAATAGATACTGGTGGTTCCTATTGCCTCTGTATAGATTATTGTTTGATATAAAGCCATTTATTGATAATACTTCTGAACTAAGTGAAAACGGTACAAAGCCTCTTGCAACATCTCTTCCCAACAATTGAAATATAGCTGCAAAAGCATCGCCTTTCCCATTAGTACTGAATATTACTCTTGAGTCCTTTATATACTTAAAGGAGGTGTTAGGATTCCCTATGGCAAGTTTGACCATTATATCCCCTATTTGTCCATCCTCTGTGCTGTTGCTCTTAAGGAATCTTCTCCTGACTGGCACATTCTGAAACAGGTCCTTTACTATCATAGTTGTTCCAAGCGGTGTCCCTACTGGAGATATTCCTGTAACTGTACCACCTTCAACTATTGCCTGGATCCCAGAGCTTGAAAAGCCTGTTCTGGTCATGACCTCCATTTTAGATACGGCAGCGATACTTGATAGTGCTTCGCCTCTGAAGCCAAGGGTAGATATACTTTCCAGATCCTCAGCCGAGGATAGTTTTGAGGTGGTATGCCTCTCAAACGCAATAAGAAGATCCTCTTTGTCCATTCCTTCTCCATTGTCAGTGACCCTTATAAGAGACTTGCCTGCATCCTTGGTCTCAACTATTATCTGAGTTGCACCGGCATCAAGTGAATTCTCCACAAGCTCCTTAACTATGGAGGCTGGTCGTTCTATCACTTCGCCTGCAGCGATCTTTGAAATTGTAAGGTTGTCCAGAACCTTTATCTTGTTCATCCGGGTCACTCCTTGAGATTTCTGGCATCTTCAACAAGGCTGTTGAGAAGGTTCAAAGCCTCTATTGGTGTCAGCTGGTTTACTGCAACCTTTTTAACTCTGTCAATAAAGAAATCCTTCTTGTAGTCCATTAGGTCCAATTGCTTTTGGTTTGGTTTCATCACGGGCTTATGAAGATCAAAGGTATGGCTTCCCTCAATCATAGAAAGTATTTCATTTGCCCTAAGAATTATTTCCCTCTTTATACCTGCCAAACGAGCTACCTGTATCCCAAAGCTCTGACTCGTACTTCCTCTTACTACCTTCCTTAAGAATACTACGTCCTCTCCCCGCTCCTCTGCCAAAATAGTATAATTAACTATCCCCTTTGCCTTCGATTCCAACTGAGTGAGCTCGTGATAATGTGTAGCAAAGAGAGTCTTCGCTTTAATATGCTCGGCTATATGTTCGATTACTGACCATGCTATGCTAAGTCCGTCGTAGGTACTTGTACCTCTTCCTACCTCATCGAGTATCAGCAGACTGTTCTTAGTGGCATATCTTAGTATATTGGAAACCTCGGTCATTTCTACCATAAACGTACTTTCACCCTGAGACAGGTTATCAGAAGCACCTATTCTGGTAAATATCCGATCGACTATTCCGATGTCAGCTTCCCTTGCAGGCACAAAGGAGCCTATTTGAGCCAATAGAACGATTATAGCCGTTTGCCTCATAAAGGTAGATTTGCCGGCCATATTTGGACCTGTTATAATGTGGAGCATGTTGTCCCGATTGTCCATTTCAGTATCATTGGGAACAAACAGCTGGTGCTCAATAGAAGCTTCTACTACAGGGTGTCTTCCTTCCCTTATACTTATTGTTCCCCTGTTGTTTAGTTGCGGTCTTGTAAAGCCGTTTGCAGAAGCAACCCTTGCAAGACCCCCTATACAATCAAGAACTGCCAGAAGTCTCCCCGTTTTCTGCAATCTGTTAAGCTGCTTTTTAATGTAATCTCTCAGCTCCTGAAACAGCTCATACTCAAGCTGAACAGCTCTCTCTTCAGCTCCGACAACCTTTTCCTCCAGCCTCTTAAGCTCTTCAGTATAATATCTTTCAGAGTTGGCAAGAGTCTGCTTTCTAATATAATCCTCTGGCACTAATGAAAGATTTGTCTTGGTTATGTCGATATAATAGCCCATTACCCTGTTATATCCAACCTTCAGCGTCTTGATGCCTGTTCTTAGACGCTCTTTCTGCTCCAGCTGTGCAAGCCATTCCTTTCCCATCCTGCCGCTATTCCTCAGCTCGTCCAATTCCTGACTGCGGCCTTCCTTAATGAAGCCACCCTCTTTCACTGAAAGGGGAGGATTCTCGATAAGTGTATCATTAAGCAAGCTAAACAGATCCTTAAGAGGATCCATTTCGGATTGTAGTCTTTTGAGGTTCTCCTGCTCTGTGCCGCACAATATAGATTTTAGCTGAGGAAGCTGTGAGATAGACTGTCTCAATGCTGCCATATCCCTAGCGTTGCAGTTGCCTGTGGCAATTTTACTGCTTAGTCTTTCTATATCATACACTTCTTTTAATATTTCTCTTACCCCATCGAGGGTGATGGGATTTTCCACAAAATACTCGACCATGTCAAGTCTTGAATTTATCTGTACTTTGTCCAGCAATGGCTGCTCCAGCCACTTTTTAAGAAGCCTCCCACCCATTGCGGTCTGTGTTTTATCCAGGATACTTATCAAAGCTCCCTTGCGCTCCCTCGACCTCAAAGTCTCGTGGATCTCCAGATTTGTCCTTGTACTTATATCCATAAGCACAAACTGCTGTGGCTCATAGTACTGAAGCTCCATAATATGCTCCAGCTGGTTGAATTGAGTATCCTTAAGATAGCCAATTAATCTGGATGCAGAAATAGTGCTGTATACTTTACCCTCTAGTTGATTTACTTTATGGTCACCGTCTAAGAACTCCTCTATCAGCTTAAGACTGCTGTCTACATTCTCAGAAGCATCTTCTATAAGGTTGATATATGGATCTATCTTGGTCTTAATAGTAGACATAATTTTTTTATGGTCTACTAAACCTTTATTACATATTATTTCAGAGGGCATGATCTTACCAAGCTCGTCCAGAATGAATCTAGAGCTGTTCTCAGTTTCACCTATAAACTCGGTAGTAAACATTTCACCTGTTGAGTTGTCAACATATGAAATTCCTGCTCCATAATCATCAAAATAAACCGAGGCAAGAAAGTTGTTGGTCTTTTCGTCCAACGAACTTGGGTCTATGATTGTACCAGGAGTTACTATCCTTGTGACCTGCCTTTTTACAAGTCCTTTTGCAAGCGCTGGATCCTCCATCTGCTCACAAACAGCTACCTTGTATCCCTTATCAACAAGTCTGGATATATAAGTCTCTGCAACATGGTGCGGTACTCCACACATTGGGGCCTTTTCATCAAGACCACAATCTCTTCCGGTTAGTGCGATCTCCAGCTCTCTGGATGCGATTTTGGCATCCTCAAAAAACATTTCATAAAAATCGCCCATCCTGAAAAAAAGCAGAGAATCCTTATATTGATTTTTCATGGCCATATACTGCTGCATCATAGGCGTCAGCTGACTCATTTTATCCTCCCTCTATACCAGAACTCCCCCAAGAGTAAAGGTCTTTGCTTCTTTTATGTCAATATTAACGAGCTTACCGATCATATCCTCGGTTCCTCTGAAATGGACCAGCTTGCCGCCTTCGGTTCTCCCGCTGAGCATGGTCTCGTCATTCTTGCTTATCTCTTCAACCAAGACTTTCTGAACAGTACCTATAAGCTTTTTGTTAAGCTCAAGTCCGATAGGGTGAAGTGTATCAAGGAGCCTTTGGAATCTCTCGTGTTTTAGCTCATCAGGCACTTGTTCATCCATGGTTGCTGCCTTTGTGCCCTCCCTTACAGAATATAGGAAGGTAAAGGCAGAGTCAAAGCCGACCTCCTGACACAGTCTTAGCGTATCCATAAAGTCCTCCTCAGTCTCACCGGGGAATCCTACAATCAGGTCCGTAGTTATTGCAATATCAGGAACCAAAGCCTTGATCCATGATATTTTTTCGAGATAATCCTCTCTGGTATAGTTCCTGTTCATACTCCTCAGTAACTTGTTGCTGCCGGATTGAACTGGCAGGTGAAGGTGTGGTGAAAGCTTCTCAAGACTTGTATAAGCAAGGGCAAGCTCTCTGGAAAAATCCTTTGGATGTGAGGTCATAAATCGTATTCGCTCGATCCCATCTATCTTATTGACATCCTTCAGCAGGTCAACAAAGCTGTATTCCCTGTCGAGAGTTTTTCCATAGGAATTCACATTTTGTCCAAGCAGTGTTATTTCCTTGGTGCCATTTGCTGCGAGGTCCTTTATTTCATCGATGATCGACTCAGGATCTCGGCTCTTCTCCCTGCCTCTCGTGTAAGGCACGATACAGTAGGTACAAAAATTATTGCAGCCATACATGATGTTTACATATGCTTTATAGGAGTATTTTCTGTCAGCCTCAATTGATTCCTCTATCTCTCTTGTGTCCTCAACTATATCTACTACCAGCTTACCGCTTTCCTGGTGTCTATTTAACAGCTGCGGCAGCTTATGGATATTATTGGTTCCAAATACTATGTCAATATGCCTGTGTTTCTTAAGGAAAAAGCTCCTGATATCCTCTCTCTGCATCATGCATCCGCAAAGTGCCAAAATGGTCTCAGGCTTTCTCCTCTTAAGCTCCTTCAGCTCGCCAAGCTGTCCAAAGACTCTGTCCTCTGCACTTTTTCTAACTGCACAGGTATTGAAGATTATAATGTCAGCCTCTTCCTTATCCATGGTTGGACCATAGCCCATACCTTCCATTATCCAGGCGATCTTCTCAGAGTCGTGTTCGTTCATTTGGCACCCAAAAGTCGTTATTAAAACCTTTTTCATTAAATACTTCTCTCCTCGATGATAACTATATTAGTTTCTACACTCTTTCCTCCAGATATGCCTTCAGAAGGGCTATACAACTCGTTATATCCTCCTTTGATGCCATCTCTATTGTTGAGTGCACATACCTTGTTGGTATCGATATTACTCCTGATGGTACTCCTGTCTTATTCATGTGTATAGCTCCTGAATCCGTACCCCCGAAATCGAGTACCTCCATTTGATATTGGATCCCTTTTTCCTTGGCAAGATGAACAAGTCTTTCCCTTACAATTGGATGAGAAATCACAGAATTATCCTTGACCTTTATTGCAGCTCCCTTATGAAGACCAACTGCAAACCTCTTTGCCTTAGGAGTATCTCCATGGATAGTAACATCTACTGCAATACCGAAATCAGGATCGACTCCATATGCTGCAGTCTTAGCTCCCCTAAGACCTACCTCCTCCTGGACTGAGAAAACGAAGTACAGGTCATTCTCAGGCTCCTGGATGGACTTCAAAGCTTCAACGGCAACAAAGCAACCTGCTCTGTCGTCCAGATAAGGTGTAAATACTACATTGTCATTCTCAGAGAATTCGGCGTGATATACACAAATATCGCCTATGCTTACAATTTTCTCCGCCTCTTCCTTCGATTTAGCCCCTATATCGATGTACATGTCCTCAAGCTTAAGCTTGGAAAGATCGTCTATAGGCTCGGAGTATATCGCTCCAACCGTACCATTCTCAAACATGACCCTCTGACTGAAGGTAACTGCAGGTGAAATACCACCGATATTGCCAAATCTTAAAAAGCCGTCCTTATCAATGTCAGTTACTATTAAGCCTATCTGATCCATATGAGCAGATATCATCACCTTTTTACCAGGTCCCTTTTTATGTGCTATAAGGTTTCCAAGAGCATCAGTAAACATCTCGTCCACATGTTCTCTAATTTCATCTGAGATGACCTCTCTTATAAGATGCTCTCGACTAGATGGTCCGTAAACCGTAACTATTTTTTTTAGCAGCTCACTATTAAAAACCATTATAAAGCCTCCTTTTCCAAATCAGATACGACTGCCTTAACCAGTGCTAAGGTATTTTCATAATCATCCTTACTGATGACAGAAAGTGGACTGTGGATATATCTAGTGGGTACGGAAATAGCAGTAGTGATGCAGCCTGTTTTGGTCGTATGGATCCTTCCGGAATCATTACCACCCATTGCTGTTTTTCTGTATTGGCATTTTATGCCATTCATATCAGCGATCTTAAAGATCCTTTTTCTAAATTCGAAATCATATAATGTTGACCTGTCAACAAGAGATATAGCTGGTCCATTACCCATAACGGTCGGGATATGGTGAGTATCAAGATCGGGCATCTCATAGCAGATCGTTCCTTCAAGTATTATTGCAACATCAGGCTCGACAGTATACGCAGCAGGCCCTGCTCCAACCAGACCTACCTCCTCCATAACTGTAAACACTCCATAAATCTCCGTTTCGATCGAAGACTTCAGAAGCTCTACAAGCACTGCACATCCAACTCTGTTATCCAGAGCCTTGGCCTTGATCCTGCCATCTCCAAACTCCTCGTATTGAGTATCAAAGACAGCATAATCACCGATAGAAACAAGCTTCTCAGCATCTTCCTTTGATGATGCGCCTATATCTATATACAGCTCATTTACATCCAGTATCTTAGTCCATTCGTTTCTCTTCTGAAGATGTATCGGCTTAGAGCCTATTACTCCCTTTATCTTATCCTTGCCGACAACTACAGTTTTTGAAACCAGGACTCTTTTATCTATACCCCCTACTATCAGAAACCTCAGTAGACCTGTAGGATCTACTTCCTTGATCATAAGTCCTACCTCATCCATATGAGCAGTCACCATGATCCTTCCTGCAGCTGGAATTTTACCTTTCTTGTAAGCTATTAAATTCCCTAAGCTGTCAATACGGACAGAATCGACAAATGGTCTGATCTCATCAATTATTACATCCCTGACTTCCTTTTCATTTCCTGAAGCCCCTGACGCCTCGGTAAGTCTCTTTAAAAGCATAGCAATCCCTCCAGTTCTCCCTCTTTCACAGAGTTGGTGAATTGTGCCAGTAATCTGGCAGTATGATGGATATCCTCAAGGTCCAAAAGTTCAACAGAGGTATGCATATACCTTAATGGTATCGAGACGACAAGAGCAGGTATACCTTCCTTGGTTATTTGCATAGCTCTTGCATCTGTGCCGGTTGGACCCGGAGCTACCTCCTTTTGACAAGGGATACCATGAAGCTTTCCAATCTCAAACATTCTCTTCATAAGTGTTGGGTGTACGTTACCGCCTATAGTTATCCCAGGACCTTTTCCAAGCTCAAGGGAATCCGACTTATCAAGCTCTGGTGTCGTTCCAAAGCCCACATCAACAGCTATACCAATATCTGGTTGGATATGATAGGTCGAAGTGAAGGCTCCAGTCATCGATACCTCTTCCTGAACTGTAGCGACCATGTATACGTCTGGATAATGGTTCACATCCTGAAGCATTTTTAATGTCTCGAGAAGAGCTGCAACACCTGCTCTGTCATCCATCGCCTTTCCCGCAGCCTTTGTATTCAATAGCCTGACAGTATTTCTCTTTACAGTTATAGTATCACCAATGGATACTATCTCTTGAAGCTTTTCCTTGGAAAAGCCTGTGTCAATTATCATATCTTCAAGCTTTATGGCTTCATCCTGCTCCTTTGCATCCTGCAAATGCGGAGGCTTTGATCCAACTACACCCAATATGGTTTTCTCACCGTGTACCCAGACCTCCTGACCGACAGTAGTTCTTGGATCGATACCGCCTATGGTAGTAAACCTTATAAAGCCATTATCCTCGATGTATTTTACCATAAAGCCTATCTCATCAAGATGCGCAGCCATCATTATCTTGGCCGCACCATCACCAGATCCTTTTTTGTGTGCAATGACATTGCCCATCTTGTCGATCTTTACTGAATCGCACAACGGTGTAAAAGCGTCAATCACTGTCTTGCTTAAAGTATACTCAAACCCTGAGACTCCATGTCCATTAGTCAATAGCTCTAAAAATTCATATTTATCCAAGCCTCATCCCTCCTCATAAAAGAAAATGGGTTAAAAATTAATTTAACCCATTTGGAATGTTCGATCACGATTACTTAGTTTCCTCATCATCAGAGACAGCTGGCTCTTCTGCTATAGCTTCTTCAACAACTGCTTCCTCAACTATCGGTTCCTCAGAAGCTTCGACTGCTTCTTCTACCTCTGCTGGTTCTTCTGAGTCCTCCATTGCATCCTTGGCACTTAGACTGATCTTCTTGTCAGCTTCGTTTATCTCAGTTATCTTCACCATAAGCTTTTGACCAAGTTTTAACACGTCAGAAGGCTTTTCAACATGCTCCTTGGAAATTTGGGATACGTGAAGCAATCCGTCGACTCCCTTTATCACTCTTACGAATGCACCAAAGTCAAGAATGTTTACGATCTCTCCTTCTATAACGTCACCGACCTTATAGTCTCTTACGAACACTTCCCATGGCTCTTCAGTAGTTTGCTTCAAGCCTAGTGATATTCTGTTTTTATCCATATCGAAAGCCAGTACCTTTACCTCTACCTTATCGCCTTCTTTAAGGACATCTGATGGATGCTTAACTCTGAACCATGCAAGGTCAGAAATATGGATAAGTCCATCTATCCCGCCAAGATCTACAAAGGCTCCAAAGTCTGTAAGTCTTTGAACAGTACCTGCCAGAGTCTTGCCTACTTCTATAGTTTCCCAAAGAGCTTTTCTCTTTGCATCTGACTCAGTTTTTTCGATCGCTTTTCTGGATAGGATCATCCTTCTCTTCTGGATATCGAAATCAATTATTTTAGCCCTAAGAGTCTTACCCTTGAACTGATTCAAATCGGAAACGTAGTTCATTGATATCTGTGATGCTGGCATAAATCCGTTGACGCTGTTTACCATAACGGTCAGACCGCCCTTTACCGCGTTTATAACCTTAGCCTCTACGATTTCTTCATTTTTGAAGGATTCCTCGAGAACCTCCCAATCCTTAATAAAGCCTACCCTCTTAGCTGAAAGAACAACGTTCCCTTCACCATCGTCAAGCTTTACTACAAACACGTCTATTTCGTCGCCAACCTTGAATAGATCCTTCGGATTTACATCGCCATCCTTTGACAGCTCATCTCTTGTTATTATACCATCGCTTTTGTAATTGATATTGACCATTACCTCGTTGTTTGTTACGTAGAGCACAGTTCCTTTGAGGACCTCTCCCCTGTTGATTCTCTTAAACGAGCTCTCGATTGCTTCCATCATCTCATCTTTGTTGTAGTTCTCCATTACCTTAACAGCCTCCTTAATTATCCGATCAGGTGTTGAAGCACCTGCGGTTATTCCTATTGTATTAAAATTTTGTAGCTCTTGTAAAGCTAATTCTTCCACAGTTTCTATAAGATAAACATTATTGCAGTACTTCCTGCTGATTTCAGCAAGCTTGGTTGTGTTTGAGCTGGTTTTTCCACCAATCACTATCATGGCATCAACTCTTTGAGCCAGCTCTGCAGCTGAATCCTGCCTTGTTCTCGTGGCGTTGCAGATAGTATTGAATACCTCTGCTTCTTTAGATTTTTCTTTGATGATATGAGTTAAAAGCTGAAACTTTTCAAGTCTGTTAGTTGTCTGTGATACTACACATACTTTTTCAAATCTTGGCAGCTTCCTTGCTTCTTCCTCTGAATTTATTATGAATGCCTGGTCATTGCACCAACCATTAATTCCTATAACCTCTGGGTGTTCAGGATCTCCTACAATTACTATTTTGTAGCCATTATCATAGTAAGTCTTTACTCGCTTATGAACTGCCTTTACATAAGGGCAAGTACAATCGACTACTGCAAGACCCATCTGCTCTGCTTTCTTTTGCACTGCTTCTGGAACTCCATGTGATCTGAAAATGAGTCTCCCCTTCTCAAGATCTTCAAAGCTCTCAAGAGTGGTGAGGCCTTTTTCTTCAAGCTCTGTCACAGCCTGAGGATTATGGATCAAAGGTCCATAGGAGAATACCCTTTCGCCATCCTTTTCAAGTTCTTCGAGAGTCATTTTGACGGCTCGATCAACACCGAAGCAGAATCCAGCATTTGATGCTACAATTATTTCCAAAGTCTAACCTCCCAACGTATAAATCCTTGTCAGGATATCCTGACTTATTTCTGTATATTTTTCATTTTCAAGCTTTCCAGGATTGTTTGCTGCATAATCCTCCGGAGTGCCTATGATGATCTCAACAGGTTCAAATAGCTTATAGGTGCTTCTTATAAAGACCGGAAGCACCGGAGCCTTTGCCTTTATTGCCAATAGAGCCACTCCCGCTTTGGCATTATCAGGCATAAACTCCTTCACTCTTGTACCCTCAGGGAATATTCCAAGCACTCTTTCATCCTTTAATATTCTTAGAGCTGTTTTTACCGCAGATATGTCAGCAATCTGTCTGTCTACAGGAAATACGCCCAGCCAGGACAAAGGTTTTGCAAGGATTTTATTTTCGAAAAGCTCCTTTTTGCCCATCCAGGCAATTTTTCTCGGGAAAAAAGCTGCAAGGACAATGGGATCCCAGTTGCTCTTATGATTCGCACACAATACCAGTCTTCCTTCAGAAGGTACATTGGATGCTCCGGTCACCCTTACTCTGAAGACGATTTTAAATAGGACAAAGGCAATTGCTTTGACCAAAGTATAGAACAATCCAATTCTCCCCCCTTTACTCCAATTGGTTTTTTGACTCATCTACCATGTAGTTTTTATTGTTTACAATAGCAATTATATGCTCCACTGCCTCTTCTATGGTCATATGAGTCGTATCCACCAGATATGAATCCTCTGTTTTTGTTAAAGGGGACTCCTCTCTAGTGCTGTCGAATGTATCCCGTCTTTTGATATCCGCAATCGTGTCCTCAAGAGTGATCCCCTCAACGCCCTTTCCAATTAGCTCAAGGTATCTCCTTCTGCCTCTTTCCTCTGCGGTTGCAGTAACGAAAAACTTAAAATCTGCATCAGGAAGCACGACCGTAGTTATATCTCTTCCGTCCATCACAACAGACTTTCTGGTGCTCATGTCCTGCTGAAGTCTTACCATCTTCTCCCTTACAGCCTTGTAGCTTGCTATATAGGACACGTTTCTTGTGATCCTTCCCTCGCGGATCTCCTCATCAACAGGAGCTTCGTCGAGAAATATTCTGTTATCCCTGAAATCTATATTTGTAGATTCAAGAAGGGTCAATACCCTTCCCTCATCTGTGGGATCTATACCGCTATCCAATATTTTGAGAGTATACGCTCGATACATCGCTCCGGTATCTATATACTGGAAGCCTAGCTTTTCGGCTACTATCTTTGCTACCGTGCTTTTTCCTGCTCCAGCAGGACCGTCTATGGCTATTGAAACATGCTTCATTTCGGTGCCTCCTAAAAAGAAATAACCACCCTTGGGTGGTTTGTATCAAGTAGCTAAGTCAGGCCTGAGGCCTCTGGCATCTTTGAGATAGACATGACGGACGCTGACTTGTCCTTCATCGGAATCATATAAAATCATAATCCGAATGCATTTTTCAAGGCTGCCTTCCACAGCCATCTCAGCAAAACACATAAGTCCACAATTTACATATCCCATATCCCTGGCGGCTTTCGCAGGGTATGCCTTGTCCAAATCTCCGGTGGCAGAAAAAAACATGCTGACGACCCTGTCTCTTTGCAGATGGTTTTCTTCCTCAATCTTCCCCAATAGCTCCAAAGTTCCATCCAGGATAGCCTCCCGGGTGTTCTCCTCAACAGTAATAGCCCCTCGTATAGATACTACACTCATACAAACTCTCCTTTATAATTATATAATATCGTGCGTAGGTAAACAAGCTATTTATACATTAATTCCAGCCAAATAGCCGGTAGAATATGCGATTTGAAGATTATATCCGCCAGTTAGAGCATCGATGTCCATTATCTCACCGGCAAAGTACAACCCGGGAACTATCCTGGACTCCATGGTCGATGGGTTGATCTCCTGGACCTTGATGCCTCCCGACGTAACGATCGCTTCATCCAGCGGTCTGAATCCTTTGAACTGTAAGGGAAATGACTTCATGGCTGTAAGAAGTCTGCTTCGTTCTTCCCGAGTTATTTGATGAACAGTCTTTTCGGGATATATACCTGAAACCTCTATTACCAAAGGTATAAGTTTTTGAGGCAAAAGATCATTCAGGGCATTTTTTAACTGTTTATTAGTATATTCCTGAAAATCCCTCAATAGTCTGTTATCCAGTGTCTCATCATCAAGTGCAGGCTTCAGATCAAGAGTAAGCACAGGCTTATTTTTAAGTCTGTTGATATGATTGCTCATTGTAAGAACAATAGGCCCGGATATTCCGAAATGTGTAAATATCATTTCTCCAAACTCTTCATGAATAAGCTTATTACCATTGAAGGCTCTTAAAGTAACGTTCTTGAGTGATAATCCCATCAAATCCTTAAGCCACGGTTCCTCAAGCTCAATCGGGACCAGGGATGGCTTTAATGCAGTTACAGTATGCCCAAAAGCCCTTGCCAGCTTGTACCCGTCACCCTCGGATCCTGTAGCTGGATAACTGGCTCCTCCAGTTGCGATTACCAGCTTGTCAAACTGCATTTTTTCGCCGGTAGTCAATACTACCATGAAGGCATTATCCTCCATGTAGACATGACTGACCTTGGAATTCAGAAGTATATCCGCTCCCATATGCTCCAGATATCTTTGAAATGCCTTTATAACGTCACTGGATTTATCGCTCTCAGGAAAGACTCTATTCCCTCTTTCTACCTTCGTTTGCAATCCGTAGCTCTCCAGTAGCCTTATAATGGCCTCGTTATCGAATGTATAAAGACTGCTGTATAAGAATTCCTTGTTGCTAATTATGTTATCAAAAAACTCATCGATTGGAGCAGCATTTGTGATATTGCATCTCCCCTTGCCTGTTATGAAAAGCTTTTTGCCAAGCTGTTTGTTTTTCTCTATCAGGGTAACGTCATGTCCCCTCCCGGCTGCCGCTCCTGCTGCCATGATACCTGCAGGGCCTCCTCCGATAACGCCAACTCTTGTAGTCATATACCTTCCTCCTTATTAGGAATAGTATAACAAAAAATGAGCAGTAATGCTTATCATTTATGATATTATTAGATATGACTATAATCATAATATTTAAGCCTGCACTCTATAAATATGCAGGCTCTGGTAATTTTACTATTGATTGTTCTCGTCGTATATACTATATTTCTTCCAGACGTTCTCAAGCTCCTCGAAATATGGTGTGATATCCTCATCCTTTATGCTGGAAACTGCAATGATAAATGCATTGATCAAGCTCATCGGTGCCACAAGTGAATCCACAAACGACAGCATGTCACTCCTTGCTATCAGTGTAAGGTGCGCCTTGGATGCCGCCGGAGAAATAAGGCTGTCTGTAAAGCTTATGACCTTGCAGCCCTTCGTCATTGCATACTCCATAGCCTCAAGGGTTCTTTTTGAGTACCTTGGGTAGGTAATGCAGATTATGACATCATCCTTTCCCACCTTGGCCAGTTGCTCAAAGATGTCGTTAGCCCCCGGTTCTACCAGCCTTACGTTGTCAAAAATAAAGTTTAAGTAAAAGGCAAGGTATCCGGAGAGAAAGGATGAACTCCTTAACCCCATTATATATATCTTTCTGCTTGAAGCTACAAACTCCACAGCCTTGTGGAAATTTCCAAAGTCAATATCAGACAATGTCTTTTTAAGATTATCGATGTCCTTTTCAATTACTCTGGAGATTGAGTTTTCATTCTTTGTGAATTCATCGGACAGGCTAAGTCTTTGGACTGTGGTCAGCTTATTCCTGATAACCTCCTGAAGCTCCTTTTGAAGCTCCTTGTATCCATCATATCCAATAGCGTTGGCAAACCTTACTACCGTCGATTCACTAACTCCAAGGATTGCGCCAAGGGAAGCCGCTGTCATAAAGGCAGCCTTGTCATAATGGTTTATCATATACTCTGCAATGATTTTTTGTCCCTTGCTGAGTCTGGCATAGCTGTCCTGTATGATTTTAATAACGTTCTGACTGCTGATCATAGTCTAACAGCCCCTCTATGATACTAGATTATAGCCCTCAAAAAGGGCTTTTTTATTCAATTCCTCAGTTCCTTTAGGCACTCTTGAAAGAACTGCCTTCTCAAGTGCTTCCTCAGACACAAGACCTGTGATTTTATTTATAGCTCCAAGAGCAACTATATTTGCAACCATAGGCTTGCCCAGCTTTTCCTCAGCGGTTGAAAGTATTGGGATCCTGAATATTTTAATATCCTCTCTTCCAGGCATTTCAACAGTTGAATCGATGACGAGTATTCCACCGGGTTCAAGATTCTTTAGATATTTGTCACATGACAGTTGTGTCAGAGAAAGCATGAAGTTACATTCCTCAACCTTCGGGAAGGTTATCTCTGAATCGCTTATGATTACCTCTGCCTTACTGGCTCCGCCTCTGGCCTCAGGTCCGTAGGACTGTGACTGCAGCGCATTCTTGCCGTCAAGTATAGCTGCCTCTGCAAGAATGATTCCCCCTGTGATCAAACCCTGTCCTCCAGAGCCTGACAATCTCATTTCCCAACGCTTCATCCTAATCCACCTTCCTTACTCTATCTATAAGTCTATCATACTGCTCTGTATACTCAGGTCTTTCTATATGGTGCAGCTTTCCGACTACGAACTTTCCTTCCTTTTTCTCCTCAGGAAGCTTGTCCCATGCTGCCTTCATTATCGCATGGTCCTTAAGGTATTCAACCATATCTACTGCTGTACCCTTCTTATTCTTTCTGCCATAGTAGGTTGGGCAGGTAGACATTGCTTCCACAAAAGAAAAACCTTTGTTTTGTATGGCTTCTTGAATATTCTTCTCTAAAGCATTGGCTGCATATATGGTTCCCCTTGCTACGTAGGAAGCTCCGGCAGCCTGTGCCAGGTTGCAAAGATCGAAATTTGGATCGACGCTTCCATAGGGAGCCGTAGTTCCCTTGTCACCGGTTGGTGTTGTTGGAGAGAACTGCCCGCCAGTCATGCCGTAGGTATTGTTATTGAATACGATCGTAGTTATATCTATGTTTCTTCTACAGGCATGGATCAAATGGTTGCCTCCGATTGCAGATGAATCCCCGTCGCCTGTTATTACAATGACTGTTAGCTTAGGGTTTGCAAGTTTGACCCCGGTTGCAAAAGCCAGAGCCCTTCCATGAGTTGTGTGAAGGGTGTTGAAGTCAAGATATCCGGGAGCTCTGGAGGAGCAGCCTATTCCCGATACTATGCATACATCGTCTTTTTTCAATCCCAGAGCATCTATTGCCTTTACAATCGCCCTTGTTACGATTCCATTTCCACAGCCTGGACACCAAATATGGGCTAGATTTTGAGTTCTAAAATATTCTTTAACCAGTTCACTAGGCATTTTGGTCCTCCTTTATAAACGCGACGATCTCCTCAGGAGTGATTATATCGCCGTTGAATTTCCCATATTTCTCTATTCTGCATTTCTTACCTGCTATCCTGTCCACTTCGAGGAAGTATTGCCCTGCATTAAGCTCTACTACATACATACATGAAAGCTTCTCTGCAAGCTCAGAGAGCCGTTTCTCTGGTGACGGCCAGATAGTTACAGGTCTGAACAGTCCAACCTTGATCCCCTGCTCTCTCAGCGTGTCAATAGCCGCCATTGAGGATCTGGCAATTGCTCCAAAGGATACTATGCCGATCTCTGCATCCTCCATCATGTACTCGTCATAAGTAACTATATCATCTATGTTGTCCTCTATCTTGTCCATAAGACGATTAAGGAGTTTTTCTGCAACCTGCTCATTTCCTGAAGGGAATCCGGTTTCATCGTGGACAAGTCCTGTAACGTGGAATCTGTAACCTGTTCCAAATGGAGCCATTTCGGGGACTATTGCACCTTCAGGCACCTTATATGCTTTGTATTCATCTGGACCTACAGAAGGTTTCTTACGATCGTAGATCTCTACTGGATCGTTTTCAGGGATCTCGATTTTCTCTCTCATATGTCCAATAATTTCGTCAAGAAGAAGTATTACCGGTGTTCTATATTTCTCTGCCAGGTTGAACGCTCTTATGGTAGTATAATATATTTCTTTTACTGAGGATGGGTAAAGGGCAATTATTGAATGATCACCGTGAGTTCCCCATCTAGCCTGCATTATGTCTCCCTGTGCCGGGGATGTTGGGAGTCCTGTACTTGGCCCGCTTCTTTGAACGTTTACAATAACAAGGGGCGTCTCCGTAATGATCCCATATCCAATATTCTCCTGTTTCAGGCTGAATCCCGGTCCTGAGGTTGCCGTCATTGATTTAAGTCCTGCAAGAGATCCTCCCAACGCTGCAGCGATCCCTCCAATTTCATCCTCCATCTGTATAAACTTGCCGCCGACCTTTGGAAGCGCCTCTGCAGAAAGCTCCGCTATTTCAGTAGAGGGAGTTATCGGATAACCGGCGTAAAACTTCATTCCTGCCTTCAATGCTCCGGCAACGCATGCTTCATTTCCCTGCATCAATTTGATCGCCATAGCTATTTACCTCCCAAATAAATCGCATAATCAGGACATCTCAGTTCACACTGGCCGCACTGTATGCAAGCATCAATATTCTTTATCTCAACCTTACCATTTTCTATCGCAAGAACGCTTTTCGGGCAGAATGCGACGCAAATGCCGCAGCCCTTGCACCATTCCTTATCAACGGTTACGATCTTATCCTTCTTGTCTGACATGGTTTTCCCTCCCACAGATTACTCATTCCTTTCTAATCTTATGATATCAAACAGACAAAGTTTTTGCAAGATTTCTTTCATGTTCGTACATAATAAAAAATATTTGCAAGTATACTTGCAAACGATAGAAAATAACAACATTTGAGAGGTTTTCTTGACAAAAAAAAGACAAGGCTATAAAAAAACCTTGTCAAATTTATAATATTTTAAACTGGATGAGTCTTTTCTTCCTGGTTTAAAAGGTCAGTCTCGATCCTGTATTTCTCTGCAAGTCTTTGCTTGAAGAACGGTATGGCAACCTGAGGGAACAGCGCATAGCTCAGCACGTCCTCATCCTGCTCAAGGTATTCCTTTATCTCATTTCTGTAATTTTCAAGCTGCGGTTCCAAAAGATCAGCAGGCCTTCCCTCGAAAACCTCTTCGTCCCCGATTATCTTCTTCCTTATTTCCTCTGAGATAGGTGCTGCAGGCTTTCCGTACAGTCCTTTAACGTAGTTCTTTGATTCTGTGGGGACCATCTTATATCTTTCTCCAAGGATAACATTGAATACTGCAGTTGTCCCGACCATCTGACTCATCGGCGTCACAAGTGGCGGATACCCAAAATCCTCCCTGACTCTAGGTATTTCCTTTAATACCTCATCATACATATGCTCCTTGCCCTGCGCCTTAAGCTGAGACACAAGATTGGACAGCATGCCTCCCGGAACCTGATATTTAAGAGTGTTTACGTCTACATTAAGCATCTTAACGTCCAGCAATCCTTGGGCTAGGTATTTGTCCCTAAGCTCCCTGAAGTAATCTGATATCTCGAGAAGCAAATCCAGGTCCATATCCGGAGCATACTCTGTTCCTTGAAGAGATACTATCATTGGCTCAGTTGCAGGCTGGCTTGTTCCGTTCCCAAGCGGCGATATTGCTGTGTCGACTATATCTGCCCCGGCTTCGATCGCCTTCATATAGGTCTGATTGGCAACTCCGCTGGTAAAGTGGGAATGTATTTCAAGTGGCAGATCTACAGCTGCCTTTATGGATTTAGTAAGCTCGTATGCAGGATATGGAAGAAGTATCCCTGACATGTCCTTGATGCATATTGAGTCGACTCCCATATCAGCCAGGTCCTTTGCCAGCTGTACGTAGTACTCGTTGTTGTGTACAGGACTGACAGTATAGGAAATAGCTCCCTGAGCGTGTCCTCCATACTTCTTAGTAGCCTTTATGGATGTCTCAAGATTTCTCAGGTCATTCAGTGCATCGAAGACTCTGACTATGTCAATTCCATTCTCAATGGCTTTTTTGACAAACTCCTCCACCACATCGTCCGGATAATGCTTGTATCCTAAAAGATTCTGACCTCTAAGAAGCATCTGCAGCTTAGTATTCTTGAATGCCTTTCTAAGTTGTCTCAGCCTGTCCCAGGGGTCTTCGTTTAGGAACCTCAGACAGGAGTCAAAAGTGGCCCCTCCCCATACCTCAAGAGAATGGTATCCAACCCTGTCAAGCTTCTCGGCTATTGGGATCATATCCTTAGTACTCATTCTTGTGGCAATCAAGGACTGATGAGCATCCCTGAATGCAGTTTCCATTATTTTTACCTTTGCCATTATGCCACTCCCCTCATTTCAACGCCTATTACAACAGGCGGAGCATTTTTTTGGTTTAAAAATTCAAATCTAAAAGCATTGTATTTTATCTGGTCCAGCTGTGAAACAAACTCCATTACCGCCTTATACTCTTCCTCGCCGCCTTCATGACCTCTATAACAGGTTATAGCCATTAACCCTGCTGGTGTAAGCAAGGTCAGAGCCTGCTGCAAGCTTTCCAGAGTTGTTTCCTTGGTTGTGGAAAGAGATTTGTCCCCTCCGGGAAGATATCCCAGGTTATAAATTATAAAATCTGCTTCCTCACTGACATGCTCCATGATCCTTTCATGACTGTCATTTATAAGGACCACTCTTTCAAGAAGCCCTTTGGCTCCCAATCTGAATCGTGTAGCTTCGATAGCTTCTTCTTGAATGTCGAAGGCATATACCCTGCCTCCCTGCCCCACAGCTGTGGCCAGTATCTCAGTGTCGTTTCCGTTTCCGGCAGTTGCGTCGATACATACATTTCCTGCCTTAACATAGCTCTTGATTATAAGCTCAGTAAACTGGACGGCATTATTGAGCTTTTCACTCCTCATGAGCTTCACCTCCGCAGCAGCTGCAGCCACCGTTGAAAAGCCTTTTAAGGTCAAGTCTGTAGCCTTCGGGACAGTCCTTGAATCCTATCTTTTTCAGAAGATCACTTGTATCCTTACTGTATATATAGTCAATTTGATTAAGCTCTAGCTTATTGAACAGGGATCTAAGTATCGCTTCCTCCATACCTTGGTTGGAGTGATCCTTCAAAACATGGCAGTCTCCCAGAAAAACTCCTTCATCCGATAGATAAGCCTCACATACGCCAAATAACTTGTCATCCTCAAAACCGCCAAAATAGATACTGTCATGTAAAGCCTTTGGCTCCATTCCATTCTCCAAAAGGTATTTATTTAACTGTTCTTTGTCTTTTATATCCTTAAAAACCAGCATAAATATATCTCCTTATAGTGATCTTATGAATGCAAGCTCTTCATCATTGAGGTGTCTCCAGTTTCCAGATTCCAGCCCGCCCAGCTGAAGCTCCCCAAAAGCGACTCTCTTAAGCTTTTTAACAGGGTGATTTACTGCCTCGCACATCTTCTTGACCTGTCTGTTCCTTCCCTCAAATATCTCAATTTCAAGTATCGAATCCTCGCCGAAGTTCTTCAAAACCTTTACCTTGGCCTTAGAAGTGACCCGACCATCTATCTTTATGCCATTTCTAAGTCTCTCCAGCTCTCCCTTATTTGGAAGTCCCTCGACGATTGCTATATATTTCTTAAAAATCTTCTTGCTGGGATGCGTTAGCTTGAATGCCAGCTCACCGTCATTTGTCAACAAAAGCAGTCCGCTGGTGTCCGAGTCCAATCTCCCTACGGGATAGATCCTCTCATCCACTCCTTCTATGAGGTCGGTAACAACTGTTCTTCCCTTCTCATCCTTCAGGCTTGTAACTATCCCTACAGGCTTGTTAAGCATAATATATACCTTTTTCTTTTCAGGCTTTACAGTCTTACCATCGACGGAAATTCTGTCCTTATCTGGATCGATCACCGTACCCATCTCGAGGACGACCCTTCCGTTAACCTGAACCTGACCGTTCTTGATCAGTTCCTCTGAAGCCCTGCGGGAAGCAACGCCGCAAAGAGCCATGTATTTTTGAAGCCTTATTCCTTCCTTGCTCATGCAACTCTCCCCCTATTCTTCTATATACTCAGCACCAGTCAAGCCGTCCACAGGCGGCAGCTGATCCAATGATTCCAGCCCAAAATATTTTAAAAATTCATCTGTTGTTCCGTAAAGAATCGGCTTGCCGGGCTTATCCAGCCTTCCTGTTTCTCTTACAAGCCTTCTCATTGCTAGAGTTTCTATACTCCTGTCGCTTTTTACTCCCCTTATATGGTCTATCTCAGTCTTAGTCACCGGCTGTCTGTAGGCTATAATCGATAAAGTTTCCAGAGCGGCATTTGACAGCGACTTGGTATTCCTCTCAAGTACTATCGATTTGATCCATTGATAGTGTTCAGGCCTTGTTCCAAGCTGATAAGAATCGTTGAATTTAATCAGTCTGATGCCTCTTCTGTTGAAATCAAATTCATCCTTCATCTCCTTAAGCAGCCTTGTGACATCCTTGTGGGGCAGCTCCAGCACTCTGGCAAGCTCCTTGGATTCCAGTGGGTCTCCGAAGGTAAAAAGCAATCCTTCAATTATTGACTTCGCCTCTCTGTCGTCCATTGACGCTTCAACCCCTTTTCTCTATGATCAAGTCTGAATTCCTGATATCCTGCCTTACAAGTACTAGCCTCATCCTCATCATCTCAAGAAGCGATAGAAAATATGCTATGATCCTGGATCTGCTCTTACAAATGGTTGCCAATTCACTGAATTTAAGAGCTTTACGGGAGCTCAATCTCTCCCTTATATCTTCAGCACATTCCTCCATGCTGATTTCCTCTCTTTCCAGGTCGAATATCTGGTCTGATGGATTCTCATACCTGAAGCGCTGAAGTATCGATTCCAGGGTTTGGACCAGATCTCTTAGCTCTACACTGCTGAGCTCGTCAAAGGGATCCCTGTAGTCGCTTACATCCTCCTGAGGCTTATAATAGACTCTGCTGTAGATCGCCTCGCTGCGTTTAAGCTCCTCGGATATCTCCTTGAAAAGCTTATACTCGATAAGCCTTTTTACAAGCTCCTCTCTGGGGTCCACCTCGATCTCCTCCCCGTCAATGATGACTGAGTCCTTTGGAAGAAGCATCTTCGACTTTATCTCTAGGAGTGTTGCGGCCATGAGAATAAAGTCGCTGGCAACGTCCAGGTTCATTTCCTCCCACATCTGGATGTGAGCAATGAACTGTTCCGTTACCACATGAACAGGTATATCATAAATATCTATTTCATTCCTGTCTATCAGGCTTAGCAAGAGATCCAGCGGACCCTCGAAAGCCTCCATACTAACCTGGTATTTCAAGGCACGCCTCCTAAACCAATATCCTGATGATCAATGAATACGCAAAGTTTACCAACGGTCCCAATATTCTCTGGACCATATCCGTAGCGATCAGCCCTAGTAATATTATATAGAAGTATCTTTCATACTTATAAAAATAATACTCAAGCTTTATAGGCAAAAGGCTTGCCAAAACCTTTGACCCGTCAAGCGGCGGAAATGGCAAGAGATTAAACACACCCAGCATTATATTGTACCACATTCCTATGCCGAGGATATCCAGAACTGTTTCATTTGCAATGTTCCCATAGACCAATACGGTGCCGAGGATTATTGCCAGTATGAAGTTGACCGTGACTCCAGCTATTGAGACAAGGATCGTATCCAGCTTCCTGTTTCTGAAATTCATTGGATTTATTGGCACAGCCTTTGCCCATCCGAACCTGAACACAAGCATGAACAAAAATCCCACGGGATCTATGTGCTTGATTGGATTCAAAGTAAGCCTTCCTGCATTCTTAGCAGTAGGATCACCCAGCCAGTATGCTGTAAGGCCGTGTGCCAGCTCATGAAATATTATTGCAGTTAAAAGCCCCGGAAGGCTTATCAAATAGCTCATTAGTTACCTCTTTCCCGACTCATTATTCAATGACCGCAAATATATATGGAGCTTTCTCAGGTTCCGTCGAGGCAATGGTATAGGCTTCAATGGCCTTTTTTTCAGCCTCGTTTGTGTCGCCTGAATCAGTATGAAGGATGCAAAGCACATCACCTTTTTCGACTCTGTCCCCAAGCTTTTTCTTTAGTGATATTCCGGCTCCAAAATCTATTGAGTCCTCCTTGGTCCTTCTGCCCGCACCTAAAAGCATTGCTGTCACACCGATTTCTTCAGCATCTATGGCATTGACAAATCCGGACTCATAAGCCTTGATCTCAATGCTTCTCTTTGCATGGGGTAAAAGTGTAGTATTCTCCACGACATTTGGATCGCCGCCCTGTATCCTTATCAGTTCCTTAAGCTTTTCAACGGCTCTGCCTGAGTCAATAGTAGCCTTTAGAGAGCTGTAAGCCTCATCAAAGCTTTTATAAGCACCACCCAGTACGCACATATTAGCTGCTATAGTCAATGCTACCTGAGTCTCATCCTCAGCTCCCTTGCCTGAGAGGACCTTTATTGCCTCAATAACCTCATTACTGTTTCCAACCTCGTGACCAAGGGGCTGATCCATATTGGTTATTACAGCAATAGTCCTTCTGCCAAGGCTGTTGCCAATATCCACCATAGTCCTTGCCAACGATTTTGCCTCATCAAGGGACTTCATGAATGCTCCGGAGCCTACCTTTACGTCCAGCACAATTGCTTCAGCTCCGGAGGCTATTTTCTTGCTCATTATCGAGCTTGCAATGAGCGGTATGGAATCAACAGTTGAAGTTACATCCCTCAGTGCATAAATCTTTTTATCGGCAGGAGTCAGATTGGCAGTCTGGCCGACTATCGCCATTTTATAGTTATTCACGTTATTTACGAATTCATCAGGCGAAAGCTCTGTCCTGAAGCCCTGGATCGACTCCAGCTTATCTATGGTACCGCCTGTATGACCAAGACCTCTGCCGCTCATTTTTGCGACTGGAATACCCGCCAGGGCAACCAATGGTATTACTATAAGACTTATCTTATCGCCCACTCCGCCTGTGGAATGTTTATCCACCTTTATACCTTCGATCGCCGATAGGTCTACCTGATCTCCGGATTCTACGAAGCTCATAGTTAGGTTTGATGTTTCTGAAGGAGTCATACCCTTAAAATACACAGCCATAAGAAAGGCCGACATCTGATAATCAGGTATCTCACCCTTTGTATAGCCGTGTATGATATAGTAAATCTCATCCCTGGTGAGCTCCAGACCATGCTTTTTCTTTTCTATGATATCTACTGCTCTCATATTTACCTCCTTGCTTTCGTCAAGCTCAATAATTCGTCAATCTTGAGATGCTTCCGCAATCTCAGTCAAGACTCGTATGGAAAATGGGTCCAAATGACCAAGCAGCTGTCCAACTCTCTCAGGCTCCTCTCCATGGCTCAACATATGTACCGCAAACGAGTTTCTGATGCTCTGCGGAGTAGTATCACTCCCATAGCTCTTTATGATTTTCCAAAGACCCTGCCTTGTAAGTCTGCTGCCGTTTCTGTTTGTAAATAGGGGCTGCCCGGGTCCACTGTCGGCTCTGTACATCGTAATGTAAAAACTGATGCTGTCTCTTGGCTCAGATTCCATCGGTACTAACCTGTCTTTTATAGAGATGGCCTTACCCTTAAGGTCAATATCTCCGATCGACAATGATATGATCTCAGATACCCTAAGCCCAGTTCCGCACATAAGCTGAATTATAGCCCTGTCTCGTGCTCCCTTTTCGCTTTCTTCCGATGGCATTTCAACCAGTCTTACCATCTGGTTTTCAGTTAGAATAGACGGATTTCTGCGTTCTTTTCGGGGTGGCTTAAGGTTTCTGGTAGGGTCAGTCTTTATTATCCCCTCATCCCTCAAATACTGGAACATACAACGTATGCTTGAA
Organism: Gudongella sp. QWL-04; assembly: GCF_058683975.1. NCBI lineage: Bacteria > Bacillati > Bacillota > Tissierellia > Tissierellales > Tissierellaceae > Gudongella > Gudongella sp. QWL-04. The sequence goes on along the minus strand of NZ_CM178754.1, from coordinate 802,256 downwards.
AGATGTCGGGCTATAGTGGAAGGACTCTTCCCTGATCTTTGGAGATTAAGCATATACCTTATTATGAGTGTGCTGTTTACATCACCCGGCTCGTTCAGCTTAAGATCCATAAGATACTCCTGGAACCCTCTGATGTCGCTAAGGTATGCTTCAGCAGAGCTTCTCACAAGGCTCATTTCATTCGATATATAGTTTAGAAACCCACTGATCCATTTATCAAACATGGCCAACTCCAAACTCCTATTTCGCTCTGTTAATTACTATCTGTGCAGCAGTCTGTATACCTATTATGGTTTTACTGTCCATTATCTCTCCCCTGCTGATCATCCTGTTCAGTTCCTCAAGGGTATAGGACTCAATGTCAATAAATTCGCCGGCCTCAAGCTCCTGTTCTCCCGGAGTTAAGTCCTCTCCAAGGAAGAGGTATATCTTCTCTGTACTGAAGCCCGGAGATGTGAAGAATTCCAGAAGGTATTCAAGCTTGCCAGCAGAATATCCGGTCTCCTCCTTTAGCTCTCTGAGGGCGGTTTCCCTAGGTTCCTCATTGACTTCAAGCTTACCTGCCGGCAGCTCCAGAAGAACTGTCCCTGTTGCCTTCCTGTACTGCTTTACCAGCAGGACCTTGCCATTCTCATCAAATGCAACCACACCAACTCCTCCCGGATGCTCAACTATCTCTCGCTTGGAGTACTTCTTGTCAGGCAACTCAACTGTGTCTATTCTAAGGTTTACTATTTTGCCCTCATATATTCTGTCGCACTTCATGGTTTTTTCTTCGTAAGTCATTTTGACCCTCCCAACCATCGATTATCTTTATATTATACCACATAAAGTCGTTTAATTAACCTTGTTTGAATGCTCAAGCATCTCCCTTGCATGCTTCAGGGTCGTCTCAGTAGTACTGGCTCCGCTTATAAGCCTTGCAAGCTCCTGGATGCGCTCCTCTCTGGACAGCTTCCTAACAAGGGTTATGACCCCTTTGTCCCCTGAATCCTTGGTTATTGCAAAATGGGTATCTGCAAGAGCTGCAATTTGAGGAAGGTGGGATATGGAAATTACCTGATGACTAACTGCGATCCTTTTGATCTTCTCTCCCACTACTTGTGCGGTCCTTCCGCTGATCCCGGTGTCTATCTCATCAAATATAAGTACAGGTATGCCATCCCTGTCAGCGATTATGCCCTTGAAGGCTAGCATTATACGTGACATTTCACCGCCTGACACTATCCTCGACAGTGGCTTCAGTTCCTCGCCTGGGTTCGTGGATATAAGGAACTCAACATTGTCGATTCCATATTTGCCTACCTCCTCCTTCGAGGTGAATGAGGTCTTAAACAAGACGTTGCCCATACTAAGAGAATTGAGCTCTGACTCCATATTACGATCCAGACTCTCTGCTGCCTCTTTTCGCAGAATACTTAGCCTCTCCGCTTTTTTAAGCCTTTCAGCCTGGAGAGCATGGATACTTTGGTCAAGCTTAGAAAGCTCCTTGTCAAGGTTGAGAAGCTTTTCTCTTCTATCCTCTGTTTTATACTTGAACTGCATTATAAGGTCAACTGAATTACCATACTTCTTCTTAAGTGAGTTCACCTTATCCAGTCTCTCCCTCAAGGAGAAAAGCTTTTCCTCGTCAACCTCCTGTGATTCACAATAATGGGATAATTCCCTGCCTATATCTTCAAGCTCATATCTTAAGGAATCCAATTTATTGCTATACTGTAACAAATTTTCATCGAATTTCTTAATATCTCTCAAGGAGGCTATTGCTCTGTCTAAAAGGGCCAGAGCACCCTCCTGTCCGTACTCCCTGCTCCTAATGGCAACCTCTGTCAAAGCAGCTCCAGCGATTATATCCTTCAAATTGAAAAGTCTTTTAAATTCCAGCTCAAGCTTCTCGTCATCCTCTTGAGTGAGATTTGCTTCATCAATTTCCTTGATTTGAAACTCAAGAAGATCAAGCTCTCTTTCCCTTTCCTGAGAGGAAATAGACAACTCCTCGCGCTTCCTTAAAAGCTCTCTGTAGTTTTCATGATCCCTGGCAAGCTCTGCAATAATATTCCTTCCCTCGGTATCGAGGAGCATGTCGAGTATCCGGATATGGTTTGATATATCCAAAAGTGACTGGTGTTCATGCTGGCCGAATACATCCACCAGGCCCTTTGTTATCGAGGAAAGTGTAGATAATGTAACAGGCCTTCCGTTTATTCTCGATACGCTAGGAAATTTTTCGGAAAGCTCTCTTGTAAGTATCAGCCAGTCCTCAGCCTCGAATCCCTGTGATGAAAGCAAGTCCCTGGATTTTTCGTCCAGAGCGAACATAGCCTCTACAACTGCTTTATCACAGCCGCTTCGAATCATTTCACGGCTTCCTCTACCTCCAAGGACAAGCTCCAGAGCCTCGATAATTATAGATTTACCTGAGCCTGTCTCTCCGGTGAGGAGATTGAAGCCCTCCTCAAATTCAATCGTCAGATCTTCAATTATGGCAAAATTACTGATGTGGAGCTCCTTAAGCATAGCTTCCCTCCGTTATCCAAGATTATCGTGGGCCTCATCCAGTACCTTATCTATAATTGCTTCAGATAGTTCTTTCTCAGCCTTTGAAAGGCAAAGTAAAAACTCAATGTTCCCCGTAGTTCCGGTAATTGGTGAAAATGTAAGTCCTTCAGGGTATAAACCGTACTGCTCTCCATAACGGATCACAGCCTGGATTACCTCCTTGTGGACCGCTCTGTCCCTTACTATGCCCTTCTTCCCCACTTTGTCCCTGCCAGCTTCAAACTGGGGCTTTACAAGGGCTACTACCCTACCATCCTCCTTAAGGAACGATGAGGCAACAGGAAGGATATGCTTAAGACTTATAAAGCTTACGTCTATGGATACAAAGTCGAGACTATCCTCAATGGAATTCTTCTCCATATAACGGATATTGGTTCTTTCCATGACTACCACACGAGGGTCATTTCTAAGTCTCCAGTCAAGCTGACCATAGCCCACATCAACAGCATTGACCTTCAAGGCTCCGGATTGGAGCATACAATCAGTAAATCCTCCCGTTGAGGCACCCATATCCATGCACACCGATTTATCAAGGCTTATGCCGAACATGTCCATAGCTTTCTCTAGTTTTAATCCTCCCCTGCTTACATACTGGAGAGGGTTCGTCCTTACATGTATTTCAACAGTCTCATCCAGATATTCTCCCGGCTTGTCGACTCTTTTTTCTCCAACATAAACTGAGCCCTCCATGATGACTCTTTTACCTTTCTCCCTTGACTCAACAAGGCCTTTTTCATGAAGGATAATATCAGCTCTCTTCTTTACCATATCAGTTCTCCTTGTCCTTCATCATCTTCTCACGGACTGCTTTCTTTTTTGGAGGCATAAACTCAAGGCCTGAGAGTCTTTCGAAAAAACCTATTACCCTTGAAACGCTGTAGATTACCTCCTCATAGTGATAAGCGGCAACTGACTTGCCCACTCCCTTTCCCCCAACAGTAAGCGACGCAGTAATTGCCGTTAAAAGTATGGTCAAGAGTGTGCCGTCTACAAATCCTAGCCTGGTTATCAGCTTGTATATAATGCTGGTGGCAACAGCCCCTGAGATAATACCGCTTATGTCTCCAATGACGTCGTTGCAGAAGTTGCTTACCTGACTTGCATTACGAACAAGCTTGATCGCTGTTCTCGCCTCACTGATCTTATTTGAGGCCATTGCGTGAAACGGCCTTTCATCAGCAGTTGTGACGGAAATTCCTATTATGTCAAACAATATCCCAATGAATATAAAAAATAATAGTATCACAAAACCAAGTATAACATCCAGATTCTGGACCAGGCTTTCAGCAAATATCGATAAACTGACTGAAATAATGAAAGTCCAGAGGGTGATGAAAAGCACCCACTTCATATTATATTTCCGGTAAAAGCCTTCCTCGTCCTTCTTTGCCATTTCCTTCCTCCATAACCATAAGCAGTACTTTTGCTTCTGTGACTGCTTAGTATATAAATTTGATCCATTTATATGAAAAAGCTGATAGCGAAGCTATCAGCCTAACCTAGTGGTAGTAACCAGAGTAAATCTTACGGCTTTAGGTCCAGTATGATTTCCCACGAAGGAACTGCCCGTCGCCGGCGCAGCGGTTTCCCCTTAGTCCTCCATCTGTCCTGTTGCCAAAGACAGAACTGGATTGCCACTTAGTCCGCACTGTAATCCTCTTGTTACCTCATAGCTTGAACAGTCTAGGAGTTTTCCTCAACAGCCAGTCTATTCCCTAGCCTCTTTTGCAGATTAGGTTTCGATAACAGAATCTGATCAGAACTGGGCCCCCGTCTGGTCAAATTGAACTTATCATCCGCGCTACTCCACTCAAGGCAGGCTACTCTGCACATTTTATTAGATATTTTGTGTCTTGCAGGTTTATCACGATATAGTACTATTTATCACTATATCATGTCTCCACGAAGGCAGGGTCCACGCCCGCATGCCATTGCAGATCGCCCCATCCTTCTTACTCCTTATGAAAGCCCACGACTGGGCTTCGCAAGCCAAGCATAAAGAACTTCATCGATATGCCCTTTGACGGATTTTTAGCCCCGCCTTCAAGAATAGTTGTGCTGACTAGAATACTGTACCACATATTGCTAAGCTGATTATACCACAGTTTTGCCCATTTTGCAATGGATCAGACCTGCCTGCCCACAAGCTCCAGAGTCAGATCCTTAAAGAAGGACGTGTCTATTCCATCGAGAGATTCAAGTATTGAAACAGCTCTTTCGCTGAGCTCCTGTACCTTCTTCTCCGCTTCCTCCTTGGAATGGAAGGAAAGATAGGTACACTTTTCTATGCTCTCGTCCTTTTCGCCGTCAAGAAGATCGTCCTGTATCTGATAAGCCAATCCAATCCTCAGTCCAAAATTTCTTAGCTTTTCTATGTGCTCTTGGCTTGCGCCGCCAAGTATCGCACCAGATAGGATGCTTGCCTGTATAAGAGCTGCTGTTTTTCCCTTGTATATATATAAAAGGCTTTCCTCGTCCATTGACTCCAGCTCTGATCTAAGGTCTATTGCCTGACCTCCGATCATTCCCTTGCAGCCTGATGCCCTTGCGATCTCCTGCATAGCCTTTATGGATTCCATGTCGCAGCTTTCCTTGGCAGCAGATAGCATAGTCTCAAAGGCCAGATTTAAAAGTCCGTCTCCGGCCAATATAGCCATTGCCTCTCCAAAGACCTTGTGATTTGTAAGCTTTCCTCTTCTGAAGTCGTCATTATCCATTGCAGGCAGGTCGTCATGTATAAGTGAATAAGTATGTATCATCTCTATGGCCATTGCATATGGAAGCGCCTTATGTATGTAATCGTGATACATCTCATAAGCCTTTATCGTCATAAGCGGTCTTATTCTCTTCCCGCCTGTGAAAAGGCTGTACTCCATGGCCTGGGAAATTTCAAGCTCGTAAGGTGTCCTCGGCTTTATGACGTCCCTAAGACTCTCGTCAATTAGCCTCAGGTACTCATTTCTGTCATCAGTAGCTCTCATTGATACCCTCCTGAACGCGACCTGCAAAGTCCTCTTCCTGAAGGTTTCCGTCCTTTTCAAGCACCTGCTTGACCTCTCCCTCAGCCTTAGTCAACAGGTCTCTTAAATGCACGTATATGTCCATAGCCTCCTTGAACCTTTCCACAGATTCCTGAAGCTTCAGTTCCCCACCCTCAAGCTCTATTAGAAGCTCCTGGAGCTTTTCATACCCTTCCTCGTAGTTCATATCCTTAATTTTCATCCTTAGCCTCCTTGAAAACATCCTCAACCCTTGCCTTCAGGCTTCCATCCTTAAGTCTTACGGAAATAATATCCCTGGGAATGATCCCCTCTGTGCTCCTAATTATCCTTCCTTCAATATCGGTCACTATCCCATAGCCCTTTTGAAGTGGAAGTCCGGGATCGGAAAGCTTAAGTCTTGCATCAGATCCTGCAAGCCTTTCCCTGAATCCTGAGAAGCTTCTAAACATTGCGTGTTCAAGCTGTTTGAACACCCCGTCAAGCTCCATCTGCTTATCTGATAATGACCTGTATGGACTTGAGTAGGACAGTCGTTTCAAAATACCTTCAAGCTTATCGTCCTCCCTGGAAATCCTTCTCTCCATTTCTCCCAGGACCGATCTGCCTATTGAGTCTACTTCATCTAAGAGCGTCCTTCTGTCAGGGACTGCCAGCTCAGCTGCAGCAGATGGAGTAGCTGCCCTGACGTCTGCTACAAAATCAGCAATTGTGAAGTCAGTCTCATGGCCCACTGCAGAAATTACAGGTGTATTTAATTCGGCAATGCATCTGGCGAGTGTCTCGTCATTGAAGGCACCAAGCTCCTCAAAGGAGCCTCCTCCCCGACCTACTATTATGACATCTATATCGTCCCTCGAGTCGAGGTACTTAAGTGCTTTTACAATATCTCTGGGAGCTTCATCTCCCTGTACCAGAGCCGGATAGAGCAGCATATTAACAGCAGGGTAACGTCTCTTGAGTATGCTTGTAATATCTCGTATGGCGGCACCGGTCGAGGATGTGACAACCCCAATTTTTTTCGGTATCCTGGGCAAGGACACCTTACGATACTGGTCGAACAGACCTTCCTCAGACAGCTTCTTCTTAAGCTCCTCGAAGGCGCGGTACAGGTCTCCAAGGCCCTGCTTCTCCATCCTTCGGGCATATACCTGGTAACTTCCATCCTTCTCATAGACGGAAACCTGCCCTGATATTATGACTCTCATGCCATCCTTTGGCTTGAAGTCTATAGCCTCGTTATCGTTCTTGAACATTACGCACTTGATCCTGCTTTTATCGTCCTTTAGGCTAAAATACATATGTCCGCTGTAATGGTGGGTGAAGTTTGAGATTTCACCCTCGATCTGCAGATATGTAAGTAATATATCTCCTGCAAACAGCTTTTTTATATAGCCGTTAACCTCACTGACCATCAATGGTCTCATATGATCATTCCTTTCCTTCCTGAAGTCTCCTTGTAAGCCAGGCTATTCCAACTGCATTGTCAGAGGAAAGTCCAGGCTTTGTAAAGCTAAGAAGCCCCTGTGGATAAATCTCAGCAAGTCTTTCTCTTATGATGCTATTCTCCGCAACGCCTCCAACGACGATGATCCTTTCATAATCGTCAAGGGAAAGCCTGTAGTTGATAAGTTCCTCGCAAACTTTAGCTGCAGTTAAAAATAAAGTACGGCAAATATCCTCATGCTTTGAACCCTTATCTATTTCTTTGGAAAACTTGTTCTCAAGTCCTGAGAGGTTTATCCATCCATCCTTGAGAATGACCTTTGATTCATAAGCCAGAGATGAGCCATTCCTTGAAAGCATGTCCATCTCCATTCCGCAAGGAAACCCTAATCCAAGCTTTACTCCTATCCTGTCTATCAGCTGTCCCAGTGTAATATCGAGGGTCCCTCCAAGGATCCTTGTATAAAGGCCTTCAGATGAGTCAATAAGCTCTACCAATTCAGTGGTACCTCCGGATATGTGAAGCATAAGAGCCTTCTCTATGCCTTCATTGTCCATAAGAGCACATGCTCCGTGACCCTCCTGGTGACTGAGCCTTATTAATGTAACCTGCAGCATCCTTGCAAGGGCTCTGCCAAAGCTCTCTCCAGCAAGAAACACCGGCATATATGAGCCTTCTTCTACACGCGGTCTGGTACTTACTCCCACTGCCTTTATGTTTCTAGTATCGCAACTGAGCTCATCAAACAGCTCAGGAAGGTTCTTTACATGCTGAAAAAGGGCCTCCTGCTGCCTAAGACCCCTTTCTCCCTCTTTTACCTTCAGGAGCTTTCTCAGATCATGGACGATAACCCCATCCTGATCCACGACGGATATTGAAGTAGTATAATTGCTTGTGTCTATTCCCAGGTACAGCCTATTCATCCTTATCAAGGCCTCTGACCAGGCCTCCCAAGACTCCATTGACGTACTTGTAGGAATCATCCGAGCTGTATTTCTTTGTTATCTCTATGGCTTCATTTATGGACACCTCAACAGGGATGTCATCCCTGTACAGTATCTCGTAGGCAGCCAGCCTCAAGGTCGACAGATCGACCTTGGCAAGTCTTTCCAGTGACCAGCCCTCAAGATTATTTGCGATAAGGTGATCGATATGCTCCCTGTGGTCAAGCACTCCCTGGATCGCTTCCTCAATAAATTTTGCCTCGTTCCCTTCAAACTGGAAGTTCTCAAGGAAGGCTCCTACTACATCCTCCCCAAACTCGCCGTTACATTCGATTTGAAACAAAAGCTGCATTGCTCCCTCTCTTGCCTGCTTTCTACCCATATCCTGCTCCTATCCTTTTATCAAAGTTCTTACTCCTTTTGACTATTTTGTCTCAGGAGCTTCCTTGTCTGCCTTGGTCTTTCCGATTCCCTCAATAAATACATTTATTTCCCTGACGGTAAGGTCAGTCATGGACTCTATGGCTTCCTTGACCTTCTTCTGCACCTCAAGTCCAACCTCATTAAGCTTTGAGCCATAGCAAAGCATAAGGTGCATTTCAAGGTACACCTCGTCGTCCTTGATCTCTACCTTGATTCCCTTTGTCGGGTTCTTTTTGCCCAGAAGCTCAGTGATGCCCCCGGCCAGGTTGCTGCTCATCCCGACTACTCCCTCTACCTGGTTTGACGCCATCCCTGCTATGCCGGCGATCACTTCGTTGGATATTTTGATGCTTCCGTTCTCTATGTCCTCCATATGGATCTTTTCAGTCATAATAACACTCCTTAAATCATTATACAGGTATTATACCAAAGCTGAACTCTCATTACAATATAGGCTCTAGGCAGGAAAAAGGCCTAAAGCTAAGCTTTAGGCCAATTATTATTCTTCGTCGTCTTCGTCTTCGTCCTCGAAATATTCATCGATTCCAAATCCCTTGTGACAGCCGCAGCCTTCATCGTCACAGCAGTCAGTGTAATCGTCAAACTCAAAGTCGTCATCATCAAACTCATAGTCCTCTTCGTCTCCGTAAATGTCATCCTCTACGTCGGCCAGGTCCTCGTCGATGAAGTTTACGTACTCTTCAAGATCGATCTGATCCTCAACGATCTCCTCCATAACCTCTGCGAACTCTTCCAGCGTTTCGACGATAGTCAGGAGAAGCTTGCCCTCCTTAGTGGATTCGTCGATACCCAGCCCATCAGCCAGGCCCTTAAGGTATGCTACCTTCTGAAATAAGTATTCCATTTTACCCCTCCTTATAAAGTTCTCAATGGAGCTTCTTGCTGAATGCAAAAAGCACTCAAAGGCGATCAACGAGGCGGGAGATTCCTCCAGTGATTATACTCTGGACAGATACTCTCCGGTTCGCGTGTCGATTTTTATTCTGTCTCCAATGTTCACAAACAGCGGAACACTGATGGAAACTCCGGTTTCAACTACTGCCTGCTTTGTTGCTCCCTGAGCCGTGTCTCCCTTTACCCCGGGTTCAGTCTCAGTTACTTCAAGCTCAACAAAGTTTGGCGCCTGTACCTCGAAAGCCTTTCCCTGGAAGAATCTGATAACAGCTGTATCGTTCTCTCTCAGGTACTTTATGGCTTCCTCAACTGACTCATAGGACAGTGGAAGCTGCTCGTAGGTTGCAGTATCCATAAAGTGATAGAGCTCACCGTCTGAATACAGGTACTGCATTTCCTTTGTTTCTATTACAGCCTTCTCGAATCTCTCAGTTGGGTTGAAGGTGATTTCTTTTGCTCCCCCTGAAAGAACGTTTCTGATCTTAGCCCTTACAAAAGCTGCGCCCTTGCCTGGCTTAACATGTTGAAAATCGATTATTTGCCATACATCCCCGTCCATGACGAAGGTTATACCCTTTCTAAACTCCCCTGCTTGTATCAAGCTATTCCCTCCTGTTCATATCAAAGCGCATTACAATGATCGCAATACCCCTAATAACAACATTATATCAGTATTGCAATAACCTAACAAGTTAAAAGTTTGCGGTAGCTGTCCTTGATTTTTCGGGAAAATTCCCTTCGCGTCATGCCGTCAACATGTATGGCCATATGACAAGAGGAATAGTATAGTGCCTCCCTGCTCCTATAAAGCTGTTCTATCCTGTCCCTGAGCTCACCATCGCCTGCAAGTAGGGGCCTGGCGATGCTGCTGCTTTCAATGTTTGAGGCAATAGAGTCAATGGAACCATGTAAAAAAAATACGATCCCCCGTTCCTTGAAGAGTTTGACGTTCTCGGGATCCAGAATTATGCCGCCGCCTGTTGAGACGACCGTGTTTTCACCAGACATAGCAGATATTAGGATCTCCTTCTCCTTTTCGCGAAAGAAAGGTTCCCCATATTTTTCAAATATTTCCTCGATCGTCATTCCCAGTTCGTCTGAAATCATCTTATCCGTATCAAGAAATCTCCAGCCCATATTCTTTGCCAGATACTTTCCCTTCACAGACTTTCCGACGCCGCTCATACCTATCAATACAATATTTTTCATAATATTTCTCCATCAATATACTTTAATATATTCTATCACAGGTTTATAGAAGCCGGGTAGGTGAATTCCTACCTGTGCTACATTCTCCAATGCCTTGTAGGTCTGTACTCTCGTTGTATCAAACTCCTGGTCCGAGATTAGCTTTCCATTTACCACAAGACTTGCACCCTCTGCTACAGTAATACTTCCTCCCCTAATAATCATTATCCCGTTCAGTTTGAAGTTTGATTTTACTATTACATCTCCTTCAACATAGATTATACCCTTCATTCCTGTAACGTAGTTATCGGCTTCTATGTTTAAGGTAATGGTGTCGTATACCTCATGCTTTGACAATTGGATTATAGAATAAGTAGGCTGGATCGACCAATATTCCTTAGGAAATCCGTCACAAACGACCGATGCCTTATAATCCCGTAAGCCTGAGAGTTTCAATATCATTTCTATGGTACCCTCTTCAAGGATCAACATCCTGCTGTCCGGCAACCTCTCCTCTTCAGATATTCCTGGTAGAAGCTCTAGACTGCTGTTTAAAAGTTCAAGGCCTGTTTCATCAAGAGCAGATGGAAAAACCAGAGGACTTCCTTCATTGTATATAGGATTCATAACTGATCCCTGGATAGATACTGAAGGTGCTTCATCAAATTCAGAATCAGGATATTCAAGATTTATCGAAAGCTGGCCGCTTTTATACAGCACCTCACCTGTCAACCCGGCACTGCTCCCAAGGTCCTCAGGAGATAATTTGTAGACTTTACCTGGAAATTTAATAGCTTCAAGAATACACCACTTCAAGCTCTCAATAAGCTCGCCTTCTCCTGAGCTGTAGAGTATTTTGTTGATATCATTTTCTGCAATATGACGATCTTTTATTCTCTTCTCCAAAGCTATAGAAAGATGATTTTGAAAGGTCGTCATATATAAGCAATAGGCTGCCAACATAAATACGATTGCCATCGCTATAAGAGACATAATCATTATTGAGCCATTCCTATTTCGGGTCTTCAATCCATAACACGCCCCTTTACAGAAACAGCAGCTTTAAAGGTTTTGGTCGTAATATCATTGACTGGAACTTCAATTGTCAAATTTATTAGTTGATTTTCAATATCAAGGCATGTGTCATCGATGGAAGATATGCCTTCCGCTATTGCATTAAAGCCTGAAAATCTTGTATATCCCGGCATCTTCCTGACGATATTGTTATACGCAATTCTCTTAATGGTGCCGTCACCTAAATAATAGGTCTTATAGTTGTACCTGGTTACACCATTATTCTTAACTATCTCCATCAATATGAATCCAAAGTTATCAGGATAAAGCTCAGATAAACCTATGCAGGATTCTATCCTATGTATCTCATCCGCTCTTTTTATTTCATCTTTTATGTATTCCAGAGAGTACAATGCTGAAATAAAAGTTCTATCCTTTTCCTCAACGTTCTTTGTTGCAATTGTAGATAAATGCACAACAGATAGTATGCTGGAAACCACGATTGAAACAAGCCCAAGTCCTACAATTATCTCAATCAGTGAGAATCCCCCGGATTTGCCTGCTGACCTCAAGTCTGACCTCCATGTCGTCGTATTTGTTTGACTCCAGTATTACGTCAAATAATAAATAGTCACCTTCAAAGTGTTTTAGAGACAAATAACAGTCATAAGATCCTTCATCAATTTCATTACCATTATATTGAACAGCCTCTTTTTCTAATAGCTCTTTTAACAGTTCAGCTACTTCATCTCCATCTGTCTTAAGCTTTTGAGCAATATAGTCGCAGAGATAAAGCATACTTGTCCTTTCCACTGCTCTTTCCATGTTCCTATTGGAATTTATTATAACAGGCAGACTGGCTGCAGCAACTATTCCCAAAAATGTCAACCCGATCAAAATCTCAAGTAGTATAAATCCCTTTTTCATGTCAGTTGACCTTCTTTAATGTGATATTGGGAGCTGCCACTGGGATCGTTATTTGGTACCAATCGCCGCTTCTTGTTCTAAAGGTTATGGTTTGGGCGGTGTTCCCTGAGGTGCTTCCAATCGAATTAAATATCATATTTGGATTGATGCAGCCCTCCAGAATAACACCATTCTGAAGCTTTACATATTTTATTTCCTTGGTTCCTTCACTTATCCTGTAGCTGTTTTTAGCTAAATCAATGTCAAAATTGATGGTCTTTTTTTCAACAACGGCTTTATTTCTTGCATACAAAAGATCCTTGTGCAGGTACTTTATCTCTTGCTTCTCCCTAATGGCGTGGACAAAGGAGAACCTTGGAACAGCGATAAATAAGAACAAAGAAAGAAGGGCTACCACCATCAGCAGCTCGATGAGTGTGTAGCCCCTCTTGTTATTTCTCAGTAACGCCATTCATTCAACTTATAAAGCATATAAGCAACCTCAGCTCTTGTGATCTTTCTGTTGATATCTCCAAAGCTGGGTGATTTGTATGCTTCATCATACATCATCTGAGTCGCCACGCTGTTCCAGCGGAAGCTGTAATCTCTGAGAACTCGCCCCATGATAAGCTCCACCTCGTAATATGAAATTGGATTATGGGGTCTGAAGGTTCTGTCAGTATACCCCAGTATATAGCCGTTGTTCAGTCCATAGCTTATTATTCGGTCATAGGTGCTGAAGGTCAGATAGTCATTGAAATAAGACGCTCTGGCAACATAGTTTGGAAGCACCCAGTTTTCTATCCTGCTAAGCAGTATCAGGAACTCTGCTCTCGTTATATTCTGTGATGGTCTGAAGGTCCCATCAAGGGGTGTTGAGCCTGGATACCCAAGGATTATCCCTCTTCTGACCATTGTCTCTATTTCATCCTTCGCCCAGTGGCTGCGAACGTCGGTCAGCACTCTTATGCTGTCGTCCATAAATACAGCGTATACATTTTCTCCACTAAGGAGAGTGTCCGGCGATACACTGGCTTTTATTACTGTGCCATCTGCAGTTGAAGGCATATAGGTCCATCTGTCGTTTATCAGCTTATATATCCCGCCCTTATAGGAATCCCCATAATAAGGGAATGAAATCTCTACCCTCTTCGACTTATCGAAGGCACCTCCGGGACTGTCTATATAGACCTTGTATAGCTCGGAAGACCTTATTACAGGACCTTGCTTGAAAAAGCTTGCATTCATTGTGTCGATCCTAAGATATACAGGCATATAGAAAGTTCCCTGAGGAACAGTCACGTTTATTTTATTGTCAACCGTCAATGAGCCGCCTGCGGGATTTACGAGAATTCCCTTAGAGTTTAAGACTGCCTCGCTTTGTGATACCTTTCTGAAGGTCATATTGTAATTTATCTCGTAGGCTGATTTGAAGCCCTCAATAAAGGCATCTCTGTATTCTGCAGTTCCCAGCCTTAGTCTGTACTTCTCAATAATCTGACTGTCTGTCAAAAGATCTCTTTCGTAGTCCATTCTAAGCTTAAGGGTGTAATCCTTCTGGGCATTCATTTCACTTAAAACCTTACCTGCAGCCTGACCGTCTGTAAGGCCTTGGGACATGCTGGTCTTAGGAGGGTCTAGCAGTGCTTTTTCATAAGCCTCAGTATACCCGGTCTTAAAGCTCTGCTTAAAGGTTTTTATAAACTCATCCTCATAAGCTGAAGACATCCTGTCCAGATTGAACTGTCTTGATATTGTCCTGTCGCTTGGGAGAGCACCTGCCCAATCAGAATCCCTGCCACTGTAGAAGTCCTCAAGTGCAGCTATCTGACCCATGCTTTTTCCTATGGAGTCTGCGAAGTTTACCTTAACGTCGCCTCTCCTTGCATCGTAGTAGCCGTCCTTAAAGCCTCTGCTAAAGCTTGCTTCACTGATGACTTCCACTGGGAGGCCATATTCATCATTTCGTAAGAATTCAACATAAGCATCATCCTCATCCTCATATTCAGGAAACTCTGAATAGAAGCTCTGTCCGCTTGCGTATCCCAGAGTATAATCAGGGTCTGTGTTGGAAGTTGAAGTAGCAAATACCGAACCCGGCAGCACAAGGAGTGCAAATGCAAGTATTAAAACAAATATCCATTTAGCTTTCATTTTCACCCCTCCTATCTCTTAACAAGCACTAGTATCTTGCCGACTGTAAGAATGTCACCTGATTTTATTTCGTTGTTAGTCATTATTTCGCTCTTGTATTTCTCAGTACCATATATCTTTCTAGATATTCCAGTTATTGTGTCTCCAGGTTGTACCTCATAGAAAATGAAGTCAGAAGCCCTAATCTTCTCATCCTGGATCATTCCTTCAGTGTGGTTGCTAAAAAAAGCCTCCATCTTGTCGAATATAAGAACTCCAAAGTCATCCCTCTCCTTGCCCATCTCATAGTAGATGTGAGTTATCTTAAGAGGATATATGGAGGTATCACCCGGAAGCATAACGCTTAGGTTGCCCCAGCCAAGCCATGGTACTCCGATGGATATTACCTGCTCGACCTCCTCACCGCTTTGAGTGACTGCCCTAATACCTATATTCCCCGGTGAATAGTCAAATGAGTAGACCCACATCTTCAGTTCATTGGGAGGATATCTAAGCTCTATGTTCTGCTTTGATATATCTACATAAGCTCTGTTTTCATCACTTACACCAAGTATCTTATATTCCAGTCTCATTCCATACTTACCGTGCTGAGCAATAGTTGATGGAACTGCAGATCCTGCGATCAGCTCATGAGATGGTACGAAATCATAATTTCTCATTTCGAAGCTGTGAAGGATGTCACCCTTTAATTCTATAACTGGTTCAGTTCCTCCACCGCCTGCTGTGCCTCCTCCACCTGTGCTGCCTCCTCCTGAAGAGCCAGAAGAAGTTCCACCTGTAAATCCAGCAAAGCTACCGAATAGAGTACCTGTATTCGGATTGTCCGCAACCTCAACAGGTATTACATTTGGATCTGCTTCAGCCAGACCCTGAAGGCTGTATACCTTGATGTTCATAGTGCCGCCCAGTGAAGCATCATCTCTTCTGTCAAGAGAAAGAGTATCGACCATCATCCTTCTTGGGCTCATCTCGACTGCTCTTACCATGTTCATGATCCCTGCATAGCTTCCGCTGAAGGGTACAGATATGCCCATGTTATAAACGTCCATATCAGCAACCTTCTCAGCTCCCGGTCTAGTGAAGTTAAGGTCGACTATCTCAACCTGATCTTCAGGAAGCGTATCGTTTAACAGGTAAATGATCTGTGACTGGTCAAGGGTCGGGAAATAGTATGAAATAATCTGGTTTTTCTCCCTGTGAAGCTGCTCCCACTCCGCCTTAATGTCTGCTTCTCTTCTAAGAGTAGCATTCATTTCCATTATCTTAGTTTCCAGCTCGTATTTCTGTACTGTAAGCTCCTCCTGCTTCTGCTCCTGAGGTACCAGGATATACCTGTTTCCTAGCCATGCAATGCCCACAATGGCAAGCAATGTCAGAAGCACCTTTTCGCTGTTTGTAAGAGGTCTGGTCTTTATTTTACTTAAAAAGGATGGCTTTTTAGTTGGCATCCACCAGCACCTCCTTTAGTGTAAGATTCATAGAGTATCTATAGTAGCTTTCAATAGCAGATATATTTGATATGAATATGCTGTCAGCATAAGGCAACTGCTCCAGCCCCTTCCCAAACTCGGCTATTGAATACTTGTCTGTTGCAAAGCCGGTCATTTGAAGCTCTCTTCCCGCTACATTCAAATTGGTAAGAAATACTCCCTCCGGAAGCCTGGAGTTAATGTCCTCCAGAAGATTCTCACCAATGATATCTCTGGCTTGGATACTCTTATCAAGCTGGATGATCCTCTCCACCTCGGCCCTGAACTGAGCAGTTTCCTCCTCAAAGGCCTTTATCTCCTCGACCTTTTTAACAGTTGCGGGATTTTCAGCAACCTCTCTAAGACTGCTTACTTCTCTTTTAAGAGCATTAATCTGTATCTGGTTCAAGCCTCCCCAGATGCCAAGACCGACGATCACGGCTATAAGAAGGAAATAGAGGACCATGATTTTGTTGAACCTGAACTGCCTTTTGTCGAGAAACGGTTCAAAGAAGTTTAGATCTCTCATTTTTTCACCTCGCTGTAGCGTACAAGACCGCCTATTGCATTGGCATACCTGTTAAGATCGCCGTTTAGCTTAACCTTTTCCATTGATTTTAGGACTACAGTATCTATTCCAAAGAAGTCCCTGAACATCTTCTCAAGCCCTTTAACCTTTGAGAGACCTCCATAAAGCATTATAAGGTTTATTTCGTTGCTGACCTCCCGGGTTTTATAATATCTAAATATCATTTCGATTTTATCATACATCTCATAAAGACTGTCCCGAAGAGTTTCGATAGCAACCACTTCATCGCTGTCGCCTGCCGGCTTTCTATTTATATCGTCAAGCTGAGACAAAAGTTTGATTATTTCCTCTTCCTCATACATCGGTGCCTTTTTTTCTATTTCCTTGAAGAAGTAGTCTGATCCGGTATCAAGCTCCCTGGCTACCCTAATTATTCCATCCTCAACTATAGAAAGTGAGGTGGATTTTGCACCAAGGTCGATACAGGCAACAGTATTGTTTGGAGTATAGGTTTCATTTATCATCCCGCCATTTGCTATAAGCTTGGCGATTGAATTTCCATGATAGTCCATAACAGCAGGCTTTAGGTTCACGTTCTTCAATAGAGTAAGATGTGACTGTATCATGGTCCTGGGGATCCCAACAAGCATCAGGAGTAGCTTTTCAATACCCTCCTCGACCCTTGAGCCAAGGCTAATATACTTGACGATATAATCCTCTGCATTGATGGGAATATAATCCTCCAGCTGATAATTGATAATAGCTTCGACCTCCGCAGGAGATACCTTTGGAAGTGTGACCTCACGCATTACCACAGTGGACGAATTGACTACACAGTACGAATCGTCCTGCCCGATTCCGTATTCAGATAAGCCTGATTTTAAAAGATAGGTCATCTGATCCAGATCAGTTATCTCGCCGTCAGAATAAAGATCCTTTGGCAGCTCAATGGTAAAGCATTTGTCTACAAGCAAGCCTTTTTTGTTGTACCTTCCCTCGACGCCCTTGATGCTGTCAGAGCCAAAATCCAGGCTTACTATTTTGCCGTTCTTCAATATGCCCAATTGCCTTCCTCCTCTCTACCGATATATTTCTATCATAATCCTAAATGGAAGATTTTTCTACATTAAAATATCAAAATACCATGAAATTATGCCATTTCCCCAGAGGAGTGTTATAAAAAAGCCCAAAATTATAAAGGGTCCGAAGGGAATAGGGTCCTTTCTGGTCTTAAGTCCGGATGCTAATAGAAAAATGGAAATAATTGCTCCAAGAATAAATGAAAAGAAAATAGTTAAAAGAATACCTTTAACGCCAAGCACAAAGCCAAGAGCACCTATTAGAGTGACATCGCCTCCACCCATGCCACCTTTAGAGACAAGGACGATGAGCAGGAACAACCCTCCTGCAACAGCAAGTCCCAACATGCTGTCAACAAGCCCTGGGGATATATCATACATAAAATAATTCAAAGCCTTATGCAAAGCCTCGATAATAAGTATAGATATAACAAGGCTGTCCGGAATGATCTGCTCCTTTAGATCGATACCGGCTATTGCAATCAATACTGAAGCTATAAGAGCAAAAGCTACAAAATCAACACCCCAGCCAAAAAATATGTATAAACCGACATAAATTATCGCATTTAATGTCTCAATCAACGGATATTGAACACTTATCCTGGTCCCGCAGTACCTGCACTTACCACTTAGCATCAAATATGAAACCACAGGGATATTGTCATACCACCTCAGCTTATGATCGCAATCCGGGCAGTGTGAACCAGGAAATGCAATACTCTCCTCACGAGGTATACGGTAAATAAGGACATTAAGGAATGAGCCTATAAGAAGGCCGTAGATTGTTACTAGTATGATCATAGCTCACCTCGTAGGATTATGTGGTGATAGTAAACAAGGGAACGCAGGCGTTCCCTTGTTTGTAATCAAGTACTTATTAATCCTGGAATACTGTTGTAAAAATAGTATTTCCTGCATCATTCGTTATTGCAACTGATCCATTTGATCCTGGTGCATATTTAGCAGTAGTAATACCTGTTACAGTTGTTTGTAAAGTACCATCACCAGTTGTTGCATCAACAGTCCATGAATATGCAACTATTCCATCGATCGTATCCAATGAAGTGGTTGTTCCTTGCACGAAAGCATCTAAACTTGTCAGTCCAGTAGCAGGAAGAGTTCCACCTGTTTCAGTTTGCCCCAGTAATACAGCAGAAGCAAGAACTCGATGATTAGCCTCAGCTGTTCCGAGTTTAGCATTATCTGATACTGTAGCAAATCTTGGAATTGCCAGAGCTACCAGTAGTCCTAATATAGCTATTACAACAACTAACTCCACCAATGTAAAACCTTTTTTGTTCCTTTTTTTGTTAAACCACGCAATCATTTAAATTCCTCCTTGTGTTTTTTCTTTTCTTCGACTTGCCTTAATGTATATGAATTTTATTAAAGCCGGAAATTCGACTAAGAGGTAAGAGTGAAGAGCTAAGAGGTTTTCTTAGTTCTTAGTTCTTAGTTCTTAGTTCTTAGTTCTTAGCTAAGCTGAGATCCCTCCACTTCGGTCGGGATGACTGGGTGCGCTCGGTATGACAAATACTGAGATCCCTCCACTACACTCGGGATGACGTATTCATTGTCAATCGTCAATTGTCAATTGTCAATTCTATATAGTGTTAACCAAGTCAAACATTGGCAGGTACATCGCTATGACTATAAACCCTATAACCAATGCCATACCAACTATCATGATCGGTTCCAAGAGCGTCGTCATCTTGTGGAGCGCTACCTCAACCTCTTCATCGTAGAAGTCTGCTGTCTTTGATAGTATGTCGTCCAGTGAACCTGACTCCTCACCAATCTTGATCATTGAGTCAACCATTGGCGGGAATACTCCAACATCCTTGATTGCTCTTGAAAGCGGGATCCCCTTTCTTATCTGCTCGATGCTTGCTGTTATCCTGTCCTGAATAGTAAGGTTATTTACTACCTTTGAAACAACCTCCATCGACTTAATAAGCGGAATACCTGAGTCCATCAGCGTGGACAGGGTCCTCGTAAATCTCGAGGTTATTATCTTTGCTGTAACTCCCTTAATAACAGGAAGCCTAAGCTTCATATCGTCAAAAAATCTTGTTCCTTCCTCAGTCCTTTTGAAGGATATAAGTCCAAATACTATAAGTCCAACCACTCCTAGGTATATGTACCAGTATGTCTTCAGCGAATCGCTTAGATCCAGCAGGAATTTTGTAGGCCATGGAAGCGGAGTGTCGCTTCCCTCAAACATTGACGTAAAGGTTGGAAGTACGAACACCAGCATAAATATTACTACTGCTATACTAACAAACATCAAGGCTGCTGGATAAATTGCAGATCCCTTTATCTTGTTCTCGATTTTATTCTCTTTCTCAAAGTGCACTGCCATTCTTTCAAGTATAGCATCTAGGTTACCACTGACCTCCCCTGCCTCCACCATGTTGGTAAGGATTGTTGGGAATATCAGTGGGTGTTTCTTCATTGCCTCAGAAAGTGTAAGTCCAGTTTGAACGTCTTCATTTACACGACTTATGGTGCTTTGCAGAGTCTTGTTTTCTGTCTGTACCTCAAGTATATCAAGGCACTTAACTATTCCAAGTCCTGCATCTATCATTGTGAAGAACTGTCTGCAGAATACTGCCAGATCCTTTTTCTTCACCTTGGCCTTGAAGAGCTCGAACTTAGCCTCTTCACCTACGTCCCTTTCAACCTGAAGGGGCATATAGCTGTTGGCCTTTATCATGGAGATTACATCAGACTCGCTGGCTGCTTCGAAAACTCCTTCGACAGTCTGGCCGTTTTTTGCTATGGCTCGGTACTTGAACTTCATTTGCCTCACCTACACAATATATTTTTTGATCTCTTCTTGGTTTACGGCCTGGGTCAGTGCAATGTCTTTTCTTATAAGCCCTCTGTTGTAAAGGTCTACAAGGGATGCATCCATGGTCTGCATTCGGAACTTGCCGCCTGTCTGGATGCTGGTGTCTATCTGGTGTATCTTGTCCTCACGGATAAGGTTTCTAATTGCCGGAGTTGCTATCATTATTTCATGGGCTGCCACTCTTCCCTTTCCGTCTGCCTTTGGCAGAAGCTGCTGGGATATTACAGCCTGTATTACCGATGCCAGCTGTACCCGTACCTGCTGTTGCTGGTATGGTGGGAATACGTCTATGATACGGTCGATGGTCTTTGCAGCTCCAAGTGTATGGAGTGTTGAAAGTACAAGGTGACCTGTTTCTGCTGCAGTTATTGCTATTGATATGGTGTCAAGATCTCTCATCTCGCCGACCAGGATAACATCCGGGTCCTGTCTAAGGGCTCCTCTAAGAGCATTTGAAAAGCTTTGTGAGTCAGAACCGATCTCCCTTTGGTTTACTATTGATTTTTGATGTCTGTGCAAATACTCGATCGGATCCTCAAGAGTAAGGATATGTACGTTCCTTTCCCTGTTTATCTGGTCAATCATGGTTGCAAGAGTTGTGGACTTTCCGCTCCCCGTAGGTCCGGTCACCAGTATCAGACCTCTTGGAAGTCTGGTCAGGTCACTTATTACGGTTGGTAGTCCCAGCTGCTGCATAGTTGGTATCTCAAGGGGTATTATACGCAGAGCCATTCCAAAGCTTCCTCTTTGAAGGTAGGCATTGACTCTGAACCTGCCTTTTCCAGGGCTGGCATAGGAAAAGTCTATTTCACCCTTGTCCTTAAGTACCTCAAACTGCTTCTCGCTTAAAGAGGATCTTACAAGTCTTTCAGTGTCTGCTGGCGTTAAGGGCACATCACCTAAATGGACCAATAATCCGTTTACTCTAAGGTTTGGTGGAATTCCCACTGTTAAATGGATGTCAGACGCTACCCGCTTCAATCCTTCCTCTACTATTTGATCGATATTCAATGGTATCGCCTCCTATCCTAGGGTAAAGCCAACTCTCATTACCTCTTCGAAGCTTGTCTTTCCTTGCTCTGCCAAAGCTATAGCCGACTGGAACAAGGTTGTCATACCCTGCTTGAGGGCTTCTTCTCTTATTACGTCAGTAGTAGTACCTGAATCTATAAGCTTACGGATCTCCTCATTTACCGGCATGATCTCATGGACTGCTGCTCTTCCTGAATATCCGGCATTGCAGGCGTTGCAGCCTACAGGCTTATGAAGCACTAAGGTCTTATCCGTGTCCATCCCAAGCATCTTCAGCTCGCTATAGCTTGCCTCATAGGGCTGCTTGCATTTATTGCAAAGAGTTTTTACCAGACGCTGTGAAACGATCCCTATTACAGCTGATGAAACTATATATGGCTCGATGCCCATATCTATAAGTCTTGCTATGGTCGAGGGGCTGTCGTTGGTGTGAAGAGTTGAAAGCACAAGGTGTCCTGTTATAGCGGCTCTTACGGCTATTTGAGCTGTTTCACCGTCTCTTATCTCTCCAACCATTACTATGTCCGGGTCCTGACGGAGTATGGAACGAAGTCCGGATGCAAAGGTAAGGCCTGACTTGACATTTACCTGTACCTGGTTTATCCCTCCCAGCCTGTATTCAACAGGGTCCTCAACTGTTATTATATTTTTTTCGATTTGGTTAAGCTCTCGTAGAACTGTATAAAGTGTAGTGGTCTTACCGCTTCCTGTCGGTCCAGTTACAAGGATCATGCCGTAGGGCTGTCTCAAAATATTGTCGAACAGTCCCAGGTTGTGCTGGCTCAGACCAAGTCCCTCTTTGGTGAAATTGAAGCTGGTCTTGTCAAGAAGCCTGATAACGATCTTTTCGCCATAAACTGTGGGAAGGGTAGATATACGCATATCTATTTCTCTGTCGTTAAGCTTTGTCTCTACACGTCCATCCTGAGGTACCCTCTTCTCAGCTATGTTCATCTTGCCGATTATCTTGATACGTGTCACTATTGCGGAATGGTTTGATCTTGGAAGGTTCATTATCTCCCTTAGATCTCCGTCTATACGAAAACGAACCCTTATTTCATCAGCATAGGGCTCTATATGGATATCTGATGCCTTGCTCCTTGTCGCCTGTTCAAATAGAGAATTTATAAGCCTTACTATAGGTGCAGAGGCGACCTCTGCCTCTTCAACATCCTCGAAATCAGAGTCGTCAAAAACGGCTCCATCTGTGAATTCCTCAAGAACCTTCTTAGCACTGGCTCCGCTGTAAAAGCGGTCGATGACCTTGGTTATGTCTGCTGCAGTAGCCAGAACGCTTTCCATATCCATTTTGGTATAAAGCCTTACGTCGTCAACGGCAAAGAAATTTAACGGGTCTACCATTGCAACTATAAGCTTGCCATCCTTCTTGTCTATGGGGATCATTTTGTACTTTCTGACTATGCTTTCAGGAAGTATGGCAGCGACAGACTGGTTTATTTCGTATTTGTTAAGATCTATCCTCGGGAATCCCAATTGAAATTCAAGAACCTCAACTATATCCTCCTGGGACACAAATCCAAGGTCAACAAGGATATCTCCAAGTTTCCTGTTGGATCCATTTTGGGACTCAAGGGCTTGATTAAGTTGTTCAGAGGTGATTTTACCTGCATAAAGCAGCAATTCTCCGATTTTCAATGTTGATTTCTGCATCTTTTTCCCTTCTCCCGGTCTGCTCAAGAGCAGTATTTAACTTTGTTTGTCGTTATTTATATTAATATTTTTGAATATTTCCTATATTCTAGTCCGATGTCAACATTTTACATCGAAAACACTATAAAATCAATATTTATTTCCAGTTTTATTTCATTTCGTAAATATTTGTCACAAACATTTCCATTGTCACATTTTGTAGTCGAATGTGAATGAAACGTAACAATTTTAGGTCGAATCATTAATAATCCTGTTAGATATTTAATAAAATACCCAAAAATCAATTTTATATAAACAAATTTTAATCATTTACAAAAAAATAAAACTGCCAGACCGTTATCTCTGGCAGGTCAGTGTTTAATTATTTACTTTCCTGTTAACTATATCATTTACCTTAGTAACGATTATGTCGATAGCTACCTTGTTGTAGCCGCCCTCAGGAATTATTATGTCCGCATATCTTTTAGTAGGCTCAACGAACTGCATATGGGCCGGTCTTACGGTAGTCATGTATTGCTTAACTACTGAATCGAGAGTTCTCCCTCTGTCCTTTATATCCCTTAATATTCTCCTGATGACTCTTACGTCTGCATCGGTGTCGACGAAAAGCTTTATGTCCATAAGGTTTCTCAGGTCCTCGTCGTATAGAATAAGGATCCCTTCAAGGACGATTATATCCTTTGGTTCAACCAGCACAGTTTCCTTCTTTCTGTTGTGATTCTCAAAGTCGTATATGGGCTTTTGAATTGATTTACCGTTGAGAAGGTCCTTTAGGTGGCTAATAAGAAGCTCGTTGTCGAATGCAAAGGGGTGATCATAGTTGGTCTTTACTCTTTCCTCAAAGCTTATATTGCTCTGGTCCTTGTAATAGGAGTCCTGCTCAATAATGGCAACATTCTTATCAGTTATTGATTTGTATATCTCCCTGGTTACGGTTGACTTCCCAGAGCCTGTTCCTCCAGCTATACCTATGAGTATGGGACTTTTCACCTTTGATCAATCCTCCCTGGGCTTTCTTATAAGATCGAACCTTTCTACCGGCTGCTTGGTTTTAAGCTTCAGA
The DNA here is from genome assembly GCF_058683975.1 of Gudongella sp. QWL-04. Taxonomy (NCBI): domain Bacteria; kingdom Bacillati; phylum Bacillota; class Tissierellia; order Tissierellales; family Tissierellaceae; genus Gudongella; species Gudongella sp. QWL-04. Next base: position 778,010 of record NZ_CM178754.1, on the reverse strand, counting down.
ATCTGCTGTGGATGGGGAGCAACGTTGATTGGATTATTTTCCTCGTCCCACATTTCCTCTATGGTCTGAACAAAGTAGTCCTTACCCGGACCGAATATTTCTATCTCCTCACCTGCAAACATCCTGTTTCTCTGTTCAACAGTTGCCATCCTTGATTCTTTATCATAATCCAGAACCATACCTACAAAGTCATAGCCCCTTAGGTAAGAGCTGGTACCATATACATGGTCTTCTGTACCAGGCTTATTGAAGAAAAAACCTGTGGTAAAGTCCCTATGACTCACCTTTTGGATCTCAGTCAGCCATGCCGGATCGTATTGATAATTTTCAGGATCTTTAAGGTATGCATCAATTGCCATACGATAGGATCTTATTACTGTTGCAACGTAGTAGGAGCTTTTTACTCTCCCCTCGATCTTGAGGCTGTGGATCCCTGCTTCTATGACCTCAGGTAGATGCTCCAGCATACAAAGGTCCTTTGAGTTAAACAGAAATGTTCCTTCCTCATGCTCCTCTATAGGAAAGTACTGGCCTGGTCTCTTTTCCTCTACTACATGATATTTATAGCGACAGGGCTGGGCACAGTCGCCCATGTTGGCGTCCCGTCCAGTCATATAGTTGCTTATAAGGCATCTGCCGGAGTAGCTCATGCACATCGCTCCATGGACGAAGCATTCTATGTCCATGTCCGCAGGAAGCTTTTTTGTGATATTCGTTATCTCTTCAAGGGACAGCTCTCTTGCAAGTACGATACGCCTTACTCCCAGACCGTGCCAGAACATTATTGTCTCGTAGTTTGTTACACTTGCCTGTGTGCTTATATGGATCTCCATATCAGGAGTTGTTCTCTTGATTACTGTAAACATTCCGGGGTCTGAGACTATGAAGGCATCTACTCCAACCTCCTCCAGCTCCCTGGCATATTCCCCAAGCCCTTCCATGTCCTTGTCGTGAGGGACGATGTTTAGGGTCACATAGACCTTCTTGCCTCTTTCATGAGCGAATTCCACGCCCTCTCTGATCTGATCCAGGGTAAAATTCTTTGAAGCCTTACGCATGCCAAAGGCCTCTCCGCCAAGGTATACAGCGTCAGCTCCATAAATGATTGCCATTTTCAGTTTTTCCAAATCGCCGGCTGGTGCCAGCAGCTCTACCTTCTTCAATAGTTTGCCTCCTTGCAGGTTATTGCGACTCCATCTCCTATTGGTATAACCGATGAGATGTAGCCTTCAAGGTTGTTTATCCTATCAAGATATTCCCTGAGTCTGTTTACGATGGTCCTTTTTCTTCTCTTTACAAGACTATCCTCAGCCACCATGCCCTTGTATAGCACGTTGTCTGAAATTATTATCCCTCCAGGACGTAGAAGCGAAGAGGCATAGTCAAAGAACTCCATATAGTGTCCCTTGGCAGCATCCAGGAATATTAAGTCATAGTTGCTGGTAAGATGCGGGAAGGTCTCAAGAGCATCTCCAGGGATTATTTTTATCCTATCCTCAAAGCCTGCTCTTTTAATATTTTCAAGTGCTGTTGGGATTATCTCCTGATTTCTTTCAAGGCTTGTAATGGTCCACTCACCAGTAAGACACTCACCCATAAGTATGGCTGAATAGCCTATGGCTGTTCCAACCTCAAGTATGGAGGCAGGCTTATTTATCCTTAAAAGAGTCCTTAAAAGCTGACCAACCTCAGGCTGTACTATGGGGACGTGGTGCTCCTCTGCGTAGCTCTCCAGCTCCTGTAATAGTTGTGAGCTATTTGGAGTCAGCTCTCTTATATAGCTTGTGATGTAGTCTTCATTGATATGGGTCATTTTACCATTCCCTGTATTTCGATGCTTTTTCATAGACATAGAGAATAATGCTTCCGAATATAGAGACGCTTACCAGCTCTCCTGCCGTTATTCCAAGCACTGTATAAAGATATGGGATCTTAGTGAAATAGGAAACCCATATGGAAACTATGATTCCATTTAAGATTATCGGCGGCAGCATACCGACGTATTTATTTTTGGCCTTGGAGGTAAGATATGCCGCGACAAGGGTGACAAGCGAGCCTCCGATAATGTCTACAAGCCCAAAGCCTGAATAGGGTGCCAACAGGAAGTTTGCCAAAAGCACTCCGATAAAAAGGCCTGGCACTGCAGCAGACTCTACCAGTGGGAGCAGCGTAAGCCCCTCTGCTATTCTTAATTGCACCGGGCCGAATGTCAGGTTCGCAACCGGAAATGGCAGCGCCTGTAAAAGTACCAGTACTAGGTATATGGCAGCTATAAGGCTTGCCTTTGTTAGGTATCTAATGTTCATGATATCATTCCTTCCCTGCTAAAGATTCAGTATCAACGGGACCAGCACAGGAACTGACGAGGTGCAAATTACTCCCGTTAAAAATGCTATTATTGCCGTTTCAGGATCAGTTGAGCGTGAAACGATTGGCAGCCCAGTGTCCATGGCTGTTGCACCTGCCGGTGCGATAGCTTCAAGAAAGCCCAGCTTTTTAGCTACCGTAGGTATAATGATAAAAGCTATAAGCTCTCTTGTAACGTTGGCAATAAATGCCATGGCTGAAAGCTGACTTGAATAGGTTGCAACAAGTATCGAGGACAGGGTATACCATCCAAGACCTGCACCTATTGCTCCCGCTTCGTTGAAGGGCATTCCAAGAACGATCCCCGCTACTGCTGAGCCTGCAATGCTGCCAATAATAATGGCTAAGGGTATATACAATATCCTGAATCCGATGGCCTTTATCCTTCCAAATACCGAGCGGTTAAGCCCAATATCTATGCCAACGAAAAATAATAGCAGCATAAGTCCGATGTCGATTATAAGGTCAGTGTATGCAAGCACGCCCTGAGGAAGGATGAACATTCCCGTAAGTGCTCCGAATATAACAGCTAAAAGTATCCTGAGCGTCATCTGGTTCCACCTCCAGTCACAAGTCTTTTTACCAGCATGACTGCCAGAATGCTGAAGCTGATGGTGAAGATGCTCATTACTACTGCTCTGTATCCGATCTGAAGGAAGGAATCTACTACCCCCTTATCCATACCTATCTTAATTCCCATTACCCCCAGCAACAAAAGAAGACAGGCAGTCTGGATGCTGCCCAGTCTTTTCTTCAACTGATCGCCAAGGCTTGCTTTGGCTCCTACCAAAGCTCCCAGCAGGATCACTGCCAGGTACATTAAAAGTCTTGTGCCCATTCATATTCTCCTTTTGTCTTAAACCTCCATGATGATAGGCAATATCATCGGATTTCTCTTTATTGTTGTATAGAGGAAGGTTCTAAGGTCATCTCTTATATTTGATTTTATCGCCGACCAATCCTTGATTTTCTTTGCTTCACAGGCTTCAAGTGTCTCCTTGACGACTCTTCTTGCCTCTACCATAAGATCCTCAGATTCTCTGACGTAGACGAAGCCTCTGGAAACCAGGTCCGGTCCAGCAGCAACAATGCCCTTTTCCTTGTCCATGGTTACTACGACGACTATGAGCCCGTCCTCTGAGAGATGCTTTCTGTCTCTTAGTACAATATTTCCAACATCCCCAACTCCAAGTCCGTCCACCAGGATATGTCCTGAAGGAACTGTCTGGCCAAGGCCTGCCTCGTTCTTTGAAAGCTCAAGGGTCTGCCCGTTCTCAAGTATAAATATATTTTCTCTTGGCGTTCCAAGGGACTCGCTTATGTCTGCATGCATCTTAAGGTGCTTGGTCTCTCCGTGTACAGGGATAAAGAACTTTGGCTTCACAAGGCTGTGCATCAGCTTAAGCTCCTCCTGGCAGGCGTGGCCTGATACGTGGATATCCTCGTAGGCCTCGAATACAACTTCGACATCCTTTTCAATAAGGTTGTTTATTACCTTGGATACGGTCTTCTCGTTTCCGGGTATGGGTGTTGCTGATATTATGACCAGGTCATCGTTCATAAGCTCGATTTGTCTGTGCTCGTTTGATGCGACCCTTGTCAGGGCGCTCATTGGCTCTCCCTGTGATCCTGTCATTATAAGGACGACCTCGTCCTTTCTGTATTTATTCATGTCTTTTATGTCTATTATCGTCCCCTCGTTGAAGCGAAGGTACCCGAGCTCAGCAGCTACTGTCGTCACGTTGACCATTGATCTTCCGGACATTATTACCTTACGGTCGTTAAGCTCTGCTGCGTCTATTATCTGCTGTACTCTGTGGACGTTTGATGCGAAGGTAGCGACGATTATCCTTCCCTTAGCCTTGTAAAAAAGGTTTCTGAAGGTCTCTCCGACTGTCCTTTCGCTCATTGAATAGCCTGGCCTTGTAACGTTTGTCGAGTCAGACAAAAGTGCCAGCACCCCTTTGTTTCCAAGCTCGGCGAATCTGTTCAGGTCTATAACATCTGAGGTTATAGGTGTGAAGTCCACCTTGAAGTCACCAGTCTGGATTACAGTTCCCACAGGGCTTGTCAATGCCAAGGCGGCACTATCCGGTATGCTGTGGGTGGTCCTTATGAATTCCACCTCAAAATGGCCCAGCTTTATCTTTTCGCCGTGAGCCACAACATTCAGCTGCGCATTGGGAAGGTTGTGCTCCTTAAGCTTATTATTCAGTAATCCCAAAGTAAGCTTAGTTCCGTAAATGGGTATATCAAGCTTCTTGAGAACATAGGGAATAGCCCCAATATGGTCCTCGTGACCATGGGTCAATACCAATCCCTTTATCTTCTCCTTGTTCTTGATCAGGTAGGAAATGTCCGGTATGACTATGTCTACTCCAAGCATTTCGTCCTCGGGAAAGGTCATGCCGCAGTCCACGATAACTATAGAATCCTTGTATTCGTGTACGGTAATGTTTTTCCCGATTTCTCCTAATCCACCCAGCGGGATAATTTTCAATTTATTTTGTTTTGCCACTTTACCACTCCTTGTTTTTCTCTAAAATTCGATCATCTTTCCTTACAATTTTTGCATATCCCGTAGAATTTGACGTTGTGATCCCGAATAAGAAACCCTTCCTCTTTTTCGATTTCATCCTCAAGGGCTTCGAGAAGATCCAGCTTCACCTCAGTCACGCTTCCACATTCCGTGCATATTAAATGATGATGGTGGTGATTCTCGTTGCCGAGATTAAGCTCGTAACGGCTCACTCCATCGTCAAAATTAATCCTGTATACTATCCCCAGCCTTTCAAAAAGCTGGAGCGTCCTGTAAACAGTGGCTATACCCACATCCTTGCTTTCACGGGCAACTATTCCGTGTACCTCTTCGCAGCTCAAATGAGACTCCTTGTGATCCAAAAGGATCCTCAGGACGTCCTCTCTCTGATTTGTGTATTTATATCCTCTCTTCTGCAGCTGCTCCATGTAGCCTTTGATCGTGGTTTCCACCGTTTTCACCTGCCTTATTGTAAATGCTCTTTACTAAGCTCTTCGTAGGCTGATTTTACCTCATCGAACTCTTCTTCGTCATCTATGGTAACAAATATGGGTTCTCCATTTTCATCCAACTCAAGCTTTAATAGATAGGTCATGGTGTCCAGCTGGTCGGCGTTTAAAAGCGCCACATAATCGGTATCGTCCAGGCTGAATTTTGCCTTGACGAGAAATTCTATCTCATTACCCAGTTCGTCATAAAATACATGTTTTTCAGTCATAATATCCTCCTTTACTTTGAATCGAGATAAGTTTGCAGGATATAGGATGCTGCCACCTTGTCGATAATGTTTTTTCTTTCCTCTCGCCTTATGTCACCCTCAATAAGTACTCTTTCGGCAGACACTGTGCTAAGCCTCTCATCTACATATATCAGCTCGATCTTAAATTTATTCTTTATTTTTTCCCCGACCATTTTTGCCATCTCTCCCGAAGGTCCCATTGACCCATTCATGTTGAGCGGCATACCAACTACGACCTTCCTGATCTGGTATTGATCAAGCAGGGCTTCGATAGCCTCAAGGTCTTTTTTCTTGCTTTCCCTCTCGATGGTCATGAGGGGCTGGGCAGTGATGCCCAATGGATCGCTTACTGCGACTCCTATTCTCTTTGTTCCAACGTCCAAGCCTAAAATTCTTTCCATACACTCTCCATTATATCATTATCAAATAACTTTTATACAAAATTCCGGACAAACTGTGGCACAATATCCACAAAGAATGCAATTATCGTTGGGGACTGCCATCCCATCGACGACTGTTATTCCTCCCTGCTGGCATCTGCTTTCACAGCTGCCGCAGCCCTGACAGTAATCCTGAACTATAAGCCTTCTATTTGTTCTGTTTATCTGTTCCTTAGTATTCTCTTCTATATACCCACTTTGAAGCAATTGAACAGCGGCGTCGACTTCCTGGGTTGACTGCAGGCCAATTGCTATGGAATGAAGCTCCTTTATGTCTCTTAAGAAGCCGAAGGCTTCCTCAGTCCGCTTTATAAGATGTCCTCCTCCAAGGGGCTTCATGCTGTAGATCCCTCGACCATCTCTATGGCATGCTTTGATCGCTTCTACCATATCGTCCCTGGTGCCGTCATGGATACCAATTCCGTCTATGTTTAGCAATGGGTGTATTATGTCCAGCTCCTTATACTTCAGGAAACCCTTGACCCCGGCTACCTTATGGGTAGATATCCCAACTGCTCTGACCTTTCCCTGGTCCTTGACCTTTAATAGGTACTCTATTGCAGGATAGTGGCCTCTTATTGTGTGCTCGCTTTCCTGCTCATGAAGTAAAAATATATCTATATAATCAGTCCGAAGTTCCCTTAGGGCTTTATGTAAGCTCGCCTCTGCCAGCCTTTCAGTATAGGCATAGGTTTTGGTGGCAATTACGTAATCGCTTCTTGATATGCCCTGGATCCCTCTTCTGATATATTCATAGTTGTCGTATATCTCAGCTGTATCTATGAAGTTTATACCTTTTTCATAGGCGTATCTGATGAGCCTTGCACCCTCTTCCAGACCAAGATCAGCCTGGAACGGCGTCATGGTAAGAGAGCCGAAGCAAAGTCCGGATACCTGGATTTCAGTATTGCCCAAACGTCTTCTTTCCACTGCAGTTTCCTTTCGTTTCTTTACATAAAGAGGATGGATAGCCCTATGCCATCCATCCATTCAAAGTCAGTCTTTAGTGCATTTCAAATATGCCCGAAGTATTTCCTCCAATAGCTCGTCCCGCTCGATTTTTCTTATGATTGTTCGGGCGTTGTTGTGGCTTGTAATATAGGTGGGGTCTCCTGAAAGGATATACCCAATGATTTGATTGATGGGATTGTATCCCTTTTCCTCCAATGAATTGAAAACAGAAATCAGTATTTCTCTGGGCTCTGTAGGTGTTTCCTTAGTGGCTTCGAATTTTACGGTTTCGTTCATTTTATCGTTCACAGTACCACCCCTTTAACCATTATAACACAATCAGTGAATAGTGAATAGTGAAAAACTAATAGTTTGAAGCTAAGAGTCAAGAGCTAAGAGCCAAGAGCCAAGAGCTAAGATTCTTCGGCAAGCCTTAGAATGACAGTCTGTTGAAGCTCAGAACGACAGTCTGTTGAAGCTCAGAATGACAGCATGTTTGTCATCCCGACCAACGTGGAGGGATCTCGCCTTTCATTGTCCATTGTTCATTATCTCTTCAATTGATCTCTTACCAAACTTTCAACACTATCCATTGCTTCCTTTAGTTTGGAGACGTCCTTGCCGCCGGCTTGTGCCATCTCCGGTCTTCCGCCGCCGCTGCCGCCTGTTGCCACTGCAACTGCCTTCACTATGTTTCCAGCGTGGATCCCCTTCTCAGTTACGTCCTTGGTTGCCATTGCAACAAGTGAAATCTTGCCGTCTATTGCTGTTGCAAGGACAACTACTCCTGAATGCAGCCTTGCCTTCAGCTCATCTCCTAGTGTCCTCAGGCTGTTCAAATCCATCTCCGGTGCTGTGTAGGCAATCAGCTTGACCCCTTCGATGTCCTTTGCGGTTGAAAGTATTTCATCTGCTATATTTGCAGAAAGCTTATCCTTAAGCCTTCCGATCTCTCTTTCCTTTTCCTTTAGCTCTTCCATGATCCCATGTGCTCTTTCCTTCAACGACTGCCTGTTGGTCTTCATGGAATGTGAAAGCTGCTCAAGCTCCTTTTCAAGGCTGTTCATATATTCGAAGGCATTAAGTCCTGTAAGTGCCTCGATCCTTCTAACACCTGCCGCTATACCTGCCTCTGATAATATCTTGAACAGTCCGATCTGGCCTGTATTTGAGACGTGGGTTCCACCACAGAGCTCCTGTGAGTAATCTCCCATGGATACGACTCTTACCTCATCCCCGTATTTGTCCTCAAATAGTCCTATTACGCCCTTTTCCTGTGCTTGTTTAAGAGTAGCGACCTCTGTCACTACAGGCATAGCCTTCAACAGGTTGTGGTTTACCTCGGACTCGATCTTTGCAAGATCCTCCTTGCTTACCGCTTCGAAATGAGTAAAGTCAAAGCGAAGTCTGTTTGGCATCACAAGGGAGCCCGCCTGGTTGACGTGTCCGCCTAGAACTGATTTCAGGGCTTTGTGCAGCAGGTGGGTAGCTGAGTGGTTTCTTCTGGTTGCATCTCTCAACTCGTCATCAACTACTGCCTCTGCCTTCATGTCTTCCTTCAGCTGACCTTCTTTTACTGATATAACATGAAGTGTAGCGCCATCCTTGGTAGGTCTTGCATCGGTTACCTCCGCATAGCCTCCTTCAAATAGCAGCTTGCCCTTGTCTCCTACCTGACCGCCCTGCTCTCCGTAGAAAGGAGTTTCTTTTAAGATCACAAGTCCTTCTTCTCCCTCACTAAGGTGGATGACTCTTTCGCCTTCCTTGAACAAAGCTTGTACTACAGATCCAGCCTTTGTAGTGTCATAGCCCAGGAATGTCGATTTGAAGCCCTTGGTAAGCTCCTCCTCTTCTTTGCCGCCCCAGCCGCCGTCTGTGCCTTCTCTTGCACTTCTTGCCCTTTGTCTCTGCTCCTCCATATTAGCCTTGAAGCCATCGATATCAAGCTTGATGCCCTTCTCATTCAATATCTCCTGAGTAAGCTCCAACGGGAAGCCATAGGTGTCGTAAAGCTTGAAAGCTTTGTCGCCTCCGAATACACTTGATCCGGCTGCCTTCATTTCTTCGATATATTCATCGAGGATATTAAGTCCCTGATTTATAGTCTCCTGGAACTTCTCCTCCTCCGCCCTTATAACCTTTTTGATTTGAGCCTCGTTATCCTTCAGTTCCTTGTACTCGACGCTCCAGGAATCGATAACAACTCCTGCCATTTGATCCAAAAAGCCCTTTTCTATTCCAAGGAGCTTGCCGTGTCTAGCAGCACGTCTGATAAGCCTTCTTAGAACGTAGCCTCTTCCTTCGTTACTGGGGATAACTCCGTCGCTTACAAGGAAGGTCATTGCTCTGGTGTGGTCTGTTATTAATCTTACTGATACGTCCTTCTCATATACTGAGCCGTATTCATAGCCGCTTATTTCCTCAACCTTGTGGAGTATGTCTCTTATGGCACCTATATCGAATATTGTGTCCACGTTCTCCATTATGCAGGTTATCCTTTCAAGACCCATACCGGTATCTATATTTGGATTAGGAAGTGGGTGGTAGACTCCCTGCTCATCCTTGTCAAACTGGGTGAATACCAGGTTCCAAACCTCCAGGAATCTGTCGCAGTCGCAGCCTGGTTTACAATCCTCGTGGCCGCAGCCGTACTCCAGTCCTCTGTCTATATATATCTCAGAGCATGGACCTGATGGTCCAACCTCAAGCTCCCAGAAGTTGTCCTCTTTTCCAAGTCTTACAATTTTCTCAACAGGTACACCGATGTCCTTGTTCCATATCTCATAAGCCTCGTCGTCCTCAAGATAGACGCTTACCCAAAGATCCTCCGGTTTTAGCTCCATTCTTTCTGTAAGGAATTCCCACGCCCATGCTATTGCTTCCTTTTTAAAGTAGTCCCCGAAGGAGAAATTTCCCAGCATCTCAAAGAAGGTAGCATGTCTTGCGGTCCTACCTACGTTTTCGATATCCCCGGTTCTGATACACTTTTGACAGGTGGCCATTCTATTGTGGGGAGGTGTCGCATCTCCTGTGAAGTATGGCTTAAGGGGTGCCATTCCCGCTCCAATAAGCAACAGAGATTTATCGTTTTTGGGCACCAGTGAAAAGCTTGATGCTACCAAATGGTCTTTTTCTTTGAAGAAATCAAGGTATTCTTTTCTTATCTCATGCAGTCCCAATTTTTTCATAATTACACCTCACCCTAAATATTAGAAAAATCCTCCCCTTCAGGGAGGTTAGCCTATCTATAATATTTTAATTCAAATAGGACTATATGTCAATTTGTTCCGGTTTCTGAATTGCCGGAAAGTCTTTCGTTGACCTTATCCTTGATGTATCTGTACAGTATAATACCAATGTTTACAGCAGGAACGGAAATGATCATACCCATGACCCCGAAAATGGTTCCCCCTGTTATAATGGATACCAGTACAGTCAATGGATGCATTCCAGTAGTTTTTCCAAGAACCTTCGGTCCAAGGATATTGTTCTCCATCCATTGGATCAGTATAAAGAACACTCCTACCCAAAGTGCCTTCGTAGGGCTTGATATGAATGCGAAGACTACAGCCGGCAGGAATCCTAAAAATGGTCCGATATAGGGGATAATGTCTGCAAGTCCGGTTATGAATCCTATTATTATAGCGAACTCTATTCCCATAAGGAAAAGGAAAATCGTGGTGGCAATACCAACTATAACTGCCATCAGAAGCCTGCCTCTGATAAACTGGGACATCGCCTCATCCGTCTCGCTTAGCAGCTTATATACCTCATCCTTGTATCTAGCAGGGATAAGTACGTCGAACTTTTTAAGGAAATGGTCCTTGTCCACAAGGAAATAGAAGGTCAAAACCGGTGTAAGCACGAGACTTACTATCCTTGAAAGGATACCTGCCAAACCTAGTATGAACGCCTCTGCTCCGTTTGCAAGGCTCTGTTGTATACGGTCGATATTCTGGGACACCACATTCTCGATCGATTGGAGTATCTCCGGCATCTCTCCAAGGGTGTCTGAATAGCTGGAGTAAATATTCTGGAACCATTTGGTGACTGAGGTTATGTACTGAGGCAGGTTTGTGCCAAGGCGCATGATCTCCCTTCCAGTCCTTGGAAGCACTGCAAGGAACAATATCACGATACCACCTAGTATTATAATGTATACAACTGCTGCAGCGAGTATCCTTTTCATTCCCTTTCTCTCAAAGTACGTAACGGAAGGATTTAAAAGATATGCAAGCAGCATCGATACCAGGATCGTAAAGAAGGTGTCCGATACCAGAGTGTATTTCCTGAATATCTGCACTACAAAATACAGGGCGAATAATGCGATTATCCCCCAAAGGATCAGCTTGGTGTTGTAGTGGATCACCTTTCTTGGTGCTACATACCTGTTTCCAATATTGATCAGGTAATAGATGATAAGGAAAAGAAGAATCGGTAAAAGGATCCATACCAGCTTTACTGACAGCACAGGAGCTGTGCTCAATCCCATAGATATCCCCCCAAAGCTACAAAAGACCTTGGCATGACGCCAATATCAGCTCCCGCCAAAGTCTTTCTTCTTAAAGTTTATTCTTCCTCAGCGTGGTCGTGAAGATGCTCGTCATCGAAGTCAACATCTTCCAATCCCTCAATTTTTACCCCGGATTTGTGGGAATAATCAAGGAGAGCCGATTTGATTGCCTGCTCTGCAAGCACGCTGCAGTGCATTTTTACAGGTGGAAGCCCGTCTAGTGCATCTGCCACAGCCTTGTTTGTAAGATCCATGGCTTCTCTTACCGTCTTGCCCTTGATGAGCTCAGTTGCCATGCTTGAGGATGCGATAGCAGAGCCACAGCCAAAGGTCTTGAATTTTACGTCAGTGATGATATCTCCATCGATCTTAAGGTACATCTTCATTATATCACCGCATTTGGCGTTTCCTACCTCGCCGACGCCATCTGCGTTTTCTATCTCTCCAACATTATGCGGATGCATAAAATGCTCCATTACCTTCTCTGAATACATTTATTTGTTACCCCCTTGAACTTTTTCATATAATGGTGACATCTTTCTCAATCTGTCAACTATCCCTTCGAGCTTTTCAATAGCATAATCTACCTGTTCTTCAGTATTTCCCGTACCCAGTGACAGCCTTAGTGAGCCGTGGGCTATCTCGTGAGGGAGACCTATTGCTAGAAGCACGTGGGATGGGTCAAGAGAGCCTGAGGTACATGCAGATCCGCTTGAGCCAGCGATCCCAACCATATCAAGGCTTAGAAGCAGAGCCTCGCCTTCGATAAATTGGAAGCAGAAGTTGACGTTTCCTGGAAGTCTTTTCTCAGGATGTCCATTTAATTTGACGTAAGGTATCCTTTCCTGGATGCACTTTATAAGTCTTTCCCTCAGTGAAATAAGGTAATTTGTGTTTTCTTCAAGATGCTCGTAGGCAAGCTCGATTGCCTTTCCAAGTCCTACAATGCCAGGAGTGTTCTCTGTTCCGGCTCTTTTGTTTTTTTCCTGTGCACCGCCTGAAATAAGCGGATCTATCTTAGTTCCCTGCTTGATGTAAAGAGCCCCTACGCCCTTCGGTCCGTATAGCTTGTGGGCTGACATGCTGAGCAGGTCGATGTTCATTTCCTTTACGTCGATTGGAAGGCTTCCAACAGCCTGAACGGCATCTGTATGGAACAGGACTCCATGCTTCTTCGCCAATTCTCCAATTTCCTTAACAGGCTGCACAGTTCCGATCTCATTATTGGCAAACATTATGGATATAAGTATTGTCTTTTCGGTTATTGCTTTTTCAAGCTCTTCAAGAGATATCATGCCGTATTCATCAACATCCAGATAAGTTACCTGAAAGCCTTGCTTCTCAAGATACTCACATGTATGGAGTATTGCGTGATGTTCGATTTTGGTAGTTATTATGTGGTTTCCCTTATCCTCGTTTTTATAGGCCACTCCCTTGAGTGCCCAGTTGTCCGCCTCAGAGCCGCCGCCAGTAAAGAATATCTCCGTTTTCTTGGCTCCTATCCCCTTGGCAACTCTTTCCCTTGCTTTGTCGATTGCCAGTCTTGAATGGTTGCTTAAAGCATATACGCTGGAGGGATTTCCATAAAACTCGCTGAAATATGGGAGCATTTCCTCAAGCACTTCTTTTTTTACCGGCGTGGTTGCCGAGTGATCCATGTATATCATTTTGTCCATTTTAGTTCCTCCCACTATAGTCCCGGCTGGCTGTCTCGGACCATATCCTCTAAGGTTATGGAGTCGATCACCCTGTCGATGCTATCCTTTATTTTTGCAAACACCAATCTGGTTGCACAGCTATCGTCTCTTACACAGTCAAAGCCATCCTCTGCTACGCATTCCGAGGGTGACATTTGCCCCTCCAGAGATCTCAAGACTTGTCCAACTGTTATTTCATGGGGCTTTCTTGAAAGCATATATCCACCATATGCTCCTCTTGTGCTTGTAAGAAGTCCCTCCTTCTTCAAGTTCGAGAACAGCTGTTCAAGGTAGTTTTCCGACAAGCCCTGCTTTTCAGCTACATATTTAAGAGAGATCGGCCCCTGGCCATAATCCTGAGCCAATTGGTACATCGCCATTAGTCCGTACCGTCCCTTGGTTGACAGTTTCATTCAATTCACCTCTTTAATCCCAACTGCTTTGGTTGGTTTTCCTTTTTCAGTATAGTATATCCGGGTAATCTTGTCAACATTATTACGGATAATAAAAATGCGTAATAATGTTGACAATGCACAATTCGCAGATCACAATTCACAATTAAAAGAATAAAGATCCTTCACTATCGTTCAGAATGACATTTTCTAGTTGTCATCCCTAGCTTAGTCGAAAGATCTCATCTTTTCTTTAGCTACCTACTAATAGCTATTTCTTTGTTAATTTGGTTATATTTTCAGGTTCAACTTTTTGCTCAATTTCTCCAGCATGTCCTTGGTCATGTCGTCCAGGAGGTATTTAGGTTCCCAGCCCCACTCTGCTCTTGCTGCGCTGTCGTCAAGTGAATTTGGCCAGGAATCTGCTATCGATTGTCTTACAGGGTCTACATCGTATTCAAGAACAAATTCAGGGATATACTTTCTTATTGATGCTCCGATCTCCTCTGGATCAAAGCTCATGGCGGCTATATTGAAGGCATTTCTGTGGATAAGCTTTGAGCTGTCTGCCTCCAGCAAGTTTAATATGGCATCCAGAGCATCAGGCATATACATCATATCCATCTTTGTACCCTTATTTATAAAGCTTGAGTATTTTCTATTCTTGAGCGCTTCATAATAAATGTGAACTGCATAGTCGGTGGTGCCTCCTCCCGGAAGTGTGTCATAGGAGATAAGGCCGGGGAATCTGACACCTCTCGTGTCAACTCCGAATTTATGGAAGTAATAGTCACATAGCAGCTCTCCTGCTACCTTAGTGACTCCATACATGGTACCGGGTCTCATTACCGTGTCCTGTGGAGTTAAATCCTTCGGGGTCGAATCCCCAAAGACTGCTATGGAGCTGGGTGTAAACACAGACAGCTTCTTCTCTCTTGCCAGCTCGAGCACATTGTAAAGTCCATTCATGTTTATGCTCCAGCAAAGGTCTGGTCTTGCTTCTCCGGTTGCCGAAAGTATGGCTGCAAGGTTTACGATGGTGTTTATTCCATACTTGTCGACCACCTCTGCCATTCGATTTTTATCCATAACATCTATTACTTCAAATGGTCCGTTTTCTATTAGCTCCTTATGGGAGTCCTTAGCCTTAAGATCACTGATGATAACGTTTGCATCACCGTAAACGCCTCTCATTCTTACTGCCAGCTCGGAACCTATTTGTCCAAGTGCTCCAGTAATAAGTATCTTTCTCATCTTCTGCACCTCCGTATTTTTGGAATTGCTCTATTGCTATTATAGCATATTTAAGTTAGGTTGATATAAAAATCTCATTAAGAAAACCCGGACAAGTCCGGGTCAGCTTAATAGCTCGATATTTTAGTAATACAGACAAAGCCCAAGGGTCTTTGGTCCAAGGTGTGATCCGATTACTGGTCCCAGCTCATCGATGGTTACTCTGGCATCTGGGAACCTTTCCTTGAGAGTGTTGGCAACCGTCAAAGCCTCTTCCAGATTAAGGATATGGCAGACGCTTATCCTTTTTACATTGGGCTCTACCAGTTCAATTATCCTTGATACGGCTTTATTTCTCCCCCTCGCCTTCTCTACAAGCTTTAGCTCACCATCCACCAGCCTTATGATAGGCTTGATACTTAAGAGATTGCCGATGCTTGATTGGATCGAGGACATCCTTCCGCCTCTACTAAGGTAATCAAGAGTTTCAGGAGTAACGTACACATCCAGCTTCTTCTTTTGCTCGTTCAGAAGCTCTGCTATCTCCTTTGCGGTTTTTCCTTCCTTCGCCAGCTTAACTGCATCCTCTACTAAAAATCCTAAGGCAGAGGCTGCTACATAGCTGTCGACAATAGTAACTTTTTTATCTTCTAACATTCCATTTGCAAGCATTGCACTTGTGTAAGTTCCACTGATCTTAGAGGATAAAACAATCGCTATTGCTTCCTCATAGTCCCTGAAGCCATCCAGATAAGCCACCTGGAAATCTCCTGCTGCAGGTTGCGAGGTCGTAGGAAACAGCTTTGTGGATTGGAGCTTATTATAGAATTCTCCAAATTCACCCGGAAAGCCTTCCTTGAATTCCTCTCCGTCAAACACGTAGTGAAGGGGCACAACAGTTACGTTCTCCCTTTCGATAAAATCCTTGTCCAAATAGCAGGTGCTGTCGGTTATAATTTTTACCGTCATAAACTACCTCCCATAATAATAAATCTGCCGCCATGTGGCGACAGATTTATTATTGCATAAATATCCTTATTTGACAACTATGTTGTATATCTTGCCTGGAACGTAGATTTCTTTTACGAGGGTTTTTCCATCCGTAAATTTCCTTACTCCATGTGATGAAAACACCTTTTCCTTGATGCTCTCCGCACTTTCATCAAGACTGACCTCTACGGTTCCTCTAACCTTGCCATTTACCTGAACCGGTAAGTCAAATACCTTGTCTATTGTCTTATCTTGATCGTATTCCGGCCATGAGGTCTGGAACAGATATCCCGGCAGTCCAGCGATCTCCCAAAGCTCCTCTGTAATATGAGGTGCTACCGGGTTCAGGAGTATAAGGAAGGTTTGAAAGTCCTTCTTGTTCAGCCTGCCGAAGTCGTTGAATTCATTTAGAAGACTCATCATTGCTGCAATTCCTGTATTGAACTTGAGATTTTCGAAGTCCTCAGAAACCTTCTTAATTGTCTTATGGATGCTGGATTCCAGTTCAGGCGTATAAGAACCGCCCTCTACAAGTATTTCCTGAAGTCTCCATACTCTGTCAAGGAACCTTCTGCACCCTTTCACACCGTTATCAGACCATGGAACGGCTTTTTCAAAATCACCGATGAACATCTCATAGGTTCTGAGCGTATCTGCCCCGTAATCTTTTACTATATCATCAGGGTTGACTACGTTGCCTCTTGATTTTGACATCTTTTCGTTATTGTCTCCCAGGATCATCCCGTGAGAGGTCCTCTTAGCATATGGCTCTGACATTGGAACTACGCCGATGTCATAGAGGAACTTGTGCCAGAATCTTGAGTACAAAAGGTGAAGAGTAGTATGCTCCATTCCACCGTTGTACCAGTCTATAGGTGACCAGTACTCAAGTGCTTCCTTGGAAGCCAGCTGGTCGTGATTGTCGGGATCCATGTATCTAAGGAAGTACCAGGATGACCCCGCCCATTGAGGCATTGTGTCAGTCTCTCTGTGAGCTGGTCCACCGCACTTTGGACAGGTGGTGTGTACCCAGTCATGGATCGCTGCAAGAGGTGATTCACCAGTATCAGTTGGCTCGTAGTTTTCTACCTCAGGAAGTCTAAGTGGAAGCTCAGACTCAGGGATCGGCACCCATCCGCATTCATCACATTGTACCAATGGAATCGGCTCACCCCAGTATCTTTGTCGTGAGAATACCCAGTCTCTCAGCTTGTAGTTTACCTTTCTCTCTCCAAGACCTTCCTTCTCGACCCAATCAAGCATCGTGCTTATTGCGTCCTTTACCTCCATGTCATTAATGAAGCCTGAGTTCACAAGGATTCCTGAGTTGGTATCCGTATAGGCCTCCTTTGTGATGTCACCGCCTTTTATAACCTCGATTATTGGAAGGTTGAACTTTGTTGCGAACTCCCAGTCTCTCTGGTCGTGGCCTGGAACTGCCATTATTGCTCCAGTTCCGTAGGTCATAAGAACGTAGTCTGATACCCACAGAGGTATCTCCTTACCGGTTGCTGGATTAATTGCAGACAAGCCCTTAAGCTCGACGCCGGTCTTTTCCTTTACAAGCTCTGTTCTTTCGAAGTCAGATTTCTTGGAAACATCTTCCCTGTAGGCTTCAACCTGGTCGATATTTTCTATTCTTTCTCTGTATTTTTCGATAAGTGGATGTTCAGGAGCTATTACCATATAGGTTGCGCCGTAAAGAGTGTCAGGTCTGGTTGTAAAAACTCTTAATACGTCATCTCCTCCGGAGATCCTGAAGTCCAGCTCAGCTCCCTCTGATCTACCTATCCAGTTTATTTGCTGGATCTTGACTCTCTCGATATAATCGACGGTGTCAAGGTCATTGATCAGTCTCTCGGCATACTCGGTTATCTTAAGCATCCACTGGTTTTTGACACGTCTGATGACTTCACTTCCACAACGCTCACATACTCCGCCTACTACCTCTTCGTTTGCAAGACCGACCTTACAAGAGGTGCAGAAATTTATTGGCATCTCCTGCTTATATGCAAGTCCTTTTTCAAATAGCTTAAGGAATATCCACTGGGTCCATTTGTAGTAATTTGGATCTGTCGTATTTACCTCTCTGGACCAGTCGAAGGAAAAGCCTATGGATTTAAGCTGTCCCTTGAATCTGGCTATATTTTGCTCTGTCACGATCCTGGGATGGATCTTGTTCTTAATTGCAAAGTTCTCGGTTGGAAGTCCGAAGGCGTCCCATCCCATTGGGAAAAGTACGTTATAACCCTGGTACCTTCTCTTTCTTGATACGATATCAAGTGCGGTGTATGGTCTTGGATGTCCAACGTGGAGTCCATTAGATGATGGATATGGAAACTCAACAAGGGCATAGAACTTTGGCTTTTCACTGTTGTTCTCAGCCTTGTAGCATTGGTGTTCATCCCAGATATCCTGCCATTTTTTTTCAATGGACTTTGGGGTGTAGTCTTTCATTTACATTACCTCCTCAATTTACAAAAAATAAAACCTCTCGCTCTGTTAGAGACGAAAGGTTAATTCCGCGGTACCACTCTTTTTGATAATCCCACTCAAAGCCTTTAACGAAGGCGATCCGTCCCCAGCTTTCACAGGGGATACTCCCGGACGAGTTCAGCAATTCTCTCTGCAGCCTTGCACCAGCCGGCTGCTCTCTAAAAGAGGCTCCTTGCCTAATATTTCCGCTCATCGATGTTGTAATTTAGGTAAAATTATAGCAAATGCCAGGCTTTTAAGCAAGACATATTTAACCTATTGATATCCTAGAACTCCGCAGAGTTGACCGTTCTTGGGAATGGGATCACGTCTCTTATATTTGACATCCCTGTGATGTACATTATTGCTCTCTCAAATCCAAGACCATAGCCTGCATGCTTTGTTCCGCCGTATTTTCTAAGCTCCAGATACCACCAGTAGTCCTCGGGATCCATTCCATGGTCGATGATTTTTTGCGTGAGGACATCTAATCTTTCCTCTCTTTGGCTTCCGCCTATGATCTCTCCGACTCCAGGTACCAGAAGGTCCATGGCAGCTACGGTCTTGTTATCGTCGTTTACCCTCATATAAAATGCTTTGATCTCCTTGGGATAGTTGATAACGAATACAGGCTTCTGGAATATTTTTTCGGTGATATATCTCTCATGTTCTGTCTGAAGGTCGATTCCCCACTCTACAGGGTATTGGAATTCTTCGCCTGATTTCTTAAGAAGCTCGACTGCTTCAGTATAGGTTACAACGCCAAATTCAGAGTTTACAATAGATTTCAGTCTTTCTATTATTCCCTTGCTGACGAAGCTGTCAAAAAACTCCATTTCCTCAGGAGCATTTTCAAGTACGTAGTTCACAATGTATTTGAACATATCCTCAGCTAGCTTCATGTTGTCTGTAAGGTCAGCAAAAGCTATCTCAGGCTCGATCATCCAGAACTCAGCAGCGTGTCTTGCTGTGTTTGAGTTTTCAGCACGGAAGGTGGGTCCAAAGGTATAGGTATTTTTGAAGGCAAGAGCAAACACCTCCGCTTCAAGCTGGCCGCTTACTGTAAGGTTGGTCTCCTTGCTGAAGAAATCCTTTGAAAAGTCTATCTTCCCTTCCTCAGTCTTTGGAGGGTTCAGCATATCAAGGGTGCTTACCCTGAACATCTCGCCAGCGCCTTCTGCATCTGAGGCGGTAATTATTGGAGTGTGGGCATATACGAAGCCTCTCTCCTGGAAGAATTTGTGGATTGCAAAGGCAAGAATCGATCGAACTCTGAAAACTGCGCTGTAGGTATTAGTCCTTGGCCTTAGGTGTGCTATGGTTCTTAGGTATTCAAGGGTATGTCGCTTCTTTTGTATGGGATACTCGCTGTCGCTCATCCCCTCAAGCTCTATTACAGATGCCTTGACCTCGAAGGGCTGCTTAGCCTCCGGAGTTTCCACAAGAGTCCCCACTATCCTGATAGCGGAGTATATGGGAAGCTTCTCAATATCCTTGAAATTTGTTAAGCTTTCGTCATAAACAATCTGCAGGTTCTTAAAAAATGTTCCATCGTTCAATTCTATGAAGCCAAAAGCCTTTGAAGACCTGGATGTCCTGATCCATCCCTCCAGAACGATCTCCTTGTCAAGGTAGTCCTTATAGCCTCTGTAAATGTCTTTTATGGATAAACTCATTGTACCCCTCCTAAGTAATTTGTGATAAGCCATTGGGGACGGTCCTTTTTGGCAGGAAATGTTTGTATATTTGAACAATTCCAGCCATTAGGGACCGTCCCCAATGGCTTTTGTTTATTCTTTTTCTAAGCCCTGACCTGAGGGCTTGTAGTATATTTTATCCTCGAAGCCTTCGGGCAGATAGGTCTGCTCCACGTAATGGCCAGGATAGTCATGGGGGTAAAGGTATCCCTTTCCATGTCCCAGCTTCTCAGCACCTCCGTAGTGCGCATCCCTAAGGTGTCCTGGCACTCTGCCGATCTCAAGGTTTCTTACATCATCCATTGCCTTGTCTATGGCTATGATCGCACTGTTGCTCTTTGGAGCATTGGCCACGTATATTGCAGCCTGCGAAAGGATTATCCTCCCCTCCGGCATCCCTATGGCGTGGACTGCCTGAAGAGCTGCTACCGCTACCTGGAGAGCCATGGGATCGGCATTCCCCACATCCTCTGATGCCGCTATCACGATCCTCCTTGCGATAAATATTGGGTCCTCACCTGCATTTATCATCTTGGCCAGGTAGTAGGATACAGCTTGAGGATCAGAGCCTCTCATGCTCTTAATAAACGCAGAGATAGTATCGTAGTGTTCGTCTCCGCCCTTGTCATATCTTGCGGATTTCACCTGGATAGAGTCCCGTATCCCTTCAATATCTATTACCCTAAGACCGTTTATGTCAGGCTCTGTGGACAGCACTCCGATTTCCAGTGAATTAAGAACGATTCTACCATCACCCTGGGCTATGGTCAATAGATAATCTTGCGCTTCATCCTCAAGATGGACCTTATAATCTCCAAGCCCTCTTTCCTTATCCTTAAGGGCTTTATCCACAAGAACCCTTAAATCTTCTCTCCCCAGTGAATTAAGAACTATGACCATGGCTCTTGAAAGCAGAGCTTTGTTGACCTCAAAGTAAGGATTCTCGGTGGTGGCGCCAATAAGTATGATTATACCCCGCTCGACAAAAGGAAGCAAAGCATCCTGCTGTGATTTGTTGAACCTGTGGATCTCATCCACAAATAGGATGGTCTTTTTACCGGACATTTTAAGACTTTCCTCAGCTCTTGCTACAACCTCACGAATATCCTTGACTCCTGCTGTTACAGCTGAGAGCTTTTCAAATCTCATTCGGGTCTGGTTGGCGATTATCATTGCAAGTGTAGTCTTGCCTGTACCTGGAGGTCCGAAGAAGATCATGGAATTTATTCTGTCAGCCTTTATAGCTCTCCGCAGGAACTTTCCCTCTCCAAGTACGTGGTCCTGGCCAACAAAATCATCGAGATCCTGAGGTCTCATCCTGTCTGCAAGCGGTGCTGATTTTTTTAGTTTTTCCTCCATCGATATTGAAAACAGATCCATTTGATCACCCTCATAGGTTGGTGCTATCATTATACCACATCAAAAGAAAGTCAAGAAGTCGTAGAATTACACAAAATACAAAAATTCCGGTCAAATTTTTGTTTGACCGGAAATCAATTTGTTAAATATAGTGCTTTCCAACGAACTCTGAGGTCATCAGACGAAGGATGCTGACGTAGTGCATATTGAACCTCACTACATCGCCTACCTTGTAATCTGTTTGGGAATCAGAGCCGTCTACTATGAGATGATCTGAGCTGCCACCAAGGACGATCAAACCCTTATCCTCCGGCTTTAGTGTGCCTATGTCTAGATCCTGCTTGCCAACGGCACATAGCAATCTTTTTCTAACTCCTCTGTCTACAAAGGTCGGAACCTGTCCGAAGGCATCTCTTCCAATTTCCTCAGTTGGAACTGAAGGCTTTTCCTTGACCTCTATTACCTCAGCCTCAAGTACGAAGGCTGTAGGATCTGTGCCTTCCATTTGATTGCCGTATGCAGATTCAGTTCCTAATACAAATACCTCTCCAAGCCTTAGATGGTTAACTCCTGTAGGAAACTCACCCTCCAGCATATATACTGAGCTGGAATTTCCACCTGATACAATTTCAAGGGCTAGATCGTAATCTTTTCTTATCTTGTCAGCGAGGTCGGTGAGTCTTTTCAATATTTTCGAGTTTGGTATTACGCCGCCGTAGCAGGTAAGGTTAACGCCAAGTCCGGCGATTTTTACCCACTTAAGCTTTAATATCTCCTCGATTGCCTGAAAGAGCTCTTCTTCTTTGAAATATCCTTCTCTAAGGTCACCTAGGTCAGCCATGATGATAATATTGTGTATCTTGTTGTTCTTTTCTGCGGCTCTATCAAGAGCTCTAACGGTCTCAAGCTCAGAGTTAAGAGAGTAGTCTGCGTATTTTACAAGCTCCTCGGCCTCTGAAATCATCGGCAGTCTCAGCATGATTTTTGGAAGTGAGAAATCCTTAAGCCTCTTAAGGTTTTGAAGCCTTGAGTCTGCCAGAAAATCAACGCCTCCAGCAACATATGCTTTGACAAGCTCAGGCTGTGCGCAAAATACCTTAGTTACTCCAGCCACAATGATGCCCCTTGATTTGGCAAGGGTTGTGATCCTTCTTACGTTATTTTCGACTTTTTTAGTGTCTATTACTATTCTTGGATAAGCCATCCTGACCTCCTATCTCAGACCCATGCTTTTAAGCATTAGGTCAAGGGCGATCTCAGGGTATTTCTTGCTCATTACACCCAGGGATGCCATGATATAGTGATTATCTATCAAAATTTCAGCCTCTGCATTGGGCAACAGGTCTGTACCGTTGTTTGAATGAGGTATATTTTTAAGGATCTGGAGTCTGCCAGGCAATCTGGTCAGAGCTCCTCCTGTGCCGACGATATATTTGACTCCGGTAAGATCCTTGCCTTCAGCTATTGTTTTCTTGCCGCTTGGTCCGTATAGATGCTTCAGCCTTCCGCCGTGTCTTTTCATCGCAGTAATGGTTGCATGCTCAGTCAGAACCTCAACGAAACGCTTTTCCAGCTCAGATACGGGTATCGGTTTATGGTGCTCAATAAGATTTTGAAGTGCTGGTTCGTCGAGATCCAGCTCCTTAATCAAAGCCTCCTCGCCTACCATAGATACAATGTTTCTCATATTGACATAGACGCCAAGGTCGCCCTCTACAGTTCTCTTTGCCTTGGGCTCAGGGCTTAGGATTATCCTTGCGATTTCCTCGCTGTCCTCTGTCACAGAGTGGACGTCTGTCGTTGCTCCGCCTACGTCTATGGTCACGAGGTCACCTATCTCACTATAAAGAAGCTGACTTGCCTCCATAACTGCACCTGGGGTTGGCATAATATTTCCAGTTACAAGCTCTCTTATATGCTCCATCCCTGGAGCATGGATTATGTGTCTTTCAAATACGTCCTGGATGACCCTTCTTGTTGGCTCGATATTAAGCTCATCGATCTTTGGATAAACGTTCTCTACAAGGTACAGCTCATCTCCGGACTCCTCGAAAATATCCTTTACGTCCTCCTGATTCTCGATGTTCCCAGCATATATCACAGGAATGCCTAGTCCAAGCTCAGCTATCAGTTCACTGTTGTGAAGGGCTGTTTCCCTTTCACCGTAGTCAACTCCTCCGGCAATGAGGATAATATTGGGATTGATTTCCTTTATCTTCCGAAGGTCTGATTTCCTTAATTTGCCTGCTGTTACGAACTTGATGTTGGCACCTGCACCAAGAGCTGCTTCTTTGGCTGCTCTTACAGTCATGTCGTAAACAAGACCGTGTACAGTCATCCTGAGGCCTCCTGCAGCAGAGCTGGTAGCTATAAGCTCACCATATTCTATAGATTCGGTTTTTAAGCTCTTGCAAAGGTCGTCTATTGCTTCCTTTAACCCGATGTTTACATCCCCTTGAAGAACAGAGGTTGCCCCCTGTCCCTGTCCAAGGAATTCCGGATTTGTAGCTATATTATGAAAAGCATTTACTACAGTTGTTGTGCTGCCGATCTCGGCAACAAGAAGATCAATCTTCATTGGTCATTTCACGTCTCTTCTTCACCAGGAATGTGGCTACGTGTGAGCCCTTGGTGCCTCTTCCGAAGCCGGCATCCATTCCATGAGCTACTGCAAGCTCATTGGATACCTGAGTTCCTCCGGAGATGAATATCATTTTGTCTCTTACGCCCTTTTCTATTGCGTAATCATGGAGCTTCTGCATGTTCTTGTAGTGGATGTCGTCATGGGAGATGATCGTTGATGTCAATATAGCATCAGCATCCATTTCTATGGCAGCATCAACAAGCTTCTCTACTGCAACTGAGGTACCAAGGATATGGCACTCTATGCCGTATTTCTCGATCCCGCCGTGCTTAATGTCTACGATCTCCCTGATACCAACTGAGTGCTCATCCTCTCCAACTGTTGCAGCAACTATCTTCATAGGCTTAGCTTCGATATCCTTTCTTAGCTCATCCTCTGAAAGCTCCTCTGGTTTAGGCGGAATTACAAGAGTAGTGGTATCGATAGTCATGTTGAGTCTTCCCTTGATCTCAACTCTCGTACCCTCTGATTCCTGCATGATCTCCTTATGGATGACCTCACAGTCAGTCAGGTTCATCTTCTTGGCAAACTCAAGTGCGCCAAATTCAGCGGTCCTTACGTCTGTAGGAAGGAACATGGTAAGGTGGATGATGCCGTCTCCTCTCCACTCCATTTCCGGTTTGATCTTGGTAGTTCCAACAAGCTCCTTGACCTCTTCAAGTCTTACATTCACATTGTCAGACTCATCAAGTTCATCGATATAGATTATTTTTGATGGATCCTCGAAGGTTCCACCACCTATAAGCTTAGAAGGCTCAGAAACAAATTCCTCACCATACTGCGCCACATTGTTGTATCCGAAGTGAGCAGTTACAGGAGCCATGTAGTCAGCATCTCTTTCGAATACTGTCCCCGCTCCAACACCTGCATCGATCTTTCTTACAATACCGTCGCCATTTCTCTCTGGGTATTGCCCGGAGTCGACGAAGAATCCTGCTTGTACTGCCTCAAAGTATCCGCCTATTTCAAGCATTTCTTCCATGAAGAGTACTGCTCTTTCTTTTAGCTCTCTTACCTTGCCGCCTAGCTCCTTGCTGTCTTTCTTAAGCTCCAGCATTGACATTAAGCCGTCCATTCCATTAAAAGCCTGCTTAGCTGTATCTATTGCTTCGATGTTGTATATATGCCAGGGCACGTTTCTTCCTTCATCAGGAGTTATTGTGGATTGGATGTCTGCTGATGTCAATTGTGATATCAAAAGATTCAGGACATGGGTTACAGTTGCTTCTCTTGTTGATGACTCCATGTACTTGGTGTTCATTTGTGCTCTCATTCTGTACTCTCTGAAGAAATCCCTCAAGGCTACTGCATATGGGAGGTCAAGTCTCATGCTTGGTGCAGGTGGAGCTGTTGGAGGTACAGTTGAAAGACAAATGTTACCCTTCTTCATTCCGACCTTAACTGAGAAAATCGAGTTGATGGCATGCTGAACCATAAGCTCAGGCATTACCTTCCAGGCCTCTCTTGCAGTTGCGTTTGCGTTGTGAGCTCCGTCGATCTGAGCTATATCTGCCCAGGTCATTACCTTCTTGGCTTCTGCAGCATCTACGAAGGACCGGATCATGTTTATGTTTCTGTAAAGGACGTTGTACTGTGGATCCTGATGTGCTCCATTTACGCCTTCCTCAGCGAACATAACAGCGATCTCAGGACCTGCTACCCCTGAAACGTATGAATGGTAGTTTATTGGCCTTCCTACTTCTTCTTCGATAAGATCAAGAGCTTTTCTCTGTGCCCTTACTTGCTTTCTGCTTATGGGGATACCGCCTACTCCTTGTGGAGTTCCCTCTATAAGGCTTTCAAAGTGTGACTGACCTGCTGTACGGATAACCATAATGTGGTCAGCTCCATGCCATGCCGCCATTCTCATTCTTCTGATGTCGTCCTCAAACCTTCCAGATGCGATCTCAGTTGTAATGACGGGCTGTGGTTGGGGGTCTATCGAGTCAAAGTATTTCGCTGCAGGCAGCGGTTGGCTTTGCTTTAGTGCCTCAGAGGAGTCATAGTACTCAAACTTTCCAATTTGTCTTTTTTCTCCAACACCTTCTCTCCAGTGCCAGCCCCTTCTCCTGGGCCTGTAGCTTTCCAGGTCTTTTAGCAGCTCTTTTATATCAAGTTTTTGATTTGGTTTTAATTCCATTATTTCGCACCTCCATTGAACAGTGGCTTGACCTCATCCCAGGAAGCTCCGTCAACAAGCATTAGTCCTGCTTCTCTGATCCCGATATTTTTAGCCTTTGCAAGCTTATAGACGATGTGTCCTGCACCTTTACCTATAAGTCCTCTGTCTATTGCATTATCGACAATGCCCTTTGCTTCTACGCTTGAAAAGCCCATTCTAAGAAGAACGCTTCTCTCGATCGATGGACTCGTATTTTTATATCCCAGCTCTATGATCGGATCAACAAGCTTTTCAGCCATCTCCCAGAATCTTGCCTCTAGCTGTTCGTCAGAGAGGTCAGCAAGATGTTTTCTTCTGTCCTGAAAATCGTCTGCTCTTTTCATTATTTAGCCTCCGTTTCAACTTCGATATTTAATTCTACCAATGCAGCTCTTACGAATTCCTCATTCGATTTGGTATCTGCAACAAGGAATGCAAGGTCATCAGCGGTTACCTTACTTACATTATTGTTGGTGATGCAGTTTCTTATATAGGATTTCTTGGTTTTCTCAAGATCCAGCTCCTCGATGCAAAGGTGTCCTGGGTCCTTTGGAAGAATGATGTTCTTCCCGGGGATCTCCTGGCTTGGATCTCCAATAAGGATCTCTATGCCGTTCTCCTTGGCAAATGTCAGCTGAGGAAGGATATGCTTTCCTGCTCCTGTATACTCAGTTTCCTGAACTACGACGATTTGGTCCTGATCAAGCTCCTGAGCTACCTTGAACGCTGCTGCCAGAGCAGTGTTACCTGCAGGCCCTCTTTCCAGTCCTTCTACCTGTGCCAGTAGCTCGGTCATGTAGAATACGGAGCCTTGGTTTACAGTAATGTATCTGTCGATATATCTCAATGGCCTTGCTGCTGATCTTGGAACGTCTGATCTGTCAGGCCAGGTTGCAAATGGTATACCAAAGCCTGTATGGCCTGTTGTAAAAGACTTTTTATTGAATTGAGTGTCGCTGGCCATATGAAGACCTGCAAGGCTTACTGAAGCTCCCACTATTTGTGCATCGAGCGCGCCTGCCTTAATCAGTCCACGAGCTGTACCAGTAAGGTTTCCGCCACCGGCGTTTGTGATGACTACAACATCAGGATCTCTACCTTCCTGCTCCCTGAATTGCATTGAAAGCTCGTATCCAAGAGTCTCAACTCCAGCTATTCCAAATGGTGTATAAAGAGAAGCGTTGAAATATCCTGTATCCTCAAGAAGCAGAAGGAAAGAATAGAAAAGCTCGGGTCCAACTGAAAGCTGAACTACCTCAGCACCATATGCCTCACATGCTCTTGCCTTTTCAATGATCTCAGGCTGTCCTACTCCTCTTGAGTCGTAGCACTCCTGAACTATGATGCACTTTAAGCCTCTCATGGCGGCCTGGGAAGCAACAGCTGCTCCGTAATTTCCTGAGGTCGCTGCAATTACTCCTTTATAACCAAGTCTTTGTGCATGATAAACTGCTGTTGCAGCTCTTCTTGCCTTAAAGCTTCCAGATGGGTTGCTTGCCTCATCCTTTATGAATATTCTTGCTCCCTTTCCAGGCTCTGCATATTTTCTTGCAAGCTTTGTTATGTTTCTAAGTTCATATAACGGAGTGTTTCCAACGGATGTTTGCTTTTGGATCTCCTCGATCTCCTTAAGGCTGTATCCTGTTTCCTTCATCATTCTTTCATAGTCGAAGGAAATTGAGCCTGACTCGAATAATTCGTAGTCGATTCCGACGGATTTCTTCATTATTTCCTGTTTTCTCGTCATAACGGCGCTGAAGCTTCTATCCTTATTCATTGTCTGCACCTTCTTCCAACAATTCTCTGGCCTGTCTGCCTATGAATAAAAGCTCGGGAACAGCTTTTCCATAGTCGTGATCCCAGTATGGATTTACCTCGATTAGAGTACCTTCAACCTTTCTCCCGATATAAGTCTCTATTTCAACTAGATCTCCCTTATTGGCTGTTTCGTTCATTAAAAAGCCTTTATCCCACATCTCCAGTGGTACGCTTTGTGTATCCTCAGGTATGTTTGGAGCTCTCTCGCCGACATACAGGATCGTCTTGTGGATCCTTACCCAGTCTCCTCTTTTTGCATCCATTAATATCATCCTTTCTATCTCATCTTTGCATTGAAGGATGAGTAGGTTAAAAACCTACTCATCACAGTTATCTTCTTTTTGTAATTAATCTTCGATCAGTGCTCTCATGTCTCCCATGATAGCTCTTGGTACTGGTAGATCGAGCATTGTCTTAAGGCCTGGCTTAGCGTTGATAATATGAGGGATCATATTTACGCACATGGCAATAGTTCCGATTCCTCCTGGTACCTCTGGTGAGTTAACCATATTGATGTTTGGAGTTCCCTTTATTATTACATAGTCGCCGGTCTGTACTCCAACTTGCTCAGGCTCGATTTGTTGTGGGTGGTCCATTTCTATCTTAAGCTCGCCATCGACATAACCAAATCCCTTCATTGCACAGCCTGCTACGTTTCCAGCCTTTGCAAATCCGTAAGGAGATTTTCTGTCTACGTCAGTCATTATTGGCTCCATTGATGTAGTTACCTTCTCAACATTCCAGCCGATAGCGTCCGCAACCATATGGATGGACTCGTGGAAGCCCACGTGACCTGAAAGATGGCCTGTTCTTACGCCTTCTTCAAACTCTTCTTTAGTAATACCAATACCTTGCTCTTCCATAACTGCAGGACCAAATGGTGAAAGACTGTTTACTCTTCTTGCCACGATGTGATCTACTTCCTCACAGCATCCTGTCATTGTTACTACCAATAGGTCCATAATAAGACCTGGGTTGATCCCTGTACCGAGAATGGATACTCCATTTGCCTTGGCTATCTCGTCAAGCTTCTTAGCTTCTTCAGGTGATTGTGCCATTGGATAGGCCATTTCTTCAGCTGAGGATACGACGTTTATTTTCTTCTCAAGTATAAATTTCAGTCTCTCAAAAGCTGTCTTTGTAAAGGAGTCAGTTGCTGCAAGAACGACGTCTGCTGCACCTTCCTTGATAACGTCTTCGGGAGTTCCAATTATTACGTCAGGTCTGTCTCCTCTTTCGGTTTTGATGAAATCATACATGCTCTTGCCAACCTTTGAGCCTCTTCCAACAGCACCTACTATTTCGACACCTTTCTTCTTAAGCAGCATGTCGGCCATTCCGCTTCCCATTGCTCCTAGTCCCCAAATTATTACCTTTACATTTTCTTTTCTCATAAGACACCTCCATAAGTATTTACAACTTCCAACGGTATATATTTATGCAAGTCCCGTGCCAACTATAGATCAGCGTCAAATTTCAACATTTAAGCATATATTTAACAATATAGTCGTCTGATTTGGTTAATAATAAAACAAATAACGCAAATTATTTTGCGTTTGAATGCATAATATTTTGCGTTTAATCTTTCCTCAGCTTATATTGTAGGGTTTGACGCTTTATTCCTAGATGTCTGGCTGTGTTTGAAATATTGTGGTCGTATCTCTTCATTATTTCCTGGATTATTGATTTTTCAACATCCTCAAGTATTTCAGGCAGGGTTTCCTCCGGAAGTCTGCCTGAAAGGTTTGCAGTGAGAGGTTTTCCTTTAGGTATAAAGCTTGATGTTATAAAATTCTCTCTGTTAAGGACCCTATCCCTTGAGGAAACCATATTCATGGCACCCTCTATAAAGTTTTCCAGCTCCCTTATATTGCCAGGCCAGCTGTAGTTTCTAAAATCCTCCAATACCTCCACCGAAACCTTATCAATGCTTTTATTCAGCATTTCATTGTATTTCTGGATAAAGAACTTGATAAGAAACTCAAGGTCATCCAGCCTGTCTCTAAGAGGGGGTATATGTATATTGATTACACTGAGTCTGTAGTACAGATCTCGCCTTAAAGTCCCGTTTTCAAGGCTTACCTTTGGGTCCTCATTTGTCGTCGCAATGATCCTTACATCTACCGGGATATCCTTAAGCCCGCCTATCCGTCGTATGTATCCCTCCTGAAGAACTCTCAGGAGCTTTGCCTGTAAGGGGAGACTCATGGAGTTTATTTCATCGAGAAGCAGCGTTCCACCATTAGCCTGTTCGAAAATTCCTTCTCTTTCAACCGCTCCGGTAAATCCACCCTTTTCGGTCCCAAAGAGGATACCTTCCAGCAGCGAATCAGGTATTGCGGCACAGTTTTGAGCTATGAAGGTGTTGCCTTTACGAACTCCATGGTTATGGATGCTTTGTGCAAACATCTCTTTTCCTGTGCCTGTTTCTCCAAAGATAAGTACACTTGACGGAGTTTCACTGGCTCTCTCAGCTATTTCCTTGGCTATTGAAAGGGTTCTGTTGTTTCCTATTATACTGCTGAAATTATATTTTCTTATCTGAGGCGTTTTTTTCGTTTCCTGCTTCGTTTGCTTCAGCTCCTGCTGAAGCTCTAAAAGCTGGTCAGACAGCTTTCTCAGATTTGTAACGTCCTGGGCGATCTCCATTGCACCTATGACATGACCATCGGATATCAAAGGCAGGGTGGAGCTGATCGTAGTGATCGAATGCCCCCTATAGTTGAAATATGTCTGAGTGCTGTTGATTATTGGCTCGCCTGAGTTCATTACCTTGATAAGAGTAGAGGTGTATTCGTTTAGGCTTGGGAAAATGTCCAGTATGTCCCTGTCAAGGACCTGAAATATCTCCAGGCCTTCAAGCTCGGCCATCGCTTCATTATAGACTACTGTTTTTCTTTCTTTATCTATAACATGGACTCCAATATTTCCATGCCGCAAAATATTTTGCACCAATAGCTCATTCAGGTCAGTTTTCTTCATTTAGGTCACCCCTATTTGCTTTCATCAAGTATCTTTTTCAACTCCTCCATAAAGGAGTTGACATCCTTGAACTGTCTGTAGACCGAAGCAAATCTTACATAAGCAACTTCATCTACATCCTTGAGCTTATTCATTACCATCTCGCCTATTTCAACAGAGGTAACCTCGTTCTCAAGAGAGTTGAACAGGTTTTTCTCTATATCGTCTACTATCCTTTCAATCGTTGACATGGATACCGGTCTTTTCTCGCAGGCCTTGATTATTCCGTTCATAAGCTTGTTTCTGTCATAGGTCTGTCTGTTTCCATCCTTCTTTACTACGATTATAGGAAGCTCCTCAATCTTTTCATAGGTTGTAAACCTTTTGCCACACCTCATACACTCTCTTCTCCTTCTGATGGCCTGTCCCTCATCGGTAGGTCTAGAATCGACTACCTTTGATTCAGGGAATTCACAGTAAGGACATTTCATGTTCAACCCTCCCTATTACAAAATGAACGTACCCTGAAGGATACGTTCTCTGTAATTTATCTCTTGTCTCGTTTTCTGAGGAATATTGGGATATCAAGGTCTTCTACCGGGACCTCTCTTCTCCTTTGCTCCTCAGGCTCAGAATCTTTCTTCGCACCGAAAATTCCTGTCTTTTGATTCATTGTAGATTTATTCTTGATCGGGCTGTCTTCAAACCCGGTTGCTATAACCGTTATCTTTATTTCATCAGACATTGATTCGTCGATTCCCGCACCAAATATAATGTTTGCTTCAGGATCTACCGACTGTCTAATTATATCTGCCGCCTCATTAACCTCGAATATTCCAAGGTCTCTTCCGCCTGTTATATTCAGAAGAACAGACTTTGCACCTTCAATGGAGGTTTCGAGCAGTGGGCTTGTTATTGCTTGCTTTGCGGCATCTACTGCCCTGTTGTCTCCCGATGCTATACCTATTCCCATATGTGCTATCCCTTTGTCAAACATGATGGTCTTTACGTCGGCAAAGTCAAGATTTATAAGGTTTGGGACAGAAATAAGGTCAGATATTCCTTGTATACCTTGCTTCAATACCTCATCGGCCATCATGAAAGCATCTGCCATAGTGGTTTTTTTGTCTGATATTTGAAGCAGTCTGTCATTGGGTATGGTAACTAGAGTATCTACCCTTGATTTAAGGTCTTCGATACCCTTTTCGGCATGCTGCTGTCTTTTCCTTCCTTCAAAGGTAAAAGGCTTAGTGACAATACCTACCGTAAGTATTCCCAGCTCCTTGGCTATCTCAGCAACTATCGGTGCAGCACCTGTTCCTGTACCTCCACCCATTCCTGCAGTTATAAAAACCATGTCGGCACCCTTCAGTGTCTCGAGGATCTCGTTTCTATTCTCCTCAGCAGCTCTGGCACCGATATCCGGATTAGCTCCTGCTCCAAGGCCTTTGGTTATTTTTTCTCCAAGCTGGACTTTTTGTTCTGCTCTTGAGGAATACAACGCCTGCTTGTCAGTGTTGAGTGCTATGAACTCTATCCCTCTGACGCCACATTCGATCATTCTGTTTACGGCATTGTTTCCACCGCCACCTACTCCAAAGACTTTAATTTTTGCAAATTGGTCAACATCAATGTCAAAATCAAACATTCCCATTCCTCCATTCTAGTGGTGCTGCTCTTCAATGTTATTTGGCTTGTCTTTTATTAACCATACCCTTCTGATTTTCGCGAAATTGTCAAATAGTCTGCTGCCGAAGGTGAATATGGCTGCGTAGTATAACGGGAAGCCAAGTCTGTCGCCTATATAGGCCAAAAATGCGGCCAGTATGGCATTCCCGAAGAAGCCGGAAATAAATATCCTCGTGTTGAATTTACCTTCAAGGTTCGCTCTTATCCCACCAAAGACCGAATCTAAACAAGCCAGTATAGCTACTGAAATGTAAAGGGTGTAGGCAGTATTATAGGTATATGGCAGTAGAAAACCGATTACTGCTCCGATTAAAATTCCGATCAATGCATAAAACATTTATTCACCCTCTTCCACTAATCCTGCATAGCTATATGCAAAGTCACCCTGGTATGCCGGGATGTTGATCTCATCTTCAGCATAAGGCTGAAGCCCAATTCCAAACACAGTCCTCAGGGTGTCTCCGTAGGTGCCCGGAGCATTAACTGCAGCCATCAATAGCTGCGGGTCTCCTATTGCATTGATTATAAATGGCGTACCAATGCTCTTCCCATTTATCCTTATAATTGGGCCGCCACATTTTATCTCAGAATAGGACATCACCCTCTGGTCATTTATACTGATTGCTTCCGCACCTGCAACCTTAAGGTCGTTTATTATATTGAGTATGTCCACATCATGAATGATATCATCATTGAAGCTAAAGGACAACTCCTCCAGATCCATATTGTCAAACATAACTATTTGTATCCCAGGTCCTTTAAGGTCCGTATAGCCTGCAGCCACTTTATTCTTGTATACGTCATCCTTCAGAATGTCAACTAAATTTGCTTCCCCTTCTCCGATGCTTTCCAGAAGCCTGAGCTCTTCCTCCTTGGCAGCTATCGTTTTCTCAAGGTCAACTATTTCATTTCGTACGGAATTAAGCTCATTTCTTGCTGCTATTATGGATTGTATAGTCACAGGGGTTATTTGATCTACATTCAGCTTCATCTGAGATGCTATAAGTATGCCCACGATGATGCTGAATATACCAAGGGTCAGCTTTGGACTGCTTATCCTCATAGCCATCCCCTCCCTATTGTAGCTTCTCTTCAACTGGACTAGCGTAAATGAATTCCTTTACTCTTCTATATTTCGGTATGATCACGTTTTTGTCCTGAGTAAGATTAACTATATAATCATAGTTCCGAAGCTGCCATACTATCCCCCACTTGATGCTTAATGCAGATTCCAGTGTATCTGCATTTCCTATGGCTTTTATGACAATAGGCGAACTGGTTGAAACACCGTTTATTTCAATGTGGTTCCCAGCTCTTACTATCTCCGTGAAGGCAGTATATCTTTGGTCATTTACGCTGATCGCCTCAGCATCTGCTGCATTCAAAACGCTTATAACCTGAAGTATCAGGTCAAGCTCGTCTACTATGCTGAAGCCCTCTCCATATTGGATATCGACTGGAGGATCATTAATCTCAAGTACGACTCCGGGACCCGACATGTCTGAATAACCGGCCAGCATTCTGTATTTCATAGCATCCTTATAAAGGTTCTCCGCGTATATGTCATCCTCGATGCCTCCCTTTTCATACTGCTCGATCTTGCCTTCCAGTTCCTGTATCAGCCTTAATTGGGACTCTTTTTCAGCCTGAGCCTTTCTCAGGTCGTTGGCAAGCTCTTGAGCTCTCTGAGTGGGCAATGCACCTCCCCCAATGGATTTATTTATTGTTTTGAACTGGATGGATAAAATTAGTCCGAGCAGAAGGGAAACAAAAATTAGAGCTGCTATTTCCTTCTTGTTTTTCATTTTATCCTCCTTGCAGTTATTATTACAATCCTTTCAACTCTGTGTCAGGAATGGGTTTGTAATCTATATGTCATCCCTTACCAGAATAGGATGCTCCCCTTTATTCATTAGGATCATCTTTGTAGGGATATTTTTCTTCTCTACATCTGCCAAGATTTCTTGCAGCACCTTTAGTTTATATTTTACATTATTCATTGGTCCAAATTCAACTGCGATACCATTAAATAAATTAAATTTAATATTACTGGAATCTCCAAGATCCAGCTCCTCGATTTTACTTACCATCGATGTTATATCCTGGTCGTTCAGAAGATCCATAACAGCTGTTCCCTGAGCCTTATCGATTATCGATCCTCCATTGGGTGTATACTCCCAACCGATCCCCTTTATTAATCCAACATCCTTGAGCTTCAGTATGCTATTTTCCAATAACACACCCTCTGAGTCTATTACAGCAAAGCTGTAACCATTCTCAAACTGGAGATATGGCTCTCTCTCAATTATTTCTATTACAACTGTGTCCGGAAGCTTCTTCCTTATGCTTGCAGATTTAACATATGGTATGGATTCAAGTCTCCCGACTATAGCTTTCTTCCTGATAAGAAGAATATTGTCATCATTAGAAATATCTGCGGCTTCAAGGAGCTCTTTCTCTGTTACAGAATCTCCCTCTGGGGCTTCTATTTCATCTATCTTAAAAAAGCTTGATCTGATTGCATATATAGCCATGGCTGCTATTATGAGAAAAATAAAAAGCAGCCTGACCATGATCATTCTTCTTCTTCGCTTTTTTTGTACTCTGGTTTCCTTTTTCAACAATACCACCCGATCATGTATTTAGAAGCTCAAGTATCTCCTCTGCAATTTTTTCAGAAGCATCAGGCTTGCCGAGAGCTTTGGAGCAGTCTGACATTTTCTTAAGCATTTCTCTGTCTTTTAGTATCACCAAAAGTTTTTCAGCAAGCATCTTTCCGTTAAGATCCTTTTCCAGTATCATGACCGATGCTCCTGAGCTTTCAAATGCTCGTGCATTGTACTCCTGGTGATTTTCAGCAGTATATGCCTTTGGGATAAGTATGGATGGTGCACCAACTGCAGATACCTCAGCAAGGGTTATAGCACCACCGCTTGTGATTACTAGATCAGCTGCATTTAAGGCAATTGGCATCTGATGAAAATATGGTTCGATTTTAATGCCTTCATCTTTATCGATACCATAGTTCTTAAGCTTTTCCATAAATCCTTCGTTATGTCTGGCGCCTGTAACATGTAGGAGCTGGATTTCATCTGTCAGCAGCCTATTGGTCAGAATATCCATGATAGCATTATTCAGGCTCTGTTGACCTCCACTTCCACCAAAGGAAAGTATGAACAGCTTTGAAGGATCGAAACCCAGAATCTTCTTTGCCTCTATTTTGCTTATACCGGTTATATCCCTTCTTATGGGATTTCCTGTAACCACAGTCCTTCCAGGGTGCTTGAAATATTTAGCAGATTCAGGATAGGTCAGAAGTACCTTGTCCGCCAGCCTCGACAGCAGCTTATTGGTGATGCCTGGAAACGCGTTTTGCTCATGGATAACCAAAGGGATTTTTGATAAGCCTGCAACAAAGGAGATTGGACCAGACACATAACCTCCGGTGCCAATGACCATATCCGGCCTTTCCTCACTTATCAATTTTTTTGAGTCAAGTATTCCCAAAAACAAGTTCCAGGCTGCTATAAGAGATCTCTTATCAAGCTTTCTGGGCATACCCTTGACTCTTATGGGTCTGAATCTTAAGCCTTCTTTTTTAGAGAGCTCTTCTTCCATACTTCCTGCTGTTCCTACGTATAGGATCTCTGTTTCCGGGATTTTTCTACTTAGTTCCTCAGCTATAGCCAAGGCAGGGTAGATATGTCCACCAGTGCCGCCACCGCTAATTATCAACTTCATCGGTTTTTCTCCCATCCTTATCTGTGAATCTTGTGATGTTTAAAAGTATCCCCATTCCGGCGAGGTATGTGACAAGCGAGGTGCCGCCGTAGCTTATTAGGGGTAGAGTTATGCCTGTTGCAGGTATGCTTGAGGTTACTACTCCAATGTTTATGAAGCTTTGGATCGCTAGCAGCGCGGTGATGCCAGTCGCCAGATAGCATCCGAAGGTATCTCTGGCTTTCATTGCAGCCAGAACTCCTCTCCATACTATCAATCCATATAGAGAAAGTACAAAGAGGGTGCCTATAAGTCCAATTTCTTCACCAATTATTGAAAAAATAAAGTCATTGTAGGATTCGGGGATATAGAAGAATTTTTGTCTGCTTTGTCCCAGCCCCACTCCCAAAAGTCCTCCTGAGCCAAGTGCATAGAGAGATTGGACTGTTTGCCAGCCATCTCCCAGCTTATCTGCGAAAGGATCCCGGAATGCCATTACTCTCCTCAGCCTGTACTCATTTCCCTCAGAGTTTATGGCGTACTGCCAGAAAAAATATGCTCCTAGGCCTGCTATTGCAATAACTGAGATATGCATCCCAGCCACAAAGAACATGCTGAAAAGGGTTCCAAGAAGGGTTATGGTGGTGCTTAGATCCTTTTGAAAATATATCAAGGCTGCTGTGAAGCCGATAATTCCAGCTGCTGGTATAAATCCCTGCACGAGGCTTGAAACCTTGTCTTTTTTTCTATCCAGAAAAGCTGCAAAGAAAATAATGCTTCCAAGCTTTATGGCATCCGATGGCATGAGCGTTGTAAAGCCTATATCTATCCAGCGTCTGCCTCCCTTCAATTCAAGACCCAGGGGTGTAAAGATAAGAAGTCCCAATATCACTGCAAGAATGTATATATGGAGCGAATACTTCTTCCATATCCTGTAATCTATGTTCATCATTACAAGCATACCACATATACCTACTACTGCCCACATAAGATGTCTCTTAGCATAATGAAATCCATCATCATATCTGACAGTTCCCTCAGGCCAGCTTGAGCTGTAAACCATTATTATCCCTATAAAAACCAGGGACACTACAGCCAGAAATATATAAAAGTCTACGGATTTCTTTTTGCTCTTCCTTGCCATATTATCACTCCATCAATGCTTTTACCAGTTCTCTGAAATGGTCTCCCCGTTCCTCATAATTTTTATACATATCCCAGCTTGCACAAGCCGGTGAAAGAAGTATATTATCTCCTTCCTCTGACAGCTGAAATGCCATGTCGACTGCAGCCTTCATATCTTTTACATGTACTATATGCCGAATGCCAAGCCTCTGAGCTGAATGACCAAGTCTCTCTGATGTGGCGCCCATTAATATCAGTGCTTTGCCCTTCGGGGAATAAACCTTGAGAAGATCATCGAAGTCGGATCCCTTATCATAACCACCCGCAATAAGAATTACCGGCGCATCAAGAGCATTCAGAGCCTTGATGCTTGAATCTGGGTTGGTTCCCTTCGAGTCGTTGTAGTACCTTGCGCCGTTAATCGTCCCGACAAGCTCTATTCGGTGGGAAACACCCTTGAAATCCTTTATGGATCTTCTTATAACGGGAACCTCCACTCCAAGGCAAAGTGACAGTCCCACAACAGCCATTATGTTCTCAATATTATGGACCCCGGGTATCCCAATTTCAGACAAAGGAATTATATCCTCCTGAGTATCCCATAATTTTGACTTGACCCATCCGTTTTCAATAAATATTCCAGACTCCAGGATTCTTTTGGAGCTAAACCAAATGGCCTTGGGTACCACATTTCCTTTTAGCCTACTCAATATTGGATCCTCGTAGTTTAATATTAGGAAATCCTCAGAATCCTGATTGGAAAAAATCTTATATTTAGCATTTATATATTGATCAAGGCTTCCATGCCAATCCAGATGGTCTGGAGTAATGTTCGTAATTACAGACACCTTAGGTCTGAAGGTCTCGGTATTTTCAAGCTGAAAGCTGCTTGCCTCGACGATGAAGACATCTCCTGCTGCTGAGTTTTCCATGGCCTGTAATATGCCGATACCTACATTCCCGACAACCTTTGCTCGAAGGCCCGCAGACATCAACACCTCTCCCGCCAGAATGGATGAGGTAGTCTTTCCGTTAGTTCCAGTGATAGCAACTATTGTTCTGCCTGGATATAACCTGTAGGCAAGCTCAATATCTGAGTATACCGGAATCTCTTTTATCCTTGCTTCAGCCAGAAGCTCATGATGGGGATATATTCCAGGGCTTTTGATTATGAGGTCTATTTGGTCCAGAACCACGTCCGGATTTCCTGTCCTTATCTCCAGGTGTTGAAGAGCTTTTTCAGACAGCTCTTTAATGATAATCTCCCGGGGCTTATCCTCAAATACAAAAAGCCCTGCGGTTTTTTCCTTCAGGGTTCTTGCAGCAGACTCTCCGGTTACTCCTAGTCCCATTATTAAAATTTTCATCCCTCGAAGCTCCATTTTAGCCTCCTGTTAAAACAGTATAAATCCAGTTATGGCAAACAGGATCGAAGCAGCCCAAAAGCTCCACACTACCCTTAATTCACTCCAGCCTTTTTGCTCGTAGTGATGGTGCAAAGGCGCCATCCTGAATAGTCTTTTTTTAGTGAGCTTGAAGTACCCTACCTGCAGCATAACAGAAATGGTCTCAACGAAGAAAATGCCTGCTACCAAGGGTATGAAGAGTGTAAGCTCTGATATTACTGCCAAAGCGGCCAGAGCTCCTCCAAGCGCGAGAGACCCGGTATCTCCCATAAATACCTTAGCCGGCTTGTAGTTGAAAAGAAGAAAGCCCAATAAAGCACCTACAAGTGCAGTTGATAGTATCGATAGATCCCATTTCCCTAAAATGCTTAGCATTATGCCAAAGGTAGAGAAAACGATAATTGATATTCCAGTTGCCAATCCATCCAATCCATCCGTAAGGTTAACAGCATTGACCGTTCCAAGGATCACTGTTAGAAAAAATGGGATGGTAAGAATCCCAAGCTGTAGGGTAGATTTACCCAGCAAAGGTATGTAGAATCCTTGTAGTCCTTCCTTAAAATACAACCCATAGCCTATTATAAGTGCAGAAGCCAGCAGCTGACCGAGTATTTTTTGATATGCTCTTAGCCCCAGGTTCCTCTTTTTTACAACCTTAATATAGTCATCCATGAATCCAACTGCACCGAAGGTAAGAGCTGAAGCAAGAACCAATAATACATCTGGCGTCAGCTTTCCCAGTAAGAGTATACTCGCTGTAAACGAAGTAAGAAATATTACTCCTCCCATGGTGGGTGTACCAGTTTTTGCAAGATGAGATCTGGGTCCATCTTCCCTGACTGTCTGGCCTATCTTAAGGCTTCTGAGCAATGGTATTATCCTGGGTCCCAGAAGAGTACTCAGGCTCGCGCTGATTAGAAATGCCAGCGCTATATTCAATGTATGATTCATCGAGAAATCCTCCTGATTTTTTATTACTTCTCTCGTGCATCATAATATTATAATAGAGTTTTACTATCATTACCACATAATTTTAGGTAGGACTGAAGGCAAAAAAATCTATTGGTCCTCTGTGACTTCCTCTGAGAGAGTTGGATTATTTGTTCCACTGGCCAGGTACAGGTCTATTATACCCCCTCTTAGAATCTCTTCTCCAGCCTTTGGATACTGGTCTACTACGACAGTATCGAGGCTGAAGTCCTCATATTCAGTGGTATATTTAAGATTAATTTCAGATATCAATTCGCCAGCTTCTGCAATAGTCAAGCCGGTCACCTGGGGAACTGGAACTGACTCCTGGATACTTTTTAGCTCTTCCTCAGTGTACGCTCTTGGAACCTCCATGTAGTTTAGGGTGTTCTCGATAACCATAGCTGCAAATGGTCCTGCAACCGTTCCACCGTAATAGATCCCTGTGGGTTCATCAACTATTACCAGAACTGCTATCCTGGGATCATTTATGGGAGCAACTCCTCCAAAGGAAGATATATATTTTTTGTCTACATATCTACCGTCAATTATTTTCTGAGCAGTACCAGTTTTTCCTCCTACCCTGTACCCTGGTACATATGCCTTTTTACCTGTCCCTTCAAGAACTGTCTTTTCAAGCATCTGAAGCAGCATGTCTGCAGTCTTCTCAGAAATGACCTGCCTCTTCATCTGTGGCTGGAATTGCTTGACCACCTTGCCTTGACTGTCAATAAGACTTCTCGTCATCATAGGAGTCATAAGTTTTCCATCATTAGCTACAGCCGCAATTGCATTTATCATTTGTATCGGTGTTACTGAGATTCCGTGACCATAGGAAAGAGTTGCAAGATTGACCTCCTTAATACTATCTAATCCGGAAGGGATCAACCCTCTTTGCTCTCCAAGGAGATCGATGCCAGTGGTTTGTCCAAATCCAAAGGCTTTGATGTATTCATAAAGCTTTTCCTTTCCAAGCTCTCTAGCCATATTTACAAATGCCACATTACAGGAATTGCTAAAGGACGTTGAAAAATCCTGATCCTCGTGTGGATCATACCAGCTTGAACATCTAAGCACCACACCTTTAATGTCTCGTATAAAACCATTACAATAATAGTGTGAATTTAGAGTTGCTGAACCCTCCTCGAGTGCTGCTGATGCAGTAACGATCTTAAAGGTTGAGCCTGGTTCATATAAGTCATTTATCGCGTAGTTTCTCCACATCTGAAACCATTTTTGCTGTTGTTCCTCTGGCGGCAGCATGCTCCACTCCTGACCTACAGCAGGGTCGATGGGTTGTCTGGGATTATTTGGATCATAATCCGGCTTGTTCGCCATGGCAAGAACTTCACCAGTTTCAGGATCCATAACTATTATCGATACGCTTTTAGCTTTGTTAGTTTCCAATGCTTTCTCTGCTGCATCTTCCGCGAAACCCTGTATGGTTTCATCCACAGAAAGAACCACCGAAAGTCCATCCTTTGCTTCATATATCTGCTCTCCATCATAGGGGAGCTGTCGGTTGGCAGCATCAGTGGCTTTCACCCAAATACCAGGCGTCCCAGCAAGGTATTCATCATATACCTTCTCTATGCCATATAGCCCTTTGTTGTCTATATCAGTAAACCCTAGTATATATGACCCAAAGCTTCCAAATGGATAGTATCTCTTGCTGTCGTCGACGATCGATATCCCTCTGATCCCCAGCTCGCGTATTTGATCTGCTTCTGAACGGGTCACCCATTGCTTGAGCTTCTCGACATTTGCCTCTGACGTTAGTTTTTTGTAAAGTTCTTCAGAGTTCTGGCCAAGTATCGGACCTAGCTGTAAAGCAGCGGCTTCAGGTTCGTCCATATCTGACGGTGTTGCCCATACAGTGTACGCTGTAGTGTTTACTGCGAGCTTCTTGCCCTTGCGATCATAGATCAACCCCCTGTCGGAAGTGATATCTATGGCCTTGGTCCACTGTTGAAGAGCGCCTTTTTTATACTCCTCTCCCTCGAGGAGCTGTATTTTAATCAGTCTGTATCCTAAAAAAAACACGATTAAGGTTGCGATTGTCAAGGCAATCCCTAATCGTAGTTTGGTTTTCTTTGATGGTTTTCTCAATGCTATTCCCCCTAAAACAGGCTGGAAAATATACTAAGGACGTTTCTCACCTTATCGGTAAAGGAAAACACTCGAGTATCCTCATAGGTGGAGTTATTGACTGCCACGTAAGATATCTGGCCTTCCTCAGGATAAATCATACCCAGATAGGCCCTTGCTTGCTCAGCTATTAAAGCAGTGTTTTTAAGCCCTTCCAGGTTGCCTTCAAGCTCCTGTCTGACTTTATATAGCTCTGACTTTTCCTTTTCAAGTCTGGTGATGTCCAACCTGACTGATGTTATTTTAGCATATCCCTGCAAAATAAACAAAGAGGTTATTAATATTGAAACAGCAAGAGCTAAATACATTTGTTTGTTCAGAGCGGAGCTCCTATGTACCTTCGGTTTTACTTTACTTTTGGGTTTGACTACTTCCTGAAACTCAGGATATTGGTAGTATTCAAGCTTTTCAGCTAACACGGTTCTCCCCCCTTGTATTTTGAGAGGTAATTACTTAAAGCCTCTCAGCAATCCTCAGCTTCGCAGATCTTGACCTAGGGTTATTCTCCAACTCCTCTTTGGAAGGAGTCAATGGTTTTCTGGTTATTATATCTATCTCTCTTCTTTTGTCACATACGCATTTTGGAAGCTCCGGTGGACAGATACAGTCTTTATACAACTCTTTAAAGGCTTCTTTTACTATTCTGTCTTCCAGAGAGTGAAACGTTATTATAGCAAGTCTTCCACCGGGCTTAAGGCACTCAACCAGCTCTGTTACGGCATCGGTCAGGACTTCCAGCTCTCTATTTACTTCTATTCTGATCGCTTGAAAAGTCTTCTTAGCAGGATGATGTCCTTCCATTCTTACCTTTTTGGGTATAGCTTTTTTGATTACACTAACCAGCTCGAAGGTTGTATCAATGCTTTTTTTCTCTCGTTCATTCACTATGAATTGTGCGATCCTTCTAGCCCATTTCTCTTCGCCATATTCAAGAAGTATCCTTTCCAGTTCTTCTTCGGTATATGAGTTGACTACATCCCATGCGGTGAAGCCTGTTGTAGTATCCATACGCATATCCAAAGGTGCATCCTTGTTATGGGAAAACCCTCTTGCCTCTGTATCAAGTTGATGAGACGAAACGCCAAGGTCCAATAGTATGCCATCGACCTTATCTATTCCCAGCTCTCGCAATACGCTCTTTATACCAATATAGTTACTATGGATAAGAATCACTTTATCCATGTGCTCGGACAAGACTTCTTTTGATTTCTCAAGAGCTGCCGGGTCCTGATCTATACCAATCAGCTTTCCGGATCCCAGTCTCTTCACTATTTCCAGTGAATGTCCCGCGCCTCCCAGAGTCCCGTCGACATATATTCCCTCAGGCTTTATTGCTAAGCCATCTAGAACTTCTTTTAATAATACGGAAACGTGATGGAATTCCATCTGATCACCTCATCATATGCCCAGCTCGGCCATTTTTTCTGCTATGCTGTCATAGCTAAGGCTGTCATCGTCTGTGTAGCTTTCCCATTCTTCCCTGCTCCAAATCTCTATTCTGGTTGAAACTCCAATAACAATCGCTTCCTTATCAAGCTTAGAATGCTCCCTTAGGTTTGCAGGTATGACCACTCTCCCCTGCTTATCCAGGATACACTCTGTAGCTCCTGAGAAAAAGAATCTTACGAAAGCTCTTGCATCCTTATTTGTCAGCGGAAGGCTCTTTAGCTTTTCTTCCAATACTTCCCATTCTCTCTTGGGATACACAAAGAGGCAATTGTCAAGACCTTTGGTCATTACAAACTCGTACCCAAGGGGATCCCTGAATTTTGAGGGCAGGATAAGCCTTCCCTTTTCATCTATGGTATGTTGATATTCACCTATAAACATGAGGGATCACTCTCCACCCGAGGTCTAAATCTACCACTTCACTCCACTTTCCACCACTTTGATTCCATTTTACCCCATAACTCTTCCAAATACCACCATTTCAGCGGAGTAAAGTATTTATTTGGGACTTTGGTCCTATTGTCTGCCAAGGCATAAAAAAACCCCGGGATTACCGGGGCGTCGAGTTTATTTTGCTTTGATTTTATTCTTTTTCCAGATGAGGTACACACCGCCTAGAATGATTATCGCAAGACTTATTAGTTGAGCTACTCTGAAAGGCCCAAGCATGAGGCTGTCTGTCCTTAGACCTTCGATAAAAAATCTGCCTACTGAATAAAGCATCAGGTAAAGAATGAATATTTCACCCTCAACTGTAGCCTTCTTTCTTCTATACCACAACAGAAATCCAAATACCAGGAGGTTCCATATCGATTCATAAAGAAAAGTAGGATGTACCCTTACACCATCTACCATTATACCCCATGGAAGATCGGTAGGACCACCGTGAGCCTCCTGATTTGCAAAATTGCCCCACCTGCCTATTGCCTGACCTAATATCAAGCTTGGAGCAACTATATCCGCAAGGTTCCAGAAGCTTTCCTTCCTGACCTTTGCAAATATGATGGCAACCAGTGCTCCTGCGATTATTACTCCGTGGATTGCAAGGCCGCCTCCTCTTATATTCAATATCTGAGAGGGATTTTTGCTGTAATAGT
This sequence comes from Gudongella sp. QWL-04, assembly GCF_058683975.1. Taxonomy (NCBI): domain Bacteria; kingdom Bacillati; phylum Bacillota; class Tissierellia; order Tissierellales; family Tissierellaceae; genus Gudongella; species Gudongella sp. QWL-04. The sequence continues at coordinate 733,431 of NZ_CM178754.1, read as the reverse complement.
CCCACATGAATATGACGTAGTAAGCTCTTGCACCTATTATAGCTGCTGGAACCGCAAACAACAGCATGTCGATGAGAGTCTCTTCTTTGACTCCCTTCCTCTTTGCCTCCTTCAAGGCTAGTACAGTTCCTATTAGTACAGCTGATGCTATCAGTAATCCATACCATCTAATTTCTAGTCCAAAAATGCTGAATGCAACCGCCAACACATTATGACCACCTTTCAATTTGCTGCTTTTTATTTTATCATACCTTCTGGCCAGATTACAGACAGAACGCTCTCTCCGTTGGAAAAATGTCTCTCAAACCTCTCCAAAAGGTCATCATAGCTGGTTTCGGAGAGAAGATCGAGATAATCCATTAGATAGAATCCCTGAAAATAAAGGTCAGTCAGATTGTTTGCTATAAACTCCACTGAGTTAAGGCCCATCAGGAATCGGCCCATTTCCTTTTTCTTTGCACGCAGGAACGCATCATTACTGAGCGGTGACTTTTTATTGTTCATAAGCTCACCAACTAAATGATATACCTCTTTAGGGTCATCACTTTGTCCTACGATCATCGACTGTCCGTAATCTGACTTTCCTGAGTAATAGGCACCAAAGCTTGTATCTATAAGCCCTTTGGAATATAGCTCATGATAAAACTCTGAGCTTTCAGATAGCAAGACATCCAGAAGCATGTTGGTCACTATGTCTTTCTTGACTGAAGCCTTTCCTGATTGGACTGGATCTGTATCTTTATATCCAATATAAAATAAAGGCTTTGATGTTGACATGTGGTCTTCAATAAATTCTTTGCGTAAAGCTGCAGGCTCCTCTGGATAATACTTTTCAGGAATTCCGATGCCAAGCGGAAAACTTCGGGATACTTTATTGACTGCCTCAGCAATTCTTCCCAGCTCAAGGTCGCCAACTACAAATAGCACCATGTTCGACGGGTGGTAGAACCTATCATAAGCAAGCAGCAGATCTTCCTTGGATATTTCTCTTATGCTTTCTAAGGTTCCAGCTATATCTTCCTTGACTGGGTGGTTGTGATACATTGCACTCAGGCAGTTGAAGTATACCCTCCATCGCGGATTGTCCCTGTACATCTGTATTTCCTGACCTATTATCCCTTTTTCCTTCTCAACGTTTTCATCTGTAAGATATGGATTTTGAACAAATTCAACGAGAAGGGACAAGCTGTCATAAAAATTATCTGAGGTGCTGAACAGATAGGAGGTTTGATCGAAATTGGTGTACGCATTTACGTTTGCACCATATTTTGCAAACCTTTCGAATATATTTCTATCCGGGTCCTCAAAGAGCTTATGCTCAAGAAAATGTGCAGTACCATTCGGAAGCTTTGTAATCTTATTATTTGTTTTCTCTATGAATCTGGTATGGTTTGAGCCAAAGTTGGTTGAAAAAATAGCATACTTCTTTGTAAAGCCTTTTTTGGGATAGTAGTACAAATTGATGCCATTGTCCAACTGGAGATGGATCAGACCTTCATCAAGATTATTATTCCAGATTTTCTTCATCAGTCTCCCCCTCCTTGTCATTTAGAAAATATATTGTGTCAAGAGTTACGGTATTCATAGCAAGGACAACTTTATCTCTGTCAGTCTCTCCTAAGTCATTCAGAATCTCATCGAGAGTTCTTTCATCCTTGGAGATAATCTTCCCGAGGAAAAAATCTGATATCATTTGGTTGCTGTCAACTATTGATCTGCTTGAATTCTCAATAGATTTTTTTGCTATTTGAAGGTCTTCATCTGAGAAATCTCCCGCCTTTAATCTTGAAACCTGATCAAGTATAAGATCAAGAGCTTGCTTATAGTTAGAAAACTGGATGCCTGCATCAGCAAGTATTATAGACTTGTGTTTAATTAGGCTGGAGGATGCATAGTAGGCCAGACTTTTTTCTTCTCTTACTGTCTTGAACATATGAGAGTTGGGTCCACCTCCCAAAATCTCATTGCCTACCAGTAATCCATTATAAAGTTTGTCTTCATACGGTATAGACGATCTGAATCCCAAAACCAGCTTCCCTTGAGAAACAGACATGGTTTCTTCAACATTCCGTTTTGACAGGTTGTTCTCCGGAATGATTTCCCTTGGGACCTCCATGATTTCTCTTCTATTGTACAATTCAACCGGAATCAGCTGTTTAAGCTCCACTGCATCGAGATTCCCAACAAAAAAGATTTCGATCTGACTAGTCATTAGGATATTGCGATAATGCTTATAGAGCATTCTTCCGTCTATGGACTCAACATCCTCCTCGTATCCCAGGCTGTATATTCCAAATTTTTCTCCCTTACACATCTCCTCAATACAACGGCTTATGGCATAATTTCTCTTGTCGTTTATACGGCTTCTTATCCTTGATATAAGAATCCTCTTCTCTTGAGCTACGTATTCCTCTTCAAAGCTCTCCTCTACAGATACCGGGTCAAATATCAATCCTTTCAGGAGGTTTATTGCTTCTTTGCCTGATTCTTCATCACCAGTAAATTTTGGATCTGCCCACTCTATTGAAGCCTTTATAAGCTGTCTCTCTCCTCTTTTTGAGGATCCCAAGTCAAGGCTTGCGCCATACAGTTCCTCAAGCTTTCTCTCCAACAAGAGCTTTGTTGGAAAGCTTGCTGATCCTCTTTCCAGAACCATGGGCAACAATGCATTCAAAGTTACTTCCTCTCTGTCCAGAGGTCTTATGAAGTTCACCGTCAAAAGATTCGACTTGAATTTCTCGGTTTCTACAACATTAAGAAATATTCCATCGCTTATTGCTATCCTTTTTGATTTAAGCACTATTTAATCACTCCTTCCGGCATTCATTTGGAATGCGTACAGATGTTATGTACCCAAATTATGTGGATCTAAAATCAAAAAGAGGGCTTGATCAGCCCTCGATTATCTTTATTCCCGAACTTGTTCCTATCCTGGTTGCTCCAGCTTCTATCATCCGGAATGCAGTTTCCCTGTCTCTAACTCCACCTGAAGCTTTTACCTCAAGGTTGTCACCTACTACAGATTTCATCAGGGTAACATCTTCAACAGTGGCTCCGCCTGTGCTAAAGCCTGTAGACGTCTTGACAAAATGTGCACCTGCTGACATGGATAATTCACATGCTTTTCTCTTTTCATCATCTGTCAAAAGGCAGGTTTCAATTATTACCTTGACTATTGCTTGTCCACGGCATGCATCGACAACAGCTTTGATGTCATCCTCAACAAGCTTGTAGTCTCCTTCCTTCAAAGCTCCAATGTTGATCACCATGTCGATCTCATCTGCACCTTTAAGGACCGAGTCCTTAGTTTCAAACACCTTCGTTTCTGTAGTGTTCGCTCCCAGTGGAAAACCAACTACAGTAGCTACCTTTACCTCGGTATCCTTCAAGAGCTCCTTGCAGAGGACTACATGTGAAGGATTGACGCAAACTGCCTTGAAGCCGTACTCAGCAGCTTCATCACACAGCTTCTTTATTCCTGCCTTGCCGGCATCAGGTTTAAGAAGAGTGTGGTCGATCGCTTTGGATATATCCATCATTTGGATCACTCCTATTTTATTAATTCAACAAGATCCCCATTTCTAACTCCTGAAGCATTCCCTTCTTCAAGGTCAACATGCATTTCAAGGGCATAGGTTGGATGTACTCTTACAAGAACATTGTCAAACACAAGTCCTCTTGGTCCAGGTACTTTTATGCTTACAATGTCTTTGTCCTTAACGCCATATTCCTCACCATCTGAAGTATGCATATGGATGTGTCTGGCAGCTACTATTACTCCCTTTTCAAGCTCTACCTCTCCGTTGGGACCTATCACCTTTACCCCAGGGGTCTCGTTTAATTCGCCTGAGTTTCTTACTATAGGCTGTACTCCTAAAGTAAATGCATCGGCTATTGATACCTCGATCTGTGTATCTGGTCTTACCGGTCCAAGTATCCTAACGCCTTTAAGTGTTCCCTTGGGTCCAACTACATCTACCTTCTCATTACATGCATATTGTCCTGGTTGTGAAAGATCCTTCATCTTTGTAAGCTCGTAGCCCAAACCGAAAAGTATCTCCAGGTCTTTTTGGCTGACGTGGATATGTTTGTTCGATAATGCGATTGGCAATTTAGTTTTCATCGTAAACCTCCTTGTAATTCTTAATATAGTACAATTATAACTGTTTTTTGTGCTTAATACAAAGGCATTGTCAACATTTGGTCAATTTCTCTGAAAAACAGCCTCCGTCAGTTGGCGGAGGCGTAATTCTTAAGATATTTCAGAAGATATCTTATTATTAGAGAATGCAATGGTATGCTGATAAGTGCTGCGACTATCCTGGTCGGGAGGAGTATGAAAAAGCCCTTCCCATATAGATTTGAAAGCCAATAGGTGTTCAAACCAAGCGATATTATTGCTGCAGTCACAGCAACTGCCAAAATGATCTTTTTGAATGAAAACTTTGATTCATAGCTGCCGTTGTTTCCATACATTAACATAAACAATCCCGGTATTACTCCCCATAGTATTGAACTTAGTGTAAAGCCAGGGTGGTATGGTCCCTGGGGATTGATCAAAAACCCGATGATGTCTGCTGCTAGTCCTGTAAGGCCTCCTACCAAGGGGCCAAACATAAAACCGGACATCATAAGAGGCACGTCTCCAAAGCTGATACGCAATGCTGATACTCCCGCCAGAGGTACCATAATATAGGCGAATCTGGTCATAACGATGGAAATGGCAACAAGAAAACCCGCCTTCACCATTGTTCTTAAATTGATTTTGCCACCTTCTCTTTTCATTCTCTTCTCCTTTCTTTGTCGACAGTACTGCCAACTAAAGAAAGGTCCTTTAATTGTCAGCGGATGCGGTAAAGAATCGCAGAGTCATCTTTCGTCCAAAGGCAACTTCCCATCCCGTGGCACTTAACGCTCTTTACCTACTCTGTCTAACGGTTCACTTTTTTTCTTAAATACTGCTAGTTTCAACTGGTTTATTTATACCCAAATGTCAACTACATATGCTGCCACTTGAATTTACCAATTCCATAGGTTCCCTTTCGGAACAATATATATCCGATAATTTGACCAAAAGCCACATATTTGATAAAACTGAACCCGATTTTTATGGCTATATTTATAAAAAACGGTTCAGGTAGCATCTGGATCAGCAGATCTGTGCTTGGATCCAATATCCATAGGTCATTTGTGAAAAATATCTCGTGAAAATAAATGAAGTATCTAGTAAAGTCAGTCCTTGCCAGAACACCCACCATTGAAATGACCACATAATTCGCAAATAATCCCAATGCCAGCCATTTGCCCACGAATTTAGTGTCAAGCTTTATTATAAAATATGCTGCAGCTGTCAGAGCTGATATGAAGGAAACAAATTTGATAAGTCTAGCAAGATTGAAAAGAGCCAGAACATCCTCCATATGCTGTATCTCTTTCCGGTTAAAATGTGGATCTAATAGCGAGTCGCCTTTACCTTTAAGATATTCTATAATGTCATTTGATACCAGCAGCAGTTCTTCTTCGGATTTCCCTGTAGTATCATATACTCCATTTTTTTCAAATGATTCCCTGTAATATTCGATATCGTAAGTATTTTCCTCTATCGAAACCACTAAGGCCAGCAGAGATATTGATAATACAAGTATTACCACCAAGAATTTTCTAAGCATCCAAGTCCTCCTCCCGGTCAAGAAAACAGGGATAGATCAAACTCTATCCCAGGCATCCTAAATATCCCAGTTGTGATACACTTCCTGCACGTCGTCATTGTCCTCAAGCATATCTATCATTTTTTCCATATTCTTGATGGCTTCATCATCTTCCAAAGCAGTATAGGTTTGGGGTATAAATGTAAGCTCAGCAGCAGCGAAGCTGTAGCCAGCCTCCTCAAGACCGTCTCTCACTGCATTGAAACTGGCAGGACTGGTTATTATCTCAAATCCGTCCTCCTCTGAGGAGAAGTCCTCTGCTCCCAGCTCTATTGCCAGCAACGTCAGTTCATCCTCATCTATTTCATGAGTTTTCTCAATTGCAATCAACCCTTTACGGTCAAACATAAATGCAACTGATCCGCTTTGTCCCAAATTCCCTCCAAATTTATCGAAGGCATGTCTTACGTCAGATGCAGTCCTGTTTCTGTTGTCTGTCAAGCAGTTTACTATAACAGCAACTCCGGAAGGACCGTATCCCTCATATATTATTTCCTCGAAGGACTCGGAGCCCATTTCACCTGTTCCTTTTTTGATGGCTCGTTCGATGTTGTCATTAGGCATGTTTTCTGCCTTTGCCTTGTCGATAGCTGCCTTAAGTGATGGATTGTAATCAGGGTCTCCTCCGCCATCCTTTGCGGCAACCATTATATATCGGGCCAGCTTTGTGAAAACCTTGCCTCTTCTGGCATCTTCCTTGCCCTTTTTATGCTTAATAGTACTCCATTTGGAATGTCCTGACATAATTTCACCTCTCCTTTGATTTAACTTAAATATTTTAGCATAAGAGGGAAATTATTTCACTAATTATTTTCAAACTTAGGTGGGTAGGTTCTCTTATGTGCGCTGTTCCTGTTCATCCTTTGGATTTTCTCAACTATATCCTCAGGTCCCTCTCCGGTGAGAATGTAATTATCAAGAACATCATAGGAGAAGCCCATCTCTTTTTCATCGGTTTGATTTTCCCAAAGGCCAGCACTTGGTGCCTTAAGGATTACTTCAGACGGAACACCTAAAGCCCTGGCAAGATCCCTTACCTCATTCTTTACAAAGTCTGCAATCGGAAGCAGATCTACTCCACTGTCTCCATGCTTGGTAAAATATCCTACTTCAAGCTCTGATTTATTGCTCGTCCCACAAACCAAGTACCCCATTTCCTGTGCAAAGTAGTACAGAGTCATCATCCTAAGTCTGGGTTTGAGATTAGCCTTGGCAAGTATACTTTCTCCTTCAAATGGCAATGCTTTGAGAAATGAATGATAAACAGGTGCAAGATCTACTGTCGTAGTATCCAGCTCGAAGGCTGAAGCTACAAGCATAGCATCCTTCTCATCCTGAGGATTGCTGTTGATCGGCATGATAACCCCAAGACTTTCGCTTGGGAAGGCTTTCTTTGCCAATGCCGCTACAACAGCGGAATCAATTCCACCGCTAAGCCCGAAAACTATACCCTTTGCTCCAGCGTTCTGTACTTGTTCCTTTAACCACTCCACAATACTTTCAATGGTTTTATCCGTTTCCTTCACTAGCTGGTCCCCCTGTCATAAATGTGTGTTTTCCTTAGTGAGCTCCCTTTTTTAGGGTAGCATATACACAATCATCAGTAAGGAACTTAAGACCAAGCTCCTCTGCCTTTGCAACTATGTCATCATTGTACGTTCCCGGTTGAAAGAAAATATACTCTATCCCGTTTACCTTAGCTTCCTCGAGGATCGTGATGCTTAATCTAGGAGGAACAACCATGTCGATTATATCAACCTTCTCAGGCAGTTCTGACAGAGACTTGTATATTTTGTCTCCCTCAAGCTCCTCGTAATTAGGGCTGATTCCATAGGTTGTATAGCCGTGTTCCTTCAATGTTTTCCATATCTTGTAGCCAAATTTGTCCTTGTTGCCAGAAACTCCAACGACTGCCCACTTTTTCAGACTCATCATTTCTTCCTTTAGTTCTTTATTGAACATAATATCACCTCGCTTATTTATATACCCCTGCCAGGCATATATCTCACTCCATCTTTCACTGGCAGATATATTTCTCCAATATATTCTAATAGTACAGAACCACTGGTCATCTCATTGATATCTCCTATAAATCTGTCGACTTTTGTCTTTAGGATTGCTATTTTAAGCTTAACTACATCCTCAAACGACGACTCATCTGGTTCAATACCGCTCTCTCTGAAATAATTTTCGAGCTTTCCATACGCTGTATATCCAATCTGGATCTTCAGTATTTCAAAGGGAACCATTTCAACTATTACTGCACTGTCAAGAGCTATCTTGGCTCCTTTTGTATATGCTCTGACTAAGCCCCCGCCTCCAAGCTTGATACCACCAAAATATCTGGTGACTACAACTGCAACATTCCTTAGGTTTTCTTTCTTCACAACCTCCAGTATAGGTATCCCAGCCGTTCCTGAGGGCTCTCCGTCATCGCTGAAGCGTTGGATATTTCCACCTTCTCCCGTTATATAGGCATATACGTTATGAGTGGCGTTTCTATGCTCCTCCTTAATCGACTGAATAAATGAAATAGCCTGCTGTTCATCCTCAACTGCCGTGCTATAGCCGATGAATCTGGATTTGTTAACTATAAATTCATCATATCCGAAGCCTGCTACAGTTCTATAGCTGTCGTCCATAGTTCTTACCTTGCGCCAAGCTTTTCCCTGTATTCTCTGAACTCGTTGTATCGCTTGTAGGAAAGTGAAACCAGAGATTTGTCCTGGCTGTAGGTTATTTTATCCATAGCTTCCGCTATAGTCAAGAATCCTCCATCTGAAAAGCCCTCTTCTTTGTTTGGCTCAGCATCATGGTTTTCAGATTCCATTATATACCAGGTGATTTTGTTGCAAACAGGTGCGTTTCTCGTTATCGAGAAGAATTCGTATGCAGTTTCTCCGGCAGTGGAAACTATCTCTGCATCGATACCCGCTTCAAATTGAACTCTATGAAGTGCTGTTTCAGGTGGCAGCTGGCCGTCTCTTATCTTTCCCTTTGGGAGGACCCACTCATCCTTGTCATTTCTTAGAACGAGTACCTTATCATCCTTGAATACAACTCCACCTGCACAATTTCTTATTAGCATTTGATCAACCTCCGTTATATTATATATTCTTTGTATCTTTCATAATCAATGCTGTCAATCACCAGCCTAAGCCTGGTTCCTTCCTCGAGATAATCAAGCTCCTTGATTTCGTACTCCTTCATAAAATAGCTCACAAGGCTTTGGTTTGAGTAAGGTATCATCAGAGTTGCATCTCTGTACATCTGAGGCAGCATCTCCTGGATTTTAATTCGAAGCTGTTCAAGATTCGTTCCCAGCTTAGCCGAAATATCCATACTGTCCCCAATATCCCTTAGGTCATATCCTTTCTCAACTGATCCAGCTTTATCCATTTTATTGAATACTGTCAAAATGGGCTTATCCATTACTTCAAGTTCCGTTAAAAGCTTGATAGTGGTTTTGATTTGGATATCGAGATTTTTATTGGATGCGTCAACCACATGTATTAGAAGGTCAGCATGTTTCACCTCCTCAAGGGTACCCTTGAAGGCTTCCACCAGCTTAGTTGGCAGCTTGGATACAAAGCCTACAGTGTCTCCCAATAAAAAGCTTTGGCCGTTGGGCAGCTTTCCTAATCTATGAGAGGTATCAAGAGTAGCAAAGAGCATATCCTCAACGTATACGTGTTTGCTGTTTTCGTCAGCTTCATCATGATCCATTAACGCATTTATCAGTGTTGATTTACCTGCATTTGTGTAGCCCACAAGGGCTACCATCGGAAGCTGTGAAGAAAGTCTTTTTCTTCGCTTTACTTCTCTGACGCCTTCAGCTTCTTTCAGCTGTTTTTCAATACTGTGGATCTCCCGGAGGATGTGACGTCTGTCAGTTTCAAGTTTTTGCTCTCCCGGCCCTCTTGTTCCAATTCCAGCGCCTTCCCTTGAAAGGTAATCCCTGAAGCCAATAAGTCTTGGCAGCCTGTATTTTAGTTGTGCCAGCTTGACCTGCAGCTTCCCCTCCTTGGATGATGCTCTCAGGGCAAAAATATCAAGTATAAGGTTTGTTCTGTCAATTATCTTTCGGTCAATTATTTCCTCAAGGTTTCTTAGCTGCGCACCTGACAGTTCATCATTGAAGACGACAGTATCAACCTCAAGCTGCTCACAGTGCTCTCTGATTTCCTCTGCTTTGCCCTTTCCGATGAAGTATGCGGCATTTAGTCGATCCTTTCTTTGGATTATCCTTGCAACAACGGTGCCTCCTGCTGCCTCTACAAGCTCAGCAAGCTCATCCAGGGAATCCTCGATGTCGATTTGGTCACCATCCAGTTCTACTCCAGCTATCAATACTTTTTCATTTTTATTTTCCATATTATACACCTCGGTTTTATAGGTTATAGTATAGCATCTTTCAGCCTTTCTTTCCATATAATTAAAGGCTCTCAGTTTGTCACTGTATTGTAATCTGCTCAATATTAACAATAAAAGTCGATTGTGGTATAATATTCTAGACTTCTATAGTCGTCAATTCAAGGAGGATGATTATGACAACTGAAAATAGAAAGAAAAGAACTAAAAGGAGATTCACAATAGGTAAGTTAGTCAAAATACTTATAATTATGATCCTGATGGCCGGTATAATGGCCGGAGGTGCAATTGGAACGGCTGTTTTGGCAATAATGGAGGATGCTCCGGAGATAGATCCAACTACGATAATGTCCAACCTAGACCAGACATCAAGCATATACGACCTTAACGGAAATCTTATTGAAAAGATCCTTGCCGAGGAGCTTAGGACAATAGTCAGTATAAAGGAGATGCCCAAGCACCTTTTGGATGCTTTTATAGCCATCGAGGATGAGAGATTTGAGACCCATCCTGGCGTAGACATCGAAGGGATAGCCGGTGCGCTCCTTGATAACTTCAGATCAGGAGGTATGAGAGGAGCCAGTACGATAACACAGCAGCTGGTAAAAAATGTTTATCTGACAAACGAAGTTAAGCTAACGAGAAAGATAACTGAGGCATATCTTGCTCTAAAGATGGAGACCATCCTATCTAAGGACCAGATATTGGAGGCATATCTCAATAGGAATTACTTTGGGCAGAATGCATACGGCGTTCAGGAGGCATCAAGGACATATTTTTCAAAGGACGTTCAGGATCTCACTCTTGCTGAGTCAGCAATGCTTGCGGGTATAGTGAAAAGTACGACACAGTTTCAGCCTTATTATAGGGTAAAGCCTGAGGATTTTGATCCTGGCAAACACTTCGAGGTTGGGCAAATTGAAGTTCTCGGAGAGAAATTTATAGCCGTTTATAATGAGGATTCTGAAGCTAGACAAAAGCTTGTATTGAGCCAAATGCTTGCATTGGGGAAAATAACACAGCAGCAGTATGACCAAGCCCTGGCACAGGATATGAGATCTAGCCTGAAGCCTGAGCAAAAAAAACCTCAGGATATCACTTCTTACTTTGCAGATCTTGTTAAAACCCAGGCTGTCGAGGCTATGATGGATAAGCTTGGCTATACCAAAGCTCAGGCTGAAGCAGAGCTGTTTACAGGCGGGCTTTCCCTATATGCTACAATAGACATGAATATGCAAAAGCAGCTTGAGGAAATTTATGAGAATTTTGTACAGGTACTGGTTGGCAACACCGAGAACGTCAAGGGCCCTGTTCTAGTAGACTGGAGTCTGAACAAAGCTGGAAACGTTGTGGATGAAAAAGGCTCAATAGTATATTATTCAAAGGCAAACCTTATGACTGAAGACCATGATCTTGTTTTGACGCCCGAGGATTATAAGCATGATAATGGAGACCTTATTATTAAGACACCAAAAATTACGCCTTACCCCACTCACTTTGATGTGACGGACTTCTTTACAATCGACGAGAGAAAGAATCTTGTGGCTCACTCAGTAGGTTCAATCGTAGTTCCTGAGGGTCAGTTCAGTGTCGAAAACGGTGTGATTACAATAAAAAGTACCTACCTAAAGGATAATCCGGAGTTCTACTTACAGAATGGCGAAAATATAATTGTCAGCAACAGGTACTTCTATGTCCATGAGGATGGTATCGTCCAGCCTCAATCAGCTACTGTCATACTGGATTACAGAACTGGTCATATCAAGGCTATCGTCGGTGGAAGAGATGTAGACGGAACGAGGATACTAAACAGGGCAACTGATTCCCAAAGACAACCTGGATCAGCTATAAAACCAATTGCTGTTTACTGGCCTGCACTTAATAACGGCCAGACTGCCGCTACGTCTATCGACGATATACCATTCTATAACGGTGCTGGTGAGCTTTGGCCAAAGAACTGGTATAACTCATACAGAGGTCTTCACACTCTAAGAAGGTCTGTTGAGCAATCTGTAAATGTAAATTCAGTAAAAATGCTTCAAAAAATTGGTATCAATGCTTCAGTTGAGCATTTGAAGAAGATAGGGATCATCGACGTGGATCACCCAGAAAGAGACAGCTTCGTTACCAGTACTGAGAACAGGCAGGTAAACGACGAAAATCTATCTTCTCTTGGCCTTGGCGGTATGACTAAGGGTTTGACTCCGCTAGAAATAACAGCAGCCTATGGAGCAATAGCTAATAAAGGAATATACGTTGAACCAATAGCTTTTACTAAGATACTTGATAAGAATGGAAACTTACTGATAGACAATACTCCGAAGGAAACTATGGCCTCTTCTCCTCAGGTCGCATACCTTATGGGCGATATAATGAGGACGACAGTGGCGAACGGAATTGCCGGAAGAGCAAGAATGAACAACATGGTAGTTGCAGGTAAAACAGGTACGACTCAAAACCAGGCTGATATTTGGTTTGTAGGCTATACTCCTTACTATGTGTCCGGGACCTGGATAGGAAATGATTCTCCCAGAGTTACACTGTCGAGAAGCAGCAGCACAGCTGCTCAGCTATGGCAGCATATAAATACCACAATCCATGAAGGTCTTGAGGGCAAGACATCATTTGAAAGGCCAGACGGATTGGTATCTGCAAGCATCTGCACACAGTCTGGTCTTTTAGCAACGGATCTGTGCTCCAATGATCCAAGAGGCGTTGTCAAATCCGAGCTGTTTGTTAGTGGAACAGTTCCAAAAGCATATTGTGATATGCATGTAGAAGCTAAGATAGATAATACAAACGGCAAGCTGGCAAATGAATTCTGCCCGGTTGAGAATGTAGAAACAAGAGTATTTATACAAAGGACTCCTCCTTATGTTCCAGCGGATCATAAGGGGATCGAGCCTAGTGACTTTGCTTATCAGCTTCCAACAGAGGTATGTACAGATCACGATGAAACTACTGTAATCGAGAACCCGGTTCTTGATTGGCTTGAGCAGTGGTTTAATAACGGCAATAGTGGAACGCCTGATCCTAATTCAGGCAACAACAATGGAAATGGGAATGGTAATAACGGAAACTAATAAAAATAGAGCCTGGGCTTTTTCCGCCCAGGCTCTATTTTTATTGATCGCTTGTTGTTTATTTCTTTTTTAATTCCGCAAGAACGACCTGATTTAATAGTATTGTGGTTGTTACGCTTCCTACGCCTCCCGGAACAGGTGTGACCATAGATACCTTCTCCTCAACGTTTTCGTAGTCTACATCTCCACTTAGTTTTCCATCTTCGGTCATGCTTACTCCAACGTCAATGACAACTGAATCACTATTGAAATAATCCTCTGTGAAGAATTTTGCTTTTCCTAAGGCTGTAACCACTACATCAGCTTTAGAGCAGAGTTCTTTGAGGTTTTTAGTTCTCGAATGACATATTGTTACAGTGGCATTTTTTTCAAGAAGCATCATAACAAGCGGCTTCCCTACAACCATCGATCTGTTAACGACAACCACATTTCTACCCTCCAGAGGAACCTGATTGTGAATCAGGATCTCCATTGCAGCCTTCGGGGTACAGGGTGAAAAACCCTCCATTCTGCCCTCAAATATCTTTTCAAGGTTCAGTGGATGCATACAGTCGACGTCCTTATCCGGAGATACTGAGTTTCTGATCCTCTCTTCATCTATATGTTTCGGTAAGGGTCTGAATAGCAGGATCCCGGAGACTTTAGCATCAGCATTAAGATCCTGCATAAGCTTTTCCAGTTCTTCTGTAGTCATTGTAATATCACGTTCAACTACTCTTGATTCAATACCTGCCGACTCACATGCTTTGATTATACTTTTTTCGTAGGATACGTCACCTGCATTGTTTCCCAGTCTAACTATCGCCAATACTGGAGTTCTTCCTTCTATTTTCAGTTTCTCAATAGACAGTTTCATTTCAGCTTTTATCTTGTCTGCAACTTCTTTTCCCTTTAAAACCTTTGCCATGCTCTTAATCCTCCTTTATTCGTCTCTTGATATTTACCAGACTGCAAATGAAGGGCACCCTCCTGGGTGCCTTCTATTATTTAAATAAATTAATTGATTACTCTTACAGCAGTAACATACCTTGAATAATACCATCCTGAATTTATCGTGTCGATCCTTACCTGCCCTTTGGTTGAAGAAGCATGGATCATGTTGCCGTCGCCAATGTAAAGGCCAACATGGGATATCCTGCTTCCTGTTGTATTAAAGAATACAAGGTCGCCAGGTCTAAGCTCGGATTTGTCAACCTTTGTTCCTCCGCCCGGCTGTAGGTAGGAGCTTCTTGGCAATGCTATCCCCAGGTGAGTTTTGTAAAGATAGTAGGTCAAGCCTGAACAGTCAAAGGTATTTGGTCCAGCTGTTGCATAGACATACCGTTTGCCGATAAGCGAATATGCTCCTTTTATTAAGCTGGTAAGCTGCTTAGCGGAATTTCTGTCAGCCGCTCTTGTTACCTGTTCAAAATTGGTATATAGACTTATTGCAGCTTTATCAACCTGATATTTTTGTCCTGCATCATCCACCAATGTGTATTTTCCATCGGAGTAGTCGACTACACCGACAGTTTCCCCTTTTACAAGGACTATCATTGCAGTTTCATTTCTTACTATGGCAGATATATTGGACATTCCATAGGAAATGTTCTCAACCGTATTGCTTACGATTCTATCCATTCGCACATAGCCGATGCCAAAATCAGCAGATGCAACGAACCTTCCATAAGCCTGGTCGTATGATGCCATTATTAGCTCTTCACCAGGTACGAGCAATCTTACGACCTTTGAGTCTTTACGGGGTTCGGATAGTAGTTCTATTTCCTCAGAAACAGTGAATTTATCGCTCTTTCTTGTAGTCCTGATCATAGCATTCTTAGGAATCTGGAGGTATTCATCCTCCTTATATACGATGTATGAGTCGTTATTCTCTTTGGCGACCTCTACCTTCTCCTGCTCTTTAAATTCAATAGCTGCGCCGTTATTCAACAATGCAGTATAGTTCTGGACAAGAATTCCTGAATCCTTAAAACCTACTACCATCAATAAGCACAGCAATGCCAGCTTATGTAAATGTCGGTGTTTTATCCTCTGCATGAAAACACTCCCTTCTTTGTATAGCCTGCATGTGGATATTATATTATACTTGGAGTCATTAATCAATGAATTAATGACAAAACGGTTACAGCTAAGATTGCAAATCATTACCTAATTACTATTTAACAACGTTTAAGGTTTTATATTTTCTTTGCTAAAAGAGAATCCCAGGGTATTCCCCTGGGATTCTCATGATCGAGTAAGTCTATAAGCCGTGTTCTGTTTATATGGTCATCTATCTAGGCCAGTCGTCGCCGAAAGGCTCATGCGACCTACCTTTGGAGCGGCAGCGAGCAACCGCCTTTTTCTGCTCCCTTTTGGTCTTGCTCCAGATGGGGTTTACAGAGCCGTTTAGTCACCTAAACGCTGGTGAGCTCTTACCTCGCCTTTCCATCCTTGCCCTTTCGGGCGGTCTATTTCTGTTGCACTTTCCTTAGGGTTGCCCCCACTGGACGTTATCCAGCATCCTGCTCTATGGAGCACGGACTTTCCTCATGTCGAAGACATGCGACCACACAACTTACTCTATGATTATTATAACACATAGCTCAGTAAAATTGAATACCAGGATCACACAATTAATTCTTTGGGATCACATGGATCCTGCCACAGGTCTCGCAATAAAAAACATTCTTGCCCATTTTTATCCTGTCGATGATGGTTGTTGCGACCATCATATTGCAGCCCGAACAAATATTGTTTTCAACAATAGCCGTCCCAGTTCCTTTTTTTGCCCTTATACCATAGTAAATGGCTAGTATATCCTTATCTGCACTTCCTGTTATCTCCTCAGCTTCTTTTTTTAGGCGTATTATCTCATTTTTTATATTCGATGCTTCAAGGCGCACTTCACCTCTTCGGGTTGAAAACCTCTCTTTAATACTGGAAAGCTTCTCCTCCAAGTCTTCTTTCTGCTTTTTCAGCTCGTCAGAAGATTCCTGACACTGAAGTTCTTTCCACTCAAGTTCTTCCTTTTGGTTTTGTAGCGTGATCAGTTCTCTTTCCATATGCTCCATCTGCTTCAAATCCTTGATGGTACCATCATAGAGGGTTCTATTGACGTGGTCCAGCCTATTTGTACAAGCTTTTAGCCTATCTGAGGCGTCTGCAGACTCACTCTCAGTTTCTTTTTCTTTCTGGATTATGCTTACTAAAGCCTGTTGAACTCCGATTCTTTTATTATCAAGCTCAACCAGTAGGGGGTCTCTCTCGAGGGATTTGTATCTTTTCTCCAGTTCTGCAACTCCATTAAGATATTCGTCAAGCTTTACAAGCATATTGAGGTCGAACATTTTTCCACTCCTCACTTTAATAGTGTTTGACGGCGAATGTTGGTCCTTCATAAATCTCCAGGTTCACTTTTTCAATGATATTCTTTATCAATCTGTTTCTAACAGCATACAATGCAGGCTTTTCAGTATGATAGTGGGTAGCGTCGAGGATAATTATCCCGAGCTCTTTGGCAAGCTGTGCATCGTGATACTTGATATCTCCAGTTACATAAGCTTGTGCTTTTGAATATGCTGCATCTTCTATAAATTCTGCTCCACTTCCTCCACAGACCGCAAGCTTTGAAATCTGATCCTTACTGTCTCCATAGACCTTTAGTACTTCCACCCCAAGTCTATCCTTTACGAGCCTAGCTAGCTCCTCAAGTTTTAAGGGCTCAATATCGCCAATTCTTCCATATCCTATGCTTCCAGTTTGAGGACTTTTATCATGGATCCTCAAGGGCCTGCTACTAAATATTCCGAGTTTTTCCGCCAATACGTCGCTTACGCCACCAGGTGCAAGGTCCAGGCTTGTGTGCGCGCAGTATATCCCGATGTCATTTTTTATGATTTTATAAGCCATTCTTCCCTGGTGTGTGGAAAGACTCAGGTTCTTGATCCCATTAAATATCAGAGGGTGATGTGATATGACTAGGTTTGATCCTGAGCTGATCGCATATTCAAGTACTTCCTCAGTGACGTCCAGAGTTATAAGTATCCCTTTTACAGCTTGATCTTTTGACCCGTATTGGAGTCCGCAGTTGTCCCAGTCGTCCATGTAGCGTGGATCAGCCCATTCTTCAATGATTTTGATTATCTCTGAAATTTTCAAACTAAGAGTACCTCCCTGAATTTTCTTATTTTAGTGTTTAGTTCCTCCAATCTCTTCAGGCTTTTGTCGCTGTACTGGCCTTCCAGTCCACTCACAATGGCCTCAAGAGTCGAAATCTTCCACTGTAGGAATTCTCTCCATAAGGGATGCTCTTTCTCTAGCAGAATAGGACTTATCTCAAGGGATGTGTCCTCAGGAATAGGTTGGAGACCGTTTTCAGCTACTATTATTTCATAGTATCTCCCATCCTCTCGCACCAGCTCCTCGTCGACGATCTTAAATCCGTCTTCTATAAGATATCTTCTCAATTCATTGCTCCCTACCATAGGCTGGAGAATGAATCGAAGATAGGTTTCTGCTTTTTTTCTGCTCTCCCTCAATATCTCAGAGATAAGGACCCCACCCATGCCGGCTATTATAACAGTATCTACCTCAAATGGCTTTATGGGATCCAGTCCCGAACCAATTCTGGTTATTATCCAATCAGAAAGATTCTCCTCCTCTACATAGGCAGCTGTTTTTGATAATGATCCCTCACTTACATCGCTAGCGATCACAAGCTTCGATATTTCATTGTCGATCAGGTATTTAGGGACATAGCCGTGGTCAGTGCCAATATCTGCAACGATAGAATTTTTAGGTACCAAGTCTGCGATTTTGCGAAGTCTTTTGTCCAGCTTCAAATTTATTCCTCCTTTAAAAAATAAGATTCGCATAGCGAATCTTATCTATTCAAGAAAATCCTTTAATTTTTTACTTCTGCTTGGATGTCTCAGCTTTCTCAATGCTTTAGCTTCGATCTGTCTGATCCTCTCTCTTGTGACTTCAAATTCCTTACCTACTTCTTCAAGAGTTCTTGCCCTTCCATCGTCTAGACCGAATCTAAGCTTCAATACCTTTTGCTCCCTGGGTGTAAGGCTGTCAAGCACATCGATCAGCTGTTCCCTCAGCATTGTGAATGTAGCAGCCTCAGCTGGCGCCAATACGTCCTCATCGGGGATGAAGTCTCCCAAATGACTGTCTTCCTCTTCTCCGATAGGGGTCTCGAGGCTTACGGGCTCCTGCGCTATTTTCATTATTTCCCTTACTCTTTCAACGTCAAGACTCATCTCGTTGCCTATCTCTTCAGGTGATGGATCTCTTCCCAGCTCCTGTACGAGCTGTCTTTGAACCCTTACCAGCTTATTGATCGTCTCAACCATATGAACAGGTATTCTAATGGTCCTTGCCTGATCAGCAATAGCTCTCGTTATGGCCTGTCTTATCCACCAGGTGGCGTAGGTGCTGAACTTAAAGCCCTTTCTGTACTCGAACTTTTCTACTGCCTTCATCAAACCAAGGTTACCTTCCTGGATAAGGTCCAGGAACAGCATCCCCCTGCCCACATATCTTTTGGCAATACTAACTACAAGCCTGAGGTTGGCTTCTGCAAGCTTTTTCTTCGCCAGCTCATCGCCCTCCTCCATACGCATAGCAAGATCTATTTCTTCCTCACTGGACAACAAAGGTATCTTGCCTATTTCCTTCAAATACATCCTTACGGGATCGTCTACGCTTATACCTTTAGGTACTGAGAAATCCTCCTTGATTTCTTCCTCTTCCTCTTCGTCAACTTCTATATCGATTGCGCTGTCTATCTCGTCGTCTTCAGGGTCATCATTAATGATGGATTCTTCCTCTTCCTTATCTCCCATGATATCTAAACCGCTATCCTCAAGCTTCTGATAAATCTCATCGATCTCTTCAGGATCCAAATCGATTGCCTCAAGGGTATCTATTATTTCCTTATAGGTCAATAACCCACTCTTCTTGCCCTTAGACAAAAGTTTTTTCTCTGCAAGCTGCTTATTTGTAAGATTTTTTTCTTGGTCTTTCAAAATTTCGTCCAAACTCGTTTCCTCCCTACTTAGCTAATGAGACTTATTTTTTTATCTATCTCAATCAATATCCTCAGCAACTCAGACAGTCTTCCTCCGTCAGTTGTGCCGCCGTCCAGTTCTTTTATCTCCTGCCTTAATTCTCTTCTTTCAGCTTCCAGTCTATCCAGTCTTATGGTCCTTATTAGATCAGGTATGACCTTGCCAAGATCTGAGGGTGTGTACTCTGTATCCCTTGTTAACAAATGCTTAAGTCTCTCACTACCGGAAGCATCAAATTCCAGCTCTTTTAAAAGGGCTTCTTTGTTTAATTCGTCTTCCAAAGAGTAGCCTTCCTGAATTATTTTGTAGCAGAATCTGCAATCCGGATCTCCAAACTCATCCATTGAGATTTCATCAGTTATCCTGGAATAATTGTTTCTGCCAGATGCCATTATGCTTATCAGATCAGCCTCAGCCTTTCTTCTGGCAGGCTCAAGTACAACAGTTGATACTGGGTTTATATCAGGTGTCCTATGTTCTCTTATGCGTCTGGGCCCCTTCATTTCACTTGCTATAGCTTCTTTTGCTATGGCAAGCTCCGAAGACAGCTTTTCGATGTAGACATCCTGTTGTATTGGCGACTTCAGCTCCTTCAGCATCCTCGCAGCCTCCTGGGTGAATCGGATCTTACCCTCAGGATTTGTGAGGTCATGCTTCCCTTTTAGTATATATACCTTGAAATCAATATGATTTAACGATTCTGCAACTTTTTTTTCGAATGCAGCAAGACTGTTGACCTTAATAAAGTCATCTGGGTCCATTCCTTCAGGCAGCATTACTATCCTTGGCTCAATGTCCAGTCTCTGCATTACGTCAATGGCTTTTACTGTAGCTCTTATGCCCGCCTGGTCGCCATCATAGCAGATGTATATCTCGTCTCCATACCTTTTCAGGAGCTTGGCCTGAGTTTCCGTTAGGGCAGTTCCAAGGCTTGCAACCGCGTAATCTATACCGTTTGAATGCAATGAGATCACGTCCATGTAGCCTTCCACAAGCATGATCCTGCTACGATTTTTGTTTTTGTCGATTATATTCAATCCATATAGGTGGTTCCCTTTGTTAAAAACCACTGTGTCAGGTGAGTTAAGATATTTAGGAAGACTTTTATCAAGCACTCTTCCTCCGAAACCGATCACCCTTGATCTCGTGTCCACTATCGGGAAAATTAGACGATTTCTAAACTTATCATAAAAGCCTGTAACATTTTTTCTTATCCCGATCAACCCGGTTTTTTCTATATCAGCTTCAGAAAATCCCTTTTCCTTGAGAGAATTGAGCAGCTGCTCCCAGCTGTCCGATGCAAAGCCCAGCCCAAATTTTCTAGCAGTTTCATAGCCAATTCCCCTCGAATTAAGATATGTTGTAGCCTCCTTATGCTTCATCAGGTTTTGATGAAAAAATCTGGCAGCTTCCTTATTTATCTCATAAAAAACCCGCTTAAGCTCAGAGCTTTCCTGTGTTACAGACTCCTCCCAGGGAATGTTATATTTTTCAGCGAGAAATCTCAGCGCTTCGACAAAATCAAGGTTCTCTCTTCTCATAATAAAGGTTATGGCATCACCGCCGGCACCGCATCCAAAGCAGTGGAATATTTGCTTGGAATCCGAAACCGTGAAAGAAGGTGTTTTCTCACTATGGAATGGACATAACCCCATATGGTTTGAGCCTGATTTTTTCAATTGCACATACTGACCGATCAGCTCAACTATATCGAGTCTTTCCTTAATTCTTTCAAGCATATCATTTTTACCATCTACCATCTGATCACCACCTGAGCATACCAATCAATTATAATACAAATCACAAAAAGTTCAAAGCGTTTATTATAAAACCGTTAAATAATTGATTCGTTATTTCCACGGCTTTGGAACAAAAAGCTCCTGGAACAGGTTGACGATATATCTATCGGTCATTCCTGCTATATAATCGCAGATAATGTCTTCTAGTTCAGAGTCATCATCTCTATACAGTGCAAGATGATCTGAGGGCAATCTGTTGCTGTTATTTTTATAGTAGTTGAACAGTACAGTTATGACATGCTCAGCCTTCCCCTCCTCTGACTTGGCATTTTTATTGAAATAGACTTCATCAAACATAAAATCCCTGAGCTTATTGGTCATCTCACCTATTAGAGAACTCATATAAAGCTGATTCTTTCCATAATTTGTTTCAATCAGGTCCGAGATCATCGTGTTGATCCTCTTTCCATGGCTGTCCCCCAATACGTCAACGCAGTCGACAGGGAGATCTTTTTCGCTTATTATCCCAGCCCTGATTGCATCGTCGATATCGTGATTGATGTATGCGATCCTATCGGCATATTTTATAATTTGCCCCTCCAGTGTTTCTGAAACTCTTTCACCTGAGTGGTTCATTATCCCTTCTCTTACCTCATAAGTCAGATTCAAACCTTTTCTTCTCTCATGACTTTCAAGAAAATCTACTACCCTTAGGCTTTGATCTGTATGTGTGAAGCCCTTTGGATTAAGCTTATTTAAAATAGACTCGCCAGTATGTCCAAAAGGAGTGTGACCCAGGTCGTGTGCAAGCGCAATAGCCTCTACAAGATCCTCGTTGAGTCTCAAGGCACGTGCAAGGGTCCTGGCAAGCTGAGCTACTTCAAGTGTATGTGTAAGTCTTGTCCTGAAGTGATCTCCTTCAGGAGCGATGAATACCTGTGTCTTGTGCTTCAAACGCCTGAATGCTTTTGAATGTATTATCCGGTCCCTGTCCCTTTGAAAATCAGTTCTTATATTGCATTTTTCTTCAGAAACAAGTCTTCCCCTTGTGTTCATGCTTAGCATAGCAAAGGGGAATAACCTTGCAGCTTCATTCTTCTCCGCTTCAATCCTAATATCCATGTCTCAACCTCCATATACCGTTATATATATATTCGACATGAACCATTAAAATCCTTCTTTTCTTTTCAAAATCATAAGAAAAATTTAGTGCTCCTTGCAGAACACTAAAACATTTTATCGCCAAATTGCTTGGTCATATGCTCAATTATCAGAGCCGCAGTCTCCTCGATTGCCTTGGATGAAACATCGATGATCTCACAGCCTATCTGCCCCATTATGTCCATGGAGTATTCCAGCTCCTTTTGAATACGGTCGACGCTTGCATAGTTTGCTGAATCTCTCAAGCCTAGTGCTTTCAGCCTCTCCTGTCTTATTTCTATGAGCTTTTTAGGGTCGGCAACAAGGCCTATCACCCGTCTTCTATCCTTTTTGAAAAGCTCCTCAGGAGGATTTACTTCAGGGACCAAGGGTATGTTAACTACCTTAAAGTTTTTGTGGGCAAGGTACATGCCTAAAGGAGTTTTGGATGTTCTTGAAATTCCGATAAGGCAGATATCTGCCTTATCTATACCTCTTGGATCCTTGCCGTCGTCATATTTTACTGCAAATTCTACTGCCTCAACTTTCCTGAAATAGTTTTCGTCGATCCTCCTTATTAGACCAGCCTCGCGCTTCGGAGCATAGCCCAACAGCTTCTCAATAGCTAAAATCGGTGGCGACATAACGTCTATAGTTGGGATCCCTCTCTCATTGCCAAGAGTGTCTATAAGCTTTTTTATGTGCTCAAGTACGGTTGTATATATAACAAGGCTTTCACCTGGCTCTGCTTCCATCAACACCTGCCTGATATGTTCATCGTCGTTCATGTATGGGTACTTTCGGATCTCGTAATTCTCCGTAATAAACTGCTTTGCAGCAGCTCTTGCAATCAGCTCACCAGTTTCGCCGATGGAGTCTGACATAACATATAGAGTTAATTTGCTCATGGTTTTCCCCCTTATAGCTTTGTACCAAGCTCGACAAACAGTCTTGTTATGTTAGTCTTGGTCAGTCTGCCGACGACTTTGTAATGTCTACTCCCATCACCTGTCTTTTCAACTACCGGAAGGCTGTCTATTTCGTGTTCAATAAGCTTTATGGCAGCACTGATTGCAGTATCATTTGGCCCGGTCATGACCAGGTTTGGCATTCTGGTCATTATCATACCGACTGGTGTTGACTGAAGATCAAGCCCTCCAAGGGAAGCCTTGATCAGATCCTTTCTTGATACGACGCCAGTAAGCTTTTCCTCAGAGGTTATGAAAACTGAACCAACATCTTCTGTAAAAATATAAACTATCGAGTCGTAAATACTTCTGTCCTCATCGATCACAACAGGCAATGACATAATACTTTTGACATGAATAGAGCTGATGGAGTCTGAAAGAAAATCATCCGGTGTTCTGCCAGTAAGCAAATATCCAACCTTTGGTCTTGCGTCCAGTATACCCGTCATAGTTAGTATTGCGAGGTCCGGTCTTAAGGTCGCTCTCGTAAGATCAAGCTCATTGGCAATGTCATTGCTTGTAATTGGCTGCCTTCTTCTGACTATTTCTATGATCTTCTCCTGTCGTTTTGAAAGTTGGATAGGGATCACCTCTATCTTCCGACGATGTAGGTCAAATCACAAACTCTCATCATCGTATCGTAGATCTTTCTTAAAAGAGCTAGTCTATTGTTTCTAAGCTCCAAGTCATCGACCATTACCATTATCTTATCGAAAAACCCGTCAATTCTATATCTAAGTGTCCCAAGGACGACAAGAGCCTTATCATATTCCTTTTTCTGGATATGAGTATCAACCTTTTCTTCGATACCATTATAAGCGTCGAATAAAAGGATCTCTTCCTCGGTGAGAAGGTCCCTCTTGACTTCTGTTCTGTCGGTTTTTACAGCCAGGGAAGACAACCTCCCAAATGCAGCAAGAATATCAGAAACATCTTTTCCCTTTGCCCATGAATCAAGTTTTTCACATCTTATTCTCATGTCGTATATATTGTCAGTACCAGTATGGATAACTGAATCGATCACGTCGTAAGGTATTCCGCTATCAAGGAATAGGTTTCGTACCCTTCCAATGAAGAAATCCAATATTTCACCCCTTACCTTATTATAATCACAGGCAAGTCCGGTTTCCTCAACATAAATATAAAGAGAAAAGTCGATCAGTTCCAACAGAGAAACATTTAATTTTTTGTCGATTATTATATTTATTACACCCAAAGCGCTTCTTCTCAGTGCAAAGGGATCCTGTGACCCTGTCGGTTGGATACCAATTGCAAAAAGCCCGCAAATCGAGTCCAGCTTGTCAGCCATCGATAGTATGGAACCAGCAGTCGTAGACGGCAGCTTATCACCAGAGAACCTGGGAAGGTACTGCTCAAACAAAGCCAGGCTGACGATTTCATTTTCTCCAGCCTCCTGGGCGTATTCCATCCCTATCTTTCCCTGAAGCTCGGTAAATTCAGTTACCATTTTCGTTACCAGATCAGCCTTCGCTAAATGGCTTGCTCTTGAGACGTTCTTTTCTGTTTCTTCTCCAACCTCAAGATAATCAGAGATTTTCTTCACTAGCTTCTGCAGTCTTATTGTTTTGTCATGCATTGTTCCCAGTTTTTCCTGGAATGTAAGGGTTTTAAGTTTCTCAACGTAATATTCCAATGGATGTTTCATATCCTCTTTGTAAAAGAATTTTGCATCCTCCAGTCTCGCACCAAGCACTTTTTCATTTCCCTTAACAACAGTTTCAACATGGTTCCCATCACCGTTTCTTACAGTTATGAAATAAGGCAGAAGTCTTCCCTTGCCATCCAGAACAGGAAAATACCTCAGGTGTTCCTTCATAGGGGTAGTTACAACATCGAAAGGAAGCTTTAAATACTCATCCTTGATCCTGCCAATAATTGGAGTAGGATATTCCACCAGATTAGTTACCTCATCAAGCAGGCCTTCATCCTTTTGAATAGATCCACCCTTCTCTCGTGCTAATTTTTCCGCCCCGTAGCGAATCATATCTTTCCTCTCCGAGGGATCCACGATTACATAGTTTTTCTCCATCAAGCTCTTGTAGGAGTCTATGGTTTCAATGACTATATCCTGACTTCCCAGGAATCTATGTCCCTTTGTGATATTTGAGGCTGCTATACCCTCAAGCTCGAATGACAGAACCTTATCGTCAAGAATAGATACCAGCCACCTTATAGGTCTTGCAAACCTTAGATTCTTACCGCCCCATCTCATGGACTTAGGAAATCCGATCGCCTTGATCACTTCACCCAGGTTTTCCTCCAACACCTTTTCAACTGGCTTGCCTTCCTTTCGAACTGTTGCGTAAACATATTCATCTCCATTCAGCTCCTGGATGAAGACATCTTCCAGCGATACGCCTTGCCCTTTAATAAAGCCTAGCAAAGCCTTTGTTGGCTCTTCCGAGGCATCATATGCTATCCTTTTGGCAGGCCCTTTTACAACTGTTTCTTCGCTTCCTCCTGCATCGCCAAGTCCCTCTATGATACAGGTCAATCTACGTGGTGTTGATAGGATTTTTATGTTATCAAAGGCAAGTCTCTCATTTTTTAGAAGCTTTTCTATATTTTGATGGAGCTGGTTGCAGGCATCATCTATAAGCCTTGCCGGAAGCTCCTCCACACCAATTTCCAAGAGATACTTTCTAGACATATAATCCACCGTCCTTTTTAACCAATGGGAAACCCATTTCTTCTCTTTGCTGTATATAAAGATTTGCAATGCTTCTTGCGAGATTTCTCACTCTGCCAATGTAGGTAGTTCTTTCTGATACTGATATTGCACCCCTTGCATCAAGTACATTGAAGGTGTGGGAGCATTTTAATACATAGTCATAAGCCGGCAGCACCAGACCTTCTTCGATGGTCTTTCTGGCTTCATTCTCATATGTATTGAACAAGCCCTTCAAGACATCGATATCACCCTTCTCAAAGCTGTATACGGAATGCTCATACTCTGCTTTTTTAAATATATCTCCATAGGTGAAATCCTTATTCCACTTTATGTCAAAGACATTGTCAACGTCCTGCAGGTACATGGCTATTCTTTCGAGACCATAGGTTATTTCTCCGGATTCCAAGTCACAGTTGATTCCCCCGACTTGCTGAAAATATGTGAACTGAGTTATTTCCATTCCATCCAGCCATACTTCCCAACCAAGTCCCCATGCACCTAGAGTAGGAGCCTCCCAATTGTCCTCTACAAACCTTATGTCGTGCTTCAGGGGGTCAATACCTATAGCTCTCAAGCTGTCGAGGTACAGATCCTGAATATCAGCAGGTGATGGCTTCAGGATAACCTGGAGCTGGTGGTGCTGATATACTCTATTTGGGTTTTCTCCATATCTTGCATCTGCAGGTCTTCTAGACGGCTCAACATAAACCACCCTCCATGGTTCCGGACCAAGTGCCCTAAGGAAGGTGTGTGGACTCATTGTCCCTGCTCCCTTTTCTACATCGTATGGCTCAGCTATTATACATCCTTTTTCTCCCCAATAATTAAGCAATTTCAGCATGAGATCCTGAAAGTACATCTTAACCCTCCTCAATAATTTTGAATACAAAAAAACCTTGTCATCCCTATAGGGACGAAAGGTATCTTCCGCGGTTCCACCCTACTTAATACCGAAAGGTATTCTCTCAGTAAGCTTGCTCGGCAGTGCCTTTTGCGTACATTGAAGGTACCCGGTTTCCACCTGTTCCGGATTCTCTTTGTCCTTTCTCTGCAGCTACTTTCTGCGTCAATGCAACTGTTCAGCTTATAAACATTAATCTAGCAAATTATGGCGTTTGTGTCAAGACTGTGCTGTTCTATAACCTCTGCCCTCTTTGAAGCATTGTTTGGGATTTTAGCTCCTTCAGCTCCAAATTGAAGATAATGAACTGATATAAGATGCTGTGTATCCTTTTGAGAGTCTCGTTGCTCAAATTCAACTCATCCAGCTGTTCAAACCTTGACAAAAGAATATTCCCCATTGCCTCGAATAAAGTTTGATCAATAAGAATGCCCGAGCCTTTTCTGCAGCTGTCACAATATACTCCGCCTTCTGAGATACTGAAATCCCAAATCTGAGATACAGCTTTCCCACATGCCAAACAGGAAGATAGCTGTGGTCTATACCCGAGGATCGAGATCATTTTTAGCTCAAAGGCTACTGTCTGCAGGATCGGCCTATCCGACTTGGACATCTCTAATATGGCTTTGTCAAGCATACCGAATACCCTTGAGGATGATTCCCCTCCAGGCATTGATCTCTCCACTAGTTCAAGGATATAAAACCCATACGCCAACCTGTCTATATCCTGGCGGATAGTGAAGTTTGAGCTTTCTAGCTCTGCTGATTCAATATAGTAAAAGTTTTTTCCCTTCTTGAGCTCAAAATGGCTTTTACTGAAAACCTCTGTTGCTGCGAGAAGCTGTGATTTGGGCTTCAGGGCACCTTGTGCCATTATGCTTATCCTGCCGAGCTCCTCCGTGAATAGTGTTACAATTTTGCTGCTCTCCTTGTATTTGATCCAGGATAGCACTATACCAAAGGTTTTTGACATATTTTCATCCCTTACCTGCAATTACTTGTACCCAAAATATTTGACCTTGTTAGCTTTCTCACGCCAATTTTTTTCTACTTTTACCCATATCTGCAGGTTCACTTTAGTATCCATAAGCCGTTCAATGTCTTCTCTGGCCTGCTGTCCGATGGTTTTCAGCATTTTCCCTTGTTTACCGATAACCATACCCTTATGGGACTCCTTTTCACAATACAGGTTCGCAAATACGTCGAGAATAGCCTTATTCTCCCTCTCAATTATCTTATCTATTTCCACATAAATCCCATGGGGTATCTCATCTTCCAGATTTATCAATGCTTTTTCACGTATTATTTCAGATATTATAAATCGTTCAGGCTGGTCAGTTATCATATCCTCAGGGAAATATTGCGGACCCTCTGGAAGCATGTTTTTAAGAACCTGGATATACCTGTCAAGATTATCATTATTTAGAGCCGAAACTGGTATTATTTCCTTGAAAAGACCCATGGAATTATATTTCTCAATGAGCCTTGCCAGATCCTCCTTCGAAAGTTTATCTGTCTTGTTGATCAATAAGACTATGGGAGTGGATACAGCTCTCAACTCACCTAGAATATAGCTGTCCAGCTTGCCTGTTTCAAGACTATCGTCAACCATAAAGGTTACAATATCTACCTCTTCCAGTGTAGTTCTGGATATTTTAAGCATATAGTCCCCGAGGATATTTTTGGGCATCTGAATGCCTGGAGTATCCAGAAATACTATCTGGAATTCATCTCCGGTATAGACCATTTGTATTTTATTTCTTGTCGTTTGAGGTTTGTCGGAGATTATTGATATCTTCTCTCCGATTACCTGATTGAGCAGCGTCGATTTCCCAACGTTGGGTCTACCAATTACTGTTACAAAGCCGGATCTATACATTGTTTTCCTCCCCTATTTCAGGCAGAAGCTCCTCTGGACCGAAGCTGTGTGGAAGAAGTTCATCCAGGCTGTACTCCAGAAAATCATCCTCTGAATTGGCTATAAGGATCCTTGCATCCTTACCGAACTCCCTTATTACCTGTCTGCATACTCCACATGGATATGTGTGATTGGAATCCCCTACAACTGCAACCTTCCTGATCCTTTTATGCCCTTCAGAAACTGCCTTGAAAATAGCAGTCCTCTCTGCGCAGATAGTAGGTGAATATGATACTATTTCTATATTACAGCCTGTAAATACGCTTCCGTCCTCCATTTCTATAGCAGCCCCTACATGAAATCCTGAGTAGGGAACGTGTGCCATCTTCTTGGCTTCAATAGCCTTGTTGATTAGATTTTTATTATCCAAATCTCTCACCTCATTCAATTATTACAGAAGAATTTCCACCAATGATCTGGATCCAGGTTGCTCCGGGCTTCAGCTGTATCTCATTCCCTTCATCATCCAGATAGAAGGTTTTGCCGGATCTGCTTGACTTCTTCCAAGTTATATCCTCTGAAATGCCTCCTGATATGTATGTCCCACTGCCTTCGCCCTCAACTGTTATTCCTAATCTGCCCTCATTGTCCAATACCTTGATATTTGTCCTCTGAATTATTATATTGTCTGCTTTTAGCTGGCTTCCGTCCGATTCATCTACATGTGGTTTACCATCCTTGAATCTGAGATAGGTCTCTGATTCAGGATCATACTCAAATCTTGTATTGTTGCTTTTGTTGTAGGTTATATCAACCTTATTGGCAGGTGATCCTATCCTTTGGATGTCCTCTCCTGCGAAAATGAAGCCCTCAAATTCGCTTTTTTCTCTAAAGCCTTTATCCTCCTGTACCTGTCTCAATACATCCATGCTAGTATAAAGATTGTTTGGGGCTTTCTTGCTGCTATCTCTCCAGAAAACCTTGGGCGAGCTGGTAAGACCGTCAATCTCGGCTACCTTGAGATTTCTGGCATCTGTTTTCGCAGCTTCACTGCCACCTACGTGAACAAATATGGCATCAAACTCATATGCCTTTGTTACCAGATAAGGTCTTGCACTTCTTACAGGCCCGATCTGACTCTCCGGATGATTTAGTAAAAATAAACCAATATACCTTGTAAAGGTTCCTTCAACTGGATACTCATATACTACCTCAGCATCTTTCAAGCCCGATTGCCATCTGGCTGCGGGATGATTGTCAAAAACTATTGCCATTATCCTGCCGTTGACTACTTCCTCCGGACCATACAGTCCACTTAATGGAGATGGTATCCCTTCAGGGACAATTATTTCAGGTTCCTGTTCAGGAAGCGGTGCTGGCTGAGGCGTCTCTACCGGTATCTCAGCAACAGGGTCGGGTTCCTGTGCTTGTTCAGGTGCCTTTGCGCACCCTGACAGTAATGTCGTTATCAATATTAGAATTAATGCGAAATAGCACATTTTCTTCAAATTTAATGCCCTCCTAACCGATGATTTGGAATATTAAAATCCCTATCAATATCCCCAGAAGACCGCCTGCTATTACTTCAAGGGTACTGTGTATCTTCCCCTCAACTCTGCTTTCAGCCACCAAAAAGGCTAAACCGAAGGCCATTGATATTATCAGCAGATTGTCACTAAGTGTAGAAATAATAGTAGCTATGCAAAATGATATTGCTGAATGTCCGCTGACAACTCCCCCCTGGAAGTGAGTACCTTTTCCAGTATGAAATTTGGTTTTCAAACCTATAGTCACAAGTACTACTAGTATTACAGCTACAAATGTAAGGTGTATTGGGGAATTTTGTATCTTTGTTATTACCTGCTCCTTATATGGATTAAGTCTGTCGAAGAAAATTAAATATCCGACCACTACAGCATTTAGAGAGGCAATCAGCACCGCACCTGCTGAAACATCTTTTATGACCCTTGCGAGAGGATGGTACTCCCGGGTTATCATATCCACAGTCTTCTCCAAGGCTGTGTTTATCATTTCAAGAACAACTACAAGAACTACTGTCAGGAGAAGGATCATAAACTCCACTCTTGTTAAATTAAAAAAAGTACTAAGTAATATGACCGTTATAGCAGCTATGTAGTGGAACCGAAGGCTTTTCTCCATCTTCATGGCTGCCATGATGCCGGAAACCGCGTAGTTGAAGCTGTCTATGAATTCCTTTACCTTCATGGCCCAACCTCCTGATCCTTAAAGATTCCCAGCTCCTTCATAGCCTTTTTCTCTTTTGATCTCATTTCTTTTTTTTCATCAGCCTCAAGGTGGTCGTATCCCATAAGATGGAACATACTGTGTACAGCAAGATAGGATATTTCTCGTTGAAGGCTATGTCCAAGGTCCTTGGCTTGCTGAACAACCTTTTCTGTTGATATCACGATATCCCCAAGCATTCTTTCATCGAGCCCGAACTCATCCTCAAAGGGGAAGCTAAGAACGTCGGTTGGCTCATCCTTTCCCCTGTACTCCCTGTTAAGCTCCTGGATCTCATCGTTGGTGACAAAGGAGACGCTTATTTCCCAGTCAAGGTCATAGCCCTCAATATTCAAACAGACTTCTGCAATCCTTCTAAGGAGTTCCTCGGTCTTATCCCCAATTTCAATCTGGTTCTGTCTGTTATCTATATACAGCTCCATACTAATCCCCCTTGGTCACTGAATTGTTCAGGAATTTTTTTGCCCGTTATCCTCGGCTGCCTCATAAGCTTCATAGGCATTGATTATCCGCTGAACCAGCGGATGTCTAACTATGTCGGCGCTGGTCAGGTTTATGAACTCAATGCCTTTTACATCCTTTAATATTTTCATTACGGTCTTAAGACCTGACTGTCTGCCCTTCCCAAGATCGATTTGTGTTATATCTCCCGTCACACAAACCTTTGAGCCAAAGCCAAGCCTCGTTAAAAACATTTTCATCTGCTCGTTGGTTGAATTTTGAGCTTCATCTAATATTACATAGGCTGAATCAAGTGTTCGCCCTCTCATATATGCCAGTGGGGCTACTTCGATAAGTCCTTTTTCAAACAGTCTTAAATAGGAGTCCGCACCTAGTATATCAAAAAGAGCATCATAAATCGGGCGTAAATATGGATCAACTTTTTCCTGAAGATCCCCAGGAAGAAACCCCAGACTTTCACCTGCCTCTACTGCTGGTCTTGTGAGTATTATCCTGCTTACCTCCCTATTTTTGAATGCCTGCACCGCCATAGCCATTGCCAGATAAGTTTTCCCAGTACCGGCAGGGCCTATGCCAAATACGATGTCATGTCTTCGAAGTGCATCCACATATCTTTTTTGACCAAAAGTTTTAGGCTTGATTGTCTTACCAGAAGCAGCAATACAGACAACGTCATTGAGGAGTTCCCTAATATCAAAGTCTCCTCCTGCTTTTACCATATCCATCAGGTATTTTAGGTCCTGTGAGTCAAGTCTTCTTTGTCTTTCAATAACGTAGATGAGATTTCTTATTAAGCCATCTGCTAAGGTTACATCCCCTGAGTAGCCATAGAGATTAAGAACGTCATCCATTATTTTGACATCTACACTAAGCTCTTCCTTTATAAAGGATAGGTTTTCGTCCAAATTTCCCAGCAATTCCTTCATAACCTGATGATCTTTTATTAAAATAGGTCTTTCTTCCTTGTTTTGAACCAAGTGTTTACCTCCTGATCGTAATTGGTTAGCTACCTAAATAATAACACATAACAGGGTCCTTTTCCACAATTTGTGTCCCTAGCATACACAAGAGGAGCCATGTAAGGGCTCCTCAGCGATCCAATTAGAATTATTTGTTTGTTAAAGATTTTGGTTTATCTAGTATCTCTCTGTAGACTATAGCCTTCAGGATGTCTTTCTTGGGGTCAAGCTTTATTTTTGATGATATATACTCGGTTTGAGGATCTTCTTCGACATCCAATACTTGAAGTAATTTCTCCTCTTCCACTGGTTCTTTACCCTTAGCTGGTTCAGGAGCTCTTTGTTTTTGAGGCTGCGATACTTGAGAGGAAGCTGTCGTCATAGGTCTAGTTTGATTATTTTGAGCCTTCTTTTCAGGCTGACCTCCAAACTCTTTCTCAAGTTGTCTTCTGTATTCCTCAAGAGTTTTCCTGAAGTCCTGGCCTTGTTTTCCTATATTTTTCTTTTTACCAGTATCCTGATTAAAGGTTTGTTGCTGCTTTTTTTGTGCTTTCTTTTTATTTTTTGCATTCCCAATAATTAGGTTAACTAGAACCCAAAATATAAGAATTATAATAGGGCTATCCATTTCATCACTCCCTATTTCTGTTTCTTCTCTTCATCAGTCATCTTTGAGATCGAGGTTCTCATATCAGTATCCGCTAATACATTTTTCATATTATAGTAATCCATAACACCTAGATTGCCCTGCTTCAGAGCTTCTGCTAATGCCAATGGAACCTGTGCCTCTGCTTCAACAAGCTTAGCTCGCATAGCTTGTACTTCTGCAAGCATCTCCTGCTCCTTAGCTACAGCCATAGCCCTTCTTTCCTCAGCCCTAGCCTGAGCAATCTTTTTATCAGCCTCTGCTTGGTCCATTTGCAGTTTAGCACCTATGTTTCTCCCAACATCTACGTCTGCAATATCTATAGATAATATTTCAAACGCAGTACCTGAATCAAGACCCTTATCCAAGACCGTTCTTGAAATGCGATCAGGATTTTCCAAAACATCTGCATGTGAATCGGAGCTACCAACTGTAGTTACTATACCTTCTCCTACTCTGGCGATAATCGTCTCTTCACCAGCACCTCCGACCAGTCTGTCAATATTGGCTCTAACAGTAACCCTAGCCTTTGCAATCACCTCTATGCCATTTTTAGCTACTGCTGAAATATTTGGAGTCTCTATTACCTTGGGATTTACGCTTACTTGAACGGCTTCAAGTACGTTCCTTCCAGCCAGGTCGATTGCGGCAGCTCTTTCAAATACCAATGGAATGTTTGCCCTCTGTGCTGCTATCAGAGCATCTACCAGTGTGTTTACATTACCTCCTGCTAGATAGTGAGCCTCAAGTTCATCTATATTGATGTTGAGTCCTGCTTTTGTAGCCTTTATCATTGGGTTAACGATCCTGCTGGGGACTACCCTTCTAAGCCTCATACCTATCAATGTGGATATTTTTACTCTTACACCTGAAAACAACGCTGTGATCCATAGACCTACAGGGACAAAAGTAAAAAATAACATAACTAAAATAATGATACCTAATGCCAAGCCTAATGTGAAAATAAGTTCCATCCTATACCCTCCTAACAATAATTTTCGAACCTTCTACCTTGATGACCTTTACTGTTGCACCTTTGGATATAAATCCACCTTCTGACAGAACGTCGTGCTTTTCTCCATCTATGACAGCATATCCGGATGGACGGAGTTCTGTAAGGGCCTTACCCTCTTTTCCAAGCATGCCGTCACTTGCTTCGTTACTGAGATATCCCTTTTTACTTTCAAGCTTGTTGTTTAGGATTATCTTATTCAGCAGTTTGCTCTTAAAGCCCATTTTAATCATGAAAATAGTCACAACAGCCGTTATTATTATTGCTATACTCAAGGACAATACAGCCGCAGTCAGATCCTGCATAGCAAGAACTGTCCCGGCAATAACAAATATTAGCCCGCCAATTCCCGGAAGTCCAAATCCTGGCACCAACCCTTCGATAATTAGAAGGATAAGACCCACTACAAATAGTATGAGCGACGTCCAGTTTGAGTTCCCAGCCAGGATATTGCCCCCAAAGTAAAGAGCAAAGCCCATTATAGATATAGTCCCTCCCAATCCAAATCCTGGTGTCAGTATTTCGATCACTAATCCCACAAATCCTAAGGTAAGAAGCATGGTGCTAATATACGGGTTTGAAATATACTTGGCAAGCTTTACCTGCAGTCCTTCTTCAACTACCTCAATGTCTGAGGAATTGTATCCGAAGTGATCGAGCATTTCTCTGTAATCGTTGGTAAGGATATCAGCCACCCCATACTCTATAGCTTCCTGAGCTGTAAGATTGACCAGCTTATCAGAAGATACTAGCCCTGGTATCTCAATATCTTTATCTGCCATTGCCTCAATAACCAATGAATCTCTCCCGCGATATTGGGCAGTGTCTCTTAATACTCCTCGCCACATGGACAGTACTTTTTCAGTGTTTGGTATGGTTTCTGCTGAACCGATCACAGCGTTCTCAGCCATAACGACATGTTCACCTGCAATGGTTATGAGAACTCCTGCGGATGCTGCTTTGTTGTTAACAAAGGAGATCGTAGGGATATTTGTACCAATAATGACGTCCTTGATCTTGATTGCTTCGTCTACAAGTCCACCATAAGTGTCGATCTCAAAGATTATTGCCTCTGCTCCTTCTCGGTTCAAGTCGTCTACGACGTCTCTAACGAAGTTATGCGTGGCTCTATTGATTTCGCCTTTTATCGGTACTACATAGACCTTTCCGGGTGGTGCCTGGGCTGATACGTTAAGGCTCGAAGCAATAAATGCCACGATTGCCAAAAACAATACTATCCCAACTTTTCTGATTCTCAATACATTCACCTCCAATATGCACTACTTAGTTATGATACCCAAATCTTAGCTATAAATGCAAAAAAACCTGAGTTTTACTCAGGTTTTAGTTCAATATTTTCCTAACTGCTTGATTGATCATATTGCCATCGGCTCTGCCCTTGACCTTAGGCATTACAGTTTTCATTATCATCCCAATTTCCTTCAGAGAGGTCGCTCCAATTTCATCTATGGCTTCCCGAACTATTTGTTCAACCTCTTCCTCTGTAAGCTGTTTAGGCAGGTATTCCAGTAGTATGCTCATTTCTGCATCAGTAAGATCTACAAGGTCCTGTCGGTTTCCCTTTCGGAATTCCTCGATGGCCATCTTTTTTTCCTTAAGCTGCTTAGATATTATTTCAAGGACTTCCTCGTCACCAAGTTCAATCCTTTCATCAACCTCGCGCTGTTTGATTGCAGCCCTCACCATTGTTACAGTATTCTTTCTTATAGTATCTTTGCTCCTCATGGAGGATTTGAATTCTTCCATTAGTTTATCTTTGAGTGACATAGGTTCACCTTCTCGATTAGAACTTGGAATGCTTCTTTCTTCTTGCTGCCTCGGATTTTTTCTTCTTTTTTACGCTGGGTTTCTCATAGTGCTCACGCTTTCTGACTTCCCCAATAACTCCTGACCTTGCACAAGATCTTTTAAACCTTTTCAGGGCATTGTCCAGAGATTCGTTTTCACCAACTTTGATTTCCGTCATCGTTTCTTCCCTCCCCTCTCAACTACAAGAGTGCAACAATACTGACTTAGCTATTGGATGCATACTCAATAATTATACAATACATCCTTTTGCTTTTCAACTGTTTTTAACCGGGTGGCCACAACATTTCTCTACCGCCCAGGACATGGAAATGAATATGTCCCACAGTCTGGCCTCCATCGCTTCCGCAGTTGTTTACAACTCTGTAGCCGTTCTCAACTCCCTGTTCGGCTGCAAGCCTTGGGATAAGTCTCATGACATGAGCTATCAGCTTATCATTGGCTTCAATTATCTGGTCCAATGATTGAACGTGTAGCTTGGGAACTACAAGAAAATGCACGGGAGCCTGAGGATTAATATCCTTGAAGGCTACTACTAATTCATCCTCATATATCAACTGACTGGGTATATCCTTACTTGCAATGCTGCAAAACAAGCAATCCATATTTACACCCCCTTAAAGAAGACTTCCATTCATAGTTAAATCGTCACTTATATATGTCCTTGTACTAATAATATCACCTATAAGGTCTTCTTGTGAAGGGGTTTTTACTCTGATGTAATTAGTTGTGTAGCCTTCGTAAACCCCTTTACCACTATTCCCATCTTCATAAAGCACTGCCATCATTCTCCCATCGAATTCCTTGTTGAACTTGACCGTCAACTTCGCACCCAGATCGATCAGCTGCTCGCTTCTCTTGTTTTTTATCTCACCTTTCACTTGGTCTTTCATCGTTGCTGCAGGCGTCCCTTTTCTTGGTGAATACTTGAAAACGTGTATCCGAGAGAATCCAATTTCTTCCACAAAACTCATGGTTTCTGAAAACTCTTCCTCAGTTTCACCAGGAAATCCAACGATAATGTCAGTAGTCAAGCCAGCCCAAGGCATATAGCTTCTTATCAGTTCAACATTTTCCCTGAATTCTTTCGTATTATAACGTCTGTTCATTCTTTTGAGAACTGAATCAGAGCCGCTTTGTAATGACAGGTGAAAGTGATCACATACCTTTCCGCTTTCAATAATGCTTTCCATGAAAGCTTCATCGATCAGTCCAGGTTCTACAGAGCTTAACCGAATCCTCTCTATGCCATCGATTCTACTTATCTTCGAAATAACGTCACATAATGATTCCTTCTTCAGGTCTTTGCCATAGGAGGCCACATGGATCCCGGTAAGAACTACCTCCTTAAAGCCAGCCTCAGCGAGTCTTAAAGCCTCCTCCTCAATGTCTGAGTATTCTCTGCTTCTTATCGGTCCTCTGGCATATGGTATGATGCAGTAGCTGCAAAATTGATTACAACCATCCTGTATCTTCAGAAATGCCCTTGTTCTGGATTTTATATCCTCGATACGGATCTTTTCAAAGGATTTATACGTTTTAACAGGTCTTACGATATTGATTTTTTCTTGACTTTTCGATGCCCTTTCGCACAGCTCCACCACCATATCTCGTTCGCTTGTTCCGATAACTACATCAACACCTTCAATTTCTTGTACCTCGTCAGGAGAAACCTGCGAATAGCAGCCTACCACTGCCACCACTGAATCGGGGTTAAGCTTCTTGGATTTTCTTATGAATTGTCTTGATTTTCTGTCTGATAGGTTCGTAACTGTGCATGTGTTTATAACATAAACATCCGCTGATGAATCTTCTTCAACGATTTCATAACCATTCCTGCTGAACAATTCTTCCATCGCTTCGGTTTCATACTGATTGACCTTGCAGCCAAGTGTATGAAATGCTACTTTCTTCATTGAATCACTCCTAAGTCTCCCAACTCATATAGTAAAATGCTTGCAACAACCATACCTGCAGTTTCTGTTCTAAGTATTCTTCTTCCCAAGGTTACGGTATTTGCACCGGCTTTTTTCAACTCCGTGATCTCATCTTCCTCAAAGCCGCCTTCAGGTCCAATTATTATGCAAATCTCGTCACTTCCCTTTGCTTCTTCGATAAAGCCCCTGAGAGAATTTACTTTCTCCAGCTCATAGGGAACAAGGACCTTCTTGCCTTTGATGAAGCTTAGCATTTCGTTGAAGCTGAGAATTCCTCCCAGCGGTGGAATTGAATCCCTCTTTGACTGCTTTGAGGCTTCTTCTATGATCGAACTCCATCTCTCCAGCTTCCTCGACTCCTTAGCGACCTCTTTGATCTTAACTACACTTCTTCCCGTAGCCACCGGATAAAATGCACTTACGCCAACCTCAGTGCATTTTTGGAGTATAGTCTCCATCTTTGCTGCTTTTGGCAATCCCTGGAATAAGATCAGCTTTATTGGAGGTTCATTAAGCTTTTCCAGCTTTTCAACTATTCGCGCAGATACCCTATCTCTGGATACCTCTTCAAGAATACAAATCATTACCTGACTCTCAGTAACCAGCTGAAGCATATCTCCTTCCTTCAGCCTGATAACATCCCTGATATGTTTAACATCTGATCCCTGCATATTTACCTTATTTTCAATGATTTGTTCTTCAGTAATAAAAAATCTATGCATTCAGATCACCTCTTTGCAACAACAGCACACCAACCGTTAAGGCTCCTTGAATCCAGGATGGAATACCCGGACTGGACAAGGGAATCTTCGACCAGACGAAGCTTTTCATCGATTATCCCCGATGCTATTATAAGCCCCTCTTCTTTAAGAAAGTCTTTAAGCTCAGGTACAAGCCCTGCAACGATCTCAGCAATAATGTTTGCTACTATTATGTCCGCTTTTTCATCCACCATATCCAGCAGATTGCCCTGGATCACCTCAGCTTTGCCCTCAACTTCGTTTATCTTGAAGTTTTCTTTGCTTACCTTCACGCACATAGGGTCCAGATCGATTCCTAGAACTCTGTCTGCTCCAAGCTTAGCTGCAACTACCGACAATATCCCGCTGCCGCACCCTACATCAAAAACAGTTGTGCCAGGCTTTACATACTTCTCTAGAGCCTCCGTACACATGGCAGTGGTCTCGTGTGAACCTGTCCCAAAAGCCATACCAGGATCAAGGTGTATGACGATATCGTCTGCTTCTGGGTCAAATGTCTCCCAACTTGGCTTAATGACTATACTTTTGCCTATCCTTGTGGTCCTGTAATGGTTCTTCCAGTTCTCAGCCCAATCACTTTCATCTACCTCTGAGAGCAGGATCTCTCCCAGTCCTTCCGCCTCTATGAGCTCGCTTATTCTTCCCGTTATGGCATCGATATCTTCTTCCTCTGAAAAATAAGCCTTAAGTACTATCCCATCATCATCTACCTTTATAAGCTGAGGATCAATAAAATCCCAGTCCTCTTCTCGTTTAGATAGTTCTGTTATATCCCGTGGATCCTCTATTGCAAGTCCGTTTGCTCCATTTTCGTATAGGATATGACTTACTATATCCTCATTTTCCTGTTTTGTTTTGATTTTGACCTCTATCCAGTTCAAAAGATCACATCCTTTAATTTTTCTCAGACAATTATATATCATTATGGCGGAATTTTCTACAAAAGAAAAGCCTATCCGTCCTTAAGGGAAGGATAGGGCTTACTTTTATTGGAATACATCCTTTACCTTGTCGAAAAACTTCTTCTTAGGCGGGCTACTGTACTGCTCGCCCATCTCCTTTGAAAATTGGATCAATAGCTCTCTTTGCTTGTCGCTAAGCTCCCTTGGAATGGTAACGTCAACAGTCAGGAATAGGTCTCCCCTGCCCAGACCTCTTACGTTTGGCACTCCCTGGTTTTTAAGACTGAAGGTTGTTCCAGACTGAGTACCCTCGGGTATAGTATAATCCTGATACCCGTCCAGGATAGGAACTTTGATTTCTGTCCCCAGAGTTGCTTGAGTATAGGTTATTGGTATTGTTACAAAAACATTGTTGCCCTCTCGCTTGAATACCGGGTCCTCTTTT
The DNA here is from genome assembly GCF_058683975.1 of Gudongella sp. QWL-04. Lineage (NCBI taxonomy): Bacteria > Bacillati > Bacillota > Tissierellia > Tissierellales > Tissierellaceae > Gudongella > Gudongella sp. QWL-04. The sequence goes on along the minus strand of NZ_CM178754.1, from coordinate 693,696 downwards.
ACTGTCACATAGATGTAAAGATCCCCTGGGGGACCTCCTTTTTCACCATGGTGTCCCTCACCACGAACTGATATTATTGAATCACTATCGACTCCCGCAGGTATCTTAACATTTATCCTTCTGGTTTTGATTTCCTTCCCGCTCCCATTGCAGGTTTCACAGGGTTCATCGATAATATGACCTGATCCGCCGCATTGATCACAGGTTCCTACCTGCATGAACTGCCCGAAAGGAGTCCTTTGGGCATACCTTACCTCTCCTGATCCATGGCATTTGCTGCAGGTCTTTTTTTCAGTCCCCGGTTTTGCCCCTGACCCTTCACAGGTCGAGCAGGTTTCATATCTTCTGGTCTGGATCTCCTTTTCAACTCCAAACACAGCCTCCTTAAACTCGATCACGACGCTTTGTTTTACGTCTCCACCTCTCACTGGACCTGATCTTCTTGATGATGGCCCTCTTGAAAATCCTCCGCCAAAAATGTCGAATATATCTTCAAAAATATCTCCAAAGCCTCCAAAGCCAGCTCCTCCCGATGCCTGAGGATCAACCCCTGCATGTCCAAACCTGTCATATCTGGATCTTTTTTCCTCATCACTTAGAATTTCATAAGCCGAATTTACTTCTTTAAATTTATGTTCAGCCTCCGGATCATTGGGATTGAGGTCAGGGTGATACTTCTTTGCAAGTCTTCTGTAGGCTTTTTTTATTTCATCTTGTCCTGCATCCTTGTTTACCTCAAGGATCTCGTAATAATCCCTCACTGTCTCACACCAGCCTCCATATCAATCGTTCAAAGCCAAGCCCAGGGCTTGGCTTTGTTATAATTATTCCTCGTCAACTACCTCATAATCAGCATCTACAACATCATCATTGGAATTGCTACTCTCAGATGACTGTGCCTGACCCTGTGCCTGCTCATAGAGCTTTTGTGAAATTGCATGGAATTCGTGAGTCAGCTCTTCTGTTTTGGTTTTGATCAGCTCGTAATCATCTCCCTCAAGCGCTTTCTTTAGTGAGTCCAGCTTATCAACCACCTTGCTTTTTTCAGAATCAGAAATCTTGCCCTCCAGGTCCTTTAATGTCTTTTCGGTCTGGTATACTATTGAATCTCCGTTATTTCTTATTTCAATGTTTTCCTTTTTCTTCTTATCTTCCTCAGCGTATCTCTCGGCTTCCTTGACCTTTTGATTTATCTCATCTTCAGATAGCTTAGTTGAAGCCGTAATGGTGATCCTTTGTTCCTTTCCTGTTCCAAGATCCTTGGCGCTGACGTTAACGATACCGTTGGCGTCTATATCAAAGGTTACTTCTATTTGAGGTATCCCTCTTGGTGCCGGCGGAATCCCTGTCAGCTGGAATTTACCCAAAGTAACGTTGTCGGCTGCCATTTGTCTTTCACCCTGAAGAACATGTATGTCTACTGATGTTTGACTGTCAGCTGCTGTAGTAAATACCTGCGATTTTTTCGTTGGTATCGTTGTGTTTCTCTCAATAAGTCTTGTTGTTACACCACCAAGTGTCTCGATTCCAAGTGATAACGGAGTAACATCCAGTAAAAGAAGATCCTTTACTTCACCACTTAGTACTCCTCCCTGGATAGCCGCTCCAATGGCAACACTCTCATCAGGATTTATGTCTTTTTGGGGATCCTTGCCTATAAGCTTTCTAACTGCATCCTGAACAGCAGGAACCCTTGTGGATCCACCAACAAGAAGAACCTTCTCGACATCTGATGCAGTAATGCCTGCATCCTGTAATGCCTGTTTCACCGGCTCAATGGTCTTATCGACCAGATCGGAAGTCAATTCGTCAAATTTAGCTCTCGTTATGTCCATATTAAGGTGCAGAGGTCCTGCACTAGTTGCAGTGATAAATGGAAGGTTGATATTTGATGACTTAGTAGTTGAAAGCTCCTTCTTAGCTTTTTCAGCAGCTTCCTTAAGTCTTTGCAGTGCCATTCTGTCAGTCTTCAGATCAACTCCGTTTTCTCTCTTGAACTGTTCTGCTATGTGATCGATCAGTCTGTCGTCGAAGTCATCTCCACCCAGGTGGTTGTTTCCTCGTGTTGCCAATACCTCAAATACACCATCTCCAAGCTCAAGTATGGATACGTCAAAGGTTCCTCCTCCAAGGTCGAAGACCATGATTTTATGCTGTCCATGTTCCTTGTCCAGTCCATAAGCAAGCGCTGCTGCAGTTGGCTCGTTGATTATCCTCTTGACATTTAAGCCGGCAATTTTACCTGCATCCTTAGTTGCCTGCCTTTGGCTGTCAGTAAAGTATGCGGGAACAGTGATCACGGCGTCTGTAACAGTCTCCCCTAAGTAGCTCTCTGCATCAGCCTTTATCTTTTGAAGGATCATGGCTGAAATCTCCTCAGGACTGTAGTTCTTTCCATCTATATTTACCTTGTGGTCGCTTCCCATATGCCTTTTGATTGACTGTATGGTTCTTTCCGGGTTTGTAATCGCTTGTCTTTTTGCTGTTTCTCCAACAAGCCTTTCTCCGTCCTTTGTAAAAGCTACTATGGAAGGTGTTGTCCTGTTCCCCTCCACATTAGGAATAATAACTGCCTCTCCACCCTCCATTACAGCAACTGCTGAGTTGGTGGTACCTAAGTCGATTCCTATTATTTTCCCCATTTTATTTCCTCCTTGTTATTTAGATACGATTACCATCGCTGGTCTTATTACCTTGTCCTTTAGCATATAGCCTTTCTGCAGTACCTCAAGCACTATCTCGGGCTCAATATCAGCTTCCATAACTGAGACTGCATGGTGAAGGTTTGGATCAAACTTTTCACCAACTGCAGGTATTTCTAGTACAGAATTGCTGGCTAGCAACTCTAAGAGCTGCTTTTCTATCATTTCAACTCCCTGGAAGAATCCATTGGATTTGTCTTCACATGTTGAAATTGCTCTTTGAAAGTTATCCACTACCGGCAGTAGTCCGACAATGACCGATTCAACTCCGTAGCTGACTGACTGCTCTCTTTCCCGGTCTGACCTCTTTTTATAGTTCTGAAAATCTGCTTGAAGTCTTGCAAGCTTATTTTCCAGGTCGGCAATGGCATTTTCCTTTGACTCAAGCAGTAGTTCAAAATCCTTCTTTTTCACTTCCTCCCCCATTTCTTCAATATATTCAGCTTGATCCTCTTCGGTTTTTACCTCATTGGATAGCTCTTTTTCATTAGTTTCCAGTTCTTTGTCCATCATCTATATCACCTCTTGCCCGTTGGGTTATGATTATTTATTATCTCAGAAATATTATCTGAAAATATCTTAAGTGTAGCTATAATCTTGGCATAATCCATTCGTGTAGGCCCAATGATGCCTATCCTCCCGATCGTCTCGCCGTTAAGCTTGTATGTCGTCGTTATGATGCTGCAATCCTTAAGTGGAGCATATATGTTTTCTTGCCCTATCCTCACGTCTATGTCACTTGACAATGCACCCTCCGCCATGATCTCGATAAGCTTATTCTTATCCTCTATCGTAGAAATTATAGACCTTACTTTGTCGATATCCTTATACTCAGGATAGTTCAACAGCTGAGTGAGACCATCTGAATATAGATCAGTTGTCTCTATATGATCAACAGATTTGCCGATGAATGGAAGCAATCCTTGAAGCTCCTCCTGATACTGTCTGAATCCATCAAATATCCCTATAGCGAGATCTCTGTTGATCGCATGAAAGGTCCTGTTCTTGAGCCTATCATTCAGGATATTTGAGATTTCGGTTATTTGGTGCTCCGGGATCCTCTTGTTCAGCTTAAAAACTGTATTCTTTACTACTCCCGACTCATTAACCAATATTAGTAGTATTTGAGTTTCATCGATCGGTAAAAGCTGGATATGCTTTATTTTGGTTTCCTTTAATTGTGGTGATATGGCCAAAGATGTGTACCTTGTGATCTTAGATAAAAGTCTGGCGGCATTTTGGATCAGCTGATCCAATTCCTTGCTCTCCTTTGCAAGAGCATTCCTTATTTCTGACTTCCACTTTTTATCAAGGTCAACTTCATTTTGCTGGATCAGGGAGTCAACATATAATCTATAGGCCTTATCAGAAGGAACTCTCCCTGAGGATGTGTGGGTTTTGTTAAGAAATCCAAGCTCTTCAAGGTCGCTCATCTCATTTCTGATGGTTGCCGGGCTCACCCCCAGATCATAGTATTTGGAAATCGTCCTGGAGCCTATTGGCTCAGCCGATGAGATATAGCTGTCAATTATAGCGTAAAGCACTTTAAATTTTCTTTCATCCAACATATAACTCACCCCTTGGTTTACTCTGGATGATTGTTAGCACTCATAGATGTCGAGTGCTAATCCTATTAATAAATTACCATCCCGGTCCAGCTTTGTCAATACTTTTTGTCTCACGGAAGAAAATCGACTTCCACTATATTGCTAAGATCCATCCCTCTTTGGGTAAGTCTGAGATGGGTTTTGGATTCAGTCAGGAGCCCTTCATTTTTGTGCTTATCTATGACCGCTTTGAACCTTTTCCTTGCATCAAATCCAAACCTGTTCTCAAATTCAAGATAATCAACCCCTTCATTCATCCTCAATCCCAGGATGATATACTCTGAAGCTCTTGTTTCAGGATCAAGGTTCTCCTCGCCGCCCATAGGTGCTTCAGACATTTCAATCTTTTTGAAGTACTCTGCAAAGCTTGAAGTATTCCAAAATCTCTTTGAACCAATATTTGAATGAGCTGACAGCCCCGCTCCTACATAGGGTTTAAGCCTCCAGTATCCAATATTGTGGCGGCACTCCATCCCATCTATAGATAGATTGGATATCTCATACTGGTGATACCTTCCCATAGAAAGCTGTTTTATCCCCTGGTGATACATTTCTCTTTCAAGGTCCTCTTCCGGTAATTTCACTTTACCGTCTTCCAACCACTTTTTCATCAAAGTTCCGTCCTCTACTATCAGACCATACATTGAAATGTGGGACAGGCCAATCTCTGCGGCTATACTTAAGTCATTAAGGAATGATTCCAGCGTCTGATCCGGTTGTCCAAATATAAAATCACCATTTATGTTATTGAAGCCAGCAGCCCTTAGAATCATTAAGGTATTTATTGCATCTTCTCCTTTATGGATCCTTCCAAGACCACTGAGTAAACTATCATCAAAGCTTTGTATTCCCATACTTATCCTATTTATTCCAAAGGATCTGTAGGATTCAGCCTTATTTTCATCCATTGTGCCCGGATTGACCTCCAAGGTTATTTCTGCATCCTTTGCTACCGAAAATCTATGATTTACGGTTCTTAGTATGTTTCCTATATACTCAGATCCTATAGCTGAGGGTGTCCCTCCGCCTATGAATATCGTGTCGATGTTATGATCTTTAAGAAGATGAGCTTTCATTTCAAGTTCTTTCATCAAGAAATAAATATATCTTTCCACCGTGTCATTCAACGGTACTGAAGCAAAATCGCAGTAGCTGCACTTGCTTATACAGAATGGGATGTGAATATAGATACCTGCATTTTCCATTGAAATCTCTCCAATCAAAAATGCACACGATGTGTGCATTTTTTGTCCATTACTTCTTTTCGTCGTATTTCAGCACGGTAAGAAAAGCCTCCTGAGGAACCTCAACAGACCCAATCTGCCGCATCCTCTTTTTACCTTCCTTTTGCTTTTCAAGAAGCTTTCTTTTTCTGGATATGTCCCCTCCATAGCATTTAGCCAATACATCCTTCCTAAGTGCTCTTATCGTCTCTCTGGCAATTATCTTAGCGCCTATTGCAGCTTGTATTGGTACCGCAAATTGATGCCTAGGGATCACATCTACAAGTCTCTCAGCTATGTTTCTTCCTCTTTCGTATGCTTTTTCCTCATGTACTATCAATGAAAAAGCATCAACCAGCTCACTGTTGATTAGAATATCCATTTTAACCAGTTCGCTCTGCTTATACCCTTTCAGCTCATAGTCGAAGGAAGCATAGCCTCTCGTTTTAGATTTAAGAGCATCGAAAAAGTCGTAAATCACCTCATTTAGTGGAAGCTCATAGTGCAGTACAACTCTCTTCTCTTCTAGATACTCCATATTCAGGTAGCTTCCCCTCTTATTTTGACACAGCTCCATGATTGCTCCTACATATTCAGTTGGAGTCATTATTGATGCACTGACTATAGGCTCTTCCATGTATTCTATCTCTGCAACAGGAGGAAGGTTTGATGGATTCTGAATCTCGAGAAAATCTCCATTTTTCTTGGTGACCCTATATATTACACTCGGAGCAGTCGTTATTATATTAAGGTCGAACTCTCTTTCAAGCCTTTCCTGAATTATCTCCATATGGAGCAGTCCGAGGAAACCGCATCTGAATCCAAAGCCCAAAGCTACAGATGTTTCCGGTTCAAACACCAGTGCGGCATCGTTTACCTGAAGCTTCTCAAGCGCATCTCTTACAGTGTTGAAGTCTTCTCCCTCCGCAGGATAAATACCGCAGTAGACCATTGGAATGACCTTCTTATAGCCTGGCAGCGGCTGAGAAGCCGGTTTTGCGTCATCAGTGATGGTATCACCTACTCTGGCTTCCTTTACGTTTTTTATGCTTGCAGTCAGATAGCCTACCTCTCCAGCTTGAAGGCTTTCCATTGGAATGTGTTTACTTGTGTTTATACCTACCTCAGTCACCTCAAAGGACTTTCCTGTGTTCATCATTCTTACCATCATACCCGGCTTAACTACACCATCGAATACACGAATGTAGCAAGTTACTCCCTTATAGCTGTCGTAGTAGCTGTCGAATATCAGGGCTTTCAACGGGGCATTTTCATCTCCTGAAGGTGAAGGTACCTTCTTGACTATTGCATTGAGAACCTGATCAATATTAAGGCCTTCCTTAGCTGAGATTTGAGGAGCATCATGCCCTTCTATTCCAATGATATCCTCAATTTCCTTGATGACCTCCTCAGGCCTTGCACTTGGCAAATCGATTTTATTGATTACAGGTACAATTTCCAGATCCTGCTCGATTGCAAGATATACATTGGCAAGAGTCTGAGCCTCCACTCCCTGGGTAGCATCTACTACTAGTATCGCACCTTCGCATGCAGCCAGAGATCTCGATACCTCATAATTGAAATCTACATGCCCTGGGGTGTCGATGAGGTTAAGTATGTACTCCTGACCATCATCAGCCTTATGGATCAGTCTGACTGCTTTTAGCTTGATCGTGATCCCTCTTTCCCTCTCCAGGTCCATTTTGTCCAGAACCTGGGATTGCATCTCCCTGGATGTAAGCATTCCTGTCATTTCTATAAGTCGATCCGCTAAAGTAGACTTGCCATGGTCGATGTGAGCAATGATGGAAAAATTCCTTATCTTCTCTTTTTTACTGTTCATTAACATTCCTCCTGAAGCTAGCGATAAAAATCCTCCCTGAAGAGGGAGGCTATTCAATCTTACCAAATCTGTCATCTATGGGATAATACCTGAAATCGGTTACCCCTTTGACTGTATCGAGTGATATCGTACCGAAGTACCTGCTGTCCTTACTTGCTCCCTCTTCCCTGTTGTCGCCCAGCACGAAAACCTCACCCTCAGAAACTACCCAAATGCTTTCATTGTATATGTGTGTGTATGGGTCTCCTTGAAGATAATCCTCGTGGAGCAGTTCTCCATTCAGATAGACCTTTCCCTCGTCTATCTCGATCGTATCACCTGAAATACCGACTACTCTTTTTATATAGTCTTTGTCAGGGCTGTCTGGAGCTTCCAATACTATTATATCCCCTCTGCTTGGTCCGTTGAAGTAAAGCGGCACCTTTAAGGCGAAAAGTCTGTCCCTTTCATGAAGCGTTGGGTACATTGAATTTCCCAGAACGTAAGTTGTATTAAACACAAAGGTTTTTATTGCTAAAGCTATTACAATGGCAGCAATAATGCTTCTGATCCATTCAACAGCCTCACTTTTCTTTTTAACTTCTTCTTCCATCATGATACTCCTTTCAGACTTGAAGTCTACAAGTCCTAACCAACGAATCTTAATTGCTACAGAAATATTATACCATTAAAAGCTCTTAAATCAATTAAAAGTATCTATTGATGACAAGGCAGTCATTTGTGTGGTATCATTACGGTAGAAACAGTTATACCTAAGCCCCGTGAAAATGCATTACTGAGTGGGTATTTACTATTATTTTCTATTGCATTTTAGATTTCTCCGTGGTACAATATCTTTTGTTAGATTAGAGGAGGTGAAATTGTGGCGAATATCAAATCTGCTGAGAAGAGAATCCTGGTAACTAAGAAGAGAACTGCACTTAATAAAAGTAGAAAATCAGAGATTAAGACATATATCAAGAAATTTGACAGCGCTGTAGCTAAGGGTGAGTTTGAAGAAGCAAGAGCACTGCTTAAGATCATCGACAAGAAGCTTAAGAAAGCGGCGCATAAAAACGTCATACACATGAATGCAGCATCAAGGAAAGTTAGTAGGCTTACTAAGGCTTTAAACAAAGCTATATAAATAAAACTTCGGGACTCGCCGAAGTTTTTTTATTTTTTGTCTGTAATCGAAACAAGAAGCATCTCTACCTCAAGCTTTGAGTCGATCGGAAGAGTCTTTAGTCTCCTGTCTGTTCTGAGTATCATCTCCAAGATTTCTTCCAGGTATTTTTCATTGAATTTCTGCGCCTGTGTACTTATCCTTGTAAATTCATAGGGTTTGATCTGCAGCTTACTTTGAATCTCTGATGCTGCATAACCTTTCTTCTTGTAGGCAGTATATCCAAGGATCAGTCTGAACTGTCTTGAAATCATGAATAATAGTCTCTGGACAGGCTCATTCATAAGCTGCATCTCATAAAACAACTCAAGGGCCTTACCTGTATCCTTCCTACCTACCGCTTCGAGAAGATCAAAAATATTTTTATCAAGACTTCGGATCATTACCCTATCGATATCATCCTTGTTTATCTGGTCTTTCGAAGTATATGCAGCTACCTTTTTGATCTCATTTTCAAGATCATACAAATTGGTAGTACTATTCCTTGTCAAGTAACCTGATTGCTGTAATAGATAGGATAAGTCCGATTGAGAAATATCCTTGCCTGCAGAGGCTATTGACTGTCTAGCCCATGATTGAAGCTGATTAGGATTCAGCTTTCCAAATTCCATGGTAAATCCCTTTTTTTCGAGTTGCTTATATATCCGTGTATTTTTTTTAAGCCCGTTTTCCGAGTCGACCAGAAGCAGCAGCTGATGATCTCCAAGTTTTAGAAGATAATTAAGTAATGTGTCATCCTTAGATTCTCTTTCAAGAAAGAATGACGGACTCTTTAGAACAGTGACTCTCTTTGCTGCTAGAAACGGAAGCGTTTCACATGAGGCTTCCAGAGCATCCAAGCCGGCTGTCTTCCCATCCAGGTAAGCCAGGTTAATGGTCTGCAGCTCAGTGGTAAGAAGACTGCTTACGATATCAGCAGCTGCCTTTTCCACAAGATAAATCTCTTCTCCAAAAATATAGCAAATAGGCTTATTCGCCGCTTCTCTTATCAAGTTATTGATACCTAAATTGTCCATTCCATTTCACCCTGTCCCCTTATGTAGTCTATGGTCAGATATCGAGCAGCCACTAAATATAAGGCCATAAAAATAACATCCAAGTAATATTCGCTAATCACTGCCGCAACTGAGGGCTTGCTTCTATCATAACCAAATGGTATCACTTCGATGTTATTTCTTGATATTACTACCTTTATCATTCCCATTTCATCTGTCCTGTATACCACAGAACCAATCTCTAGGAGTCTATTTATTATCTGGAGATTCGGGTGACCATACAGGTTGTTTCTTCCTACGGATATTATACTATATTCCGGATCTGCCTTCTCGAGGAATTGGTAGGAGCTTGAAGTCAAGCTTCCATGATGCGGGACTTTAAGCACATCCACATCTGAATCATATGATGAATAGATCTCTCTTTCAGCAGTTTCTTCAATATCACCCGTGAATAATACACGTTTTCCATAGTATTCCAGGGCTAGGACCATTGAATTGTCATTTTCATTTACATACCTGTATCCATTGTTATCAGGCCACAACACCTTAAGAAATGCGCCCTCCCCCAGCTCAGCCTGGATACCCTTGTGCAGCTCTAATATCGGTACGTCCCTTTGCTTCGCCTTCTCATATATCTCCTGATTAAATACTCCATTTGTGTACACTACTCCAATACTTAAATGGTCAATTACAGGAAGAAGCCCTCTGTAGTGATCCTCATGGCCATGCGATACAAATACTGCATCTATCTTTGATACTCCACTTTTCAACAGATAAGGGAGAGTTGTTCTTGAACCGATATCCTGGTCATCAAGTCTTGAACCTCCGCCATCGATCATGTAATTTCCAAAGGGCCCTTTTATTAGAGCACTGTCTCCCTGTCCGACGTCTATAAAATGGATCTCAATATCTTTATCTGTAATGGTTTCCAAGGATAGCGCTGCAGAAACCATAAGCATGCCTGCAAATATTGCCTTCTTGACACCTATATCAAGCCGTTCAAACTCACCCCAGTTAAAGAGAATTGTTAGAAATAACAGGTAAATCACAAATCCCTCGATACCAGGTGTAGGGAGTATGATGTGATCCAAAGGTATGCGTTGGATCAAAACGGCAGCTGATCTTTGAATGTCCAGCAACACTTCCAGAATCGGCAACAGCCAGCCTGCAATAAGCGATGCAATGCCCAGAACAAGGCCCATGGAAGCTAAAGGCACTATCACTATATTTGAGAGCAAAGTCAGCAGAGGAAAGCTATTGAACCAATATGCCTGTATTGGAATAATTCCAAGATTTACAGCTATCGTAGCAGAGATTGGGTCAACGATTTTACCCTTCAGTGGATACATCAAAGCTTTTATCCTGTCTGACAGCAGGATAAGAGAAGCAGTGGCACCAAAGGAAAGCTGAAATCCAGAATTAAATACCCAAAGTGGATTATACAATTGAAGTAAAAACATACATCCGGCAAGCAAATTTAATCTATCTACCGGCCTATTTAGGAGTTTTGAGAGATAAAGCATTGAAAACAAGGCAATACCCCTTGAGGCAGATGGAGGAAATCCTATTGAATAGCCATAGATGAATAGGATAACAACTGAAAAAAGTATGTTCAGCCACCTCTTCACCCCAAACCTGGAAATGATCCATATCAATGAACCTGCGATAATTCCGATGTGTAGTCCTGAGACTGCTAGCAAGTGCGAAATTCCTAGGTTTCTATACAAAGTTAGATCTTCTTCTTCAAGATAGGAGCTATTGCCAAGGATCATACCCTTCATTAATCTGGAGTTTTCTTCTCTCAGACCTGAATCGTAAACACTTGAAATATACTCAGTCACATTTCTTCTTATCAAGTATCCAACTGCTTCTGATTTCCCTTCAAGTGTGATCTTCGACTTGTCTCCATCAATAATATGACTGATTCCTTCCGAAAGAAGATGCAGCCTATAATCAAAGAAATTCGGATTGGTATTCGGCAGCGGTTCTTTTGCAATACCTCTTATCCTTAATCGGTCTCCGATCTCATGGAATTTATCTTCCTTGTAATACCTTAATAGGATCTTCCCGCTTTTAGGGATGCCTTCGATCTGTTCAAGATCAATAACGTATCTTGTGGAAGATGAGCCGGACGTTACCTCTTCAACAGTTCCAATGAACGTGTATGATCTTGCATCTGAGATTTCAATAAACTCTGAAAGCTTTTCATTTGTAACAAAAGCTCCTGTCACTGCCAGTAGTATAATAAGTCCTGAGATCCTAATTTTGTTATTAAGGAATCCCAATGCAATCCAAATAATCGAAGCCGTTCCTAACAGTAGAAGGAACCTGTGATCGAGATCAATATAATATGCAGAGACTATACCTGCCATCGATCCAATGGCGGGTATTATCATAGGTCGTTTCATCTGTGTCCTCTCTGTACTTTATATTTATCCTTTAATAGGATATAATGAAGATGTTAAAAATGATTGATCATTATATTTTATTATATCACAGACAATAGCTTTGATGAATGAGAATGTTGAATAATGAATGCTTGGGAGGAATCAAACTTGACCAGAAAATTGTATTGGGAGAATCCATATCTTTTTGAGACCGATGCCAAGGTAGAAAATATCCTTAATAATGAGGATGGCTTTAATATCATCCTGGACCGCACTATTTTGTACCCCGATATGTCCGGGGGGCAACCTGGAGACGATGGAACAATAAATGGAGTCAGGGTAACCAAGACTTATGAAGATGGCGACAAGCTGGTCCATGTCATCCAGGAGAGACTGTCTCCGGGGAAAGCTAAGCTTAGAATAAATGGTGATCGAAGGATCGATCTTATGCAGCAGCACTCTGGGCAGCACCTTTTATCAGGGGTTCTTTTCAGATTATTTGGAGCTGAAACCGTAGGATTTCACCTGGGTGAGGAGTACACAACTATAGATTTGAACGTTACAGATTTATCGGAGGATGAATATTTTAGAGCAGAACAATTATGCAATAAGATTATTCAATCAAACTTCAGAATCAAGTCCTACGTGGTTTCATCAGAGGAAGCCAAACTTCTTCCTGTGAGAAAAAATCCAAGTGTTGAGAAAAATATAAGAGTTGTTGAAATCGATGGATTTGATTATTCTCCCTGTGGTGGAACTCATGTTGCTGCAACAGGCGAATTAGGACTTATTAAGGTAATCAAAAAGGAAAAGTACAAGGGCAATACCAGGATTTATTTTTTAACTGGACAAAGAGCAGTTGATGATTACATAAGTAAGTTCAACACTGTGAGAGAGATAAGTTCGGTTTTATCAGCGGGCGATTCTCAAGTAGTGGAGAGATTCTACAATATTTACAATGAACGAAACTCGCTTTCGAAAGAGATGAAGGATCTGAAGGAGAGACTTTTATCTTTAGAGAGTGAGAATCTTCTGCGAGAGGCAAAGCTGCATGGCGAAGGAAGGATAATTTGCAAGTTGTTCGATAATAAGGATTTCAAAGAAATCAGCTATATGGGTAATTGGCTTACAAATACCAACGAAAGGCTCGTACTGATTTTTGGAATTGAAGGAAGCAGTATCAGCCAATTCTTAATCAGTAAAAGCAAGGATATAGAGCTTGATCTAAATGGTATCTACAAGGAGCTGTCTTCACACTATCAGGTTAAGGGCGGCGGAAACAGCAATACAGTTCAAGGGTCTACTGCCTCAAACCATCTCAGGGGTTTGCTGGAGCAATGTATCGGGTTAGTGATGAAAGCGTTGGACCAAAAAAAATAGCGCCTGGTTCAGCGCTTTTTTACTTTGGCGGGAGTATGTGGGAATCGAACCCACCCAAGAGGCTCCTAACCCCTCGCGCTGGTTTTGAAGACCAGAGAGCCCACCAGAACTCCTCTACCCCCATCGGCTACAAAAGCCATTATACAATATTCAGTTTCAAACTTCAACATCATTTTTCTCTGAAAAAGTAGCCGACTCCCCATTTTGTTATAATATATTCAGAGCTCTTTGGATCTTTTTCAAGTTTTTCCCGTATCCTTCTTATATGGACATCCACCGTCCTAAGATCACCATAATAGGCATAACCCCACACTCTCTCAAGGAGCTCTTCCCTTGTATATACCTTCCCCGGTGTTGAGGCAAGGACGTAAAGAAGGTCGAATTCTTTACCGGTAAGACTTATATTCTTATCCTTGCAAGTTACCTTTCTACCAACGGTATTTATCCTGATATCCCTAATCTCAATTAGATTGCCATCATTTTCCTGTAGTTTGTTGGAACATCTCCTAAGGACAGCTTTTATTCTTGCTTTAAGCTCGAGAATGTTAAAGGGCTTCACAAGGTAATCATCAGCTCCATACTCGAGTGCGAGGATCTTTTTAATATCCTCGTCAATATTTGTTATGAATATCAGAGGAACAGAAGAAATTGTTCTCAGATTCTGGCAAAACAGGAGTCCATTGCCATCGGGCAGCTCGATCTCAGTGAGTACCATATCATAGCTCCTCCTGTTCAATTGTTCCATTGCAGCAGTTGCAGTCCCTGCATGGTCTATTACATATTCATCCTGCTCGAGAGAATATCTCAAACCTTTGACGAAAGATTTATCCGTATCTACGATCAATACTCTTCCACTCATTATTTCACCCCTGGCTACTTAAACAGTACCCTGTTTTCTCCGGACCGTTTTGTTAACTTGATCTGGTCAAAATACTCCAGTAATCCGATTGCGACTTTACGATTTGTATTTAATATATCCCTGTAACCGCCGACAGTAATACTGCCTGATTTATTCATCAGATCATAAAGAGCCGTTTTTGACTTCTCCAAGCTTGATGGCAACAAATAAAGTTCATCAGACAATTTCACCAGCTCACCTGAGCCTATGAGATACATAAGCATTTCTTCAGTTTCTCCATTAGTACCCAAAGTAGGCTCTTGCAAATCCTCATACTTTGGAGGCACAAACGAAGCTTTTTCAAAGCTGTCCAATATCCATTTTTTCAGCGCCAGCTGTTTGTCGTCAAGCTTAGGTTCAAATCCAGTCAAAGCTATAAGATCCTTTATTTGCCGAATGTTACCACTGTCAATCAAATGATCAATTATCTCTTCTGCAAGCCTCGGCTTAGCTTTCGACAGAAATTTACTTCTAATCTCCTCTTTCGCCATACCGTTCCGTATAGGGTACTTTTTATGAAATTCCTCAAGTTCATTAATAATTCTATTTTCTAATGATTCTAACACCTTTCTATGAATAGGGTAAATGTCTTTGCTGAGTCTAAAAATTCCTACCTTACCACTTTCCTCAAGCTTCATTATCTCATCCTCGAGGTTCTCTTCAAGCATGGACGTCGTTTTGGATATTTCCTTCAATGAGTGGAAGCTCTTGCTGTTTTCCTCAACTATATGCTCCACGATTTCGCCGAAATCACCTTGATCCTTAATTGTCAATTCCTCCAGGCTTTCTTCATCGAACCTTTTCCTCTTTGAGGGGTTTGGTTCAAGGACTTCACCACCCCCAACTGTAAACATCGGCGAATAAAACCTGAGGATAAATCGGTCACCTCTTTTGGCTACAGTCTCCTCCTCAAGCCTTAGCTGAGCATAGGTCTCATCACCAGGCTCGAGCACTTCCCTATCTAAAAGCACTACCCTGCAGAGTATTTCATCCGTTCCCAGATAAAGCTTTAATCTTGTCCTATTCTCAATTCCCTTGCTTAAGGATCTAAGTAGCTTGATTTTAACGTCGAGCATCATTGTGGACCTCATTGAGTTGACTGGGGCAATTATATTTCCTCGGTCAATTTGAACTTTCTTAACACCTGCAAGGTTAAGCGCAGCTCTTTGTCCACCATATGCAACTACAGCATCCTGGTCATGTACTTGTATTGACCTTATCCTTGCTTTTGTATCACCAGGGTAGACCTGCACCTCATCCCCCACCTTCATACTACCAGCAAGAAGAGTACCTGTTACAACTGTACCGAATCCTGAAATTGTAAATACTCTGTCTACCGGAAGTCTAGGCATATCATCCAGACTTTTATCTTCAAGCGTTTCAGATATTTTTACGATTTCTTCAATTACATTGCTAATTCCTCTTTTTTCAGTTGATGATACCGGTACTATCGAAGCTCCCTCAAGAAAGGTACCCTTAACCTCATCCTTGACTTCCTCCTCCACCATCTGAAGCCATTCCTCATCGACCAAGTCAGATTTGGTTAAAACTACGAATCCGCTTTTCACACCGACCAGGTCAAGAATTGCCAAATGTTCAGCTGTTTGGGGCATAATACCCTCATCTGCTGCTACTACCAATAAAACTATATCGATTCCTATTACACCTGCAAGCATATTCCTTATGAATTTCTCATGACCAGGTACATCAATTATTCCTGCTCTCTGGCCGCTTGGAAGATCAAAGTAGGTGAATCCGAGCTCGATGGATATTCCCCTCTCCTGCTCCTCCTTAAGTCGGTCAGTATTTCTACCAGTCAGAGCTTTTATTAACGTTGTCTTGCCATGGTCTATATGACCGGCAGTACCTATGATCAAATGCTTCATTACCTACACTCCTTAAGCTTACTAGCTGCTGACAGGAGGGCACTTCGGATAATATCCATCTCATCCTCCTGGATAGTCCTTGGATCTAGATAAACTTTATCTTTGCTGATTCTTGAAATAACGGGCACTTCATAGCTTCTTAGTCCTTTTTCCAGGGTAGCAGCACTTCCAGCCAAAGGTTCCAAAACTACACACTTAGTTGGTATCCTTTCCATTGGCAAAGAACCACCGCCTACCTCCGAAAAGTCATCCTCCAGGCAAATGGCTACTGGAAGATCCTTTATAGATGAGCTCAATAAATCCATTAGTTTTTGAGCTTTCTCAGATATTTCAACATAACTCATCGAAAGCATCCTAAGAGTCGGTATCCTACTAATAGCAGTTTTCTCATCCAGATATAGTCGCATTGTAGCTTCAAGTGCAGATATAGTAAACTTGTCTACTCTCAGAGCACGGGTAAGAGGATTTTTCTGCATTTTTTCGATATACTCCTTCCTGCCGACAATTACTCCTGCCTGAGGGCCTCCCAATAGCTTGTCACCGCTGAAGGTCACTACGTCTACTCCTTTTTTGATGCATGATGATACTGTAGGTTCGTAAGAAAGTCCGAATTTGGATAGATCTACAAGTACACCGCTCCCCAGATCTTCGATCACAGGGATCCCATACTTCACTTTAAGCGGCAATAGCTCCTCACTGTCAACTGAGGAGGTAAAACCCATTATTCTGTAATTAGATGTATGTACCTTCAGGATAGCAGCAGTGTTCTCAGTTATAGCAGCTTCGTAGTCCCTTAGATGCGTTTTATTGGTAGTACCAACCTCTACAAGCTTTGCTCCGCTTTGTTCCATTACCTCAGGGATCCTGAAGGCTCCACCTATCTCTATGAGCTCACCACGGGAAACTATTACTTCCTTTCCTTTAGCCATAGTAGAAAGAACAAGCATTACGGCAGCAGCATTGTTATTGACAACCAGAGCGGCTTCGCCACCAACAGTTTTGGCGGCAACCTGCTCAAGATGATCATATCTTGAGCCTCTGGTGCCTTTATCAAGATCATATTCCAGGTTGGAGTATGATACTGCTGTCCTAAGGACCTGCTCCATTATTTGCTTATCGATAAGAGACCTGCCAAGGTTTGTGTGGATAACCACACCAGTTGCATTCACTACCGTTCTTAGGCTGTAGTGCAGTTTCATCTCTATTCTTGATAAAATCGATGATTCCAATCTATTCAACTGTTCCTCTATCCAGGATCTATTACTGCCATTCCTTATACCTTCTCTCAGTTGGTCAGTTTCCTCCCTTATAGCTTCAAGGACAACTGCTCGAGGAGAAGAGTTCAGTTGCTCTTTAATAATTTTATATTCAAGTATCTCATCGATTTTAGGAATCAATGTATATAGGTTGGTTTCCAATTATCACTCACCCCTTCTCTATTCTACTTTGAGATGTGTCCCCGTGAAATTCTCCACTCTGCCAATTACCCCATGTGAAATCTCAGAGCCCTTCAAATTATCCATAATGATCTCAGCTGTTCTTGGCGATGCTGAAATAAGTAATCCTCCTGAGGTTTGTGGATCGAAAAGGATATCCTCAAGATACTTGGGAACACTTTCAGCTATTGCTGCCTTGCTGCCGATGTGATTTCTATTATTATAAGCTCCGGCAGGAATAAGTCCCATCTCTGCGTAATCTCTGGCTTCTTCTATAAAAGGTACTTTATGGGATTCAATAATTATTGTCGTGTTGCTACCCTCAGCCATCTCAAGACAATGGCCCAGCAGCCCAAAGCCTGTTATATCAGTAACGCTATTCACTTCTGGCAAACCTCTGAATGCTTCCATACCTTCTCTATTGAGAGTTGTCATTACTTTGACGGCCTTATCATAAGCCTCCTGGCTTGCTAGTTCTCCCTTTATTGCTGTGTTTATTATCCCTAACCCTAAAGGTTTGGTTAACACGAGTAAATCACCCGGCTTTGAGGAGCTGTTTTTCTTGATGTTTTCAGGATGGACGAAGCCTGTAACAGATAGTCCATACTTTGGTTCATCATCTGAAACCGAGTGTCCCCCAACAAGTATCGCTCCTGATTCTATTACTTTGTCATATCCGCCCCTCAGTATTTCAGAAAGCACTGAAGGATCAAGGCAATCAGGAAAGCAAACTATATTCAAAGCCAATCTGGGATCTCCTCCCATTGCATAAACATCGCTCAAGGAGTTTGCAGCTGCTATTGATCCAAAGATATATGGATCATCGACCACTGGAGTGAAAAAGTCCAAGGTCTGGATCATTGCCAAATCGTCATTGATCTTATATACTGCTGCATCATCGGATGTATCGATCCCAACCAAAAGGTTCTCATCATTTGTTTTTGGTAAATTGCACAGGACCTGTGCAAGTATATCGGGCCCGATTTTGGCCGCTCACCCTGAGCTTTTCGTCAATCGGGTCAATTTTATTTCTTCCATAATTGTTCCTCCTAGTCGACAGTGATCAAGTCCTTGATATCGTTGAACTTTGCATCTCCAATCCCCGACACATTCCTTATATCTTCTATCCTATCAAATCGCTCACTTTTCCTGTACTCTAATATTCTATCAGCTATAACGGCTCCAATTCCAGGCAGGCTGTCCAGCTCTTCCTTACTGCAGGTATTAATGTTTATCAGGCCAGCATTACTTCCCGTATTTACGACTTCAATATCCTGCGATACTGTCTCGCCGATTGCTGGTATATATATCTTATCCTCATCATTAAGTTTTTTTGCTAGATTGATCCGATCAATATCAGCCGATTTTGTCAAACCACCTGCGAGATCGACTGCGTCCTTTACCCTATCACCGCTTACAAGCTCATATATCCCAGGATAGTATACCTGACCGCTTATATGTACCATTATCAATTGAGGCTTCTTAGATTCTTCTTTATCATCATATGCAACCGATACTTCAGGCTGAATCAAAGCTAGAGGTGGTGTTGGCTGGTTCTTTCTTATATACCCTCCAATCCCAAAATAAGCCAACAAAATGACGGCTATACTAAGTATAGCTATTTGCTCCTTTTTTGTAAAGAAATCCATGTTCGTCCTCCTGTCAAAATCTTTTGAAATTGATGATGCGAAATAGAATTATTTGTCCTGTCACCGTTAAGTTTTTATAAAAAATCTGATATAATCTATAATTGTAAAATATAAAAATCAACGGTGGTGTACATAATGAAAAAACTTATTCTCATGATTTTAGTATTGGCATCTCTCCTTAATACATATACAGTGTTCGCTGAAAACATAAACCTTTCTGCACCAAGCTCGATACTTATAGATTTTGATACTGGAGAGGTCTTATATGATAATAATAGCAGTATGAAGCTATATCCTGCAAGTACAACAAAGATGATGACAGCGATTCTTGCGGTTGAGAAGGGAAATCTGCAGGACATGGTAACGGTAGATCAGGAGGTCGTAAGCCTTACCAAAGGAAGTCATATAGCTCTGGAGCCAGGCGAGCAGCTTACTCTAGAACAGCTTCTTTATGCTATGATGCTCCCGTCTGCTAATGACGCGGCTCTTGCAATTGCGAAGCATATAGGTGGAAGTGTAGATAATTTCGTGAGAATGATGAACGACAGGGCAAGAGAGTTGGGAGCAACAGATACTAATTTCGTCAACCCAAACGGTCTTCATAATGATCAACATGTTTCAACAGCACATGATCTGGCATTGATTGGCAGAAGGGCTATGGAGCTTGAAACTATAAGAAGCATCGTCAGTACCGTCACATATGAGATTCCGCCTACAAATAAGAAGACTGAGACAAGATATATTAAATTAACTAACAAGCTCCTTTACAGCACCGATAAAATAGATGTAAATGGTGCATTTGTAAATGCAAAATACGAGGGAGCCTCCGGAATCAAGACCGGTTACACCTCTGAGGCTATGAATTGTCTTGTATCTTATGCTGAAAGAAATGATCAAAGGCTTGTAGTTGCTGTACTTAAGGCAGAAGGTAATGGCAGCTATTCAGATACACATAAGCTTTTGAACTACGGATTCTCGAATTTTCAAAATAAGTCTATAGCCAATTTAAATGAATACATAGACAACATTCCTGTATCAGAAGGTGTTCTCCCCTTCGTTGCAGGCATACTTGACAGAGATGTTGCCTACCCCATATCGGGAAGTGATGCTTTTATGGTTGAAAAAAGGATAAAGCCGGTAGAAGATCTTAAAGCTCCTGTTGAAAAGGGACAAATTATTGGTACAGTAGATTATGTATTAAATGGAAGGGTCATAGGCGGAGGGAATATTATAGCCACATCTGATGTGGAGCTTGATCCTATGACTAAACTCCACAATAGACTTCTGAGTAAATGGTATTTTTTTGTATTCGGTCTATTGATACTAGTTAGAGCTTATGTATTGAGCAGGAGAAAATCCAGAAAAAAATCCAGGAGAAGAACTCCTTCTACATTACGTTCCTAAAAAAAGATCACTTGAGAAGAATCTCTCAAGTGATCTTTTTCATTATGCTATTGCAGCAACTGCCTCAATTTCTATTACTCCATCCTTGGGAAGTCTGGCAACCTCTACAAGACTTCTTGCAGGTTTGTGGTTGGCGAAAAACTCAGCATAAACCTCATTAATCTTCCCGAAATCATTCATATCCTTTACAAATACGGTTACTTTTACCACATCCTCAAGGGTAGCACCTGATGCAGCCAAAACAGCTTTAACATTTTCCAAAGCAACTCTAGTTGCAGTTTGAATATCATCTTGTACCAACTGCCCTGTTTTTGGGTCCAGAGGAAGCTGACCTGATGTGAATACAAATTGACCTGCCTTTATACCTTGTGAATATGGACCTACTGCTGCTGGAGCTTTTTCTGTTGCCAAATACTCAATTTTCATTTGTTAATCCTCCTTAGGCTTTCTTGCAAACTCAGACCACAATCTTTCAAGATTATAGTACTCTCTTTCTTCTCTATGGAAAATGTGTACTACCACATCATCATAGTCCAAAACTATCCACCTGGCACTTCTATATCCTTCCTTAGTACTTAAGGTTTCAAATCCCTCCAATGACATTTTATCGTCTATTTCATCTGCAATAGACAGGACCTGATTTGAGGAATTGCCGCTGGCTATTACAAAATATTCAGCTATAGTCGTAAGCTTGCCTACCTCCAGAACTTCCAGGTCAAGACCTTTTTTGTCATCTACAGCCTTCTTGATTATGTCAAGCTTTTTGGTAATTTCTGTCATTATTCCACTCTCCTTTCATTAATAGTAATCTATTGATTCTTCGTATCGATCATACTCTGGATTATCTCAGCCGTTTTCTCCTCAGAATGGATGTAATAGGAAATCCCATCAATAGTCTTAGGAGAACCGGGCAAGGTCTCGCTGGTCAAATTGTCCAGGTCATATTTAAATAATGATATCCCGTAAATGGCAAGCTTAGTCAGTGGAATATCTGTGTTTACCCCACTACTGTATATCCTATAAAGACCTGGTATTTTTAGTATGATACCAGGCTTGATGGATTGGCCGATCAGTGCTTTAAGAAATGACTGTTGTGCCTCGATTCTTCCCAAATCCGCATTTTTATAGCCTTTTCTGTATCTTAAGTACTGAAGGGCTTTGTCACCGTCAAGAACCTGGTCTCCTGCCTTAAGATCGATTTTTAACGGAGGATCTGCCACCGGATCGGAATAGGACATATCCATGGGCACGTTGAACTCGACTCCTCCAATCAAATCAACATATTCTGACACTACCTGATAGTCAACTACCACATAATGATCTATATCGACTCCAAGAAGGTTTTCTACAGTCCTTACCGTCAGCTCCGGTCCACCGTATGCAAAGCTGTGATTGATCTTCTCCTTGTTTCTTCTGCCTTCTATAGGAGTTCTTGTATCCCTTGGTATGGATAATATGGATATTTCGCCTGTTCCCCTGTCGATATTAAAAAGCATGATAGTATCTGACCTTACGCCCTTGCTCTCAGCAAAGCTCTTTGAGTCGATGCCCATCATTAAAAATGTCATATTATTGTTCTTGCCCTCAGTGATTAAACCAACTGCAAAGAACAGTAGTGTAAATACTGCAAAAAATAATGCAAAATACTTTATAAAAAGCTTCATGTTTTGATTTTTCATCTATATCTCCAAATTTTTCTCACTAATAAGGTAATCTCTCGACTCAATCGTCGAATTGTGAATTTTTATTTTAGCTTGATTCAAATGCTCGATCGTACTCTCTAAGGCTGCCAGTACAGC
This sequence comes from Gudongella sp. QWL-04, assembly GCF_058683975.1. NCBI lineage: Bacteria > Bacillati > Bacillota > Tissierellia > Tissierellales > Tissierellaceae > Gudongella > Gudongella sp. QWL-04. The sequence continues at coordinate 671,322 of NZ_CM178754.1, read as the reverse complement.
TTCATCTAGGTCTACTGTAGACAGTCTTCTTATTTCATCCAAGCCTGGGAGGCTCCTGCCGGGTTCAATAAAGTCAGCAAGAAATATTACTTTTTCCAGCACAGTCATACCTGGTCGCCCAGTAGTATGATACCTGATGGCTGTAAGTATATCTGTATCGCTTAACCCGATTTCCTTCTCAGAAACTATGGCACCAATGGCTCCATGTAACAAATCAGCGCTTTCAAGAGTTTCATTGTCAAATATTATACCAGAATCTGCTGCTATCATCAACATACTGCTGTGATCCATTGGCTTAGCTAAATCGTGCAGTAGTGCTGCAATATAGGCCTTGTCACTGTCAGCACCGTAGCGAAGGGCAAGTTCTACAGCTTTTTCTGCCACTCCCAGAGTATGACGAAATCTTTTCTCTCCAAGTCTTGATTTCACAATGCCTTCAATGGAGTTCAAATCAAACTCCAACTCTATTGATATATTCCTAACATCCTCGATTATGCAATCAGGAACCATATACTTTATTGATTTCCTGAAGCCAAGCCTTTTTCTTATCTCAGTCGATGATATATCTATCATTGGACCCTTGCTCAAAATAAATGATAGTCCAAGCCTATCTTCAAGAGATTTGGTCTGACTTTCTACCTCTAGCTTATCGCCATCCCGATGATAGACTACAAAAACAACCCTGTCCTTGAGGAGCCATGGATCCTTCCAGCTTTTCAACTGGAACAGCGTATCAGTACCAATGATGTAAAAAAGCTTCTCTCCCGGGTATAATTTTTCAAGCTCGCAAACTGTGTCTACGGTGTAGGTTTTACCCTGCCTGTCTGTTTCAATTGACAGCACCTCGAAGGCTTTATTATCAGCAATAGCCTTTTTGACAAGCTCTAATCTTAGCCTGGCAGGTGTAATTCTGTCAGGCTTGTGAGGGGGGTCGCCTGTTGGGATAAATACGATTTTCGATAACCCAAGCTCTTCCCTGATGTATTCACTTATCAAAAGATGCCCGATGTGGATAGGGTCAAAGGTACCTCCCATTATCCCTATGGCCATTATAACCCTCCTCCCTTAAAAGGAGCTTACTCATTACTTTGGAAGAATTATTTCTGGTTTGTCCTCTGATTGTCTGTAGAGAACAAACTTTCTTCCAATACTTTGAACAAATTCAGCATTTAATTCATCAGCCAGCTGCGAAGCAACCTCAGTGGGATCCAGCACTGAATTTTTCAATACGTTAATTTTAACTATCTCTCTAACCTTTAATGCATCATCCACCTGACGGATGAAGTTTTCCGTCAATCCATTCTTACCCAGCTGAAATATCGGGTCGATGTTGTTGGCTATGCCTTTCAGGTAGCCTCTTTGTTTTCCTGTTATCATTGCTTCACTCCTCGTTTACTCATAAAATTCGAACTCATACCCGCATATGAATACTGATTCTCCTTCAGTTATGCCCAGAGCTTTAAGCTCATCTACAATTCCTTTTTTCCTCAGCATCTCCTGGAAGTATTTGAGAGATTCATTATCATCCATATAAGTCGACTGAAGCAGCCTTTCCATAAAGCCTCCCTCAACAATATAGTCTCCCTCTTCCTTGCAAACAATTATTTCATCATTGATATCTTCATATTCTTCCCCAAGTAACTCATCATAGGTCTCATAAACGATCTCCGTATTTTCAAGAAGATTCCAAACCGCATAAAGAAGCTCTTTAATTCCTGATTGTGATGCTGCAGAGATCTCATGGACTGCTATGCCCTTAGGTTCAAACTCCTCTTTGATCTTGGTTACCCACTCCTCAGCGCTTGGGATATCAGTTTTATTGGCAGCTATTATTTGAGGCTTGTCCATGAGTTTTTCATTGTACTGAGATAGCTCCTGATTTATTTTATAAAAATCCTCAATGGGATCTCTGCCCTCGCTTCCTGAAGCATCCAGAACATGAACAAGTACCCTTGTTCTTTCTATGTGCCTTAGGAAATCATGACCAAGCCCCGCACCTTTGGAGGCGCCCTCGATCAATCCAGGTATATCTGCAATAACAAAACTCTTTTCATCAGCTATCCTTACTACGCCCAGATTTGGCTTCAGGGTTGTGAAATGATAATTTGCGATTTTCGGCCTTGCTGCCGATACTATGGAAAGTATCGTAGACTTGCCAACATTTGGAAACCCGATAAGACCAACATCCGCCAATAACTTCAGCTCCAGGATTATATGTCTCTCCTGTCCCTTTCTGCCAGCTTCGGCAAAACCGGGAGCTTGTCTTGTAGCTGTTGCAAACCTGGCATTTCCTCTACCACCCTTGCCGCCTTTTGCAATAGCAAACTCCTGTCCAGGGTCCTTAAGGTCCACTATTACCTTCCCTGTCTCTTCATCCTTAACAAGAGTACCAACGGGGACCTTAAGGATTATATCCTCACCATCGGCTCCAAATTGCTTCTTTGCCCTTCCATCTTCTCCATTCTGACCAGTGTAAGACCTTTTATACCTGAAGTCCATAAGAGTCCTGATACCTTCATCAGCATAAAGAATTATTGAACCTCCTTTACCCCCGTCTCCACCATAAGGACCACCAGCAGGTTCATACTTTTCTCTTCTCCAAGCAACGACTCCGTTGCCTCCTTTTCCAGCCTTAACAAATATTTTAGCTACATCAATAAACATAGTCATCATCCTCATTCAACTTAGTTTTCCATTATAAACTGCTGCCTGCAAAAAATAAAGCTTACCTGACGGTAAGCTCAATTTCTACGCTAATTCTTCTTTAGGATAGACGCTGACTTGTTTTTTGTCGCGGCCTTTTCTTTCAAACTTGACGACTCCGTCGACGGTTGCGAAAAGAGTATCGTCTCCACCTATTCCGACATTATTGCCAGGATGGATTTTGGTACCTCTCTGTCTGACCAGGATATTTCCCGCTAGGACAAACTGTCCGTCTCCTCTTTTTACGCCAAGTCTTTTAGATTCACTATCTCTACCGTTTTTAGAACTACCTACTCCCTTTTTGGAAGCAAACAGCTGTAAATTCAATTTAAACACGAGTTCCACCTCCCCTATATTCGATGGTGATATATTTAGGGTAACTTTCTTTTATGGTTTCCAAGCCTATTGCCAGAGTGTTCAAAACTGTTTGCACATCTCTATTGGTTGGTTCTTCAATGACCTTTTTATCTACCAGCACCTTCATATAGCCTTTTTCATCGTCTATATCGATCTGGAGCTTTTGTATGTCGACTCCAGCAACCTCAGTGAGGCTGTTCAGTGCAGTATAACCCAGTATGGATACGGCAGCGCATATTATGTCTTCACCATGTGGAGCATAATCTGCATGTCCGTAGATTTCAAATCCTATCCTTTGGTTAAAGGGACTATTGAATATACTTGCCTTGATCATAATTAGCCTATGATCTTGTCGATTTGTACCTTAGTAAAAGGTTGACGATGTCCTTGCTTCTTTCTTATGTTTTTCTTGGCCTTATACTTGTATACAATGATCTTCTTCGCTTTTCCTTGGCCAAGAACTGTACCTTCAACTTTGGCTCCATCTACATATGGTTTTCCAGGAACCAAACCAGCATCTCCAGACATCAATAGAACTTTGTCAAAGCTTACTGCCTGACCTTCGTCAGCATTCAACTTTTCTACGTATACTATATCTCCTTCTTGAACCTTGTATTGTTTTCCGCCTGTTTCAATAATCGCGTACATTACTTGCTGCACCTCCTCTAACCTAGTCTCGCCAATGTCAGGTGACTATGCTTTGAACCCACATTGAGCGGCTTTACACCTGAATAGTTTAACAGATACCTATAACTATGTCAAGCTTCATTTTTCCTTATTTTCCCCTTGCCACCACAGGTCGGACAAGTTATTGATACCTTGTTGTCCAGAGTTGGTCGATTCTTCTTTCTAACCACCTCAACCAGACCCAGCTTCGTAACGTCCACTACTATAGGTTTATTTCTGTCACCCTTGAAGGCTGATATTAACTTCTCGACGACTATATCCATATCAGAATGACTCTTCATGTCTATGAAATCTATTACTATTATACCACCAATATCCCTAAGTCTCAACTGACGAGCTATCTCTGCAGATGCTTCGATATTAGTTCTTAAAACTGTGTCCTCGAGAGTAAAGCTTCCAACGTACTTACCTGTATTTACGTCTATAGCGGTAAGAGCTTCAGTCTCATCGATTACAATGAATCCACCACTCTTAAGCTGTACTCGTCTTGCAAGAGCTTCCTTCATGTCGATTTGAATGTTCATACTATAATCCACACTAAAATCAGGATCGAGCTTTATCTTGCCCCTCATGTCATATTGTGAAAGATCTTTGTTGTTGGATAACATGCTTTGGATATTCCTGTCGTTCACAACTATTTCAGTGTTTGGGTACTTGAAATAATCTCTAATAATCTGAGAAAGCAGATCCAGCTCGCTGTATATTAGCTTCGGAGTTGGTAGAAAATTCTTTTCCTGCTCAATGTTCTTATAAAGCTTAAATAGCTCCTCGTATTCCTCCCTTAAAAGCTCAGTCTCAGCTTTCTCGGATACAGTCCGGAAGATCATCCCCATATCGTCTTTCATTATCGTCTTTCCTAGCTCCTTAAGTCTTGAGCTTTCATTGGTGTCTCTTATTTTATTGGAAATATTTACCCTTGCTGAGTAAGGAGTAAGTACCATGTATCTACCAGGAATGCTGATATGTCGTGTTACCTTAGGCCCTTTATTACCCAGGGGCTCCTTGATTACTTGGACGATGATATCTTCACCTCTGGTGATTATATCGTCTATAGAAGGTTTATCACTTAAGCTCAAATGCTCCTTCTCGAGTGCATCCTTGATGTGCAGATATGCATTCTTCCCAATGCCTATATCTACAAATGCTGCCTCCATCCCCTGTAGTACATTTTCAACCCTGCCCCTATAGACATTCCCCAGTATTCCCTGGCTTTGGCTGTCATCCTTAAAATACTCCACTAGCCTTCCGTCCTCTACTATGCAAATTCTCAGAGAGACATCGGAGTTATCGATGTAAATGACGTTCATTTCCTCACTTCCTGACTAAATTGGTTTTTCGATCTTGCCATCCTTTTCTATGAAAGTATCCAGCCTTTTGATCTGCGTCATCTCAAGGTCAATACCAAGCTTAAGATGTGTCTCAAGTGCTTCAGCCAGCTCTGACGGCTTCAAATTTCCTTCCTCACCGGTTTTAAGCAAAGCACCTAATACTGCAAAGCCTTCCGTGTCAAAATATTTGAACTGAAGATTCCCAATTAGGGGTTTAATGTCCACCTGAACTGATATTTTGTTTTTCCCCTTTTTTTTCTTTTTATCGATGAATACACTGTCTAATTCATCCCAACCCTGGAGTTTGTCTACCAAGGCAGTTCTATCTGCTTCATTTTTTAGCCAAAGCCGGATCTCATAATGAGACCATCTTATAAGTGATGTAAGAGATGCTTTGCCGTCACTCTCGACTGTTTCTATAATTTTTATGCCTTCAGGTAAAACTTCGTTAAGCCTACTCATGATCATTTCTGGATTGATTTCCTCAGTAAACTCTATCTCCATGTATTCTGCTGTACTTTCAATCCCCAGCGACAGTGGATTCCCGATTGAGAATCTTGGGTGTGGATTAAAGCCTTCAGTAAACTTTACAGGAAGCTCAGCCTTTGAGAAAGACCTGGTAAAAAGCCTTACTAAATCCAGATGTGATAGAAACTTAAGGTACCCTGTCTTTGTGAACCTTACGCGGATTATCAATTGAACACCCCCCACATAGCGCAATCCGAAATACCGCAGCTCGTGCAGCCAAGCCTGCAGTCTCTGGTTGTGTCCCCTTCCAGTGCCTTCTTATACTCCCTTAAAAGGTATTTTTTGGAAGGTCCCGGACTTATGAAATCCCAAGGAAAAACCTCGTCAAGGCCTCTTTGCCTGTTTGCGTAGAAGCTGCCATCTATGCCAGCAGCCTTGAATGAATCAATCCAGGCATCGTACTTAAGATGCTCTGACCATCCGTCAAACCTGCAGCCATTCTCCCAGGCTTTTAGAATGGCATCGCTTACTTTCCTGTCTCCCCTTGCAACTACAGCTTCAAGATATGAGGTCTTTGGATCATGATAATTAAACGTCACTTTATTGTCTCTTATACTTTCCTTTACCAGCTTGATCCTGGATCTGAACTCCTCTTCTGTTGCCTGTCCGTGCCACTGAAATGGTGTAAAAGGCTTTGGTACAAAGCATGATGCACTTGCAGTCACCTGGAAGTTTCCAACTCGCTCTTCCTTTGGGCGATTGAAGAAAAGATCCTTTACCAAGTATGTTAGACTCTTTATTCCCATTACATCCTCATCAGTTTCTGTTGGAAGTCCAATCATGAAATAGAGCTTTACTCTAGACCAGCCTTCTTTGAATGCCATAGTGACTGCAGTCTCAAGATCCTCTTCACTTACCCCTTTGTTTATTACATCTCTAAGTCTTTGGCTCCCTGCTTCAGGTGCAAACGTAAGCCCTGATTTTCTTACCTTCTCTATTTCCTTTAACACTTCCATACTGATTGAATTTACCCGAAGTGACGGCAAGGACACGCCTACCTTCTTATCCATGTGCTTCTCAAGAAGACTGGTAACAAGCAACTGCAGCTGAGAATAATCACATGAGCTAAGAGATGAAAGTGAGATGGTTTCATAGCCAGTTGATTCTACAAGCTTTTCAGAAAGCTCTAACAAACGATCAACTGATTTCTCCCGAATCGGCCTATAAATCATTCCCGCCTGGCAAAATCTGCAGCCATGAGTACAGCCTCTGAATATCTCCATCGATATCCTGTCATGAACAGTTTCAAGATATGGAACTATCATACTCTCCGGCGAAAACATGCTATCCAGATCTCTTATCATCCGCTTCTCTATGATTTCCGGTATATTATCAACGAGCTTTTTTCTCCCTCTTACTGTACCATCAGGATTGTAGATTTCTGTATATAGAGAAGGCACATAAACACCCTGGATACTTCTTGCAGCATCCAGAAGAAAAGCTTTTCTTTCAAATCCCTCTTTTTTATGCGCTTTGTACAGATCCAATAATTCCAGGGTTATTTCCTCACCCTCTCCAATCACAAATATGTCGATGAACTGCCATAGTGGTTCGGGATTATACGCACAAGGACCACCTGCTATTACAATTGTATCATCATCCTTCCTGTCTTTTGAGAGTAAAGGTATACCTGAAAGATCCAGCATATTGAGGATATTTGTGTAGCTCATCTCGTATTGAAGAGTAAATCCAAGAAAATCAAAATTTCTTACCTCTTCCTTGCTTTCAAGAGTGAAAAGCGGCAGCTTTTCTGATCTCATCTGCTCTTCCATATCTACCCAGGGTGCAAAAACTCTCTCACAAACCATATCAGTTTCTTTATTGATAAGGTTGTAAAGTATATGCATGCCAAGATGGGACATCCCTACCTCATAGACATCCGGAAATGAAAAAACAAACTTCACGGAAGCCTCGTTCAGGTCTTTTTTTATGGAGTTTTGCTCCATTCCAATATACCTGGCAGGCTTCTCGACCTTCATTAAAATTTTATCCAGCTTATATTTGTCTATCATCTGATTCACCTCTCATTTAAATCTTCAATTTAATATTACCATTGCTTTGGTATATATCAAAGATATTCCTTTTTCCCTTCCGGCATAAAAAAGCTCTAACCAAGGTTAGAGCCAATTTCTACTACTTTTTCTCCTTAACTTTGACGATCGGGATGTTGGCCACCAACGCAGATACAGGTGATGAATTCCCATCCTTCTTCATTTTGGTCATCTTTATATCGATCTCCGCCTCATCTATTTCAGCATACTGGGAAATAACCTTGACTATATCAGTCTTGATCATTTCCAGAAATCTAGGAGACAAATCGGCTCGGTCGTGTACCAGCACAAGCTTCAATCTTTCTTTAGCGACATTTTTACTCTTTTCCTGTTTTTTGGTAAACATTCTGAAAAAATCCAAGCCAATCCCCCCTTATTTACCGAATATTAGTTTAAGTACCTTACTGAACTTGCTTTCGTCGTTTGCTTCCAGGTTCAGCAGTTCTACCTCTTCGCCAGTAATCCTTCTTACAATGTTCCTATACGCTTTACCTGAAAGGGCTTTATCATCCATAACAACTGGTTCGCCTTTATTGGTGGATATTACTATCGATTCGTCGTCAGGAACTATTCCTAAAAGGTCTATAGCAAGAATGTCCAATATGTCGTCGATGCTCATCATATCTCCGCGTTTTACCATATCGGTCCTTATCCTGTTAATTATCAGGGTTGGATCGTGAAGCTCCTTTGCCTCAAGTATTCCAATAACTCTGTCCGCGTCTCTGACTGCTGATATTTCAGGAGTTGTTACAATCACTGCTCTATCAGCACCAGCGATTGAGTATTGGAAGCCTTGTTCAATCCCTGCTGGCGAGTCGATAATTATATAGTCATAATTTCGCTTTAACTCATTTACTAACTCGACCATTTGCTCAGGGCTAACGGCAGTCTTGTCCTTTGTTTGCGCCGCAGGCAAGAGAAATAGCTTTTCATGCCTTTTATCCTTAATAAGAGCTTGCTTAAGTCTACAGTTTTTTTCGACTACATCTACTATGTCGTATACTATCCTGTTCTCAAGCCCCATTACTACGTCGAGGTTCCTAAGTCCAATGTCCGCATCAAGAACCACAACTGAATAACCCAACATTGCCAAACCTGTACCTAAGTTGGCACTGGTAGTAGTTTTCCCAACGCCTCCTTTTCCGGAAGTTACAACAATCGCTGTACCCATTTTTTCGTTGTCCATTTATTTTCCTCCCTTTTATTTGTTTGGCAAATAAGGCTCTATTACCACTTCACCATTAACAATCCTTGCAATCTCAGGATACTTATACTGAGTGTCATCCTCAGGTGGCCTTACTATAAGATCTGCTATCCTAAGCTGTGTAGGGAGCAAGCTATATGCAGCCACTACAGCATTCGCATTCCCACCTATACCTGCATGAGCCAGTCCTTTAAGAGATCCAAGAACAACTATGTTCCCCTTAGCTTTAAGCTGTGCTCCAGGATTGACATCTCCAATTACTACTATATTACCATTAAAGGCGATCTCCTGTCCTGATCTAAGAGTTCCATGAACAAATTTTGAAAGGCCTTCCTCTGCTTCAAAGACATTTGACTTAGTGGGCTCTATTTTTTCTTCCTCAGCTAAAGGTACAGAAAAACCCGGAATGTCTACTTTAAAATCGTACTTATACTTTAAAATAAGCATTAGCTCCAGCTTGTTTTCCTTAGAAAGCTCCTCTCCTCTAACCTCAATCAGCTTCCCTCCTCTGAAAAATTCACCAGCCTTCGATATTTTTTCATGAAGAGCTGAAGTCAAGGAGTCAAGCTCGTTTCCCTTTACTTCAACATAAATTCCATCTGCCATTCCCTTGATCGTAACTAGATCGTTCTTCATTTGTTCCCTCCGTCTAAACATCCTTGTCACTATTTTACTAGTTATTGTGTAAAAAATCTATAGCTGCTTCAATTATGTTTTAGTCTAGTATTAGTTTTCCTTCAACAGGCAGTGATGTCTGGACCTCAGGTGTATTTAATCCAAGATATTGTGCAATTATATCCCTGACCATTGGAGCAGCGTAGCCACCGCTTCCCCCTTGAAAAATGACTGCAGCCACTGCTATTTCAGGATCTTCAAACGGTGCAAACCCCACAAACCACGCAAAGTCATCATAGGTATCACCTGTCGATGGATTTATTCCGCTTCTTTCAGCAGTCCCGGTCTTTACGCCAACCTCAATAGGAAAACCTGAGAATACTCTCCTGGCAGTACCGTCCTCAGCTACCATTTGCATACCTTTTTTTACGTGGTTAAGATTTTCATAATTGTTAAGCTCTATAAGTGAACCCTCTGCTCTGTGCTCATAAAGTACAGCGGAATTGCTGTAATCTCTTATGGATTCAATAAGCGTTACCTTATTGAGATAACCTCCATTCGCTATTGTGGCGACATAGTTTGCCATTTGGATGGGCGTGTAGGCACTCTGACCCTGGCCTATAGTTACGTTTAAGGTGTCAGATATATTCCATCCCGCTTGATTTAAGTAGGTGTACTTTATTTTGTCAGCGAGTCCTTCCCGTTCTCCTGACAGCCTTAACTCAGGCTCAATGCCCATATCGGTCAACCTTCTGACGACCTCTCCCCTTGTAAGAGGAGTTTCCATATCAGTCCAGGATATGATATCATTTATGGCCGCCTCGATGTCTTCGACGGTCAAATCTTTTTCTGCCATTACATAGTCTGAAATCGTTCTTTGCAGCATTTGCTTTAATAAATATTTCGTGGTTATGATTTTTCTCTGTGGATCAGGTACTCCACCTGAGACCTCTGCAGGTACATTGATCTCTATCCCCGTCTTGTCATTTAAGCCAAGTTTCTTGGAAGTTTCTACTATATCTTCTATCTCAAGCTTTACCCCGATATTTTGACCGGTCCGCTGATTCCGACCTAATGCCAGGGTATAGAAATAATAGTTGCAGGAATCTCTTAATGCCTCATAAAAATTCTCATATCCATGAGTACCACCTGTTGATGTGTAGATAAGGCAATGAAAATTCTTATTTCCGACAGTAACATATCCCATATCTCTTATTCTAAGAAGTGGATTCAAGCCTTTTTCCAATGCAGCAAGACCAGTTACCATTTTGAATGTTGATCCTGGTTGGATCGCGGTTTGTGTTGCAATATTATAGAGAGGTCTGGGTGCAAGCGGATTCTCTGCGTCCTCGGGAAATAGACTCAACCAATCGGGATTACTTATTCCTGTAGAAAACAGATTTGGATCGTAAGCAGGATAACTCGCCATGGCTAAAGTTTCTCCAGTTTTTACGTCAATTACGACAACTGCCCCCGAAGTGGCATTTATATAAGGTCTCTTCTTTCTTTTTTGGATCCCGAATGTATAGTCTCCCCATTTACTAGGATATGTTCCGCCTTTACTCAACTGATCAAGGGTCTTCTCGAGAGCTTCCTCAGCTACCTGCTGAAGTTTAAGATCTAGTGTAAGGTAGAGAGTGTTTCCGGGTATAGGCTTGATCTCCTCCAATACATTAGTGGTGTTCCCAATTACGTCTACCTCGACTTTTTTAACGCCGCTCTGTCCGCGCAGATGAAGCTCAAAGCTTTCTTCAATTCCTGTTTTACCGATCAGTGTACCTGGTGAATAGCCTTCATTCCTTATATACTTCTCTATCTCATTAGGCTGACTTATTTTTCCTATATAACCCAAAACATGGGCGGCTGTGGATCCCTCTGGATAATATCTGACAGGTTCTATTGAAACCTTGATCCCGGGAGCTTGTGAAAGCTCTTCCTCGATTTTAGCAACTGTAGCATCTTTGATACCGTAAGCTACGTTTATGGGTTGATATGCCAGGTATCCCTGAATGGTCAATTGATTCAATAATCCCAGGACTGCTCTTGATTCATATTTACTAAGGCTTTCCGCGATATTGTTTCTTGATTTGAGATCCTCGAAAATATCCTCGATTCTCATTGTCTGGTCGGCTTTAACTCCGGAATACCAATTGTTCAGGTTATTGATATGGACGTATTCTATGTCTCCACTCACTGATATTCTGGGATTAACTCCATCTGATATCAGTTTTGATTGAGCATGATATACTATTTTAGGATCAGTAATGAACTTTTCGAGTACTCCACTTTCTGCTGCATCATTTATGAGAATCTGTACCGGTTGAAGGGATATTACTGAGCTCTCACCCGAAATACTGAACAGAACGTCTCCACGATCTTCATTTACTTGCAGCTTTACGTCTGAAGCTATACCTTGTGCATTCAGCATATCTATAAGGATTTGTCCAGGAATTAGTTTTTCATTGCCTTCGCCACCCGTGGTTATGATTTTCTGAAGAAATGACTCCAGAGAAACCTCAATAAATAAATTGACGAAGTCTTGCTTAGCAGTCGTATTCATCGTCACAAACGAAAATTGTTTCATGAGTGTTATTTTTTGGTCTAAATAATCAGTTTGATAAGACAATGAGTATGGTTCTAAAATAACTCCATCTTCTAAGCCTTTCTCCTCGAGTAATCTAAAAGCAAGCTCTCTGGCAACAGGGTGATCGATCATCTTTCTGACTAGATTTCTGTCATTTCCCAATATCTGTGCGGCCTTGGTCATAGATGCCTCTTCCGGAGAATCATAGCTTAGATCATCAAGTGAAATTCCTCTGTCTGCAATCGCATCAAGAGCTCTCTTATACATATTGAGCTGAAAATGCTCAGGATATGGCTTCTGCAGCTGCTTCCCCATCAGTTCAACTAAAAGACCATTATTTATCAGAGCAGTTATTACTGTATCCTCAGGTGTAAGCTCATTTGACAAATATTTGTCTATACTCTCATATTCGTAAATATTCAATTGAATAGGATAGTCATTGATATATGAAACCCCATCTTCCTCCAAAAACCGGATCAACCTTATTAGATAACTATTTCTAAGATCTTTGTCCTTGATGTTAAGTTCATCCTTGAGAAGCTGTACTGTAAAGCTGGGAACATTACCAGCAAGTAGTCTGCCATATCTGTCCCTTATCTCTCCTCTTGGAGCTGTAGTGAATACCTCCTTGACTCTCTTATTGTCACTCAAGTCACGATAGTAATCTCCCTGTGCCAGTGTCAAGGTGGCTAGCTTAAAGGTTAATGTCAGCATTATGACTGCCAGCAAGGATATCATTAAATTATATCGGTTGAATAGTTTCTCTTTAAGATTCATTTGATCACCTTTTATTAAATCTTATCTGTGGTCTGGAAAATATTTTCCTGAAAAGCAAATATACCAGTAATGCAGCCATGCTATTTAGGATAAGTTCGAAGGAAAGTATGCTTTTTACAGCATACTCAAGAGTAACATTTCTGGAGGTAAAATACATGAACATAGCAAACAGAGCATTGTAAAAAACAGTGCCCAGCAATGTAAATATAACCGGATTAACAGCATTTTCCTTTGCAAATGAATCTGCAGCAAATCCTGTAATATAACCAGTTATAAATAGTATCAAGGAACTTATTCCTAATGTCATTGAAAACATCACATCCATAATGAGCCCGGATATAAGTCCTACTATGCCCCCATATACCCTGCCTTTGGAAAGTGCTATTACTACAACTATCGCCAAAGCTGTATTCGGACTGGCTCCAAATACCTTAAAGCCAGGGAGAATAACGGACTGGAGTATTATATTCAGTAACAAGGTCATACCGACCAAAAATGTTGTCAATAGGATCCCTCTTCCTGATCATTTATTACGAATACATTGCTAAGCTTTTTAAAGTCAAGGGCAGGTTTTATTACAAGTCTTTTTGTCAGCTCCTCCTGATCCCCAATAATCTCAGACACCTCTCCGATATAAATGTCCCTGGAGTATATCCCTCCGAGTCCGGAGGTATAAAGCTGATCTCCCTCAATTACATCTGCAGTGTAATCGAACAGATAACCCTCAAGTATTCCATCGACACTTCCAGATACGATACCACCATCCTGGGTTCTGATCAACTTAAAAGATGTGCTGTTCAGTTCGTCTATCAGTGAAACTACCTTTGACCAATTGTCACCTGTATCGACTACCCTTCCTACAAGGCACTCGATGTATATATCCTTTTCAATCTCTATTCCCTGTACTACTGTATCTCCTTTTGATATCCCATCTCTGCTGCCTTTATCTATTACGAATTGATCAAACCAATTACCTGGCTCCTTTGCTATGACCCTGGCCTTGGTTAACTCATATGGTGAATTCTCAGTAAGCATCTGCTCGCGCTTTAAGTAGTCAGCCTTTCCTATGACATTCTGGAGATCCCTGTTCTCAATTTCCAGCTGCTTTATCCTTGCACGCAGGACCTCGTTCTCTTCCTTGGCGTCAAAAACATCCCCGATTGAAGCGAAAACTCCTCCTATTCTATTTTGAACACTTGAAGAAAAGCTTATTACTGGGCGTAAAAGCTTACCGATAAGGTTTTCCGGACTAGATATATTGAGTCTTTCTCTTCCTGTATATCCAATTATTATAATAAGAATGATAGCAACGACAGCCACTATCATTCTCTCTTTGTATTTTCTAAAGAAATACATTCCGAATCACTACCCTATCTGCGATATTTAGTCGAGGTTTTTTTCAATATCTCTATACTATCCAGAGCTTTGCCTGTTCCTAAGGCAACACAATCCAAAGGACTATCGGCAACTCTGACTGGAATTCCAGTTTCTATCGTCACTAGCTTATCCAGATTATGAAGCAAGGCTCCTCCACCTGTCAATACGATCCCAGTCTCCATAACGTCTGAGGATAACTCAGGAGGAGTTTTTTCCAACGTTGACTTTATTGCATCAATTATGTTGTTTACCGGTTCCTTGAGTGCTTCATTTATCTCTCTTGAAGATATCTGAATGGTTTTAGGAAGCCCACTCACCAGATCCCTTCCTCTTATATCCATAGAACCAAGCTCATTGCTGTCCATAGCTGATCCAATTTCAATTTTGACTCCCTCTGCAGTTCTCTCACCTATCATGAGACTATATTCCTTCTTAACGTAGTTCACGATATAATTATCAAGCTCATCTCCACCTACTCTTATCGACTTACTGGTAACGATCCCCCCTAGTGATATAACTGCAACCTCTGTTGTTCCCCCTCCAATATCCACTACCATACTACCGGTGGGTTCCTGGACTGGCAGTCCTGCTCCTATAGCAGCTGCCATAGGCTCTTCTATTAGAAATGCATCCTTAGCACCAGCTTGAATGGTAGCCTCCTCGACAGCTCTCTTTTCAACCTCGGTAACCCCACTTGGTACGCAGACAACCACTCTAGGCTGGAACAGAGATTTTTTCTGCGTAGCCTTTCTGATAAAATACTTCAGCATTTCCTGGGTAACATCGAAATCTGCTATTACACCATCCTTCAATGGTCTGATAGCAACTATATTCCCAGGTGTTCTGCCTATCATTTTTTTCGCTTCTTCTCCAACAGCTAGTACCTGCTTACTGAACTTGTCGATTGCAACTACTGATGGCTCTCTAATTATTATCCCTTTGCCTTTGATGAAGACCAAAGTGTTTGCTGTACCTAAATCTATTCCCATATCCTTTGTGAAAGCATTCGTTAATACCATTTCCGTCCTCCATGTCTACATTAGATTTTTCTCTTTCATGCTTAAGTAAGTTCCATTTCCAACTATCAAGTGGTCTAAAACCTTGATGCCCATAAGATTCCCACCCTCAACCAGTCTTTTTGTGATATTGATATCCTCACTGCTTGGTGTAGTGTCGCCGCTGGGATGATTATGTACAAGGATCACAGAGTTACCATTATTTTTTATTGCTGCTTTAAATACATCGCGTGGATGCACAATTGATGCGTTAAGGGTCCCTATAGATATATTCTCAATACAAATTATTTGATTTTTTGTATCCAGTATGACAGTCCTAAAATGCTCCTTGTGAAGACAACTCATTTCGTCCATCAAAACCTCAGCAACTACTTCAGGTGATGTCACCCTTACCTTATCATAATATCCAATGCGTTTTATCCTTTTGCCAAGTTCTATAGCTGCGATTATTTGTGCCGCCTTGCATTCCCCTATGCCTTTAATCTTTGTCAGATCATTGAAGGATGCATCAATCAGATGTCTTATACCCCTATTGTCCATTCCAAGAAGCCTTGTGGAAACTTCGATTGCAGTTTCTGAACCCGTTCCTGTCCTTATTATTACTGCTAAAAGCTCAGCATTTGATAGTGCATCTGGCCCATGTGCAAGTAATTTTTCTCTTGGTCTTTCACTTTTGGGTAGGTCTTTTATCGTGTATCCTTTTCCCCTTATGTCATTTTTCTGCATTTTTTCACATCATCCTTTACAAAAATTTTATGTCAAAATATTTTTCAAGACATGACTCAAGCTTCGTCAATGGCAGGCCAACTACATTGAAATAACAGCCCTCTATTTTCTCTACAAGAAGAGCTCCTTTGCCTTGGATGCCATAAGCACCTGCTTTATCCAGGACCTCACCACTTGAGATATATGATTCGATTCTGTCCTTATTAAGATTTCTAAAGGTAACGATCGTTTTCTCATAATCAACCACCTTAGAACCTTTTGAAGAATCTATTATAGCTATCCCGGTAATTACTTCGTGACTTCTTCCACTCAATGCTTTAAGCATCTCATAAGCATCCTCTTCACTTTTAGGTTTTCCCATGATCGATCCATCGAGAACAACGATAGTATCTGCTGCAATGATCAAGCTGTCGCCAAACAGATCAGAAGCACCTAAGGCTTTCTGAAGAGCTAGTGACATAGCAACGCTTTCAGGTTTTTCAGAAGTCGAGGTCCTTTCAGGTATATCGCTTGACCAAATTATTGGAATTATATCAAGTTGTGCAAATAGCTCTTTTCTTCTGGGGGATCCCGATGCGAGAACGATTTTCTTCATGTGTTCACCTGTTTCTGAAATAGTACTCTAAAATTCTTTCTTAGATTATCTACTATATAAATTGAAGATAAGCCTACAAAATACCCAGTAAAAAGGCTTATGATCAATAAGAACGGCAAATATGAGTATATCCTTGGGTTGCTTAGCATGATCACCGCTACAGTCACCTGAGCGAAGTTGTGAGAAGCTGCTCCTATTATACTTACACCGATCAAACTAAAAAATCGGGATAAATATCTGTGAAAAATGTACATCATCATACAGCTTAATATTGCACCTGATATGCTATAAATAAATGACGAAATACTACCGGTCACGAGCATGAGTACAGTACTCTTTAGCATTCCTACTTTAATCCCGTCCTTGAATCCAAATACTATCAAGGTAACCAACACGACCATATTTGACAGACCCAAACGAGCCCCAGGCATACTAATTGGTAAAGGTATAGCGGATTCAATTACACTGAGAGCAAGCCCAACTGATACCAGCAAGGATATGAATATCATCTTGTTTGTTTTCTTCATTTGAACCCCACTCTAGTAATTCATTATATCAATTTCATCTGAAGATGCCGTTCCTTTGATCTCAACTACGAGATGGTTTGGAAGGCACACTATTGTTTCGCCTATCCTGGAGATATACCCTTGTTTTACATCTATCTTGTCCGGGCAATCGGCTTCTATGACCCTCACTCGTTCATCACCTATTTCAATCAGGTTATTACCGTACTTAGTTTCGACTGGAATTGTGCTGCCAGCCAACTGTGGATCAAAAATAACTTTTTTAATTTCCTGGCCATCAACCTGGATGCTTACATACTTATCTCTGCCTGAGAAGGCATACCTGTTAATGTAGGCAAACGAGGAAATACTTATCAATATAATCAGCAATATAAGAAGCTTATCGCCCTTAGTCAAATCAATCATCCTTCATTTGTCTGGTCATAATATCACATAGTATAGTTTATCATTTATGATTTCTATTTACAAGTTGCCCGAAAATAAAAAGGAGCCCCCGAAGGGGCTATCGGAAGTTTGACACTTGCATATTGCAAAACCCATTCAAAAGCTCTAAATAGCTTATTTTTTTTCGCTTTTTTTCATTTTTATATAGCGCACTTTCTCGCACTGTGTTATAATAGTAGTAATAGGAGGTGTTGTGTATGAGACTTAAGGTTAGTAAATCAAAAAATTCTGCTTCGCTTTATGTAATAAAATCCATCTATAATAGTAAAACTCAATCTAATTCTTCTGTGATAGTTGAAAAGCTTGGTACAGAAGCTGAGCTAAGGGAAAAGTTGAATGGACAAGATCCTTACGAATGGGCTAAAACCTATATCGATGAGCTTAATGAAAAGGAGAAAGAAGATACCAGTAAGGTTATGGTCCCTTATTCTCCCACTAAGCTTATTGCCAAAGATAAAAAGCGTTCTTTTAATGGAGGTTACCTGTTTCTCCAAAAGATTTATCATGATCTTAAGCTACATGATATCTGCAAGGAAATTTCTAAACGCCATAAGTTCACCTTTAATTTAGATTCTATTCTTTCGAGACTCGTGTATGGGAGGATTATATTCCCATCATCTAAACTTGCTACATATGACCTATCTTCAAGATTCATCGAGCAACCTGACTTTGATATCCAGCATGTCTACAGGGCTCTTGATGTCATTTCTAAGGAAACTGATTTTATCCAGTCTGAACTATACAAAAATAGCCTAAAGCTTTCAAAGAGGAACACTGGGGTACTTTATTATGATTGCACCAATTATTTCTTTGAGATTGAGGAAGAGTCTGGTTTAAGAGAGTATGGACACTCTAAGGACCACAAACCCAATCCTATTGTTCAGATGGGTTTGTTTATGGATGGCGATGGAATTCCTCTTGCCTTTGATATACATAGTGGAAGAACAAATGAACAGAAGACCCTTAAGCCTTTGGAGAAGAGGATCATCTCGGATTACAAGCTTTCGAGGTTTGTGGTCTGCACCGATGCTGGTCTTTCATCAATTGAAAACAGGAAATTCAATGATATGAGCAACAGAGCATTTATTACAACTCAATCTGTTAAGATGCTTAAGGACCATCTCAAGGAATGGGCTCTAGACCCTAAGGGATGGATGTATGGAGATAGTGGGAAGACACATGACATTTCCAAACTGGATGAGGAGAAGGATTATTTAAAGACCTTTCATAAGGAAAGGTGGTTTAATGAGAATGGCCTGGAGCAAAGACTGATTGTCACCTACTCCCTGAAATACAGGAACTACAAAATGCAGATCAGAGAAAATCAAGTACAAAGGGCTGTGGATGTTATTGAAAAGAATCCTGCAAAGCTTAAGAAGTCGAGTTCTAATGACTACAAGAGGTTCATAGAGAAAATCAATGTGACTACAGATGGTGAAGTGGCTGAGAAGGAACTGCTTAGTATTGACAATACTCTGGTTTCCAAGGAAGCCATGTATGATGGCTTTTATGCGGTATGTACAAATCTGGAAGATGATGTCAGTGAAATAATCAGAGTAAACCACAGAAGATGGGAGATTGAGGAATGCTTCAGAATCATGAAGAGTGAATTCAAGTCAAGACCGGTGTACTTAAGTCGAGATGAAAGGATTCAAGCTCACTTTACAACATGTTTTTTGTCTTTGGTAGTGTATAGATACCTTGAGAAGTCTCTTGGCAACAAGTTTACAACCTGTGAAATTATCAAGGGTCTAAGGGATATGAACTTTTATGAGGTACCTGGTGAGGGATTGATCCCAACCTATGAGAGAAACGACTTCACCGACACATTGCACGATTCATTTGGCTTTAGGACTGACTATCAGATACTAAAAATGAAACAGGTCAAAAATATTTTAAAAATCACTAAGAACTAAAAAAAGTACGCACTTTTTGAGTAAAATGAAAAAGCTTAGAACATAGTTGTTGCAATGTGTTCCAAGCTTTTTTGTAATTTTAACTGTCAAACTCGGGATAGTATAGTTTATCATTTATGATTTCTATTTACAAGTTGCCCGAAAATAAAAAGGAGCCCCCGAAGGGGCTATCCTTAACTCGCAAATTTCTGTGCAAAATCCTCACTTACTATAGATACGTTATCAATGGCATTTGTAGGGCATTTCTCCACACAAACCATGCAATTGATGCATTTATCGTAATTTATCCTTGCAAGATTGTTCTCAAAGCTAAAAGCATCGGTAGGACAATTCTTTACGCAGATCTGACAACCTATGCAACCTACAGAACAGTAGCTTCTGACAAGCTTGCCAGGATCCTGGCTTTTGCATTTTACTACTGCATTGTTAGTATATGGTACCAACTCGATGATCTTCTTTGGACATATCTCAACGCACTTGTTACAGGCAGTACAATTTTCTTTATTTACAACTGCTATTCCATTTATCATCCTTATCGCGTTGAATTCACATACGTCAAAGCATGAACCACAACCTACGCAGCCGTAAGAGCATTCCTTTTTACCACCTGCTAATGTAGATTGTATCCTACAATCTTGCAGACCTTGGTACTGGTATTTATCTTTTGCTTTCTCGCAATCTCCTTGGCATAACACAACAGCTACTTTCTTCTCGAATGAAGCTGCATTTACACCAAGTATCTCTGCAACATGATTTGCAACTTTCTGACCACCAATGGAGCATGAATTCGTTGGAGCGCGGCCTTCAGCAAGAGCAGTTGCTAATCCTGCACACCCGGGAAAACCACAGGCTCCACAGTTTGCTCCTGGCAAAGCTCCTAAAAGCTCCTCAACTTTAGGGTCGACTTTAACTGCAAACATCTTCGAAGCTACGGCTAGAAGAACACCAAACAACAATCCTAAACCGCCAAGTACTATTATCGGATTTAATATCTCACTCATATCAGTCCCCTCCTAAACAAGTCCAGCAAAGCCGGCAAAGGCTATGGACATAAGGCCAGCTGCTATCAATGTGATTGGAAATCCTACTAATGCTTCAGGAATATCAGCAATTTCCATTTTTTCTCTTAATGAAGCAACAAGAACTAGAGCAAGGAAAAACCCAAGAGCAGCAGTAGCAGCACTGACTGCTGTTTGAAGTAAGTTGTAGCCTTCCTGGATATTCAGTATTGCTACTCCAAGTACAATACAGTTGGTGGTTATCAAAGGTAAGTACACGCCCATCGCACTGTAAAGTGTAGGACTCATTTTCTTAAGAGCAAGTTCAACGAATTGTACTAATGACGCAATAACTAGAATGAACACCAAAGTCTGCAGGTATGCAAGCCCTAGAGTATCCAATATAGTTTTTTGAATTATATAAGTAATTACGGCTGCGAAGGTAGTAACGAAGGTTACTGCCATACCCATACCTGTTGCCGTCTCCATCTTATTGGAAACACCGAGGAAAGGGCAGATACCTAGGAATCTTGCAAATACGTAGTTATTGACAAATATATTTGATATGATCAATGCAAATAGACCCAATTTTCTTCCCCCTTTCTATTCTGCAAATCTTTTTTTAATAAAAGTATTGAATAAGCCTATCAGAATACCTAGTAATATAAATGCTCCCGGAGGTGCTATAAAAATCGCGGCTGGCTGAAAGCTGTCTCCAAATAATTGAATACCCCAAATACTCCCTGCTCCAATAATTTCACGAATTGCGCCTAGTAGAGAAATAGCAAGTGAATAGCCTAAACCCATAGCAATACCGTCAACAAGAGATTTGAATACGCCATTCTTAGAAGCAAATGACTCAGCTCTAGCAAGTATTAAACAGTTTACGACTATAAGTGGAAGGAATATCCCCAGTGCTTGGTATAAAGGCTGTAAATAAGCCTTCATAAACATTTCAGTCATAGTTACAAATGTAGCAATTATTACAACAAATATTGGTATTCTGATTTTATCAGGAGTAAATTTCCTTGTTATTGAGATTACTATATTTGATAAAGTCAAAACTGCTATAACTGCAGCGGACATACCCACACTATTTTTAAATGAGCTAGATATAGCAAGTACTGAACACATACCAATCAACTGAACAAAAATCGTATTTTCTCTAATAATACCATTTCGAATTATCGTTGAAATTTTCAAAGTCTACACCTCCTCATCTAATTTGCCAAGAAGTTGTTGTAAGCTTCAATGGCTCCATTAACTCCTGCAAGTACTCCATTTGTGGAAACTGTAGCCCCTGATAGCGCCATTACTTCGTTATCGGCTGAAGGAGAACCTACAGCAGACAAACCGGATGCAAAGCTCTTACCCGCGAAAGAAGCTGCGAATGACGGATCGTCTACAATCCTTGATCCTAATCCAGGCGTTTCAGACTGCTGCATAACTTTAAGTCCTGCTAAAGTGCTGTCTAAGTTAACTCCCAGTTGGATGATGATATCGCCGCCATATCCACCGGTTTTAACCTTCATAGCATAACCAATTGTTTCTTCACCTTTTTTAGCTTCCATTACCTCAGTCACGAAACTATTGCTTGAGGTAATTTCTGCCAACAACGACTCGTCAATTGGCAAAAAGTCGTCTGCTTCTGTGAATATTTCAAGAAGTGCACCAAAGCTTTCCTGCCTTTCCCTCTCTGCAATTACCGGATAGGTAACCGAGTTTACACCAGCAAGAACTCCTCCTGCTACTGCTGTTACTATAAGTAAAACTAACCCTAGCTTAATAGTCTCATTCATTTATTTTACCTCCCCAAAAACCTTAGGTTTTGTATATTTCTCAATTAATGGAGCGGCAACGTTCATTATTAGTATAGAGTAGCTGACTCCCTCAGGAAGTCCTCCCTTTACCCTGATTAAAGCAGTAAGGAGTCCGCACCCAAAAGCAAAAATGATCCTACCCAAAGGTGTAACCGGTGATGATGAATAATCAGTAGCCATAAAAAAAGCACCAAGAATAAGCCCACCACCGAATATATGATAAGTAATATTCCCTGCATCCACTCCTAAAACCAATAACAAAGCGCATGTAGTACCTATAAAAATTAATGGGATCTTCCAGTCTATAACATTCCTGTAAATCAGGTATGCAGCACCTATTAATAATAATATTGCTGAAGTCTCGCCGATTACCCCACCAATATCTCCAAATATCATCCTTTGAATAGCAGGGAGATTCCCACTACCACTTTTTAATATTTGGAGTGGAGTTGCAGCACTTATCCCATCTGGTGTTATGTAAGCAGTCATTATGGCTGGCCAGGAAGCAACCAATGCTGCCCTAGCTCCTAGTGCTGGGTTCATAAAATTCTGACCGATACCACCAAAAAATTCCTTGATAATAATAATTGCAAAACCGGCTCCGAAAACAGCCACCCACCAAGGAGTACCAGCTGGAAGGTTAAGAGCCAAAAGTACGCCTGTGACAATTGCACTCATGTCTCCAATTCTCAATGGTTTCTTAAAAAGCTTTTGAATCAATGCTTCAAAACCAACAGAAGCAATTACGGTTACCAATATTAATTTAAGAGCATTGAAGCCAAAGAAGTACACACTACCTATCATGGCCGGCAACAATGCGATAAGTACATCCATCATGATCCGTTTTACTGACTCATCAGACCTAACATGAGGAGATTGTGACACTATCAACAGATCATCCAATATGACAGGATCGTTTTGAGTTGGACCCATTACTTTCTCATCCATTCATCTTCCCCCTAACCTATGATTTCTTTCTTTTGGCAATTATTTCTTTTTTAATGTTCTTGATCGATTCTGCTAAAGGTCTTTTAGCAGGACAGACAAATGAACACGCACCGCATTCAACGCAGGATAATGCTGCGTATTTATCGGACATTTCAGTATTATTTTTCAATGCATAAGCACTGATGAACAGGGGCTGAAGGCTGGAAGGGCATACCTCAATACACTTTCCACACTTAATGCATGGAAGTACCGGATCTTCTTTTACATCCTCTGCAGGAATAACCAATATTCCACCGGAGCCCTTTATAATCGGAGCATCAAGAGTAAACTGAGCAATTCCCATCATAGGTCCTCCGGAAATTATTTTCCCAGGCTTAGCTGTAAATCCTCCACATTGCCTTATAAGTTCACCAAATGGTGTCCCTATTCTTGCAAGAACGTTCTTTGGTTCTGCAATACCTTTACCTGTAACAGTTACTACTCTTTCATACAAAGGCTTGCCGTACAGGACTGCTTCTGCAATCGCCTTCGCAGTGGAAACGTTTGAAACAACGCATCCAACATCCATGGGAAGACCACCTGTCGGCACCTTTCTGCCTGTTACTGCATCGATTATCCTCTTCTCATCTCCTTGAGGATACTTTGTTTTTAGTGCTACCACTTGGATACCATCAGCCGGATCAACCGCCTTCTTCAAAGCTTCGATTGCATCCGGTTTGTTATCTTCTACTGCTATGTAAGCTTTTTCAACGCTTAGAGCTTTTTTTACTGCCTTAAGTCCCAAGACTACGAGTTCAGGCTGCTCCAGCATTACTCTGTGGTCGCTTGTGAGGTATGGTTCACATTCAGCGCCGTTTAGGATCAAAGTATCGATCGGTTTCTCCTTTGGAGGAGAGAACTTTACATGTGCCGGGAAGCTTGCACCACCCATGCCTGTAATGCCTTTGTCCTTGATGATCCCAATTATTTCCTGAGCTGTAAGCATATCAAGGCTTT
This sequence comes from Gudongella sp. QWL-04, assembly GCF_058683975.1. Taxonomy (NCBI): domain Bacteria; kingdom Bacillati; phylum Bacillota; class Tissierellia; order Tissierellales; family Tissierellaceae; genus Gudongella; species Gudongella sp. QWL-04. The sequence goes on along the minus strand of NZ_CM178754.1, from coordinate 647,128 downwards.
TCTGTGTTCCAAAATCATCCATTTCTTCTGTGCCATCGTTTTCAATTACGACACATTTTACCTTCATACCAGTAGGAGTGTACATCATTTTTATCTCCTTGATGGTACCAGCTATACTGGCATGGATGCTTCCCGAAACAAAAGCGCTTGATTCCCCAATCTTCTGACCGATCTTTACCCTGTCACCAACATTTACTATTGGTTCGCAAGGTGCGCCGGTATGCTGATGCAATGGTATATAAGCGATTTGAGGGCTCTCAGCAACTATTATTGACTTTTTCTCGGTTAATTCCTTGAACTCGGGTACGTGAACTCCACCCTTGAAAGTCAACTTTCCTTGGCTCATTCCTATTCCACCTCTTTACTTGATATAATTTTAGCAATTTATGTCAAATTTTTGCACACAAATCACTGCTATGAACATTATAGCATTAATTAGTTTGAATGTATATAAATATGGGTATCTTAATTGTTCGAGATTTGGGAAAATAAATGAAAGGATTAGATGTTGGTGCGAGTGATGGGACTTGAACCCATACGCCAATACTGGCACATGCCCCTCAAACATGCCTGTCTGCCTATTCCAGCACACTCGCACAATATTTGCGGACTGATAAATCAGTCCGCAGAGGATTATTACTAGTTTATTATAATACTTTTCAGGTACATTTTCAACTTTAATCTGTTGAAAATGTAAGAAAACATTTCTCCAATCCATTATAAAGGTTATAGAAGTTTGGTTCCAACGGACCAGAAATCTGGTTGTCTACCATCAAGGATCTGTTAAGGAAAAACAAGCTTCCTACTGGGACCTCCTCGGCAAAAGCTCTTTGAAGTCTTGAAAAATCATCAAATTTATACGATTCATCCCATCGGTAATAGGTTGAATCGAGATAGCTTCCAAGTCCTTCTGCTTGGTCTTCGAGTGTTTTCATCCACCCAACTGCGTTCAATAAAGGCGATAGCTCAGGGACAGCTGACACACTGAATCCTACTAAAGCGAGTTTGTAATCTCCCTCTTGAAGCATCCTCAAAAATGCTTGATCCATTGTCTCGTTCTTAAGTGGTTGAGGGTGGACAATTTTAATGCCTATTCCCAAGCTTTCAAGATCTTCGCGTATCCTTTCAGCAGTGACCTTTCTTGTTTTGTTCTCTGGATTTACTAGTAGATCTAGCACCAGCTCCTCTTGATCAAAAATATCAGTAACTCGTCCAGTCTCCATATTGATTTCATATCGACCGGATTCTTCCAACTCTTGTCTCATTCTGTCAATGCTGAATCCAAGCTGTGCTGTGGATGGGTCAAAAAGATAAGACTGAGGATGTATCGGTGTATCAGATTGGGTACCGTGTTGCAATAGCACCTTATTGATAATATCCTGGCGGTCAATACCCAGCATTATGGCTCGCTTTAGATAATTACTTTCCTTTAGGTTAAATGGTTCAGCATTGTGATTGAATACCAATAGTTCAATTTCATCAGATACATACTCCAAAAATCTTATTCTTGAGATATGTTCATATTTATCCCAATCAGAGCCTATGCTTCTTGCCATACTAAGTTTTCCCGTCTCAAAGGCAGTTAAAATCAACTCCTCATCCTCGAATATTTTACCCGATATTCTTGAGATCTGGGGTTCTCCTCCCCAATAGTCAGCGAAAGAGTCAAGTATGACTTCCTTGTATTTAATATATTCTCTGAATTTGAAGGGACCGGTCCCTATAGGTTCATATCCGTCTCTCAGCAGCACAGAACTCCCCGTAGACACGGGGACTATGGGAAATGTCAGAAGGTCCTTCCAGTTTGACAAAGGCTCTTTAAATACAACTTCTACAGTTCTCTCAGAGAGCTTCCTTAGCTTCATGAAGTCCATATCCACAGGCCCACGGACAGTATTTTCCAGAAGTTTATATAGGTAACCCTCAGTATTTGCTGATATTAAAGCATTGTAAGTGTGAACTACATCATCTGCATTCAGGTATTCACCATTATGCCATTTTACACCTTCTCTAAGATATAGCTCAGCCTTCTTGCCGTCATCACTAAGCATATAGGTGGCTGCTAATCTTGGTATAGGCTGTATAGTACTGTCATACTCAAAAAGGCCTTCAAATGTAAGCTTACTGAAGTAGAAATAGTCTATATTATCAACTAGAAGTGGATTCAAGTCATTAAATCCAGTCAAAGGCAACCCGATCTCACCATTTTCAACGATAATGTACTCTACTTCAGTATTTTCAGTCGTTGGTGCCGGCTCTAAAATATCCAAACCACATCCTGACAATATTATGCTAAGGCAGGTAAACAGGGCCACATAAGTCATACTCAAATTAATACTTTTCATAATTACCTTCCTCTAGATCAGGATTCAGACCTTCAGAGGATCCTTTACTTGTGATCCTACCCGACATTTCGTTCAACAAGCTATAAATCTGAGCTTCAAGCTGCTCCTTTGAACCTATGTTATCTATAACCACATCAGACAAATCTTTTTTTAGTTCAATGTCCATTTGAGAATCAACTCTCTTGACAGCTTCCACTTCATTAATCAGGTTTCTCTTTCTTAATCTACCCAGCTGAATGTTTCTATTCGCATAAACAAGCCAAATCTCGTCGAAATAAACGCCTTCTTCCTCCATGTTTCCCTTTACCTCAAATAATAGAGGTATATCAATAAATACTACCTCCTGGTCACAATGGAGATTCAATCTTCTAACGATTTCTTCTGATATCAGGGGATGAAGCAATGAGTCAAGCTTATTCCTAAGCTTATCATCAGAGAATATGATATCGCCCAATGATTTTCTGTCTATCTCGCCGGAAACGTCAATAACCGTAGGAAACTCATGAGCTACAAGCAGGCTTCCGATTTTTCCTGGCTCAAGAATATGTCTAGCTATCTCGTCTGCATCGATTACGAGGTATCCAAATTTCCTTATGATTGCTGAGGCTGTGGATTTCCCGGTAGCAATACCTCCTGTCAAGCCAACAACATATGGCTTATTTCGTGTCATACCAGCTATCTCCTTCCATAACATCTACCTTCAATGGTACATTAAGTTCAATAGCATTCTCCATTATTTCTTTCATCATGCCCTTGACATATTCCAATTCTTCAACAGCTGCTTCAATAATAAGCTCGTCGTGTATTGTCAGTATTAACCTTGATTTAAGGCCTTCAGCTTTTAATCTGTCATAAACCTTAACCATTGCAAGCTTTATAATATCTGCAGCACTTCCCTGGATGGGCATATTCATAGCAACTCTTTCCCCAAAGGATCTGACGTTGAAATTGCTGGATTCGAGCTCAGGTATATACCTTCTTCTATTGAGCAATGTTTCCACATATCCTTTTTCTCTGCCCATTTCTACAGATCTGTCCATATATTCCTTTACAAGCTTATAATTGTCGAAATAGTTATCGATGTAAGTTCTTGCTTCTTTTCTTGTTGTCCCAAGGTCCCTCGACAGGCTGAAGTCCGATATCCCGTAAATAATGCTGAAGTTAACTGCCTTGGCTTTATATCGGAGTTCAGGTGTAATTTCTTCCAAGGGTATTTCGAATACCTCCGAGGCTGTCTTGGAGTGTATGTCCTCTTCATTAACAAAGGCTTCCTTCATCTTTGGATCATCTGAAATATGTGCGAGTAGTCTTAATTCTATTTGTGAATAGTCGCCGTCCAAGAGCTTGAATCCTGGTTTTTCAGCTATGAATGCCTTTCTAATCCGTCTGCCGTCCTCAGTTCTTATAGGTATGTTCTGAAGGTTTGGTTCGGTACTTGATATTCGCCCTGTGGATGTAACCGTCTGGTTGAATTTTGAATGGATTCTTCCAGTCTCTTTGCTTATCATAGGTTGCAGACCTTCAATATAGGTGCTTTTTAGCTTTACTATTTGCCTGTATCTAAGGATTTTAGATATAATTGGATGCTCCTTCTCAAGCGTTTCTAAAACCTCGACATCAGTTGAATAACCAGTCTTAGTTTTTTTGATTACCGGTAGTTTAAGCTCGTCAAACAGTATCTCTCCCAGTTGTTTTGGAGAATTAATATTAAAGCTTCTTCCAGCCAGTGAATAAATGCTTTCCTCAAGCTCTTTTATCTCGATAGCATACTCCTCGCCAAGTTTTAGCAATTGGTCTTTATCGACAGCAACTCCAGTATTCTCCATGCTTGCAAGAACTGTAACCAGTGGCATTTCCACCTCTTCAAAAAGCTGGACCATGTTCCTGTTGGAGATTATTTCTTTCATTGGAGCTTCAAGCTTTTCAACAGTGTCCAAAATGAATCCAAGGTATGATAAACTGTCTTCTATAGGCAAATCTCCAAAGGAGCCCTTGTTTTTCTTAATCTTTTCATCGAGGTCTGGTCCGTATGATCCAAAGTATTCGTAGCTTAGCTTATTTATTGAGAGATTACTTTGGCTTGGGTTTATTATATATTCTGCTATTGAAGCATCAAATACTATTCCCATAGGATCCCAGCCAAGAGAAAGCATATAGCAAATATCGGGCTTTACATCCCAGCTGGTTTTTTCGATTTCTTTATTCTCGAAAACCTCCTTTAATTCTGAAAACAGATCCATTGCATTTTCTTGTCTTAAATCAATGACCCATGCACCCGATCCCGAGATTGATAACCCAAATATTATTGGATCTCCATATAGATAATCCCCATTGAATAATGTTTTGAAGCAAAAACCTCCGTTAGCAATTACCTCTTGAATGATTTTCTTCAATTCAGATCTATTGGATAATGCTTCTGGATTCTTATAATCATGAACCTCTTGATTTTTTACTGCATCCGGAAGTTTTGAAAGAAGGCTTTTTAACTCAAGCTCTTCATATTTTTTTCTTAGCAGACCGGTGTCGACTTCTTTAACTAGAAGCTCATCTATTCCAAAGTCAAGCGGCACATTTACAATGATCTCCCCAAGTCTTTTGCTTAAAAATGCCTTCTCTTTGTTATCCAGCAGCTTCTCTTTAAGTTTTCCGCCGCTTATGTTTTCAATTGATTTATAAACATTTTCAAGGGTTCCAAATTCCGTCAATAGCTTTAACGCTGTCTTTTCTCCAATACCAGGTACCCCTGGAATATTATCCGACTTATCTCCCATCAAGCCCTTCATATCGATAAATGTTTCAGGCGAAATACCGTACTCCTCTCTTATCCTGCTCTTATCATATATATCCATTTCAGATATGCCTTTTTTTGTGATAAGGACCTTAGATTTGTCTGTTGCAAGTTGAAGGTAATCTCTGTCTCCTGTTACTAGGATGACATCCATCCCCAGATCCTCACCTTTTCTTGCAAGAGTCCCTGCTATATCATCAGCTTCAAATTCCTCCATATCATGGATTTTTAATCCCATAGCATTAAGTATATCCTTAATTAGCGGGAATTGCTGCGAAAGCTCATTTGGAGTTTTGTCTCTGGTTCCTTTGTATTCCGAATACTCATTGTGTCTAAATGTCTTAGCACTCCTGTCAAAGGCCACGCATATATGAGTTGGTGCATATTCTTCACGAACCTTATTGAGCATATTTAAAAATCCCAGAACTGCATTAGTATATATTCCACTTTTTGTGTTTAGTGGCGGCATTGCATAAAATGCTCTATACACAAGCGAGCTGCCATCTATTATCATTAATCTTCCTCTATCCATAGTAACGCCTCCTCATAGGAATAGTATACAATATTGCCCAGGATTGGTAAACCTGATAGATATGCTTAAAAACCTGTTGATTTTTAGCATCCTATGTGCTATTATAAGTTTCGTAGTCACTTGCCGAAGTGATGGAATTGGCAGACGTACTGGACTCAAAATCCAGCGGTGGCAACACCGTGCGGGTTCGACTCCCGCCTTCGGCACCATAAATTAACCCCTGTGAGACCTCACAGGGGTATTTTATTGCATTTGGATTTGCTTACATAGCAACTATTGAAAAATCCATATAAATCAGTGTCGCATCATCGTGGGTTTTTAATCTGCCAATAGATCTTTTTCCCAGATCTAATTCTTCGAGTCCTCTCAATTCCCTAATTACGTTACGAACTCCAACTACTCTTATTCGTTCAAGGAGATTATTTCTTGTGTATTTTATATTTAATGGAACAATGCCATCTGTCGATAAGAGGCATCTGACAATGTCCTTTATACAAAATTCCATATAGATCCCGTGGTCTATAGCATCTTCACTATGTCCCAGAATAAAATATCCACCAGCTGTATTCATTTTATTTCTGTTACGAATCAGGATACTTAACTCATCCTCAGTAAACCCCTTGAACACCAATTGTTTTTCTCTCTCAGGATTATTTTTCATGAGCTCAATTACCTCTGAATCAAAACCTTTTAAGGCTGGATCTGTAACAATAATGCACTTACTGTATTTATCTTCTACGGAAATTTCAACATCCCCAAGGACGAATGACTCCAGTATATCCCCATTCTTTCTAACTATTGCTATGCCCGCAGATAGTTGCTCATGTGGCAATAATGTTTTAATATCAACGAATTTCCCATAATCCGAATTAAATTTTCTAACCCCTAGCTTAAGTATAGATTGAATCGAGTTCGTAGTGTCGTCTATGTTCTTATACAAAAAATCCTTCCACCAATTGACCATCCAGCTGACATCATTGCACCCAGGTGTAAAGCTCCTGTCAGTCAGTGCTGATGCACCATCGATGACAAAAGCACTCATATTTGTCAGACCATATATATCTTCATTGTATTTTTTTACTGAGTCAGTATGAAATTCAATCTTCATATTACACCTTCCAATAGACATATTTTCTATCCTTATCTTAGTACTTACTGTTTGATAATAACACCAATGGAGTCATTTTATAAGAATTATAAAAATATAAAATAGGAAGAAATTATTCATAGTAAAATCTAATACAATTGGAGACAACCGGAATAATACTCGCTAGTAAATTACTATTAATCAATATTTCAAAATCCATCTATCTAAATTTGATATTATACAGTGTAATATTGTTGCTATATTGATATTATACTTACCTTTCTTCCCAAAGCTTCCAAAGCATCTTTTAACTCATTAATGAGAGACACCTTATACGTGTAGTTATAAGTAAATGCCCCTCCCTGGTGAGCTGGGTTTACTGCGTTCCCATGCCAAATTTTAATTTCTGTGGCTTCATTCAGTATGAGTTTTACGAGTCTTGATGCTGCATCTTCTTCACGCAGCCTATTAATCAGTTCAATACTTCGACTTCCTTGTACATACTCTTTCAATAAGAAAAGAACCTCACTTAGTGTTAATATCCCTTCTGTTACTAGATCTGCCCCTTCCATGTTAGCAATGGGCGGGAGCTTAGAATTGATGTCGCTTAGATCTACAATAAGTGGTACTTCCAAAAATGATGAGATTATATTTGCAGTTGTACCTCCTGACACTACCTTTAATCCAAATGCCTTTTTATATTCTTCAAAGTAGAGTCTATCCTGATTAGGATTTTTAGGAGGCCCTGTAAATAAATTGAGAGTTTGCTTTTCCTTTAGTGTTATAGAAAGTACGCTGGCATCATCTCCAGGTTTGAGGTCATATAGAATTTGTGTATGTCCGATCAACTCATGTGAAAGTATCCCTGCACCTTCCTTCTTAAGAGATAAACTCTTAATATATTCACTAATATTTTCCCACTGCCACCCTAAATTCAATAATCGTCCTACACCAGCATGGACAATCCCATCTGAAATAATAGTCAGATAATCCCCGGGAACCATATTAAATTTAGATTCATATAGCACTTTACCATGTATTTCTCGTTTTTTCTTAGTGGGTAGATTAATTTCACCACCTTTAAATAAAAAGAAGGAAGGATTGTCAAATTCGACTATACTAACTTCACCCTTCTCACTAATCTGAAGAATTGTGAATGTAGAATATGACAGTTTTCTAACGGAGCAAATTGGCAGGGTTGCTAATATGGTTTCCAAGGTATCTTCCAAAGTAGCTTCTTCCTTCAACATTGTAACAGCAATTTTCGAGGTTAACGTAGCTAAGATATTTGCCTTAACCCCGCTGCCTAGCCCATCAGATAAAACCATAATTTTCCCATTTTTTGTATCAAGGATTTCTATTTGATCACCACAAAGCTCCTCACCATATTTGTTAATAGACAGAGGGGCTACATCGATGAAGTATCCCATTGACTATATTTCCTCCTTAACTATCTCTTTTAATCTGTTTAAAGCAATTTTCGTTTCAGCAGTAGTTTCACCTAAAAGACTTGCTATTTCATGTGCAACTCGCATTTGCTTTTCTATAACCTTGTTTGTAATCTCTATCGTGTTTTCCTTCATTTTCTGATAGTCCTTTCTTCTTTGCTCTGATTCTGTTATGTCCGACATAATTACAAGAATCTGATTGTCTTTAGGCAAATGTAGAATACTTTGAATAACGACCAACTCATGTTTTTCGTAAAAGACTCTACGATTAAGTGAATTTTCTTTTGTTTCGCTGACCTCTTTAAAATAGAAATCATCCAATAAATAAGAAATAGGCAAGAATTTTAGCTCACTTGCTTTATGTCTAAAAGTAATTTCTGCAGATGGATTCATCTGTAAAATCGATAGATCCTCATCAAGAACAAAAATCATATTAGGTGAATTATAGAAAATCATATCACTCATGTGCTCTGCCCTTGTTCTCATAAAAGGCATGCACATTTCTACATCAGACATACCCTCAATAACAGCTGCTGCTTTTGCTCTGCAGTTATCATATCCACAGGCACTGCAGTCTAATTCGTCTTTCTTCTCAGTTTTACCCATCCTAGCTAACGTTCTGTTGATTTCTTCCTCAGAGTGGTATTGTTTTGAGATTGGGCTACTTAAATGGTTAAATCCCATGTTGATTTTATCATACGGAAGTATGTTGCTCTCATTACACCAACCCTTTGCTACATGTTGCTTGACTAACTGTTTTCTTAGAAACATACTATAACAATTCTTTGGAATACATGGGCCAGATATACAAGATTCGTAGCATGCATTAAGTTCTATGAATGCTTTTTCAATGTTCCCTTCTTCCAACTCTTTCAGAACTTCTTTAACTTGATTAATGCCTTCAACATGAAAAAAATCATACCCCTCGATGCTAAGCTTCTCATTAAATCCAGTCCCTATTTGCCCTTTGAGAGGATAGCTGTTTCCATTGATTCTTCCCCAAACAGATGGAAATACTCCAGGAAGGGAATCTATTGAAATATTTTCTTCATGAAATAGCTTATCAATCTCCTCAAATGTAATTACTGCGTCAATTATGCCTTCATTACGAACTGAATTGGACTCACATTTCTTACTCAAGCATGGTCCTATAAAAACTGTAAACTGATTATTGTCAGCCAGTTTTACTGCTTTTCCTGTTGCTATCATTGGTGAGACTACTGGTAGGAGGTATTTTGTCAAGTTACTATAATACCTCCTGATTAGAAGATTCACCGTTGGACAACAGCTGGTAATTGCATAAGTGGGGTGCTCTTTCATAATATAATCCATATAGGCTTTTGACACTTCTTCAGCTCCGCTAGAAACCTCGACAACCTCATTGAAACCTAGCATTTGCAACCCTTGTATGAATCCACCCTTGTTTTTGTAGAATCCAGCGAATGAAGGTGCAATTAGTGCTACAATTCTTTTCTTCTCTATCAATGCCTTTGATACTTTTTCTAAATCGCTCAGTATGTCTCTTGCATTTTGTGGACATGAAATAAAGCACTGCCCGCATGCAATGCACGATTCAGCGTTAATTATTGCTTGATTCTCGTGAAATCTTATAGCTTTAACAGGACAAGCGCGCACACATTTGTAGCAATTCCTGCAATTCGCTTCTTTAATGCTAATTATGTTCATTTTGAGACTCCTGCCATTTTTCTTCAAGAATTGATGCAACATTTTCCTTTGAAGCAGGAAAAATCGAGCCATTAATTTTAATACTAACACCTTCAGTGCAATGACCCATGCAAAAACTACCTCTAATCTCTACCAAACCTGAAATCCCTTTTTCCTCAAAAAATCTCTGCATCTCCTTCACAACGTCATAGGAACCTTTTATATGGCATGAGCTTCCAACACATACTTCGATTATCACTGATACACCTCCATCTTATTCTAAAATCTAAAGCACAAGTTAAATAATACATACAGTATATAGTTAAAATTTTAACAATTTATCGGTCACTTCGTCAAGTTCTATCATCCTAAATAAATTTCTATTTTATGTTAAACATTTAAACCCCTGCGAAATTTCGCAGGGATTTTGTTATTGCTGGATAGCTCTATACTTTTCTACGTTTCTAAGGTGCTCGTTATATGTCTTGGCAAATACATGCCCATTTTCGCCCATAACATAATAGAGATAATCATGCTCTTCAGGGTCAATAGCTGCCAATAAGGAATTCATACCGGGTGATGCTATAGGTCCAGGAGGCAGATCCCGATTCTTATACGTATTAAAGGGATTCTCCTTTTCCAGGTCAGAATAGAGAACCCTTGTCATGTGCTCTTTACCTTCGCCTATCCCGTATATCACTGTTGCATCTATTTGAAGATGCATTCCTTGCTCTAATCTGTTGTAGATCACACCACTTACGGTTTTTCTCTCTGCATCGTTGTATGCTTCCCTTTCGATAAGTGAAGCAATAGTGATGACCTGGTGTCTTGTCAACCCCAAATCTTCTCTTTTCAGCTCAACCTCTGGTGTCCAAAATTTATCCATCGTTCCTGTCAAGGTTTTTACTATTTCATTAAGGCTTTGTTTTTTTGAGAAATGGTATGTGTCCGGGAATAAATAACCCTCTAGTTTGAAATAAAGTTCTTCGGATGCTACTCCTTCGCTGTAGTTCTCTTCAAATATCAATTCTGTGGCTTCAATGAAATCATCAGCTGTGCCCAATCCAGACTCCTCAATTTTTTGTGCAAACTGGTATAATATAAAGCCCTCAGGGAAAGTAACCACCACAGGTATTTCCTGCTCTCCAAGCTGTATAAGTCTGTATATCTCATCTATGCCCTTTCCAGTCTCGAGTGTATAGGTTCCTGGTTTAATGTTCGTGGCAATCTCCTGGCCCTTGTACCTAAACCAAAGCCTGCTTTTTATTATACCTTTCTCATATATATCTTCAGCGATTGCCCCCAGATAATCTCCAGGTTCGACAACTATTTCGACTGGTCCTTGATTATAAGTTTTTGAAAGATATCCCGGTAGGAAAAAGAAACCTCCTATACCTGTCACAAGGACTATTAAAAGCAAAACTAAAAATAACTTTTTCATGTGATCCCTCACTATTAATCGATTTTTTTCGTATATATCCTATAGGTCTTGTAAATCTTACCACCATATTTTTCAATGTCAAGCTTCATCTGTTCATTATAATCCCAAATCGTAGAGCCTTCAACGTGGGTATACCCCTTTTCTACTGCGGCCTTGAAAATATGGTAATAGATGGCAGAGGAGACTCCTTTATTCCTATACTCAGGTATCACGAATAAAACAAAAAATCTCAACCCTTTGATTCTCTTACGGTAGAAGAGAAACTTAAAAATTCCTAAGGGAAAAAGACTGCCATTCATTTTAGACAAAACCTCATTATAATCCGGCAGAGCAATATTGAAGCCTATGGGTTCTCCCTTTAGATTTCTAGCAATATAAATAAGGTCTTCATCAGCATATGGTACCAGCTGCTTTGCTATGAGTTGTATCTCCTCATCATTTGGAGGAACAAAATCAAGCCACTCCTTTGGCATTGCCTTTTCAATTATCTTTTTTACATCCTCCATCTCCAGTTGAATTTCCTTCAATCGGATCTTATCAACTGTGAAATGATTTCTCTCCATTGCATATGGGACAAGCTTTTCATACCTTTTTATATTTTCATTTCTGCTGTCGCTTATATATGCAAATACATCATGATACTTCTCGAATCCGAAATTCTCGAACATCCTTGGGTAATAGCTTTTATTGTAGGTGTTCATGATCATAGTCGGATCATTGAAATTGTCCAAGAGAAATCCTCTGTTGTCATCTCCACCTGGAAGTGAGAATGGTCCCTTCATGTGGTCCATCCCCTTACTCTTCAACCATTCTTCAGCAAAACCAAGCAATTTAGATGATACTATTTCATCATCGACAGATTCAAATAATGATAAATACCCAGCCTTCAAACCTTTATCATGATTCAACTCATCATTGATGCCTACAAGAAGCCTGCCCACAACCTCGCCATTTCTTAGTGCCAATAGCTTAATGCTGGGCCCTGCCTGCTTTAAATAATTACCTACCCCATCAACATATTTTAGCTGTTCTGCTCTTAAAGGAGGTATCCAACCCGGATCGCCCCTGTAAAGTCTGTATTGAAGGTCTACAAACTGCTTTAAGTCGCTTTTAGTTTCAACACTCTTAATTAGAACTTCATCCCCGATGGCCAATTTTTCATCTCCCAGAATATTATTCAATTAAAAGCTCAATAAAATCGTTATTGTCTATGGCACCGAAGAAGTCCTGCAGAGCTATGGCTCCAAATAACTCCTCCAGACTTTTTCTTTCATACTTTGTTCCCTTGAGGGCATTTTCCAATTCTGCTATGTCCCTTGTTCCAAAGAAATCTCCAAAAATCCTGATATCATTGATCACACCCGACTTGACCTGAACCCTAACTTCTATACCTCCAACCGGGAATTTTCTGTAGTTCTTGACTCCAAAGTCAGGGGACTCTCCATAATTCCATTCCCAGGTACTGTACTTCTCCTTATATAGCGTGTTTATATCTTGAAGCTGTTCTTCTGACAACACATATTCAATCTTGTCCTCGCCGGAATACTCAAATATATACTCCAGGAGCATCTCCTTGAACTTTGATATGTCTACATTATCCTTCATATATGGCTTTATATTTGTCACTCTGGAGCGGACAGATTTTACACCCTTGGATTCATACTTGTCCGCCCTTACGTTTAATGCCTTTGACAGCACTGTTAAATCAGTATCAAATAGTATAGTCCCATGGTTTAGAATCCTGCCCTTCCATACCGACTGCGCGATACCTGAAACCTTCTTCTCATCGACTGTCAAATCGTTTCTGCCCGAAAGCTTGGCTTCGATACCGAATCGCTCAAGTGACTTCAAGATAGGTATATTTATTTGCCCGAAATCGATTCGCTCTTTACCCTCAGATTTTGTAAAGATCGAAAAGTTAAGATTGCCGAGGTCATGATATACAGCCCCACCTCCGGTTATTCTGCGGACTACCTTAATGTCATTCTCTCTTACAAATTCCTGGTTGATCTCCTCTATAGTGTTCTGATTTTTCCCAACTATGATTGCTGGACCATTTATCCAGAGAAAGACATAATCTTCACCCTCAGGAAGGTTTTTGAAGCAAAATTCTTCAAAAGCCAGATTATAATGCGGATCATTAGAAAGATTAGTAATATATTTCATTCCAGCCTCCTATTTCCCTATCATCATATTTAAATCCATAAGTTGTCCCTGTAGCTCAAGCAATTTATTCTTTAATAAATCAAAATCCTTTTCAAGCAGTTTTTCGTCAAATAATCCATTGGATCGGCTGATCAATGCATTGAACTGATTATACACACTTTCAAGCTCCTTGGATATTTGTTCCTTAAGTATCTCGGGTTCCATAGTGATTCCCTTTTCTACCTCAATGGCGTCGACTGCTACACTATAGGTGTTTCCGAGCTTAGGGATAATACAGTTGATCCCATAGGCCTTTTCGATTTCTTTAGCAAATATTTGAGAAACCTCTTTTTCACCATGGACAAGGAATATTTTTCTCGGTTTCTTCTTAAACTCACCCAGCCATTTCAAGAGGAAGGGCTGATCTGCATGGCCTGAAAATCCCTCTAGATTATGGATCTGAAGTGCAACGTTTAATTCCTCACCTAATATCTTGACTCTTTTTACTCCGTCAAGCAGTATCCTTCCAAGAGTTCCCTCAGCCTGATATCCAACAAATATCAGTGAATTTTTTGGATCCCAGATATTGTGCTTTAGATGGTGTCTTATTCGACCCGCATTAGCCATCCCGCTAGCGGAGATTATTACCTTTGGGTAAGAAGATTTATTCAGCGCCATAGACTCTTCCTGGCTTCTTACATAATGTAGATTATCAAAGGAGAATGGGTTATCCCCACTCAGGATCAGTTCCTGTGTTTCCTTGTTAAAGCTCCCAGAATTTCTTTGGAATATCTCGGTTGCATTTATAGCCATGGGACTGTCAATATAGATAGGTACCCTCATGTGCTGTTCAATATCGCCATATTCATAATAGTGGTTTAGCTCGTATATAAGCTCCTGTGTCCTCCCAACCGCAAATGATGGAATTAAGACTGTACCTCCCCTTTCAGCAGTTTCGTCTATGATCCTTATCATTTTCGCAGTACTTTCCTTAAATGGTGGATGGATCGTATCTCCATAGGTAGATTCCATTATCAGATAGTCAGCATCCTCTATAAACTCTGGGGTGTTAATGATAGGCCTTCCTGGCATTCCTATGTCTCCTGAGAATACCAGCTTTGTTAAAGATCCCTTTTCATTTATCCACAGCTCAAGGATTGAGGAACCAAGAATATGTCCTGCATCTCTAAATCTTAAGGAGATTTCTCCATTTATGTCCACTTTCTGTTCATATAGGTATGTTTCAAAGTACTTTAGGCTTTGCTCTGCATCTTCGCTTGTATACAATGGTTCGATCATTGGCAGACCGGCTCTTTGTCTCTTCCTATTGTCCCACTCAGCATCTGATTCTTGAATTTTAGCACTGTCCAACAACATAATGGTGCAAAGATCAAAGGTTGCCTTAGTAGCTATTATTCTTCCTCTAAAGCCTTCTTTGACAAGTTTGGGGATCCTGCCGCTATGGTCGATATGTGCATGAGTTAAGATCAAGATATCTACATCAGCAGGATTAAAAGGAAACTCTCTGAAATTCATCTTCTCTTTTTCCTGGTTCCCCTGAAACATTCCGCAGTCTATCAGAATATTATGGTGCTCTGTTGAAAGCATGTAATTTGAACCTGTTACCATTTCAGTCGCTCCAAAAAAACTAAGATTCATGCGATCCCCTCCTGTTTTGTCAGATGTAAAAGACTATCTACATATTATTATAGCACTAATGAAAAACAGATGGCTACCTCATAATTAGGCAGCCACCCTGAATTTATTGTGCACTCGTTATTTCGGTCCATATTCTGTCATATTCGGATAGAATATCCTGAGGGTCCTTGAAAATCTCTGTGTTCTCCAGTAGGTTATCTGCCGGATAAGCTACAGGACTGTTTTGTATCTCCTCTGGAAGCATTTCTACGGCTGCAGGGATTGGTGATGAATAACCAATATACTCAGCATTTATTGCTGCTATATCTGGTCTAGTCATGAAGTTTATAAATTTCTCTGCATCAGTTTGATTCTCTGCATTCTTTGGGATCACCATAGCATCAAACCAAAGGTTTGTTCCTTCTACAGGTAATACATACTCCAGATCCTCATTTTCCTGCATCATTGCTACGGCATCTCCCGACCATACCACTGCAATAGCTGCCTCTCCGCCTGTCATTACTCCCTTGACCTCGTCTCCCAGGTAAGCGTAAACCAAAGGCTTTTGAGCGATCAGCTCATCTCTGGCTTCTTCAAGCTCTTTGATATCTCTTGTATTCATTGAATAGCCTAATTTTTTGAGTGCAACTGCCAGAGTATCTCTCTGACTATTCAGCATTATGATTTGTCCGGAAAATTCATCATCCCATAAATCCGCCCAGCTTGTTAACGGCCTTGAAACCATAGATTTATTGTAGATTATTCCTACAGTACCCCACATATATGGGACTGAATACTCATTGGTTGGATCATAGTCGAGCCCCATGAATTTTTCATCCACATTGCTTAGCTGATCTATATTGCCCATATTGATTTTCGCAAGTAGATCTTCTTTTATCATTCTCTCTATCATGTAATCAGAAGGTATTATGACATCATAACTGCTGCCACCCTGTTTAAGTTTGATATATAGGTCCTCGTTTGTTGCATATGTGTCGTAAACTACCTTAACTCCATACTCCTCTTCAAACATGCTCAATACCTCTGGTTCTATATAGTCTCCCCAGTTGTAGACGTTAATTGAGGGCTTTTTACCCCCACACCCTGATATGATCACTGAAATTACCAGTGCCATTATCAAAATAAATCCAACTCTCCTTTTCATCTTACTACCTTCTTTCCTCAAAAGATTTTTCCTGCTTTTCTGTCCTATAGTTTATTATCATAAGCAATGATACCATAGTAATGAACATAAGCGTCGAAAGTGCATTTATAACAGGATTGATGCCTCTTCTTGCCATAGAGAAAATAGTTATGCTCAGATTTGATATCCCATGTCCTGTAGTAAAAAAGCTTATTACAAAATCATCTATAGACAACGTGAAAGCCAAAAGGGCTCCTGTTATTATACCAGGCATGATCTCAGGTATCACAACTTTCCTCAAAGCATAAAATGGTGTTGCGCCAAGGTCCATGGCCGCCTCAGCCAGGTGTTTATTCATCTGCTTAAGTTTCGGCAGGATCGAAAGTATAACATATGGGAGACAGAACGTAACGTGTGCCAGAAGCATTGTAAGAACGCCAAACTCCAGCTTAACGAATCTAAATAGCGTCATCAACGCAACGGCTGTTACTATATCCGGATTCAGGACCGGCAGATAGTTCAGGTTCAAAACCAACTTCTTCCCTAAGCCATTCATTCCATATATCCCTATTGCCGCAAAGGTTCCGATTATCGTTGAAATCAGCGATGATGTTATGGCTATAAAAATAGTGTAATATAATGCTCTGAGAACCTCTCTGTCCTTAAATAGCTCGAAATACCACCTCAAAGTGAAACCATTCCATACTCCCCTGGATTTTGAATCATTGAAGGAAAAAACAATCAGCACTAAAATAGGAGCATAGAGAAACAAAAAGATCATAAAGGTATAAAGTCGCTTGAGACTCTTTTCTACCATAAGCCCCCACCTCCTTCTCCTTCCTTCTCTTTATCGAATTTGGAGGTCAATGCCATTGAAAGGAGAATAAAGACCATCAGTATTATTGACATTGAGGATCCAAAGTGCCAGTCTCCTGTATATCTGAACTGTTGTTCAATAAGGTTCCCGATCAGAGTTGATTTATTCCCCCCCAAAAGACTTGATATTACAAAGGTACTCACTGCAGGTATAAAAACCATAGTTATCCCTGTTATTACACCTGGCAGACTTAAAGGAAAAATAACCTTAAGAAATGTCCTTCTCCTGTCTGCACCAAGGTCTTCAGCTGCTTCTATAAGATTTCTATCCATTTTTGACATTACAGAAAAAATTGGCAGCACCATAAATGGAAGGAAGTTATAAACCATCCCAAGCAGTACAGCAGTGTCATTATATAGTAGATCAAGACCTTGAAAACCCAATCTCCCTGCAATATAATTTATTATCCCATTTTTCCCTAGTAATGTCAGCCATGCATATGTCCTTAAGAGGAAGTTCATCCACATTGGTATTACCAGCATCAATACCATGACATTTCTTGTTTTTGGTCTTTCCTTACTGATTATAAATGCTATAGGATATCCCAGCACCAGACAGATTGCGGTTGAAACAACCGCCAGCCAAATCGATCGATAAAAAACATTCAGGTAGATGGGGGTTAAAAACCTCTTATAATTATCCAGGCTGAAAGTGAATTCGGATAATGTCTGGCTGTCTCCTGTTGTGAAGGCAAAGTACAATACAAGAAATAGAGGTACCACTATAAATATCCCAAGCCATATGAAATAAGGAAAGGCAGTATTTCTAATCCTCATCACCCACGCTCCTCTTCATGATGTGTATGTTTTCAGGGATGACCCTCATACCGATTTCTGTATCAACTTCCTTCATTATTGTAGAATGTATTGTCCAAATAAAGCTGCCGTTTTGTACCTCCATCTCATAATGAACTCCCTTGAAGGTAACACTTATTACCCTTCCAGTGATCTGGCCATCTTCAACAGGCACTATATCAAGGTCCTCAGGTCTTATTACAATATCTACAGGTTCTTCTTTTTCAAATCCTTTATCGACGCATGGAAATACCTTCCCTGCAAATTCTACCCTATAGTCCTCAAGCATTGTGCCTTCAATTATATTGCTTTCCCCGATAAATCTTGCTACAAACCTATTTTTTGGTTCATTGTATATATCGGTCGGGGTACCTATCTGCTGAATTCTACCCTTGTCCATTACTACTATGGTGTCAGACATTGTAAGAGCTTCCTCCTGGTCATGTGTTACATACACAAAGGTGATCCCTACACTTTTCTGTATTTTCTTAAGCTCCATCTGCATTTCTTTTCTTAGCTTAAGATCAAGGGCTCCAAGAGGTTCATCAAGCAACAAAACCTTTGGTTCATTTACAAGTGCT
Organism: Gudongella sp. QWL-04; assembly: GCF_058683975.1. Classification (NCBI taxonomy): domain Bacteria; kingdom Bacillati; phylum Bacillota; class Tissierellia; order Tissierellales; family Tissierellaceae; genus Gudongella; species Gudongella sp. QWL-04. The sequence continues at coordinate 628,643 of NZ_CM178754.1, read as the reverse complement.
CTTGCTATTGCAATTCTTTGCTGTTGACCACCACTTAATGAGTCGATGTCTCTTTTCTCATAGCCTGTAAGGTTGACAAGCCTGAGCATCTCAGCAACTCTAGGAGCTATGTCAGCATTAGGTATTTTTTTTATCCGAAGTCCAAAAGCAATATTCTCAAATACATTTAGGTGAGGAAATAGAGCATATTTCTGAAATACGGTGTTGATTTGTCTCAGATACGGTGGCTGTTTAGTTATGTCCTTCCCTTCAAATATCACTTTGCCGGAAGAAGGGGCTTCAAAGCCTCCTATGATCCTCAAGGTTGTGGTTTTTCCGCACCCACTCGGTCCAAGCAGAGTAAGGAACTCATTTTGTCGAATATATAGACTTATATTCTCGAGAACTGTAGTGTCCCCAAAATCTTTTGATATATCAACCAAATCTATTGCATTTAATTTCGTCATTCTATCACTTCCTTACTAAAAATTAGGAGGAGTGCTCACCCATATGAATGTTGCCTCAGTTTTTCCAGCGTTTGATATCGAGTGATCACTATTAGTTCTGTAGTAGAAGCTTTCGCCCTTTTTGACTTTATGCTTCTCAGCTCCCAGGTTCACATGAATAGCACCTTGAAGTACGTATCCAAATTCCTCACCTTCATGTGGGTTGTCCTCCTTTGTTTTTCCTCCCGGCTGCAAGCTTAAAAGGATGGGCTCCATAAGGTTCTTCTGCGCATTTGGTATTATCCATCTTAAGGTATACTTTAACTCATCATTGGTTGTTTCAAAGGCATCTTCCTTGCGGAATACAATTTTTTCCTCAGTCGCTTCATTGAAAAAGTCTCTAAGATTAGTCCCCAGGCCTTCCAATATATCCATAAGCGTAGCTATTGACGGAGAGGTCAGGTCTCTTTCCAGCTGCGATATGAATCCCTTTGTCAACTCACATCTGTCTGCCAATTCCTCCTGAGTAAGATTCTTCTTGACCCGAAGTGCCTTTATTTTTTCTCCGATATTCATGACACACCCCCTTGGAAATCATATATCACTAAACAATTTGTTTATAATCACTAAACATTCACCATTTAATTATAGTGTAGGAAACAGTCAGTGTCAATAAAAATAATCACTGAAACAGTTTGTTCTGTGTTGTAAAACCTAATTACTGCTTCAATTGACTAAACTTAAAGTTTACCAATGCACTACAAAAAAAACAGAACCTTTCGGTTCTGTGAAATTTATATGCTTTATTCAATATTAACGATCTTAAGGTTTGATAAGGCATCCTCTATCAATCCCTCTACATCCAGATTGCTCTCCGAACTTAAAATATCAACAAGCTTTGGCTTCGTGACGGGATGCTTCGGAAGGAAAACTGAGCAGCAATCTTCAAATGGTTGTATTGAGGTCTCATATGTCTCAATGTCCTTTGACCACTTGATGATGTCGACCTTGTCCATGCCTATCAAAGGTCTTAGGATAGGCATGCCAGCTGATCTGTTTATAACATCCACACTTTGAATGGTTTGGCTGGCTACCTGGCCCAAATTCTCACCGGTTATCAATGCGTCATAACCTCTGGGGGTTGCCAGTTTTTCAGCTATTCTCATCATAAATCTTCTTGATATTATCGTCATTTCATCCTCAGGACAGCATCTTCCGATTTCCTTCTGGATACTTAAAAGATTGACGCTGAAAATTTTCAATGGTCCCGTATATCTTGCCATGATCCTGGCAAGATCATATATCTTTTCCTCAGCTCTTTCAGAGGTGAAAGGATATGAGTGAAAATGGATACAGTCAATATCAACTCCTCTTTTTGCCATCAAAAACCCTGCGACATGGCTGTCGATCCCGCCTGATAAAAGAAGCAGACCTCTACCGTTTGTCCCTACAGGCAATCCTCCAAAGGCTTTGTCTCTCTTTATATAAACATATCCTTTTTCCTTCACATCAACTCTCACAAGTATCTGAGGATTGTGTACATCTACGCTTAGATTTCCAGAATTTTTAAGGATATGACCGCCTATATCCCTCGATATATCAGGTGACTTGAGAGGATACCTTTTATCTGATCTGGTTACGTCAACTTTGAATGTAAACACTTTGTCCACTTGATCAGTGAACTCCTTGACCGCCAAAAGTGAAGCTTGCCTTATGTCCTCCATTTCTGTGGTTGTTCTAATGCAGGGGCTGATGTATACAAGACCAAATACCTTCTTAAGTCTATTTACTGCAATATCTTCGTTGCCTTCAAGTCCTTCGATATAAATCTTTCCCTGTTCCTTGTATATGGAAATATCACCAAGACCTTCCAGAGCTCGTCTGATATTTTTAATCAGCTTGTCCTCAAAATACTTCCTGTTCAACCCCTTAAGAACAACTTCTCCCAGGCTGACACTTAAAACCCTATCCAACTGATCATCTCCTCATTATACTTCTGATTTCAACTGCTGCATTTGATATCTCTCTGGCTGCGATCCTGATATCATCTTCCGTGTTCTCCATCGAAAAACTTATTCTCAATGTTCCTTCGATACATTTATCGTCCAGCCCAATTGCCTCGAGTACGTGGCTTCTACCTACTCCTTTTGACGAACATGCAGAAGTGGTTGATAAGTAAATATCTTTATCCTCCAGAGTATGAACCATCACCTCTCCTCTTGTTCCTGGTATAGAAACATTTAATATATAAGGGGAAAATAATCGATCCTCTGGAGAATTGATCCTTATTTCCGGTACAGCTTCAGTCAATAGATCTATCATCAAAGATTTAAGGTTCTTGACATGAGCCAACTCATGACTGCTGTCCTTAGAAACAAGTGACAAGGCTGTTGAAAGCCCTACTATACCTGGTACATTCTCAGTTCCTGATCTTAAGCCTTTTTCCTGGTTTCCTCCGAAGCACAAGGGTGGTATATGGATTTTGGAACTGAGATACAGCCCTCCGATTCCCTTTGGCCCATGAAGCTTATGACCACTAAATGCATAGCTGTCAACACCCCAAGCCTTTAGGGAAAGGGGTAGTTTCGCAAAGGATTGTACTCCATCCAGGTGAAAATGGGGCTTAGATTTTAAATTGCCAAGTACTTTACTAATTTCCTCAATATCCTGGATAATACCTACTTCGTTATTAACATGTATTAATGTAACCAGGATTGTGTCCTCTCTAAGTGATTCCTTCAGTTCATTGACGTCTATCCTTCCATAGCTATCATTCTTTAGCCAGGTTATGTCGAAGCCTTTCTTTTCCAGATGTTTCAATGTGTTCATAATAGCTGGGTGTTCTATTGATGTAGTTACTATATGCTTTCCTCTACCGGACCTAATACTTGCAACTCCCTGGACCACAATATTGTTGCTCTCAGTACCACCAGAAGTAAAGTATATTTCACTTTCATGAACCTTGAGAAAATCGGCAGTACGGATTCTTGCTTCCTTCACAAGCTTTTCTGCTCTTAGACCGAGTCTATGAAGAGAGGAAGGATTCCCAAACTCTTCTGCCATTGTCCTAGCCACTGCAGCGACCACCTCAGGTTTAGGACGGGTAGTTGCACAATTATCAAGATAAATCAAGCTCTCACCTCTTAGTAACCCAGTTCTTCATTGACCAGATAAATGACAATCTTACCAACACCACCAGGTTTTTTATTAATAACAGTCTCGATATTACAAATACGTTGCGGTGAATCACAGTCCCCGCATACACCGGTGTAAACACAGGGTGTAGTAAGATTAAGCCTCTTTGCATTCAAAGGTGCTGCAGTGTGTTCTATCCTGTAAATGGCATCCCCATAATTTCTTACCACTTTGTTTCTTCCTGCAACTATGTACACTCTTTCATGTCCATAGAACATTGATGATACCCTATTCCCAGTGCCATCTTTATTAACCAGCTTGCCATCCTCAGTAACTGCATTCGAACTTGTTATGTATACCTTTGAGCTCGCAGCATTTCTTAGTGCAGCACCTTTATCCTCAGCCTTCCAGTGCCAGTATACAGTGTTCCCTCTTTCAGTTAAATGACTGTAGATCCCCATATCCTGGAGAGTAATGGAACCTCCTAAGCCAACCGTTTCATCAATTTTGATATCCTCCATCAATGCAGATACAGCCTCTTCTTTTGTATCAAAAACTCTCACACCAAAACCATTCTTTTGCAATGCTCTGACAGCCTTATCCATGCTCTCTCTCCTTTCTTGTAACTAACTTCTAACATTATATCCAATATTTTCCCCATTTTAAACTGTTTTCTAGATTATTGATAATAAATATCAATATGTTCTTGCGTCTAAATATCATATTTGTTATAATCTATATGAGGTTATCCCCCTGGTAGCCTCAAGTAAGATCTCTATTCCCAATACCCCTTTTGAACGGTTTTGTTCCATCCTGTGTAAATGGGATGAAAGACTCCAAATACGGAGTCTTCTTTTTTTTCCTAGTTCGTGTTACTATTTTATTGAAGGGTTTGTAGGATAAGATTATCAAAATCACAAAATAACGTGGAGGGTATTATGAAGCATAAACTCGCTATGATTTTTACAGGTGGAACTATAGCTATGAAGATCGATCCGGATCTCCATGCTGCTATACCAGCACTGAATGCGGATGAGATCCTCGGGATGATAAAAAATGTCGAGGACTTGACTGATCTTGAGATAATCAATTTCTCAAATCTGCCCAGCCCTCACATTACTCCGGATATAATGATGGAGCTCTATAAAAAAACCAAGGTGCTTTCTGAGAACGAATCGATTACTGGTATAATAATAACCCATGGTACTGATACTCTTGAAGAAACAGCTTATCTTCTAGATCTTCTATTGGATACACCAAAGCCTGTTATCCTGGTAGGAGCAATGAGAAACTTTTCAGAACTGGGGTATGACGGTTCAAGCAACCTGGCGGCGGCAATATGTACCGCTCTTTCTCCCAAATCCAGGGATAAGGGTGTCCTTGTAGTGATGAATAATGAAGTAAATGCAGCAAGTCAAGTAACAAAGACAAATACCCTATCTCTGGATACTTTCAAATCACCGGAATTTGGACCGCTTGGTATCGTAGATAACGATGAAGTGATCTATTATAGGAGTATACCTGACAGACAAAGAATAGAAACCGACAGGCTTGAACAAAAGGTAGCCCTAATAAAGGCCGTCCCAGGGCTTGGGTCAGATATCTTCAGTTTTTATATTGAGTCTGGCTACAAAGGCATCGTGATCGAGGGTCTCGGGAGAGGCAATGTACCTCCACAGATGATCGGCGGTATAAAACAAGCAATATTTTCTGGCATCCCTGTCGTCCTTGTATCAAGATGCAATACAGGAAGGGTTTTATATACTTATGGTTATGAGGGTGGAGGAAAGCATTTAAGAGATATGGGAGTAATATTTGGAGGAAATCTGCCTGGACAAAAAGCAAGGATCAAGCTGATGCTTATACTTGGGATGACCAAGGATATGGATAGAATAAAAGATTTATTCGAAAAAACAATCTGAAATTTATTCATTTAAGTAATAACGCCTCAGATATTTGATCAGTCTGAGGCGTTATTACTATTTCTTATTTTTCGTTATTCAGGAACGCTGAGGCATCCTTTGACACCTGCAAAATTATCTCAATCCACTTAAGCTTATTTTCTTCAGTAAATCTGGTATGAGGTCCGGATATAGAAATACATGCTAAAACCTCACCGTTGGCTCCAAATACAGGAGCAGCTACACAAGATACATCATCGTCTCGTTCCTCTACGTCGAAGCCATAGCCCTTCTCCCGTATGACCTTCAGTTCACTAAAAAGCTGTTTCTTCGTGGTGATGGTATTCCTAGTGAATTTAGTCATTACATAATCCTTGAGGATTTCATCCCTCTTACTGTCATCCATATACGCAAGAAAAATCTTCCCCGATGCTGTGCAATGTAAAGGCGCAGTAGCTCCTGTCTTCGTGAACATTTTTATTAGCTTGTCACTTTCCTCCTGTGCAATGTAAACAATAGATTTTCTATCCAAAACTGTAAGATTGGCAGTCTCCCCTGTCTCCTTCTTAAGCTTCACGAGAAACTGTCTCAGAGCTGCGCCAAGATTATTTTGGCTAAATGCTTTCATGCCCAGCTGCCACAGCTTCAAGCTTAGCTGATATTTTTTGGTCCTCTCGTTCTGAGTGATAAAGTTTGACTCTTTAAGGGTATTTAGCAGGTGATAGGTTGCGCTTACACCATAGCCTAAGCCCTCGCTGATTTCAGTTGCACCCATTTCTTGTTCGCTTTCAGCAATATAATTAATTATCTCCACGGCCTTTATCACTGAACCTATGGTTTTCCGCTGTTTAGTCTCTATTTCCAAATCGGCTTCCTCCCAAATATATGATATAATTATTGTATACTATTTTTCCCATCAGTAAAAGCACTATTTGCAGTCTAAATGCATTAAGGAGCTGTGATTTATGGAAATTCTAAAAATACCTATCAGTCCCAGTCCTGGGGAATACACATTCGTAGATCTTAAGAAGCTTCTGATCCTGGACATTGAAACCACTGGACTTTCAAGAGAGTATAACTGGATATATCTTATAGGTCTTGCCTATTATGAATCCGAGAAAAAGAAATGGTTTATAGAGCAATTATTTGCTGAAAATTCTTCGGAGGAAAATGATATACTTTCAGCTCTTTTACCCTATCTCAATTCAAGAACTCTTGTCGTCACTTATAACGGGGATTCCTTCGATCTTCCCTTCATTAAGGCTAGAATGGATAAGCATTCTATTTCTATGACGCCCATAGAGTCATTGGATCTTTATAAGCTTCTTAAAAATAATAGTGATTTTTTCGCTTTTCCCAATCTTAAGCTTAAGACTGTTGAAGAGAGCTTAGGAATTTTGCGGGAAGATCAGTACTCTGGTAAAGAATGTATTGATTTCTATAAAGAATTTATTAAAACGGGCTCAGCTGCTTTGAGAGAAATCGTCTTAAAGCATAATCACGATGATCTTTGCTCTATGCCTGAATTGCTAAGGCTTATCCAAATAGTCGGCGATAGTAAAACAGTAAGGGTCGTTAACAATGGCCAAACCATAAATCTGTATATTAAGGAGCTTGGAATTATTGAAGAGATGTTGCTCATAAATGGGACCTATACTTCAGACAGCGATGTCCCTATACGCTATTATGCTCAAGGTTGGTCATTGGATCTAAGGGATGACAACACTTTCAACATAGCCTATGAGATAATCTATGCGATAAGCGAGAGTGATCTCAAGGTTGCCCTGATAGACGTTGTTAATCTCGGAATCTCAGAAGAGGGCTTCTCAAACATGGATATGAGAATCCCTAACGGATATATAATAGTATCGGCAGGAAGAAATCTGAATACTGATAATATCAAATCCTTGATAATAAGGCAGCTTTCAGAAATATTAGTTTAAAACAGTAAAACTCATCATAGCGATGAGTTTTTCTCTTTGGTGGGCCTTCAGGGACTCGAACCCCGGACCTACCGGTTATGAGCCGGGCGCTCTAACCGACTGAGCTAAAGGCCCATTTATCATTTAATGATAAATGGTGGTGGACCTGGGTGGACTCGAACCACCGACCTCACGCTTATCAGGCGTGCGCTCTAACCGCCTGAGCTACAAGTCCTTGCTAAATAAAAATGGCAGGGGCGGAAGGAATCGAACCCTCATCGACGGTTTTGGAGACCGCTGTTATACCGTTTAACTACGCCCCTGTATTAAAATAATTCACAATACAATCCATCAACGCATCATGGGATGCAATGAATAAATTGGAGATTGTGAATAGATGGGATGGTGCCCAGAGCCGGAATCGAACCAGCGACACGTGGATTTTCAGTCCACTGCTCTACCGACTGAGCTATCTGGGCAGGTAACTACATTTTATGTAGTTGGTGGGCCTTCAGGGACTCGAACCCCGGACCTACCGGTTATGAGCCGGGCGCTCTAACCGACTGAGCTAAAGGCCCCCATCTTATGGCGGAGAAGGAGGGATTTGAACCCTCGCGCCCCTTATCAGGACCTACTCCCTTAGCAGGGGAGCCTCTTCAGCCACTTGAGTACTTCTCCTTATGGCGGAGAGGGTGGGATTCGAACCCACGTGGGCCGCAAAGCCCTAACGGTTTTCAAGACCGCCCCGTTATGACCGCTTCGGTACCTCTCCAAATGGTGATCCATCCGCGACTCGAACGCGGGACACCCTGATTAAAAGTCAGGTGCTCTACCGACTGAGCTAATGGATCATATTATATTATTGGTAAAAAAATATACTGCATGCAGTATAAGTGAACTAGGTAAAAATGGCTGGGGTGACAGGACTCGAACCTGTGGAATGCTAGAGTCAAAGTCTAGTGCCTTACCGACTTGGCTACACCCCAACACTATGGTGCACCTAGGAGGATTCGAACCCCCGGCACACGGATTAGAAGTCCGTTGCTCTATCCTACTGAGCTATAGGTGCATGATTATAAGCTTTAAGAGTTTACTGGAGCGGGTGAAGGGAATCGAACCCTCGCAACCAGCTTGGAAGGCTGGGGCTCTACCACTGAGCTACACCCGCATATTTATTAAGTTTAATTGGTGGAGGAGAGTGGATTTGAACCACTGAAAGCTTAGCTAACGGATTTACAGTCCGTCCCCTTTGGCCACTCGGGAACTCCTCCATATCTATTCCCTTGTTATGTATCAAACCCTAAAGGACATTTTCTCTTGTCCTGCGGAGCACTTTTGGAGCTGGCGAGAGGAATTGAACCCCCAACCTACTGATTACAAGTCAGTTGCTCTGCCGATTGAGCTACGCCAGCAATATTGCAGTGAATAATTTATCAGTGAACAGTGAATAGTTATTCGGGTCTCTCTTTTGGGTCTTTCGTTATTCACTCTTACTTATTCACTATTAGTTGAATTGTGGCGACCTGGAAGGGACTCGAACCCTCGACCTCCAGCGTGACAGGCTGGCATTCTAACCAACTGAACTACCAGGCCAATGGTAGTTAAAATCACAGTTCACAATTCACAGTTAACAATTATTTGCGACTTACTTACGGGTCTTTTTAATTGTGCATTGTGCATTGTAAATTGTTCATTGATAAAAGTGGTGGGCACAACAGGGCTCGAACCTGTGACCCCCTGCTTGTAAGGCAGGTGCTCTCCCAACTGAGCTATGCGCCCACTTTTTTTGGTGACCCTACCGGGATTCGAACCCGGGTTACCGCCGTGAAAGGGCGGTGTCTTAACCGCTTGACCATAGGGCCTTGATTTAATTGAAAATTGGTAGCGGCGAACGGATTTGAACCGCTGACACTGCGGGTATGAACCGCATGCTCTAGCCAACTGAGCTACGCCGCCACGTTAGACATTATGTTTGCACCCTCCGGGTACACCAAAATGGGTGTCTCCGCTGTCGCTATGACAGATATAATGGTTGCGGGAGCAGGATTTGAACCTACGACCTCCGGGTTATGAGCCCGACGAGCTACCAGACTGCTCCATCCCGCGTCAATATTTTAACCCTTTTGTGCCATAGAGTTATGGTGCCGAGGACCGGAATCGAACCGGTACGACTTTAAGGGTCGCAGGATTTTAAGTCCTGTGCGTCTGCCAGTTCCGCCACCCCGGCATACTCTGGCTCTCAGGGTGGGACTCGAACCCACAACCTACCGGTTAACAGCCGGTTGCTCCGCCATTGAGCTACCTAAGAATAGAGTCGGCTGCGTTAGCCAAATCATAGATTTGGACTGCGCGACATCTGACCTACTAAAGCTCACTTTCGTTCGCTAAGTTAGGTCATTAGTCGGCTGCGTTAGCCAAATCATAGATCTGGACTGCGCGACATCTGACCTACTAAAGCTCACTTTCGTTCGCTAAGTTAGGTCATTAGACTGGCAACTTCCTACTCTCCCAGGTCGTTTCCAACCAAGTACCATCGGCGTTAAGAGGCTTAACTTCTGTGTTCGGTATGGGTACAGGTGTCTCCCTCTTGCTATCGTCACCAGACGAAAACTAAATCTACTATAGAACAAACACTACTTACTACAATTCACAATTTACAATTCACAGTTCTCAGCTAAGATTCTTCGCTTACGCTCAGAATGACAATCACTATTCACTGTTCACTATTCACTGTTCACTGACTTAGGTCAAGTCCTCGACATATTAGTATCTCTTAGCTTCAAGCATTGCTGCTCTTTCACCTGAGACCTATCTACCAGGTCGTCTTCCTGGTGTCTTACTCACTTTCATGATGGGAAATCTCATCTTGAGGGGGGCTTCGTGCTTAGATGCCTTCAGCACTTATCCCGTCCAAACTTAGCTACTCAGCCATGCCTTTGGCAAGACAACTGATTCACCATAGGTTTGTCCATCCCGGTCCTCTCGTACTAAGGACAGCTCCTCTCAAATTTCCTGCGCCCACGACGGATAGGGACCGAACTGTCTCACGACGTTCTGAACCCAGCTCGCGTGCCTCTTTAATGGGCGAACAGCCCAACCCTTGGGACCTACTTCAGCCCCAGGATGAGACGAGCCGACATCGAGGTGCCAAACACCCCCGTCGATGTGGACTCTTGGGGGGTATAAGCCTGTTATCCCCGGGGTAGCTTTTATCCGTTGAGCGATGGCCCTTCCACGCGGTACCACCGGATCACTAAGTCCAACTTTCGTTCCTGCTCCACTTGTTGGTGTCGCAGTCAAGCTTCCTTCTGCCTTTACACTCTTCGCACGATTTCCGACCGTGCTGAGGAAACCTTTGAGCGCCTCCGTTACTTTTTAGGAGGCGACCGCCCCAGTCAAACTGCCCAACTGACAGTGTCCCCACACCGGGTTCACGGTGCCAGGTTAGAATTTCAGCATCACAAGAGTGGTATCCCAAGGTTGGCTCCACAAATACTGGCGCACTTGCTTCTATGCCTCCCACCTATCCTGTACATGCAATGCCAAAATCCAATGTCAGCCTGCAGTAAAGCTCCACGGGGTCTTTCCGTCCTGTCGCGGGTAACTCGCATCTTCACGAGTACTACAATTTCACCGGATCCTTTGTTGAGACAGTGCCCAAATCGTTACACCTTTCGTGCGGGTCGGAACTTACCCGACAAGGAATTTCGCTACCTTAGGACCGTTATAGTTACGGCCGCCGTTTACTGGGGCTTAAGTTCACACCTTCGAAGTTTCCCTCTAAGCATTCCCCTTAACCTTCCAGCACCGGGCAGGTGTCACCCCCTATACTTCGTCTTTCGACTTAGCAGAGAGTTGTGTTTTTGGTAAACAGTCGCTTGGGCCTTTTCACTGCGGCCACCCAAAGCTTGTATATCGTATGATATCCACTCCAAGTGGCACCCCTTCTCCCGAAGTTACGGGGCTATTTTGCCGAGTTCCTTAACAAAGGTTCTTCCGCTCGTCTTAGGATTCTCTCCTCACCTACCTGTGTCGGTTTGCGGTACGGGTGAAAATATTCTCGATAGTGGCTTTTCTTGGCAGTGTGGAGTCTGCAGCTTCTCTACTTGTTTTTCGATCCCCATCACACCTCAGGATTTCTAAGAAAACGGATTTGCCTGTCTTCTCTCCCTACGTGCTTAGACGTGCTCTTCCAATCGCACGCTCTGCATATCCTCCTGCGTCCCCACTTCTCTATTAACGAATACCTCCAGTACAGGAATCATAACCTGTTGTCCATCACCTACGCTTTTCAGCCTTGGCTTAGGTCCCGACTTACCCTGAGTGGACGAGCCTTCCTCAGGAAACCTTAGGTTTTCGACGGGTGAGATTCTCACTCACCTTTCGCTACTTATGCCAGCATTCTCTCTTGTGTAATGTCCAGCGCTCCTTTCGGTACACCTTCGTCCCTTACACAATGCTCCTCTACCGATGTATTAATACATCCCACAGCTTCGGTATCTGATTTTAGCCCCGGAAATCTTCGGCGCAAGGTCTCTCGACCAGTGAGCTATTACGCACTCTTTAAATGTATGGCTGCTTCTAAGCCAACATCCTGGTTGTCTGTGAAACCTCACATCCTTTACCACTTAATCAGAATTTTGGGACCTTAGCTGGTGATCTGGGCTCTTTCCCTTTTGACTATGAAGCTTATCCCCCACAGTCTGACTCCCAAGCTTATGAGTATGGCATTCGGAGTTTGATAGGTTTTGGTAACACTATGTGCCCCTAGACCATTCAGTGCTCTACCTCCATCTCATTCTCTCTTGAGGCTAGCCCTAAAGCTATTTCGAGGAGAACCAGCTATCTCCGAGTTCGATTGGCTTTTCACCCCTATCCACAGGTCATCCCATAGCTTTTAAACGCTACCGGGTTCGAGCCTCCATTTTATTTTACTAAAACTTCACTCTGCCCATGGATAGGTCACCCGGTTTCGGGTCTATGACATGCAACTATATTCGCCCTGTTAAGACTCGGTTTCCCTACGGCTCCGTAACTTAATTACTTAACCTCGCTGCATATCATAACTCGCTGGCCCGTTCTACAAAAAGTACGCGGTCACACTTTTAACGTGCTTCCACTGCTTGTAAGCATAGGGTTTCAGGTTCTATTTCACTCCCCTCCCGGGGTTCTTTTCGCCTTTCCCTCACGGTACTGTTCACTATCGGTCACCAAGTAGTATTTAGCCTTGGGAGGTGGGCCTCCCTGCTTCCCACGGGATTTCTCGTGTCCCGTGGTACTCTGGAGCACAGCCTGTGAGTATTCCATTTCGTCTACAGGGCTATCACCTTGTTTCGCAAAGCTTCCCAGCTTTCTTCGACTATGGATCACTCAATCTTTTGCTGTGTCCTCAACCCCTGATAAATCAGGTTTGGGCTCTTTCCATTTCGCTCGCCGCTACTTTGAAAATCGATGTTTCTTTCTCTTCCTCAGGGTACTTAGATGTTTCAGTTCCCCTGGTCTACCTCTCATGACTTATTTTATTGGGTCATGAGTACTTGAGGGTTGCTCAAGTGGGTTCCCCCATTCGGATATCTACGGATCGACGTCTATTTGCGACTCCCCGTAGCATTTCGGTGCTTATCCCGTCCTTCTTCGGCTCTTGGTGCCAAGGCATTCGCCCTATGCTCTTAATAACTTGACCTATTTCATGTTTGTTCTTTTTATTAGATTTAGTTTTCAATGTTCAATTGATCCAACCTTAAGTTGGGTCGTGGTGGAGATGAGGAGGATCGAACTCCTGACCCCCTGCTTGCAAGGCAGGTGCTCTCCCAGCTGAGCTACACCCCCACAAATTCAGTTAATAGTGAATAGTTAATAGTGAATAGTTGTTATGAATGCCTCTTTGGCTTTTGCTTGCCTTTTAGCTATTCACTGTTCACTCTTACTTATTCACTGATATTTTATTCTCCGCAGTCTCGAATCACAATTTCTTCCACTTGATACTCTCGTGAGAAATTGGTTCTCGTTGCGTTTAACCTACCTACAGCTCCCTTACGATCGCTGGGTTAGGTTATAACAAACAGTGTGAGATACTTATGAATGTATCTTCCTTAGAAAGGAGGTGATCCAGCCGCACCTTCCGATACGGCTACCTTGTTACGACTTCACCCCAGTCATTGCCCCTACCTTCGACAGCTGCCTCCATTGCTGGTTAGCTCACTGGCTTCGGGTATTGACAACTCCCATGGTGTGACGGGCGGTGTGTACAAGACCCGGGAACGCATTCACCGCGGCATTCTGATCCGCGATTACTAGCAACTCCGACTTCATGCAGGCGAGTTGCAGCCTGCAATCCGAACTGGGATCGGCTTTTAGAGATTTGCTTGCCATCGCTGGCTTGCTTCTCGTTGTACCGACCATTGTAGCACGTGTGTAGCCCAGGACATAAAGGGCATGATGATTTGACGTCATCCCCACCTTCCTCCGATTTGTCATCGGCAGTCTCTTTAGAGTGCCCAACTTAATGATGGCAACTAAAGACAAGGGTTGCGCTCGTTGCGGGACTTAACCCAACATCTCACGACACGAGCTGACGACAACCATGCACCACCTGTGTCCGCTGTACCCCGAAGGATAAAGGTCTATCTCTAGACCGGTCAGTGGCATGTCAAGCCCTGGTAAGGTTCTTCGCGTTGCTTCGAATTAAACCACATGCTCCGCTGCTTGTGCGGGTCCCCGTCAATTCCTTTGAGTTTCATACTTGCGTACGTACTCCCCAGGCGGAGTGCTTAATGCGTTAGCTGCGGCACCGAGGTTTGACCCCCAACACCTAGCACTCATCGTTTACGGCGTGGACTACCAGGGTATCTAATCCTGTTTGCTCCCCACGCTTTCGTTCCTCAGCGTCAGTATAAGTCCAGAAAGTCGCCTTCGCCACTGGTATTCCTCCTAATATCTACGCATTTCACCGCTACACTAGGAATTCCACTTTCCTCTCCTTAACTCAAGTCTGACAGTTTCAAATGCTTACGTAGGTTGAGCCTACGCCTTTCACATCTGACTTATCAGACCGCCTGCGAACCCTTTACGCCCAATAATTCCGGACAACGCTCGCCCCCTACGTATTACCGCGGCTGCTGGCACGTAGTTAGCCGGGGCTTCCTCCTTGGGTACCGTCATTATCTTCCCCAAGGACAGAACTTTACAACCCGAAGGCCTTCATCATTCACGCGGCGTCGCTGCATCAGAGTTTCCTCCATTGTGCAATATTCCCCACTGCTGCCTCCCGTAGGAGTCTGGACCGTGTCTCAGTTCCAGTGTGGCCGTTCACCCTCTCAGGCCGGCTACCTATCGAGGCCTTGGTGAGCCGTTACCTCACCAACTAGCTAATAGGACGCGAGACCATCTTTCACCGCTTAATCGCTTTGACTTATCTCTCATGCGAGTGATAAGTATCATAAGGTATTAATCCCAGTTTCCCGAGGCTATCCCTTTGTGAAAGGCAGGTTTCTCACGCGTTACTCACCCGTCCGCCGCTAAGATGATCCTTCGCTTAGTCCGAAAACTTCACTCCGGATCACTTCGCTCGACTTGCATGTGTTAGGCACGCCGCCAGCGTTCGTCCTGAGCCAGGATCAAACTCTCATTTAATAGTTTGACTAGCTCATATTATTTGTTCTTAAAAAATTGAAATCTTTGGTTTCATTCAAAGTTCTCACACTGTTTAGTTATCTAGGTTCACTCACCCCTGCTCGAGGCGACTTGCTTAGTATAGCATCTATACTTAAGCGGTGTCAACAGGTTTTTTAAGGTTTTTTTATGCATCCTCAAATGTAGTGCTGACTTTATAAATATTACCACCTTTTACCCTCAAAGTCAACGGGTTTTTATAAATAATTAATGTCAAAATGGCCTGTAATTGTTATGGAAGATGACTCTATTTAGCCATTCCC
This sequence comes from Gudongella sp. QWL-04, assembly GCF_058683975.1. Taxonomy (NCBI): domain Bacteria; kingdom Bacillati; phylum Bacillota; class Tissierellia; order Tissierellales; family Tissierellaceae; genus Gudongella; species Gudongella sp. QWL-04. The sequence goes on along the minus strand of NZ_CM178754.1, from coordinate 613,326 downwards.
TTTGAGTACTTAGCAATCATATTACCCAATGCAATTGAGTAAAGTTTAGTTTCCTTGTCATCTGATCTAGATACTAAAACTACAGGAACTTTTGCTCCCATGATTATGCCGGCTGATTTTCCACCTGCCAAATATGTTATAGTCTTGCCTATACCATTGCCCATTTCAATGTTTGGAACAAGCAACACATCCGCCTCACCAGCCACTTTCCCGGGAAATTTCTTGATCTGGACTGCTTCTTTTGACAACGCCAAGTCCAAGGCCATCGGTCCCTCAACTACCACATCATCTCCAAATCTGCCTTCCTTCCCCAGTCTTTCCAATTCTGCGGCATCAACTGTTGCCTGCATCTTCGGATTGACCTTTTCCTTAGCAGCTAATACAGCAACCCTTATCTCTTTATTACCCATAGCTCTCGCTACGGCCGTTGCATTGTCAATAATCTTAGCTTTATCCTCAACATCAGGGTATAGGTTCATTCCCCCATCAGTTAAATATAGCAGTTTAGGATAAGTGTTGACCTCATAAACCATTACATGGCTTATCAGGCTGTTTGTTCTTAGCCCCCATTCCTTATTTAACACTGCCTTTAGTAATATTGAAGTGTCTACCAAGCCCTTCATTATATAGTCTGCTTCTCCCGAGGATACAAGCCTTACCCCCATTTCAGCAGCCTCTTCAAGGCTGGATGTCTCTATGAACCTGAAGGCTGATATATCTAGTCCTAGCTTTTTTGCAAGGTCAAGGGTCTCCTCCTTTGATCCTATAAGAATTGGATCACTTATCCCCATCTCCGCACTTTCTATAACAGCTCCAAGTACATCTTCATCCTGGCAAGCAACTACAGCAAGCTTCATCCTGTTTCCCTTTAATTCCATTAATTCATCCAGTGAATTGATCATATTGATCCTCCCTTTTCCTTAATGTAGTTTTCCAATGAATTTAGCTGTGCTTTTACACCTTCATCATTGGGGTTAAGTCTATGAGCAGTCCTAATGTCAAGCAGGCCGTTATCAAGGTCTCCCAGATTGAGCCTTCCAAGCCCTCTATTGAAATATAACCTATAGTCCTCTTCGCATTTTACTAGCCCAGTAGTAAAAATATCTATGGCGGCATTGATATCTCCTTCGTTGAAATAGGATATACCCAGCTCATTATAGGTATCTGCCACGTCATCCTTTAACTCTAGTGAGATGTTTAAGAACTCTAATGCATTATCAAAATCTCCATAGCCTCTGTAAGCCAGGCCGATCAAATAATTCACATACCAATTCTTGGCTTCTGCAGGTAGAAGCTTTAGAAGATGATCAAGTGCCAGATCAAACTTCATATTATCCATATAGGAAAGTGCCATCTCGGTTCTATACTCAGGTTCTATGGACTCTAGCTGAAGTCTTATCTCTTCCTTTCTAAGGTCATCAAGATCAAGAATTAGCACCTTATCCCAGGTCAATTTTGCCTTTGCGAATTGGTTGTGGTATCTGTAGTGATACCCAAGCTTGTAATATGCAGGGTAATACTCCGAGTCTTTTTCAAGGATTTCCTCAAGGAGCAAGGTTGATTCATGTAGAAGCTTGACCCCCTTAGATTGGTCTCCTGAGTGAAGCATTCTCTCCGCAAGGAGTTCAAGCACAATTGCGTAATAGAAATCACCATCTTGTGAAGGTCTCAATTGATCAAGTGTACGAAGATACATCCCGCTTGAATCCAAATCCCCATTTTCAAGCTCTTCGAGTGCTTTTCTTAACAAAAGCTTATCAACATCAGTACTATAGTTTTTCAGGATCTTAATATAATCATTCTTGTGGGGGAAATTATCGTCAGCTCCCAAAGTATATGCTATCCCCTCGATTATCTGATCAAGAGATATCTCCTTATCCTCACCCGAATTGCTTAAGTCCTTGATGAGCTTCTCAGTAATTACAGGAAGAGGAAGATCAGGATCTAAGCCAATAAGTGTAAGTCTTTCACCACTTTTCCCTTTGAAGCTTACAAAACCTACATCCTTTGATTTACTTGAAAAATACTTGTCTGCTTCCTTCATTGCTACCTCCTAAAATTTTCGCATGAACTGCCTTTTTCTTCTAGTTGACCCATTAAGCAATACAAAAAGATGCCCTCTATATAACATTCCGACGGAAATAATAGCTCCTGAAGCGATAAGCATGATGAACCAACTGATCCCTCCTGATCCTCTTCCTAAAAATCCAGATCCAAAAATTTCATTTGTGAAAATATATATCAAAATCATAAAAATAATATTTGGAGTCAGCCAATTTAGCCAGTTCTCTTTCATGAATCCAAACGTAGACATAATCGTGTCCAGTGGATCTCGGTCTTTAATGTATATCGCTTCAGGTAGTGGATTAAGAATTACTAATACTATAAAAGGCAATACCCAGTATATTGTGTAAATCATCGGCCCTATGATACTTGCAAGGAGATCAAGCACCATACTTGATATATAAAATATGAAAAATATCCCATATACCTTCCACAGGTAATGAGTCAACCCATATCTGGCATCCTTCCACCTAAAACGATTATAAACTATTATATTCCCTAATAGGAAAAGGTAGCTTGATATAAGCGCACTCTGCAGTATCGCCATTATGATACCACCGAATATGCCTACTGGTCCTGAAAGTAGATAGCCCATCAAGAATGATGCCCCAAACCCAAATATTACATATGCAAACCCTACAAGCAAAACCTGGGGGTTCTTCTTGATATTTTCTGTCGTTTTTTTTAATACCTCTCCATTGACGTAAGCCATATCTTGTACAATATTCAATCCAATACCTCCCTGATGAATTTTGTTACATCAAATATCTTTTTATCTTCACTCTTTACCTGAGGACTGTATATCATGACAGCAGTTTCTTTTTCATAATATGAGTATGGCGGCTTTGTATTAATTATCTTGAAAATGTCTGATCTGAAATACTCAACTCTGATCCTTTTGATAAGATCTTTTGTTGATGTCTCAAGCTCCTCTGGGATATAAGTTTTAACTAACTCAGTCTTTCTCAGAATATCATGAAGCGTGGACCCTTTAAGGAAATTGGTTTTACCAAAAGCTCTTGGAGGCTTATTTGAATCATTGTTTATATAGTAGTCCAGTTTAATGAGATCACTTATAAGAGTCAAATCCTCAAGCTTTGTGCTTTTGCAGAAATCAAACAGGATATTGTATAAAGACTCCCTGCTTTGAGCTTGATCATACAACCTTGTCCTCCTCCAATATCCAGAAAAGACTTCGAAAAACTTAAATGCGGATTTGAAATATTTGCTGGATATATGAGTTATGCTGTACTTAAAAAGCCTTTCATTATAGTATCTTTCAACCAATTCCTCAATGTCTTTTAGTCTTATTAAATCATCGTAGCTCAGCCATTTGGTCTTTAAAACCTCATATGGAGCCTTGTCAAGGAATTCATAACCATGGAGTTCTGCCTCATTTCGAAGTCTCGAACCTTTAAGAAGCTTAAGGAATCCTAATTGTATCTTTTCAGGATTTATATCAAAGAGGTCATCAAAAGATTTACCAAATCTATGATAATCCTCAAATGGAAGTCCAGCAATGAGATCCAGGTGCTGGTGTATATTTCCGTAAGAAGCTATAGCCTCTGAAACCTTTCGCAATTTCATAAAATCCGTAGTTCTACCTATTGAGTCTATTGTATCCTGGTGAGTCGACTGAACGCCGATTTCAAATTGGAACAACCCTTTCCTAAGTCCTTTGAAAAACTCCAGCTGCTCCTGGTCTACAAGGTGGGCTGTAATTTCCGCATGAAAGCTTGTCATTTGCTTTGAATTTAGAGCTACATGCTCCATTATTTGCTGTGCAAAACTCTTGTCTGCATTAAATGTCCTATCGACAAATTTAATCTGTCTGGCACCAGAGCCTATCAAGAAGTCCAAATCTGTTTTCACTCTATCTATTGAGAACCTCCTTAATCCATGAATTGTTGAGGATAGGCAGAACGCACAATTGAATGGACAACCCCGTGATGCCTCATAATATACTATCTTATTTTCTAAATTGTCATCATTCGAGTATGGAAATGGTATGTCGTCGAGATGCTTTATAAGTTGTCTTTGAGGATTTATAAATACTTCATCCCCTTTTCTGTAAGCCAAACCATCGATTTCAACTACATTCTTTCCAGTGACCAATTCTCTGAAGGTTTCTTCACCTTCTCCATAAATCACCATATCTATAAATCTATTGTCCTTTAGTATCTTAGCCGGATCATATGATACCTCAGGGCCACCAAGGAGAATCCTGGTTCCTGGAGATACTATTTTGATGATTCTTGAAATATTTAAAACCTCTTCAATATTCCAAATGTAGGTGGAAAAACCCACTAGATCCGCTTTGATCCGAAATATTTCGGCGGCTATTGAGTCGATCCTCTGATTTATTGTGAACTCTTCGATCTTAATGTCACAAAATCCACCAGCATATGCCTTAAGATATCTAATGGCAAGGTTTGAGTGTATATATTTTGAATTTACAGCAACCAATAAAGTCTTCATATAATACCTTCCTTACAGTAATTTGACTGTAATCATATTCTATAACAAAAGCACCTGCGTGCCAATCGATTTTACCCTCAAGGTATTGAATCTTTAGCTTAAACATTATAGAATGAATAAAGAACATTTGAAAGGGGACAAAGAATGAAACACTTTGATTTCGACAGAATATCAATACAGGAAATGTCTAAGGATGACATGCTTTTGATCATTGAAGCCCTTGAGTATACAGGTAAATCAACTAATATTGATCAGTTCCTCCAGCTTAGGAGCAATATTCTCCAAGAACTGGCATCTCTTGCTGAGATGCCACAGGATAAATTTCTAGAATACTTAAAGGAAGAGACTCTGTCGATTTGACAGAGTCTCTTTTTACATTTTATTTGGTGCATCTATTCCAAGTAGTCCTAATCCGGTCCTTATGACGGTTTTTGTGGCAAAAGTCAAGGCAAGCCTTGTATTCTTGAGTGTTTCATCCTCAACTATGATCGAGGTACTGTTGTAGAATTTATTGAATGCCTTCGCCAGGTCGACGATATGTCTGGTGATAAAAAATGGCTCATTCTTCTCCATAGAATCGATTACTGTGTGTGGAAAGTCGTAAATAAGTCTGATGATATTGGTCTCGTCTTCACTGGTCAATAAACCATAATCGATTGCACCGTTCTCGTCAAATCCTCCCTTTTCCAAGAGTGAATTTGCCCTTGCGTGGGTATATTGCACATATGGTCCAGTTTCTCCTTCGAAGCTCAGTGTCCTGTCCCAGTTGAATACATAATCCTTTATCCTTTGGTTAAACAATTCCTGGAATAGGATCGCTCCAATGCCGATTTGCCTTGCAACCTCATCCTTATCAGCCAGACCTGGATTTCTCTCCTCGATTATCTTTCTTGTGTTTTCAATGGCTGTATTTAAAACATCCTCAAGAAATACAACTCTGCCCTTTCTTGTAGACAAAGTTCCTTCTTCCAAGCTGACCATCCCAAATGGAATGTGGATACAATCCTTTGCCCATTCGTGTCCCATCAACTCCACTATCTTCATCCATGCTTTGAAATGTAGATTCTGTTGGGAAGCGACAACATATAGATTTTTGTAAAAATCATAATGATTCTTTCTGTAGATAGCCGCTGCGATATCTCTTGTCGTATAAAGAGTCGATCCATCCTTCTTCATTATCAAAGCAGGAGGCATGCCATATGGCTCCAGATCAACTATCAGGGCTCCCTCTGATTCTTTTACTATACCCTTTGACTTCATCTCTTCTAAAACTTCAGGCATTTTATCAGAATAGAAGCTTTCACCTGCAAAGGAGTCAAAGCTTATTTTCAGCATATCATATACACGGTTAAACTCCTTAAGACTAATGTCTCTTATCCATTGCCAAAGCTCATAAGCTTCCTGGTTTCCATTCTCAAGCTCCTTAAACCAGTATCTTGCCTCGTCCTTAAGCTGTGGATCACTTTCAGCTTCTGTATTGAACCTTACATAAAGAGTCAGCAGCTCCTTAATTGGATTAGCTTCTATAACCTCTCTGTCTCCCCATTTTTTAAATGCTGATATGAGCATGCCAAATTGAGTACCGTAATCCCCAAGGTGATTGATCTTAATCGTATCGAATCCAAGGAAATTGTAAATCTTTGCAAGGGAATTGCCGATTACAGTCGTGCGTATGTGCCCAATGTGGAAGGGTTTTGCGATATTAGGTGATGAGAACTCAACTATAACCCTTTTCCCTTCTCCAATTTTTGAGGAACCATACTTTTCTTTTTTCTCTAGAACCTCAGAAATAGTCGTTTGTGCAAGTTTTTCCCTGCTTATGAAAAAGTTGACGTAAGGACCAGCTGCTTCAATTTTTTCAAAATTATCATCTTCCTTCAGTTTGTCTGCCAAATCTTGGGCTATAGCGTTCGGAGCTTTTCTCAACACTTTAGCCAGCCTGAAGGTGGGGAATGCATAATCTCCCATATCATATGACGGCGGGATCTCCATCAAGCTCTCCAGTTCTTCCCTTCCCAGATCTGTAAGGATCATAGAAAGCAGGTCCACTGCTTTGTCCTTGAATATTAACATCCAATCTCCTCCTAAAAATAAAATTAGCCCTCATCTCCTGCAAGAGACGAGAGCTATCCCGTGGTACCACTCTTATTGGCATTATGCCCGCTTGAGATCTTAACGCGATCAACGTACTCACGCAATCTCAGGGATCCTTTTCCTTTTGACTTCAATCGCCGGCTTACACCAGTCCCGGCTCGCTTTGATATCCATCGGAGTACTCTTCCCGTCTCAGACTCAATATTTATTAGTTAAATATACCCTATAATCACATTATTTTCAACATTATTTGATGATGATCCAAGAAATGTCAGAACTTCATCACTTAAGCTCTACAACAGTGACACCATCTCCACCCTCACCATACTTACCAGCTCTCATTGTCCTAACATGTCTATGGGTCTTCATATACTGTTTGATTCCCTCTCTTAATGCTCCCGTACCCTTCCCATGGATTATAAATACCTCCTTAAGCCCTGATACGTAAGCATCATCCAAATACTTATCCACTTCAAGGATCCCTTCCTCAATATTCTTTCCTCTAAGATCCAGCTCGGTCTTTATGGTCTTTGACTTAGCACCAAGAGGAGTCTTCCCTCCCTTTTGAATCATAGTGGACTGCTCCTCCTTGCACCTTCTCAATGTCGAAAGCTTAACAGTTACCTTCATGATACCTATCTGGACCTCGACATTCTCCTTATCGTCCGGAGGAGTTAGAACTATACCCTTTTGATTTAGTGTAAGTACCTCGACAGATTCTCCAGCCATAAGATTTTTTGGAGGTTTATTGGATACTACCTCTTTTATGCCATTACCAGCGGCACTTTCACGACTTTTAAGCTCCTCACGAATCATATCCTGTGCTTCCTGGAGTCTTCTAGCCTTTTCCTTATCCAACTCAGCAGCAAGCTCTCTTAACTCTCCTGCAAGAAGATCACTGCTTTCCTTTGCAGATCTTACTATATGAAGAGCTTCTTCCCTTGCTTTTTGAATAATCTTCTCTCTATTTTCTTCAAGTTTCTTTCGCTCTCTCTCCATCTCTGACCGCAGAGCTTCTATCTCTTTTTTGATTTTCTCGGCTTCAAGCTTGTTTTCCTCAGCCATCCTTCTGTCTCTGTCCATAGCCTGTAGAACATCCTCAAACTCAATGTTCTCTTGTGAAACAAGTTCTCTTGCCTGACTTATTATATGCTCAGGGAGCCCCAACCTCTTTGATATTTCAAAAGCATTTGATTTCCCGGGTACCCCAATGAGAAGCTTATAAGTCGGACTTAAAGTCTCAACATCAAATTCAACTGAAGCGTTTCTGACATCATCACTTGTTAAAGCATAAAGTTTTAGCTGGCTGTAATGTGTAGTAGCGAGTGTCCTTATCTGTCTGTTTTTTAGTTGATCGAGTATAGCCATTGCCAGTGCTGCACCCTCGACTGGGTCGGTTCCAGCACCCAGTTCATCAAATAATACTAGGCTATTAGTTGCAAGCTCTGAGAATATTTGAACTATATTAGTCATATGTGAGGAAAAAGTTGATAAGCTTTGCTCAATACTTTGTTCATCGCCTATGTCTGCAAACACCTGATCAAATACGGCTAGTTGTGAATTAAAGTCTGCAGGTATGTGAAGACCCGATTGACCCATTAACGTCAGCAATCCAACTGTTTTTAAGGTTACTGTCTTGCCTCCTGTATTCGGTCCGGTGATAATAAGGGTATTGAATTCCCCTCCAAGATAAACATCTATAGGAACAACTTTCCCTGTAAGTAAAGGATGTCTGGCTTTTTTGATACTGATCAGGCCCTTATCGTTTAGGATTGGCTGAGTTGCCTTCATATCCAAAGCCAGCTTCCCCTTAGCAAACGCAAAGTCGATCCTGGATAGGATCAGCTCATTTCCCCTGATCCCTTCAGCTTCCTCAGCCACAAATGCTGACAGTTCAAGAAGGATCCTCTCTATTTCTTCTCTTTCCTTTACTTCCAATTCTCTGAGTTCATTATTAAGCTCAACCACCGCCATTGGCTCTACGAATGCCGTAGCTCCACTCGAGGATACGTCATGCACCAAGCCTGGAACACTGCTCCGATTCTCCTGCTTGACCGGTATTACATACCTGCCGTCTCTCATAGTAATTATGCTATCCTGCAGGTATTTCTTATAAGTTGATGAGCTGATCATACTGTTTAGCTTTTCACGTATCCCATCATTCTTGCTTCTTATTTGTCTCCTTATATTTCTGAGAGTTGAACTGGCATTGTCAGAAATCTCATTTTCTCCTATAATAGCATTGCTTATAGATTCTTCAATATGCTTGTACACGCTGAGGGTATCAACAAGATCTCCCATAATGCCATAGCCATCTGTTTTGTCTTCCCTTGAATCACGCATATAGGTCTTCAATGCCCTTGAAACCCTTAAAGTTTCACCTATTTTAAGCAATGCTGAAGGACTTAGCATACCTCCCAGCTCAGCTCTTTTTACATCAGAGGAGATGGCATAAATCCCATAAAGAGGAGGAGCTCCTCTCTTCATAAGCAAGCTAAGTGCTTCTCCAGTTTCCTTCTGAAGATGCTCTATCTCAGAAATCGAGATTTGTGGGACAAGTGCTGATGCCATATCTCTTCCGAGTGAGGATTCCGTTCTCTCGGAAAGTCTTTCTCTTATTTTATAGAACTCAAGTACTTTCAAGCTTTTCAGGTTCAATCAAATCACCTCTCAAGAACTCCTCTGAAATAGTGGCCATTTGTTATTTCATTTCTGAGCTTATATACTTTCATAAAATCATCCACTTCACTTCGACTTATATTCCCATATAGGTGGTCGTAGTAAAGGCTTTGGATCTCTCTAATATCGTCCTCAATGGTAAAATCCAGTCTGAATAAGGTTACCCCTTTTTCTTTAATAGAGTTCAGACTCTCCGGAACCATCAGTGGAACTGAATTATAGATTGTAGTAAATCCTTCCCCTCTTTCCATTGCAAACTCCTTGCCCAACCTGTCTCTTAGCTTAAAACCATGAGCGAAACGGCAGTTTTTACATTCACTGTCATCTCTGCAGCCTTTAACTACTGCCATAGGACAGTTTCTTGCTACCATTGAAGGAAGGTACCCATATACGATCGCTTCTTTAACCCCACCTGCTTTTCTCAGTATCGTCCCGATCTGTCCGAGATTTAGCTCAACAGACATCGTCTGACTGTGTAGGCCATATCCTTCCAAATGGTGCGAAGTATATGAGTTGAAGGCATTAAGACCGAAATCACCATGGAGTTTTTTGCCAAAGCTTTTGAAATACATTATACTGCCTAAATTCGAAACTGAAATTCCATCAACCAGGTCGAAGTTATCCTTAAGAATCTTGCTTAATCTATCAAGATCCTTTTGATAAAGAATCCTGTCAGTCCAGAAATAAGTCTCAATTCCATGAGCTTTCAGAAGTCTTAGATTATTTTCGATGTTTTCATAAAATCCCAAATAAACCCTGTCTGCCTTATCTAGGTCCATTTGGTCAAGCTGTAGTTGTGTGCTCACTCTGATACTAAGACCAATTGATGCGTTGTTTTTTTTAGGCAGTTTCATTTCTTGCTTTTTCGCTGATGAGTATGCTTCTTCACTTAACTCCGAGCTTCTCTTAGAATGGAGAATTCCCTCCTGCATTTGAAGAACTGCTCTCCTTCGAAGCTCATTCAAATCCTTAACTGGCAGGAATGACCCTTCCTCCAGCTTTATACATATGCTTTCAGTATAAAAGGGAGTATCTCCCAATTTTGCAAGCTGTTCCTCAACCTTAGTCTCCGTCAATGGTGCCTTTGCTGCAGGCTGTACTAAGGCATCGCCCTTGACCTCTACTTGATGATCCTTTGAAGTAAGCTTTAATACCGGCGGTTCTCCTAAATATATCTTAGCTTCCATGGTAATCGGTGTTTTCTTATTATCAACACTATAGGTATCCTTCATATACTCCAATAGTTCAACACTGGAGGTTCTGTTAACATCTGATCCTACCCTTGCATCAAAAACTCTCTGAAGAAGTAATTTTTCATTTACTCCTATATCTTTTGGAGATTTCATGCCATTTGTTGACCCATCTCTGGACAACCACTCCAGACCATCACCCTTAGATATCTTACTCTTTAATAGTATTATCGTGCCTCTGTTCCCAGATTCTAAGACAGTTCCAACAAGGATCCCCCTGTTGTCTGGTCTATCCAGGGTTACGAAGTCTTTGCCAAAATCATCAAAGGTCAGACCCTTTGTGAATCCACGATTGAATATTTGCTTTATGTTTTCCTTATCCTTCACTGTTATTGCCTGGCTGCCTTCATCAATAGCCCTTCTATAGACAGCTGTTAAAGCAGCAACATATTCTGCTCTTTTCATCCTTCCTTCAATTTTAAAAGATTTTATCCCTAGATTGATGAGTTCACCAATCTGATCTATGGTATTTAAGTCCCTTGTGCTTAAAAAGTGACCCTTATCCCAATTGTTGAGCTGGTTTTCTCTCTCATCCACTATCGAATATTGCATCCTACATGGCTGGGCACAGGTTCCACGGTTTCCACTTCTTCCGCCGATCAAGCTGCTCATAAGGCATTGGCCAGAATATGAATAGCAAAGTGCACCATGCACGAACACCTCCAACTCAAGGCTGGAGTTTTCTGAGATACTCCTGATTTCCGTTGCTGGAACTTCTCTAGCAAGTACTGCTCTGGTAAATCCCATTTCTTGAAGCAGCTTTGCACCCTCAAGGTTGTTTATAGTCATTTGAGTGCTTCCGTGTAGCTCAAGGTTTGGGAGGGTTTTTCTAACCAAAGATGCAAACCCTATATCCTGTACTATTATAGCATCGACACCTATGTCATATAAGTATTTAGCATAGTCCAGTGCATCCTCCATCTCTGAATCATCAATAAGGATGTTTACTGTCACAAATACCTGTACTCCTCTTAAATGAGCATAAGAAACAGCCTCCTTCAGCTCTTCATCGCTGAAATTGGAGGCATAATGCCTGGCATTGAACAGCTTCCCACCTAAATATACCGCATCGGCACCATTTTGCACTGCGGCCACTAACGCTTCCCAGCTCCCGACCGGAGCTAGAAGCTCAACTTCTTTATTCAATAAGTTTCCTCCGTTCTACATTTCATCCAGAAGCTGCAGCGCTTGAGACAGCTGCTTTTTCAGCTCCACGATCTCCAATTGTGACTTAAAATGATTATCCTTGTGTTCTTTATCTATTTTCTCCAGATCAGCTATCCTAGCTTCGCTTTGGTCCAGCTTTTCCTTCAACTTATTGATTTCACCGAACAGTTCTTCCTTAGAAAGCTTAGTCTTTATCATTTCATCCTGAAAGCTAAGACTTCTGTTTTCCATTTCTCTGACCCTGCCATTAGCCTCCTCCAGTTCCTTCTTAAGGATATCATACCTTTCAAGAGGTTCCTTTGCACGCTTCTCAAGGTCTTTGTGTATCGACTGGAGCTTGAAGTATTCATCAGCAATATTTACGGCAGCCAACGTGGATGCCATCGTTGGACTAAGCTTTTCATTCTTGTTGGCAAGCTTCTTGATGCTGCTGTCTACGAAAGCGGCAAGTTCCCTTATGTATCTTTCATCATCTGAGCCCACTACTGTGAAGTTACGACCATCGATCAAAACATTTATCTTTCTCTTTTCTGTCATAACGTCCTCCTATATTTTTGACCTGCCAAGCCAGTTTTAGGGGTGGGACAAAGCCCACCTCCATCAGCTTCTTAATCTTGCTTTATGCCTGTTTTCAAGCGCTGTTACAGTATTACTTTGTATCCTGTTTATGATCTCCTCTGTGAGAGTTCCTTCATAGGATCTGTACACGATGGAGAAGGCAACACTCTTTTTATTCTCCTGCACCTGGTTTCCCCTATAAATGTCGAAAAGACTTATAGCTTCAACTAGACCTTCGCCATTCTCAACTATAGTATCTTCGAGCTCTCCAACAAGAACAGACTCATCTACTACAATTGCGATATCCCTTGTGACAGAGGGATACTTGGGAAGTGGCCTGTACTTAACTCCTGGGTCTGCGAGTCTTATTATTTGATCAAAATCAATGACACCTGCATATGTCTTGTTTTTGATTTCGTAGTTCTCAAGAACATCAGGATGCATCTCACCGAAATATCCAAGCCTTTCATCACCGGAATATACCTCTGCTGTTCTTCCCGGATGGAAGGATGGATGGGAGCTTAACGGCTTAAACCTCAAGTTCTTGATTCCCATTCTCTCAAATACTATTTGCAAAGATTCCTTTACAAAATAAAAATCTTTACTACCATACACTCCGATTGAAAGAACCTGTTTTTCATCAGGGAGCTCAGTCGCTGGAATCGATTTAGGGATAAAAACTGAGCCTATCTCGTATGCCAGAACTTGATCTATGCCTCTTTTTTCGTTTCTATACAAAAGCTCCATCATGTTTGACAATAGAGTTGTCCTCATTGTGCTGTAATCCTCGCCCAAAGGATTCATCAGCCTGATGTATTTTCTCTCAGGTGCCACCTCAGGCAGATTCAATTTATCATAGGCCTTTGGACTTATAAAGGAGTAGGTCATTACCTCATTGTATCCAAGACCTTGCATAACGTTCTTAACCTTCAGCTCCATTTGCTTGCTATATGGTCTTTCGCCCCTGGTCAAACGGCCTACGAGTGGTTTGCTCTCAATTCTATGAAAGCCATATATTCTCCCAACTTCCTCAATAAGGTCTGCCTCACCTTCGACATCATCTCTAAATGTCGGCACCTCAGCCTTTATAAGTTCATCCTCCAGTTCTGCCTTGAATTCAAGCCTAGTGAGATAACCAACCATTTCCTCATCGGCAATCTCTGTTCCTAGAAGGAGTCTTGCTCTATCAGGTCTTAAGGTCAAAACCCTTGGGGCTAAAGTTGATTGTTTTACATCTATTTCACCTTTGACTACAGTTCCTGCACCAATCTCCTCAATCAGCTGACAAGCTCTGTCAACAGCCATCTTGCATATATTTGGGTCAATGCCTTTCTCAAATCTTGAGGAAGCTTCTGTTCGGAGACCAAATTTCTTAGATGTCATACGAATGTGTCTGCTGCTAAAATTTGCGCCTTCCAGAAGGACAGTAGTAGTCCCTTGTGTGATTTCGCTGTCAAGACCTCCCATAACGCCAGCTATACCTATTGGCATACTTGCATCGGCGATGATTATATCATCCTCTCCCAAAGCCCTTTCTGTACCATCAAGAGTTGTCAATGCTTCACCGGCTCTGGCTTGTCGTACAACTATTTTTCTGCCCTGCAGCATGTCAAGGTCGAATGCATGGAGTGGCTCTCCCAGCTCCAACATAACGAAGTTAGTAACATCTACTATATTACTTATCGGTCTTATTCCTGCATTCATGAGTGTCGTCTGCAGCCATAGCGGAGATTGCCCAATTTTTACATCCTTGATCACTCTTGAATAATATCTTTTACAATTTGGTGTTTCTACGAAAATACCTTCTGTGTAATCGTCGATATCATCTACCTCATGCTCGATTGAAATCTTGGGATACTTTAGTTCCCAGCCAAACGTTGCTGAGGTTTCTCTTGCCATACCAAGCATACTTAAGCAGTCAGGTCTGTTTGGAGTTATCTCAAACTCTATTACATCCTCATCCAATTGAAGATATTTGGTTGCATCTTCTCCCAAAGGGTATTCCTTGTCAAATACAAAGATCCCATCCCTCACTTCTTTTGGTATTACATTATCCGGGTAACCGAGCTCCTGAAGTGAGCAAAGCATTCCGTTTGATTCAATGCCTCTGAACATTGTTGAGCCTATTGATACTCCGCCGGCAAGAAATGCTCCGTTCTTTGCTACAGGCACATAGTCTCCTTTTTTTAGGTTTACGGCACCTGTGACTATGGTCTCCAGCTTATCTCCCATATCGACCTTACACACAAATAGCTTGTCAGCATCAGGGTGTCTTTCTATCTCATTTATCCTTCCCACAACGACATTCCTGATCCCCTTGTCAAGGCGGGTTATGGATTCAACATGAGAGCCTGAGTAGGTAAGACCATCAGCAAGCTCCTTAGGAGAAATTTTAATATTTACATATTTTCCAAGCCATTTCAATGGTAATAGCATCCAATAATCCCCTCCTTAAAACTGATCAAGAAATCTCTTGTCATTGTCGAACAACATTCTAATGTCGTTAATCCCATATTTTACCATAGTGATCCTATCTATTCCCATTCCGAAAGCAAATCCTGTGTATTTCTCTGAGTCGATACCACAGTTCTCAAGAACCTTGGGATGCACCATCCCACATCCTAAAAGCTCCATGCTCCAACCGGTGAAATTACATGAAGAACAACCTTCTCCCCTGCATTTGATACATGTAACGTCAACCTCTGCACTGGGTTCCGTGAATGGGAAATAGTGTGGTCTGAATCTGGTTTTCATGTCATCTCCAAATAACTCTTTGACGAAGATATCCAAAGTGTGTATAAGATTCGCTAAGGAAATATTCTCATCGACGACCAGACCTTCTATCTGATGGAACATTGGCGAATGTGTGTCGTCAACATCATCGAATCTAAAAGTCCTTCCAGCTGAAACCATTCTCAGAGGGGCTCCATATTTTTTCATCGCCCTTATTTGAACAGGAGATGTTTGAGTTCTAAGTAGGATATGGTCATTTATATAGAAGGTATCGGACATATCTCTTGAAGGATGATTATCCGGGGTATTCAATGCATCAAAGTTATTCTCGACCGTCTCCACCTCGGGGCCGGTCACTACTCTGAAACCCATGCTTATGAAAAGGTCCTCCAGCTCCTCAGCCGTAGCTATCAGTGGATGTCTATGACCTCTTGCCAGCTTTTCTGTAGACACTGTTACATCTATGGTCTCATTAGCAAGTCTGGCTTCCTTCATCTTCTCCTTAAGAAGCTCCTTTGCCTCAGAAATTTTATCCTCAATCTCAGTTCGTACATCATTTGCCATTTGACCGACCACAGGGCGCATTTCTGCTGACAGCTTGCCCATGTCTCTAAGTATCGAAGTGATCTCACCCTTTTTCCCCAGGAATTTGACCCTTAGATCCTCCAGACCAGCCATATCTACTATGTTTTGCAGCTCCTTGAGAGCAGAATCCCTCAATTCTTCAAGTCTATCCTTCATAACGGACTCCTTTCAATGTGTAAATTAGATGATTTCTGATTATTTACTAAATTATAGCACCCCGGATACTAAAACTCAACCGACATTCTGGATTTAGCAGAGGCTTCATACATTATGAGAGAAGCAGCAACGCCCGCATTCAGGGATTCAGCTTTCCCTGGCATTGGTATAGATATCCTGTGGTTACTCAATTCAAGAATTTCCTTTGAGATACCCTTCCCTTCATTCCCTATTGCAACAATCTCCTTGTTTGTGAATTCATAATCTGGCAGCCTAATGCTGCCGTCCGATGCGGTTGATGCCAGACTAAATCCCTTAGACTTTAGAGCTTTAAGATCATCTGCTGCATGCAAAGAAAAATATATTGGAGTTCTTAAAATTGATCCCATTGATGCCTGTACAGATTTTGGGTTATAAGGATCTACACATCCAGGTCCAAAAATTACACCATCAAAATCAAAGGCATCTGTTGATCTAATAATTGTTCCACAATTACCAGGATCCTGTATTCCGTCAAGAAATAAATACTTGCCTGATTTATTTATTTCACAGGCATTGTAAGCTTGCATCCGGACCAAAGCTATTACGCCTTGCGGAGAATCCATACTTGATAGTTTTGAAAATAGCGAGTGGCTTAACTTCACTAAATCTATCTTAGAATCCATACTGGAAACCAGGGATATAACTTCCGGTGACTCGAAGATATCATCACTGAAAATCATTTTTTCTACTATACCCTTATGTTCTATAGCCTCTTTGACTATTTTAAGACCCTCGATTACATAAACACCTTTAGCCCACCTTCCCTTTCGGGTTTTAAGTGATTGGATCTCTCTGATCAAGGGGTTCTTCATTGAGGTAATTTCAAGCATTTAATCACCAGCCTTTTGTTCAAGCCTCATGATCTCATCTGTGCCACCTAACACAACTAGGATGTCTCCTTCTTCAATCAAGTCGTTTGGTCCTGGTGAAATGTTTACTTGGTCACTTCTCTTGATTGCCATTACATTTATTCCAAATTTGTTCCTTAATCTTAACTCCGAAAGAGTTTTTCCCCACCACTTCTCCAGCGATCTTATCTCAAGAATACTGTAGTCGGGAGATAGCTCAATATAATCTATGATACTTTTAGATGTAAGGTTATGCGCAACCCTGACTCCCATATCTCTTTCAGGATATATTACTTTGTCAGCACCTATTTTTTTAAGTACCTTACCGTGCAACTCCGACTGTGCTTTAGCGACTACCTGCTTTACTCCAAGTTCTTTGACGATCAAAGTCGCCATTATTGAAGCCTGCAGATCTGTCCCTATACTCACGATTACTACATCGAAATTGGTCAATCCCAGCTCCTTCATTACAGTATCATCCATAACATCCGCTTGAACCGCATGAGTAACCTCACTGGAAATGACTTCTACAACATCAGGATCTCCATCTATCGCAAGCACCTCATTACCAAGCGCATGTAGCGTCCTAGCAACTGACGATCCAAATCGTCCGCAACCAACAATAGCAAATGATTTCATTTTTCTTCCCCCTAACCTACACTTATATGGCCTTCAGAAAATCTATACCTCTTATGCAGCTTCTTATATCCAAATGCAAATGCCATTGTAAGCGGGCCTACTCTCCCAGCGTACATGGTCCCAATAATAATAAGCTTTCCAGCATTACTTAAATTCGGTGTCATGCCTCTTGTTAAACCAACAGTTGCAAATGCTGAGGTAGCCTCAAACATTGTGTCAAGAAAACTCCACTTTTCAGTAATCGTTAAAATGAATGATACTGTTATAATCAATATCATTCCTACAGTTACTATTGCCAGTGACTTTAATACAGTTTCCTGAGGTATCCTCTTTTTATAGATCTCTATATCCCGTTCTCCCTTGATTATGGATATGGTAGCCATAAATATAACTCCGATGGTCGAAGTCTTGATCCCCCCAGCCGTTGAGCCAGGTGAACCTCCAATGAACATAAGAATTATAGTTAAAAAAACTGTGGTTTGGTACATAGCAGCAACATCTATTGAGTTAAATCCTGCCGTTCTAGGTACAACAGCAGCAAACAGCGATGCTCTAAATTTATCTGCAATACTCATATCCTGCATAGTTGCTGGATTACCCCATTCAAGAAATAATATAACAAAAGTACCCAGAACAACGAGTATAGAAGTTATTATGATAACCAGACGAGTATGAAGTGATAAACGGCTCCAAATTCTATTCCTGATTACGTCTATAATTACCGAAAAACCTAAACCACCTAGTATGATCAGCATACATATAGTTAGTATCGGTAGAGTGTCGCCATTATAATCCATGAAGCTGTTCCCAGTAATGTCAAATCCAGCGTTACAGAATGCTGATATCGCATGAAAGAGAGAGAACCAAATCCCCTTACCTATTCCGAATTCTGGTATGAAAGTTACCGATAGTAGAGCAGCACCTAAGAGCTCGATACCCAAAGTAACTGCGATAACATATCTAGTAAGTTTTACAAGTCCTGAAAGCGACTCCTGGTTGAGCTGTTCTTTGATAACCAATCTTTCTCTTAAGGATATCTTTTTTCCTGATACCAGCGCGAAAATAGTAGCCATTGTCATGATTCCCAGACCGCCTATCTGGATAAGCATAAGTATCACAGACTGTCCAAAAAATGTCCAATGCTCAGCAGTGTTTACTACCACCAGTCCTGTTACACAAACTGCTGAGGCTGACGTAAATAGTGCGTCTATAAAGCCAATGCTCTTACCAGAAGCTGAAGCCATGGGAAGATTCAATAGTATTGCACCTAATAAAATTATTGTCATAAAACCCAATGCCAGTATCCGAGGCGGATTCATCTCCAGCCCATTTATTTTGTTCCTAATATAAGACATAATTTGCCTCCGGTTTATTCTTTAATGCAAAAAAAGTTCCTTAATGGAACTTTTGCATGATTAATTACCCTTTGCAATTTCTATGAGCTTTGCGAAGCCCTCTGAGTCATGGATAGCCATTTCTGAAAGCATTTTCCTGTTTACCTCTATGTTAGCTTTCTTAAGACCATTTATGAATCTGCTGTAACTCATTCCATTAAGTCTTGCAGCCGCATTTATTCTGGCGATCCAAAGCTTCCTAAAATCTCTCTTCCTTTGCTTTCTTCCAATGTAAGCATAGTTCAATGATTTCATAACTGCCTGGTTTGCAGGTCTGAACAGCTTACTCTTTGCTCCGAAGTAGCCTTTAGCTTGCTTTAGTATTTTTTTATGCTTCTTTTTTGCATTGATCGCTCTCTTTACTCTTGCCATTTTACAATCCTCCTATATATCAATCTGGAAACTATGGTAACATTGAATCGATTCTCTTTTGATCGCCCTTGCTCACCAAAGCTCCCTTTCTAAGATTTCTTACCCTCTTGGCTGATTTCTTACCTGTCTTATGGCTCTTATATGCCTTGAATCTCTTCAAAAGACCAGTTGCTGTTCTCTTGAACCTTTTGGCGGAGCCTCTGTGAGTTTTCATTTTTGCCATTGTCTATATCCTCCTAACCTTATTCTGGTTTCGGCATCAAAAACATAGTCATGTTTCTGCCTTCCAATTTTGCTTCTTTCTCGATTTTCCCTGCGTCGCCTATTAGCTTTGCAAATTCGTCCAAAACTTCCTTGCCCATTTCAGTATGGCCCATTTCTCTTCCTCTGAACCTTACAGATACTTTCACTTTGTCTCCGTCCTGAAGAAATTCAATGGCTCTGTTTGCCTTAACATTCAAGTCATGGGATTCGATATTGGGAGTCAATCTTATTTCCTTGATGTTTATGATCTTCTGGTTCTTTCTGGCTTCCTTTTCCTTCTTAGCCATTTCATACTTGTATTTCCCGTAATCCATGATCTTACATACAGGCGGCTTTGCCGTCGGTGCTACGTTTACAAGGTCTAGCCTTCTCTCTGTAGCCAGCTCAAGTGCTCTTTTTAAAGGAACCACGCCCAATTGACTTCCATCCACGTCAATAAGTCTAACCTCTTTTTCCCTTATCTCTTCATTGATTTGAAGTTCTTTAATAATCCTACACCTCCCGTGTTTAACAAATAAAAAAGCGGACATAGAAATGTCCGCAAATCGACCACAACAAATTAAGGGCACCTGGTGCCTTGTGGAAATATCTACCTTATGAGCCTCAGCTATAAGGTGAGAAGCGGAAACTTCTACTTTGATGAATATTCAATTCCTTAAACATTATATGCTACTGCCAAGTCTTTGTCAAATAAATTATTGTGAAGCCAATTGATAAATAGCTTTTGAGTATATCTCTGCAATATCAACCAAATGCTTTATAGCTATAAACTCATCCTTTTGATGTGCAATATCAGGCTGACCCGGGAACATGGGGCCGAATGCCACAGCATTTTTGGTAGCTCTTGCATAGGTTCCACCACCGATGGTTATTGGTTTTGTTTCCATATCACCTGTATGTTCCTGATATACCTTCATTAGAGTTTTTACTAGGAAGTTATCTACTGGAACATAAATTGGTTTGGAATCAGATTTTCCCTCGACCAGTTGGATAGGTGTATCCTTTATATTATCCCGAATTCCTGCATATACCTCTTGAGAGGTCGACTTTATAGGGTACCTGACGTTTATAGTAAGTATAATTTCGTTAGCCTTTAACTCTATCATACCAACATTAAGATTAAGCTTCCCCGAAACGTCATCCTCCAATCCGCAGCCAATTCCCTCACCGTAGTGCTTATTGGCAAGTCTTTCATTATATAGACGAATGAAGCTACACATCGAACAGCCCCCACTGTAGACCGTCCCAAGAAAATTCATTAGATATGTTATGGCATTTTCTCCCTTTTCAGGGGTGCTTCCATGAGCTGATATACCCTTAGCATATATTACAATATCATCTCCTGAGCTATCGAGGGTAATTGGCAAATTCTTTTCTGCTACAATTTTATCAAAGGATGCTTTGAACAAATCTCTGTCCTTCACACTTAGGATGGCTTTAGCACTGTCCGGAACCATATTTGGTGCTGCGCCTCCTTTTATCTCTTTTAGAAATACCTCACAGTCTTCTGATTGGTGTAGCTTGTATTTCAGGCTGAAAACAATTATCCCCTTTTCACCGTGGATTACTGGAAATTCCGCATCAGGAGTAAATGCCATATCAGGGTGCTCTATCTTTGAAAAGTAATGCTCCATGCATCTCCATCCTGATTCCTCATTTAAACCAAGGATAAGTCTGACCTTTCTTTTTAAGCTTATGCCACTGTCCTTGATTGCTTTCATTGCATAGAGGGCTGCCATAGCCGGACCTTTGTCGTCAGTAGTTCCTCTTCCATAAAGCTTATTTTCGTGTATCTCCCCTCCATAGGGTGGATAAGTCCATCCATCTCCTTCTGGAACCACATCAAGGTGTGCAAGTATTCCAACAGTCTGTTCGCCATCTCCCATTTCAAGGTGGCCGGCGTAGCCGTCAAGGTTTAAAGATTTAAAGCCCATACTCTCGCCAAGCTCCAGAAAATGGCTGAGAGCTTCGTGGTTTCCTTTGCCAAAGGGCATACCTGGCAGCCCTGTTTCTTCAACAGACTTTATCCTTATGGTTTCCTGGGTTGATTTAATCAAATCATCTCTAATGGCATCAATATATGGTTTGAAATCCATTCAATTCCTCCGCTTATATTATTTTCTTACTTACCTCTTCAGATAACTTGTCAACAAACGCCTCCATACTCATTTGGCCAAAGTCTCCATCGTCTCGCTTTCGTACCGATACTAAGCCTTCTTCAATTTCCTTTTCGCCAACTACCAGCATATATGGTATCTTCATCATTTGTGCTTCCCTTATTTTAAATCCAATCTTCTCGGCTCTGTCATCAGTTTCGACTCTAAAGCCCTTTTCTTCCATTGATTTTCTGATCTCATGTGCATAATCGTTGAACTTATCCGATATAGGAAGAACGATCGCCTGTACTGGAGCAAGCCAAACAGGGAATTTACCTGCAAAGTGCTCGATCAATATTCCCATGAATCTCTCCATGCTGCCAAGTATAGTTCTGTGTACCATTACTGGTCTTTTCTTCTCATTGTCCTTGTCAACGTAAGTCAGGTCAAATCTTTCAGGCATTTGAAAATCAAGCTGTATTGTGCCGCACTGCCATGTCCTTCCGATAGCGTCCTCTAGATGGAAATCTATCTTTGGTCCGTAGAATGCTCCGTCACCAGGATTTATCTTATATTCTATTCCCTTTTCGTCGAGCGCTTCCTGAAGACTTGTAGTTGCAAGCTCCCACTGTTCTTCAGA
This sequence comes from Gudongella sp. QWL-04, assembly GCF_058683975.1. NCBI lineage: Bacteria > Bacillati > Bacillota > Tissierellia > Tissierellales > Tissierellaceae > Gudongella > Gudongella sp. QWL-04. Next base: position 591,267 of record NZ_CM178754.1, on the reverse strand, counting down.
ACCCATTGAATTTTCAGGTCTTGTTGATAACTCGATTCTGTACTTGAAACCAAATATGCTGTAAATATAATCAGCAAGGTCAATAGTCTTTTTAAGCTCCTCCTTAACTTGAGAAGGCAGCAGATATAGATGAGCATCATCCTGAGTAAAGCTTCTTACCCTCATCAGTCCATGAAGTGCTCCTGAAAGCTCATGTCTGTGAACTAATCCCAACTCACCCCATCTGAGAGGAAAATCCCTATAGCTGTACATTTTTGATTTATAAACAAGTATTGAGCCTGGACAATTCATAGGCTTGATTGCGAATGCACCTTCATCGATGGATGTAAAGTACATATTCTCCTTATAATGATCCCAGTGTCCTGATTGATGCCATAGATGCTCTGAAAGTATAAGTGGAGTTTTGATTTCTCCATAGCCTCTCTTGGTATGCTCATCTCTCCAAAAGCTTTCAAGGATATTCCTAATTATCATTCCCTTTGGATGGAAGAACGGGAAACCAGGTCCCTCATCCTGCATACTGAATAAATCAAGCTCTCTTCCCAGCTTCCTGTGATCTCTTTTCCTTGCTTCCTCAAGTCTGTTAAGGTACTCCTCAAGGTCCTTCTTCTTTTCATAGGTAGTACCGTATATCCTTTGGAGCATCTTGTTTTTCTCGTCACCTCTCCAATAGGCACCAGCAATACTCATAAGCTTGATAGCCTTCACTCTTTTTGTATCATAGAGGTGAGGTCCTGCGCAGAGATCTGTGAATTCTCCAAGCTTATAAAACGATATTATTTCCTCTGGAGGAAGGTTTTCAATCAGGTCTACCTTGTATACCTCTCCACTCTCCTTGAAAAACCTCAATGCCTCATCTCTTGACATTTCAAATCTTTCAAGCAAATAGCCTTCCTTTGCGATATTGTGCATCTCGTTCTCTATAAGCTCCAGGTCCTCTGGTGTAAATCTGTGTTCAGTGTCAAAATCATAATAGAATCCATTGTCAATTGCCGGGCCTATGGCAAATTTTACGCCAGGGAAAAGCTTTTGAACAGCATATGCCATGATATGGGCTGATGTATGCCAAAATATTTTTTTGCCTTCCGGATCCTCAAACTTAACTACTCTGAAACTTGAGTCCTCATAGATGCTTTCCTGCATGCCCCTTATTTTTTCATTTACTACAGCTCCTACAGCAACTCTTGCAAGACCTTCGGATATGTCAGCTGTTACGTCATATACCTTGATGCCTCTTTCATATTCCCTGACCGCTCCGTCAGGCAAAGTCAAACGTATCATTTTTATTCCTCCTTAAAAAAATAAGGCCCATCATCCCTGCTTAGTGCAGGGACGAAGGACCGTGGTTCCACCCTAATTATACTCATTTTAATTAACGCTTCTTGCGTATTTCCTTTCGGAATATGCTCCGGGGTGGTTTTCAAACGAATATCATGAGAAAGGCTCTCAGCCATGTCCTCTCTTCTCTTACATGTTTTTTCATTTTACTCGTCCCATCATAGCATTTCATATTTATGTTGTATCAATTTTACCAGCAAACCCTTATAGTGTCAAGACTTAGTTGTCTCCGGTGTACTGCTGCACTTATATCATTTGTTTTCTCTCAGCATTTGTATAACGCCTTCAATGGACATTCTTGTCTGCTCACCGGTCTTCATGTTTCTAAGAGTATACATACCGCTTGCTTTTTCTTCATCTCCGACCACTGCTACATAAGGTATCCCCAGCTTGTCAGCGTAGTTGAACTTTTTGCCAAGCTTCGCATCCTCTAGATAAATTTGAGCATATACATCCTCAGCTCTCAGTTTAGCAGCAAGCTTAATGCCTTCAGCCGAAAACCCTTCCATCGGTATTACAAGGACCTTTGAAAGGTGACAGCTTTCCGAGGATATTATGCCTGCTTCCTCCAACTGGTAAAATAGCCTGGTTAAGCCGATCGAAATCCCTACTCCAGGGAGCTTCTGATTCGTATAATGAGATGCAAGGTCATCATATCTGCCACCAGAGCATACACTTCCTATCTCAGGGTAATCATTAAGGATAGTTTCATAAACTGTTCCTGTATAATAGTCCAAGCCTCGTGCAATCGTAAGGTCCAGAGCATAATTTTTCTCTGGCACACCAAAGAGCTTAAGATATCCTACGACTGTTTCGATTTCTCTAACTCCTTCTAGAAACACCTCATGCTCTATTTTCAGAGAGTATAAACTGTTTATTATTACGTCTGGCGAGCCTTTTATACCAATAAACTCAATTATCGATGTAATCTTATCCTTATCAATACCATTAGCCAGCAGCTCTTCACTGACCTTATCCAGGCCAATCTTCTCCAACTTGTCAACAGCTCTCATAACTATGTGTGGATCTTCAACTCCAATCGAGGCGAAGAATCCAGTCAGTATTTTTCTGTTATTCATTCTTATGGTGAAATTGTCGAATCCAAGATCTTTAAAAGTTGAATATATTACACTTGGTATCTCAGCATCATTGACAATATCCAGGGAACCATTCCCTATTATATCAATATCTGCCTGATAAAATTCCCTGAACCTTCCCCTTTGGTTTCTTTCTCCCCTATATACCTTTGCTATGTGATATCTTCTGAAGGGGAAAGCCAGTTCGGAATAATGCTGAGCAACATATCTCGCCAATGGAACTGTAAGATCAAATCTCAAGGACATTTCCGTGCTTCCCTTGACTACCTGATATATCTGTTTCTCGGTCTCACCGCCACCTTTGGCCAGCAAAACCTCAGTTTTCTCGATTACAGGTGTGTCTATGGGCAAAAATCCAAACTTTTCATAATTCTTCCTTACAGTATCCATCATATTATTGAACAACATTTGCCCTGGTGGTGTCAGTTCCATGAATCCAGGTAATATGGATGGCTTTACAATGTTCTTGCTCATTCACTTTCCCCCTTACTAGAAGTATATACCCTTTATATTATCATTATTTTCTGCTTAATTGTACATCAAAATGTAAGAATAGTTCCTATATCTACTGCTTGCTGATCGCATAATTGGATTGGCCAGACATTGTAATTATTCAAAAATTCTTTTATCCTATCCCATGATGGATGATGAATAAGACTCCCTGCAATCAAAAGCTCTCTTTCAGACAACAATCCGACTGAACCGCCTATAAACCCGTAGTTTAGTCCTGGGAGGCCGATGTGGCCATGCTCTATCAAAAGTATATCATATCCGATTTCCATTAGACTTTTAGCTATTCCGATATCAGAGGTTATACCTTGTGCCTCACCAATGATCGCCAGGGAGCACTTGCTGTATCCCTGTCTTACGTTAAGTATTTCCAGATTTTTTGATCTTAACTCTGCCTCAGCGATTTTATCAAGGTGATGCTGGCTACAGATGACTTTGTTTCCGAGGATCGCTGCATTATATATTACATTGTCCGGGTACTTATGCCCAGGCTCACTGGATCCCTTTATGATAACAAAATCAAAAGGCTCCAGCTTATTCTTGTAGTATTCATATACAGACGGCGCAACAACAAGCTTTTTATAGCCAACAGGAAGCATGGCAATGTCCGGGTGGTTGGATATTGCTTTATAGACACTGTCAAGCGGTATGGTTTCAATAATATTCTCGATATGCTCTCTCAAACCGGCTTTAACTGCTTCAGGCGCGTCTTTGCTTATGATTGCCAGGCTCGCTCTAGACATAGGTATATACGGATTTCTCATTATATCCTCCAAAACACAAAACCCTTCTTAAATCATAAGAAGGGTTGACTTCATTCTGGAGGCGACACCCAGATTTGAACTGGGGGTGAAGGTTTTGCAGACCTCTGCCTTACCACTTGGCTATGCCGCCTCGTATGGAGCGGAAGACGAGATTCGAACTCGCGACCCTCGCCTTGGCAAGGCGATGCTCTACCACTGAGCCACTCCCGCATTTCCATTTGATGTACTATTGTGGTGCCCAGAGCCGGAATCGAACCAGCGACACGTGGATTTTCAGTCCACTGCTCTACCGACTGAGCTATCTGGGCCGGTTTAACCCTTCCGGGCTGATGTCACAATAGCAAGTATACATTATTCCCCTCTTATTGTCAACAAGATTTTCTCCAGTTCTTCCTTGTCAAATCTGTACTTGGTATTGCAAAAATGACAGACTACCTCACTTTCACCATCCTCTTCGATGATGTCCTGGATCTCCTTATCACCCAGGCTGACGAGTACATCCCTTATCCTTTCGACCGAGCAATCGCAATGATACTTTAACTCTAGAGTATCGGTTATTTCCATATCAAAGCCTGGCAAAAGAGAATTCATTATCTCCTCAGGTGTCATACCTTTATCGATCATAGTTGAAATGGGTTCTGCGCTTCTAACGGATTCCTCTATTTCGGCAATTTCATCCTCCGTAATAAATGGCAGGACTTGGATCATATAGCCCCCCGCAGCTTTACATGTTATATCCTTATCTATCAGTACTCCAAGGCCTACTGCCGTGGGAAACTGTTCAGAAACCATATAGAAATTTGCAATATCTTCAGCTATCTCCCCAGTTATAAGACTCGTTTGACCAATGTACGGCTCCCTTAGACCAAGATCCATAATGACAGTAACTGTCCCATCATTACCAACTATTCTTCCAACATCAAGCTTTTTGTCCGGAGTACTTGGTACATCCGTACCTGGATTGTCTACCAGGGCTTTCAGCTCCCCTTTATTATTACTGACAACTATTATTGAACCAAGAGGTCCTCCACCGGATATCTTTAAGGTCATCCTGTCCTTGTCGTTTTTCATAGTCGCAGCCATCATTGCAGCTGCAGTTATGGCTCTTCCAGCTGCAGCAGTAGCCGTTGGTGACGACTCGTGCAATCTTCTGAATTCTTCAACTATACCTGTTGTAGAAGCTGCGAACATTCTAAGCCTACCCAGCTTATCCATACTTCTTATTAAATAATCCTTCACTGTATCACCCTTTTCTGTAATATCCTATAATTTTGTTGCAACGAAATTTATCCTTTCAGATCTGTCGCTATAGTTTTCAAAGCCGAAGGCCTCATAAGCATCAATATGCTGGAAACCAACTTTTAAAAGCAGTTCTTTGATATCTTCAGTTTTATATGCCCGCTCTTTATGGATCTCATCGAATCTTTTGTAATTGACTCCGTCCTCTGTTACAAAAAACGTCAATATAAAATCTACTATTCCTGTTTCTTCATCAAGCTGGTTTTCCCAAGTGTAGAAAATATCCTCCCTATCCTCAAGAAATATATTGTTTCCTAGAATATTCTTTAACTTATACTCAGAGTTCAGGTCAAAAACAAATATTCCTCCTGGCTTTAAGTGTCTGTATGCATTTAAAAAGGTTGTTTCAAGATCTATTTCATTCAATATATAGTTTATACTATCACATGCAGCTACAACAGCATCATAGCTTCTATCCATTTTGAAGCTTCTCATGTCCATATTGAAAAGTCTCAGACCTTTCTGTTTCCTCAGCTTGTTCCCTGCAAGTGCCAACATCTCCTCGGATGAATCAAATCCATCTACGAAGTAACCCATTCCAAGGAGCTCCTTTGTAAGGTTTCCTGTTCCACATGCCATCTCAAGGATATCCTTACCATTTATGCTTTTTTTGACAATGATTTCTCTGATGTATGAACCCCAATTTTTATAGTCGATATCATCCATCAACTGATCATATAGAATTGAAAATTCACCGTAGCTATCCACTAAACATCCCCCTAACCAGCAAGAAAATACATATAGTTTACAATGGCAAATAGACCAATTGTTACAAATACCGGAATCCAATATACTCGCTTATTGTCATCCTGCACATATATAGCTTCCCTTGAGATTTCTTCTTCTGAAGAAGGCTCCTGAGACCTGGGAAAATACTTAAGTATTAGAAATAAGATTACCAGTGAAAACAAACCCCATCCTGCCAGCAGTATTAGTGCGGCTATAGCTTCAAAACCTGATGGGAGCTGTGGTGTGCCGGATACGACTTCTTCCAGTCTCTCCATCATACCAGAGGCGGCAAAACCAATCGAAAGAGCAATGCCATTATTAAGTGCATGACCCAGGATAGTTGCGTACAGACTTTTTGTCTTTATCATTATTACCCCAAGGATGAGTCCTAAAAATGCAGGCCCCATGAAGTTCATAAGATTAAAGTGAAACAATCCAAAAAGTAGTGATGAAAGGATCAATGCCTTCTTCTCTCCCAATCTGCCATAGGCAGACTGCATTGTACCCCTGAACATCACCTCTTCACATATTCCTGGTGTAATTGCGATTACAAAAAGTGCAAGCCAGTACTCAGGCCAGCTTGAAGGTATAGGTACACCTGTAGGAAGATTATCGCTTACGGAATTTAGCAATAACATCATAACGTAATTCAGAAATACCGCCATGGGATAAGCAAATACCATTGTAAGAACAGTAAATAATCCTTGTTTCATGGTTATTGGATTCAGCTTTAAGACATTCTTCAGAGAATATCCCCTGATCTTAAGAAAGAGAATGTTTGGAAGAAGTATAATTAGATATTCTGTTATCAAAATTCCAGTATAAAGCTCTTTTTTTTGTGCAAATCCCCCGACGATAAGGAAAGCAAGGCCAAGCGTAAGATATAAAATATTTACTCCGTTAGGAGATGGTAATTTGTTTGTTCTCACTAGATCACTTCCCCTGAATCAATAAATACACCTGCAGCTAGTGCAGGTGATGTATAATTACTCAAATGTAAAAATATAGGGTATATTTCTGTAGTAATCTCCATAGTTAAGTCCATAGCCAACTATGAAAACATCAGGTATCTCATACCCAACGTAGTCCGGTATAAGATCCACCTGCCTTCGGCTAGGTTTGTCAAGCATTACACAGATTTTGATTGAATCAGGTGCCTTTTCACCAAGATGCTCCATAACCTTTAATAAGGTATGACCAGAATCAATTATATCATCTACAATAAGAACGCTTTTACCCTTTATTTCACCTCTTATATCCTGCAGGATCTCAACTCTTCCAGATGATATTTCGGCGTGGCCGTAGCTTGCTGTAGTCATAAATTCAATTTCTACAGGAATGTCCATTTCTCTTGCAAGATCGGCAGTAAAAATAAAGCTGCCTCTTAGAAGAGACACTATGACGAGGTCTTTGCCATGATATTCCTTGCTGATCTCCTTGCCCATTTCCCTGACTCTGTTACTTATTTCCTCTCTGGAAAATAGAACCTTCTCTTTTTTGTCTTCAAACAAGTCAGTCTCTCCCTTCTACTTATTTTCTCCCCAATATCTGCTTTATTTCCCTTAACTCCCTTAAAATAAGGTTCAAGGTTAATTGAATACTGATAATAATTATAAATATTATAGCACCTACTATAAGGTTTGTATTCATAAAATACCATCCTTTATACTAAAAATCAAGCTTCTGGTTTTCTATATACCCAAAGGGTTGAATAACACCACATCCGGCTTGTTCGAATCATATGGATTATCTGCCAAATTCTGTGGTATAATCCTATCAAATATCATGAGGTGATAGAATATGTTCCAAAGCATGACAGATGACACAGCTATTCAAAGGCTTATACTATTAAAGTTAGCAGCTTCTTCTATGACTCGACTTACTAATACTAAAATATCAGAGACTGCGATCGAGAGCTTCGGCATGAACTTCTTCATGATTCAGCAACACCTATCTGAGCTTTCTGATAGCGGATTTCTTGCAATTTCAAAATTCAACAGCGAGGTCACCTATTCAATCACAAATACTGGTCTTTCTATTTTGGAGCTTTTTAAGGATAAGCTGTCGGATGAGATCAGCAGCCTGATAGAGTCATTATTTTTAAACTCTGAACAGCAACAAGGAGCTGATGCATCTTACCTCCTATCAGAAACCGGTGAATATTCCGTGAACCTTCATTTTATGGAGAAAGGCTTAAGTGTATTCAGACTTACCTTAAGCATACCTGATGAGAAACAGGCAAAAAAAATCTGTTCAGCCTGGAAGCTTGAGTCTTCAAATCTCTTTGGAAAAATCATGGCGATATTTGATCAAGCTTAAAAACCCTGCTATTTCAGCAGGGTTTTTGCAATTGTTCTAACATCTCCAATTAGATAAAGCGAACCTCCAAAGAGCACCATGTCTCCTGGGTCAGCCAGCTCAATAGCCTTTTTAACAGCTTTTTCTATCGATGGCTCAATATAAACTTTATCAGTATATTTTCTTATTTCTTCAGCCAGCAGATCGGCTTTCAGCTTTCTGGGCATGCTAACCTCTGTTACAACCACCTCATCAGCCAATGGTACCAGCTTTTCGATCATATGGGTATAATCCTTATCCTTAAGGACCCCAACGCCTAAAATTAGCCTCTTGAATTTAAATAAACCTACAGCCTTTGCAAGATTTTCGATACCTTGAAGGTTATGAGCTCCATCAATCAGGAATATCGGCTTGCGGCTTAGAACCTCAAGCCTGCCTTTCCATTTCGTTTCCTGTAAACCCTTACAAAGCTGTTCGTCAGTAAAGCTTACCAAGCCTCTTTCTCTCAATTCAAGAAGACATACTGCAGCTGTGGAAGCATTATATACCTGGTAATCTCCAAGCATCGAGATTCTGATTCCATTATGAGAAATACCCTTATAGTGCAGATCAAATAAGCTGCCTTCATCATTTTCAATTATTACTTTAATTTCATTTGGATCGATTTCTAAATAGTCTGCTCCCATCTCCTCAGATACTCGCTTGATAACCTCTCTTGATTCAGCTTTCTGAGGATAGGCTACTACCAATCCATCTTGTTTAATTATTCCAGCCTTTTGATAAGCAATTTCACCTAGCGTGGCCCCCAGAACATCCATATGATCATAATCTATGGTAGCAATAACTGAGGCTAATGACTTTTCAATAATATTTGTAGAGTCGAATCGACCTCCGAGACCGACCTCAAGTACGACGTAGTCTACTCCAGCCTCCTTAAAATAAAGGAATCCCAGAGCAGTTACTATCTCAAATGTTGTAGGGTGCTCCATTCCCTCGGAAACCATTTTATCAGCAGCAGTTCTAACCTCGTCAGTCAGCCTGCCAAGGGTTTCTTCAGGTATATCTTCGCCATTTATCTGGATCCTCTCTGTAAATCTCTCCAAATATGGAGATGTGTACAATCCAGTCCTATAGCCGGCAGTTTCGAGGCATTTCGCCAGATAGGCTGATATTGAGCCCTTTCCATTAGTGCCTCCAACGTGGATATATCTCATATCCCTATGTGGTTCACCAAGAAAGTGGAGCAGCCTCCCTACTGAATCCAGACCAAGTCTGGAGCCATATTTATCCTTATCATTGATATAAGCTAACGCTTCCTGATAGTTCATTCTATCCTCCCGCTATTTCTTTAAGGAATTTATCCTTTCCAGAACATTTTCAAGCATCTGCTTGTACTTAACTTGCTTTTCCTTTTCCTCATCCACGACCTTAGCTGGTGCCTTAGCTACAAACCCCTGATTAGAAAGCTTTGCATCAACGCGTTTGATTTCGTCCTCTAGCTTGGCTTTTTCTTTTTCAAGTCTCTCCAGCTCCTTGTCGAAATCGATTAAATCTGCAAGAGGAAGAAAAACCTCACATCCATCCAACACAACTGATACAAATCCCTCTCCAAAGCCACTTTTATCCGATGCAAAGGACATTGAATCAGCTGATGCCAATGTCCTGAACTTTTTCTCGCTTTGTGAAATGATCTCCTTTAAGGCTTGGTCCTCAGTAACAAATATCAGTCCTGCCTTTCTGGATGGAACGATGTTCATCTCTGCTCTAGCATTTCGAATACCTTTTATAGCTGATTTTATAAACTCTATGCTCTTTTCAGCTTCCTCAAACAATAACCCGGTTTCTGGTTTTGGCCAGGATTCCATTATAAGGGCATCAGACTTCCCAGGCAAATGCTGCCATATCTCTTCTGTAATAAATGGCATGAATGGATGTAGAAGCTTCAAAGTATCTCTTAGAACTGATACAAGAACCTGCTGTGCCGTTGTTCTTGAGGTCTTATTCTCGCCGTATAGTCTTGTCTTTGCCATTTCAATATACCAGTCGCAGTAATCCTCCCAAATGAAGTCGTATACCCTTTGGGCAGCTAGTCCAAGTTCATACTTGTCCAGGTTAGATTTAACGTCTCCCATAACTCTGGTCAATCTTGTCAATATCCATTTGTCCTCAGGCTCCAGGTCCTTAGGATCAATTGTATAATCCTCAGCACCATCATCCAGGTTCATCATCACAAACCTTGTGGCATTCCAAAGCTTATTGGCAAAATTCCTGCTTGCCTCTACCCTTTCAGTATAAAACCTCATGTCGTTACCGGGTGTGTTGCCTGTAACCAACGTGAATCTGAGAGCATCAGCTCCATATTCCTCGATAAGCTCAAGTGGATCAATTCCATTTCCAAGAGATTTGCTCATTTTCCTTCCCAATGAGTCTCTGACCAGACCTGTAAGGAAAACGTCCTTAAATGGCAGCTCTCCTGTCTGCTCAAGACTTGAAAAGACCATCCTTATTACCCAGAAAAATATTATATCGTAGCCTGTAACTAGCACATCTGTTGGGAAGAAGTAAGCCATATCCTCAGTATCTTCAGGCCATCCCAAAGTTGAGAACGGCCAGAGTGCTGATGAAAACCAGGTATCAAGAGTGTCAGTTTCCTGACGAATGTTCTTACTTTCACATTTGCTGCAGCTTACAGTTTTTTCTCTTGATACAATTATTTCTCCGCAATCATCGCAATAGTAGACCGGCAATCTGTGTCCCCACCACAACTGTCTCGAAATGCACCAATCTTTTATATTTTCAAGCCAATGTGTATATACCTTGCCGAATCTTTCAGGTATAAATCTTAGTTCACCTTTATGGTAAGCCTCCAATGACGGCTTAGCTAGCGGCTCCATTTTTACAAACCACTGCTTGGATATAAGGGGCTCGATAATTGTTTTGCATCTTTCACAATGACCTACAGCATTGTCATGATCCTTTACTGCATCCAGATAATCCATTTCCTCAAGGGCTTTTGCCACAGCCTTTCTGGCCTCGAATCTTTCAAGACCTTCAAAGCCAGCTGCGTTGAAATTCATGAACCCGTCTTCATTTATTACAACACACTGCCCAAGACCATGCCTTTCTCCTACTTCGAAATCATTAGGATCATGGGATGGCGTAATTTTTAGAGCGCCTGTCCCGAATTCCATCTCAACGTAAGGATCTGCTATAACAGGTATCTCTCTGTTGATGATTGGAACCAATGCAGTTTTTCCAACAAGGTGAGAGTAACGATCGTCGTCAGGATGAACTGCAACGGCAAGATCTCCCAGAATAGTCTCAGGCCTTGTTGTTGCGATCGTTATAAACTGATCGCTGTCTTTTATTGGATATTTAACATGCCACAAGTACCCGTGAGCATCCTCGTGGTCTACCTCAGCATCTGATATTGCCGTATGACAACTCGGACACCAATTGATGATCCTGTCTCCTCTGTATATCAGACCTTTGTCATAAAGCCTAACGAACACCTCTTCAACTGCATTGCTCAACATCTCGTCGAGGGTAAACCTGTCTCTGGTCCAGTCGCATGAAACTCCTAGCTTTTTCAGTTGGTTTTTAATAGTACCGCCGTATATGTCGGTCCAAGCCCAGGCTTCCTTTAAGAATCCCTCTCTACCAAGCTCTTCTTTGCTTCTTCCTTCAGATTTTATCTTCTCAACAACCTTAGCCTCCGTAGAAATACTGGCATGATCAGTTCCTGGAAGCCACAGTGCTGAATAGCCCTCCATCCTCTTCCATCTGATAAGGATATCCTGAATAGTATTATTCAGGGCATGTCCCATATGCAAGCTTCCAGTTACATTTGGCGGCGGCATCATAATTGTGTATGGCTTCTTGTTTTTGTCGATTTCAGGCGTAAAATACCCGTTTTCGTTCCAGAATTTGTAAAGTCTGTCCTCAAACTCCTTTGGGTCATAATTCTTTGGTAAATTTTCTAGCATAGATTCCCCTCCTTATAATAAAAAAGACCCCTCATCCGTGTAAGGACGAAGGGTTCGCGGTACCACCTTAATTCCACAGCTATAGCTGTGGCACTTATATGAAATAACGGTTCCCCGTGCAGACTTAGCTTAATCGGTCTGCAGGCTCAAAAGCGACCTTCATCAATTTCCTGCTGCGGCTCTTCCACCAGCGAGCCTGCTCTCTATTAGGGAATCTGATTACTCCTCTTTATCACAGCCATTGATATAATTGTCCTAATTATAAAATATAGGAAGCTATTTGTCAATCTCGCCTTTTTCAACAAACACAAGTCTTCTAAATATCTTTAGATAGTTAATGAATGCCAGGATATTTAGAGCAAGGGTCAATATAAGAAGAAATAAAGAAATGTTTAAGGGCACCTTTGTTATTATTGATAGGATCGAAGCATATAATGAAAAAGTTGCAACCTTTCCAAACTTATTGGAGGGTATCACTGATCTTTTGTGCTTCAAGTAAAGAACTCCTCCTCCAAGAATCATTACCATTTCCTTTATAAGCATTGGTATAAGAACCCATACAGGAATCAATCCTACAGAGGTAAAGGTGAACAGCACAGTAAAGCTCATCAACTTGTCCGCAAAAGGGTCCATCAAAGCTCCAAGCTTGCTTTCAAGATTATATCGCCGAGCAATATAGCCATCTGCTACATCGGATACCCCTGCAAGAATAAACACAAATCCTGATAGGAGCACCCTATTCTCAGTTCCAGAGTAGAATATGAACAAATAAATCGGGATCAGCAGTATTCTAAAAAAGGTGATCACATTAGGAAGTGTCATATTAGGCTCCTTTAGGGATTGTTAATAATTTTACATAGTATGATATTAACCAATGGTATATATTTTGTCAAACATAAATCACTTTTTTTTTGGATTTGACTCTTCGATCGATTTAAGCTTTCTCCATAATGTCGTTACACTAATACCCAATCTTTCTGCAGCAAGAGACCTGTTTCCCTCAGTCTCCTCTAAAACTTTCAGTATGGTGTCATTCTCTATTTGATGAAGCACGCCCTTGTCGTTTGACGAACTGCTTCCTTCTGAACTTTCTGCTCTTGCCCTTCCAAACTCCAGCATTCCATGACTTGCCTCAGCAGCAATAAGAGAGTCAATCATCTTTTTGTCCCCAGCCAAAACCACACATCTTTCAATAAAATTCTCCAACTGCCTTACATTACCAGGCCAGTCATATACTATCAGCTTGGCTAAGGCTTCGGCTGCGATACCCTCCACTCTTTGGTTGAGATATCTGCTCTTCTCTCTTACAAAGTAGCTTGCCAAATCAGAGATGTCTTCCTTTCTTTCCTTCAAAGGAGGAATCGAAAGCCTCAGGACGCTGAGCCTGTAAAATAAGTCCTCCCTGAATCCACCGTCATCTACTAGCTTAAATAAATCCCTGTTAGTTGCTGCGATGATCCTTACATCGACAGGGATGACCCTGTCATCTCCTATCCTGACTACTTCCTTCTCCTGGATAACTCTAAGAAATCTAGCCTGGAGATTTGGCGACATCTCACTTATCTCATCTAGAAATATTGTTCCACCATGAGCAAGCTCAAATAATCCAGTTTTCCCTCCTTTTCTGGCGCCGGTAAATGCACCTTCAACATATCCAAAGAGCTCACTCTCAAGAAGACTTTCGGGAAGTGCTGCACAATTAACTGCAACAAAGGGCTTGTCGATCCTAAGACTAGCATTGTGTATGCTTTGAGCAAATAACTCTTTGCCTGTTCCTGTCTCTCCCTGTATCAGTACAGTGCTGTCAACCTTTGCATAAAGCCGTGCTTTTTCCTTTACCTGAGTAATAGCTGTGCTTTTACCAATAATATTCTGGAATTTTGTTTTTGCTACATGTCCCTTGGCATGAAGCTTGGCTCTTATCTGAGTCTCCATCTTCTGAATTTTTTCAATTTCCTGGAATGTTGCTACAACACCTACTATTTTCTCGTCTACTATGATTGGTACCCTGTTAGTCAAGATGGAGATATCGCCAATTTTCTGTATTTCTCCAAGCTCTGGTTCACCCGTTCTCAAGACCTCCAACATCCTTGTATTCTCTACTACTTCCTCAACATTTCTCGAAATCGCATTTTCATATCTGATACCAGTTATTTTTTGTACAACTGGATTAAATACAGTTATCATACCATTTTTGTCGATTCCAAGTATTCCGTCATAAGCAAAGTCGATTATTGACTTTAGGATAGCCGCTTTCTCCTTTTCTATCTGTTGGACCTCAAGCAGCCTCTTTGCATGACCAATGGTTTCAGCGATTGCTTCCTTACCAGTCTCTATAAGCACGCCATTCATACGTCGACTATAGATAGCCTCCATTACTGTGTGGCCTCCGATAAATACCCTTGAACCATCATGGTGCAGCTCAGTTATAGCCTTGTCGATCTCTCGTACAGATTTAATGGTTATGATATCAATCTTTGCTGAGAAAGTTTTTTCCAAAACCTCGCTTACCCTTATATATGCTTTTGAAAGATCTTCAAAGCCCACAATTCCTATTCTAGTTGAGTATTGAACTGCCTTGCCTATGGACTCAATAACGTCGTAGCTGCTGAAATCAATATTTACAACAGGAATGTCGATGTTCTTTTTAATGAGGTTGCCTGTACCGCCTCTGCTTATTATTACGCTGGCTCCATCTTCGACAGCCTTTCTTGCCTTACCAAGACCTTCGCTGTAGGAACCTTCAAAAACCTCAATATTTTCTCCTAGATCATCTATGACCTGTTGAGCATATTCGGTAAATTTTTCATCAGGTGAAATTATCACTATCCTACCGTTCATACTGCCACCAACCCCTTGTTTTGTCTTGACTCTTACCATATATTATACTTCATTTCAGCTATGATTGACATCTGAATTTATCAGACTACTATAGCAAAGAAAACAGGCCTCCATGACGGCAGGCCTGCGGCGGGGGATGAAACTGAAGCTTCGTCCTTAGTCTTCTTTCTTTAGATGTGCTTCCAAAGGAGGACCATATGCCCAGACTATTTTAAATTGGGTATCTCCTGTGTTCATTATGGTATGGTCAACTCCCAATGGGGAGAAAATTGCAGTACCTGGATAAAGATCGTACTCTTCGTCGCCAACTATCAATTTGCCTGTTCCCTCGACTACAAACATCGCTTCCTCAGAATCTGTGTGCCTGTGTAAAGGGATCCTGCTGCCGGGCTCTGTTACATTAGTTCCCATTGATATTTTCGTGGCACCAACTGTATGCTCGCTTATTAATATCTTAGACACTCTGGGGTATGGCGTTTTAAGTTCTCCTGCTATATCAGCCTCTCTAACTATAACCTTTGGTTTATCCATTTGTCTGTCTCCTTTCAAACTGTATGTTCTTTATTCAACCACCCTCAAGGTGGGGGAATACTTCAATAACTGAGTATTCATCGATAATTACATCAACCGGATTTCTCCATCTACCATCAGCGACCACCATTCCTACCTCATCAGACCTGATGCCATAAATAGCCAGGAATCCCAGAAGATCCTTATCTAAACCCGGAACAACCTCGAATTCCTCTTTTCCAGTTCTTTCAACAAATGATAAGTGCAGCTTTATCTTGACCATTCTATCATCCCTAGATCAATGCCTTTTTCATTTCTTCCTCAGAAAGGTCAAACACTGCATTTGTTGGACTTAGTGGTTCATCATACAGGTATTCCGGGAGCTTATCGTAAGCAGGGCTCAGACCTGTATTTATATTGAACTCCCTTTCCAATTTAAGGGTTTCAACAGCCAGGTCCCAAATGGTATCTTTATCGTAGTTGCTACCACATTTTGTATTTACTATCTCTGCTAAAAGATGAGGTTCAGCAAACAACGGGCCTCTTGCAAACATACATAATCCTATGCAATCCAAAGTACCGATCTGAATTTGAAGAAGTTTTGAAAGCTCACCCTGTTTTTCTGTCCCAAGTGGGTCGACTGTTCCTCTTGATCCGAAACAGTTTCCTGCAGTATGGTCTCCGCCCATTGTAGACATGGAATAGGTAACCCCGTTTCCCTTTAGAGCTCTTGGATCATAACCTGCAAATCCCTGACCTTTCCCTGTTGGTATTCTCTCGCTTCCCAGCACCTCGCCTGTTATTTGAGCTCCATTTCCCAACATTCTTCCCATAGGTGTATCTCTCCATATCTCCTTGATCAGAGCCATACAGTCCGCTTCGCTTCCAAATCTCCCATAGCCCTGATCTAGAGCCACACCTATGGCGCATCCTGTCTCGATCGTGTCAAGGCCTAGATCGTTTATCTCGTAATTTAATCTTGCAACAGAATCCAGGTTGTCCATACCAAGGTTAGAGCCCAATAGCGCTATATTCTCATACTGCATTGTGGATACTATCTTCTTACCGTTTTCATCAGGATAAACTGTGCTGCATCTTATGGCGCATATATCCATACATGAAATTGCAAGTTTTCCCTCTCCACCACGTGCTTTGATCAGCTCATTCATCTTCTCACCGCTTAGATTCTCGACGTGCTCACTGGATCCGAATCTGAAGCTGTTTGTTGGCAGAGCTCCCATACCATTTACTGCTTTGACGATTGCTGTAGTGCCATAGTTGTGGTAAATGTCTTTAGTTTTCGGGTCTCCTGCCAGCTTTTTATTAAAATCCTTTGCTATTTGGATAAATCGATCCTTGTCATTATATTCAATTTGATCACAGTCAGAGTCATCGACCACTATCGCCTTCAGACCCTTAGATCCCATGACCGCTCCCAAGCCACCCCTTGCAGCAAACTTAAGCTCGCCATGAGGATCAGTGGAGGCAATGCAAGCTCCTCTGAGACCTCTTTCGCCAGCAGGCCCAACGCAGAGTATACCTACCTTTCCTCCAAACTTCTTATATAGTCTGGAAACTGTCTCATAGGTTCCCTTGCTTTTAAGCTCGCTCCACTCCTCAAGCCTCGGACCATCCTTATCGACTATTAGAACCCAGGTCCCTGAGGATGCTTTTCCCTCTATTACAATTGCCTGATAGCCACACTTAGATATTCTTGCTCCTGCAACTCCTCCGCAGTTAGCCTCCTTGATCCCCTTGGTAAGCGGGCTCTTAGCACCTACTGATATTCGACTGGCACTTGAAGCTATAGTGCCTGACAGTACTCCGGTAGCAAACACCAGTTTATTATTTTTACCCAACGGTTCGCAGTTTGCCTGTACCTCATCGTGTATTAGCTTTGATGATAAGGCTCTTCCACCCAGAAAGTCGTATTTCTCCTCCCGCTTAGAACCTGCCTCTGATGTTGACATATTGACTCTCAAGATTTTGCCCATAAATATCCCCCCTCTACTATTTACTCTCCTTCAGGCTTTACTGCAGACTTCATAGTGAAGCTCTGAAGAATGAAGGAACCAATTATCAACACAAGGATAATCAAAGCCAAAGGCCTTGTTACAAATGAAGTCATCAAAGGTACAAAACCCTTGGAGCTTATTAGAGCTTGCCTGAAGTTGGTTTCAATCATTGGACCCAGAATTATTCCAAGAACTATCGGTGAAACAGGATAATTGCTGCGTTCAAACAAGTATCCTACAAATCCAAAGAAAACCATTATTATTACATCGTTCATATTATTGTTTAGTGCATAGGAGCCGATTACACAAAGCAAAGATATTACGGGAACTATAGCCCACTTAGGGAATTTCAACATCTTAAGCATAAGGTTGGCACCAAACAATCCAAGGACATATGACATAATAGTCCCTATTGCAAGGAATATCAGAATATAGTAGAAATAGTTCTTATTTACTAACATAAAAGTAGGCCCTGGCATTAATCCATGCATATAGAAAGCTCCGATTATTACTGCTGTTACGGAATCACCAGGAATCCCAAGAGTCAACATCGTTGTCAATGCTCCTCCTATTGCAGCATCATTTGCCGTCTCAGGTGCTGCTACACCCTCGTATGCACCTTGGCCAAATGGTCTGCTTGGATTCTTTATTAAGCTTTTAGTTGTCCCATATGCTACCAAAGACCCAATATCACCGCCTGTTCCAGGCAAGAGACCTATTATCCAGCCTATAACGGCCGACCAGGTCATAGTGGGTATCAAGGTCTTTATTATCTTAAACTTGGGGAAAAGATCTTTTATACTGTAGGTTTCGTCTATCCTAAGAGTTTTTGATTTCTTAAGTTGAACAAATACTTCTTTCATTCCAAAGAGGCCTATCATTGCAGCTATGTAATTTACACCACCACTTAATACTCTGGTACCAAAAGTAAATCTCATTAGGCCAGTTATAGGGTCCATACCAATCATCCCTACGAATACTCCCAAAAATGCTGCCACCAGACCTTTACTCATTCTACCTTGGCTAAGTACTGCAACGAGAGTTATTCCCCACATAGTTATAAGAAAATACTCCTGCGGTCCAAACTTTAATGCTATTTTACCAAGCAGAGGGCCTACGAGAGCTAATACAAGCAATCCGAATATTCCACCTACTAAACTAACGAATAAAGAAATACCTAAAGCATTATTTGCTTCTCCCTTTAATTTAAGAGGATATCCATCAAATACAGTTGAAACAGCAGCTGCAGTACCAGGAATATTTAATGCAATTGCAGAAATCGATCCTCCTACTACACCCCCTGCAAATGCCCCTATTATAAATGCTAACGCAGGTATCATTTCCCAGCCGAAAGTCAAAGATACAACTAGAACAATTGTCATAGTAACTGTCAATCCAGGCAAGGCTCCCATTATCAAGCCAATTATAGCACCCACTAAAATATATAATGTGTAGATCATTTCATACTCGATCAATTATTGGAACCCCCTTTCTACGGTAGCATTACTTTGAAAATCTCATAAAAAACAAAATGCAAGACCGGTACCGTTACTGATGATATCACTACTGCTTTTAAAGCTTTCTTTCCTAAATTCAACTCCTCATAGTTCATTATCATCATTGTAATCACTAGAAATACGATTGTACCCATTATAAATCCTAATTTTGGCACTACAATAGAGTATATCAAGACACCACCTGCATAGACTGCTGCCATCAAAACGTCATGTGCAAGCTCGCCCTTGTGTTCTTTTGAAGTCTCCTCTTTACTTATGTTTCTAAGGTCGCTTATTATTGTCGCAACCAGGAAAATAAACATCGCAGCTCCTATAAGAAATGGGTAAATCAACGGCGAGGTAGTCTCAAAAATTTTTATTCCATCCTTGTTTACCCAATTGAAAATACTGCCTAGAATTGTCGTTACTACAGCTCCGATAAAAAGATATATAGTAAGATCAATTACTTTGATCTTCTTCACTTTTTAGTGCACCCCCTAATAAAGGTTTATCTGTGTTAGTCAGTAGGATCAGTAATGATTTTATGAAAATATCACAATCTTTTTGTAAGAGATAAACTATGAGATTTGACAGCCTTTTACCTTAGCAAAAGGCTGTCACTGATAAGTCAGATAAGTCTATTGTGGTTTTTCTATGCCAAAATCAGCAGGGGAATTTGGAGCAGCTCCTGTATCGTATAGCAACCATGCTGCCTTGGAGGTCCACTTTGTCAAATAGTCAATAGCTTCCTGTCCGCTATAGTCTATTCTAGTAAGGAATAATCTATCTGTATACTCAGTCCATCTTGGATCAGCCATTGCTTCTTCCATTTTTGCTTGGAGAAGATCAGTTATCTCTTTTGGCGTCCCCTTTGCTGCAAACAGTCCAAAATAAGGTCCGTATGGTACGAATGGAGCCATTTCAGGATATAGTTTTCCTATTGTAGGAATATCATCAAGACCGGGTATCGGGTCGTTAGTAAATGATGCTAATATCTTAAGATTTCCAGCTTTGTGTGCTTCTACCATGGATTGTACCATTTCTATCGTTGCATCTACTTGACTTCCCATAACAGCTGTTATAGCCGGGCCGCCTCCTTGGAATGGAACAAATGTAAACTTCGCTCCCAGGTATTGCTCAAGAAGCAAACCGCTTATATGAGGAACAGTTCCCGGCCCAGCGGTACCGATAGTCAATTCTCCAGGATTATCTATAGCATATTGAATCACCTCTTCAGCGCTGTTAAATGGTGAATCCGGTGGTACTGCCATAACTGGAGTCGCTTCGGCAACTAGCTTTATGGGAATAAAATCTCTTATTGGATTCATATCCATTGTACCCATTGTTTGCCATACGGACATGATCTCTGATCCGAAGAATAGAGTGTAACCGTCAGTCTTTGCATTAAGTACGAATGAAGCGGCAGTAGCACTGGCAGCACCAGGTGTATTGGTAATCGCTATACCTACTCCGACCTTTTCCTGCAATATTGGAACAATACCTCTTGCAATTACGTCAGTAGGTCCACCTGCTCCAAAACCAACAGTTGCGTTGATCGGTCTCTCTGGATAATTTGCGACTGCAGGGTCTACTGCTGGTTCTGCAGGTTCTGCTGGCTCTTCAGCAGGTGCTGGCTCTGGAGCTGGAGCGGGCGCTGGTTCCTGAGCACATCCTGCGAGTGCGACAGATACTACAATCAGCATCGCAAGCATTAAGTACATCAGCCTAAACTTTTTCATTCCTATACCTCCTAATTTGGATTTCTCTGCCTTCCTCTTTTATAACCCGACTTACCTGATTTCATTCCCCCTTAACTTTTTTTGTATATAAATGGAATATATACCTAGTCTCCTACTACGTCGGATGTACCTGCCTTAGCGCAGCTCAGACCGCAATAGCTACCATCCATATCTATAGGCATTAGTTCCGGAGCGAACCCATTTTCATGTTCTAGAGCGTTCATTATCATATTACCGATCGGGCAGCTCAATGGCTGCATTCCCCTGCTGTTAAATCCTTCTCTTATCCCCATTAGACAACAATTCTTGACCTTTGCCTTGAAAACAAATTCATCCTCAATGTACTCAATATCCTCGAAGAATCCCTTCTCTTTCATCCACTGCAAGAGAACGGCCTTCTCGTAGGCTTTTTCTCCAAGCTCAGACAAAATATATTCTACTCCTACTAATGTCAATCGATATCTTGCACCCTTGCCTCTCTCATCATAGAAGGCTTTTTGAACTTCATAAAGAAGTTGATCCTTCAATTTTCCGATATCACTCACTTTGCCAACCTCCTCTATGATTATTCCTCGTAATATGCTTCCCCGAAGGTTTCTTTGAAAACTAGCTCATTCAACGGAAGTCTCGGTCTTGGATTCTTCGTTTCTCCCGGGACTCCGACTGCAAGAATGGCATAAAGCTTATAGTCCTCCGGGACCTTGAAATATTCCTTCATCTTGAGCTCATCTCTTATATCAATGCAAGGAGCGACAAGCCAGCATGCTCCCAGTCCCAGACTTGCAGCAGTCAAAAGTATATTTTCAATTGCAGCAGAGGTGTCGAACGGTGCATCCCACACTTCCTTTTTCCCCAATACTAGAATATCGAAGGCTGCCTGATTAACGAAGGCAGAAACACTTCCAGATGTCAGCTTCTTAAAAGCCGCTCTTTTTTTATCTTCATCCTCCAAAGCTTCAAACCTGGTTTGCATATGCTTACTTAGATACTCACCTGTAAATCTTCTCCCGCTGCCTCCTTTACCGACAACCGAAAGGAAGTCCTTGCTAGTTTGGTCCTTGACTATTATGAATCTCCATGGCTGAGCATTCTCACCAGATGGAGCTTGTCTGGCGCTTTCCATGATAAGTCTGATGTCTTCCTCTGAAACTTGCTCATTAGTATATTTCCTGATACTTCGTCTATCCAATACGACTTGCCAAAACTCTTTGTTGATCTCCGTCATATCATGAACCTCCTTCTACAATAACCTACCTTCTATACCGGATGATGAATGGCGTAAATGCTTCTGCCACCATTTAATGGTCCTCTAATAACTTCCTCTACCAATTCCCGTGGCTTTTCAGATGCGGTTTCAATCGGTGGAAGTTTACCAACAGGATATTGTCTTTTTATTTCGTCGTGTAAAGCAACCATGAAATCAAATAATACCTCCAGACCTTCTTCAGCTTTTTTGGCATCAGCTAAGGATGGCTTCCCAATAACGGCCTCTGGATAAACCTTGACCTCAAGACCTCCAGCACCTATTTGTGCATGCCCAGGAATCGGTGACTGGTAGACGTCTCCTCCCTTGTCGATCCATCCTTTTGGCCATTTGCTGACAGGGTTGGAATCGACCATATCCGCCATACTGTTCATCTCGGGGAAAAGAGCTAATGAATATGATGCTTCAACCTCATCTGCATGTGCAAAAGGAGTTTCAAAAGGTCCTCCATGAGCTTTATCTTTTAAGTAGTTAGGAATAACCGTTGGCCAGTTTACAAACATTATAATAGCAGGCACCTGCCATATTTTCCCGAATTGATGTATAGCATTAGGTATTACATATTCCTGACCATGTCCATTCAGCAGTATCATTTTTCTGAAGCCAGCATTCCAGAAGCCAGCGAAAATACATCTTAAGTAGTTTGTAAAGGTTTCTTCAGGTATAACAATAGTTCCAGGCATACCCATATGTGCCCATGGATGGGATCCAAACCAAATCGGCTGGGAGACAGTGCAGCCTGTGACTTTTGCAACAGTTTCTGCCATCCTTGTTACGAGAAATGTATCCTCTCCAAAGCACTGACCATCTCCGTGAGCCTCAGTGCTGCCTATTGGGATGATAATAATATCGTTTTCCTTAAGCCTTTCTTTGACCTGTTTACCGGTCATGTTCTGGAAATAGACCTTATCAGCCTTATCCATTGAACCTTTTGATATTTCATATTTCACTTAAGACACCTCCTTGAAGTATTTAGCGATTTCTGTATTATAATATATGCAAGTCTAATGCCAACTTGATGCATTTGAGTAAAAGCCCAGCGATTTTGAAATTTTCAGATTAGTTAAATATCTATCAGGTCAATCAAATCGCTGGGTTTCAATTTGAAATGTTTATTGATTTAATGTGATAATAAACCGTTTTATTTTGAAATATCTAAAGTCTTACTGCATCATAATCAAGAGCAAGCTTGTTTAACTCAGCCACTACCTCAACATCTACCGGTATCCCCTCAGCAAGTCTTTTTTCCATGAGATTTTGCTCGATCTCACCTGCCATGAATATTTCATTATCCCCTTTTGGGGGAAGAGACTTGATCTTCGAAATGGCATCGTCTACCCTTTCCTTATACTCTTCTATCACCATAAAAGCGCCAATATTGATAACGATAAAAAGGTGGCTTGTCTTAGATGGTCCACTCATATCTGTTATATTCTTGACTTCTCCAAGAGAAGAGGTACCTGTTAATGCTCCAGTCAGTAAATCTATGATCAAAGAAAGTCCTGATCCTTTAACACCACCTATTGGGACAAGACTGCCTAAAAGAGCTTCTGATGGATCAGCTGTAGGATTGCCATCCTTATCTAATCCCCAATCAAGAGGCATCTCCTTATTTTGAAGCGCTGCCATTCTTATTTTTCCCCTGGCTACCGTGGACATGGACATATCCAATACTATGGGCTTCCCTTTCTTAGCTGGAACTGCGACAGTAAGAGGATTGGTTCCCAATAAGGGGGTCTTTGTCCCAAAGGGCGCAATAGCCGGCGATGCGTTTGTCATTACGAGTCCGATCATATCTTCCCTTGATGCCAGCATCGAAAAGTACGAGGCCACTCCAAAGTGATTGCTATTCTTAACTGCTACTAAGCCTACTCCATATATCCTTGCCATATCTATGGCTGCTTTCATAGCTTTATAGCCAGCTACCTGCCCCATGCCATTGTCGGCATCCAGTACAGAAACAGCTGCTGCTTTGTTCTCGAGAAATTTCATATCAGCGTTCTGATTTACAGCTGCATTCTCGAGTCTTTTGACGTAGGTTGGAAGTCTTACTATTCCATGGGATTTGATATTCCTAAGCTCAGCAAAAAGTAGAGTATCACTAATTATCTCTGCTTCCTCCAGCTTCACTCCTGCTTTTGTAAGAACATCTATGCAAAAATCATTTAAGGTATTCAAGTCATATAATATGGGTTGTTCCATATAGGACAACTCCTTTCTAATTATTTGGACTAGATCCTGGCTGCCCCGGTTTCCCTTGCAGCTTTAGCTACTGCCTCTGCAATAGCAGGTCTTACTCGCTTATCAAATGGATAAGGTATTATATAATCTTCTTTTAGTTCATCGTCAGCTATAAGTCCTGCCAAAGCGTCAGCTGCTGCTATCTTCATGGCCTCGTTGATCTCTTTTGCTCTCACGTCGAAGGTTCCTCTGAATACTCCCGGAAATGCAAGGACATTGTTTATTTGATTAGGATAATCAGATCTTCCAGTGCCAACAACTCTTGCACCCGCTTTCTTTGCAAGGTCAGGATCGATCTCTGGGACCGGATTCGCCATTGCAAATATTATCGCATCCTCATTCATAGTCTTTACCATTTCTTCAGTTACTATATTAGCCTGAGAAACTCCAATGAATACGTCGGATCCCTTCATCGCCTCGGCTAAATCTCCCATCTTCAGATCCTTATTGGTTACTTCTGCCATTTCATCTTTAGCCCAATTCATTCCATCTTTTCTACCCTTATATATTATCCCCTTGCTATCTACTAGAAGCATGTCCTTTACGCCAATGTTCAGAATTATCTTAGCTATAGCTACTCCTGCTGCGCCAACTCCATTTATTACTACAACTAGATCTTCCATCTTCTTGCCCGTTAATCTTAAAGCATTCTTCAGTCCGGCAAGAACTATGATAGCAGTACCGTGCTGGTCATCGTGGAATATAGGTATATCAAGTTTTTCCTTAAGCTTATTCTCTATTTCAAAGCATCTTGGAGCAGAGATATCCTCTAGGTTTATTCCTCCAAAGGCTGGCTCTATCATGCATACAAGGTTAACGATCTCATCCGGATCCTTTGTATTTACGCAAATTGGAAATGCATCCACTCCACCAAATTCCTTGAATAGAACAGCCTTGCCTTCCATGACTGGAAGAGCTGCGTGAGGACCTATATCTCCTAGTCCTAGAACTGCAGTTCCATCTGATACGACCGCAACCATGTTTCCTTTTGATGTATATTCATAGACGTCATTTATATTCTTATGTATCTCTTTGCAAGGTTCAGCAACTCCAGGTGTGTATGCTAGACTTAAGCTTTCTCTATCTGTGACCGGAACCTTGCTTTCCACGTTCAACTTGCCTTTATTGTCTCTATGAAGCTTCAATGCGTCGTCTCTTAGTGACATTTTCAACACCGTCCTATTTTTTATATTGTTCTCTACCTGACTTATATAAGTCGTTTCCTGCGCAGTCAATAATAACAGTTACCGGGAAATCTTCAACCCTAAGCTTATATATTGCTTCCGCGCCCAGGTCTGGGAATGCTATTACTTCAGCTTCCTTTATAGCCTCAGCCAACAATGCCCCAGCTCCTCCAATGGCAGCAAAATAGACTCCACTATGCTTTATTATGGAATCGACGACAGCTTTGTTTCTAAGTCCTTTACCTATCATACCCCTCAACCCTGCATCCATAAGCTGAGGAGTATAAGCATCCATCCTGCCACTTGTGGTTGGACCAGCCGATCCTATAGCCTGCCCGGGTTTTGCCGGGCATGGTCCAACATAGTAAATGGTCTGATCCTTTATATCCATTGGAAGCTCTTCACCTTTGTCAAGCATCTCAGCCAATCTTTTGTGTGCTGCATCTCTTCCTGTATAAATGATCCCATTGAGTAAGACCCTGTCACCAGCCCGCAAGGCTTTTGCTGTTTCCTCTGTCAATGGAGTATTTACAATTTTAGCCATTCCTATCACCTCCAACACTTAAATAACAGTTTCCTGATGTCTAGCAACATGACACTGGATATTAATTGCAACCGGCATACTTGCGATATGAGCTGGGAAGGTTTCTATGTGGACTGCTAATGCTGTGGTTCTTCCTCCGAAGCCTTGAGGTCCAATTCCCAGGTTATTGATTTCCTCAAGCAGTTCTTCCTCAACCTTTGCTACGATTGGATTTGGATGATGCTCCCCAACTGTCCTTAGCAGGGCTTCTTTTGCAATCAAGGTTGTTTTTTCTATAGTTCCACCAATACCGATACCTACTATGATTGGAGGACAAGGATTTGAGCCTGCTTTATCAACTGTATCAAGCACGAATTTTTTTATACCCTGAACGCCATCAGAAGGCTTAAGCATTGCCAATGCGCTCATATTTTCGCTCCCTCCACCTTTTGGTGCGAATATTATCCTGATGTTTTCCCCAGGAACGATCTTTGTATGGATTATAGCAGGAGTGTTATCCTTCGTGTTCTTTCTCTCAAAGAAAGGATCATCAACCGCTGACTTTCTTAGATAGCCATTCTCGTAACCTCTTCGCACTCCCTCATTTATAGCCTCATTAAGCTGACCTCCAACCAATCTTACATCCTGCCCGAGCTCCAAAAATACTACGGCAAGTCCACTATCCTGACATATTGGTACGTTTTTGGTCCTTGCAATTTCCTGGTTCTTAAGGATATCCTGAAGTGTGTCTCTCCCCAGAGGCGACTCCTCCTTCTCAAGAAAATCCTCAAGTGCCTTTTTGACGTCAAGAGGAAGGTAGTAATTGGATTCAATTGATAATCTTTCGATTTCATCTGTTATTTTTTGAACGTTTATTTCCCTCATCAAATCTCTTCCTTTCATATATAATTATCTCCCCTGCAAGACCGAGTCAAGCAGGAGAGATAATCGGTTGGGAATATGTTAGTCGGCTATTTGCGGCTCAGCCTCTCCAGCCTTCAATTGAATTGCCTCAGGATAATATCTGTGAACCATCTCAAGTACGATATGTGCTTGTCTTGCCATGTCTATACCATTTGAAGCAGTTGTCAGCTGGCCATGACCGGAAACGCAGGAGTTACCAGTCTTAAGAAATACAGGCGCACAGCATCTTACCATTTCAGGAGCTTCGTATACTCTTATGAATCCTCCTGATCCTGGTGGATTGTCGGTATGAAGATCCAAAGGAACGTCTACTGTTTGTCTGAGAGCTGCCAGCATTGGTATCGACAGGTCTCTGACAGGGTTGATAGAATCTGCACCAAGGTCCTGTAGAAGCTTAAAGCTTGCTGGATTTCCTTGACCATTGTGCGCTGAGTTCTTGAATTTCATTTCTGAAGGGAGTTCCCCCATCTTTCTAGCTTCATTAAGTACCCAAAGGAGTCCTTCGTCATATACTATAAGCCCTCTTATGCCAGCCTCAGCGATTCTCTTAGCATCCTCTATTGCTCTTGCTACTTGTTCCTGTCCTCTTAGTCTATATGCTATTACTCTGCCTTGCTCGCTAAGCCTGGTCGCTGATGTGTCATAAGCAGCTCTTGGTCCTATGGACATATTGAGACCGGCACCATGTGCTTTACATATTGCTGCATACTCCTTCAATTCGGTAAAGGTATGTCTGAATGCTCCGTAGGTTTCATCTACTCTGTTTATCTGGATACCAAGTCTTTCAGCTTCTTCGATAAGTGACTTACACGCTACTGCAGTGTTTATCGTTGGAACCTCGATCCCAAAATGTGCTCCACCTGGAAACCTTTTATCAGATGTTGGGCAGTTATCGGCATCGCCGGCAGGCAAACCGATTTTTACTAAGAACTCTCGGGTTTTCTCCATCATTTTGCAACAACCTCCATAAATTTTTTTGTAAAGATTTGCTGAGTGTTCAGCTGGCCGCGACAACCAAATCATGCCGAAACTTCAGATTTGGTTTATCATATTTTCACCATCATATATAGCAAGTACCATGCCAACATATTTCAATCAAATGAGTTTTTAATAATTATTTGTCAGTATTTATTGGTTAACGTTGGAATTACAACTTCTTCCGGATTATAAAAAATATATAGCAGATGCTGAGGGATTTGATCTATTGGAAACTGAATCTTAATTAAGAAAAAATCCAGCTTTTGATATTTTCATAATGAAAAGCTGAATTTTTCTATTTGAAACTATTTTTTTCAATTATATACGTGGTATGAATCCCATTTTTTTATATACTTTCCTGAGAGTCTTTGCAGCAAATGCTTCAGCCCGATCTGCACCCTCCCTATATATACTTTCAAGGAATACCTTGTCCTGCCTGTATTCTTTATATCTTTCCTGAATGGGTAATAAAGCCTTTGTAACTACTTCTGCCAAATCATCCTTAAATTCACCGTATCCCTTCCCATCATAGCTTGATACAATACTATCCACTGAGTTCCCTGATAAAACCGAGTAGATATTAAGAAGGTTTTTCAAGCCTGGCTGTTGATCGCTATAAGCAACTATTCCCAATGAATCAGTAACCGCTCTCTTTATTTTTCTCCTTATGGCATCCTTGTCATCCAGCATCAGGATAAATGCATTCTCATCCTTATCGGACTTGCTCATTTTTGATTCAGGGTCCTGAAGGCTCATTATCCTGGCCCCGAATTCCTTTATAAGTGGTTCGGGTACCACGAAGGTATCGCTGTACCTACTGTTGAACCTCTCAGCAAGATCTCTTGCGAGCTCCAGATGTTGTTTTTGATCCTCCCCCACAGGAACGAAGTCACTTTGATAAAGAAGAATATCTGCAGCCATCAATACAGGGTAAGTAAACAAACCAGCATTAAGGTTTTCATCGGACTTCTTAGACTTCTCCTTGAACTGAGTCATCCTATTAAGCTGCCCCATATAGGTTATAGTGTTTAATACCCAAGCAAGCTCTGCATGTGCAGGAACATGTGATTGGATAAAAAGAGTCGATTTTTTTGGATCCATACCAACAGCCAGGTATAATGACAGGACATCAAGAGAATGCGCTCTTAAATCCTTTGGAATTTGCGGAACAGTAACCGCATGCAGGTCAACTATACAATAATAACACTCATATTCATCCTGAAGCTCAACGAAATTTTTCAAAGCTCCGATATAATTTCCTATTGTCAGAGACCCTGATGGTTGAACTCCACTAAATACAACTTTTTTGTCCATTATCTTTCACTCCTTTTAAAATATAAAACCCTTCGTCCAATCAAGAGACGAAGGGTGATCCGCGGTGCCACTCTTTTTGCATTTCTGCCTGCTTTTATCCCTTAAGGCGAGATGATCCCTGTCCTATTTATTCAGACAACACTCCAGAGTCCATTCACAAAGGTCCTGCTGCCGTTTCCCACCAACCACGGCTCTCTTTTAGCTTTTCCTAAGTTACTATTCTCCATCACAGTATAATAAACTGATTATAACCTTTTAAACAATTGTTGTAAATAGGGTTGATATCAGTGGGTCTCATTAACCGATTACAGGGATTATTAGCTCCATGGCTCTCTCCAACGTTGATTTTTCAACCATTATGCTTGTACCGAAAGGGGATGATCCTGTAACTATCCTCATATATCCACCTGAACCTTTATTTTTAAGTATATATGGAATGCTATTATCATCCAGGATAGCTGTTACAATACCCAGCTCAAATTCATTATCAGATTCTATTAAGGTTACTAATTCCAGTTTGTCGTCCATTACAACTTCCTCCTTGATAAAACAAGTTAACTACAAAGGCTGTATACCCAAAGTGTACCCTCTACCAATCAAATGCGATTGACTTCCCTAAAGCAAGATACTCTCTGATCCAGGATGATATTTTTACGCTGGGAGGTACCTCTGAAGGAAGAACGTCTGCAGTAAAACCGATCCTTTCAGCCAAAAGCCTGGCTCTGTAAAGATGATATTTGCTGCTTACTATTAAGAATGAAGCCCCTTCTGCAGCTCCATTCACCTTGGCTTTCTCAAAGCTGAATTTCAGATTTTCTTTTGTATTCGTAGATTTGTCCTCAATGATAATCCTATTCGGAATAATACCTCTGTCCTCAAGATACCTTCTCATAGCTTCAGCCTCAGATACGGATTCTCCCTTCCCCTGCCCTCCTGAAACTATCGCTATAGTTCTGGGACTGGCTCGAAGGTATTCAATCGCCTTCTCCAGTCTTAAAATAAGTGATGGCGAAGGTATGTCATCATATAGTCTTGCCCCAAGGATTATCGCATAATCTGCATTATAATCTGGAATATTATCTATTTCACTGGATATAAGAATATGCATCGTCATAAAATAAATGAGGCCCAGAACCAAAAGGACCCCGGCGAAAATCTTTAGTTTTTTCATTTTGTTACCTCCTGCCCTCCAACAAAGCATCTACTGATACCTTATCGATAGGTTTGCTGAAATAATAACCCTGGGCTAGGTCACAGCCAGCATCCTTCAAAAAACTCAGTTGTTCCTCAGTCTCGACTCCCTCAGCCACGACCTTGATACCTAGTCTGTGTGCCAGGTCAATTACAGTCCTGACAATGTATGACTTGTCTTCGTCAATACCGATGGACCAGACAAATGACTTATCAAGCTTTATGATATCTATTGGTAGACTTTGCAGATACGTAAGAGAAGAATACCCTGTTCCGAAATCATCAAGAGCTATATGGATGCCCATTTCATGAAGAGTTTCTAATGCCTTAATGCTATCTTCCATATCACCAATAACTGCTGTTTCAGTGATTTCAAAGATGACTCTTCCATAATCAGTGCACCCTTCCAGATGTTGGCCTACTTTATTCATCCAGGAGCTTTTGCTGAGTGTATTCCCAGAAATATTAATTGATATCTTGAGATCGCCAAATCCAATGGACTTCCACTCAGATGTCTGTCTGCATGCGGTTTCAAGTACCCAGTCCTCGATTTTATCAATAAGGCCCGTCTCCTCTGCAAATGGGATGAAATCAAGAGGATATATTATACCCTTAAGAGGATGTAACCACCTGATGAGTGCTTCAAATCCAACCAGGCTTCCATCTAATAAATTGTATTGGGGCTGATAAACCAAGAAGAATTCACTTCTTTCCAATGCCATGCGCAAATCACTAGTCAATTGGATAAATGACCACGTCTTATCCTTCATAAAGTCATTATAAATCAAATATCTGCTCTTTCCTCCAGTCTTGGCATAGGACAATGCAGTATCGGCATTTTGCATCAGTATTTCAATTGTGTCTCCATGGTCCGGGTAAACTGCAACTCCTATGCTTGAAGATATCATGAAGTTGTGATCATTGTAGAGCCAGGGCCTTCTTATTACATCCATAAGCTCAGATAATCTCACTCTGAGCTCTTCATAGTCACTGAAACTTCCCAGCGTTACAACATATTCGTCTCCGCCAAACCTGTATACTCTGTCCTCGGGCTTGGCAAAGTTCAGTAAGTTCTCTGCAAACAACTTAATTAGAAGATCTCCAGCGTGATGTCCCATAGTATCGTTTACAAGTTTAAAATCGTCTATATCAATGTAGATGACTGCCATTTGCTTATTACTACTACAACCTAATACATAAGGTAGTTCTTCCCTTAGCTTAGCCATATTGGGGAGATCTGTCAGCCTATCCTTATACGCCAGTATCTCAAGTTTTTCCTCCATCGACTTTCTCTCGGTGATGTCAACACCTATAAATACCAGGCTTTCTATATAACCATCCTTCCAAACGTAGGTTTTGCTGAATAGCATGGTTTTTTCTGAACCATCCTTCGCCATTATCTTTATCTCAGTATTAGTTAAAGGTTCACCATTCATGAGTCCTGGAAGCATTTCAACTAATTCACTCTTTTGAGCATCATCACCAAGAAAATCAAATGCATTTTTCCCAACAAGTTCCTCCTGGGTATATCCGAATACTTTCTCAGAGTATAGATTGAACTTGGTAATAAGTCCATCCTTAGCACAGACGATTATAGAAATTGGAGCTTCCTTTAAGATGCCATTAACTAAGCCTTGCTCGAGCTTCAGGTTTTCCTGAAGCTGAAGCTGATGGGTGATGTCAGTATGTGAGCCCGCAAAGCTTTCAGCTTTACCAGCTCCATCCCTTACAGCTTTTCCTCTGCTTAAGATCCATCTGTAACTACCATCCTTAGCCTTGATCCTGAAGATATTCTCATATATCCCTTCACCATAATCAAGGTAGCTGTCAATCACCTTAACTCCGTAAACCAGATCCTCAGGATGAACAAAGGTCCTCCACTTTTCCATCGTATCAACTTCTGATTGCTCATTATCGGTATACCCAAATTCAGGCTTTGTAAGAGTAGATGTCTTATATGCACCCGTTGTGAGATCCCATGTCCAAAAACCATCATTTGCTCCTTCTACTGACAGATTGTACTGCAGCTGACTATCCTTGAGAGCTTTCTGGTAATATTCAAGCTGCTCAATTCTGTCTCTTAGCTCAGTCTGTGCTTTGCAAAGCTGGTCATGGGATTTATCAAGTTCAAGGTATCCTTGATATATCCTGTCAGTTGCAGCTTTAAACAGCTGGAGTCTGTTCCTGATCATAAAATAAAAGACAGACCCTGAAAGGAGGACATAAGCCCACCCCTTAATGGTCTGCATACTTTGGTAAGTCTCCGGATCAGCAATAAAAATGGAAAGCAATCTGTCTGAGAATAGTATCCAAGCTGCACCAATAGCTATATAGATAACTATTACTCTGAGGCTTTCTCGCCAGGGCACTATGCCATTCCTTAGCTCGTCAAAATGG
Source organism: Gudongella sp. QWL-04 (assembly GCF_058683975.1). Classification (NCBI taxonomy): domain Bacteria; kingdom Bacillati; phylum Bacillota; class Tissierellia; order Tissierellales; family Tissierellaceae; genus Gudongella; species Gudongella sp. QWL-04. The sequence continues at coordinate 558,629 of NZ_CM178754.1, read as the reverse complement.
TGGGACAAGCTTCCCCCATCATCTATAGTCTTATTTATTCTATCCAAATGCTTCTTATAAGACATGACTGCCTCCCGAATAATTCATTCTAGTTGTTAGAATATACCCATTTGTTTCATTCTATCACACTTTTGAAATCGATAGAATTATTTCGATGAATTTTTTTGCTGCAGGTGAGGGCTCTACCCCTTTAATTCTGCACAGACCGATGCTTCTTTCAGGAATATTTTCTGTTAGCTCCAGATGAAATAATCCCTCATTCTCAAGAAATTCTTCTGAATACTCTTTGACCACACAGGACACACCCAATCCTATCCTGGCAAATTGAAGCAAAAGATCATGGGATCCTAATTCTATCTCTGGATTAAGATCTACACCCTTTGATCTGAAAAAACTCTCAACGTACTGCCTTGACCTGGATGAGGAATCAAGCATGATCAGAGGAAGAGACGACACTTCAGGAAGACTTAGCTTACTCCCCTTAAGAACTGAATATCTTTCCCCTGCCACAAATATATCTCTTACCTTTTGTATCGGCTCGATTTCCAGTGAATTGTCCTCCAGAGGCAGATTAATAACTGCAAGGTCTATGTCACCCGACTTTACCAATTCACCAAGTTCCGAGGTAGTTCTGTTGATTATTTTCATTTTTATTGAAGGATAGCTCTTGTTGAAGCTTTCCAAATGCTGAAGAAGATAATATCTGGAAATTGTATCGCCAACCCCCAATCGGAGGTGCCCTTCTATAAGATCTTTACTATCCTGCACTCTTTTTTCTCCATTGACTATAAGATTTATCCCAGGGTTCACATGTTGGAACAAAAGCCTGCCTTCCTCAGTTAATACAACTCCTTTTCTTGTCCTTGTAAATAGTCGCACTCCAAGCTCCGACTCGATGGTTGCTATAGCCTGGCTCACAGCCGGCTGACTCATAAAAAGTGCGCTTGCAGCCTTTGAAAAACTACCATGAACTGCCACCTGATTGAATACTCTATACCCTTCAAGCTTACCCATAATATAAGCACCTCTTATTTCAACTATATTTAATATTTATTTTACTTATATCTTAGCATATTATATACTTTAATCAAAGGTCAATATCAAAGGAGAGATGATTGTGGAAAGAATCGTTGGTACCGTCTCAAGAGGTCTGAGAGCACCAATCTTAAAAGAGGGAGACGATATAGCTTCTATCGTAGTTGAAACAGTTTTACAAGCAGAACGTCAAGGTGAGTTCCAGGTCCAGGACAGAGATATAGTATGCGTAACTGAATCTGTAGTCGCAAGAGCTCAAGGAAACTATGCGACAACAAAAGATATTGCCAATGATGTCAGGTCAAAGTTTGGTGAAGAGACATTTGGTGTGGTTTTTCCTATATTGAGCAGAAACAGGTTCAGTATAATCCTTCGAGGCCTTGCTATGGGAGCCAGAAAAATAGTACTCATGCTCAGTTATCCTTCAGATGAGGTAGGTAATCATTTAGTAGATATGGATGTTCTCGACGTAAAGGGTATAAATCCATGGACTGATGTCCTGACTGAGGAGAAGTTCAGAGAGTACTTCGGCTACAACACTCACCCATTTACTGGCGTAGACTATATTGAATACTATAAGTCGATCATGGAGGACTGTGGTATTGATTTTGAAATAATCTTCTCAAACAATCCGCTTACCATACTGGAATATACCAAGAATGCCATTGCCTGTGATATCCATACCAGATCCAGAACCAAGTCTTTACTTAAGAAGTACGGTGGTCAAAAGATATTCGGTCTGGACGATATCCTCTCGGTACCTATGACTGGAAGCGGCTTTAATCAGGAATATGGATTGCTTGGATCAAACAAGTCTTCTGAGGACAGGATAAAGCTATTCCCAAGAAACAGCCAACCCATTGTTGAAAGGATCCAGAAAGAAATCCATGAAAAAACCGGAAAGATGGTAGAGGTAATGGTCTATGGCGATGGTGCCTTCAAGGATCCGGTCGGAAAGATCTGGGAATTGGCGGATCCTGTTGTATCTCCGGCATATACTAAGGGTCTAGATGGAACACCCTCCGAGATCAAGCTTAAATATCTCGCTGACAATCAATTCAATCATCTAAAGGGAGAGGAGCTAAAACGGGCAATATCTGACTATATCAGAAACAAAGACGAATCTCTCATTGGCAACATGGTGTCTCAGGGAACTACACCAAGAAGGCTTACAGACCTTATAGGTTCACTTGCTGACCTTACATCAGGAAGTGGAGATAAAGGTACTCCAATCATATATATCCAAGGTTATTTTGACAGCTATATCAAATAAAAAACGGCGCCCCAATAGAGGCGCCTATTTTACTACCAAAACCGATCTGCTTGCATAATTGAGCACCTTATTAGAGACGCTTCCAAGCAATGATCTTGCTGAAATGCTCATACCTCTCCGGCCCATGACGATAAGATCGATATCAAGCTCCTCTGCGGTATCTATTACTACTTCAGCTATATCACCATTTCTAAGAAGTGTATCAATCTCTCCGTCATAACCTACGCATAGCTCAAGAGCGTTACTAAGCACTCTCTTTCCATTCTCAATATTCCGCTGACTCACTTCAGAAGAATAATCCTGTTCAAGTATGTATGGATTGTCTCTCTGGCTGTTTACTACTGTTAGGATCGTAATGCGGCTCTTCTTTAATGAACCTATCTCCATTGCTTTTTCTAATGCCTTCATCGAATTATCTGAGCCGTCTACTGGTACTAGTATCCTGTCCATAAAGCACCCCCTGATTTTATCTAATCGTCTTCACAAATAATTTACCCTTGTTTGGATAATAATTACTCCTCTTCAAGAAATATTTTAACTGCCTCAACGATTTCTTCTTCGCCAATTATCAATAGGATGTCCCCTTCCTCCATTGTAGCATAAGGACCAGGAGAAAGTATCGTTTCATTGTTTCTTCTTATTCCAACTATGGTCGCGCCGGTATTTTGCCAGAAATTGACCTCTCCGATAGATTTTCCTATCATCCTGCATTCCTTTGATATTTCGAGCTCAAAGGGAGTCAGGGCTGTAGTATGGCTCAGGATACTGCTTCTTTCAATGATCCTGTCAATGGTCTCTAGAATCTCATCCTCAAGCCTTTGACGCTTCTCTATTTGCTCAGTCAACTTTATCCTGTATGATGTTACACTTTCTATGTTTTTAAATCTGTTGATATACTTGAAGGCCTTTTCCTTAGAAAGCACAGTAATGCCACTCCCCTTGGAGGATTCGACAACCCCTACATCCTCCAGGATCTTTACAGCTCGCCTTATTGTCTCCGGCGACACATTGTATGTGCCAGCCAAAGTAGATCTTCCATAAAGCTTCTCTCCCTCTTCATAGTTCCCTTTATAAATCGCATTTGCGATATCAAGGGCAATTTTTTCATATCTCGGACTGGAATAATTTTCTTCCATCTTCACACCTCGTCTGGTTATTTTTTTGCCTTCAAATTGTAGTAGCCTTGAATGATCTCTTCACCATTGATTGCCCTTCCGTCATATTTCCTTATGTTTCCAAATATCTGCAGGTTCGTATGCTCTCTTATGAGGCTATCAAGCTGGCCGGTGAAATTCTGTTCGACAGATATTATTCTTTCTGCTTTGCTGCCTAGTTTATTAAGAAGCTCTGTAGGAAATGGCCATATATCTCCATAAACCAGTGCACCCACTTTCTCACCGGCTTGGTTGAGATTTTTAACTGCCTCCTTCAACGCACCCCAGGTAGCTCCGAATGCAATCAATAACTCTTCGGGGTTCTCAGCTCCAAAGTACCAAGGCTCCTGTAGATCATCCTTAAGGTACTCCAGCTTTCTCATCCTCTTCTTCATCATATTCACTCTGGTCTCAATCGACTCATCTATGTTTCCGTATTCATTGTGCTCATGGCTGTCAACAAGGACTATCTTATCACCACATCTTCCTGGGATAAGCCTTGGCGAAACCCCTGAATCGGTATACATATACCTCTTATACCTTCCTCCCGGCAGTGAGACAGGGTCTGCAAGATGTCTGTCTATAGTCACCTTAGTAAAGTCAAAGGGTTTCAAGGTGATCATATAGTCGGTCAGGTATTCCTCTGTCATAAGTATGACCGGAATCTGATATTTTTCTGCAATATTAAACGCCCTTGCCGTCTGATAGAATGCGTCCTCGGGGTTTCTAAGGGTTATTACCATCTTTGGAAATTCTCCGTGACCTGCGTGTATTACGAACCGAAGATCTCCCTGTTCTGTTCTGGTGGAGAGACCTGTTGCAGGGCCTGGCCTTTGTGCATTTACAATAACCACAGGAGTCTCCAGGATCCCTGCCAAGCTCAGAGCCTCACACATCAAAGCAAAGCCTCCTCCTGAAGAGCCAGTCATCGCTCTGACACCAGCATAGGCAGCTCCCAATGCCATATTAAGAGCTCCTACCTCATCCTCTATCTGATCTACAACAATACACATCTCCGAAGCCTTCGAGGATATGTAGCTCATGACGCTTGTTGACGGAGTCATTGGATAACCGCAATAGTATTTTACACCAGCGGCTATGGCACCAAGGGCCAGGGCTTGGTTTCCGTTTATTATTATTCGCTCATCTTTTTTTCTTGGAAGCTTCTGCTTTTCATCAACCAAGGAATATCCCGCGTTAAGAGCGTTAAGATTGACCTCCAATATCTTCCCATTAAAGTTTTCTTTAACAACCTGATCTGCAATCTCTATATCCATTCCAAGCATTTTTACTATTGCTCCAAAACCTACAGTTGGAAATGTCTTCTGATTCCCGGAGTCTCTGGATGTCTTTGCAAGTGGAAGATGGTGGATGTCACTATCTGGATAAATCTCATCGTCTGCTATGATGACTCCATTCTCCTTAAGTCTGCCTCCATGGATATCAATTGTTTCCTCTGTAAGGGCAAATATCATGTCCAGCTTTGTCGAGTATGTATAGACAGGTTCGTCAGAAAACCTGACTTGCATAAAATTATGACCGCCTCTGACCATAGACATATAATTCTTATATGTGAATACCTCGTAGCCACTTCTTTTGATCGTTTTTTCAAGCATTAGAACTACGGTCTCTATTCCCTGTCCTGCTGCTCCACCAACTAAAATCGTATAGTCCATCTCTATCCCCCCTAAATAAAATCTGCCATCAACTTTTCGGCATCAATGGGGTCAAGCTTGGAATCAACCAAAGCTGGTCCATTTTTAACAAAGGAGAATCTATCTTCATAAGTCTCCCTTTCAACTTTGTATAATATGCCTGTAGGTATTATGTCGCCAAATTCCAATGCCTTCGTAAAAGCTGCCTCAAAGTCAGTGTAGTCGTGATCCTCGTTGAGCTTATAAACTCTGTCTTTATACCATTGGAACGTGTTGACCTTGTTCCAGACAACACATGGCTGTAAAATGTCCAAATGTGCATAGCCACGGTATTGGATAGCTTCCTTCATAAGTTTTACAAGCTGGGGAATATCACCTGAGAAGCCTCTCGCTACAAAACCAGCTCCCATAGTAAGTGATAGAGCCAACGGCTTGACAGGCTCTACCTTTACCCCTTCAAATTGCAGTGTAGTCACCTGACCCATTGCTGTCGTAGGAGAGCCTTGCCCCTTTGTAAGGCCGTAAATTTGATTGTCGTGTACAAAGTGGGCGATATCTATATTCCTTCGTATAGTATGTATGAAGTGATTGCCACCTTCTCCATAGGTGTCACCGTCGCCTGATTCGACAATAACAGTCAGCTCCTTATTGGATAGCTTGGCCCCAATCCCTGGTGGAAGAGCTCTGCCATGTAATCCATTGAATCCATTAGTATCAATATAATGCGGCATTTTAGCAGCTTGTCCTATCCCTGTAAAGATAACCGCTTTCTGAGGAGGTATCTCAAGCTCCTCCAATGCCATCTTTAATGCAGTTCGTATCATGTAATTACCACAACCTGGACACCAGGATGGGTCATAAAGCTTGTATTCACAGTTCATTGGGCAAACCTCCCTTTTTAGCTACTTAACAACATTATATAGCATAATTCATTTTTCATACAGTATTAATTGAATTTTGTATTTTTTCAATTCTTTTGGGATTTGGTATTGCAATGACTGATTTTCAGCTATATGATTAAGATGGCCGTCTAAACGGGAACAGATTAATAATCATCAGGAGGATCGTATGAATAAAAAATTAAGAGAATACGGAATCAATCTTGGTCATCTTCCAACCGGGAAGAACAATTTGATCACTGACGTAGCCGGAGTCAAGGTTGGTCATGTTACATTGGATTCGGGTAGTACAAAGACTGGTGTTACAGCTATTATCCCTCATGAGGGTAATGTCTTCAGAGAAAAGCTGGTTGCAGCGAGCCATATAATCAATGGCTTTGGGAAGACTCAAGGCCTTGTTCAGATCGATGAGTTGGGAACAATAGAGACTCCAATACTACTTACCAACACACTAAGTGTTGGAACAGCTCACAAGGCTGTGGTTGGCTACATGCTTGAAGGAAATGAGGATATTGGGGATACTACAGGAACAGTTAATCCAATAATTGGCGAGTGTAATGATGGAGTTCTTAACGAAATCAGAAAACCATCCGTTACTGAGAAGCATATTCTGGAGGCAATAAAATCTGCGGATATAATCTTCCAGCAAGGAAATGTAGGCGCTGGCACAGGGATGGTCTGTTACGATCTAAAAGGAGGAATTGGCTCTGCTTCAAGGTTAGTTCAACTTGGAGGTAAAGAGTATACTGTTGGAATACTTGTACTCTCCAATTTTGGCTCGATGGAGGACCTTATGATCAGAGGGAATCCTGTTGGAGAGAAAATAAAAGAGGATCTGTCCATAACGGAACCAGGAAAGGATAAAGGCTCTATTATGGTGATCCTTGCAACTGACATTCCACTAAGCTCACTTCAGTTAAAAAGACTCCTGAAGAGAACTCAGTCAGGAATTGCCAGAACCGGTGCGTACACTGGAAACGGATCTGGAGAAGTTGCAATAGGCTTCACAACAGCCAACAAAGTTAAACATTATGAAGAAAGTGCATTTGTTGATCAAAAAGTGATCCATGAAGACCTTCTGGACATAGTGTTTAAGGCTACTGTTGAAGCAACTGAAGAAGCCGTATTAAACTCCCTTATATGCTCAAACACAGCAGTTGGAAGAAATAATAGGAAGATATTCAGTCTAAGAGACTTTTCAAAATTTCTTTAAGATTGCTGCTTTATAGCAAAGACCTCCGCTTGGAGGCCTTTGCTATAAAGCGTAGATATGATGTTTTTCTTTCTTGTCGACTATTCTCGCAGGCGATCCTACAGCAGTAGCTCCTGCAGGAATATCCTTCAAAACTACTGAATTTGCACCTATCTTGGCGGCTGCGCCAATTGAAATTGGACCAAGTATCTTTGCTCCTGAGCCAATTACAACCCCATTTCCTACGGTAGGGTGTCTTCTGATCCCTCTGCTCCCTCCAATGCCGCCAAGCGTTACACCATGGTAAATGGTAACATCATCGCCCACCATAGCAGTTTCTCCAATAACCACTCCCATTCCATGATCGATGAAAAGTCTATTCCCTATTTTAGCACCAGGATGGATCTCGATCCCTGTAATCCTTCTGGAGTACTGGGATAACAATCCCGCAGCAAGATGATGACCATGCCCGTTAAGATAGTGAGCGATCCTATGCCAGAATAGTGCCTTTACGCCTGGATAAAGCAGAAGTATCTGAATCATACTCCTGGCAGCAGGGTCCTTCTTAAGAATATTTTTACTATCATCAATCAATTGTCTGAGAATCATAAGCTAACCCCAAATAAATCAGTAGATAGATATCTTTCACCTGTGTCAGGTAATACCGTTAGAACCTTTTTATCCCTGCCAAGCTCTCTTGCTATCCTTATCGCTGCAGCAAGATTGGCGCCAGAGCTTATCCCTGACAATATTCCAGCTTTCTCTGCAAGGTATCTTGCCCCCTGGAAGGCTTCCTCCTCACTCATGTCTATTATCCTGTCAACCAGCTCTATTGATAAAATTTCAGGGATAAAATTGGCTCCTATCCCTTGCAACCCATGCCCAGAGGGTGATCCTCCAGTAAGTACAGGTGATTTTTCAGGCTGAACAGCGGCAATAATTATACTTGGATCTCTTGATTTAAGAACTTTTGCAACACCTGTAACTGTGCCCCCCGAGCCCACACCTGCAACAAATGCATCCAAGCTGCCCTCAAAATCCTTCCATATCTCCTCACCAGTCGTCTTTATGTGTGCATTGATATTTGCGGGATTTGTAAACTGACCGGGCATATAGTAACCTCTCTCTGTTACCAGTTCCTTCGCCTTCTCTACTGATCCATTCATTCCCTTTGCACCTGGAGTAAGAATAAGTTCCGCTCCGTATGCAGAGATCAGCCTCCGCCTTTCCAGACTCATTGTTTCAGGCATCACAATGATGACTTTATATCCCTTTGATGCTCCGAGCATAGCAAGAGAAATCCCAGTATTCCCACTGGTAGCCTCAACTATTGTTTGCCCAGGATATAATAACCCCTTTTTTTCAGCATCCTCAAGCATGAATAGTGCAGCCCTGTCCTTTACACTTCCTCCGGGATTAAAGCTTTCAAGCTTGACATATATTTCTGCTATATCCTTCTCTATGTGGCCTAAATTGATAACTGGCGTCCTCCCAATCAATGCTCCAATATTCTTGTAGATCATAATTTATCATCCTTTCTTTTAAAAACAAAAAACCCTTGCCTCGTATATAAACATATACAGAGGCAAAGGCTATCTTCGCGGTCCCACTCTGTTTAGGATAAACATCCTATCTCCTTCAGGTACTTACATACCTTAGTTCTGTAACGGGAACACCCGTATAGGTCTACTGTCGATTTCGACCTAAGGCTCACTGGTGCACTTCAAGCAATCATGCTTAGGTATCTCTCACCTTCGATACCCTCTCTTTGAAGCAAAGCTTACTCTACTCTACCAGCTCAATGCAGGTTTATAATAAATATAATAGTATTATAACAGCTTACTTAAGAAAATCAATATTAATTTTCATATTTAATGTAAAACATGAAAATTAATGTTGATTTTACTCATGTCTTTATTCTTCCTAAACAAAATCCCAGAGGACCGGGTGTTGGTCCGCTGGGATTTGGAAAGTCCTAATTACTTCTTGTGTTCAATTGGTTTATTCTTAAAGAGGATGTTGTACCCCTCTATTGTAAGGATTATTGCTAAAATAAACAGTGCTACTGGAAATACTACAAGTAGATAATTCCCAGCAATGAAATTATTTCTTATCAAGAATACAAGAGCTGTTAATGTAACTGCTATCATGAAAATCATTGGCAGAGTTATCATGTGGTAATTCTTTCCTGTATTCTTCAACCAAACTGCCACAGCTAGCAGTGAAAGACCTGCCAGCAACTGGTTAGCTGAACCGAATATAGGCCAGATCCTAGCGAAACCTCCGACTGCAAGGTAAGCACCTATTACTACAGTGATTCCAGTTGAAAGATACATATTTGTCCAAATACTTTGCTTCTCAGCCCCTGGCTTATCAAAGAATTCCTGGAATATGAATCTAGCTAGTCTAGTTGCGGTATCGAGTGATGTCAAAGCAAATGCAGATACTGCTAAAGCAACGAAGGACTTACCTACATCAAAAGGCAAACCAAACTTTGACATAAAAGTACCTACTCCATTTGAGAATACATTTACTGGTCCACCTTTTAAAAGTTCAGCTAGCTCGCCTTGAGTTACATATGCCGCTGAGATGAGAGCTATTATTGCCAATACACCTTCTATTAGCATAGCTCCATAACCTATAATCTTAGCGTCTTTTTCATTGTCAAGCTGTTTTGAGGTAGTACCTGAACCTACTAATGAGTGGAATCCGGAAATAGCACCGCAAGCTACTGTAACAAACAACATTGGGAACATCCAGCTTCCATTTACGTTAAATGCTGTAACAGGTGCTAACTGGATCTCAGGTCTGAATATTAAAATACCTAGAACTGCTCCTGCTATCATAGCGTATAACAAGAATGAGTTCAAATAGTCTCTAGGCTGGAGTAATATCCATACTGGAGCGGTTGAAGCTATAAAAATGTAAATTGCCAGTATTATTATCCAGGTGTTCAAGCTTAATGATAATGGCATTACTGTACCTAACCATACCATAATAAACAGTACGACTACTCCTATGATGGTTCCTACTGGCAAACTTACTCCCTTTCTGTATACTAAATAACCAAATAACACAGCTTCTGCTATAAACATCATAGAAGTAGAAGCTGCAGCAGGTACGGAAACGAACGTGTTAGCGACAATGTTGGTAAATGCAGCTACGACAAGAAGCAAAGTCAACCAAGCAAAAAGTGAGAACAACTGCATGCCCTTGTGTCCCATATTGGCATTAATTACCTCGCCAATTGATTTACCCTTATGTCTAATTGATGCGTATAGTGAACCATAATCATGAACACCACCGAAAAAAATACTTCCTATGATGATCCATAATAGAACTGGTACCCATCCAAATATCGCTGCCTGGATTGGCCCGTTGATTGGTCCTGCCCCTGCGATAGATGCAAAGTGGTGTCCCAAAAGCACCGCTGGTTTTGTGGGAACATAGTCAACACCATCATTTATCTCATGAGCAGGGGTTTTTCGGCTTGGGTCAATACCCCATTGCTTGGCGAGCCATGAACCGTATGTAGCATAAGCTGCAATAAAAACAAAAATTCCAATAACTATCAACCAAAGTGCGTTCATAGATTCCCCTCCTTATGATTTTGGAAATAGAAAGTCACGATATTTTGTATACCTGTTCGACCTCCCTTCCCTTCTTATTTGATATTACAATTCCGTCCTTAAGGGACACTATCAGAATCCTGACGTCCACCCATCCCCTCAGACCGAATGAAAATCCTTTATGGTACTTGAAGCTGTTCACTGCATCAGAAATTTCTGGGTCAATCGAGTTTATGCCCTCATCTATTACTAAAACATAAGTTACAATACTTGACATATGCTCAGGATGTGGAATCACTATATCATCAATAATGTTTACAACATCATTTTTGAACTCAGTAAATATCGATCTGTTTAGAGCATCCGCTTTTTTGATCAAAATATGCTCATTATTCTCAATTCCAAATATCTTAGCTTTTTTAGTGAGAAGGTATCTTTCAGTTGTCATGTAAAATCTACCATATAAATCATATTTCTGATTGTTTATTGTATGATTTCTATATAGGTCAAAGCTGTTTCTAAGCTTATTTTCAAGATTCTCCAAATAATTCTCGTAATCCATGTCCGTCCTCACTTTTTACATTAGTAAAAGATATGCAGCCTATAGATATTTACAGCTTTATTGTACTACTAGTAATTTGTCATGTCAATTACTTAAGCCCAAAACATAGAAGAGGGTCCATGCATTGGAACCCTCTTAAATAAGCCATTTTTGAAGTTATTTTTGGCTCTTATGTCAAATACTGGTAATGTTTCATCGGATAATGTGTTAGTATTTACACATCTGGATTCTAAAAATCAGCATTATCAATCCTTTTATACTACATAATTGAATAGTCTCAATACCTCAATATAATCTCGTGACTTAAAGCTGATCGTATTTTCGTCCAATTTATTGACACCTGGATAGAATGACTTGCTATATGCGTCCTTATGGTTCTTATACCTGATGATGATATTGAATTCTTCAGGGAGCTGAATTTTCAAGCTTTCATAACTGCCTGATAGTGCTTCCCTGACTCCTTCCCTGATCTTTTCAGCAGCAAGCTCTGGGTGGATATTGATAGTAGAATTACCTCTACCCTCCTTAACTGCCACTGTCTTGATCCCTGGAACTACATCCTCTGCTTCTATGCAAAGCCCTTTGTCTCCCGATAGAAAAACAACCGGAACATCATGATATGCAGCTATGTATGAATGGATCAGGAATTCGCTTGCAATCTTGCCATTTATTGTTATTTTATCCAGCATTGTATTCATTGTATGAGATAATGGATTTGTGTCAGTTCCTGCTGCTGAATGATACCCAATGTATATCAAGGCTGAATAAGTAGAATCAAGCTCCTGTACCATGGAGTAAAGGCCACCAGCCCAGCTCCTGACAAGCTTAGTGTTTCTAGGTAGTGTCGTGTGATCAATATTTCTTCCACTGTCATGTGCATCCTTGATGACAATTTCCTCAGCACCTGCTTCGTTTGCACCAATACATGCAGCTTCTACTTCCCTGGTCATCTGTCTCGCAAATGTTTGATATGTTCCCTTATCCTTCTCAGTCTCATCCCATGTAGTGCAACCTGCAACTCCCTCAATATCAGCACTGATAAATACCTTCATACATTTCCCTCCCATAATTTTATCGGTCCACTTTATATCAATATACCATAATAGCCTCATTTTAGGTTATATTGTAAGTAAATATGTTGTAAATGATAATATTTATCATTTACAATCAGGTAATCATATGCTATAATTTTATTGGCTCAAAATTATCGCGGCAAATTTCTTTATGGAGTTGATAATTAATGGCTAAAATGATGGGTCCAAGATTTAAGCTGAGCAGGAGACTTGGTCTGAATATATTTGGACACCCCAAGGCTATGGACAGGGCTAAAAAGGGAACTTCCAGAGCAGACAAAAAACTGTCCGAATACGGTCAACAGCTATTGGAAAAACAAAGGCTGAGGGCATACTACGGAGTAATGGAAAAACAATTTGCAAAATATGTTGATAAGGCCAAGAAGAGCAAGGATCAGACTGGACCGGCTCTTATAAGGATCCTTGAATCAAGACTAGATAACCTTGTTTACAGGATCGGCTTTGCATCTTCTATCAGACAGGCAAGGCAGATGGTCGTCCATGGACACGTTCTAGTTAACGGGGAAAAAATTGATATCCCATCTTATCTTTGTACACCAGGTGATACTCTGGAATTAAGAGAAAAATCAAAGTCTGTGGAGCTATTCAAGGATAATTTCGAAAATGCATTTCTCAGCTCTCTTCCTTACATCACTAAAGATAAGGACAGGATAGCTGGAACTTTCATAAGATTTCCTGAAAGGGAAGAGGTCCCGATTGAAATACAGGACCAATTGATAGTTGAATATTACTCTTGATCAAAATGGGAGCTTATGGCTCCCATTTTATTTATTCCTCCATTTCAGAAAGCTGTCTCTCTATGAGACTATGGAGCAGTCTGTAGTCTATGGCAGACATTGCCAAGAATAGCAAGGGGATGCCCATAAGCAATGCAAAATCAGGTATATAGTCATGGGTCACATAGACCAAATACACAAGAGGTCCCAAAATAACCACTGACATCCCCATTCCAATGAGTACATTAAGGTTCTGCTTCATAGCCTGTTGTGGATTTGTCCAATCTCTCATTGGCCTCATAATATCAATGGTCATCCCTAATAATGACATCAAGATGCTGCCTATGGCCCCTGCCACTAGAATATAAGCAATAGAAAAAAGAGACAAAGGCAATATAAAGCAAAGACTTGCCAGTAAAAATATAGCCCCAAGTCCTTGTATAGACATTGATGCCACCAATCTACCCATAATCTGCTCTCTTGCCCTGATTGGCAGTGTCCTTTGGATCCATAGATTTTTACCCTCTCTTGAGAATGTAGTAACTCCTATAGAGTTCAACATACCAAGCAATGTAAGCATTCCAGCCCCGCCAAGGTCAAGGAAGAATTCGTTGCTTTGAAGCATACCTCTAAGAACCCCCAAATCGCTTCCACTCGTCACTAAGCTCATGACGAGCAGTATAGGAACAATCACCACCCCACCCACTGAGTTCATGAGGTAGATCGGAGTTTTGAATAGCATCATAAGCTCCTTATGTGCTATCGCCAACCATGGCTTGCGGATTTTGGAAATCTTTTCAAGCTTAACAGAATCCTTCGATTTGATTTTTGAGGGCGATTCGCTACTACCTAACAATCCATCCATATAAAGACGCTCTGATAGTACGACAGCTGCTACCGTTCCAAAAATGCTGGCTGCAGAATATCCAAAAATACTTAATATCCAACTTCCCTGTATGCCGCCTACCATTGAAGTCGCAGCCCACATAGCTGGAGGGTAGGCTCTTCCAAGCTTTTTCACCAATAATTGAGAATCTCTGGCAAGGTCAAATAAAAAACTTTCATTATCCATTAGCCCTTGTGAGACCAGTTGATTGAACTTCATCTGGAGGAACACGATAAGTATTACGAAAAGCAGACCTCCAACTGTTCTTACAAGATCCTTCCTCCCCTTAAGGTTAGTATACTTCATAAATACCATTATTATTATTGTTGCTGCTGCTAATGGGATCAAGGGCAATAGAAAAAGAACAATTGAAGAAATTATCCAATACAAAGGTCCTGCGAACTCACTTGTTCCAAAAATTACCACAAAAGGCAACGCAATAGGCAAAGAGACTATATATTCACTTACTACAAGAGTAGCAAATCTCGAGCCTAATATGACGGATGGCCTAATAGGCAGATGAAGGAGCTGTTCGATATCCCTTGAAAAATAGTACTTACTCATTGTATACAATAATCCCAAGAAAAATACTATAAACTGAGATATCATTATCCCCATCATAAGAAAATATGATTGCTGACCTATTTGTCTAAAAGCAGAGTACAAATGTTTCAATGCTTGAATCATCATAATATATGATGGAATCAATGAAAGCAATGCTACTGCTATGATCGCGTAGGTCCATCTTTTTTTCTTGTTCCTGAAGGAATACTTGAGTGAGGAAATTCCAAAGGTTATATTTAAATCGGTTTTTACCAAAGATATCAGTTTATTCATCCTCAGTCAGCTCCAGGAATATATTTTCTAATGACCCCTTCTCCTCTGCCTGAGCTCTGAGCTCATCCATAGTCCCCATTGCTATTATCCTGCCCTTGTTTATTATGGCAATTCTATCACAAAGCTTCTCAGCTACCTCCATTACGTGTGTAGAAAAAAACACTTTGCTCCCTTTATCACACATATCTTTCATTATCTCTTTCAAATTAAAGGCAGACCTTGGATCAAGGCCAACCATCGGCTCATCGAGGATGAATAGCTTAGGATCATTCAATAAAGCTGAAGCTAGAACAAGCTTTTGCTTCATACCATGTGAATATCCACCAATAAGGCCGTCTAAAGCATCCTTTATATTGAAAATGCTGCAGTAATTCTCGATCCTTTCTCTTCGTACATCAGTTGGGATACCGTACATATCACCTACAAAGTTCAAATATTCAATACCCTTAAGCCTATCGTAAATTTCGGGATTGTCAGGTACGTAACTGATAATTTGCTTCGCCTTGAGAGGCTCCTTCCATACGTCGATTCCATCAAGGACTACTCTGCCCTTATCCGGCTTCAGGAGACCCACTATCATCTTTATAGTAGTTGATTTGCCTGCACCGTTTGGACCTAGAAATCCGAATATTTCTCCAGGTCTTATCTCCAGGTCTATTCCATCTACTGCCTTTATCGATCCATTTCCATAGGATTTCTCCAGCCCTTCAAGCTTTAACATCTTTCCACTCCCCCTTACAGCAGTTTATGAACCCTACATGATTAATTCTACAACCATAGCGTTTCAAATGCAAACTAAAGAGGCAGGTTTCCCTGCCTCCACATTTTTATATTTCTTCCAATACCTTAGCAAACTCTTTCTCCACAAAGTCTGTTGAAATCCTTTTATCAAATAGCTTTCCTTCCGAGATGACCGCAAGTCTGGCTTTCCCATTCGGGAAGTTGAAGCCCTTAGTATAAAGGATCTCCGTTCCTCCGATAGGCCAATGTGTTGATCCACCAAGCTTGAACAGATCCTTGTATTCAGGCACGGCCTTGGATACTTCCTCAGTAAGCTCCTCAACTTTTTTGTATTTATTGACTCTGCCTAGGATATACATCATTTCATTTACAACCTGCCAGTTTGCATAGCCGGTAAGCGGTGGAATAGCTGTATTAGTCCACTGGATCCTTCTTTCGCTGTTGGTATAGGTACCCTTTGACTCAGCATAGCTTACTGCAGGTATCACAACATCAGCTTTTTCTCCAGAAGGTGTCAGATAAAGGTCCTGTACCCCAAAGAACTCAAGTCCTTCAAGATATTCAACCGGAATATCCTCGCCAAATGACATCAAACCTTTTATATTTCTCGTTCTTATACCATCTACAATATCCTTCCAAGGCTTATCTACTCCCAAATCTGCAAGACCCTGGCTGTTATTCTTTGGCTTAAGCTGGATGATGCCTCTTCTTGGTTTACCTATCTGGCCTGAAACAACAGCAATATTTGCCAGCATTTTAGCTGCCTCAGCAGTAAGGTAGTTCTGGTCAAATATTATAACAGGCTTCTTGGCCTCAAGATAAAGCTCTGCAATATCTATTGCCTCAGGCTTAGGCTGTACTCGTTCTAGTGATGCCTTAAGCTCTGCAAATCCCTCTGCATTCTTCGGTTCAAAGCCTTTATCTATGATCACCTTCAGTATGCCCTTTAGACAGGTAAGATCATTATCCGGACAATCAACAGCGCTTGACCATTCATTTATCTGGTCGTAACTGTTATTTATAACTACCATCCTGGCTCCTTTGTCGATTGCATGCTTGACCTTAAGAGCAGCTATGGTATGGTCCTTCATCATATCAGCTCCCATAACAAGAATGAAGTCTGACTGCTTGATCTCCTCAAAGGTATTTGATGATGCATCATAGCCTAGAACGTCCTTTATCCCACCATAGGTTCTGTTGAAACAGGTGATATTATCTGTCCCCAGGAATTCTGAAGCAAACTTCTTGGCAATGTATATTTCCTCGTTGGTAAGCTTATCGGAAATAGCCACTGCAACTGACTCAGGGCCGTACTGGAGTTTGAGAGATTGGAGCTTCTTAGCAGCTAGTCTCATTCCCTGATCCCAGGTACCTTCTATCAGCTTGCCGCCCATTCTAACCAAAGGCTTTGAAAGTCTTGTTTTTTGCTTTCCTTGATTATATCCAAATCTTCCCTTGACGCATAGAAGGCCTTCGTCAACCTTGCTGTCCTTATTGGGAACTGCCCTATAAAGCATTTCACCATTCGTCTCTATGTCGATATTACAGCCAACTGAACAGAAGGAGCAAATCGTCTTCGTCTTCCCAGTTTCAACGGGCACTGATTTATCTATCTGCAGTCTCTCCTGTATAGCACCTACTGGACAAACACTGACGCACTGTCCGCAGGATATACAGGATGTATCTGCCAGTCTGAGATCTAAGGCTGGTTTTACAATGGTATCAAAGCCTCTCTCAACCAATCCGAGTGCCCCATTATCCATTACCTGGTCGCATACCCTCACGCAAAGCCCGCAAAGGATACACTTGTCAGTATTTCTAACAATAAAGGGATGATCATCGTCCTGTTCCCTGAAATGTACCTCACCTTCAAATCTCTCAGGCTGCACATCATAGTCATTTGAATAATTGTACAGCTTGCACTCAAAGAAATCACCGCAGCCACACTCCAGACACCTCATGGCATCTTTTACTGCCTGCTCGGGAGTGAAACCGAGGTTTACCTCGTTAAAGTTGTTCTTCCTTTCTTCTGCTGACAGATGAGGCATCGGTGATCTAAACTCCTTAGATCTGTCCTTGTAGTGCTCGCTTGTGAGATGTGTCCTCTCTACGACATATGGTCTTCTGTATGGAATAACATGGCCTTCGAGGTAAGAATTTATTACTCCTACAGCTCGCTTAGCATCGCCTATAGCTTTTATAGCGATATTGGCTCCCTCGTTGATTACATCACCACCGGCGAATATTCCCTCAATATTTGTTTGATAGCTGTTTTCATCTACTGCAATCGTTCCTCTTTTTGTTTTCTCAAGTATCTCGAAACCGTCCAGAGCCGACTCCTGTCCGATTGCTCCTATGACAAGGTCGATATCCAGGTATTCAAAGGCTCCTTCAATAGGGACTGGCTTTCTTCTACCTGATGCATCTTCCTCGCCCAGCTCCATCTTTTGAAGTTTAACTCTAGCTGCTTTACCATTCTCTTCAATTATTTCCAGAGGAGAAACAAGGAACTTGAAGATAACACCCTCTTCTTTGGCCTCTTTTATCTCGATCAGCTCAGCAGGCATTTCCTCCTCGGTTCTTCTGTAAAGTACATAGACCTCTTTAGCTCCCAGTCTAATCGCGGTTCTACAGGCGTCCATAGCTGTATTTCCGCCACCTACTACAGCGACTCTTTCACCAATCATCATATGCTCATTGACTGTCGCTTTTCTCAGGAAGTCAATACCTCCGATAACTCCAGGGAGATCCTCGCCCTTTACTCTAAGGCTGGTACTCTTCCAAGCCCCAATAGATATATAGCATGCATCAAAGTTATTTCTTATGTAGGATAGATCAAGCTGTTCTCCAACTTTGACATTATTGACGAACCTGACATTCATTTTCCTAATTATATCGATCTCCTGATCGATTACATGTCCAGGAAGTCTATATTCCGGAATACCGTATCGCAGCATCCCGCCCATTTCAGGCATCTGTTCATAAATTGTTGCCTCATGACCTGCAACCCTTAGGAAATAGGCTGCTGAAAGCCCTCCAGGGCCGCCACCGATTATTGCTACCTTCTTACCAGTCGGTTCTCCAAGCTCCGGCATAAAAACGTCATCGCTGGCAAGATCTATATCAGCAAGGAATGACTTAAGATATGCTATGGATATCGGCTCTTCAACAAGCTGTCTTCTACATGCAGTCTCACATGGATGTGGACATACCCTTCCAATGCATGCAGGAAGCGGCAGTTGCTCCTTTATGAGCTTTAGCCCTTCTCTGTATTCCATGTTTGCAGCAAGGCCTACATATCCCTGACAGTCTGTATATCCTGGGCATGCCAGTACGCACGGCGGTCTGCAGTCTCCTACGTGATCTGACAGAAGAAGCTCCAGCGCTGTTTTTCTTGAACTTTTTACTCTGTCTGTATTTGTATTGATTATCATTCCATCGGATGCTACCGTTGCACAAGATCTTAACAGCTTAGGAATACCCTCAACCTCAACGACGCACAGTCCACAGGAGCCGTATATCTCTACCCTTTCATCAAAGCACATGGTAGGGATTTCAATTTTGTTTGCTCTGGCAATGTCAAGAATCGTCTGACCTGCATTACCCTTAACTTCTTTTCCATTGATATTCAAATTTATTACGGACATATTCACCCCCACCTTCCTAGCTTATTTCTATAGCATCAAATTTACAAACTTCATAGCACTTTCCACATTTGATACAAATGTCCTGATCTATCTTATGAATCATCTTAGGCTCACCGGCTATAGCACCAACTGGGCAATTTCTCTTACACATTCCGCAGCCTATGCAATTATCAAGAATGTCATATCTTATAAGCGCCTTGCAGGACTTAGAAGGACATTTCTTATCATGTATATGAGCTTCATACTCATCCCTGAAATATCTGATCGTACTTAAAACAGGGTTTGGAGCTGTCTGACCCAAGCCACACAGAGAACCGTCCTTGACCTCAACTGCAAGGCTCTCCAGAAGCTCAATATCACCGGGTCTTCCGTTGCCGTTAACTATTCTTTCAAGTATCTCAAGCATCCTCTTGGTTCCAAGCCTGCAATGTATGCACTTGCCGCATGATTCCTTACGTGTAAAGTCCAGGAAGAATTTTGCCATGGAAACCATGCAGGTTGAGTCATCCATTACTACCATACCGCCAGAGCCCATTATTGCCCCGACCTTTCCAAGTGATTCATAATCAACTGTAGTATCCTCAAGGTGTGCTGGAATACAACCACCCGATGGTCCTCCCATCTGAACCGCCTTAAACTTCTTGTCGTTTAGTATTCCACCGCCGATACCATAGATGATATCTTTGATTGGCATTCCCATCGGAACCTCTACAAGTCCACCTTTCTTTATCTTTCCTGTAAGGGCAAAAACCTTGGTTCCCTTCGATCTGTCCGTACCATAAGCTGCGAAGGCTGCTCCGCCTTTCCTGATTATCCATGGAACGTTGGCAAAGGTCTCTACGTTATTGATATTTGTAGGCTGTCCCCAATAGCCCTTTTGTGCCGGGAACGGAGGCTTGAGCCTAGGCATTCCTCTCTCTCCTTCAAGAGATGCTATCAAAGCAGTTTCCTCGCCGCATACGAAGGCCCCTGCACCAGCTTTTATTCTGATATCAAAGTTGAAGTTAGAACCAAATATCTTCTTACCAAGATAACCTGCGTCCCTGGCCTGATTGATCGCGATATCTAATCTCTTGATCGCAAGCGGATACTCTGCTCTTACATAAATAACGCCTTCTTCTGCACCAATAGCATAAGCACCTATAGCCATACCTTCCAAGAGTCTATGTGGATCCCCTTCGAGTATGGATCTATCCATAAATGCCCCTGGATCTCCCTCATCGGCGTTACAGACCATGAATTTTGGCGTTGATCTCTCTCTATATGCTGCATTCCATTTGAACCAGGTTGGGAATCCTGCACCGCCTCTACCACGGAGGCCTGATTCCTTCATTTCTTCAATAACTTGTTCCTGTGTCATTTCAGTTAGACACTTCTTAAGGGCTTCATAGCCCCCTCTTTCTATGTACTCTTCCAGTTTTTCAGGATTTATTATACCGCAGTTTTCTATCGCTATTCTTACTTGCTTTCCAAGTGCTTCCTCGTCAACAGCAGATATCTTATGAGAAGCTTCCTCTTCCTTTGCCATAGCTTTTTGAACAAGACCAAGGACATCCTCACCAGATACTCTTACATATCTTTCCAAATTATTACTCTCATCATAGATGTCTACTATTGGCTCGAGATGACACATTCCTACACAACCAGTTATCTCAAGGTCGATATCGAGCCTGTTGCTTTTGACCTCACTATCCAGGACATCGTATACTTTTCTTGCTCCAGCTGCTATCCCGCAGCTGCCAAGACCGACGACAACCTTCATTTAATTCCCCTCCCTTTGAGCCAAGGTAACCTTCCTGAGGCTCCTAAGAATATCCTTTGTCTTTTGAGGCGTCAAACTCCCATAAGTCTCTCCATTTATCATCATTACCGGAGAAAGGCTGCAGCAACCAAGACAGGCAACATTATTAAGTGTAAAAGCATTATCTTCTGTTGTTTCACCATTTTTGATGCCCAACTCTTCATTTATAGCTTCCTCGATGTTGTCTGCACCGTTTACATGACAGGCTGTACCTTTACAAAGCATAATCAGGTTTTCCCCAACTGGGTTTAGCCTGAACTGGGTGTAGAAGGTAGCTACACCATAGATTTGAGAGCTGTATATACCGGTCTCTTTAGATATGTACTCCAGCACTGACATTGGGAGGTAACCATAGGTTTCCTGTGCATATTGAAGAATAGTTATGAGACTTCCCTTTACCTCCTTGTACTTGGCTATGACTGAATCCATTTTTGAAAGGTCAACAGTCTCGTCCAGGAAGTGGGACTTAAGTTCCTTTGCTCCACAGCAGCCCACAATACCAACTCCTTTGCTTTTAGATATAGTTCAACAAATCTATTATATAATAAAGAATCTGAATAAACAATCTAAAGAGTCGTTATATAGATAACATTCAATTTCCATTAATTTGCATTAAATCCAAGCCCTGTATTGAGCCAATTCCAAGCTTTCTTGTAGGAAATTGAATGTCTATTCTGCAGGATTTGTCATAAAAAAATTCATCCGGTCTGGCCGGATGATTATCATATGCCCGATATCGAGATCTTATCTACTAATACACTTGGAGATCCAAAATGTCCATTTCCAGGAAGTATAAATCTAAGGTCAGAGCCTATGGCTTCAACGTTTGACAGCAGATCATAAAAACTCCCGGAAATCGTTATTCCATTAACAGGGTCCTCTTTCTTCCCCTTTTTTATCAAATATCCTTGAGCTTGTACTGAAAAATCTCCTGATACTGTGTCCAGACCTGAGTGGATACCTGCAACCATAGTGATCAGGATTCCCCCCTCAGCTCTCTCCATCAGTTCTTCCAGTTCAAACTCGCCTTGTTCCATGTAAAAGTTTGTTGGACTTACTCCAATTGCCGACTTATATGATACTCTAAACCCGTTCCCTGTTGATGCAGCCATATCCATTTCGGCAGTTCGGATATTGTGAAGATAAGATTTTAAAACTCCTCTATCCACAATCAACTTCCTTGAAGTAGGAGTGCCCTCATCATCAAAACCGGAGCCAGAGAAACCCTCTTTATGAAAAGGATCGTCGATTAGTGTTACTCCTGACGAGGCAATTTCCATTTCCAGCTTGCCCTTAAGGCCTGATAATCCCTTCTGAATATTATCGGCTGAAAATATTGGAGAAAAGGCTTCAAGCAGCTCTGCAAAAACATTATACCTTATAACTGCTGTATAAAACCCGCTTGCAACTGGTGATGCTCCAAGCATTGAAAGGGCTTCCTCCGCTGCTTCCTCAGACATTTTTTCGATATCTATTTTCTGAGGGTCTCTGAAGAGTCTATAGCTGGATCCAGTCTTGGTGTCAGTATCATTTCTTGAAACTACCGACACATATGCGAAGCCACCTTCATCAGCATGCTCCAGATCAAGCCCCTTGCTATTCCTTAGCACTTTCCGGGACTTAAATTCCTGGTACATACATTCCTGGACCGATTGTATTCTACTGTCCCGTGAGAGTGTCTTTTCTTCAAGCTGAAGCATAGTTTTTATCTTATCTTCTGTTGTCATCGAGTTAAGCTTCCTATCCAATTCAGGCATAGGGCTATATATCCCCCCTGCTTCTGGAAGCGTCAGCCTTGTGTCCGTCTCAACAGATTCTGCACTGGAAAGAGCTCCTTCAAGAAGTATATCAATCGACTTGTCGTCAATGGCTTCTGTATAGGAATAACCTGGCGAGCCATTTAGTATCCCTCTAAGAGAAACTCCTGACGTATTCGAGAATCCAAATTTATCAAGTTCTCCCTTAAATATTCCTATCTTAAGGTTTTCGTTTTCGACCTTGAAGACCTCTGATTCTTCAAAGATATTCTCGGATTTTTGAAATACTTTATTTGTAAAGGTATTAAAGTCCACTATACATCACCATTCCTTCCGCCTACAGTCAAGCTGCTAACCCTTATCATAGGCTGCCCTACGTTTGCTGGTATTGAACCACTTTCTGCACCGCACATCCCTTGGCCCAATGCCAGATTGTTTCCTACAGCATCAATAAGCTCAAGGACCTTGACTCCGTTACCTACCAGAGTTGCACCTCTTAAAGGCTTTGTGAGCCTTCCGTTTTTTATAAGGTAGCCCTCCATTACAGCAAAGTTGAAATCACCTGTAGCTGGATCTACACTTCCGCCTCCAAGACTTTTAGCATACAATCCATATTCTGTAGTTGAGATTATATCCATAGGATCCATATTCCCATTTGCAATAAAGGTATTATTCATCCTTGAGGTTGGAGAGAATCTATAAGACTGTCTTCTTGCAGAGCCAGTAGATTCCATACCCATTCTCTTGCCATTCAGCTTATCTACCAGGTAGGATTTAAGAACTCCATTTTCAATAAGGATATTTCGTCTGGTAGGTGTTCCTTCGTCGTCGATCCCGGTAGTACCCCAACCGTTTGCTATAGTACCGTCATCTATAGCTGTTACCAATGGTGATGCCACCATTTCACCAAGCTTACCACCAAAAGCGGACACACCCTTAGATACAAAGGAAGCTTCAAGCGCATGTCCACAGGCTTCGTGGAAAAGAACCCCACCAAATCCGTTGTCTATGACTACCGGCATCATCCCACTGGGAGAATATTCTCCATGTATCATTTCTACAGCAATCCTCGAGGCCTCTTCAGCTATCTTTTCGACGGGATTATTTGAATAGAACTCGAAGCCCATTGATGCTCCTGGTGCATTATAGCCCTGCTGCATTTCCCCATTCAGAGACGCGACTGATGCAACTGCAAAACGAGTTCGAACTCTTTTATCGCTGATCCACAAACCTTCAGAATTGGCAATAAAAATGTCCTGCTCCTCCTCCATATAGCTTGTCGTTACCTGAGTTATAAGGTTACTGTAGCCTTTAGCCGAAGAATAAGCTCTTTTCAGGAGCTCCAGCTTCTCCGCTCTTGGAGTGCTTGAAAGCAACTTTTCAACTATGTTATATTTGAGGGCTTCCTTCCTGTTGAACACCAGCTCCCTGGATGAGCCC
The DNA here is from genome assembly GCF_058683975.1 of Gudongella sp. QWL-04. Taxonomy (NCBI): domain Bacteria; kingdom Bacillati; phylum Bacillota; class Tissierellia; order Tissierellales; family Tissierellaceae; genus Gudongella; species Gudongella sp. QWL-04. The sequence continues at coordinate 534,371 of NZ_CM178754.1, read as the reverse complement.
TCCTTTATGGACTGTGCTGCCTTTGAAGCAAGCTTTACAAGGTTATCCTCTGAGAGATCATTGGAATAAGCATAAATACTCTTGAGACCATTTATTATTCTGATCCCTACACCGTAGTCTCTCCCTGACAGACTGTCCTCGACAAGTCCTGCTATAGTCTTGATATTCCCTGTAAGCTTATCCTCGGCAAAAATTTCAACAAATTCAGCACCTTTCATCATAGCAGCATTTATAGTATTGCTGACTGACCTTTCACTTAGCATCCTGTTCCTCCTTTAACCTATTCTGCAGCTCCACTATCGACAGCCTTGAGACATTCTCAGGCTCAATTCGAAGAGCCTCCAGGATTTCTGAAAGCTGCTTCTCGTCGCCAACCTCTATCTCCATATAGGGATTGGGGTAGGTTTCCTTATCCCAGACGTCTATATCAAGCCTTACTCCTTTAAGGGAATAAGACTTTCTATCCTTGAATCCAACAGTCACTTTATCGAATCCTAGCTCTCTCAAAATGTTAAGCATGGTCTTTTCATCGTCTATGGCTACGTTCAGCTCTACATTTTCCCTTAGAAAATCATTACGAAGATTTTTTTTAAGCGTAAGCTCTGAAAACTCATTTCCTGAAATTAGCTCCTGAGTATGTCTTATTCTTAGATATGCATCTAGGAAGGACTTTATAGGCCTTGATTCAGAATCTATTAGGGTATTTGTCTGCCTTTCCCTAGCCATAAGCTTCCCTCCCATGTCAATGATTTTTTGCTCCATTGCTTCAGGATCGATGTTAAGGATCTTAACTTCCAACTCATTGTTCATATAATAACACCAGCCATTATTCTTCTATCGACAATGGAGAAAGCTTCCTGGTCGCATATCAATGTAACATCAGGATGTAGTAATAAGAGCGAAGCTGGAAGCCAAGTTGTCACTTTACCTGAATTCAGTATTTGGCCGATGGCTTCAGCCTTACCCTCACCACTTGCTAATAGTAATATTTTCCTGGCTTTCATAATACTTCCCATTCCCATAGATACAGCCTCTGTGGGTACCCTTTCTTTTGACTCGAAAAATCTGGAGTTATCCTCGATGGTCTTTTTACTTAGCTTTACAAGATCCGTCCCAAGATTTAGCTCCTCTGCAGGTTCGTTAAATGCAATATGTCCGTTCGAGCCTATACCAAGGATCTGAAGGTCGATTCCTCCGGCATTTTCTATCATTCGGTCGTAAAGTCTGCCATATGTCTTAGGGTCATTTGTCATTCCATCTGGAACATGAGTGTTATCCTTATCGATATTAATATGGTCGAACAGATTGTCATTCATGAAATAATTGTAGCTATCATGGTTTGATGCACTAAGTCCAATGTATTCGTCCAGATTGAAGGTGATGACTTGAGTGAAATCCAGGTTATGCTCTTTATGTCTTTTTATCAGCTCTTTGTAGGTTCCGACAGGGGTCGATCCTGTGGCAAGACCTAAAACCGCATGACCTTTAACAGAAACCATTTCCTCGATGATATCTGCTGCTTTTTTGCTCAACTCATTATAATTGTCCGTTAGAATTATTTTCATTTCCTACCTCCGTAATTGGTTTAAGTTTAAACCCAAGATAATCACTGGATACAAGGTGAAGCATCAACCCTTCCAGATCTCCTTCGACTGAATACTTATGTCCTTCTGCATGAAGATGCCCGTAAATACATATATCTACATCGAATTTTCTCATGATATCAACAAATTCATTTGGCCTTAGCTTATTGTCAAATGGTGGATAATGAAGCATTACAATCTTAGTGGTGCAAGATTCGTCGATCGCCGAAATCGAAGCCTCCAATCTTGCCAACTCCCTCTTGTAAATCTTCTCATCACCCTCACTGAATCCTTCCGAGTCTCTGGACATCCAGCCGCGGGTACCTGCGATTCCTACATTATAGTGTTTTTCTGCAGAATTCCTCATGAATCGAATGGATTCTAAACCAAGCCCTTCAAGCTTTGACATACTCTCCCACCAATAGTCGTGGTTCCCCTTGATAATGAGTTTCTTCCCAGGCAATGAATCTATAAGTCTCAAGTCAGGAACAGCATCCTCAAGCCTAAGTCCCCATGATACATCTCCAGGTATAAGCACAAGATCGCCCTCTCTGACCTGTTCTTTCCAGTTCTCTACAATTTTTTTCTCATGGCCTATCCACCTATCACCAAATATATCCATAGGCTTTCGCCCTGAATGATCCAAGTGGAGATCTCCAATAGCAAATATCATCTCAGCACCTCTAAGTTAAATAAGTTCAATTAGATTATAACTTTTTCCAAGCTTATCAAGCAAATACATTTCTCTTTCATGACTTGTGAAGAGAAGTATCTGTCTCTCTCTGGCTTCCTCAATAATCAGAGATAATGAAGTCTCAAGTCTTACAGAGTCGTACTGCTGAAAGCATTCATCCAGGAATAATGGGACATTATGGGGGATCATGCCCTTAAGGACCCCTAGCCTTAAAGCCAGATAGAGTTGATCAGCAGTTCCTCCACTCAGATCTTCCAGGTTAAGAAGCCTTCCAGTTGAATCATCTAAAACCCTTGCACTAAGCATTTGGTCAATTTTTGCATTATTATAAGCCCCTGCAGTCAATACTCTTATAGCTTTACTGACTTCTTTGTTAAGAATGGGGGCAAAATCCCTGTGCAATTCAGCAGACAAGACTTTTATTCTGGAGGATGCAAGATCAATGGCTTTTTTCTCTATTTCCAGCTCAGCAAGCTTTCCTCTGCAAAGATCTCTTTCTTCCTCCAGCTCAATCTTATCACCCAAGCTCTCCTCATAAGCGTTTATTCTCCCATCAAGCTCCTTGATATCCATATGTAGGATTTTAAGCTCCTCATCAAGCTGAGATATCTCCTTCAGCATACTTTCCTCATCGTAGACCAAAGAAAGAACTTCATTGTAAGGATCGGATATTTCATCCCATTCTTTTGGAAGTATTTCTATTTCTCTCTCAAGAGCTTTAAGCTGTAACAATTTGTTGGAAATTTCATCCTTCATTTTGCTGTATAGCACCTTGTACCTTATGCCATTCTTAAACTCCGAGGTGTCTGCCATGCCATTTCTCGACAATATGTCTGAAAGCTGCCTCTCCAGGATCAATAATTCTGAAAGTTGCTGTTTTCGTCTTTCCTGGATTGCCAGCATCGATTGTTCCAATTCGAGCCTTCTTAGTCCATTTAGTTCTATGGATGCACTCTTAAGCTCAGCAACTTGTCGTAGCTTCTCGTTATGTCGTGCAATAGCTTTCGCTGATTTGTGAGTGGAATAATAAAAAATCAGGCTAGCAATAATCATTGGTTGGATAAATAGCAGTGAAGAAAAATTTCGGGTCATGAGCAGCACTCCACATCCAATGATGTAAATACTTCCTGCTGCTGCGCTGAGTATAGTTGTTACCCGTTTTTTTGCCTCAAGGTCCTTGATTTCTTTTTCTATTGCTTCCTTTGTAGAATACTCTGCAGCCGATTCAAGACTGCCAGCTCTGTATCCATCCTCGATGATCTGTTCAATCTCCGCTGTTCGTACTTTATTATCAAGCAGTCTAGTTAACTGATCCTGAAAAGCTCCCCATTGTTCGTCAAGCCCTGATATTCTGTCCTTTGATATCCTAATATCAGAATCCAGGCGATGACATTCCTCAAGATCCTCATCCCTGAGAACACTATATGGCTCTATATCTAAGCATTTAAGCTCCAGCTCCTTTATCTCCCCAGAAATTAAATTGATTTTTTCCTTTATGTCCCTTATCTTATTATCTCTAATATGGTACGACATCAATTTCAAGTAATTGTATCTATCAGCTTTAATATCCAGCTTAGTTGAAAGCCCCTGCCTCTGGATGGATGCTGAATCATATCGGTTCTTGATCTCGTTCAGCTCATTAAGTCGATCATCAATTTCATTGATTTTTCTGGAAAGCTGACCGTACCATGACCTTGAATTCCTGTTGGTCCCAATTTCAGCTGATTTTTTATCCAAGAACTTTAATGCTTTATCCACTGAAATGGTATCATCCCCTGATTCAGCTGCGTTGATCATTCTGTCCCTCATCTCTTCAGCAAGCCTTGAATTTGTATCGATTGCCCTTTGTCCAACATAAATCGTATTATTGAATATGCTGCTGCTAACTCCAATAAACTGATAGCCTGGTTGAGCTATTCTTCCAGAGGGTCCAAGCTTCATTTGTGAGGTTACATCCTCACCAGTTGCTTCATCGATTATCCGGGTCTCCTCTCTGCCCTTTACAAAGCTCCGTTCAATTATATACCCCACTCCATCCTTTATGAGAGTCAATCGGCCGCCGTACGCTTCGCCGAACCATGGAGTGTATTTTGAATGATCGGGATTATATATGGTCGACTTGACCCCTGGTTTCAAGAATCCATAAAGCATACCTCCAATGAAGCTATGGATGGTAGTCTTGCCGCTTTCATTCTTCCCATAGATAACGTTCAATCCATCCTTAAGGCTAATCTTTTTATTCCTGAGCTTCCCGAAGGCTATTATGTCAATCTCTTTTATCAGCATCAGGAGCTCCTCCTTCCAAGAGAGCTTCAAGGCCTATGTATAGAGCCCTTCTTCCTACAATGGTTGCAACATCCTCATCGGTGAAGGAGCTTATGAATGCACCGATTATATTTCCTTCGTTTATTTCCTGAAGCTCCTCAAGGTTTAAATCAGGACTTGATTTATCCTGGATCTCTATATGGTAACAATCTTTTTCAAGCTGTTCAATCAACGCATCAGCATTAAAATGCTTTGGCGAATATCCTGTCAGCAGGATGCGATGAAAGTCGTCCTTCCCTGCGCCAATAAATACGTCTTTTGCTGACTCGTATATCTCATTAAAGGTCATATCACCGCTTAATAGTACCTGATGTATATTAAAATTCCTTGTACTAAATGGAGAAAAAGTGAAGCTATTTGTACTCCCCAGCTCACCGCGGATGAAGCCTCTCCTTCCTGGCTCACCAAAGTCCAAACCCTCAAGTGAACCGCAATAGGCAATATTATCAGCTATGAACATAGGCTTATGTATATGTCCAAGTGCAATATAATCCATTTTCAAAGACTCAAGATTTTTCTTCTCAAGCACCATGTACTTGCTTGTACTTATAACATCACCGTGGAGCATGAGAATATTATGATAATCATCGACTCTCCTGATATTATTGATAATATCAAATGTATCCTTAGATTTGATCCAGCTTACGCCATGCACTGCAACTTTGATATCATCTAATTGTATTGTCTCTACATCAGTTCCCTTGAAAACTGTGACATTCTTGCTGAATCTCCAGTTGGATAGCATAGAGTCTGAAGACAACATATCATGGTTTCCTGCAATAATAAAAAATCTTACGCCTTCAGCTGAGCTTAGGATATCGGAAAGTCTTACCATATCTCTTTGTGTAAAATTGTCCTCCTCAAATAAATCACCGGAAATGAGAAATAACTCAATGTTTTCCTCAACAGCATATAAAACTAGCCTTTGGAATGCACTCCACAACTCTTCTCTTCTCCTTCTACCTTTTTCCGGACCAAAGGATGTATTGGTAAATCTCAACCCAAGGTGAATATCGCCAGTATGAATAAATCTAACCATGTGCTCCCCCGTCTTCATATATTTCTGAACGTCCTGACCTCCAGCTTATTCATAAGTCCCTTTATATCTGACATATCAACCTCTCCAGATCTTCGGAAGCAGTGGATAAGACTTGTTGCTGCACCAAGTTTGAAAATCGTCTCCTCGTCATAGCTTCTAATCATACCTAATGAAATCCCTGCAAGCAAATAGCCATAGTTGGAATTGCAATGCTCTCTTCCAATTGAGGGGATTTCTATTCTGTATCCCTTATCCTCAGAAAGTACCAGAGCTCCCTTCTCTCTGAGATCCACAAAAACATATTCAATGTCCTTATCAAGTAAATATCTGCAAGCCTTTATTATCTCAGAGTCATATTCAAGTTTAAGGTGTGTTATATTCTCAAGGCTCTCCAGATCAAGTGCCATGAGAAACGGAGAACCCTTCACTGCCTGAGCAGCATCTCTGCCCTTCAAAGCTGCTAAGGATCTTCTTCCAAACTGCTTGGACATTATGAGCATATCCTCCAGCATCCCTTCAGGCAGATTATTAGGTACAGACCCTGTAATGCATGTGATTTCACATGTATTCAGCTTTTCTTTATAATGTCTCATATAGGCAGCTGCCTCATCCTTTGATAATCTCGGCTTGATTTCAGAAATCAAAGTCTGGCCATCGCTATAGTGTATGAATAGCTGCTCACCTGTAGACTCCTTTATCTCAACTAAATCGTGTTCAATTCCAGATTCAGAAAGGAAATCTTTGACGCTCATTCCTGTGTGACCTCCGGAGATCCCGCAAACCAATGCCTCCTCATTCATTATTCTCAGCATCAGTGCAAGCTCTATTCCTTCACCTCCTGGGAATACATCTATTCTCTCAGGGGTCAAAGCTCCTGGATGGTCTTTTCTGAAGGGAACTTTAATTCTTTTCCTCAAAACGGGATTCAAATCCACAGATAATATCACACTACACACCTCCCATTAGCTTATTATACCCTTCATACCGACTCAATGGCAATCAGCATTGCCATTTCAGCATTGAAAACGCCTCCTTATAATTATATAATGAAGGTGACTTAAGGAGGGATCTGTATGTATGAGGAGTATGGCCTTTCAGGCCAATTATCTGCATTTGTACTTAAATATGCCGATCAAAAAGGGATCATTAGCAAAGTGAGCTACATTCTGGCTGCCCACGATGTAAATATTGCCAATATGAGAGTTGAAAGAACCGGCGATTCAGCAACTATGGTATGTGAGGTAGATGGCGTTTTAAGTGAGGAAACCTTAGCTGAGATAACAGGACTTGACGAAATAAACTGGTATTGGATATTCGAGCCTGATAAATATTAGGGGAAATAAATTCCGGACCTTGGGAGGCATTCTATGAATATTAGGGAGAAGCTGATTAAATTCATCAACGGGATTGGAACACTAGAAACAATTGGAAGTCCTGAAATAGGTTTAGGCAAGATAGCAATAGATTATATTTCAGCCCTTAAGGAATTCCTTGATGGTTATAAAGTTATGGACACTGAAGAGTGGGTCAGAACTTTATTTGACTATGCAGCTTCAAAATCGTATCCCCATAAAAAAACCTCTCGGATTGAGCCGGATCATATTGAGCTCTATGAAGCTGTACTATCAGGATTGAGGGAGTTGAATGGTACTTCACATTTTGACTATCCGCTCACAGATGTTACCTATGAGTTTGATACATTTAAGTCAGAATATAACAATCGCTTCATATTTGAGATGATGCAGCTTGACATGGCAGCAACAGGCCATAACACAATTGAGCACGTACTCGGTGTCAAGGATGTGGCCATGCATGTTGCACTCCAGCTGAAAAGCCTTGGACTCCCAATAGACCTGGGTATCGTGCTGGGGTCCAGTCTTGGTCATGATATAGGAAAATATGGAGTTACCCAGCATGAACAGCCGAGGGTACCTTATCTGCACTACTTTTATACAGAGCAATGGTTTAAAAATCTCGGACTAGACCGGATAGGTCACATTGCAACGAACCACTCCACCTGGGATCTTGAGCTTGAAACTCTGCCGTTGGAATCACTTGTTCTTATATACGCTGACTTCAGAGTAAAGAACAGATCTGTGGATGGAGGACTTGAGATGTATACCTTCACTCTGGAGGAATCCTTCCAGGTCATACTTGACAAGCTTGACAATGTAGACGAAGCTAAGGAGAAAAGGTATAGAAAAGTATACAACAAGCTTAAGGACTTCGAAGAGTATATCAAGGAGCTTGGTGTAGACACTACGCTTAGTGGCAGCATCAGACCCCGTGGACAGGTATATTGGAGTCTATTAAAGGGTGAAGATATTGTACGTTCAGTAAAATACAAGGCTATTGAAAATAATGTTTATCTGATGGCTAATCTTGTAAATCAGGACAGATTCCTGGAAATACTGGAGGAAGCCAGGAGCCAAGCTAATTGGCGAAGGTTAAGGCTATATATAGAGATCCTTAAGGAATATTCAACATACCTGACACAAAAACAAAAGATACTTGTCCTGCACTTCCTTAGTGACCTGATGCTACATAAAGAAGAGGACGTCCGTAAGGAGGCCTCTGAGCTTATAGGCAGGATTTTGTCAAATTATGACGAGGAATACAGAAAGGAGCTTCCAGATTCAGTGGTAATGAATCGTCCGGATGAAACCAGTGAGATGCTTCTTGAGAAACTTCTTACCGATCTTCTTTATCCCAGCTATAAGCTTGTCGATTCTCAAAATGAATGGCTTTATAATCTAAAACTCATAGTTAAATCTATTTTTGAATTCTGTCACAAGGACAAATATCCCATATACTTCGACAAGCTGAATTCATTTTATCAGGGATGTGACAGTCTCACACCAATTGCACAGTTTTATCTTGTGCAGACAATAAATTATCTGCCATTAAGCAGCTTAGATGATGACAGAAGGTCTCATCTGTATAAATATATCTTAAAAAAGATATCCTCTGCGAACACAAATATACGCCTTAGCGCTTTGGATAGAACATTTGAAATTATATCAAAGCTTTATGATGATAAGCTTTTTGCCCCGCTTAGGGATCACCTATCCAAAATGATGCAAAAATCAATGATCCCAGCGGAGAATTATCTTAGATACATCCTCTCTATAAAGCTTAGGATGGATGATGGAGCGATCGCTGTATTTAGGGCAAACTACTACTCTGATCAGGCAAATATATCTGAATTGTTCCTGGAAAATCTAAAGACCGCTACAGGCTGGACAAATAAAAAAATCAATATAGACATCCTTTACGATCAGGTCAGGAAAAATCCGCAGACGACTGGTATCCACACAGCTATACACCTTTGCAATCTTTTAAAGGTAAGTGCAGTTGAAAGGGTTAGAAACTACAGTGGTTATACATTACTGAACATAATACCGCTTCTATCACTTGAGCAAAGGAACGATGTCGCCATCGAGCTTTTAAGAGCTCTAGAGATGGACAGCTATCAGTTCACTAAGTTTATCCCTGAGTATCTGGGGCACTTGTTCCTGTTCCTTCCTCCAAAGGAACTTGACGAGATCATTGACGACCTCGAAGATAAAATAAGGGTCTCGAGGCCACAGACAGTTATTCTGCTGCTGAATACTATTGGTACAGCTATCGTTAACTACCCGATTTATAAGGATCTGTTCCCTGAGGATTTCAGCAGAAATATTACGAGGCTATACAGACTGCTGGGCTTACTTCTCGTCCCAATATCATCCTACAAGCTTGAGATAAAGACAGAAGCCTTAAGGGTCATTGCATCTACAGTCTTCAATTCCGAAAAGCTATCTCTTGAGGATAAATTTGTCGTATTCAGGAGAGTAGGCAAAAAACTGTTGACCTTGATCGAGGACGCCCGGGAGAATGCATTTGTATTTTATAACAATGCCGCGTCCTTAAACCATATATACAGGTTCATTTCGGAGTATGAATTTGAATTGGGTGACATGGATATAGAGTCTGAGGAGGATGTAGTTTTTTTCCCTGGCTCCTTTGATCCCTTCAGCCTAAGCCATCGAGAGATTGCAAAAGAGATCCGTAATCAAGGCTTTGAGATTTACCTTGCAGTTGACGAGTTTTCATGGTCTAAGCGAACAGAAGCCCATCAGTTCAGGAGAAATATCATCAATATGAGTATTGCTAAGGAGGATGGGATATATCTATTCCCAAGAGAAATACCTATAAATATCGGAAATGATCAGGATATGAAAAAGCTGAAATCAATTTTTGGCAAGAGAGAAGTCTACCTTGCCGTTGGTTCTGACGTCCTGGTAAATGCCTCTGCATATAGAGGTGACAGAGAAATACTGAAGTTTTCTCATGTAATATTCGACAGAAAGACAGATCAGAACCACATAAATGAGTCCGAGAGACTTGAATCTGCGATTTCAAGAATTAAGGGCAATGTAGTTAAGCTTACGCTTCCAACACAGTATGAAGACATCAGTTCGACAAAAATAAGGGAAAATATCGATAAGAATAGGGATATTTCAAAACTCATTGATCCGATGGCGGCTGATTATATTTACAATTTTGGTTTGTATCTTCGAGAGCCCCTATACAAGACACTCCTTGAAACTAAGACCATCGATATCGACGTTCATAGAAACTTAAGCAGTGAGCTGCTTGATTATCTTACAGAGCATTTTGGAGACAGCCTCGACACTGAAGGTCTTGTTGGAATCAGGGAAAAACTAAGCTACCGGATAATTCTTCTTATGGATACTGAGACAAATTCACCCCTTGGCTTTTCAGCCTTTTACTGGGTCCGCCACAGCATGCTGTTCGATGAATTCAAGGATCAGGAAACTACTGAGTTCATCAGAAATAATGCAAAGGGTCGAACTGCTTTCATTTCCTGCATGTTCGCCAAGGATGATGACGATAATCTAATGGACATGATCCTAAATGAGACTTTGTCTATCGCATTAAACAGAGATTATAACTATGCATTATACAGCAACACTATGGTCAAGGGGGGAAATGTGAAGGCTGAGGAATTCCTAATCCTTCAGGGCTTTGTAAAAACTCCCTATACCCACCGTGGATCCCCTATCCTTATGGTGGATATGAACAATCCTATCAGCTTGAACCTTGATCTTGAAAACACTCTCAAGGCCCCTTATGATGAGGATCCTAGAATACAGAGGGTTATATATGAGTCCAGAAAGAAGCTGAAAAAGGTGTTGGCAGACCTATATCCAGGGGAGTTGTTGATTTCCTTTAACAGGGATATGGTCTACTCAAAGCTTATCCAGAAGGTCTGCGACGAGAATGAGGTGCCCATACTTGATTCAGGGAAAAGACAGCTTGGGGGGAAGATGTGTGTTCCATTTGGAATCATACTGAACAACTCGATCATACCGAATACAGTTACGAAGACCCTTCATACTGAAAGGATCTTTGAACCGGACATCCAAAGCTTTACAGTTGGCCACTTCCCAAATTATCTGACATTGGAAGAGCAATGTAAAACCATAAAATCCTTCAACAGACCTGTGATCCTTCTGGATGACCTGCTCCACAAGGGCTACAGAATAAAAATTGTTGAACCTTTATTGAGAAAAGAGAACATTGAGATTTCTAAGCTTCTGGTAGGTATACTGTCTGGCAAGGGAAAAGAAATTGCTGAAATCAGAAACCTAAATATCGATTCTGCGTACTTCGTTCCTAATCTCAAGCTATGGTTCAACGAAAGCGGTCAATATCCATTTCTTGGAGGAGATATGGTCAGGAGTGACTACCTTGATAACAATCTGATACCAAGTATCAACTTCATCCTTCCCTATGTCTCGCCAAGGTTTATTAAGGTAAGAAGTCAGGACAGCATTTACAAGATGTCAGAGGTTTCACTGAGGAATACTATGGATATTTTCAAGGCGATAGAAAAATTATATCAGGAGATAAATGAAAAGAACTTGACTATAGCCTCTCTGGGTGAGGTCATCCATATCCCAAGATATCCTGATCTTGAGAGGAGTATTGGTGAGAAACGCCACATGAAGCCCTCCGCATCTATCGAGATGGATCTTGACTATCTGAAAAGGCTCGAGCACACTCTTAGAGGACATGTGAGGTGATTGAAATGTATTATTATAAAATTGATGAAAGCTTCTTATTCTCAAAGCATTTGCTTGATGATATTGAGACTTCTGATGAAGCCACTGTAAGTAACCATGAGGGAATCATATACTATCTTAAAAGTAATATGCCTCTACTATCAAGGAGGGGCTTCAAAGCGATGTCAACAAGACAACTGGACAGCAGTACTGAAGACTTGGAGCTCCTTGAATATAAAGGAGACAGCCTGGATCATCCGGATTGGATCAAAAAGAAAGTAGCAACAGGCGATATTAAGGTAATCAACCCAAACTATCCCAGCTGGAAAGATGAGCTCACTCCACTCCCGAGAAAATGGAGAGTAAATATCCTTGCATTGGGAGATGTGGGAAGTACTCTCGCAATTGGTCTGCGGCTTCTAGGTAAGGATATTTCGGTAATAGGGTTATACGACAGAAGCTCTGAAAAGCAAAAAAGGTGGGAATATGAGCTGGGCCAAATCAGAAAACCATTTGATGAAGGCCGTTTACCAAAAGTAATAAGCATACCTGAGGAGAACCTATTTGACTGTGACATGTTTGTATTTTGTGCATCAAAGGGTATACCGCCAGTGGGCTCCAATGTATCAGATGTCAGAATGGCTCAATTTGAAGGCAACAGAGAGATTATCCATAAATATGCAAGAATGGCAAGAAAAATGAATTTTAAGGGCTACTTTGCAGCAGTAAGCGATCCTGTCGATCCCTTGTGTAAGGCAGCATTTATTGAGAGTAACAAGGATGACAATGGAGCGATGGATTTCAATGGGATAGCTCCGAATAAGATCATCGGTTTCGGTTTGGGCGTAATGAATGCAAGGGCTTCCTTCTATGCTGAAAGAGATGAGTCTCTAAGTCAATATCTTGTGGAGGGTCAGGTCTTCGGACCTCATGGCAGCGGTCTTGTCGTTGCTGACAGTATGATCAATTATAATAATGAAAAGTCAATATATCTCACCGAACGAACAGTAAATGCAAACCTTGAAATAAGAGCACTGGGCTATAAGCCATATGTTGCACCGAGTCTTTCTTCGGGGAGTCTCTCAATAATAGCGGCAATACAGGGCGATTATTTTTACGGCTCTTCACTTATGGGGCATATCTATATGGGCTCAAAGATAAGATTGACAGACTCAGGGCTCGAGGTGCCCCAGTACAATCTTGACCCCTTGCTGAAAAAGAGGCTTGAGGAAACCTACAACGGATTAAGGAGCATAATATGAGACAACTAACTGTAATAGTACCCTCTGAGCCTGGTAGGTTGCTTAAAGAAATGATCAAGAGGGCAGTAGATGATAATCCTTACAGAGTAATCAGGAGCTCTCAGGAGCTTCCTGACATGACTGAAAACGATATCCTGTTTGCAGTTGAGCTTAATCCAATTGGTGTAAATCCTGAGATGAATCTGATTCTCGAAAAGCTCTGGTTGAGAGGCAAATCATCGCTCTCAGGCTCAAGAGGGAGTCTCCTTGTTCACAGCAATTATAACTCCTTCACAAAAACAGCTTCACAGGACATAATCTACCTGGCAAACCAGCTTGGTTGCTTGTTCCCTGGAAGACCAACGATTGAAGCCAATGAAAATCTGGATAATTTCCAGCCAATGGAGAAAATCTACAAGATGACTCTTGAGGAAATCTGTCTGCTAAAATGCGAGGAGCTTGGAAGGAGACTCATATCAACTCAGGAGTACTTCAGAAATAAGAGCATCGCTGTGCTTCACTCGTCCAATAAGGGTACATCAAATACTTTACAGTTATGGGACCTGGTAAGGAAAAACCTCCATAGCGTTGATATAACTGAGGTATATCTTGGAAACGGAAATATAACTGACTGCCGAGGCTGCAGCTACAAAACATGCAAATACTTTGGCAGGCAATCAAAGTGTTTTTACGGAGGCATCGTCGTTGAAGAGGTATATCCGGCAATAAGCAATTCTTCAACTTTGATAATGCTTTGCCCAAACTACAACGATATGCTAACCGCAAATATTGTTGCAACGATAAACAGACTTACTGCACTTTTCCGCAAAACAAAGTTCTATGATAAAAAGCTTTTCTCAGTTATCGTATCCGGTTATTCCGGGGGAGATGCGCTAGCAAAGCAGCTTATAAGCAGCTTGAACATGAATAAGACATTTGAACTTCCGCCAGCATTCTCTCTGCAGGCAACCGCAAATGACCCTGGCTCCATTCTCAAAATAGAGGATATCGAGGACAAAGCAAGAAAATTTGCAGAGCATATAATGAAAAATATATAGAAAACCGCCGGTATGATATCCGGCGGTTTTATTTATAACTGAAGTTCTATTTCCCCTTTACTTATCCTATTGGATAAATCTAAGATATTTTTCTCAATAATATCTATAACCTTGTAAAATTCAACATCTGGTTTACCAGAAGGATCATCAAGCCCCCAATCTTCCTCATATTGGCTCGGAAGGAATGGGCATATGACATTGCAGCCCATCTTTACGACAATATCTATCTCAGGCAACTCATCTAAAAGCTTTGAATGCTGGGTCTCTTCCATATCAATGGAGTACTTCTCCTTTATTATCCTCACTGCATCTTGGTTTATTTGTGGCTTAGTCTCGGTTCCTGCTGAATAGCTTTCAAAAACCCCTCCAGCAAAATGCTTCCCTAATGCCTCAGCCATTTGGCTTCTGCATGAATTATGAACACAAATGAATGCTACTCTTGGTATTCTCATGATCTAGGCCTCCTTTACACTTGTTGTTCCTTTACCAAACCAATGCCTAGTTCTGTTTGCAATTTTAACTAAAACCAACATTACAGGAACTTCAACTAATACCCCGACCACCGTTGTAACAGTAGCACCCGATGTCAGTCCAAATACAGATATTGCTACAGCAACTGCGAGCTCAAAGAAATTAGATGCTCCAATCATTCCTGCCGGTGCAGCCACATTATGAGGCAACTTCCATGCTTTAGCCCACAAATATGCTATGAAGAATATCAGAAAGGTCTGGATTATCAAAGGCACTGCAATCAAGAGAATATTATAAGGGTTATTGATTATAATTTGACCTTGAAACGAGAAAATAATAATCAGCGTCAGGAGAAGTCCTATTATTGTTACATTGCTGAACTTTGGTATATATACCTTTTCAAAATACTCAAGTCCCTTATTCTTTGATATAACATTTCTTGATATTACACCAGCTGCCAAAGGAATCACCACAAATAGAACCACTGAAAGAAATAGAGTATTCCATGGTACGAATATATTGCTTACTCCCAAAAGAAGGGCAACTATAGGCACAAATGCCACAAGTATTATCAGGTCATTAGTAGCAACCTGCACTAGGGTATATGCGGGATTACCTTTTGTAAGGTGGCTCCAGACGAATACCATCGCGGTACATGGTGCAGCTCCAAGAAGAACTGCTCCTGCCAAGTACTGCCTGGCTGTTTCACTATCTATAATGCCTCTATAAAATACATTAAAAAATACATAAGCTATGGCAAACATAGTAAAAGGTTTGATCAGCCAGTTTGTCACCCATGTAATGATTAATCCCTTGGGATTTTCCCCTACCTTTTTGACGCTCTTGAAGTCCACCTTAAGCATCATCGGGTAAATCATAAGCCAAATTAATATCGCTACCGGAACTGAAACCTTATAGTACTCAAATTGGCTTAAAAACTTTGGTATCTGAGGTATATAAACCCCGATGGCCACGCCAACGACCATGCAAATTGCAACCCAGATCGTAAGGTATTTCTCGAAAAAGCTAATCCCCTGTAGTTTATTATTTTTCATTTTCAGCCACCTCTGATAGTATTTGCTTTTCAAGCTCTCTTTTTAAGAATTTTAAAACTCTTTCTTTATCGCTGGTTATATCCTGACAACTAAGAGGACTATCGATGTATATTTTGCATTTTTTTAGTTCATTTACATATGATTCCTTACTAAAAACCTGTTCTCGTAAATATCTAAGTAAATCTGTACTACTATCCTTAAACTCGCTTCTCAGTCTGTAATGCATCCACTGACCATCCTTATAGGATGAAATTATATCTGAAGACTTCAACTTACCCAGATGTCTAGAGACATTAGATTGATTTAAATCAAGTAGAACTTCAATTTCACAAACACAAAGCTCATAGTCTGTTAACAGGTTCAGTATTCTAAGTCTGTTTTCATCTCCTAATGCTTTGAATATATCTTCCATTTTACCACCTCTATATATGATTATATTCGATTATACTCATATATTATCATCCAATAGATAAAATGTCAAAATAATATTCCGCCAAAGAGCTGGCGGAATATTACCTGATTGAAATATACTTCCATTTACTCGTCCCGAACCTGAGTGAAATAAATACCCACCTTACAAATTGGTCTATGAGTACTGAAAGCCAAGCTCCAAGAAGACCATAGCCTAATACTACTACAAACAACCAGGCTAGAGCAATACGCACTCCAATTATTCCTGCAAAGGTTGCTATTAGTGTCCAGACGGTATCTCCAGCTCCTCTTAATCCTCCTGCCACTATCAGCTGTGAGCCCTGGAATGGCATAATAAAAGCCATAAGCTTCAACACTTGTGAGGCTTCTCTTATAACCTCTGGGCTGTCAGTATAAAGCATCGCAACGTAAGGCCCCAGGAAGAAAAACATAAGACCCATGAGAGCAGATATCAATGAGCCTATACCTCTGCTTTCCTTTATGTACTGCTCAGCCAAATCAGGATCCTGAGCTCCCAGGCTCCTTCCAGTCAATGTTGAGGCTGCTGTTCCAAATGCTTGGCCTGGAGTGAATGATAGATTCATTATATTTATGCATATTTGGTGAGTCGCATACGCAATTGTCCCAAGGGTTGCTACCATTCTAGTAAAAATAAGTATGCCCGCCCTGAATGCAATCTGCTCCAGTGAAGCCGGCACCCCTATTTTCACAAGATTATATATTATGTCGTTATCGATCCTAAATTTATTTTTTAAGTTCAGTTTTATATAACCCTTGCTTTTCACCAGATATTTAATCAAAAGCACACTTGCGACAGCCTGAGAAACTGCTGTAGAAATTCCCGCTCCAGTGACTCCAAGCGCAGGAAATCCTAAAAGTCCAAATATCAAGATAGCATTACCGAAGACATTCAGCAAATTGACCTTAATATTTATACTCATGGGAGCTTTTGTATCTCCTGCTCCTCTCAAAGCTGCAAAAATAGAAAAGTTGAAGCCCTGGAATATAAAACCAAGGGTGACGATCCTGAAATAACCCATACCTAAAGAAATTGTGTCGCTTCCCGCTCCAAGTATCTCCATTACCCACAAGCTTTTCACCAAGCCAAGGTAAATAATCGGCAGTACTAAAAAAATCTGAGTCATAATAATAATGTGTTTCACAACAGATTCAATCTTGTCTGTTCTACCAGAGCCAATGTACCTAGCCACCATTGCTGTAGCCCCTACATTCAAGGCCTGTACCAGAGATAACCCTACGAAGATCAACTGATTGGTAATTCCAACTGCTGCAATCGATGCAGTTGTTATCTCAGTTGATCCTGATCTCCCAAGCATCATCATATCAACCATTCCAAAAAGTGTACCAAGTAGCAGTTCAACAAAAACTGGATTTGCGATCCTGGTTATGTCACCCCGGATTTTTTTCTTATCGTAAGTAATTTCCATACTTTCACCTTCATATATATTTAGACACTCTAAAGAGTATACCACCCCTGCGGGAAACTATCAATAATCAATGCATAGCATAGAGACCTTAAGGTTAGACTTGTTGTTAATCAGTTAATTAAATATGACATATTATAAATATTTTATTCACAATATAACGTTGATATTCATACTTATAAATGATAGAATCTATTCTGTGATTGACAATAAAATATCGATGATTGGAGGTTTTATTATGGGTTTTGGAAGAATTGGTTTCCCTGAACTTATTTTAATTTTGGCAATTGCTTTAGTAATATTTGGACCTTCAAAGCTGCCTGAAATTGGCAAATCGCTAGGAAAAGCATTAAATGAGTTCAAGTCTGGTGCATCAGGGGATAGTGATAAAAAGGAAGATTCTGAGAATGGTAACAAATAATCCACAAAAAGAAAAGAAGCTAACATTAACAGGCCATTTAGAAGAGCTACGAAAAAGAATAATCATTTCAGCTATTTTTTTTATTTTATCCGCTAGCTTATCTTTTACCTTTGCAGAGACAATAATTAGAGACATGATCGAAGTTGGTAAGGATATTGAATTTGTATTCATATCTCCATCTGAGCTACTAATGGTAAATGTGAGAATTGCTATAATAGGAGGATTTTTGCTGTCTTCTCCTTTTCTTATCACTCAGATTTGGATGTTTGTTAGCCCAGGGTTAACTAATAAGGAAAAGCGCTTAATTGCCTCAGCAATAGGGTTGGGGGGAATGTTTTTTGCTTTAGGCGTTTTGTTTTCTTATTTTATTGTAATACCAACTATGCTAATATTTTTCATGGGATTTCAACTAGATGTTGTGCAACCTATGATAAGTTTTAACAACTACCTGGGTTTTATAGTCAATACAGTAATTGCTTTTGGTATAATTTTTGAATTGCCAATTGTAATGATACTGCTTACTAAATTCGGTATCGTTAAAATCGAATTTATCAAAAAAAACCGTAAATACATAATCCTTGCAATATTTATTGTTGCTGCAATTATTACGCCCCCTGATGTTATATCACAACTTTTAATGGCACTGCCGATGATAGTACTCACCGAAATTGGTATATTATTATCAGTTCTTTTAAATAAAGGTAAGGCATAAAAAATCTCTCCTGAAAATCCAGGAGAGATTTTTTACTATTTGTCAGTTAGAGTATCAGATTCAACTTCTCCAACTACTTTATTAGCATGCCCCTTGAACTCGCCCAATGCCTTTCCTAAAGATCTTCCTATCTCAGGGAGCTTAGAGGGTCCAAAAATTACAAGAGCTATTGCAAGAATAAGTATTAATTCTGGTGCTCCTATTCTACCAAAACCCATTACGCTAATACCTCATTAAGCATTTCCACCATCTTTTTTGCAACATCGGCAGTTACTCCTGCACATCTGCTCTTTCTCAATGGATCGCCATACTCAACCTTTGATACCTCCATAAAGTTTCCGACAGACTCTTCACAAAGAGTGCTTTCGGCAATAGTAGTAGGCAGATTTAGATTTTCTGGTTGATACATTGGAAATTCAGCGGTTTTATACCACTTGCTAAGATCTCCAAATACTTTTTTAGATGTATCTACATCACAAACTGATCCAATACATACTGCCGCAACTCCAAGACATCCACAAAGACTTGCCTGCCCGTATCCACCTGCTGCAGAAGTGAAAGCCTCAGGTGGTATTTGATTGAATGGATAACCTACTTCATCAGCTAATGTACCGAAGAACCCTTCGGCGACACCAACACCTCAGCCACCTTTCTCTTTGTAGCCTGTAAATGCTCTAGCTTCAACAACTGAAGGGTCTAGCTTCTTATAGGGTAGCGGCCATGATACAGCTTGTGCAGTATCTACAGATGCTGCTGGCGCTGCACATCCTGCCAAAAGTCCACTTAGACCCCCTGTTACTGCTACTCCTGCTACTGTCATTCCTACACCCTTAATGAAATCTTTTCGGGTGATTTGTTTGTTCTCTGACATCGTAAGCCTCCTTGATATGTATTTTGTTAATTTTTTCTCATTAACCTGCAAAAAAATAGAAGGCTGATACTGCTGTCGAGTGATTAGAAATCCTTATCAGTTCTTCTATTTGATAAAATATTATCATAACTATATTGTGAAGTCAATAACATATGCTGATTTGTCAATATATAACATATGTTCACATTTAGTCATTTGTGTGGCATTTCAGGAATACTTCTCGAATCTTGATGATGAGATCCTTCCATTATCGGTCGAAATGAAATAGTGAATATCTACTCTACTGATTCCATTCTATGTCTTACCACTTTTTCTATAAGCTCTACCTTTTCTTTTGCATCCTTTTCTGATTTACCCTTAGAATAGATATAGAGCTTTATTTTAGGTTCTGTTCCTGAAGGTCTTATTGCATACCAGGAGCCATCATCCATGTAGTATTTCAGAACATTTGAACGCCCGGCATCAGTCTCGTCGCTCAAGTAGTCTACAGTCTTCTGAAGCATCATTTCGCCGATTGATTCAACTGGCATATGGCGGATGTCATCCATCATTCTCTTGATCCTCTGCTGTCCTTCGACTCCCTCCAGAATTATAGAAATTTGCTTCTCATTGTAGTAACCAAACTCATTGTATAGCTTATCCAAGACGTTTAGAAGGCTCAACCCCTGCATTTTATAGAAGCCTGCCATTTCAGCGATCATCATGGATGAGACAACTGCATCCTTATCTCTTACCAAATCCTGGTAGACATAGCCTATACTTTCCTCGTATCCAAATATAAAACTGAAGGCCTCAGTTATATCCCACTCATTAGCTTTTGCACAGATGTGCTTGAAGCCAGTAAGAGTATCAAAGGTAGTTACACCGTACTTCTTGGCTATTGCTTTACCCAAGTCCCCTGTTACGATACTCTTAACAATAGCTGGATTTTGGGGAAGTTTACCTTTTTCAAATCTCTGAGACAGAATATAATAAATAAGCAAAGCACCAGTTTGGTTACCATTCAGGTATGTGTAATCACTCTTGTCATTCATTACTCCAATCGCAACTCTGTCACAATCAGGATCTGTTGCCAGCAATACGTCCGCCTTAACCTTCAGTCCAAGATTTCTTGCATACTTAAATGCTTTAGTATCCTCTGGATTAGGATATCCAACCGTAGCAAAGGTCCAGTCAGGGTTCTCCTGTTCAGGTACTACGGTAATTTCTGTGAACCCTCTATCCTTTAACACTCGTCTAACAGGGATATTGCCTGTCCCGTTCAATGGAGTGTACACTATTCTGACAGACTTATTGATATCTTCATTTATAGCCATTTTAAGGAGCTTATCATTGTATTCGTCATCAATAGCCCCACCAATTATCTCTATCAAGCCCTTTGCTTTCGCTTCATCGAGATCCATTAGCTTAATGTCTCTGAAGTGGTCTATACTACCGATCTCATCAAGTATCTCATCTGCTATGTCGTCCAGTATCTGACTGCCCTCTTCCCAGTACACCTTGTAACCGTTGTATTCCTGTGGATTATGGCTGGCTGTGACTACGATACCTGACATAGTTCCCAGTCTTCTTACTGTATATGACAGCATCGGAGTAGGTCTTATATCATCAAATAAATAGACCTTAATTCCATTACCAGCAAGGACTCTTGCAGCTATTTCAGCAAATTTATCTGAGTATTGCCTCACATCATAGGCTATGGCAACTCCCCTTTTCATAGCCTCCTCACCATGATTTATAATAGTTTGAGCAAGACCCTGAGTAGCCAGGCTAACAGTATAACTGTTCATCCTATTGGTTCCTGCACCAATTTTCCCTCTAAGCCCTGCCGTACCGAATTCCAGATCCTGATAAAATCTGTCCTCAATTTCATCCTCGTCAGTTATTGCTCTAAGCTCAGTCTTGGTTGCTTCGTCGAAATATGGATCATCCAGCCAGGATTGATATTTTTCTCTATATCCCATTGTCACCCCTCCTTGGTTCTGTACTTGTTATCTTTGAGGATTTATACCCATAAATAACAAGCTTTCCCGCCTATTCTATATGTTTCTTCCAAAGCTCATTGTATCTAATTGCGTTTCTTCTTATGCCTTCAGCTTCTTCATCTGTCACCTGTCTTACTATCTTTCCAGGTATCCCGATAACCATTGAATTATCAGGAATTACTTTCCCCTCAGTGACTACAGTTCCAGCACCTATTATACAATTGTTTCCTATAACGGCTCTATTCAGGATAGTCGATCCCATCCCGATCAATGAGTTGTTTCCTATGGTACAGCCATGGATTATAGCATTATGTCCTATAACGGTGTAGTCCCCAATTCTTGTAGGGATATGAGTCTCTGTATGGACCGTAGCGTTATCCTGAATATTTGAGAATTTTCCTATCTTTATATTCTCGATATCTCCTCGTAATACAGCTCCATACCATATGCTTGAGCCTTCACCTATCTCTACGTCTCCAATGACATCTGCTGTTTCAGTAACGAATGCCTTTTCATGGATAATTGGTTTTACACCCTTCAAACTCTTTATCATTTCATCTCTCCTAATCTTTATATTGTCCTAATCATAGAATTTCCCCCGGTGCATGCACCAGGGGATAAGTATTATTCAAAGCGTTTTGCCTTTTCCAGCCTCTCCATGTCAATATCCCAATCCTTATATCCATCAATGAGGATCCTGTAGTAGCTGTCTGGCGGTGCTTGTTCCTTTTTGTCAACCATAGAGTATACATATGCCTCATAGAGGTTTCCATCCTCATCCTCGAGTTCAACCATAATCCTCTCATATAGGTCAGGATGACCTTCGAGTGCATCCAACTTCTCAAGATCCTGTTTAGAAATAAGGTATAAACCTCCAATAACATCTTCACCCTTGAATGGTATAATATCTGCCAACTCATTGAAAGTCAGTTTGTGGTCCTTAAGCCTTACCTTCTTCAGAGGGACAGCGTGTGGACACCTTCCAGCCATGTACTTCTTACTCAGGTTACTGGCGTAAGCGAAATAAAGCATAACGACACCTCCTTGTTTCCTATTTATGTTATTACCCCTAGGTGATGCTTTCTATTCTCAAAGACCCAAATTTTCAACCCATTTAGTCCAAATTTAGTTTATTTATAAGCTCCTTTAGTATCCTCATCTCTTCCTTGTTCAAAGTAACTCCCTTGCCCATTTTTTTATGGTCGGGATCCCACTCCCTGATATCATATTTTGAAGGATAATCATTCCAGGACACCAGATTCAACTCCTTGGTCCACCCTTTTGGTGATTCATTCAATACTCCAATCCTCTCGGTTATCTCAAATTTGATTTCTGCCATTTTGTCCTCCTTAATCGTTCTTTTTTTTAGTGAATATATATACTGCCAAACTATAGAATATCACTGCACTTATAATCAAAACAGCAATATGTGCGCTCTTGCTCATAAATGAGTCTCCCCACTTAAATGCTATTCCCATTGTGATCTTAAACGCATCTGAGGCTTCCTGAGGTGCACCAGCAAAAACACTACTGATAGGTGCCTCAGTATATATCTGTCTGAAAAGCACTGCTGCATGTGATATTGGAAATAGCTTGATAGCTGTCTGAACTGATTGAGGAAGTACTCCAACAGGAATATATATCCCTGTTAAAAACCCAATCATTGTTCCAATCACCGTACTGGCTGCGGAGAATGCATTTTGGCTTTTAAAGAAGCTGACTAACAATGCCACCATCGAGCTCCCTGACAACACAGATAAAAGCAGTACTCCTAAGGCTTTTAGCAAAGAGTCTATTGGGAGAATTTTCCCACCTCCTGATACTATATATAATTCACCAAGAATAAGAGCAATAATTGACATGATCATTCCAATGATGAAAGTACTCACAACATAGCCTCCAACTATGGAGGTTCTTTTTACTGGTGAACAGTAAAAATCCTTGTTTATCTTTTTTTGTCTGTCCTCAACCATTATACCAAAAGCTCCCATAGTAGTTGTTGTTGCAGTTACAGCAAGCAGTCCAGCCATTATCCAGCTATCCATTAGAAATCTTGCATCCTCTTTACCTTCGAGCTGGCCAGATGCCATGTCTCCGAGAAAAAGCACATATAGTCCGATAATTATAAATACAGCTAGAAGCGAGAAGAAAACAGAGCTTTTGTCTCTGAAGAATATCTTTAGGTTTCTAAGAATTATCTGACTCATTCTCTCATCTCCTTGCCAGTAATTGAAATGAATGCATCGTCCATTGTACCCTTAAGGACCTCAAAGCTGTCAATATAGTTACCGCAAAGCGCTACGATAGGGATCGCTTCGAAAGTTGATTCAAGTCTTACAAAGATATTATCAGCATTATTTCTGTATATTATGCCTTTTTGTCCAAGGATCTCCTGTGTTTTTACTCTATTATTGGTTGTTAATATCAACTTGTCAAAGGTGTACTGGTCCTTTAGTTGAGAAGGGGTTCCCTTAGCGGCAATCAATCCATGGTCAATTATAATTACATAGTCAGCATCTGCTGCCTCCTCCATATAGTGAGTCGTAAGAAAGACCGTCATGCCCTTTTCCTTCTGTATTTCTCTTATGGTATCCCATATGTTTTTTCTAGTTTGAGGATCTAGTCCTGTAGTAGGCTCATCTAAAAATAGTATTTCAGGAGTGTTTAATAATCCTCTTGCTATGTCACTCCTCCTTCGTTGTCCGCCTGATAATTTGCCATAAGGTCTATCTAAGAATTCTGTTACCCTGCAAATTTGTGCTGCTCTCTCAACAGCACCCTTCAACTCCTCTTTGTTCAAATGATAGAAGCTGCCCCTAAGTGTCAGATTCTCCCTTACCGTTAGCAAATTATCCATTATACTGTCTTGGAATACTGCGCCTATTATTCTTCTGATATAGTCATCATCTTTCCCAAGTTCATAACCTTTGATTTTTATATTACCCAAGTCCTTCTTGAGTAGTGTTGAAAGTATATCTATTGTTGTCGATTTTCCTGCTCCATTTGGGCCTAGGAATGCAAACAATTTTCCCTGTTCAACGTAAAAGTCTATGCCCTTAACTGCTTCAATTTCCCCATAAGATTTTTTCAATCCTTGTACCTCTATTATGTGCTCCACTTATTCCTCACCTCCTTATCCAAAATAAATATACCCAATTGTGAAGTTCATATCAATACTCTATAAACTTTAAAATGATGCAATATTCTGCTATACTAACATTATCAAATACAAACAGGATGGGTATTATGAATTCACTGCTACTTAAGCTTTTGGCGCTTACAACTATGATCATCGATCATTATGGAGCAATATTCCAGCCTAGCGACTTGACATTCAGGCTTATTGGAAGGTTGGCTTTCCCAATTTATTGCTTTCTTCTTGTTGAGGGATTTTTCCATACAAAAAATGTAAAAAAATATTCGATCAGACTTTTAGTATTTGCTCTTATATCGGAGCTGCCCTTTGACTATGCGTTTTTTGGAGGTATTTATTGGGGTCATCAAAATATATTTTTCACATTATTTATTGGGCTTATAGCTATGATATTACTTGACAAATATAGGGATGGAAACTATCCAACAAAACTCCTCATTGGACTAGGTGCTGCTTTTACAGCTACTATACTATCAACCGATTATGCCTACATTGGAATAATTTATATCCTTGCTTTTTACTACACCAATGGGATTCCTGTACTGAAGAGACTGGCGATAGTTGCTGCAATAATGTTTCTGACAAATATGATAGGATCCTCTGGATTACAACAGTACTCCTTACTTGCAATGATACCTTTGATGATGTATAACGGTAAGCCTGGGGTCAAAAATAAAGCTATACAAATATCGTTCTACGCAGCCTATCCCTTGCATTTATTAATATTTTCAATGTTTAGATAAAAATTCAACCGGTGAGTATTGAATACTCACCGGCTGAATTTTTATTTAACTAACTTCTAACCTCCACCCAATACCTGAAGTATTAGAAGTGTATCTCCGTCTTTTAATTCTACATCGAAACCAGCGGGCTCGTCGTTGAGCAAAAATGTGTATGTTTCAATATCAGAGCCCTCTAATGAAACAATTTCAACAGCACGCTTGATATTGCTGCCTTTTTCCAGTGTGATTTCAGAGGGCAGATCATAATTCATAATCCCAAGGTATTTTATACTGATTACCATAGCTGCACCCGCCTATATTTTTTTCTTTGATTATATATTATTTTTAGATAAGAATGAAGTATTGCGCCATAAGATACTATGCCTACTAATTGTCAAATATGTTATAATCTCATTATCACCCACCGGAGGAATAATCGATGGACAAGAAAAGATTAACAGCAGTTGTGTTTCTGATTGGATCAACGGTAATGTTCGGCTTATCATTTGTGAGTATAAAAATATCTATGGAGGTGTTCCCTCCTCTAAGCATGGCCTTTTACAGATTCCTTATAGCATGCTTCATTCTATTCCCTATGCTGAGAAAAATAAGTCCTGGAGAATCATTAAAGAAAGAGCATTTCTTACTTATGGCATTTTCAGGCATACTCGGTATAACGATCTACTTTTTCTTTGAGAATAATGGAGTTCTCAGGATCAGCTCAAATGATGCCTCTATAATACTCGCCACAATTCCTGTGGCCGCTGCAGTTGGCGAATGGATGTTCCTTAAGAAGAAACTTTCGCCGATCTCTTTAGTAGCGATCTTAGCATCTGTCCTTGGAATTTACATAATCATAGGAGGCAAGCTTGAAGGCGGCACAATATCCGGTTACCTATATATGGCTGGAGCTATAATATCCTTTACAATATTTATGATAATAACGAAGCCTCTTTTCAGCAGTTATTCCGGTATTGCAGTAACATTTTACCAGTCACTGTTTGGAACGATAGCTTTTATACCATTTTTATGGCTTGAGACTGTCAACTGGAGTCAGCTTAACGGAAATATACTCTTCCATTTTCTATTTCTAGCAATTGGATGCTCAGCAATAGCTAACTATATGTATATTTATGCTCTGAGTAATCTCAGCGTTGCAACAACAGCGATTTTTATGAATCTAATACCGGTCTTCACTTTTATCTTCAGCTACTTCATATTTGGGGATACACTGTCACTTCTCCAATTATTTGGTGCAGCAGTAGTTATTGTCTCTGTAACTGTAGTGACTCTACAGGACGCTCGGGCAAGGTAACATAAGTGGGATATCATAAGGCCAGTTTACCTGGCCTTTTTTGTATTGCTCCTATTATCGATCGATTATAGTGCTGTCTATTGCACTTTCAACTCTGTCCAGTGCCTCTGCCAAGGTAGCTCTAGTACATGCTGTATTGATCCTCATAAACTGCCCAAATTCCTTCCCAAATTCAAGACCATCGCTAAAGCCCACCTTCGCTTTATTTATAAGAAGTTCCCTAAGTCTTGTATCATCCAAACCAAGTCCAGAAAAATCAACCCACAAAAGATATGTACCCTCTGGTTTAGTAGTCATCAAACCTTTGATTGAATTGATCCTTTCCACCCCGTAATCAAGGTTCGCTTCTATATAGACAAGCAGATCATCCAACCATTTTTCGCACTCAGGATTGCTATAGACCTCTTCAACTGCAATTCTGCCAAAAACATTATCCAGTCTCATTTGATATGTCTTAAGTAGTGACAGGTATTGCTCCCTGATATTTGGGTTGGGAATTACTATGCTGGCTGTCAATAGTCCGCCTGTATTAAATGTTTTATTAGGCGAAAAACAAGTCGCGCTTATCTCAGCTATGTCTTTCGAAACAGACCCAAGTGGTATGTGATATGAATCTCCATAAGTAAAGTCACAGTGCACTTCATCTGATATTATAAATATGCCCCTATCCCTGCATATATCCCCAAGTCTAACCAAATCATCTTTTTTCCATACCATGCCAGTTGGATTATTTGGATTACAAAGTAATAGCACCTTCGTAGATCGATCGATCTTAGCATTTAGGTCTTTAAAGTCAACCTCATATCTACCATTTTTGAAAATAAGAGGATTCTCGATCATCCTTCTATTATTATCAATTATTGAATCTATCAAAGATGAATAATTTGGAGTCTGTATGATTATACCATCTCCTGGCTGGCTCAGAATATTGATAAGCATAGTTACAGCAGGCATTATTCCTGGTGGGCAATATAATAACCACTCTCTTTCCATTCGCCATCCATGTCTTCTTTCCATCCAGTTTATGATTGATTCGAAGTAACTCTCTGTTCGGGAGGTATATCCCAGAATTCCATGCTCTATCCTCTTTGAAAGAGCTTCCAGAAGTGGCTGAGGGCATTTAAAATCCATATCTGCTACCCACAAAGGCAATAGATCGCTTCTTCCAAAAACCTCCTCATTGCAGTCCCATTTGTAGGAATCTGTATTCCGCCTCTCAACTAAATAGTCAAAATCGTACATTATATCCTCCCCTTTTTATATACTTTTATACTTTATCTTGATTGTACAATAATTATCATAGAAATTACATACTATTAATATTTACATATACCCCTATTGGGTATATAATTGATTTAATAACCTAGGGAGGTACATAATTGAAAACTGAAAAAAAGGCAAAAAAAGGGAAAAAAGCATTTATTATGGAGTCAAAATGTGACAGGTCGCCATTCTGCCCTTCCAAGAGGGTTTGTCCTACAGGAGCGATCGAAAGAGCAGGTTTTTTTATGGGTAAGATAATCGTCAATGAAGAAATATGCATCGGATGTGGTAAATGTATACAGGTCTGCCCACACGGAGCAGTCACATTCAGGTAGCAGATAACAAGCTCCTCTTTAATGAGGAGCTTGTACTATTTTTCTTTGAGATAAATCGAATTCAATGACAGCCAGTAGGTTATCCTGTCATTTTTCGCATCAAGGCTTATCTCTGCAGTATTAAGAACGACTAGAACTTCTATCTTGTCATTCTCATATCTTTCACTCATGTCCTCCAGGCCTACAGTTCTAGGCTGATAAGAAGCTGGCGGATATTTCTCAGATATTCTGTCCACATAACTTTGCATAGCTTCATCTAGTATGACTTCATCATCAAGACTAATTCTCAACCTCGGAATGGTACTGTTGTTTTCCTCTAAGATCCATTCAACCACATATGCTCCATTACGCCCTGACAATTCAGCTGCGCCTTCACCTTTTTTTGAGAAATCCAGTAAATTGAATGCCCAGTCGTATCTGCTTACGTCTATAGCAACAGGTTCGAGGGTAAGGAATGTACTGGCATACTCTGATGGGGGAATATAATCATCATATTGAGGCCATGCCTGTTCAAAGCCGAAGGTGTCTTTAAAATCCCTGTAGTTGGCTAAATCTCTGTCAAACCACTCAGGCAGGTCAGCATCATGCTGATAAGCAAGGAATGATACGGAGTCAGTTATTTGTTCACGCAATGCTTTATCGAGGGATTCGCTTCCTGGAACTATAGCTCCTGCCTGGAGCATATTTGCACTTAATAAAAGCTTTTCAAGCCGTTGTAATTGGAGTCTCGCAGGTAGTGTATGGTATCCAGCAAATGGCAATACTGCTATCATTGCTGCCATTGCTGCCATCATTGATATTTTAATATAGGCTCTCTCTTTCTGTAAAATTATCAATAATACTGAAACCACAGCAACTACCCAGGTTATCAAGAAGAAATATTCAGTTGTCTTCATTCCAAACCTTCCAAGCTGCACAACTAATGCCCAAGCCTCAAAGGCAAGTATCAAAAGAGCGGCTATGGGGTATATACGTCTATAAAATTTTGCTAGACCGTTATCGTGCTCAGCAACCATTATATGAAGCCAAATTCCTCCCACGGCATAGCCAGTTGCTATGCTCGAGAGCCTCACAAAGCTTGAGCCTATGCCTTCCATTACTGTCCTTACAGTCCACAAAAGTAGAACAACCGTCAATGCCAAGGCGATTGGAACCATAATATACGAAAAGAGCACCTCCATAAATCTCGACTGAGTTTGTGCTGATTTTCTCTGCTCATCCTCTTCAGCATTGGAGAAATCAGGGAAATAGCCAGCGAAAATTGTAAAGGTCAAAAATCCAACTATCGTACCAAGATATTGATATACCTTATAGCTCATATCATTGTAGAGAAGGGCTTGGATAGCACCTGCAACAGCAGATGTTCCACCCATCATAACTCCGCCATAAATGGCTGCAGTTATAAATGCCTTTTGTGTCATGAAAATCGATCTGGTCATGTTTGGATTTTTTCTTGGCAATCCGGCAAATATTACGAATGCTACCACAGCCACAAATGAAAGTGCAGTCATCCTCGCGATTGAAATATCAGTGAGCCTCATATACCTAAAATAGTCATCTGGTAAAGGCTCTCTGCCCCCAAAGAAATAGAGCAGAAGAAAAATGAATATGATTACGGCTGCAGTAACCAGGTTTGCTAGAATAAAATCCTTCTTGTTGTTTTTTCTTGTTCTCACATAAGTGACAGCGGCTATCCCAAACGCCGCACCGAAACCAAATGCCCAATGCAGGCAATTGAAAATGAAATTATATTCTTCCTGCTGCGGCCAATCCAAGTGTATTCTTATAGCAGTGACTATTGAAAATGCTAGAGCACTTGCAATGGCTGCAGGGAATGTACCGAATGCATCCATCGCTCCTTTAGCGACTTTAATAATTGATTTTGAAAAAGTACCCATACTCTCACCTCCAGGTTTGATAACCAATTGTTATCACTATGATTATACCCGAATTTCAACGTCTTTTATTTACATATGGGTTACAATCGAATTATACTGACCAAAAAAAGATTGCGTCTTGTTTTAGCGCAATCTTTTAAATCATAGTTATATTGTATGTGGACCGTACCAAGAACTGAACTGATTTGAGTTATTAGATACCTCAATCAATGGATACAGAACTTCCCATATTCCATAATATGAGATTGTATCCTCGCTTAAATAGTTTTCTTCGAAGAATTTTGGATAATCATCATAAACTCCATAGTACACTACTTCTATACTAACATTTGTTCCAATTATTTCCTCGTAAAATACTGCATGTACCTTAAGGATTTTTGCAATATTTACGATACCAGTTTTCTCTGAAGCAAGAAACTTATCGAGGTTTGTGTCATCTATATACGCATAGATTTTTGTCAGCGTATCTGTTTTCTTAACGACATCATATCCATCAAAATTTATTACTACTCCATTCGCGTCTATGCTCTGCATATTATCAAAAAGGTGGTCAATTATCTCATAGTTGCTCATTTCCATGGGGTCATCCTCATATGATAAGTTAATCTCATCATTGAACTGCTTTATTGAGAGTGCTCTATCTTTACTCATAGACTTTAGCAAGTTTATTGGTATAGCAAATCCTAGATTATCGCCGTCAGAAATCCTTGCAAAGGTTATACCTATTACCCTTCCATATTCATCCAGCAAAGCTCCTCCACTG
Source organism: Gudongella sp. QWL-04 (assembly GCF_058683975.1). Taxonomy (NCBI): domain Bacteria; kingdom Bacillati; phylum Bacillota; class Tissierellia; order Tissierellales; family Tissierellaceae; genus Gudongella; species Gudongella sp. QWL-04. Next base: position 503,518 of record NZ_CM178754.1, on the reverse strand, counting down.
TTCCCCGGGTTTATAGCTGTAGTTACCTGTATCAAATCGCTCCTTACTGCACTCACCAGACCGTCTGACAAAGAATTTGTAAGTCCGACCGGACTTCCAATAGCATAGACTCTTTGTCCTTTTACTACAGATGATGAGTCTCCAAGCTTCAGAGGTGGTGTTGTAAGATCAGATACCATAAGAGTCGCCATGTCTATTTCCCTGTCATAGCCGGTTATAGCAAATCCGCCTGTATATTTAGTACCATCTTCATACTCCATTGTAATGGATTTTGCATTTTCAATCACGTGAAAATTTGTTGCAAGCCTGCCCTTATCATAGAAGAATGCACTGCCGGTATTGTAGGTCCCGTCATACTGTTCAATAAATATTTGTACTACACTATCCGATAGAGCCCCTATCTGTTCTGATGTAAGCTTATCTCCTGTTGTAATCAAGACATCCCCCGCAAACTGTTGGTAAGTCCTTACAGTAAGAGCTATCGCCATTTCCCGTGTTGTTAACCCAGTTGGCTCAAATTTGTTGCCTCCTACTCCCTTTATTACTCCTTTGGCAGTCATAAAAGCGACTTCCTTGGAAGCCCAACTACTTACCAATGACTTGTCAGCAAATCCCAAGGTGAAGGATCCTGAGACCAGTGTCGGATCTACAGCATAGAGAGTGCGATAATACATTGTTGCTATCTGCTCCCTGGTTATTCTCTCCTTCGGTGAAAAAATGCCCCCGCCTTTCCCTAGCACAATACCCAGATTGTTCGCCTTAAGCACCTCCAGGTTTGAAGTGTCAGTAAATGGATTCACCGAAGAGGAAACGGCAATCTTACCTGACAGCTCTTCATAGAGATTGATAACCATTTCTGAAAATTCCTCTCTGGTTATATCGGCTTGGTAGTTAGTTAACAGACTTCCGGGCACCAATCCAAGCTGTCTTGCTAAATCTACTTCTGTAGTAAACCACGTGCTGGGAGCAGCCGAAGCGGCTCCTGCTGTCATAACAATTGAAATTATGATAATAAAAGCTATTGTTTTTTTCATTTTTACACCTTCCACTCTTCCTTTATCTAGTATAATGTTATACCCAAGCTACATCTTTGTGAACCTAAGAAAAAATGGAGAATAACAGGATACATAAGCCTATTATACTCCATTTATAGTATTCATATCGGGTTTTCCTTATATTTTAACCACTTTGTAATAATTTTCTTTTTTAGACTCTAGTAAATCTCTTCATAGTTTTCCCGTCAACTTCAACCATTTCTTCAAACATACTCATTGGTCTGACCCAAATACCCCTGTCGCTATAAAGAGCCTGATAGACAACATAATCCTCAAGAGTTTCAGAATGCTTGGCAATATTCAATACCAGATAATCATTACCTTTAAAATGCCTGTACGTTACTCCAATCTCTACCATTCAAACCGTCTCCTATTGAAATACTACTTCAAATTCTTCAAAAACAACAAGCATATCCTCATTGAATACCATACCTGCGGATTCTGCATCCATCTCGAATATTCCTCTGTGAGCTCTTCTCCAATAATGGAGAGTTTTATCTCCCTCTCCTTCTCTGGCTGCATGCTCTTCAGTTATATCCCTAAATGGTAAAATGGAAACACTTTCATTTCTTATTATACACTTGGCATTTCCATCCCAGTCAGTCAGTATGCTGATATCTCCTGCTTGAGGTACTTTCTCCCCCTCAAGTTCATATAGCAAAAATAATGAAGCAGTTGCTCTCTTAGTACCGATCATAGAAAGCTCAACCAATTCATCTGCATCCTTCTTGTTATCACAGAAGTGCCATGAAGTATATCTTAATCGAGTGTCGCTCGGATTCTCACCAATTCTTTCAAGGTACATATCCCACATGATCTCAACACTATTCCCTGATGAATTCATACTTCGCCTCCGCTTAGCTATATTACTCTTCCCTTGCGCCTTGCATTATTGTCTGCTGCATACCCCATAGCAATACCAATAACAATTCCGGCAGGCAATCCAATCGCCTGGTTATTGAGTACTGTCAGCCCCAGAACTGCTCCGATAGCCATACCAATTGAAATGAATCCAGCCATATGTTGTCCTTTCTGGACTAATCTATGTTGTTTGATAAGGTGGACAACCAACTCTGTTCTTATATCCCGATGCCGTTTAAAATCCTCCTTGCTCACTACTCCATTTTTACTTTTAAGACTTTCAAAATATTTGTCCGTGTGCTCTAGAAACTCCGTACAAGTATTACAGTTTTCTTTAAAACTATCCAGTCTGATCACTATCCGTTCAAAAGTATCCAGATCCAGCCTCTTAGAAGACTGAGGACCGATCAATGCTCTTAGTTCGCTAATTTTCTGCAATATTTTCTCTGCTGTGCTCATAGTATCCCCCCTAAACATTTGCACTATACCTTTTGATTATACCATTAGAGCACCATGTTAACATCCTCAATTTGATTTTTGGTCTTTTTGGCCAACGATTCCAAACCCAATTTTTTTGGGTATAAAGTTAAGGTAGGTTTAATTACCACGAAAGGAAGGATATTATGAAAAAGTTCTATCTTATAATTGTATTCATAATGCTAATTGGTTTAATTTCAACGGGCTGCAGCTCAACTAGCCCATCTGCTCCTGAAACTCCTCAGGAAGCACCTGCATCAGAATCTCCTCCTGTTGAAGCACCCTCAGAACCTTCAGCTCCACAGGAGCTTGAGGAGAGGCTTTCCGAAACTTATGCCGAGATCATGAAAAGCAACAGCTACACAATGAAGTACAGGACTATCTCAAATATTGAAGGACAAATGGTAGAAGGCAGAATGACTATGGCTGTTGATGGTGAAGACTATGCAATGGTATTTGAATCAGATGATATTTCAACTGCTTCAGTTATGAAGGATAAAATGCTCTACCTCATAATGCATGAACAAAAAATGATCATGGTATTCCCGGCAGATACCGACCAAGCCACGGAAGCTGCTCCAGAAGGACCTGCCGGTGTGGAATTAGATGGAATGACTTATATCGGCAAAGGTGAGGATGAATTTATGGGGAATATAAGGCCTTATGAAGAGTACTCAGTAGAAGGCGGAAGCATAAGGTACTATTTTGAAGGCAACATGCTTGATGGAATCGTGATGACCTTTGATGGAAACAGCAATGTTTTAGACGTAGAGGAGTTGACAGACCAGGTAGATGAAACACTCTTTACCATACCTGAAGGATACCAGATGTTCCAGCCTTAATGGCCAATCCAATAAAATTGCTAACAGTAAGTGAAATCCCTGGATAAGCCATCCAGGGATTTTCAGTATACTTAAATTCTAATTTCAAATTAAGCTAGACTTCTATTCCTTTTTGCCTTGCATCAGAATCAAGCTTGCTTCCTATCGCAATTCCAATAATTGCTCCGAAGAAGCTTCCAACGAGAGCATAATCCATTACTACAAAACCAAATATTAATCCTGCAGCGATTCCAATTAAGGTCGACCTAGTTAAATATTGGCCTCTGGGCAGTAGATCATGATGTTCCTTTAAGTGTCTCGATAAATCTTTTCTGATGTCCTTCAACAGCCTCACTTGGCTCCTTTTTACTTTCCCCTGCGAGTGCTTAAGATCATCAAGTACTATCTTCAGATTATCGAGGTAATCCGAGCATTCATGAACCTCGCCAGAAAGATGCTGCATCCTTATGATTATATTCTCATACAAATCTATCCTGATTTTTCTCATAGACTCTATGTCAAGCTGTCTTTTCAGTAACCTAAAATCTCTCAAAATCTCTTCATGCAGGCTCATGGTATACCTCCTTTTTCCTTAATGGTCCTCGAGGTATTTATACCCATTCATATTCACGTATATCTATTTATTTTGACCATTCAACTATTTCTGGTTTCCTTAGCTGTTGATGTTTGAAAACTGGAACCTCATATACTTTTCCTAGCTCTCTCATTTTTTCTTTAAAAGCTCCTTTGAGACCATCATGCATTGCAATGCCATGGATACCTCCATTTATTGACTCAACGCAGGCTTTAAGTTTTTCCAATCCTCGATCTCCATCGTATCCGCCAGTTACAAGCCACTGGTTTGGTATAATATGTGATATCCCATAGGCTTTATCTTCCCAAGTCCTAAATATCTCACCAGAGAATGCTTTGTCGAAATGTGTCCCTCCAGTACAAAGAATATTTTTTAAGGATAGTCCATCGCCATCAAATATCTTAAAAAGAGAAGCAGCAAGTACCTTAGCAGCCTTTGCTTCTCTCCAGCTTTCCTCAGTGCTCCCGATCTCGATATCCATTATGGGCACTTCATAAAGTGAAATAAGCTCAGGTGATGCGTCTCCGTACATTACGCCAGACCAATGCGTTGCCTCAGTAGTAACAGAAAAATCATCAAGGCCCTCTCCCACCCTCTTTTTTTCCAGCCAGACCAATAGGTTATGCATATATTCTGGGGATGCTGGACCGAAGTTGCCTGTGTCAACATCTCCTGTGGTGTGCACCGAAAATACCTTATCCGGGGCATTTTCTCCCTCATGCCATGTTATAAGACCTGCAACGTCGAAATCTGAAAAGTATTCCAGCATAACCGGTAGGTATCTATTATAATCATGGCAAACTACCTTCTCAGTTCTTACGAACCAAAAAAGATTCCCATTATCATCTATGTATTCTAAAACAGGATATCCGTCAACTTTAATATTTCTCTCGGTTAAACTCAATATAGAATCAATATAGGAATAAACTGGAGCAGCCACATGGTCTACCCCCTCCTTGACTGCCATATAATAAACTGCTTTTCTTGACATACCATCATCTCCATTTTATATAAAGCCACCGGGTTTCCCCGGCGGCTTTTCCCTTTATTCTACTATGAAGGATATCTTAGCATCTACTCTATACCTGGTGATCAATCCATCGCTTACAACTGCCTGAAAATCCTTTACGTAAACACTCTGAATATTCTTTACTGTCCTTGATGCTTCAGTTACAGCTATTTGTGTAGCATCTTCCCAGCTTTTTGTTGATTCTGCAAGTATTTCTATCACCTTTACTACAGCCATAGGGATTCTCCTTTCAAGTTAACTACATCACCTTAAACACATTTATGTGATACCCTGCAGATAATCAAATAAACATCCCTTATCATCACTGATGGGTGATATAGTTACTCAGCGACTTCCTTATGCTTCTTCTTCTTATTCTGGTACATCCTAGAGTCGGCAATGCCCAGAAGCTCACTTATATTTTTAGCATCTTCAGGATAATTTGCATAACCTGTGCTCAAGCCAAGAAATTTTATACCTGATGGATCGTTCAGAAAACGGAGACTTTCAAACTCCATGCAAGCTTTTTTGCAAGAGCTGCCATCCTTCAGAACGACAAATTCGTCCCCTGATATCCTGTAAAATCTATCCTTTGTGTCCAAAAGCCTTCTGGCAGAGTTAGAAAAAGCTATCAAATAGTCGTCCCCAATACTATGGCCGTGATTGTCATTGATAGTTTTAAAGTTATCAAGGTCTATGAAAATCAAGCAAAAATGATGACCATTAAGGATCCTTCCGGATGCGTCTTCTATCATTGCTTCCCTATTTTTTAGCCTGGTAAGTGGGTCTGTCTTTGACTTTATTCCCAGCATCTCAACCGATTTACTAGCTTCCACAAAGGAGTATGCAAGCTGGAAGGTTATCGCAAAACATGCTCCCAAAAGCATAAATATACTGATTTCAACTAGCTCAGATGCATTATTCTCCATTGCGTACTTCATGGTATAGATGACAAGGATAACTGAAACAGTTAAGGATAGGAGTGAATTTAAAGTCTCTTCTTTTATATTTTGGATTGTAAAAGTCATTTTTTTCTTCATAAACTTCAATAAGACCGGAAGTGTTATTATGTAAGCTGCAGTCTGGATTGCCAGTGAATCAATAGATCTGCTGGTGATACATGCAACGCACGCAACCCTGTAGGATACTGCAAATATTATCAGAGAATATATCCAGAACGTATTAAAAATAACAACAGTATGTTTCAAAGGCTGTCTGGTAAGCATTACCAGCGGAATAAGGTAAATTGCACCTGCAAATGACAACAATCTGTAGCTGTCCTCAAAGGCCAGCTGAGCTATTTCAGGGATCAAAAAACTGATCAATGCGAATAATGCTACTGAAAACAACGTCAAGAATGACCATGTAATCAAGGCTGACTTTTTCTTGCTTGAGCATGAAAGAGTTGCATAAACACTTACCAGAAACATTTCTAAAATCATAGCTACATTAGGAATTATCAATATGCTCAGCCCCATTCTCAGAATAATGAAACAGGTTTAACATAATGATACTATAATCAGAGATTATTTACAAATACTTTGAGGCTGTTTTGTCAATTATTATTCCAGATCATTTTTTAGAGTAAATATTTTCTCGTGCATTTCTCTGAACAGCTTTCTGTCCTGATAATTAAGGCTCTTCAAAAAGTCTGACTTAATCTCAAGCAATCTATTAAGGTCAGTTAGATACTCAAACAAAGCGGCCTTGTTCCTAAATTCTTCCCTGGTTTGCGCATGTCCCCTATGAGAGAAAGCATCCAAATAGTCCTTCAGTTTATCGGCTGCCTCCTTTTCGATGCTCTGCTTCTTGAGCTGCTCCAGGATTTTGGCTGTGAAGTTGGATGCTATTTCACATTCTTCATCACATTCTGACAGAATTGTTACTTGTCGCTCCATATACTCTAATGTGTCCAAGTGATCTGTTTCCATCTTAAGATACCTGAGATAATAGTCCATGCTTCGATTAAAATTATCTCCATGCTCACTAGTTACCCTTTGATTTGCCAGCTTTATCCTTTCCCCAAGCTCTGAAAGCAAAGAACGAGTTTCACCAATTTTACCGCTTCTTCCAAGTATATTTCCCATATTGCCAAGTATACTGAATTTTAATTGTTTGATCCTCACGAGATCAGAGAGTATGTGGCTTTCAATCCCTGGTATATATAGATTAAGTATTAGAGCTATTGAAGCCCCGATGACCATTTGAGCAAATTCATTAAGCAGACTCGCCATTGCGACTGAATTGGAAGCAAGAAGGTGGCTTACGAGTACAGAGCTTGGAACCAAACCCTCATTAAGCCTAAATCTTACTACTACAGGAATAAATATCAGGAGGTAAACACCAAAGGCAGCAGGATTAAAGCCGACAACTGAAAAAACAGCCCAGGCTATGGCTAATGCTATTACTGATGAAGCTATTCTGACACCTGCAAGATTAAGAGACTTCCTTTTAGTGTTCTGCAGGCTCAGGATCACTACTATAGCTGTATTTACACCGTAATCCAACCCGAGCAACTGGGCAACGAAAATTGCCAACGCCGCGCCTATGGCAGTCTTTAGAGTTCTCATTCCTATGTATTTAGTTATTCTCTTCACGTCCAGCATCTCCTTAAATCAATGAGACTCCCAATCATGGGAGCCTCAAAAATACTACAGCAATCTGATTTTATCAGTTGCAGCAGCCATATTCAATACATTTACTATTCGATACTCATATTTATTTTTGGGTAGCTCTATTAAGTTCACAGCAATCCAATCTGCCAGTTCCAAATGATTCCCTACTCCCTTTAGAAAGCCACGTCAAAAATTTTAATATTTTAGATTTTATTTTATAATACATCTCTATTTCTACCCTACTTTCTCATTGTTGTAGATGATCGGCAAACTAAGAAAAAACTCTGTCCCTACACCCGTAGTCGAGCTTACAGTTACTTCTCCTCCAAGCAAGGTCATATTCCCCTTAACAATGTATAAGCCTATCCCATCACCTGATCCTGCTTGAGTCTTTCCTCTATAATATGCGTCAAAGATATGCTTCAACTCGTCCTTATCTATACCTGATCCGTTATCTGAAATGTTTATGTTTACCATCTCACTGGATCTTTTGTACGAAATCGATACCTGGCCGCCAGCATCAGTATATTTCCAAGAATTATTCAACAAGTTATAAAACACCTGACTCAGCTTAAACTTATCTGTTCTCATAACCACCTTGTCATCAGAGCTAAGTGTAAGCTTCAATCCTTTATTAGAAAATTGTGTATTTAAGCCACTAATTATCTGTCTTAGGAGCTTATTCAGCTCAAATTCCTCAATTATGATTTCATCCTGTACCACATCAGCTTCTATCATCCCGCTTAAACCTGTTATAAGAGAGGTTATTATCTCCACCTGATTCTTTAAAAGCTCTATTTCACCCTGGTCAGCTGCGATAACGCCATCTTCGATCCCTTCAAGGTGGGTTTTAATGATAGTCAAAGGAGTCCTGGTCTCATGTATTAGCTTATCAGTAAGCTCCTTTCTTCCTTTCTGCTTTAACCTTAGTTTTGTGCTGAGGTCATGAAGGCTGCTTCTTATACTTGTTATCTCTGAAACTATCGACCTTTCAACCTTTACTTGCTTCCCGGCTTGAATATCTGAAGCCAAAATTGCAGTTTCTTTTAGATCTTTACTCATGAGTCTGCTGATTATCAGTGCAATCGATGCAGAAATTGCCATAGCGATCATTACAGCCCTAACACTGTTAGATAGTAAAGACATTTTAAACAACCTTGCAACGAGAGAATTATCAGCTGAACTGTACCTTGTGATGTATATGGTTCCCCAGGTCCCTTCGTCGTCCTTTAAAATAAACTGATCAGTCTCTTCATCACCGTTTGATCTCATCCTTGCTAACCTTCCGTCCATCATCATCCCACGCATATGAAAATCAGATGAGACATCCTCCAAAAGTCTTCCTTCTGAATCAAAAAGTCTGATCCTGAATATCGGATCGACCAGGTGCGTCTCCAGATCTGCCTTAAGCTGATCTTTTGTAATAGCCTTCTCCTTTAACACATTAAGAGCATAGTCCATTATTTGTTCTATATGATTATTATAAACGTCATTTAAATAGCTTGAGAAGAATCTATCCGTTAAAGAACCCAAAATAGCAGCATTTACACCAACTGATATCAGAGCAACCAAAAGGAGTATGATCAGCAAAAATCTCTTGATACTCATTGCTGATCACCTCCAAAAACATAGCCCGCACCGTATTTAGTGACTAAATACCTGGGCTTTCCAGGATCATCCTCCAGCTTTGACCTGAGCCTTCTAATATAACTGTCAATGTTTCTATCTATACCTTCATAATCCACTCCAAAAGCTAGGTTGATTATCTGGTCCCTGCTTAAAACGATTCCTCTATTATCCACAAAAGCTTTAAGAAGTCTAAACTCAACTGCAGTAAGATCCACTGTTTGACCTCGTTTTTCCAGAGTCATGCTACCCAGATTCAATTTCAAATCTCCAAACTCAATAGTCTGCCCACTGCTCTCATTGTATACTCTCTTGAATAAGGACCTTATACGCCTCATAAGCTCCTTGGGACTAAAGGGCTTGATAACGTAATCATCTGCACCGAGATCAAAGCCCTTTATACGATCCGGCTCCAGTTCTCTGGCAGTAAGCATGATCACAGGCACATTAGAAACTTTCCTTATCTCACTGAGAACCTGGAAGCCATCTATTCCTGGCATCATAACATCAAGCAAAACAAGATGAAAGAAGTCATCAGAAAAAGTATCAAGAGCGGACAATCCATCCTCAGCCAATTGATAATCATATCCCTCATTTTCAAGATACTTGATTATAATACTACTGATTTCTCTCTGATCCTCTACTACTAATACTTTTCGATTCATTCCTTCACCTCATACTCAATTATTGCCAGCTTCTTCTCCCATTAAATCTACCCATATTTCCATGGCAATACTCCGGAAAAACTAGTCCACTGTCAATATCTGCAATCAATTTCAGCACTACCTCACCAGTAACTGGATCCAATAACTCAATTTCGAAGTATCCATCATCATCTCCGGATACATCCCCTACCACAAGATCAAGGGCATGAAACTTAACAAACTCTTCAGCTCTTTCCTTAGCAGAGTCCTCGTCGAGCTTTTCCCCTTCTTCAAGAGGCTCTTGCCAGCTTCCTCGTCCCATCATCCCTCTATAAACCTCATTGCTATCCGCATCATTCTGAGAGTATCTCCAGCCCATCATACCTCTCGGTCTGCCATATGATCCTACTTCATCCTGATAGGTTCTCCATCCTGGCATTACAGAATCCTCATATCCCGGAACATTTATGTCCCTGTTCTCAAAATAATTTGAATCCATCATCGCATTAACCGTTCCTATTCCACCAAGTACACCTGCCGTTATCAGGAAACCTGAAACTACAAGCATTGCAATTGCTGCTTTTTTCATCAAAATTACCTCCTAGTCAAAGTGTTCCTTTTATTTATATACTCTTCCTCAGAAATTTCGCCTCTAACATACCTCTCCTTTAGCATGGCCAAAAGATCATCATCGCTTCCTTCTGATTTATTTTTTTTCATCAGCATTATGACCACAGCTGCAATACCTATGATCAAACCTAATCCAATCATCATATGCCAAGGTCCAAAGAAGCTTCCGCCCAGGCATCTCCCAATCCCATAAGCACCTCTAGCAAACATCATAATAATACCCTCCCTTTACATCCCCTTATTTTTTGATTACTGACTTCATTTTCCTGAAGGTTTCTTCATCTATCTCACCGTTTACATAGCGCTCCTTCAGTATACTTTCTGCATTATCCTGGCTATTAATGGAGATACTTTTTTTGTCGCTAGTTAAAAGATAGTAAACAAGCACTATTAATAGTATTGGAACAAGCATCATTTTCACCAGCCTCCTTTCGTTTTCCTTGATTACATTATCTCTATGAATTATTGCACAAATATGACAAAATCTATGATTTTTTAAAAAAGAAAAACGGCTGGATCATCAGCCGAAAATATTCGAAGAAATATATTATTCTCTATTACTTTATGCCAGGCAATTTTCTAAAATTGTCCGCCTGTGAGATCAGCATCCCAGCCAACATCAGGGCTGCTCCCAAATATCCTTTTAAAGGCAGTCTCTCATGGAGCAGTATTGCCCCGCCGATAGCTGCAAATACAGCCTCCATACTTAATGCGATAGCTGCATGTGATGTTTTAGCATCTTTTTGAGCGATCGCCTGAATAGTATAAGCGACTCCTGCAGAAAATATGCCCCCATATAGAAGAGGTATCAACGCATCCTTGATCCCTTGCACCTGTATATCCTCAAATATAAAAGCAGCAGCTATTGCCCACGTACCAGTAACAACAAATTGAATCGCAGAGAATTTTATAGGATCTAGCTTCTTTGCAACTATACCCAATATGATTATGTGGGCAGCCCAGAAAAATGCACCGATCAGCTGCAATAGGTCTCCAAATTGAATGGTCAGATCCTCGTTAATGCTCAGCAGATACAGTCCAAAGGCTGCAATTATAGCTCCTATCCAGATAAATACGTTACTCCTTTGCTTCATAAACAAGCCCATAATTGGCACTATGACTATATAAAGACTTGTTATAAAGCCTGCCTTACCGGCTGTAGTATACTGGAGACCAACCTGCTGAAAGGTGGCCGCAATAAACAAAACAGTCCCTGCAATCATACCTGCCTTAACAATATCTATCATTTGATTTGTTGTATCTGCAGACTCTTCTCTACTACCAAAAATTTTGATTACCGGCAGCAGGGATATGCTGCCTAATAAAAACCTTATCCCAGTATATGTAAATGGTCCAATGTAATCCATTCCCTTTCTCTGAGCTACGAATGCGAAACCCCAAATTGCAGCTGTTAATAATAAAAGCAAGCTTGCCTTCAGTTCCCTGTTTTTCATGTCTCCTCCAAAATAGTCATATATTTGTCAACATAATAACATTATGCTTTGAAACTATATTAAATGTCAAGCTAGATGGGAATATCATAATTGTTTAGCTCAGGGTCATTGTAAATTGAATCTCTGGATGATAATCTTGTATGTTAATTTTTCTTAATAATATAAGTATAATTGCTATAGTTAAATCCTAAAATTTGTAATTTGTAATCTTTTGTAATTAGAACGGTATCTTTCTCTTTCAAAAACATTGTAATCAATCTGTAATTTGATTCGTTTTTTTGGGTATACAAAACATGAAATCAAATTTTGGTGTTGTAGATCAGGTGGATGTGAGTTGACTCTTACTCATCTGTGATTCAATATTATAACCGACCTCATAGGCTGTTTTCTTGATTTTATAGATGTATTTTTGGAGGCTTACAATAAAAGGGATTATCTGGACGCTTTCCCATTTATTTTGCCAATAGCGTAACCGACCAAAAAAGGTCGGTTGCTGTTTTTTTGAGACCAAATAATTTGTAATTAAAGTAAAAAATTAGGAATCCGGTGCGCCTGGACAGCTTTTCCGGATTCCTGCAACTCCCAAGCCTAGCATAGGTTTGTTCGTTGTTGTTTTTATTATACTGCATATTTTTCTCTAATTCAACGTGATATCAGAAACTTCCCAATTAAGACATCTCGGTAATACTATATAAATAATAGTTAATCAACCAATGATTCGAATTCTATTGGAGGTGATGCTGTGGTTGAAGTGATTTTAGCTAGATATTAATAGGAGGTGATTGATTATTGATGAAAATTAAATTTATTGCTCTTTACTTTTAGATAGATACTAAAGAAAGGAGAAATGAATATGGTATCACATAAAATTCTACTACTAAAATATAATAGAATTTTTTCTGTGTTGATGTCCATTGTTCTGATTTTGGGAACTTCCGTATCCTTCGCTGCGCTTCCCGAAAACACCTACGATTTATCATATCAGCCAGGGGATGACCCGGATACTTTCTATCACAATGCTGAATTCGACGGTGTCTTCTGGGAGGTCTATCGACCTGAAGGCTCAGCAGGAACAGGGGTTTTTGACTCGTTTTTAAGAATACAAGCAAATGGCATTGAAAAAGGATACAACACTAATGGTACTACTGAGTTTAACACTAAGACCGGTACTTGGACGAGTGCAATCACATTAAGCGAAATACCGTATGGGACTGCTACTGTAAATGAAGGCACCCCTCAAGAAAGAACTTATAGTGGCTTCGAGTTTTTAATCGACCTTAATGAGTCGACTCCAAAACCAGAAATGAATGTAGATGAATACCAATTCTGGTTAACTGGAAATCCACTTCTTACTGGATATGCACCTTCTGGAGGCCCCGGCCCTGGTTTGCAGTGGAGTGCAGGAAACTCAGAACCAGTTTGGATTGGAGAAATAGATTGGGATTTTGAAAATAATGAAGCAATAGATAGACAGTTGATAATGGACTACTTGGTAAATACAGGTAGTGGGGCTGCTGACTATAGAGTTTTAATCCCCGAACAATATTTCTTTGATGCATTAGATCAGTATAACTCAAGGCCAGGTGTTGATCTTACTCCTGAAACTGCTTATCTGGTCCTTTATGTTGAACACAGTGGAGCAGATGCAGGATTTGAAGAATGGGGAGTTAGAGTAGTAGAAAAAGGATCCTTAACAATAACCAAGAGCTTTGCTGGATATCCTCAAGGCTATACTCTTCCAGAGGTAATTGTTAATGTATCTAATGGTATGGGTTATAGCACGGATGTTCCACTAAATTCAGGCAATAATTGGACAGCAACTCTTGCAGGACTGATGCCTGGAATCTATACTGTAACCGAATATGATGTTGATGGGTGGACAACTAGTTATCCTGTCAGCAACTCTGTGAATATTGTAGCGAATCAAACTGCTAATATTGGATTAACGAATGCGTTTGACGAGGGTTACCTGAAGATCACCAAGGAATGGACCGGCTATCCTGATCACGAGGACTTTGTTCTTCCGACTTCCATTTCCGGCTCTATCTCAGGACCTTACGGTTTCTATCAAGAGTTCACGATTTCTGATACTGATGGATGGGAGAAAACCTTTGGTCCTATGCCTCCGGGAGAATATACCGTTGTTGAAGATGGTACTACTGGATGGACTACTACCATGGATCCATCTGATGGTATAGTTGATGTCGTTGCTGGCGAGATGGCTGAGGCTGTCAGTGTCAGTATAAGCAATGCGTTTGACGAGGGTTACCTGAAGATCACCAAGGAATGGACCGGCTATCCTGATCACGAGGACTTTGTTCTTCCGACTTCCATTTCCGGCTCTATCTCAGGACCTTACGGTTTCTATCAAGAGTTCACGATTTCTGATACTGATGGATGGGAGAAAACCTTTGGTCCTATGCCTCCGGGAGAATATACCGTTGTTGAAGATGGTACTACCGGATGGACTACTACCATGGATCCATCTGATGGTATAGTTGATGTCGTTGCTGGCGAGATGGCTGAGGCTGTCAGTGTCAGTATAAGCAATGCGTTTGACGAGGGTTACCTGAAGATCACCAAGGAATGGACCGGCTATCCTGATCACGAGGACTTTGTTCTTCCGACTTCCATTTCCGGCTCTATCTCAGGACCTTACGGTTTCTATCAAGAGTTCACGATTTCTGATACTGATGGATGGGAGAAAACCTTTGGTCCTATGCCTCCGGGAGAATATACCGTTGTTGAAGATGGTACTACCGGATGGACTACTACCATGGATCCATCTGATGGTATAGTTGATGTCGTTGCTGGCGAGATGGCTGAGGCTGTCAGTGTCAGTATAAGCAATGCGTTTGACGAGGGTTACCTGAAGATCACCAAGGAATGGACCGGCTATCCTGATCACGAGGACTTTGTTCTTCCGACTTCCATTTCCGGCTCTATCTCAGGACCTTACGGTTTCTATCAAGAGTTCACGATTTCTGATACTGATGGATGGGAGAAAACCTTTGGTCCTATGCCTCCGGGAGAATATACCGTTGTTGAAGATGGTACTACTGGATGGACTACTACCATGGATCCATCTGATGGTATAGTTGATGTCGTTGCTGGCGAGATGGCTGAGGCTGTCAGTGTCAGTATAAGCAATGCGTTTGACGAGGGTTACCTGAAGATCACCAAGGAATGGACCGGCTATCCTGATCACGAGGACTTTGTTCTTCCGACTTCCATTTCCGGCTCTATCTCAGGACCTTACGGTTTCTATCAAGAGTTCACGATTTCTGATACTGATGGATGGGAGAAAACCTTTGGTCCTATGCCTCCGGGAGAATATACCGTTGTTGAAGATGGTACTACCGGATGGACTACTACCATGGATCCATCTGATGGTATAGTTGATGTCGTTGCTGGCGAGATGGCTGAGGCTGTCAGTGTCAGTATAAGCAATGCGTTTGACGAGGGTTACCTGAAGATCACCAAGGAATGGACCGGCTATCCTGATCACGAGGACTTTGTTCTTCCGACTTCCATTTCCGGCTCTATCTCAGGACCTTACGGTTTCTATCAAGAGTTCACGATTTCTGATACTGATGGATGGGAGAAAACCTTTGGTCCTATGCCTCCGGGAGAATATACCGTTGTTGAAGATGGTACTACCGGATGGACTACTACCATGGATCCATCTGATGGTATAGTTGATGTCGTTGCTGGCGAGATGGCTGAGGCTGTCAGTGTCAGTATAAGCAATGCGTTTGACGAGGGTTACCTGAAGATCACCAAGGAATGGACCGGCTATCCTGATCACGAGGACTTTGTTCTTCCGACTTCCATTTCCGGCTCTATCTCAGGACCTTACGGTTTCTATCAAGAGTTCACGATTTCTGATACTGATGGATGGGAGAAAACCTTTGGTCCTATGCCTCCGGGAGAATATACCGTTGTTGAAGATGGTACTACCGGATGGACTACTACCATGGATCCATCTGATGGTATAGTTGATGTCGTTGCTGGCGAGATGGCTGAGGCTGTCAGTGTCAGTATAAGCAATGCGTTTGACGAGGGTTACCTGAAGATCACCAAGGAATGGACCGGCTATCCTGATCACGAGGACTTTGTTCTTCCGACTTCCATTTCCGGCTCTATCTCAGGACCTTACGGTTTCTATCAAGAGTTCACGATTTCTGATACTGATGGATGGGAGAAAACCTTTGGTCCTATGCCTCCGGGAGAATATACCGTTGTTGAAGATGGTACTACCGGATGGACTACTACCATGGATCCATCTGATGGTATAGTTGATGTCGTTGCTGGCGAGATGGCTGAGGCTGTCAGTGTCAGTATAAGCAATGCGTTTGACGAGGGTTACCTGAAGATCACCAAGGAATGGACCGGCTATCCTGATCACGAGGACTTTGTTCTTCCGACTTCCATTTCCGGCTCTATCTCAGGACCTTACGGTTTCTATCAAGAGTTCACGATTTCTGATACTGATGGATGGGAGAAAACCTTTGGTCCTATGCCTCCGGGAGAATATACCGTTGTTGAAGATGGTACTACCGGATGGACTACTACCATGGATCCATCTGATGGTATAGTTGATGTCGTTGCTGGCGAGATGGCTGAGGCTGTCAGTGTCAGTATAAGCAATGCGTTTGACGAGGGTTACCTGAAGATCACCAAGGAATGGACCGGCTATCCTGATCACGAGGACTTTGTTCTTCCGACTTCCATTTCCGGCTCTATCTCAGGACCTTACGGTTTCTATCAAGAGTTCACGATTTCTGATACTGATGGATGGGAGAAAACCTTTGGTCCTATGCCTCCGGGAGAATATACCGTTGTTGAAGATGGTACTACCGGATGGACTACTACCATGGATCCATCTGATGGTATAGTTGATGTCGTTGCTGGCGAGATGGCTGAGGCTGTCAGTGTCAGTATAAGCAATGCGTTTGACGAGGGTTACCTGAAGATCACCAAGGAATGGACCGGCTATCCTGATCACGAGGACTTTGTTCTTCCGACTTCCATTTCCGGCTCTATCTCAGGACCTTACGGTTTCTATCAAGAGTTCACGATTTCTGATACTGATGGATGGGAGAAAACCTTTGGTCCTATGCCTCCGGGAGAATATACCGTTGTTGAAGATGGTACTACCGGATGGACTACTACCATGGATCCATCTGATGGTATAGTTGATGTCGTTGCTGGCGAGATGGCTGAGGCTGTCAGTGTCAGTATAAGCAATGCGTTTGACGAGGGTTACCTGAAGATCACCAAGGAATGGACCGGCTATCCTGATCACGAGGACTTTGTTCTTCCGACTTCCATTTCCGGCTCTATCTCAGGACCTTACGGTTTCTATCAAGAGTTCACGATTTCTGATACTGATGGATGGGAGAAAACCTTTGGTCCTATGCCTCCGGGAGAATATACCGTTGTTGAAGATGGTACTACCGGATGGACTACTACCATGGATCCATCTGATGGTATAGTTGATGTCGTTGCTGGCGAGATGGCTGAGGCTGTCAGTGTCAGTATAAGCAATGCGTTTGACGAGGGTTACCTGAAGATCACCAAGGAATGGACCGGCTATCCTGATCACGAGGACTTTGTTCTTCCGACTTCCATTTCCGGCTCTATCTCAGGACCTTACGGTTTCTATCAAGAGTTCACGATTTCTGATACTGATGGATGGGAGAAAACCTTTGGTCCTATGCCTCCGGGAGAATATACCGTTGTTGAAGATGGTACTACCGGATGGACTACTACCATGGATCCATCTGATGGTATAGTTGATGTCGTTGCTGGCGAGATGGCTGAGGCTGTCAGTGTCAGTATAAGCAATGCGTTTGACGAGGGTTACCTGAAGATCACCAAGGAATGGACCGGCTATCCTGATCACGAGGACTTTGTTCTTCCGACTTCCATTTCCGGCTCTATCTCAGGACCTTACGGTTTCTATCAAGAGTTCACGATTTCTGATACTGATGGATGGGAGAAAACCTTTGGTCCTATGCCTCCGGGAGAATATACCGTTGTTGAAGATGGTACTACTGGATGGACTACTACCATGGATCCATCTGATGGTATAGTTGATGTCGTTGCTGGCGAGATGGCTGAGGCTGTCAGTGTCAGTATAAGCAATGCGTTTGACGAGGGTTACCTGAAGATCACCAAGGAATGGACCGGCTATCCTGATCACGAGGACTTTGTTCTTCCGACTTCCATTTCCGGCTCTATCTCAGGACCTTACGGTTTCTATCAAGAGTTCACGATTTCTGATACTGATGGATGGGAGAAAACCTTTGGTCCTATGCCTCCGGGAGAATATACCGTTGTTGAAGATGGTACTACTGGATGGACTACTACCATGGATCCATCTGATGGTATAGTTGATGTCGTTGCTGGCGAGATGGCTGAGGCTGTCAGTGTCAGTATAAGCAATGCGTTTGACGAGGGTTACCTGAGAATTGTCAAGACTTGGTCCGGAGAGCCTGAGGGCTTTGAGGATTTTCCGGCTTCAATCACTGGCACTATTACTGGCCCTTACGGATACAGTGACACATTTACACTGACTGGACCTGATTGGGAAGATACAATCGGCCCGCTGCCTCCAGGAATGTATACAGTTACAGAAGATGCTATTGATGGTTGGACAAGTACGCTTGTACCAGCTGATGGTATTGTGAATGTTGTGGCTGGATCTGAGGAAAATGCTGTTGAGGTTATGATAAACAATGATTTCGATCTGATGCTAATGTCTGAAACTGCATGGGGTTATAAGGATGATTCATTACCAATTTGGGATTTTGTCAAGACCAATAATTGGGGTTGGACAACTCAGATTACAGAAATTGGTGAGTATGAATTTGATCTTTACGCAGCAGCAGGACAGAACATCCTGTCTAATGGTTTCAAGGTTGGCGTTGTAGAGGTTGTTGTAACAGAAGGTTCTGCACAAGGCTTATTCGATGTTGATGTGACCTATATCATAAACGAAGGTTTGGACTATGATTATTGGATTGACGAAGCTCATGTTTGGATCGGTTCAACTCAACTGCCAACGAAGAATGGCAAGATGACAAACTCGCCTGGACAATTTAACTACAGTCCAGATATCTCATCAGATGGACTTGAGGCTCATGTATTTGTTGAAGATGTACAAGATCCATTCTGGATCGCACTTCACAGTGTTGTTCAATGGTGGGAATAAAATATTTGAACAAAAGAGTGTCTGGGCTGGCCAGACACTCTTTTTATTCTATTGAACCATAAATCTAAGTACTGTTCTAAGCTTATCTGGCTCACTCTTTCTTGGATCTGACAGATAAATTTCTCTATGTACCATAGTCTTAAGTCACAACCCATTACCAGCTATGTAGTCTTTCATTAGATCAAAGCTCTTTTTCTCATCGTCATAGCTTCCAACATGCAACATCTGTACTGATAGCCCATCCTCTATTACTTCCAGCTTCAGCTCATCAAGTAATTCTTGAGATACTTTCTTACTGGCAAACTCCAACGCCATATTTAAAACCTCTACAATCACAAACTCAGGCTGCCTTATCATAATTTTATAGATCAACTCAGATTTATCAAGACTTCTATTCTCACGCCCTGCTACGCTTAGATCCCATAAGCCTTCCAATGGGTAGACTGCATATTCAAAGTACCCATCTGGAGTAATCCCTTTCTTTGGCATCATCCTTATTGCGTATGAAACCGCGTATAACGCCTCCACCCTGTCACTGCAATCAGGTCCGTTCGGATCCCCCTCACCTTCTATCGTGACATAATTATGCTTAGGTATCACAATCGCCTCAGGTTCTCTGCCAGGTAAATATATTGATTTTTCAACCTTCCTTCACTCGTATTTCATAGACTCAGCTCCCCTTCAAAAATAATTAAATATTAATTATCTGTAATTTTTTTAAGCGAGTAATGAACAAAATAACTTCTAAATAAGTATTTTGTGTTATTTTTATCATGGAACAGGTAATTCCATTGAGAGTATAATTTTGTAATCAATCTGTAACCATGTTAATTATTTGGGTATACATAGCTGAAGTGATGTACTGTGGAAGCGAAGATCAGTTGGGCGTACTGTGGACGCTTGTCTCTTTGTGTTGCCAATAGCGTAACCGACCAGTAGTGGTCGGTTTTTTGTTTTAGTGGAATATTGTCTTAGTAATAAGTTCAAATAGGTAGGAATCCGGTGTGCCTGGACAGCTGTGCCGGATTCCTGCAACTCCCAAGCCTAACATAGGTTTGTTCGTTGTTGTTTAAATTATACTGCATAATGACCCATTGTTCAATCGGATTTAACTGTTCGAATGAGTATTTTACCTACTATAGTGATTGATACGGAGGTGGTTATTATTGATAGAGATTGAGCTTGAAAGGTTAACCACGTTTCCCAAAAAACGAGGCTGAAAACAGAGTAATTACCTCCAGAATTGTAAGTGGATGACTTTCGATCGACAAAGTAAGTCTTTTACAAGCTTTCTGCTCAGGACATGGGCAGATGATGTAAAAAGTAGGAATAGAAATGAAACCTAAAAAATGGTCTGTTGTTTTATTGGCATTGACCATGATTCTTACATTATTGCCAGCAACAGCTTTGGCGCAAATCGGGCCAGTTGAACCAAACTATGACTTTATACCAAACTCTGGTGATGCGAGTGTTTCTAAGGTTGAATTGGTAAGCATGACAGAAATTGCTAGATATTACACTGTAGCTCGAAATGAAACTGTTTACAATTACAGAACCAACAGGATTGTTATGGATGATGATGGTAATGCATGGGTTCTGAACACAGGCGCCGACGGATACTTACTACCAGCAGGTCAGCAAAATCTGCAGGGCTCAATTGTCAGGATTCAAGGGGATACTTCAGAATTGACGACTACCAACCATGATCCTACAGCCCCCCTCCCATTCGGAACTGACGAAGCTGTTACGGTCACTCCAATTGGTGAACCAGGAGATATGCCTATAGCAATCACAATTGACGGAAATGTTGATATTTGGGTAGGCTTCTATGGTAGTGGTGTATTGGCAAGATATGAAGTAGTTGGAAATAGTGTTGAGTTTGCAGAATCCTTTAATTCACCAGATCTTATGTATTATGAGATGAAGTTTGCACCTGAACCTGATGGAAAACTATATATCTCAAGCAGACTATCCACCCCTGGTGAAGATGGTAATCCTGGTGTCTGGAGCTTCAATCCATCAACAGGAGAATTTGCAGAAGCATGGGATGTAAGCTCCCCATATGCTATACTTATTAACCCAGTTACCGGTCAGGTATATGCTACAAGCTATGAAACAAACAACTATGGATTATGGGTACTGGTCCAGTAACAATTGGTGCTGGTCAACCAAGAGGCATGTCATTTGACAAGGACTTGGAGCACATCTGGATAGCTGATACATCTAATAACCAAGTGAGTAAATGTACCTTAGCAGGTGCTGTAGTTGATTCATATCCATTACCAGAAAGAATAACGACTCCGGTCGGTGTTGGAGTTGATGAAGCAGGTTTGATGTGGGCCATCTGCCGAAATGATGGACAATCAGAAGGATCTATCGTTGCATTTAATCCTGAAACTGGCGATTTCGAAGGCCAAATAGAGGTAGGTTACAGACCATACGCATATGGTGAATTTGTAATACCACCACCTCCACCAGAATATGGTTTCTGTGGCTTTAAGTTGGATGCAGAAACAGGATTTGGTCTACAAGGATGGATAATTGAATTGTATGATTCTCAAGGTAATTTTATCAAAGATACAACAACTGACGGCGATGGACGATATTGCTTTGAAGACTTACCAGCTGGAACCTACACAGTTAAAGAAGTTATGCAAGATGATTGGGAGGCAGTATTACCAACTGATGGAGAATTTGAAATTACATTACCTGCTGCTCTTAACCTGATTGTCAATGGTGACTTTGAGCAAGGAAATGGTATTGGGTTTACAAGTCAATATGATTATGTTGCTATGACTGGTAACATGATGATAGTCAACGTCGAAGAATTTGCTGCTGGTAAAATTGTATGGACTAGTTCTGTGGAAGTAGATCCATATATTGGATCTACTTTCTCATTCTGGGGAGCAACGAGTTTTCCTGCTGCTTACTCATCATTAGATGTATATATCAACAATGTGTTAATTGATACCTATCATGCTCCAAAATTCCTTGCAGAATGGACCAAGTATGAAACAGTATGGAACTCAGGAGATGCTACCGAAGCTGAAATTGAATTGATTTGCAACACGCTTGTTCATACAGGAAATGACTTTGCATTGGATGATATCGTGTTTACAGAACACAATACAAACTTCAGGAATAAAGAGGTCATGTACTATGACATCGCTGGTTACAAGCTCGATGAAGATGATCTTGAAAAAGGACTCGAAGGCTGGAAAATCATACTATCGAAATGGGATGAGAACGCTCAAGATTATGTTTATGATATAGATATGTTAACTGATGAGTATGGCAAATACTGCTTCAGTGGACTTGAAGCAGGTAAATACAAGGTTGAAGAGGAAATGGAAGATGGATGGATTCAACTTGAACCTGAGGATGATTTCTATCTAGTTACTCTACCAGAAGACGCAACAGATTGTGAAGAAGAAACTAATCTTTACAACTTTGTAAATGCTGAGCTGTTTGATCTTTGCAGTCGTAAATTTGGGGTTAACTGGCTTGATCTTGAAGCGATGGATAATCCTTTGGCTGGCTGGACAATCACACTGCTTGACGCAGATAAAGAGTGGGTAGATGATACTTCTACAGACGAAGATGGTATGTATTGCTTCCATAACCTGAGAAAAGGAACTTACTTTGTTGTTGAAAGTCATGGTGATATGAACGATGATGGATTCTGGGAAAATGAGCATTATTGGTGACACATTGATAGTGATGAAATAGTAGTTGAAATTCCAAGAGATGCAACACTAGGTGAAGAAGGACCGTTCACTGATTTCTTCAACCTATGCCATACTGATGAAACAGCAAGGATGTTTGGTAACCTGAGATTCATTGAGAATCTTGCACTTACCTCAAATAATTGGGGTTGGAGCCTTTCTGTAGGAAAACCAAGTGAATTAACTATAGGAACATCTTTCACTCAAGATATCTATGCAGGTGCTGCACAAGGTGACATCTCCAAGGGATACCTGATAGGTACAGTTGAAATTATTTGGAATGGCACAGATTTTGAATTTGACTATGACTTTGAAGATGGTGTTGTAGTAGTCGATCCGAAAGTTTGGGTTGGAAATACTGCATTACCAATGTTTAAAGGTGTAATGACAAATGCTCCCGGTAAACTAATACCACAAGACCCATTTGACCCATCTAAAGAAAC
Source organism: Gudongella sp. QWL-04 (assembly GCF_058683975.1). NCBI lineage: Bacteria > Bacillati > Bacillota > Tissierellia > Tissierellales > Tissierellaceae > Gudongella > Gudongella sp. QWL-04. The sequence goes on along the minus strand of NZ_CM178754.1, from coordinate 480,344 downwards.
ATATATAGCAATCCACTTTGAGTCATATGTTCCCTGCATGTATCCGCATCCGATTGTAGAAGAATTACCTCAATAAGCTTCAAAGAGAGTCCGGAAATCCGGACTCTCTTCTATTTAACACTCAAAACCTTATCTATAAACACTTCTACCAGCTCAGGATCAAACTGTGTACCTGCATTGTTTCTAAGCTCCTGTTCAGCCGCTTCTACGCTCATCCTTCCTCTGTAGGGTCTGTCTGCAGTCATTGCCTCATAGGCATCAGCTATAGCAAGTATCCTGGATAATATTGGTATCCTGTCTCCTCTTGCACCCATAGGATAACCCATGCCGTCCCATCTCTCATGGTGGTAGAGAATAGCTCTTGAATGAAAGGAATAGCCTTCAACCCCTTTAAGGATCCTATAGCCTATTGCAGGGTGATGCTTTATTTCATCCCACTCAGCAAGTGTAAGCTTGTCCGGCTTATTTAGAATGCTTTCTGAAATTGATATCTTCCCAATATCGTGCATATATGCAGCCTCTTTGAAGCCTACGAGTCTGTCGTCGCTCAAACCCGCTTCCTTCGCCAAGGCAAAACTAAGCTGTGCGACTCTTTCAGCATGCAGCTTTTCATAGGGAGTCTTGGTGAATATGATACTAAGAAATTTATCTAAAGCTGCCTGTTTCCTCATTCTTGCGAACTGTACCTTGTCATGGTACATGGAGTTGTCAGCTTCTCTAATGATGTCTGCAATGTTCTGAGAAATTTCAGTCTTGATTGCTATTCCAACTGACAGCGACAGGACCATTGGCTCAACTCTGGCTTCAGAGGCCTCCCTTAAAATCCTTTCCTTCACCTTTTCAGCAGCCTCTCTACTGGCTCTTGGTAGGTAAATAGCAAACTCATCTCCACCTGCCCTTCCCAGAATGTCTTCGTCTCTGCAGCTTCTCCTTAGGACGTCTCCTACTTCTCTTAGGAGTTCATCGCCTCCCTGGTGACCAAATGCATCATTGGTAAGCTTAAGATCGTTTACGTCGATTGCCAATATAGCCAGGGGTAAGGCAGATGTGTTGTCCAGTCTCCTAAGCTCCTTCTCCAGATATCTTCTATTAAACAAACCAGTCAGGTGATCTACATAGCTTAGAGATTCCTTTTCCTTCATCTCCAGCTTTCTTTCGGTTATATCTCTTGTGAAGCACACCATCAGCTTCTTATCTCTATCCAGAAGTGTTACTGAAACCTCGACGTTATGATTGCTCCCATCCTTTCTCCTATGGATGGTGTCCAGCATCGTTGAGCCATCTTCAATTATTTGCCGTATATTGTTAGAAATACCTTCACTTCCAAACTTGTCATCAATGCTTCTGATATTCATACTTAAAAGTTCTTCTCTATCGTATCCTGTCATTTCGCAGAAGGCGTCATTTACTTCCACTATGTTCCCATTCATCTCAAGAATGCTAAAGCCTTCCTTTGTCGTTTCAAGAATAGTCGACAGGTAACGCTCGCGTTCTGCCAACCTTTGTTCCATAAGCTTCTGCTCAGTTATGTCTCTTCCAATTCCAAGTATCCCGACAATATTCCCCTTATTGTCATATTGAGCAGTTTTTATGGAATGCACATAAATCCTTCTTCCGTCAGGATACTGCACCCATTCTCCGAATTCAACCGGTATTCCTGTTACAGTAATGTTTCTGTCCATTTCAGTATAGAAATCTGCCTCTTCGGGGTAAAGCTGATAATCAGTTTTCCCCAGCACATCTTCCTTTGTCTTACCCCTAAGCTCAAGGTATTTTTTATTGCACTTCAAATAGACCCCCTCCGGACTTTTAAAGAAGACTATGTCCGGCAAGGAATCCAGAACGGAATCCAACGAGTTTAAAATGTGTTTATATCTTAGGATTTTAGGTGCCACAATATCAGCTCCAAGTGTTATTATGAATGCACGCCCCGGTTGTCGGATAATCGAAACGGACATGTGCGACATTATTATACATTATCAAAATGGATTTTGCAATAAACCAATTGTCACTAAATGCGTGATTTCCAATATGTAGCTGATTTCAGTATATTTGATGAAATTGATTTGCTACTTCAATTTTCCTGCAATTGTAAATATATTTATTATAAAAATAAAAAGCCCTGAATTCAGAGCTTTTTTGAGTATAAATCATTTACTTTTTAATGAAGGCATCTCTTTCTGCTCCAACAGAAACGTAGCTGATTTTGACTCCAATAGAATCTTCAATGAAATTGATATAATCCTTAGCTTCTTCTGGGAGGTCATTGAAGAACCTGCAATTACTTATATCCTTTCCCCAACCATTCATATACTCTATTACTGGTTTTGCCTTGTTCAATCTTTCTCCGGTTGGAAATTTGTGAGTTATCTCACCGTCTATGCTATAAGCGACACATACGGGGATCTTCTCCATGTAAGACATAACATCAAGCTTTGTGACAGCAATTTCATCGGCTCCCTGAACTATACAGCCATATTTAGTTGCAGGAACGTCAAATGCCCCTACTCTCCTGGGTCTTCCGGTAGCTGCACCATACTCGCTTCCAGCCTCTCTCAGCATTGAAGCCTCGTCTCCAGATAATTCAGAAACAAAGGGTCCTTCACCTACACATGATGAATATGCTTTTACGATACCTATGGTTTTGTCAATTTTCATGCCAGGTACTCCTGAACCTATTGGAGCATACGCGGACAGAGTTGATGAAGATGTTGTATAAGGGTATATACCAAAATCTATATCCCTTAGTGCTCCAAGCTGAGCCTCAAACATAATATTTTTTCCTTTTGCGAAGGCATCGAGTATTACATCACCCACATCGGATATGAATCCTTTGACGGGTCCACCATATTTTTTTAGCCATTGGAACATATCATTCCAATCTATTGCTTTCCTGCCATAACCCTTCTCTATAAGCATGTTTTCATATTCGACTACTTCCTTTACACGTTCAGCAAGGTATTCTTCATCGATAAGGTCACCCATTCGTATAGCTTTTTTTCTATACTTATCTGCATATACAGGAGCTATTCCTCGTTTAGTTGATCCGTATTTTCTTTCCTTAAGCCTTTCTTCCTCAAGCTTATCAAGCTCGACATGGTAGGGCATGCAGATAACTGCTTTATCGCTGATTTTCAAGTTATCAGGGGTGATGTATATCCCCTTTTCTCTTAGGCTTTCAATTTCATTGAATAGGTGCTCAAGATCTATTGCCATTCCATTGCCCATTATGTTAAGAACATTGGAGCGCAATATCCCTGATGGCATAAGATTCAAGATGAACTTCCCCTTCTCGTTCACTACAGTATGCCCTGCATTATTGCCGCCCTGATACCTGACAACAACATCCTGATCCTCAGACAGCAAGTCTACCATTCTTCCCTTTCCTTCATCTCCCCAGTTGATACCTACAATAGCAGTCAGCATGCTTTCACCCCTTTCTATACATTGATCTCAGCTTTCAAACCAATATCCGACCTATACCTTTCAAGTACAGGCTGTACTTCCAGTCTAATGAACTCCTCTACCTGACCGGGTGCTCTGCCTATGAAATTCTCAGGCTTTAAGGTATCCATGATCTCTTCCTTAGTCATTGGGATGGCTTCATCACCACTTAACCTTTCGATAAGATCGTTTGACTCTCCATGAAGCTTGATCCTCTCAGCTGCTGCAATTGAATGTCTTCTGATCGCTTCGTGCAGTTCCTGTCTGTCCCCACCTTTCTTCACACATTCCATAAGGATGTTTTCTGTAGCCATAAATGGAAGCTCATCCATTAAATGCTTCTCGATTATTTTTGGATATAATACGAGCCCTTCAGCAACATTCTTATATAGGCTAAGTATCCCATCCACTGCCAGGAAAGCTTCAGGAACGCTTAAGCGCTTATTGGCTGAGTCGTCCAGAGTCCTCTCCAGCCATTGGCCCGATGCAGTCAATGAAGCATTCATAGAATCCACAATGACATACCTGGATAATGAAGCAATTCTTTCGCTTCTCATTGGATTCCTCTTATAGGCCATGGCTGACGAACCCACCTGATTCGTCTCAAAGGGCTCCTCAATTTCTTTCAGATGTGCCAATAGTCTTATGTCATTGGAAAATTTATACGCACTTTGAGCAATCCCACTCAGAACATTTAGAACTATAGAATCTATTTTCCTTGAATATGTCTGTCCAGTTACGGGATAGCTTCCTTTAAAGCCCAGTTTTTCAGCTATCTTCAAATCCAGTCTTATGACCTTCTCAACATCTCCCTCAAAAAGCTCCATAAAGCTTGCCTGAGTTCCAGTTGTACCCTTCACACCTCTAAGCTTCAACTTAGAAAGGACGAACTCAAGCTGCTCCAGATCCAGAAGAAGATCATATATCCAGGTAGCTGCCCGCTTTCCAACAGTAGTAGGCTGGGCTGCTTGAAAGTGTGTAAATCCAAGTGTTGGAATATCTTTGTTATCTATGGCAAACCTGGATAGTACATCTATTGTACTTACAAGCCTTTTACGTACAAGCTCCAAGCCTTCCTTCATCAGGATTATATCCGTGTTGTCTCCGACGTAGCAGGAGGTAGCTCCAAGATGTATTATCCCCCTAGCTTTAGGACATTGCTCGCCGTAGGCATGGATGTGTGCCATAACATCGTGACGTAGCTCTTGCTCTTTTTTCTTGGCTGTCTCGTAGTTTATATCGTCAGCAAACAGATTTAGCTCATTGATCTGCTCATCAGTAATATTAAGACCCAGCTCCTTTTGGCTTTCCGCAAGGACTATCCAAAGCTTTCTCCAAGTGGTAAATTTTTTATCAGGCGAAAAAATGTGCTGCATTTCCCTGCTGGCATAACGTTCACTCAATGGGCTGATGTACTTGTCATTCATATTATCACTCCATTCCCGTGTCTATTTAAAATAGTTAACTCCGGCGTCGAACAACTTCTGTTCCTTATTTCCAGGTATGTTCCTATATATCCCCTCCGACCATCTTTCAGAATGTCCCATTTTTCCTAAAATACGTCCGTCCGGGCTTGAAAGTGACTCGACTGCGTACAATGATCCGTTTGCATTAAAGGTTCCGTCATAGGTTGCTTTCCCGTCCAGATCTACATATTGAGAAGCTATTTGGCCGTTATTGATCAAATCACTTAGAGTCTCATCGTCTGCGACAAATCTTCCCTCTCCGTGAGACAAAGGCAAGTAGTAAATATCTCCCACGGATGCATTTGCCAGCCATGGAGACAGCTTGGATGATATCCTTACACTTTGAAGCTGGGAAATATGTCTTCCTACTTTGTTGAAGGTCAGTGTAGGAGCATTCTCATCCAGCTCCTTTATCTCCCCGTATGGTAGCAGGCCAAGCTTTATCAAAGCCTGGAAGCCGTTACAGACTCCAAGCACAAGCCCGTCTCTATTCTTAACAAGATCCATGACAGCCTCTGAGAGATACGGATTCCTGAAAACTGCGGCTATGAATTTTCCCGATCCGTCAGGCTCATCTCCTGCACTGAAGCCGCCCGGAATCATCATGATCTGACTGTTCTTTATCTCCTTAGCCCATTCCTTGATCGTCTCCTGAATATCCTCAGAATTTCTGTTTCTGAATACACCTATGGTCCCAATAGCTCCGGCTCGTTGAAATGCCCTCAATGAATCGTATTCGCTGTTAGTACCTGGAAATGCCGGTATGAATACTCTAGGCCTTGCAATACTAATTCCTTTATAGGGTACTGCCTTGGCTTCACTGGTAAGAGTAGTTATTTCCCCATCTGAATCCAGTTTTAGCGGGAACACACCCTTAAGTGTGTCCTGCCATTCAGTAGAAAGCTCGGAAATACTAACCGTTTGCCCACACCAGCTTAAGCCGTCCTCTCTCAAAGTAACCCCCAATGGTCTTAGAATTTCCGGCACATCATAATTTTCGTCAATATCAAGTTCCAGTATGATGCTTGCTGTTTTCTTATGGAACATATCATCCAGACTGTATCCATCCTCGAAGGAGAATCCAATTCTATTTCCGAAGCTCATCTTCGCCACTGCGGCGGCTAACCCTCCATGAGAAACAGTTTTTGCCGCTAAAACCTTTCCTTCCAGGACAAGCTTACGAATAAAAGCATACATCTCCTTAAGCTTTTCAAAATCTGGAAGATCATTGGCATCTAATGATACATCGGCAAGGTATACACTTGAGCCTTGCTTTTTAAATTCAGGTGAGATAATATTTTTTGTTGAATCCGTTACTACTGCAAATGCAATTAGCGTCGGTGGTACCGATAGCTCACCGAAGGACCCTGACATGCTGTCCTTACCACCTATTGCAGCTATCCCCAGCTCAGCTTGAGCAGTATAAGCTCCTAATAGTGCGCTGAAGGGTTTGCCCCACTTGACCGGATCCTTTCCCAGCTTCTCGAAATATTCCTGCATGCTTAGCCTTATTTTCTTATAGTCACCGCCCATAGCTACGATTTTTGAAACTGCCTCAACAACTGAAAAAGCTCCCCCATGGAAGGTGCTCCATTGGCTTATATAAGGGTCAAATCCAAATGTCATGAGGCTGCAGGTATCAGTTTCTCCTTCGAGGACAGGTATCTTCGCGCACATACCCTCGATTGGCGTCATTCTGTACTTACCTCCGAATGGCATCAATACGGTTGATGCTCCAACAGTATTATCGAATATGTGGTTCATGCCCTGTTGGGAGCAGACGTTTAGATCCTGCATTGCTTCCAGCAAGCCATCTCTAAAGGTATAGAATTTTTCGGTAATTCTATTCCTATCAGCTGATTTCACAGTAACCTTGGCTTTTTGACCAGCTCCGTTTGTGTCAAGAAAACTCCTTTTGATATCTAGTATGTTCTTACCTCTCCACTCCATCACAAGTCTACCTGTATCGGTAACCTCTGCGACAACAGTTACCTCAAGGTTTTCCTGACTGCAATGAGCTTTGAAGCTCAGAAGATCCTCAGGCGAGATCACTACAGCCATTCTCTCCTGAGATTCTGATATAGCCAGTTCAGTACCGTCCAAGCCCTCGTATTTCTTCGGAATTACATCAAGCTTTATATGAAGGCTGTCAGCAAGCTCCCCGATTGCAACAGAAACACCGCCCGCTCCAAAGTCATTGCATTTCTTGATCAACCTTGACAACTCAGGATTCCTGAATAATCTCTGAAGCTTCCTTTCCTCAGGGGCATTACCCTTTTGGACCTCAGCTCCTGACTTAGCTAATGACTCCTCAGTGTGTGCTTTCGAAGAACCTGTTGCGCCACCAATACCATCCCTTCCTGTCCTTCCTCCTACAAGAAGAACAAGATCACCCTTTATTGGTTTAAGCCTTACTACATTATCTTTTGGAGCTGCTCCGATTACAGCACCTACCTCCATCCTTTTGGCAATATATCCTTGATGATATACCTCTGTTACCTGGCCAGTTGCAAGGCCAATTTGATTGCCATAGGAGCTGTAGCCTCTAGCTGCTTCTCTTGTGATTTTTCTCTGGGGGAGCTTTCCAGGTAAGGTCTCCTCCATAGACTGCCTTGGGTCTCCGCTTCCTGTTACCCGCATTGCCTGGTAAACATAGCTTCTTCCGGACAATGGGTCTCTTATTGCCCCACCGAGGCATGTGGCTGCTCCTCCGAAGGGCTCAACCTCTGTCGGATGGTTGTGTGTTTCATTTTTAAACATGAGAAGCCATTTCTCTGGTTTTCTATCTACATTTACCTCAATTTCAATACTGCAGGCATTTATTTCATCAGATAGCTCAAGATCGTCAAGGTTTCCCTTCAACCTTTCTTCCTTAGCATTTATAGTGGCCAGATCCATCAAGGTAATCGATTTAGTTCTTCCCACGTTTTCTCTTGATTTAAGATATCTCTCAAACGCACTTTCAATTGCTTCTTTGTATGGTCCTTCCTCGAATTTGATCTCTTCAAGCTCAGTGAAAAAGGTTGTATGTCTGCAATGATCAGACCAATATGTATCTATTACCTTTAATTCTGTGACTGAAGGATCTCTGCCCTCTTCATCCCTAAAATAGCTCCTGACCATCAAAATATCGTTATGACTCATGGCCAGTCCATTAACTGCTCTGAAGGCTTCTAACTTATCTTCACAAAAATTAATAAAACCCTCAAGGATCTCCACTTCATCGGGTTCACTTATCTCTTCTTCGAGTGAGACAGGCTGACCCATGGATGCTTCTCTGGAGTCGATGGGGTTGATACAATAGTTCCTTATTTTGTTGTAGTCTTCTTGGGTCAAGTCTCCTTCAAGCAACAGTACCTTGGCTGTCTTGACTTTTGCTTCCATATCTCCTATAAGGATTTGGATACACTGGACCGCAGAGTCCGCTCGTTGATCATACTGTCCGGGAAGGTATTCGATCGCTAAAACGCTTTCCTTTTTCTCCACCGGCAGTTTTTCATGGATAATGTCCACGTTGGGCTCTGATAATATCAGCTTAGTTATTTTCCCGTTCTCTTCATCATTCCTGCAGCTGAAATCGTATCTGTTGAGTATTCTAACCCCATTCAGATTTTTGAGGCCAAGTGCGTCCTTAAGCTCATGACACAGATGCTTGGCTTCAATGTCAAATCCATCTCTTTTTTCAATGTAAACTCTCTTAATGCTGGAAATTTGAATCATCTCCTTTCATCTTCACACAACAATATTATTTTATTAAGAGAAAAATATCAAGAAAAAATTATCCAAGAATAAATACCGTCAAAAAAAATAAATGTCAAAAAAGGGAGTCCCCCTGCTTCTGGAAAACCGTCCGCAAGGGGATGTATTGAGAGGTATTAGATGTTAGCTGTTTAATATTTATACCTATATTATACTATTGTTTTTAAGAAATGTAAGTACCATTTTTGCATGATTTTCAGATATTAGAGCATTTTTTCAAATTCAATTTCGATTTTTCGCTCAAAACTGGAAATGGTCTTCCATGAAATGAGATGTTTGCTCAATTTCTTGAGAGCCTCTAAATAATCTTTCCTGAGATAGGACTTAAGTCCATTTAAGTGATAAAACCATTTCCCATATAAGTCTTAATCAAATCTCCAGCACTGTACCTGCAGAGATATAATGGATCTTATCACCTAATATCCCCTTAAGCCAATTGAATTGGTCATAGCCTGTACAATGAGCTGTATACAACATGGCACCCGATTTATCAAGCTCGTCGGCAATTTTACTCAGAAACTCCAGATCAATCTGATCCTCCAGCTTCAAATCATAAAGGTGAAAGCCTCCTATCACATGTGTTATAGGAAGGTCTGAATTTTCTGCAGCTTGTCTGAGGATATTTGCAATCCCTCTATGTGAGCAGCCGGTAAAAAGTACCCTCTTCTTTCCGTCCTTTATTATTAGATTCTGTTCATGGTGAAAGTCGTCAGTCTGCCATTCCTCTCCCTTCTTCATAAGAAGGTGTGAGTTCCCTTCAGGTACAAGATAGTTCCCTTCGATCCTCGAAAACAAAATCAGATCGTCATCAAAGAAAATATCCTCATCTACTAAAGTAATCCTGTCCTGACTCTCCAACGAAGGTTCAACTCCCGCATCCTCTAGATCTCCATCCTTATTCGAAGCATGGGGTACAAAGGCCTCACGCTGCATATATATCCTTGCTTTATCATTTTTCTCCAGAAATGAAGCAATCCCTCCGGCATGATCATAATGCCCATGGGAAATTATTACAATATCCACATCACCAAGGTCTACATCCAATTTATCTGCATTTGAAAGAAACTTCTCAGTTTCTCCTGTGTCAAAAAGAAGCTTCCTAGTAACGGTTTCTATATAGAGGCTTAATCCATGCTCAGTTAAATATTCCTCAGATTTTCCTCTGTTTTCCATAAGAGCTTTTATGATCATCCTAATTCCTCCTAACTAGTGTTTCATTCGATGCATATATACCCTTTAATGCTGTGCTATAGCAATTGGTTGACTTTTATGTAAAAAAAAGGTACATTGTTTGATAAGAAAGGTGGGGATTTAATGAAAAACAACCTAAAGGAAAAGCTTGTCTCAGGCAGCAAAGCCATTGGCACCTTTTTTGAGGTGGGAGGAGAGACAGCTGTTGAAGGGCTTGGGTACACAGGCCTGGATTACATAATCATAGATACAGAGCATGGTCCTTTTGAGGTAGAGAGCACTATGGGTCTGATAAGAGCCGCTGAGCTTAAGGACCTTGTACCTCTTGTCAGAATCAGGGACATATCAAGACCTTCAGTTCTCAAGAATCTGGATATTGGTGCTATGGGATTGATCGTCCCATGTGTGGAAACAGTCGAGGAAGCCAAATCCCTTGTTGAGTGGGCTAAATATTACCCTGTTGGCAAAAGAGGGTTTTTTACGGCAAGAAAGGCAGGATTTGGGCACGAGGATTTCTCCAGGAACGTTATGGAGTACTTCCAAACCTGCAACAGGGAGACTTTGTTGATCCCACAGTGTGAAACTAAGGGATGTCTGGATAATATCGAGGCAATAGCTGCACTTGAAGGAGTCGACGGTATCTTTATTGGTCCATATGACCTGTCAGTAGGTCTTGGTATCCCAGCCCAATTCAATGAACCAATATTTAAGGAAGCTATTGCAAGGATACTTAAGGCCTGTAAGGACAACAGCAAGCTAAGTTTTATATTCACAGCTGATCCTGCTATGGCTATGGATTATTTCGATCAAGGCTTTGACAGTGTTACCATATCTACAGACATTGCATTTTATATTGCAGGTATCAAATCCATGGTAAGTGGAATTAAGAATCAGGAGGGATGGAAATGGTGAAGTTAGCGAATAGGATGACTAAATTTTCGGGCGACGATCTGGCGGATATACTGAGGTATTCTCTTGATCCATCGGTAATTTCCTTTAGTATGGGAAGCCCTGCAAGGGAGCTTTATCCCGTTGATGCTATCAGGAAAATTGTCGATGAGGTCCTTGTCAATGACTCGCAAAGATCACTGTCATATGGCGCGACAGATGGATGGCAGCCTCTTAAAAAAGCTTATTTGGAGCATGTTGCCAAGCCAAAGGGTGTTTTTGCTGCTGAGAATGAGGTGGTCGTAACTACAGGTTCTACCCAAGGGGTTGATCTTCTTGCACAAATCCTCATTGATCCGGGTGATTGCATACTGGTGGAGTCGCCTACATACCTTAATACTATATCTGTATTTAAAAAATATGAGGCCAAGCTGGTCTCGGTTAAAATGGATGATGAAGGGATAATAATCTCTGACCTTGAGGATAAGATCAAGCTTCATAAGCCTAAAATGCTCTATACCATACCAACCTTCCAGAATCCCTCCGGGAAAACACTGCTGGTCGAAAGAAGGAAGATGATTGCAGATCTTGCATCTAAATACGACATGGTAGTACTTGAGGATGATCCATATTGTGATCTAAGATACCGAGGGAATGCTGTACCACCTATCAAGACCTTCGATAAAACAGGCCACGTAGTTCTTGCCAATAGCTTTTCCAAGACTATAGCACCAGGCTTAAGGGTTGGAACCATGGTCGGGAGCAAAGAAATCATCGACGCAATAATCCTTGCTAAGGGCATAACAGATACAAATACTCCGATACTGGCACAAGCAATATGCTCCGGTTTTCTTGAGAAAGGACTTCTGCCTGCTCATCTTGAAAGTATGGTTCCATTGTATCTTGAAAGACTGGATGCTATGCTAGGAGGCATCAAAAAGTATTTCCCGGCGGAAATCAAATATACGGTTCCCGAAGGCGGCCTATTTGTTTGGGTAGACCTTCCTGATACTGTTAACACCAAGACTCTTTTAAAAAAGGCAGCTGAAGAATATAAAGTATCCTATGTTCCCGGTTCTGCATTTTGTGTTGATGAGGGTGATGGAATACATTCTATCAGACTGAATTTCTCAGCCAATAACGCCGAAAGAATAGATGAGGGTCTTAAACGACTTGGCGAGCTATTGACAAAGGAGCTTAATGGCTGATTTTTGATATTACCCAGTTGCTTAAGCCCTGCAGTAAGCTTACCAGTAGAATCAGGACAATAACCGTTGCCAAGGTCACGTCGGTCTGGTTTCTTTGATGGCCATATCTGATGGCAAAATCACCTAAGCCACCTCCACCAACTGCACCTGCCATAGCGGTAAGACCAATAAGGCTTATTGCAGTAATCGTTACAGCTCGAATGAGTCCTGGAAGGCTTTCCTTCAGGTAAACTCTTCTGATGATCTCGAAGGGGCTGCTCCCCATCGATAAGGCTGCCTCGATTAGACCTTTATCCAGCTCTGCCAGTGCAGTTTCTACCTGTCTTGCAAAGAATGGGACTGTGCCAAATATCAAGGGTACTATAGCACCCTTTGTGCCTATGGCAGTACCAGCAATCATCCTTGTGAGTGGGATCAAAAGCGCTAAAAGGATAATAAATGGTATAGTCCTGAAAATATTTACTATTTTGTCTAAAACTGAGGAAAGGACGGCATTCTCAAGAATGCCTCCTTTTTTTGTTACAGTAAGCGTGATTCCTATGAGTAGACCGAATACAAGTGATATTATACCTGAAAACCCAGTCATGAATAGAGTCTGAACGAAGCTTTCATAGAATTCAGGAAGCTTGTCCACAAGATTCGGGAATATGGTTTGAAAAATCTGCAAATCAATTACCTCCCTTGATCAACTCACTTACCAAGTCAATATGTTTCCTTATAACTTCACATGAGAATCGGAAATCCTCCAGTTCCTTATCATTCAGCTTCAGCTGGATTATCTCCTCAACTCCATTCTTTCCAATAACTGCGGGCACACTGGCATGTACTCCGAATACTCCATACTCTCCATCTAGCAGAGGAGAGACAGGAAGTATTCTCTTTTCGTCATGGAGGATCGCCCTAACAATATCAGTAGCTGCATTACTTATGCCAAATTCAGTTGAACCCTTACCAGTCAATACACTATAGCCTGCAAATCTTGTTTCCTTAAGAATGGCCTCAGGATCGAACACCCCCAGAGAATCAAGCCTTTCCTCAAAAAACTCATTAATAGGTTTATTCCCAACCGTTACCTGCGACCATGGAATCATCTGGGATCCACCATGTTCTCCCATACTGAATGCGTATATTGATTTTACGTCAATACCGGTGTCTCTAGACAGTATTCTTTTTAATCTTGCACTGTCCAACGATGTCCCTGTACTAAATACTCTATTCTTTGAAAAACCTGATGCTTTTCTTACATAGTCAGCAATTACATCTGCAGGATTTGATATACATAAAAATATCCCGTTAAAGCCTGCCTTAACTATGGAGGGAATCGTATCTCCAAAGGCATCCAGAGTTTCTCCAAGGGTATCCAGTCTATCCTGGTCTGGCCTTGGCAATGGCCCGGCTGCAACTATTACTATATCGCTGTCCTTGAAGTCATCAATGCTTCCAGCCCACACTCTCACTCTATGGGGAAGGAATGGAAGAGCGTCTCTTAGATCGAGAGCTTCCCCCTCAGCCTTTTCCTTCTTAATGTCTACAAATACTATTTCATCTGCTTCTCCCTGCAAAGCAAGTGCGAGCCCGCAATGTGAGCCTACATTCCCTGCACCCAGTATCCCTATCTTTCTTAAATTGTTTTTCATTTTCCCCTCCTAATTTTCAATCCATGCCGGCACGTATAAACCGTCATAAGTCTTGTTTATGACATCTGCAACATTGGGTTGATTGTACGCTTCCACTACCTTCAAGTATACTTCATTTTCAGCGTCTTCTGCTCTTGCTGCGATAATATTTATATATGGGTTGTCGCTTTCAATGGAGTCGATACTCTGGGAGTATATGGCATCCTCTGCAGGTTTTAATCCATGGTCGTGAGCATGATTCCCATTGATGACTGCAGCTGCGACATCTGGTAGAAGCGACGGAAGGTTTGAGGCCTCCACTTCAATTATTTCAAGCTGCAACGAATTCTCAGTGATATCTCCTACAGAGGGATTGTATCCTGCTGCTGGATCAACCTTTATAAGGCCAGCACTTTCAAGCACCTTCAGAGCTCTTCCTCCATTTGTAACATCATTTGGGATAGCTATCTTATCTCCTTCCTTTATCTGTTCTATGGATTCCAGCTTTGAGGAGTATACATTTAATGGAGCTATTATTGTATTTCCAATTGGAACAAGATCAAGGCCTTTTGCTTCTACTTCGTTGTACAGGAATGCATAATGCTGAAATGCGTTCAGATCGATTTCTCCATCTGCCAATGCCTGGTTAGGAAGGGTATAATCTGCAAACTTTACAAGCTCTATCTGGATTCCATCATCCTCAAGGTTTTCCTGGATTGGTACCCACATTTCAGCCATTTCTCCTACAAGACCAACCCTAACTATCGTCTTACCTTCATCAACAGCTACTTCTACTGAGTTTCCAGCACAACCTGATGCTGCTAATGACAATAACAGTGTTAATAGTAACAATAAACCTTTTCTTTTCATTTAATTTCTCTCCTTTTGATTTATAATTTCTATTTTAAGACCCTTGGTCCTGAAATATTCCAATCCATTGTTTATTGAATCGTCTACTCCGCTGAATAGCACTATGAGCTCACCAACTGGTGTTCTCCCTATAATGTCAAAGCTTCCATAAAGTACTGATATATCTATGCTGAATTTCCGTGAGGCTTGGGATAGAATAGCATCCTTTGCAGTCTCCCCGAAATACTGTACCTTTGCAAGCACGCCCTCTTTATTCTCTAGGAAGTCTTGGCCGTCTGAGAGTATGTCTTCCAGCCGGGAAAGATTTGAGGTAGTTTCAAGAAAATCTCTGGTGATCCTGGCCTTTGGATTTGAAAATATTCCTACAACATCATTCTCCTCTACTATACGACCGTCCTCCATTACTGAGACCTTATCGCATATCTCCTTTATTACCTCCATCTCATGAGTTATAAGAATTATCGTTAAACCCAGCTTTTCCTTTAGCTCCCTTAATAGCCTCAGTATGGACTTGGTGGTCTTAGGATCCAGTGCCGAGGTTGCCTCATCACAAAGCAATATATCCGGATCATTAGCCAAGGCTCTTGCAATGGCCACTCTCTGCTTTTGTCCACCGCTAAGCTGTGATGGGTATGAATTTTCTTTATCTCGAAGGCCAACAAGCTCAAGGAGGCCTATTATCTTTTCTCTTTTTTGCGTTTTGCTTAAATCTGAACCCTTCAAAGGATATTCTATATTTTTATATACAGTCCTTGAAGGCATCAGGTTGAAATGCTGGAAAATCATCGCAATCCTCTTTCTTCTTTGCCTAAGATCCTTTTCAGGTAATAAGGTAAGATCCTCTCCCTTAAAAAATACCTGCCCTTCCGTCGGCTTTTCAAGAAGATTCACACATCTGATCAGCGTACTCTTTCCAGCTCCTGAATAGCCTATTATTCCTCTTATCTCTCCCTCCTCAACCTTTATATTTACACCCTTCAAGGCATGGACATCACCAGTCCCCCCTTCAAACTTCTTGCTTACATCCCTTAGCTGGATCACTATACTTCACCCTCCTTAACTCAATAAAAAAAGCTCTCATCACTCTGCAGATATGCAAAGGGACGAAAGCTCGTGGTACCACCCTAGTTCGCCTGTTTCTCACGAAACAAGCCTTAAAAAGTACGCAGGAAGAATCCTTTAATACTCCGGCACTGTAACGTGTGCATCACGTGCCTGCCTAAATACCATAAGGTGTTTCGACAAGCATGCTCAGGGACCATATTCGGCTTGATATCCTCTACCCTCTTTCACCAAATGAGGGTTCTCTGTGAGAGTGTTCACATGCTTACTCTTCCCATCAAAGCTGTTTTTCAACTTGAATAAGACTATACCATCGTAATTTTTTATTGTCAACAATGTTTTTTCTATATTTTTTTATAAATATTGATGAAAACGATTATCTCAAAGTCTACGAACATGAAAAATTATTTTTCCAGATACCTTCTTATAGACTCCTGATCCTTCAATATAAGCCCTCTCTCCCCTGCAAGGGTCTCAAGATGGTGAGTAAACTCATGCAACAGTGTTTCCTCAAGTCTCTCTCTTATTTTTTGATGATCCATACCCTCCATGGTCCTTTTGAAGGAACCATAATAAATCCTTATATGACTTCCTGTAATGCTTTTTCTATACTCACCGAGTATATAGAGAGGCCTGGCTGCCCTGCTCTTGGGATGGTATCTGTGCTGAGGCAGCAGCACTACACCTTCATTTAATTTAATAAAAAACTCCTTTGGAATACTCTCAGAAATTTCCTCCAGCATTTGCTGGACCTGGTCGATATCCGGAAAGATCTCCATGATTTCTCCTCCTTAAAAAGGAGGAGGGCCATCCCTCCTCCTGCACTTTGCTTATAGGTTTGATCCACTGGATCCAAGTACATTCTTTATTTTATGCTTTACCATGCCCTTGATCGCCGTTCTTGCGGGTCCAAGGTACTTTCTCGGGTCAAACTCCGAAGGATTTTCAGCAAGAAATTGTCTTATTGCAGCCGTCATTGCAAGTCGCAGATCAGTGTCTATATTTATTTTTGCAACGTTCATACTGGCAGCTCTTCTAAGCATGTCCTCAGGAACTCCCTGAGCTCCTGGTATATTCCCTCCATATTTGTTGCAGAGTGCTACAAACTCAGGAAGCACTGTTGAAGCCCCATGAAGGACCAATGGAGTGTTTGGGAGTTTGTTTCCAATAATTTCAAGTCTTTCAAAATCCAGCTTAGGCTCACCCTTGAATTTATAGGCGCCATGACTGGTTCCTATAGCTATTGCAAGTGAATCTATCCCTGTTCTTTCAGCAAACTCAACAGCCTGGTCAGGATCTGTATAGGTAGCATCCTCTTTACTTACGCTTATGGCATCCTCAACTCCTGCAAGCCTTCCCAGCTCAGCCTCTACGACCACACCTCTTGCATGTGCATACTCCACTACTTCACGAGTAAGTCTTATATTTTCCTCGAAGGGATGATGAGAGGCATCAATCATTACCGAGGTGAAACCATCATCTATACATTTTTTTACTATATCAAAATCCTCACCATGATCCAGATGGAGGACTATATCAAGACCGCTGTCTTCAACGGCAGCTTCAACAAGCTTTTTAAGGTATATAGAGTTAGCATATTTCCTTGCACCTGCAGATACTTGCAAAATAAGAGCTGAATTCTCCTCCTTTGCTGCCTCGATTATTCCCTGGATGATTTCCATGTTGTTTACGTTGAAGGCCCCGATTGCATAACCCCCTGCCTGAGCTTTCCTAAACATTTCGGTTGATGTTACTAAAGCCATTTATATTCCCCCTTGACATAATTATTATCCTAGTTTGTCTTATACCCTGTTCCGGTCTAGTTTAAGAAACTATTTGGAGTACCTCTTAAGTTCTGACTCCATATCCCTTACATTGTACTCCAGTGCCAGTGCAGGCTCTATCCCATACCTTGATATAGCTGTCATTAGTTCATCTATTTCCTCATTGGTCGGTGCTTGGTGTACGTCAAATTTCCCATCATTTCCATGAACGTGTATATATGATATCCACCCTGCAAGAGAGCTTATCCATTCATCTAAGCTTGCCTTCCCAAGTCTAAGGTGCCCTATGTCAAGATTTACCCTTATTCTTTTATCGCTTATCTCCTCAATAAGCTCTGCAAGCATATCAGGAGTTTCCTCGAAGATATTCTCAAGCAGTATTATCCCCTCATATTTTGTATGCCTCAGAACCTCCTGCCAGTACTCCGCCGCCTGCTTTGCATTAAGCTTCCTTAGACTAGGCAGGTTCAAATAAGGATTGATCTGACTATGGAATATGACATAGTCGACCTTTAGAAATGCTGCAATATCCAAGGTCTCAGAATACCTCATCCTGCTTGCTTCCCTAATAAGCAGGTCCGGACTTGATGGTTTGAGATCCAAAAATGGACCATGCATAGCCTTTGGTCCTTTCAATAACGACAAATCCCTGCTGTAGATGGATATGAGTCTCTTCTTCTCTTCTACAGTTAGATTAGGCTCTACAAAATCCTGCAGCTCGATCCCGTAGCCCAATTTGTTGGCTTCCTCGACATTTAAGCTCTCATGAGTGCTGATACAGTTCAATATCCTGTAGCTCATCTTACCTCTCCTATCTATGGTTCAGCTGCCTTATATACTTATATCCGTCTACGATGGATATAACTGTAATGCTGCCATTCTCCGCCCTGAACCTGAAAAATGTCTCAGGGTCATCAATAACCCAGGAACACGCAAGTCTTATAATCCCCTCATGGGTCACTGCTAACACGTTCTCGGTGTTCTTACTAAGACCCTCAAGGAAATCCTTGACCCTGTCATAGGTCTTGAATATGCTTTCTCCATGAGGGATAGTATAGGTGAAGGGATCCTTGTTCCATTGAGCTGTTTCTACAGGGTATTTTTTGCTGTATTCATCATAGGTATAGCCTGTGAATATCCCCCAATTCATCTCCCTTATCCTATCCTCCAGCTTGCCTTCAAGTCCAAGTACCTCCATGGTCTGTATAGTTCTGTTAAGCGGACTGCAGTAAACAGTATCAAAGCTATAATCTTTTAGAATATCCCTGGTTCTTTTGATTTGATCTATTCCCGTAGGTGTCAGCCCTGTAAAGTCCCTGCTCATTCTTTTTCCCAGATTGTCCTTTGATTGTCCATGTCTTATTAAAATTAAATCCATAGGCTCACTCCCCAAAAAATCGCTAAGGCTGTCAGCTCTGAAAGCTCGATGCCTGCTCCGTAAACGTCACCTGTTAAGCCACTTATCTTTCTCATGGACCATTGACCGATAAATTGACCTGAAATTATTGATGCTAATAAAGATACTATACCCAATGGATAAAGTATTCCTACAAAGGCTGTCAATAGTACTGATATAACAATTATGCTTTTCCCCGGTTTGGAGCCTTTGAACATTGAGCCCAGACCCTCCTTGCGTGCAGGAGGAAATCTCCATATCATCCATGCAGCAGAAAGCCTTCCTCCAGCCATTGCTAAGGGTATCCCGATCCATCCATCAACACCTAACCCACTCAGAAACACAAATTTCAAAAGAATCACCAGAATAAGCCCTAAAGCACCAAAGGTGCCAAGTCTGCTGTCCTTCATTATCTCCATCGTCCTCTCCTTTTCCCTGCCTGACAGGAATCCATCCAGGGTGTCTGAAAGTCCGTCCAGGTGCAGTCCTCCTGATAAGACGACCATAGCGAGGATACACATACCGGCAGCGACTTTATCGTCATACACCGTAAAAGCTCTGAATATAAGCCCTGAGATCAAACCTAAGAACATCCCTATCAAAGGAAAAGCTGAGATAGCAGTTCTAAGATTCTTTTTGCTGAATTCTATCTCTCTTTTTATCGGGATCCTTGTCATAAATTGTACAGCCAGTAATACTCCATCTATCATTTTATCTTCACCGGTATGCCTGCACATACCAAATAAACCTCGTCAGCTTTATTGGCAAGCCTTTGATTTATTCTCCCCTGGATATCTCTGAATACCCTTGAAATATGATGCTCCGGTACCAAGGACATACCTACCTCATTTGTAACTATAACAAGGTCCAGGCCTTTTCCAATGACCACATCCATAAGCTCATCTATCACAGCAGCAACACGATCCTCTACCTGCTTGGAGAGCTTATCATCTATGTATTCTGAATCTCCGGTCAAATCGAACATTATATTCGATGTCAGAATGGTTATGCAGTCCAAAAGGTAGTGTTTTTCCTTACCTACGGCTCCTATAAGACCGTCAGCTCCTTCAAACGTCCTCCATGCAGACGGCCTTGATGCTTTGTGGTGCCTGATCCTCTCCTCCATTTCCAGATCATTTGCCTTTGCAGTAGCTATATATACAACATCATCAAA
Organism: Gudongella sp. QWL-04; assembly: GCF_058683975.1. Lineage (NCBI taxonomy): Bacteria > Bacillati > Bacillota > Tissierellia > Tissierellales > Tissierellaceae > Gudongella > Gudongella sp. QWL-04. The sequence continues at coordinate 460,486 of NZ_CM178754.1, read as the reverse complement.
TCCCATAAAAAGGCTTTCAGCAAATGTACTCTTGCCGCTTCTGGCCCCACCTATAACAAGTCTTATCATATAATCACATCCTTAAAGCTATTGGTTGAATTAATGTCAATCATAATATTATCACAGAAAGGGGACTTGGAAAAGACAAGCATCTATATTTTCAGCTTTTTAGGGATACGCGGGTCTTTTTTGGGTAAAATAGTGTTGAGTCTATTTATAGGAGGTTTTAATATGCACAAGAAGCTTTTTATCCCAGGACCGGTTGATGTTCGGGAAGATGTACTTCAAAAAATGGCAACGCCCCAAATTGGACACAGAACAAAGGATGCATCCAAGCTTCAAAGGGACATTTCTGAAAAAATGCAGAAGGTTTTCCGCACTGAAAACCAAATAGTATTGTCAACTTCATCCGGCAGCGGTCTTATGGAGGGTGCAATAAGATCCTTCACAAGGAAAAGAGCGGCTGTATTCTCCGTCGGAGCCTTTGGCGACAGATGGTATAAGATGGCAAAAACCAACAACGTACCGGCTGACATATTTAAATCGGAGCCAGGTTACCCAACAACTCCTGAGATGGTAGACGAAGCGCTGGCTACTGGAAAATACGATGTAATAACAGTTACTCATAATGAGACTTCAGCTGGTATAATGAATCCGGTCGATGAGATCGGTAAGCTACTGAAAGAAAAGTATCCGGACGTGCTGTTCCTTGTAGATACTGTAAGCTCTATGGCCGGAGTTCTCATAGACACTGATGCCTGGGGGATTGACGTCTGTATAACTTCAACTCAAAAGGCACTAGGCCTTCCAGCCGGTATGAGCATCTGCTCAGTTTCTGAAAGGGCTATCGAGGCTGGCAGGCAGGTTGAGTTCCGAGGCTTATATCTAGATATCGTAGACCTTTATGACACAGTCATGAAAAAAGATTATCAATACCCGTCTACTCCATCTTTATCACATATGTTTGCTATGGACTACCAGCTAGACAGAATACTTGAAGAAGGTCTTGAGAACCGCTATTCAAGACACCATGAGATGGCTGAGCTTGTAAGAGCATGGGCTAAGAAGCACTTTGAGCTATTTGTCAAGGAAGAGAAATATCTCTCCCAGACGCTTACAACTATAACTAATACGAAGGGTATTAGCGTCAGTGACCTCAATAAGAAGCTTGGAGAAAGAGGCTTTATGATCTCCAATGGCTATGGAGATTTAAAGGACGTTACTTTCAGAATCGCACATATGGCCGACTATTCTGTTGAAGAGGTCAAGGAACTTCTGGATAATATCAACGATATACTTGGATTGGAGTGATAAGAAATATGCTGAGGATACTTGCAACTGACGGAATAGACAAATCTGCCCGGGATGAGCTTGAATCCATGGGTCATGAAGTCACAGAGCAGTTTTTTGAGCCTGAAGAGCTGAAAAAAGCGCTCGCTGATTACGATGTAGTGATCGTAAGATCTGCCACTAAGGTCAAAGCTCCTATTATAGATGCCGCAGCAGAGTCTGGAAGACTTAAGATGATAATACGAGCAGGAGTTGGGGTTGACAATATCGATGTCGAGTACGCTGAGGCTAAGGGACTTAAGGTGAGAAACACTCCTAACTCAAGCAGTGCATCAGTCGCTGAGCTTGCTCTGGCACACATGTTCTCTCTCGCAAGATTCGTGGGTATATCAAATGTTACTATGAGAGAAGGGAAATGGAATAAAAAGAACTATACGGGAATCGAGCTTGCAGGAAAGACTCTTGGACTTATCGGTTTCGGCAGGATCTCCATCGAGTTGGCTAAAAAAGCAAATGCACTGGGTATGAAGGTATTATATACAAACAGGCGGGGTCCGAGAGAAGATTTCCCTGAATACGGTTACTCCACACTCGAGGAGCTGCTTAGGATATCAGATTTCGTATCCATCCATACTCCTTCACTAGAGGGAGGGAAAGCTTTGATTGGTAGGGATGAGCTTAAGATGATGAAAAATACTGCTTATCTTATAAACTGTGCAAGAGGCGGTGTTGTTGACGAGGAGGCTCTTCTTCAAGCTTTAGAGTCCGGAGATCTTGCAGGTGCAGGGATAGATGTCTTTGTCGAGGAGCCAACTAAGAATGCAGCTTTGATAAATCATCCGAACGTGTCCTCAACACCTCATATCGGAGGCTCTACAGCAGAGGCTCAGGAAAGGATAGGCGGAGAGATAGTAGAGATAGTAAAGACCAGTTTCTAAGGAGGTATGTAAATGGCTGTATTGAAACCCTTTAAAGCATACAGGCCGGCTCCTGAGCTGGCCAGCAAGGTGGCTGCGCTGCCATATGACGTAATGAACAGCGATGAAGCCAGGCATATGGTTACAGGAAATCCCTACTCCTTCCTCCATGTTGACAAGGCTGAGATCGATCTTGATCCTTCAGTGGATATCCATGATATACAGGTTTATGAAAAAGCCAGAGATAATCTGTATGGTATGATCAAGGATAAGATTTTTATAAAAGATCCAGAGGACAGTCTATATATCTACAAGCAAATCATGAATGGCAGGACTCAGGTAGGATTAGTTGGAACTACGTCGATCGACGATTATTTAAATAACATAATCAAAAAGCATGAGTTCACAAGGGCTGATAAGGAGCTTGACAGAATAAATCATGTAGATTATACTAACGCAAATACCGGTCCGATATTTTTGACTTATAGAAAACGAGATGACATATCTCAGCTTATAAATAACTGGATGGAGAACAAGGATCCTATCTATGACTTTATTTCCGATGATGGGATCACACATACTGTTTGGCACATAGATGACAGAGGGATCGTGGATGAGCTCGCAGCTAAATTCAGCGGAGTTGACTACCTTTATATAGCCGATGGCCACCACAGGGCTGCATCTGCCGTCAAGGTAGGACTAAAGAGAAGAGAGCAGCTACCTGACTTCGATGGTACTGAGGAATTTAATTATTTCCTTGCAGTCCTCTTTCCAGATGAGGATCTATATATAATGGACTATAATAGAGTCGTAAGGGATCTGAATGAATACTCTACAACTGAATTCATAGAGCTTTTGAAGCAAAGCTTCGAGGTAAAAGAATTTGAAGGCGAAGGTCAGTTCAAGCCCACTGAAAAACACACCTTTGGCATGTATCTCGACGATAAATGGTATTGCATGAAAGCCAAGGATGGTACCTTCGACGAGGATTCACCTGTTGACAGACTGGATGTTTCAATACTTCAGAAAAATGTCCTGACACCTCTTTTGGGGATCCAGGATCCAAGAGTGGACAACAGGATCGATTTTGTGGGAGGTATCAGAGGTTTAGCCGAGCTTGAGGATAGGGTCGATGAAGGCGGTATGAGGGTGGCATTTTCCATGTATCCAACGAGCATATCAGATCTTATGGCAATAGCGGATGCTGGTGAGGTAATGCCGCCAAAATCAACTTGGTTTGAGCCAAAGCTTAGAAGCGGACTTTTCATACACACACTTGAGTAATGATTTATGCCCGGGTCTTCCCGGGCATTTCTATGCCTTGTAATATTGACACAGGCACCACTCAAAGGGTATAAACATACTATGAGGTGATGGAAAATGAAGCAATATAATTTGCTTTTTTATTTTATAGTAGGTCTGCTAGTACTTTCACTGTCATATACCGGCTGGGCATCTACTCTTACCGAGACCTTTGAGGCTGAAGATGACCTTGAAAGGCTTCAGATCGAAGAGAAGGAAATTCTCGATGCTCTGTTTCTGCTATCCCAGGAGGTGAATGAGCTTCTACGCCAAGAACTAAGGCTCAAAGAGGATATCAAAGCTCTGGATATCAACATTAAAAGCCTTGATGAGAACATAAATATAAAGCAAAGGGATTATGACGATGGGTTGTCTGTTATGGAGGAGATCCTAAGGAACTATCAAAAAAAAGGACCTGTCTCTTATCTTCAGCTGATACTAAGCTCGGACAGTGTCGGGACATTGATTGACAGAATAAATGGGATCAGAGATATCTCGAGAGGTACCGAAAAGCTATTGGACAGGCTGCAAAGTGAGAAAGAAGCTCTTGTGATGGAAAAAATGAGGCTGGATGAATCGCTTGAGCAGTTAAACAGAAAACGAAATGAGCTTCAGAGCTCAATAACAGCTAAGGAGGAAGCTTCTCTCGAGCTTGAGAATAGACTATCCGCTCTGCAGGATGAAAGAGGAAAGTATGAAGAGTGGCTCGCTCAACTAGAGAGCTCACTTGTTGATATTAAGCCAGTTTTTACTGATACAATAGCCCAATTATCCAGTGATATAGAATCTGGCAACCTGTCACAGGATCTTATCACGATCAAGCTGGGGCTTGATGGTGTCAGTGGAACGATCTTGGATGAGTCACTGAATCGGGATCTTTCACTGAAGAACTATCCCACAAGGGTGAAGATTTTCTTTGTTAAGGATGTGATGACCCTTGAAATGCCAGACCTTCAGCTTACCATGAAGGGGAGCTTAGAACATCTCGACGAAAGAACGCTGGGATTTTCACTGGATGTAGGAGAATTCATGGGACTTACTTTAGAAAAGGCTGCCATGGAGGAGCTTTTTTCCGATGGCTTGCTTAAATTGAGATTTGATGCTCTTCTGGGAAATAATACGATACGATCGATCCGCCTTGAGGATGGATACCTGTATATGAATATCAAAACGACGTTATTTTAGGGGGAAGTTATGATAGAAGCCAATAAGTTGAGCCTACAATACAAGGATGGAACCTTCGGTTTAAAAGAAGCTACTCTTAAGATAACCGATGGAAAGCTGGTCTATATAACCGGAACAAGCGGTTCTGGTAAGACGAGCTTTATAAAAATGCTCTTAGGCATCGAAAAACCCACTGGTGGAGAGCTTAATGTACTAGGAATGGATATGAAATCTATCAGCCATGGTGAATTACGGAGCTTGAGGCAAAAGATCGGTCCTGTTTTTCAGGATTTTAAGCTCCTTGACGGCAGGACTGCTTGTGAGAATGTTATGACAGGTCTGAGATTTCTTAACCTTGAAAGAGAAGAAATGTACCAGCGAACTTTAGCAGCTCTTGAAAAGGTAGGTCTTTCTCATAAGGTACACAGCATTGTTGAAAACCTCTCCTATGGAGAAAGGCAAAGAGTTGCAATAGCAAGAGCAGTCGCACGCAAACCAGTATTGATAATTGCCGATGAGCCTACAGGTAACCTTGATAAGTCCAATTCAATAATAGTACTCGACCTACTTAAAACCTTTGTATCCCCTGAAACTACAGTGGTCATTACTACACATGCCACACATCTGTTGGACCGTGAAAAGGACTATATCCACATAACTGTAGAGGATGGAAGGATGTCGCTTGAGGAGGTGCATCATGAGTTTTAAGCTTTTCAATTTTCCTTATTTCCTAAGGGAAGCAGGCACCCTTGCCAGGAAGGATCTCTCTTCTTATATCCTTTCTACCTTGAGTCTTTCAATGATTTTTTTCATTTTATCTATGACCGCCTGTCTTGGATATTCAATGAGCTTCATGGCTGATTCTCTCAAGTCTGAGGCTGAAATCAGTGTTTATTATGACCTCGGTTTTGACCCAGGCAGTATTTCTAAAAAACTGCAAGAAATAGATGGGGTCGAAGAAATCGTACTTATACAGGCTGATGAAGCAAAAGACAGAATGATTGAGCTCCTTGGAGATGATTCCAAAATACTTGCCTTATTTGACTATAATCCCTTCAGCGAGTATTTAGAGGTCCATATCCGATTGGATATGGCTGAAGAGATATCAGTAACTGCAGGAAGCATTGAAGGAGTAAACTACGTTCGGGATAACAGAGAGGTATTGACCAAGCTTAAGGACATATCCTCTTTATTCAATCTTGCAGGATTACTGGTTATAGCGGCAGTTGGTGCTGCTACCGTCGTTCTGACCTCACACATTATAAGACAGGGAATCTATCTTAATCGAGATGCAATCGGTACACTTAAGCTCCTTGGAGCACCTGATGGATTCATATACCTTCCCTTCATTATCAATGGGGTCTTTCTAAGTATTTTATCCGGTATATTAAGCCTTTGTGTGACGATCACGGCCGTTTCACAAATATATAATGGTCTGATCGGTTCTCTATCCTTCTTGGTATTGCCGGATTATAACTTATTGCTGACGGGCTTGGTAATATTTACTCTTTCAACGGCACTACTGCTGGGTATAGCTGGATCATTGGTTGGAATAGGTTCAACAAAACCAAAAAAGTGAGGGTATCAGTCCTCACTTTTTTTACATCAATAATAGTATGGCTACGCCTGAGACTGAAATTACAGCTCCTAGTATCTCTCTAGGCTTGACCTTTTCTTTAAATAAAGCGATTGAAAAAGGGATTATCGTAACTGGAGTCATTGAGGTTATCGTCGATACTATTCCCGTGCTCGTATACTTCAAGGCAACAAGCGATAAATTTACTCCTATAAATGGCCCAAATATCGATCCCAGAAATGTATATTTCAAAGCGGTTTTGTCCTTGATCGCAGACCGTAGGTTCTTCCACTCATTCCTTACCGTAACGAATATAACAAAGCACAGGAATCCAGCAATTATCCTGATTTGTGTGGCTGCCATAGTATTATAATCACCAAGGCCAACCTTGCTGAATACCATCCCTGCTGCACTGCCAAAGGCTCCGATAAAAGCATAAGCAAGTCCCTTCATCGAGTACTTTACTCTCATTCTACCCTGTTCCTTGTCCTTGCTTAATATCACTAAAACGATACCGGACATAGTCATCAGCATCCCTAAGAGAGCAGTAGACGGTAATCTTTCCGATAAGAATATAAACCCCAATAATGCTGCCATTGGCGGGCTTGATGCCATCATAAGCATCGATATTCTAACACCCACCTCTATGTAGGCCTTGAGCATAAAATAATCTCCAAGGAAAAATCCAACGATTCCTGACATGGCCAGCCATATCCAATTTTTAAGTGTTGCATCTACGGGGAAGGCTACACCCCTTGTAAAGTAAGCAGTTATGCTTAACATGGTAAACCCAAAAATGAGTTTATAAAAATTGACTGATATGCTGCCTATCCTTATACTGGCCTGGCTGAAGAACAAGCCTACCAGAGTCCAGCTGAATGCAGTTGCTATTGCAGCCAGCTCGCCTATATTTCCCTGTGGCATCCTATCCAACTCCTTGATCGTCTGACTAAGCAGGGCTTGCTACAAGCAGGCCCATGATTGTGACCCTAATTAAATTCCTCATAAGCTCTTATGGTCAGCAAGGCAGCCTGTTCCCTGGTGGTATGGTCAAGTGGGTTCAACATCCCCTTGGCATCGCCCTTCATTATTCCATGATGTACTAGAAACATTACTGCATCATAAGCATATGGCTGGATCTGCTCACCTGTTTCTCTAGGTTGATAATAACCGTTGATTTCATGCATCATAAGCTTCAAGGTCCTGAATATGATCAAGGCAATATCCTGTCTTGAGATTGGATTATCAGGTCTAAATGATCCATCTTCATAACCAGTAATTATTCCTAAGCTTGCTGCCTTTGCAATTTGAATATTATCTGTGTCTGAAAATGGAAATCCTCCATATTGGACTTCAGTTCCAGTCCGCGACTCATAGAAGCTTACCATCATTTCACTGAATTCCTCGCGGGTTATGATATCCCGCATATTGGAGCTTATCCTCTGAGTTATAAAGCCATATTCCATCGCTTTATCCAGCTCCTCGATAGCCCAGCTGCTTGCATAATTATATGGGTAAACCAATCCAAGGCTGGCACTTGCACTAAATCCGTCAGCGAGATAATATGAGCCCAAAATATCCTTCCTCTCCTGAATATATCTGACTCTTGCACTATAAGATGTACTCATGAAGTCAATGCGGCTTTCAGCTATTCCAAGCTCCTCCAGGGATACAACCACTGATATCCTTGAATCAGGGTCGATTTGCAGCTGATCAAAGCTGTAGTAAATATCCTTGATATGAACCTCAGAGCCTTTCCTTGAATATAAATTTACGTGATAATACAATCCGTTTCCTGGGTATTCACTGTTTAAATATGTTCCAAGTGCAGGATCATTCATCCATGACAGCCTCAATCCCTGCTCACCACCTACTGGTAGTCCTATGCTTACAGCTCGTGGAGTTCCAGGATCAAAGCCAGCTCCATTTGCAGCAAAGGGTTGCAGGACCATAATAAGTGCTATTAGCACTGCTAATGCTTTCCTCATAAGCTTCCTCCTACTTGTTGGAGTCTTTCCAACTCCTATACTTTTCCAGTTCGTCCTTAACTCTGGACAGAATATATCCTAATACTGCTGCATCGTCTAAAAACCCTGCAAATAGGAAGTCGGGAATAATATCCATAGGATTTACAAGGTATATTATCCCGGCTACTATGGCAGCTATGCTTGCTTTTGATACATCATTATAATTCTTCTTCGTAAAGTCTCTTGCCAGGTTCAAAGCCAGGCCTATGTCGTCGATCATACCAGCGAGCTGATTGTTATCCTTTACCTTCACACTTGCAGAAGATAGAAGCTCTTTCATTCTTTCGGAGTCTCCCATATACTCCTTTGCCTTTCCCATCAGACTCTGAGTGATCCTTGCAGGATCAAATTTCTTTTTCTTCATCTCTAACCCTCCAGAGGGTTTGCCCTAGTGTGTTGAATAAGCTTCTCGTTTATGTATTCATAACCCCTATAACTATGTGGTATAAAGCAGCTGCTGCAATCCTTGATCCCATTTATTACTGAATAATTCCCACCGCAATCCTTAATCAGATATAAAGGGCAATAACAGAACATGCAATTGAATTCATCGATTTTTGTCCTATGACAGGGGTAGTATTGACAAGCTGTGTTTTTGTAGTATCTAAATGAATTTTCCATATAATCACTCTTCCTCAATTATGTTCATAGTATTATACCATAGTTGACGTGTATTTGTAAAAACCACTGCATTAAAAGTGGACCCTGAAACAAGGAAGGCCCGGTTTCCCGGGCCTTCCTTAGCTTTAAACTATTGGCCTATTTCATATTCTCTTCAGCTTTATCCCAATCAACAACATTGAACCATGCATCGATATAATCTGCTCTTAGATTTTGATACTTCAGATAGTATGCATGCTCCCAAACATCGATCCCAAGAATTGGCTTCAAACCATCTGAGATCGGGTTATCCTGATTCGGGGTAGATGTGACCTTAAGCTTCTCCCCATCCATCACAAGCCAAGCCCAGCCGCTTCCAAATCTACCCATTGCAGCTTTTTTAAACTCAGCTTTGAAGGCATCCAGGCTACCAAAATCTCTATCTATTAGCATCCCTAGCTCTCCCTTTGGCTCTCCTCCGCCTGATGGCGACATCAGCTCCCAAAACATCGAGTGGTTTAGGTGCCCTCCACCATTGTTCCTTACAGCTGTTCTAATATTCTCTGGAACTGCTTCCAGGTTGGAAATGATCTCTTCTATACTCTTACTACTTAAATCCTCATGTCCCTCAAGTGCTGCGTTCAGGTTGTTGATATACGCCTGGTGATGCTTTGTATGATGGATCTCCATTGTCCTTTCATCAATATTTGGTTCAAGCTGATCATACTTATAATTTAATTCTGGCAGTTTGAATGGCATTGTATCTCTCCTTTATCTATATTAAATACTAGTTATCCGTTACTCATATACCCCAAAGCATCAATTGATAAACGTTATCATTTGATGCTAAAAAAAAGTCCACACTTAGCGGACTTAGTTGCTGTTTATAAAGCTGATTATCTTATCCATCAATTGGGGATGAAGAGGAAGCTTTGGATCCTGATACGTCTTCATATTACCTTCGGGATCAGTTGGTGCTTCCTTTAGTATATGATTCATGCCTTCAATTATTACAGGATCCATACCGGCACCATCACCCAGCATCCTGGCATCCTCAACTGTTACCTGAAGATCATTGTCTCCTTGTATGATCAATATTGGTACATTTATATCCCCGTATACCTTTGCAGGATCATATTTGAACCAGGAAATAAGGTATGGTTGAATGCTGTCCCTGAATAGAGATTGGAGCATTTCAGGAACCTCCTTTACTGTTCTTCCTTCCTTTAACTCCATTATTATCGGTGTGGTAAGATCTGTTATCTCCTTAGGCTGCGAGGACAGCTGTCTGATCAAAGTATCATATGCAGGTTCACCAACCCCGGCCAGTGAAACAAAGCCTGAAACCTGGGATTTTGTGGCAGCTGCTGCCGATATAAGCGCACCTTCACTGTGCCCAATAAGATAAATATTACTAAACCTATCGTCAGATCCAGCCTTTTCGACCCAGAGAACCAGGTCATTTACGTAGTCCTCGAATACAAGCTCGCTTTCACTTTTTATTAGGCCCATCGACTCAGCTATACCTCTTTTGTCATATCTTATGGATGCGATCCCATTATTTGCAAGCTCCTGAGCTATCATTTTCAGTCCATTATTTGATCCAGCTATTGCACTGTTTCCGTCTCTGTCAGTAGGTCCAGATCCAGGATGTATTATGGCAACCTTAAATGGACCTTCACCCTCTGGGAGTGTCAGGGTACCATAAATGGACCCGCCTTCAACAGCCAAATCATAATCCTCTTCAACAATTCCTCCAGCTGAGCTGCAGCCTGAAAGGAACAACGCTGATGCCAGTAGCAAAATTAAATATTTACGTTTCATTAAACCACCTCCAATTAAGAAAGGCCTGATGTGATCAGGCCTTTTGATTACTTAAGCGGCTCAAGCTTAGCCGTAAAGTGTCTAAGCACCTTAGGCTCCCAGTTTACCCTGTAGCCCTTGAGAGTATCCTTTCTTTCTTTTATTGCCTTAAGTGCTTCAACGATAACATCAAGGTGTGACTGAGTGTAAACTCTCCTTGGTACTGCCAGTCTTGTAAACTCAAATTCTGATTCTATTTGCTCGCCAGTGTCGGGGTCGTTGCCCATCATATAGGAGCCTATATCGCAGCTTCTGATCCCTGCTTCGATATAAAGTTCAACAGCTAGTGCCTGAGCAGGGAACTCATAATATGGTATATGTGGCAAAAGCTTCTTGGCATCAAGAAACACAGCATGCCCTCCAACCGGAGATTGATAAGCTATGCCGGCTTCATCAAGCTTTCCTGCAAGGTACTCCATTTGACCTATTCTATATTTCAGAAAATCAAAGTCAGTACCTTCCTGTAGACCGATCGCCATAGCCTCGATATCTCTTCCTGATAGTCCACCATAGGATACAAAGCCCTCATAAGGAATAGTTCTTGCCTTAACCATTTCATAAAGCTCAGGATCGTTCTTGACTCCTACAAGTCCGCCCATATTGATTATGGCATCCTTCTTTGCACTCATCGTGAATACATCAGCATAGCTGAACATTTCTCTTGCAATGTCCTTTATTGACTTTTCTGCATAACCATCTTCCCTATTTTTTATAAAGTAAGCGTTTTCCGCATACCTGGCAGCGTCTATGCAAACAGGGATGTTGTAGGATTTTGCTATTTCACTAGTCTTTTTGATGTTATCCATAGATACTGGCTGTCCGCCTGCACTATTATTTGTAACTGTAATGATTATCATGCCAACATTCTCTGGTCCATGCTCTTCAATAAGCTTTTTAAGTCTTTCAATATCCATATTGCCCTTAAATGGATGGTAGTTGACTGTATCTAGAGCCTCAGGGATAACACAGTCTATAGCCCTTGCACCTGCCAGCTCCACGTGAGCACGTGTAGTATCAAAATGCATGTTAGATATGGCTACCTTGCCCTCATGAAGAAAAATAGGCATTACTACCTTCTCAGCTGCTCTTCCCTGGTGTACCGGCTGGAAATACTCATAACCGAATATATCCTTGGCAGATACCATAAGGTTTTTATAGCTTCTTGAGCCTGAATAAGCCTCATCCCCTACCATCACTCCAGCCCATTGATTGGCGCTCATAGCTCCGGTGCCACTGTCTGTCAAAAGATCGATATATACATCGTCAGAATCAAGATAGAAAACATTGTAATGAGCATTCTTGATTTTTTCGATCCTTTCCTCTCGAGTCAACATCTTAATGGGCTCAACCATCTTGATCTTGAAAGGTTCAGCATAGTATTTGGTCATGAAATCCCCTCCATTTTTTATATAGAAATGACTACAGGTCTCCCTTAAGTCCTATCTCCTCAGCAACCTTCCTCATTCCGAGGATAGTTTGGTTTATGACTTCCATCAGCTCCATACCCATCATAGCAACGCCTTCCTCTATTACCTCACGGTTGACGCCAGCTGCGAAGGACTTTTGGCCCCACTTTTTCTTCACAGATTTCGCTTCCATATCCATTATTGATTTGCTGGGTCTCATAAGAGCTGTAGCAGCAACCAGTCCTGTAAGCTCATCAATTGCATAAATTGTCTTCTCCATGAATTCTTTTGGCTCAATGTCTGTACAGAGCTTCCATCCATGGCTAAGTACTCCCCTGATGTAATCCTCCGGCCAACCCTCTTCTCTTAAAATCTGCTCAGTGATTTTACAGTGCTCATCAGGATATTTGTCGTAGTCAAGGTCATGGATAAGTCCAATCACGCTCCACTTATCTACATCTTCGCTGAATAGTTCTGCAAAATGCCTCATAGTGGCCTCTACCGCCAACGCGTGCTTGATCTGGCTGTCATTTTCAACATATTTCGTCAAAAGCCTGTAGGCTTCTTCTCTTGTAGGTCTTGTCAACAGGATCCCTTCTTTCTAGCTTTTAGTTAGATTTTACCGAAAATTTGCATCAATTACAATAGCAGCTCTCGCCTATTTTCTTAGGCTGAAGTAAAAGGTACTCCCTTCGCCTTCCTTGCTCCTTACTCCATATTCCCCATTGTGGGCTATTATGATTGATTTTACTAATGACAGACCGATCCCTGATCCGGTTTTTCTTCTGGAATGGCTCTTCCCTCCCCTGTAGTACCTATCCCAGATATGGTCAAGCTCATCAGCAGCTATCCCTGGTCCATGATCCTCTATGGTAAACCTGACTGAATTTTCATCTCCTTCTACAGTTATTTCAATCCGTCTGTCGTCATCTGTGTAGTTGACAGCGTTTCCAATTAGGTTATAGATTGCCTGAGAAAGCTTCCTCTTATCCCCCTGGACAATTGTGTCACCATTAGCTGTGAGTTTGAAGGTATAACCTTCGTTTTCCTGGAAGTAATTGAATCTATCCAGAACCTCCCTTGAAAGCTCTGACATATCCAGGATTTCAAGCTCCATATCTTTAAGTCCGGACTGAACCCGTGTGAGTTCCAGCATATCATCTACAAGTGATGACAGCTTGTCAGTCTCCTGAATTATAGTTTCTAGATGGGCCTCTCTTTTTTCCTTTGAATCACCTGATATGTCTCTTATCATTTCACTATATGATCTTATCACAGTTAATGGAGTTTTTAGGTCATGGGTAACATTCGCCATCAAATCCTTCCTTAATTCTTCCGCTCTTGAAAGCTCAATTGTCGTTGTATTAAGAGTGTCCGCAAGATTATCGATTTCTGTATAGGAACCCTTTTCAAAGCTTACTCCATAGTCTCCTTTGGCAAGAGCTCTTGCTGATCTGGTTATGTGTGTTATAGGCTCCGAGATCCATCTAGCCAGGACGAAGGATATACCAAGTGCCAGGAAGAGGGATATTCCGGTTATCCTTATAAGCTGACTTTTCAGAACATTTACGGTGGAATCTATAGGCTCCAGCATAGAGTTTATAAAGAGGAAGTAGTTCGGAGCATCCACATTCCTTAAGATTGCTCCATAGACCAGTATTGGATTTCTAACTCTATTGTCACTCCTCGTATATACTACATGATCAGTCTCAGATCCATATAATCTGGCAAGGAAATCTGAGAATGTCGCGTTGTTTAGTCTGGGTTGCCGGACTATGTCGAATATATCCAATGGGTATACGAGCTTACCTGTCTGATCCAGAATATTTATCGAAATACCTTCATTAAAGGAGGTCTCCACCAGGGCATTTTCAAAATCCAAAGATCCATACTTGGCAGCCAATTCATTTCCGATCCTGCTTATTTCCTTGGTTTTCATGGACTCATAGTAGCTGTTTAAAAATACAATCTGTAAAAGCCATAGCAATGCCATTATCGCTGCGGCAAAGGATACGAAATAAAGCCATAACTTGAAATTTAAGGACTTCTTGTCAAGCTTGGATATCATTTTACCTCATTTCCTTTCCTCAAATTTATAGCCTACCCCTCTGAGAGTAACTATATTCTCTCTGTAAGGCCCAATATTATTTCTCAGCATCTTTATATGAGTATCAATAGTCCTGTCATCCCCAAAAAAGTCATATCCCCATATCTCTTTAAGGAGCTGTTCTCTGGACAATGCCCTGTTTTTATTCGACGCAAGGTATACCAGTAGTTCAAATTCTTTTGGAGTAAGGTCAACCTTATCCCCGTCAACAAAAACATCCCTGGCCTCTACATCTATAACTAATCCATCGAATCTTAAGGCTGATTTTCTATTTCTTCCCTGATTTCTTCCAATTATCGCATTAATCCTTGCCATTACCTCTTTTGGCGAGAAGGGCTTTACCACATAGTCATCTGCTCCAAGCTCAAATCCGAACAGCTTATCATACTCCTCACCCCTCGCTGAAAGCATTAAGACAGGGATATTTTTTGCCTTCCGTATTTCTTTGACAGCTGAAAATCCATCCAGCTTTGGCATCATTATGTCCATTACTACTAAATCGAAATCATTATCTCTGCAAAGTCTGACCGCTTCCATCCCGTCTGAAGCTTCAGTGACACTATATCCTTCAAATTCAGCATACTCCCTCAAAACCTCTCTTATTTTGCTCTCATCGTCTACAATCAGCAGCCTATACATCATATCACCCCAATTTCATTCTATACTCATTTTGTGACAGCCACGTGAAATATATCTAAAGCTTTATGTTAAAAAACAATTAGTCTATTTTATTAAAACTACTGCTATACAAAATAATATCAGAATAATCGACTCCCAACAATATCTCCATAGATAACCGGGCATAAGTTATAAATGTAAAATACTAGAAACGGCTTGCAATATTTATTTACTATGTTAAAATATTAATTAATATAGGTAAACGTATTCCTATTTCGTTCTCTTGATCCCCAGAGGGCGTATATTTTTTTTATTATTGGTTAAATAATTATCAAACGGAGGTCTAAAATGATTAAACGGTCTTATGAAATGAAGGTTGATGTTCACAATGAGTTTCTTGGTGGAGAAGGAGTTCTTACTAATACTCATTTTCTTGACAAAGAAAATGCATCTGGAGCAGGCAGATTATTCTCCAGGAGTGTTCTAACGCCTGGCAGCTCAATTGGTTATCACACTCACAATGGTGACTTTGAGGTCTATTATATTCTCTCAGGCAAAGCTCAAGTCAACGACAATGGTGAGTTTCATGAGCTTGAAGCTGGAGATTCAATACTCACTAATGACAAAGGCTCGCACTCCATAAAAAATGTTGGTGACGAGGATTTAGAGTACATTGCACTAATCCTTTATAACAGGGAGAATAAATAAGTACTTGTATTAGGCTTGAGTCAGTAAGCTATAGCATTGTTAAAGAAAGGTAGTATAAGAAATTCTGAAAGGCAGCTTGAGTTAAAATAAATAATTTTAGGAGGATAATAATGGTTGCAGATTTTGGTTCTTTGGTTGTAATGATAGTAAGTATAATCGCACTTGTATTATTAATAATGAAGCTAAAGGTTCATCCGGTTTATGCACTGATTTTAGTAGCGGTTGTTGCAGCATTTGGATTCGGTTTCCCGATTTCTGAAATATTCCCTACGGTTACTGGCGGATTTGGAGGAACAATAGGAAATATTGGTATAGTTATAATTCTCGGTTGTGCTATAGGTGTAATACTAGAGGACACTGGTGGTGCAATGGTGCTTGCCAACACAATTCTAAAGTGGGTTGGAAGAAAAAACAGCAAGCTAGCGATGGCATTAACTGGTTATCTGGTTTCTATCCCAGTATTCAGTGATTCAGCAATAGTCATTATGTCGCCAGTCGCAAGAGCACTATCAGCAAGAGGTGGAATACCTCTGGTAGCACTCTTAGGAGCACTTAATGCAGGGATCATGGCAACTCATACCATGGTACCTCCAACTCCAGGACCTATTGCTGCGGCAGGTACTTTAGGAGCTGATTTAGGATTTATGATACTGTTAGGCTTAATATCCTCAGCAGCTTATACTATGGCAGGGAGTGCTTGGTGCAACAGCAGATACATGCTTAATAAATACCCTGCAGTTGCTTTTATGGAAAACGTTGAAGTAGCAACAGATAATGATTATGAGCTAAAGAGCACTAATGGGCGACCTCTCCCAAGTGCATTCATGGCTTTTGCAAGTATAATTGTACCAGTACTATTAATATGTATTAATTCATTTGGGTCCCTCTTTCTAGACAAAGAAGCTGCAATCAGACCAACTTTAGGATTCATAGGACACCCGATATTTGCACTGACAACAGGAGTAGTTATAGCATTGATGATGGATAAAGAGAGAAGAACTCTATCTCAGTGGTACTCGTGGCTAAATGACTCAGTTGAAAAATCTGGCTTCATAATCCTTGCAACTGGTGCTGCTGGTGCATTTGGAGCAGTTCTAAAATCCTCTGGAGTAGGAACCTACCTTGGAGATATGATAGCTACTACAGCTTTGCCCGCAGTATTTATACCTTATCTGATTGCTGTATTGTTGTCTGTAGCAAATGGCTCAGCTACAGTATCGCTGTTAACAGGATCTGCAATCGTTTTACCGCTGATGCCTTCGCTTGGACTATCACCAGTAATTGCAGCGTTATCCATAGCAGCAGGTTCATCATTCTTCTATCACGCAAACGCAAGCCACTTTTGGGTAGTTCTTAAATCTAACGGAGATCTTCCAATGCGTCAGGGTTATGATTTAGTATCAATACCAACTGCTCTAGGGAGCATGGCTGCAATGGTTGTCGTTTGGGCAATGTCGATCTTTATATAATTAAAACACCGTATTGGTATATTTCAACCAATACGGTGTTTTGTTATATTCTCCTTAAGCTCTTCAATTGTACTCGGTAGACTCTCGAGATCATTTAGGATATAGTCAGCTTTTGTATTCTTTTTAGTTCTTTCAATATCGATTATTACTCCTCCTAATAATACTTTAGGCGATTCCAGCTCCAACTGACCTTTTAAAGCTGATATCAGATAACTTGCACTGTTTAGGCCTTCAGTGGTCAAGGTGGACATGACAAGAACTTCTGGTTTTTCTTCCTTTATCAAATTTATTATGCTATCAAATGGTACATTTGTACCTAAAAATCTTGTTTTCCACCCGGCAGCTTTGAAAAATTCTGCTGCCATTTTTAGAGTTAAAACGTGATGCTCACCGCCTGGAGACATAAATACAGCAGATAGTCTCTGATATGGAACCGTTTCCTGGCTCTCTGACAGATAATCGATCAGTCTGTCTATAATGGCTGTTATATAATGCTCCTGAGCAACTGATATTTCGCCTAGTTGCCAGCCAATGCCTACTTTGCGGAGTATAGGTACAAAAATCTGTTGTATGATAGTTGTCAGCATTATTCCTTCTGAGTGAACTAGCTTGATCAATTCTTTAGCTTGTTCCTCTCTAAAATCTACCAGATGCTCTAAAAATTCATCTGCGATCTTAGAATAATTCTCGCTCTCCAATGACCGTGAAGCCTTATGTTTTACCTTTTCTTCAACTCCCAAAAGGTGATCCAGGCTGATGTTTAGAAAATCAGAGATTTCCCGGAGTGTGTCCAATCCGGGAAATCTGGTATTATTCTCATAATTTGCTATTGCTGATTGAGCGACTCCCAATACCCTGGCAAGCTCCTTCTGGGTAACTTTTTTGTTTTTTCTAGCTTTCTTAAGTCTGGATCCAAAATCGCTCATTCAAACACCTCTACTTAGTATTTCTTTCTTGATATAAGAAGGCCACCTAGTGCCATTATACCTAAGCCTATCAGCGGAGTCAATTGACCAGCTGATCCAGTGGCAGGAAGCACTGGGGCTGATGTTGTTTCTATTTCCATCATTGGCTGATAAAAAAAGTTTGAAGGAACCATTACTGTGTCAATTACGTGTATCACTCCGTTTGATGCTTCAATATCTGCTGTAACCACTGTGCTACCTGAAACCTTAACACCTGACTTGAGGTCAAATTCAAGCTCCTGACCATTAAGTGAAGGAGCCTTAAGTCCATCGCTTAAATCAGTACTCATTACTTTACCTGATACTACATGGTATAATAGTACCTTCGCCAGATCGGGTTGAGCCAGAAGATCCTCAGCAGAAATTCCAAGACCGTTCAATAGCTTTATGAATGCCTCATTAGTTGGTGCAAATACTGTGAAAGGACCTTCTCCTTGAAGCGCTCCTACCAACTCAGCCTTTTGTAGCGCTGCTACCAATATACTGAAATCCTCATTACCTACTGCTATATCTACTATACTTTGCTCTTCTGCATAAACTGCGGATGAAAATACCAACATCAATGCTAACAGCATGCTCATTATCTTTTTCATTTTTGTTCCTCCTTATTTTTATTATTATCACGGTTAGTTATATTCTTTAATCTAATAATATATCTTTACGTTATATTTGTCAACACTTTTTTTATAATTTTTTTATAAATATTTCTATCCGTGATTTTTATGATTGTAAATATTGGTATTCAGGCATTCATGTTTACAAAAAAAAAGAAGGCAGTAAATTAAACCGCCTCCTTTATATAGCTCTAGCCAAGTATTGTCCTTATTAATTTATCTACCATCTTTGGAGTTCTGTCATACAGATCCTGCATGAATACCCTCTCCATGTACTTGTGATAATCCTTGCCCCAAGGACCAAGGTTTATAACTGGCATAGAGAGCTCCTTCATAGTCTCAAGGGGTATATAATAGGTGTCCTTCCAAAGCATCATGTTATCTTCAATATAGCCGATGTTTTCCTTATCTACCTCAAACATTGCATAGGATAGGTCTGATATCCCCGTGAAATAATTTTGAGTGTAGCATTCCTGCCCCCAGTTATTCTTCGCCAATTCCTCAACAGCTTCCATACCCTTATCTATCCTCGGCTTCATATCAGGAAGCATAAGATTGTTGACGTTTGGATAGTATGGTGGTGCGAGGGCAATTACGACCATAGGTGACATGTCGCTGACAAACTCAAGTGTCTTTTCAATTATTCTATATGCTGCATTTATTGTTGTAAGTTTTTGATCCTGGATCTCTTGTTTGATCCCCTGCATCATTTCTTCCATTGCTTTTATGAATTCTTCACCTGAGTCTGCTATAGCCTGTTTATAAAGCTCCCCATAAAGCTTGACGTTTGTTTTCCAAGGCAGTTTGGCTTCCTCTTCTCCTTTTAGCTCAAGGTATTTAGCATAGCTTGAGTTAAGATCTTCAATGACCTTATCAAAGGATTCCTCTGAAATCCTTCTTATAGCCTCGAAAATATCCTTAGGAGGCTTAGCCAAGGTCAATATACTCATATATCCTGCAGCAGCCATTGGAAGGCTCACATCATAGACTTCCTTCCTGTCCTTTGAATAAAGCCATGTAGGAGGTGGTGTAACAGTGTTTCCCACTCTTTCCAGAAATTCAGGATTTACTTCAGTTCTTCTGACTATCTCCGCTAAAAGATTTACCGGGTTAAAGCCCTGGAATATATGTCCTACGTGAGTTAGCTTTCCTCTAACATAGACTACAGGCATAAGCTTTCCTACCGAACCATCATAGAAAGTCTGTACTTCAGGGTTGACTCTGTCGTGAGGTTCAACGTTAAGCATCAGTACAAAATCCAATCCGTGTTTTTCCTTTAGCTCCTTCAGTAGGGGGATAGCCCCTCTCATTCCAGCTGATAGATTTTCTTCATCAGGTACAGCTATAAAAAGAAGATTTCCTTTGAAGCCTTCTTCATCCATATACTCTTCAAGGAGTGACAGGTGGATCGCTGCTCCGCCCTTCATGTCGGCAACGCCTCTTCCAAAAAGCCACTCACCGCTATCCAGATCCTTCTTCGCATCCTCTGTCAGCTCTAGCTTTCCTTCTCTAAGCTTTTCCATCAGTTTTTCCGGGAAGTAGGCTAGATCCTTTAATGGTCCATAAACATCTGTATCGACTATGTCTGAGTGATGGATCAACACTATTGTGTCGCTTCCTTCCCCCTTAAGCAAGCACCATGGCACTGTTCTGTCCAGATGATCGTTTTCTATTGGATAGAATCCTGAGTGATCTGGGTTGTTCCTTAGGTATTCCTGCTCTCCAAACCATTTCTTGTAAAATACCTGGTTGTTATTCTCAAGCTTAGTACTGGTATGTGTAACCGTAGCAACATAATCCATCACATTTCTTTCAATTCTCTTTTGTCTGTTCAAGCCTCTCAACTCCTTTATAATTTAACTCCCCATCATATTCTACCAGTATTGCGTTAACACTTCAATTACGAAAAAAACCCCGAGATTATCGGGGCCGTCTAATCCATGTTGTCAGGTATCAACACCAGCCATTTACTTAACGATCAGCACTGATGTTTTGATGTGGTGGATAACTTTATCAGAAACGCTTCCCAGAAGTGTTCTAGAAAAAGCCCCCAAACCTCTGCTTCCCATGATCAGCAGGTCAAAGTCTCCTTCTTCAGCATACTTTACAATTTCATCAACAATATCGCCAGTCTTGTAAACTGTGGAGAATTTGCCGGGGAAGCCCTCGAATATCTCCTCAGCCTCCTTAAGTACATTCTGAGCATGGGAAATTGCAGTTTTACCAAGCTCTGTCTTTAATTCCCTGTTCTGAACATACACATTGTCCCAGATATTCGCCACGGTAATTACCACTACCTCACTATTTAGTGAGGTCGCCAGCTGTTTTGCCTTGAATATCGCCTTCTTAGAATACTTCGATCCATCTGCCGCAACCAAGATCCTATTCATTCGACTCCCTCCCCTACTACACATTTGTAGGACCGCCTTATGAATAATATAACTGTCACAATATAAATACCCTTATTGAGAAAAAAATCTCAAAACTCATCATTTATCCTGATAATTGGGCTTATAGCTACCGATTGCTCAAGCTCATATTGGTCTTCCCAGATCTGTTCTTAAGATTTCACCATTTCCAAACGCAATTTTACCATTTATTATCACATACTCGATACCTTGTGGTGGCTTTAGGGGATCCTCAAAATCAGCGGTATCAATTACTGATATTGGGTCAAATATCGTTATATCTGCATCACTTCCTACCGATAGATTCCCTTTAGCTATTCCAAGTCTAGCAGCAGGAAGTGCCGTCATTTTTTTAATTGCATCATAAAGAATCAAAGTACCTTGCTCCCTGACATATTTACCCAAAATCCTTGGAAAGGTTCCAGCAGCTCTTGGGTGACCATTCCCCTCATTTAGCATACCATCGCTTGCTATTATGACTCTGGGATGCTTCAGAGCAAGATCAATTTCGTGTGATTTCATAACGTGGGCGATGATAAGATACTCTGGATGATTATTCCTTATATCCAAAAAACTATTTTCATCAAGTGACTTGCCACGATATGTACCTTGAGTAGCCTGCAAAGCATCATACTCACATCCATATCTCTCCAAAAAACCATCGTCGAAGGTAGTCGAGCCTGCAAGTGTAGCAAATGCGTCGTAAGGATAGCAGTCTACCCCAATGTCGATTCCTGAAGCACAGAGACCGTCTATGAGCGTAAGGGCTTCCTCCATCTGTCCATAAGCTGCCATACTCCCGATATGTGATATTTGAAGCTTTACCCCTATTTTCTCCGATATGGATGAAAGTTCTTTAATAGATGGTATTACCTGCTTTGCATCATCTCGTACATGAGCCGCCAGAAGTTTCTTCTTTTCAGAAACAACTAATGAAAGCCTTTCAAGTTCAATATCATCTAATCCCGGAATATATCTCACACCGAAGGAAAGGCCTAGAGTACCTCCTTCAAGTTCCTTATTGAGCTTTTCAGACATCCTTTCAATAGTATCCTTGCCCACCTTCTCATATCTGTCAAATTCTCCAAATGCTGCTCTGAGATTACTATGTGATGAAAGCAGCCCTATATTTATCGGGTAACCTAGTCTATTTACCAGAGAGAGATACTCTATCGGGTCTGCTGGACCTAAGCCACAATTGCCGCCTATGGCAGTAGTAACTCCCATCCTCAGCATACTGAGGGAAATGCAATGTCTAAATCCCTCTCCTGAGCTTTCGATTGGATCCTCGTGCATGTGAATATCAATAAATCCAGGGGATACGATATAACTCGAGCAGTCTATGATATTTTTGCCAACCAAAGCATCAGCAGTTACAGCTGCAATTTTACCCTCAAGTACTCCTACATTCAGCTTGCTCATGACCTTATTTGCAGGGTCAATTACTAATCCATTTAACAGCACCAGATCAAGCACAATTATCACCTACCCTTCAATAGACAGATCATAGCAAAGCTTTGCAGTCTTTCTATAAAAATCCTCTGTCATCTGTACGTTGGTCCCATATGCTGCGAAGCATATAACATAGGGTTTTTCTGAGAATACCAGTGCGACATCGTTTGTTATACCATCGTCTTCGCCTGTTTTATGTGCTATTTTTATTCCTTTTGGTATAAAATAAGGGATCTTATGATTCAACTGCTGTTTTTTCATGATATCCAGCATAGCAATGCTGGCTTTTTCAGATATAAGTTGTCCATTATATAGTTTTTCAAGGAATATTCCCATTTCCTTTGGAGATATGTAGTTTTCTTTGCCTTTTTTTTGTTCCTCGGAATCAAAAAGTAATCTATTCAGTTTTGTAATATCGAATCCCAGCTCCTCTATGCTGGTATTTATAGCATCCATACCAAGCAGCCTTATCAGAATATTTGTTGCTGTATTGTCACTTTGAATTATCATGAGTACGCATAGATCCATAAGATTAACCCTTAAACCATCATGCATGTAAGTCAATGACCCGCAGCTAGGGAGCTTATCCTCTTTGTTTATTTCGATGATTTGGTCAAAACTGATTTTCCCTTGATTCTCCTGTTTAAAGGCCTCCAGAAGAACCAAAAGCTTGATGACACTAGCAGCCAAGTATGGCTCATCATCTCTTATACCGAAGCTTTTTCCGGTTGTAAGGTCCTTGTAATAAACTCCTACATTTCCTTGAAGCTCCTCCATCATTTTCATAACAAGCTCTTTCATCCCTCAATACCTCCCACTGATACATAATCAAAACTCTATCGACCTGTTCTCCTTATCTAAGACGAAGGTCCTGAACCTACCTCCAAAGCGGTTAATGATCAGCTCCTCAATCGAATTCAAAGCCCTGTCAAGTGAATGATCCCCATTTCCTCCAAAACCAACAAGCTGAAAAATTAGGTGATTGCTCTCAAGATCTGTCTTACCCAGCTCACTTTGCCTCCATAGCCACTTCCTGGTTTGTACCACACTGCCGCTGGTAAATACTATTTCTCCAGGCTCCACGACCTCATAATCAACTTCACCGAATGGAAGGAATGTATCCCCTTGCCTGCTGAACCTTACCTCCAGGTCCTCCTTAATATCGTCGAGATCATGTGCCCCTAAGGAAATCATCTCTTCTACGGCAACTGCATTGCACAGGTCTACTAATGCGTTTATAAGCGGCAGCTGGCCACCCTTGATTATCCTCTTATACATCGCTTCGACTGAAGCCATGTACTTGTTTGGATTGATGCCTGCCTTGGTCATTATATCCCTGTACAATGATACATTTCTCAGATCCCTGATTTCTTCAGCCTTTATGCTGGCCCTCATCTTTTCTTCAGCACTTCTTAGCCTGGCTTCATCCTCAGGAGTTGTCTCTGAGTTCTTGATCCCCTCTCCGATTATGATCCCAAACCTTAGGTCAGGATTGATTTCAAAGACTGTTTTATCAACCGTGTACTTCATTTGATCACTTCCTAATGTCATTTTCCTATGATTATAGCACAGCTTTAAATAAATATCACATGGAAGCAAACAAAAAGTTACACCTCGAATATTAGATTTTCTTCTAACATTCGAGGTGCACTAAATCCATGAACATATTTACCTTTGGGATTTATCGTATGGTATACCTTCAGCCTTTGGTGCTCTCGACCTCTTTGATGTGAAGGCAAGTACGATCATAGTAGCCAGATATGGTAGCATTTTGTAATAGGTTTGATTTATTCCAAGGTCTGCGAGGAAAGGAATGAGAGATACTGAATACGCAAGTGTTCTAAGAAAAGCAAAGAACATTGCGGCTAAGAAAATCCTTACTGGCTTCCATTGGCCAAAGATCATAACAGCAAGTGCCAGGAATCCAAAGCCCGCCACGCCGGAATGGCCGCTTACATTACCGTCCATTACGCCTACAGAGTAAAAGAATCCCCCTATTCCACCTAGTACTCCCGATATGCTGACTCCGGCATACCTCATCTTATAAACATTTATACCGACTGAATCTGCTGCATGCGGATGCTCTCCGCATGCCATAAGCCTTAGTCCAAACCTCGTTTTGTAAAGGAGTATGATAGCGATGATTAAAAAAACGAAGCCTATCATTACTGTCAGATACGTCCTTTGAAAAAACATTGGCCCAATTATTGGAAGCTTACCTAAGATTGGTATCTCCCTTATATAAAAGTTCATATTTGTTGTTATGCCATCACTATTAAAAAACATTTTTGAAAATAGAAGTATCACTGCAGGTATCAGCATGTTAAGCGATGTCCCTGTTATGACCTGGTTAGCCTTCATAGTAACAGATGCAAATGACAGCAGAAGCGAGTAGATAAGACCTGCTATTGCTGCAACAAGCATTCCAAGAAGCAGTATCGTTTGTGGTCCCATTCCTGATTTTTGAACAAAGTATACAAAGAGAGCGCCAAAGAATGCACCAAACAGCATAATTCCCTCAAGCGCAATATTTACGACTCCACTTCTTTCACTGAACATACCGCCAAGTGCTACAAGAAGCAGTGGAATCCCAACAGGAAGCATATTCTGAATCAAATAATATACGGTATCCATTATTCTGCCTCCTTCTCTTCAGAATCTGCATCCTCTTCTGACAAAATACTATTTTCAGTGGTTTTATCCCCTTTGCCAAGTCGTTTCTTAACGAATGATGCTGCTGCATGGTTCATTATCATTGCAAAGGCTGAGAAATATATTATTACTGCGATAACAATGTCAATTATCTCAGGCTTATAGCCTACAAGACTTGCCAGGGTACCCCCTCTTTGGATGTAAGATATGAACAATGCCGAAAAAATTGTCCCTATCGGGTGTGCACTTCCCAGCAAAGCAACCGCTATACCGTTGAAGCCGTTGGCAGCAATAATATTTACTGGTTCGTAGGTCATACTGCTGCCTGCGATGGCTGATGGTGCCAGAATTGCAAAGGCTCCGCCCAAACCAGCAAGGCCTCCGGCAATCGCCATTGTTATGATTATATTAGTTTTCCCCTTCATTCCGGCATATTCTGCAGCAAACTTGTTGAACCCTGTTGCCTTTAGCTCGTAGCCAAAGGTGGTCTTCTGAAGTACGATATATAGAACTATCCCGAAAACAATTGCAAATATTATCCCAAGATTAACGTTGGATCCAGGTATGCCCAATGAAGGGATCTGTACTTCCGAAGGCAAGTAATTGGTTCTGGTCTTTGTGGATATATACATTGCCGAGTTTCCCTGGATAAGCATATCTACAAGATACATCCCAATATAATTGAACATTATTGATGTTATTACCTCATTGACGTTCATCAGTGCTTTGAAAATGCCTGGGATAAGGCCCCAAAGCAAGCCTCCGAGCATACCGGCTATTATCGCTGCTATCCAGTGCGTAATTCCTGGCAGATCCCACATGAATCCGACGTAAAGAGCAAAGAACATACCCATGGTATACTGTCCAGAGGCACCTATGTTGAACAAGCCCATTTTAAAGGCAAATCCTACCGCCAGACCAGTCATAAGGATAGGCGTTGCAAAGTAGAACACATCCCCTATTCTTCCGAGGCCTCCCATCAATACATATCTGAATCCGGCGACAGCATTTGCAGGGGCTGCTGCCAGCATTACAAGAAACCCGAAAATAAGCCCCAAGACAATAGCCATCAGGGCAGAGGTAAAGGAACCAAAGCCTGGTAATCCGGTTATTTTCTTTATATCAAATTTTTGTTTTATGGATGAGTTGTTGTTATCCTGCATTCTTGATCTCCTTAGGTGTGTCTCGTTTTGCACCTGACATATAGAGCCCCAGCTCCTGAACAGTGGTGGACTTTGGATCCAGCTCCCCAACTATTTCGCCTTCATACATCACAAGGATCCTGTCGCTTACATTCATTACCTCTTCCAGCTCCAGAGATACCAGGAGAACTGCCTTACCTGAATCTCTTCGTTCGACAAGCTGTTTGTGGATATACTCTATTGCTCCTACATCAAGACCTCTCGTGGGCTGTACAGCGACGAGAAGCTCATGTTCCTTGTCTATTTCTCGGGCAATTATGGCCTTTTGCTGATTGCCCCCTGAAATGCTTCTTGCGGAAGTCACAGGTCCCTGCCCGCTTCTTACGTCAAATTTTTTGATCAGCTTTTCAGCATATTTTCTCATCTCATCGAACTTAATGAAGCCTTTTTTCTGAAATTGCGGCTGCCAATATCTCTGCAGGACAAGGTTTTCTTCAAGGCTATAATCCAACACCAAACCGTGTTTGTGTCTGTCCTCAGGTATATGGCTCATACCAGATACCGATCGTTCCCTAATTGAAGCTTTGCTTATATCCTTCCCACAAAGCATGATAGAACCTGAGACAAGCTTCTCCAGGCCTGTAAGTGCATGTACAAACTCGGTTTGGCCATTTCCGTCGATACCAGCCAGACATACTATCTCACCAGCCCGAACATCGAAGGACACTCCCCTGACAGAATTATTCTTATGAGTCTTGGAGGCTACAGTTACGTCTCTGACCGAAAGCACCACATCTCCTGGGGTACGAGCTTCCTTATCAACTGAAAAGCTAATGTCTCTTCCAACCATCATCCTGGAAAGCTCTTCTTTAGTGGTCTCCTTCACTTCAACTGTCCCTACGTACTTACCCTTTCTAAGGACTGTACACCTGTCGGCAACCTCCACGATCTCATTGAGCTTATGGGTAATAAATAGAATTGATTTTCCTTCTGCAGCAAAGCCCTTCATTATCTGAAGCAGCTCCTTGATCTCCTGAGGAGTCAGTACAGCAGTGGGCTCGTCAAAAATAAGGATCTCATTATCTCTGTAGAGCATTTTAAGTATTTCAACTCTTTGCTGCATACCAACAGTGATATCCTCGATTAAAGCATCAGGGTCTACCTTCAATCCATATTTCTGACTTAATGCTACTACCTTCTCCTTGGCTTCCTGTTTTTGAAGAAATCCCATTTTATTAGGTTCGACCCCAAGTATAATGTTTTCCAATACGGTGAATATTTCCACCAGTTTAAAGTGTTGGTGGACCATACCTATGCCTAGGGCGTTGGCATCATTTGGATTGTTTATCTTGACTGGCTGTCCGTTCATTCTGATTTCGCCCTTCTCGGGCTGGTAAAGGCCAAAAAGCACGCTCATAAGAGTAGACTTGCCCGCACCATTTTCACCAAGTAAGGCGTGTATTTCACCCTTCTTTAGTCGTAAGGTGATGTCGTCGTTGGCCACGATACCTGGAAATTCCTTTGTGATGTTAAGCATTTCAATAATATAATTTTCCACGTCGACCTCTTCTTATCCAATATATTTTTTGTAAGCTTACCTCCGCCAATAAGTGGCAGAAAACATATAAATATAGATTATGATACCCAAAACCTGACGTTTTGTAAACCACTCGCAATACATTCTCCCTTTAAGATATGTAAAAAGGGGGAAACTTTCGCCTCCCCCGTTTACTTCCTCCATAAGGCTTTGGCCAATATGGATATTTTCTGATATTAAATTATCTGGTTGTTACAGCTACCTTCGCAAGACCAAGACCTGAAGTAAGTTCATCCGCAGTTGCATATCCTGTTGCATCAGCAACGTCTATTGTACGGATAACTTCTACTTCACCTGCTGCAAGCTTTCCAAACAAATCGTCATAAGCTGCTTTATCAAAGCTTGAGAATCTGTCGAAAGCGTCAGCTCCCTCTTCGCCTATAACTTCAGTAGGAAGTCCAACTCCATTGTTAGCAGCATTGAAGTAGGTCGTCTTACCACCAAAGTCTGCCCAACTGTCAGTTTTATAAATTGACTCAAGTACGCTGATTACTGAAGGTGCAAGACCCTTTGTTGCTGAAGTTATGACTGTATCACTGTCGTATCTTTGGTCAACGTCAACGCCTATTACCTTAGCTCCAGCCTCTGATGCTGCTGACATAACGCTCTTGCCAACTGCTCCTCCGGCTGCAAATATAACCTCTACACCTTCCTGATACATAGTTCTCGCTGTAGCTTTATTAGTATCGTTTTCTTCAAAGTTTCCTGTGTAGTGATAAGTGGCTTTTATCGATCCATCTGCCAATCCCATCTCAGCAGCTGCATCCTCAGCTCCTTGGAGGAAACCATATCCAAATGCCTGTACTGCAGGAACTGCCATACCACCCATGAATCCTAGATCCTTCATGCCATCCATAACTGCAGCATAGCCAGCCAGATAGCCTGATTGCTCTTCAGCATACATGATACTTGCTACGTTTTCCTTTGTTTCAAAGGTTGCATAGTCAGCAGTGTGTGGTGCTCCATCAAGAAGTATGAACTTAACTTCCGGATATTTGGTTTGTGCTTCGTAAATTGGAACCTCAAAGAGGAATCCAGGAGTAACAACTACCTTTGCACCGCCTGTAACTGCCAGGTCAATTGCTGCCAGGTAACCTGCATCTGATGCTTCCTCAGGTTTGATGTAGGTGTGTGAGATGCCTTCTGCTTCCGCAAAGGCTACTACGCCTTCCCAAGCACCTTGGTTGAATGACTTGTCGTCGATGTTACCCTTATCGGTGATCAGAGCAATCTCTGCTCCAGTATCTGCAGCTGGTTGGCTGCATCCTGCCAAGCTCATAACCACCAACATGATTGCCATAGCAATCGCCAGTACTCTTTTCATTATTTTACCCCCCTAATCTGGTTCTTTGTATTGTGTCTCTGTGTAAATTATATCCCTAAACCGTCGATATTACAATACCTTCCAAAGGTATGACCCTCGAAATTTGGGATTGCAGAGCCACTTCAACATGTTAATGATACCCACAAAATCAATTTTTCAACAATCTACTTACTCCGGTAAACCAAAATAATGAAATAAATCGTCAATAAGTACACTATAGGTTTGTATTTCATTGAACTTTATTTTATTGAATCCATATTTTGTTAAATTCAGTAAAATTTGACTAGATTACTGGTATAATAATATACATGATATAGTAGGAATCATAACAGGAGGTGTAGAGATTGGATAAGGTAAAGGAGTACTTAACTTTTTTCAAGGATTTTTTTGGAGCAGCAACTGATTTTAACAGAAGGTCCAGGGAGATTATGGTAAAGGAAGCCCATGATGTAATGGACGAGTTTATTCTTCTCTGTTATGGGGACCTCTTGGGCATACCAATTCCTACCACCTATTATTCCCTTGAGATCCTGCCATTGATAGCAGAGGATCTTGAAGGCTGGCAATTCAGGATGATAAGCAAGATGTATATTTGGCAGCAAAAATGGGCTGACTACGGCTTTGATGCATAGGGAGGAACGATATGAATAAAATTGTATTTTTTGGAGGAAAAGGCGGAGTCGGAAAGACTACCTGCAGTGCATCCTATGCTCTTCATTCAGCAAAGAAAGGTTTTAAAACTTTATTGGTTTCCACTGACCCGGCTCATTCCACATCTGATATCTTTGGTAAACAGATAACTGAATCTATAAGCCAGCTATTGCCTAATCTGGACGCTATTGAGATCAGTGGAGAAAAAGAAAGCAATCTCTACATGAATCGGGTAAGAGAGAGTCTTAAAAATGTTGTAAGCCCGGTCATAGTTGCAGAGATAAACAAGCAGATAGATGCGGCTGCTATATCACCCGGTACTGAGGAAGCCGCCCTGTTCGACAAGATGATAGAGATAATAGTCCTGGAGAGCAATCATTACGACAGGATCATTTTTGATACCGCGCCTACCGGTCACACTGTAAGGCTGCTTACGCTTCCGGAGCTTTTAGGAGGATGGCTTGAGTCACTTATTGAAAAAAGAAAGAAGTCCATCTCAATAATGTCTATGGCTATGAATCAAGCAAAGAAAACAGAAGAAAATATTGGTAAGGATGGAGTGATAAAGATACTTCAGGCAAGATATGACAGGATCAGCCAGGCTAAGAAAATCATGATGGATGATAAGCTTCTATCCTTTATGTTTGTCATAAACGCTGAAAAGCTTCCTATCGACGAAACCAGAAAGGCTATCGAAATTCTGGAGAAGTATAATATCCTGGTTGATGGAGTTGTTGTAAACAAGATTCTCCCTGAGGATATGACTGATGAGTTCTGGATCAGCAAGAAAAAGGATGAGCAAATGTACCTAGAGATGATCAGGGAAACCTTCAAGGGCAAAAAAATATATACTCTCCCCATGTTGAAAAGTGATGTGAAGGCTGATAATATTGAGGTCATGGCAGAAAAATTCAGCGAGCTAGAGAAATAATATTTCTCAAGACCCTTGCTTTATTCCTATTTCTGTGATATGCTTAGCAAGAACTTAATCGGTACAAGGTAAACAGTAACTTTTTCAATACTTGCTATTCATAATAGTAACGAGTATCGGGAATTTGAAACTGAATTACTGAAGTCGTTTTAAGAAATATAATTTATGGAGGTACTCATTATGAATGGTACAGTAAAATGGTTTAACGCAGAAAAAGGATTTGGATTTATCACAGGAGAAGACGGAAAAGACGTTTTCGCTCACTTCTCACAAATCAAAAAAGACGGCTTCAAGACTCTTGAAGAAGGTCAAGCAGTTTCATTCGACGTTGTAGAAGGCCAAAAAGGTCTTCAAGCTGAGAATATAGTTACTCTTTAATCCAGAGACAAACTACCCCCGGAGATTACTCCGGGGGTTTCTGTTTTTTGTATTCCTTACATTCTGCTGGATGCATCCTGAGCTAAAGTCGATCTCAGACATTCATCCGGAAGCATTGTCAATTGAAAGCAAAGCTCGCTGCCCTTCATCTTTTCTGAAGCATAGCTCAGCCCGTTGGTTTTTTCATCCAGAAGAGGATGATCTATCTGCTGAGGATCTCCTAAAAGTACCACCTTCGTGCCTTTACCAACCCTTGTTATGATTCCCTTGACCTGCTTTGGAGTAAGGTTCTGTGCTTCATCGATAATTAAATATGTATTTGTTATTGAACGGCCTCTTATGAAGTTCATGGCCTCAGCTACAATGATCCCTCTATAGAAAAGCTCATCTATTTTATCCCTTAACTGTTTTTCATTCTTATATCTTTCGTTTTCATTCCTGTCGACAAGTATCTCAAGATTATCTATTACTGGTCTTAGGTAAGGGGCTATCTTCTCCTCCTCTGTACCGGGAAGAAAACCGATATCCTCATCAAATTGTACGTTTGGTCTCGTTATGAGTATCTTTCTGTAGCGCTTTGAAGACGGCTCATAGGTATGCTGGAGCCCGACTGCCAGTGAGTAGAAGGTTTTTGCTGTACCAGCTGTTCCCTTTATAATTACCAAGGGCGCAACGTCTGCATCCTGCATTAGAGCTTCCTGAAGGAATCTCTGTCCTACATTCTTTGGCTTTACTCCGAAGGGTTCCTCGTTGATACTCCTTAAAGGAACAATTTTAGAGCCGTCAAACCGTCCAAGGAGAGTTTTCTTTTCATTGGTTTCAGAGTGCAAAATGAAAAATTGATTAGGAATCGGTTCGACAGGAATCCTCTCAAATCCCTTTACGGTAAATATACTTTCAGGATTTATGCCTTTCTTCTTAAAGTCTGCCATTGCCCTATCACTGGTATAGGCATCCATTCTCCCTGTATATTGCTTTTCGAATACAGGCGATTGCTCTGTGGTAAAGTCCTCAGCAACAACACCCATCATCTGAGCCTTCAATCTTACAATAATATCCTTAGTTACAAGAATCAGGTTTTCGTCGTCATCCATAAGGCCTTTACATACCTTTAATATCCTGTTGTCGTTTGAATCATGGTGGAAGCCTTGAGGGATGTCTACGTTGGAGTAATTAGTTTCAATTTTGATAAGTCCTCCGTTTTCCAGAGGGACTCCTTCGTATAGGTTCCCCTTAAGCCGGAGATTTTCCAGATAACGAATCGCCTGGCGTGCATTTGCTCCACGTTCAGCATCGTCATTTTTAAGCTTATCAAGCTCTTCCAGAACGGCAACTGGTAAAACAACCTTATTATCCTCAAAAGAGGACAGAGCTAATGGAGACTGAATGATGACATTAGTGTCAAGAACGTAGGTTTTCTTCATCTTGCACCTCCATATTAGATTCACCACTATACCACTACTTATATTTTACACTAAAGCGGTCAACAAATAAATCGATTGGGTGTAAATTTTACCCAATCCATTCCTTGATGACGTGACAGTGATTGTAGTCCATATTTTTTGCCGAGGTCAATAGAGTGACATTAGAGCTTAATAGCTTTCCCTTGATAGTTTCCTTAATGTTTTCATTCGACGGATTATTTTCAAGCTCCATAAGGTATTTATCCCTGAAGCATGAAGCATCGCCTGAATTGTGGTATTCCTTTCTTAGTTCGTTGCTCGGTGCAATTTCCTTTGCCCACGTATCCAGCATCGCTTTCTCCTTCGTTATTCCTCTTGCCCAGAGCCTGTCGACCAGTATTCTGAAACCGTCATTTTCCTCAGGCTCATCATAAATCCGTTTGATTCTTATTTCGTACATAATGACCTCCTTTGGTCTAAGAACTTATCCCCCGGTTGCTCAAATATATCACAAACTGCTTCCCCATCAGTACCAGGCATCTCAATACCAAGTATTGCAGCAAGCGTTGGTGCGACATCTACCATATCCATTTCTCTGATGTCAAAATTCTTTCTTAAACCTGATCCAGATGCAACAAAGCAACAGCTATATCCAGGCTTCTTTGGCGAGTAGCCATGAGTTGCATGTCCTATTCCTGACTTACTTAAGTCCTCAACTATTTCGGAGCTGATAGAGTCTGCGAATTCATAACCCTCTTTTGCCTCTACCACCCAATTAACGCCTTCCCCGACCCTCATCGAGTCCAATGTATTTCTGTCTAATATCGCTTCAATACCAAGTTCCTCTTTTTCAAAAGCAATCCTAAGTACTTGCAACGCTTCCTCTTCTGCTGATTCTTCCCCTGGTTTTATATGCAAATAGGCACAGCCATCTGCAGATTGAAGATATGCTTTCCATTCGTAGTCTTCTCCACTTCTACTTATTAACCCGTTATCAAGCAACAGATTGTTAAGGTGAACCTTGTATTTTACATCAAGCTGTCCATGGTCACCCAGAATGATAATTGTGGTTTGATTTGTTAAACCTGCAGCTTCAATTGAATTTACTATCGATCCTATTCTCTTGTCCATTCTTCCGATAGCTTCCTTAGCCTCATCAGATTTAGCTCCAAACCGATGCTTGGTGTCATCAAGATCGATGAGATGCAAAAGCATTAAACCAGGTTTTTTTGTTTTTATAGTGTGACATGCACACATTGTAGAAAAGTCATCGAGCTCAGGTTGATTGACTCCATTCCTGTACTTGCCAAATCTCAACTCCATTTCAAGGCTGTAGAATGGATTCCCATTTCGAAGTATCTTTAGAATCTGGTTTTCCCCTCTTACAGCAGCAAGCTCTGGGAGATTGTATTTTATATCAGCCCTTCCGGTCACTGGCCATAGAATACCTGCAACTACAAAGCCATTCTTCCTAGCCAGCTCATATATAGTCGGAACCTTGATATCTTTTCTGTACCAGTGCCAGTATTGGTCCTTCTCTTCAACAAACGGCTGCAGCGGATTATTGTGGAATACTCCATGCCTGTCAGGCCAGCAGCCTGTAACTATTGTGGAATGGACCACATAGGTAAGGCTTGGGTATACGCTTCTGAGTCTGGTTGAATAAGAGCCATTATCAATCAACCTCTTCAGATTTGGCAGATTCCTTGCAAAGTCCCAATCAGATATTGAGAAAGAGTCATAGGATATAACGATCATGTGATCAATATTTCTCTTCGATTTCTGCATTATTT
This sequence comes from Gudongella sp. QWL-04, assembly GCF_058683975.1. Lineage (NCBI taxonomy): Bacteria > Bacillati > Bacillota > Tissierellia > Tissierellales > Tissierellaceae > Gudongella > Gudongella sp. QWL-04. The sequence goes on along the minus strand of NZ_CM178754.1, from coordinate 426,129 downwards.
GCACCTCAGCTTCCTAGTATTCTATTCTGCCTTCGTCCTTGGGAAGCTTAAGAAACACCACTAATCCTCCAATGAATAGTGGTATTATAGAAAAGATACTGTACTGTGCATTTCCTGTTATATCTGTCGTCAAAGCCATAAGGGCTGGTCCAATTATTGCGGCAAACTTTCCAAAAATATTGTAGAAGCCAAAGAACTCGTTGGAGTTCTGCTTTGGTATGATCTTTGCGAAATAAGACCTGCTTAATGCCTGTATTCCGCCTTGAGCAGAGCCTATAAGCGCACCAAGGATGAATATATGCCAGACTGAGGAGATAAAGTAAGCTGCTATACATGCTATTATATAAGTCACTATTCCAACTATTATCATGGCTCTGGCTGAGTATTTCTTTGCCAGGTTGCCATAAAGGATCGCAAATGGAAAGGCTATGATTTGAATAACCAGAAGTATGCCAAGAAGAGTGAATGTGTCCAAGGCATTACTTCCGAGTACGCTGGTAGCATAAGGAACTACCATTTTGATTATGGTATCCACTCCGTCTATATATAAAAAATATGCTATCAGGAAAAGAAATACAGTTTTATGCTGTCTTATATTTCCGAATGTGGTCATAAGTCTTCTAAAGCTGTTTTTTACGGGATCCGGTTCCGGTTCAACATAATATACCTGCTTGACATTTTTCAATATCGGGATGGTGAGAATACCCCACCATAATGCTGTGATCACGAATCCAATCTGATATCCTGCTGGGTTATCCATTCCCATCAGCAATACTACCAGGAGGCTGATACCAAATGGGATCACGCTAAATATATATCCAAAGGCGTAACCTCTTGTTGATACCTTATCCATCCTTTCGTCCGCAGATACGTCAACGAGAAATGAATCATAGAAAATATTGGATCCGGCAAATCCAATTGATGTCATTATGTAGAATAGTGCCAACAGCTGCCACAGTCCACTTGCAGGAGGAATAAATGCCAGCGCCGCAGTGAAAAGTATTCCTATGGCAGCGAAAAATGCAAAAAATTTCTTTTTCATACCCTTATAATCAGCAATCGTACCCAATACCGGACTTATTACAGCCACGATCATACTGGCTATTGTGTTGAAATATCCCAGGTCCATACTGCTTTGGACATTTTTGAACATCCCAAACACTACAGGTAAAAGGGCTGTGGTTATAGCTATTGAGTATGCTGAGTTACCACAGTCGTAAAGTATCCATGATTTTTCTTCCTTGGTGAGCTTCATCTTAAACTCCTCCCAAAATATTATCGTTATAAACAGTGTAGCAGAAAAATTCAAATTATTCGACTATTGCAAAGGATACTTTGGATTAAATTTAAGTAAAATATTGGGTATCATATAGAAGAGGTGATATGTATGCACTTAAGTGATATCCTCGAGGGGCTTAGGGATACGGCTGACGAGGAGGTAAGACTTGAACTAATGGAAGAGTTATATTGGGCAGAGTATGGAGCTGAATCATCTGTGAATGTCCTGAATGCTTTGTCCGAGCTGCTACTAAGGTCAGAATCTATAGGGGAGTATGCAGCAGTTCAAAAGCTTTATTCAAATCCTGAAGGAGCTCTACTAGATTTTTATCAGGATCTAATAATAAAGCTATATAAAAAAGATCCCTTGAAATTTATAAAGGCTTCCACTGAATACCCGGACGAAGGTCTCAACGTCCTTTATATTTTCAGGAACAAGGGCTTTTTTGATGACTACAAGGCAGAGGAGAAGAGACTTTTAATGCTTGCTGATTCAGAAGATTCAAGAGGAATGATAACGAAGTTTTTCAGGATGTATGACAGTCTATGTCATACCTGAGTATAATTGTCTAAGGCGTGTCCTAAAAGAAGTGAGGTTGCCGACGCAACCTCACTTCTATATTTTATTAAGTCTGAAATTATCCATCATTTCTCCAGTCAGGCTTATTCCCAGCTCATTTGGAGGTATCTCCTCCCTTTCCATCCACACTGCCGTTTCCAGCTCATCCTCATCCAAAATTATTGTATCTTCTCCATCCAGTTCAGCGTAAAAGCCTGCCAGCAATGTATCGGTGAAGGGCCATGGCTGGCTTTTGTAAAAGCTCAGGTTCTTTACTTTAAGACCAACCTCCTCTATTACCTCTCTGTGAACTGTCTGCTCAAGGGATTCTCCGACCTCTGCGAAGCCAGCTATGAGAGCATATCTGGTGTAAGCTCTCCCGGCATATTTTGTAAGAAGCAGCTTACTGCCATTATGAACTGCAACTATGACACAAGGTGATATTGTAGGATAGACCGAAAATCCACAGCTATTGCAATGGAGCATCCTTTCTCTGTCAGAAGGCTCTAAAATGCTTCCGCATTTGCTGCAGTACCTATGATTCTCATACCATCTGTTCAATTGCCACCCAATAGCCCCTGCGAATGATCGCCAATACTTAGGCTCTGTCCTGAACCTTCCTGTGTTGGCATAGACCCAGCCTATATTCCCATCAAGCCCCTTATCCTCAACCAGAAAATAGTTGATTTCGTCTATTGAGAATAGGTACTGTGCTCTTTCCATCAAGGATGGGTCAAAGGATTTAAAGTCATCGAAGGAAGGATACCAGAGTTTCTCTTTGTCTTCCCTTACAAGCACAGAGTCTCCGTTATATGCTAAAAAAAGATCAAACAAGCCAGGCTTCTTTGGGTCATATTTATTATTAAATACTCTTGGTTCAATATCGTGTATCATGTCAACCTCCTTAAGACTATGCCCTAGCCAATGGTCTAGACTTAGCAAATGCCAGTATCAGACCAAGAGCTAGAGACAGGGACGCTGCAAAAAGTACCTTATACTCCGGTGGAAGCAAGAAGGTTATAGTATGAGCCGGGATCCAGAACAGTGGCAGCGTCTTCATAATTACGAAAGATAGGAATCCATTCCAATCTATAGCCTCTGCTATAGCAGCTATAGTTGGTCTTGTACCTTGATTTTTATAAATAAGGTCGATATATGTGTCCGTTATTTTGTGAGTACCCATAAGCATAGGGGCAAAAGTCGTGTTTAGGAGAGTACTTACCAGGAAGGCATACACCAGCCTTCCGCCATTTGGCAATAAACCCTTTGCCTGAGCCGAAGCTACACCGCTGCCATAGATCTCAAAAGCCAGGACTATAAGCATGCCAAGTAGTCCCCATATAATAGCTCGGTAGGGAATACCCTTTGGTAAACCTACCCAGTCTTTCTTCATGATTCTTACTGCCAGCAACTCCCCCATGGTAGCTAATATCGAGAATTTAATGAATCCTGAAATATAAGGAAGTTTTCCTGTAAATTCCATGAATAATTTATTTGTTGCAGGAGCTGCTATGAAACCGACTATGGCTATCATAATTACAGCCCATATAAAATCTCCTTTTTTCATCAACATTCCTCCAGTTTGCTATATTTTGAATGTTATATCTCTTAATATGATAGCCTTCCGGTATTTTATTGTCAACGGATCCAGATATTGCTTCGAGAAAAAGAAAAGGCACAGAAGCTCTCGCTCCTGCACCTGGATGATTGTTCATAGAATTATTAAATTGTACCCAGAGATCTTAGTTTCTCGAGTTCTTCCTCGCTATACCCCAGGAGTTCAGAGTATATCTCCTCATTATGCTCTCCCACAAGAGGAATTCTCTGCTTTCTATCTCCAGGTGTCTTGGACATTTTAAACACCGAACCACCAAGCTTTACTTTACCTGACAGAGGCTGCTCTACCTCCACTATCATTTCCCGATGAAGTATTTGAGGATCATTGGCCACTTGGTCAAATGTAGGAACATTTGAGCATGGCACCTTGAATTTTCTCAATTCCGAAACAGCCTCATCAACTGTTCTTTCCATTAGCCAATCGTTAAGGATACCCTCAACCTCCTCCATATGCTTGACTCTTAAAACTCGCGTCATGAACCTTTCATCGTTGCTAAGGTCATCTCTGCCCAAGGCCTTAAGTACATTTTGCCACTGGTCATCAGTTATTGTGCAAATAACTACATAACCATCCTTTGCCTTATATGAGCCAAAGGGAGTCGAGCTGCTAAGCTTATTCCCGAACCTTTTAGGCGTTGACAAAGTATCAAAGTAATTCGCTCGATCCGGGAAAACCATCGCCCAGATACCATCCTGCATTGAAATGTCTATTTGCTGACCTTCACCAGTCATCGTTCTGTAGTGAAGAGCAGCCAATATGGCTATCGATGCATTATAGCCCCCCATATAATCAGCTAATGATACTCCTACCTTCAAAGGCTCTCCATTCTCGTAACCAGTGACACTCATCAAGCCCCCCATAGCCTGACCTACCATGTCGTAGGTAACCTCATCTCGACGTGGTCCGGTCTGTCCAAATCCTGAGATGGAAGCATAGATAATCCCGGGATTTATAGTGCTGGCTGCTTCATATCCAAGCCCAAGCTTCTCCAGTACTCCAGGAGCAAAATTCTCAACTAAGATGTCACACTCAGCTACTAATTTTTTTGCTATTTCAAGTCCCTCAGGGTTCTTCATGTTCAAGGTTACGCTTTTCTTACCGCGATTATAAGCAAAAAACTGGTATGATTCTCCCTTGGGGGTCATAGGCGCTGCTTTCCTTTCAGGCTCTCCTGACCCTGGTCTCTCTACCTTCAAAATTTCAGCTCCCAACTCGCAAAGAACAGACGTACAGTGGGGTCCTGAAAGATACTGGGTAAAATCCAATACCTTAACACCCTCCAATGCCTTTTTCATATTGCATCTCTCCCTATTCAGGTTTTCTGGTCAGCACAAAAAAACGGCATGACCGTTATCAGGTGGAATGGGAAGGAATTCTCCCCAAATCGAAAATATGATAAGAAATCCTTAGAGTCAAGGCATGCAATGGTTGGCGGCCAAGTCAACCATTGATGTTAACACTGAACGTGTCCCTTCCCCTATATATTATCATTGATTTTTATGGATAACAATCCTTATTATGCAAATATTTGAAAAATTGTGTTTGTGAGATACTAAGCCCTCTTAACAAGTATTGAACTTATAACATACATACCGGTAATTATCGCCATGATCACCCAAACACCTGCAAAGCCAACCCATTGGACTGCCAAGCTTGAAATTAGAGAGGATACAATTAATCCTATTTGTATCACAAATGAGTAAAGAGATAAAATACTAGCTCTTATGCTAGATGGAGTAAGGCTGTTTATTATGGTCAGCTCAGCAATATTTCCTAAACCGAGGATCAAATAGAAAATTGTGTAGAATGATATATAGCCTACTTTTGATGTTTGGAGTGCAAATAATACCAGTGAAGCACCAAGCAAGCCTCTGCTGAGGATATGGATCCAGAGTTTCGTTTTATCTTGCCCTGCCAATATCCTTTGGGCAAGGAAATTACCTCCGGATACAGCTGAGAAACCTAAAAACATTATTATACCAAGCATCCAATTGCTCTCTTTACTCCCACTGACCCGAATGAACGCAGGCTGCCAGTAAGTTTCGACAGAAGACAATGCAAGGCCTACTATAAACCCTCCTGCTATAGCTATTGCAAATGCCCTGCTTGTTAAAACGATTTTAATGCCTTCTCTTATATGCTCCTTGAATGGCATTCTATTTTCACTGGTATGTGATATCTCCTCTATGGAAAGTGCTGCAAGGCCCATAACTAGAATAATTGATACCGTCCTGATTATTAGGTTTACGGAATATCCTTCGCCAAGGTGTGCCAGAAAACCTCCACATATACTCCCCAGAGATAAACCCACAGCCTCAAGTATTGATAACCTGGCAGTTATCCTTGGTAAGCCTTGATTACCATGTTTTACAACGGCTTGGTCTATTATTAAAGCATCCAGGCTTCCGGACGCAAATGCCCTACCCATGCCATAGAGTGCAATAGATAAAAATAACAAGATAATGCTTTCCTTGGCTAAGAATAGCAAAATAAAGGAAATTGTATTGAAAAAACCTGAAAGTACAAAAACTCGCTTTCTGCCGATCATATCTGCACAGATCCCGCTCGGGATTTCAAATAGAAGTATCACAGCTGCCATAACCATGTATAATAGAGGCAGAGTCTGATAGCTCGCTCCTCTATCAAGCAGCATAAGATTAAGGACTGGTGCCAGTAAGCCGGCTGAGAAATGATTCAAAAATATCAACAATTGGACTATCCATTTCATCGATTATTACTCCTGTAACTTGTATCATATAGTATCAATGCATATTCCCAAGGTGATTTTTCTTTGGAAGGAGTTGAATGATCATCAATATAATCCCTTATTATCGACATCAATTCTGCAGAATCCTCCTGGCTCAAATGAACAATACCTGTTAGTATATCTCCGTGTGCAGCTAATTTCTCTGTTATCACTGGATTTCCCTTCACGAATTCTTCCAAATGTGAATTAAATCTATCATATACCCCAGATATGCTTGCCTGCATTATCGCTTTTCTCTGAGGTGAAGTGCCGTCACTGGATTCAAGACCTATTTGGACAGTCACGTTCGATGCTCTATAGAACCTGGCATTTATACCATTTATGACCTCAGTGTGGGACAATTCTATCAGGTTCAAGCTCAAGAGCTTTTTAATATGATGCTGTACTCCTGAGGCTGATATACCAACTCTATCAGAGAGCGTTTTGGGAGTCATCGGATCGCTGCTAATGGATAATATTCTTAGGATTTCTTGTCTGGTCGGATTCATATAAATATTTAAGTCTTCTTTTGTTGATAGGATTATCTTTCTCATTTCAATCCTCCTCAAATCATTAATAACCCTTCGTTACATTTAATATATCATTACGCTTCATGTAACGTCAACTAAAAAATATCCCCCATTGTATGATTTCAATGAGGGCATGGCTCTATCTGCAAAATACAATTAGTGCATCTCTTAGAAATTCTGCTCCACCTTGTACTATAGAATCATAATGCCTTTTAAATCTTTCATCAACAACATACATTTCTGCAAGACCTATATGAGCATCCTTAGTATAATCAGCCCAGAAAAAGCCAAGCCAAGCTTTATGAAGTGTGCAAGCTTTTTGGGCAATTGGTCCGGATGGATCTCCAGCTTCAACAGCTTCTCTTAATGTGTTGTTAAACTCCTCGGTTAACAGGTTAAGCTCCTCGTAATCATCCTTAGACATTCCAGCAAGTGTTTCGTTGCTCCGGTCAACTACTTCATCTCCGTACTTTTCCCTCACTTCCTTGCCATGTTTTTTCTCATTCTCTACTATCAACTCCTTGGTAAATCCTTTGAATTTTTCCTTGTCGCTCATCTCTGTCTCTCCTTTCATTGCAGCTATTGCATTTTCAACATTTTTGATCAGGATTTCCACTCTGTCTTTCCTGGAATAAAGTTCCCTCAGATGGTTACTGAGGCTTAAAACTTGGTCAAAGTCATCAGATCCCAATAATGTTCTTATTTTCTCCAGAGGCACTTCTAATTCTCTAAAGAGTAATATCTGATGGAGCCTATCCACTTCATGCCTTCCGTATAATCTATATCCATTGTCATCGACATGCAGTGGTTTCAATAGGTCGATTCTGTCATAGTACCTCAAGGTTCTTGGAGTTACTCCCGCCAGATATGCAAGCTCACTTACTTTATATTCCATAAATACCACCTCTCAGTAATTTTTATAAGTATCATACTCATAATATAAACCTTTACGCAACGTCAATGTCAACATAAAAATAAAGTCGAAAAAAGCTGTTAACCTTTTCCGACCTTACTTTTATACTAATAAACTGAATTTTATTCTTAAATTTACTTATTGATCCTTGCAGCTATATCTATAGTTCTCTTAGCTTGGTGCTTAACAGCTGCTTCAACATCCTCAACCATTTTCCCGTCCTGGCCTATAGATACTGAAGTCCCGTAAGGATTGCCACCCGCTCCAAATAATACTGGATCAGTATATCCAGGAGCTGCCACTATTGCACCCCAGTGATACATCATTGTGTATAAGGACAGAATTGTTGCCTCTTGACCACCATGGGGGTTTTGTGCAGACGTCATTGCGCTTACTACCTTGTTAACTGTCTTACCTTGCGCCCAAAGTCCTCCCTGAGTGTCCAGGAATTGCTTCATTTGTGATGCCATTACTCCAAATCTTGTTGGAACGCTGAATATTATTGCATCAGCCCACTCTATATCTGCAGATGTTGCAGTTGGTACGTCCTTTGTTGCTTCTTGTGTAGCTTTCCAAACTGGGTTATTGTCTACAACTGATTGTGGTGCAAGCTCAGGAACCTTCAAAATTCTAACCTCTGCACCTGTCTCTTTCGCTCCCTCAGCAGCCCACTTGGCCAGCTGGTAATTTGATCCACCCATACTATAATATATCACTGCTAATTTAACGTTACTCATTTTACACTCTCCTCTTATTATTATTATTGTTTTATACTATTTAGTATATTACTAATTAGCTGTTTATTTGTAAAAATAATGGTGGTGCTATACTTCAACTCCACCTAATTTTTTCAATAATTTGACTAAGGTCTGCTTTTCCTCTGCTTCAAGAATTTCAAATATGCTGCTTATATTTTCAACATGCCTTGGAAATATATCTTCCATGATCTGCGCCCCTTTTTCAGTCAGACTGATCAAGCTAGCCCTTCTGTCCTCTGGGTCTGGATACCTTCTAACCAACCCATCTTTTGCAAGATTGTCAATAACTACGGTCATATTGCCTCCCGTTGACAAGGTACCTTCAATTATATCACATATCCTCAAATCACCTTTATGGTATAGAATCTCCAATACAGCGAATTGGGGCAGCGTCAAACCTCCTTCTCGAATCGTAGTTGTTTCCCTTTTCCTTACTGAGTGAAAGCATTTTGTCAATGCTATCAGTGTTTTCAAATTCAGGTCGTTTTTTTCACCGTATGATTTTTTTGTTTTCATGTTTATAATATACTACTAATTAGTACTAATGTCAATAGGTAAATTTATTATTTTTCTATTAGTTTCCTGATTATCTGTTTTCAGTATTCCCGATAGAATTAGCCAAAATTGTCTGGTATTGGTCAAATGTATTTAATAGGAATGATTGCTGTAAATTCGAAGGCTTATACATAACTCAATATAACAACTATTCAGAAAATACTTGATAGTATAATTTAGCTTTTGTATAATTACAGAGTACGATAATTGTTGTAATTTGAATATTTGTATACAGAACTATAACAGTGATTAATTCCGGAGGCATCTATGGATACTCTAAGAGCTAAGTATACCGAGAATATTAAGCTTTATGATAAGATTATTTTGATTTTGCTATTTTCCGTATCTCTCTATTTAATTGCCGGAATTTATAATAATCAGTTTATGAAGCTAATGTCTGTAGCTGATTATTTGACCTGGCACATGATTTTTGAATTTGCAAGCATATTGGTATCCTTTTCAATATTTACAGTTTCATATTTTGTGTTCGAAGAGTCTAAAAGGCTTAGCCTGATTGTTTTAGGTTGTTCATTCCTACTCATGGGTGCTCTTGATACCCTCCATACCTTTAGTTTTAAGGGTATGGCAGACTTCTTCATAGCGAATAGCTCAGCCAATCGAGCAACGACTCTATGGATCCTCTCAAGAACTTTGGGCAGCTTAGGGTTTTTAGCTGCAGTCTTAATACCTGGATCCCTGAAAAGCAGTATCAGAAAGGGTCTATTTTTTGCGGTTACTATTATATTCACGATTGCATTATTTTTGCTTGTTACATACTTCCCGACTGTGTTCCCACCTATGCTGATAGAAGAGTCCGGCCTCACGACAACTAAGATCGTTATGGAATATGTAATTATTTCAATCATGCTTTATACACTTGCTATTGTTCTTTCTGAATATAATAAAACTCAACATGTACGTGAGCAGCAGTTTATCATAGCATTGATTTTTATGATTTTTTCGGAATTTGCATTTACAAGCTATGGAAGTGTGTACGATGCGTTTAATTATATTGGACACATATTCAAGATCGTAGCTTCCATAGTTCTTTATAAGGCAATCTATATAGATAATATAAGTGAACCTTACCGAGAGGTAAAGAAGGCTAGAAATGAACTCCGGGAATATTCTGAGAACCTCAATTTGCTAGTCAAACAGAGGACCAAGGATCTTGAGGAAGCCAACTCGGCCCTACTTAAGGATATTGAATATGCTAAGGAAATGCAGCTAAGACTGATGCCAAGTAATATGCCTGAAGACTTATCCGTTAAATTCATTGCTGAATACTTGCCTGCGGAACGTCTAAGCGGAGATTTTTACAACGTGACCAAATTAGATGAAGAGAATATTGCTCTATACATTGGAGACGTATCGGGACATGGTGTCTCGGCTGCAATGCTCACTATCTTTGCTAAACAGAGCATAGTACCTCTAAAGAAAGATGAGTATGGTCTTAACCAAATAATCTCTCCTGCACTGGTTTTGGATTCCATTTACAAAGACTTCAATAATACAAACTTCAAGGATGAAACTTATATTCTAATGCTGTATGGATTATATAACAGAAAAACTAAAACACTTACATATGCATCTGCGGGCATGAATGCTTCGCCTTATATCATAAAGAACTCGGGAGAAGTCCTTGAACTTAACTCCAGGGGATTCTCAATATGTAAGCTTGGGGAATATATGGTCCCTACATATGAAAACAGAGTGGTTCAAATGGAATCAGGAGATAAGATAATGTTTTACTCAGATGGTCTGGTAGAAGCAAAAAATGCTAACAATAAAGTATATGGACAAGAAAAGTTGAAGAACTTCATATTAAACAACTATATGGCAAATTCCAAGGATCTAAAATATGGGTTAAAAAAGGATTTATTTATGCATATTGGAAATGCTGAAAGACTTACTGATGATGTTACATTATTGATTATGGAAGTAAACTAGATAACTGCTAGTTGAGCAAAAAGCAGCAGGAACCGTCCCTACTGCTTTTTGAGGAGCTTTAATAGATCCACTGGTTTATTTATTATAAAATCTGCGCCAAACTCTGAATAGTGATCCTCATGGAACAAGGTCCAGCTCACCAGGACAGATAAGACGCCGGCTTTTTTAGCTGCAGAAATGTCATTCAGACTATCGCCAACAAACAAGGCTTCCCCTGCCTCTACACCCAATTTAGCGAGAACTGCGAAAATTCCTTCGGGGTCTGGTTTCCCATTCGAAACATCATCTGCAGATATTGTAGCTTCAAAGTACTTGCCAATATCAAACTTATCAAATGCATGTTGTACACCCCTTGAGCCCTTATTAGTTACTGTAGCTACCTTTATATCCATTTTGGCCAAATCATCCAGGAGATCCTTTACTCCCTCGAATAAGTGAGTTCGTGCATCCATATGCTTTCGATAATATGATTTATAAGCCTCAACAAGCTGATGGCTTTCTTCTGCAGAAAAAAATTCCATTTGCTCGTTTAATGTCTTTCCATAAACGTGATTCAGCTCCTCTTCAGTAGGAGATCTCCCCAATAATTCATTTATGACATGATAGAAGGTGTCTATTATTAAATCATTGGTATCGATTAGAGTTCCATCAAGGTCAAATATAACTGCTTTGATCATTTCTGCACCATCCCGAATAATGTATTAAATACAAAATAAAAACATGAGAGGGACTGGTGTCACAGTCCCCCCAAAGACTCGTATTCTTGTTCAAAGATTTTCAATCATATGTCTTAGTCAAACCATTTCCCTTGGATCAAGTCTTTTGCATCACGGGTTAGAGGTATCAAATCTTTTCTATCTAAATAGGCTATATCGAATTTGCGGTTTAAGGCCGCAAAATGCTGAACTCCAAACGCTATTTTTTTCAGATAAGAAAATACGCCTATTGCGCCTGTAGAGAATTCATTAGCTTTCTTACCATACAAAGCCCTTAAATCAGCCAGGTCACCAAATATTTCCTCGACAGTGCTGCCGTATTTCTTGAAGTTTTTGGGTACTTCACCTTTTTTTATCTGATCTCCAATGTTTTTACCCATCATTGAAGCTGTCATAGCTGCACGGCAAATCCCAATGGCAGTTACTTTCCCTTCTCCATATGCAAGTGATTTGAATACCTGGTCCTCAGAAGCAAATCCACCTGTTATTGTAATTGCAGGAATCCAGCAGCCTTCCTCTTTCATTTTGTCTACTATTATGCATATTGATTCTTCCATAACCACAGGCGGCAGTCCCCACTCATTCATCATCTTAGTCGGGCTGTAGCCACTTCCCCCGCCAGCTCCATCGAACGTTATCATATCGACTTCCGCCTTGCTTCCGATTCGAAGCACTTTCTCCAAATCTTCAGGATCATATCCGGCCATCTTCAGATATATATTCTTTGCACCCATCTCTCTCAGTTCAGCAATTCTCGGAACCAGGTATTCTTCATCCCATAGTGGTAGTCTTGAATAGTAATAAAAGTTTGGACAAACACCTTCTTCATAAGCTTCTTTCATCCCCGGTCCGTTAGGATCTGGGTATACCAATGAGCCCGATGCTTGCTTAGCTAATGCTTCTTCACGGTTTTTTAAACGAAGTACAGGTTGTGTCCCCTTTGCACTCTGCCCGAACTTTAGTTCAATTGCCTCAGCTTTATGTACCTTGATTGCATACTCCGGCACACCATTCATATCATCCTCTACGTTGCATTGAAGGATGATTTGACCATATCCCCTATAGTACTTTCTAAAGGAATCCAATACTTTACCTAGCATAGGGAAATTTATTACTTCCCCTTTCTCCAGCTTCAATTCAGGATCCTTGTTCTTTGCATCTTCTCCTATAACACAGCATACTCCAGCCATGGCAGCACCGGCAAAATAATCTTCCCAGTTCATTTTTATGAGTGCTGGTAAAATAACAGGCATGGTCATCTTAACCTCGTTGAATTTCCCAAATACACGTTCAAGCTTCACATTGTAGATATTTGCTTCTTCAAAAGTCGGGTTAGCACCTATTGAACCGAAAACACGACCATTTATATTGAAGTGCGAAAAATCAATTGGATAGTCCTTTTCTGAAGCTACCTGGTTTGCGCCTGTGTTTGTTGGATACACAGCCTTCATACCCAAAACTGCAGCCAATGCTATTTCACATGTGCCACTGCATTCCTCTGTGCAGAGGGAACACATGCCTGATTGCGGCGAGATGAACGTGCTTCGATTCCATGTATCATTAAATGCTGATGAGGCCTTTGGTGTATATGTCATACAAATCCTCCTTTAGTTTATATAAGTATCACACTAAATCAGTAATATTTTATTTAATTGTATCGAGTTATCAGTATAATTGCAATAACGGGCATAAATTATTTTCATATTCTATGATGCTTTAAAACAGCCAATTCAATACAGCTTCATAATAACAGAAAATGCCAGAGAATTTTATCACTCTGGCATTCTTGATTCTTATCCGAAACTTATCAAGGACCTGTTATTTACTGCTCCAATGAAGCTTTTTCCTCTGGTCGTTTTTCTTGGAGGTATTTTTCTTTGGTTCATTCTCCCTTTTCTCTCTTCTGATTTTACCTGTCTTAGCATCCTTATGCTTAGCTCTTGGTACTTCAGATATTGATGATCTTGGAGACACATGACTCCTGTTTGACCTTTCCTTAGGCTTAATGGTGGTATCCACCAAAGGATACGGGTGATCTGATACGACTGCTATATTTTTTGATATTAGTTTCTGGATCGACTGCAGCAATGGTTTTTCTTCATGATCACAAAAGGATATAGCCTTGCCACCAAGGCCTGCTCGTCCAGTCCTGCCTATCCTGTGCACATAAGTCTCAGCGACTTCTGGCAGATCATAGTTTATAACATGAGACAACTCTTCAATATCTAAACCTCTTGCAGCAATGTCAGTTGCAATCAATATTCTTGTTTTTCTTTCCTTGAAATTATTCAATGCTAATTGCCTTGCATTCTGAGATTTATTGCCATGTATAGCTTCTGTTGTAAACCCTGCATTTTCAAGAGATTTCACTATTTTGTTTGCTCCATGTTTTGTTCTGGAAAATACTAAAGCAGAGTCTATGATGTTATTCTTCAAAATATGGATAAGAAGATTTGTTTTGTTGATTTTATCAGTAAAATAAACGCTTTGTTCTATAATATCAACCGTAGCGGATTCAGGTGTAATGTCTATTCTGACAGGATTATTTAATATAGAGTTAGCCAACTCTCCAATTTCGTTTGGCATAGTAGCTGAAAAAAACATAGTCTGCCTGACCGTTGGAATGTAGGTTATTATTTTTTTAACATCCTTCAGCATCCCCATATCTAGCATTAAGTCAGCTTCGTCCAGAACAAAGTACTTTATATTTTTTAAGCTGATAAACCTTTGATTTATTAAATCAAGCAGCCTGCCTGGGGTTGCTACCAAGATATCTACTCCTGCCCGCAGAGCTCTGGTTTGTGGATGCTGACTTACACCACCATTTATAACTAGAGTTTTTAATCCCAAATATCTTCCATATGCCTTGAAACTATCCGAAATTTGAATAGCCAGCTCTCTTGTAGGTGCGATTATCAATGCTTTTATTTGTCTGTTTTCTTCCGATGATTGTCGTTCCGCATATAACCTTTGAAGGATGGGTATAGCAAAAGCAGCCGTTTTCCCTGTTCCAGTTTGAGCACAACCCAATAAATCCTTCCCCTCTAAAAGAGCTGGTATCGCCTCTATTTGGATCGGTGTCGGCTCATCATATCCTTCTGCTCTCAATGCTTTTTGAATTGGTTCAATTAAATTCATTTCTTTAAACGTCAATATTTTATCTCCTTTTATGTGGTATCAAGACCTGTTCAATATATTGATCAATAAATTATTCAATTAATTTTGAATATATACATATCTAATAAGCGCTGAATGATTATATCTCATATTTGTATTAGATGCAAATTAATATTATTTGATGCTTTTCCAAGTTAAATCAGCCAGCATAAACTTATGGTATCGGATCAAAATTGGTACTTTTAAATAAAATAAGAAAACTCGTTATAATCAACGAGTTTTGCCTTTGAAACATTTTTATTTTGGTAAAAGTACAATAAATTGATACAATCCACACCTCCCAGCTAATGCTAAACGATTTAAATCAATGAGTGTGCATTTTTTGTTGTGTGCACTTGAATTGCAAATTCAACTAGAAATACTATCCACAATAACTATGAATAGGAAATAATATCTTGAATGTAGTTACTACACTATTACTCGGTTAACAATACTTGCAATTTCGTTTGACATCTATATTGTACTATAGTACAGCAAATATTTCGTATAATATTTAGCAATTGGTGAAAACTGTTCTTCTAGGGTAAAACACCCCCATCTTTAGAGTCAATACAACAAACCTTTCCAAACCCATCTGACGAGTTTACTCGTTTTATTAGTTTTACTCAGTCTGCTTGCCCTAAACGGAATCCGTTTATTTTATAGTTTTACAAACATACAGCCTAGTGAATATTATAAGGCTTGAAGGGCCTCCCAACTCAATTACTGCTTATCATAAGGAGAGCATCTATTTTGCAATTTTACGGATTACAATAATTGCAGTACTGAGCAGGTGCATGTTGTCCTTTTGGATATAATTCTTCCTGCTCATGTTTACACTTATGGCAACCGTAAATAAGTTTAAGTGTCATCTCGCCTGGTAACCCGCATAATTCACAAGGGAGTCCCTTAATCACTTGATTAACTATGAAGCCTGGGGCTTCACATTTAGGACAAAAGCTCATCAATTTTACTATTAAATTTTGGGTTGCTTTTTCAATATTTTTCATTCGGGTAGGATTGGCATGTGCTCTCATATCTGTTTCAATAAATACATTTCCCGATTTAGATTTCGTTAAACACCAATCGACAGTTTTTTTTAGCTTATCAACACTATCAATATCTTTGATAATATTCTTAGAAAACTCATCATCTGGTCGTAGTATTAAAAAATGCTCAGGAAATCCAATTTGTTCAGCAAATTTTAGTGCGCTATCAAAGTCATTTGTCTTTAAATGACCGAAATTAGTATCTGACCCTTCGTATACGCCGTAAATTTCCATATCTTCTTTTTTGTCGTATAACAATACAATCTCAACATTCCATGGAATAGGCATATAAGGATGCGAGCCAAAACTTCCTTCACTGGCAATGCCTATATCTGTTTTTGTAAGTTTCAATCCTTTCCTAATTTTCATTCTTGCGGTATCTAATTGCGATTTTGGTCG
Source organism: Gudongella sp. QWL-04 (assembly GCF_058683975.1). Classification (NCBI taxonomy): domain Bacteria; kingdom Bacillati; phylum Bacillota; class Tissierellia; order Tissierellales; family Tissierellaceae; genus Gudongella; species Gudongella sp. QWL-04. The sequence continues at coordinate 409,902 of NZ_CM178754.1, read as the reverse complement.
TTTTATTTCCCTTGAAAATGTTCCTAGCTTATCTGTATCAAATCTAGATTCTACAATCAGTTCACATCCTGTTTCTTTTTCTAAAGCTGATTTAATCGCTTCTTCTTTTTTGTGTTTTGTAAGTAGTACAACTTTTCTGTTCTCAAATATTTTCTTCATGGTTCTTTGCATTCTCCTATAAATTTCATTTTTCCCTTATTAGTTTCGAAGCCATTAAGATTCCGCTCCTTTCGGAACTGTCGCAACATGCCCCGTTCAAGAAAACATATCAAGCAAGATATCTAATGTTTAACGATTATCTTAAATGTCTAACGATTTACCTTAAAATGCACACCCTTGCCTAATGTCAAACGATTATTGCCCCTATACAAATCATTATATCCTATAAATATGGGAAAGTCTTGAATTTATGGTGCGTATATTCAATAACTCTGCTGTTAAAAAAGTAATCAAAACCCTGGTTTTTAGCCTTTTTAGGGCAAAATAAAACCACCTGCTGATAAAATTCTTTTTATCAATAGATGGTACTTCATTTGGTGGAGGCGGTGGGTGTCGAACCCACGTCCGAAAATCCTTCCACAAGAGCTTCTCCGAGTGCAGTCAGCAATTTTACATCCCCTCTACCAATCTCCTGCTGACAGGATATAGGCTTTAGTAGCTTCATAAGTTCCGTTTCAGGCTCAAAGCTTTGCCAGACTCGGTTCCCCACTTAGATGACGATTCTATCCAGGTCGTGGGATTCCCGGTAGAATCGAGCAGCTTACTAAGCTGCTAGTGCGTAATTATCGTTTGCGTTTAATTTAGTTGCCACTTTTAACGTTGCTTGGCGACAACGACTCGCTACTCCTGATTCCGTATCCCCGTCGAAACCAAGTTCGCCCCCGATACTTTTTGGTGCAATATAATTATAACATATGTTCGAGTGGTTGTCAATTTACCTCACTATTGGTACTTCTCGCTGGAGTGCTGTGCTATCCTTCTCTCCGCATCCTTTTTCGCAATAGTGTCACGCTTGTCATAAAGCTTTTTCCCTCTTGCCAGAGCTAGCTCCAACTTAACCTTGCCGTCCTTAAGATATATTGAAAGAGGAATCAGAGTGAATCCCTTTTGCTTCGTTTCACCGATCAGCTTACGGATTTCCCTTCTATGGAGGAGAAGCTTTCTTTTTCTCAAAGGATCCACATTGTAAATATTCCCCTGTTCATAGGGGCTTATATGCATACCATTTACATATACCTCGCCGTCGTCAATGGATGCATAGGACTCCTTGATATTGACCTTACCCTGCCTTATGGATTTTACCTCAGTACCGGTCAGAACTATACCTGCTTCGATTGTTTCCTCTATGAAAAATTCATGTCTTGCTTTTCTATTAGTTGCAATTACCTTAGTTCCAAGCTTTTTCATGCAATCACCCTTTGAAAGTTATCGAACTTCAGTGTAGCAAATTTACTCATCAGTGTCAATATTGGCAGAGGCTATGGCAAAATCAATATTCTTTTTACCAATATCTGCACCTATGACCTTTATCCTGACCTCATCGCCCAGTCTGTAGGTCCTCTTGGTTCTTTCACCGACTATCATGTAGTTTTCCTCATCGAAGAAATAGAAATCATCCTCCATGTTACTAAAGTGTACCAGTCCCTCTATCGTATTTTCAAGCTGAACGAACATCCCAAAAGATGTCACAGAGGACACAATGCCGTCGTATTCCTCTCCAATCCTTTCAGCCATATATTGAGCCTTCTTAAGGTCATCGACCTCTCTCTCGGCCTCCTCAGCCCTTCTCTCAGTCATTGATGTATGGTCGGCAACCTCCGGAAGCCATCCTTCAAGATACTCCAATCTTCTTTGGCTTAAGCTTCCTCTCAAGGTCTCCTTGATAATCCTGTGGATCTGAAGGTCAGGATACCTTCTTATCGGAGAAGTAAAATGAGAATAATATTGAGCAGCAAGACCAAAGTGTTTTCCTGGCTCTGAGCTGTATACAGCCTTTTGCATTGTTCTTAGGAGCAAGGTTGAAATTACGGGCTCTTCCCTTCTGCCTTTTATCTCATCTGTAAGTCTTTGAAAGTCCTTGGGGTGAAGCTCTTTGCCCCTTATGGAATAGCCAAAATTATGGATAAACCTAAGAAAATCAGCGACCTTTTCAGGGTTTGGGTCCTCGTGTATCCTGTATAGAAATGGGATTTGGGCCCAAAAATATCTTTCAGCCACAGTCTCGTTGCAAACCAGCATAAATTCCTCGATAAGTCTGTTTGCAACTCTTCTTTCAAGCTTCCTGACACCTATTGGCTTACCGTTTTCATCCAATTCGATATAGCTTTCAGGGAAATCAAAATCGATGCTTCCCCTTCGCTCCCTTCTAGCCCGCAAAATATCCATAAGCTCCTTCATTATAAAAAGTTCATCTGCGACAGCTGTCAGCTTTCCCTCGCTTGTAGTCCTGCCTTCTAGAAGGTCGGAAACGTCGTCATAGATAAGTCTTGCTTTGCTGTTTATTATTGACTCAAATATCTCATGTGCGTAAACCTTGCCCTTTTTATCAATATCCATTATAACAGACATGGTCAGCCTGTCCTCCTTGGGATTCAGAGAACAAATACCATTGCTTAGCTCATGTGGGAGCATTGGGATAACTCTGTCAAGCAAATAGACAGAGTTACCTCTGTTAAGTGCTTCCTTGTCCAGAGTCGAGCCATCCTTGACATAATGTGATACGTCAGCGATATGGACTCCTAGTCTGTATCCTCCATTATCAAGTCTTTCTATTGAAACAGCATCGTCCAGATCTTTGGCGTCCGCTCCATCTATTGTAAAAGATTTGAGCTGCCTGAGATCTCTCCTTCTTGAAATTTCTTCATCCGGGATCCTTGTTGGTACTTTTTGTGCTTCTTTAATGACATCAACGGGAAAGTTGCTGGGCAAATTAAACATCCTTACAATTGAAAGTATGTCTGTACCCTTCTCCCAAGGGTATCCAAGCACCTCAATTACATTTCCTTCGGGATTTCTCCTTGGTTCAGGCCATCTGGTCAGCTCTACAATTACCTTATGCCCATCCTTTGCATTCATTGATCCAGCTTTTGGGATAAAGATATCATATGAGAGTTTGTGATTATCTGGTATTACAAACCCGAAGTTCCCATTCCCCTCATAGGTTCCAATAACAGTTCCATTAGCCCTTTCAAGGATCCTTATTATTTCACCCTCCTGTTTTCTTGATGCCTCTCTACGCTTGAGAATATTGACGATTACCTTGTCTCCATGCATTGCTCCATTCATATTCTCAGCGGAGACAAAAACGTCCTCACCAGGTCTTTCCTTTGATATTACGAAGCCAAATCCCTTTTCATTTCCTTCCAATACTCCCAGTGCCAAATATTCATTATTCAACAGCCCAAATCTTTCGTTCCGAGCTTTAAGTATTACGCCTTCCTTTTCCATGCTTTCAAGAACCTTAAAAAAATCATTTTGTTCCTTTCTATCGATCTTAAAGGAAATCGCAAGCTCCTCTTTTAGCATAGGCTTATATTTTGGTTGTTTCATAAACTCAACGATTATTTCTCTCATTGACATATCCCTTCACTCCTTCCATCATAATCATTATGTACCCTTGTGGGCAAAAAAAATGTAAGACACTTAAAATATCTTACATTTTACCTGTTTTTGATCCGAACTGGGTCCTTGCAAACAAATTTGAATCAAAGGTATACATATTTTTATCTTTTTCCTTGTGGGTTGTAACTGCAATTTCAATCATCTTATCTATGAGAGTTTTAAAGTCGTATCCCTTACCCTCCCACAAATAGAATGCAAGTGATCCTGGAAGAGTGTTTATTTCATTGACATACACACTACCGTTTTCAGCTACAAGAAAGTCGATCCTTGCATTTCCTCTTCCGTCAATTGACATGAATGCTCTTTTGGCCAAGTCCTCGATTTGTTGTCTCATGTCGTCTGATATATTAGCAGGGATAGCCCTCTTGGAGTCTTTACCCTTCTCCGACTTACCCCCACGAACATATTTATCATCGAAGGATAATAGATCGGTCCAACCGATAGGTTCCTCGCATAGTGATGCCTCAACGTGGTCATCATAACCAAGCACGGCGCAATTTATCTCTCTCGGATTCTCAACAGCCTTCTCAATTATAAGCTTCCTGTCGTAGCTAGCTGCTATCTGGAGAGCAAGCTCCAGCATCTCCCTGTTTTTTGCCTTTGATATTCCTATGCTTGATCCAAGATTTGCTGGTTTTACAAATACAGGATATCCCAGTTTCTTTTCGATTTCCTCTATTACCTGTGGTTTTCCTGATACCCATTGTGATCTGTAGTACCATAGGAATTCCACAACAGGAAGGTTGTTTGCCTTATATACGTCCTTCATGACTATCTTGTCCATCCCCACCGCCGATGCCAAAACTCCCGCTCCTGCATATGGCAGATTCAACAACTCAAGAAGCCCCTGTGCGCTTCCATCCTCACCGTTAGTTCCATGGAATGCTGGAAAAAATATATCCACCTTATCAAGTACCTTCTTGCCGAATATGCCAGCTTCTTCAGGATGAAGATAAAGGTTACCATCCCCATGGATCCCAGAAAGCATGATCCTCTTCGTGTCCTTAAGATTGTTTTCCTTAAAGGATTTAAAGTTCATCAGGCTCTTTCCTGTGAGCCACCTTCCTTCTTTGTCTACGTATATAGGAATTGGTTCATAGTTGGTCTTGTCCATATTCTCAATTATCTGCATAGCAGTGATCACAGAAACCTCGTGTTCTACACTTCTGCCCCCAAACAATACTCCTACTTTTTTCATAGATAGACCCCCTTACTCACTATAATTATCCGGCAGGTCATTTTCAAATAAAACGACATCTCCGGGCTTAGAGATTTTTCCTAATTCAGCTGTTGCTTCATTTAAATTATTTACAACGATTATGTTGGCCAATTTGAAGTTGCTTTCCATTAAACCTTCAAATATTGGCTTTGTCCTTTTCTCACCAACCAGAATTACGTAATCACACACCTTGCCGATGTTTACTCCAAATTCTCTGTTGGCTTCTTCTTCCATGTCACCTAGCTCTATCATCCCTGGTGTAACGATGATCTTTTTACCATCCTTGAACTGCCCAAGGACTTCCAGAGCCGCCTTAGTGCCTATTGGATTGGAGTTGAAGGCATCGTCGATAATTATTACACCATTTGGGGCTTTAATTAAATTCAATCTATGCTCCACTGGCTCTACCTTTGATATACCCCGTGAAATCTCTTCAAAGCTAAGACCAAGTATTTTTGCAGCACAGGCACCCGCAAGCAGATTATAAATATTATGCTTACCTAAAAGCTTTGTCTTGCACCTTATGCTGTTGCCTTCCCTATCCTTCAGCGTGAAGGTTGATCCCTCTTCAGTAACCTGGATGTCCTCAGCATAAATATCAAGCTTTTCAGTGTTTTCAAATCCATAAAGAAGTTTCTCTTTAAAAGTTTTATCTGCAAGCTTTTTGATGTATTCATTGTCATAGTTGAAAACAGCTACTCCATCTGTAGGGAGCTCTTCAATGAGCTCATATTTGGTCTTCATTATGTTGTCTATATTTTTGAAGGTTTCAATATGGACTGGGCCTATCGATGTCAGGATACCTATCTTTGGCTGGGCAAGCTCAGCAAGCTCTCTGATCTCTCCTATCACCTTAGCACCCATCTCTGCTACGAAAACCTCATGCTCGTCCCTTAGGTCGTTATTGATGACCTTTGAAAGTCCCATAGGGGTATTGTATGATTCAGGAGTGTTAAGGACATTGAATCTTTCTGAAAGGATGGTTCCAACTATGAACTTGGTGCTTGTCTTGCCAAAGCTGCCAGTAATTCCAACCACTCTAAGATCTTCTCTCGATCTTATCTTATTTTGTGCCGAAGTGTAGAAGCCCATATTTATTTTGTTTTCAACCGGTTTCATCAATATGGTGGACCATGCTAGAATAATAGGCTGAAGGTAATAAACGACCCCCAGAGAAATCAAAGCTAAAGCAGCAGTGACTACAATATTACCTGCCACAGATCCCAATAATATAACCGGAACCGAATAGATAATGACTGACAACACAAGATTTGCCCTAAAAAGTCTTGTAGCTCTTTTAGTCATTACAAGGGGCTTTTTTATAGGCTGTGGTTCTTTTGAGAAGCTGTACGCCCTTTTTTTATTACTTCCCAGCCACTTGAGATAGTGCTCGGCATCATAGCCCTCAAGCTGCACCATATGGAGTGATTCCTTGGTTCGCTTTGCAGCGGTGAGCATAAATGCTGATCCTATCGCTACTATCACCAAAATAAGTTGAATTTCCATCATATTCCTCCAGAGTCAGTTTTACCCAGCTTACTTTTATCCTCTTTGAAAAAGGCTTTGAGCACTAAGGAAAACCTGTTATATTCATCTATATACGAGAAGTGACCTGCACCTTCAAATATCACAAGACCGCTGTCCTTTATTTCCCGCTCCATAGTTTTTGCCTGATATACCGGCGTAGCTTCGTCTTTTTCTCCCCATATCAGCAGCGTGGGAGCCTTTATATCCTTAAGTATGGGCTTAAGGTTTTCATTTACCACCCTGACAAGTATTTTCCTCATTATGCCTTGAGCATTCTGATAATCATCGGATCCAAACTTTTTATAGAGTCTTTCCATTCTGACAGGATCATCCTGCCAAAAGAACACCAATCTCCATAAGAGCTTCATTAACTTGAAGCCTCTGACCTTAAGATGATACCTGAGAGTTCTCCTAGGTATCAAGCCAGCACTGTCTATCAAAACAAGCTTGTCAACCAATTCAGGATGCCTTGCAGACAATATTATTGAAAGCTTTCCTCCAAAAGAATGCCCCACCAGTGATAACCTTTCGATTCCCAGACGGTCAATAAATATCTTAAGTATATCTGCATAATGGAAAGATCCGAATACCTCCTCTGGGGTACCAGATCTGCCAAAGCCAGGCAAGTCAAGAGCGATCACTTTATGTGTACCTGAAAGAGCATTTATGATGGGTCTGACCGAAGCGATGCTTGCTCCCCATCCATGCAGTATCAGTACTGGCTCCCCTAAGCCCTCAATGATATAATTTAATTCTATGCCTTCAATATTAATATTCAAGTAATATCCTACTCCTATCGGAACTTTTCATGCTACACCTTAGGATTATACCATATCAAGACTCTTTTATACAGTAGTTCCATTACATAAAAAATCCCTCTTACGAGGGATTTTCGTCTAGAACAGCTTGCCTCCGTAGGTAACGAATACCTGTGCGAATACAAGAGCTACAATAGTCATAAGCTTTATCAGGATATTCATCGATGGCCCTGAAGTATCCTTAAATGGATCTCCAACGGTATCTCCGGTTACAGCAGCCTTATGAGCCTCACTGCCCTTCCCACCGTGATTTCCTTCTTCAATGTACTTCTTGGCATTATCCCAAGCACCACCTGCATTTGACATAAATATCGCCATTAGAACACCAGTGACTAGTGAACCTGCCAGAAGTCCTCCAAGTGCCTCCGCTCCCAGTACCAATCCAATAGCAACCGGTACAACTACAGCAAGCAATCCTGGAATGACCATTTCCTTAAGTGCCGCCTTAGTACTTATATCTACACAGGTTGCATACTCAGGTGTAGTTGTTCCCTCCATGATCCCTGGTATTTCTCTGAACTGTCTTCTAACTTCTTCGATCATCTTAAATGCTGCTTTTCCAACAGCATCCATCGTCAATGCCCCAAACAGGAATGGAAGCATACCACCTATCAACAAGCCTGCGATTACAGTCGGCTTGGTTACGTCTATAGCTGTTAATTGAACTGCTTGAGTATATGATGCGAACAGTGCCAAAGCCGTAAGAGCTGCAGAGCCTATCGCAAAGCCTTTACCGATAGCTGCTGTTGTATTACCAACAGAGTCAAGTTTATCAGTGATTTTTCTAACATCTTTTGGTAGATGGCACATTTCTGCAATTCCACCAGCATTATCTGCTATTGGTCCATAAGCGTCAACTGCGATGGTCATACCTGCAGTTGAGAGCATTCCTACAGCTGCCAAAGCTATGCCATAAAGTCCCTTTGCAGGTTCAGCATTTCCGCCTGCAACATAGTATGCCACAAGAATACCGATTGCAATTACAACTATTGGAGCTGCTGTTGACATCATGCCAACTGAGAGACCACCAATAATGTTTGTAGATGCTCCGGTTTCTGATTCCTTTGCTATCCTTTTAACTGGGCTGTAATCAGAGGATGTGAACATCTCTGTTATCTTTGCTATCGCAAGGCCTACAACTAGCCCAGCCATAATTGCTACAAACGGTGCAAAAGCTCCCAATATGACCTGGCTTAAAAATGCAGCGGCAGCCATTGTTACTAATGAGCTCACCAATGTACCTTTATTGAGTGATTTTTGTGGATCTGCATCACCCTTAACGAAGAAAGCGCCTACTATTGAAGCCAAAATGCCCACTGCAGATAAAGCAAGTGCAAATAGGACTCCTTGCTCTCCATATGCTACCAATCCAAGTGTTATTGCTGAAATAATAGCTCCTACATAGGACTCAAAAAGATCTGCGCCCATTCCGGCTACGTCGCCTACGTTGTCTCCAACGTTGTCGGCAATAACTGCAGGGTTCCTTGGGTCATCCTCAGGGATCCCGGCTTCTACCTTACCTACAAGGTCAGCCCCTACGTCAGCAGCCTTAGTATATATACCTCCACCTACTCTTGCGAAAAGAGCAATTGAGGAAGCTCCCAGTCCAAAGCCTGTGATTATTGCAGGGTCTTTAAAAATTATATAGGAGATACCGACCCCAAGTATACCAAGTCCAACAACGCTCATCCCCATTACTGCACCACCTGAGAATGCAACGTTAAGTGCTTTTGTCATTCCGCTTTCCATTGCAGCATTAGCTGTTCTTACATTAGCCTTTGTTGCAACCTTCATTCCAAAGTATCCTGCAAGTATCGAGAATGCAGCTCCGAATACGAAGGTTATTGCCGTAGTAATATTGATCAATAATGCCAAAACAACGAATAATAATACAATAAAAATTGCCAACGACTTATATTGTCTTGACAGGAATGCCATGGCACCTTCCTGGATGTAGGTTGAAATTTCCTTCATTCGGTCGTTGCCTGGGCTTACTTTGTTTATTGTTGTTGCTTTGTAGAATGCAAACAACAAAGCAACCACTCCAGTCAATGGAGCGGCGATCAAAATAAAATTCATTTTACCTTCCTCCTTAAAATGCTGCCAATGCTATAGCAGAAATTATAAACACTATTGACGAAGCAATAGTTACCTTCCTCAACATGGCTTGTCTGCTGGTACCAATGCTCTTTCCGAACAATGAATCCGCAGATCCGCCACCCATGGCTCCAAGGCCCTCTGACTTGCTTTCCTGCATGACGATGCTGATTATCATGGTGATGCTGGCTACCAGCATTAAGATTGAAAACAAAGTTGACATTCCTACACCCCCTGTATCCCAAATAATTATTTATCCAAGTCTATAACATTAACATTTTAACATAGCCCAATAGTAAAAGCAACGGCAAAAGTCATTTGAGTTCAATCCCTTTTTGCTTTCTGACACTTTGGGCACACTCCCCTTATTTCGAGATTATGGCCAAGTATCTCATAACCGGTAGCTTTTCTTATCCTTGTTTCATAGTCCCCCAGAGGACAACCTTTTATAGGTATTATCTCATTACAAACTATACAAATGATATGATGCCTGTGCTCCCTGTGGTTCAGCTCATAGGTTGCTTTTCCCTCAAGGTTGAGATTTGTTTTTATAAGGATATCTTTTTGAGTAAAGGCATCCAGTATCCTATATACAGTTGACAGGTTGGCGGTTCCTTTTTCTCCTTCTGAAAGTTTAAGATATATATCTTCCGCTGTCAATGGTGAATTTGTTTCAGACAGCAGTTGTACTATTCCTACTCTTTGCTTAGTAACTTTAATGTTATTTGCCTTCAAAAGCAATACTATTTCATCCTGCTTCATCTTACGCCCTCCTAATTCCTAAGAATAGGCTTCAAAACAAAGAAAACAATGAACATCAGCGCATTTACCATTACTATTGTGGCACCTGATGGAAAATTTAAAACATAGGAAGTCAATACCCCTATTATGACTGCTGCCACTGATATCAATGCTGAAATCAATATTGTAGATTTAAAACTCCTCGAAATCTGAAGGGCAGTAACCGTTGGGAATACGATCATGCTGGATATAAGCATTGTACCTACAACTCTTATCCCAAGGACTATAGTTATTGATGCAAGAGTCGCTATAAGGTAGTTCATAAGCTTTGTTCTAACACCTATCACACTGGCAAATTCCTCATCATGAGTTACTGCAAAAAGATCGTTGTAGAAGAATACCACAAGTGCGATGACAAATCCAGCCAAAATAACAGACAAATACAAGTCTGAGTCTTTTATCGCCAAAATGCTTCCAAACAGGTAGCTGAAAAGGTCTATGTTGAATCCTCCTGCAACACTTGAAATCAAAACGCCTAAGGCTACTGAGAATGATGAGACCAACCCAATTGCTGCATCTCCGTGAAGTCCCGCTTTTTCATTTAGCTTCATTATAAATATCGATGCCAGAATAACGACAGGGATAGACACTAATAGCGGCGAAGTACCCAAAAACAGAGCTATCGCGACTGTTGCAAAACTTACGTGGGCAAGTCCGTCACCTATCATGGAATACTTCTTCAGTACCAGGAAAATACCAAGAAGTGCACTGCTGAGCGCAATAAAAACCCCAACTATTATTGCTCTCTGCATGAAGCTGTAGCTAAGAGCTTCCTTGATCAATTCAAATACTTCGGTCATATTGACACCTCTCAATGAATATGGTCATATTCCGGGAATTCCTCGGCAGGACCAAAATACTCGATTTCTCTATCCAGCAGCATAATCTTCCCAGCACATTTTCTAATGGAAGCAATATCATGTGATACCAAAAGGATACTGGTACCCTCATTTCTATTTATGTCCCTTATCAATTTGAAAAAATCACTTCTTACCTTTGGGTCCAGTGCACTAGTGGGCTCGTCCAGTATTAACAGCCTGGGGCTATTCACCATAGCTCTTGCCAAAAGAACTCTCTGTTGTTGTCCTCCTGAAAGGTCGCCGATCTTTTTATGCTTCAGGCTGTATATATCAAGCCTCTTCAATATATCGTCGATTTTTCTGTCGTCTTCCTTTCCTATCCTCTTTGGAAAGCTTTTTGAGCCAATCAGGCCTACAGCAATAACCTCATGTACCTCCGCTGGAAAAAGGGTATTGCCAGTTACAGCGACCTGTGGCAGATATCCAATGGTTCCCTTTACTCCATTAGCTGAATAAGCGACTACTTCTCCTGAATCAACCTCCATAAGACCGAGAAGAGCTTTGACCAATGTTGTTTTTCCTGATCCATTGGCGCCTACAAGCCCTATATAATCTCCCTCATTTATCTCGAAGGAGATATTTTTCAAAACCTCCTGCTGCCCATAACTGACACAGAGTTCCCTGACTTCTAAAATTTTATTCATAATATCCCAATCCTATCTTAAGGTTCTCAAGATTTTCGTACATAAAGTCGATGTATCCTTTCCCTGACTCAAGGTCTTCCATTGATACGTTGTGGACGCCATGTAAAAGGAGGATCTGAACACCCGTCTCCTCTGCGATCACTCTGGCCACCTTGGGATCAGCAAGCTCTTCATAAAATATTGCCTGAGCATCTGTAGAAGCAACTGTTTCCATAAGACTTGCTATGCTCTTGGGGCTTGGTTCAGCATTTGGTGAAAAACCTTCATAAGGCGACATATGCTCAAGGCCATATCTGTGAGCGAAGTATCCGAATGCGAAATGCCCACCTGATAAAATGGTATGTGACTTTGAATTGTCAACAACAGTTCGTATATCCTGATCCAGCTTGATCAGCTTTTCCTTAAGTGATTCAGTGTTTTCACTATAGTATGCGGCATTTTCAGGATCCGCTTCATAGAGAGCAGTATATATTCGTTCTGCCATTATGACAGCCATGTTAGGATCCGTCCAATAATGCGGGTCTACTCCGTGATTTCCATCCTCGTGTTCATCCTCATCATTATGGTCATCTACACTATCCTCCAGCTCAAGCATGGGAATATCCTCTGATAAATCGACTACTATTACTCCCTGAGACTTCAAATTTTCTACAATGTTTGCTGCCCAAGGCTCCATAGCTTGACCTGTATACAGTAGGATATCTGATTTGGATAGTGATACAATATCCTGTGGTGTAGGCTCAAAGGAGTGTGCTTCCATTCCCGGAGGCAATAATAGAGTAACCTCAACCCTTTCTCCTCCTATTTCCCTGGCAAAATCATACTGAGGGAAAAGCGTCGCTGTAATCGATATTTTTTTCTCTTCAGTTACCTGACTGGCCGGTTTTAGTCCCTTTTCAGCTGTATCTGTCGTGCATCCTGCTATTAATAGCAGGCTAAAAGCTGCAATTAAAAGAACAAGGAATTTTATTGATCTCATTATTTTACCCCCTTAGCGATTACTAGTAAAATATACCCCCTCAATAAAAAATAAAACGCAAATGCAAATTATTTGCATTTGCGTTTTATTTTACCTCTGTACTTAATAGTTGTCAAAGCTTATTTTTTTATGTTATAGAAGGTTTTGATGCCCTTGTATTTTGCCATTTCACCAAGTCCATCCTCTATCCTGAGCAACTGGTTATACTTAGCGACCCTGTCTGTTCTTGACGGAGCACCAGTTTTTATCTGACCTGCATTTGTAGCCACTGCCAAATCAGCAATAGTGGAATCCTCTGTTTCGCCTGATCTGTGGGAAATTACTGCAGTATAGCCATTTACCTTTGCCAGTTCAATTGCATCCAGGGTTTCTGTTATTGTACCTATCTGATTTAGCTTAATAAGAATCGAATTTGCAACACCCATTTCGATACCTTTTTGCAGTCTCTCGGTATTAGTAACGAAAAGATCGTCACCGACGATTTGGATTTTCTTACCAAGCTTGTCCGTCATAAGCTTCCAGCCATCCCAGTCATCCTCACCCAGTCCGTCCTCTATCGATACTATAGGATATTTTTCAACAAGCTCCTCGTAATAGCTGACCATCTCCTCAACAGACAATACTCTGCCTTCGCCTTTAAGATTATAGGTTTTACTCTCTTCATCATACATACCTGAGGCTGCGACATCCAGTGCAAGTACCAGATCTTTTCCTGGCTCATAGCCTGCCTTTTTTATCGCCTCAACTATTGTTGCAAGGGCTTCCTCATTACTGGACAGATTAGGTGCAAAACCTCCTTCGTCACCAACTGATGTACTAAGGCCCTTTGATTTCAAAACAGCCTTAAGGTTATGGAATACCTCTGTACCCATCCTCAGTCCTTCCTTAAAGCTTGTTGCACCTACCGGCATTACCATAAACTCTTGGATATCAATGTTATTGTCAGCATGCTCTCCACCGTTTAGGATGTTCATCATTGGAACCGGGAGAGTTTTCGCGTTTACTCCGCCTAGATATTGGTACAAAGGCACTCCCAATTCATTTGCTGCTGCCCTAGCTGCCGCCATGGACACTGCCAGAATAGCATTTGCACCAAGCTTTCCCTTATTATTGGTATCGTCCAGCTCTATCAGTATTTGGTCGATCAGAACCTGATCGAATACCTCAAGGCCAATTATCTCATCAGCAATTATATTGTTGACGTTATCAACCGCATTTTGTACACCTTTCCCCAGGTATCTAGACTTGTCCATATCTCTAAGCTCTACTGCTTCGTATATACCTGTTGATGCACCTGACGGCACTATTGCCCTTCCAAATGCCTCAAGCTCTGTCCAAACCTCGACCTCAACCGTAGGATTCCCTCTGGAATCAAGTACTTCCCTTGCGTATACATCTGTTATCAAGCTCATGTTATCACTCTCCTGTTTTATTTTATTATCAGGGACTCTCCCGTCATTTCAACTGGCTTATCAAGTCCTAAAAGTTCAAGGATCGTAGGTGCAAGATCTGCCAAAATACCAGGTCTTAACTTGACGTCTCTTTCTCCTACCAAAATCAGCGGTACCTCATTGGTCGTGTGAGCGGTAAACGCCCCACCGTTATCTGTATCGATCATCATTTCTGCGTTTCCATGATCCGAGGTGATTATTACCCTTCCATCGTATTTAAGCATCTGCTCAACTATCTCGCCCAAACAGATGTCAACTGTTTCGACTGCCTTTACTGCAGCCTCAACGACTCCTGTGTGGCCTACCATATCTGGATTTGCGAAGTTTAGGATGATCAAATCATATTTCCTTAATCTTATTCGCTTCAGTACCTCGTCTTTTACCTCATAGGCGCTCATTTCAGGCTTCAGGTCATAGGTAGAGACCTTTGGCGATGGTATGAGGGCCCTGTCCTCATTCTCAAAGGGAATCTCACGACCACCGTTAAAAAAGAAGGTTACATGAGCGTATTTCTCAGTTTCTGCTATTCTTAGCTGCGACATTCCTTTGTGAGCAATATACTCGCCAAGTGTATTCTCAAGTCCATCATTTTTGAAAGCAACATGGACGTTTTCAATCGTCTTGTCATACTCTGTCATGGAAACGAAGTATACTTTGACTCTTTTGTCTCTTTCAAAGCCAGTAAAATCCTTGTCCATTATAGCTCTGGTCATTTGCCTTGCTCTATCCGGTCTGAAATTAAAATATATTACGGAATCGCCGTCTTCAATAGTTGCTACTGGCTTAGTATCCTTGATGATAACAGTCGGCATCATGAATTCGTCGGTTTTTCCTGCCTCATAGGAAGTCTCTACTGCCTTCACCGGATCAGCTGCTGAGGGACCTAAACCTGATACTATAGCCTTGTATGCCAGCTCAGTCCGCTCCCACCGTTTATCTCTATCCATTGTGTAATATCTTCCAGACACGGTTGCAATTGAGCCAACGCCTATGTTCTTGATTTCTTTCTCCAACTCAGCAATATGTTTTACACCAATAGCTGGAGGGACATCCCTGCCATCAAGGATTGCATGTACAAACACCTTATCGATACCTTCATTTTTCATCAGCCTCAGCAGAGCATAAAGATGGGTGTTGTGGCTGTGGACTCCGCCATCTGATACAAGTCCCAAAAGGTGTATTGCGCTTTTGTTCTCCTTAGAGTTGTTTACAGCTCCAAGCAGAGCCTCATTCTTGTAAAATCCTCCATCTTCAATATCCTTGGAGATCCTTGTCAGCTCCTGATATACTATCCTTCCGGAGCCAATATTGAGGTGGCCAACCTCAGAGTTTCCCATCTGACCTTCGGGTAGACCTACAGACAGTCCGCTTGCCTTTAGCCTAGTGGATGGCCAGGTAGAAATGAGTCTGTCAAAGTTCGGTTTTTTTGCAAGCTTGACAGCATTCCCGGGACCATCGGGCCCTATTCCAAAGCCGTCTAATATCATAAGCATTACCGGTTTCTTAGACATTTGCTTCCTCCGTCTTATAGTTTACAAGTCTGCCGAAATCATTGGCCTTTAGGCTTGCTCCACCTACTAATGCACCATCTATGTCCCTCATAGACATAAGCTCCTTAATATTTTCGGGCTTGACGCTTCCGCCATACTGGATCCTTATAGCTGAAGCTACTTCTTTGTCATATATCTCTTCCAGAGTTTTTCTTATAAGACCGCACATCTCATTTGCTTGTTCGGATGTTGCTGTTTTGCCTGTACCTATGGCCCAAATAGGCTCATAAGCTACGACTGCCTTTTCGGCATCCTTTGATTTTATATCCTTAAACGCCTTTATTATCTGATCCTTTACAAGAGTCAGGTGAATGCCATCCTCTCTTTGTTCCAGTGTTTCACCCACGCAGACTATAGGCATGATAACCTCTTCTAATGCTGCTTTAAGCTTCAAATTAACAGTCTCGTCAGTTTCACAGAAATATTGTCTTCGCTCGGAATGACCTATTATTACATATTCAGTTCCAAGTTCCTTTAGCATTTCAGAGGAAATCTCTCCTGTATAAGCTCCTTTTTTCTCCCAGTGAAGGTTTTGAGCTCCTATCTTTATTCCAGTTTCTCTTGTAAGTCCTTTGGCAGTCTGTATCGACGTAAAAGGAACACAAAGTACAGCCTCTACGTCTTCACTTAGTTCTAGTTCTAGAATCTCCTTGATAAGATGCATTGTCTGTTCGATAGTATTGTTCATCTTCCAGTTTCCCGCTATTATTGGTTTCCTCAACCGAATTCCTCCTTATTCACTGATGGCATCTATACCGGGGAGTATTTTCCCTTCAAGAAGCTCAAGTGATGCTCCTCCTCCGGTTGAAACATGAGTCATCCTATCTGCAAGACCCGCTTTTTCAACAGCTGCAGCGGAATCTCCTCCGCCTACTATTGTAATAGCACCGGATTTTACCATAGCCTCAGCAATCGCATAGGTTCCCTTATTATAGCTGTCCATTTCAAAAACACCCATAGGTCCGTTCCAAATTATCGTCTTCGCCTCACTAATGACGCTCTCAAATAAAGCTATTGAATCAGGACCTATATCAAGCCCCATCATATCAGGTGGTATACTCTCGACAGGAACAGTAAAATGCTCAGCGTCGTTCTTGAATTCCTTTGCGACCACTACGTCTATGGGGAGTATCAGAGCAACACCATGCTTCCTTGCTTTATCCATCAGAGTATTTGCAAGCTCCAGTTTATCTTCCTCGAGAAGCGAGGTACCTATTTCAAGTCCCTTGGCTTTTAGGAACGTGAATGCCATCCCCCCGCCAATTACTATCGCATTGACCTTGGTTATAAGGTTCTCTATGACGCCTATCTTATCGGATACCTTTGCTCCGCCCAGTATAGCCACAAATGGTCTTTGCGGCTCATCAAGAGCCTTACCCATTATCCCAACTTCCTTCTCTACTAAAAACCCCAGGGCTGAGGGAAGATGTTTTGAAACTCCAACATTAGAAGCATGAGCACGGTGAGAGGTTCCAAAGGCGTCATTGATGTATAAATCTGCCAATGAAGCTAAGCTTTCGGCAAACTTCTCTCCGTTTTTCTCCTCTTCCTTTCTGAATCTTGTATTTTGAAGCATCATTATCTGCCCTGGCTTAAGGGACTCAGCCATTACTTTTACGTTGTCGCTTACAACCAGATCGTCGTCAGCAAATATGACCTCTCTGTCGAGAAGTTCAGAAAGCCTTTTAGCGACTGGTGCCAAAGAATATTTTGCTTCGGGTTCTCCCTTTGGTCTCCCTAAGTGCGACATAAGAACGACAGATGCCTCGTTGTCCAGAAGATACTTTATAGTGGGTAATGATGCCGTAATCCTTATATCGTCAGTTATGTTAAATTCCTCATCCATTGGTACATTATAATCTACTCTGACGAGTACTCTC
This sequence comes from Gudongella sp. QWL-04, assembly GCF_058683975.1. NCBI lineage: Bacteria > Bacillati > Bacillota > Tissierellia > Tissierellales > Tissierellaceae > Gudongella > Gudongella sp. QWL-04. The sequence continues at coordinate 392,455 of NZ_CM178754.1, read as the reverse complement.
TTCCCTGCAACATCCATATCCCTTATTGTCTTTTTATTCAACATGCTATCCACCTTCTTCACAATTTTGTGGTACCGCAAAACAGGTCGGGTCATTTGGACCCGACCCTAATCATCTTACATCTTTGAAGCTATAAGGCTTGCCAAGTCTACTACTCTTCTAGAATAACCCCACTCATTGTCATACCAGGAAACCACTTTGACCATATTGTCTATTACCATTGTGGATTCTGCATCTACAATTGAGGATCTATTGTCGCCAACGAAATCTCTTGATACCAAAGGCTCTTCACTGAATCCAAGGATCCCATTTAATTCTCCCTCGCTTGCTTCCTTGAGGAACGCATTTACCTCTTCTTTGGTGGTCGTTCTTTCAACTTCGAAAACAACGTCTACAAGAGATACTGTGGGCACAGGAACTCTTAATGCAAAGCCATTGAGCTTGCCTTTAAGCTCTGGGAGGACTAGAGAAACAGCCTTGGCTGCGCCTGTGGTAGTCGGTATTATGTTCTCAGCTGCTGCTCTGGCTCTTCTAAGGTCTTTATGTCTCTTGTCGTGGACCATTTGGTCATTAGTATATGCATGAACTGTTGTCATAAGTCCCTTCTTTACCCCTAGTTTATCGAGTATTACCTTTGCAACAGGAGCAAGACAGTTCGTAGTACAGGATGCATTCGATATTACAACGTGTTTCTCAGGGTCATACAAATGATCATTTACACCCATTACAATAGTTATGTCCTCGTCCTTCGCAGGAGCTGTTATCATAACCTTTTTAGCACCTGCTTCAATGTGTTTCATAAGGTCCTTTTTATCCTTGAAGGCACCAGTGGAGTCTATAGCAAGGTCTACTCCCAGTTCACCCCAAGGTATCTCTATTGGATCTCTGTAAGCAACCACTGGTATCTTCTTGCCATTTATAATAAAGCCCTTGTCATATGTCTCAATTGTTCCCTCGAACTTCCCGTATATGCTGTCATACTTGAAAAGATGAGCGAGATCAGGAATGCTGCCTGATGCGTTTATTGCAACTATCTCAAAATCCTCAACATTTTGCTCAGCCCAAACCCTGACCACATCTCTTCCAATCCTGCCAAACCCGCTTAATCCAACTCTTAAAGTCATAAAAATTCCTCCTCTTGATTAATTTGTAATTTCTAATATTCTATTTGCCACAGCTTCATCAATAACCAGTGTCATATCCTTTCTGATCGATGAAACAGCAATGATTGCCTCTGCTTTTTCTGTTCCGCCGGCAACACCAATAACCTCCGGAACTTTTAGATAGGTTTCCAGTGAAAGCCCAACAGTCTTATACTCCCACAGATCTTTCCCTTTAATATCAAAATAATGCCCGAATGCCTCTGCAACTGCATTATTACCCATAAGTTCATTAAACTTGCTATCGGGAAGCGTTCTCCTTTTTGCCATGGTATCCGCGCGGCCTATACCAAATAACAACACTCTCATGTGATCGATCATATCAAGTATCTCTTTTATCTCCTCGTTTCCCAGGGCAAGCCTTATTGCATCCTCACCCATGCTGTCAGGTAGATAAAGCAGCCTGTATTTCGCTCCTAAGGCTTGTCCGACCTTTGCAGCTATAGAATTTGACTGGGTGTAAATATCAGTTCCAAGACCTCCCCTGGCAGGTATAATGGTAACATCTGGGTATCTTTTCTCTGATGTTATTACGTCTGCAACAACAGCCATGGTACTACCGCCTGTTACGCCTACGATATCTCTCTCTTCCAGGTGTTTCTTTAGAATTTGTGTTGCTGACCGACCCATCTCTGCAAGAACCAGCTTACTTACTGAGGAATCTCCTGGTACTACCAATAAGCGCTTGACCCCGATTGCTTTTACGACCCTTTCTGTCAGTTCAGGTATCCCCTTGATAACATTATAGGCATCGTCCAGGCTTTCAATAAGCTCAAGACCGGAGTCTGTAACATACATACCCATATTGTTGGAGTTTAATAACCTGAGACCCTTCATAATGTCAAGCTCTGACCTGGCTACTCTTTCCGATAAGCCAAGCTCAGCAGCTAAGGTTCTCCTACCTACTGGCTGCCTGAATGCAATTGTTTTGAGGATAAGATACCGCCTTTCGAGGATTTCTATTGCCTCAGGTGCTATTAGTGATAATCGATTCAAGAATTCTATAATACCACCTCCAGGATAATGGACTATTTATGTCCCAGTGCTTATAATTTTGTCCCAGTAAGCTAAAAAAATATAACTCACCTCTATTATAGTACAGGACTGGCACATTTGCAAGGCCAGCCCCAATTAATATCTTCTTCTTAGTGTCGATGATGGTATATTCAACTCGTCCCTGTATTTTGCAACTGTCCTTCTGGATATCTCGACGCCTTTTTTTTCGAGTATCTCAGATATTTGCTGGTCACTTAGGGGTCTTTTAGGATCTTCCTCTACTACCATTGACCTTATCATCGATTTGACGCAAGTAGCCGAGACATCCCCGTCAGTTCCTGAAAGACCGGTGGTAAAGAAGTATTTAAGTTCAAAAACTCCTCTGGGTGTTTGCACATATTTCCCGTTAGTCGCCCGTGATATTGTAGACTCATGCATTTTAACATCCTCAGCGACTTCCTTTAGAGTCATTGGTACGAGAACCTTTTCTCCATGTCTGAAGAATTCCCTTTGTCTGATAAGGATAGATTCTATTACCTTATAAAGAGTTTGCCTTCTCTGCTCGATGCTCTTGATAATCCAGAGAGCTGAATTGAATTTTTCCTGGAGAAATTCAGAGGTTTTTTCATCGGTTGTATTTAATATTAGATTCTTGTAGTACTCATTTATGTTAAGTCTCGGTCCTGAGATGTCGTTTATAGTTATTATTAGCTCCCCATCGATCTCTTCAATGGATGCATCAGGCACAATATACCTTATGTCTTCTCCCTCGCTTCTGAAGGTCCTGCCTGGTTTAGGTTCTAGTGACTTTACCCAGTCTGCATATTCCTGAACATCTTCGATGGTTATCCCAAGATCCTTCGATATTTTAGCCAGCTTATTCGAAGCAATATCCTCCAGGTAATTCATAATAATATTCTTAAGTATCTGATCCTTATGATCCTTTACCTGTAAAAGCAGACATTCTTTAAGGTCCCTTGCACCAACTCCAGTTGGTTCAAAGCTTTGTATAACTGAAAGCATAAGCTCCACCTCTTCAACAGAGACGCAAAGCTGGGCAGCGATATCCTCGGCAGTTGAAGCAAAATAACCACTGCTGTTTATGTTGTTTATTATATAATCAGCTGTTCTGTATTCCCTTGATCCTATGCTGATCATATTAAGCTGCTCTATAAGATGATCCCTGAGAGTAGGGGAATAGCTGATGTAGTTGTCCATGGAATACTCGTTTCTGCTTCTGTCTATTTCACTTTTATAGCTTATATCATCGAAGCTTTCAAGGAACTCCTTTAAATCGACATCCTTGTCTTCCTTAAGGCTTTCTATGGTCTGGGAGTCCACGTCGCTTCTCTCCATTTCGAGCATAGGATTTTCCTCCAGTTCTTTCGCAAGATAATCACGAAGCTCCAGACTTGTATATTGGAGCAGCTGAATAGCCTGCCTGAGCTCTGGCGTCATTACCAGCTTCTGGCTTTGTTCTAGTGTCAAATCATAATTAAGTCTCATAATGCTCCCCCCGTCCTGAAAGACTACATGCATATTATATCAAATCAGGGTGGGGTAAACAATTATTTATGCAATTTTCATACCTATTTTAATGTAAATCGAAATAAAATTAAAAAATAATATCGGGAAATATGTGTTTTATGACATATCCCCGATATTATGAGTGTTTAACAGTCTTCTGCCTGTCCTACTGAATAACCTGCCTTTGAGAGTACTCCAAGTGCTTCATTGATCTTAGTTTCATTCACCATAACTATTGGTCCCGTACATCCCATTCCGGACTCAGCATAAATTCCACTAGACCATAGAACCTGTACTGCATCTTCCAATTCCATTATATCAATACCGTCAATGGTACCTGTTACAGGTTCTTTATCAGGAGCTTTTGCTTCAGCTTTAGATTCTTCTTTTTTCACATCCTTTGTAAGTGAGGAAAGAAGCTCTTTAAGACCAGCCTTATTGGCTGAATCAAACTCTGTTTTTGCTAAGCCTAAAACGTCTCCCTGTACCAGCTCGGCAGCATATGATATTGCATTTGCAATTACAGGTGCGCCTGATGCCCTTGACAGTATCATAATAAGTCTGTCGTAGTTTTCGCCTATACCAGGGCCATATCCGTAGCCTTGAGACTCATAGCTGCCACCGGTTGTAAAGGATGAAAAGACCTTCATCATAATATTACCAGTCAAGGTATCTGTTATCATTACATCCGGAGTTCCTGCGAGGAGGTCATTACCTCTCATTACTGCTCCTCCGTCTGCCCTTGAGGATTCAGTGAAGTTTACTAGATAACCTTTACCAGCAAGCTCCTTGAAAGCCCTTTCTACTTGTCTGGCGCCGTCAACATTTAGTATGCCTACAGTGGGGTTTTTTATGCCAATAGCTTTGGCTGTTATAACGCCGTAGATACCATTCTTTACCATAGCTTCAACTCTATGTGCAGAGGATGTCCCGGTAGTCGTTGCGATTATCATTTCCCGACCTTTACCTGGGGTTACCACTCTTCCGACAGTTGATACGCCTATCGGGAAGCTGTAGTGAAGAGTTACACATGCATCAAGCTCCTTTGAGTCAAGCATTTTCTCCATCTCTTTATAGCCTTGATCTTCATTTTCCACAACAACCTGAGTCAGGGCTGAAGCGACCTTATGCCCTATGAGCACTACTTCGATATGAGACGCTCTTTTTTGTGCCATTTCAGCACCCTTGATCATATTGTCAACACCTAGCTCACTGCCAAGGGTAGTCAAGCCAACACGGATCTTTCTGCCAAAGCTCCCTGTCTCCATCGCATCTGCTATCTCATTAAAGATGCTGCCTATCATTGTTTTTATATTATCTGTTGCCATATCGTCACCTCTATCCTTGCAGAAGGTGTGAAGCAAAATCTCTCATGGCTTCTGCCACAAGGCTTCTTACCTCATCCTGGGATATACCCTTGCTTTCCTCCACGATTCCCTGGTTTTTCTCCATTACTATAGAAACACCATCAAACAGATTGGTCATTCTGCCAAGGAAAAGACTTCCTTTACCAACTATCATAACTCTGTTGATTTTTCCCTTTTCCAGCTCTTCTTTTGCAAAGCCCACATAAGGAACTCCTGAGGGTATATGGCCTTGAGTTGGTGCCCAGCCTTCCATTCCGTGTTTGATTATAAAGTCATTTATATCATTCCTGTCAAGCTCGCCCCTCTTTACTCCCAGAGCAGCGATCATTTTATAGTTCGCACTTGGTACGTCTCCTGCTCCAGCTGGCTTTGTTACATCAGGGTTCTGCATTTCAACTGAGTACTTATCTATATCAGTTATCTTAAGATTTCCTCTGTCCAGCGGTTCAGTTACAAGTGAAGTGATGACCGCCTGTGGTGATGAGCCTGTACCAACTGTATGTCTTCCGACTAGATCTGTTCTTAAAACCGGGCTGACACCATCGTTCTCACTTACAAGAACTGCAAAGCCTCCAATTACATCCTCAAGCACTGGAAGACCTTTTTTTACATGGTCCTTACCGTTCATACCAAGCTTTGCTGTTGAGCCGCCAGATACTATTAGAACATTCTTGAAAGTCCCAGCCTTAACGAGGGATGCTGCAGATATCATTGCATGAGTTGGAGCTGCGCAAAAACCTCTAACGTCTGATCCTGAAGCATTTACAAGACCTGCAACCTCGGCTATGGCCTTCGCAAAATTTCCTCCTCCACGCTGATTCATATCCCCGCATGCTTCTTCAGAGCATTCCAGTACATACTCGATCTCAGCAGGATCTATCCCTGTGTTCTTTACAAGGTGAAGAGCAGCAAGAACTCCAGAAGCCTTAGATACAAGGTTTTCAAAGATAACATGTGCATTTAGATTCACATCGACATCATGAGCTCGCTTAACACAACCTATCAGCTTACCATCCAAATATATAGGCTCTGCTCCCTGTTCCTCAATAAGTTTTTCGATATCAGCAAGCTCATCTCCAGCCTTCATCCTTGAAACCAGCTCTTCACTTATCAAAGGATGATCCCCAAGCTGCTTCTTGACATTCGTAGTGAAGTCAGTGGTAAGCTTAACCAGATCGAAAGCATCGACGATTTTTATAAGGCCTATGAATTCGTCCTGAGGCAATATTTCACCATATTTACCGCTCCTTGACGCTCCCGGCACGTCCAGACCTACCCAAGGCTGTGGATTTGATCTTAGATCCTCCGGTGTATTGTTCCCGATATATACCTGATTTGGCAGGTAATTTACAGCCTCCTCATAGCTCCTGAGACTGTTGGGAAGGTTCTTAAGATACTCTGAATTTGGATTCAGGTGCTTCTCCGTCGTCTGAGTGGTACCATTATGAAGCACCATGTCAGGAGCATGCACCAGTATATAGCTTGTTCCTTTTACAACTGAATAACTCAAGTGAGTCACCTCCATATTATATTTCTGTATGGAAATGGGTGATTTGTCAATCACCCATTTCCACGAGATTATTTTTCGAATACTGTCTGTTCAGTTACTTCAACTGTCAAAGCGTTAAGAGCTTTCTCAACGATTTTTCTTCTAAGAGCCTTCTCTTCTGCCGGATCCATTGATGGATTACCTAGTGGATGAGGGATAGCGATCGCAGGTACGATCCTGTTTGCTCCTACTGTCAATGATATTGGAACTACAGTACAGATATGAACTACCGGTATCCCAGCTCTTTCTACTTCTTTTACCATCGTTGCACCGCAACGAGTACAGGTACCTCAGGTCGAGGTCAGGATAACTGCATCTACTCCATCAGCTACAAGCTCCTTGCTGAATTCAGCAGCAAATTTCTTGGAACTGGCAACTGCTGTACCATTACCTACTGTAGTATAGAAGTATCTATGAAGCTCTCCGATCTTGCCTTCCTTCTCCAAATCTCTCAATACGTCTACAGGAAGAACTCTGTCAGCGTCAAGATTTGCATAAACAGGGTCATAACCACCATGAGCGGTTGCATAGGTCTCGACTGTCAGGTCAAAGACTCCATCGATGTCATACTTGCCGTACTTGGAAGCTGATGACGATTCTATGTGATCCGGATTGCCCTTAGGCACTATACCACCTGAGGTAACAAGAGCGATCTTAGCTTTTGAAAGGTCCTTTACTGCAGGATTTGGCGCTACTCTGTCAAAGTCCGGCATTGGATATTCAGTCTCGAACTCCTCGCCCTTCAATTTCTTAAGAAGCATGTCAACAGCTCTCTCTGAGCCTCTTTTTTCTGTGAAATAGTTTTTCCTGACTCCTCTTGGGAGGTAGCCTTCCACTTCAGGAGCTCCCACCTCTTCCTTGCTGACAAGCTTCTTCGCCAGCGGAACCATAGCCGCAACTGCATCCTTCATTCCAACAGCACTATTCTTGGTGGATATTATATAAACTGACTTCTTATACATATCAGCACCTGGGTTTTCAATATACATACCAGTCAATGCCGGTATCCCTAATTCAGCTTGTACTGCTTCAGTTATCGCACCACAGGCAACTCCATATCTCCCTGCGTTGAACGCCGGACCTGCAATAAATAGATCCGGGGTATAACCCTTGACCATTTCAAGAACAGCAGCCTTAGCTTCCTCCATGTTCTCACCAAAATAACTGTCACCGCAGATTACGGTAGCCACAATTTCAGCTTCTCCTCCAAAGCCAGCCTGAATAGCCAGACCAGGACCAAGTGCGCCTTCTCTTACCTCTGGCTTATGATCAGCTTTTTCCTCCCCGCCTATGCCTGCGAAGAACTGATTAATATAATGAACAATTTTTAATTTCCCCATTTGGTTCCCTCCTCTCCTTATATTAGTGGAGTATCAATATTTAGTATGCTGATTTCTCATAGCACTGACTTCAGCAATGATTGCATCTACGTCAAGCACCATCTCCATCATGCCTATTTGATCATCATATACGCCTGCGTCTACTGCTTCCTTAAACTCAGGCTCTACTGCGTGGTATACTTTGAGTCCCAACGGAACTCCTGCCAATGGTCCTGCGAATGTAGGGTCTCCGGCTGTTACTGTCTCAGCAGCCAATCCTGCTGATTCAGCTTCTGCTCCACCGATCAATACGACTACGTTCTCTGCGCCGTACTTCTCTGCCATGTCCTTTACCCTCTTCTGATTCTCAAGATCCATCGCTCCTGCAGCCGTTCAGACAAAACACTCAGTTGCTGAAAATACTACCTCTGCAGGTGTGGTCTTTATGCATTCTTCCATAGCCGGCCCTGGTATGCCGTCTCTATCGCCAATGATTATTACCTTCGAATTTTCATTGAAGATTGACATTCTTCCACATCCTTTCATTTCGATTTAATTATTCAAGCTTCAATTATTAATATTTGGTGTGCTGATTTCTCATAGCACTGACTTCAGCAACGATTGCATCTACGTCAAGCACCATCTCCATCATGCCTATCTGATCATCATATACGCCTGCGTCTACTGCTTCCTTAAACTCAGGCTCTACTGCGTGGTATACTTTGAGTCCCAACGGAACTCCTGCTAATGGTCCTGCGAATGTAGGGTCTCCGGCTGTTACTGTCTCAGCAGCCAATCCTGCTGATTCAGCTTCTGCTCCACCGATCAATACGACTACGTTCTCTGCGCCGTACTTCTCTGCCATGTCCTTTACCCTCTTCTGATTCTCAAGATCCATCGCTCCTGCAGCCGTTCAGACAAAACACTCAGTTGCTGAAAATACTACCTCTGCAGGTGTGGTCTTTATGCATTCTTCCATAGCCGGCCCTGGTATGCCGTCTCTATCGCCAATGATTATTACCTTCGAATTTTCATTGAAGATTGACATTCTTCCACATCCTTTCGTTATATTTATGTCTCTGATATTAGAATCCTCTTGCTGACATCTTGTTGAAGCCTATTTCATTGGTAGCTCCGGTTATTGCCTGAATCTCAACTGTTATTGTGCCATCAGCTGCAAGACTTCCATCAAAGCCGCCTGCTATAATGTCTGTATAAGCAAGGGTCCCTATGACCTTGTCCATCTTTGGAAGTACGATAACCTCATTAGCATTTCCACCTGTGACAACAGCATCAGCTGCTTTGTCAGCGTCTGCCAACGACTGGCTTGCGCCGTCTCTTCCAGCATACTCATCAGTAATTATTACTGTCTTGATATTCTTTGCTTCAATCTTCTTACAGTTCATAATAAGGTCAGTATCCGGATTTCCAAAGCCTTCCTGGGAAATTATTACTCCGTCAAGGTTTAGGAATTCAGCAAGCTTAGCTGTCCAGTTTGATGATCTTTCCTTGTCTGCAAGATATACGTTTTCGTTTGTTATTATTACTCCGGCAAAGTTTATCTCCTTGCCATGTACCTTCATCATATCGTGAACAACTGGGTTGTTCAGGTGATGATAGGTTGTATTTTTGTCACAGGCCGATACACAGTTGCCGCTGACTATAGCGCCATCCATGATTTCTGTTGGGTACATTATAGTTGGAACGATCTGCTTAGCATCCACTCCATATACATAGGTGTCGTGGAGTAGTCCTTGTGTCTGAAGCATTTGAACATACCCTATCCTTGGAAGGTCAGGATATTTTTTCATTCCATCTACAAATGCATCTACCTCGAAAACCTCAACAGTGTCAGGTGCAACCTTTTTTGCTGTCTCGGCGAGGAAAGCTGCAGCTTTAAAGCCTGCAAATCTAACCGCCTTTTCATGATCATGCTGCTTCAAGCCTTCAACAGGCTCACAATTCATTACTACGTTGATCGTCTTGGAAAATGGTGTATATTCTGCTCCAGGGCCTGTCATATCGACGATACCTTCCTGGAACCCCACGATCTTACCTGTTGTCATTACTGCACAACCCTTAAGCACGTTAGTCTTACCTGAACCTACTACATCCACCTTCGAAAGTATTCCCGGGAATACTCCACCGGGGCCTTCCACCTTGACCCTTGGTTCAACAACGTCCTTTACAGGTGTTATCCTTACACTTTCACCTGGCTTTGCGATGTCGACGCTGACTGAAGCAATGTGCTCATCCTCCATGATCAAATTGATCAACTCTTCCTTATTTATGGTAAGCACTCCGTTCTCCAGCACTGTCGAATCACCGAATTTTACATCCTTAATTAGTACTTGGCCTAATTCAAGACGCATTGACTTCACCTCCTTAGATAATTGGTTGATATCGTATTATCCGGCACCCCGGATTTATAGCCACTATTAACAATACTTCTTGATCAATTCCTCGACAGATTTAGTTGTAGCCTCATCTCCAACAACTGCATCTACTCTTTCGCCATTTTTATATATAGCGATTACCGGAAGTCCAAGGACCTTTTGACCGATTGCAACTCTTCTTGCAACAGTAATATCAAGCGAAGTAAACTTTATCTTATCGCCATAAACTTCTTCATATTCATGTACGTGAGGCATAAGAGCCTTGCATGGTTCGCATGAAGGGCTCCAGAAATCAACCAGTACAGTACCTTCAGCATTCAAGACCTCAGCTTCAAAATTCTCCTTGTTTAATTCGATCATTTCACAACCTCCTATTAAAAGTGTTCTTCTATATACTTCTCAGCCTGTGTCGCTGCTATTGCCCCATCCGCAGTAGCAGTAACCACTTGTCTCAGTGACTTTACCCTGTTGTCCCCGGCGGCAAATACTCCAGGTATGTTTGTCTTCATATTGTCATCGGTTTTAATATACCCATTCTCCATGTCAATCACGCCTTCAAAAAGCTTAGTGGCAGGATCATATCCAACAAAAACGAATATCCCGAATGTACCATCGTCCTCATCAGCAAAATACTCGGATTCTTCACCTGTTTTAACATTCTTGACCGTCATTGACTGAAGGATCCCATCTCCCTTGACCTCTGTGATAACTGAATCCCACATAAAAGCCATCTTTTCATTCTTGAAGGCCTTTTCTTGAATAGATTTAGCAGCTCTTAGAGAATCTCTTCTGTGTACGATAGTAACTTTTCTTGCAAACTTGGTTAAATACATCGCTTCCTCGACAGCAGAATCTCCTCCGCCGACTACGAACACCTCAAGGTCTTCGAAGAAGGCTCCGTCGCAGGTTGCACAGTAGGAAATACCTCTTCCTGTCAGTTCTTTTTCTCCCGGGCAGCCTATGTGCTTTGGAACAGCTCCAGTCGCTATGATAACAGTCTTAGTCTTGTACTCGTTTTTCTCACACTTGACCGTCTTTATGTCCCCTTCAAAATCGACTGATACAACTGTATCCGAGACCTTTTCTGCACCGAATTCTTCAGCCTGCTGCACCATTCTTGCAACCAAGCTCGGTCCTGTTGCATGCTCGATCGAACCCGGATAGTTTGCAACCTCGTCTGTGGTTGCGATCTGACCGCCAGCTGCTTCCTTCTCAACGATCAGAGTTTTGAGTCTTGCTCTTGCCGCATAGAGTCCTGCTGAGAGCCCTGCTGGTCCAGCTCCGATAATAACAACATCGTAAACCATCCAATCTACCTCCTTTATAGTTTTGTACTATTCTGTTCTTAATTCAGCCCAAATTAAAAATAAACAGAATAAATAGACCTCCGCCTACTTACTCTGTTTATTAACCTGAGAGATTCTCCCAACTCCAAATGAAGGGATTGCTCCTTCGGTGAATGACGCCTTTCCAGAGTTCTGTCCTACTGCGGTCCTTTTGCCTGAGAGATTAGCAACAGAGGGGCTATCTCTGTCATTTACTCCTTCGGCGCCACCTTGTGGGCTCTCCCGCAATAATCATCCAAAATAATTCAGAATTTTCCATAAGATTTTGTTACATTTTTAACAACTCTGCAAGGTCATTATATCCTATCTCATTCAAGGTAGTCAATAGGATTATAGAAATATTTAATTGATAACATTAATCCTTAAATTTATCCAATACGTACATTGCAATATTGCTTGCATGATCAGAAACCCTTTCCAGGTTGCTTATAGCATCCAAAAATACTATCCCTGATCCTGTGCTGCAAAGCATCTTGTTCAACCTGTCGATATGGTTTGATCGATTCTGCTTTTCCAGTCTGTCGACTTCATCCTCAAGTACAAGAACTTGCCTTGCCATAGCCTCATCGGTGACCCGGTAAGCCTCGATAGACGTCTTAAACGCGTTATCACAAACGTCGAACATCTCGCCTAACTCCTCTATTGCCTGAGGAGTAAAGTACAGATTGTTATCAGACTTGTACTGAGCCAACTCTGTAATATTCTCTATATGGTCCCCAACTCTCTCAATATCCCCTATTACGTAAAACAGGGCATTGACATCCGCATGCTGTTCGTCAGACAAAGGTGCATTGGATAGCTGGACCAGGTAATCAGTAATCTCACGCTGTATCTTATTGATAGATTTTTCCCTTGCAAAGATAGCATCTACTCCCTCTATCCTATCTTCAAGCATTACGACTTTACAGGCTGCTAAATTTTCAAGAACAATGTTACCCATCCTGTTGGCCTCGCGCATAGCTTGGCCTAGTGCTATGGATGGCGTTTCTATGATACGTTTGTCCAAATATTTTGACTCAGTCATATCTGCTTCCTCAACGCCTGGTACTAATTTTTCTGCAGCTCTGACCAACATCATAGCAAATGGATATTGAATGATCACGTTAATAATATTGAAGGATGTGTGAGCATTGGCAATCTGTCTTTGGACATCCTCTGGAGAAATATAGGTTACAAACCACTCAATTGGATATCTAAGTATAGTCATAAATATAAGAGTACCTATAACGTTAAAAAGAAAGTGTATTATTGCAGCTCTCTTTGCTGTCTTGTTTGCACCAATGCTTGATATGATGGCAGTTGTAGTTGTACCAATGTTTTCTCCAAACAGGATTGGGAACGCTATATGCATAGTAACTAATCCTTGCCCTGCCAAAGCCTGTAAAAGTCCAATTGAAGCTGAACTTGATTGGACCAGGGTCGTTAATCCCAATCCGACTAACATTCCAAGAACTGGATTGTTTAGGCTGGTCATTATATTCTTGAAAGCTTGGATCTCAGCCAGTGGCTTTAAGCCATCGCCCATCATATCCATACCAATAAAAAGAATTCCCAGACCAATAAGTATTTCAGAGTAATTCTTCGCCTTTTTATTTTTTGCGGCGATCCACATAGCAACACCCACTGCAACTGCTAGCGGAGCATAGTCTGTCAACTTAAAAGCTATTAGCTGGGCAGTTATGGTCGTTCCGATATTCGCTCCCATTATAACACCAACAGCTTGAGGTAAAGTCATTATGCCAGCGTTTACAAATCCAACTACCATTACAGTAGTAGCACTACTGCTTTGAATGATCATTGTAACTAAAGTACCTACCAACACTCCTTTTAGTCTATTAGTGGTAAGTGCTTCGATCATCTTCCTAAGTCTTTTACCTGCTGACTTTTCCAACCCGGCACCCATAAGATTCATGCCGTATAAGAACAATCCAAGTCCTCCCAGTACCGGAAGTGCCCAATCCATAGCGTCATCCTCCTTTTGTCTGAATCACCCAAATATATTAACATACCTTAATGAACTTTGTATACCTATTTATCAACCTAGACCTGGAAATCCTAACTGTCTTAGAGCTTCAAAGATGACTATATTGGCTGAATTTGAAAGGTTCAGGGATCTTGCAATATTTTCTCTCATAGGTATTTTAATAGCTGTTTCAAGATTCCTTGCTATCAGTTCTGGAGGCAGTCCCCTTGTCTCCTTTCCAAACACGAAGAAGCTCCCATCCTCATAAGTAAATTCTGAGTATACTCTGCTTGCCTTTGTAGTTGCATAATAAAATTTGGATCCCGGGTTCTTCTCCATTACTTCATCAAGGCTGTCATAGTAGCTGATTTCCACAAGATGCCAATAATCAAGACCAGATCTTTTCAGATATTTGTCGCTGACTGAGAATCCTAGAGGTCTTACCAGATGAAGCCTTGTCCCAGTCAACGCACATGTCCTGGCTATACTGCCGGTATTGTGAGGGATTTCAGGTTCTACCAATACTATATTAAGAGCCATTGTATCCTCCGATCAAAATACATATTTTTCTATTGCAAGCGCTGCTCCATCTTCATCATTACTGCTTGTAACAAAGTCTGCCTGCTCCTTAACTATATCTTCAGCATTTCCCATTGCGACTCCTACGCCAGCAAATTTTATCATGGAAATGTCATTTTCATTGTCGCCTATAGCCATAACCTCATCAGCTTTTATACCAAGTCGTTCACACAGAAGTTTCACTGCTGATCCTTTAGACACTCCTTTATCCATTACCTCCAGATTGTCTCTCCAGCTCTTTGAAAGCTCTACAGACTTAAGCTTTTCCAAGGTTCTCCTCAGTTGGATCAGCTTGTCCTGGTCCTTATCTATGAAGAGGAACTTGTATATTTTAAGCTGTTCATCATTTATAATATCCTCCGGCGAATCATAAAGCTTTATATCTATTGATTGGCCTTTCAGCTTTTCAGTTGTGGGCGTATAATAATCAACGATCTCCTTGACATAAGTCTTAGTGAAGAAGGTATCCTCATTGTAAAAATGAAAATATATACCCATCTGATGTCCTGTTTCCATTACACTTTCGATATCTTTCCTGGAAATTGGACGGTCTATAACCTTATTTAGATCCTTATCGACCACCACAGCTCCGTTGCAGGCTGCTATATAGCTTTCAAGGCCCAGTTCTTTAGAGTAATGCACAGCCGACTTCAATACTCTGCCGGTTGCAATTATAACCTCTATCTTCTTTTTTTTCGCTAACTCAATTGCTTCTCTCGTTCTTTTAGTAAGCAGGTTTTGTTTATTTAACAGTGTTCCATCCATATCTATTGCGATTAGTTTTATGCTCATTTCAATCCTCCCAACAACTTAAATATAACATATCACCAGACAAAATAAAACAAAAAGACCGGCTTGCACCGGTCTATATTTTACGTATCTCTGTTATAACTGCTTCAGTGTCAGCAACCTCGATAAGTCCCATAAATCTCATTTCGTCAAGTATTTTGTTTGCCTCTCCGCCAGTAAAATCAAACTCTTCGTCAGATCGTGACAGTCTAATAACCTTAATTCCCTTTTCAAGAGCTGCCTTCGCCAGTTTAAGATTCAATAGATTTCCACTTCCCATAGGAGTAGGTGATATTACCACTGCATGAGAGTTCATTATTTGATCAAGAGCTTTCCTGAAAGCCCTTTCAGATATCCCAGAGAAGGGTTTTTCCTCAATCAATGTCAATCTAAGTGCTTTGCCGTGCTGCCAGTCAGTATCGCCGACATTGATCACACCCAGACTTAAATCATGTCCCTCCTGGTTTAGCCTGTGCATCAGTTCAAGACTTGTTCCCCCTCCGCCAATTATATGGATCCTTCTTTTTTCTGATCCCTTTAATCTTCTCTTGATCTCAATCGGCGTCACTGTGACATTCCCTGTATACCTGCTCGTTTCCACGGCTACCCTCATTCCATAGGTATTTTCTATATTTCCCGGTGTTATGACGGCTTCTGGGCTTCCCTGAGCAACTATCTCTCCGTCCTTCATAAGTAATATCCTGTCTGAATACCTAGAGGCGAGATTTATGTCATGGATAACCAGCACTATTGCCAGTTCCTTTTCAGAATTCAATCTTTTTAATAGCTCTAGTATTTCTATCTGATGGTTTATATCCAAATGTGAAGTAGGTTCGTCGAGAAGCATGATAGAAGTGTTCTGTGCTAGTGACTTAGCAATAAAAACCCGCTGTCTTTCTCCACCTGATATCTCAGTGATGAGTCTGTCCTTTATGTGTAATGTATTAGTTCTTTCCATGGCTTCATAAGCAAGATCCAGATCATTGGAATCTTCCTTTGCGAATCTCCCCAAAAAAGGGTGACGCCCCATCAGGACTACCTCTTCAACGGTAAACTCAAAATCCAGCGAAGTATCCTGAGGAACCATAGCTATTCTTTGTGCGATCTCCTTACGCTTATAGGTATCCAGTGATTTCCCCATGAGGATTATCTCTCCGCTGTCAGGAATGTAAACATGGCTCAGGGTTTTAAGCAATGTTGATTTACCTGAGCCATTTGGACCGATTATGCTCAGGAACTCACCCTTATTCACTTCAAGACTAACATCTTTAACAACAGGTTTTCTTGAATATGAATATACTATTCTACTTGCTTCTAATACAGTCATAGGTATACACCAGGCTTCCTATAATGATTTTTTCTTGTTTCTTAAAAGGAATATAAAAAATGGGCCTCCAAAAAGAGCTGTTATGATACCTACAGGGATCTCAACAGGCGATATTGCTGTCCTTGCAACAGTATCCGCAAATATCATGAATATTCCACCGCCTATTGCAGATACAGGCAATAATATCCTATGATCCGGGCCTGTAATAAGCCTTGCCATATGGGGGATTATGAGGCCTACAAAACCGATTATCCCACTTACGGATACTACCGTTGACGTTAGGAAGGTACCAATAAGCAACACATATAGCTTTGTTCTTTCTACGTTCACTCCAAGAGACTTAGCAGATTCCTCTCCCATAAGCATTATGTTTATATCCCGGGAAAAATATAAAAGGAGCAGCATGCTTAAAAAAACAGGAAATGCTAGAGCTGTTACAGGTGACCACCCTTTCCCTGCAAGACTTCCAAGAGTCCAATAAATTATCTTTGTCATATCCTTATTGAATATTACCATCAGGAAGGACATTACAGCAGTAAGAAACTGACCTACTGCTACTCCCGCAAGCAAAAGGGTCGTAACCGGCACCTGATTTTTGATCTTTCCTATGTTGTATACAAATGCTACAGCGATCAAAGCCCCAAGAAAGGCCGCCAAGGATATCCCAGAAAAACCTGCTAAGCTCATCTCAAGCTTAGTAATTATTGCTATGGTTGCTCCAAGTGCAGCCCCAGAAGAGATCCCTAGTATATAGGGATCTGCCATAGGATTTTTAAGAAGTCCCTGAAAGGCACCTCCGGAGATCGACAATGCCGACCCAACAAGAACACCTAAAATGACTCTGGGAAGCCTAACATTCCAGATAATTGAATTTGCTGCTGAGGATATGCCATCCAGATCTACAAAGTTATCGAGAACAGGTAATTTTGATCCTACAACTCTGAAGGCGTCAAATATGCTGATGTCAGCAGAGCCCAGGGCGCTTGCTGCTCCGACTGCAATAACTAGAACTGCAATCATAGCTGCTGTTACGATCCCGTAGGAGCTCCTCTTTATCTTACCTTTCATTCCACTCACAGCCTTTACTTAATTTCAGGATGGATAGCCTTCATCAATATTTCAAGGGCCTCAATTATTCTAGGTCCCGGCCTTGACATTATGTTGCCGTCCAATAGATATATCTGTCCGTTCTTTATTGCATCTATGTTTTCATACCCGGGTCTTTCCTTGATCGACTCTACAGTCTTTTCCGGCAGATCGTTTGCTGTCAGGTATACCTGTGGATTTCTTTCTATAAGCTGTTCAAGATCAAACTGAGGATATTCGCTTTCAGCATCCCCAGCCACATTGACTCCTCCTGCCAGCAATATAAGTTGATCGACGAAGGATCCAGGCCCTGCAGCCATCAACGGCTCATGCCAGATTTCGTAAAATACCTTCTTTGTTTCAAGTCCTTTTACTTTTTCAATAAGCTCAGCCTCTTTATCCAGCATTCCCTTTGAAAGTGCTTCTGCTTCAGCGCTGTTTCCTGTAAGTAATCCTATCCTTCCAATGGTTTCAATGATCTCTTCTATGCTCTCAGGTTCAAAGCCTGCAATCTGTATTCCTGCCTCTACAAGTCTTTGCGTTTCCTCTGTTATCCCTTCTCCATAATTGATGACCAGATCCGGCTCGAGCTCTATTATCCTCTCCAGGTTCATTCCGTTGAAATCACCTATCTTTTCAATTTGCAGCACTTCTTCAGGATAATCATCGAAGGTTGTAACTCCAATGACTCTATCACCAGCCCCTATTGCAAAGAGTATTTCAGTATTACTCGGAGCCAGCGATATTATCCTCTGAGCAGGTCCCTCCAATACAATCTCATTACCAAAATCATCCAATACCGAAATTCCTGCGGTTTCTGGAGCCTCTGCAGGTGTTTCCTGAGTAATCTCTCCTGTTTCTTCCTTTGGTGCACAGCCAGATAATAAGGTAACTGCCAGAACTATAGCGATCATAAGTATGATCCATCTTTTTTTCATTATTTCCCTCTCCCTTCAGTTATTAGAAAACAAAAAACCTGTCCGGAGACAGGCTGATAGCAATTAATTATATCCCTCCCTCCGAGGCAAAAACCAAAGGCTTTTGCATACACAGGCAGATATCCTGACTTACGGATCATCCTAATTTCAGCGCCTTCCCGGTTCCCCAGTGGCATAAAGCTGATTTCGTTCCCGTTCACAGTAGCGGGGGCTGTAGTGGATTTCAACCACTTTCCCTTTTAAATCTCATAGAGATACCCATGTGACATATTCAACTGTCGTAATCATATCAAAGTTCTGCTCCTATGGCAATACCTCAGGTAAAACTCCATCTTCAGGTAGTATGACCGGAATTGGGTCAAATGTAACTGGCGGTTCAACTACCAGCTCAATGACAGTTACAGGTCCTACTTTGTAAATAAAATCCTTTTCTCTGTAATAATCAGAGGATATTATCTCTCTGCTCACTACCTCGCCATTTTTGATTATCGACTTATAGGTGCTGACCTTGTAACCTGTTCTTCCCTCCTGAATCAGCTCTCTGGTTCCCGGTGTTAACGATGGATCCAGGTTTTCTTGTACCTTATATGGTATTGTTGAGAGAAGCTGTGTATCAATTTTTACTGTATAATCTCTTTCTTTAAGATCACCATAGATATAGAAGTAGACTCTGGAACCTATGACCTCTGAGTCGATATATACTGGATAATCAAAGTTGTTCTTGAATCTTAGATCCAGATACCCTGTGGCTACAGCTCCGTCTGTTCCCCTGGGTACGTATGCAGGAGGCATAGAGTGTGGGTGCCTTTCAATGATTTCAAGGTCTGCAAGAAGAAGAGCGTTATAAAGTGTAGTCGATGTCTGGCAAACTCCTCCGCCCATACCTGGAGTCAGTTCTCCGTTGAGTATAACTGGAGCTTCCTGGTAGCCTGCATCTGCTCTTCTGGGACCAGTGGTCTCATTGTAAGAAAGCTCATCTCCAGGCATCAAAAGGATACCCTTAAAAGCCTTGGCTGACAACCTTATATTGTTGACTCTTCCAGGAGCGCTGCCTTTAAAGCTTGTTGAGAATTCTGCTATCTTACCGTTTATCCTCTCGTAAAACTCAGTTTTTATTTCTGGCTCAACTATCCTTAATGGAAGCTCAACTCTTCCACCCTCAGGAATTGCAAGCTCTGCATCTTTTTTTAGGGTGTCCAGATCTACTGCCGTTCCATTTACATGCTTAGTGACTGACATTTCTCCAGCAGCAAAATCAAAGCCGGCATTTTTAGGGTCCCTCTTATATTTATCTGCTATGGCTTTCAACTCAAAATCCAGTCTTGCTTCACTGTAAAAAGCCTCAATATCTATATCGACTGGAGAATTCTCCAAATCTTGTATCCTCATGAACCTATCTATGATGTTTCCGCTTCTCCCCACTTTATATGCTTCATTTAGCGCAGTCTCATAATCATAGGTATATCCAAGCTTGGCATAGGAAATGAAGGTTTCTTCACCGGGGTGCTCATCAGATTCAACTATAATTCCTTTATTGTTAAAGCCAGCTTCAAGGCTCTGTCTCAATTTACTTTCCGCCTGTTTTCTTGTCAGGCTGCCTATTGGGATACCTGCTACCGATACGCCTTCATAATAACCATCTATATTGATTTTCCCATCAAGATAGGTATAACCTCCAAACAAGGCTCCTGACATGATAAGTAGAACGATTATTGCTGCAACTACTCTTTTATCCATTGTTGATCTCCCTTTCGTAGTAGAGACATTCAGTATTTATTGGGCAGATCTCACATCCCGGTTTTCGTGCTTTACAAATCCTCCTGCCATGAAAAATAAGAAGGTGATGCGCTTTTGTCCACATATCCTTTGGAATATTCTTCATCAGGTCTTCCTCTGTTTTTTCAACCGTCTTTGAATCTGCTAGTCCTATTCTGTTAGATACCCGAAAAACATGGGTATCAACCGCAATTGCAGGTACTCCAAATGCGTTGCTTGCAACAACGTTGGCTGTTTTTCTACCAACGCCGGGAAGAGTGATAAGCTCCTCTATAGTTTCGGGAACAGTACCACCGTACTTCTCATTGATGATTTGGCAGGTACTAACGATATTGCTGCTTTTAGAGTTTGAAAGGCCACAGGTCCTGATTCTTTTCTCAAGCTCAATCTGCCCAAGTGCTATGTAGTCCTCAGGTGCCTTAAGCTCAGCAAAAATTTCTGAAGTGACCTTATTTACTCTGACATCCGTGCATTGAGCTGACAAGATGGTCGCAATAAGGAGTTCAAAGGGTGTTGTGAAGTCCAGTTCCGGTCCTGCGTCAGGATACAGTTCAAGCAGCTTTTTTATAACCAATGCAATCTCTTTTTTTGTTAGCTTCTTTCTCATGGTCTCTCCTAAATTATCTCTATGCTTTGAAAAATGATTTCTACCCGACCATCGCCATCTATAAATCTGATTACGCTTTGGATCATCTTTCTTGCATGATCAGGCTCAGAGGATACACATGCAAATCCAATTTCAGCAGTCTGCCAGCTGTCGAACATGTCTACCTCGGCTACGGATATGTTGAACCTATGCTTTAGTCTTTCGATTATGCTTTTTAATACTTGTCTTTTTTCTTTTAAGGAACTAGCTTCAAATATTTCAAGTCTTATAGTACAAGCACCAATAAACATGATCCACCTCCATGGCTTACATATATTCATTCTACAATATATGAAAAGGAAAAAACAGGGTCAATTGTCACGGATACAAAAACCAGTGTATAAGGCATATCTGTTTAGGGCGATAATAATCTATGCAAAATATTAGAGATCCAGGACCACATGATCCTGGATCTCTAATATTTTCAGTATGATTCTACAAAAGCTTCATCTCTTCCCCAACCGCCTTAAATGCCTCAACAGCCTTGTCAAGCTGCTCCTTGCTGTGTCCGGCTGTAACCATGCATCTGAGTCTTCCTGTTCCCTTTGGTACAGTTGGGAATACTATTCCAGACACAAATACTCCCTTATCAAGAAGTCTTCTGCTGAACTCCATTGTCTTTGCCTCGTCTCCAATAATTACTGGAGTTATGGGTGTTTGACTGTTTCCTATATTAAAGCCTAATGTTCCCATCTTCTCTTTGAAGTATTTTGCGTTGTCCCAAAGCTTGTCGGTATATTCTGTTGACTCAGTAAGCATCTTCACAGCCTCGATAATTGCGCCAGCAGCTGCTGGAGGCATAGAGGTAGAGAATAGTACCGGTCTAGCTCTGTGGCTAAGCCATTCGTACATAGTGTTTGAACCTGCAACATATCCCCCAACTACTCCAATTGCCTTGGAAAGTGTTCCAATCGTAAAATCTACTCTTCCATGAAGTCCAAAGTGGTCAACGGTACCTCTTCCGCTTTCTCCAAGTACACCTGAGCCGTGAGCGTCATCAACATAGGTCATGGCTTCATATTTCTCAGCAAGCTGCACTATCTCAGGAAGTTTTGCAACGTCGCCATCCATGCTGAACACGCCGTCGGTGATAATAAGGATATTCCTGTATTTGTCTCTGGCATC
Organism: Gudongella sp. QWL-04; assembly: GCF_058683975.1. Taxonomy (NCBI): domain Bacteria; kingdom Bacillati; phylum Bacillota; class Tissierellia; order Tissierellales; family Tissierellaceae; genus Gudongella; species Gudongella sp. QWL-04. Next base: position 370,566 of record NZ_CM178754.1, on the reverse strand, counting down.
CTTAAGAACTGCCTCAAGGCTGTCCATATCAGAGTGTTTATAGATCCCTTTGTCTGCTCTGGATAGTCTTGAACCGTCAATTATGGAAGCATGATTCAGTTCATCTGAGATGATTATATCTCCAGCCTCTGTAACTGCCTGAATAGTTCCTGCATTACAATTGAAGCCTGATTGATAGACGAAAGCAGCTTCTTCTCTTTTGAACTTTGAAAGAACCTCCTCCATCTCCTCATGTATGCTCATGTTGCCAATTATTGTCCTGACTGCACCGGAGCCTGCACCATACTTTTCTACAGCTGCAATCGCAGCTGCCTTAAGCCTAGGATGGTTTGCGAAGCCCAGATAGTTATTCGAGGATAGGTTGATTACGTTTTTGCCATTAAGCAGAACCTCGGGACCGCTGGCTCCTTGCAGTACAGGAAGCTTTCTGTACACTCCCTGGTCCTTTAGCTCCTGGATCTTATCCTTTAAAAATTGCAGCTCATGAATATTTGACAATTGGATCCCTCCCTGAAATTAATCGTTCTATTCGTTTAGATTATACCATAGCTTCAGTAAATTGAAAATTTAAGTATCCAGCGACCAGAATTATAAATATGGATTCCAAAGCTCGACCTCTTTTTTCTTAAGACCCTCGAGCTGCTCCTTATATTGAGACTCTCTCCCAATATTACTGATTGCGATAATTGCATTTCTTATAAGAACGCTCCTCCCCCTCCAGTTCCCAGCCATATCACCGTATTTTTTAATATATTCATTTTTGCTCATTTTCAACAGTTCTTCAATATCGACAAAGCCACCGGTTTTTACTGGCAGGAACTCTGTTATGTCTGAAAGGTTTACGCCTTTGTTCTTAGGGCAAACTGCCTGACAAGTGTCGCATCCATATATCTTAACACCCATCCTTCTTTGGAGCTCTGTTGGTATGATGTCCTTTGTTTGCGTCAGGTAAGATATGCACTTTTTAGGATTCAGAACTCCAGGCTTCTCCAATGCACCAGTGGGACAGGCATCGATACAAAGCCTGCAATCTCCACATTGACTTTCAATTGGCATAACCTCTGATGACAATTCAAGACTGGTGAGTATGTAGCCTATAAATACATAGGAACCATAGCCTGGAGTTATAATACAGCAATTTTTGCCGTAGTAACCAAGTCCGGACATATATGCTAGCTCTCTGTCCACCAATGGCCCAGTGTCCGCGAATGGCAGGTATTCGCCATCCAACTCAGATTTAAGCCTTCTTGAAAGCTCCCTTAGCAGGTCACCAACTACTTTATGATAGTCCCGACCCCAGGAGGATCTACTGAGGCTTCCCTTGATCGGAACCCTCGAGCTGATATCGTACCCGGTATTATAAGGAACTGCTATAGTTATTATCCCTTTACAACCCTTGAGAGTAATTGCAGGATCTATTCTCTCCTTAACAGACTTTGGCTCAAATTCAGTAACAAGTCCTTTACTCATTCTCAGTTCAAGAACTTCTTGAAGCCCGAATAGTGACTCATTCCCTGTGAATCCAATGATATCAATATTCAATTCCTTAGCAATACCTCTTATTTTATTATTCATACCTGATCTCCCTCTCAATTAATTATAGCAAATATGCTTGCGCATTCCCACTACTTCTAAACGATGTATTATGATATAATAACAACTGAAGTAAAGGAGTCGGTGAAATGTTCAATTTAAGGAAAAAGGCATTCAAAAAATTTGATTTTATATTGCTATCTTCGGTCATTATGCTTTGTATTTATGGTCTTATAATAATATATTCTGCAACCCTAAGCATGGAGAACCTAAGGTTTGTCAAAACCCAGGGTATTGCAACTCTCATAGGTTTCGCAGCGATATTGTTCTTTGTTTTCTTCGACTATCAGTTTCTGGGTAAGCTTTATATACCAATATATATAGTCTCAATAGGTCTTCTGTTTGCTGTCTTGTTCATGGGTGTGGGTGATGAGCAATGGGGGGCCCGTTCCTGGCTTTATATAGGGAGCTTCGGTTTTCAACCTGCAGAATTTGTTAAGGTTGGATTGATAATCTCACTTGCAAAGTATATGGATAAGCATAAGGAGGATATCAACTCGCCGTTTGTTTTGTTAAAGACTATTGCATTAGCATTTTCACCTGTAGTCTTGATACTTATGCAGCCTGATATGGGAACCGCCATGGTATTTGTTTTTATAATCGCTGCAATGTTATTTGCAGGCGGCATTAAATGGAAGTACATCGGGTTGGCATTTATTGTTGGTCTGATGAGCCTTCCTGTTATCTGGATGAGGCTTGATGACTTCCAGCGCGATAGAATATTTAACTTTCTGGACCCTGAAAGAGATACTACGAATACAGGATATCAGGCTTTACAGGGCAGGATTGCAATAGGAAGCGGAAAAATGTTTGGACGAGGATTGTTCAAGGGAACTCAGACTCAATTCAATTATATTCCCGAAAAGCAGACTGACTTTATATTTGCAGTTCTTGCAGAAGAACTTGGCTTTATCGGTGGAGCCGTACTGATACTGCTCTATTTTATATTATTATACAGGATAGTAAAGATAGCAAAAAACTCTACAGATACCTTCGGCTCGCTTATGTCCACTGGTCTTGCGGGGATGTTCCTGTTCCATATATGGGAGAATATTGGAATGACTCTTGGCTTGATGCCTATAACAGGTATCCCTCTCTCCTTCATGAGCTATGGGGGAACCTTCCAGCTAATCAACCTCGTATCTATAGGGATAATCCTTAGTGTAGGGCTTCACAGGGAGGGTTTAAGCTTTGAATGAGATCCTTCAAAGTCAGAGGTCAAGAGGCCTCTGACTTTTTTTACACAGTACCTTGCATTATAAGGTAGCGTGTGTTATATTATAGCTGTACCATGAAAGGAGTTGAATATAGTGAACATTCAATTCAAAAAAGGGGTTCTTGAGCTTTGTGTTCTTTCGCAGCTTTCTAAGAAGGATTTTTATGGGTATGAATTGGTTGAAAATATATCAAAGTACGTCCTGATTTCTGAGGGAACCATATATCCGCTGCTGAGGAGATTTCGAACCGACGGCTATGTTACGACCTATCTGGAGGAATCCCAGGAAGGACCCCCTAGAAAGTATTACTGCCTTACTGAAAATGGCAGGGATGTATTGGAGGAATTGGAAAGAGAATGGAACACCTTTGTAAACGGTGTGAATCATTTGCTAAGGAGTGAGGTAAATGAAAAGGAATGAGTATTTAAGCAGTTTAAGATCATACTTGAAGGGACTTCCCGAGGATGAGATAAGGGAAATTCTTCTGGATTATGAGGAACATTTTGCAATCGGAAGAGACAAAGGTAAAACGGATGAGGAAATCGTAGTTGAGCTGGGCGCTCCTAATGAGGTGGCTGACAGCATCAGACAAACCCTGGGCAAGGAACAGGATAATTCAGTCAAGCAGCCTCCATCCCCAGGAAATATGGATGGAACAAGGAAAATTTTGATACTGATACTATTGATTGGTCTTAATTTGGTATTTGTACTAGGTCCCTTCCTTGGCATAGTTGGATTTTTATTTGGTATTTTTGCAGCAGGTGTTGGCATTTCCATTGGAGGTGCTGCAATGCTGTTGGGCTTCCCTTTTACCTTCTTCATACCTGGATTCCAACCTGGAATCATAACGGTTATTGCTTTCGGAATTGGCTTAATAGCTCTTGGAGTTCTTATGGTAGTATTGGGAGTTGTCCTTACTAAGCTTCTATTCAAGCTTACATCAGCATATTTAGCCTGGAATAGAAGACTCGTCAATGGACAGGAGGTGTAATATATGGATTTTAAAAAAATTTCGCTGATCCTTATTGGAGTAGTCCTGGTTTCATTTGGGATAGGGTTCTATTCTCTTAGATATATCGATAATTTCAGATTTTCTGATTATGTAGGTGAAAATGCTATTGAGATAACAGATAATGGAGATGTGGTTAGAATTGGTGGAGATGGCATCCATGTTCTAGATGGAGATACCTCCGTTACGATTACCTGGAGGGGCATAGAAGTTATTGAGGGTGGAAAAAGGACAGTAATTGGAATCGACGGTCTGAGGTTTGGTGATGGATTCTTCAATGAGGTTGACCTTGTTAACAAGACAGTAGATAAGAGTATTGAAGAGGATATAACCAAAGACGGTATTCTAAGTGTAAAATCTACCTTTGCGGATGTTTCCATAGAGAAAGGAGGCACCGATAAAGTCGTCGCTACGCTTACAGGAAGTTATAAGGGGAATGTGGATCTTGATCTAACGGTAAGCAGTATCCCTGGAGGGCTTGAGTTGAAGGCAGTTCCTGATGGCAACAGCATCACTATATCAAGTTCAGGACTCAGGCTTACAGTACTTGTCCCTGAAGATTACGAAGGATCGGTGAATATAGAAACGTCCTCTGCACCAGTCAACGTTAAGGATCTGTCTCTTAAGAAATTGCAGATAGCAACAAGCTCGGGGTCTGTACAGCTGATAGACACTATTGCAGAAATCGGCTCTGTAACCACCTCATCCGGAGGCCAGATAATATATCCGGTAATCGGTGATTTCGACTTAAATTCAAGCTCAGGCAGCATCAAACTGAAGTTGGTCAAATCCTCGGGTAATATCTCTGCTGCAGCAAGCTCTGGTAGCATTGATGTCGAAATTGAGGATGAGCCTGACTACGACATTGAAGCTAGAACATCTTCCGGAAACCTTGACTACAGTGGTCCGGGAGCTGTCACAAAAAACAATGAAGATCAGATGATTGTAAAGATCGGAGATGGTTCTAAGTCACTTGATTTAGAAACCTCCTCTGGCAGTATATCTATCATTTCTGAACAATAAGAAAAAATAAAAATCTCGGGGCACACCCCGAGATTTTTATATAAAGGTGACCTGGTTTTTATTCACTATCGCATCCTCAAGCTTTTTCTCCTCTAAGTAGCAGCTTCTGCAAAGAGGTTCATACTCTCTTGAGGCTCCAATCACGACTCTTTCCCTGTCCTTAGTCTTTCTATGGCTTACCCATGCATCAGTACCGCATTTTACACATACTGCATGATGCTTCGTCAAATAATCAGCTATGGGCATCAGCTCCTTTACTATTTCAAAGGGCTGACCTGCAAAATCTATATCCAGTCCTGCTGCGATTACAGTAATGTCCTGGCCTAAAAGGCTGTTCACACCCTTTATTATTTCATCAAGGCCTCCTCCAAGAAACTGGACCTCGTCTATAGCTACGACCTCAGGTTTATTTAGGCTGCACTGCCTGAGGATCTCAGAAATATCTTCCACCAAGACCGCTTCAAGAATTGTATCATCGTGAGTCACGATTTCTGAGCTGGCATATCTTGTATCAACTGAAGGCTTGAAAGCCAGGGTCCTGTAGCCTGCGATCCTGAATCTTTTTACGTCCTTCTCCAGACTTGACGTTTTACCGGAAAACATAGAACCTGTGTGAATTATAAGCTTTCCTTTGTACTGATGCATAAATGCACCCCCTCATATATTTCCCTTTCTCTGATCCATGAAGGGATTTTTGTCATACTGACAGTGCCTCGGGATTTCCTGTAGAGCATGGCAATCCTGTCAAACATTTGCCACAGCATTGTGCCTCGCCAAGGTCTCCAAATCTGGTTGCATTCATCTTCAAGACTTCATTGCAGCCGAATCTGTCAAAGCCATCATCTAATGCACCAACCATACAGTTGTCAACGCATATCCCACAGCTGCCATCAAGCTTCTTCAGACAATATTCATGATCTGGCCTTTTTGTAGGTTCAATCTGAAGACTTGTCACTACGTTTCCTAATCTCCCACAACAGCCGTTTTCAGTTATAAGCATATTATTTATACCAAAGGTACCTAGACCTGCGATATATGATACATGTCTGTTGGACCATACACTTTTTAAGGTATCACGGTTTATATTAAGCTCCTTTGGAAGCTTTTCTGTCCTCCACCCCAAGTCAGTGAGAAACCTGATCAAGCCATCATTGATCTCTGCTATCAGCTTGTTGGTCTCAATGTATGCCATCGCCCATTCCCTCGAGCAATCAGTACCTCCTGTATTACTTTCAACTACCCAATCCTCGAATGGCAGGAAGTATGTTATAACTGATTTCGCAGCAGGATTTATATCAAACGGCTCATAATGATCCGTAGCGGCTACATGCTTTAGAATTTTAAACAACGGATCGGCTGCATCAGCATATGCAACCAGAGGCTTCTTCCATCTAGTCGATATATCCTCATGTTTTTCAAATTCCTTTACAGCATCACAGATGACCTTTTCAATACTCGATTTCACGTTATTCACTCTTCCATGGAATTATGGTAAGACTTTCTATCACAACAGGCTTGATGGGTTTATCGCCGCTTCCTACCGGAGTTTCAGCTATTTGATCGACTATTTCCAATCCCTCAAATACCTGACCAAATACAGTGTGCTTTCCGTCCAGCCAGAAGGTACCTCCCAGTTCTCTGTACGCATCGATTACATCCTGAGGATATCCTCTTTTTTCACCCAAATCCTCCATCTGTCCAAGTATATTTTTCTCAACACTGGTCTTTTGCACTATGAAAAACTGGCTTCCATTTGTATTTGGCCCAGAGTTTGCCATAGACAATGCACCTCTGAAATTTCTGTACATGCTGTTGAATTCGTCCTGAAAAGGCTTGCCCCAGATGCTTTTGCCGCCTCTGCCAGTACCTTCAGGGTCTCCCCCTTGTATCATAAAGTCATTTATTATTCTGTGAAATGTTATTCCATCATAATATCCTGACCTGGCATGGGTTGTGAAGTTCTCTACAGCCTTTGGTGCAACCTCCGGGAATAATCTAATTTTTATCTCACCAAAATTAGTTTTCATCACTGCTATTTCTTCATTGACCTCAGGTTTCATAAGCTGTTTTAACAAATCAGTTTCCTCCCTTTCTATTTCTCCAGTTTTCAATCCTTTGATCCTCAAAGTCAATTTCATCAATATCCCTGATATGGAATAGGCTGTCGTAAAGACCCTGCAGATTTAGATTGATGGGCTTCTTAACATAAAATTTTATCTCGATTTTACCCGGACCTTCTCCGTCGTCCTTTATATCATCGATGGTAACGTTACGAATAGAAATATTGTACTCGCCAAATACAGTTCCAATATCTCCAATTAATCCGGCCCTGTCAGTAGCAGTTACTCTGACCAGCTTGTTTGCTCCTCTAAGCACGTTCACCTCGACATTGCCCAATGCAACTAAGGATATAAGAACTATTGCGGCTGTAACTACACCACCCAGGTAAAACCCTGCTCCTATGGCAAGGCCAATCCCGGCGCATACCCAAAGGCTCGCAGCCGTTGTAAGGCCTTTGATATGATTACCGGTTCTTAAGATAGTTCCTGCCCCTAAAAATCCTATGCCGCTAACTACTTGGGCAGCAAGTCTCGCAGGGTCGGCACTCTCACCCATCCCATAGGCTGAAACCAGCATAATTAGAGTAGAGCCTACGCTAACAAGTATATGGGTTCTGAATCCGGCAGGCCTGTTGCTTGCTTCTCTTTCTATTCCTATAGCTCCGCCTATTACTGCCGATAGTATCAATCTTAACACTATTTCCAATTCACTTAGCATAGATTCACCTCGCTTTCCAACCTTAATTAAGATTTTACTAGATTATTGGACCAGTGGCAACTTGTATGCTATAATTTCAATCGAGGTGTTAATATTGAGTAATTTTAATGGTAAATGCAATATATGTTCAGTGGGATGCCTGCTTTCAATAGATGGGTCAGAAGCTGAGATCAAAGTAACCGGCAATAGTTGTGGCAGGGGAGTAGATTATGCACGAAAGCTGATTTCAGATGAGAGCAAAGTAATTACTGGTCGGTGCATTTTGATAAACGGTCCAATGGGCAGGCTGCCGGTTGTCTCCAGCATCCCTGTCCCAAAGGACATCTCAGATGTTGTTCTTGAGGAAATACGACGCCTTAGAGTAGAAGCACCAGTTGAAAAAGGACAGATATTGATCGAGAATATAATTGGGTCCGGGATAAACATCCTTGCCCAAAGAAGAGTAGGCAGGTCCTCTAGGTAACAGAGACCTGCCTTATATTTATCAAAACTACTTTGAACCAAAGGTATATTATCAAGCCCTTTAGAATACTGGATATTGAGATTGCCCACCATATCCCCATTAATCCGAGAGCCGTGGAAGACATTATTACTGCCAGCGGTATCCTTGATGCATTTAAGGTCATTCCAACCACAGTAGGTGGTAAGGTTTTTCCTAATCCGTTAAAAGCACCTGCTGTTCCTATTTCAATACTCATAAATAATTGTGACAATCCAAGGATCCTTAGATATTTGACCCCTTCCCTTATTGCTTCAGGGTCTCCAGGCGTAAATAATGAAAATAAGGACTCGGCTGCAAAAATAAGCATCAAGGATGCAAAAATACCAAATCCGCCAAGTATCCTTATGCCTTTTTGATAACCTTCTCTTATCCGATCAACCTTTCCAGCTCCGTAATTCTGTCCTACAAACGCTGATATTGCTGAAGCAAAACCCTCGGAGGTCATCCAGGAAATAGACTCGATCTGCGAACCTATGCTCTGGACCGCTATTGGTATTGAACCAAAGCCTGCTACCAGTCGAGTGATTATTATACTTACCACAGCATGTGTTCCCATCTGAACAAAGGGAGGTATCCCAAGCTCAGCGATCCTTGATATTCTATTATATACCGGTTTCTCAATTATCCTTACATGGGAATATAGAGTGCCGTTCCTGGTACCAATGTATAAGAAGATCATTGTTACTACTATCTGAGCCGTTACAGTAGCAATAGCTGCTCCTTCTACCTCAAGCCTTGGGAAGGGACCAATCCCGAAAATAAGCAACGGGTCAAGAACCATATTTACAATAAGTCCAATTGTGTTGGTCTTAAATGGTGTGACGCTGTTGCCCGAGCTGTTGAGAGTCGTTGAGAAAACTGGGTTCATGAAGAAAAAGATCATCCCTGTACTGATTATGGAAAGATAGCTTACAGCCATTTCTGCCACATTTGATTCTCGAATATTGAAGAAGCCAATTATCTGCTCCCTGAATAAATAAAGTGCCGCTCCATATGTCAATGAGATAGCTATGTTGAGCTGAAATCCTGAGGTTATATACCTTCTTGCCTCTTTTTTATCACCTCTTCCATAGTTCTGTGCGACACTTACACCTATCCCGACCTGAGAGATCATGACAAGAGATGCAGCCAGCCACAGGAAGAATCCTGCTGTACCCACAGCAGCGACTGAATCAGTACTAAGCCGCCCCAGCCACATAACATCCGTCAGATTGTATGCCATCTGGATAAAGGAGGTGCCCATGATCGGGAATGCCAGCCTGGTCAATGTACCTATTATTTTTCCTTCAGTTAGTTTCAATTCTCTTCCCATAAGCCGTCTCCTGTGATTGAGTTACCTTTCCATTCTAACTGACCTATCAAGTCTTTGCAACCATTAGTAAAGGCACCTATCCAATAAGGTGCCTTTGAGATCAAACTTCTAGCTGTGAAGCTTTATAAGCTCGAGTACCAGTTTTGCAGATGTGTTGATATCATCAATAAATATGTGTTCCTCCAGGGTGTGGGCATTTCTCTCTCCAATTGCTATATTAACTGCCTCGATTCCGTTCGAATTAAAATTATTTGTATCGCTTCCTCCACCTGAGCCAACAATTTCTGCGTTGATCCCAAGGTTATGGAATGCTTTTTCAATAGCTTTGACCACCGGGCTTTCATCAGGTACACTGAATGCGCCATATGCTCTTTCCACAATTATTTCTACTGAACCTCCGTATTTCTTTGCTGCAGTCTCCATAGCATCTGTCATATGCTTGGTCTGCTCAAGAAGCTTGTCTTCCTTCAAGCTTCTTGCCTCGGCCTGGATCGTAACACGAGAAGGGACTATGTTGGTCGCACCTCCGCCACCTATCGATCCGATGTTTGCAGTTGTCTCCTCATCGATTCTTAATAGCTTCATCACAGATATGGCGTCAGCAGCCATTTGGATGGCACTAATACCATCCTCCGGAGCAACCCCTGCATGGGCTTCCTTGCCTTTGAATACTGCAGTTATCTTGTTCTGGGCAGGTCCTCTTGTGATTATCCTTCCAGGATCTCCACTGCTATCCAGGACAAATGCCTTTTTAGATCTAATAAACGAGTAATCCAGATTTGCCGAGCCCTTAAGGCCACCTTCCTCAAATATTGTAAATACTACCTCTATGCCATTGTGAGGGAGTCCCTTTTCTGTGACTACCCTGATAGCCTCCATTATAGCAGCTATTCCAGCCTTGTCATCTCCACCCAGTATCGTGGTCCCGTCACTGTATATAGCACCATCTCTTATCTGAGGCTTAACTCCTCTGCATGGTGAAACTGTGTCCATATGAGCACTAAAAAGGATGGATTCACCTTCAGATCCTCCTTTAAGGATGCCAATCAGATTCCCTGTATTGCTTCCAGTTATGCCTCCTGCATCATCTGTCCTGACCTCAAGACCCAGCTGTTCCATTTCTTCCTTCAGCATTTGAGCAAGCTGCTTCTCCTCAGTGGTAGGGCTGTCGATCTGTACATAACGTAAGAAACTATCCAGTAGCCTGTTTTCATTTATCATATTGGTTCCTCCTTATAACAAAAGGCGATTTGTGGCCCTTCTGTTTGTTAAACATGAATGAATGCTCCCGGTCCTAATGGCCAGCCCATGAAATACCAGAACACCATCAATGCTGTCCAGCCAATAAGGAATACTATTGAGTATGGTATCATTGTAGCTATTATAGTTCCAATTCCACTTTCCTCATCGTATTTCTTCGCAAATACAACTATCATGGCAAAGTAGCTCATAAGTGGAGTAATGATGTTTGTAGATGAGTCTCCAATCCTAAAAGCAGCCTGTGTAAGTTCAGGGCTCAGTCCAAGTCTCATCATCATCGGAACGAATACAGGAGCCATTATTGCCCATTTAGCTGAAGCTGATCCCATGAATAGATTTATAAAGGCTGACACAAGGATGAATCCTATTACTAATGGTAATCCTGTAAATCCAATGCTTTCGAGGAATTCTGCTCCCTTGACTGAAAGGATGGTGCCAAGATTAGACTTCCCAAAATATGCAACAAACTGAGCTGCAAAGAAAGCAAGAACAAGGTATCCTCCCATGCTCTTCATCGCATCGGTCATTGATTCTATAAGGTCGTTGCTGTTTTTTATTTTACCAATTGTTTTTCCATATACTGCTCCAGGGATCATGAATATTAGAAGGATCATAAATATCAGACCCTTGCTAAGGAATTCATTCACCGTCAACGCTCCTGTTGCGTCAGCTGATCTTAAAAGCCCGTTTTCAGGTACTATAAGAGCCAGCATTATTGCTGAGAATAATAGAAGAGACAAGCCCGCATTTCTCAGACCTTTGTTCTCGATTTCAGTAACATGCTCCTTGTCAGGTCTATAACTTCCTTTATATTCTCCCAGGTTCTTCTCTATTATCTTTTCGGTTACAAAAGTTCCAAGGAATGTGAGAATAAAAGTTGAAACGAACATAAAATAATAGTTTGCTGTAGGTAGTATTGAATACTCTATTCCAGCACTTCTAAGGGCTTCATTGGTTATCCCCCCAAGCAGCGGATCAAGGGTTCCAATCAAAAGATTAGCTGAAAATCCGGCAGAAACTCCTGCGAAAGCGGCAGCCAGGCCAGCTATTGGGTGTCTTCCTGCACTTGCAAAAACAACTGCACCTAATGGAATTACTACTACATATCCAGCATCTGATGCTATGTTGGACATTATTCCAGCAAAGACAACAACTGCGGTAAGAAGTCTTGGATGAACGTTAGTTAAAAGCTTTTTAAGTGAAGTATTGATAAGTCCTGACCATTCAGCAACTCCAACTCCTAACATTGCTACCAGGACGGTTCCTAGTGGAGCAAAGCCGGTAAAGTTTGTGGTAGCGGTATTGAAAATATAGCGAAGTCCATCCGCTGAAAGAAGATTTGACGCTGTTACAGTGGCCTCTGCACCTGCTCTCGCATCATAATAAGTTACTGCGGTTCCAGCCATTGAAACCAGGTATGAAGCTAAAATTACCACTGCACTCAGTATTACAAATATGATAGCAGGGTGAGGAAGTGCATTTCCTACTCTCTCAATATTCTTCAAAATACCGTTTCTTGAGGCTTTAGGTTGACTTTTTTTAGCCATAATATTCCTCCTTTTTAGTGAATTCCAGAATATTATACCCAAATAAATATATTATGGTCAACCTGAACATATGTTTTAATTTACAATCAATAAACTCGAACGCCTTATATATCTCGTTTTATGATTTATATTATTTTATATTAATATTATTGTAACTTATTTTCTGTCATTTGCTACTTTAATATGGTCTGGAGTTAAAGCTGTTATTTCAGATAGATCATTATCCCCACGAAATGAAGCGCACTGGCAGCAAGCACGAATAAATGCCAAATACCATGATTATATGGTATCTTTTTGATGGCATAAAAAATCGTACCAAGTGAATAAAGCAATCCTCCTCCGAGTATGAATCCAAAAAAACCCCAGGAAGTAGACTGTATTATCATTTTTATCGGCAGGATCGCCAACCAACCCATACCAATGTAAATGGCAAGTGATACAGCTTTATATCTGTCAAATTTCCCATGGGTCATGATCTTAAAAATGACACCTGCCAGAGCAACTGTCCAGATAGCTGCCAGATAGATCCATTTCGATGATCCATTAAGTGCTAAAACCAAAACCGGAGTATATGTTCCAGCTATAAAGAGGAAAATAGAGGAATGATCCAATACTCTCAATATTGATTTTACTTTTGGTCCGGATACTGAGTGATAAAGAGTGGATGACAAATACATAATAATTATACATGCACCATACACGGCGAATGCTGCTATTTTTGAGGGATCTCCGCTCTTGACTGATACTATGAGCATAGCAAGAAGAGCACCTACTCCGAACAGGACTCCTGCTCCATGAGTTATACTGTTGATTATCTCTTCTCTTTTTGAGTATGTCTTGATCATTGCACTACCCCCTAATCTCTCGGCTCATTCTGGTCTGTCAGGATTATCGGCCCATCCTTTGTTATTGCTATCGTGTGCTCGTACTGGGCTGATAGTCTGCCGTCTATTGTTCTGGCAGTCCATTTGTTTTCATCCAGCTTCATGCCGTATTCTCCAGCATTTACCATAGGCTCGATTGTGAAAACCATGCCCTCTATTAATCTAACACCCCTCCCCGGTTTCCCATAATGAGGGACCTGAGGATCTTCATGCATGTCCTTTCCAATTCCGTGACCAACAAAATCTCTGACTACAGAAAACCCATTTGATTCAACATATTGTTGAATGGCACTTCCGATATCACCTAGTCTGTTCCCCGGAATGGCCTTCGCGATTCCCAGGTATAGCGACTTTCTGGTTACATCCAGGAGTTTTTGGGCTTCCTCAGAAACCTTTCCGACAGTGTAACTCCATGCAGAATCTGCCAACCAGCCATCAAGCCTTACCACCATATCGATTGCAAGGATATCTCCTTCCTTTAGCTTTTCATCCCTAGGAAAACCATGACAAATTTCATCATTCAGAGATGCACACGTAGCATAAGGGTATCCATGGTAGCCTTTTTGCTCAGGAACAGCTCCTCTTTCACCAAGGTAGTCCTCGACGAACCTATCTATCTCCATGGTAGTTATACCGGGCTTTATTAGCTTTGCGATCTCTTTGTGCAGGCCAGCCAGAAGCTCACCGGCCTTTTTCATTTTTTCGATTTCTTCCACTGTTTTTATTATGATCATCCAGTTATCTTCCTTTCTGTATTGCTTCCATAGCTTTTTCTAATATGTCCTTAAAAACTTGATCCTCTCTTAGAATCTCAAAATCCTTATCTCTCCTGATCCAAACTGCCAGATAAGGATTTAGCTTCGTTGCGGAATCCAGATCAAGCAGAGCCTCATCCTTCCTTCCCAATTTTGAAAGGCAGCATGCTCTATTATAGTACAGGTCATGTGCAGAAGGAGAATACAGTATCCCTTCTGTGAGTATATCAATTGCTTCATCGAGTCTGTTCTGCTCTATCCTTATGGCAGAAATATTAAGATACACATTACCGAAGTCAGGCTTTAGATCCTTAGCTTTTGTATACTCCTCAACTGATCTATCCATATCTCCTAAGGCCTTCAAAACAACGCCCATATTAAATCTTGAGAGATAGAATCCTGGATTTTCCTTTATACTTTTATCAAGAAAAGCTCTGGCAAGTTCATAGTTTCCTCTGGTTTCCTCCATAGCTCCCAAATTATTTAAAGTATACCAATGGTTTGGATCAAGCTCCAGTATTTCATGGTAAAGCCTCTCCATCTCCTCCGGACTTCCCAGTTTTTCATATACAAGAGCAAGGTTATACCTACTGTCTATATCATCAGGTTCCAGCTGTATAGCCTTGGAATAGTACTCTACCGACTCATCCAGCTTGCCTTCCTCTTCACTGATCACACCTAGCTGGTAGTATACATCTCTCGTCGTATTGCTCAATGAAAGTATTCTTTGATTAAATTCTTTGGCTTTATCAAGCTTGCCTTGCTCAAGATAAATTGCACCAAGATTGAATAGAATAAGACATTCATCCTCAACTGTACCTTGGAAGTCCAGAGCCTTTAAATACATACTAATAGCTTTATTCTGGTCACCTTCACGGTAGAATCCTTCTGCCAGAGTCATATAATTTTTTCTTTTTGTCTCCATTATCTCACTCTCTCGACGGTCTCTTCAGAAAAAAGGTAGAGGGTCCCCTCTACCTTAAAGCTTAAAGCTCCCGATATGTCTGTACTTTTTACCATCGACCTCGATATCATCAAGGCTTATCTCCCAGCCTGTACCGATCCCCTGCAGCTTAGCAAGCTCCTCACAGTAATACATTACTATCCCGGCATCCATGAGATTGTTGTCCCCGCCTTCCTCTACGACAAACAAATCAATTTGGGTATCATGAACAACAAACCTCCAGGGCTGCTTGTTGAATCTTGATGGTGCAAACCTTATATAGAACAAAAGGTCCCCAAGACTTCTCATTTCCAGCTCGTCCATAGTTATAGGATTATCAAGCTTTTCTTTGAATACAAGCTCTTCCACTCCAAGTCTCTCGCTGAATGGCTCATGAATAAAAGGATTTTTAGGTTTAGGATAACCGAATGCAAGAATTGCTTCGTAATCACTTGAGGTATCTCCAAAAATTGCTGTTTTACGTTCCTTTTCAACGCCATTCAAGCTAACCCAGCATGTGCCAAGACCCATGTTATTCAAGCCGGTTACAAGCTTTTCCATGTTATAGCCGCTGAATAGTAGAGTCTTTTCGTCCTTTGCAGAAAAATCAAATGCTATATAGTGAGGACTTTCGATCATTACGCCGGCATAGCCTCCAAGACCCCTGAGACTGTCATAAATATGTTGACCATACTCATAAAGCTTTACCTTCATGTTTATACCGGAAAGCTCTCCATTGATACTGCTGACGAGACCTTCAACCTTGGTTAAGTCGGCTTCAGTAATGGCTTTTTTCTTGAATTCCCTTGTTGATTTTCTTGTCTTTAAAAAGTTCATCATATTCATGTGCTACTCCTCCTTGATATAAAATGATATGTTAATTGATTCCGATAATTGAACCAAGCCTCCCCACAAAAGGAAGGAAATGCATGTGTACTGTTACACTTGCAGTTATACCCAAAATTATACCCGCAGCAACGTCAGTAGGATAATGAACTCCCAAATATATCCTGCTCATTCCGATTATGATCGCCATAAAAAGTACCAATATTGTAAATCGCGGCATGTTAAGAGCTATTGTCGTGGCAAGGGAAAAGCTGGCTGTCGTATGACCTGAAGGAAATGAATAATCACTAAGATCTATACCAAAGGTGTGAAGCTGTTCAAGGATCTTATATGGCCTCTCCCTGCTGAAAAGCTTCTTGAGTGATTGAACGAATATCTGTCCAAATGATAAAGCCACTATTGCTTCCAGGCCAATAAGCCTTACCTGTCTTGAACCAAAAACAACAAGTGCCATTGCGAATATAGTCGTAAACACCGCCCCTCCCAGATCTGTCACTCTGACCATGATCCTGTCCAGGTACTTGTTTTTGATCCTTGTATTTATTAGGTGTATAAAATGAGAGTCAAATCTTTTAAATATTTTCATCGCTTGGAACTCCTAGTTTTGATCTAAAACAATTATATTACATTTCTATCCGTTTATCAAAGATAATATAGTTTTGAAAGCTGGAAGCGAGGGGTGCTGCCTTAGTTTCTTAATACCAGGTCATGCATTTTAACTATATTCATATTAATATCCATAATCACTTGTTTTATGATAAAATTAATCTTGATTTCAGGAGGTGCATAATGAGATTCAGCAGAGAGCAAGAAGCAGCAATAAAGCATAAGGATGGACCAGCATTAGTCCTTGCTGTACCAGGTGCGGGCAAAACAACTGTACTGATCCATAGAACCTATGGATTGATACATGAGCTGGGCGTTGATCCTTCAAGCATATTGTCGATCACATTCAGTAGAGCCTCAGCCAGAGATATGTCTGCACGGTATAGGAGAAGCTTCCCTAATAGCTCCGTACCAGATTTCTCAACGATTCATGCCTTTTGTTTTGGTGTTGTAAGGGACTTTGCAAAGAACTCTGGCAAGAGCTTCCGGCTTATTGAAGACGAGAGCACAAGCTTTAATAAATTTAATATAGTCAAAAGTCTTTACCTTGAAAAAAATGGTTATCAAATAACCGAAGAAAAGCTGGAGGGTTTCTTTTCACATACCGGATATATAAAGAATATGATGCTGGAGCTAAGGAATTACGACTCTTCCAGGGCATCTGACATTGAGTGCTTCCCTGAGCTTTTCACAGCCTATGAGGATTTCAAGAAAAAAAACAGACTAATTGATTTTGACGATATGCTTGGTATATCCTATAGGCTATTTCTCAAGCATCCCATTCTTCTTGGGCACTACAGGTCAAAATATAAGTATATTCAGCTTGACGAAGGTCAGGATACTTCCAAGCTTCAGCTTGTTATACTTAAGTTGCTGTCAGAACCCATAAACAATCTTTTTATAGTTGCTGACGATGACCAATCGATATATGGATTCAGAGGTGCTCATCCAGAGGGCCTCCTTTCCTTTTCAGAGGATTTCCCTGAAGGAATATTGTATTTCATGGAGGATAATTACAGATCCAGTGCAAGCATTGTTTCAGTATCCGGGAAGTTTATATCTCAAAACAGCGGCAGGTATAGCAAGATGGTAAGGACGAATAATCACCAGCTTGAACCCGTTCAGGTATTGAGGTTTAAGGCAGCTGATGATCAATATAGTTATTTGATTGATGAGCTATCTAATGGTGCAGTTCCTTCTGAAACAGCCGTACTTTTCAGGAATAATCTTTCCTCCATAGGAATAGCAAATGCACTCCATGCTAATGGCATCCCCTTCTACACAAGAGACTCACGGCTGAGGTTCTTCAATCATTGGCTGATCAAGGATATAGAGAGTTTCCTAAAACTTGCTGAGGACCCAAAAGACATGGCAGCTTTTGAAAATATTTATTTCAAGTCTAAGGGTTATATATCAAAGAGGATGATGCAGCATGTAATGAATAAAGGACATAACGAAACCGTATGGAAAAGATTACTTTGTTTTCCGGGTCTCACAGAGTTTTACAGGCGTCAGATAAATGAGCTGGAGCTTGACTTCAGGAGATTGGCAAAGCTAAAGCCTGAGCCTGCAATAAGATTCATCGAGGATAAATTAAAATATGTTGAATATCTAAGAGAGAATTCTCAAAGGTCGGGGTATACCTTTGACTATCTCAAGGAAATGTTATACCACTTAAGCTGCATAGCAAGGAAGTCCCATAATAAAGACGATTTCAAGGATAGGATGAGAAAGCTCGAGGCAGCATTTTCAGATCAGGATCGCAGTAAAACAGGTGTTGCCTTGTCCACCATCCACGCATCAAAAGGGCTTGAGTACGATCATGTATATATAGTTGATCTTGTGGATGGCGAGTTTCCGTCTCAGTCCAGTATTGAAGGACTTAATAAAGGCTCATTTGAGCTTTATGAAGAGGAAAGAAGAATTTTTTATGTGGGCATGACGAGAGCGAGGAAAAAGCTTCATCTTATAAGCTATGACTCTATAAATGGAGAGGGTGTCAAAGTCTCAAGATTTCTCGAGGAGCTTCAACTCCAGCATAAAAAATAATAGACCAGCAGACTGGTCTACAGCACCTCCACATCGGGGGTGCATTTATATATCACGTTCTTTCTCTCCACTATTATGGTTATCTTGGTGGATAAAAGCCTGTCCTCCTTGATCTCTGTCAATAGCTCCTTATTTGGATTTATTGCTACAGGATTCCCAATCCTTCTTAACATAGAAAGGTCTCCAGTGGTGTCTCCATAAGCATAGCTTGAATCAAGATCGACATTATGAGCCGAAATGATCTCATCTACAGCCTTTTTCTTGCTCTCAGAGTCCCACATCCTCCTTATCACGCCTGTAAACCTATTATCATCATCTACGAAGTATTCAGTTCCCCGATATTCTGTTGCTCCATACTTTTCGGCCATCCTGGATACTAGGAAGTCAGGGCTTCCTGATATGAAGAAGACCTTATGCCCCATAGATTTGTGCCAGTCGATCTGACCTCTGGAATATTTATATACCATATCCCAGTTTGTCTCTATTACATGGTTTGCAACGTAATCCACATGGTCTCTTTTGATTCCCTTGAGTTCATCAAGATACACACCTGCAAGGATCTCAAGGTATTCCTCAAAGTCCCCGTATCTTCTTTCCCATTCATCATAAGCCTTCTTTACCTTGGTATACCAAACCTCTGGATCAATAATCTCAAAGCTTATCAGCTTTCTGAAATGCTCGATCATAAGAGAATTTCTAAAAATCGTTCCGTCTATGTCAAAAAATGCAGCAGTAGTACCCATCAAACTATCAACTCTCTCCCATAATTCTTTCTCAGTTAGCTATCTTCATCTTCAATGTAACTGCGTTATGATGGGAATTGGCAAAATCCCCATCCATAGTATAGATACCCTCAACGGATATGTTGTCAGAGATCAGAAATCCATCTACCACAGCCTTAAAAGTTATCCCTGACAAGTAAGGTTCTTTCAGTGATCTCTTTGTAGGAGTTTCCATGTCAATTGCCCAGGAAAAGCCCTCAGGAACAAAGTCTCCAGGCAGATCCTTAAGCCAGCCTGGCCATGCTTCCACAGCATAAAATCCCAATGGATCAGTACCTGGGAGATTGTGACTCCAATCACCGCCAACGATAACATAATTTCCCTCTGAATACTCGGAGCTTATGAAGCTGCTTAGCTCTCTGAGCTGCATTTCTCTGGTTATTTCCTTATCGTTATAGGGTGAAAGCTGAAGGTTTATAAGTACCAGTTCTCCACCATTACGTACCGGATGCCTGGTTTCAACAAAGCACCTGTCCATAAGAAACAAATCCATAGGCCAGCTGTCAGAATTATAAAGGTTGTGTCTTTCAGCTCTTGAGATATTGTACCGGGACATTGTCATCAATCCGCTTTTTACCTTTCCGACCGGCCTTAATATCGGAATCGGGATAAAGTCAGACTCGTGATTGATCCCGAACACGCTTCCAAAATGTGGATAGTTAATCCTAAAGTACTCCGATTGATCTACTTTATAACTTCTGGAGGAGTCAATATCTACCTCCTGGATAAAGAATATCTCCGAGTCTGTGGAGTCAAGACCGAGAACAAGTGAATCAAGGTTCTCCTGAATATCAACCTTTTCAGCTCTTTTCTCCGGTTTTCCTCCTTCAAAATAGGATGTCTGCCTCTGATCCAGTCCGCCATATCCAATGTTGAGAGTAGTTATGCCTATGGTTTCTCCTAAAGGGATTTCAGCAACCTGGTTATTGATCACAGAAAGAGGTATGGAACCTTCAAGATCAGAATCTATGATGGTTAGATATGCAAGAGTTCCTGAAAACAGCACAACAAAAGCTATCACAAAAACTAAAAATACCTTGATCCATCTCATAGTCTACCTCCAGATCATTCCAGACTTCTCTTTGAGTAAAATACACTTAATGTCCCTGGGCCTGTATGAGCGCCTATAACAGCTCCTATCAAGCCAATATAAAAGTCATTCACACCAAACTTCTCTGTTATCATTTCTTTGATCCTTTCAGCAGCCTCAGGGTCATCACCGTGGAAGATGAATACCTTCTTCTTGGACAGATTTTTATCAACTGCTCTTTCTTCCATAAGTTCAAGTATCCTTTTCAATGCCTTCTGCCTGCCTCTAACCTTGTCTACCGGTCCCAGCTTCCCTTCCTTGACCTCCAGCACAGGCTTAATGTTAAGCATTCCCCCCAGAAGTGCACTTGTTTTGGATATCCTGCCGCCTCTGTAAAGGTACTCGATGTCATCTACAGTAAAAATATGATCTACGCTTTCAATATAAAAATTAGCAGTTTTGAGCACCTCTTCCTTAGAAGCGCCTTCATTAGCCTTCTTCACAGTCTCATAGACGATCATCCCAAATCCTCCGGATGCTGCTTTAGTGTCTATAAGCTCTAAGTCAAATTCTGGATACTTTTCCAAAATACTGTTTCTTGCCATTCTTGCCGACTGAAACGTTGCAGAAAGCTCAGAGGAAAAGCCAAGATATATTGCTGATTTACCCTCCCTGGCGATTCTTTCAAAGGATTCCTCGAATACATGGGGCGGTACTTGAGATGTTCTATAGATCTTTCCTTCTCTCATTCCATCGTAAACACCCTTTGGAGTTATATCAAGTTGATCCCTGTACTCACTTTCTTCATTTATAACCAATAGCGGTAGAACCTCCAAGCCCAGCTCAGCAGCAAGCTCTGGTGGTAAATCACAACAGCTGTCGGTGATAATTTTAACGGTCATATTCTTACCTCCTTGCTCATTTTCCCTATATGTATGCCCATTATTATAGCATATTACAACATATTATTGCTAAAAATAACCACTTTTGAAATAACATGACTTAATTTATAATTATAATGTAGAATAGAACAAGGAGGGATCATATGGACAATATAATAGATAGGTTTTTTGAGTATGTAAGGATCGAAACCACTTCAGATGAAAGCTCAACGTCGGTTCCCAGTTCTGAGGGACAATTAACCCTTGGAAAATACATCGCTGTTGAATTGAGGTCACTGGGACTGGAGAAGGTCATTTTGGATGAGAATGGCTACGTAACAGCAACGCTTCCTGCTAACACCGATGCCGAGCTACCAATCATAGGTTTCATAGCCCACATGGATACCAGTCCGGATATGTCTGGGAAAAATGTTACTCCACGGTTGGTAGAGAACTACGATGGAGGTGACATACTGCTTGATCCAGCTGGGGAGATTATTTTGTCGCCAAAGGATTTCCCTGAATTAAGTCAGCTCATTGGAAAAACCATAGTTACTACTGACGGTTCTACTCTGCTTGGAGCAGATAACAAAGCCGGAATAGCCGAGATAGTTACTGCAGTTGAGTACCTTATAAATAACCCTGAAATCATACATGGCGAAATCAGGATAGCATTTACTCCTGATGAGGAAATCGGAAGGGGAGCTGACCACTTCAACGTTGAAGCATTTGGAGCGGATTGGGCTTATACTGTGGACGGCGGACCTGTTGGCGAGCTTGAGTATGAAAATTTTAATGCTGCTTCGGCAAAGATAACTATCAGCGGAAGAAATGTACACCCTGGAACAGCTAAAGACAAGATGTTAAACTCAATCCATATCGCTCATGAACTCGACAGCATGCTGCCTGCAAATCAAAGGCCTGAATATACTGAAGGCTATGAAGGATTTTTCCATCTAATGAGGATCGATGGTACAGTTGAAAAAACAGAGTTAAGCTATATCATCCGAGATCATTCCATGGAGGAGTTTATTAATAAGAAATCGATCCTTCAGGAAGCTGTAGAGTATATAAACAAGAAGTACGGTCCAGTTTCAGATCTGACATTAAAGGATTCGTACTACAATATGAAAGAAAAGATCGAACCGGTTTATAAAATAATCGAACTTGCTGAAAGAGCTATGGTGAGACTTGATATAGAGCCTAAGATAAAACCGATAAGAGGGGGAACGGATGGCTCCAGGTTATCCTTTATGGGACTTCCATGTCCCAATCTGTTCACCGGAGGATACAACTTCCATGGTAAATATGAGTTCATAACTGTAGAAGGGATGAAGCTGGCAGCGCTTACAATAGTGGAAATTGCAAGGCTAGCTGTAGAGAAATAATCAAAAATCAAAACCCTGGATCGATCATGATCGATCCAGGGTTTTGTATATCATTGCATCATAGGCATCAAGCAGTTTCTTTATAGCTGTGTTGTTTACAGAATCAAGCACGTATGCATCCACGTAAGTTATGGGAAGCACCCCAATGCTGGTTCCCGAAATGAACATCCCATCTACTGTTTCCATATCGTCAATATGGAGCTTTTTTTCCTCCACATTATATCCAATTTCCTGACACAATTTGATTATATGCTTCCTAGTGATTCCCAAGAGTACATCTTCACTTGGTGCAGTATACATTTTATCTTCGATGACATAAAACATGTTTGATCTGCTGCCCTCTAAAATGAAGCCGTCCTCATTCTTCAACAGCACCTCAAATGCACCAGCCTTATCCATCGCATCCTTTACCCTCTGCTTGTAGTCTCCATGCTGTACCTTGGCATTTGGATTATCACGTTGGTGGTCAAGCAAGGTTGTCTTGATTCCTTCTGCATAATAGCTCTTAGGTGGGTAAAAGCTCTCAACTGCCATTACAATGAACTGTTTTTCTCCGGAATCATTCTCAACGGCCAGAAGTTTGATGTTATTATTTTGAATACCATTCTCTTCGATACATAAACTGCAGTATCCTTTGACCTCATCCTTTGTAAAACCAATTTCATAGTCAATCAAGCTCCCGGAATTATACATCCTGTCCAGATGATCCTGAAGAAAGAGAGGTTTCCCGGCCACAACTCTAACCACCTCATAAATCGGCGGCTTTGATATACCTTCAAATACCGATGTATCCCCTGATACAACAATAAATCCATTAAGTATGTAGCTTCCCATTATCGCTTCTGATTTCATAGCTCCTCCTCCTTATAATATTGGTGAAAGAAGTCTGGATACCGACTCCTTCATTTTAATCAGTCTGGACCTCTTGATATACTCCCCAAGGGTTATCTCATGGCAGTTTTGAAGATCTCCAACAAACCTATCTGTCAGTGCTTTATTTATGCCGCTGTCATAAATAAACGCGTTTATCTCAAAGTTGAGCTTAAAGCTTCTAATGTCTAGATTTGCAGTGCCAACAGACGATACAAGGTCGTCCATTATCATTACCTTTGAGTGAAGAAAGCCCCGTTCATAGGTATAGAATCTTACTCCTGCTTCAAGAAGGTCTCCAATATAGCTTAATCCTGCCCAGTAAACAAATGGATGGTCTGGTTTGTTGGGGATCATGATCCTGACGTCCAAACCCGAAAGGCCTGCTATCTTCAAAGCTTCAAAGATACTGTCATCAGGAATGAAGTAAGGAGTTTCCAGATAGAGCTTCTTTTCAGCATTTGTAATCATCTTAAGATAACCATCCTTAATGCTGGGCCATTTAGAATCGGGACCGCTGCTAACTATCTGTACCCCAACCTTCTCCTCATTAAGCTCTGCACCGATATAGCTCTGACAGCCAGTCAGTTCCTTTCCTGTCGCAAATCTCCAGTCAAGGAAAAACTGCCATTGAAGAGAGCTTATAACTGAGCCCTTAAGCTTCAAGTGAGTATCTCTCCAATAGCCAAATTTTTTGGATAGGCCAAGGTATTCATCCCCTATGTTAAATCCTCCCATAAAAGCCACTTCACCATCTATGATACATATCTTCCTGTGGTTTCTGTAGTTGATCCTTACGTTTACGACCGGAATAAAAGGAGGGAAAAAGAATGCAGTACTACCTCCTGCGAGCCTTAATCTCTCCAAGGCTTTTTTAGATATCCTTCTGCCTCCCATTCCATCAATTAGAAGCTTTACCTCGACTCCCTGCTCCGCCTTTCTGATCAGCGCATCAAGTACCTTGCTTCCGATTTGATCGCTGTGGAATATATAGTATTCCATATGGATGTATTTCTTGGCGTTATCGATACTATCAAGAAGTACTGCAAATTTGTCCTCTCCGCTGAATAAAAGCTCAACGTCGTTGTCGACGGTGTATACAGCCTTGCTGCTCATCAAATTAAGTTTTACAATGTCATCATATTTCTTATACTCCGGGTTACTTTTAAGAAACTCACGTGTCGTGAGATTTTTCTCCTGGTCAGCTATAAGTATGTCAAAGCAGTCATCCTCTTCACTTTTAAGCTTAAACATCTTTTTCTTTGACATATCCTGGCCGATGAAAAGGTATAAGATAAATCCTATACCTGGCAGGAATAACAGCGCCATTAGCCATAGCCAGGTTGATGTTGGATTTCTCCTTTCAAAAAAAACCAAGGCTATGGCGAGAAGAATATTTATCCATATAAGGTTACTGAATACCCAGACATATGATGCGAGCAATGCTTCCAAATCTCTTCCCCCTTAGGGCGAGCTATTTCTTTGATTTATATCTCTTTCCTGCATCCAATATTTTCTTTCTTATCCGTATTGATTTCGGGGTGATCTCGATCAACTCGTCGTCCTCTATAAACTCCAATGCTTCCTCCAGCGACATCAGCTTAGGAGGAGATAGTCTAAGTGCATCATCTGAGCCAGCAGCACGAATATTGGACTGCTGTTTTTTTCTCGTAACGTTTACTTCAATATCCAGTCCCTTGGGATTAGAACCGACCACCATACCCTCATAAACCTGAGTTCCAGGCTCTATAAAGAGGATACCTCTTTCCTGAGCTGAATACAAGCCATAGCTTGTTGAATCTCCAGTTTCAAAGGCTATTATTGATCCGGTCTTCCTTCTTGGAATATCACCCTTGTAGGGCAGATATCCATCGAATATGGAATTCAGGACCCCATTCCCTTTTGTATCTGTAAGGAACTCCTGTCTGTACCCTATGAGTCCTCTAGCGGGGATAGAAAACAAGAGCCTTGCATATCCCCCATTTGACTCTGACATGCTCACCAGCTCACCTTTTCTCTGACCAAGCTTGTCTATGACGGCCCCGACAAATTCAGAGTTGACATCAACCGTCACCATCTCCATTGGCTCGTGGCGTTTGCCTTCAATCATTCTGTAAAGAACCTCCGGTTTAGATACCTGGAATTCGTAGCCTTCTCTTCTCATATTTTCAATTAGAACAGAAAGGTGAAGCTCACCTCTCCCCGAAACCTTGAAGGCATCAGTCGAATCGGTATCCTCGACTCTAAGGCTGACATCCGTCTGTACTTCTCTGTAAAGTCTGGTCCTAAGCTGTCTGGATGTTACAAATTCTCCCTCTCTTCCGGCAAAAGGGCTATTATTTACGGAAAATGTCATTGCTAGTGTAGGCTCAGATATTTTCACAAAATCAAGAGCTTGTGCAGCCTCAGTGTCGCATATAGTGTCACCTATTTCAATGTCCGACGGACCCGAAACAGCTATTATACTTCCCATTGCAGCATAGTCAACTTCTACTCTTGCAAGACCCTGGAACTCGTAAAGCTTTGCGATCTTAGCCTTCAGCTGTCTTTCAGGGTGAGCCTGGTTAACTATCACAACCTCCTGCCCGCTTCTTATAGTTCCTCTCTCAACCTTGCCTATACCTATCCTGCCAATATATTCATTGTAGTCAATTGTGGAAATAATAAGCTGAAGCGGCTCTTCTGGATCACCTTCAGGTGCAGGTATATACGTCAGGATGGTTTCAAATAAAGCTTCCATCGATTCCTCGTCTCCACCAGGTTCAAGTGCTGCCGTACCCTTTTTTGCCGATGTAAAGACGAATGGGCAATCAAGCTGACCGCTATTTGCTCCCAGTTCGATAAATAGGTCTAGTAACTCATCTATAACTTCCTCTGGACGCGCTTCCGGTCTGTCGATCTTATTTATGGACACTACGACAGGCAGCTGAAGATCCAGTGCCTTTTTAAGCACAAACTTTGTCTGAGGCATAGGTCCCTCGAAAGCATCAACTAGAAGAACCACTCCATTTACCATCTTTAGTACTCTTTCAACCTCTCCACCAAAGTCAGCATGCCCAGGAGTATCAACAATGTTTATCTTTACCCCTTTATAATTTACAGCTGTATTTTTTGCCAGGATAGTAATTCCCCTCTCCCGCTCTATATCATTGGAGTCCATTACTCTTTCATTGACCTGCTGATTCGCCCTGAATATTCCTGACTGCTTCAGCAGGCTGTCTACGAGTGTAGTTTTACCGTGATCGACGTGGGCGATTATTGCAATGTTTCTTATATCTTCTCTTATCATTTAATATTACAGATCCCTTCTATTATTTGATTGTTCTTCAACCCATTAATATTATCCCATTATCTCTATTTTGTAAAGTATTCGAAAAATGCATCAGCCAGCTCTTAGGAGCTGGCTGACATATTCGATAATTTGATCATGATCCATTGAACGCAAATTCAAATATTACCGATGCTGCATCCTCTCGTTTGAGGGTATAATTCGCCCTTATATAGCCTGAATTGTCTCCCTTCAGAATTCCAAGGCCATATGCCAGGGTGATATAACCCTTGTAATTTGAGTCAATGGTGGATGAATCTTTGAAAATATTTGCATATATGCCTTGTATCGAGGCAATTTTTGCCAGACCTTTTGCTCTAACCACAAACTTTGCAGCCTCAGCTTTTGTTACCGTTCCTTCCCTGTTGATCTCATCATCATTAATTATTCCACCTTGGGTAAGTTCCTGATATATTGTATCATCGGATACCTCTCTATCCAGCCTGTAGGAGTTCATCGCTCCCCATAGATATCTCATGAAATCCTTCTGTAGTATCAGTGTCTTTGGCATGAAATCTTCTCCAGGCAAAATTATACCGTATTCGGCAAGGAGGATTATTTTATCCCTAGCATAGGAGTTTCCCAGATCGTCATAGCTTATAACCTGCCTCATCCTATAAGGATTCCCGGAGTAATCAAGAGGTTCTCCTGAGAATGGATCTATATACGGCGCTCTTTGAGGACTAATCTGATACACCAGCCTTACTTGGTCAGACCATACGCCCTTATCTTCTACAGGGATTATACGATACCCAAGTCCAAAGCCTACGCTTTCCATAAGTGCTTCATAAGCTGTATCAAGGGTAATGACACCCTCAGATGAAGGCAGGCTTCCTGTGTACCAGGACTTATTGTAGGATGCAACAGTCTCATCATAGGCATCCACAACTACAGTAACAGAATCTCCTTCTATCTGGATATCATCAGCATATCTGTTGAATGTGAAATATTGAAGCCTTTCTGTTTCAACTATATTGTATTCGTTGGCACTCTTGATGGAGTCCTTAAGCTCCGGAATAGTTTTATTGATGTAGCTCACAGCAATTTTTCTGGCCATCTCCCTGTCAATTGTAGGCTTTTTACCTTCATTTTCTGAATTGTTGATGTAGAAGGATATGAGATCTCCAGATTTGGCATCTAAGGATACTTCAACAAATTCAGCGTTTTCTGCACCTCTGTTCTTTGAGAAGCTGGTGGACCAAATATACTCAGCCTTGTTCTTCCATGAGGAATAAAGACTCTGGCTTTCAATAATATAATCTTCACCAAGATCAAGATCATCTCTGCTAATCTCTTCTGCTGTAGTTGATGACAACAACCCCTTAAGCTTTTCTAGCTCCTCCTTCTCTATGGGTGTAATTCCACCTTGATCCATTTCTTCCGCCTTACCGCCACCCATACCATAAGGTCCATAACCTGAAATAACAGGTTCGCCAGTCCATGGATCAATCATGGTTATATTGTCCACTGGAGCATAAACCAGGTAATGTACAAGCTCCTGCCCTGAGGAATCCAAAGGTCTTGGATACCGATCGCTTATTTTATATACCAGCTGAATACCCGGAATTTCTTTATATGCATTCTTAGCATCTTCAATATCCATAATGCCTTCAAGTCCACTGAACTCAGCATCCTTTATCCAATTCAAATAAAGGTTGGTGATTTTACCTGAGCTCTTGGAAATGCTTATATTCAAATCATTATCGCTGAAAGGGATCCCGTTAACGATTCTGATGAATCTGAGATTATAATTTGGATCGCTTGCAGCTGCGTAATAGCTTGTATCGTCATATTTTATACTAGCTGAGATTCCATTTCCCAGCCTTTCAATGAATTTGACTGCAAGAGTTATAGCCTCATCCTTTGTTATTCTTGGCAATCTTTGCTCCTCGGGAGCCTTTGGATCATAGGTGCTGTAAGAGGTAACGAGACCTTGACTATCTATCGTCACATTGATCTCGTTAAGCTTTCCTGATGAGTCTTTCCAGTTAAAGTAATAATACGTTCTTCCTCCATAGGAGCTGACGCTTGAATTGAAGGTGTCGTAGTCGTTTGAGATCTCAAAAATTTGTTTTGCTCTTTCAGTCAGCTCTTCCAAATCATATCCCTGCTCCTCTCCGTACACAACAAATGGTATCATCACTCCTGCTAGCAGTGATAATACCATAAGAATAGCAATGCTCTTATTCATATTCATTCCCTCCTATACGATCCTTTTTACTGAAACTACTCTGTTCCTGTCAACGTAAAATTCGTCGGATAAACCATTGACCAGAACCAGGCCTCTGCCCCAGGATTTCAGATCGGAGGGATTATATTCCTTCAGATTATAATTGATGCCTCTTCCCTCATCCTCAACCTCTATCATGAGCTTATCTTCGCTCATCCTTAGGGTGAGGCTGACCGTCTTGGAGGACATGCATTCATTCCCATGAAGCGCTCCATTGACGATCAATTCGTTGAGAATTACCCTGATGTCAAACATCAGGTCCCGATCACTTATTATTCCGTTCAGTATTTGAACTGTCTTGTCTATAAAGGATTTTATGGTATCCAAATCGCTGCAGACAGATCCTTTATAAATATAATTCATTGCCATCACACCCGTCATGTTCTATTCTTAGGTATTTTACCCACTTTGAAACATATTAATCTATGTTATTATCGAGACTCCCAAAATCATAGTTTATTTTCAGAAAATATATGGTATAATTAGGTAACTCAACAAAATAACAAGCGAAAGGAGAATTTTATATGGACAAATGGGTTTGTGGACCATGTGGTTATGTTTATGATCCAGCTGAGGGAGATCCGGATGGAGGCATCGCTCCTGGAACTGCTTTTGAGGATCTGCCAGAGGATTGGGTTTGCCCAGTATGTGGCGCAACTAAGGATATGTTTGAAAAAGAATAATAAAATGTACTTAAAAAAGACCAGTGGGATCACTGGTCTTTTTCCTGCTTATTTATCGATAGTTGAAGGTATGCCTCAAGTAACTCCCACAGCTTATCCACATTGATTTTCTTTGATGAAGAAAATGGTATTATTGGAACTTCTCCAGATTTTACTTCCAAAGCTTCTCTAATTATCTTAAGGTGTCTTTCCCATTGTCCTCTGGCTATCTTATCTGCCTTTGTAGCAACAATTACCGGTTGTATATTAAAAGCTTTTATCCAATTGTACATATCTATGTCCTGAGGAGTCGGTTTATGCCTAATATCCAGGATCAGTGCAATGGCTTTTAGATTCGGTCTGTTCCTGAGGTATTTCTCAATGATCTCTCCCCATTTTTTTCTCTCGGTCTTGGATACCTGTGCATAACCATAGCCTGGAAGATCAACAAATCTGAAGTTTTCGTTAATCATATAAAAATTTATGGTTCGCGTCTTCCCCGGCTTGCCGCTGGTTCTTGCTAGATTTGTTCTGTTCAGCATAGCATTTATGAATGATGATTTCCCAACATTCGATCTCCCTGCAAAGGCAATCTCGGGCAATTCATCCTGTGGGTAGCCTGCTGGTGCAACTGCCATTGCCTGTAGGTCAGACTTATTTATTTTCATTTTCATCACCCTTGGTGGCCAATGCATGTACGAGAACCTCATCCAGACTCTTCACAAGCACGAATTCCATTTTCTTCTTGATTTTATCAGGTATCTCCTCAAGATCCTTTTCATTCTCAAAGGGGAGCAAAACCTTCTTAATTCCCATTCTATGGGCTGCAAGAAGCTTTTCTTTAATACCGCCTACAGGCAGCACTCTTCCTCTAAGAGTGATCTCCCCGGTCATGGCAACATCCTTATATACAGGTGTGTTGGAAAGGGCTGATATCAAGGCAGTCGCAATGGTGATTCCTGCAGAAGGACCATCCTTAGGAATTGCTCCTTCAGGAACATGGATATGGATATCCATATCCTTATGAAAATCTGAAGGAACCTTAAGTCTTTCCGCATTTGCTCTTATAAAGCTTATACCCGCCATAGCTGACTCCTTCATTACCTCTCCAAGCTTGCCTGTAAGCTGTGTTTTCCCTGTCCCCTGCATGGTAGTCACCTCAACAGAAAGAGTCTCACCTCCAACTGCTGTCCATGCAAGACCATTGGCAACACCTATCTGATCTTTTTCCTCCACCGTGTCGTATCTATATCGACCGGCACCCAGGTATCCTGAAAGATTACCGGAATTGATCCTAACAAGCTTTTTGTTCTTTTCCACTATTGCCTTAGCAGCCTTTCTGCAGATGCCGGCAATATTTCTTTCAAGGCTTCTGACACCGGCTTCCCTAGTATAATAGTTTATGATATCCCTTATAGCTCCCTCAGACATAGTCATTTGTGCTTCCTTAAGGCCGTGCTCCTTCATTTGTTTAGGCAGCAGGTATCGTTTTGCAATTTCCAGTTTTTCTTCCTCTGTATAGCCACTGATCCGAATTATCTCCATCCGGTCTAGTAGCGCAGGAGGAATGCTTGATGTCGTATTTGCGGTTGTTATAAAAAGAACCTTTGATAAGTCGAAGGGTGCATCCAGAAAATGGTCAGTAAATGTAGTGTTCTGTTCAGGATCTAATACCTCCAGGAGTGCACTTGCAGGATCGCCTCTGAAGTCATTGGCAAGCTTATCTATCTCATCGAATAGAAATACTGGATTCTTAGTTCCGGCCTTCTTTATCGAGCTGATTATCCTGCCTGGCATTGCCCCTACGTAAGTTCTCCTGTGTCCTCTTATCTCTGCCTCATCTCTAACTCCCCCAAGAGACATCCTTACGAAATTTCTGTTCAACGAAGATGCAAT
Organism: Gudongella sp. QWL-04; assembly: GCF_058683975.1. Lineage (NCBI taxonomy): Bacteria > Bacillati > Bacillota > Tissierellia > Tissierellales > Tissierellaceae > Gudongella > Gudongella sp. QWL-04. Next base: position 339,175 of record NZ_CM178754.1, on the reverse strand, counting down.
AGACTTTGCTATCGAGGTCTTTCCTACTCCCGGGGGACCAACTAAACATAATATAGGTCCCTTAATCGAGGTTGAAAGCTTCCTGATGGCTATGAATTCTAGTATTCTTTCTTTAACGTCCTTCAGTCCGTAATGGTCAGCGTCCAGTATTTCTCTGGCTTTTTTAATATCAATTTTTTCCTTTGTTTCCTTATCCCACGGGAGCTCTACTATCCAATCGAGATATGTCCTTATTACACCTACCTCAGCTGAATGAGAAGGTGTACGCGAAAGCCTCTCAACTTCCTTCATAGCCTTATCTTTGACTTCTTTAGGCATTTTTATTTTATTCAGCCTGGCTTCGTAATCCTCGATCTCTCCCGAGAGGTCATCGTCCTCTCCCAGCTCTTTTTGGATTGCCTTCAGCTGTTCCTTGAGATAATACTCCTTCTGGATTTTGTTGATTTGCTTTCTTACTCTCTGGTTGATTTTGTCCTCTATTCTTAAGAGTTCTATCTCCTCCTGAAGTATCTGGTGGAGAACCTCAAGCCTTTCATAGAGATCGAAAGCCTCCAGGATCCTCTGATCGTCTTCCTGTTTAAGGAATACGTAGGATGCTATTACATCAGCAAGTCTCCCTGGATCCTCAATATCTGAGATCGTAAAAAGAACCTCAGAGGACACCTTGGAATTCAAGGAGATGTATTCTTCAAGATCAACAATCACTAGTCTCATTGCAGCCTCAATATCCTGACTTTTCTCTATCTCTTCAGGATTATAGCTATACTCTTCAGCTTCAGCAAGAAAATAGGGTTCTGTCTGCACTACCTTTTTTACTTTACCTCTGTTCAATCCCTCTACCAATACTCTAATGCTTCCCCCAGGAAGCTTAAGCATCTGTTTGACCTTGGCGATAGTTCCTACATGATAAAAGTCATCAGTTGTAGGCTCCTCCAGCTTTGGATTTATTTGTGTACAAAGTAGTATAAGCGAATCATCCATCATGGATTTTTCCAGAGCCTGGACGGATTTCTCCCTTCCAACGTCAAAATGTATCACCATGTGTGGAAAAATCGAAATGCCTCTTAAGGGTATAAGGGGCAGTACTTTATCTTCTATTACATAGGGGTTTTTCATCATATCCCTCCTTCATTGGAAAAATAAAGGCTCACTGTTGTGAGCCTTTAGGATGCGGATTCCTTATTGCCTTTTTTTCTGGCCCTACTCTTCTTTTCCTGTGATAATACCAAAGTAGGCTCTCCGTCATTCTCTATTGTTTCTTTAGTTATGACGCATTTTTCAACATCTGTTCTATTTGGGATTTCATACATTATATCAAGCATTCTCTCCTCGATGATTCCTCTAAGGCCTCTTGCTCCAGTCTTTCTCTCGATTGATTTCTTCGCAATCACTCTAAGTGCAGATTCCTCAAAGTCAAGCTCAACATCATCCATGGCGAAAAGCTCTTTATACTGCTTGACAAGAGCATTTCTTGGCTCGGTCAATATTCTTACCAAGGCTTCCTCATCAAGCTCCTCAAGTGTTACTACCACTGGAAGTCTCCCAACAAATTCAGGGATAAGACCATACTTTATGAGGTCCTCAGGCTGGATCTGCTTAAGAAGCTCGCCCATATTTCTTCTTTGCGACTTTACATCTGCACCAAAACCCATGGATTTCTTGCCTACTCTCGACTGAATTATCTTATCAAGGCTGTCAAATGCTCCTCCGACGATAAACAGTATGTTTGTAGTATCTACCTGTATAAACTCCTGATGGGGATGCTTTCTGCCCCCCTGAGGAGGCACGTTTGCGACCGTACCTTCAAGGATCTTCAATAATGCCTGTTGAACGCCCTCTCCGCTTACGTCTCTTGTAATTGATGGATTCTCTGTCTTTCTCGCAATTTTATCTATCTCATCGATATAAACTATACCCTTTTCAGCCTTCTCTATATCATAGTCAGCTGCCTGGATCAGCTTCAGGATTATATTTTCTACATCCTCGCCAACATAACCTGCCTCAGTCAATGATGTTGCATCAGCTATCGCGAATGGAACGTTCAAAATTTTAGCCAGCGTCTGAGCCAAAAGAGTCTTACCTGAGCCTGTAGGTCCTATCATAAGGATATTGCTCTTTTGTAGCTCGACTGAATCGTTCTTTGAAGGCTTCCTGTGTATTCTCTTATAGTGGTTGTATACAGCAACTGCCAGACCCTTCTTAGCTCTTTCCTGCTGTATTACGTACTCATCAAGCGTTTCTCTTATTTCAGAGGGCTTTGGAACTTCCTCAAGTTCAAAATCATTCAAATAATCTACGAACTCCTCCTCGATTATCTCCTGACACAGCTCGATACATTCATTGCATATAAACACATTTGGACCTGCAATGAGCCTTTTGACCTGATCCTGTGGTTTTCCACAGAACGAGCATCTCAATTGCTTGTCGTCATTTTTTGCCATGGACTCACCTCTTATTTCTTTCTCTCCATTATGGCATCAATAATTCCATATTCCACAGCCTCTGAAGCGCTCATGTAATAGTCTCTGTCCGTATCCTTAGCTATCCTCTCCAGCGGCTGTCCTGTTCTTTCTGACAATATCCTGTTTATTCTCTCTCTTATCTCGATGATCTTTTCAGCCTGGATCCTTATATCCTCTGCTTGTCCCTGAGCCCCGCCAAGGGGTTGATGGATCATGATGTCTGAGTTTGGCAACGCAAATCTCTTGCCCTTTGTTCCTGCAGCCAGAAGGAATGCTCCCATAGATGCAGCCCTTCCCACGCATATGGTTGCAACGTCAGGCTTAATGTACTGGATCGTATCAAAAATAGCAAATCCTGCACTGACCGAACCACCCGGACTGTTGATATAGATCTGTATATCCTTCTCTGGGTCTTCTGCCTCAAGAAACAGAAGCTGTGCGACTACCAAGTCCGCGACAACATCGTTTATCTCAGATCCCAGCATTATGATCCTGTCCTTAAGCAATCTTGAATATATATCGTAGGACCTTTCCCCTCTGTTAGTTTGCTCAACAACTATAGGTACCAATGACATATTCATACCTCCTACTAATTAGATGAATTTGACCTTCTCATTCAACAGGTCTAAAACTTTACTGTTTGATATACCCGCTTTTAGGAAGCCTAAATCTCCTTTTTTCATGTCCTTTACAAACTTCTCCACGTTTTCTTGCTTGTACTGCTCAGCCAGCTTTTCTAGCTCCTTATCAATATCCTCTTCAGTTACCTCTACTCCTTCAGCCTTTGCTATGGCCTCCAGTACAAGGTCCGCTCTTACTCTTCTCTCAGCTACTGATCTGAAGTTGTTTCTAAGCTCCTCAACAGACATTCCCGTGAGCTCAAGATATCTTTCCATGTTGAATCCTTGCATGCCTACTCTATACTCAAAGTCCTTTATTTCGTTGTCGATTTGTGACTGTATCATGCCTTCAGGAACATCAAAGCTGGAAATTTCAACGACTTTCTCGACTATTTTATTCTCAGTCTCGATCTTTTCCTGATCCTTAAGCTGCTTTTCCAGTTCCTCTTTGATACTGTTCTTATAATCCTCAAGAGTATCGAACTCGCTGACATCCTTTGCAAATTCATCATCAAGCTCAGGAAGCTCTTTGACCTTTATTTCTTTTATATCGACCTTGAATACTGCCGGCTTGCCCTTAAGTGACTCCTCATGATACTCCTCCGGGAATGTTACCTCTACCTCGGTGGCCTCTCCCTTTTTCTTGCCGATAAGACCTTCTTCGAAGCCTGGGATGAATTGTCCCGAGCCAATTTCAAGAACATGATCCTCTGAAGCTCCTCCTTCGAAGGCTTCATCATCAACAAATCCTACAAAATCCATGGTTACAAAGTCGCCGTTAACAATTTCTCTATCTCCTGCATCGATCATCCTGGAGTTCAGGTTTCTCACTCTATCGATTTCTGCATCTATCATTGCATCGGTTGCTGAGTAGTCTACCTTTTCTAGCTCTATTGCATTGTAATCCCCGAGCTCGATCTCAGGCTTTACATCAACGCTGAATTTAACGTTTACAGGCTCTCCAAGGTTTATATCTTCGACATCTACCTCCGGACTGTCTACAGGTTCAAGCTTCAACTCTTCGATAGCATCTGAATAAGCCTCAGGTAAAAGCAGATTTATAGCATCTTCAAAGAATATGTCTGCTCCAAAGTTCATTTCAATTATTTTTCTTGGGACCTTACCCTTTCTAAATCCGGGTATGTTGAATTTTCCCCTATTCTTCAAGTAAGCTTTTTGCAAAGCTCCCTCAAAGTCGCCTGCAGGCAATTCGATATTAAAGTGTACCGTGTTTTTCTCCTTTTTTTCAAAAACAGCCTTCATCAATGAACCCCCTAATATATTTTTTATTGACACGAATTGTTGTTTCCATCGTAGTATTATACCATATCCGCGCATAATTGCATACATATGAAAAAACCAATGGCAGAACCACTGGTTTTTGCTGGTGCGGGAAAGAGGACTTGAACCCCCACGTCGTTGACACTAGATCCTAAGTCTAGCGCGTCTGCCAATTCCGCCATTCCCGCATGTAATGTTAGGTGCCTTAGCGCCTACTTTATCTATTATAGCATCCGGCGGCGATTTGTCAAATACTTTTTCGGATACTTTTTTAACCGCCGCCTAGATTTTTAGTAAGATACTATTATACCGCCATCATTTACATATACAGTACTCAAGCCCTTGGTCTCGACTATTATGACATCCTTGAAGTTAAGTCCTGCAAGATCTTCTTTTAGATCCAGGGCCTTTTGCAGGGCATTTGCATGAGATATGGCAAGTATCCTCTCCTCAAATTTAACCCCATTTTCTGCGATTATCTCTGCAAGCCTTTTAAAAGCCTTCTTGCTGCCTCTAATCTTCTCAACAGCTTCAATGTTGCCATCATCTGTAGCCTTCATGATTGGCTTGATATTAAGGACGTTGGCTATAAGACCCTGAGCCTTTGATATTCGACCATTTTTGATCAGGTTGCTCAAATCATCAGAAATGAAGAAGGTCTTCATGTCCTCGATGTATTGCTCAACCTTCTCCACAAGCTGCTCATTAGACATTCGTTTATCCAGACATTCCTTGATCTTGATTGCTGTCAGAGTCTCACCTACGCTAGCTGACCTTGAGTTGAAAACATGTATGAACTTATCTTTCATCTCCTCAAGTATCATTTCCTTTGCAAGAATTGCGCTATTGTAGGTACCTGACAATTCCTTCGATATCGTTACCACAAATACATTGTCTGCATCCATATATCTTTCTTTGAAATCTCCTGGCGAAGGACATGAGGATTTGATAGGATTGGGGCTGGTCTTCATTGTACTTACCAGATTATTCATGTCAATATTTTCATCATCGATAAAGGAAGAGTCGTCTATGTCTATTCTAAAGGGGACCAGACTAACATCCATTTTGCTCTCAAGCTCTTCATTCAGGTCACAGCTGCTATCAGCTACTATTTTATATTCCATATGACCGCTCCTTTTCTTATTTTATCCCTATCCTTGCCTCTATAAAATCCACAAGGTCCCTGGCTATGTCTGTTATGATTTCCTGATCCTTACCCTCGATCATGACCCTTACCAAGGGCTCAGTACCTGATGGTCTTATCAACACCCTTCCTTCTCCTTTGAACATCTCCTCTATCCTCATGATCTCTTCCTTGATCTCAGGTATCTCCATGTACCTTGTCTTATATGCATTATCAACCTTAGCATTAAGCAGGACCTGTGGGTAGTTTTTCATCAACCCGTTGAGTTCAGATGCTTTTTTATTTGTATCACTCATTACCTGCAATAGGTGCAAAGCAGTTGCCAGACCATCTCCAGTAGTGTTGTGCTGAAGGAATATGATATGTCCGGATTGTTCTCCACCCAGATTATAGCCCTCCTTAAGCATTTCCTCGAGTATGTATCTGTCCCCTACTGCAGTCTTAACTATCCCCATTCCATTCTCCCTCAGGTATTCGTCCAAGCCCATGTTGGTCATAACTGTTCCAACTAAAGTATCCCTCTTCAGTTCACCCTTATCCTTCAGATAGGAGCCGCATATTGCAAGGATATGGTCTCCATCAATGATCTCGCCTTTCTCATCTACAGCAATTATTCTGTCGGCATCCCCATCAAAGGCTACACCAAGGTCGGCACCCTTCTCAAGGACAAGTCTCTGGACCAGGGCTGGCTTTGTAGATCCGCAATCATGATTAATGTTCATGCCATTTGGCTCGATATTTATAGAAAATACTTCGCCGCCAAGTTCTTTGACAATCGATGGCCCGATCCTATACAAAGCACCATGGCCGCAGTCCATTGCTATTTTCACTCCAGTGAGATCAACCTTGATGGCACTCTTCAAGAACTCCTTATAATCCTCAGCTGCAGTCTCGTTTATATATACCCTGCCTACCAGGTCCTTAATAGGAGGTGCAGGCATCTCACGCTTGTTTAGGATTATATCCTCTATCTTGTCTTCCACAGCATCAGGAAGCTTAAGTCCTTCTCCATTGAAAAACTTGATACCATTGTATTCCCCTGGATTGTGGGATGCTGATATCATTACCCCTGCAACAGCTCCATATTCTCTCGCAAGAAAGGCGACTGCAGGTGTTGGAAGTACGCCGATCGACTCTACATCCAAACCCATAGAGCATATCCCTGCTGTAAGTGCAGCCTCAAGCATATCACCGGACGCTCTTGTATCCTTGCCTACTATGACCTTTCCTTTTTTTCCTTCTGATATGACGAATGCCCCAGCCCTTCCTATTTCAAAGGCTAGCTCTGGTGTCAGCTCCAGATTTGCAACGCCTCTGACTCCATCAGTACCAAATAGTTTTCCCATTTACATCCCTCCTAATAATAGGTGTTTATTCTATAAAGTCCGGAGGATAAATCTCGAGTACTATCCTCATAAGCTGCTCCTTGTTATTTATTTCCGGCTGTTCAAGCACACAATTCAACAGGTACTCAAGAAGCTTTCCAATAACCTTTCCCTCTTTGTATCCTGCAGCCTTCAAATCATTTCCATTTACCGCCAGATGACCCTTTTTGAAGGGTTCACCGGCATCAAGTATCTCACTAATAACTACTTTTTTTTCTAAAAGCTTAGTTATATCTTTTTTCCCCTTCTTGCTAAGCCTGTCTGCTATCTGAAGATCTATAAGGTGGTATATGTTTTCAGATCCTACCCTCTGAAGCTGCCTCTTCAAGCCTTTTTTCCTCAAATCCGGGTGATGGACCATATGCTCCTTCACCAGGTTCAACGTCTTTTCCATAAGCTCTGTTGAGCATTTAAGCCTTAGCATAAACTCCTTACCAATCCTTACACTCATCTTATCGTGTCCATAGAAGTGCCCTACCCCATATTCATCTACCGAGAATGTGTAGGGTTTCCCAATGTCATGTAGTAGTGCAGCCAGTCTTAAATGGAGAACTGGCGGAGTGTTGTCAAGTACTATCAAAGTATGCTGGAATACTGATCTGTCATGGTGAGGGTTCCTTTGATCGAAGCCTATTGCCGGAATCAGCTCAGGGATGACCTCTTTTAATATCCCCAGAGATCTCATTATGAGAAATCCCTTGGAAGGCTTGTCAGACAGCAATATTTTAAACAATTCCTCCCTGATCCTTTCAACGCTTACCTTGTCAAGTCCAGCGGAAAGCTTTGTGCAGGCGTCTGCGGTACTTATCTCAATTGAGAAATCCAGCTGTGAAGCAAATCTGACAGCTCTTAATATCCTCAGGTAATCCTCACTCAACCTTTCCAATGGATCTCCTACACATCTGATGAGCCTCATATCTATATCCTTACTGCCTCCAAACGGGTCTATGACACCAGTGGAATGGCTGTAGGCCATAGCATTGATCGTGAAATCCCTTCTCTTAAGATCCTCATTCAAGTTGGTCGTGAACTCAACCTTATCAGGTCTCCTGCCGTCTGAATATCCAATATCCTTTCTAAAGGCAGTAACCTCAACTATTCCTTCCTCCTGAACGACAGATATAGTCCCAAATACACGTCCCGGTTCAAAGGTCCTCCAGTTTCTGAACACTATCTCCATTTGAGCCGGATCAGCAGAGGTGGCTATGTCATAGTCAGCAGGCACCTTCCCCAGGATCGAATCCCTTACGCAGCCTCCAACAAGAAATGCCTTATACCCTGCGCTATTCAAAGCATCTATTATTCGATTTACATATTCAGGTATAGTGATCCTCATTTTTATCCTCCGCATTATACCTAAAGTATAGCATAATTCGATGTATATATATAGAAAAAACTGCCGGCTAGTGCCGGCAGTTATCAGTTATTCATACCTTTTCAGAAGTATAGATGCGTTATGCCCGCCAAATCCAAGTGAATTGGATAAGCCATAGCGAACGCTGCGCTTGACTGCATTATTTGGCGTATAATCCAAATCGCATTCTTCATCATTAGTTTCGTAGTTGATCGTAGGTGGAATTACCCCAGTGTAAATAGCCATTGCAGTAGCAATTGCCTCAACACCCCCTGCAGCACCTAGAAGATGTCCTGTCATTGATTTGGTGGAGCTTATGTTTATGTTTTTTGCATACTCTCCAAATAGTCTTTTGATCGCCAGAGTCTCCAGTTTGTCGTTAAAGTAGGTGCTGGTTCCATGCGCATTGATATAATCGATGTCACATGAGCTTGCTGCTCCCTCCTCCAAGGCTAGTGCCATAGCTCTCATGGCTCCCGTTGCTTCAGGATCGGGCTGAGTAATATGGAATGCGTCTGAGGTTGAGCCATAGCCAACGACCTCTGCATATATCCTGGCTCCTCTTTTCAATGCATGCTCCAGCTCCTCCAGTATAACGATACCTGAGCCTTCTCCCATTACAAATCCATCTCTGTTTCTATCGAAGGGTCTGCTGGCCTTCGCTGGTTCTTCATTCCTGGTTGAAAGAGCCTTCATAGATATAAACCCTGCCATTGAAAGAGGGGTAATAGAGCTCTCAGTGCCTCCTGAGACTGCTATGTCCAGGTATCCGGACTTGATCATCCTAAAGGCTTCACCTATGGCATGGGTTGCAGATGCACAAGCCGTGGTAATCGTCATAGATGAACCCTTCAAGCCGAAAGTCATGGATACCTGGCCGGCGGCCATATTTGCAATCATCATTGGTATAAAAAGCGGACTTATCCTTCCAGGACCTTTCTCATCCAGCTTTTCCTTTTCTGCTTCCAGAGTGGTTATCCCACCAATCCCGGAACCTATTATTGCTCCAGCTCTTTCAGTATTGATCTTCGATAAGTCGATCCCTGCATCATCCAGAGCCATTTTAGTACCTGCAACTGCATACTGAGCGAACAGATCCATCCTCTTCGCTTCCTTTTTCTCCATGAATGCAGTGGGGTCAAAGTCCTTTACCTCAGCTGCAATTTTTGTATCGTGCTCAGATGCATCAAATCTAGTGATATACCCTACTCCTGATTTTCCTTCCAGCAGAGCATCCCAAAATACATCCTTTCCGATCCCGAGAGGCGTTACTGCTCCAAAGCCTGTCAGTACAACTCTTTTCATATATCCACCTCTTTGAATTAGGCTAGTTTTGCTTCTACGTATTTTACAATGTCTCCGATATTCTTAAATCCTTCTGCATCCTCATCAGGAATCTCTATTCCAAATTCATCCTCAAGAGCCATCATTATTTCGACAGCGTCTAATGAATCTGCCTCAAGATCCTTCATCATGGATGTCTCCATTGTTATTCCTTCTGCCTCTACGTCAAGCTGCTCTTCAATTATCTTTTTTACCTTTTCAAATACCATTTTCATATTCCTCCTTTAATTATATGTGCATTCCGCCATCTATTTGAATTACCTGCCCAGTGATGTAATCTGAGTCCTCACTTGCAAGGAAATTCACCAAATTACTTATTTCCTTTGGCTCAGCAAGGTAGCCAAGCGGTATGGATTTAAGCATCTCTTGGATTACATCTTCCTTGAGCGCATCAGTCATATCTGTTTTTATAAAGCCCGGAGCAATTGCATTCACTCTTATTCCTCTGGAGGCTAATTCCTTTGCTGTTGACTTTGTAAGACCTATAAGTCCAGCCTTTGAGGCAGAATAATTTGCCTGCCCTGCATTACCCATGACTCCTACAACAGATGATATGTTGATGATCTTTCCATATCTGTTCTTCATCATTCCTCTGACAACTGCCTTTGTAGTAAGGAATGCTCCCTTAAGGTTGGTCTGCATTACCTGATCCCAGTCATCCTCATTCATTCTTATGAGAAGATTATCCCTTGTTATCCCTGCGTTATTGACAAGGATCTCTATCCTCCCAAGGCTTTCCTCGACCTGCTTCACCATTGTCTCGACCTGCTCCTGATTGCCGGTATCAGCCTTGACGGCAACGGCCTTAACTCCTAGCTCCGTGAGCTCATCAACTACTTTTTGAGCAACCTCTTCACTGCTGATATAGGTTATTGCTACATTGCATCCCCTGGTTGCAAGCCCTAAGGCAATCTCTCTTCCTATCCCTCTGCTGCCGCCTGTTACAAGCGCTGTTTTGCCCTTCATAAACTAAGCCCCCTTTGTAAGCTTCTCGACAGTTTCTTTGAAGCTTTCTACAGAGGATACGTTAAGTATCCTGACATCCTTACCCATTGCCTTGCTTATTCTCTTAGCAAAGCCGGAAAGTGACTTTCCAGGCCCAATCTCGATGAAGGTATCAACTCCCTCATTAAGCATATACTCAATTGACTGCTGCCACATTACTGAGCTTGAGACCTGGTCTACAAGCTTGCCTACAAGCTCTTCCCTGCAGCCTATTACTTTTCCGTCAACGTTTGAGACTACCTTTTTTTCAAGTTCTCCAAGGGATATCTTCCTCAGCTCCCCTTCGAGCCTAACTCCCGCAGGAGTTAACATCGAGGTGTGGAATGGTGCACTTACAGGAAGCTCCACAGCTTTTTTTGCACCAAGTTCCATAGCCTTGGCACACGCTATCGCTAAACCGTTCTTTTCCCCGGATATGACGATTTGGTCCGGACTGTTGTAGTTTGCAACCTCTACTATACCAAAATCCTTAGATGCCTCAAGGACTTGCGGCAACAGCTCTCTGTCCATCCCCAGCAAAGCAGCCATACCGCCTATTCCGTTTGGAACGGCCTCCTGCATGAACTTTCCTCTCTCTCTGACTATTTTAAGTGCATCTGAAAATCTCAATGCTTTGCTCATTACCAGCGAGCTGTATTCACCAAGACTCAAACCAGCTGTGTAATCACAGTCTATACCCTCTTTTTCAAGAGCCTTGAGCATCGCAATGCTGGCAGTCAGGATTGCTGGTTGTGTGTTCTCAGTCTTCTTGAGTTCCTCCTCAGATCCCTCGAATATCAAGCCTGACAGGTCCATTTGAAGGGCTTCGTCTGCCTCCTTGAACACCTCCTTGGACTCTCTTATCTGTTCAAAAAAGTCCCTTCCCATGCCTATATGCTGAGCTCCCTGTCCTGGGAACAAAAATGCTGTTTTAGCCATCAAGACCACCTCCTGATAATTGCTTGATTCTTTCATGGGAAGTCAAAGCTTCCTGAACCATTCCCTCAATTATGTCTTTGCAGCTTTTTATGTCCTTTATCATTCCTGCAATCTGCCCTGACATGACTGAGCCATTATCAATGTCTCCATCTACGACCGCAAGTCTTAATTTACCTGCACCGGCGGCTTCAAGCTCTTCAATTGCCGCTCCATTCTTTTCCATCTCCAAAAACTCACGGGTGAACTGATTCCTTATAACCCTTACAGGGTGACCGGTCGTTCTTCCAGTGACTATTGCATCTCTGTCCTTGGCATTTATCAGGGCATCCTTGTAGCTGGAGTGGACCTTTGCTTCAGTTGAGCATACAAACCTTGTCCCAACCTGGACTCCCTCGGCTCCGAGAGCCAGGGCAGCAATAAAACCTCTTCCGTCTGCGATCCCACCTGCTGCAATTACCGGAAGATCAACCGCATCACATACCTGTGGAACAAGAGCCATAGTAGTCAGCTCTCCTATATGACCTCCAGCCTCGGTTCCCTCAACTATCAAAGCATCTACACCTTGTTTTTGAAGTCTCTTAGCCAAGGCAACAGAAGGTACTACCGGAATGACCTTGATACCTTTTTCTCTGAATCGGTCAAGGTATTTCCCTGGATTTCCTGCTCCAGTGGTAACCACAGGAACTCCCTCCTGACAAACTATCTCCACAACCTCTTCAACAAAGGGTGAAAGAAGCATAATATTTACACCAAAGGGCTTATCAGTCTTACTCTTAAGAGCCCTTATTTCATTTCTTACAAAATCTCCAGGGGCATTACCTGCTGCAATTATTCCAAGACCTCCGGCTTCAGATACTGCTGCTGCTAAATCATGAGTGGCAACCCATGCCATACCGCCCTGTATTATTGGGTATCGGATACCTAATAGCTCGGTTACTCTTGTTCTAAACATCTCTGTCCCTCCTGTTCCAGCGCATGACAATAGAGGCCCAGGACAATCCTGCACCGAATGCGATCAGAAGCAAAACATCCCCTTCTTTGATCTTCCCTTCCCTGAAAGCCTCATCCAGGGCAACAGGAACTGAAGCAGCGGACATGTTGCCGTACTTATCGAGATTTATATGTGTTTTTTCTCTACCCAACTGCAGCTTTTTCATAGCTGCATCAATTATCCTCATGTTTGCCTGGTGGGGTATCAGGAAATCAAGCTGGTCCTGAGTGAGCCCTGCCTCTTCCAGAACTCTCATAGACGATTTTTCCATAACCCTTACAGCAAATTTGAAGACCTCTTTCCCATCCATTTTTATAGTGTGAAGCTTTTTTTCAACTGTATCTGCAGTTGCCGGATATCTTGAGCCGCCTGCAGGCAATATTAAAACGTCTCCGTTGAGACCATCTGACCCAAGCTCTGAAGCTAAAATTCCAAAACTTTCGTCACATGATTCCAATACACACGCTCCTGCACCGTCTCCAAACAATACACAAGTATTTCTGTCAGTCCAGTCCACTATTTTTGAGAGTGTTTCAGCACCAATAACCAAAACCTTCTTATACATCCCCGAAGTAATAAAGTTTGCTCCGGTTACCATGCCGTAGATAAATCCTGAACAGCCCACACTTAGGTCGAATGCTGCTGCCTTTGATGCTCCAATGCTTTTTTGCACAAGTGCAGCTGTCGATGGAAAGGCATGATCAGGCGTTGCGGTAGCTACGATGATAAGATCCAATTCATCAGCATCTATTCCTGCATCCTTTAAAGCAAGCTCTGCCGATTTAACCGCAAGATCAGATGTCGCAACATTCTCGTCTGCTACTCTTCTCTCCCTGATACCAGTTCGGGTTACTATCCAATCATCACTTGTATCCACAAGCTTTGAAATGTCATCGTTAGTTACGACCCTATCCGGTACATAGCTTCCAAGACCGGTTATTCCAACCGATATTCTTTTCAATTGTCCACCTCCTGATTGACCGTATCGTCTTTTATAAAGACAACACCTCCATTAATTAATAGTTTGCAAAAAACATCAATTTAAATTATCATTGAGTTTAGGTGAGTGCAAACATAAGGATAGTATAAAGCATATCGAAGGCTTTGGCAATATTTTTCTGGCCAAATGACCTAAAGCAGGAGGTTATATAATGAAGGAATACGGGATCAAGGATATAATGGAAATCATCCCACACAGGTACCCATTTCTCTTTATTGACAAGGTTGAGGTCAGCGAAGATGGTCTTAAGGGTACAGGTTATAAAAATGTAACAGTGAATGAAAACTACTTTACAGGACATTTCCCAAATAATCCTGTCATGCCTGGTGTCATCATAATCGAGACCATGGCACAAGCGGGTGCGGTGATTCTTTTGTCCCAAGAGCAATTCAAAGGTAAAACTGCCTATTTTGCGGGAATCAACAAGTTTAGGTTCAAAAGAAAGGTAGTACCTGGTGATAGCTTAATAATCGAGGTAGAGATTACGAGAGTTCGAGGCGGAATAGGAATTGGAGAGGGCAGGGCTTTCGTAGGCGGAGAACTTGCTGCAGAGGGAGAGTTCATGTTTGCAATCGAAAACTGATGGAGGGATCGACGATGGATAAATTAATAATTGGCAACAAGCTTGCCAGAGTACCGATAATCCAGGGTGGTATGGGAGTTGGAGTTTCTCTATCGGGACTAGCATCTGCAGTCGCCAATCAAGGCGGAATAGGAACAATATCAGGAGTCCAGATTGGCTTCAGAGAGCCTGATTTCATGACCAATACCAACGAGGCAAACATAAGAGGGTTAAGGAAGGAAATTCAAATTGCGCGTGAGAAGAGTCCTAATGGTATTCTTGCAGTTAATCTTATGGTTGCAATCGAAAACTATAGGGAAATGGTCAAAGCAGCAGTTGAGGAAGGCATTGACTTGATAATTTCTGGAGCCGGTTTACCCAGTGAACTTCCTGAGCTTGTGAAGGGCAGCGATACAAAAATCGCACCAATCGCATCCTCCGGTAAGGCGGCTGCAGTAATTACCAAGTTATGGACTAAGAGGCACAACTATTTACCGGATCTTATCGTGGTAGAGGGTCCAATGGCTGGAGGTCACCTGGGATTTTCTGAGGAGGTTCTGAAAAGCGGAAATCTTCCTGATATCCGTGATTTAGTTAAGGAGGTCCGGGAAGCTATAAAGCCTTATGAAGAAGCCTACAATAAGAAAATCCCAATTGCCGCTGCAGGTGGTATCTACTACAGCGAGGAGATAAAAGAGCTTCTTGAAACTGGAGCAGATGCTGTCCAACTGGGCAGCCGTTTCGTAGCAACAGAAGAATGTGATGCACACATAAATTTTAAGGAAGCTTATATCCAGATCAAAAAGGATGATATTGGCTATGTCAAAAGCCCGGTCGGAATGCCCGGTCAGGCGATCCTAAACGATTTCATCAAGAGGGTATCCATTGAAAGAGAGAAGGTAACCAAGTGCTATAACTGCCTTACACCCTGCAACCCGGCAACAACCCAGTACTGCATAACAAGTGCGCTTATAAGATCTGTAACAGGAGATGTGGACAACGGGCTGGTTTTCATCGGAAAAAGAGGTTATCTGATCGATAAGCTTACAACTGTAAAGGAACTGATGGAGGAGTTAACAAAAAGCTTGACGCTGGACTAATTGTCCAGCGTCTTATTTTATACGTTTGCAGTTTCTCTGACAGCCTTGGCTCCTCTTTCAAGAGCTTCTTTATTGATAGGAAGCAGGTGAGCTTTTGACTCCCCAAATACTTTTCCAAAGGCTTTTTCTATGGATCCAGATCCAACTGCCTTCGTTACTTCCAGGTATGCTCCAAGCATTACCATGTTAGCTATCCTAGGATTCCCAAGTTCATTTGCGATATCATTTGCAGGTACATAATAAACATCAACATCTTCTCTTTTTGATTTTCTAGTAATAAGAGAAGAATTTATGAATAGTTTCCCACCTGGCTCAACACTATCCTCAAACTTGTCTAAGGAAGGAAGATTGAGCACTATTGCAGTCGTAGCCTCAACTACAACAGGTGAGCCCACTGGGTCAGTAGATATAGTAACATTGCAGTTGGCTGTTCCTCCCCTCATTTCAGGTCCGTAGGATGGAAGCCACGATACATTTTTATTTTCGATCATCCCTGAGTATGTTAAAAGTTGGCCCATCGCCATTACACCCTGTCCTCCAAAGCCGGCGATAATCAATCTCTCATCCATATCTATTTAACCTCCTCTGGCTTTTTAAAGTTCCCAAGCGGATAATAAGGTATCATGTTGTCAGCAAGCCATTTCATCGACTCAACAGGAGTCAGTCCCCAGTTTGTAGGACACGTGGAAAGAACCTCCACTATTCCAAAGCCCTTGCCTTCAAGCTGGATCTTGAAGCACTCGAGGATTGCTTTTTTAGCCTTTCTTATATTAGCCGGAGTATTGACTGCTACTCTTTCAACAAAAGCTGCTCCATCTATAGTTGCTAAAAGCTCACTCATTCTGATTGGCCTACCTGCAGTAGCCTCATCTCTTCCATAGGGTGCCGTAGTTGCTTTTTGTCCTACAAGAGTAGTGGGTGCCATTTGTCCGCCAGTCATTCCGTAGATAGCATTATTGACGAATATCGTTGAAATCTTTTCCCCTCTGTGAGCAGCATGAACAATCTCTGCGGTTCCTATAGCAGCCAAGTCACCATCTCCCTGGTAGGTGAATACGAAATTGTTTGGGTGAACTCTCTTAATTCCAGTCGCCACAGCCGGAGCACGTCCATGAGCAGCCTCATGCATATCGCAGTTAAAGTAGTCATAAGCTAAAACCGAGCAGCCTACGGGTGCAACTCCGATGGCATTATCAAGAACTCCCAGTTCAACCAGTGCTTCAGCTACTAATCTGTGAATTACTCCGTGAGTACAGCCGGGACAATAGTGGAAGGTCTTGTCAGTCAATCCTTTAGTTTTTTCAAATATGACAGCCATTATTTGTCACCTCCAAGAATTTCCTTAACCTTATTGGCTATTTCCTCTGGAGTTGGTACCATTCCACCTGATCGTCCATAATAATAGGTTGGCATGGATCCGTTAAGTGATAGCCTTACATCGTCGATCATCTGTCCACCAGCACTCATCTCAACAGTAAGAACTCCCTTACATGCTGGGTTTATGTTCTCATAAGCTTCATTTGGGAAAGGATAAAGGCTGATCGGTCTTATCATACCTATCTTGTAGCCTTCCTTCTCCAGCTTGCTTATTGCAGTTTTTGCGATTCTTGAGGTGGTTCCATAAGCGCTTATTACAAGATCTGCATCCTCTATATTATATGTTTCTACTCTTTTCTCGTTTTCTCTGATCCTGGCAAATTTAGCTTGAAGATTATGGTTGTGCTTTTCGAGAAGCTCAGCATCCAGGAAAAGCGAGTTGATTATATTTGGCTTTCTCTTCCCACCAGTCCCTACTGTTGCCCAATCCTTAGGAGGAAGGTCCATTTTTGGTCTTTCTTTAAACTCTACAGGTTCCATCATCTGGCCTATCATACCATCGCCAAGAATCATTACCGGAGTTCTGTACAGGTCAGCAAGGTCAAAACCATCGATTATAAGATCTACCAACTCCTGCACATTAGCTGGTGCTAGTACTATGAGTCTGTAATCGCCATTTCCTCCGCCTCTAGTAGCTAGGAAGTAGTCGCCTTGTGCTGCCTGGATCGACCCTAAGCCTGGGCCTCCTCTTGCCATGTCAACGATAATACATGGCAGTTCTGCACCAGCAAGGTAGGATATTCCTTCCTGTTTAAGAGCTATCCCTGGGCTTGAGGATGATGTCATTACCCTTGCCCCAGAGCCTGAAGCTCCGTATACCATGTTTATTGCAGCTACCTCTGATTCAGCTTGAACGAACACTCCTCCGATTTTGGGGAGTTCTCTGGATAAATATTCGGGAACCTCGCTCTGAGGAGTTATTGGATATCCAAAAAAGTACTTGCAGCCTGCAGCTATTGCAGCGGCTCCTACAGCCTCGTTCCCTTTCATGAGAACCTTAGTCATATGTAACCCTCCTTTACAGTCTTTCAACAGTAATGACCAAATCAGGACAAACTGTCGCGCAATTGGTACATGCTATACATTTATCCATCTCTTCTATGGCAGCTGGGTAATACCCTTTTTTGTTTATCCTGCCGGTATCGAGTGAAATAATATTTACTGGACATACAGACACACAAAGACCGCAGCCCTTGCACAGGTCCTCTTCAAACGTCACGTTGCCTTTGACCTTTGCCATAATCTTATTCCTCCTTTTTCTTATATCATCCATTCTTCCCGCATAAATAGCTTGATCGGGAAGACATTGGTCATTATTTCATCTGGCAGCCCCTCGGTCAGGCTCTCCATACAGGAATTATACCTTAAAGGTATTCCCGCCGCTCGAGACACCTGCACTGCCAGTTCATATCCTCTGATAACATCCTCTGCAGAAGTAGCCTTCAGCATATGTGTATTATTTACTATACCAGTCACCTTCGCCCTTGCAGTTGCTTCAATTTTTGCGATGTACTCCACCGCCTTCTCTACTGTTTGCGTTTCCGGTCTGTTAGCATTTAGTACGAAGAACATGTCATATTCCCCATCCTTCAAAATTGGGAAATACCTCCCCAAAGTCCTTGCACCTGCAGGATCTCCTCCCACATCCAGGATCGCATCGTAGCTTGTATCCTGGAGAGGAGTAGCAGCCTCACCTGAGATTGCAGGTATATCCAGAGAATTTCCTTCCAGATTGCTGCCAATCACCCTTATCCCCAGACCAGACAAAAGTGCCGTTTTTTCCCTTGATCTGAAATAAGGATTGATCACATCAAGATCCACGAGTCCAACTTTTCTTCCTCTCTCTGCAAGCTTAACAGCATAATTTACGCTAAATTCCGTTTTGCCACTGCCATAGTGACCTATGACAATTCTTATTCTCTTGTCGTTAATCATCAGTTTCTCCTAACTATATACTCTTGGCTCCTCCTCACCGGTAAGGACTCTCAAGCCTCCCTCTGCAAGAGCTTTGAGCTCATCCTCTCCAGGATATACTGTTACTCCGGATATAAAGCCTATCATCTCTTCCAGCCAGCCGACGAACATTTTATCATAGGCAATTCCACCTGTAATTATTATTTGGTCAACATCACCCTTAAGAACAGCAGATGATGCGCCGACCTCCTTAGCTACCTGGTAAGCCATAGCCTGGTAAACTAGCTTGGCATATTCATCACCGTTCTCGATTTTTTTGACGACCTCACGAGCATCGTTGGTGCCAAGATATGATACTATTCCGCCGTTACCGACTATCATCTTTTTAAGGTCATCCTTTGTGTATTTCCCTGAGAAACAAAGTTCTACCAGATCCCAAATAGGCAGCCCTCCTGCCCTTTCAGGGGAGAATGGACCTTCACCGTTTAAGGCGTTGGGAACGTCTATTACTCTGCCCTTCTTATGAGCACCTACTGAAATACCACCACCCAGATGGACTACTATAAGGTTTAGTTCTTCGTATTTTCTGCCTATCGACAGGGCATATCTTCTGGCAACGGCTTTCTGATTAAGTGCGTGGAAAATACTCACTCTCTCGATTCCCTTCAGCCCGGAGATCCTTGCCACATCCTGTAGCTCGTCTACGACGACAGGATCTACTATAAACGCTCTGCCTCCTATTTCCCTGGCAATCTCGTGAGCAATAAGTCCTCCAAGGTTTGAAGCGTGCCAACCCCTTTCAGAGTTTCTAAGGTCTTTTAGCATCTCTTCATTTACCTCATAGGTTCCTCCCTCTATAGGCTTCAATAGTCCGCCTCTTCCCACTACTGCGGAAATCGTTTTCTTATCTATCGAATTCCTCCCAAGAGCATCCAGAATAATGTCTTTTCTAAAGTCCATTTGCTGGATGATACCCCCAAATTTTGAGAGAACGTCTACATCGTGTCTTAACGTTTCCTCGAATAACATAGTCTCACCATCATAGACGGCAATCTTTGTCGACGTACTCCCCGGGTTGATGATCAACATCCTATATTTTTTCATATTCACCTCTCCTTATGCCATCAAGGTGGCAAGAACTATCGAATTTAGCTTTGCTTCCTCACTGTCGGCCCTCGAGGTCAAAACGATCGGTTTACTTGTTCCAACTATCAAACCGGCTGACTTTGCATTTCCAAGAAAGCTCAGTGATTTATATAGTATGTTGCCTGCTTCAATATCCGGTGCAAGCAGAATATCTGCATCTCCCGCAACTACGCTGTCAATTCCCTTTATCCTTGCTGATTCCTTGCTTACTGCATTGTCCAGGGCTAGAGGCCCGTCGACGATACAGCCTTTTATCTCCCCAGCTTTATTCATATCAGCTAAGGCTTTTGCATGGACAGTTGCTTCCATCTTCTCGCTAACCTTTTCCTTAGCTGCAAGTACCGCAACCTTAGGTTCGGTAATATCAAGCGCATGAGCAAGCTGTACTGCGTTTTCAATTATCTGTTTCTTCTGTTCCAGATCAGGAGCAATTATCATCGCTGCATCTGTTACTATAAATACCTTGTGGTACGTAGGTATTTCGAATACGGCAACATGGCTAATGACATTTCCTGTCCTAAGGCCAATTTCAGGATCCAGAACTTGCTTCATTATAACGGATGTATCGATCAGGCCTTTCATTAGAACCTGAGCCTCTCCGCTGCTGACAAGAGTAGTTGCCTTTCTTGAAGCAAGTGTTCCGTCCTTTTCATCAATAATCTCGATCCCATTCAGATCAAATCCAATGTCAGAGGCTATTTTTTCAATGCTTTCTCTATCGCCAACCAAAATAGGGATGGCTATACCTTTCTCGTAAGCTTCCTTTATCGCTCCTAAAACGTCTTCATCCTGGGCTACAGCAACTGCAACCTTCTTTGGGCCCTTTTCCAGAGCAAGCTTGAAAAGTCCTTCAAAATTCTTTGCCATTATAACACCTCATCCTCATAGATCTTAAATCCTTCTTCGCCGTCCAGGACACGTCTTGCACCCTGGTTTAGAGCGATCATTTCATCCTCCCCGGGATAAATAGTCACAGGTGCCAGGAAAGATATCATCTCAGTTATCTTGTCCACCAGATAAGACGAGTATGCAAGGCCTCCAGTAAGGATTATTCCTGTCGCCTTGCCCTTCAGCACAGGACCGCAGGCTCCGATCTCTTTGCCTATTTGATATGCCATCGCATCATATATTAGCTTGGCATATTCATCTCCATCTTCTATTCTTTTGACAACCTCTCTGCCATCGAATGTACCAAGGTAGGAAACCAAGCCTCCCTTTCCTACGAGCATCTTCTTTATCTGCCCTTCGGTATATTCACCGGAAAAGCACATCTCGACTATATCCCAAACTGGAAGTCCGCCTGATCTTTCAGGAGAAAATGGACCCATATTATTAGCATTATTGGCATCCACAATTTTGCCTTTCTTTATTGGAGATACAGATATTCCCCCACCCATATGTGCAACTATAAGGTTCAACTCATCTACAGCAATATTATGCTCCCTGGAATACCTGTGGCAAACAGCTTTGATATTCAGTGCATGTACAAGACTTTTTCTCGGAAGCTCCTTTAATCCTGATAATCTAGCCACATCTTCGAATTCATCAACTGCAACCGGATCTGCAATAAATGACGGTACGCCTATCCTGTCTGCTATTCCCTTGGCAAGAAGACCTCCCAGATTCGAGGCATGCTGTCCCTGTACCCCAATTTTCAGGTCCTCGACCATTGCATCTGTCACTTTATATGTCCCACTGGGCATCGGCTTAAGAAGTCCACCTCTTCCCACAACTGCCTCAAGCTGATCGAGAGTTATCCCTTCCTCCCTAAGCCAGTCCATTATTATACCAAGTCTGTAGTCATATTGGTTTACTACTGAATTAAATCCCTCAAGGTCCTTTGCAAGATGATCGAGCTTTTTAGTCTTAAATTCTTCATCCCTTTCGAATAAGGATACCTTTGTTGAAGTTGAGCCAGGATTTATAGCTAAAACATATCTTTTCTCCATATTCTCCCCCTTACTCCTCAATAAGATTTACAACTGCAATATTGGGCACTACGGATTCAATATTAACATCAGATATAGACGAGAAGCTCAAACCTATCTCATGGCTTCCAGCCTCCAGGTTCTTAAGGTCTAATGCTGGTCTGAAAGCGTCAACAAAATCCATCTCCTCAATAATCGACCTGTATCCCCTAACCACTACTGTATAAACCACCCCATCATCCAGCTCGCCTAAACTCAACCCTTCAGGAAGATTTAATATCCTCACCTGATCCAATGTGAACTGCCTTGTTTCTTGAACAGTCTCCTCTACCTTGTAGGATACTGTTATTTTCTGATTTGGATCCAGCATCGTTATGCCACCTGGAAGATTCAACTGGACTTCTACTGAGCTATTGTCAAGCAATCCATTGACATCTATAGGCATGGTCTCTATCCTGTCAAGAAAATCTACACTCTCATCGCCTTTTAACATCACCTCTTCAGGTGAAATATTTATCTCTGTTAGAGATAACCCCTCAGGCAACTCGTTTACAGTTGTAAGCTGTACAGGCACCAGTGCAGTTTTGAATACCGGCAGGGTCATATCAATGATTCCAGGTTCTTTTTCGACTCCTCTTACCTCTTCTCCGGAATCTGTGACGGCCTTAATTGGTACTGAAAGATTGATAATATCTGTTTTACCTGATATATCAACAAGAGCAATCGCTGAGTCTACCTCATTGACCCATGTACGCGGGCCTCTTAGCAGTATGCTTTGTGGTCTTGCAAGAATATCCCCCAGAACATAGCCTTCAGGCAATTCCCCGGATGTAGTTATTGATATGGGGACCTCCTTGGTAATTATTCTGTCGAAGGTAAACAGTACTTCTTTTGGTTCATAACTTAATATGGATATACCTGAGGTCTGATCTAGTATACCCACTGTGACCGGTACCTTGACCTGTCCCTCGCTATAACCGCTCAAATCTACCTGTGCAAAAATATTTGAAGTCAGAAACTTATCCATGTCAGCTTTTTGGCCGCTAACTCTTACGTTTATCTTTACTTCCTCCGGTCCCATTATTACAAGTCCCTGCCTATCCAATGCTGCAGTGTTTGCATAAGCCACGGCGACATTTCTTACAGGTTTCTCTATTATGGGATTGGTATCACTCATGACATAGCTCCAGAGAAAAATGGCTATGACGAGAGTTAGAATTTTTGCCGTGATATCACTCTTCCTCTTCATCTTTTCGCCTCCATCTCATTATGAATGTCTGGTTGCTGTCCTTCGGCTTATACATGTCAAGCAGTATCTGCCTAAGGGTCTTAGCATCTAGATATCTAGAGATAGTACCATTTTCAGCAATAGATATTGCACCTGTTTCTTCAGAAACCACAATTGACAAGCTGTCTGATCTTTCTGATATACCAAGAGCTGCTCTATGACGCGTACCCAGCTCTTTACTCACAGTCGAGCTGTCGGTCAGCGGCAGGAAGCATGCAGCCGCCTTTATTACATCGTCTTTTATTATTACAGCCCCATCGTGCAGCGGAGTATTGGGAATAAATATATTTATGAGAAGGTCGCTGCTGACGTTCCCTCCTATCTTAGTTCCCGTATCTACCACCTCATTAAGGCCTGTCTGTCTTTCCAAAACCATAAGGGCTCCAATTTTTTGACGCGACAAAGAGGCTGTAGCTTCAACTATTTCATCCACAACCTTTGACATGTTTTCTCCCCTGATCTCAATCAAGGATTTTGAGAAGAACCGGCTTCTGCCTATGTACTCAAGACCTCTCCTTAGCTCCGGCTGGAATACAATTAGGATCGCTAATGTACCGACAGTCATTGCATTGTTTAGTATCCAATTGATCGTGTACAGCTGGAGCCAATCACTTACCTTGGTAAGTACAAGCAATACCCCGATCCCCTTGATCAACTGCTCCGCCCGAGTCTCCTTGATGAGCGTGAATAGCTTGTAGATGACCACAGCAACTATCAGGATGTCTACGATATCCCTTATTCTTATGTTTGCAAAAATGTCGGCCAGGTATTGCAATCAAATCACGCCTTTTCTCTGGGATCCTTCAATTCTATTATACATTAGTAGCGCTTCAATTTGTATATATAAATATATCCTTCAAATTCATGATAAAGCAGAATCATTCTGATCCATCGAGGGTGTCCATTGTATCTTCAAGGGATTTTTTGATCCTTCGAGTGGTTTCAGGAGAAAGCTCCAACCCAAGTTTTCCTGAGAGTACATCCTCTGCAGGAAGTATCCTGTAATTGTATTTGCCGCTGCCTGTACTCCATCTATTTACCCAGGTAGGAACAGGAATCAAAGTCTCTATCGAAACCTCTCCAGTATCCCACTTCTTAACGATCCTGATCGAAACCAACAGCCCATCCTCTGTATATGATACACCCATCGTCTCATACCTTTGATTGGATAATAGATTCCCCATGGAATAAACCACTGGTATTTCCTTACCTTTAGTACTGATTGATTCCATCTCCTGGACAACATGAGGATGGCTCCCAAGGATCACGTCAGCACCATTCTCTGAAAGAAATGCTGCTAATGAACGCTGCTCATCCGATGCCTGTCTATGGTACTCATGGCCCCAGTGGAGATAAACGATGATGACCTCTGCTCCATTCGATTTTGCTTCAGCTATGCTCATTGAGATTCTTTCCGCATCGATCAGATTGACCATATTCTGAAGTTCTTCCGAAGTCAACAGACTTTCCAGGCCGTTAAGACCAAATGTATAGGACAGAAAACCTATCTTGATTCCATTAACCTCTTTTATGATATAATCACGCTTTTCTCCCCTGCTTGTTCCTATATATTCCAGCTGTCTGTTTTCGAGCTCCTCTATAGTCTTTAATATCCCGTCTTTACCCCTGTCTGCAGAATGGTTATTTGCTGTCACGAGCATATCAAATCCCGCATCCTTGACTCCATCCAGGACCTCCTTGGGACTTCTGAACCTGGGGTAGCCCCTTGGGGTCTCACCATCACCCGCGATAACAGTCTCCAGATTAGCTATTGCAAGGTCCGCTCCCTGGACGTGATCCTTTATATATTCAAATGGAGATGAAAAGTCGTAGCCTCCATTCTCCGCCTTTGCACTGATTACCTGAGGATAGTGGAACATTATATCTCCGGCAGCAATCACTGTTACTATTGTATCCTCCAGAACGGGAGCAGACTCTTCAGGTATCGGAGCTTCAGCAACAGGAACATCAATATTCGGGATAACGTTTTCATTTTCGGTCGGAGCAATCCCTGTTATCTTTGCATTGACTATTTCGCCTACTATAAAGATACCTGCAGATAATAAGATAGCAGCAATTAAGAATGACAATTTTTTCATAGCATCATCAACTCCAACAAATACATTTTATCTCTTATTTCTCAGCTATGCAACGCTTTAGCTGAAATCATATATTTATGAATAATTAGAAAAATTCCAATTGATAGAATCAGGTCTCCAAGGCTTGCTGCCTTTGGTGTAATTACAGGTATTGGGATAACATCACATAGAAGGTACAGTTTGGTTGTTTCGTCTAAAAGCTGATGTACCGAGGTACCTCCTGCCTGAAGCACTGACAGTTGCTCAAACAAACCCAGCTTCTCAAGAGCTGTTGGGGAAACAGGCATCCTACCTCCATTAATAAAGGCTGCAATCATATTTAGAAGTATGCCAAAAGATGAAAGCACATATCCAGGTTCCATTGAAGATATCAAAAGACCGGCAATTATTGAAGCAATTGAGGCTATCTGAAACCATTTAAGGTTGATGAATACTATATTGGCAATATTCCCATCTGAAAGCCTTAAAATAGATATCTGAAGGAAATAAACTAAAATACCAGCGGTAATAAGAGGCCAGCCCTTAAGTGGTAGACCTTCGAGGTTAGAAAGCCTTCCTTTCCTAAGGTATCCAATGATAATCGCCAATAAAAGTGTCTCAAAAAGCATTCCCAACATCCTTCCTTTATCTCAAACAATGAAACAGACGCCGTATGGCGTCTGTCGTTTTAGTATGCAACAAAGACTGATTTTTTTGCGTTACAGATTGGACAGCTGTCCTCCTCACCTGTCAGGGAGATGTATCCGCATACAGGACAAAGCTCAATTGCCTTAGCTTCGAGATCCTTGCCAGCATCTACTGATGCCTTTGCCAGCTTATAGCAATCAGCATGGACCTGCTCAGCGGCAACTGCAAATTTCATAGCTTGTACTGCTGCTTTTTCTCCCTGCATTTCAGCAACTGATATGTAAGCTGGGTACATTTGAGTCACCTCGTGCATCTCGCCAGCGATTCCTCCTGCAAGATTTTCGGAGGTTGTTCCTAGTCCGAATTCTCCGCCTGATACTACTGTGAAACCACCATGGATATCCTTAAGTGCTTTGAAGTGTAGTGTTGCATGGACCTGCTCCGCATCTGAAGTAGCCATGAAAAGTCTTGCTACAGCTGGAAAACCATCCTTCTCAGCTTTCTCCGCCCATATTCTGTATCTCATGTGGGCCTGGCTCTCACCACCAAAAGCAGATCTTAAATTGTCTTGGGTCATAGCGTTCATAGTAATTCCTCCTTTTGTTTTCTCAAGTAGTTTTGTGTTTGGTAGATAATAGCTGTAATCATTTCAAAATTGATCACTATGGTTATTATACCCGATTACAAAGGTCTAGTCCATACCGTAATCGGAAGTAAAACCCAAATTGTATATACCCAAAAAATAGCAGTATTATCAAAAAAGACCAGATTATACACCTGGTCTTTCTCTAATCTTAAATAAATAGATTCATGTTTGAACCATCTGCTGCATCAAGCATTGTAGCTACTCCACCAATCTCAACTCCATCGATTAGCTCCTCTTGAGTTATACCCATCACATCCATAGACATCTGACAAGCAACCATCCTTATTCCTGATTTTATTCCCGTTTCAATCAGTTCTTCAAGAGATGATATGTTTTTATCGTTCATGACCTTTCTGATCATTTGTGGCCCCATACCTGCCATATTCATTTTTGATAAACCAAGTTTTTTACTTCCTCTTGGCATCATACTGCTGAACATTGAAGCCATGAAATCCTTTTTGACACTTACAGGTTCATGCTTTCTCAGTATATTCAATCCCCAAAAGGTGAAAAACATAGTTACTTTATTCCCCATTGCAGAAGCCCCGTTTGCTATTATAAAGGATGCTATAGCTTTATCAAGGTCACCACTAAAAACGATCATGGTTTTTTCTTTAGATGTTTGAACAGTAGGTCCAGTTTGTAAAGATACCTCTTTTTCAAGTCCTTTCTTGATCTGTACGACCCATTTGTTTGTCAGTTTCTCATCGCATACAAATGTATTGTCTGTGTTTCGGCACCATGCCCTTATGTCACTTAAAAATCCAGGGTCTGTAGCAGATACCTCCAATACATCTCCCTCATTCAAGGTCTTCATTTTGTCCGCAACCTGGATTATAGGCCCCGGACAGGAGAGTCCGCAAGCATTGAGCTTTACGGTCTCCCCTGCCGGGGTTACTGCTTTCCCACGGTCACATTTGAAACCCCCGAATCTGAAAATGACTTTGGTTCCTGAGGAGCAGCCTTATCACTTTGTCTGTACATGTTTTTATAAGTTGTAAAGCCTCCAGCAAGGTTAACGGCCTTGAAGCCTTTGTCCTTAAGAACTCTTTCTGCAATATATCCCCTTAAACCAACCGCACAAAGAGTTATATAAGTCTTTTCTTTGTCCAGCTCGCCCAGTCTGTCTCTCAACTCACCCAAAGGAATGTGGATCGAGCCTTCTATAGTCCCAATCTCACGTTCGATATCCTCGCGAATGTCAAGTACCTTATACTGGTCCATATCAAGGGTTTCCAGTTCTCTCCACAATACCTGCTCGGTCATTCCCTTTAACAGGTTGTCTGCAACAAAGCCAATCATATTGACAGGATCCTTTGCAGATCCATACGGGGGAGCGTATGCCAGTTCAAGGTCGATCAGATGCTCGATCTTACCACCAAATCTAATTGCAGTTGCAATTACGTCGATCCTCTTGTCCACTCCATCGTACCCAACTATTTGCGAGCCCAGGACCTTACCCTCCATGTCGAATAAAAGCTTCATGGTCATTGGAAGAGCTCCAGGATAATAACCGGCGTGTGAGTTCTGGTGGATCAAAGCTATGTTGTAATCCTTTTTATACTCCTTACCCATCCTTATCAAAGTCTTTTCGTTTACACCTGTGCTTGCAACCGCAAGGTCGAAAACCTTGGCAATACTAGTTCCCTGAGTTCCCTTATACTCTTCCCTGTAGCTTCCCAGGATATTATTCGCAACTATCCTTCCCTGCTTGTTAGCAGGACCAGCCAGAGGAACCATAGTCTGTACCTTATTTACATAATCCTCAACCTCAATTACGTCTCCTATGGCGTAGATAGAATCATCAGAGGTCTTCAGGTACTTATCTACCACTATTCCACCTCTTTGGTTCTGTGCAAGTCCTGCAGCCTTAGCAAGCTCGCCATTAGGTCTTATTCCGATCGATAGGATTATCATGTCCCCGGAAACCTGAGCACCTGATTGCAGCGTGATGGTAGTCGATCCATTGCTGTATTCAAATTTACTTACTCCATCCTTTAGATGAAGGTCTACTCCCTTTGCTTTTAAGTGTTCATGGACTATTTGAGCCATTTCGAAGTCGATTGGCGCCATTACCTGATCAAGCATCTCAACAATTGAAACCTTCAATCCCTGATCGTATAGATTTTCAGCCATCTCAAGACCAATGAAGCCCCCACCTACTACTACGGCACTCCTGGGTTTATTATCCTGAAGGTAGGATTTTATTGCATCTGTGTCAGGTATATTCCATAGGCTGAAAATATTCGGGGAGTCAATTCCCGGTATAGGTGGCTTTATGGGGCTTGAGCCTGTTGAAAGCAACAGATAGTCGTAGCTTTCTTTATATTGCTCTCCTGTTCGTATGTTCTTCACGTCAACAGTCTTCTCTTCCCTGTTGATCTGCGTGACCTCTGAAAGATTTCTAACATCTACGTTATATTTACTCATTATGGTTTCCGGTGTACTAACAAGAAGAGCATCTCGCTCCTCGATAGCCCCACCAATATAATATGGAAGACCACAGTTTGCAAAGGAGATATATTCTCCTCTTTCAAATAATACTATTTCTGCAGTCTCGTCAAGCCTTCTCAATCTGGCAAGTGCAGTTGCACCTCCAGCCACACCACCTACTATTACTACCTTTCTTGACAATTGGATTCCTCCTCTAAAAATAACTGGTTAATAATCGATTCTGCTTCCAAGCTTGAAACTGAATAATAAACCTCTGTTCCTCTTCTTTCATCCTTGACCAAACCACCAAGCCTCAGCTTGGAAAGATGCTGAGATATAGTAGATTGAGGGATGTCAAGGCACCCTTGCATATAGGTTACATTGTTTGCTCCCTCTCTTACTAATCCCCTAAGAATGCAAAGTCTTACAGGATGTGACATAAGCTTAAGCAATGCCGCCTTTTCCTCCAGCTTGCTAAGATCGTATTTCATCCTCAACCTCCAATCGTTGGATATTGTTAAATATTCTCATATCACAATATTAGAATATTAGAATATATAAGTCAATAGCTTTCAAAAAAATAAAAAGGCAACCCAAAGGGCTGCCCATTATTTTTAACTTATCTTGCTCCAAGCTCTTTGTCTATCATCATCAAACCATGGAAATGATGTTGAACTCCCTTAAGTTTGAAAATGATGTCCTTCATGTTGTTCTCTTCCTCTACCTGCTCTTCTACAAACCACTGAAGGAACTGTACTGCAGGATAGCATTTCTCTTCGGCTGCAATATCCAACAGGTTATAGATCCTGGATGTTACCAGCTTTTCGTGCTCCAGCGCAGCCTCAAAAACCTCCAGGAATGATCCGTAGTCGTTTTTAGGCTCTGTCATAGCCTTCATAGTTACTCTTCCATCCATATCATTGATAAATCCGTAGAATTTCATTGCATGCTCATATTCCTCTTTAGCTTGCTCAACCAGGAAATGGCTCATTCCTCTCATATTTTCTGATTCACAGTATGCTGCCATTGCAAGATAATAATAACCTGAAAGCATCTCGAAGTTAAATTGGTCGTTTAGTGCTGTAAGTAATTTTTCGTTCATTTTATCCTCCTGTAATAATTTTATTTGTTTTATTCACTCAAGGCTATATATACCCATTAAGGTCAGGTATAATCAGCCTTAGTCCCACATCAGGGTCTTGGATCGTAAATAGCATATACTGAATAAATCGAAAGATTGCTTTCTGTCATCAGCTTGACAATAATGGGAATTGATTGAGTTAAAATATTCAACTCTACACCATTGTATTTAAAAATGATATCTTCTTTCTCCACAAGCCTTGACAAATTAAGTACGCTGGTCAGGTTTTCTTCTACCTTTGGGAGGTTCATACCTCCAATTTGAAAAAATATCCTCTGCTTCTTGCCGCTATAATCCTTATGATCGATTCTGTTGATCAGCAAAATCTCATTCATCTTCTTACCCCTTTACCTCAAGCTATGTGAATATGATACCCAATACTTAAGCGTTGACTCTTATTTTCTTTGTAACATATTGGTTATTTGGGTATAATGATTCAGTATCGGTAAGGAGGTGGAAAATTTTATGGATTCATTGGAAAAATGTATTTTATTCACAGGTATTCGACTTGAAGAAGCTATCGAGCTGATCAATGGAACGAACTCCATAACAAAGACATATAATGCAGGCGACTATATTGCTTTGGAGGGTGAGCCATGTAATCACCTCTCTATAATACTCGAAGGCGAAATAGAGATCCACAAACCATTCTCTTCAGGAAAGGTTGTAACGATCAATCATTTCAGTGCTGGAGACGTTTTCGCAGAATCCTTGGTTTTCTCTCACAAGAAGGAGTACCCTGCTACGGTATTATCCACCACTGAAAGCAGTATCCTCATGATACCCAGGGATGAGCTTACTTCAATGCTTACAAAAAATGGAAATGTTCTGGAGAACTTTGCCGGAGTTCTCTCTAAAAGGATCCATATGCTCAACGACAGGATAACAGATCTGTCACTGGATACTGCCAGGAAAAAAATAGTAAACATTTTACTTCTGGAGTACAGCCGCCAGAAGTCCAGATATATTGCTCTCCCCTATAGCAGAAAAAAAATGGCAGAGCTGATAAATATCCCGAGGCCTTCACTCTCTAGGGAGCTTATAAGGATGAAGGAGGAGGGGCTGATAGATTTCTATAAGAATAGGTTCAAGATCATTGATCTTAAAGCTTTGGAGGCAATACTACAGCAATAAATATACTCCTTAAGCCGACGATATTCTGTTCTTAGAATATCACAAAAAAATAAATGTTGACATTTACTCATTTTAGTATAGAATAAAATTTGAGATAAAAGAAAGGAGGTCGTGAAGATGATAATCAGAATAAATGAAAGCGGCACTAATAAAATAATCATAGTTTTTGGTCACGACCTATGCTCTGGTATCAGGTAAATTAGTACTTTAGCCATAGGTGTGTGCCTATGGCCTTTTTTATCCTCGTTTTCTTTACTATGCTAAAGCAAATGATATGCCATAGGCCGATGACCTATGGCATTTTTATATTGGGAGGTTTTATTATGAAGGATGTGAAAAAAATACTGCCCTTTACCAGGGGCTATGCCGGGCTATACCTGCTGGGTGTGCTGGCTGTGGTAATATCTCAGCTGTTCAATACTCTGGGTCCGCTAATAATTGGAACTGCCGTCGATTCTGTAATTGGTGACAAGCCTGCTTCATCTGCAATAGCAGGAGGTGTTCTGCAATTGCTCGGAGGAAGAGAAGTATTAAGAAGCAGTCTGTGGATAATTGGAGCAATAATAGTTCTTAACACTGTATTAAGAGGAATTTTTCTATACCTAAAGGGTTACTTATCAGTTAAAAGCGCTGAGGACATCTCTATGAAGATCAGGAATTCACTTTATGATCACATACAGAAGCTGCCCTACAGCTATCATGTTAAGGCTGACACAGGAGATTTGATTCAAAGGTGTACCTCTGATGTGGAAACGATCAAAAGATTTCTGTCGGTACAACTGATTGAAGTCGCAGGGTCATTATTCATGCTGTTGTTTATACTGCAAATAATGCTTAGACTCAATATTGTCATGGCTCTTGTTTCAGTAGCTCTTCTTCCATTTACTTTTACATTTGCCCTGATTTTTTTCCGAAGAGTCCAAAGGGATTTCAAAGAAGCTGATGAGTCAGAGGCGAAGCTGACGACAACCTTACAGGAGAACCTTACAGGAATTAGGGTAGTTAAGGCTTTTGCCAGGGAAGCATACGAGCTTGGAAAATTCGATGTAAGAAACAGCGAGTACAGAGTTCTGGTAAATAAGCTTATTATGAACCTAGCAATGTACTGGTCAGTCTCTGATTTAATAAGTATGCTTCAGGTTGGACTGACAATAGTGGTCGGCACCTGGATGGTTGTACAGGGAAGTCTGACGCTGGGTGTGCTGATTTCTTTTATAAGCTATGTCAATATGATGGTTTGGCCTGTCAGACAGCTTGGAAGGACTCTCACTGATATGGGAAAGGCTACCGTTTCCATCAAGAGGATAGACGAGATCCTAGCTGCTCCAGTTGAAATACTCGTCGAGAACGGAGAGGAGCCCGACATCCAGGGAAATATTGAGTTCAGAAATGTAAGCTTCAGCTACGAGGAAGATAGGAAGGTTCTTGATAATATAAGCTTTTCTGTTGAGAAGGGTCAGACCCTGGCCATAATCGGTTCAACCGGATCAGGAAAGAGTTCATTAGTACATTTACTGCCAAGATTATACGATTATGATGACGGCTCAATTAAAATTGATGGAATGGAGCTTAAGTCGATCGACAGACAGTGGGTAAGAAAAAACGTCGGATTGGTTCTTCAGGAACCTTTCCTATACGCAAAGACTATCAAGGAAAATATTAGACTAACAGATCCTACAAAGGAGGATAAGACTGTTTTCGTAGCTGCAAAGACTGCATCTATCCACAATGATATTCAATCATTTGATAAGAAGTACGATACTCTTGTCGGGGAAAGAGGGGTCTCGCTTTCAGGTGGACAAAAGCAACGGATGTCGATAGCAAGGACAATAATCAGCGAAACTCCGATCGTGGTTTTTGACGATTCGCTATCTGCTGTTGATGCTGAAACAGATGTACAAATAAGAAGAGCTCTTTTAGCCAGAAGTAACAAATCTACGACAATAATAATATCTCATAGAATTTCTACAGTATCTGAAGCAGATATTATTTTAGTCATGGACAAAGGCAAAATAGTCCAGAAGGGTACTCATGAGGAGCTAATCAATACCGAGGGACTATATAAAAGAGTATATGAGATCCAATCCTCAATTGATGAGGATATGGAAGCAGTTTAGGAGGTGTTTCTATGGATGAAGTAAAAAACAAAGCTCCGAAGGTAGAGCTTAGGATATGGAGGGATTTCTTTACCTATCTAAAACCCTATAAAAAGGAATTTCTCAAACTCACTGGGATTATGGCTGCCTTAGGCGCTATGGACAGTACCTTTCCGCTATTATCAAAATATGCGGTTGATAATTTTATAGAAAAAAACTCTCTTGATGGACTTGGGAGCTTTATAGTTATTTATATTTTTGCTGTTGCACTACTATGCGGAATAATCTTTGTCTTCATAAAACTCGCAGGCAGACTTGAAACCTCAATGGCTCATGATATAAGAAGGATAGGATTTGTAAGGCTTCAGGAGCTTTCACTTTCCTATTATGACGATAAGGCCGTTGGGTGGCTGATGGCAAGAATGACCTCCGACATTAACAGACTGAGCGAGACTATAAGCTGGGGATTGGTCGATCTGGCCTGGGGCATGACAATGATGACAGGAGTAACAATATACATGTTTATACTCGATGCCAGGCTTGCAGCCATAACATTGTCAGTTATTCCAATACTCGCGGTTATCAGCGTCTACTTTCAGAGAAAGATATTAGTCGCCCAAAGAGAGGTTAGAAAGATAAATTCACAGATAACCGGTGCTTACAACGAAGATATACAGGGAGCTAAAACAACGAAAACTCTAGTTAGGGAGATATTGAACCTTAAGGAATTCTCTGGCTTGACTTCTTCTCTCAGAAACAGCTCAATAAAAGCTGCTGTCCTGTCATCAGTTTATCTTCCTCTTGTCATTGGGCTTGGCAGCGTTGGTACTGCCCTTGCCTTAAGCTTTGGAGGAGGGTATATTCTCACAGGCGCTATAACCTATGGTACTTTGGTTGCCTTTATATCATATACCTCTCAGTTCTTCGAACCTGTCAGGCAGATGGCGGCAATTTTCGCAGAAATACAAGGTGCTCAGGCGTCTGCAGAAAGAGTATTCTCTTTACTCCGTGAGGAGCCTGCCATCAAGGACAGTGAAGAAGTAATTAGAAAATATGGAGATATATTCAACCAGAAGAAAGAGCTTTGGCCAGGTATAAAGGGTAAGGTGGAATTTAAAAATGTGAGCTTTCATTATAATCCTGATGAGCCTGTCCTGACAGATTTTAACCTTTCTGTAGACCCAGGCCAAACGATTGCTCTTGTTGGTGAAACCGGGTCAGGGAAGTCAACTATAGTTAATCTATTCTGCAGGTTCTACGAGCCTGTTGAAGGTGAGATCCTAATAGATGGCTATGATTACAAGGAAATGCCCCTCAACTGGATCCACGACAACCTTGGTTACGTCCTTCAAGCACCACATCTTTTCAGCGGTACAATAAGAGATAACGTAAGATATGGCAAGCTTGATGCAACTGATGAGGAGATAGAGGAGGCTTGCAGGCTTGTCAATGCCCACAGCTTTATTTCTGAGATGAAGGATGGTTATGATACACAGGTAGGTGAAGGCGGGAATCTACTCTCAACAGGGCAAAAGCAGCTTGTATCCTTTGCCAGAGCAATAGTCAGAAATCCTCAGCTATTCGTCCTCGATGAAGCTACATCATCGATCGATACTGAAACGGAAAAAATAATTCAGGATGCGATCTCAAGGGTACTCGAGGGCAGAACAAGTTTTGTTATAGCCCATCGGCTGTCTACAATTAGAAACGCAAATAGAATACTTGTTATTAGGGATGGAAGAGTTATAGAGGATGGAACACACAGAGAGCTTATAAAGGCGAGAGGATATTACTACAGCCTTTACAGCAATCAGTTCATGGATGAAAGGAGCAAGGCGATCTTAGGTTAACTAAGAGCCTTGCTCCTTTTCTTGTTGGACAGATGATCGATCAATCTGGTGGATGCCAGGTAGTATAAATACCCACCTGCATATCCTCCCAGAATATCTGTTGGCCAGTGGACTCCCAGAGAAAGTCTGCTAAATCCCATTAAGCCAATATACAGGATAGCTGCTGCATATGGAAGTCTCGGATCGATTTTGCCCTCGTGCTTCCTTGATATAAGTAATGCAATTGTCAGAAACATGGACATTGATACCATGGAATGACCGCTAGGATAGCTTAAGCCTCCTTGTTGGACTTTAAAGAACTCCTCCGGTCTGGCCCTTTGGAATATCTGTTTGAGAGCATGATTTGTCAACCAGCTCCCTAATGATGCAAATAAAAGCATACAAGCAGAATAATTGTGCTTCCTAATCACCATATACACAATTGCAAGGCCGACAGCTGGAAAAAGAAACAGTTCCGAGCCCAGGAAGGAAATTATCTTCATAGATTCCAGCATTCCGGGGCTTTGATTTTCACTGATCCACAGCAGGAGCTTTTCATCAAAGAGTATACCCTTATTATCCCATCCTGCAAGGAAACCCAAATAGAGTAGTATAATGAAACTGGAGATGATCAATATCTTTTTGAGATGATTCATTTTTCAATAATTCCCTCTTTCTAAAAGAAGCAACGGGCAAGCCCGCTGCTTCTCAATCAACCTCTTCTTTTCTTCTTCGGCGCTATATGGACAGCAGCCTCATCCAAACCCAATGCTGCCTCAAAAAAGGCCTCTGACAGGGTGGGATGTGCGTGGATGGTACGCTTGATCGCAGATACATCCATGTTGTTAGATATCGCCAGTGCACCCTCGTGTATCAGGTCATTGGCATGAGGTCCAATAATGTGTACCCCCAATATCCTGTTATCGTCATTGGATGCCAGTATTTTGATTATACCGTCTGTCTCCCCTAAGGAAAGAGCTTTCCCATTGGCAGAGAACATGAACTTGCTCGATCTGTAGTCAATTCCCTTTTCCTTCAACTGTTCCTCTGTGAATCCAACCTGAGCAACCTCAGTCATTGTGAATACGCATGCAGGCCAATGTTCGTGGTTTATATCAGGCTTGTGACCCATAATGGTTTCCACAACATACTCACCCTGTGATGATGCAACATGAGCCAGCTGGATCCCTTTAGAATTTACGTCACCAATAGCGTATATCCCTGGTACAGTAGTCTCATAGCTGTCGTTGACTTTAATACCTCGTCCTGAGAATTCAATTCCGACTCCCTCAAGGTTTAGTCCTTCAACCAATGGTGCTCTTCCAGATGCTATCAGCACATAATCACCAATTACTTCAATTTCCTCGTCCTTTTCCTTGTAGCGCGCTACCACCTTCAAACGATCACCCTCTTTGGTGATCTCCTTTGCCCTGATGTCAACATACGTTTCGATTCCCTGCTTTTTCAACATAGGAGTCAGTCTCTTGGCTATCTCCTTATCTCCATCCTTCAATATCCTTGAAGCCAGAAGTATTACATGAGAACCCAACTCCTTGTAAATGCTTGCAAATTCAAGCCCTATTACTCCACCGCCTACAACTATAAGTGTTTCAGGTATATGGTCCAGTTCAAGAAGATCATCAGAAGTTATAACGCCTGGAAGGTCTATACCTTTAGTCTCGGTCATCTGGGGATATGAGCCTGTGGCAATAATTACACTGTCAGCCTCTACTTCCGTTTCACCGCCACCATTAAGCTGAACGTTAATGGTGTTTTTATCCTTAAAGGATGCCTTACCCTGTATCAACTCAATATTTGGGTAAGACCCGATCAGCTTTTCAATCCCGCTGACCAGGTCGTTTACTACTCTGTTTTTTCTTTCCAGCAATGCTCTTCCATCAAGACTGTAGCCGTCTACCTTAATGCCAAACTCATGTGAATTCTTTAGATCTGACAATATCTGAGCATTACGGAAATAGGTTTTTGTTGGTATGCAGCCTCTGTTGAGACAAGTTCCCCCTATCTCCCTGCTCTCTATCAGGTAAACCTGGGCCTCCAGCTGAGCAGCCTTTATTGCAGCGACGTAGCCTCCCGGCCCGGCACCGATTATAGCAATTCTTTTTGTCAAACGGTACACCTACCCTTCATATTTGACGATTATATCACGGGCAGCCTTTACTTCGTTTGGTCTTCTTACAACTGTGTTGTGAGGTGCTGACTTGACCATCTCAGGATCTTCTTCTGCTTCCTTTGCTATAGTGATCATAGCTTGGATAAACTCATCCAGAGTCTCCTTGCTCTCAGTTTCAGTAGGCTCTATCATAAGCGCCTGATTGATAATAAGCGGGAAGTAGATAGTTGGTGGATGGTATCCCATATCCAGCAATCTCTTAGCAATATCCAAAGTAGTTACCTCGCTTAGAGTATCCTTTAAGCCGCCAAGAACAAATTCATGTTTGTATATAGTATCAATAGGCAGATGATAGTGATCCTTAAGCTGGCTCATAATATAGTTTGCGTTAAGAACAGCCATTTCGGAGGCTTTCTTAAGGCCATCACCACCCAAAGTCAGGATATAAGTGAAGGCTCTTACAAGAATACCAAAGTGTCCGTAGAAATCCTTTACCTTACCTATGGTGTTTGGATAGTCATAGTCGAAGAAGTACCTTTCACCATCCTTCTCAACCATAGGAACAGGAAGAAATTCAACAAGCGAATTTTTAACGCCTACAGGCCCTGATCCAGGTCCACCGCCTCCATGAGGAGTGGAGAAGGTCTTATGAAGGTTGAAGTGTACTACGTCAAAGCCCATATCTCCAGGTCTTGCATGACCCATTATTGCATTTGCGTTTGCACCGTCGTAGTATAACAGTCCACCAGCATCATGGACTATCTTAGCAATTTCTAGAATACCTTTGTCAAATATACCAAGTGTATTTGGATTTGTAAGCATCAAGCCTGCAGTATCCTCACCTACAGCTGCTCTTAGTGCGTCAAGGTCAACTAATCCATCCTTAGTGGACTTGATCTCAACTATTTTATAGCCAGCCATAGCTGCTGTTGCCGGGTTAGTTCCATGAGCTGAGTCTGGAACGATGATCTTATTTCTTCCAAGGTCTCCTCTTTTCTCATGGTAAGCCTTAATAAGCATTATCCCTGTAAGCTCGCCATGTGCACCTGCTGCTGGCTGCAGAGTCATCCTGTCCATTCCTGCTACCTCACACAAATACTTTTCAAGCTCATACAGCATTTGAAGTGATCCCTGTATGCAGTCCTCAGACTGATGGGGGTGAAGATTTGCAAAGCCATCAAATCTTGCGGTATCCTCGTTTATTTTTGGATTATATTTCATGGTACAGGAGCCTAGCGGATAAAAACCTGTGTCGACTCCATAGTTCTTATTGGATAAATTAGTGTAATGTCTGATGACATCAACCTCGGTTAACTCAGGAAGCTTAAGCTCCTCCTTACTGACGAATTCATCTGGAATAAGGCTGTCAAGCTCCTTGTCCTCCACATCAAGCGGCGGAAGCATATAAGCTTTTCTTCCTGGTTTGGAAAGTTCGAATATCAATTTATCGTAGTTTCTCATTATATCCCCTCCAATACGCCAGTCAGCCTATCAATTTCTTCTTTCGTTCTTTTCTCAGTGACCGCATATAGGATACCGCCCTTCATTTCTGGATACTCTTTGCCCAGGTCATAGCCACCTATCATATTCTCTGCTCTGAGGGCCTTATTGATATCCATCGGATCCTTTTCTGAAACCACTGCAAACTCCTTGAAGAATGGTTTGTCGAACATTGGCTTATATTTTCCCGACTTCGTCAGTTGCTCAAAAGCATAATGAGCCTTCTTGGTTGACTGCATAGCTACATCTCTTAAGCCTTCCTTACCGAGGGTAACCATATAGATCGTAGCAGCCAGAGAGTTTAATCCCTGGTTGGAGCAGATATTTGATGTCGCCTTTTCTCTTCTGATATGCTGTTCCCTAGCTGTTAAAGTAAGAACGAAGGATCTCTTCCCGTCGAGATCCTCAGTTTGTCCGACGATCCTGCCTGGGAGCTTTCTAATATAATCATTTTTCACTGCCATGAATCCAAGGTATGGTCCACCAAAGCTTACAGGTATACCCAATGATTGCCCTTCACCAACTACAACGTCAACTCCCAGATCTCCGGGCTTCTTTAAAATCCCAAGGGATATTGGATCTACTGACGCCACAAATGTAGTTTTCTTTCCTTTGTGAGCAACTTCCCCAAGTGCCTTCAGATCTTCGATTATACCAAAGAAGTTTGGACTCTGTACTATAACTGCAGCTGTATTGTCATTTATCAAACCTTCCAATGCGTCGATATCAGTAACTCCATCCTTGATATCAGCTTCAATTACCTTCAAATTTTGAACATGCGCATATGTGTGAAGGATCTTTCTAGCATCAGGCTTAACTGACTTGGATATTATGATCTCATCCTTCTTAGAGTATGCTGCTGCCATAAGCGCCGCTTCAACCACTGCTGTACCACCGTCGTACAATGATGCATTTGCAACATCCATTCCAGTAAGGTTACAGATCAAGGTCTGAAACTCAAATATATACTGAAGAGTCCCTTGGCTGATTTCAGGCTGATATGGTGTATAGGAAGTATAATACTCACTTCTTGATATTATATGGTTCACGATCGATGGAATATAGTGATCATAAGCCCCTGCACCCAGAAAGCTTGTCAGCTTAGTCATAGAACAGTTTTTGTCAGCCAGGTTCTTAAGATATGATACTACCTCCAACTCGCTCTTGGATTTGGGAATGTTCAATTCCCTGTCCAAGTGGACTTCTTTTGGGATATCCTCAAATAGCTGGTCTACGCTTTCAAGGCCTATGGCCTTAAGCATTTCCTGGATATCCTCAGGTGTATTGGGTATATATGGGTGCATATTATACCTCCTCAGCTAGAAACTTTTCGTAATCCTCACTTGTCATTAGTTCATCAAGCTCAGTCTTGTCAGCAAGCTCGATTTTT
Organism: Gudongella sp. QWL-04; assembly: GCF_058683975.1. Lineage (NCBI taxonomy): Bacteria > Bacillati > Bacillota > Tissierellia > Tissierellales > Tissierellaceae > Gudongella > Gudongella sp. QWL-04. The sequence continues at coordinate 299,330 of NZ_CM178754.1, read as the reverse complement.
ATCATCCAATTCTCAAAAGCATCAGCGTTTAGAAGTGCAGGATCATCTACAAGCTCCTCATTTACCTCCACTACCTTACCTCCAACTGGAAGATAAACGTCAGAAGCAGCCTTTACTGATTCAACAGCAGCAAATGCCTCTCCCTTTTCAAATTCATCATCAACCTCTGGAAGCTCAACATAAACAATATCTCCAAGATGATGTTGTGCATAGTCAGAAATCCCTACGAAAGCAAGATCTCCCTCAACCTTTACCCATTCATGATCCTTAGTGTAATGATATCCCTTTGCAACTTTCATATTTTAACCCTCCTATTTTTTCTTACTTAAGAACTTTTTACTAATAACCTTAGCCTTTGTAAACTTATTCCTGATCTTAACATCAATTTCAGTACCAAGCTCTGTAAACTCAGGCTTTACAAGAGCATTTCCGATGATCTTTCCAAGGGTTGGACTCATATAACCTGTTGTAACGTGTCCGATCTTCTCGCCATCCTTGTATATCTCATAGCCTTCTCTGGCTATTCCTCTATCGACCATCTCAAAGCCTACGAGTTTTCGTTTAAGCCCCTCACTCCATTGCTTGTTCAAAGCTTCTTTTCCGATGAAATCTGATTTCTTATCCAGCTTTACAAAATACTTGAAGCCAGCCTCAAGTGGAGAAATAGTATCATCAAACTCATGTCCGTATAGTGGTAATGAAGCCTCGAATCTAAGAGTATCTCTGCAGCCAAGACCACAAGGCATGATCTCTTCTTCCTTTCCTGCCTCGAGGATAGCATTCCAGACCTTGACTATCCCTGCATTGTCTGCATAGATCTCAAAACCGTCCTCACCGGTGTAGCCAGTCCTGGAAACCATGCAGTCCACACCTGCAATAGATACGTTTCTCTGCAGGAAGAAGAACTTGATTTGTGAAAGATCAAAATCGGTCAACTTTTGGAGAACCTTTTGTGCCAGTGGTCCTTGAATAGCTACCTCACCTACGGTGTCGGAAATGTTTACGACCTCAACATTGAAGTCTCCCTTGTTGTCAAGGATCCATTTATAGTCCTTGTCGGTGTTTGAAGCATTGACTACCAGGTAGATATCTTCTTCGCCCAATCTGTATACCAGAAGGTCATCAACGACTCCCCCGTCAGGATTGCAAAAATGTGTATAGATGATTTGGTTGTCGACCAGCGTGGTCACATCGTTCGAAACCAGGTAATCTACAAAGGCCAGAGCGTCTTTGCCCTTGACAGTGATTTCTCCCATATGGGATACATCAAATAATCCTACAGCATTTCTAACAGCCTGGTGCTCAGGAACTAATCCTTTGTACTCTACCGGTAAAAACCACCCGGCATAATCGACAACATTCCCCCCCAACTTGATGTGTTCTTCATAAAGCGGGGTTTTTTTTGCGTCCATTCAATCACTCCTTCCCATTTGTTGTGGTATAATTTCAATATGCTACACTAATTCTACCCCTTAAGGTCTCCTCTAAACTGAGAAACCTAAAAGATAAGCTAATTCAGTACTGTTGAGGGTAGTATGATTTCATTATACATAAGGAGGTTTTTATATGCAATACCATGAGATTACCAGTGAAAAGTTAAATGTTTCACTATTAGGCTACGGTTGTATGCGCTTTCCCGTGGTGGAAGGAGATAATTCGAGGATAGATTTTGAGGAAGCTGAAAAGCTTCTAAAGTATGCGATTCAGAATGGTGTAAACTACATAGATACCGCCTACCCCTATCATGGCGGAAAATCAGAGGATTTTGTGGGTCAGGTCCTGTCCCGCGGGTTGAGGGATAAGGTATATCTTGCTACCAAAAATCCAGTTTGGCTCGTCAAAGAATATGGTGACTTCATGAAGTATCTGGATGAACAGCTCGTTAATTTGCGAACAAATTACTTGGATTTTTACCTTCTACACTCTCTTGATAAGGACACATGGAAAAAAATAGTTGAGCTTGGGGTATTCGATTTCATCCATGAAGCGAAGTCCTCCGGAAAAATCAAGAAAATTGGATTCTCATTTCACGACGAGCTGCCGGTTTTCAAGGAAATTATTGATTCCTATGATTGGGACTTCTGCCAGATACAGCTTAATTACATGGATGTAGGCTACCAAGCAGGGCTTGAGGGCTTGAAATATGCTAAGAACAAGGGAATAGATGTTGTCGTAATGGAACCCCTGAAGGGAGGAAAGCTGGCAAATATTCCTCAAAACTCAAAGGAAGCTATTGGAAGAATTGCCCCTGGAAGGACTGCTGCAGAACTAGCCCTTAAATGGTTACAGCAGCAGGATGGTGTTAAGGTAGTTCTCAGCGGAATGTCCAGTATGGACCAAGTAGCAGAAAACATCAATATTTATTCTGACTATACACCATTAAATAAAACTGAGCTTGAGGCAGTAGATTTTCTTAAATCCTTTTTCGAGAGCAGGATAGCCGTCGGATGTACAGGATGCGAATACTGCCAACCCTGTAAAGTAGGGGTGCGAATCCCTGGAATATTTGATCTGTATAATAATCTTACAGTATATGAGACTGTAGATCAGTCAAAAGCTTCATACAAAGGCTATTTAGATAAAGGATCCTCTTCACTTTCTTGTGTTGAATGTGGAGAATGTGAAGCGATCTGTCCACAGCAGCTGCCGATCATCCGTCTGCTTAAGGATGCTCATAAAGCCTTGATATAAGCTCTGCCCTGGCCGCATTTAAGGCCAGGGCATTTGTTTTCCCACATTATCCACATTATCCACAATCCACAGTGGATAAATATGAAACAATTTCAAATATGCTTCATAACCTAAAAAATAAAAGCACCGGTTTTCCGGTGCTTCAAAATTATCTCTTGCTGAATTGTGGACTTCTTCTTGCTTTTTTAAGTCCATATTTCTTTCTTTCCTTCATTCTAGGATCTCTTGTAAGGTGCCCAGCCTTCTTAAGTAAAGGTCTCAGCTCTCCATCCGCCTGTAGAAGGGCTCTTGCGATTCCATGTCTAATAGCTCCTGCTTGACCTGTAAACCCGCCTCCATGTACGGTGACCTTTACATCGTACTTGTCCACGGTATCACTTATTGTCAAGGGCTCTTTAGCTATAACCTTAAGAGTTTCATAGTTGAAAAATTCGTCGATATCTCTTCCATTTATAGTCATCTTCCCGTTTCCAGGAATCAATCTAACTCTGGCAACTGATGTTTTTCTTCTTCCTGTTCCGATAAATTGTATTGCAGCCATTTACAGTCCTCCCTTCCTACCAGATTAAAATTCGTATACTTCTGGCTTCTGAGCTTCGTGTCCATGCTCAGTACCTCTGTATACCTTCAATTTCCTGTACATGCTTCTTCCAAGGCTGTTCTTTGGCAACATACCCTTTACTGCAAGCTCGATGATCTTCTCTGGATTCTTGACCATCAGATTTCTGTATGGAACCTGTCTCAATCCTCCGGGATATCCTGTATGGTAAGTGTAATTTTTTTGATCAAGCTTCTTTCCTGTCAATTTAACCTTGTCGGCATTGACGACGATTACGAAGTCACCTGTATCGACATGAGGTGTGTATATTGGTTTATTCTTTCCTCTCAGAATTGTAGCAATCTCAGTGGCCAGTCTACCTAATACTTTATTTTCAGCGTCGATTATATACCATTTTCTTTCGATTTCATTGGCTTTTGCCATGTAGCTTTTCATCTGTTTCCCTCCTTACAACAACTTTTGTCAAGGTGTTAATAAGAAGTTTCCGGGCTTCTTCTTACACACTCTTATATATTCTATTACAACCAAATTAGGTTGTCAACAACCTATTTACTCATAATAAACTTTTTCTAAAAATAAACCCTTTGCAGGCGCCGTATGCCCTGCACAGTTTCTGTCTCTTTGCTCCAGGATCCATGGGATTGAATCCTTGTCTCTCTGACCATTTCCTATCTCCACCAAGGTGCCGACCATTATTCTTACCATGTTTCTCATAAAGCTGTCACCATCGATCCAGATATCTACTAATTCTCCCTTTTGCCTGATATCTATCATGTTTATTTTTCTCAAAGTTGTTTTGGTCACACTCCTTCTCCCCTTGAATGACTTGAAGTCGTGACTGCCTATGAAGTGCTCTGCTGCACACCTCATAACGTCTATATCCAGTGGGTACTTGAAGTGATAGCAGAAGTTTCTAAGAGTCGGTCTTTCTACCTCGCCGGTATAGATCCGATACCTATATCGCTTATGGGTAGCACTGAACCTTGAGTGAAAGTTAAAATCTACCTCCTGTGATTCTACGACCTTAATATCATCCGGAAGCTCGTTATTCAGAGCAAACTTAAATTTATCACCCGGTATCGTGGAACAAGTATGAAAATTAGCGACCTGACCCAGTGCGTGCACACCCGCATCAGTTCTTCCGGAGCCCTTTACAGACACACTCTCTCCTGTTACTACAAGGATCGCTTCCTCGACCCTCTGCTGCACCGAAATGCCATTCTCCTGATATTGCCACCCGTTATATGCCGTCCCATCATACTCCAGTACCAGCTTGATGTTTCTCATTCGATCACCCCAGATATCTGGTCGCTATTAGTATCCCAAAAAAAGCTGTCATACTGGTTAGGACCACATAATCCCTGTTTTTAAAGCTAAGCTCATTAAGTCTTGTTCTGCCATCTCCACCTCTGTAGCATCTTGCTTCCATTGCAGTAGCAAGATCATCTGCTCTTCTGAAGGCATTTATGAATAATGGGACCAGCAGTGGGACAAGGTTTTTGGCTCTATTAAGGATATTGCCCGATTCAAAGTCAGCACCTCTTGCCATTTGAGCCTTCATTATCTTGTCGGTTTCCTCCAGAAGGGTCGGTATAAACCTAAGTGCTATGGTCATCATCATGGCAAGCTCATGTGCAGGCAAGCCTATCCTCTTAAAGGGTGATAAAAGCCTCTCTATGCCATCTGTAAGGGCAATTGGGGACGTTGTCAAGGTCAACAATGACGTTCCTGTGATGAGGAAAACAAGTCTTAAGGCCATAAACACAGATTGTCTTAGTCCCTCCTTGGTTACAGCAAGCGGCCCAAGTTCGAAAAGTACCTCTCCCTTAGTCATAAACAGGTTTATAGCAAAGGTGATCAGTATTATGAACATCAATGGCTTCAACCCTTTTAAAATAAATTTAACAGGGAGTTTCGCTGTTTTTATGACTGCAGCAATGAATAGAACTATTAAAATATAAGGATAGAACTTGGATATGAAGAAAAGGGATGCAATAAAAAGTGCCGTCACCACTATCTTGACTCTGGGATCAAGCTTGTGTATCAGTGACGTACCCGGGAAATATTGACCTATAGTGATATCTTTAAGCATCCTTCTTACCTCGCAAATATTTCAATATCTCAGCCTTGGCTTCTTCAACAGTGAGCACATCATCCTTGACATCATGTCCGGATGCCTTGAATTTCTTCATGAATTTTGTTATCTGAGGTATTCCCAGGCCCATACCTTCAAGCTCGTCAGACCTTCCGAATATCTCCCTTGGCGATCCATCCATGGACAGCTTTCCCCTATGCATAACAAATATCCTGTTAACCAGTCTGGCAATATCTTCCATGCTGTGGGAAACCAGGATTATCGTGATATTTTCTTTCTCATACAATGTCCTGATCTCATCGAGGATGTCATCTCTCCCCTTAGGGTCCAGCCCTGCGGTAGGCTCATCCAGAACAAGTACTTTTGGTCTCATCGCAACTACTCCAGCGATTGCTACCCTCCTCTTCTGCCCGCCCGACAGTTCAAAGGGGGATCTATCCTTCAGCTCTTCGAAGTCAAGTCCTACAAGCTCCATCGCATGTCTGACTCTTTCATCCACTTCTTCCTGAGACAACCCAAGGTTCTTCGGTCCGAAGGCTATATCCTTGTATATCGTCTCCTCGAATAGCTGATGCTCCGGGTATTGAAATACCAAGCCAACCTTCTGTCTAATATTTTTTAATTTCGTGCTTTTATCAGAAAGTCTGTCTCCATCGATTACAATTTCACCGGATGTTGGCTTCATAAGACCGTTTAGATGCTGAACCAGAGTAGATTTGCCCGATCCGGTATGACCTATTAGACCAATGAATTCTCCCTCTTCAATTCCAAGGCTCACATCGTCAAGCGCTTTTTTCTCAAAGGGAGTACCTGGATTATACACATAGCTAAGGTTCTTTATTTCAATTATCATAATATGTCCACCAGCTCCTCGACCGAGAGAATGTCATCTCTGAAGTCATAACCTTCTTTGTTCAGCTCATATACCAGCTCGGTTACCTGAGGTACATCCAAGCCCAGTGACTTTAGCTGATCTACATTTCTGAATATATCGTTTGGAGTCCCAAGCATTACAGCCTCGCCCTCATTCAATACAAGTATCCTGTCGGCCTCCACTGCTTCATCCATAAAATGCGTTATCAGTATTATAGTCTTGTTTTTCTCCTTGTTGAGTTTCTTAACTGTGTCCAATACCTCCTGACGCCCAACCGGATCAAGCATTGCAGTTGGTTCATCAAAAATGATACATTCAGGTTCCATTGCAAGTATACCGGCTATTGCCACCCTTTGCTTCTGTCCACCGGAAAGAAGATGAGGGGCATGACTTTTATACTCTGACATTTCTACCACCTCAAGAGCATCGTCTACCCTCCTGCGGATTTCAGCAGGGGGTATGCCAAGGTTTTCAGGTCCAAAGGCTACATCCTCTTCAACGATAGTCGCTACTATCTGGTTGTCAGGATTCTGAAACACCATCCCTGCGGTAGATCTTATTTCCCATATCCGGTTTTCATCTCTCGTGTTGATGCCATTTACAAAGACATCTCCCTTCGAAGGCAGGATAAGTCCATTGATCATCTTGGCAAGAGTTGATTTACCTGAGCCGTTATGACCAAGCACTGCAAGAAATTCACCTCTCTTGACCTCCAGACTTAGGTCCCTGACTGCCAGCTGGATGCTTTCATCAATATAGGAGCTATATTCATAGCTAACATTTTCAATTTTTATCATTATATCTTCGTTCATGACGCTACCTCAATCGATTATTCTGTTCCTTGTCCAATATACCATATGGATACCCTTATTTCAATTTTGGATTCATTGATTGAAAAAAGATGGTGAAAGCTAAAGGGACTAAGCATTTCAACTTAATCCCCCACAATTTACACTAATTCCAATATTGCCAGCTCTGCTCCATCTCCGCGGCGTGGACCAGCTTTGATGACTCTTGTATATCCGCCTTTTCTCTCGGCATACTTGGGAGCAATTTCATCAAAAAGTTTCTTTACTACATCCTCATCATATATAAAGGCCAATGCTTGTCTTCTTGCATGAAGATCTCCTCTCTTTCCAAGAGTGATCATCTTTTCGGCCATTCGCTTCGTTTCCTTTGCTCTTGTAACTGTGGTTTCTATTCTCTCTTCCCTAAGCAATGAAGTAACCTGGTTTCTAAGCATTGCTTTTCTGTGGGCAGTGGGACGACCCAGCTTTCTTAAAGTTGTCACATTAATCCCTCCTTCTTGCTATGATTACTCATCACTGCTCTTAAGACTCAGACCCAACTCAGCAAGCTTTCTCTGGACTTCCTCAAGGGATTTCTTACCCAGATTCCTTACCTTCATCATGTCGTCCTCAGTTTTCTGTGTGAGCTCCTCAACAGTGTTAATTGCTGCTCTCTTAAGGCAGTTATAGCTCCTTACTGACAAATCAAGCTCTTCGACTGTCATTTCAAGAACCTTTTCCTTCTTATCCTCTTCTTTTTCCACCATGATCTCTACATCGCCTACATGTTCAGTAAGACCGATGAATAGGTTAAGGTGCTCAGTAAGAATTTTTGCTCCCAAAGAAGTGGCTTCATCAGCGCTCATAGTACCATTGGTCCATACCTCGAGGACAAGCTTATCGTAGTCTGTTATTTGACCCACTCTTGTATTTTCCACGTGATAATTTACCTTTGTTACCGGAGTGAAGGATGAATCTACTGGAATTACTCCAACAGGCTGGCCGTCCTTCTTGTTCTTTTCGGCTATGGAATAGCCTCTTCCTCTAATTAACTCCAGCTCGATATAAAGCCTTCCATCCTCATTGACGGTTGCAATGTATTGATCCTTGTTTACTATTTCAACATCCATTCCAGTAGCGATGTCACCTGCTGTAACTACCTGTGGTCCTTCAGCATCTATGGTCATCGTTACAGGCTCTTCTGTGTACATTTTAGCAGCAATTTCCTTGATGTTGAGTATGATCTCAGGAACATCCTCAAGCACTCCGGGTATTGTTGCAAATTCATGCAACACTCCCTGGAACTTAACTGATGACACAGCAGCTCCGGGGAGAGATGATAATAGTACTCTCCTCAGTGAGTTGCCAAGAGTTGTTCCGTAACCTCTTTCAAGAGGCTCTACAACAAATTTCCCGTAGCTTCCATCTTCGCTTAGTTCGATGATTTCAATTCTGGGCTTTTCAATTTCAATCATTAATCATAACCCTCCTTGGCTTTTGGTTTTCTTACGGACGAGGGCAACTGATATTGTCTATCTATTATTTCGAGTAAAGCTCGACAATCAAGTGCTCTTCCACTGGGAGGTCTATGTCTGCTCTTGTGGATTCAGCCACAATTGTACCTCTCATCTTCTCAAGGTCAACATTTATCCAGGGTACTGTATTGCCGTTGTGGTTCTCCACAAGAGCCTTGAATTTCTCGCTTCCCCTGCTTTTTTCCTTAACTTCGACAACATCTCCTGTTGTGGTCAACAGTGAGGGAATGTTTACCTTATTGCCGTTTAGTAGGAAGTGACCGTGAGTAACCAGCTGTCTTGCTTCAGCTCTTGAGGATGCAAAGCCCATTCTGAAAACTACGTTATCCATCCTTGACTCTAATATCTTAAATAGGTTCTCACCTGTTATACCTTTCATTTTGTCAGCCATATCGAAGTACTTGGCCATTTGTGATTCTGAGATCCCGTAGAATCTACGAACCTTTTGCTTCTCCCTTAGCTGCATGCCGTACTCGGTTACTTTCTTTCTGGACGTACCGTGTTGACCAGGAGCAAAGTTTCTCTTGTTCAAAGCACATCTGTCCGTATAGCATCTGTCTCCCTTAAGAAACAGTTTTGTACCCTCTCTTCGGCACAACCTGCATACTGGGCCAGTATATCTTGCCATATCTATCTACACCTCCTATTAAACTCTTCTTCTCTTCGGTGGTCTGCAACCGTTGTGTGGGATTGGGGTAACATCCTTGATCATGCTTACCTCAAGTCCTGATGCCTGAAGCGACCTTATTGCAGCTTCTCTTCCTGAACCAGGTCCCTTAACGAATACTTCAACGATTTTTAGTCCATGTTCCATAGCTTTTTTGGCTGCTTCCTCAGCTGCCTGTTGAGCGGCATACGGAGTGGATTTTCTTGACCCTCTGAAGCCTAGTTGACCAGCACTTGCCCAGGAAATAACATTTCCCTGCATGTCTGTCAAAGTTACCATTGTATTATTGAATGATGAAGAAATGTGAGCCTGACCTCTCTCTATGTTCTTACGCTCTCTTCTTCTCACACGAGTTGCTTTACCTTTTTTAGGTGCCATTTAATTCCCCTCCTTTACCTACTTTTTCTTGGAAACAATTCTTCTTGGGCCTTTTCTGGTCCTTGCATTAGTCTTGGTCCTTTGACCTCTTACCGGAAGACCTCTCTTATGCCTTAAGCCTCTGTAGCAGTTGATTTCCTTTAGACGCTTTATGTTCAGTGCGATATCTCTTCTAAGGTCACCCTCTACATGATAGGTGTCAATAATTGCTCTAAGGTTGGAAACCTCAGACTCAGTAAGATCCTTTACTCTAGTGTCAGGATTTACTCCGGCTTTCTTAAGGATCTCATTTGACCTTGTTCTGCCTATGCCGAAAATATATGTCAAGCCAACTTCAACGCGTTTGTCTCTTGGTAAGTCCACGCCTGCAATTCTAGCCATTAACTTCTACACCTCCTATAATCAATATCTTCCATTAGCCTTGCTTTTGCTTATGTTTAGGATTTTCACAGATAACCATTACTCGTCCTTTTCTTTTTATGATCTTGCATTTTTCACACATCTTTTTTACGGATGGTCTGATCTTCACAATAATCCCTCCTATGCTACTTGTTTCGCCAGGTTATTCTGCCCCTTGTCAAATCGTAGGGAGAAAGCTCCACGGTTACGGTGTCCCCAGGCAATATCCTGATGTAGTTCATTCTCAGTTTGCCGGAGATATGGGCTAAAATTTCATGACCATTTTCAAGCTTAACCTTGAATATGGCATTTGGCAGCGCATCCACCACAGTACCCTCAACCTCGATGACGTCTTCTTTTTTAGCCATTGGATTTCGAACCTCCTGTTCAGAACGTTTAGAAACTCTTATTGAAAGGTTCCAATATCTTTCTAATATATGAGTTGTTAATCTTAACGCTGTTTTCTATCTTTTCCTTGAATTCGGGCAGCACAGTGTTGAAAACTATCAAGTGCTTGATCTTCTTTTTCTTGGGACTGTCAAGCCTTCTGAGGTCTCCATCTACAATATAGACGTATTGCTCATCAACTACCCCATATACCAGGAAGATCCTTCCCTTGTCGCGGCCAGCTCTTGACTTTACCACCTGTCCGATGGATATGTCACTAGTTGAATCCATTGTATTCACCTCTTCTAGTTATCCAGTGCTTCAGTGATGAGTTCAAATACAGTACTAATCTCAAGTGTGCCATCAACGTCCAACAGAAGCCCCTTATCGCCATAGTAGTCTATAAGCGGTTGAGTTTGCTCCATGTAAACATTTATCCTGGTAGAGACGGTACTCTCGTTGTCATCATCTCTTTGATAGAGTTCTCCTCCATCCTTGTCGCATACACCTTCAACCTTGGGAGGATTGAACTTGATATGGTAGGTAGCTCCACACTCTCTGCATATTCTCCTTCCAACCGCTCTCTCAATCAGTATTTCAGCATTTGCGTTTATATTAATAACTCTGTCTAATTCGATACCCATTTTGCTAAGCTCGGAATCCAATGACTCTGCCTGATTTACCGTTCTTGGAAAACCATCGAGCAAAAATCCTTTTGCACAATCGTCCTTCAGCAACCTGTCCTTAACGATTGAAACAACCAGCTCGTCAGGAACAAGAAGTCCCTTGTCCATATAGGACTTGGCTTCCTTGCCAAGTGCTGTACCTTCTTTTATATTCGCTCTGAATATGTCCCCTGTAGAAATATGGGGTATTTTGTATTTTTCTACTATAGCTGATGCCTGAGTACCCTTACCTGCTCCTGGAGGACCTAGTAATACTAATCTCATCGAATCATCTCCTATAGTCTATTTCAAGAATCCTTTGTAATGTCTCATCAATAGCTGAGACTCGATCTGCTTCATAGTCTCCAGAGCAACACCGACTACGATTATAATTGCAGTTCCGCCAAAGTTGATATTCATATCAAACACCTTTGACATAACAGTCGGAAGTGTCGCCAGTATAGCCAGTGATATACCACCAATGAAAACAACTCTATTGACTACCTTATTTAGATAATCAGAGGTTGGTCTTCCCGGTCTGATCCCTGGAATGAAGCCACCATGCTGCTGCAGGTTCTTTGAGTATTCAACAGTATTGAACTGAACTGCTGTATAGAAATAAGTGAAGAACACTATCAACAGTATATTTAATATTGAGTATATCCAAATCCCGACATTTCCTGAAGGTGTCAGATACTTCTCGATCCACTGAGTTACTCCGCCTTGTGAGAATAGTGCCAGTGTTTGGGGAAGTGCCAGTAATGATGAAGAAAAGATTACAGGAATAACTCCAGCCATCAATACCTTTATAGGGATATGAGTGCTTTGTCCTCCGTACATTTTCCTTCCAACTACTCTTTTTGCATACTGGACCGGTATCCTTCTTTCACCCTCTTGCAATGCAACAACGAATACTATGATTGCAAGCAGAACAACTCCGAAAAGTATAAGAGTAATCGCGCTCATTTGTCCAATGCTGACCAATCTGACCCAATTGATGATATCAGATGGAAGTCTTGAAATTATTCCTATGAAAATCAAAAGTGAAATACCGTTTCCGATACCCTTCTCTGATATAAGCTCTCCGATCCACATAAGAAATGCAGTTCCAGCAACCATGGACAGTATGACAATTATTGTTTGCATCACATTTGAAGTTTCCAAAGCTTGTCGGAACAATCCAAACGTGTATCCACTTGCTTGAACAGCTGCCAATACTATGGCGCCATATCTAGTGTATCTATTGATCTTTTTCTTACCTTCCTCGCCTTCCTTAGCAATCTCTTCAAGCTTGGGAATTGCGATGGTTAAAAGCTGTATAATGATCGATGCTGTAATGTATGGATAGATGTTTGCAGCAAATATACTGTAGCTGCTGAAGGTTCCCCCTCCCATCATGTCCAGGAACTGAAGGATCCCACCTTGACTGCTGTTGAAAATGCTGCTGATTATATCCTTATTCATAAAAGGCACAGGTATCGCTGCTCCAAGTCTAACAACAAGAAGCATCAATACTGTGAATATCAGCTTTTTTCTTATGTCTGGCACTCTCCATGCATTCCTTAAGGTTGAAAGCATCTAAATCACCTCAACCTTTCCCCCCGCTGCTTCGATCTTCTCAGCGGCGGTTTTGCTGAATTTATGTGCCTGAACTGTCAATTTGACGCTTAATTCTCCATCTCCAAGGATCTTAACTCCGTCCTTAGCCTTTCCTGGCTTGACGATCCCTTCTGCAAACAGCAGTTCTGGAGTAACAACTGTATTTTCTTCAAATCTATTTAAATCTTCGAGATTAACGATCGCGTATTCAGTAGCGAAAATATTGGTAAAACCACGCTTTGGCATTCTTCTAAACAAAGGCATTTGGCCACCCTCAAAACCAGGTCTTACTCCACCGCCTGATCTTGCATTTTGGCCTTTGTGTCCCTTACCAGATGTTTTACCAAGTCCTGATCCAGTTCCACGTCCAAGTCTCTTTTTCGGTTTGGACCCACCACCGGCGTTTGGTCTTAAATCATTCAGTTTCAATTGGTACACCTCCTTTATTAGTCTATTACTTCAACCATGTAGTCTACTTGATGTATCATACCTCTGATTTGAGGGGTATCATTCTTTTCCACTACTTGACCGATCTTCCTTAATCCAAGGGCTTTGACTGTTTTTCTATGGATTTCAGGTCTCCCGATGAGACTCTTAACCAATTTGATTTTGATCATAGTCATTTCCTTCCCCCCTAACCTAGTATTTCTTCTACGGTTTTTCCTCTAAGTTTGGCAACTTCCTCGACCCTCTTCAATCCCTTAAGAGCTTCCAATGTTGCGTTAACTACGTTTCTCGGGTTATTTGAACCAAGCGACTTGGTCCTGATGTCTCTTATACCGACAAGCTCGCAAACAGCACGAACAGCTCCGCCTGCAATAACTCCCGTACCCTCTTTTGACGGCTTCAACAGAACTCTTCCTGCCCCGTAGATTCCAGTAATTTCGTGAGGGATAGTTGTTCCTACCAACGGTATCTCTATAACGTGCTTTTTAGCGTCCTGAATTGCTTTTCTGATTGCTTCAGGAACCTCCATGGCCTTAGCCATTCCGACTCCAACATGGCCGTTCTCGTCTCCAACTACGACCAATGCGCTGAATCTGAAGTTTCTACCGCCCTTAACAACCTTGGTTACACGGTTAATATTGACAACTCTTTCTTTCAAATCCAATTCACTTGCATCTATATACAAACGTTCCATTTATTCCCCTCCTTCTACTAAAATTTCAGTCCTGCTTCTCTTGCTCCATCTGCAAGCTCTTTTACTCTTCCATGGTACAGATAGCCGCCTCTGTCGAAAACAACCTCTTCAATGCCCTTCTCCAGAGCTCTTTTTGCGATTGTTTGTCCTACGACTTTTGCAGCTTCCTTGTTCTTGGTTGAGGCAAGGTCTAAAGTTTTGTCCAGGGTCGATGCAGCTGCCAAAGTGTGGCCTGCAACGTCATCAATGATCTGTGCATATATATGGCTTCCGCTTCTATATATATTCAGTCTTGGTTTCACAGGAGTGCCATAAACTTTTTGCCTTACTCTCGTATGTCTAACTTTTCTGGTCTTATTCTTATCAATTTTCTTAAGCAAATCTGTTCACTCCCTTCTACTTACCTGTTTTTCCAACCTTACGTCTGACAACCTCATCAGAGTACTTGACTCCCTTGCCCTTATATGGCTCAGGCTTTCTATAATCCCTGATCTTAGCCGCGTAGTTTCCAACCTGTTGCTTATTTATCCCTTTAACTATTATCTTGTTTTGTGCAGGAACCTCTACCTCTATCCCGCTTGGATCCTCAAGCTCTATAGGATGTGAATAGCCAAGTGTAAGAACCAGCTTGTTCCCATTCTTTGCAGCTCTATATCCTGTACCTACTATATCCAGTGTCTTTGAATAACCTTCAGTAACTCCAACGATCATGTTTGATATCAATGTCCTTGACAATCCATGAAGGGACTTGTGCTTCTTCGTCTCTGACGGTCTGGATACATTCAGTACGCCGTCTTCTATTGTAATAGCCATCTCAGGGCTTAATTGCTCAGATAACTGTCCTTTTGGACCCTTTACCTCAACGAAGTTTTCGTCGTTTATTTTGATTTCTACTCCGCTTGGCAGATTAATTGGCTTTAAACCTATTCTTGACATGAGTGCACCTCCTGTTCCAATAATCTAGTAATTATTACCAAACGTAACAAATTACTTCTCCACCCACATTTTCTTTTCTTGCCTGTTTGTCTGTCATTATACCTTTTGATGTTGATAATACAGCAATTCCAAGGCCGCCAAGCACTCTTGGGATCTCGTCGCTCTTGACATATACCTTAAGTCCTGGCTTTGATATCCTCTTGATTCCGCTTATTACCTTCTCACTGCTCTTACCATATTTCAAATCTATTCTAATAATACCTTGCTTACCGTCTTCGATAACGTCAAATCCTTTGATGAAGCCTTCGCTTAGAAGGATTTGGGCTATTTCTTTCTTTATATTGGAAGCAGGAACATCTACTGAGTCATGCTTAGCATTGTTGCTGTTTCTTATACGCGTTAACATATCCGCGATTGGATCTGTCATCATGTTTTGTTACCTCCTTTCATAACCTTAGAATTACCAGCTGGCTTTTCTCACTCCAGGGATTTGACCCTTATAAGCTAATTCTCTGAAGCAGATACGGCAAATGCCATATTTTCTTAATACAGCATGAGGTCTTCCGCATAGCTTGCATCTACTATATTCTTGTGAGCTAAACTTTTGCTTCCTTTGTTGTTTAGCGATCATCGATTTCTTTGCCAAGATTTTCCCCTCCTCTTTTACTTTCTAAAGGGCATTCCCATTTTCTCTAAGAATACTCTAGCCTCTTCATCAGTCTTAGCTGTAGTTACGATTACAATATCAAGTCCTCTGATTGAGTCAACCATATCGTATTCGATCTCAGGGAATATTAGCTGTTCTTTGATTCCAAGCGCATAGTTTCCTCTTCCGTCGAAGGATGTGTCATTGACACCTCTGAAGTCTCTAACTCTTGGAAGAGCAATGTTCATAAGCTTATCAAGGAATTCATACATTCTTTGACCTCTTAAAGTAACCTTAGCTCCTACCTTCATACCTTCTCTAAGCTTGAAGTTAGCTATGGATTTCTTTGCCTTAGTCACGATAGGCTTTTGGCCTGTTATGATTTCAAGCTCCTTAACTGCTGACTCAAGAACCTTTGGATTGTCCCTAGCTTCACCAAGTCCCATGTTGATGATGACCTTCTCAAGCTTTGGTACCTCCATGACATTCGTATAATTAAACCTTTCCATCAAGGCACTTATTACTTCATTTTGATATTTGTCTTTTAATCTGGAAGTCATTCCATTACCTCCTCTCTACATTGATTATTTGTCAAGTACTTCTCCGCACTTCTTACAGACTCTTACCTTAGTTCCATCCTTTTGGATCTGATGGCCAACACGCACTCCTGTTTTGTCCTTAGGGCAATATATCATTACCTTCGAGACGTTCAGAGGTGCCTCGAACTTCACGATCCCGCCCGGTTTTGTAGGTCCGGCAGTCTTCTTGTGCTTAGTTACCATGTTTACGCCTTCAACAACGACTCTATTTTCTTTAGGCATAGCCCTTAGTATCTTCCCAGTCTTGCCTTTATCTTTTCCTGATATTACCACAACGGTATCTCCGCTTTTAACGTGCATGCTCTACACCTCCTTCTATAGTACTTCCGGTGCCAATGATATGATCTTCATGTAGTTTCCTCTTCTGAGCTCTCT
Organism: Gudongella sp. QWL-04; assembly: GCF_058683975.1. NCBI lineage: Bacteria > Bacillati > Bacillota > Tissierellia > Tissierellales > Tissierellaceae > Gudongella > Gudongella sp. QWL-04. Next base: position 282,996 of record NZ_CM178754.1, on the reverse strand, counting down.
TGTAACAGGCCCAAATATACGAGTTCCTACCGGATTCTTATCTTCCTTTATAATAACAGCTGCGTTATCGTCAAATTTGATGTAAGTACCATCTTGTCTCCTTACTTCCTTCTTTGTTCTGACTACAACAGCCTTAACAACTTGTCCTTTTTTTACAACCCCGCCAGGTGTTGCGCTTTTGACCGTACAAACAACTATATCTCCAACGCTGGCATACTTTTTATTGGTTCCGCCAAGAACTCTGATAACTAAAAGCTCTTTCGCTCCTGAATTATCAGCGACTCTCATACGGCTTTCGGTTTGAATCATTTGAATACCTCCCTTCGCAATAAGTCCTATTTGGCTTTTTCAATAATCTCGACTACTCTCCATCTCTTATCCCTGCTAAGTGGTCTAGTCTCCATTATTTGAACCTTATCCCCGACAGCACATTCATTGTTCTCATCGTGGGCTTTGAATTTAGTCGTTCTCTTAACCTGCTTCTTGTACATCGGGTGAGTAACAAACGTCTCTATAGCAACGACAACTGTCTTATCCATCTTGTCACTTACAACTGTACCGATTTTGACTTTACGATTTCCTCTTTCCATTTAGAGATTAAACCTCCTTCCTTACGGATAATTCTCTTTCTCGTACGATGGTTTTCACACGAGCGATATCTTTTCTAACCGAACTTATTCTCATGGGGTTATCTAATTGACCTGTAGCCAATTGAAATCTCAAATTGAAAAGCTCTGACTTTAAATCCATTAGTTTTGTGTTTAGTTCCTGCTCTGACATTTGGCGAATTTCTTTAGCTTTCATTAGCTTCACCACCCTTATCTTGCGTTTCTTCACGTGTTACGAATTTTGTCTTAATAGGCAGTTTGTGAGCTGCAAGTCTCATAGCCTCCCTTGCATCTTCCTCTGTTACGCCACCCATTTCAAACAATATTCTGCCTGGCTTTACTACCGCTACCCAGTACTCTGGTGATCCTTTTCCGGAACCCATACGAGTCTCAGCTGGTTTCTCAGTAACAGGCTTGTCAGGGAACACCTTTATCCATATATTCCCGCCCCTCTTTACGTACCTAGTCATAGCACGTCTTGCTGACTCTATTTGATTGGAAGTGATCCATGCCGGCTCAAGTGCTTGAAGTCCGAACTCACCATAGGTGATGGTGTTTCCTCTCATTGCCTTGCCCTTCATTCTTCCTCTATGAACTCTTCGGTATTTAACTCTTTTAGGCATTAACATTTCAACTTTCCTCCTTCCTACGGCAATAATTATTCTTCGGTTGCTATCTCAACTGCATGCTTTTCTACTTTTTTAGTAGGAAGAACTTCTCCTTTATAAAGCCATACCTTGACTCCAAGCTTTCCGTAAGTTGTGTTGGCTTCTGCAAATCCATAATCAATGTCTGCTCTAAGTGTCTGCAAAGGAATAGTACCCTCGCTGTAGCCTTCTGTTCTTGCCATATCAGCTCCACCAAGTCTTCCTGCGACTGCAGTTTTGATTCCCTTTGCTCCGGATCTCATAGTTCTTTGGATAGCTTGCTTCATCGCTCTTCTGAAGGTTACCCTTCTCTCAAGCTGGGAAGCTATGTTCTCTGCTACCAATTGAGCGTCCAGCTCTGGAACTTTGATTTCCTCAACATTGACGACGACGCTCTTCTTTGTCATCTTCTCAACTGCGACTCTAAGCTCCTCAACTCCTGCTCCGCCTCTACCTATTACCATTCCAGGCTTAGCTGTAAATACGGTAACCTTGATCTTGTTGGCTGCTCTTTCTATTTCAATCTTGGATACGCCTGATATATAAAGCTTTTCCTTGATATATTCACGGATTTTAAAGTCTTCTACCAGATACTCATTGAAGGTCTTCTTGTCTGCATACCACTTTGAATCCCAATCTTTGATTATGCCGACTCTGAGACCGTGCGGGTTAACTTTTTGACCCATTAACTTTCCCTCCTTTTCTACTCGCGTTCTTTGACAACTACTCCAATGTGACTGCTTCTCTTTATGATCGGATATGCCATACCCTTTGCCTTAGGTCTGAATCTCTTCATTCTCGGTCCTTCGTTGGCATAAGCCTCTGAAACATAAAGATTCTCTCTATCCATGTTGAAGTTGTTTTCAGCGTTTGCAACAGCGGAATTCAATACCTTCTCTAGAGCCTTTGCACCTCTTTTAGGTGTAAACTTAAGGATCGAGAGAGCTTCGTCCACTTGCTTGCCTCTGATTTCTGCACATATGAAGTTTACCTTCAGCGGAGAAATCCTTACATATTTAGCTATAGCTTTAGCTTCCACTTTTCTAACCCCCTTCGATTTACCTTCTTACACCAGATGATTTTTCATTCTTGTCAACGTGACTTCTGAAAGTTCTGGTTGGTACAAATTCTCCCAGCTTGTGTCCTACCATATCCTCTGTTACGTATACGGGAACGTGTTTCCTCCCGTCATGTACTGCTATGGTATGTCCTACCATTTGTGGAAATATAGTTGAACGACGTGACCAGGTCTTTATAACTTTCTTATCATTAGTCTTGTTAAGCTCTTCTACTTTTTTAAGTAGATGTCCGTCGATAAATGGTCCTTTTTTAAGGGATCTGCCCATGTTTTTTCCTCCTTTCAGAAGTACTATTTCGTTCTTCTTCTTACGATATATTTATCTGAGCTCTTGTTCTTCTTCCTTGTCTTGTATCCAAGAGCAGGCTTGCCCCATGGAGTACTTGGTGCAGGCATACCGATAGGTGCTCTACCTTCTCCACCACCGTGTGGGTGATCAACCGGGTTCATGGCTGAACCTCTGACGGTTGGCCTGATTCCCATATGTCTGGATCTTCCGGCTTTACCTATTGTGATATTCTCATGATCGATATTTCCTACCTGACCAATAGTCGCACGGCATTCAACCGGTACCAGTCGGAATTCGCCTGAAGGAAGCTTTAGCTGTGCCATTCTGCCTTCTTTAGCCATCAGCTGAGCACTTGCTCCTGCTGATCTTACAAGCTGAGCACCTTTTCCAGGCTTAAGCTCTACATTGTGAACCGTTGTACCAACAGGGATGTCCTTGAGCTGAAGAGCGTTTCCAATCTTGATGTCTGCGTTTTCGCCGGACTCAATAACATCTCCAACCTTAATGTTGTGAGGAGCCAATATATATCTTTTCTCGCCGTCAACATAGTTGATCAAAGCAATATTAGCAGTTCTGTTTGGATCGTATTCTATAGCTGCTACCTTTCCAGGTATACCATCCTTGGATCTCTTAAAGTCTATTATTCTATATTTCTTCTTAGCACCGCCGCCTCTATGACGGATGGTGATTCTACCTTGTGAGTTTCTTCCACTGTTCTTATTTAGGCTTACCACTAATGATTTTTCAGGTTCTGTTTTAGTGATTTCCTCGAATGTTGACACGCTCATCTGTCTTCTGGCAGGGGAAGTAGGTTTGAATTTCCTAATACTCATTGGTTTTCCCTCCTTTTATCTCCTAATTATTCCATCCCTTCGAAGAACTCAATCTTCTTGGAGTCATCAGTAAGCTTCACAATTGCTTTTTTCCAGCTTGGTCTTCTTCCGCTGTGCATTCCTTGTCTCTTCATTTTCCCAAGCATGTTCATCGTGTTGACCTTTTCAACCTTTACTCCGAAAATCGTCTCTACTGCTTTCTTGATTTCAGATTTGTTGGCTTTCTTGTCAACTGCGAATGTATATTTGTTGAAGGACATATCCTCCATGCTCTTCTCGGTAATTATCGGTTTAATGATAATATCGTGTGGGATACGCATTATGCATACACCTCCTCGACTCTTTTAACAGCCTCTTTCGTTATTATGAATGAGTTGTACTTCAGTATGTCGTAAACGTTGATAGTATTAACAAGTGTAGTTGCAACATTCGGGATGTTGTTTGCTGATCTGATCACGTTGGCGTCTTTCTCTGCCATAACTATCAATGCCTTCTTGTCAGCCTTAAGGTTAGCAAGAACCTTTTTCATATCCTTAGTCTTTGGAGCGTCAAAGCTCAAATGGTCTACAACTATCATCTCATTGTTTTGAAGCTTGTCGGTAAGCACAGACTTAAGAGCCAGTCTTTTGACCTTCTTCGGTACGCTGTAGCTGTAGTCTCTTGGCTTCGGTGCGAAAACAACTCCGCCGCCCTTCCATTGTGGAGATCTGATGCTTCCTTGTCTTGCCCTGCCAGTGCCTTTTTGTCTCCATGGCTTTCTACCGCCACCTCTAACTTCAGCTCTCGTCTTGGCAGACTGTGTACCCTGTCTCTTATTCGCCAATTGATTCTTGACAACCTCATAGACAACGTGCTCGTTTATTTCAACGCCGAATATTTCTTCACTCAGCTCCATCTCTTCTACTAGTTCACCTTGCATGTTATATACATTAACTTTAGGCATTTTGCATCCTCCTTTCCGCCTGGATTATTACTTTTTAACGGTTGCCTTGATGGATACAAGACCCTTTCTTGGTCCGGGAACTGCTCCCTTTACAAGTATCAGGTTCTTCTCAGCGTCCACTCTTACAACCTCAAGATTTTGAACAGTAACTCTTTCGTTACCCATTCTACCCATCATTCTGTGTCCCTTGAATACTCTTCCGGGATAGGTACCTGCTGACATACCACCAGGCATTCTATGGAACTTGGAACCATGAGTCTCTCTACCTCTTCCAAAGCCATGTCTCTTGATTACGCCGGCTGTTCCTTTTCCCTTAGATGTTCCGGTCACATCAACCATGTCTCCCTCGGAAAAAACGTCTGCCTTTATCTCTTGTCCTATTTCAAACTCATCAGGATTCTCAACAGTGAATTCTCTAAGGAACTTTCTGTAAGCAACATTTGCTTTGTCAAAGTGTCCCTTAGCCGGCTTAGTCATTCTCTTTTCCTTGACGTCGCCGAATCCAACCTGAATCGCATTGTATCCGTCTTTCTCCACTGTCTTCTTTTGAACTACGAACAGCGGACCAGCTTCGATTACAGTAACGGGAACCAATGTTCCGTCTTCCTTGAAAATTTGAGTCATACCAACTTTTTTGCCTAACATATTTTTCATCGCTTTACACCTCCGACTTTATAGCGGATTGCCTCTTAGGCAATCATATAAATTATTATAGTTTTATCTCTATATCTACGCCTGCAGGCAGATTCAGCTTCATTAGCGAATCGACCGTCTTTTGATTCGGATTGAAGATATCGATAAGTCTCTTATGAGTCCTTTGCTCGAATTGCTCTCTGGAATCCTTGTACTTATGGACCGCTCTTAGAATAGTTATGATCTCCTTCTCTGTCGGCAATGGAACCGGACCTGATACGGAAGCTCCTGTTCTCTTAGCAGTCTCTACGATTCTCTGTGCCGATGAATCCAGCAGCTCATGATCGTAAGCCTTCAACCTGATTCTTATTTTTTGCTTGTTTGACATTTAATTTCCCTCCTTCTATCGCATGTTGATGCTCTACATGCGACTTGAGACACCGATACACCCTCCCGGGTGTTTTCTATTTTTTTTAAAATTTACGGATCTCAGTCGCCCGATTTATAACCGGACATTCTCAGCAAAAATTCCCTGCAAATGCAGCAACCTTTTGCCTCATCGCAATGTCTAAATCAAAACACTAGTACAGTTTACATCAAAACAAAGCAAAACACAAGTATTTTTTACTGTTTTGCCTTGAAAATTCGATGTCTTTTCATGAATCTAAACGACACCGAAAGAAGGAGTGAAACTCCTTCTTTCAAGTATCGCAAGTATGTTTATGTCTTATTCGTAAACCTTAGTTACAACGCCTGCTCCAACTGTTCTTCCGCCTTCTCTTATCGCGAATCTCAATCCCTCTTCCATCGCGATCGGTGTGATAAGCTCGATTGCAAATCTTGCGTTGTCTCCTGGCATTACCATCTCTACGCCTTCTTCAAGCTTGATGTCGCCTGTTACGTCTGTTGTCCTGAAGTAGAACTGTGGTCTGTAGCCATTGAAGAATGGGGTATGTCTTCCGCCCTCTTCCTTGCTCAGTACGAATACCTCTGAGTCAAACTTCGTGTGTGGCTTTATTGACTTCGGCTTTGCAAGTACCTGGCCTCTTTCGATCTCTGTTCTCTGTACTCCTCTTAGAAGCACTCCTATGTTGTCTCCTGCCTGTGCCTCATCAAGAAGCTTTCTGAACATCTCTACTCCGGTTACTACTACTGTTCTGGACTCTTCTGTAAGACCTACTATCTCTACGTTGTCTCCAGTTTTTACTACTCCTCTTTCTACTCTTCCTGTTGCTACTGTTCCTCTTCCTGTGATTGAGAATACGTCCTCTACTGGCATCAGGAATGGCTTGTCTATCTCTCTTTGTGGCTGTGGAATGTAGGAGTCTACTGCATCCATAAGCTTAACTATCTTGTCTCCCCATGGTCCCATTGGATCATCAAGCGCCTTCAATGCTGATCCTGCTACGATAGGGGTGTTGTCTCCGTCGAATTCATATTCTGTCAACAGCTCTCTTACTTCCATCTCTACAAGCTCGATAAGCTCTGGGTCGTCTACCATGTCTTCCTTGTTAAGGAATACTACTATCTTAGGTACACCTACCTGCCTTGACAGAAGGATGTGCTCTCTTGTTTGTGGCATTGGGCCGTCTGCTGCTGATACTACAAGGATAGCTCCGTCCATCTGTGCTGCTCCGGTGATCATGTTCTTTACATAGTCAGCATGGCCTGGGCAGTCTACGTGAGCGTAGTGTCTGTTTGCTGTCTCGTACTCAACGTGGGATGTTGATATAGTGATTCCTCTTTCTCTCTCCTCTGGTGCCTTGTCTATGTGTGCGTAGTCGATGAATTCACCTGTTCCGAATCTCTTGTTCAATACTAGCGTTATCGCTGCTGTCAGTGTGGTTTTACCGTGGTCAACGTGGCCTATTGTTCCTACGTTGACGTGGGGTTTCGTTCTTTCAAATTTTTGCTTACCCATTTCTTGATCCTCCCTTGATTGCTTTATTTATTTCCCAATACCTTTTCAGATATACTTGCAGGAACTGGCTCGTAATGGTCGAATTGCATTGAGTAAAGTCCTCTTCCCTGAGTGTTCGATCTAAGGTCAGTTGCATAGCCGAACATCTCTGACAGTGGTACAAATGCTCTTATTATCTGTGCCCCACTGACAAGCTCCATTCCTTCCATTCTACCTCTTCTTGAGTTGATGTCTCCGATTACGTCTCCCATATACTCCTCAGGAACAGTAACCTCTACCTTCATCATAGGCTCAAGCAGTGTAGGTCCAGCTTTTCTAAGGGCTTCTCTAACTCCCATAGAACCAGCTATCTTAAATGCCATCTCTGATGAGTCGACATCATGGTATGATCCGTCATACAGGGTAACCTTGACATCAAGAACTGGGTAGCCTCCCAATATACCTGACTCAAGTGCTTCCTGGATTCCGTTATTTATTGCATTAAAATATTCTCTGGGGATCGCTCCTCCAACAATAGCGTTTACAAACTCGTAGCCTTTTCCTGGCTCTTGTGGATCTACCTTCAGCTTGACGTGTCCGTACTGTCCTCTACCGCCTGACTGTCTTACATACTTACCTTCAGCGTCTGCTGGCTTGGAGATAGACTCCTTGTATGCAACCTGAGGGCTGCCTACATTTGCCTCAACCTTGAACTCCCTAAGAAGTCTGTCTACGATGATCTCAAGGTGAAGCTCTCCCATCCCGGCGATGATAGTCTGTCCAGTTTCTTCATCTGTATAGGTCCTGAAGGTCGGGTCCTCCTCCGCAAGCTTAGAAAGTGCGATGGACATCTTCTCCTGGCTGGCCTTTGTCTTTGGCTCTATGGCTACGTGGATAACAGGCTCAGGGAATTCCATGGTCTCGAGTACTATCGGGCTGGAATCTATGCTTAGTGTATCACCGGTAGTAGTATCCTTAAGACCTACTGCTGCAGCGATATCTCCTGCATAAACCTCTTCTACTTCTTCTCTCTTGTTGGCATGCATCAGCAGGATCCTGCCGATCCTCTCCTTCTTGCCCTTTGTTGAATTAGTTACGTAGCTTCCAGCTTTAAGAGAACCGGAATACACCCTGAAGTAAGCAAGCTTACCTACGAATGGGTCAGTAACTATCTTAAAGGCCAATGCTGAGAATGGCTCACTGTCGTCTGCGTGTCTTAGCTCTTCTGTATCAGTAGTTGGATTGATACCAACTACTGCCGGAATGTCAAGTGGTGAAGGAAGATAGTCCAAAATAGCATCCAAAAGAATCTGAACTCCCTTGTTCTTGTAGGATGATCCACAAAGAACAGGAGTCATTTTAACGTCTATTGTAGCCTTTCTTATTCCAGCCTTGATCTCTTCCTCATTTAGAGCTTCTCCTTCGAGGTACTTCATCATAAGCTCTTCATCATACTCAGAAATGGCTTCTATAAGCTTTTCTCTATATTCTTTGGATATTGCGGTCATATCCTGAGGAATGTCCGTGATCTCGATCTCCTGACCCAAATCGTCCTTGTATACTCTTGCCTTCATCGTTACAAGGTCAACCATTCCAACAAAGGTGTCTTCCTTGCCGATCGGTAGCTGAATAGGAACTGCATTGGCCTTAAGCCTGTCCTTCATCATATTAACCGCTCTGTAATAGTCAGCACCTGTAATATCCATTTTGTTTACGAAAGCCAGTCTGGGTACGCGGTATTTGTCCGCTTGTCTCCAAACAGTCTCCGACTGAGGCTCTACCCCACCCTTAGCACAAAATAAAGCAACAGCTCCATCAAGTACGCGCAGGGATCTTTCAACTTCAACAGTAAAATCAACATGCCCTGGTGTATCTATGACGTTGATCCTGTGATCCTTCCAGAAAGCTGTAGTTGCAGCAGAGGTGATCGTGATACCTCTTTCTTGTTCCTGCTCCATCCAGTCCATTTGGGCTCCACCCTCGTGGGTCTCGCCTACTTTGTGTATTTTACCTGTATAAAATAGAATTCTTTCTGTGGTGGTCGTTTTTCCTGCGTCGATGTGAGCCATTATGCCGATGTTTCTAGTTCTTTCAAGTGATACTTGTCTTGGCACAATTTTTCCTCCTTAATTACCTACTAATTAGTCCCATCCACACATTTATGCAATATGACACTTACTAGAATCTGTAGTGTGCGAAAGCCTTGTTGGCTTCAGCCATCTTATGTGTATCTTCTCTCTTCTTAACGCTTGAGCCAAGACCGTTTGCTGCATCCATCAATTCCTTTGCAAGCTTCTCAACCATGGTCTTCTCGCCTCTGTTTCTTGAGTAGGTAACCAACCACCTGAGTCCTAACGTTTGTCTTCTTTCAGCTCTAACCTCTATTGGAACCTGGTAGTTTGCACCACCGATCCTTCTTGCCTTTACCTCAAGCACAGGCATGATATTGTTCATTGCCTTGTAGAAAACCTCTAAAGGGTCATCTCCTGTCTTTTGGGCAATCATGTCGAACGCACCGTAAACGATGTTTTCTGCGATACCCTTCTTGCCGTCAAGCATAATTCCGTTAATAAGCTTTGTTACTACCACATCATTGTAGATTGGATCTGGCATAACCTCTCTCTTTGGTACATGTCCTTTTCTAGGCACTATTCTTCCCTCCTCAACTATATAGAGTAAATTCATTGGTACTCGGCCGTAGCCGTCGCGCCTCAAAATGCATCTATATTAAAGTAGTTAGCATTTCAAGCACTTTACTTCTTAACCTTCTTTGGTCTCTTGGCACCATACTTGGATCTAGATTGGAGTCTCTTGTCGACACCTGCAGTATCCAGCGTACCTCTGATGATGTGGTAACGAACACCTGGAAGGTCTTTAACTCTTCCACCTCTTATAAGAACAACACTGTGCTCCTGAAGATTGTGTCCGATTCCAGGAATGTAGGCAGCAACTTCTAGTCCGTTTGTAAGTCTTACTCTCGCAACCTTTCTCAAAGCTGAGTTAGGCTTCTTAGGGGTTACAGTTCTAACAGCTACGCAAACACCTCTTTTTTGTGGTGAGTTTGCTTCTGATTCCCTTTTCTTAAGAGTGTTCAATGACATTCCAAGCGCTGGGGACTTTGATTTGTAGACTACCTTTTCTCTTCCTTTTCTAACAAGCTGGTTAATAGTTGGCATTAAGGCACCTCCTTCTAATTTTTATTTAATAACGCAGCGACAGCTGCATTAATATCTATCCCACAAGCCTCTCCCAGTTCCTCCATCCTGTCGACGTAGGTAACGGGAACAGACCTTAAGCGACAAAGATCCTCGATCTCGCCTGTCACTTTCTTGTCGGCGTCGAGGGCTATAAAAACCATCTCAACACCAGTCTTTGCCAGGGCTCTTTTAACCTGCTTCGCCCCAACTATCTTGTCCTGTGTCCGTAACATTGAAAGCATTCTTTCTTCCTCCTTAGAACATGCCAAAGATTATGTGGCCATTTGGCCACATAATCTTTATGTCATCAAGAATCTTACAAGTTTGCACACTCAATTATTCTAACATTAGAGATTGGCACTGTCAACAAAATTTTCTTCCGCAGACTTTGGCAAAGAGTCCAGTATTTCGACGTTCTTATACCTCTTCATACCGGTTCCGGCAGGTATAAGCTTACCGATTATTACGTTCTCCTTTAGTCCAAGAAGGAAGTCTTCCTTTCCTTTTATCGCAGCTTCAGTCAAGACTCTTGTTGTCTCCTGGAATGAAGCGGCAGATAGGAATGAGTCGGTTGCAAGGGATGCCTTTGTGATACCCAAAAGTGTCATCCTTCCAACTGCCGGCATTCCGCCTTCTTCTGTTACCCTTTTGTTGGTCTCCTCAAACTCGAGTACATTTACAAGACTGCCTGGCAGCATTTCAGTGTCTCCTGAGCTCTCGATCTTGACCTTGCCCAGCATCTGCTTGACAATTATCTCGATATGCTTGTCGTTGATGTCTACACCCTGCAGCCTGTATACACGCTGAACTTCCTTAACGATATAATTCTGTACGCCCTTCACACCCTTTATCCTAAGAATGTCATGTGGGTTGACAGAACCCTCGGTAAGCTCGTCACCGGCCTCGATGATATCACCAGGCCTTACTTTGATCCTTGATCCATAAACTATACTATAGGTTGCCGTTTCTCCACTTTCGGAGGTAACGATAACTTCTTTTCTTCTCTTGTTCTCGTTGAGGCTCACCACCCCATCGATTTCCGAGATCACCGCAAGTCCCTTAGGCTTCCTTGCTTCAAAAAGCTCCTCGACTCTGGGAAGACCCTGGGTGATGTCGGCTGCTGCAGCAACTCCACCTGTATGGAAGGTTCTCATCGTAAGCTGTGTTCCAGGCTCTCCGATAGACTGAGCTGCGATTATACCAACTGCCTCTCCGATATTGACTTCCTTACCTGTAGCAAGGTTCCTGCCATAGCAGTGTGCGCACACCCCAAACTTAGCTTTGCAGCCCAGGACTGAACGTACCTTGACTTCCTTGATGCCAACCTTTTGTATTTTGTCAGCCATATCCTCGCTGATCATAGTATTTGCTTTAACCATGACCTCGCCGGTTTCAGGATGAACTATGTCATCAAAGGTGTATCTTCCGTCAATTCTGTCCTTTAATTCCTCCAGGATTTCCTTGCCGTCAGTAAATGCCTTGACCAGGAAGTACTGATCTGTACCACAGTCCACTTCTCTTACGATGACATCCTGACTGACATCGACAAGTCTTCTTGTAAGATATCCTGAGTCTGCTGTTCTAAGCGCAGTATCTGCAAGTCCTTTTCTGGAGCCGTGAGTTGAGATAAAGAACTCAAGTACAGAAAGTCCTTCACGGAAGTTAGACTTTATTGGGACCTCGACAGTACGGCCTGATGCACTCGCCATAAGTCCACGCATTCCAGCCAGCTGCCTGATCTGATTCTTGCTTCCTCTCGCTCCTGAAATTGCCATGATATATATGTTGTTCATAGGATCCAGACCCTTCATAAGGACATCCGTTACATCCTCAGTAGTCTGGTTCCAGATTTCAATTACCTTTTCATATCTCTCATCATCTGAGATCAATCCTCTTCTATAGGACTTCTCAAATTTATCTACTTCTTCCTCTGCCAGCTTGATCATTGCAGGTTTTTCGTCAGGTACGATGACGTCTCCCATGGAGATAGATATCGCACCGACTGTTGAATACTTGAAGCCCATCTCCTTGATGTGGTCCAGAATATCCGATGTGACTGCATTGCCATGCTTTCTGAAGCATTTATCGATTATCAAGCTTAAGAATTTTTTATCAACGACTCTGTCTACTTCAAGTGAATAAAGGTCGTTCTCCCTGTTGACGAATCCAAGATCCTGTGGAATATTCTCGTTGAAAATAAATCTTCCAACGGTGCTTTCTACAAGCTTGCCCTTGTCTACCTTATCCAGCTTGACTCTTACCTTGACCCTTGCGTGAATGCCTATATCTCCGTTTTGGTAAGCATGGAGCATTTCATCGAAGTCCTTGAAGAGCTTGCCTTCTCCTGCCTCTCCCTGTCTGTCCACCGTCAGGTAGTAGCTCCCCAAAACCATGTCCTGTGAAGGAGTCGTTATTGGTTTTCCATCCTTTGGTGCCAGGATGTTGTTGGTAGACAGCATCAAAAGTCTTGCTTCAGCCTGAGCTTCCGTTGACAATGGAACGTGAACGGCCATCTGGTCTCCATCAAAGTCAGCATTATACGCAGTACATACCAATGGATGCAGCTTAATTGCCTTTCCTTCTACAAGAACCGGCTCGAATGCCTGGATCCCAAGTCTGTGAAGCGTTGGCGCTCTGTTCAGAAGTACAGGGTGATCCTTTATTACGGACTCCAATACGTCCCAAACCTGAGGCTTGACCCTTTCAACCATTCTCTTAGCGCTTTTTATATTATGAGCATGTCCATCTTCGACAAGCTTTTTCATGACGAACGGCTTAAACAGCTCCAGAGCCATCTTCTTTGGAAGACCGCACTGGTAAAACTTAAGCTCAGGACCTACAACTATTACAGATCTTCCTGAGTAATCGACACGCTTTCCAAGCAGGTTTTGTCTGAATCTTCCCTGCTTGCCCTTAAGCATGTCTGAAAGGGACTTAAGCGGCCTGTTTCCAGGTCCCGTTACCGGTCTTCCCCTTCTGCCGTTGTCTATCAGTGCATCGACAGCTTCCTGAAGCATCCTCTTTTCGTTTCTTACTATTATATCCGGAGCACCCAGGTCGAGAAGCCTCTTCAACCTGTTGTTCCTGTTTATTACTCTTCTATAGAGGTCATTAAGGTCAGAGGTTGCGAATCTACCTCCATCCAGCTGCACCATCGGCCTTAGGTCCGGCGGTATTACAGGAACTACGTCAAGAATCATCCACTCAGGTCTGTTGCCGGACTGTCTGAATGCCTCAACAACCTCAAGTCTCCTGGTTATTCGGATCTTTTTCTGTCCGGTTGCATCCTTAAGCTGAGCCTTAAGCTCCTTTGAGTCAGCCTCAAGGTCGATCCTCTCCAGCAAGGTCTTAATAGCCTCTGCACCCATCATGGCTCTGAACTTGTTGTGATATTTATCCAGAGCGTCCCTGTACTCAGCCTCTGTAAGAAGCTGCTTTTCATACATTGAAGTATCTCCTGGATCTGTAACTATATATGAAGCAAAATAAAGCACCTTTTCAAGAGCTCTTGGGCTCATGTCAAGTATGAGTCCCATTCGGCTTGGTATACCCTTGAAATACCAGATATGAGATACAGGAGCAGCAAGCTCTATGTGTCCCAGCCTCTCTCTCCTTACCTTTGCCTTAGTTACCTCAACTCCACATCTGTCGCATACAACGCCCTTATATCTTACTCTTTTATACTTGCCGCAATGACATTCCCAGTCCTTTGTAGGTCCGAAAATCTTTTCGCAGAACAAGCCTTCCTTCTCTGGCTTTAACGTCCTGTAGTTTATAGTCTCCGGCTTTTTGACCTCACCCTTCGACCATTGTCTGATTTTCTCCGGTGAAGCAAGTCCGATCCTTATTGAATCAAAGGTAAATACCTTGTCGTTAGGACCTGCATCGGAGATATTCAGCTTATCAGGTGAATTTATGCTTGCATCCTCAATTTCCTGCTCTGGGGTAATGATTTTATCAGTTGCCAAGGAGCATTCTCTCCTTTCATAATATTATATGAAGCCTTCCTTAATCCAAATCCTCGTCGTCAAAGCCTGGGAAATCTTCCTCTTCGTCCTCTTCTATCAGGAATCCCTTCGGAAGCTCCACAGCTGGCTTTTTGGATTTTGTCTTCGATTTGGACCCTAAGTCAGCGTCCTCGTCCTCATCTTCCTCATCATCGAGGAACAATCTTCCTCTCGCTGAATCATCAGTCAACAGATCGAGCTCCGTCAAGTCATCATCAGTAGATTCCTTGATCGGGATCTCCTCCCTTTGTTCACCCATTACCTTGATATCAAGTGCCAAGCTTTGCAGCTCCTTGATCAGTACCTTGAAGGATTCAGGGATACCCGGTTCAGGAATATTCTCGCCTTTGACTATGGCTTCATACGTTTTGACTCTTCCTATTATATCGTCTGATTTTACAGTAAGGATCTCTTGCAGAGTATGGGATGCGCCGTATGCCTCAAGTGCCCAAACCTCCATCTCACCAAATCTCTGGCCCCCAAACTGCGCCTTTCCACCCAGCGGCTGCTGAGTTACCAATGAATAAGGTCCAGTCGATCTGGCATGGATCTTATCGTCTACAAGATGGTGAAGCTTAAGCATATACATGTAGCCAACTGTTACCGGATTTGCAAACTCTTCTCCCGAGCGGCCGTCTCTAAGCCTGATCTTGCCATTTTCAGGGTAATCTGCTTCCCTGAGGGCTGCCATTATGTCTTCTTCGTTTGCTCCGTCAAATACAGGCGTTGCAATGCTTATGCCCAGTTTTTTGGCTGCAAGTCCAAGGTGGACCTCCAATACCTGTCCCAGGTTCATACGGGATGGTACTCCAAGCGGATTCAATACGACATCCACAGGGGTCCCGTCCGGCATGTAAGGCATGTCCTCCTGAGGCATTATTCTGGAGATAACTCCCTTATTTCCATGTCTTCCGCACATTTTGTCGCCGACATTGATCTTTCTCTTAGTTGCTATATAGACCCTGACCATTTGATTTACGCCAGGAGGCAGCTCATCGCCGTTGTCTCTGGAATAGATCTTTACATCAACGATTATACCAGTTTCACCGTGAGGTACTCTCAACGAGGTATCTCTGACTTCTCTGGCCTTTTCACCGAAAATCGCCCTAAGAAGTCTTTCCTCAGCTGTAAGCTCGGTTTCTCCCTTAGGAGTTACCTTGCCAACTAAAATGTCCCCAGCCTTGACCTCTGCTCCGATCCTGATTATACCTTTTTCATTGAGGTCCTTAAGCATTTCCTCACCAACGTTAGGTATATCTCTGGTTATCTCCTCAGGCCCGAGCTTTGTGTCTCTTGCCTCTGATTCGTACTCCTCGATATGAACTGAGGTAAGAACGTCCTCTATAACGAGTCTTTCATTCAGTAGGATCGCGTCCTCGTAATTATAGCCCTCCCAGGTCATAAATGCGATAAGCAGATTCTTCCCAAGTGCTATTTCGCCCTGATCTGTACTTGGGCCGTCGGCAATTATCTGGTCTCTATCAATCTTTTCCCCAGCCTTAACGATCGGTCTCTGGTTGATCGTTGTACCCTGGTTTGATCTCTTGAACTTCAAAAGCTTATATCTGTCTATCTGATTGTCCGAATCTCTTCTGATCAATATCTCGTTGGAGGTTACCTTCTGCACGACTCCGGAATTTCTTGCAACCACTACGACGCCTGAATCCTTTGCCGCCTTGTACTCGATACCTGTCCCTATTATAGGAGCTTCAGTCACAAGCAACGGAACAGCCTGTCTTTGCATGTTCGCGCCCATCAATGCACGGTTGGCGTCGTCGTTCTCAAGGAATGGTATCATTGCAGTACCTACTGATACTATCTGTCTTGGCGAAACATCCATATAGTCGATGTCCTCAGGGCTAAATATGTCCGCAACCCCTGCCTTGCCTCGAGCAATGATCCTCTTGTTCTCAAACTCGCTGTCCTCAGTCAGTTTTTCATTTGCCTGAGCGATGATCAATTCATATTCTATATCTGCGGTAATATAATCTATATGACCTGTTACCTTGCCATTCTTGACTCTTCTATAAGGAGCTTCAATGAAGCCGTACTCATTTATCCTTGCATAGGTCGTTAGTGAGGTTATCAATCCAATGTTGGGGCCTTCAGGCGTCTCGATCGGACACATTCTACCATAGTGGGAGTTGTGAACGTCCCTCACCTCGAAGCCAGCTCTGTCTCTGCTCAAGCCACCAGGTCCAAGGGCTGACATCCTTCTCTTGTGAGTCAGCTCAGCAAGGGGATTAGTCTGATCCATGAACTGTGACAGCTGGCTGCTTCCAAAGAACTCCTTGATCGAAGCGACTACAGGTCTTATATTTATCAGCGCTTGCGGTATCGCCATCTCCACATCCTGGATGGTCATTCTTTCTCTGACAACTCTTTCCATTCTTGCAAGACCGATCCTGAACTGGTTCTGCAACAGCTCTCCAACGCTTCTGAGCCTTCTGTTGCCTAAATGGTCGATGTCGTCTGTATTTCCAATCCCGTAGAATAGGTTGAATTCATAGCTAATGCTAGCTACTATATCATCGATAATTATATGCTTAGGAGATAGCTCCTTTATTCTGTCCTTTATCGCTGACTTAAGCTCTTCCTCATCAGGATACAGCTCCACAAGCTCCTTCATAAGCGGAAAATATACCTTTTCTCTTAAACCAAGCTCCTTCAAGGAGAATGGAAGTCCAAAGGAATCTCCACTGACAAAATTATTGCTTAATACCTTTATTTCCTTCCCGTCGTCCAGTAGTACCTTTATAGTATTTATTCCAGTACTTTCGATCTCCATCGCCTTTTCTCTGGAAATCTTTTCTCCCTTTTCAAGCAATATCTCACCTGTAGATGGATCTATCACGTCATGGGCAGCTCTTTTGCCGGTTATCCTGCTGTAGAGGGCCAGTTTCTTGTTGAATTTGTATCTTCCTACCTTAGCCAGGTCATATCTTCTTGGATCAAAGAAAAGGTTGTTCAACAGACTCTTTGCACTGTCAACCGTTGGCGGCTCGCCCGGTCTCAGTCTTCTGTATATTTCAAGCAAAGCCTCCTCTTCTGTGGAGGTAGTGTCTTTTTCAAGAGTCGTCAATAGCTGCTCAGTTTCTCCAAGCAGTTCGACTATTTCGCTGTCCGATTGAATTTTTAAAGCTCTGAGAAGAGTCGTTATCGGAACCTTTCTGGTCCTGTCGATCCTGACATAGACGATGTCGTTTGAATCAGTCTCGTACTCCAGCCATGCCCCCCTGTTAGGGATCAGAGTCGATGAATAAAGCCGTTTACCGGATTTATCAATTTCTTCATTGTAGTATACACCTGGGGATCTGACCAACTGACTTACTACTACTCTCTCTGCTCCGTTGATTATGAAGGTTCCCTTATCGGTCATCAATGGCATTTCGCCCATGAATACCTCCTGCTCCTTCACCTCACCGGTCTCCTTGTTTATAAGCCTTACCTTGACCTTCAATGGTGCTGAGTAATTTGCGTCTCTTTCTCGGGCTTCATTCTCATCGTATTTGATGGATTCGCCAATATGGTAATCGACAAATTCCAAAATGAGATTGCCTGTGTAGTCCTGGATGGGGGAGATGTCTTCAAAAACCTCCTTCAATCCTTCCCTGAGAAACCAATCGTAGGAGGATTTCTGTACCTCAATCAGATCGGGCAGATCAAGTACCTCGTCGATGCGGGAGTAACTCATTCTGACCCGCTTTCCAAATGTTACAGGATGTACCATTAAAATTTCACCCCTCATTAAACTAAAATACCCAAAAGCACTCGCTTTTGGTGAAACTTTCTGCCGGTCGTCCAATATAATGGAGCATCTTTTATCGTATAGAATTCCCATTATAATCATTATTATGCAATATATTATATTATCATACAGATATCCTATTGTCAAACGCTATGGCAGCATTATTGAAAAAAAAAGAGACTTTCCTCGAAAGCCTCTTAAGTTAACTATTTTACTTCTACAACTGCTCCTACTTCTTCAAGCCGGAAGTTTGACACTTGCATATTGCAAAACCCATTCAAAAGCTCTAAATAGCTTATTTTTTTTCGCTTTTTTTCATTTTTATATAGCGCACTTTCTCGCACTGTGTTATAATAGTAGTAATAGGAGGTGTTGTGTATGAGACTTAAGGTTAGTAAATCAAAAAATTCTGCTTCGCTTTATGTAATAAAATCCATCTATAATAGTAAAACTCAATCTAATTCTTCTGTGATAGTTGAAAAGCTTGGTACAGAAGCTGAGCTAAGGGAAAAGTTGAATGGACAAGATCCTTACGAATGGGCTAAAACCTATATCGATGAGCTTAATGAAAAGGAGAAAGAAGATACCAGTAAGGTTATGGTCCCTTATTCTCCCACTAAGCTTATTGCCAAAGATAAAAAGCGTTCTTTTAATGGAGGTTACCTGTTTCTCCAAAAGATTTATCATGATCTTAAGCTACATGATATCTGCAAGGAAATTTCTAAACGCCATAAGTTCACCTTTAATTTAGATTCTATTCTTTCGAGACTCGTGTATGGGAGGATTATATTCCCATCATCTAAACTTGCTACATATGACCTATCTTCAAGATTCATCGAGCAACCTGACTTTGATATCCAGCATGTCTACAGGGCTCTTGATGTCATTTCTAAGGAAACTGATTTTATCCAGTCTGAACTATACAAAAATAGCCTAAAGCTTTCAAAGAGGAACACTGGGGTACTTTATTATGATTGCACCAATTATTTCTTTGAGATTGAGGAAGAGTCTGGTTTAAGAGAGTATGGACACTCTAAGGACCACAAACCCAATCCTATTGTTCAGATGGGTTTGTTTATGGATGGCGATGGAATTCCTCTTGCCTTTGATATACATAGTGGAAGAACAAATGAACAGAAGACCCTTAAGCCTTTGGAGAAGAGGATCATCTCGGATTACAAGCTTTCGAGGTTTGTGGTCTGCACCGATGCTGGTCTTTCATCAATTGAAAACAGGAAATTCAATGATATGAGCAACAGAGCATTTATTACAACTCAATCTGTTAAGATGCTTAAGGACCATCTCAAGGAATGGGCTCTAGACCCTAAGGGATGGATGTATGGAGATAGTGGGAAGACACATGACATTTCCAAACTGGATGAGGAGAAGGATTATTTAAAGACCTTTCATAAGGAAAGGTGGTTTAATGAGAATGGCCTGGAGCAAAGACTGATTGTCACCTACTCCCTGAAATACAGGAACTACAAAATGCAGATCAGAGAAAATCAAGTACAAAGGGCTGTGGATGTTATTGAAAAGAATCCTGCAAAGCTTAAGAAGTCGAGTTCTAATGACTACAAGAGGTTCATAGAGAAAATCAATGTGACTACAGATGGTGAAGTGGCTGAGAAGGAACTGCTTAGTATTGACAATACTCTGGTTTCCAAGGAAGCCATGTATGATGGCTTTTATGCGGTATGTACAAATCTGGAAGATGATGTCAGTGAAATAATCAGAGTAAACCACAGAAGATGGGAGATTGAGGAATGCTTCAGAATCATGAAGAGTGAATTCAAGTCAAGACCGGTGTACTTAAGTCGAGATGAAAGGATTCAAGCTCACTTTACAACATGTTTTTTGTCTTTGGTAGTGTATAGATACCTTGAGAAGTCTCTTGGCAACAAGTTTACAACCTGTGAAATTATCAAGGGTCTAAGGGATATGAACTTTTATGAGGTACCTGGTGAGGGATTGATCCCAACCTATGAGAGAAACGACTTCACCGACACATTGCACGATTCATTTGGCTTTAGGACTGACTATCAGATACTAAAAATGAAACAGGTCAAAAATATTTTAAAAGACTCATTGTAAAATCAAATTGAACTAATAAAAATCCATAGTGACCTTTTCTGTTGTAAAATAGTTTTACCACAAACAATTTTTAGACAGAGAGGCGATCACTATGGATAATACACAGTTTACACCAAATCCGCTAAAGAATAAACACCTTACTTTAACTGAACGAATAAAAATTGAGTTAATGTTGAAGGATGGTAAGACATCCTATGGTATCTCCAAGGCTCTAGAACGACCTATAAACACGATTCTAAACGAGATTAAGCGTGGCACAATAGCTCAGATCAAAGCCGGCAAAACTATTTCCGTCTACCTCGCTGATGCTGGTCAGGCAAGATATAAAGAAAATCGAAAGGCCTGCCGCAGAAAATATCAGATCATGGAATGCGAAGATTTTGTTAAACACATTGAAGTCACAATGCTTGAAAATTCATGGTCTGTAGATGCTGCCGTTGGTAAAGCTCGTATCGATGGTACTTTCAGTAAAACCCTCTGCACTAAAACCATCTACAACTACATTGACCTTGGACTCATGGGTATTACTAACTTTCAGCTACCCCTCAAGCTCAGACGAAAGACTAAAGGAAAAATCATTCGCAAGAACAAGAAAATCCTAGGAGAAAGCATCCGCAACCGTCCAGAGCATATTAATGACCGTAAAGAGTTTGGCCATTGGGAGATCGATACCGTTATTGGCTCCAAATCAAAGGAAGATGAAGCGCTTTTAACCTTGGTAGAGCGCAAAACCAGAAATTCACTGGTAAGGAAAATCCCAGGCAAGACGGCAGAAGCTGTAATGTCTGAAATAGAACGTTTGAAAGAAGATTTTGGTAGTGGGTTTTCCAGTGTATTCAAATCCATAACTTCAGACAATGGGTCCGAATTTTCGGGTCTTGCTATCCTTGAAGGTAGTGAGACGAAAATCTACTTCACACACCCCTATTCCTCCTTTGAGCGAGGCACTAACGAGCGTCACAATGGGTTGCTGCGACGATTCATCCCCAAAGGGAAACGGATCACTGATTACAGCCATGATGTCATTGGGCGACTGGAAGAATGGATCAATGGTCTCCCAAGAAAGATATTCGGATATAAGACACCCGAGGAACTCTTTGATGCTGAACTGGATCTAATTTATGCTATATGATTTCTACAACAGTTTTTGAGGTTCAAAGGATTAGTTCAACTTGTTATTGCAATTTAAGAAAATATTTTAAAAATCACTAAGAACTAAAAAAAGTACGCACTTTTTGAGTAAAATGAAAAAGCTTAGAACATAGTTGTTGCAATGTGTTCCAAGCTTTTTTGTAATTTTAACTGTCAAACTCGGGATTATATTATCATACAGATATCCTATTGTCAAACGCTATGGCAGCATTATTGAAAAAAAAAGAGACTTTCCTCGAAAGCCTCTTAAGTTAACTATTTTACTTCTACAACTGCTCCTACTTCTTCAAGCTTAGCCTTCATAGTTGCAGCTTCTTCTTTGCTTGCTGCTTCCTTAACTGGCTTTGGTGCTCCGTCTACAAGATCCTTAGCTTCCTTAAGTCCAAGGCCTGTAAGCTCTCTAACAACCTTGATAACCTTTATCTTCTCTGCACCAGCTGATGCAAGGATTACGTCGAACTCAGTCTTCTCTTCTTCAACAACAGCTGCTGCTGCTACAGGTGCTGCTGCTGCTGCCATTGGAGCTGCTGCGCTTACTCCGAACTCTTCTTCAAGAGCCTTTACTAGCTCTGAAAGCTCTAATACTGTAAGGTTTTTTACTTCTTCAATAAGGTTTAATACTTTTTCACTTGCCATTTTATTTATCCCTCCGATTTTTATTATGCTTACGCACTCTTTTTCTCTGCTATTGCGTTAAGAGCAATAGCCAAGCCTCTGATCGTTCCCTGAAGAACATTTGCGAATCCCTGGATCGGTGCATTGAAGCCGCCCAGTACCTGTGCAATAAGAACTTCTCTTGGTGGAAGCTCTGCAAGGTTCTTTACTCCCTCAGCACTGATTACCTTACCATCTACGATACCGGCCTTGATTTCAAGCTTATCATTTGTCTTAGCAAATTCTGTTGAAATCTTTGCCGCTGAAACTGGATCATTGATCCCGAAGGCAACTGCCGACGGTCCTTTGAGGTATTCATTAAATTCCTCTAATCCTAGCTCTTTGAATGCAAATCTCATCATCGTGTTTTTGTAAACCTTGTAGTCAACTCCAGCATCTCTGTATCTTTTTCTGAGTTCAGTCAGCTGAGCCACATTAAGGCCTCTGTAATCGACCAACACCATTGATTGAGATGAACTGATCTTTTCTTTGATTTCCTCAACTATTTGAGCTTTCGCTTGAAGGGTTTGTTCCTTCACTATTGTTCACCTCCTGATTTCTTCTAATAAATAAAGGTCTCACACGCAGACACGTAGAGACCCAAATAATCGAATTTGTATTATCTCACCTCGGCAGGATATTGAGCCATTGGCACCTGCTGTCTGCGGTTTTTTATTTAATTGACTTTTGAATTATACCAGATGTATTCTACCGTGTCAACTATTCGCTGAGTTTTCCTGGATTGATTTTTACCCCAGGGCCCATAGTGCTGGCAACGGTTACAGTTCTAAGGTATTTACCCTTTGCTGCTGAAGGCTTTGCCTTTATTAATGCCTCTACGATAGCCTGGAAGTTTTCTCTAAGCTTATCAGTTCCAAAGGAAACCTTCCCTATGGGAACGTGCACGATACTAGCCTTGTCAACTCTGTATTCTACCTTACCGGCTTTGATCTCATTAACAGCCTTTTCAATATCGAAGGTTACTGTTCCTGATTTTGGGTTAGGCATAAGGCCTTTAGGTCCGAGAACCCTACCAATTCTACCAACTACGCCCATCATGTCCGGAGTAGCAACTACTACATCGAAATCCAACCATCCTTCGTTTTGGATCCTTGCAACCATTTCGTCTCCACCGACGAAGTCAGCGCCTGCATCCTCTGCTTCCTTAACCTTCTCGCCCTTGGCGATAACAAGTACTTTTCTGGTCTTTCCAGTACCATGTGGAAGGACTACTGCTCCTCTTACCTGCTGGTCAGCATGTCTTGGATCTACTCCAAGCCTTACTGACAATTCTATAGTTTCATCAAATTTGGCTTTGGCTGTTTGTTGAACAAGCTCCAATGCCTCTAATGTATCATAGAGCTTTGTTCTATCAACAAGCTTCAAGCTTTCCTGATAGTTTTTTCCTCTCTTTGGCATAACTTAAAACCTCCTCGTGGTATTAGCGATCAAATCTCCCACATAATTATTGTTCTACTTCTACTCCCATGCTCCTGGCTGTTCCTGCTACCATACTCATCGCTGCCTCTACTGATCCAGCGTTAAGGTCAGGCATTTTTGTCTCAGCTATTTGTCTTACCTGAGCTTGGGTCAACTTAGCTACTTTTTTCTTGTTAGGCTCTTTTGAACCTGACTCGATTCCTGCAGCTTTCTTAATCAGAACCGGTACCGGCGGCGTCTTTGTTATAAAAGTAAAGGATCTGTCCTGATATACTGTCAGTACTATCGGAATGATCATGCCTACCTGGTCTGCTGTTCTAGCGTTGAACTCCTTCGTAAACTGCATTATGTTTACACCATGGGGTCCCAATGCTGTACCTACAGGTGGTGCTGGTGTTGCCTTACCTGCTGGGATTTGCAATTTTACTAGAGCCGTGACTTTTTTTGCCATAATTCCACCTCCTCATTTCATTGTGGTTTAGCGGGAAAATCCCTCCCACTGCACTTCCTATTTATAAAGCAATATTGCTTATAAACCGATTACATCTTTTCTATCTGGTCAAATTCAAGCTCCACCAAGGTCTCTCTCCCAAACATGGATACATAAACCTTCGCCTTGCGCTTCTCCATGCTTATGGTGTCGATGGTTCCGATAAAGTTTTCGAAAGGACCAGTGATAACCTTCACAACATCCTTGGACTTGAAGTCGACCAAAGGCATTACTACCTTCTCCTGAACTCCCAGTGCTCTTACTTCTGAATCGGATAGAGGTACGGGCTTTGACGAAGGTCCGACAAATCCGGTCACTCCCCTGGTGTTTCTTACTAGATACCAGGATTCGTCATTTATTATCATTTTGACGAGAACATAGCCTGGGAACATTTTTCTTTCCTTCAGCTTCTTCTTCCCAGACTTGGTTTCAATATACTCCTCCGTAGGCACAGCCACTTCGAATATATCATCCCTCATCCCTCTGTTTTCCACCATTTTTTCAAGGTTGGCCTTAACTTTGTTTTCATGACCAGAATAAGTGTGGACTACATACCATTTTGCCTGTTTGGCTCTTTCTTCCCTACTTAATTCTTTGTCCGTCATAATGCATAGGACCTATACAGGCCCTTCCCTCCCTTGTATTTAAGAAATAATAAGTGACAAAATACCGCCTATTGAAAGATCCAGAACATACACGACCACAGCTGTAAGGATACTGATAAATAAAACTACGCTTGTGTAGTTGATCAGTTCCTTTTTGTTTGGCCAAAGCACCTTCTTGAGCTCAGACTTCACCCCTCTGAAGTAAGTGGCTATTTTATCCTTGGATTTAACAGTTTCAGCTCCTGCTGCCATTGTTTCACATCCTTACTTTGAGTTATTATTTTGTTTCCTTGTGAGCAGTGTGTGTCTTGCAGAACTTGCAGTATTTTTTCAGCTCGATTCTTTCAGTCGTATTCTTCTTGTTTTTCTTAGTGATGTAATTTCTTTGCTTGCACTCAGTGCACGCCAATGTGACTCTGTCTCTCATTTATCACACCTCCTACCCTTTCCCGATTCCGAAATTCTATGTCAATAAAAGTATCAGGGCACAATATCCCATTATTTTTAAGACTACTAATATAACCTATCATAAATAAAAAATGCTGTCAATAAATTTATTGACCCATTTGAGCCTGCAGGAATCATTAAAAAGACCAGGTCAAAAGACCCAGTCTTTTATGTCTTATTCGTAAACCTTAGTTACAACGCCTGCTCCAACTGTTCTTCCGCCTTCTCTTATCGCGAATCTCAATCCCTCTTCCATCGCGATCGGTGTGATAAGCTCGATTGCAAATCTTGCGTTGTCTCCTGGCATTACCATCTCTACGCCTTCTTCAAGCTTGATGTCGCCTGTTACGTCTGTTGTCCTGAAGTAGAACTGTGGTCTGTAGCCATTGAAGAATGGGGTATGTCTTCCGCCCTCTTCCTTGCTCAGTACGAATACCTCTGAGTCAAACTTCGTGTGTGGCTTTATTGACTTCGGCTTTGCAAGTACCTGGCCTCTTTCGATCTCTGTTCTCTGTACTCCTCTTAGAAGCACTCCTATGTTGTCTCCTGCCTGTGCCTCATCAAGAAGCTTTCTGAACATCTCTACTCCGGTTACTACTACTGTTCTGGACTCTTCTGTAAGACCTACTATCTCTACGTTGTCTCCAGTTTTTACTACTCCTCTTTCTACTCTTCCTGTTGCTACTGTTCCTCTTCCTGTGATTGAGAATACGTCCTCTACTGGCATCAGGAATGGCTTGTCTATCTCTCTTTGTGGCTGTGGAATGTAGGAGTCTACTGCATCCATAAGCTTAACTATCTTGTCTCCCCATGGTCCCATTGGATCATCAAGCGCCTTCAATGCTGATCCTGCTACGATAGGGGTGTTGTCTCCGTCGAATTCATATTCTGTCAACAGCTCTCTTACTTCCATCTCTACAAGCTCGATAAGCTCTGGGTCGTCTACCATGTCTTCCTTGTTAAGGAATACTACTATCTTAGGTACACCTACCTGCCTTGACAGAAGGATGTGCTCTCTTGTTTGTGGCATTGGGCCGTCTGCTGCTGATACTACAAGGATAGCTCCGTCCATCTGTGCTGCTCCGGTGATCATGTTCTTTACATAGTCAGCATGGCCTGGGCAGTCTACGTGAGCGTAGTGTCTGTTTGCTGTCTCGTACTCAACGTGGGATGTTGATATAGTGATTCCTCTTTCTCTCTCCTCTGGTGCCTTGTCTATGTGTGCGTAGTCGATGAATTCACCTGTTCCGAATCTCTTGTTCAATACTAGCGTTATCGCTGCTGTCAGTGTGGTTTTACCGTGGTCAACGTGGCCTATTGTTCCTACGTTGACGTGGGGTTTCGTTCTTTCAAATTTTTGCTTACCCATTTCTTGATCCTCCCTTAATAATATTCTTCCTAAGAAAACTTATCCGGGTGTTTCTAATTTTATATGGAGCCCACGACCGGACTTGAACCGGTGACCTCTTGCTTACCATGCAAGTGCTCTACCTCCTGAGCTACGTGGGCTTACAATATGTTATTTTACTATTGAACTATAGCCTTGTCAATACTCATTCTCCAATTATAAGGTATCTTTCGATTTTCCTTTTTACCCTTTGCAGGGCGTTGTCAATGCTCTTCACTCTACGGTTCAAATCAGTCGCTATCTCCTCATAGCTTCTGCCCTCCACGTAGGATTGGAGGACCTCTCTTTCAAGCGAAGTCAAAAGTCCGGTCAGCTTCTGCTCAATGCTGTCCATCGATTCCTTTCCAATAATAAGCTCCATGGGATCGGTAGATCTACCTGAGCCCATCGTCTCCATCGCACTTGACCTCCCCTCTCCATAGGAAGGCTTGCTCAGGGAGACGTAGGAGTTCAAAGGTATATGTTTTTGTCTTGTCGCAGACTTGATCGCAGTGATCATTTGCCTGGTAATGCAAATGTCGGCAAAGCTTTTGAAGGATGATGCCTTACCGATGTCATAGGTCCTGATAGCCTTATAAAGTCCTATCATTCCCTCCTGCACGATATCATCTCTGTCGGCTCCTACTATATAGTAAGAGTGAGCTTTGATCTTAACAAAATCCTTATACTTGTATATAAGATGCTCAAGCGCAGGAATGCTGCCATCATTAGCCATGGCAACGATCTGTTCATCTGTCTTTGTATCCAGATTCTCCTGTGGTTCGGATACTGTTCTGTCAATACTCATTTCCACTCCTCCAGCAATCAAGTCATAAAATCCTACTTATCCCAGTCTTTCAGCTTGTGGTTGACTCTGTCAGCAAGTCTCCCCAGTTGGATATCATTCTTCATATTTATCTTTTTTCTTTTTCTTGCAACAAGACTCATCTCATCATTTATCTCTGCCTCCAGCTCCCTGGCAGAAAGTCTGGTTCCTCCCCTGGAAAGTATTATCTCCTGTTCAGTCCTGTCCGAGGTTGCAACTCTTATCCTTTTTATTCTTCCAAGCTCATCCAGCATTTTTTCAATATAGTGGTCTGCAAGCTCACTTTCCTTGGTATATACAACAGTTATACCCTTGTACTCCTCCTCCTTGCGAATGCTTCCCTTTACAAGATGGGCATCGAACACTACGATGGTTTCTATTCCTGAATAATGGTGATATTCAGACAGTATTTCCAAAAGCTCAAGTCTCGCATGTTCAAAGTCCACTGCTGCCACTTCTTTAAGTCTGTCCCAGGAATTTATGATATTGTAGCCGTCAACCACCAAGATCTCCTTGTTCTTGCTATTCCCTGCCATGAGATTGTCTCACTGCCTCATAGATCAAAATGGAAGCCGCATTGGATGCGTTCAGCGAAGATATCTTTCCCTTCATTGGAATGCTTACAAGAACATCGCACTTATCCTTTACCAATCTTGACAGACCCTTGCCTTCACCACCGATGACCAGGCCTATTGATCCGATCATCTCAGTATCTGAGTACAACTTCTCGGCCTCTGCATCTGCACCGAATAGCCATAGTCCCTTTGTCTTCAGCTCCTCCATGGCCTGGACGATATTGTTCACCTGAGCGATTTTCATGTGCTCAACTGCTCCAGCAGAGCTTTTATACACAGTCTGGTTCACCATAGCCGATCTTCTTTTAGGTATGATGACTCCATGAACTCCGGCACACTCAGCCGTTCTGATAATAGCTCCCAGATTATGCGTGTCCTCGATTCCATCTAGAACCACGACAAAGGGCTTTTCTCCTCTTGCCTTTGCATTTGCCAGGATCTCATCCACAGTCGAATATACAAATCCTGTGACCAGAGCCACAACCCCCTGGTGTGCATTCCCCTGAGCCATTGAATCCAATTTTGTCTTATCCACCTGCTGAACTACTATCTTCCTGTCCTTAGCGATGCCGATGATCTTTGTTATTGAGCCCTTAAGCTCTCCTTTAAGAACATAAAGCTTGTCTATCTGCTTCTCTGATTTTAACAGCTCGAGTACTGGATTCCTTCCTGCAACATACATTTCATTCATATATTATTCTCCTTCTTCCAAAAGGCTATCTCCGAGCCTCTCTATCCATATCTTCAAAAAACTCTCTTACTTCCACTATTTTCCCACAGGTCATGACTCCCTCAGGGCATGGGCCGTTCACACAGCCTGGGCCGGCATTCTTAAACAGGGTAGGATAAACCTTCTTTACCTCCCTCAGCATCTCGATCCCTAGCCTCCTTATTTCCCACTGCGCTCTGTTGCAGGTTCTTAATGCAAAGAAATTCAGCAGGCTCCTGGCATTCATAGTAACAACTATCTTTGTCTCGCAGGCATTAGGGAATACGTATCTCGCATCCTCGATAGCATCCTTTTCCGCTCTTTGCTTGGCGTCCTTTTCCTTTCTGCCCTGAGCAAGGTAAGCTTCGTAATGCTCTTTGAAGAGCATATCAACCAGCTTATCATATGCTGCCTGGTCAGCCTCCATTGTCTTTATGAACAGCTCCCTTGCCTCAGGATTTCTGTCTATGGATGGAGGGATGATGTACTCAAACTGGTCAAGTCTGACATATCTTTGTGATTGCTGAGAATAGCTGGCTATCCTGTGTCTTACCAGCTGATGGGTCAAAGTCCTGGAAACCCCCTCTATCCCAAATGTAAAGCTCACATGCTCTATTGGACTTTCGTGTCCCAGGTCCATCAAAAGGTCTAGAAATTTATGAACTCTTTCTTCATCCTGTCCCTGCTCTATCTCATCAATTCCGACCGGGGAGTAGCATAGCTTTGCAGCAGAGGCTACAAGCTTTTCGCCATCTGGAGTATATCTTAGCAATTGTACCTTCACGGGACCTCCTCCTATCCTTTGATCTTTTTAATGTCTTCAAACAGCTCCATCAGCCTCTCATCTCTTCCTGAAAGGTAAAGATAGCCCATAAGGCACTCGAAGCCTGTGGCATATTTATAATCGATCAACTCAGCATTTTTAGGCGAGGTGTTGGTCTTTGCATTTCTTCCCTTCCTGACCATCTCTCTCTCCCTGTCGTCCAGCCTATCATCGAGACTGTGGACCAACTCAGCCTGTGAGGCTGCACTGACGTAGCTTGTAGCTTTTTTATGGAGAAGCTTTGCATTTTGGTCCCTGTTAAGGATAACAGTTCTCACAAATAGCTCGTAGACCGCATCTCCAATGTACGCCAGCTGAAGGGGCGAAAGCATCTCTACATCCTCTCTGCTCAGTGACTGGTTCATTCGCCTGAAAATATTAAGCGCATCAAGCTCTATGCTCTTTTCCATTTTACACCATCTTTTGTATCCTCAAGTATGATACCTCTCTCCTTAAGGATATCCCTGATCTCATCCGATCTCTTAAAATCCTTGCTTGCTCTGGCTGCAGCTCTCTCATCAATAAGCTTGATGATCTCATCATCGGGCAGCTCGTCATGCTTTGACAGGATCCCAAGGACCTTTGCAAGCTCCATCAGGGTATTCAGAGCATACTCGATCTCCTTATAGCCTGTGGTCTCGTCGACCTCCGAATTTGTGAACTTAACAAGGTCAAACACTGAAGCAACAGCATCTGCTGTATTCAGGTCATCCTCCATGCTGGAAATAAAGCTGTCTCGGTATGAATCCACTCTTGCAGCGAACTCCTTATCAAGTTCCGAGTCTTTACTCCCTGCTCTTTCAAGGCAATATTCAAGGTGCTTCTTTGCGTTATAAAGCCTCTCAAGACCATTCTTGTTCTGATCCATAACCTCTCTGCTGAAGTTTATTGGAGACCTGTAGTGAGCTGAAAGCAGGAAGAATCTCAATACCTCCAGGTCATACTCCTGGTGGATCTCCTTTATAGTAAAGAAATTTCCAAGGGATTTGGACATCTTCTGGTTGTCTACAAAAAGCATCCCGTTGTGGAGCCAGTAATTGGCAAAGGGCTTACCTGAAAGCGTCTCCGACTGGGCAATCTCGTTCTCGTGATGTGGAAACTGAAGATCCTCCCCACCTGAGTGGATGTCGATAGTCTCGCCTAAAAGCACCTTGGCCATAACTGAGCACTCTATATGCCAGCCTGGTCTTCCCTTGCCCCATGGGCTGTCCCATGAAGGCTCACCTGGCTTTTCCTTTTTCCATAGAACAAAATCAAGAGGGTTCCTCTTGTCTTCATTAATCTCGATCCTGGCACCGCTTTGCAGCTCGTCGATATTTTTCTTGCTCAGCTTACCGTAGTCCTTAGCACTTTCAATGCTGAAGTATACGTTTCCGTCTACTGCATAGGCAGCACCCTTTTTCTCCAGCTCAGAGATAAATTGGACCATCTGCGAGATGTAGTCAGTGGCCTTTGGATGCACCGTATTGTAATCATAGATATTAAGTCCCTGCGCATCCTCCTTAAAGGCTGCTATATACCTATCCGCCACCTCCTTGACAGTTATATTCTCCTCATTAGCCTTATTGATGAGCTTGTCGTCGATATCCGTAAAGTTTACTACGAATTTCACGTCGTAGCCTCTGTATATGAAAAATCTTCGCAGTGTGTCGAATATGACCAATGGCCTTGCATTCCCAACATGGATGAAGTTATAGACAGTAGGTCCGCAATTGTACATCGATACCTGACCCTCTACCACAGGGACGAATTCTTCTTTTTTTCTGGTTAGTGAATTGTACAGCTTCATATGCTTACCTCCTGATCTTATTTAATGCAAAAATCGTCTCTAATGTCGGAGACGATTTTTAAATATTTGTTGTTAAAAGCATCTCCTGCTATCAAGTCCATTCTACACGATTGAGATGCTTATTTCAATAGGCGCCTACCTGTTGAGTACGGCGTCTGCTCTTGATATTATCCTGTCTTTCCCTAGAAGGTAAAGCACATTGACTAGCTCTGGACCATGAGCACTCCCCGTTAGAGCTACTCTCACAGGCATGAATAGGTTCTTGCCCTTAATGCCTGTCGCTGCTTGTATAATCTTCATAAAGCCCTTGGCGTATTCCATGTCGATCAGGTCAATCTTCTCAAGCTCTGACTTGATCGCCTGCATAAGGATCCTGGCATTTTCATCTTCAAGATACTCTGAATAAGCATCTTCCTCTATTTGAAGCTTATCCTTGAATATGAAATCTACCTTCTCAGGCAACTCAGATAGCGTAGACATCCCTTCCCTCACAGTGTCTATCAGGATGTTCAGCCACTGCCCATTTTCTTTAACAAAGGCATCGTCTATAAACCCGGCTTCAACAAGATATGGTACACTTAGGGCACTTATCTCCTCCACTGACTTACTCCTTATATAGTGGCCGTTTACCCAATCCAGCTTATCCTTGTCGAATATACCTCCGGTCTTTGATACTCTTTCGAAGGAAAATCTTTCGACCATATCCTCCATGGAAAGGATCTCTTCGTTATCCTCAGGGCTCCAT
This sequence comes from Gudongella sp. QWL-04, assembly GCF_058683975.1. NCBI lineage: Bacteria > Bacillati > Bacillota > Tissierellia > Tissierellales > Tissierellaceae > Gudongella > Gudongella sp. QWL-04. The sequence continues at coordinate 251,377 of NZ_CM178754.1, read as the reverse complement.
CCGACCAGTGCAAGATAATTTACAAGACCTTCCGGCAGGTAGCCCTTCGCTCTGAAGTCATCCACAGAAACATCTCCATGTCTCTTCGACAGCTTCTTCCTTTCCTTGTTCAGTACAGTTGGCAGGTGAACATAAGTCGGCTTATCCCATCCGAAAGCTTCATAAAGATAAATATGCTTCGGAGTTGAAGGCAACCACTCCTCGCCCCTTACTATATGGGTTATTCCCATAAGCTGGTCATCGACTACTACAGCCATATGATAGGTCGGGTATCCATCTGATTTCAAAAGGACCTGATCATCTATGTCATTGGTGTTAATGATTATGTCGCCTCTCACTATGTCATGGAAGTGTATGTCTCTGTTGTAAGGGAGCTTTAATCTTACGACGTGCTCCTCACCAGCTGCCACTCTCTTCCTTGCATCCTCAAGGGAAATATTTCTGCAGAAGCCGTCGTACTTTGGCACCATGCCCTTGACCTTCTGCTCTTCCCTAACGGCCTCCAGCCTGTCCTTAGAGCAGAAGCAGTAATAGGCGTGTCCTTTTTCAAGAAGCTCCTCAACATATTTCCTGTAGATGGGAAGTCTTTTTGACTGGACATACGGTCCATATTCTCCTCTTTCCACAACATGGCCGTCCTCAATGAATACTCCCTCATCGTATTTGACTCCAGCCCACTCAAGAGACTGGATAAGATTCTCTATAGCACCTTCGACAAACCTGGTCTGGTCCGTATCCTCGATCCTCAATACAAACTTACCGCCATTTTTCCTGGCAAACAAATAATTGTAAAGAGCTGTCCTTAATCCACCGATATGAAGATATCCGGTAGGACTGGGGGCAAATCTTACTCTGATCTCACTCATTCATTGCACCTCCTGATAATCATAAATAAACCTATTCTTGATTTTATAACTTTAATCCTGCTTCTGCAAAAACACTTTCAATTCTTCCCTTTAAGACATCAACCCCGATTTCTTCCTTATTGTCACTGCATCTAAGGGAAAATTCGACGACTCCCTCTGCTGCCCTCTTTCCAACAGTTATTTGAACAGGCACTCCTATAAGATCCCTGTCGTTGAACTTGACTCCTACCCTTTCATTCCTGTCGTCGAGAAGAGTTTCCACACCAATCGATGTCAGCATTGAATAAAGCTTTTCTCCAAGCTCAGCTTGCTCCTCATTCTTAGAATTTACCACCGTTATGATCGCATGGTAAGGAGCAGCTACCAGCGGCCAATTGATACCTTTCTCGTCATGGTATTGCTCTACTATGGCGGCAACAGTCCTTGATACTCCAACTCCATAGCTCCCCATTACGAAAGGCTTTTCCTTGCCGTTCACATCAAGGAAGTTTGCCCCAAGACTTGTACTGTATTTGGTTCCCAATTGGAAAATATTCCCAACCTCGATCCCTCTTGCCATCTTAAGAGGTTCGCCACAGACAGGACAGCTGTCGCCTTCTACAACCATCAATAGATCTTCTGAAACTTCTCCTGTAAAATCTCTTCCAAAATTGACGTTCTTTATATGATAGTCAGTTTCATTGCCCCCGACAACAAGATTTGCAATTTCAGTTACTCTCTTGTCTATTATGAGCCTTGTGCCTTCCTTTAGTCCAACAGGACCAGTAAAGCCCTTGTTAGCTCCTGTTATCTCTATGATCATATCCTCTTCAGCCATTTCAAGCTCATGTCCTGCGACCCCGAGGAAATTGGCAAGCTTAGTTTCATTAAGCTCACGATCACCAGGTATTATTACAACAACTGGCTTGCCCTGCACCGAGTATACCAATGACTTGCCAAACACGTATTTTTCTGTTCCAAAGAATTCGACAAGGGCATCGATAGTCTTGACCTCAGGTGTTTTGACTCTTTCCATCTGAAGCTGATCCTTGCTATGAGCCGGAGCTGTGTACACCACTGCAGACTTTTCATCTGTTGCAGCAAAGTCGCAATGATCACAATAAACTACAACTCCCTCGCCAACATCACTCATAGCCATGAATTCATGGGATACCTTTCCTCCCATTGCACCCGTATCGCCCTGAACCACCTTGTAATCAAGTTTTAATCTTGTAAATATGGCATCATAGGCGTCCCACATCTTTTGGTATGCTTCTCTCATGCCGTCCTCATCGATGTCAAAGCTGTAAGCATCCTTCATAATGAACTCACGGCACCTCATAAGACCAAATCTAGGTCTTTTTTCATCTCTGTACTTGGTTTGTATCTGATACAGGTTCAAGGGAAGCTGCTTGTAGGATCTGACCTCATCCTTAACAAGATCAGTGAAATATTCCTCGTGTGTAGGCCCTAGACAGAATTCTCTGTCATTCCTGTCCTTCAGTCTCCACATCTCAGGTCCGAAATTCGCCCATCTTCCAGATGCTTCCCAAAGCTCTCTTGGCTGGATGGCCGACATAAGGAGCTCCTGGGAGCCTGCTCTGTCCATTTCCTCTCTTACGATCTGCTCTACCTTTCTGATCGTCCTATAGCCTAAAGGCAGGTAGGAATACACTCCGCTTACAAGCTTTCTTATCATACCTGCCCTAAGGAGAAGCTGATGACTTGGTATTTCGGCCTCTGAAGGCACCTCTCTCAGGGTTGGCATATACATCTTTGACATTCTCATTCAATTCACCTCGTTGGTATAGTTTTATGCTAACAAAAAACCCTTCATCTCAGCAAGAGACGAAGGGTCGGTTCCGCGGTACCACTCTTATAAACCACAAGGGTTCACTTTATGGCTATAACGCTGCCTTGCGTCTGGTGCTCCAGATACTCCGGGACGGGTTTGCGACACAGCGGGCCAGAGATCTTTCAGCCTTGGATCTCCTCTCTTGGACCATGAAAACCGCTACTATTCCCCTTCTTCGTTAATATTGATTAGTTTACACAAATGTGTCTTTGTTGTCAATCCATTTTTTCTATCAGGCACACTGCCTGTGCTGATATTCCTTCCTCTCTTCCCTCAAAGCCGAGCCACTCAGTGGTTGTGGCTTTGATCCCGATATTATCCGGGGATGTCTCAAGTATTTCAGCAATATTTTCCCTCATCCTATCTATATGCGGGGCAAGCTTTGGTCTTTGTGCAGCAACCACGCAGTCAGCATTCACCAGTCTATACCCTTTGGAATACATTAGAATCTTTACTCTTTCAAGGAGAATCAGGCTTGATATATCCTTATAGCTCTGGTCAGTATCAGGGAAATGCTTCCCTATGTCGCCCTCAGCCATCGCACCCAGCATGGCATCCATCAGACAATGTACCAAGACGTCTGCATCCGAGTGTCCCAGCAAGCCCTTCTCATGTTCGATTTCTACTCCGCCCAGTATAAGTTTTCTACCCTCAATAAGCTGATGTACGTCATAGCCTATGCCTATCCTCATATTATCCTCCTATAAGCCTTCGGAATTGATCGCTCCGGTATATTTACCGGCAGCTATAAGCTCTGCAACTATAAGGTCCTCAGGCGTGGTGATCTTGATATTATCATAGCTCCCCATAAGCATAGTAACAGGGTAGCCCTTTTTCTCCACCAGAGAGCTGTCGTCCGTTCCAAGAATTCTCTCTGAGATCGCATATTCATAGCCCTCTTTAAGGAGCTTTGCCTTAAAGCACTGTGGTGTCTGAGCCGCCCACAACAATGACCTGTTCGGAGTATGATGTACTATATCGCTGTCGTCTACGACCTTTATCGTATCCTTCAACGGAACGCCAATAACACACGCTCCAAGTTCAAAGGCACCTTTTATTCCCTTGATGATGGATTCCTGTCTAACAAAAGGCCGCGCCCCATCGTGAGTAAGTATTATATCTACCTTCTCATTAAGAGCCATGATCCCATTATAGACAGAATCCTGTCTTTCTCTGCCACCCTTTATGATGTTGGAGACCTTTTTAAATCCGTACTTCCTGACGATCTCCTTGCGGCAATAATCTACCTCATTTTCCTTTGTTACTACGATTATTTCATCGATATATCGGCACTGCTCAAACTTTTCGATCGTATGAGCAAGTATGGGTTTGTTGTCAATAACTATGAACTGCTTGTTTATCTTGCTTCCCATCCTGTTGCTCATGCCTGCAGCTGCTATTATTACCGATACGTAATTACTCTTATACATTCCTTCACCCCGTATACTGATATGGTAATAACCTTAGACCGCTTTATCGGACAAAGCCTTTGGCTTTGCAAAGATCATTCTGCCTGCAGAGGTTTGAAGTACCGATGTTACTATTACATCAATAGTTTCTCCAATATACCTTTTCCCGCTTTCTACGACGATCATCGTTCCATCGTCAAGATAAGCCAGACCCTGCCCTGATTCCTTACCGTCCTTTACAACCTGTACTACCATTTCTTCTCCGGGGAGTACCACAGGCTTTACTGCATTTGCAAGCTCGTTGATATTCAGGACCTCTATCCTCTGGACCTCAGCAACCTTATTAAGATTGTAGTCGTTGGTTATTATCTTACCCTTTAGCATTTGAGTAAGCTTCAGAAGCTTGGAGTCCACCTCTGCTATATCGTCAAATTTTTTATCGTGGATTATGATTTCAGTATCCAGCTCATTTTGTATCCTGTTTAGGATATCAAGGCCTCTTCTTCCTCTGTTTCTCTTCAGTCCGTCTGAAGAATCAGCAATATGCTGCAGCTCCTCCAGTACAAATTCAGGTATAACCAGCGGTCCTTCTATAAAGCCAGTTTTGACGATGTCTGCTATCCTGCCGTCGATTATTACACTTGTATCCAGTATCTTTGGACAGGACCTGCCAGCCTTAGTTTTTTCCTTCGCACTTTTTCTTCCGCCAGTAACATTACCTGCAAAATTCCCAAGAGAAGTAGTGATGTCATCTATATTCCTGGTCGGTATCTTTATTCCAAGGTAACCGAACAAACCATAAAGAACAATTGATGCTACAACTCCGACATATGGAATACTGATCCTGTAGAGGGGTTGACTAAGCAGATAAGCTATTATAAGCCCTATTATCAGTCCAATAGCTCCAAGAGCTATGTTCTGTATCGAGAATTTTTGAAGCTCAGCTTCGATCAATCTTGCTATATTCTGCCCTTTTTTCATGATCCAGGAAGAAAAAATAAAAAATATAATTCCAAAGGTAAAAATGAATAAGAGGATCACGGCAAACTCAGTTGCTCCAACAAGATTGAAAAGTTGAAATTCACGCATAAGGCTGTAAGCCAGATAACCTATCAGCATTCCAAACAATCCAATCAGTATTCTTAAAATTCTTTTGACCATATACTCACCTCCAATAAACAATACATAATATTATACTTCGTTTTTACTCTAATTACCATTTATATTTCTTCTTCAAGGTTCTCCGACTCCCTGATGGCATCAAGAACCAGCTTCTCGATTTCAGGCATAGTCTTCCCGGATGCAAGCACAAGCTCACTTAACAGCATCTGTCTTGCATTGCCCAGCATTTTTCTTTCACCTGTTGACAGCCCCTTCTCATCGTCAAGTATAGTCAGATTTCTAACTACTGCAGCGATCTCATCAATATCTCCAGTCTTGATCCTGTCCATATTCATCCTGTAGCGTCTGTTCCAATTCTGAGGCATAGTGCTCCTGCGTCCTCTCAGGATATCCATTACGTCTTCTATATATTCCTTACCAATGATGTACCTGACTCCTACATCATCAACATTAGAAACCGGTACCATCACCTTCATGTCACCAATTGGCATGCGAATTATGAAATACTCACGCTTTTCTCCAAGTATCTCCTTTATCTCGACATCTTCAATTACTCCAGCTCCATGCATTGGATACACTATCTTATCTCCGATATGAAACATGCAATCCCCCCCTAACATATCTTTACTCTTAAATTATAGCGCAAGGTGGCGATTATGTAAAGTTAATATATTATCACAGAACATTTCATAGTGTCAACACTATTTTTTCACCATTCGTTCACACATATATAGAGAGTTTATTCAGGCAGACTATTATGGGTTTGACAAGGCAAGGCATTGAAAAGTATAATTAAACTGAGGATGAAAAAAGAGGAGGTAGGATGGATATGGGTAACAACGAAGCAAGACTAATAACCGAATTGCAGGAGCAGGCAGCTGAAGTATTGGTCAGACACAGAAGCATACTGGACATCATGACCAAGCTGGACGAATATAATGCCAGGATCAACAGGGCAATCGCCAAATCCGTTACCTTCTGCGGCTGTATAGAGATCGATGCAAAAAAGCAGGATTTTAATTCGACCTCGCTTAATGATATGCTGGACAAGATGGACTCTCATATAGTTGGTGAGATCTGCCCAAACTGTAAGGAGATACTGGAGCAGGAAATAGGATCATATATGTTCTTCCTGGCTTCATTGGCCAACACTCTGGAATTTGATCTTTCAGGAACGATCGCCAAGGAGCTGGATAGAACCAAGACCCTGGGAATATACGGAATGAAATAACGCAAGAGGCTGAGCCTCTTGCGTTTTATTTTAGTGATCCATTAATTACATCCTTCAGATTTCTGACCCTCTTAACACTGAGATTTTCAAATTTGGATTTTATTGAGGCATCGAAGGGAACAAATGCAGTGGTCATACCCATTCTGTCAGCCTCCCTTAGTCTTGAATCCAGAGATGGTATCTTTTTTATCTCACCTGTAAGCCCGACATCAGCCAGAAATACTGTACCTGCTGGAATCGCCTGACCTTTGACCGATGATACGATACTCATTATTACTGCCAGGTTGGATGATTGTTCCTTCAGTTTTATCCCGCCTGTCGTCTTGATGACTACATTCTTATCGTAGAGAGGCATACTTCCTCTTTGCTCTAAAATCGATATAAGAGTATTCAGCTGTTCTCTCTTAAGCGCTTCGCCTATCCTGGAAGGATATGGAGTAAATGAGTGTGAAACAAGAGATTCAACCTCAAGTATTATTGGCCTGGTTCCCTCCTTTACAACCGTTAGGGCGCTTCCTGATACCTGGCTGCCCTCGCTTCTCCTGGTCATAAAGTACTCTGACGGATTGTCTATGGAAAGCAAGCCTTCCTCAGTCATGTTGAAAAACCCCATCTCTCCTGTCGACCCATACCTGTTCTTGGTAGAAAAAAGAGTCCTCAGCTCCTCACCGCTGTCTCCCTCGATCACAAGCACTGTATCTACTAGATGCTCCAATGCTCTTACGCCAGCCAGCTCATCCTCCTTTGTCATCTGCCCGACTACAAACACCATCCTGGGCTTACTGGAGCTTTTTGCAACCTTAACAAGCTCATAAGCACATTCCATCGTCTGTGTGGGAGACCCGGCTCTGGAGCCTGGAAATGAGTCCAGTACAAAGGTTTGTATACTGTCCACTATTACAAAGTCAGGATCGATCTGGTCAATGACCTCAAGTACTGAATCCATACTGTTGTCAGATACGATATACAGATCTTCACTGATGTTTTTCAATATCCTGTCAGCCCTTGCCTTTACCTGTGAGGTCGACTCCTCACCGGTTGCGTACAAAGCCCTTACACCCTTTGCTGCCAGATCATTTGCCACCTGAAGCAGCAGGGTCGATTTGCCCGCCCCGGGCTTCGCTGTCAGTATAGTGATGGAGTCCTTTACTATACCGCCACCCATGACCCTGTCAAACTCCTCCAGGGAGGTTTTCACCCGCTCGCTGTTGGAGGTCTTTATCTGCTTAAGTCTGGTTATATCAGTCCTTGGTCTTCGCTCTGAGGCTGCGCCTTCAGGTGACTTTGAAAGCTTCTCGAATGACCCAAAGGCCCCACACTCAGGACACTTCCCCATATACCCGACCATTTCATATCCACATATCTTGCATTTATTGATTCTTACGGCTTTAGCCAAAGGCATCCACTCTCCGATCAATGCTGTCTCTTTGTAAACTGAAGCTTCTCTCCATCATAGTCTACCACAATATCCTCATCTCTTGAAACACTACCCTTCAGGATCTCCTCAGCCAGTTGATCCTCGATCATCTTTCTGATCGTCCTCTCAAGAGGTCTAGCTCCAAATACTGAATCAAAGCCTTGCTTGGCAATAAACTTCTTCGTTTCGCCTGAAATAGAAATGTTTACCCCTACCTTGCTCATCCTGCTCTCCAGATCCCTCACCATTATGTCCACTATCTCCATTATCTGGTCTTCCTTCAGGCTGTGGAATACGATGACTTCATCCAGTCTGTTGAGAAACTCCGGCCTGAAGGTCCGCTTAAGCTCCTCGGTGATTATCTCCTTCATCCTCTCATATTCTTCCATCTCAACATCTGAGGAAGCTGCAAATCCAAGCACATTCTGCTTCTTGAGAGAGGTTGCTCCGGCATTGGAGGTCATTATTATGACGGTATTCTTGAAATCTACTGTTTTTCCCTTTGAATCAGTAAGTCTTCCTTCATCAAGTATCTGAAGCAGCATGTTGAATACGTCAGGATGTGCCTTTTCTATCTCGTCAAACAGTATCACGGAATATGGCTTTCTCCTGACAGCCTCAGTCAGCTGGCCTCCTTCTTCGTAGCCTACATATCCTGGTGGAGAGCCTACAAGCCTTGACACAGAGTGTTTCTCCATATACTCGCTCATATCTATTCTTACCATAGCATCCTCGTCTCCAAATAGAGCCTCGGCAAGTGCCTTGGCAAGATAAGTCTTTCCCACACCTGTAGGCCCAACGAAGATAAAGCTACCGATAGGCTTCTTTGGATCCTTAAGTCCAACCCTGGCTCTTCTGACCGCTGCCGAGATCGACCTTACAGCCTGCTCCTGACCAACGACCTTCTTGTGGAGCAGCTCCTCCAGTTTCAGCAGTCTCTCACTTTCCTCGGTCGTCATCCTGCTTACAGGCACTCCCGTCCAGTTTGAGACTATCTCTGCTACCTGATCATAACCGACTATAAGACTTGTCTCCTGCTTATGTCTTTGCCACTTCAGCTTGTTGCTCTCTATCTGCTCCTTGATAGTTTTCTCTTCATCCCTTATCCTTGCTGCCTTTTCAAAGTTCTGGGTGTTTATAGCCTCGTCCTTTTCGTGCTGCAGCTCTTCAAGCCTTTCTTCAAGCCTTTTAAGCTCGGTCGGTGCAACGTAGTTATTTACCCTCAGCTTTGAAGCAGCCTCGTCTATAAGATCTATTGCCTTGTCGGGAAGGAATCTGTCAGCGATATACCTGTGTGAAAGTTCTGCTGCCGCTTCAAGAGCATCATCAGTAATCTTGACTCCATGATGTGCCTCATACCTGTCTCTCAAGCCCTGAAGGATCTTTATGGTATCGCTTACTGAGGGCTCTTCAACAACTATGGGCTGAAGCCTTCTCTCCAGAGCTGAATCCTTTTCGATATGCTTTCTGTACTCATCGATGGTAGTTGCCCCTACTATTTGAAGCTCCCCTCTTGCAAGCGTAGGCTTCAGTATGTTGGATGCATCGATAGCTCCTTCAGCAGCCCCTGCTCCGACTATGGTATGCATCTCGTCGATAAAAAGGATGACGTCACCCTGATCCTTCAGCTCCTTCATAACCGACTTTAGCCTTTCCTCAAATTCGCCTCTGTACTTTGCTCCTGCTACCATCCCAGGAAGATCCAGTGTTACGATCCTCTTATCCTTAATAATCTCCGGCACGTCACCCTCTACGATCTTTTGAGCCAGGCCTTCAGCAATTGCAGTTTTACCTACTCCGGGCTCACCTATGAGCACAGGATTGTTTTTGGTTCTTCTGCTGAGTACCTGAATGACTCTTTCAATTTCCTTAGTTCTTCCAATAACCGGGTCGATCTCTCCATTCTGCGCCATCTTATTCAGATCTATGCTATATTTCTCCAGGCTGGTTGCCTGCTTTTTCTCATTATTTGGAACCTGCTGCTTTGCTGTCGCCTCGGTCATCTTCTTGGCTACCTCCTGGGCTAGCTTTGCAGGATCGACCCCAAGTCTCTTCAGTATAGCAGTAGCTATGCCCTCTCCCTCTGCAATAAGTCCCAGGAGTAGATGCTCCGTACTTACATAATTGTGACCAAAGTTTCTCGCCTCAGCGAACGCCAGCTCAAATATCTTCTTAGTTCTTGGAGTCATTCCTACAAGCTCAACACTTTCAGGACCCATTCCAACGATATCGTAAACCTCTTTCCTGGCGTTCTCAAGAGTCACTCCCATTTCCTTTAGAGTTACTGCTGCTATTCCCTGTTCTTCAGCCATAAGCCCTAAAAGCAGGTGCTCAGTTCCCACATAGCTGTGATTGAACTTTTTTGCTTCCTCCTGAGCCAACATAATTGATTTTTGAGCTCTTTCTGTAAACCTTCCAAACATTCCCATATGTTACCTCCGCTAATTAAAGTATTCTCTAAGCAGTTCCGCTCTGAGCATGTCCCTTTCAGCCTGGCTCATAGCTCGTCCGTAGCCGCTTTGTATGCTTCCTGCCTTTATCTCTATCATTTCCCTTATCAAATCACTGCCGTTATAATCCTCCAATAAGGATACGTCACACCCAAGCTTAATAACAGATATCAGCTCCATCGCCTCACGGGATGAGATGGTCCTTGCGTATCTAAGTGCACCAAGAGCTCTGTAAACTCTGTCCTGCAGCTCCAGGTTCTTTTTATCTAGCAGGAACAGCCTTGTATTTCTCTCTCTCCTTATCATCTGGTGGACTACCCGTTCAAGCTTCTCAAGTATCTCCTCTTCAGTCTCACCCAGGGTAAGCTGATTGGAAACCTGGTACAAATGACCTACCGCCTCGGTGCCCTCTCCGTATATTCCTCTAATAGTCAGACCGATCTTTTTAAGTGCATCTATTATTCCTCCTATATGTCCTGTTATAGACACAGCAGGCATGTGGAGCATGACCGACGCTCTCAAACCGGTTCCCGTATTTGTGGGACACGCAGTAAGATATCCGTATTCCCCGTCAAAGGCATAATCCAGTTTGTCCTCAAGAGCATCGTCCACCTGGGAGCAAAGTCCCCACCCCTCTGAAAGAGCCAAGCCCGGCAGAAGTGTCTGAAGCCTTATGTGATCCTCCTCATTGACCATGATAGTTACCTTTTCATCATCTCTTACAGAAAATCCGCTTTTCTCAGACTGCTCGACCAACACTGGACTGATCAGATGTTCCTCCATAAGTCTCATCCTCTCCCTCGGCTCCAGGGACGACATGTCGAAATGTTTGAAGCTTCCTTCCTCAAAGGAGCTGTCGATTGCATCTCTTACGATCTGAAGTACCTTTTTTGCCTCCTGCTGGTCGGCATATATTGGAAAAGGATGCTCCCTCAGGTTTCTCGCTACCCGAATTCTTGTGCTGACGACGACGTCGTTGTAATCAGTATCTGAAAGCCACTTAGTCATTGCCTTCACCTCTGTCCTTAAGCTCAAGCTGTTCCTTGACCCTTTTGATCTCGTCTCTTATGACAGCTGCTTTTTCATACTCCTCTGCTGCAATAGCCTGCTCCAGCTGTCGGGTCAGCTCCTCGATATCTTTTTTCAGCTTCAATCTTGGAAAGCCTCTTTTCGGCATTTTACCCCGGTGCTGAGTGTGCCCATGGATGCCCTTGATCACACCTTTAAGATCATCCCCGAATGCCTCGTAGCATTTTGAGCAACCAAGCTTGCCTGTTGCCTTGAACTTTTCATAGCTCAGTCCGCATTCGGGACATCTGGTATTTATGGTTAATCCCTCAAAAAGCTTGTGAAGAGGAAATTTCCCCCCAATATGGTCCTGGATCCCAGCTGCACATATTTCACAAAGATGATGCTCCTCTACCACTCCGTTTATTACTCCTGTGTAATGCACTCTTGCCTCTCTTTTTTTACACGATTCGCAAAGCATGACCATTCTCCTTATTTAGTCTATAAGCACCAGTAGGATGTTCCTTAAGACAGAGGCCCTAATGATATTCTTGCTCCTGGCATCGCAGTCGAATGCTCGATCGCTTACTGCAGCACGCACTATCTCAGCCTCTCTCCTATCTATAATACCTTCCTCATTCAGAGCTGTAATTATCTCATTAGCTTTGTTCTCAGTGACTGAATCTCCAAGGATATTCTTAAGTATGTTATTTATATTAAGATCATCCTGAAGGTTGACTTTTACTATTTTTATATACCCACCGCCGCCTCTTCTACTCTCGATATAGTACCCTTTATAGGGGCTGAATCTCGTACTGAGGACGTAATTGATCTGAGACGGTGCACAGTCAAAATAGCTGGCCAATTCATTCCTCTGGATCTCGATAATACCGTCAGCCTGCTCCAGAAGCTCCTTGATAAAGCTCTCAATGTGGTTGCTCAGTCCAGCCATATGATCAACTCCTTCTTGACTTTGACTTTCTTTGTCTTTTACCCTAAAAAATAACGCTTATTCAGCGTTATTTTAATACTCTTTGGTTTTTGTGTAATCAGCCGGGCAGTTATTAGTGGTTTTCTCTTTCAGCCTTGTAATCGTTTACTATCTTCTCTGCGATCATAGCAGGAACTTCCTCGTATCTGGTGAATTCCATGGTGAAGCTGCCTCTCGCCTGTGTCATAGCCCTCAGGTCAATTGCATACTCAAACATCTCTGAGTGAGGAGCTTCCGCAGTTATCTTTTGCGAACCATCAGCCTGCTGCTCCATTCCAAGGATCCTACCTCTTCTCTTGTTCATGTCGCCCATAACATCACCCATGTAGGTGTCCGGGATGACGATCTCAACCTTTACAATAGGCTCAAGAAGCACAGGCTTAGCTGCCTCCATACCCTTCTTGAATGCAAGCTGAGCAGCCAATTTGAACGCCATCTCGTTAGAGTCAACGTCATGATATGAACCGTCAAACAAAGTAGCCTTAACGTTCACTACAGGACACCCGGCAAGAATACCATGCTCAAGTGATTCCCTCAAGCCCTTCTCAACTGCAGGCCAGAAGTTTCTTGGGACTGAACCGCCAAAGATCTCTTCTGAGAATACAAATTCCTCTTCACATGGTTCAAATCTGACATGAACGTCTCCGTACTGACCGGCTCCGCCCGATTGCTTCTTATGCTTGCCCTGTACAGAAGCAGTTCCCTTAATAGTCTCTCTATATGCGATCTTGGGGCTCTTAAGAAGAACGTCTACTCCAAAGTTTTGCTTAAGCTTATCCACGATAACTGTTAACTGCATATTACCCTGTCCTCCGATAAGAAGCTGCTTGGTCTCAGTATTCCTGTCCACCACGAAGGTTGGATCCTCATCCATAAGCTTGTTTAGGGATGTGCCGATTTTTTCCTCGTCGCCCTTGTTCTTAGGCTCAACTGCCATGAAAAGAGTAGGCTGCGGATAGCTTATCGTATCGTAAAGGGTTTGATTGCCTTTATCACAAAGGGTATCCCCGGTTTGAGTATAATTAAGTTTTGACGTAGCTCCAATGTCCCCTGCCTGGATCTCAGCCACCTCAAGCTGGTTCTTTCCTCTCAAGAGGAACAGCCCTCCAAGCTTCTCTGTCTTATCCTTGGTTGAGTTGAATACCTCTGTGTCCTTGGTGATTTTGCCTGAAACTACCTTAAATAAGGTCAATTTGCCGACGAACGGGTCAACTATGGTTTTGAAAACCACCGCTGAGAACGGCTCGTTGACATCAACCTTTCTGATTACCTCTTTGTCATCCTTAGTTCCCTTAAAGGTCCCTACGTCTGCAGGAGATGGGATGTATTTCTGAATCATTTCAAGAAGGAAGTCTGCACCGATGGTTTTTTCAGCTGAGCCAACAACCAGTGGTGCCAGATCTCCGGATGCAACCGATGCCTTGATTCCCTTTTCTACTTCTTCAGGAGTAAACTCTTCTCCCTCAAAGTACTTCTCCATCAGCTCTTCGTCAGATTCAGCTATCTTTTCCATCAGATTTTCTCTGATCTCTTCTACAGCTGACTCCATATCGCCGGGGACTGGGATCTCCTTCCTAACTTTTCCGTTATATTCATATGCTTTTCCATCTATAACGCTAACGAAGCCCCTGAAATCATTTGATAAACCGATAGGAAGAGCAAAAGGTATGATCTTCTCTCCCAGCTCTGATTTCAGATCCTCCAGCAATTTTTCAAAGTTTATATTTTCCTTGTCCATCTTGTTAACGAAGACGATTCTTGGAGTTGAATACTTTTCAAGATTCTTCCATGCTTTCTCTGTACCTACCTCTATACCTGAGGATACGTCCACAAGAAGAATTGAGCCTTCACTCGCCCTCTTGGCGCCGTACATCTCGCCTACGAAGTCAAAATATCCAGGAGTATCAAGCAGGTTGAATTTGTAGTTGTCCCACTCTATTGGGATAACAGATGTACCGATGGAAACCTTTCTTGCAATCTCCTGTTTGTCGAAGTCAGATACTGTATTTCCGTCTGTTACCTTCCCTTGTCTTGTAGTTACACCTGTTGCAAAAAGTATTGCTTCAGTTAAAGTGGTTTTTCCGTTGCTACTGTGTCCAAGCAAAGCTACATTTCTGATTTTATCCGTAGGATAAGCTTTCAAGATACATTCCCCCTAACTAAATTTAAGTACAACGAGGCTAAAACATCCGCCAACTACACACGCTGCACAGACCATTTTCGTACCCTTTAAACCGGGACCCGACCATCTATTGTGGAAACGGTATGGTGCGATTGCTAATGTTGTTTCAAGATCATCTCAACCCTTTAAATTAAAGCAATTTTCAAACAAGTTGAAATACTACACCCATACATTATAACATGAAATCTTTTCATAATCAAAAAATAATTTACCGGCATACAGACTGCTCTGATGCCGGTTTCATGGCCTTTTTTGAGTTGATTTCTCCTATAAAACAATAGACTCCCAGTTATCCATCCCGGCCAGCTTCCAAAAATACAAGGATGCAACGGTACAGTAAGGTGCCAGCTTAGCCCTGAGCAATTCAAAGTCAGTCTTTGAAATCTCATTGAGTCCGTAGGCTCTCATGATACCTCTCCTTATCCCAAGGTCAAGGTAGCTGAATACATTTGGTCTCTGAAGGGAAAAAATCAACATCATTTCGGCTGTCCACACCCCCACTCCCTTTATAGATACAAGAGTATTTATAACCTCCTGGTCATCCATTGAATAAAGGGTGTCAAAGTCTACCTCCCCTTCTATTGATGCCCTTGCAGCACCAAGAATATACTCCGTCTTCCTTCCGCTAAGACCACATGTGCGCAGCTCCTCGAAGGACAACCGGGATATGCTTTCAGCAGATATATCTCCAGCCTTTTGCGACAGCCTTTCCTTTACTGTTTCAGCTGCCTTGGTCGAAATTTGCTGGCTAATTATACTCGATACAAGTGCCTTAAAAATATCAGGCTCTACCGCTCTATCTATGTGACCCAGGGAGCTTATGAGTCTTTCCATTGTCTTATCTGCATAGCGCAGATGGTTCTTCTCTTTTTCACCATATATAAATACTTCCATTGAATACCTCATCCGTTTTTTATTTTATTAACATATGCTATAATCTTATCAAAACCTCGAAAGGATAGATCATGTTGCCCACCCGTGAGAATGAACAGAAAAAGCTTAAGGAAAAAGAGATCGTCAGACGTATGATCTCCATTTACTGCAGAGGTAACGGTCATACCAAGAACGATTTATGTGATTCCTGCAGGACACTTGAGGAATATTCTCTAAAAAGGATCGAAAGCTGTCCCCATACAGATACTAAGACCTTTTGCTCAGCATGTAAGACCCACTGCTTTGCTCCTGTGGAAAGGGAAAAAATTCGGACCGTCATGAGATACTCCGGACCGAGAATACTCTTCTACCATCCAGTAATGCTTATTAAGCACCTTATCAAGGGCTGATCTGTCAGCTCTTATCTACAGAATAGCTCTCCGTTTCTATTGGCAACCCTTTTACGGCAAGCCTTCTTTCCACATTGTCCTTGACTATGGAATAAATAAATACAAACAGCGGAACTCCGAGCACAAGACCAATAAAACCGAGGAGTTTCCCTGCAACCAGAAGGGAAAACAATATCCAAAAAGCTGATATCCCAAGAGATTCACCAAGTATCTTTGGCCCCAGGAAATTACCGTCAAATTGCTGGATCAAAAGGATCTGCACCAGGAACCAAATTGCCTTTACAGGCGAGGCGGTCAGTATGATGAAGAATGAGGGGACCATGCCGATAAATGGACCAAAAAACGGTATGATATTTGTTACTCCTACAATGAAGGAAACCAGGACAGGATAGGGCATTTTGAAAAACACCATGAACCCGTAGTTTATAAGGGCAATTATGGCTGAATCAAGTATCTTGCCTCCCAGGAACCTTCCGAATATACGGTCGGCACGTCTGGTCAGCTCTATGATTCTGTTAGCTCTTGTATCAGAAAACAAACCATAGGTCATCTTTCTTGAAAGAGCTTTGAATCGCTCCTTGTCTGATAAAAGGTAAATCGATACAATAACCCCCAATACGATATTCCATACACTTGAAAGGATAACTGCAACTATTCCTCCAAGTACAGGGAGAAGCCCTGTCAGAAATCCCATCAAATTGTTCAGGAATTCGTTCCAGTATCCTACTACAAGGTCTAAGTATTCCTGCCTTATATTTATCCCCTCGACAAAGTCTACCACCCATCCCGTAATATTATCGAAGTTGGCTGTAATATCGTTTACTACCTTTATAATCGAAGCTATGATCTGAGGAAATATTATCGAAACGAAAAAGTAAAGAGATACAGAGATCATTGCATAGGTAATGGTAAGACTTAAAGGCCTAATCACCTTCAGCTTCGTCTTTTTCGGAAGGACGGGCTTAAGTAAATATCTCTCAACTGCCTCCATAACAAAATTCACAAGATAAGCCATTGAGGCTCCAATGAAAATAGGCTGCATACTCTTCATGAAGCCATGTACTGTTCCCTTGAAAGCTCCATAGTTTGAAGCTATCAAATAAAAGGCAATGCTTAGTGCAATTACCACGAAGCTGTATATAGCTATTGTAATGTACTTTACATTCCTTTCAACCTTCATATAAGGCTCCTTGCCTCCTCAGTCCAGCCAAAAAGTCCGCCGGTATGGATGAAGAGTATGTTTTTGTAGTTCCTGAGATTACCCTTTTTAAGCTCAGAATAAAGTCCATACATCGCCTTCCCGGTGTAAACTGGGTCCAGAATGATACCCTCCACCATGGAGAGGTGCCTTATAAAGTCAATTTCTTCCTTCCGGCTAATTGCATATCCAAGACCCGGATATCCATCTATTATTTTCATATACTCAGGCTTTAATCTAGACTTTACTCCTGTCATGTCCCCGATTTCACCCAAAAGATCCTTTACTATCTCCTTAAATCCCTCTGCCGTTCCTGCAATGTTAAATCCAATTATATCCTTATTGTTACTATTCATCTCGTTTCCATAAAGAAGTCCGGAGTAGGTTCCTCCAGAGCCGACTGCTGCAACTATAGCATCAAACTCCATACCCATGTCCTTCTCCTGCTGAAGTATCTCATTGAATGCATTTATATAGCCGAAGGATCCGATCCCGTTTGATGCACCCTCAGGAAGAATGTATGCCTTATGACCATCTTCTGCAAGCTTGCCAGCTTCCTCCTTCATGATATCTCCTCTTGATGATGAATATTCCTCGGGAGTTATGAATCGGATGCTTGCTCCAAGCATTTTATCGAGAAAGAGGTTCCCTTCAGCAACCTGGCGTTCAGTACCCCTTAAAACCAGTCTTGAGCCTAAACCCAGTCTTGCCGCAGCTGCAGCAGTAGCCCTTGCATGATTTGACTGTAATCCTCCGCAGGTTATAAGGTAGTCGCAGCCAGAATCCATGGCCTCTTTAACAGCGAATTCAAGCTTCCTGACCTTGTTTCCTGATATTTCGGACCCGGTCTGGTCATCTCTTTTGATCCAAAGATCGACACCAAGCTCTTCGCTGATCCTGTCGAGGCGATCGATCCTGGTAGGTAAATTGGCAAGCTTGATTTTCTGCGGCATCTTCATACTATCTCTCCTCCTATTATTGTACTGCCCCTGCCTTATCTAAAGGAAAGAACCTGTATACAACCTTTCCTTTAAGCTGGCTAAAGGGTATAAAACCAAGATTTCTGCTGTCAAGGCTATTTCCTCTGTTGTCACCCATTACAAAAACATTACCCTCAGGAACGACGTCCTCCTCCATGCCCAGCGCCACAGTGTAAGTTTCACCTTTGACATAATCCTCTGATAAGGCTTCACCGTTTATATAGACCTTACCATCAGCTATCAGAATCCTGTCCCCGGGGATCCCTATGACCCTTTTTATCAGGATATTTTTTTCAGCAGGTCTGCCTAATCTGTAGTTGATGCTGTTGGCTATTTCCTCCAGCTCATTTACCATATTGACAAAAATCCCGCTCTTTATAGAATTTTTGTTAAGGATAACTACGTCTCCTCTTTCAGGATTTGACAAAATATAGCCCAGCTTATATACGAAGACCCTGTCATTCTCCTGAAAGGTTGGCTCCATCGACTGCTCCTTTACCTGAGTAACAGTAGCGATATTCGATACTATAAAAAGAGCTACAAATATGGCAACAGCTAATGAAATAAACCAATCCGCCAATTCACTGCCCCTTCCTTTTTTTCCCTTCAAATATATCATCCCTTTTCCTTATTTCTTCATCGCTTCCTGAAAAATCCAAAAATGAAAACTATCATTATAAGAGAAAACAATCCAAGCATTATAAATGGCAGTATATTCATAAGCATACTCCCCTCAGCCTTATCATCATGATCCCCACAGTTTAGCTTCCGTACCTACAGATGATCAGCATCCGCAGTTCTTATCACCCTATAACCTTTTTCAGTAAGCTCAAGCTCTGTCAGTGAAGTCCCTAAAAATACAGGGGTTTTTGCAAACCCGCTCATCCCCTGACCGCTAATTATTGTCATAAGAGCACGGATGGTCACGCCATGGGTGACTACCAGAACGGTTTCCTCACCGCAGGACCCTATATGCTCCAGAGCTTTGGCTGCTCTATCAAAAAGCTGCTCTATGCTCTCGCCGCCCACTGAGATATACTTGTCCGGTTCAGTTTTATAAGTATTGTATTCCAGAGGATATTTATCCTCTATCTCTGAGATGGTCATGCCCTCCCAGATTCCGAAATTGAGCTCCCTAAGATTGCTCAAAACCTCAATAGGAATGCTCCTATCATTTTTAATGATCTCAGCAGTTGTCAGTGCTCTTCTTTGATCGCTTGTAAATATCTTATCCAGACTTATGCCCTGAAGCCTTTTTGCCAGTCTTCTCGCGCTTCTCAGTCCATTATCAGTAAGCGGTGAATCCTTCCAGCCCTGGAGCCGCTTTTCGACATTCCACACGGTTTCACCGTGTCTTACAAGATATATCCTCAATGAAGAACCTCCCTAAAACTCGCTGGCAAGCTTGGTAAGTGCGTCACCCGTGACTCTGTAAACTGTCCATTCATCCATAGGTATCGCACCGATGCTCTTATAGAAGTCGATCGACGGAGTATTCCAGTCAAGACACCACCATTCAAATCTTCCACAGCCTCTGTCAAGAGCAAGCTTCGCAAGATAAGAAAGCAACAGCTTCCCAATACCTTTTCCCCTTACCTCAGGTCTTACATAGAGGTCCTCCAAGTATAGACCCGGCCTGCCAAGGAAGGTAGAAAAATTGTGGAAAAACAAGGCGAATCCCACTGGTTCCCCATCCAACTCAGCTATTACTACCTCTGCAGCCCTTCTCTCAAATATTGTTTCCATCAGGATCTCTTCAGTTGCAACAACCTCGCTTAGAAGCTTCTCGTAATCTGCAAGCTCCTTTATGAATCTCAATACCAAACCTACATCCTTTTTTTCAGCAAGTCTGATACTAACTCCTTCGATTCTGGTTACGATTGACTCTCCCATATTATGCCCCCCTTAATATCATTGTATTAATTATATCACAAACTGCTGTGACTAGGTAAACAATAAGGGCTGGCCGCTTATATTTGGGTATAAATATATACGAAGTACATGAAAGGAGGAATCGATATGTCAGACCTTAGGGATAGGAAGTGTACCCCCTGTGAGGTAGGAGCGATCCCAATGCTGCCATTCGAGGTCGAGGAAAACCTTAGAAAGCTACACAAGGATTGGGAAAGCAAGGACGACAAGCATATAGAGAGAAAATTTACATTTAAGGACTTCAGTGGTGCCATGGAATTTGCAAACAAGATTGCGATGCTTGCAGAAGAGGAAGGCCATCATCCAACGCTTACAATTTCTTGGGGGATGGTCAGAGTCAAGCTATATACGAGCAAAATTGGCGGACTCCATGAAAATGATTTTATTCTTGCTTCAAAAATCGACAATATAGCAGAAAAAGGTAACTAAGAAAGCTTTAAAACATGCTAAAAAGGAGCTTCATTATGGGAAGATATGAAACGCCTGACTACTCGGTGGTATTAAGCGAGGACAGCTTTGAAATACGAGAGTACAGTGAATTCAACGTAGTAGAATACGACAATGATTCCGACCCTTATATTTCCAGAGGCTTCGGGACTCTGTTCAGCTACATCTCGGACAATAACAAGCAGAATCAAAAGATATCAATGACAGTACCTGTAATTGAGGAAATAAAACAGGATAAGATGAAGATGGCATTTGTAGTCTCCAAAAAGCTTAAGGATAATATCCCTGAGCCTAATGACGACAATCTAAAAATACGGAAGTTTGACTCAGGGGTCTTCGCTGTTGTCAAGTACAGCGGGTTCTCCAACAGGGACAAGGAGTCAAAGATGATCCAAAGGCTTGAAGAATGGTATACCGGTAAGGGATATTCAAGGATTTCCAATTATATGCTAGCTTTTTTCAATCCGCCCTTTACACCTCCCATGTTTCGAAGGAATGAGATAATGGTAAGGGTAGAAAAACAGTAACAAAAAAATCGGCAAGTAAAGCTCTTGCCGATTTTTTGTTTTGTCAAGTCCTACTCTCGCCGTAGGTTGCGGACTTCTTCTTCCTTTTAGTCAGCATAAGTCTCTCCAACCCTGACAGGGGTAGTACCAACGGCTCAATTTCGCCGCTTTGCGACTTATTTTGCCGGGTCCTACTCCCATTCGCGGTAGATCATGGAATCAAGCTTCGCTTATAAGCTTGCTTTCATCTCCTGATCCTCGCTGAAGGCCTACCATCAGCTCTGGATCCTATGATGATCCAATCGCTGTGGTAGACGTAAAAATATGACCTTTAGTCCAATTTTTACTCCCATTCGATAGTCCCAACCGGTTTTGGAGTGAGATCATAAAGAACTCTATTTACTCCCTTAACCTCATGGGTGATCCTGTGGGTTATTATCTCAAGTACGTCATAGGGTACTCGTTCAACCGTTGCAGTCATGGCGTCAACTGTATTTACGGCACGGATAACCACCGGCCATTCAAAGCTGCGCTTGTGATCTCTAACTCCAACCGACTTTACCTCTGGAACAAGCGTAAAGTATTGCCAAACCTTTCCCTCCAGACCAGCCATTGCAAACTCTTCCCTGAGTATTGCATCTGACTCCCTAACTGCTTCAAGTCTCTCTCTAGTTATAGCTCCGATACACCTTACTCCAAGACCAGGCCCCGGGAAGGGCTGTCTGAACACCATTGATCTTGGAAGTCCAAGAGCAAGGCCGCATTCTCTTACCTCATCCTTAAAAAGCATCTTAAGCGGCTCAACCAGCTCAAACTCAAGATCCTCCGGCAGTCCGCCTACATTATGATGGCTCTTCACTGCCTTCACTGTTTTTGTGCCGGATTCTATGATATCGGGATATATAGTGCCCTGGGCAAGGAACTTAACATCCTCCAGCTTTCTGGCTTCATCCTCAAACACCCTTATAAATTCAGAGCCTATGATCAAGCGCTTATCCTCAGGATCTGCGACCCCCTCAAGCTTATCCAGGAATCGATCCACAGCGTCAACATAGACAAGATTCGCTCCCATTTCTTCTCTGAATACTCTTATTACCTCCTCAGGCTCGCCCTTTCTGAGCAGTCCATGGTTTACATGAACACAGGTAAGTTGCTTTCCTATGGCCTTAATAAGGAGAGCTGCAACTACAGAGGAATCAACTCCTCCTGAAAGTGCCAACAGCACCTTACCATCTCCAACCTGCTCACGGATTAGTGTTACCTGCTCAGTTATAAAGTTCTCCATATTCCAGTTTGGCTCTGCCTTACATTTATCAAAGACGAATTCCTTCATCCTTTGGATCCTAAGGCCATCTTCCTTCGGCCAAGGTAAATTCCCATCAAAGTCGACTGAAAGTACAGGCATGCCAGCTTCCATAAGAGCTTCTGACGGTTTTATTTCAACTCCGTCTACTACTCTATTCTCGCCACCGTTGAGAATTATTCCTTTTACATTCGTGATTTTTGACAGTTCATCTGTAGAAATATCATGGGGATGGATTTCCGTATAAACACCAAGCTCACGTATTTCCCTGGCTATGTAGGTGTTTCTGGTACTACCAAGATCGATCACAAGTATTTTATCCTGTTTCATAGTCTACCTCCTCGATTAATGGACATATTGTAACACAACTACTTAAAACAATACAGAGGATAAATGTTAAATTTAGATACATTTTAATTTTTGTGTTGAGTATCAGAGATATGCCGTGTTAATATATTAAAGAAAAGATTAAGTCTAAAGAAAACCTCTGATTTCAATGGCTAAAAGCTGAAAACATTTTATATTGATATGAATACAAATAGATTCCATAATTTGAGGAGCTAGGAATGGTAAGAAATATCTTAAGTATTTATCTGTTCTCGAGTGTAATTTTTCTATCGATAATGTTTGTCTATTCTTATTCAAGGGGAAAATCCGCCTTTGCAAAGGCATTCGGTTTTCTTGCTCTGACCCTTGACATTTACCTTCTAGGCTATCTTCTGGAGGTAAATACGGATACCATTGAATCCATGATGTTTTGGAATCAAATACAGTACTTTGGAATTCCATTCTTCCCGGGATTCTGGCTTATGGTGAGCCTTCTTTACACCGGTCGAATCAAACATTTTTGGAGTAAGACTAGTATAATTGTCTTTATTATCCCGGTTATAACATTCTTTATGAGACTGACAAATGACCTTCACCACTTATTCTACTCCACAGTCGGAGTAAATGTATTGGGTGATATTACTTTCCTGGTTTTGGGCAAGGGACCCTGGTATTATGTTCAAATGCTGTACTCCCTGGTCGTCCTTATCCTCTGCACAGCTTTCTATTATCAAAAGCTAATTAAAACCACCAACCAGGAAAGAAAGCAATTTGAGCTTCTTTTCATAGCCTCGATCATTCCCTACGCAGCTCTTATACTCATTACCTTTGATCCGGCGAAACTGGGGATCGACTATACCGCAATAGTACTGCCGCCTTGCATTCTGCTCATCAACTATGCACTTTCCCGTTACAATTTCTTAGGACTGATGCAGCTCGCCAGAGAAAGAGTATTTGAGGAAAGCCATGAGGGCTTGATACTTATGGACAGACATTATGTAATAAGGGATTTCAATGCTTCCAGCATATTATACTTTTCTCTTTTTGGAGTGAAGCTTAAAAATGAGGATCTAGGTCTCATTTTGAAAGACCATGAAGAAATTCTTCACAGCATCTACTCTAGGAAGCCCTGCGTACACACAATAATATCAGATGATGAGCAATATTATATTGAATTTTCAACAAAGGATATAGGTAGAAAGGACGAACTGGCCGGTATACTTCTTACCATTGAGGACGTGACCACAAGTGAAAAGCTGGAGCTGCAGCTGAGAGAATTAGCTCAAACCGACGAGCTGACCGGGCTGAATAACCGCAGGTATTTTATGGAGGAGACTAGCAAAATACTTAACCATGCGTTAAGATACGATGAGAAATTAACTATGCTGATGATGGATATCGACCATTTCAAGGTAATAAACGATACATATGGGCATGCCTGCGGGGATCTTGTTCTTAGTACGCTTGCAAAGCTCATTAGGGCAACCTATCGTTCAACTGACATTGTTGGCCGTTTTGGTGGCGAGGAATTTGTTGTTGCCATGGTCAATACGTCTGCTGAAGAAGCATACGCCAGAGCAGAATCATTACGGACCAATATTGAAGACCTGAGGATCAGGTGCCAGGATAATGATATCCGAGTAACCATAAGCATTGGTATAGCTGAGCTAAATAGGGAACGTTTTGAAAAATTGGATGAGCTTTTAAATTGCGCGGACAGCGCAATGTATCAAGCGAAGGAGCGCGGTAGAAATCAGACTGTTATATACACTGCTCATTGAGTGGGAATAAAAAAAGGACTCTCAAGTCCTTTTTTTATTCCCACTCAATAGTTGCTGGGGGTTTATTTGTTATATCGTATACTACTCTGTTTATGTGTCTTACTTCGTTTACGATCCTGCTTGAGATGTGTCCCAGAATCGACCAGGGTATCTGTGCAAATTCTGCTGTCATGAAATCGATGGTAGTTACAGCTCTCAACGCCAAGGTAAAGTCGTAGGTCCTTCCATCTCCCATTACGCCGACGCTTTTTGTATTTGTCAGAACAGCAAAATACTGATTGATGTCTGTATCGAGAGCTGCCGCCGCAATTTCTTCCCTGAATATTGCATCAGCTGCCTGGAGTATTTTAACCTTCTCCTCTGTTACCTCTCCAATTATTCTTACAGCTAGTCCCGGTCCCGGGAATGGCTGCCTGAAGACCAGCTCCTTAGGTAGTCCAAGCTCTAATCCAACCTTACGTACCTCATCCTTGAAAAGATCCCTTAATGGCTCTATGATCTCCTTAAAGTCAACGTAATCGGGAAGCCCTCCAACGTTGTGATGGCTCTTTATAACTGCTGAATCTCCCAGACCGCTTTCGATGACATCAGGATAAATAGTGCCCTGTACTAGGAAGTCAACTGAACCGATCTTCTTTGCTTCCTCCTCGAATACACGGATGAATTCTTCTCCAATTATTTTTCTTTTGGTTTCAGGGTCTGTAGCTCCTGCGAGCTTGTCGTAGAATCTCTGCTGTGCATTGACTCTTATAAAGTTCAGGTCGTAATCCTTGGAGAATATCTCCTCAACCTGATCCCCTTCATCCTTACGCATCAAACCATGATCGACGAATATGCAGGTCAGCTGCTTTCCGATGGCCTTGCCAATAAGTACAGCTGCAACCGAGGAGTCGACCCCTCCGGAAAGTGCGCAAAGCACCTTTTTATCTCCTATTTTCTCCTGGAGCTTCTTTATTGACTCTCCTACAAACTCATCCATTCTCCAGTCGCCCTTGCATCCGACAACATTAAATACGAAGTTTGAAATTATCTTGTTGCCTTCCTCAGAATGAAGAACCTCAGGGTGGAACTGTACTCCATAAAGCTTCATTGGTTCGTTCTCGAAGGCTGCCGTGGGGCATGTCCCGGTAACTGCCGTAGCCTTGAAATGCTCAGGCATTTTCTGAACGTAGTCAGTATGGCTCATCCAGCAGGTCGATTCCTTTTTGACTCCAGTCATAAGCTTGGACTCAGGATCTATGACCTCCAGCCTGACCTTTCCGTATTCTCTTGCAGAAGCAGCCTCAACATTGCCTCCCAGTACATAGGACATGAGCTGGGCACCGTAGCAAATCCCAAGGATAGGTATCCCAGACTCCAGAAGCTCTCTGCTTACTGAAGGCGCTCCCTTTTCATAAACACTATTGGGACCCCCAGTAAATATTATTCCCTTCGGCTCCATGGCCTTTAACTTCTCTAGGCCTATGGTATAAGGATGGACCTCACAGTACACATTCATTTCCCTTACTCTTCTGGCAATCAGCTGATTATACTGACCTCCAAAATCGAGGACTATGATCGTTTCTCTCTCCATCAAAACCTTTCCTCCCCCTGTACTTTGAAATAATCTCCCATGTAATTCTCAATAAACAATTCCTCAAGACCCCAAGAACTCTTCAACTTCCTGTATTCAAGGACAGCCTCTGGCCTGTAAGCTTCATGCGTCTTTACGGCTCTGATCATGATGTTTTTTGGAGTATGCTCCATATCTACAAACTCCAATATCTGAACCTGGTAGCCTAATATTTCAAGTATACTCCCCCTGATACTGTCTGTCACCAGAGAACTTAATCTTTCTTTTATTATCCCATGCTTGAGCATTCCGTTTAGCTCTTCATTTTTTATCTTCGAAAAAAGCTCATGCTGACAACAAGGTACACTCATAATGACCCTTGCACCCCATTGTGCTGCCTTTGCCAAAGCTATGTCTGTAGCGATGTCGCAGGCATGTAATGTGACAACCATATCGATCTCTGATCCAGGCACATAGTCCGCAATATCTCCACATATAAACTCAAGATTTCCATAGTCCAGCTTTTCGGCGGTATCGTTGCAAAAGTCTATTACATCCTTCTTAAGGTCCATTCCTACGATATTTATATCCAATCCCCTGACTGATGACAGGTAGTGATAAAGTGCAAAGGTCAGATAGCTTTTCCCGCAACCGAAATCCACTATTTTGATCGTCCTGTTACCCTTCAGTGTATCCACGGTATCCTCGACAAGCTCTAGAAATCTGTTGATCTGTCTGAATTTATCATATTTTTTCTTGTACACGGCACCCTCGGGTGACATTACCCCAAGATGTACAAGATAGTCAACCGGCTCGCCATCCTGCAGGATATAGTTCTTTTTTCTGTCGTGGGTTAGCTCTACCAAATGTTTTTTAGAGGAAACCTCCCTTATCCTGGCAGCACCCTTTTTGCTAACCAGAACCTGATACTCCCCTTCAGCAGTCTTAAAATCTCCCTGCTTGAAATCCAGCAGCAAAAGCTGCATAATAAGCTCTGATGCATCACCAGGATCCAGGTTTTCATGGGTCACCTTGTTTTGGAAGTGTCTCTCAAATTGATACTTTGTCATACCCTTCTGATCAAAGGGCTTGATGGTTACTTTCAGGGGACCATCCTCCGACTTCCTTTTTCTGTTGCTTATAATTGCTTTGGACAGGCTCCCCTTTATAAAAAGCCTGTCCATCAGATCTCTCAACCCATTGTCTTCCATCCTTGAATCAACTCCTCCATTACTGTGCCAATAGGCTCTCTAAGAACAAAATCTGCTTTTCTGTCATAGCTGGTCTCGGTCTTATTTATCAAAACCAGGCAATCTCCCCTGTAGTAGTCCACCAAGCCTGCGGCCGGGTACACATTTAGAGATGTACCACCTATTATCAGTATCTCAGCCTTGCTGATATAATCAATGGCTTTGTCGAATACCTCCATATCTAGGCCTTCCTCATAGAGCACCACATCCGGCCTTACAACTCCGCCGCATTTCGAGCACCTGGGAACACCCTCAGACCCGAGAATATGCTCCAGACTGTAGGTTTCACCGCAGCTTACACAGTAATTTCTATGGATCGATCCGTGAAGCTCAAGCACGTTTCTTGATCCTGCCAGCTGATGGAGCCCATCGATATTCTGTGTTATGACAGCCTTGAGCTTTCCCATTTCCTCAAGCTTTGCAAGGGCTATGTGTGCCTTATTGGGAAGTGCATCCCTATAAATCAGATTGCTCTTATAAAAGCTGAAGAACTCTGCGGTATAGCTCCTGAAAAAGCTGTGGCTAAGCATCTGCTCGGGAGTGAAGCCTTTGTTTGACTGAGAGCTGTACAAGCCTTTGGCTGAGCGAAAGTCAGGTATCCCACTTTCTGTGGAAACTCCTGCCCCACCAAGAAAGACGATATTACTGCTATCACATATTCTTTTTTTCATGGTATTCAACTGGTCCATCATTATCTACTTTCTCCTATGATGTAGTCCTTGAGAGACCACCTTACACTATCAACGAAGTCACTGGACGCACCCCAGTCAAAATTGAAAACCAGCCCCTGGGAGCTTCCAGTAGATACCACTCTCAAGTCCGTCACCCCTTCAAGATTGTCTAAGATGACTATCAATGCAGCCCTGTTGCTGGATCTGAAAAAATATTTCTCAAAGATCAGGGTTCCCGTCAGCTTTCCATCGCCTATATCGAGTATCTCCTCGTGTACCAGCTCAGAGTTTTGGCCCTCTTTAATGAGCTCCATTGCCTGGATCAAAGGTAAACTTACCTTAAAGCCTGTTTTACTCATGTCCATCATCCCCCTTCTCCGTTTTGATCCTGAATATGAAATAGTAGTGCTTAAAAAGATCTATGGCTGCCAGCATAACCTTGAGCCACAGCTTGTCTACTGTGAAAATGCTGAGCCATATCATTGAGGATGACAGCGTTGAGATCATAAGCTTTGTCTTAAGAGTCATGGAGCGTTTTTTCTCAAAATCCTCAAGATTATTCTTATATAGCTTTGTCGATCTGAACCACATGCTGAACCTGTCTGAGCCCTTTGCAAGGAAAAAAGACCCCAGAAGAAGCAGTGGAGTAGTTGGAAGCACAGGTACAAAGGCACCTACTGCTCCTATTGAAATCGATAAAAAACCAAGTGAAATATAAACAAACTTCATTAGACCAATCCTTTATGCAAGTTTTTGTATAGTTATGAACTCAAGATTTATATGTCTGTTGTGCTCCGACAGCTCCCTAAGCGTTGCAACTACTGCCTTGCTGTAGGTTTCCTGATCAGCCTCGTCGTGGTCCTCCCAATTGTAGATGCACAGCCTGAGGTCTTCCTTAAGATGACTCATTGCATCCCACATTGCATCGAGATTATTTCCATGGTATTCAGGAATCTGAACCTTCCTTTTCATATATGGGTTGAACGTCTCTTTTTCGTGAAATTTTTTGAAATCCAACAAAATTGTCCTCATACCCATCCTCCTCAATACAGTTGATCAAAGGATTCGTAGTGATCCTCTGTGTAAAAAATCAGTCCGTCATTTGAATAAACAATCCTTTCGCTGCCCCTGTAGCCTCCCTCGTAGTTTATGTCGCATTCATAGTAGATTCTTCCATCCTCCTCAGGCAGCAGTTTTTCCCTGTTCCCGAATCTGTCTCCGCCTATGCTCATTTTATCCGTTACGTCCCAGAGATTCCCCTTCTGAGGATCCCAGCCCAGCTTTGAAGCTTCGGATTTAGTAATGTAATTGTCTGGAAGTCTGCCATAGGTGTGTAGGAAAAGTGCTACGTCATCAGCTGAGGTATAGTATCCGGCCTCGTCAATCTCTGAGGTCTCCTCAGGAGTCTCCACAGGCTCCTCAGACTCGCCAACTTCCTCCAGCTGGGGCATTTCCACCTCTATCTTTTCCGGTTCCTCTACGGCTGTACTGCATCCCACAAATGTAGCAAGTGCTATCAATAAAATCAATAAGAGCGAAAGCTTCCCTCTGTATTTATGCATCATCTGTATTCCTCCTGATATTAGTCTCTTTACTTCTTACCCTTATGAGACCACAATGAAAACCAACTTTATTATTCTGTTCCCAGCTTGAGATTTGTGGAATCCATATCTACGCTGTGGACTATGCTGTAAACAAAATCGTATAGGTATTCTGATTTGGTCTTAATGAAAAGCTTATATATCGGTGCTTCAATAAGCTCCTCTTTTATAGGATATACTGTCCCTTCAAACTGTCTGAGATTAAGGTCCTTGACCATCTGAGCCATTTCTTCGATCTCATCCTCAGTATACATTCCAAGAAGCTCAAGCTCCTCCCTGGCTATATTATATGGTCTTCTACCAAAGGTCTCCTTTGAGTAGCTCTTGAAATCAAGCAGATTGGGATCATCCTTTTTTTGCTCTCTTGCCCAAGTTTCCACATCTACCCTCTGCTTGCTGTATTCGAATCCTCCGTCAGCACTATATTCAAGAACTCCATACTGATGAGGATACACTATAAGGGCACTGTTAACTATGTCATAGACCTTAGGATCTTTGGGGTCGTCCCTCTTTATATCCTGGATATGGATATGCCCGCTGAAGTTGATTTCTATACCAAGCTCCCTGAACAGCTCTACTGCATCCATAGTATTGCTTAAATACGTACCATTTACATCCCGCGTGCTGTGCCTCATCAAAGGATGGTGCATAACAGAGATCAGCCTGGCACCCTTTGCATTTGCCATTTCAGAACAATTTCTTATCCATTGGGCCGTTTCCTCTGTTATATAGCCGTCTCCGGTAGGCATGCTGAAGTCCCCGAAATACTTGTTTGAGTCGAGCATAAGGAGCCACAGATCCTCAGAGGGTGCCGCCAGATAGCTCAACGTTTTCTCGTCAAAGGATATCCCTTCATCGTATCCAAACCCGGAGTAAATCTCCTTAAATTCCTCGTGAGTTATATTCTCAGCTGAATACGGAGCACCCTCCTTGTAGCCGTTTGCCCAGATGCTCAATACATCATGGTTGCCCGGGATGACATAAACCTTCGTACCAAGCTTCTCGATCTCTAAAAACCTCTTGGAAAGCTCCCTGTGATTCTCAGCCTCGCCATTATAGCTAAGGTCTCCGCTTAAGATCAGTATATCCGGTTTTTGAACCTTTATATCCTCATAAAAGGAATCCATTATCTCCTCTGAGTATAGAAGTTGCTTCCCGTCCCTTGTCACTGCAAAAGACTCAAAGCCCTCGCTAAAGTCTGTAAGGTTCTTGTCAAAATAGTGTAGATCAGTTGCTATAAAAATGCTGATATCGCTGCCGGACTCGATGACAGCCTCAGAATTGTCAACGTTAAAGCCAATAAAGGCTATGACCGCAGCCAAGCCTATCATTATGATAAATGAAAATTTCCTAAGTTTCATACAGTACCTCATTTTAATTTTTTGCTCATCATTTTATCTCATCGGTTGTCCGTGGATATAAATAGTGATAAGCTTAAGGATATTGTAGCACATGGAGGGCTGTTATGGATTATCAAAAGGTCGTTGAAGGTATATTTATAGAAAGACCAAATAGATTTATCGCAAGGATAATGCTTCCGGAGGGAGAAGCTATCGCTCATGTAAAAAATACGGGAAGGTGCAGGGAGCTCCTGATACCTGGTGCAAGGGTATATCTTGAGGACCATGGAGAAAATACGACTCGTAAGACAAGGTACTCACTTATTTCCGTCTGGAAGGGAGACATGCTAATAAACATGGATTCTCAGGTGCCAAATGCCGTCGCAGCTGAAGCTCTGAAAAAAGGCCTGATCACAGAGCTTCCAAGGGCAGACCTGATAAAAAGAGAGAAGACTTTTGGTGATTCCAGGTTCGACATATATTATGAAGGCGGAGGGCAGAAGGGCTTTCTTGAGGTCAAGGGGGTAACACTTGAGGAGGATGGGATCGCAAGGTTTCCAGATGCCCCCACCATAAGGGGAACAAAGCACATAATGGAGCTTATCAAAGCAAAGAAGGATGGCTATGAAGCCTCCATACTATTCCTGATCCAGATGAAGGGCCCAGCAAGCTTTGAACCAAACAGAAGCATGGACCCCAGCTTCGCAGATGCGGTAGAGCTTGCAAATAACAGCGGGGTCCGGATACTTGCCTATGATTCCATAGTAACCCCGAATACAATACACATTGGAAAAAGCCTTAAAAAATAACAGCCCGCAAAAATGCGGGCTGTATCCATTAGTTTTTCTCTAGAAGCATGCCTGTTTCCAGACCGTTTAAGTCTTGCTTCTCCATATCAGCATTGTCTGATGCGATGATTTCCGTCGCCAGAGTCTCAGACTTTATAAACTCCTCGTATTCCTTCACTGCTTCTCTGATAGGCTCTTCTCCATTGAAGAATATCTTTATCGTATCAAGTATCTCGTAACCGTTAGCCTTTCTCATCTGTTGAACCTTTGAAATGAACTCTCTTGCGTAGCCCTCATCCAAAAGCTCCTTGGTAAGAGTTGTGTCCAGGATCACGAAAAGGTTGTTTTCCATGACCACGTTGAAGCCTTCCTTGGAGGATATGGTCACCTGTACAAAATCCTTCACTATCTCGGTATCTGCTCCGTCAAGGTTCATCGTTACCTTACCTTCTCTTTCAAGAAGATCAGCAAGCTCCTTGGAGTCAGCCTCAGCCAATGCCTTTCCAAAGGACTTTATCTTAGAACCCAGAGTCGGCCCGGCTTCCTTGAAGTTCGGCTTAAGTGAGTAGTTCATAAACTGTGAAAGGTCCTTTTCAAATACGACCTTTTTCACGTTAAGCTCCTCCATCATAAGAGGTACCAGGTCACTGATAAGCTCTTCATATTTGCCATCTATAACTACCTCGTTAAGCGGCTGTCTTACCTTGATCCTTACATTCTCCCTCGAAGCTCTTCCAAGAGCCACAAGGTTTCTTACAAGATCCATTTTATCCTCAAGGTTCTTGTCCATAAGCTCAGCTCTTGCCTGAGGATAGTAGTCTATGTGGACTGATTCCCCGCCGGTAAGATTTCTGTATAGCTCCTCTGAAATGAATGGAACGAACGGTGCAATTATCTTGCAAAGGTCTACCATTATCTCATAGGTGGTGTTATAAACTGACTTCTTGTCGTCGTCAAGCTGAGTTGACCAGAATCTTCTCCTGTTTCTCCTTATATACCAGTTTGAAAGGTCCTCTATGACAAACTCCTGGATCGCCCTTACCGTTCTTGTAAGCTCAAATATGTCCATATTCTCCCTTGACTCGCTTAAAAGAGTATTGAACTTGGAAAGTATCCATCTGTCTATCTCAGGTCTCTCGTCATATGGCACAAAGAACTCTCTTGGGTCTATGTCGTCAGTGTTTGCATACATTGAGAAGAAATTGTATACGTTTCTTATACTTCTGAAGAACTTGGACTCAACCTCCTTCAGACCGTCTTCATCGAACTTGGTCGGAGTCCATGGAGGTGATACATAGATCAGG
This sequence comes from Gudongella sp. QWL-04, assembly GCF_058683975.1. NCBI lineage: Bacteria > Bacillati > Bacillota > Tissierellia > Tissierellales > Tissierellaceae > Gudongella > Gudongella sp. QWL-04. The sequence continues at coordinate 218,604 of NZ_CM178754.1, read as the reverse complement.
TACCATCTCAACACGTCAGCTCCGTATCTGTCGAACAGATCAAATGGATCTACCGTATTTCCTCTTGATTTGGACATTTTCTTTCCTTCCTTGTCCAATACAAGGTCATTTACCAGTACATTCTTATATGGCGACTGCCCCATTACAAAGGTTGATATCGCTATAAGTGAATAGAACCAGCCTCTTGTTTGGTCGATCCCCTCGCAGATAAAGTCAGCAGGGAACAGCGTGTCAAAGTCGTCCTTGTGCTCAAATGGGTAGTGCTGCTGAGCAAATGGCATTGCACCGCTGTCGAACCAGCAGTCGATTACATCCTTCTCCCTGGTCATTACTCCATCGCAATGAGGACAATTGAAGTGGATGTCGTCAACATATGGTCTGTGAAGATCTATATCAGGGCTTACTTCCTCTATTGCCCTGTCGATAAGCTCCCGTCTTGACCCTACGCTATCGGTATGCCCGCATTTGTCGCATCTCCATATTGGGAATGGCGTACCCCAATACCTGCTTCTGGATATTGCCCAGTCATTTACGTTCTCCAGCCAGTTTCCGAATCTCTTTTCGCCAACGAAGTCCGGGAACCAGTTGACGCTGTTGTTGTTCTCAACAAGCTTGTCCTTAAGCTTGGTCATCTCTATATACCAGGACGGCTTCGCATAATAGAGAAGCGGGGTCCTGCATCTCCAGCAGTGTGGATAGTTGTGGTCCATCTTTTCCTTCTTGAACAGCTTGCCGTTCTCCTTCAGCCATGCGATTATGTGCTTGTCTGCATCCATAACGAACATATCAGCCCATGGAGTGTCGGTGAATTTTCCCTCCTCTGATACAGGGTTAATAACGGGGAGTCCGTATCTCATCCCTGTATTGTAGTCATCCTCGCCAAAGGCCGGCGCAGTGTGGACTATACCTGTTCCATCCTCAGTCGTTACATAATCTGCAACTGTAACGTAGAAGGCCTTGCCAGGCACCTTCACAAATGGTATCAGCTGCTCGTACTCAAGGTGCTCAAGTGTGCTCCCCTTCATTTCCTCAAGGATCTCATAGCCCTCACCAAGAGTCTTATCGGCAAGAACCTTGGCTAATATATAAACCTCTCCATCCTTCCTTGCTCTTACGTATGTTTCCTCAGGTGAAACAGTTACGCACACGTTTGAAGGAAGAGTCCATGGAGTAGTAGTCCAGGCAAGAAGATATTCATCCTTGTCCTTTACCTTGAACTTGACTGTGACTGTCTCAGTCTTTATCTCCTCATATCCAAGGGCAACCTCGTGGGATGCAAGTCCTGTACCGCATCTTGAGCAGTATGGAAGTATCTTGTGTCCCTCATATATATAACCTTCTTTGTAGAACTTGTCCAGTATCCACCAAACTGACTCGATATAGTCATTGTCAAGGGTTACATATGGATTATCCATGTCGATAAGGTATGCCATTCTCTCTGTCATCTCTCTCCAGAGCTTCTCATACTTCCATACCGACTCTCTGCATTTCGCATTGAATTCCTCAAGCCCGAAGTTTTCAATGTCCTGCTTACTCTCAAGGCTAAGCTGCTTTTCAACCTCGATCTCTACCGGAAGGCCGTGGGTATCCCAGCCTGCCTTTCTCTTTACCTGGTACCCCTGCATAGTCTTGTACCTGCACGTAAGATCCTTAAGAGTCCTCGCCATTACGTGATGGATCCCCGGCTTGCCGTTGGCTGTCGGAGGTCCCTCATAGAAAATGTAGGTCTTCTCGGGGTCTCTAGATTCAACTGATCTGTGCAGAAGGTCGATCTGTTTCCAATACTTGGATATGCTGTCTTCCCTTGACTTTACAGGTTCGTTTGACAACTCATTAAACCTTTTCACCCTCATCTCTCCTTTTCATAAAAATAAGTCCCTAAGTCAAAGACTTAGGGACGAAATATCGCGGTACCACCCAAATTACAGGATCATCCTGTCACTCATTATTGTCTAACGTCTACACGCGGCACCCTACTCTTTTTCAGGTACCAAGCTCCGGGGTGATCTTCACCGAGTTCGACATAACAACCTTTCACCTAGCCTGGTCGCCTCTCTGAAATGCTTAAGCTCAACTACTGTCCCCTTCACAGCCCTATATTCGATTGTACGCTTGTGTAATAATATACCCGAAGGACTCTATTTTGTCAAGTCCTCAGCCATTTCTTCCTGAATCCTCCTAAGCCTGAATATCTCTGTGGTCTGATCCAGTTCGACCATATCGTAGGTCAGGAAGTCTCCTTTCTTTACGTCCACTTTCATCCTTGCGTTACCGTTAATAAGTCCTATTGGAACAAACTTTTCTTCCTTAGCCTTTCCGTACTCTTCGATGCTTCCAAACACTGTGTATTCACCGATTCCGTCAAGAAACTCCCCTGCCTTAAGGTCCTTCTTAGCCCGTGTTATTACCTCAGCCACCGGCAGGTCTCCCTTGGGAACTATTGAGCCCTCACCGTAAATTGCAGCCTTTGCTATTGAAATCGGGGTTTCAAGGCTTGTAAGGTGGTATGGCCTGAAAAGTACGTAGTTTGGACCATCCCCCATCTTAAGGAACCTCATCTCGCTGTGTACCTGCGGCTGATCTGTGGTGATAATAGCATATACTCCTGGTGCCACGCCAAAGGCAAAATCCACGATCCCGTAGCCGTTAAGTATCCCACCTTCCTCTTTGAGGGAATATATCCCTGGAAGCTGATCCACAGTGCCCGTGGGTCCGTGACCGCCTCTGATATCAGGTATAAAACCAGATGCATTTGCCATTGCAGCCATTTCGACCATGGTATTTGTTCCATCTATAAAGGATGCAAGCCTTAGCGGTTTTAGTCCAGATGACTTTGCCCTTTCCTCCACCTGATCAGGCGTCACATAAAAGTCCAGAGGGTTATTTTTCCCCTTTCCAAGGGCAAGAACCTTAAAGCCTGAAGCCACTGCAAAATCATACAGCTCCATTGCTGCACCCGGTTCGTCTCCAGCAGAGCCAGTATAAACGACCCCTGCCTTTTTAGCAAGCTTGCTTAGATACGGTCCTGCAACAACGTCAGACTCAACATTTAGCATTACAACATGCTTTCTGTTGTCGATAGAACCAATGGCAATCCTAGCTCCTGTTTCAGGTACTCCCGTGGCATCGACTACCACATCCACAAGATTTGCCTTCAAAGCCAGCTGGTAGTCATCAGTAACTACGAACCTGTTCTTCTCCATCCCTATATTTATATCTTCAGTGCTCTTTGCAATAACTATCTGTTCTCTTCCTATTCCTGCCAGCTGGAAGGCCTTCAAGGAATCCTCCAGCTTGTGGCTCACCACCACGGAGGGCTCCATTCCCCTGACTCTGAGCAGCTGGCTTACCAAGCCCTTGCCCATCATCCCAGCACCTACAAGACATACCTTGATAGGCTTATTCTGTGCTTCCAACTCCTCCAGCTTTTTCCTTAGTCCAAGCATAGCTTCCTCCTGAAATTTCGCTTAGGACGTTATAAAAACAATCCTATTCTATAATAAACCTGTTGTAGTAGCATTTCAACTAAAATTTGATGCTTGCACTGTTCCCTGCAATATAGCCGCTTGTCCAGGCCCACTGGAGATTATATCCTCCGCAGTCGCCGTCCACATCGAGAAGCTCCCCTGCAAAGTATAAGTCTTTAACAAGCTTAGATTCCATTTTCACAGGATCGATATCCTTGGTAAGCACTCCTCCTGCAGTAGTCTGTGCCTGACCCCAGCCATTGTGACCGATTACTTCAAAGCCCCAACAGGTCAGAATATGAGCAATGCTTCTTAGTTCATCTATGGAAATATCCTTTGCAATTTTATCCTTATCCATTCTCAATTCCTTGATCACAGGGATTATCAGCCTCTTATTGACCATTCCAATAAGAAAATCCTCAAGTCTTTTTTCAGGCATCCAACCTTTTCTCTTCTCCAGATAATCCAACAGCTCCTCCTCAGACTTGTTTAGGATGATAGAAACATCAAGCTTGACTTGCCTGGATCCTTCAAGGGCTATAACGGCTTCTCTACTAAGCTGAAGGATCGGTGGACCACTTATGCCGTAGTCTGTGAAGAGAATATCCCCATAGTCCTCCTTGACCAGCACTCCATTGATAAAAAGAGATGCCTTCCCAACTACTTTTGTGCCGTTGATTTGTTTAAGCTTGTCGCTTTTTAGCTTAAGCTGAACTAGAGATGGAGTGGCAGTAGCAACCTTATGCCCAAGTGACTTGGCGATAGGATACCCATTGCCGTCTGAGCCTGAAACAGGCATAGCCATACCACCGGTTGCAAGGATCACCTTGTCAGCAGATAGGCTTTCACCCGATTTAAGATATACCTTGAATTGACCATTCTTGACTATTTTGGATACGCTGCAGTTCACCCTTACCTCTACCCCAAGCCTGTCGGCCTCATATCTTAGAACATCGAGAACCGAGGAAGCCTGAAAGGAAAGCGGATATATCTTGCCATTGTCCTCTGACGCAGGAGCAATACCAAGATGCTCAAAAAATTCAATAACAGAGTCTCTTCCAAATATTGAAAGAGCCTTTTCAATAAACGCCTTATCGGAACCGTGAAAATGAACCAATCTTACATCCTCATTGGTGTAATTGCATCTTCCATTCCCTGTGGCAAGGAGCTTCTTGCCGACACGATCATTCTTTTCTAGGATAGTAACCACTGCACCATTTCTTGCAGCAGCTATGGCTGCCATAAGCCCGGAGGCCCCACCGCCAACTATTATTATTTTGTTCTTCATTGATATCACCTGACCTGTGTTAAAAGTAAAGGACTATGATATAGATTATATTAGAGTAGCCCCATAATAGCTATGGGACTACGGAAATTTTGTCTGTTAAATTAGTCGATTATTGGAGAAAAAGGCGTTCTTGAACTAAAGTATATATAGCTTAAAATGCTTATTTATCAACGCTTATCATAGATAAGCTCTCTCATATTGCCTTCCATTTACAGCAACATGTGTTCCAGCTCAAAATCCTTCGGAGACTAGCGAAGTGTTAAATAATAGTATCTTTTATCATCCTTTATCATCTCTATTGCATGCGCTACTGCACGCAAACCTATAGTTCAAGGATGTTGATTATTAGATGTTTTCGATTCATTGCTTCATCTCTGTTGCATTTAGATCTTTAATCCTCGAATGTATAGATTATAACACTGAATATGTGTGTGTATTTGCTTCGTGATTGTAGATAATAACCCCCGACCAACTGGGTCATTTAGAGCCGTTCTATAATATTCTAATTTATCATCAAATGTCTATTTTAAGACATTTCATCTCTTAAATGTACTGAGATATTCTGAATTATCCTGAGGGAGATGAGTTAATAGAGTTAAATATTTCCTGTCCAGATGCTTATTTTACAATATTTACACCTAATTTTAGTGCTTAATTTAACGGCTCCAAGGTATATTATTTCGTTGCCAAAACACATCAAAAACCAATGTCCTTTTGTGATTCTGCCTTGTGTTTATACAACTGAAATCATCTACCTCTACATACTTCGTGATGGAGTGATAATTCATTCCAGTCACTGCTCTCTTTTTTTTGTACTTTTTCCTTACATGAAATTAAATTCTCAGATATTATTGACTTGAGTAATTGTCAGCAAGTCCTTTCCTTCTTAGATAAGTGTGGTTACTTAATAGGGTATTATTTGAGGTATGTACTGGCAATTACTTTTTGTAATTTTGTCTGCCATTTAGTGGGTGCTACTAACAATTAGTATTCCCTTTCTAAGAAACAAAGTGGTAACCTTTTTCGTTGATATTCACACACATATAAGGAAGTAGACTAAAAATAATATATACCTTCAATTTTCAACTACTAGTTTATCATTCTCGATATATACTTTACCTTGACTGTTATTAATTGTTTGCCAATCAATTGTTCTTCGAGAGTTACCATTATCATAAGTAATAAAATATTTACTCTCAAATACAATAGGGTATTCCTTCCTCATTTTTTTCATTATGTCTATATAATCTTGCGCAGATTGCAGATAATCTTCAATGTCATAGTTATCGATGTATAAATCTTCAAAACGCATTTGCTTAAAATCAACGCTCTTCCGAACAAATTTAGATTCATTTAGGTCAAAATATAACCCTGCTTTTGATATATCCCTATTTATTTGGTAGATTAGTGGTTCATATTTAGTTTTGGCTTCAAAATATTCCATGACTTCTTCTTCCAAAATATCATTTCTTGAACGCATTTCTTCGAGCATAGTCAAGGCTTTATTCTGATTTTCTATAATTAAATCTCTATGTCTGTGCTCTGCCCTCTCTTTATCAAAAACTATAAATGTTGTTCTACCCGGATTTGGATAAAATTTATTTTCTACGTATAAGTTATAATAACTTCTAAAATAATCTCTTAGAACTGTTCCTCTATTAAAACCGTGAATAACTGTTATACTTGAATAATAATTCCTACAATAATCAACTATTTCATCAAAGGCTTTTCTTGATTTGCTTAGTGTAAGTCCATGGAAATCTACCTCCAAATCTAGTTCATATGGACAGTTGTCATAAAAATCCATTTTTTCACGCTTCTGATTTATATCTTGTTTAAGTGTGTTGAGTTGGAATTTTTCAACCTTTGAACTGTCCCATATAATTCTTACGCATGACAGTATTGATTTCCGTTTGTGGATAGTAATTCCTCTTGTGATTTTTCGTTCCAATAATTCATAGTTAACTATATTTTTTCTCTTATTCTTCCTATTTAATTCCTTATCAATCGGGTTTTCTAGAGTTTTTTCTACTTTCGATAGTGTATTATCATAACTTTCAGTTTTTACGTTTTCAACCTTTTTATCTATATCAATTTTGCTAGAAGTATCCAGAGTAACTTTTTTAAGATTCTCCTTCTTTCTATGCGGCTTAACTCCAGTAAAAGATTCAATTAAATAAAATAAGACAAAAATCGAAAAACCTATTAAAATAAAATATATATCATTCATAATTTCTTTTCTCCTATGTAAAATATCAAACTCTTGACAATCTAATACTGGAGATTTGCTATTTTACTCATTTATTCCTTATCTCAGCAAGTACTAGTTATAAGTTGTGTACTAATCCCTGTGGTGGTAAACATATAACATCAGATGTTTCACTGCCAATCAGAAATGATTGCTAAAGTGTGTGCAGAAGGGTCAATGACTATATAATTCTTGATTATTCATCATCCTGCCCATTCTTATTATTAAGCTGCCTATCAAGGGACTGTCTGATGAGTCTCATAACATAAGGGATCTCATCTATTTCAGATATAAATACCTCAACATCTCCATTACCCCATCTACCCATTCCAGTTACATCTCTACAAATTTCTTCAGGATCAACTAACTCTTTGAATGGCATATTTAGATTCAGTATTAATTTCTTAGCTTGGGATATAATATCAACAAAGTTTGTCTCAGCCTTGAAGGCAATATATTGCTTCAGGTATACCTCAGTTATCGCTGGGTCAAGGTCAAGTATCTTTTCTCTTAAAGCTGTGAAAAGCAAGCCCATTTTATCTACATAAGAGCTGCTACCCGGGTGCAAAAATGGATGGTCTTCCAAAGTGTAGCTGCTCTTCTCTTTGGGTTTATGTTTATACTTATTTAGAACGTCGTTTGGTATTTTAGGTGATACCCACACATCTAGTGCCATCTTGCTGAGTGATTCTGCTCTCTTAATTATAGACTCTTCATTCCAGTTTTCTACATCTCTCAACGATTGGTTTAGTTTAATTGGGCTGTCCTTATAACCATTATCCATGTCTCTCTTAGTTCTAAATGGTCTATTGCTGTATTCTGAGTTGTAACCTGTAAGCGTAAGGTTTCCCAATGTATGAAGCCATGTCTCGTGAACTCTTTCCCACTCAGGCCCAAGTTCCATTTTCCACTCATCTGTAATGTTTGGTGACTGAGGCATGATATGCTCTATAGTGTACTGTTGTACATCGACATACTCTTTTCTATTATAGTTTTCTAGCCTTCTGAGCCAATAGATCCTTCTTGGGTTATTGTATAAGTCGCGAACCATCATTTCTTTCATAAATTCCTGGTCATTAGGAAATCTCCTATATGAAGGCAGCAGTATGAACTGGGCTTTTATACTTTCAAGATAATTGTCTTTATCTATGGACTTCATAAAGTTTGCAAAGGTTGTATTCATTGAGTTGGTAGGGATCGCACAGATATTCCTCCTGAATGCATATGACTCAATAAGTCTTACGATCTGAACGAAATCTTCTTGCCCTAACTTGCCATTGTGATAATCGTCATAAAGCTCAAGCAACATTGGATAAGCTACGTCTACTTTTAATTCTTTTAGATCCATGAAGGCCACTCTTAATCTCTTATCCTTTTCGTGGTTAAGTGTCATATAACAATAGTACCTTGAGTACTCTCTAATGTCTCTTACTACTTCATCTATCTCAATACCATTGGTCTTGCAGTCTTTGTTATATTCCTTGAATGCATCATAGACTTCACCGATCTTTGGAATCTTACCTGTCTTCACCGTAAGAAAATGCCTCATGAAACTGTCGAAGTCAGATGTATAGGCTTCCTGTCCAAAATCGATCTCCATTGGACGCCAGTAATCCTCATAAAGTATTGTCTGATGGTTTATCTCGAGCCCCATTAGTATATAGTTACGAATAAGGTCAGCCTGAGTCAATTCCTTGCCAGTAGAGTTCATGCTTTCAAATATTAGCTGCGGATTATCCTGATCCCTGCTAAGTGCAATGTCTACTACGATAAGCTTTGCTATGCCCTTACAAAGAGATAACAGATCTCCATTCAACTCATCTACCCATTCTCTAAAGTAACTGTAGTTGTTCATTATCCTGATTGAATAATCCTTAGGAGCATCTTTGTCATTCACTACGGCTATAAGCGAATCCTTATCTGTCTTGGAAAGAATCAGCTTATACCTCCGGTCTCCTTCTTCCTCTGTGTTTAGAAGATAGTAGTTTCTTAGCTTTCTTGGCGAGAATCCATCAATTATCTCCCTCTTATCCTCAGGTAATTGTTCCAGCTTCTTTGCAAGAGCAGCTATTAGGAGCGAGATTGTTGTAAGTCTTTGTTGACCGTCGATTACCAAAAATGGTGTTTGATTTATAATTTGGTATATCCCTTTTTCTATGTATACGATTGAGCCTATGAAGTGAGCATTGATATTGTCATTCTCACCAGTTCTGATGATGTCATCCCAAAGTTGTCTACACTCTCTTTCAGACCACGAGTAAGTCCTTTGATAAATTGGGATCATGAATTGTGGTGACTTCTTCATAAACTCCAATAACTTTGCTTCAGATGCTTTCATATCTTGCCTCCTCTACCTAACCTTCTTAAAGTATAAGGTTTCATCCAATTTCCCTAAGACCGTGTCAATACCTTCCAATTCAAGAATTAATACATTTCCACTCACATTAATTTTATTAGATCTACCTGCAATTCCTGCTGTGGTTTCTCTTTTATGTGGTTCAAAGAGTAAAATGTCCTTAGTATTTGCAACTCCAAAACTGCTATCTGGACGATATATTTCTAAAACACCTTCTCCTTTTTTAAGGTTTAGTCCAATTTTTCTTGAATACAATATGGTTTCCCATTCACCGTCATGCGGATAATAAAATAAATTTAAGTACAGCACTAATAAGACAATTATAGTTGCTGAAACAATCAATATCTTTTTCCTATTACCCAATGTAATCTTATTGGCTGATTTGAGAGGTTGTTCTATATTGTTAGTATTATCATTCCAACTGATAAACTTATTATTTGCATTATCACTATGATCTTCAGAATCATTTTTATCCAATTTTTCTTGTGAGATAATACCTCTATCAACTTCTTTCGCTGTCGAAGAATCTATTGAGCTGGTTGTCAATCTCTCAGGAGATATTGTTGTTTCCTTGATGTTTTGATTTAATTTTCTTGACAGATTTGTCGCTATATCTTCTGTAGATACAGTTGCTATTTTTCTCTTCTCACCATATATTTTCACAAGAATGATAGCACCTATAGCTCCTGCACCCAATCCAAGAGAAGTTCCTAAAGTTCTTATACCTTCATGTTGTGCTTCAGAGTACTTAAAAATGCATGAAGCTCCACACGCTGCTAAAGCAAATCCTAGCGGTAGCAAATTTAACCTTTTTTTTGGTAAATAGCTGAACAATAAAAATAATAACAGGAATATTACTATTGCATAAATCGATCTATCGCCAACTTTTATAGCCCATTCATATGTTTGGCCTTCATACTGAGATAATACATAGCGGTCAATAACCCAAGAGCGAAAAACGAACACTGCAGTAAATGCAGCCCAGTAACTCAGTAGAGTAAATATAACATCTCTAATTTTCAAGTTATCACTCCTTCTACTTACGTCATTTAACTGTTACTTTCCTTATAATTAACCATTTCCTCGAATTGAATAAAGAAATCATAATTATCGTCATGGATTACATGTTATCTTATGTTTTCAAGTTAACCGACTTATTCTCTAGCTATTTAACATCAAACAAATCAAGTAGCAATATAATGCCCTCTTCATAACTGTACTAGTATTGAATTACAACTCTTCATCCGAATCTATCAATCTCAATAGAGCACCAATGTAATCGTTAGTAATTACACAATTCCCTGAACTCCAAGGATCAATGCAAACTCCTCCTATATCTGTATCGCTGAAAGACCTAGTCAGAATATCATATAATTTCATCAATACTGATACTTCATAGCCAGACCCATATAACTCCTCTGTATTAGTACAGATTATGTAGTAGTATTTATTATCAGATCCTTTCACCATACCATATACCATGGATTCTTCTAGCTTTGCTGCCTTATTGATTTCTACAGGTATATGTACTGCTTCATCATTCCTAGAATCTCTTACTAAAGCCAATAAAACATCATTGTACATTTTCTGAGTTGGTTCTTTAGAGAATATTTTCATAGCTTTCGTCAGATATGATACATTTGTCATTCTAAACCTCCTCTTCCTCTTCAGCTACCCAACCGTACGTGCTTTCAACTTCATCATAGAAGTTTCCAGCCATCTTCTCCGCTTGTCTCATTACAACGGTCATAGCCTGTATCCTCTTATCCGGTGGATAGTCATACTTCTTAAGTAGTCGCTTAATGACTCTTCGGATGTTAGCTCTGGCACTCTTACGGATGTTCCAATCCACTGTTGTATTGGTTCGGATGGCTTCAGTAAGCTCTTTTGCTATCTTTTTAAGGATCTCATCCTCCATAAGCTGTTTAACAAGATCGTCGGATGTAAGGGCATAGTAGAAAGCGATCTCATCCTCAGTAAGTCCAAGCTTCTTCTCCTCATCCTGGGTTGCTTTGATCTCGTGTGCCATCCTTATCAGTTCCTCAAGTACCTCAGCATTTGTGATAGCCTGGTTCCTGTATTTGATAAGTGCCTTTGTGAGCTTTTCTGAGAACTTCTCTGACTTGACGAGATTGGTCCTCTCTATGGTCTTGATCTTTCCTTCTAGTAGCTTCTTAAGCATTTCTACTGCAAGGTTCTTATGCTCCATATGCCTGATCTCGTCGAGGAACTCTTCTGATAGAATTGATATGTCCGGCCTGTCTAGGTTCATAGCTGCGAATACATCTATAACTTCCTCTGATATTATGCTCCTTTGAAGCATCTGGTTTATTCTTGCATCTATCTCTGCCTTGGATAGTCCCGGTGGTTTCCTGTCATTCAGCTTAACAAGACTTGCCTTGACTGCCTTGAAGTAGCTTACTTCGAGGTTCTTGTTCTTCCCTTCCTCTGTTGCAGCGCAAAGGGCGTGGGCTTTTGCAAGCTCAAGGGTGATCTTCTTGAATTCCTTCTGGTCCTCATCTGACTTGCCCAGTATATGGTTCATCCCTCCAGCTATTGCTCTTGCTCTTTCAAGCTGGGATTCACCCATGAATTTTGAGTAGTTGTAGCCATGCATCATGTTGTTGAGTATCTCAAGCTTTTCAAGCATGACTCTTACTGCTACGCTCGTATCTATACCAGTGTTGCCTCTGTCCTTGTTGGTGTATTGGTTAAGAGCATCCTTCAGGCTTTCCAGTATACCGATGTAGTCGACTACTACTCCTCCTGATTTCTCCTTGAAAACCCTGTTTACCCTTGCTATTGCCTGCATAAGGTTATGCCCTCTCATTGGCTTATCTACATACATAGTATGCATTGATGGTACATCAAAGCCAGTAAGCCACATATCCCTTACTATTACTAGCTTCAGTTCATCGTTGTTGTCCTTCATTCTTTTGGCAAGAAGGTCTCGTCGTTGCTTTCCTCCAACATGCTTCTGGATCTTCTCCTCATCTGCAGCGCTTCCCGTCATGACTACCTTTATCTTTCCTTTATCAATATCTTCATTGTGCCACTCTGGTCTTATGGCTGTTATCTCATCATAAAGCTCAGCACAAATACGCCTGCTCATGCAGACTATCATTGCCTTGCCGTCTATTGCCTTGGATTTCTCCTCATAGTGTTTAACTATGTCCTCCGCAAGCTTCTTGATCCTGTTTGGAGAACCTACTACAGCTTCAAGTCTTGACCATTTGGATCTGGTCTTGTCCCTTATGGATTCCTCCTGACCTTCGGTTATCTCTTCAAACTCTTGGTCGATGTTTTTCAATTCCTCGTCGTCTGTATCGAGCTTGATGATCCTGTTCTCATAGTAGATCCTTACAGTAGCTTCATCCTCTACTGCCTGGGTCATGTCGTATGTATCTATGGTATGTCCAAACACTGCTGTGGTGGACTTGTCTTCAAGGTCTATCGGTGTTCCTGTAAAGCCAATAAAGGATGCATTTGGAAGGGCATCCCTGACATATTTTGCATAGCCGTATGAGATCTCCCCTGTCTTGATGTCAGTTCTTGCTTTAAGACCGTACTGGCTTCTGTGGGCTTCATCGGCTATTACTATTACGTTTCTCCTGTCTGTAAGTACAGGCATATCTCCCTCTTCAGGGCTGAACTTCTGGATGGTTGTAAAGATTATACCTCCAGATTCCCTTTCATTTAGAAGGTCATATAGCCCGTTTATATCTGATCCATTGTTGGCTGATGCCTTTGCTCGTTTCTGAGCATCTGTAAGCCTTCTCACATCTGCCTGTACAGGGGTTTGTCTTAAAATCTCCTTGGATTTGCTGAATGTAGAATATAGCTGGTCATCGAGGTCGTTTCTATCAGTGATGACTATTATAGTAGGGTTGTTCAGATCCTTTATGAGATTTGCTGCATAGAAAACCATGGAAAAGCTCTTGCCTGACCCTTGGGTATGCCAGACTACTCCAATCTTTCTGTCTCCTTGTTCACTTATGGCTTCCTTGGTCTTCTGGACTGCTTTTTTGACTGCAAAGTACTGGTGGTACCCTGCAAGTATCTTTATGATAGATTTTACATCGCCAAGCTTCTTCCCATCGATGTCAAAGTCTGATTCCTTCGATTCCTGGAACAGTACGAAGCTTCTAATTATATCGATAAACCTGTGCTTCTCCAGCATGCCTTTGATTAGGACCTCGAATTGTGGTTTGTACAATGGTTCAATATTGATGCCGTCCTCTGTTCTCCAGTTCATGAACCATTCAAGATTGGATGTTATTGTGCCAACCTTTGCATTGACTCCATCTGTTAGGATCGAGAATGCATTGTAGTTGAACAGGGATGTTATGTCCTTCTTGTAGGTCTGTATCTGGTTGTATGCACTTTCTATACCTACATTCTCATCTACTGCCGACTTAAGCTCCATTACGACAAGAGGAATGCCGTTTACGAAGATAACTATGTCAGGTCTTCTCGACTCGTTTTCTATGACTGTAAGCTGGTTCACTGCAAGGAAGCTATTGATCTCTGGATGTTCATAGTCTATTATGTAGGCTCTCTTGGTCCTTATATGTCCCTTCTCATTGAAGGACACCTCAATTCCTTCCACCATAAGCTGATGGAAGTATCTGTTATTCTCTTCTAACATGGGGCTGTTAAAGGTTATAATTTGTCTGAAAGCTTCTTCAAGGGCTTCCTCTGGAAGATGCTTGTTGATCCTTCTTAGAGATTCCTTGACTCTACCTTGAAGGATTACTTCCTTGTAGTCCTTTCTCTCCTGCTTATCTCCACCTGGGGATATATCTGGACCAAATGCATACTGGTACCCCATTGACAGCAATAGCTCCAGTACTGATTCCTCAAGCATGCTTTCATTGAACATATCCATATCTTTACAGCCTCCTTTCTTGAAGATTATTCTTCGTTATCTATTGGTACTCTTATTTCTCCTGACATGAGCTTAGGTAGTAGGGCGTCACGGAGTTGCTTGAGACGTTCATTTTCCTTGATATTTTCTACCAATTTCCTGAATGAAGAATTAAGTAAGTCATTAAATATTTCAATTTTGTTGTCCAATGGAAATGGTATTTTTATGCTCTCAATTTGGCTTGGGCTAACATTGGGCTGTGCGCTACCACCACCAAGTGAAATTATTTCCTCATTTATTCTATTGTTTGTTAGTAGCACATAGGCAAAAGGAAGTTTCATGAATGGATCATCTCCTATAAAGAACTTCCCAACTCGCTGATTTACAAGAACAATATTGCTGAACTCGTATACTAACCCGATTTTACCAATGGTTGCTCCTGTCATTGCAATCAATATATCTCCAGATTTTACGATAAAATCCTTAGCCAAACTGACCTTATCTACTGAAACATATCCGACATCATTGTAATCAACGATGCCATTAGCTAAATTCTTTATTTTGACTACTGGTATACCTTCATCGGTCCACCACTGACTTTTAAATGCATATCCAGATTTAACCTTCATGTAATTTCCAATCTTCCCAACTTCCCATCCCTTTGGAATAGGTCCAAGCTCACTTTCAATCATATCTCCACCTGAGGACTTATATGGTTCTCCATCTTCATTGGGAAATTCAAAGTCCACAAACCAATGCTTGAATATTGCCTGAGCCATTTCTTCCAGCGTTTTGTTGATCTTGTTGTTAGTCTCGATTTTTTCATCCAGGGTTGATAGGATGTGAGCTATAGCTTTTTGTTCTTGAAGTGGTGGTAGATTTATCATATATGTCATAATATGATTCTTATCTCCACGTGGCATTTTTGTACCTTTTGCTCCTGACATTACGAAACTAAAGAAATCATCGTTTGCAAGAGCGTAGTATAAATACTCATTAATAACATTTTCTTTATTCCTAATTACCAGTACATCGTTCGATGCTCCGCCTTGGCTATCCGCAAACCAGATTTTCTTAAAATAAGGCCTAATGTTTGAAATAAGGACATCACCAACACCATATCTTTGTACTTTGTCAATCGATGGTAGTCCGCTTGATATCACTTTCCCCCCAAATTCAGGTATGAGGTTCTCAGTGGAAACATAATTAGTAATCCCAACCTCATTTATACTTATTTTGTCAGTACTATACTCCGATATTTCTGATAGATATACTTTCTTTTTATTGTGTTCATATGTCATACCCTATCCCCCCAAGGCTCTTCCTTATCTCTTCCTCAAGGTGTCTGGATTTAGCAAAAAGCTCAGCAAGCTCAGAAGTCATATTCTCCATCTTCTCATCGAAAGGTACTCCGTCATCCTCCAGTTCCTCTATACCTACATATCTTCCTGGAGTTAGAACATACTCGTGCCCTCTGATTTCATCAATGCTAGCTGCCTTGCAGAAACCTTTGATGTCCTCGTACATTCCATCAAGGTTTCTCCAGCTATGGTAAGTATCAGAAATCTTCTGTATGTCTTCCTCACTTAGTTCTCTATGCCTTCTGTCTATCATTTCTCCAAGCTTTCTGGCATCAATAAACAGAACCTCATGCTCTCTTGACCTGAAACTTGGGTTATCTTTTTTGTTTCTATTTAGTATCCATAGTGATACTGGTATTCCAGTTGAATAGAAAAGCTTGTCTGGAAGCGCAACTATTGCATCCACAAGGTCGTTTTCCAGTAGATTCTTCCTAATTTCACCCTCATTGGAGGTGTTGGAGCTAAGAGATCCGTTGGCTAATACTATTCCTGCAGTTCCATTTGGAGCAAGATGGAATATCATGTGCTGAAGCCATGCGTAGTTGGCATTTCCTGTCGGTGGTATTCCATATTTCCATCTGACGTCATCCTTAAGCCTATCTCCTCCCCAGTCGCTGATATTGAATGGAGGATTTGCCAGGATATAATCTGCCTTAAGTGTCTTGTGAAGGTCGTTGTGGAAGGTGTCCTCATGATATGGTCCCAGGTTGGCATCAAGCCCTCTTATTGCCAGGTTCATTTTGCACAGCTTCCAGGTGGTTGAGTTTAGCTCCTGACCATATATAGAAAGGTTTTCTACCTTGCCTTGATGATCCTCGACGAACTTTTCGCTTTGAACGAACATTCCACCTGATCCACAGCACGGGTCATAGACCCTTCCCTGATATGGTTCTATCATTTCTACAAGGGTCTTTACTATACTGGTAGGAGTGTAGAATTCACCGCCGCCTTTACCTTCTGCACTGGCGAACTGTCCAAGGAAGTACTCATACACTCTTCCAAGTAGATCCTTCTCTCCATTGTTATGTAGCTTTATTGTTGATATCAGGTCTATAAGCTCTCCAAGTCTTCTTTTGTCGATTTCCGGTCTTGCGTATCTCTTATCCAGAACTCCCTTAAGAGTAGGATTCTCCTTTTCTATAAGGATCATGGCATCGTCTACGAACTGTCCAATCTTTGGATCTTTTGCATTGTCCATGATGAATGACCATCTGGCTTCCTTTGGTACCCAGAAGATGTTCTCTGCAGCATACTCATCTCTGTCTTCCTCGAAACCTTCTCCTTCTTCGATTAGCTCATTAAATCTGGTTTCAAACTTATCTGATATGTATTTAAGGAATATAAGCCCTAGGACAACATGCTTGTACTCAGCTGCATCCATACTGCCTCTAAGCTTGTCCGCCGCCTTCCATAGGGTTTCTTCAAAGCCGATATTCCCTGTTTGTTCTGACATAAGTGAACCTCCTATGGTCAATATCTTCCTATATGTCTTATTTTACTTGTTTATTCTTACTAGGTCAAACAATTGTTCCAATTTTCTGGAGAATTAATCAACATTACCTATTTTCTCAAAAACCAAAAAATAAAAACTGGCTAAGGTTTCACCCTAACCAGTCGTATCAGTTCAATATTATATTTTTGTGCTTATTACGCTTTCTTAAGGTTCAGTACTGCGTTAAGTATGATACCTACCAGTGCAGCAAAGCTTAAACCTGTTATCTGAACTGTTTCATTTATTGGTATACCTATTGTGAAGCCCAGCATTGCGCTTAGCTGTGTGCTGAACATTCCAAGGATAAGAATAGTAGCCATTACAAGCAGGTTTTTAACATTCATTTCAACCTTGCTGTTCTTTATAGTCTTTACACCTATAAGAGCAATCATACTGAACAGCATTATACTTATTCCGCCCATAACTGCTGTAGGGATGCTTGACAGCACTGCACCTATTTTAGCTACAAAGGCTAGTATTACAGCAAAGATGGCAGCCATTCTTAATATTGACGGGTCATAATTCTTAGTTATTGCAAGTACACCTGTGTTCTCTCCGTAGGTTGTATTTGCAGGTCCTCCTATAAGAGCTGCAACTGTAGTGGCAAGTCCATCGCCAAGCAACGTTCTGTTAAGACCTGGGTCTTTTATGAAGTCTTTACCAACCACCTGACCGTTGGTAGTAATATCTCCCAGGTGCTCCATGAAAACTGCCAGTGTCACCGGTGCGATTATCGCTATTGCTCCTAAGTCAAACTTAGGAAGAGTGAAGGTCGGGATTGCAACAAGTTTTGCATTTGCCACTATGCTTGGATCTACAAGGCCCATAGCATAAGCTACGCTATATCCGACCACTACTGCTAATAATATGGAAAGTTGCTTTATGAAGCCTTTTCCAAGGAATGTTATCGCTAGTGCGATTCCAAGAGTCAGGGCTGCAATCATAAGATTTTGCGTAGCCATGCTGTAAGCAACAGGAACCAGGTTCAAACCTATTACGATTATCATGGGACCAATTACCTGAGGAGCAAGGAATTTTTGTATGTTTTCAACACCGATATACTTGATCAGGAAGGATATCAGGACATAAATTAATCCGGCTACAACAATACCCCCTTGGGCATAAGCCAGATCACCATTAAAAAGCTCTTTAACTGTTAGTATTACGGGAATAAATGCGAAGGATGAACCGAGGAAAACGGGTACCTTGCCCTTTGTGCAAGCGTGGAATATAAGTGTTCCGATTCCAGCGGATAGAAGTGCTATCGATGGGTTCATACCTGTGATTATTGGAACCAGTACTGTGGCACCAAACATTGCGATTAGATGCTGAAGTGCAAGAATCGTCTTTTTTGCATTGGCGGTAGTGATAGTTCCTGCGTCCAACGTTGTTTTTACAACATTCTCAGTCATATTCTATTCTCCTTTCCAGCCTCTCTGGACTGATTTAAAGTTTTTTCTTTCTTGAATATTGTACCACTGGTCTCTCGCCTTTACAATCATAATTTCAAGTTTTTTTAACATAACATATGACATAAAACATAACAGGATGACAGAGGGCTAGGATGAGATCCCTCGGCTTTCGCTCGGGATGACAGAGGGCTAGGATACATAAAAAAAAGACCCACTGCAATAAGCAGCGGATCTTCATTCAGAGACTGGCAACTTCCTACTCTCCCAGGTCGTTTCCAACCAAGTACCATCGGCGTTAAGAGGCTTAACTTCTGTGTTCGGTATGGGTACAGGTGTCTCCCTCTTGCTATCGTCACCAGACGAAAACTAAATCTACTATAGAACAAACACTACTTACTACAATTCACAATTTACAATTCACAGTTCTCAGCTAAGATTCTTCGCTTACGCTCAGAATGACAATCACTATTCACTGTTCACTATTCACTGTTCACTGACTTAGGTCAAGTCCTCGACATATTAGTATCTCTTAGCTTCAAGCATTGCTGCTCTTTCACCTGAGACCTATCTACCAGGTCGTCTTCCTGGTGTCTTACTCACTTTCATGATGGGAAATCTCATCTTGAGGGGGGCTTCGTGCTTAGATGCCTTCAGCACTTATCCCGTCCAAACTTAGCTACTCAGCCATGCCTTTGGCAAGACAACTGATTCACCATAGGTTTGTCCATCCCGGTCCTCTCGTACTAAGGACAGCTCCTCTCAAATTTCCTGCGCCCACGACGGATAGGGACCGAACTGTCTCACGACGTTCTGAACCCAGCTCGCGTGCCTCTTTAATGGGCGAACAGCCCAACCCTTGGGACCTACTTCAGCCCCAGGATGAGACGAGCCGACATCGAGGTGCCAAACACCCCCGTCGATGTGGACTCTTGGGGGGTATAAGCCTGTTATCCCCGGGGTAGCTTTTATCCGTTGAGCGATGGCCCTTCCACGCGGTACCACCGGATCACTAAGTCCAACTTTCGTTCCTGCTCCACTTGTTGGTGTCGCAGTCAAGCTTCCTTCTGCCTTTACACTCTTCGCACGATTTCCGACCGTGCTGAGGAAACCTTTGAGCGCCTCCGTTACTTTTTAGGAGGCGACCGCCCCAGTCAAACTGCCCAACTGACAGTGTCCCCACACCGGGTTCACGGTGCCAGGTTAGAATTTCAGCATCACAAGAGTGGTATCCCAAGGTTGGCTCCACAAATACTGGCGCACTTGCTTCTATGCCTCCCACCTATCCTGTACATGCAATGCCAAAATCCAATGTCAGCCTGCAGTAAAGCTCCACGGGGTCTTTCCGTCCTGTCGCGGGTAACTCGCATCTTCACGAGTACTACAATTTCACCGGATCCTTTGTTGAGACAGTGCCCAAATCGTTACACCTTTCGTGCGGGTCGGAACTTACCCGACAAGGAATTTCGCTACCTTAGGACCGTTATAGTTACGGCCGCCGTTTACTGGGGCTTAAGTTCACACCTTCGAAGTTTCCCTCTAAGCATTCCCCTTAACCTTCCAGCACCGGGCAGGTGTCACCCCCTATACTTCGTCTTTCGACTTAGCAGAGAGTTGTGTTTTTGGTAAACAGTCGCTTGGGCCTTTTCACTGCGGCCACCCAAAGCTTGTATATCGTATGATATCCACTCCAAGTGGCACCCCTTCTCCCGAAGTTACGGGGCTATTTTGCCGAGTTCCTTAACAAAGGTTCTTCCGCTCGTCTTAGGATTCTCTCCTCACCTACCTGTGTCGGTTTGCGGTACGGGTGAAAATATTCTCGATAGTGGCTTTTCTTGGCAGTGTGGAGTCTGCAGCTTCTCTACTTGTTTTTCGATCCCCATCACACCTCAGGATTTCTAAGAAAACGGATTTGCCTGTCTTCTCTCCCTACGTGCTTAGACGTGCTCTTCCAATCGCACGCTCTGCATATCCTCCTGCGTCCCCACTTCTCTATTAACGAATACCTCCAGTACAGGAATCATAACCTGTTGTCCATCACCTACGCTTTTCAGCCTTGGCTTAGGTCCCGACTTACCCTGAGTGGACGAGCCTTCCTCAGGAAACCTTAGGTTTTCGACGGGTGAGATTCTCACTCACCTTTCGCTACTTATGCCAGCATTCTCTCTTGTGTAATGTCCAGCGCTCCTTTCGGTACACCTTCGTCCCTTACACAATGCTCCTCTACCGATGTATTAATACATCCCACAGCTTCGGTATCTGATTTTAGCCCCGGAAATCTTCGGCGCAAGGTCTCTCGACCAGTGAGCTATTACGCACTCTTTAAATGTATGGCTGCTTCTAAGCCAACATCCTGGTTGTCTGTGAAACCTCACATCCTTTACCACTTAATCAGAATTTTGGGACCTTAGCTGGTGATCTGGGCTCTTTCCCTTTTGACTATGAAGCTTATCCCCCACAGTCTGACTCCCAAGCTTATGAGTATGGCATTCGGAGTTTGATAGGTTTTGGTAACACTATGTGCCCCTAGACCATTCAGTGCTCTACCTCCATCTCATTCTCTCTTGAGGCTAGCCCTAAAGCTATTTCGAGGAGAACCAGCTATCTCCGAGTTCGATTGGCTTTTCACCCCTATCCACAGGTCATCCCATAGCTTTTAAACGCTACCGGGTTCGAGCCTCCATTTTATTTTACTAAAACTTCACTCTGCCCATGGATAGGTCACCCGGTTTCGGGTCTATGACATGCAACTATATTCGCCCTGTTAAGACTCGGTTTCCCTACGGCTCCGTAACTTAATTACTTAACCTCGCTGCATATCATAACTCGCTGGCCCGTTCTACAAAAAGTACGCGGTCACACTTTTAACGTGCTTCCACTGCTTGTAAGCATAGGGTTTCAGGTTCTATTTCACTCCCCTCCCGGGGTTCTTTTCGCCTTTCCCTCACGGTACTGTTCACTATCGGTCACCAAGTAGTATTTAGCCTTGGGAGGTGGGCCTCCCTGCTTCCCACGGGATTTCTCGTGTCCCGTGGTACTCTGGAGCACAGCCTGTGAGTATTCCATTTCGTCTACAGGGCTATCACCTTGTTTCGCAAAGCTTCCCAGCTTTCTTCGACTATGGATCACTCAATCTTTTGCTGTGTCCTCAACCCCTGATAAATCAGGTTTGGGCTCTTTCCATTTCGCTCGCCGCTACTTTGAAAATCGATGTTTCTTTCTCTTCCTCAGGGTACTTAGATGTTTCAGTTCCCCTGGTCTACCTCTCATGACTTATTTTATTGGGTCATGAGTACTTGAGGGTTGCTCAAGTGGGTTCCCCCATTCGGATATCTACGGATCGACGTCTATTTGCGACTCCCCGTAGCATTTCGGTGCTTATCCCGTCCTTCTTCGGCTCTTGGTGCCAAGGCATTCGCCCTATGCTCTTAATAACTTGACCTATTTCATGTTTGTTCTTTTTATTAGATTTAGTTTTCAAAGTTCAGTTAGAATCAATTGGCAACAAATGATAAACAATCAGATCCTTCGCTTTCGCTCAGGATTACAACCAAATACGAGATCCCTCGACTTCGCTCGGGATGACAAACTTGATCATTCATTGTTCATTTTTCATTGTTCATTGCTTCCTGGTGGACCTGGGTGGACTCGAACCACCGACCTCACGCTTATCAGGCGTGCGCTCTAACCGCCTGAGCTACAAGTCCATAAATTCAGTTAATAGTGAATAGTTGTTAGTGAATAGTTGTTATGAATGCCTCTTTGGCTTTTGCTTGCCTTTTAGCTATTCACTGTTCACTCTTACTTATTCACTGATATTTTATTCTCCGCAGTCTCGAATCACAATTTCTTCCACTTGATACTCTCGTGAGAAATTGGTTCTCGTTGCGTTTAACCTACCTACAGCTCCCTTACGATCGCTGGGTTAGGTTATAACAAACAGTGTGAGATACTTATGAATGTATCTTCCTTAGAAAGGAGGTGATCCAGCCGCACCTTCCGATACGGCTACCTTGTTACGACTTCACCCCAGTCATTGCCCCTACCTTCGACAGCTGCCTCCATTGCTGGTTAGCTCACTGGCTTCGGGTATTGACAACTCCCATGGTGTGACGGGCGGTGTGTACAAGACCCGGGAACGCATTCACCGCGGCATTCTGATCCGCGATTACTAGCAACTCCGACTTCATGCAGGCGAGTTGCAGCCTGCAATCCGAACTGGGATCGGCTTTTAGAGATTTGCTTGCCATCGCTGGCTTGCTTCTCGTTGTACCGACCATTGTAGCACGTGTGTAGCCCAGGACATAAAGGGCATGATGATTTGACGTCATCCCCACCTTCCTCCGATTTGTCATCGGCAGTCTCTTTAGAGTGCCCAACTTAATGATGGCAACTAAAGACAAGGGTTGCGCTCGTTGCGGGACTTAACCCAACATCTCACGACACGAGCTGACGACAACCATGCACCACCTGTGTCCGCTGTACCCCGAAGGATAAAGGTCTATCTCTAGACCGGTCAGTGGCATGTCAAGCCCTGGTAAGGTTCTTCGCGTTGCTTCGAATTAAACCACATGCTCCGCTGCTTGTGCGGGTCCCCGTCAATTCCTTTGAGTTTCATACTTGCGTACGTACTCCCCAGGCGGAGTGCTTAATGCGTTAGCTGCGGCACCGAGGTTTGACCCCCAACACCTAGCACTCATCGTTTACGGCGTGGACTACCAGGGTATCTAATCCTGTTTGCTCCCCACGCTTTCGTTCCTCAGCGTCAGTATAAGTCCAGAAAGTCGCCTTCGCCACTGGTATTCCTCCTAATATCTACGCATTTCACCGCTACACTAGGAATTCCACTTTCCTCTCCTTAACTCAAGTCTGACAGTTTCAAATGCTTACGTAGGTTGAGCCTACGCCTTTCACATCTGACTTATCAGACCGCCTGCGAACCCTTTACGCCCAATAATTCCGGACAACGCTCGCCCCCTACGTATTACCGCGGCTGCTGGCACGTAGTTAGCCGGGGCTTCCTCCTTGGGTACCGTCATTATCTTCCCCAAGGACAGAACTTTACAACCCGAAGGCCTTCATCATTCACGCGGCGTCGCTGCATCAGAGTTTCCTCCATTGTGCAATATTCCCCACTGCTGCCTCCCGTAGGAGTCTGGACCGTGTCTCAGTTCCAGTGTGGCCGTTCACCCTCTCAGGCCGGCTACCTATCGAGGCCTTGGTGAGCCGTTACCTCACCAACTAGCTAATAGGACGCGAGACCATCTTTCACCGCTTAATCGCTTTGACTTATCTCTCATGCGAGTGATAAGTATCATAAGGTATTAATCCCAGTTTCCCGAGGCTATCCCTTTGTGAAAGGCAGGTTTCTCACGCGTTACTCACCCGTCCGCCGCTAAGATGATCCTTCGCTCAGTCCGAAAACTTCACTCCGGATCACTTCGCTCGACTTGCATGTGTTAGGCACGCCGCCAGCGTTCGTCCTGAGCCAGGATCAAACTCTCATTTAATAGTTTGACTAGCTCATATTATTTGTTCTTAAAAAATTGAAATCTTTGGTTTCATTCAAAGTTCTCACACTGTTTAGTTATCTAGGTTCACTCACCCCTGCTCGAGGCGACTTGCTTAGTATAGCATCTATACTTAAGCGGTGTCAACTGTTTTTTTAAGTTTTTTTGAAGATTATTTCGACAGTCGACCTTTTTAGTTTACCCTCTTTTGAAAGCGTTGTCAAGGCTAAAAATGTCCTTATTTCAAGAAATCATCTATCCTACTGAAGACTCCTTCCCACGACAAACTTTCAATTGCCTCCTTAAGAGGTGCAAAATCTATATACCCCTTATGGATACTTCTAATCTGTTTTTTTATGGCCAGCTTCAAATTGTCCTTAAATCCTTCGACACACTCTTCTAAAGGGATGTCTATTCCCTTCATCCTTGGTAGAGGAACAAACTCCACAAAACCAGAGCTTGAAAGCTCTTCTCCCATGTATTCTTTAAGTCCCCTTATCTCTGTGGTCACTGCCGGCAGACCGCATGCCATGGCTTCGAGCAGTACAAGCGGCAACCCCTCGTAATAGGAGGGCAGAACGAAAAGATCCGAGGCTCTGAATGCATCTGAAAGCTGATGCTGATTAAGTGCTCCCATAAGCTTCACTCCAAGGCTCTCTGCTCTTACCATGATCTCTGCCGCCTCGCTGCCAGTTCCAGTTCCTGCAAGGCTTAGCTTAATGGGAGTTTCCTTTTTGATCTCCTCATATGTGTCCAGCAGGGGCAGCAGACCCTTGGCATGACTCAGCTTTCCGGCGTAAATCAGTTCAGGCACAGTATTTCGATCTTTCCTTCCTAACGTATTGAATATGTCCGTATCAAAGCCCCCGCCTATGACTGTGATCCTGTCCTTAGGTATGGAATACAGGTTCGATATCTCTTCTTTTTGTATCTGGTTGAGGGAAAGTATCCTGCTAAGCTTACCGCAGCCCTCTCTTACATATTTTCTATAGCCGGGATTTTGCATATACTGCCTGAGATCGGTGCTGTGGCAGATCGCCATTGTTTTGTCTCCCAGCCCCAGCTCTGCAATAAGGGCAGAGCCTAACCATAAGTGATGGGACAATATCCTGTCAGGCTGGAACTCCTTAACAGCCCTTTGTATTGCAGCCTTGAAGCTAGTTTTCCAGATCGATACCTGCCGGATGGTCATGTCCTTGTATCTGGTGCTTTTATATGGCATTATATCGCTCATTCCCGGTATAGGATAGTATAGCTCGCCCTCCTCGAACCTCACTAAGTCGAGATAATCCAGTCTGTCATTTTCGTAATCAAGCTCGGGTCCTGATACAGCAAGAAGACCCTGTGTATAGCCTTTTTTTGAAGCCTCTTTTATTAGGTTGTTGACGTATATACCGCTTCCTGTCTTCCCGGGGTACTGAAAGAGGATATGGAGCAATTTCAAGGCGGTTTCCTCCTTATTTATGGATATATGTACAAAAGCGGCAGGTTACCCTGCCGCGCGTTTACTAATCTTCAATTGGCTTCATCGTTGGGAACAGCAATACGTCCCTGATGCTTGGCGTGTTGGTGTAAAGTATTATCATTCTGTCTATTCCTATTCCAAGTCCGCCTGTTGGAGGAAGACCTACCTCTATGGCGTTTATGAAGTCAGTGTCCATTGGATGGGCTTCGTCGTCTCCAAACTCCTTCTGCTTGACCTGATCCTCGAACCTTTCTCTTTGATCGATTGGATCATTAAGCTCTGAGAAGGCATTTGCAACCTCCCATGTGTTTACGAAGGCTTCGAATCTCTGAGTTATCCTTGGATCTTCTGGATTCCTCTTGGCAAGAGGAGATATTTCCACCGGATGTCCTGTTACGAAGGTTGGCTGCACCAAGTGCTTTTCGCAGTACTCCTCGAACATTTCGGAAATGATATGGCCTCTTGTCATACCCGGCTTGATCTCAATGCCTCTCTTCTTAGCTACAGCTATGGCTTCCTCGTCAGTGTTTATAAGCGAGAAGTCTACTCCTGTGTATTCCTTAACGGCCTCTGCCATGTCGATTCTTCTCCATGGAGGTGCTACGTTTATCTCCTTGCCCTGATAGTTCAGAGTAGTGGTACCCAAGGTCTTTTCTGCCACATAGGCAAACAGATTCTCAGTTAACCTCATCATCTCTTCGTAGTCTACATATGCCTGGTATAGCTCGATGCTTGTGAACTCAGGGTTATGTCTTGTGTCCATACCCTCATTCCTGAACATCCTGCCCATTTCGTAGACCTTTTCAAAGCCTCCGACTATTAGTCTCTTAAGGTACAGCTCGTTGGCTATCCTCAGGTACATATCCAGGTCAAGGGTGTTGTGATGGGTCACGAAGGGTCTTGCATTTGCTCCGCCGGCAATGGTGCTTAGAATCGGAGTATCTACCTCAAGGAATCCTCTGTCGTCCAGATATTCCTTAACTGCCTTTATCATCTTCGATCTGAGTATGAAGGTTTCCTTAACTTCAGGGTTGACTATCAGATCTACGTATCTTTGTCTGTATCTAAGGTCCTGATCCTTCAGGCCGTGGAACTTCTCAGGAAGTATTTGAAGTGACTTCGAAAGGATGATGAGCTTGTCAGCCTTGACTGAGATCTCTCCCATTTTGGTTTTGAATACTTCTCCTTCTGCTCCAATGATATCACCAAGGTCAAGAAGTGAAAGGTCGTTGTATTCCTCTTCCCCGATTGAATCCTGCTTTATGAATATCTGGATCCTTCCCTCGCTGTCCTGGATGTCTATGAAGCTGACCTTGCCATGGCCCCTACGGGACATTACTCTTCCTGCAACTGCTACTCTATGGCCTTCAAGCTCCTCGAAACGGTCCTTTATCTCAACGCTGTGATGAGTATAGTCAAACTTCTCTATCAAAAACGGATTCTTACCCTTTTCAATAAGCTTAGACAGCTTTTCCCTTCTGATTTGTAGCATTTCATTCAAGCTTTGCTCGTTGTTCTGCATAGTCTGACCTCCAATCCTTATCTTGCGATCCTTTGGACCTTATATTTAATGACTCCGTCAGGTACGTTCACGTCTACCACTGTTCCGGCCTTGCTGCCCAATAGAGCTTTTCCTACAGGTGATTCGTTTGATATCTTTCCTTCATAAGGATTGGCTTCAGCTGATCCAACAATGGTGTATTCTGATTCTTCATCATATTCAAGGTCGAGAACGGTGACCTTAGAACCCACGCCGACGACCTCTGTTGTGATTTCGTCCTCGTCGATGAGCTTGGCATTCCTAAGGATAGCCTCAAGCTTGGCGATTCTTTCTTCCAGCTTGCCTTGCTCGTTTTTAGCCTGGTCGTACTCCGAGTTTTCGCTGATATCACCGAAATCCAGTGCTTGTTTAATTCTCTCAGCGACTTCCTTTCGTTTCACAAGCTTAGCATCCTCAAGTTCCATTTCAAGCTTAGCCAGCCCCTCTGGGGTTAAAAATACGTCTTTTTCAGTCATCAAACTCTCTCCTTTAATGGCGTCAACTTTTCACGACACCGAGTATTTCTGTATTTTAAGCCATTTCTAAAAGTTTTTTCAGGATATTTCCCGATTGTATGTTCCATATTATAATCAAGCTGAGCTCCAATGTCAAGGATTATCCTAATTATCGAATATGGTGTGCTCCTTCAATGCTGTAAAATATTTCTCCAGCTCTTTTATGATCTCCTCAGGGCTTGTCATTGTGTTTATCCTGTTCTTTATCTCGTTGGAATTTCTAAGACCTTTAAGATACCAGGCAAGCTGCTTTCTCATTTCCCTTACTCCTACCCTTGGACCTTTAAGGTTTATCTCCAGCTTAAGGTGTCTTATGCTGACCTCGAGCATTTCATCAAGGGTCGGCTTTCGAGGTGTTTTGCCGTTTATAAGGTCAGTGGTTTCCCTGAATATCCAGGGGTTGCCCATGGCTCCCCTTCCTATCGCCACTCCGTCACAGCCAGTTCTGTCTATCATGGCAAGGGCATCCTCCGGAGTAAAAACGTCCCCGTTCCCGATCACCGGTATCGACACCGCATTTTTGACCTTCGCGATATAGCTCCAGTCAGCTTCGCCTGCATAAAACATATCTCTTGTCCTGGCATGTATAGTCAGTGCCGCTGCACCGTTGGCCTCAGCTATCCTTGCAAGCTCCTCCCCATTAAGGCTCCCGTGATCCCAACCCATCCTGAATTTTACAGTCACAGGCTTTCTGGAGGCTTTAACTACCGAGTCTATAACTGAGCCTGCAAGCCTAAGGTCCTTCATGAGGGCGCTGCCGTCCCCATTCTTGACTATCTTCGGTGCAGGACATCCCATATTTATGTCGATTATATCTATATCATCTCTGCTGCTTAAATTGTTCCTTGTTATCTCTGCCATTATATCGGGATCGGAACCGAATATCTGAAGAGCGACAGGTCGTTCATCTTCATGGCTATGGGTAAGGTCTGAGGTCTTTTCGTCGTTGTAGTAAAGTCCCTTTGCGCTTACCATCTCAGTTACCACAAGTCCGACTCCCATCTCCTTACACAGGGACCTGAAGGCAAAGTCAGTGACTCCTGCCATTGGAGCTAAGGCGAGATTATTCTTAAGTTCAATGTTTCCTATTTTCATGATGCACCCCACATAAAGAAAGTAAGTAGGCTGGCTACTTACTGGTTTCTCTCATAAATTATTCTCAAGCCCTCCAGCGTAAGGAACTTGTCGTTATGCTGGATATACTTGCTTTCACTGGCGATGAGCGTTGAAAAGCCTCCAGTTGCAACCACTGTTACCTCTTCCTTGGTAAGTCCCACTTCTGCGATCATTCTCTCTATGATGGAGTCTACCATACCAATGAAGCCATATACTATCCCAGACTGGATGCTGGTTATGGTGTTTCTGGCGATCACCTTCTCAGGCTTTAATATTTCAACCTTCGGCAGCTTTGCTGTTCTCATGAAAAGGGCATCAGCAGATATCCTTATACCTGGCGTTATTACTCCTCCAAGGTATTCGCCCTCCTTGTTTACAAAGCAGAAGGTATTTGCAGTACCAAAGTCTACTATTATGACAGGACCGCCGTATTTCTCATAGGCTGCAACTGCATTTACTATCCTGTCTGCTCCTACCTCGCGAGGGTTGTCATACTTGATGTTCATGCCTGTTTTTACCCCGGGACCAATTACTATAGGGTCCTTTTTGAAATATCTCTGGCTCATTGCAGGAAGGGTATGCATCAAGGTAGGCACTACTGATGAGATGATTATATCGTCGACCTGAGACCTGTCGATCCCATTGTATTTGAACATCTGATCGAACAGAATACCGTACTCGTCAGAGGTTTTTTCCTTGTCTGTAGCTATACGCCAGTCATATACGAGTTTTTTACCTTCGTAAGCACCAAAAACTATGTTAGTATTTCCAACATCGATTACAAGCAGCATTTTTTCACCTTTTTTCATTTTTTTCTTTTCTTGAGTGCTGTTACAACACTGGTCACTATGATTATCGCTATTATTGATTCCGGGATACCATTGGTTATGCCTATCCCCACGATCACTTTTCTGGCAGTGTCTATGTCCTGCCCGATGGCCTGGACGAACCTTTCTGCATAGAAGATGTAGATCATGGACAATACCCCGACCGTATTCGTCAGCGTACCTATTATTGTAGGTATTATGAGATCAAGAGCTTTGTCCTTCAGCGTCCTGGATGTGAGATATGCCATAAGAGCCGTCAGTATGAGGAGCCCTCCGTTCATGAGAAGGGGCCAGACAGTTGTGTAATCAACTACACTGCTGTATAATCCTCTTGCTAGGTATATCCCGATTGCCGCCCAGATGCCGTACAAAAGCCAGGTGGTTCTTTTATTGCCTATCCTGCTCAGCGCTTTGTATGCGTAGTAGGTTGTTATGCCTATCAGTATTCTAGGCAATACGGAAACTATCGGGTTCAAAAAAACAAAGCTGACAGGGGTAGGTGCAGTGATCGCCTGATAGATGCTGAATATCCCGAATATAAGACCTACCAGTCCCCCGACTACAGGTCCCTCCATAATTGCTCCAATGATTACAGGTATGTGCATTATGGTGGCTCTGGTGGGTCCGACGGGTATGAAGCCCAATGGGGTCATTCCAAGCACTATAGAGATCGCTCCCAATACTCCAACAACTGCCAGTCTTCTTACGTCTAACTTTTTACCATTTTTCATATTATCCCTCCGCTCTGATTCCTGTCGGATACCAGTCGTATTTTTTGTTTACTGCTGCTTTAGTCTGACTCACTCCTGATGTCAGCTTTATTCCTACACTATTATATATTCACTCTGGATCCTTTACAATACTTTTGTTGTCAGGTCCCTATGGGCTTTTAGTCCTGCTTTGCCCTCTGCTGAAAGGATTGCATTTATAACTGCCTTCTCGACGGCTTCCTGCGCCATTGCAGCTATGATATTCACATCTGCCTTGAGCTTGTTAGTCGCCATAGTGAATATAGTGTCGCCGTCTACCATGGTATGAACTGGGTTTATCGATCTTGCAAGTCCGTTATGTCCAGCTTGTGCGACCTTGTTTCCCTCTGCCTTAGTAAGGATACCGTTTGTTGCGACTACTCCGATGGTCGTATTGGTGTTTGCAAACCCAGGTGTAACCATGGAGCTCTTCATGAGCTCGTAGGTGTTCATCAAGCTGTCATTCCCATAATCGTATGCACCTGCGATCTGGGAGCCATCCTTAAAAATGTCTCCGAAGGCGTTTACGCAGATAAGGGCAGATACAACAAGATCACCAGAGATTACAGTTGCGCACCCTAACCCTGACTTCATTGCTCCTTTTGATCCAAGGATCTTTCCTACAGTCGCTCCCATTCCGCAACCGACATTGCCTTGCCTGTTTTCATCCTTTGAAGCAGATAATGATGCCTTATAGCCCATCTGCCAGTCAGGCCTTACCTTATAATCTCCAATAGCCAAATCGAAGATTACAGCTGAGGCTACTATAGGGACCCTGGTTAATCCGACATCAAAGCCTATACCCAGTTCCTCAAGATGATCCATGACTCCAGAGGCTGCTTCCAGCCCAAAGGCCGACCCCCCTGATAGTACTACAGCATGGACCTTATCCACCAGCTTCTCTGCCTTGAACAGATCGGTCTCTCTGGTTCCCGGTGCGGAGCCCCTCACATCTACCCCTCCTGTGGCACCTTCCGGACATATCACTGCGGTACACCCGGTGAGTGCATCCTCTGAATGGGCATGCCCTACGATTATCCCTTCAACATCTGTTATATATCCTGGAAACATCAGCTTCACTCCTTTTTATACAGTAGGTTTCTACCCAATTGGGGCAAAAGAAAACAGACTCCCAAAGGAGTCTGTAGGTGATTTTTATCCAAAGAACATAAGCAGCATACCTGCAGCTACTGCAGAGCCTATTACTCCGGCAACGTTTGGTCCCATGGCATGCATCAAAAGGAAGTTTCTTGGATTAGCCTCTTGACCAACCTTTTGAGATACTCTGGCGGCCATCGGAACCGCAGATACACCTGCAGAGCCGATGAGAGGATTAACTTTCCCACCTGTCATTTTGTACATCAGCTTTCCAAATAGTACGCCGCCTGCAGTTCCTATCGAGAATGCAACCAAGCCAAGTACTATTATGCTTACAGTTTGGAAATTAAAGAAATTCTCAGCACTTGCGGTTGCTCCGACTGTAGTTCCTAGAAATATGGTTACGATATTGATCAATTCATTCTGAGCCGTCTTTGACAATCTATCTGTCAAAAGGGTTTCTCTGAATAAATTACCAAGCATCAATAGGCCTATCAGAGGTGCTGCTGAAGGTAATATGAAGGAAACGACCAAAGTTACCATAATCGGGAATATTACCTTTTCCTTTTTTGAAACAGGTCTTAGCTGCTCCATTACTACCATTCTCTCTTCCTTGGTAGTGAGAGCCTTCATTATTGGAGGCTGTATTATTGGTACAAGCGCCATGTATGAATACGCAGCAACAGCTATAGGCCCGAGAAGATGAGGTGCCAGCTTGGCTGTAAGGTAAAGCGCCGTTGGTCCGTCTGCTCCTCCAATAATACCAATACTTGCTGCCTCCGGACCGGTAAAGCCCAGAAGGATAGCACCTATAAAGGTTGCGAAAATACCTAGTTGCGCCGCTGCTCCTAATAGTATTGACTTCGGATTTGCTATCAATGGTCCGAAATCAGTCATAGCTCCTACTCCAAGGAATATCAATGGAGGATATATCCCCAGCTTGACTCCCTGGTATAGGTAGTACAGCAGTCCTCCATATTCCTTTGTCTTGCTTACCAATTCTCCGGTTATCGGGTCTTTAAGTATTTGGACTATTGGTTCCTTCATCAGATCTGCACCCGGCAGGTTGGCAAGCAGCATTCCAAAGGCTATCGGGGTCAAAAGCAATGGCTCAAAACCCTTTGCGATCGCCAGATATAGCAGGATAAAGGATATTGCCAGCATTACATAGTGGCCAAATTCACCTAATCCAAATCCGGTGCTGGCCCAAAAGTCCGTCAATATTTCCATAAACATAGTTGTTCATCCTTTCTTGAAGGGTTTAGTCCATTATGACCAGCTTGTCTCCAGTATTAACGGCCGAACCCTCAGAGGTTGTTATGGATGCAACTTTTCCGTCTCTTGGGGCTAGAATCTCATTTTCCATCTTCATAGCTTCGAGGATCAGAAGAACGTCGCCGCTCTTTACCTCCTGGCCTTCCTTAACAAGTATCTTCCATATGTTTCCAGGCATCGGAGATTCGATTACTTCCTGTCCGGCGCTTGCTGTCACCGGTGCTGATGCAGGAGCTGCCTTTGGAGCAGCAGGTGCCGCAGCTGCTGCCTTAGGAGCAGGTCTTGATACAGGTGCGGAAGCTCCGCCTACCTCTTCAACTTCTACTTCGTAGCTGTTGCCGTTTACGTTTATTATAAACTTTCTCATTCTTTCTCCTCCAGATATATTATAGTTTGCTCAGCAGCTGTTCCTGCTTGCCCATTTCTCTCCAGGGTGTCGTCAGCTGTGGAACCTTTCTTATGCTGTTTATCCTGATCTCAGGGATGTCTCGTCCCAGGGATGCTGCTACTGCTGCAGCTATTACTGCAATAAGCTCTCCCTCGTCAAGCTCAGGGGTACTTTGCGCTTTTTCCTCCTGCTTTACGACCGCAGCACTGACTTGCTCAGGCTTTACATCAGCAGGCTTTTTCCCGATTGCAAAATTCTTCAGCAGTCCGATTATATAGGATATGAGAATCAGCACCAGGAATACTACTATCATACTAACGACGGTGACTATCAATGCCTCCGACATAGTTACTTCGTTGCCCATGGTAATCCCTCCTATACCGGCAGGTTGCCGTGCTTTTTGCCTGGTCTTGATTCTCTCTTGGTCTCGAGCATGTCAAAGGCGCTGATCAACCTTGGTCTTGTCTGGCTCGGTACCAATACGTCGTCTACGAAGCCTCTCTGTGCTGCAATGTATGGGTTAGCTACAGTATCTCTGTATTCAACAATCTTTTCTGCTCTCGTAGAAATCGGATCATCCGATGCAGCGATCTCGTTCTTGAAGATTATGTTCGCCGCTCCATCCGGTCCCATAACTGCTATTTCAGCATTAGGCCATGCGAATACCTGATCTGCTCCAAGGTCCTTTGAACACATTGCAAGGTAAGCTCCGCCGTATGCCTTTCTAACTATCAGGGTAACCTTAGGCACTGTCGCCTCTGAGTAGGCATAGAGCATCTTGGCTCCGTGTCTTATTATACCGCCGTATTCCTGGCTGGTTCCCGGGAGGAATCCCGGTACGTCTACAAGGTTCAATAGCGGTATGTTGAAAGCGTCACAGGTCCTTATGAATCTACCTGCCTTGTCAGATGCATTTATGTCAAGGCATCCAGCCAGTATCCTTGGCTGATTAGCTATTACGCCTATGCTTCTTCCGTTGAGTCTTATAAAGCCTGTGATGATGTTTTGAGCGTAAAGGGGCTGTACCTCGAAGAAGTGTCCTCCATCGGCAAGACTCTTTATTACTTCCTTCATATCGTAGGGCTTATTTGGATTCTCAGGAACTATTTCGTTTAGTCTTTCATCTATTCTGTTAAGATCATCCTCGAATTCATAAACAGGCGGCTGCTCCAGGTTGTTTGAAGGCAGATAGCTTAAAAGCTCCTTGATCCTGTCTATGGATTCAGCTTCTGAATTGTCTATGAAATGAGCAACTCCACTTATTTTGTTGTGGGTGTTTGCTCCGCCCAGCTGTTCCTGGGTAACATCTTCTCCGGTAACTGACTTGATTACCTGAGGTCCGGTTATGAACATCATGCTGGTCTTATCCGTCATAAAAATAAAATCCGTTATTGCAGGAGAGTATACTGCTCCGCCTGCACTAGGTCCCATTATGGCTGATATTTGTGGAATTACTCCAGAGGATATCGTGTTTCTGAAGAATATCTTGCCATAGCCTGAAAGTGCATCTACACCCTCCTGGATCCTGGCTCCGCCTGAATCATTGAAGCCTACTATTGGAGCTCCCATTTTAAGCGCCATATCCTGTACCTTTACTATCTTTGCTGCATGCATTTCTCCTAAGGATCCTCCGACTACTGTGAAGTCCTGGGCATATACGAAAACGAGTCTGCCGTCTACTGTTCCGTAGCCGGTAACGACTCCGTCTGCAGGCGCATCTACATCCGCCATGTCAAAATTAGTTGATCTGTGCTTTACAAATGCATCCAGCTCAACGAAGCTTGACTCGTCAAGAAGATACTCTATTCTCTCTCTGGCAGTCATTTTGCCTGAGCTGTGCTGCTTTTCAATTCTTTTCTCCCCGCCGCCAAGGGAGATCTTTCTCTTGGCTTCAAGAAGCTGCTGAATTTTATCGCTCATCTTTACCCTCCTAAATTCCTTAGTCTCTTTGACTTATTTCTATAAGCACTCCCGAGGTTGATTTTGGATGAAGGAAAGCTATTCTGGCGCCACCTGCACCATATCTCGGCTGTTCGTCGATCATCCTTACTCCCTTTTCCTCTAGCTCCTTGATCGCTTCTTCGATGTTATCAACTTTAAAAGCTATATGCTGGATTCCTTCTCCCTTTTTCTCGATGAATCTTGCTATAGGTCCATCTTCGGAGGTTGACTCCAGAAGCTCCACCTCAGTATCTCCAATAGGCAAAAATGCAACCTTTACCTTTTGTTCCTCCACTACTTCCTGACTTACGCACTTTATTCCCAGAACGTCTTCGTAGAATTTAAGCGTCTCTTCCAAATTCTTAACGGCAATTCCAATGTGGTCAATCTTGGTTACCATGGCTTCCTCCTTCATTATTCCTTTACGAGGGATACTATTGTTTCCTTGGCAGTATATGGATCCATCTCCCTCTTCTCTACCTTAACGGCCAGGTCATCGATCAAACCGCCTCTGTTTGTTCTATCCATTATCAGTCTTAGAAGCTCCTCTTCGGTGAGCTGTAGTATCTCCGCCTTAAGGTTTCTGATCCTTGTTTGATGCAGAAGACCTGTTGCCTTCTGGTAATTTTCGTGATCGAAGAGCTTACCCAGTAAAACGTCTATGTCCTCGTTTTTGATAGCGGATACCTTTACGACCGGAGGTCTATAGTCAGACTTTTCATTGAGGTCCAGGTTCATCTCGATCTCAAGCTTTGTTTTGTCTGCTCCGTCCAGATCGGATTTATTTATGGCAAATACGTCTGCGATCTCCATTATGCCGGCTTTTATCGCCTGGATGTCGTCTCCCATATTAGGTATCATAACCATCAGGACGGTATCGGCCATCTTTACGATATCTACCTCTGATTGTCCTACTCCTACGGTTTCTATGAATATGTAGTCACAGCCGTAGATATCCAGCACCTTGACGGCACCCCAGGTGGCCTTTGATATTCCGCCCAAAAACCCTCTGGTACCCATGCTTCTTATGAATACACCCTTGTCCAGAGCCAGATCGTTCATTCTGATCCTGTCACCAAGGATAGCGCCTCCGCTGAATGGGCTTGTCGGGTCGATTGCAAGTATGCCAACCTTTTTGCCCTGAGCTCTTAGCTGCTTGGTCAGACGGTCGGTCAGTGTAGACTTACCGCTTCCTGGAGGACCTGTGATCCCGATCACGTATGCATTGCCTGTCCTGTGGAAAAGCCTTTTTATGATGGAGACTGCTTCCTCGTCCCTATTTTCAAGCATAGATATCAGGCGTGCGCAGGCTCTTTTGTCACCTGCCAGCAGCCTCTCCTCGATATTCAAACCAAACACCGCCTATTTTCTTTTGACATTGTTATTTATAAATGCAATTACTTCCTTGGTCGGAGTCCCCGGTGTGAATATTGCTTCTATACCTGATTCTACAAGGAATGGTATGTCGTCCTCAGGTATTACTCCGCCACCCAGCACCAGAACGTCCTCAATGCCTTCCTCCTTCAAAAGCCTTACCACCTTTGGAAAAAGATGATTGTGTGCTCCTGATAGTATGCTCATTGCAACAACGTCTACGTCCTCCTGAACCGCTGCCGCAACTATCTGCTCTGGAGTTTGTCTTAGGCCGGTATATATTACCTCCATACCAGCATCTCTAAGGGACCTTGCTATTACCTTGGCTCCCCTGTCATGCCCGTCAAGACCGGGCTTTGCAACGAGAACTCTTATAGGTCTGTCCATTGTATTACCTCCCAAATTTCTATAGTATTACCGATTGCTCGTACTCTCCGAAAACTTCTCTCAAGACGCCGCAAATTTCTCCAAGAGTAGCATATGCCTTTACTGAGTCCAGGATATACGGCATCAGATTTTCATCCGTCTTAGCCTTTTCCTTTAACAGCATCAGGCTATTTTCAACCAATGACCCATCTCTGTCCTTCTTAAGCTTTTCGATTTTCTTTCTTTGAAGGATCTCAACATGAGGGTCTACCTTAAGAAGCTGCTTTTTCTCAGTCTCCTCTACCTTGAACTTGTTGACTCCAACTACTATCCTCTCCTGATCCTCTACCTGCATTTGATATTTATATGCTGAATTCTGGATCTCCTTCTGGATGTAGCCATTCTCGATGGCTTTAGTAGCGCCGCCAAGATTATCTATTCTGGTGATGTATTCCTCTGCTTCCTTCTCGATTGCACTTGTCAGACTTTCGATGTAGTATGAACCGGCAAGGGGATCTATAGTCTCTGTAACTCCTGACTCGTAAGCAACTATCTGCTGTGTTCTTAGTGCTATCATTACTGAATCCTCAGTAGGAAGTGCCAATGCCTCGTCTCTTGAGTTAGTATGCAGGGACTGTGTTCCTCCAAGAACTGCAGCAAGAGTCTGAATGGTAACTCTTATTATGTTGTTGTCCGGCTGCTGAGCAGTAAGTGTTGACCCTGCAGTCTGAGTATGGAACTTAAGCTGCATTGACTTGTCGCTCTTGGCGTTGAATCTTTCCTTCATAATCTTAGCCCAAAGTCTTCTCGCTGCTCTGTACTTAGCAACCTCTTCCAACAGGTCGTTGTGAGCATTGAAGAAGAAGGACAGTCTTGGCCCGAAATCGTCAACGTCAAGACCTGCCTTTATTGCAGCCTCTACGTATGCTATACCGTCTGCAAGAGTGAAGGCTACCTCCTGGGCTGCTGTAGAGCCTGCCTCTCTTATGTGATAGCCGCTTATGCTTATGGTGTTCCACTGCGGAACGCTGTTTGAGCAATACTCAAATATATTTGTTATAAGTCTCATTGACTGCTCTGGAGGGAAAATATAGGTTCCCCTGGCGATGTACTCCTTGAGGATATCATTCTGGATAGTGCCTCTTAGCTTGTCTGATGAAACTCCCTGTTTTTCAGCTACTGCGATATACATTGCCAACAATACGCTGGCAGGTGCATTTATAGTCATGGATGTACTGACCTTATCAAGCGGGATACCGTCAAACAGTATCTCCATATCCTTCAATGAGTCTATAGCAACGCCTACTTTTCCTACCTCCCCTTCTGAAAGGCTGTGGTCTGAGTCGTAGCCTATCTGAGTTGGGAGGTCAAAGGCTACGCTTAAGCCTGTCTGCCCCTGCTCCAGAAGATATTTATACCTTTTGTTGGACTCTTCAGCCGTAGCAAAGCCTGCATACTGTCTCATAGTCCAAAATCTGCCCCTGTACATAGTTGGCTGAACTCCCCTTGTAAATGGGTATTCTCCAGGATATCCCAGATCCCTATCGTAATCCAGATCCTCTATATGGGCAGGTGTGTATAATCTGTCGACCTCGGTGTCAGATCCAGTGGAAAATGTTTTCTTTCTCTCCGGAAACTTGGAAAGAAGCTTTTGGACCTTGTTTTCTTCCCAGTCTTTAAAGGAAGACTTTACTTGATCAAGTTTCTTGTCATCGTACATCCCTTTACCTCCTCATTATGGTACCTAATCTACCACTTATTATATTAAAAATTATGGCAATATTGCAACATAAATTTCAATTATTTTGATTCATGCAGGCAAAATTGCAAATTTTGTATTATTCCCTGCATGCGAAAAGCAGGTCCCCTTGGAGGGGCCTGCATCAGCTTCCTTGGAAAATCTCTTCGAACTCTCTGGCATCGATGGTCTCCTTTTCAAGAAGAGCATCAGCCAATCTGTGCAGAATTTCCATATTTTGTTTTATTAGAGCTTCAGCCCTGTGATATGCCGTGTCGATGAGCTTTCTCATCTCCTTGTCGATAGCAGCAGCGACTTCCTCACTGTAATTTCTGGATCTATTAAGGTCCCTTCCTACAAATACCTCTTCTTCGTCGGTACCGTAGGTCATTGGTCCAAGGATATCACTCATCCCGTAGTGGGTCACCATGGATCTTGCAAGCTTTGTTGCACGCTCGATATCATTTTGAGCACCGGTGCTGATGTCGTCAAGGACGAGAGCTTCTGTTACCCTGCCTCCAAGAAGTATGACAAGCTTGTCTTCCATTTGCTTTCGGGTCAGGTAATTCCTGTCCTCATCAGGTATATATGCTGTAAAGCCTCCAGCCATTCCTCTTGGAATTATGGTAACCATGTGAACTGGGTCTGTACCCGGTATCATTCTGGCTGTGAGAGCATGACCAGCTTCGTGATATGCTGTGAGCTTTCTTTCGTGAGGACTTATTACTCTGCTCTTCTTCTCAGGTCCTGCCTGTACTTTTATTGAAGCTTCTTCTATAAGATGCATAGGTATTGATTTCAAATTGAATCTTGCAGTGAGCAGTGCTGCCTCGTTGACCAGGTTCTCAAGGTCTGCCGGCGTAAAGCCAGGTGTCCTTTTAGCTACTACCTTAAGGTCTACGTCCTCTGCAAGTGGCTTGTTCCTGGTGTGGACCTGGAGTATTGCCTCCCTGCCCCTTATGTCGGGAAGTCCGACATAGATCGTCCTGTCGAATCTGCCCGGTCTTAACAGCGCCGGGTCAAGTATGTCAGCCCTGTTGGTAGCTGCCATGACTATAATGCCTTCATTTTTGGAGAATCCGTCCATCTCGACTAGAAGCTGATTGAGGGTCTGCTCTCTTTCATCGTGTCCGCCGCCAAGTCCTGCGCCTCTTCTTCTTCCAACGGCATCTATCTCGTCAATAAAGACTATACAAGGTGAATTTTTCTTCGCCTGCTCGAATAGATCCCTGACCCTGCTGGCACCTACTCCTACGAACATCTCAACGAAGTCTGAGCCTGAGATGGTAAAGAACGGTACCCCTGCTTCACCGGCAACAGCCTTGCTAAGGTATGTCTTTCCTGTACCAGGAGGGCCTACCATCAAGACTCCTGTAGGTATCCTTGCACCTATCTCAACATATTTCTTTGGATGGCTGAGGAAATCTACTATCTCCTTAAGCTCTTCCTTCTCCTCCTCAAGGCCTGCTACCTCGTTGAAGGTAACCAGCTTTCCTTCCTCCATCTTGTGCATCTTTGCCTTGCTCTTTCCGAAGGACATTACCCGGCCACCGCCGCCTCCACCCTGGGATTGCTGCATGAACACAAACCAGACGACTCCAAAAACTAACAGTATCATCAGAGTCGGCAGCATTTCTATATACCATGGGCTTACGGGAATCTGCTCCGCGCCGTATTTGATTGTCTCATTATCGACCATTCCCTTCACATAATCGTGATAAAAGGTTGGTCTTACTTCCTCGGGAAGTATCGCAGTGAATTTCGTACCGTCCTTAAGCTCACCCTCAACTGTATTCCCGATGGAGGTTATCCTCTCTATGCTTCCATCCTTAAGTCTGGACACCAGCTCCGTAAAATCCAACTCGGAGATCTGCTCTACCTCTGTGCCGAACATTCTGACGCTGAACATGATCAGCAGCACTATCAGCAGGTATATGCTGATGCCCTTAAAAAATCGTTTCAATCCTAGTCCTCCCTCCAATTCCCAATATTGGTGATATCGGTATATTATACCATAGCCGGGTTATCTAATCAATAAAACCTCAGTTGTAGACTTCTTCCTTAAGAGCTCCTACAAATGGATAGTTTCTGTACATTTCATTGAAGTCAAGCCCATAGCCTACAACAAATTCGTCCGGGATCTCAAATCCCAAAAAGTCGATTTTTACTCCGACTGTTCTCCTGTCAGGCTTGTCCAGAAGAGTACATATCCTTACGGAGCTTGCTCCCCTCTTTGTCAGTATGTCCTTAAGGTAGTTAAGAGTCAGTCCTGTGTCGATTATATCCTCTACTATAAGTACATCCTTGCCCTCAACGCTGAAGTCAAGATCCTTCATTATCCTAACCTCCCCAGTTGATATGCTGGATTTGCCATAGCTTGACACAGCCATGAAATCTATCAGCACAGGCATTTCGATAGCTCGGGTAAGATCAGCCAGGAATATGACAGCACCTTTAAGTATACCTACTACTATAAGGTCTTTTCCCTTATAGACTTCAGTTATCTGTTTACCCAGTTCCTTGACTCTGTTTTTGATTGCTTCCTCTTCAACTATTATCTTCTTGATTGGATCCTTCAAATCATATCCTCCCATCGGTTTAATTGATTTTATTTATTATCAGCCTTAAATGATTTTTCGTATTCTTTTCTACGGCAACTCGCTTATCAACAGAATGACCCGCCACCCATACTATGCCTTTTGAGTCTTCAATTATAGGTATGGAGTCCCTTTGATCTCTGGGTACCTTCCTGTCGATGAAATAATCCTTTAATTTCTTTGATCCTATTAGGCCTATGGGCGAGAACCTGTCTCCATCCCTTCTTTGTCTCAGGATCATTTTCCCCTCAAGCTTGTCTCCATCTATGGTTACTGAGAATTTATCCAGTACTTCAGCATGGGAATTATTTACACTCTCGATCTTTATGCTAAGCCCCCACTCGGGTATCAGGTTGCTCCCAAGGGTTATCTCAATCTGTGGAAGCTTTTCCCTTGAAGGTCTGGCTTTCTCGATTGAGAATTCATCGTAGGATACCCTGGCAACTATGCCCCCCGGAAGGTCAAGGGTGGAACCGGTTCGGCCGTTTTGGAAAAGCTCCAGAGCTGAGCCGATATGCTTTTCCTCTATACCATGAAGAGTTCCCCTAATACTCAGTACAGCCTTCCTTATCAGTCTTTTTCTAATAGGCTGTGGCTCCCTTATAAAGAGACTGCCAATAAAAATTATACTATTACGGTCTTTATTTTTCACTAATGAATTATCCTTTTTTTCAACAGTTTCTTCAATGATCATACTGTCGTCTGCAGCCAAAAGCGACATCCTGAAAAGTCCCTCTATGATGTTTGGATTAAAGTTCTCCATTATATAGGGCAATAGCTCAAGCCTGATCCGATTCCTGGTGTATACGGTCTCAAGATTTGTGTGATCTTCAACAGTCTCAATATCATGTTCTCTGATATAGCTCTCTATCTCTTCCCTTGTTATAT
Organism: Gudongella sp. QWL-04; assembly: GCF_058683975.1. Taxonomy (NCBI): domain Bacteria; kingdom Bacillati; phylum Bacillota; class Tissierellia; order Tissierellales; family Tissierellaceae; genus Gudongella; species Gudongella sp. QWL-04. The sequence goes on along the minus strand of NZ_CM178754.1, from coordinate 176,729 downwards.
TCAATAAGGGACGTATGATATCATCCTGGTTAAAGCTCATACCCTTTATTCCGTCGATACCGGTTCCTCTCATTATCCTGAAAAGAACCGTCTCAGCCTGATCGTTCATGTTGTGTGCCACGGCGATCCTGCCCTTGCCATAGCCTGCCAATACCTGTCTGAAGAAGTTGTAGCGTAGAAGTCTTCCTGCCTCCTCGGAGGATATACCCAGCTCCTTGCCATGAGCAACCATATCCACATTGATTGTGTGATATGGTATATGAAGTCTTCTGGCCGTCTCTTCCACGAACTGCTGGTCCCTGTCGGCAAGCTTTCCCCTTACTCCATGGTTCACATGGGCAATAACAAGCCTGCAGCCAAGTCTTTCCCTAAGGTCAACAAGACACATAAGCATTGCCATGGAATCCGGTCCGCCTGACACAGCTGCCAGTACAGTATCCCCGGACTCGACCATTTTATGGTCTATAATATTCTTCAACACCTTTTTCTCCATAAGGATCACCTAACCCAAGCTGTATGATAATATACCCAGAGTTTTTTTCTTCCACACAAATACAAAAAACCGGTTAAACCGGTTTTATCAATCGTAGCTGCTGTTTTTTTTGCCCCTCGCTCCAAAGCTCTTTCTGCCGTCTTTGGTTTTTATTTGGTCCATCTTCTCATTGCTGTCCTTGAGGTAGCTGTTCAGCATATCTTCAAAGGACATGCTTCTCTGTCTCTCTTCCTGCCTGCTCCAGTCTATTTCCACAGGCTTGCTGGTCTTTGGCTTTGCTTGTCTTACTGACAGACTTATCTTACCGTCTGCAGATACGGACAATACCTTTACCTTGACCTTTTGATCCTTTTTTAAGTAATCTGAGACCTTTTCTACATAGTCGTGAGATACCTCTGAGATATGTACAAGTCCACTCTTTCCTTCTGGCAACTGAATAAAGGCACCGAAATTAGTTATTCCGGTTACAGTACCCTCTACTATTTCTCCAACAGATACGGGCATAGACTAACTTTTCCTCCTTACAAATGATAATATATCATGAGTATATATCAGCCTTTGGGTTATGTCAATTATTTATCTTTGTCAAAAACACTGTCCATATTATACTCCGGACTGCTTTTATCTATGTAGATTATTTCCCTGGGCTTGACCATCCCTAGCTCATCCCGGGCAATTCTCTCCACAAATTCCAAAGTGCCGCTTTTTTCGATCTGATCGTTCAAATCCTCGATCTTGTCCTCCAATTGGACTATCTCGGACTCCAGTACCTCTCTTTTTTCCTCAAGTCTATTCATGAGCTGACGCTGATGATTCAGGACCGTAACGAGGTATATCACAAGAAATACTACAAAAACATGTGATATTCTCAAGCCTTTTTTTTGTATCTTTTTTTTACCGGACACAAAATCACCGCCTTTGAGACACGTTGTTATTCTTACGGTCAATTATCTCATGTTTTGTAATTATTTTCAAGTACTACCCTTGGCTAGAGTACCTTATACAGAGTGTCTGCCTGGTCCTTTCCTACAGATTCCTTAAGGTCCAGAACCTGCACCTTCATCTCGCCGCTTCCGAAGGACACGGCGATAACGTCCCCAACCTTTACCTCATCTCCAGGCTTTGCAGTCTTACCGTTTATTGATACCTTCCCCTGCTCACAGGCTTCCTTGGCTACTGTCCTTCTCTTTATGATCCTTGACGCCTTCAGATATTTATCTATTCTCATATTTACCTCCGAAAAAAAATCAGGTCATAGACCTGATTTTCTTATTTCTTCTTTCCTTTTTTAGTTACGTTTACGCTCTCCTTAAGTGCCTTGCCGGCTTTGAAAACAGGAGCTTTTGATGCTGGAATCTTAATAACTTCTTCAGGATTTCTAGGATTTCTTCCTTCTCTAGCTTTTCTTTCCCTTACCTCGAAGGTACCAAAGCCTACCAATTGAACCTTGTTTCCTGCTGCCAATGACTCCTCAACAGCTTTCATAAATGCGTTCAATGCTGCTTCTGCATCTTTCTTCGTAAGTTCGCTCTTTTCTGCTATGCTCGCGATCAATTCAGCTTTGTTCATTAATGATTCCTCCTTGTTTTTTATTTGCTAATTTATTCATACTTTTGAGTCCACAATCAGCAAACTTCACTCTTCAGATTTAGCCTTGTCCCATAGGGCATCCAACTCATTCAGACTCATTTCCTCCATTTGTATACCCATATTTTCAGCCATATACTCCATCTTTTCCATTCTTTTTGTGAATTTTCCAATGGTTTTATTGAGTGCTACCTCAGGATCCACCTTCAGAAACCTGGAAAGATTGACTACTGCGAAGAGAAGATCGCCGATTTCCTCTTCAGTATGGTTGTGGGAAGGCCCAAATTCAATTAAAGACTCCATTACCTCAGCAAGCTCCTCAGACACCTTATCTGATGGGCCGCTGACGTCGTCCCAGTCAAAGCCGACTTCAGCGGCTTTTTCCTGGACCTTGAAGCTCCTCATCAGGGCTGGAAGTCTTGGAATATTTTTCAATTTCTCTGAAAGGGTTGATATATTCCTATTTTCATACTTTATCTTATTCCAATTATATACTACTTCGCTGGAATTATCCACATTTTTTTCTAAAAAAACGTGCGGATGCCTTGAAATCAACTTGCTTGCGAGACCCGTCGTTACGTCAAATGGGTAAAATTCGCCATCTTCATACCCTATCTGAGTATGAAAAACCACCTGAAGCAGCAAATCTCCCAGCTCCTCAACTATATGCTCAGGGTCCTCGTCCTCAAGTGCTTCAACTAATTCATAGGCCTCCTCCAGGACAGCCTGTCTTATGGAAAGGTGATCCTGCTCCCTGTCCCACGGGCATCCATCCTCACTTCTAAGCCTTGTCATTATATCGACTATGTCCTCGAAGGAATATCTGGATTTACGGTCGCCGACAAGAGCAGGAACGAGAAGGCTGGTAAGGACATCAATATCCTGAGATCTGTCTATTTCAGAAAGCATAAGCCTCTCTACCTTCTGGTCGGACAGCCCCGCTCTGTGAATGAGGTAAACCTGGTGCTCATCCCCATATATTTCCGACAGGATAAGCTTTATGTCCGACATTATTCTTGGATTATAGACCTGAGTGATTATGATATTGCTTCGTATGCTGACATCCGTCGATTTCAATTGAACTCCATCCAGCACCTGGAGCCCGTCGACTGGATCGATCCCTGTCGCTTCAAGCATAGGCTCGATAAAGCTCATACCTGATACGAACACTAATTCTACGTCCTTAGTCCTATCCGCAAGGAGCTTTACGGTTCTCTCTGCAACCATAGGATTCCCTGGAACATAGTAATTTACAGTACCATGGATCTTAGTCTCTTCTATGAGTCTTTCAGTTATCGAGGAATAAACCTCCTCAAAGCTTTCTCCGGTATCATAATAGCTGTCAAAGGCTTGGTAAGATATCCCCCTGGTTTTAAAATATTCCACTGCAGGATGCTTTTCAGTCCGCAGAAAATGTGGTCCTTCTCCGTTGATCCTTTCCGCAGCCGCCAGAGTCAGGTTGTCAGGGCTTCCAGGTCCTAAGCCTATTACAAATATTTTATTCATAGAATAACTCCTTATGATTTATTATTTCTCGCTCTTGAGGAATCTGCCGAGCTTATTTGCTGCTCTTCCTCCCTTGGAAAACATAGCCAGGTCTTCCTTCGTTATCGTTCCGGTAACTATAAGAAGAACCCCGTATACTACGACTCCCAGTCCTACTGCCCCGACGGTTGCCAGCTTATCAGGCATTATTGTGGACATCCCAATGTAACCCAGCTTTGCGACCGCGGCCATTCCCAGCGATGACATCAGTGGCTTGAGAAGTATTTTCTTCAGGTCGATATCCGCATTTGCCATTTTGAGGACATAATAAAAATCCAGTGTGGCTGCAACAGCATATGCTGTTACAGTACTTATTGCTGCGCCTTTTACATTTATTGCAGGGATGCCGGTGAGTATATAGGTCAGCGATATTTTAGCCACAGCCCCGAGGAAGAGGTTCCTTACAGGTATTATCGGCTTACCTAGACCCTGAATGATCGCAGTCAAGGCCTGTACAAGGGTTAGAAATACTACCCCAAGGGAAAGATAAGTCAGAATATCTCCTGTACTTGCAATTACATCGGGTTCGTTGTTGAAGTACAACAGTGCTATTATCGGCTTAGCAAGTACAAACATGCCAAGTGCAGCTGGAAGACCTATCAGAAGAGTCATTCTTATCCCTGAGGATATAAGACTCCCAAGCTCTTCTCTTGCTTTCCTGGCACTCGCAGTAGATATGGCGGGTACAAGACTCATTGAAATAGCAATCGAGAAAACCTGTGGAAGATTAACCAGCGTCTGCGCCATTCCAGTGAGCTGACCGTAGAGGTCGTTGGCTGTTTTAGACGTGTAACCTATGTCCTGAAGTCTTCTGAAGACGAGTGCTGCATCCACAGTATTCATTATTGGGGCTATCGCTGAACCGATGGTGATCGGTACAGCAATCAGAAGAAGATCCTTTATAATGCTTTTGACTGGATAATCTCCGCCTATGGTCGTCGTTGCTATCTCGTCCTTGATCGAGCTGCGTCTTTTCATATAGATGATCATTATCGTGGCAGCTCCGATTATCGCACCCATAGATCCACCGAAGGATGCACCTCCGGCAGCCATTGGAAGTCCTTTGTCAAGCAGTATGACAGTAAGTCCAAGGCCTGTAGCTACTCTGAAAAGTTGTTCCAGAACCTGTGATAGTGCCGTCGGGAACATTGTCTGGCTTCCCTGGAAAAACCCCCTGAAGGCTGCCATTATTGGTACGAATAAAAGTGCAGGGGCAAGTGCCAGAAGGGCATAGTAGGCATTTGGATTACCGATAGACTCTACTATCTTGCCTGCGCCAACTGCAACTGTAAGGGATGTAAGTATCCCCAGCACCACCAATCCCACAAGTGAGACCTTAAAGACCTTGTGGGCGTTGCGATAATCTCCCAGAGCCCTCTTTTCAGAGACCAGCTTAGCTATTGCAACAGGTATGCCTGCAGTGGAAATCGTAAGCAGAAGGACATATATAGGATAGGCAGTCTGGTAATAGCCTATTCCCTCGTCCTTGATGATATTGGAAAGAGGTATTCTGTATACCGCTCCCAATATTTTTACTATGATGCCGGCAATACCAAGTATTGCTGCACCCTTCAAATAGTTTTGACTTTTAGTCATTATTGCTCCTCCTGATGTCTTAAGGCTATTCGGTGAATTTCTTTACATCTGCCTCAGCCCTAAGCTCCTCTATATACTCATAATATTTTTCTTCTCTTATAGTCTCAAAGACTTTGTCTGAAAGCTCCTCATAGGAGTCCATTCTATCCTGCACCCATATTATGTGATAGCCTACCTCAGTCTTGACGATCCCGCTTATTTCTCCCTCTTTAAGTGAAAAAGCCTGCTCTTCGAATTCGGATATTGAGTAGTAGCCCCTTGGAAAGTATCCCAGGTCTCCTCCTCTTATCGCTGATTCACTGTCCAGGGATTCCAGCATTGCAACCTGAGCGAAGTCCTCACCATTTTGGAGTCTCTGCTGGACCCTTAAAGCATCCTCCTCTGTGCCAAGGAGTATATGACTGGCCTTGACTTCAATAAGACTTTCGTTGTTTTGGGAATAGTAATCCCTGGCCTCATCCTCATTGATCTGAATACCTGAAAGAACAAGGTCTCTGTGCTTGTCTATGATAAGCTGCTCCCTTTCGTATTTTCTGAAATACTGAGGATCAAAGCTGTTCGAGCTTAGGAAATCCTGGAAGGCCTGTTCTCCGCCCAGCTCCTCCTTGACCAATGCGATTCTCTGGTCGATCTCTTCATCGTTTACTGAAATCCCATTCTTCTCAGAGTCGGCTTCGATTAGCTTCTGGATTATCAGGTTCTCGAGGATGTTTTCACTAAGGCTTTCACCCAGCGTCTTCCCATCCATACCCACCTGTGACAGAGCATCGTCTCCGTATTGTCTCTCAAACCTGGCCTTGTTTACCTGGAATTCCATGTCGAACTCTTCCTGAGTTATCTCAATTCCATTGACCTCTGCAATTACTCCTTCCCTAGCAGTCTGACAGCCTGCCAGCAGGGCGATGACTACCAGAGTCAACAATATAGCTGATATCTTTTTATTCATAACATCACTTCCCTTTCTGAAAAACCAACTTTGAATATATTACTGCCTGCTGGAATTGTCAATGGTCTCTACCAATTCCTTCAGTCTGTTTATTATATCCGTCTTTGTAGCTATCGTTATCCCCGGCTCAGTGGAAAGGTCGAACTCCATCTCTCTTCCATATTTCCCTGAGAGCTGATTTATAAGCTCAGGTTTCAACCAATCGGGGCTTGCGAAGTCCAGCCTTATCCTGTCACGCAGCTGAAGTATATTTTTAATGCCATTCTTACTCGCCAATGCCCTTATATAGGATATGTTCATCAGGTTCTCAACTGGCTTTGGAAGATCTCCAAAGCGATCGATCAGCTCGTCTATAAGCTCCCTGTAGTCATCCATGCACTCCACTGAGGATATTTTCTTGTAAATCTCTATCTTCTGGTCTTCATCCTCAATATACCTGTCGCTGATAAAGCCGTCAATCTTAATATCTACAGTTGTGTCGATCCTTTCCTCGACGACCTCTCCCTTAAGCCTTCTGACGGCTTCTCCAAGGTATTTCACATACAGGTCATAGCCTATTGACTCAATATGGCCATGCTGCTCCATACCGAGAAGGTTTCCTGCACCTCTTATTTCAAGGTCTCTCATAGCTATCTTGAAGCCTGATCCGAACTCAGTAAATTCCTTTATGGCTCTCAATCTTTTTTCTGCGACTTCGCTGAGTACCTTATCCTTTTCATAGGTGAAGTATGCATATGCGATCCTGTTGGATCTGCCTACTCTTCCTCTGAGCTGATATAGCTGAGAAAGTCCCATTTTGTCGGCATCGTGTATTATTATGGTATTAACGTTTGGGATATCCAAACCGGTTTCTATTATTGTTGTGCATATTAGGACGTCTGTTTCCTGGTTCATAAAGTCCATCATGACATTTTCCAGCTCCCGCTCGGGCATTTGTCCATGCCCCACTGAAAACACAGCCTCAGGCACTAGCTCCTGGAGCTCAGAGGATAACTTGTCTATGGTTTCGACCCTGTTATAAACGTAGTATACCTGACCGCCTCTTGAAATTTCCTTAATTATTGCCTCGCGGATAAGAGACTTGTTGTACTCAGTCACATAGGTCTGGATTGGATACCTCTCCTCAGGAGGATCCTCAATTACCGACATATCCCTTATACCTACCAGGGACATGTGGAGTGTCCTGGGAATGGGCGTAGCTGTAAGGGTAAGCACATCCACTGATTCCTTGAGCCTCTTTAGGGCTTCCTTATGCTTGACTCCAAATCGCTGCTCTTCATCCACTATCAAAAGACCAAGGTCCTTGAACTCTACGTCCTTAGACAGTAGTCTGTGGGTTCCTACAACGACATCTATCATTCCCTTTTTCAAGAGCTTGATATTTTCCTTCTGTTCCTTGGCAGATCTGAATCTGCTCAGCATCGCGATCTTTACAGGAAATGTCCCAAATCTATCCATAAGGGTATTGTAGTGCTGTTGGGCGAGTATGGTCGTAGGTACCAATATGGCGACCTGCTTGCCGTCCATGATGGCTTTGAATGCTGCCCTTAAAGCCACCTCAGTCTTCCCGTAGCCGACATCTCCACAGAGAAGCCTGTCCATTGGTTTGGGTGTCTCCATGTCCTTCTTTATCTCCTCCGCAGACTGAAGCTGACCCTGAGTCTCCTCGTAAGGAAACATATCCTCGAACTCCCTCTGCCAGGTCGAATCCTGCGAGAAGCTGAAGCCCTTAAGCTTTTCTCTTTTTGCATATAGCTCCAGGAGGTCCTGAGCCATATCCTCTATTGCCTTCTTGGTTCTGGAACGAGTTTTTGTCCAGTCCCCTCCGCTGAGCTTATTGATCTTTGGCTTTACCGAGTCTGATCCAATATACTTCTGGATCATTCCCATTTGGTCAATAGGAAGATAAAGCCTGTCATTTCCCTTGTATTGTATATGGAGGTAGTCCTTCTTTATCCCTTGGACTGCAAGCTGCTGAACTCCAAGGTATTGACCGATCCCATAATTTTCGTGTACGACGAAATCTCCTTCCTTTAGATCCCCAAAGCTTAAGGAGGATTCCTTGGTCAGAGGCTTCCCTTTTTTCTTTCTTGTTCGCTTTCTTCCGCTTCCGAAAATATCTCCGTCACTGATTACAGCAAGCTTTATACCCTCGTACTCGAAGCCCGTTTTCAGGGAACCGGGAGTTATAAACAGCTGCCCGCTTTTTATTTCTGCATCTCTCGTCTCATGGTACTCAGAGGCTGTATCAAGCTTGTCAAGCATATCCTTCAGTCTTTTGCCTCTTCCCTCTGTACCGGATAGTATTATTGTTTTGTAGCCTTTGTACTTGAATCTTTCAAGATCCTCCTTCAGCAGGTCCAGCTTACCATGGTAAACAGTCATCTGTCGTCCAGACAGCTGATGGATCGCCTTTGGAGGGAAATCATGATCCTGTTTGAGGAAGGCCGCGCTGGTAAGACAGGTGTACTCGCTGGTATTGTCGATGAAGTCCTGTAGTCTTATCCTTGAATGGAAATGTGACTTCAGTACCTCCCCTGCCTGAAACAGCTCTGAAGCCCAGCTATCGAAGCTGTTCTCCAAGGACAGCTTGGACTCTCTGATCCTCCTGGGCTCGTCAAGAAGTATAACTGAATCCTTTCTAAGATGGTCGAGGAGACCAGAAGTGATTTCAGTTCCAAGAAAAGGCAGCAAAAGGTCTCTGTTGGGAATGTGGATGCCTTGCTTTAAAAGCTCGATGTATTTCCCAAACTTTTCCTCGGCCAGCTCCCTTGATTGCTTGTCAGAGGATGCTTTTACATAGGATGCCAGATCTCTTGAAAGAGATTCGGCTATCATAGAGCCGTCCTTAGGCAGAAGAATATCTCTGGATGGATAGATAATGATACTATCAAGGACCTCTAGCGATCTTTGGGTCCTGAAGTCGAAGCTTCTTATGGAATCGACCATAGTATCGAAAAATTCGATTCTGACGGGATTTTCCATATCCGGTGAAAATATGTCCAATATTCCTCCTCTGAGGCTGAACTGTCCCTGAGCCTCAACCATGCTGACTCTTTCATATCCGGATGCAATAAGCTTGTCGGTCATATGATCCAGAAGGTGTTCTTCCCCAAGTGAAAGGCTTATCCTATGCTCCTCAAGAGTTCTCCTTGAAAGGATCCTGTCAGACAATGCCTCTATCGAAGCGATCACAATCGTGTCCTTGGATTCAAACAATCTGGAGACAACTTTAAGCCTTTGATGTGTTCTTTCATGGCTGTGGGCATCTATGTCGTAAAATAGAAGCTCCTTCCTCGGGAAGTGGACTGTTTTAACTTCACCTGTGATGCTTTTTATGTCCTCATATAGCTGCCTGCTTCTAAGCTCATCATATGTTACCAGCAATAGCTGTCGTCCAAGGTGCAGGTTCAGAGCAGCAGAAAAATGCCCAAGGTTTTCCTCCATGAGGCCGTGAACTGCAATTGGTGATGTCTTGTCCTCTATGTCCTTCAGGAGGCTCCCATAGGACTTGAGGTGAAGCAGCGAATCAAGCAAAAAATCCTTCATTTTTATTCCTCTTCCATAACGCCGGAAGCCCAGGTTTAATCCTGGGCTGTATTTTTTATATTGAAGCTGTTCATGGCTGCATCGATACCCTCTTTAAGTATCGTTTCAACAGCCTCGGCAGCCTTTATTACCATTTTATCTACTTCTTTTCTCTCATCCGTGGAGAACCTGCTTAAAACGAAATCCGCCAGGTCCCACTCAGCAGGCTTCTTCCCGATGCCAAGCTTGATCCTTGTGAAGTCGTCTCTTTTAAGATGAGAGATTATTGACTTCATGCCGTTATGTGAGCCTGCACTTCCTTTTTTCCTTATTCGGGTGGAGCCAAACTCAATGTCTATATCATCCACTACTACAATAAGGTCTTCAACGGACAGCTTGTAATACTCAATTGCTTCCCTGACTGCGATGCCGCTGTTGTTCATGTAGGTCAGAGGCTTCATGAGAATGACCCGCTTCCCAGAGATAGTGCCTTCACCAGTCAGGGCTCTGAATTTTATCCTGTCAACCTTGATGCTGTTGGTTTCCGCCAGTCTGTCGACTGCATCGTAGCCGACATTGTGTCTGGTCTTATCATACTCTTTTCCCGGGTTACCAAGACCCACTATCAAAAACACTTGACCATCTCCCAATAACGGATCATTCAAAAATTATGCTTACTGATTCGTTGGAATTGATCCTCTTTATTGCCTCTGCGAATAGCGGAGCTACGCTTACTACCTCTATCTTGTCTATCCTGGCCTCGTCTGACAATGGAATAGTATCAGTTATTACGAATTTCTCCAGCTCTGAGTTGTGGATCCTGTCCAATGCAGGTCCGGAAAGAACGCCATGAGTTGCGCAGCCGTAGACCTTCTTGGCGCCAAAGCTCTTCAGAACGCTTGCAGCCTTTACAATCGTGCCTGCAGTGTCTATTATGTCATCTACAAGTATTACATTTTTTCCCTCGATTTCACCTATTACGTTCATTACCTCTGAAACATTTGCCTTAGGTCTTCTCTTCTCAATTATTGCAATCGGAAGATCCAGGATGTTGGCAAAGGTTCTTGCCCTCGTTACCCCTCCAAGGTCAGGAGATACTATTACTGTATCTTCATCGATTATCTTCTTGAAGTAATTTGCAAGCAATGGAATGGAGGACAAATGATCCACGGGGATGTCGAAGTATCCCTGGATCTGACCTGCGTGGAGGTCCATCGATACTACTCTGTCCGCTCCGGCCGTCGTTATCAGGTTTGCAACCAGCTTTGCTGTTATTGGTTCCCTTGCCTTGGTTTTTCTGTCCTGTCTGGCATAGCCATAGTAGGGGATAACTGCATTTATCCTGCCTGCTGAAGCTCGCTTAACAGCATCGATAAGGATCAAAAGCTCCATCAGGTTGTCATTTACAGGTGAATTGGTGGGCTGAATTATGTAGACGTCGCAGCCTCTTACGGTTTCTCCGATATTTACGTTTATCTCTCCGTCGCTGAAATGTGTTACATCACAGTTCCCAAGCTGGATATTCAGCTCAGAACAAATCTTTTTGACTAAATCTCTGTTGGCATTGCCGGTGAATACCTTTACTCCTCCAAGACAAAGGTTCATTTTACTTCCTCCTATTTATGTTTTTTGAAGCCCTTTTTCTCAACCCAGCCTTCTTTGTTTACCTGTCTGGCTCTTGCTATGGAAAGCTCACCTTCCCCCACGTCGTCTGTGATCGTCGATCCTGCCGCTATATAGCCCCATTCTTTGACCTCGACCGGAGCGACAAGATTTGAGTTGCTTCCCACAAATGCATGGTCTCCTACTATGGACCTGGATTTTGAGACTCCGTTATAGTTTACGAAAACTACTCCACAGCCTATATTTACATCCTTGCCGACATCAGCGTCTCCCACATAGGAAAGATGGCTTGCTTTTGAGCCGTCTGATATGTTTGCATTCTTGACCTCTACAAAGTTGCCTATCTTAACATGTTCCCCAAGGACACTCTTTGGTCTTAGATGAGCGTAGGGCCCTATATGGGTACCGTCCCCGACTATGCTTTCTTCTATCAGAGAAGAATCTATATCAACGCAGCTTCCTATTTTACTGTCTCTGATCCTTGAGCTTCCAAGAAGCTGGCAATCCGTTCCAATTACTGTCCTGCCCTGCAGGATCGTTCCGGGATGGACAACAGTATCCCTGCCGATCTCTACCCCTTCCTCAATGTACGTTCTGTCAGGATCGATTATGGTTACGCCATTCAGCATATGGAAGGTATTGATCCTGTTTCTCATTATATTCTCTGCCTCAGCCAGCTGCACTCTAGAATTGACTCCCATGATCTCATTGGAGTCCGAAGCTTCCAGAGCACCGACCCTTTGTCCTCTACCGTTGAGAATGCCTATTACGTCAGTGAGATAGTATTCCCCTTGGCTGTTGTCGTTGCTTATTTCTTCCAGACCTTCCTTCAGTGAGGAGGCTTTAAAACAATATATCCCAGAGTTGATCTCTCTTATGTTTTTCTGCTCATCAGAAGCATCTTTTTGCTCCACTATCTCCAGGACTGTTCCATCATCTTTTCTTATGATCCTTCCGTATCCGGCGGGATCATCCATGATAGTAGTAAGGACAGTGGCGGAATTACTGTTTTCTTCGTGATATTCCATCAAGGCCTTAAGAGTTTCGTGCTTTACAAGCGGAGTATCTCCACATAGTACTACGACCGTACTGTCATTCTCAATATGCGGCAGAGCCTGCATAACTGCAAAGCCGGTGCCGTAGGGTGCTCCATCATACATCGGCTGCTCCACGAAAACTATATCCTCTCCGGATATTTCCCCCAGGACATCTTCCTTCCTGTGTCCCACTACAACTAAATTTTTATTGATACCTGCCTTCGCAGATACATTAAGCACGTGCTCCAGCATCGGTCTGCCACATACCCTGTGCATTACCTTTGCATGGTTGGATCTCATCCTGGTGCCTTCCCCTGCAGCCAATACAATGCTTATTTTCATATGATTTACACACCTCTTTTTTAAATGCCTCTATAATATTTTAACCCATTTAACCTATAAGTCCACCCCAAATCACCAATATTTTAAATAAAAACTCCTATATAAAGCAAAAGAGCCCATTGGGCCCTTTTTACTCTGCTGTCAGCGACTTCTCATACTCTGAAAAGACGGCTTCCTGGATCTTTTGCCTTGTGGTGGCATTAATTGGGTGAGCGATGTCTCTAAATTCACCGTCAGCCATCTTCCTGCTCGGCATGGCAATAAATAGTCCATTTTGTCCCTCGATGACCTTAATGTCGTGAACGACGAATTCATCGTCAAACGTAACTGAAACTATCGCCTTCATTTTGCCTTCCTCAGTAACCTTTCTTACCCTTACGTCAGTAATCTTCATTGTCTCACCACCTTCCCCGACACATTAATTGCATTTACTATATTTATTCTACATATTTTTCAAAAATCCTTCTTTTTTTTTGAAAATTGTAAATTTTTTATTAGTTTTTTTGTTTTCAGCGTAGAAATTTGTTCTTTAATATTATTTTTGGTATGATATAATCATTCAATGGCAGGGACAAGGCATATGCGATGAGCGCCGTGCCATCATAACCGAGTATATTCAGGGGGAAAATAAATGTTTGAATTTGATTTTGATGCCAGAGCCTATAATAAGGTCCACTTCATTGGGATAGGCGGCATCAGCATGAGCGGAATGGCAGAGATACTACTTAGCAAGGGCTACCAGGTTTCAGGAACTGACAACTCTGACAGCCATATAGTCAGGCATCTGAGGGAGCTTGGTGCAACTATCCATATTGGACATTCTCCAAATAACATCGGAGATGCTGAGCTTATAATATTTACCGACGCGATCTCTCCGGACAATATCGAGCTGATAGCTGCAAGGGAATCAGGTGCTTCTGTAATAGACAGAGCTTCATTTTTGGGTTCCTTGATGAGAAATTACAAGAATTCGATCGCTGTATCGGGTACTCACGGAAAGACCACTACAACCAGCATGATCGCTACTATAATCAATAATCCACAGATGAACCCCACCATATTGCTTGGTGGAGAGCTTGACTCAATAGGTGGCAACGTAAGGTTGGGAACAAGTGAGTTTTTGCTTACCGAAGCATGTGAATACAAGGCAAATATCCTTAAATACCGTCCGTCTATGGCAATAGTTTTGAATATTGACGAGGATCACCTGGATTTTTTCAAAAGTATAGACCACATAACTGATACCTTCAGGCAGTTTGTAGACAACCTTACCGAAAAGGATGTACTGATCGCAAATACTGATGATAATCATGTTAGATCGCTTTCAAGGGCTTGCAGGGGCTTAGTAGTAACAATCGGTATTGATCAGGATGCAGATTTTATGGCTAGAAATATATCCTTTGATTCACTTGGATTCCCTTCCTTCGATCTTTTCGTCGGGGGCAGCTACGAGAGGAGCTTAACTCTTAGCGTAATGGGCAAGCACAATGTTTATAATGCATTAGCTGCTATCGCTGCTTCCTATTCTATGGGTGTGGACAGGGGCCTCGTCCTGGAGAAGATATCGTCCTACGGAGGCGTCCACAGAAGACTTGAGCTGAAGGGCTTTATGGGAGGCGTCAGGATAATCGATGACTACGCCCATCATCCCACTGAGATCAAGGCTTCACTAAATGCCATAAGAAATTCCACTAATGAAAAGGTATTTTGCATATTCCAGCCACATACCTTCACCAGGACAAAGATACTTCTGGACAGCTTCTCAGAGGCATTCTCAGATGCTGACAGAATTATAATCGCCGACATATACGCAGCTAGAGAGCTTGACAATGGCGAGGTGCATTCCAGAGATCTTGCAGAGCTTATTCGCAGGAGAGGTTATGAAGCAGTTTATCTGGGATCCTTCGATGAGATCGAGGATTATATACTCAAGGAAGCCTCAAATCACGATACGGTAATAACTATGGGAGCTGGAAATATATATCAGGTAGGGACCAATCTATTGAATAGATTTGGTGCAGACAGCCAAAAAGCAATTTAACCCCCGATTTGGGGGTTAAATTTTTTTTATATATCAATAAGCGTAGAAGCCCTTCTTGGTTTTTCTTCCAAGCAGATTTGCCCTTACCATCTTTCTTAGGAGTGGATGAGCTCTATATTTTGGATCCTGATATTCACTGTAGAGTACGTCCATTATTGCAAGGCATACGTCGAGTCCTACCAGATCACCTAAAGCCAATGGCCCTATTGGGTGGTTTGCACCAAGCTTCATGGCCTCGTCAATATCCTCTGCAGTTGCAACTCCGTCAGCAAGTATTCCTACAGCCTCATTTATCATTGGGATAAGTATCCTGTTCACAACGAAGCCCGGAGCCTCAGCTACCTCTACTGGAGTTTTCCCAAGGGATTTCGACAGTTCAACGATGGCATCCTTTGTTTCATCTGAGGTTGCTAGTCCCTTTATTACTTCAACCAGCTTCATCAAGGGCACCGGATTGAAGAAGTGCATACCTATTACCTTGTCAGGTCTTCCGGTCGAATTCGCTATCTCAGTTATTGAAAGTGACGATGTATTGGTAGCAAGTATGGTGCTTTCCTTGCATAGCACGTCCAGCTTTTTAAATGTTTCCCTTTTGACCTGCATATCCTCAGATATCGCTTCGATTACCAGATCGCTGTCTGAAACGTCGTCAAGATTAGTTGTGATTGTAATGTTGGATAGTGTTTTTTCCATTTGCTCTGCAGTTATTTTCTCCTTGGCAACGAGCTTCTCAAGGGTTTTTGCTATGGGAGCCACGCTTCCTCTTGGATTGCTCTCCTCAATGGATCTGACCCATACATTCACATCAAAATCTCTTTCGGCAAATATTTGAACTATACCCAATGCCATAGTCCCTCTGCCAAGTATGCTTACCTTCTTCATAATAGCACCTCCATTATTTTACCTTAAATTCAGGCTTTCTTTTATTCAGGAATGCATCCATTCCTTCCTTTTGGTCCTCTGTTGCAAAGCAGAGGCTGAAAAGATTCCTCTCTATCTCCATCCCTGTCTCGACATCAGTTTCAAAGCTTCTGTTGATCGCTTGTTTTGAGTATCTGACAGCCAGCTGACCCTTTGATGCAATTTTCTCTGCCAGCTCCATAGCCTTCTCCATCAGGACCTCTGGTTCGGCCACTGAGTTTACAAGGCCAAGTCTCTCTGCCTCAAGAGCATCTATTACATCTCCCGTGAAGATCAGCTCCTTTGCCTTAGCCGGCCCTACAAGCCTCGCCAGGCGGTTTGTTCCTCCAAAACCCGGAGTTACTCCCAGGCTTACCTCAGGCTGGCCAAACTTAGCTTTGCTTGAAGCGATCCTTATATCGCAGGACATGGCAAGCTCGCAGCCGCCACCAAGGGCAAATCCATTGACTGCCGCTATTGAGGGCTTGTCCATAAGCTCGATAGCCCTGAATACCTCCAGACCAAGCTTCGCGAAGCCTCTGGCACCTTCCGGATCCATATCCTTCATTTCTGCTATATCAGCACCGGCTACGAAGGCTCTGCCCTCACCCGTAAGCACAAAAACATGTACCGATTCGTCGGCAGCTATTGATTCAACGGCTGATTTCAGCTCAATAAGGAGCTTTGAGTTCAATGCGTTCAGTGCCTCAGGCCTGTTGATAGAAAGAGTTGCAATGCTTCCGCTTTTATTGATCTTCAAATGCTCATAAGTCATTTCCATCCCTCCCATTGATTATAATATATCAATACAAGGAAAATGGCAATATCAGGTTGTTCCTGATCAATATCCGGATTTACCCAAAAGCCTGAACATATTTCTCTTGTACTGCTCGACTCCGGGCTGATCGAATGGATTTACTCCCTGGATATATCCGGAGATAGCGCATGCCTTTTCGAAGAAGTATATAAGGTTGCCGAAGGAGTACTCGTCAAGCCTTGGTATAGAAATCGCCAGGTTGGGTACGCCCCCTTCCAGGTGCGCAAGAACGGTTCCCTCGTATGCCTTTCTATTTACATTTCCAATAGTCTTGCCCTGGAGGTAGTTCAAGCCGTCAAGATCTACGTCACTTCCCTTGATGACTATGTCCCTTAAATGATCCTCTACCACAATGGTAGTTTCAAAAATATTTCTGGCTCCATCCTGGATCAGCTGCCCCATGGAGTGAAGATCTGCTGTGAAGCTTACGCTTGCCGGGAATATACCCTTGCCGTCCTTGCCTTCAGATTCACCATAAAGCTGTTTCCACCATTCTCCAAGATACTGCAGCGATGGTTCATAGCTTGCAAGTATTTCAATGGTTTTACCCTTCCTGCTTAATATTTGGCGGACTGCAGCATACTGGTAGCAATTGTTTTCTTCCAGGCTTGGGTTGCTGTATTCTATGGCCGCGGCATGAACGCCCTCCAGCATCCTGTCAATGTCTATCCCCACCGATGCCAGTGGAAGCAGCCCTACTGCCGTCATAACAGAATATCTTCCGCCGATGTCGTCAGGTATGGTGAAGGTTTCGTAGCCCTCTTTATCAGCCAGGGTCTTAAGTGCTCCTCTTGTCTTGTCTGTTGTTGCAACTATCCTCGTAGATGCCTCCTCCACTCCATACCTTTTCTCCATATAGCTTTTGAAATGTCTGAAGGCTACAGCAGGCTCAGTTGTGGTTCCCGACTTGGATATGACGTTTATGTATATCTCCCGTCCATCAAGAAGGTCCATAACATCTGAATAGTATTTCGGAGACATGTTATTTCCTACGAAAATCAGTTGTGGGGCCTTTCTTGTGCCTTTATCCAGAAGATTGTGGAAGCTGTGTGTCAGAGCCTCCATTGCCGCTCTTGCTCCAAGATAAGAGCCTCCTATGCCGATCACAAGAAGTATGTCTGCATTTTGTCTGATCCTCTCAGCAGTTATCCTGATCCTGCCAAGCTCTTCCTTATCGATTACTTCAGTCCAGTCAAGCCAGCCTGTGAATTCACACCCCGGTCCTTTCCTGTCATGGAGAAGCTGGTGGGCGATATTTACCTGCGGTTTGATTATCTCGATCTCATGTTCCTTGATAAAGCCCTTTGAATAATCAAATTCAATAAACACAGTATCCCTCCTGTCTAAAAATATAACCCAGAATCAAATTCCGGGTTAATCTCCTATTCCATTACCTCCAGCAGTACTAGGGCATAATCATCATTTTGCTCTCCCCAGCTGTGGATAATGAACTTATCCTCTATTTCCTTAAGCATGTTGTCTGGATTTTTTCTTACCGTCTCAAGTACACCTTCTATTCCAAACTGCACATCATTGTGGTCCCTGGCTTCAGTTATCCCATCTGTATATAGAAGGACCTTGTCTCCCTTTTCCAGGGAAACCTCCTTCTCCTTGTAGGTAACCTCCCCAAACAGCATCGTTATTGGGTATCCCTTTATTTTCAACGGCTCTATGTGGCCTGAGTTGAATTTGATCGGGTAGCAATTATGGCCTGCATTGGAATATGTCAGCTTATGTGTCTCTTTGTCGTAAACTCCATAAAAAATTGTGAAATACTTATCCGCCTCAAGATCCAGTGCAGTAAACCTTCTATGGAGCTCCTCAAGAGTCTCGGATGGTTTCCTGATCTCATCCTTGATGCTTCTCATGGTTTCCTTGATGAACATGGTCATCATCGAGGCTGCAATCCCATGGCCTGCAACGTCGCATATATATATCCCAAGCGTCCTGTCGTCTATGTGGAAGATATCAAACATATCTCCGCTCAACATCTCGGACGCCTTGTAGATGTAGTCTACGGTAACGTTGTCTACGGCTCCTCTTTTTGGAAGGACCTTTTCCTGTATCCTTCTTGCAAAGTGGAGATCCTTGCTTATCTTCTTGTTTCTCTCGATAAGCTCGAGCTCAAGCTTACGCTCACGGGTAACATTTCGGAATACCTCGACAGCAGCATTTATCTTGCCGTTGCTGTCTTTTACGGGGGAGCTTTTGACAGAATAATACTGACCGTTGATTATCTCTTCCTTTTGAACGGTCTCCCCTGTTGCAATGCTTTTATTGGTTATACAGAAGGTACATCTTTCATCCTTGCAATATGATCTGTAGCATTCTCTTCCTACGATATCCTCTCCGAGAGCCTTTCTCATAGCACTGTTGGCAAATATTACCTTGCCCTTAAGGTCCACAACCCGGACCCAATCAGCCATACCCTCTAGGACATGGTGGTTCAGGATTCCATACTCGATGTAATCCATTCCCTCGTTTATGATTTTTCTTCCATCAATCATGATCATCACTCCAAGCCGGGCAATTTGATAAAGAATTAACTATTAGTCGTGCCCCTTACCGATCAAAACGGTGATTACCATAATTGTATACCATAATTAGTGACATTTCCACAGTATAATTGAGTGTTTGGCAAAATTCTGGCTCATTCGATGCCAAATTCAGTTGTAAAGGTTCACTGATACTTAACCGAGCTCTGCTGATCCTCAGAATACCTTGCCATTGCATAAATCGCATCTGACAATCTGTTGACGTATTTTACAACAAGGGGATCTACCTCAGCAACACCTGTGAGGCTGACGATCCTTCTTTCTGCCCTTCTGCAAACAGTTCTTGCTACATGGAGATAGCCAGATTCAGCGCTGGATCCAGGTACGATGAAGCCTGTGGGGTCATTCAATCTACCCATATACAAGTCGATTATCCCCTCCAGATATTTTATGTCCTCCTCCTTGATCTTATACATCACCTTCGTCTGATCCTCGGTAGCCAGATTTGTAGCAACGGTAAAAAGCTTGTTTTGTATGGTGAAGATCTGCTCCTTCATTTCCGGTTCCTTTACGAAGTTCTTGGCCAGTCCAAGAAATGAGCCAAGCTCGTCGACGGTACCATAGCTTTCTACTCTTATATCATCCTTCGTGACCCTTTTGTTGTCGAACAGGGAGGTCGTTCCCTTATCTCCAGTCTTTGTATAAATACCCATATCTCTCTACCTCCTACTTTGGTCTTGGCCCATAGAATTGATAATAGTCTACCTTTATTCGGCCATTGTATAGCTTCCTTTTCCTGTCGGCCTTTTTCCCGTAAAGGCTTTCAAATTCCTCATTCGAGGTTATGACATACACTGACCAGGTTTCAAGAGGTCTGAATTTGCTTCCAAAATCTGTATAAAGCTTTCTTACCTCTTCTCTTTCTCCCATCCGTTCGCCATATGGGGGGTTGGTTATAACTACCCCAAACTCGTCGTTTATGTCAACATCCCTCATGTCCTTCATAAAAAAAGCAATGTCATCCTCAAGCCCAAGATTTGCTGCATTGTCTCTGGCTCTTAATATCGACCTCTTATCTGTATCGCAGCCCAGAAGCTTCAGCTGGGAGCTGAAATCTATTGCATTTCGCGCCTTGATGCGTTCACTGCTCCATACCTCAGAGGGTATACTGCTCCATTTTTCAGCATCAAAGCTTCTGTCCAGGCCAGGAGCCATGTTCCTGCCAATCATTGCTGCCTCAATAAGAATCGTTCCTGATCCGCAGAATGGATCCAGAAGGACTCTGTCCTTATTCCAGTAGCTGAGTAATATCATTGCTGCTGCAAGGGTCTCCTTTATGGGAGCATCGCCTGCCCTGTCTCTGTAGCCTCTTTTATGCAGCCCATCACCTGAGGTGTCAAGAGTTATGGTCGCAATATCCTTTAGCAGCGATACCTCGATTCGATATCTGGCTCCTGACTTTGAAAACCATTCAATAGGGTACCTCTCCTTTAGCTTTTCCACTATCGCTTTTTCAACGATCCTCTGGCTGTCAGAAATACTGTATAGCTTGGAATTAAGGCTTTTTCCCTCGACGATGAAGGCACCGTCCTCGGGTATCCAATCTGCCCATTGGACTGCCTTAGTTCCCTGGAACAGCTCCTCAAAGCTGGTTGCTTCAAATTCAGCAAGCTTTACAAGAACTCTATCCACGGTCCTCAGCCACAGATTGGTTTTGACAATATCTTCAAGACCTCCATTAAATTCAATTTTCCCATTTTCAACCTTTATATTTTCATATCCCAGAGCCTCAAGCTCTCTTTTGGCAACTGCCTCCAGACCAAAGGTGGTGGTGGCTATCAAGCAGATATCCTTCATAAGCAACGCTCCTCTCTGTCCTAAGTA
This sequence comes from Gudongella sp. QWL-04, assembly GCF_058683975.1. Classification (NCBI taxonomy): domain Bacteria; kingdom Bacillati; phylum Bacillota; class Tissierellia; order Tissierellales; family Tissierellaceae; genus Gudongella; species Gudongella sp. QWL-04. The sequence continues at coordinate 155,895 of NZ_CM178754.1, read as the reverse complement.
TACTCAAGTTTTGGTGCTTTTAATCAGGCCTGATGATAAAGAAGGATTTCCTGTGATACTTTTTGTGATAACTTCTCATATGAGGGGTATAAAGTAACAAAACATTCAAGGAGGAATGAGTTATGAAAATAGGTACAATGTATCAAAGCGGAGACTGGAAGGGAGAAAAACACGTACCGGTCATCCACGCCCCAGAGACTGCAAAAAAAGGTGAAGAGCTTGAGGTCAAGGTCCTTGTTGGCCAAGAAATCCCACACCCCAATACCTTTGAGCACTACATAGCTTGGATCAAGGTCTATTTCAAGACAGACGAGGGCAAATTCCCAGTCGAGATAGCTACCTTCTCATTTGCTGCTCACGGTGAGTCTGAAATGCTTACCAGCCCATTTGGAGTACTTAAATTCAAGGTTCCTGCTTCAGGCTCGATCATTGCAGCAAGCTACTGCAATATCCACGGTCTGTGGGAAAACTCGGCTGCAATAGCAGTTACAGAGTAATTCGCAGCTGAATAGAATCTTGACATTGCCTTCTGCTTGTATTAATATGAGGTTAACTTTATATTGACGATGATGGAGCAAGTAGGTAGTTGGTAATGTTTTTAGAGAGAGCTGAGGTTGGTGGAAAATCGGCAGAGCACGGCACTGAATTACGATCCTGAGTCTTTTGGTAGAGCTGCACCATACGCAGCATGAGGCTTTTTGCGAATTAAGGTGGTACCACGGGTTTTCTCGTCCTTATGGAGGAGAAAGCCCTTATTTTTTTTCAGGAGGTTTTTCTATGGCAAATGTATTTGACGTTTTGAGTGAAAGAGGCTACATCGATCAGGCAACACATGAGGAGGAGCTTAGGGAGCTGCTGGAGAAGGAATCCGTAGCATTCTATATAGGCTTTGACGCAACTGCAGACAGCCTTACCTTGGGGCATTTCCTTCAGATGATGGTAATGATGCATATGCAAAGGGCTGGTCACAAGCCTATAGCTCTACTTGGCGGTGGAACTACGATGATCGGGGATCCTTCCGGAAAGTCGGATATGCGAAGAGTGTTGACAAGAGAGATAATAGACCACAATGCAGAATGCTTTAAGGAGCAGTTCAAGAGATTCCTGGACTTCAACGACGACAGGGCTATAATGGTGAATAACGCTGACTGGCTGATGGATCTTAATTTCGTAAACTTCATGCGTGAGATCGGAGTCCACTTCTCAGTGAACAGGATGCTCACCTTCGACTGCTACAAAAATAGGCTGGAGCAGGGACTTACATTTTTCGAATTTGGATACATGTTGATGCAGAGCTATGATTTTCTGTACCTGTACAGGCATCACAACTGCAAGATGCAGCTTGGAGGAAGCGACCAGTGGTCAAATATAATCGGAGGCTATGAGCTTGTGAGAAAGCTTGAACAGGACAAGGTATACGGGATGACCTTCAAGCTCCTAACAACTGCATCCGGAACAAAGATGGGCAAAACTGAGAAGGGTACAATCTGGCTGGACAGGGAAAAGACCTCCCCGTATGAACTGTTCCAGTACCTTAGAAATGTCGATGACAGAGATGTTGAAAAATTCCTGGCACTTCTGACCTTCCTTCCTATGGATGAAGTTAGAAGACTGGGTTCGCTTAAGGATGCTGAGATCAATACTGCCAAGGAGGTCCTGGCGTATGAGGTGACTCAAATGGTCCATGGCAAGGATGATGCAGATAAAGCCTTGGAGGCATCGAGGTCGCTATTTGCAGGCGATGCGGATTCGGAGTCAATTCCTTCAACCGACATGGATCCAGGGATTTTCGGAGATGGGATAGGCATTCTGGATCTTATGAGAGAGCTTGGGTTGATCAAGACAAACAGTGAAGGAAGACGTCTTGTCGAGCAAGGCGGCATTACTATAAATGGCGAGAAGGTAGAGGCTGTTGACAAGCTTGTAACGATTGAGGATTTTAAAGAAGGCAGGATATTGATCAGAAAAGGCAAAAAGGTGTATCACCAAGTAAAAATCTGATTTGGAGGGAATCCAATGCAGAATTCAGAAAAGAGGATACTGGAGCTTCAAAATATCCTGGAGGCAACTAAGCTGCTCAATGCCTCTAAGGATATCGATTTCATACTTGAGGAGCTTATGAAGACAACTCTGAGACTTATCAGCCGGGCAGATATTGGCATAATTTTTCTTTATGACAAGGATAGCAGTATGTTAAAGGCAAAATGCTCCTTCGGCTTTAGCGATATGTCCATCTCATTAAAGCCAGGGGAGTCCATAACCGGGATAACCTTTGTCAGAAAGGAGACTCTGCACCTGAAGAGCAATCAAGAGATGATGGAGCTTATGGACTTTATGGAGCCTGAAAACAGAAGGATGCTTGACGAGAAGATAATCAAGCCCATGAAGGATCTTCAAAGCTCGATAAGCTGTCCGCTTATCCATGAGGATGAATGCATTGGGGTATTTGTTCTGGACAACTATGTCGGGAAGGACCCTTTGACTGAGGATGACGTTTATCTTGCGGAGCTTATCTCAGTGCAGGCAACTATAGCAATTAGGAATGCCGAAATACATGAGAATGAGATAAGGAATCAGAGGGACTTAAAAAGCTACAGTGAGATGCTTGAGATCGAAAAGAACCGGTATCAGTATTCAACTTATCTTCATAACAGATTTACTGAGATGATCCTTAAAAAAAGTACTATTGATGATATTGTTCGAGAAGTGTCGATGCTCCTGCAGAGCGATGTTTTCGTCATTGACTCATTTTATTCCATCATAAGCTACTGTGGTGATTTCTCAGTGTCAAGAGATACTCTCTCCCTTCAAAAATCAAGTCTGCTTGATCATATGCTGGAAAATGACGAAAGCATACATTTTTCTGAAACTCTTAAGAACTGGGTGATGCTATACCCTATCACACCTGCAAATGAGCTTATGGGATGGGTAGGAGTCATACTTAGGTCAAGAGACATCAACGAGCTTGATAAAATAGCCATAGAGAAGTGCACTAACGCAGTTGCACTTGACATGATAAAGCATAATGAAATGTTTAACCTTGAGCAGTCTATAAAGGGAGATCTATTCGACAACCTTATGAATTCAGGAAGCCTGGACTCCATCGAGGCTTTTTCAAAAAGATACAAGGTCGACCTTGAAAGACCTCACAGACTCCTTTTGATAAGGCTGGAGCTTCCAAAAATTCAGGTTTCAAATTATAAGCTGATCAAGCATCTTTACGAGGAAGTAAACGCATTAGCCTTGCAGAGATTCAAAAATAGCCTTTCATTGCTGAAGGGGAATATCATCATCGTGCTGCTTGACGATACCAAAAATCCCACTCGTAAGGATATTTTGAAATTCCATCAGGATGTGGCTGGTTATTTTACCGGCTTCGGATACTCCCACAGATACTCTCCAGAGCTCTCTATGGTGGTAAGCGAGAGGATCGACGACTGGAAGCAGCTGCGTACTACCTATGACTATACCTTCAGACTTTTTGAACTAGTTCCGATTGAAAGTCTGAGGGATAAATGTATTTTTTATGAGGATTTCGAGGTCAAAAGGTTCCTTCTTAAGGCTGACAAAAGAGAGCTTGAGGAATTTGTGATCAAGACTTTCCATCCTCTCTCTGAATATCCAGGGTCCTCACGGACTGAGCTTTACCAAACCTTGAAGATTTATATCAAAAGCTGTGGTAATTGGTCCAGCACCAGGGATATTCTCCATATCCACGGCAACACTCTTACTTATAGGTTATCACGGGTCAAGGATATTCTTAGTCTGGACCTTGACGATTACGAGAAGAGGCTTAAGCTTCAGTTGGCCTTCGAGATCATTTCGATATATCCTGAGCTTGAGAAAAAAATATGCCCTGATTCCTTATAGGAATCAGGGCAATTGTTATTTGCTCAGGAAATCCAGTGCAAACTGGGTATAAAGCCCAGCGGATATTCCAAGTGCATCCTCATCAATATCGAATTTTGGATGATGGTGTGGATAATTATCCAGCTTTCCAGTATTCTTTGAACCAACGAATGCAAATGCTGACGGAGCATACTCTGAGAAGAATGCAAAGTCTTCCCCGCCGGAGGTCTTCTCGAAAGTTATTACGCCTTCTTCTCCAACTAACTTTTTGGATGACTCAGCTGCGATAGCAGACATCATTGGATCATTTATCGTCGGGATAGTCATCTGAGTATATTCCAATCTAGCCTCTGCCCTATAGGCTTGTGCAGTCATCTCGACTATTCTTTTGATCTGACCCTCAAAGGCATTATTTACATCCATGCTGTAGCATCTAGTAGTTCCCTCCATATAAGCCTCGCCGGAGATTACGTTCCATCTGGAACCACTTCTGATCATTCCAACTGTAACTACTGCAGGATCTGAAGGAGCTACCTCTCTGTTTACTATGGTTTGCAGGTTCATTACTATCGCAGATGCCACTACTGAAGCATCAACCGTCTGATGAGGCATTGCACCATGACCGCCCTTACCAGTGATATAGACCTTGAACATTCCAGCAGATGCCATTCTTGGACCAGCTTCACAGGAAATTTTACCAGTCTCGACATCGTTCCAGATATGGATACCGAAGATGCCATCTACTCCTTCCATTACCCCGTCCTTGATCATAGCAAGGGCTCCCTGGGCAACTTCCTCGCCAGGTTGGAAGATCAGCTTGATAGTACCATTAAATTCATCCTTAATTTCGTTGAGCATTTTGGCTGCCGTCAGAAGACTTGCAGTATGTCCGTCGTGACCGCATGCATGCATCATACCCACGATCTTTGATTTATAAGGGGCTGAATTCTCTTCCTGGACCTCAAGAGCGTCCATATCAGCTCTAAGTGCGATGGTTTTTCCAGGTCCTTTCCCTTTGATAATACCAACAACTCCTGTCCCGCCACATGTATAATGCTCTATGCCCATAGCCTGAAGCTCTTCCATGACCCTTTTCTGAGTGTTGAATTCCTTCATGCTTGGCTCGGGATTTTCGTGAAAATGCCTTCTCATACCTACTGAATAGTCCTGATACTTAGTCATTAGTTCCTTGATTTCCATTTTATGCCTCCCCTAGTTTAATAATAGTATCGTAGATAAGCTCAATTCCTTTTTGAAGCTTATCATAGTCTGTCCATTCTTCCTTACAATGGCTTCTTCCATCTTTACTTGGCACAAATATTAGCCCAACTTCACTGACAGCTGCCATTATCATAGCGTCGTGTCCGGCTCCGCTCAGCATCATCTGGTAGGATAAGCCCAATTTTTCTGCTGATTCCTCAAACATCCCGATCATAACTTCATTCATTCTGACCGGCTTAACATTAAGCATATCAACAAACTGGTATGATACTCCCGAAGCATCTGTCAGCTGCTCCAGATCATTGATTATCTTCTCTCTGACCCTATTAATGCTATCCTGATCTTTAGACCTGATATCTACAGTAAACACAACCTGTGCAGGAACTATGTTTGCAGCTCCCGGTTTTACCTCAAGTACACCTACAGTAGCTACTGTTCCGTTATTTTCCGCAGCAGGGTAACTGTCGATCTTTGAGATCACCTTAGCCGCTACGCTAAGAGCATCTGCTCTCATGTCCATCGGAGTAGTCCCGGCGTGATCAGGTCTGCCTGAAAGTATTATCTTGAACTCATTTATACCAACTATAAATTCAACAATGCCAACATCCTTGTTGTTTTTTTCAAGGATAGGTCCCTGCTCGATATGAAGCTCGATAAATGCCTTTACCTCTGAGGGATCTTTTTTCGATTCACCTATCCTGCGAGGGTCAAAGCCGAATTTTTCCAAAGCTTCAGCCATCGATACTCCCTCGCTGTCCTTATTTGCTAGAAGATTCTCATAGGTAACAAGTCCAGCCATTGCTCTGCTGCCAAATACTCCTGAACCAAATCTTCCGCCTTCTTCCTCGATCATAGCAACAAACTCGATGGGGTACTTGGTTCTGACTTTGTTTTCATCAAGGGTCCTCATTATCTCCAGGGCCATGACTACACCTGCAGGGCCGTCGAAGTTTCCCCCGTTCCTTACTGAATCGAAATGTGAGCCTATCATTATTGCCGGTGCATCAGGATCTGTACCCTCTCTTCTAGCGAAAAGAGTGGCCGCATGATCCTCATAGATCTTGACATCAAGTTTACCAAGCTCGCTTTTCAGGTAGTTTCTTGCTGCCCTGTCTTCCTCTGTCAGAGAGAATCTGGTCAACCCTCCATCCTTGCTGCTGTTGAACCTTGAGAGCTCTACCAGGTCTCTTTCTATTCTTTCAAGCTTTGTTATCATAACATCCCTCCTCTCTAAACTATAACTGCTTTATATTCCAGCTCACATATCCTGGACAACATAGCGCTGACATTACAGTACTTTTCTTCTGCAAGGGCTATAGCCCTCTCCAGTTTTTCCTGTTCCAGGCTTTCACCGCCGATGCTGAATAGGATGCTTATTTTTTTGTAGGTTTTTGGGGTCGTGGATTCATCCAGCTCACCCGTTATGTCCAGATCCAGTGAAGTGATGTTTAGCTTCATCTTCTCCAGGATTATCTTTACATCCACTCCCATACAACCTCCTAAGCCGACCAGCAGCATAGGCATGGGCCTGAATCCCTCGTCATCTCCGCCTGCTTCTCTTGAAAGGTCCATAGATACCTTGTGATCAAACTCATCTGCTGCAGTAAATTTCATGTTTCCATCCCAATTGCACTTTATCCTATGCATAAATTACCTCCTATGAAAAAGCGCCCTTCGAAGGCGCTTTATACTACATGTACTGGACGAATATACCTGCTATTATTACTGAGACTATAGTGACTGTAGTGAAGCCCCCTACAAGCATTTTGGGAAGCATTTCATCCATAAGGAAATCTCTTTCCTCCTGTGTCTTACCAATAGCCTTCGAGGCTTCCTCAGTGAGGATGTAGTTTGGAGGGAAGCCGTACAGTGCTGTAAGTGCAACTGCAAAGGACATCTCCTTAGTATAACCAAGCTTTTTCCCAAGTAATATGGATAGGATCGCCATACCTGTAACTCCAAGTATAATTATACCGCCCAATGGTACTACTATTTCCATAAGCATTGCAGGCGTTGCTCTTGAAAGTCCAGCAAATACGTAAGCCATAAGAACTGTTATTAGGAATCCGAATGATGTTGAAGTGTTCAAAGGTCTTTGTTCAACAAATCCTATTTCCTGAGCTATTACTCCAAAGAAAAGACACATAACGAATGGAGAAATATCAATAACTGGTTTGATGAAGCCTGCAAATGCAACTGCTGCCCATGCAGCCAATCCAAGCCTTGCAAGTGTTACATAGGTTGTCTGATAGTCCTTTGGAAGAGCTGGCAATAGCTTCTTCTTAGCAGGAGCGTCAACTGCCTTAGCCTCGTCCTTAACATGCTTGAACTCGCCAGTTCTAAATCCATTAACAAGTCGAGTTCCTTCTTTCTTTAGCATAATTGCGGTCAGAGGATAGCCTACGAAGCCTTGCATTACATACATGATTATTGCAAGTATTGCTAAATTATCCTTGCCAGCTGCAGTAGCAGCGTCCATCATGACGATAGCAGCTACGATACCTCCAGTCAATGGAGGTGTAGCAACCAGTGCTGTTTCAAAGCCAAAGATTGCAGCTCCGACTGTCATAGTCAAAGCGACGATACCAACTATACCTATCAATGCAACTGCGATGGTTCTCCACTGAGCTGCAAGCTCTCTAACAGAAAGCATAGTACCCATGTGAGTGATCAACAGGTACATGGATAGAGTTACCACTGGCATCTGGAATCCAGCCAGTGCTACTATGTCTGCTGGGAAGAATGTCCAAAATCCGAATAAAAACAATAATGCCGATACGAAAACCGATGGTACAAATGCTTTAGTCTTTGCTGAAACAAGATCGCCCAGCGAAAGTACGATAAGTACAACTGAAAAAGCCATCAACAAACTCATAGTATACCTCCCTTATTTTGTATTCTTTTAAAGTATAACAGTAAATTGGATTAATTTCTATGGTGTATAAACCAAATATTAAATAAATATTTTGAAATATCACTTAACGAATGATCTTAATTTGATTATTTTTTATCAAATATTCTCAAATGCCTTGATTTATGTTTCAGATGTTTTATAATAGTGTATAGTGATTTATTTAACAATATGAATATTTTTTTGACTAATATTGTTACTATTTTATCAATAATAAGGGGTGAAGCTGTTGAGTAAGGCAATGCATTTTGATCTAAGCGAAAAGCAAGCATTGATGAGGAAGCTTTTTCGGGAGTTTTCTGAAAAGGAAGTAAAGCCGATTGCGGCAGATATCGACGAGGAGGAAAGATTCCCTGTTGAAACGGTCGAGAAAATGAAGGCTATAGGTATGATGGGAATACCATTCGAAAGCAAGTATGGTGGTTCAGATGGAGATAACCTCTCATACATATTAGCTGTGGAGGAGCTTTCAAAGGTCTGCGGCACAACTGGTGTAATCCTTTCAGCCCATACCTCTCTAGGATGCAATCCGATCTATACCTACGGAAACGAAGCACAGAAGGAGAAATATCTCATACCATTGGCAAGCGGCGAAAAGCTGGGTGCATTTGGATTGACAGAGCCAAATGCAGGAACTGATGCAGCAATGCAGCAAACGGTTGCAATCAGAGAAGGCGATCATTACAGGATCAACGGATCGAAGATATTCATAACAAATGGTGGTTATGCCGACACTTATGTTATATTTGCCATGACTGACAAATCAAAGGGTAACCGTGGTATTTCTGCCTTTATACTTGAAAAGGAGATGGAGGGCTTTTCTATTGGCAAAACTGAGCACAAGCTTGGTATAAAGGGAAGTTCAACTACTGAGCTTATTTTCAAGGATGTCATGGTTCCAAAGGAAAATCTCCTTGGAGCAGAGGGTAAGGGCTTTATGATAGCTATGTCCACTCTTGACGGAGGAAGGATCGGTATCGCTGCACAGGCTCTTGGTATTGCACAGGGATCTCTTGATGAGGCGGTAAAATACGTGAAGGAAAGAAAGCAGTTTGGAAAGCCAATAGCAGCCTTCCAGAACACACAATTTACGATCGCCGAGCTTCAAACCAAGATCGACGCAGCAAGGCTGTTGGTTTATAGAGCGGCTTACCTGAAGGATACAAATCAAAGCTACAGTACGGAGGCTGCTATGGCAAAATTGTTTGCTTCAGAGGTTGCTATGGAGACGACTACCAAGGCTATACAGCTGCATGGCGGATATGGTTATACCAGGGACTATCCAGTTGAGAGAATGTTCAGAGATGCTAAGATAACCGAGATATATGAGGGTACCTCAGAGGTACAGAAGATGGTTATTGCAAGTAAAATATTGAGATAATAGGAGAATGCTATGAATATACTGGTTTTATTAAAACAAGTACCCGATACAACTGAAATGCAGATCGATAAGGAAACTGGGACTCTAATTAGAGCCGGCGTACCGACGATAACCAATCCGGACGACCTGGCAGGTCTTGAAGCTGCTCTTAGGCTTAAGGATTCCATGGGGGCCAAGGTTACATGCATAACCATGGGGCCTCCTCAGGCAAAAAATATGATGAGAGAGCTCTATGCAATGGGAGCCGACGAGGCTATAGTACTAAGCGACATGAAATTCAGCGGAGCTGACACCTGGGCTACCTCCAATACACTGGCAGCTCTTATCAGAACACTGGAATTTGATCTTATAATTGCAGGCCGTCAGGCTATAGACGGTGATACAGCTCAGGTTGGACCACAGACAGCTGAAAAGCTGGGCCTTCCACAAATAACATATGTTGATGACATCGTCGCGGTAAAGGATGGAAAAATAGTAGTAAAGAAAGCTTTGGAGAGCACTTATGAGCTTGTTGAGTCTCCTCTCCCTTGTGTGATCACCACTCTAAGCACTCTTGCGGCTCCGAGGTACATGCACGTAAAGGGGATCAGTCATGCATTTGAGAGAGATATCAAAATCATGACCTTTGATGATATTGAGATAGATCAGTCGTTAATTGGACTAAAGGGCTCACCCACAAAGGTAAAAAAGACCTTTACCAAGGAAGTCCACAAGAATTCAGATATACTTCACCTTGACGGCAAGGCAGCAGCACGAAAAGTCTTCGATATCATGGTCGATTTCAAGTTTATAGGAAAGTAGGGTGAATAATATGAATCTAAACGAATACAAGGATATATATGTTTTCTGTGAGGTAAAGGACGGAAAGGTCCATGACGCATCTCTGGAGCTTTTAGGTGAAGCGGCAAGACTAGTTAATGGAAGACCCCAGCTTAAGTACAAGGTAGTGGGAGTATTGATCGGGGACCATTCCGACGACGTTGCAGCACAGGTTGGCTGGTATGGTGCTGATAAGGTCATCTTCCTGCATAACATGAGTATAAAACACTATAGTACTGAGATTTTCACCTCTCTTTTTACCAGTATGATAGAGACTGACAAGCCTGACATAGTGCTTGTACCAGCTACAGTAATGGGAAGAGACCTGGCTCCAAGGATAGCTGCCAGATGCGACACCGGTCTCACTGCTGACGCAACCAAGCTTGAGCTGAATCCCGAGGATTCTGACTCAAGTCTGTTGTATGTTACGAGACCTGCATTCGGAGGCAACCTTTTTGGTACGATAATCAATGAAACGAAGAGACCTCAAATGACGACTATAAGACCAGGGGTAATGGAAATGCTCCATAAGGATGAGCATAGACACTTCGAGGTGGATAAGAGAGAGGTTTCTATCGACCATATCAACGATCCTGTAAGGATTCTCGAGGTAATGCATAAGGACCACATGGCTGTGGATATTACCAAGGCCGATATAATAGTATCAGGAGGAAGAGGGATAGGAGATAATTTCCATGTGCTCCAGGAATGTGCAGATATGATGGGCGCTGTAGTAGGTGCTTCAAGAGGAGCTGTTGACAAGGGCTACATAGCAAAGGACCATCAAGTTGGTCAAACAGGTAAGACTGTAAAGCCTAAGGTATACATTGCATGCGGTATTTCGGGTGCGGTCCAGCATCTTGCCGGAATGGAAAAGTCAGATTATATTATTGCCATAAACAAGGATCCAGAGGCACCGATATTCAGCGTAGCCAATATAGGCCTTGTAGGTGATGCGCTGGAAATACTTCCACAGCTTACCCAGGAAATCAAGCGTTACAGAGAAAGACCTTACTAAAATAATTAAATATACCAGAAGCTCCCGGTACTGTGACTGGGAGCTTCTTATATAAGTGGTTATTTTATCATAGTAAGCATCCCCATAAGTCCGTAGGATGCCTGGTCCCTTCTGTATGAGTGGAAGCGCTTATCCGAAAAGGTTGATATGGGTATGATGTGGATGTTCTCCTTCTGGATCCCTCCGCGCAGGAGAAGCTCCTCGTTTATAAGTTGAAGATCGACAAGGTATTTATTATCATTTTTCTTACGTACCGCTCCAGGAATATGGCCGTGTATTTCAATGAACCTGGATGCAACATCCCATTCCACCTCAAAATCGTCTCTTCCAATCGAAGGCCCAATAAGAGCAATCATATCCTCTCCCATTGAGTTGAAATTCTTCTTCATTGCATGGACTCCTTTTTCCCCTATCTTCAAAAGAGTACCCTTCCACCCTGAATGGATATTTGCTTGGACTTTATTTTTTCTGTCAAATAGTACGATCGGAACACAGTCTGCGAATCTCGTCAAAAGACATACCTGGGTCATACCGGTTATAAGTCCATCAGTTGATGGTATGAATCTTCCGTAGGGACTAACCAGCCCCTGCTCAAAAGAGCTTATCATTTCAAGATTGTCCGTGTGCTCCTGGTACCCGTTGTATAGAAGCTCAGGCTCACTGCCAAGTACTTCAAATGCAACCTTTAGATTACTTCTTATAGACTCCACATCTCCATTTGTGGAGGTACCAATATCCATATCACCAGTAGTCATACATATCAACAGCCCAGCCTGTACAAGCTCCGGGAAGGTTAGAAACTGATGCCCTTTGTGGTTGACCAAAATATGATCCATCATGATCCTTCTCCTCCATTAGCCATGATCCATCTGTAGTCATCCAAGGTGTCTACGTCTGCAACCAGCTTTTCATTCTCAATTTGGACAAACTCTATGTCCCCAGGATTATCTTCAATGATTTCAAAGCCTCCGTGCTCACCATGGACTTTTAGTAAATCACCCTTGTAGTTTCCAGAGAATAGAATCGGCATTTTTATCTTGTCTCTTAATACGGGCGCAATTATTCCCTTCCCCGTTTGAATATGCTTTTCTATCAAAAGATCAAGAAATCCAGGGGTTATATATGGCTGATCAGCCGCGAGAAAAAGGTAGCCGTCAGCATCAGAGGCCGCAACTCCAAGCTTAACGCTTTCAGCCTGACCGAGTATGGCATTCTTGTTCATGATCGGCGTTACGCCAAGGTTTCTCCCTATCTCCATCAATCTTTCATCTCTGCATACAAGGATTATTCTACCAAGCCCTGAAGCCTTTGCAGCAAGTATAACCTTCTCAACAACAGTATCAGATCCCAGTGACAGCAAAAGCTTGTTTTTCCCCATTCGTTTGGAAAATCCGGATGCCAGTATTATTCCGTCTATCATTTAATCCTCCTCAGGTTCCCAGCTTCTGGATCTCTCCACAGCTCTCTTCCATCCTTTGTACAGTTTCTCCCTTAAGGAAGTATCCATATCGGATTTGAATACTCTATCCAATATCCTGTTCCCAATTATCTCTTCTTTGCTCTGCCAAAAGCCCACAGCCAGCCCTGCCAAATATGCTACTCCCAAGGCTGTAGTTTCAGTTACTGAAGGCCTCTCTACCTGAGTATTCAATATGTCTGCCTGAAACTGCATCAGGAAGTTATTGGCGACTGCACCCCCATCAACCTTCAATGCCTTAAGAGATATCCCTGAATCCTCTTCCATTGAATCCAGAACTTCCTTAGTCTGGTAAGCTATGGATTCAAGGGATGCCCTTATTATATGCTCTGCCTTAGAGCCTCTCGTTATTCCCACAATAGTCCCCCTGGCATACATATCCCAGTATGGGGCTCCCAGGCCTACAAAGGCAGGGACTACATACACTCCGTTTGCGTTCGGCACCGAGGAAGCCAACATCTCTGATTCTGCAGCTGTCCTTATAAGCTTCATCTCATCCCTAAGCCATTGAACTACAGCGCCTGCAACGAATATACTGCCCTCAAGTGCGTAGGTTATGCTGCCGTTCAGACCCCAGGCTATCGTCGTCAGCAGACCATTTTTTGATCTGATCATTCTGTCTCCTGTATTCATAAGCATAAAGCAGCCTGTCCCATAGGTATTCTTCGCTTCACCCGGTTCAAAGCAGGTCTGTCCAAACAAAGCCGCCTGTTGGTCACCCGCAGCGCCTGAAATAGGAACACTGCCTCCAAAATCCTTTTCTTCCGTATATCCAAAGATCCCTGAAGAAGGCAATACATCCGGGAGCATAGTCTTAGGAATGTCAAGATACTTAAGGATCTTTTCATCCCATTCCAGGGACTTGATGTTATAAAGCATTGTCCTTGAGGCATTTGAATAATCAGTAGCGTGGATCTTTCCTGCGGTCAGCTTCCAGATCAGCCAGGTATCTATAGTTCCAAATAGAAGGTCTCCTCTTGCAGCTTTCTCTCTCGCTCCATCAACGTTGTCAAGTATCCATTTGATCTTAGTTGCTGAAAAATAAGCATCGATGATCAGGCCGGTATTCTCTGAAATATATTCGCCCAAGCCTTCATCCTTCATCCTCTGGCATATGCCAGCGGTCCTTCTGCATTGCCAAACTATAGCGTTATAAACCGGTGTCCCAGTGTTCTTGTCCCACACTACGGTAGTTTCCCTTTGGTTTGTGATCCCTATGGCTTTAAGATCATCAGGTTTTACAGAGGCTTTCTCTACAACCTCCTTAATTACTCCTGACTGGGTAGCCCAAATTTCAAGAGGATCATGCTCGACCCACCCGGCCCTTGGATAAATCTGTCTGAAGTCCTTTTGAGCAGCTGAAACTACATTACCCCTATGGTCAAATAGAATTGCTCTTGAGCTTGTTGTGCCCTGATCCAGAGCCAATATATATCCATCACTCAATTCCAATGCACCTCCAATCGTTATGTATATTATAACAATATTACCTGTAATAATTAATAGAAAATGAAAAACATCCAGAACTGGTTATACTCAACCAGTCTGGATGTTTTTGATCAGCAGATCAACCTCCTCCAACAGGAGGAAACAGGGAGATAACGTCTCCCTCCTTCAGTACTGTTTCAGGTTCACTCCTGACTCCGTTTACAAGCAATATGGCAATATCGTCCATGGAGATATCCAAATTCCTTATCAGTTCTTCAGCCGTTGTGTCCTCATCGGCTCTTAGAATCTCTTTTTTCACCCCATCCTTACGAAGAGTTGCAAAGTACCTGACTTCAATTTTTATCATTACAATCCCAATTCCTCTAGCTTTTCCTTAGTTGGGATACCGTCATTACCCCAACCTCGCTTAGAGTAATAAACCGGAAGCATCTCGGCAAGTCTATTCACATGTCCTTTAGAAGGACCTTCAGGGATCCCGTCCTCCAGCAGTCTCTTTGGAAGAGTATCGTCAGCCGGTGTCAGGCCTGCCATCATGTTGAATTGTCTTTCTATATTGTATACCCTTTCGCCTATCTTAAGGATCTCTGCACCTGTATATTCAGTTCCACAGATTGCATTGCACATTTCAGCATAATCATCAGCACCAAGTGCAAAGGATGTGAACAGGCATACCCCAAGTGAGTCTATTGCTGCAGTAAGGTCCTGGAACACCTTTACCCAGCCAGGCTTCCCATCGGCTTCAAATCTGTCAAGCTGCTCAGGCAGACCCAATATCTCTGGAGATATTGTATAGCCTCTTACATGACAGCCTCCTCTGTTGCTGGTTGCATAGTTCAGACCTATACCCATTATTCCTCTGGGATCATAAGCAGGCATCTCAAGCTTCTTGACGGACATTGAAATCTCTGGCACTCCATAGCTTTCAGTAAGCCTGTAGGAGCCTTGAGCCATCTTAGCGCCTAGTCCCTGGCCATAGCCCATTCTTCTGGTCCATTCAGCTATGTCGGTTATATTTCCAAACTGAAGACTTACACCATCGAGATCCTCATCCTTGATATATCCTCTTTGATAAAGCTCCATAGCTGCAGCTATAGTAGCACCTGCTGATATGGTGTCCAGTCCCATCTCATTACACCAGTAGTTTGCCATTATCACGGATTCCATGTCGCTGATTCCACAGGTAGCTCCAAAGGACCATAGAGTCTCATACTCAGGACCTCCACCTTCCCAATCGCCAACTTTGACGTATCTTCCGCACCCGATCGGACACCTGTAGCAAGCAGTTCTCTTGACCAGGTATTTTTCTGCCAAAGTTTCTCCACTTATCTCCTCTGCTCCATCGAATACTGATTTCTGGAAGTTGTCGGTAGGCAAGCTCCCCAGTTCATTTAGTATATTCACAAGAACTGCTGTTCCGTATGTAGGCAGACCCTGTCCTGTGACTCCATTTTCCTTTATCTTAGCGAGTTGTTTTTTGTTGAGCTCTTTGATTTTGTCCTGGTCGGGAACGTCAGGTGCTCCTGAGCCTTTTACAACGATAGCCTTAAGGTTCTTTGATCCCATAACTGCTCCAACGCCAGAACGCCCGGCCGCTCTGTCCTCATCATTCATGACCGCTGCTATAAGCGAGAGATTTTCTCCCGCTGGGCCTATGGTAAGTACCTTAGCACCCTTTGCATGCCTTTCCTCAAGCTTCTTTGTCGTTGATGATACGGTAGTCCCCCAAAGCTCGTCAGCAGGCAACAGTTCTACCTTATCATCTTCTATGCTTAGATAAACAGGATTCTCTGATTTGCCCTCAAAGGCTATTACGTCCCAGCCGGCAAATTTCATCTCTGCTCCCCATTTCCCTCCGGAATTAGAGGACGCAATAGTTCCTGAGAGCGGTGACTTTGTGACGACCATGTACCTTCCACCCGTAGCAACAGGATTTCCCGTCATGGGTCCTGAGACAATGAACAGCTTGTTTTCAGGGCTGAAGGGATCAACCTTTGGATCCACCTCATCCATCATAAGCTTTGTTCCAAGTCCTCTTCCTCCAAGGAACTTTCTGGCCATATCCATATCAAGGTTCTCAGTCTTTAGGGTTCCTTCTGTCAGGTTAACTCTTAGTATCTTTCCATTGTAACCGTACATATGCAAACCTCCTATCAAATATTGTACGATATACTTATGCAAGATTAGTGCCAACTTTGAACAAAATATGAAATTGCTGGATAGCTCTATTTTGCTTAATTACAGGACAAAGGTAAAGTGGATAGTATCTTCAATTTGAAATATGTGCCATATTTGAGCAATAAAAGAAGCAGGACAGTGCTCATTTTTGGAGCACTGTCCTATTTTGGTACGTCTATTCTATATAGTTCAAGCTTCCTGTACAAGGTGTTCCTGCTTATTCCCAGAAGCTCTGCACTTCTGGAAATATTATATGATACTTCCTCAAGAGTGCTCCTGATGTGGAGTTCTTCAACCTCTGCAAGTGAAAGAACTTTATTGGGTTCACTTACAGCAGATCTGACAGGAGCCTCGGGGTTTATTTCACCTGGGATGGATTCAGTATTTATTATTAGCTCGACAAAATTCTCAAGCTCCCTGATGTTGCCCGGCCAATCATAGTTTATAAGCCTATCCATGAACGATGCAGGGATATTTACCTTCTTTTTGTTTAGTCTTTTGGACTTTCTCTCCATGAAATAATCGATCAAAAGAGGTATGTCCTCCCTCCTCTCACGCAGTGCCGGCAGCCTGAGAGGCAATACATTCAATCTATAGTAAAGATCCTTCCTGAAGTTACCTTTTTCCACCTCTCCCTTGAGATTCTTATTTGTAGCAGCTATTATCCTGATGTCGACTGGGATCTCACGATTGCCTCCTATACGCCTTACATTCCCTTCCTCGATGACTCTAAGAAGTCTTGTCTGGAGTTCATACGGCATCTCTCCTATCTCATCTAGAAAAAGCGTTCCTCCATCAGCTATCTCGAATTTGCCAGGGTGACCCTCCGACTTCGCCCCGGTAAAAGCTCCTCCCACATAGCCGAAAAGCTCTGATTCAATGAGGTTTTTTGGTATAGCTCCGCAATTCAGAGCTACAAAGGGCTCATCCCTTCGGTTGCTGTAATTCTGGATCGATTGTGCAAAGACCTCCTTCCCGGTCCCGCTCTCCCCCATAATCAAGATAGTGGATTTTGAATCCGCAATCTTTTTGGCGAAGGCGACAGTCTGCATGAAGGCTGGAGATTTCCCGATTATCTTATCGAATGTGTATATTGCAAGAGATCCCGTCACCTTATTGGCAAGTCTTCTCATCTTTTTGACATCTTTAAGGACGAAAACGATCTCCTTTGTATTGCCATCTGGTCCAAATATCGGATAGGCACTTAAATTTACTTCATTTTTGTTTGCCTTAAGGCTTACCTCTACATCTTCCTGGAGGATACTCTCCTTTTTTGATATCCTTTCAACTATCTTCGGCCAGCCATGTATCAGCCTGGAACAGTCTATGTTAAGGAACTCCTCTCTTCCATAGCCTAGCATTCCATAGGAAAACTCATTGAAATGCCTTATCCTGCCATGAAGATCAGTTGTAAAAATTGCTGAAGGGAGCGAATTGATTATCCCTTCTATGTACATATTGTCAGCTTCTATCATATCAGAGTATCTCTTAAGGCTCAGCATTTTTTCTATTGCTGTGGCAGCTGCTGCTACCATTCCAAGAGTGTGTGAGTTTACAAGTTCAATATTTCCTGTAAGATCTATGCAGCCTGTAATTATTCCTTCGGGATCTCTTATGGGAGCCCCGGAGCAGGTCCAGCCCTTCAGTATTTCCAGAATGTGCTCTTCTCCTGTTATCTGTAACGGATACCCTTCGATTATTGACGTCCCCATTCCATTCGTGCCTATATATTCCTCTCCCATATATGCTCCCGGAAGCAGATAGGTCGAGTGTGCTTTCTGAAGCATTTCCTCGTTTCCGATAACATTGAGGATACAGCCTTCTTCGTCAGTAAGGATAACTAAGAATTGCGAGTCCTTTACAAAGGTGTAAAGCTGATTAACGAACGGCTCAGCAACAGCAACTAGCTCCTGTTTGGATTTTATAAGGGTATCGAACTCTCTCTCATCCAACATTTTCTTACTGGTCCTTTGCCTGGAATCTATACCGTACTTAACGCTTCTTTCATGTGATCGGATAACAAAATCCCTGTTCTTAGACATGTGTACACCTCCTGATAATAGTATAGCTTTCCTGAACACTATTGAAAACCATTATCTTGATACGGCAGCCTGGGAAGGATTAAGTTGCCAAAATCCTATGTTGTAGTATAATCATATTTAGTTATTCTAAGGATGTGAAATAATGAAAAGAGATGAAAAAAGAGCAGAAAGGCTTGGAATTGAGCCAATACCAAGTCTACTTCTAAGGTTCTCAGTGCCGGCAATTGTAGGTATGTTGGTTAACGCCCTTTATAATATAGTGGACAGGATCTTCATAGGCCGTGGAGTAGATAGTGTTGCTATAGGTGGAATCTATATAGGCATGCCGATAATGCTCGTGCTGATGGCATTCGCTATGCTTATAGGTATTGGAGGCAATACACTGGTATCCATAAGATTGGGAGAGGGCAAGAAGGAGGAAGCTGACAGGATCGCAGCAAATTCGCTGACCATGCTCGCTCTGGTAGGAATATTTTTAGGTGCAGCAGGTACAGTTCTACTTGAGCCTTTGCTGAAGCTATTTGGAGCGAGCAGCTCTAATATTGGTTATGCGAAGGAATATCTGCAGGTCATACTAATTGGTGCGCCTCTTAATGCTATCGGCTTTGGAATGAATAACTTCATAAGGGGTGAAGGTAATCCCAAGATAGCAATGTTTACGATGTTGATAGGAGCATTTTTGAATATGGTCCTGGATCCTATCTTCATTTTCGTGTTTAATATGGGGGTCAGGGGAGCTGCACTTGCGACCATAATCTCTCAGGCTGTTTCGGCCATTTGGGTCTTAAGATATTTCCTTACAGGCAAAAGTATATTATCCTTCAAGAAAAAGTACCTTGTACCAAATCTAAAAATCATTAAAAAGATAGTCGCGAATGGAGTGGCACCCTTTAGTATGCAGATAGCAGCCAGTATGGTAACTGCTTTATACAACAATAATCTCCAGACATATGGAGGTGATATGGCTACATCCAGTATGGGAGTGATCAACTCTGTGAGCATGATGATAGCTATGCCAATATTTGGAATTAACCAGGGATCGCAGCCAATCATGGGATATAACTACGGAGCAAAGAAATATGACAGGGTGAAGATCACATTCAAATATGCTGCCATAGCAGCCACTACGATCACTACGCTTGGATTCGTAATCGTGCAGTTATTCCCAGATATCATAATCAAGGCCTTTGTAGGTGAACAGGGTGCGTCTGGCCAGCTAATGTCGATAGCTGTTCCAGGTATGAGGACTTTGCTTATGGCATTCCCTTTCATTGGTTTTCAGATAGTGAGCAGCGCGTACTTCCAGGCGACGGGCAAACCGAGACAGTCAATGCTCTTAAGTCTTTCAAGGCAGGTTTTGATTCTTATTCCAGCATTGCTTATACTGCCTAAGCTATTCGGGCTCAGTGGTGTATGGATGGCAGGTCCGATTGCTGATTTCACGTCATTTGCCATTGCAGCTGTACTAATGACCTTTTCATTGAAGCATTTGAAAAACGAGGAGCTCTAAAGCCCCTCGTTTTTTCATTCTAAACCCCTTATTATCTCAGCCAATTGGTGGGTCATCCTTGCGGTGTAGCCCCAAATCGTGTAATCCCCATACTCATAAAACAATATTCTGTGCTTGCCCACTCGGAAATTATAGTCCCTTCCATTTGGTATCAGATGATATGGAAAGGTGTCGCTGTCCTCAGTTTTCAAGGACAGCTCATGGACCAGCGGCTCATTCTCTGTAAAAAAACTTACAGGCACAGTGAATATATGGTCCACCTCGTCCGGATTTGGTTCTATGTTTTCAAAGTCTACATCCATTATTATTCCTAGAAAGCAGTGGATGGTAAAATTGGCGTAGGATACTAAAAAATCAAGCTCACCTATAAGATTAATGTTTTCTCTGTCTATCCTAAGCTCTTCAAGTGTTTCTCTTATGGCAGTCTGCTTGAAGCTTTCTCCTTGTTCAACCCTTCCTCCCGGAAAGGATACCTCCCCAGGTTGGGTAATGTTTTTTGAACGGAGTTCATAAATGATCTCCCAAGTCCCATTTCTATTGATCAACGGTATCAAAACTGCAAACCTGCCCTTTACATCCATAGGTTTGGGAGATCTGTTTTGCACCTTTAAAGCCAACTTATTGATATCCACCTTATTCCCTCCATGTTGCTCATTTTCTGAACATAATATCTGACAGCCGAAGCAGAAGCTCCTCTCTATTGAAGGGGCTGATATTCTCCAATCGTTCCTTTAATTTCGACAGCCTGTTATTATCTTTTCCCCTGAATGGCACTATATCCAGAGACTTTGATCCGATCACCTCGTCGAAATGATATATCCTGAATCTCTCCATTCCCGCCTCATGCATCGACCTTTCGATGAGACCGATCGCCAGATCCTCATAGTTGCTATCCTGTCCGAGATCCAACATTTTCCCAAGCTTAGGAAGTATTTCTTCAAATAGAGATCTTAGGTTTGCCCTTCCTTGGAACCCGAGGAGCTCAGAGATATCCTTAATGGAATCCTCGTTCAGATGGGATAACAGCTCAAAATAGTACCTCTCACCCTTAGGCTCGAAATAGAACCTGGACCCTTTAAGCCCCCTCAGCTGCCTTAAGGCATCGAAATATCCAAGCTCGATGTTATGCCTTACCATTCCCTTTTCGTAATTGAAGGTCCGGCCTATGTCCTCTGAAGGTTCAATTATGATTGCTTCTAATCCGTTGGGTAGTATTTCCCGTGTCCTTGCATCCATATGGGTTCTGACAATAACAAGCTTATCGTAGCCTTTCCCGAGGAGCATCCTGAATGGAAGATTGTCGTATATTCCTCCGTCAAGGTACAGCTTTCCATTGAGTCTCTCAAATCTAAAAACAGGTAAATAGGACGATGCAAGGAGATAATTCTTCATCTCTCCATAGGGTATCTGCTCCTTGAACATCTGAACGGGTCTAAGATCAGACAGATTGAAGGTCACCAACCCAAAATCCATTGCTGAAGACCTAATTTTGTCCTCATCTACATATTTATCCAGCATACGCTTGAAAGGCGAGATATCAAAGCCCTTGTCAGTAATCAGAAGCTTAAGCTTCTGAGCCAGCACCGCAAGTTCTTCTCTGCCAAGCCTTAACCTAGTAAGCCTTTCGATCTCATCGTAATTTGCTCCGATGATTTTGGAATAGCTGATGCTCTCCCAAAGCTTCAGACAAATTTCAAAGTCTCCCTGAACTATCATAGCTCCATTCAGGGCACCGATCGAGGTTCCGGCGACTCCTCCTATAGGTATGCCTTCCTCAAGGAGAGCCTTGTATACACCTACATGGTAGCTACCCTTAGCTCCACCACCTTCAAGAACCAGGCCATACATCTAAATCACTTCCTTATTTACACCAGCTCTGATGTGCAGTGTGGACATCTTGTAGCAGCAATAGCAACCTGTGATTTGCAGAATGGACATTCTTTAGTGGTTGGCTCTTCAGCAACGGGCTCCTCCGGCTTTTTCATCTTGTTTATGGCTCTCACGACCATAAAAATCGAAAAAGCGATTATCAGAAAATCAATGATTGCCATTATAAATAAACCATAATTAAGCGTTGCTGCTCCTGCTTCCTGCGCCGCTGCAATAGTTGGATAAGTATTCCCGTCAAGACTTACGAACTTCCCTGCAAAGTCCATACCGCCGACCACAAGGCCAACAAGCGGCATAATGATATCTGCAACCAGTGATGCTACTATCTTTCCAAAGGCACCACCGATAACAACACCTACTGCCAAATCGATGACATTACCCCGCATCGCAAACTTTTTGAATTCCTGGAACATTTTTGTCTCCTCCTTTTTGTATTCTCATTACCGTTTTATTATACCCAGAATATTTCATTTCTCATTGTTTCAGCTATGCTATAATATTGATAAAGAAGATATCATCGTAAATTGATCGATCAAAATTCAACGGGAGGAAAAATATGAGTAAGAGAAAGGATTGGAAGGAGTACTTCATGCAGATAACGGAGCTGGTCGCTACCAGGTCGACCTGTGACAGGGCCTGGGTCGGATGTGTACTGGTCAATGACAGCAACAGGATAGTGTCCACAGGTTACAATGGTTCAGTATCAGGGAATCCCCATTGTGACGACGTAGGCCATACAATGAGAGACGGACATTGTATTGCAACGATACACGCTGAAATGAATGCTCTCCTATATTGTGCCAAGGAGGGTATCTCCGTAAAGAACTGCTCAGCATATGTGACTCACTTCCCTTGTCTTAACTGTACTAAGGCACTGATCCAGGCAGGAATAAAGAATATATATTACAAAAACGATTACCGGGTAGACGACTATGCAATACTCCTTCTTCAAAGAAACAATGTCAATTATGAAAAGGTTGAGTAACTAGCATAGCTTCCTTAGCCAATTTATCTGCTTCTTCATTGTATTTATTACCTGAATGAGCCTTGACCTTTATGAATTCGACCCTGAGTTTATTTTTAATGCTGTCAAAATAAGCTTTATATGCCTTAGTTCCATCTTTATTGGTCTTCCAGTCACCCTTTGCCCAGCGCTCGATACCAGTGTAATCATAGTGCAGGTAAAGGGTTTCTATCTTGTTCTCAAGAGCCCATTCCATGGCCTTCATTGCACCCTTCAGCTCTCCCGAAACATTCCGCATCAATGCCATTTCAGGATCTACTTCCCTTCCGCTTAGTTCATAGGTATCATCCTTCGTCAAAATAACGACGCCATAGCTGTAAGTACTTGATCCGAGATCAAAGCTGCCGTCGACATATACAGAGGCCTCACCTTCGCTCAGTCCTTCTATATCCATATCCATTTTTAATGATTTTCTGCCTAGGAATTCCTCAGCCTCCTCCAGAGTGGAAAACTTTTTATATTCAGCTCCTGGATAGCCTATCACCTGCTCCCTGCATTTTTCCCATGTTTCATATATCCCAGGCATTCTCCCGGCTTTGACGCTGTAGTATTTCTTATCCATATGGACCTCCTGTCGTTTATTATACTAATTATACCATAAAGCTTCATTCTTGATGGATAAGGTTATCATAAGGAAAAGACCACCAAGAATAAGTTACCATTTTATTGTTATTCTATAAATTAATTTTTAAATTTTTGGAACATTTTTTTGATTTAATAGGAAAACCTTTTCTCGATGTCATTTCACAAAATACCTATTTACCAACATTATAAAAATTCAATTGTATATTTATGGAAATTTTATTACACTTTTATTTGTTAATGGTATGTCAATGTTCTATAAATTGGGAATTTTCGATTAACTTAGTTGTTGTAAAGCTGTATTAATTTTGCTAAAATCATGTTAGGTTGGTACGTTTAGTGGGAAAACGATACTATACCGAAGATTTGAACCTTCACCAGGGTTTGAATTAACGCGTGAACTTGAAAAACAATATTAAAAGGAGGGAATTTATGGATTTTCTAATGTCAATCAACAGCGCAATAAACAATATCGTTTGGGGTCCCCCGATATTGTTCCTGATTGTCGGAACTGGTCTTTATCTATCTATTAGTACTAAATTTTTCTCTGTTACAAAAATTGGTTATATCCTTAGGAACACTTTCCTTAAGATGTTCTCAAAGGAATCACGTGGTGAAGGTGAAGTAACTGCATTCCAGGCAGTAGCAACAGCTCTTGCTGCTACAGTAGGAACTGGTAATATTGCAGGGGTTGCAACTGCTATCGCACTTGGTGGACCAGGAGCAGTATTCTGGATGTGGATGGCAGCAGTAGTAGGTATGACAACTAAATTTGCAGAGGTCGTACTGGCTGTTAACTTCAGAGAAAAGACTCCAGACGGCCGTTTCGTCGGCGGTCCGATGTACTACATCGAAAAAGGTCTTAAGATGAAGTGGCTTGCAGTAATCTTTGCAGTATTTGGAGCTTTGGCTGCATTTGGTATCGGTAATATGGTTCAGTCAAACTCAGTTGCCGCTTCATTACAAGCAACCTTCAGTATCAATCCATGGATAACTGGTGTAACTCTTGCTGTAATAACTGCAGCCGTTATCATTGGTGGTATTAAGAGAATCGGTGCTTTTACTGAGAAACTTGTTCCATTTATGGCAGCTATCTATATAGTTGGTGGATTATTTATCATCTTTGCAAATGCATCTCATATTCCAGCAGCTTTTGCTCTGATATTCGGAAACGCATTCACAGGAACTGCAGCCGTTGGAGGATTTGCTGGAGCAACTATAGCAAAATCGATCAGATATGGGGTTGCCCGTGGAGTATTCACAAACGAAGCAGGTCTTGGTAGTGCTCCAATAGCTCACGCTGCTGCAACTACCGATCACCCGGTAAGACAAGGTCTCTGGGGAGTATTCGAGGTTTTTGCTGATACAATAGTAATTTGTTCTATAACTGCGCTAGCTATCATGGTATCAAGTCAGTGGAGTTCAGGTCTAACAGGTGCAGCACTTACAACTGCTGCATTTAATGAAGGGATTCCAGGAGTTGGTGGATATATCGTATCAATAGGCATAGTATTGTTTGCTTATTCAACAATAATCGGTTGGGAATATTACGGTGAGAGATGTGCTGAGTACGTGTTTGGCCCTAAGGTCATAACTCCTTACAGATTGATCTGGATACCATTCGTAGTAATCGGAGCTATAGGCGGACTAGAAGACCTATGGGCACTTGCCGACACTCTCAATGGTTTGATGGCGATTCCAAACTTGATAGGTGTTCTGTTGTTAAGTGGTACAGTATTTAAGCTTACAAAGGATTTCTTTGCTAAGGAAAAAGCTGCAAAATAAATCAAGTACACTATTTCCCTATAAAAACACCGGAGCCACAGGCTCCGGTGTTTTTATTCAGAATGTGCAATTCTACTGGCTGCAGCTGCAGCAATAGCAGCTACTATATCGTCCAAAAAGGTATGGACTGCTTCTCCCTTCTTCGTATCAAGCTCCTTGATAATGCCTATCTTTTCTTTATCAAGATATCCAAAATTAGTAAGTCCAATACTTCCATATACATTTACTATTGATAATGGCAGTATTTCATCTATTCCGTAAAGCCCCTCATCAGCTTCAACAATTGATTGCAGTGGCTCCGGTAAAAGTTTTTTCTCAGTCAGCTCATCTATAGCAATGCCTGTAATTATGGCATGTATGATTTCCCTTTTCCTTAGAACTGCATGTATGTTCTCGAGACACTTTTCTTTAGTGAGGTCCTCATAGTAATTCTTCTGCAGGTCGTAAACTATATCCGCGATATCCTCCAATGCTACGCCTCTTCTGTTTATCATTTCGATCGTCATTTCTTTTAGTTCATCCATATTATATCTGTGTTGGTATCTTTTTTTATTTATATCCATATTATCATTCCCCTTTAATGTATTTTAAAAGCCGCTCGTTTATAGCGGCTAAAATTTATCTTCTGAGTATTCATAGGTGTCAACCAGTTCACCAAGTGCAAAAAATCTCTTTCCGTTCTTTGATGTATAGTAACAGGTCATAAGTGATATGATCGGCTTGCCTCTTAGCTCTGCCCTTTCCTGGTCCAGCATATATAACGCTGTTTCAGGCACAAGGACTGTTTCGTAGATCTTATATTCATAAATATATCTTTTATCCGTTATCTTCACAGACATCTCAGGCTGTGCATTCAACAGGTTTCCAAATAAGAGCTTTGGATCCTTCATATAATGAGAAGCCAGAGAAAAGTTACCCTCGCCCATGACCAGGTCCGGGACCATCGTTCCTGCTCCCGCCATCAAATTAGCATCAGATACTCCATTCAATATTGGAAGATCGATGCCAAGCTCAGGAATCTTAAGCAGACCTACGATATTTGGATCCTCAAACTGTGCCACTGCAACTGCAGCAGTTATGGCTGACACGTCAGTTATGGCAGAGTAATCATACTCTGCTTTCATTTGTTTATTGAGTTCGATCTCCTCGGCAGTTATGCTCTCAATTACCTTGCTGGTCTTTTCGATCTGCTGCTCCACCATTTTTTCTGTAATTAGAGGAGAAATTATCAAGGCCAGTCCAGTTATTATAAGAATTGCAGAAAGCCATTTTCGCATGGCAAATCACCTCGTCATATAGATACCCATCATTCTATTTTGTCTCACAGCCAGATTCAAATAATGCCCTCCTAGCAATAATTGTAAGAGGATCGAGATAAGTGATCCTATTATCAAGCTCAAGGTAGTCAATAGCGACTGAAAGCTCTGTGCAGCCAAGTATAACAGCCTTCAAGCCATTATCTGCCATCTTATTGACTACTTCCTTAAAGTCTTCGGAGTGGCCACCTAAATTTCCACTTTTGATCCCATAAATGAATTTCATTACCTTTACTTGATCCTCAGGTTCAGGATGGATCAATTTAAGTCCATGATCGGCAGCCCTCTTATCATATATTCCCGACTGTAAAGTACCGTCAGTTGCAAGAAGTCCGATCCTTCCGTCTAACACTGTCTCCGAGGCTTTCAAAAGTGTTTCCTCCAGCATATCGATAAATGGAATTTTGATCACTTTCGAAATTTCTTCCAAAAAGAAATGTGCTGTATTGCACGGCATTATAAGAAAATCTGCACCCATTTTTTCAAGTCCAACTGCACTTTTTGTAAGCTCCGGTACAGGATCTTCACCTCTGCCAAGTATAAAACTAGTCCTGTCGGGAATATTTGTATTGTTGTCTATCAGTACCCTCGGATGCTCCTGGTCGGCAGCCGCACCGGAATTTGTGACTATTCTTTCGAACAGCTTTACTGTAGCAAGGGGTCCCATGCCCCCAATTATCCCAATTGTCTTTTTTATCATAGCTTATCTCCAAACCAAATTTTAATTTCTCTTTCTGCTGATTCTTTTGAATCTGACGCATGGATCAGATTTTTTGTGGTCTCAAAGGCATAATCCCCTCTAATTGTCCCCGGAAGTGCGCACAATGGGTCTTTGTCCCCTACCATTAACCTCATAAGCTTTATAGAGCTTTCGCCCTCTATTATCATAGCTAAAACAGGTTTATCCTTCATGGAATCTACAAGTGTCTGAAAAAATGGTTTATTCCTATGCTCCATGTAGTGGTTTTCAAGGATATCAGGTGATACCTTGACCAGCTTAAGCTGCTGCAGCTTAAGTCCTTTATTTTCAATTCTTGAAATTATCTCTCCAACCAGCCCTCGCTCCACTCCGTCTGGTTTAATCATGACAAAAGTCTTTTCCATGACCATACCTCCCCGTCTACACTACTTGTCAACCGCACTTGCACCATGACTTAGAGCAATGCTTTGAAATCCGTCAGTCATTTCGATCCTCCCGTTTGCGAAGACCCATATAGCTTCCAGGCCTTCTACCGACTCAACCAAGGCTCTGCTTTGCTCGTATGGAAGAAGGAATACTTCAGTGGAATAAAAGTCAGCAAGTCCTGAATCCTCTATCACAACGTTTACAGCCCTATAATTTGTCGCAGGCATAAGTGTTTCCGGATCAATGATATGGTGAATTCTTTGATCCCCAACCATATAGTATCGTTGATAATCTCCTGAGCTTACCACTGATGCATCGTTTACGAAAATCGTTTCAAGGGTGTTAGAACCGTCTCCAAATACATCCTTATCAGGATTCTGGATACCTACGCCCCATCTGTCTCTCTCTCCATCCAATGGCTTGCCGACTGCCCGAATATTTCCTCCTGCGCTCATTATGAAGGATTCAAAGCCCGCTTCCTTGGCTTCGCGTGTCACTATTTCAGCTGCAAAGCCCTTAGCCACAGCTCCCACATCAAGAGACATCCTTGGATCTTCAAGAAATATCGTGCTATTTTCTACATCCACAATCACCTTGTCGATATCGGTATGCTTCTTTGCCTCTTCAAGTACATCCATTGGAGGTATTTTTGCATTAAATGGGTCCGCCTCCGCCTCATTTCTGTATTCAGACCAAATCGACAATACTGCTCCAAATGCTATATTTGTCCTATGACTTGTTTTCTCATACATCTCTTTAGAGAAGACTATCAGGTCGAGAAGCTCTTTCTCAACAACGACGGGTTCTTTACCTGCCATATCATTTATTGTCTTGATATTGTTGATACCCTCGTAATTATTGTACTTGTCATATAGCTTGTGAAGCTCAAGCATTCTGTCATGCATAATTGCAGTGTACTGTTTGAATTCTTCCTCCGTCTTGGCATACCCGACTATCTGAGTAATAGTGTCGAAGGAATCGAAGAACGTATCTGTGTATTTTTCGTACTCTACTTTAAGTCCACAGCCTGAGACAGTTGTAGCTATAATTGAGAGCAGAATTATTATTGTTATTGTTTTTTTCAAATTATCACCCCAGAACATCATACCAAAAACCGGATTTTCAGGCAAATAAAAACTCCCTCTTTCGAGGGAGTCGAAATCAACTATTTTGCTGTGGATGCTGCCTCTTCTACTACCAACAGGTAGTCTTCAACTCCAACTGTAACTGAGGATATAAGATCTTCTACAGTTGTTTTGCCTTCTGCAAGCTCCATTCCTTTGATCTCATCGATTGACTTTCCAGCCATCCAATCAGCAAGTGCTCTTGCCTGCTCATACCACTCTTTGCCTATTGAGGAAGCTTTTATCATTCCATACTCATCCTTAAGCTCATTCTTTGTCTTGAACTCGCCAGCTTTATCAGCTGTAACTTTACCTTCAGCGTCGAATGGAATTTTTACCTGTGCAGTATCGATTATTGCTCCTGCAACCTTACCTTCAGCGTCAAATGCTGCAGCTGAAATTATAGTATCAACCTGAGCCTGAGCTGTAACTGCATTTCCATTTGCATCTTTTCCAGCGTCCTTAGACTTTGCTATAGATGTTTTGATACCAAGGCCCACGGTTTCTCCGCCAGCAACTTCAATGGACTCATTCCAAGCCTGCTCAACTGCTGCGATGTAGCTGTCTACAGAAATAGTAACTGACGATACCAGGTCCTCTTCAGTAGTTTTGCCTTCTGCCATCTTCATACCCTTGATCTCTTCTACAGTCTTGCCAACCATCCAGTCTTCAAGAGCTGCTATTTGCTCGAACCACTCTTTGCCGATACCTGAAGCCTTAACCATTCCATAGTCAGCTCCAAGATCTTTTTTACTCTTTACTTCAGCAGTTTTGTCTGAAGTTACTACCATGTTCTCATCGAATGCAACCTTTGTTTGAGCAACATCGATGTATACGCTTGCAACCTTACCGTCAGCATCGAATCCTACTGATGCAATGGTTACGTCTGCTTGTGCTCCTGCGTTGACTGCATTTCCGTTAGCATCTGTCCCTTTGTCCTTGGATTTTGCTATAGATATAACATGTCCAAGTCCAAGCTTTACGATAGTTCCCTCTACAGCTGGTTCTTCAGCTGGAGTTTCTGCAGGAGTCTCTGCTGGTGTTTCCGGTGCTGCTGGTGCTGCTGGAGTACAACCTGCAAGCAAGCCAATGCTCAGCATAAGTACTAATAACAATGAAATAATTTTCTTCATCCTTCACCCTCCATGAAATTTATATAGGTTCAAACAACAAGTCGATTATAGCATGTAACTTTTTTAGGTGCAATAGATATATCGTTAAATTTCTATTTATCTATGTTTTAACGAACATTATCCCTTTATTGTTTGACATCCTCTTTACGTATAAGCATTTGCAACGATTTTTATCAGGATCATAATAAAACACAGGTAGATTTGTCACGAACTATGACTTTTCATGCATTAAATTCGCTTCCTAAGCCGAATACCTGATAATAATAGTAGAGCTATCACAGCAAATAGGGTCAGACTTATGGGATTAGAGATTATTTCAAATAGAACACCTTTCAAGGATCCGGCAGAAAGTGCAGCCCTTCGAAAGTTGCTGTCGATCATTGGCCCAAGGATCATGCCAAGTATTACTGGTCCAGTCGGATAACCGTTAAGCTTTATGCCATAACCAACTACTCCAAAGATTATTACCAAAACCAGGTCCAGATACCTGCCTCTGATTGCGTAGGCACCTATCATCGAAAGTATTAGTATTGTCGGGATTATCCACTGCTTTGGAATCTCAACTATACGTGAAAATATCCGGACTCCCATCAGCCCAAATACCAGCATGAAAATATTGCTCAGAAAAAGAGCTGACACAAAAAACCAGAATACTTCAGGTTTTTCAGACATCATCAATGGACCAGGCCTTAAGCCATGGATGAATAGAGCTCCAAGGATAACGGCAGTAACACTGTCTCCCGGTATTCCCAGCGTCAACATCGGTATGAATGCTCCCCCAACGGCAGCATTATTTGCCGCTTCGGGAGCAATGACGCCCTCTATAGTTCCCTCACCAAAAGGTCTCATAGGACTCTTGACCGTTCTTCTAGCATGGTCATATGCAAGTAATGCTGCAATATCTCCACCTGCTCCAGGAAGCGCTCCTATGAATGCTCCTATCGCTGAAGCTCTTAGAGACAATGGAATGTGGCGTAACGTTTCACTCCACAGAGGTATTATCCTGTCTAACTTTTGCCTGATGATTGGTTTTCCTATTAGCTCTATCTGACTTATGGCCTCTGAAACTCCAAAAAGTCCTATCATGGCTACCACATAGTCGATTCCACCCATAAGCGCCAGAGAACCAAAGGTAAACCTTCCCTCACCTGTGAATGGGTCCATACCTATCATTCCCAGGATAACTCCCATCAAGCCCATCAGTATACCCTTTGAAGGAGTCTTGCCTCCTAGACTTCCAATAAGAAGAAGCCCCATCGAGGCAATCAGGAAGTAGTCTCTGGGAGCAAAGGCCAAAGCTATCTGAGACATGAGAGGTGTTGCGAAAACCATGATCAACAATCCTATCATACCTCCAAGAAATGACTGAATTGTCGCAGTACCGATGGCCTCACCCGCCAGGCCAAGCTTAGCCAATGGATAACCATCGAAGGATGTAGCTATGGCAGCAGGCGCACCCGGTATATTCAATAATATTGCAGACCTTGAGCCTCCATAAACTCCTCCGGCAAATACTCCAGTCATCAACGCCATAGCGCTGAACATATCCCACGAGAATGTGAAGGAGATAAGCAGTGAGACCGCCATAGTAACCGATAGGCCTGGGATGGCTCCAACATATATACCTGCAAAGGTCCCTGCCGCTATGAGAAATATTAAAAAAGGATCTGATATTGGTATCAATAATCCTGTCAGACCTTCAAGCATAATATCAACTCCCTAAGGTAATGTGACTCTGAATATGGTCCCAAAAAGAATCCATAGCACCAATACAAGCCCTGATGAATAAAGCAGCATCCCTATGGATGGCTTCTCTCCAAGCACGATGACTGAATAGACGGCAAAAATCGCAGTCGAAGGATAAAAACCTATAAGATAAGTCAATAGTATATATACTGATAAACCTATTATTACCAGTGGAACCCTAGGATCCATCGTGAGGTTGTTTTCTTTTTCCAAACGCTTCGTATATAGTAGTATGCTGATCATCACCATCAATGTTGATACTCCAAGCGGCAATGCTCCTGCAGAAGCTATCGATGGGTCTTTTAAGAACATGATCAATGAAAGGCAAAAAGCCCCAAGGCTGAAAAGCCCAAGGGCAAAAATGATCAGAGTATATTTCCTTTGTTCTGATTTTCTCATTATTATCACAGCCTATGGATTTACTCTTTCTATGCCAAGCTCCTCAGGTGATATTTTAGCTCCTCCTGCATCGTATAACAGCCAGGATGATACCTTTTTCCAGTTTTCCAGAAAATCTCTGGCTTCATCGCCCGAAATCCCCATAGGTGTTATGGCACTCTCTGATAGGAAATCCTGGAACTCTTCATTTTGAAATCCCTTGAGGTAAGCACTCTTAAGAATATCCACTACCTCAGGCGATGTATCCTTTCTTGCATAAACTCCATAAAATGGTCCCCATGGAAGATATTTTGAGTACTCAGGTCGGGTGCTGGTAATTGTAGGTATTTCCTCAAAACCGATTATCGGTTCTTCGGATATGCTTCCCAGGATCTTTACCTCTCCTGCAGAAGCCAGATCCTTGACCGTAGAAAGCTTAGTAACTGTTACATCAACATGTCCCCCAAGGAGGGCAGTGACTACAGGGCCGTCTCCATCAAATGGTATTTGGTTGAATTCCGCCTTATCAACGGCATTAAAAAGAGCTGCGACGACATAGGGCAGTCCCCCAGGACCAGTGGTGCCAAGCTTTATTGACCCAGGTGAATCAGACGCATTCTGGAGGAGTTGATCAAGAGAATCGATCCCTGAGCTATCAGTAGTTACAACCACTGCAGTCTCTCTGCCGATAACGATTATTGGCTCAAAATCATCATAGCTTAGTTTAGATATATCCATTACCCCGTAAAGTTGAGGATTCTCTGCACCATAAAGAAGAGTGTACCCGTCCGCAGGCTGGTCATATACATACTGAGCAGCTATTGCACCGGTTGCACCTGTCTTGTTTTGTAGAATGATCGTCTTTCCAAGCTGAGCCTCTACATAAGGCGTCAATGATCTGGAAATAATGTCCGTACCTCCGCCTGCACCCCATTGGATGATCCCATTGATATCCTGGGAAGGGAATTTCTCCTCAGCCTTTCCAAGACCACATCCTGATACCAGTAATATTACTGCTAATACCAGTGAAACTAAAATTGATTTTCTTTTATTCATGATTGATGCTCCTCTTAATAAATAGTCACACTTATATTACCACTGACGGTATTAATCATGCAAGAGCATTATTAAATAACGATGGTCTCCGACACGCTAATGAACGAAGACCAATCCTGCTACAGCTCTAAAATTTGATTGATGCCGGGTATATACTTTTTGCCTGACCTTTCTCCATAAAGTATCATGCTTAAATATACCTCTGAGGTACCCAGTGCTTCTGCCAATTTCTTCTGGGTCATATTCACCTCAACAAGCTTCTGTTTGACCTTTTCTCCAAATGGGGTCAGCTTTCTCCTTTTCATCAAAATCACATCCCTAAAAAGAATTTTTATTCTCTTTTTGTTGATCTATATGGTAGAATGGGCTTAATATGATTAACATTCCTAGCTATAGGATATCTCAGATGTCAGATACTGTCAATATGAAATGGCTACAATTCTCTGATGTCAGAAAAATTTGGAGGTGTTAAAGTGTCCACCATAGGGCAAAGGATCAGATCTGCAAGAAAAGCAAAGAAATTATCTCTAATTGAGGTTAGGGATCTCACCGGTCTATCAACAGGAAACCTGAGTGATCTGGAAAATGACAAGTTCGCTCCATCAGCCAATACCCTAATGCTCCTTAAAAAGGTACTGGAGATCAATATCGACTGGATGCTTACAGGAAGCCTCCCCATGGAAGCTCCTTCCGCTGATGTTGTAAGAGAAAAGACCCCTCAGTATCTGGGTTCAGATGAGAAAATGCTTCTGGATGCATATGGACGATTAAGCGAGGATGAGAAGAGAAACGTCATCGCTTATATGAATTTGATACTCAGCAAAGGAAGTCTATAATTTTTTTGATAAGTGATTAATGTTTAATCTTATCGTTTCAAAAGTGAAGTAATTAAAAAAAGCCGCCTAGGCGGCTTTTTTGCTATTCAACAGTGACAGATTTTGCCAAATTTCTCGGCTTGTCAACATCATTTCCCTTAGCGAGTGAAGTATAATATGCCAACATCTGCGGATAAACGACTGACAACAGAGGCATGAATATGTTGAAGCTCTCCTCAAGATAAATCACTGTATCAGCAACCTCTGAAAGATCTGTATTCCTTTTCCTAGTAATTCCTGTAACTACAGCTCCTCTGGCCTTTACCTCCTTGATGTTGGAAACCATTTTTTCATATATGCCCTGCTGTGTGGCAACAGCAATTACCGGAGTCCCCTCCTCGATAAGAGCTATGGTGCCATGCTTAAGCTCACCTGCAGGAAATGCCTCCGTATGGATATAGGATATTTCCTTCAGCTTCAATGCTCCCTCAAGAGCTGTATAGTAATCAAGTCCTCTGCCTAGATAGAATATCGACTTGCTGTTCTTTATCTCCTGAGCAGCTGTTTTTGCCTTTTCAGCAAAAGCTGTAAGGGAAGCCTCCACCTTGCCGGGAAGAGTCTTCAACTCGGCTAGGATCTCATCATAGCATTTATCTTCAAGGGTGCCCTTAAGCTCCCCAAAGTAAAGAGCCAGTATATAGAAAGCTGTGAGCTGAGTAGTGTAAGCCTTTGTAGATGCTACAGCTATTTCTGGTCCTGCCCATGTATAGAATATGTCATCTGATTCTCTAGCGATGGAGCTTCCGACGACATTTGTTATCGATAGTATCCTGGCACCCTTTGCCTTCGCGGCTTTTAATGCACCGATGGTATCCATCGTTTCGCCAGATTGACTTACAATAACGACCAAGGTCTTATCGTCAATGTAGTGCTCTGAATATCTGAATTCAGAAGCTATCTCTGCCTGGGTATCTACCTTCAGGAATTCCTGCAAAAGATATCTTCCAACCAGCCCTGCATGGTAGGCTGTACCACAGCCAACTACATATATCTTGTTGATCTGTTTTATGGTTTCCTTATCGATTTCAATATTTTCGAGGAACAATCTTCCGTTCTCATCAAGTCTTCTGTTTATTGTCTCTGCTATGACCGAAGGCTGCTGATAAATTTCCTTCAGCATAAAGTGCTCATAGCCTTCCTTGGTTGCTGATTCAAGATCCCACTCTATAGTTCTTACCTTTCTGCCGATCCTGTTTCTGTCCTCACCATAGATCTCATATCCGGATCGGGTAAGTCTTACTATGTCCTTATTTTCAATATAAACTACCTTATTTGTATACTTAAGTATTGCGGGTATATCAGATGCTATGAAGTTTTCACCCTCGCCTACACCAAGTATTATTGGGCTCTCATGTCTGATAGCAATTATCTCATCAGGGCTGCTCTCACACATTACTACCAGTGCATATGCTCCTCTGAGTCTAGCCTCAGTTTTAAAAACAGCCTGGAGAAGATCTCCTTCATAATAGTGATCCAAGAGATGTGCAATGACCTCTGTGTCAGTTTCTGATTTGAATTTATAGCCCAAAGCAAGAAGCTCATCCTTTATAGGCCTGTAGTTCTCTATTATACCGTTGTGTATTACAGCTATAGTACCCTTTTCATTCGTATGAGGATGGGCATTGTCATCGGTTGGAGCACCATGAGTCGCCCACCTTGTATGTCCCATACCAATAGTTCCATTTATTGGATCATTTTCCAGGCTTCCTGCCAGAACTCCAAGTCTGCCCGAAAGTTTCCTGATCTTCATTTTCCCGCTCTCAATAATGGAAATCCCTGCAGAGTCATAGCCTCTGTACTCAAGCTTTGACAAGCCGTCGAGTATGATGTTCTGAGCATTTCCGGTTCCTAAGTAACCAACTATACCACACATAGTTTATCCCTCCAAAATGATTTGCTTTCAGTCTTATTCGATCAGTCGTATTTGACCAATGAGTTGACGTGATAGCTTCCCAGTTTTTCTCTTCCTCCCAAGAAGGTAAGCTCAATAACGAACTCCAATGCGACTACATCTCCGCCAAGAGACTCGATCAGTTTAGTTGCAGCCATTACTGTACCTGCTGTTGCCAAAAGGTCATCTACGATTGCGATCCTGTCACCCTTCTTTATTGATTCGGTATGGATCTCAAGGGTGTTTGTACCATATTCAAGCTCGTACTCAAAGCTTGTAGTTTCACCGGGAAGCTTCCCTGGCTTTCTTATGGGGATGAACCCTACTCCCAAGCCATATGCAACTGCTGCGCCGAAAAGGAATCCTCTGGCCTCAGGCCCTACGATATAATCTACTTTCTTGTCCTTCAGATCATCGATCATGCTAGAAACAGCATGGTTGAAGGCATCCTTATCCCTGGTAAGAGTGGTGATATCCTTAAAGCTTACTCCCTTTATTGGAAAATCTTCTATTTCCCTGATTTTAGACTTAAGATCCAAAACACTTCCTCCTCAATTCTTCATTTTGATCCCATGAGTCGATCCAACCGAGTTGATCATACACAACATAAGTTTAACATAACAGAGTGAATTTCTAAACAATTTTTTACAGTTGGTCCATGTGCTCCGACACCCTTCTCTCAAGAGGTGAATACAGCTTTTTCATGTCGATCTCAGGACGCATTCCGGCTATAAAGTCAAAGGCGACCCTTGCTCCACGATCCATTCCCTGGCAGCCAGCTAAAAGAACTATGTCGTTTCTCTCCACTCTCTTAAGGACTTCCCCTATAGCCTCCTTAAGGGTATCAAAAACCTTCAACTCAAGATCCGTCTTCCCTATCACTTCTCTGAAGACCTTTTCTTCCTCAGGTACTACTTCATCCTTCCATCCAACTGATCCTATGCTCCTTGTGGCAACAAGATCGTTTATCCCTAGCTTGTCCTTCCAGTACACCAAAGCTTCCGCATTTTCTCTGTTAACTGTTATTCCTCTGTTGCCTCTTATGGCATATACGATATGAAGCTTGTTCTTATCCATATCCGCAAGTGTACCCAGAGTGCTGTTTATATTCTTGACATTTGCAAAGTGGTCGTCAACTATTATGAAGTCATCCTCGAATATAAATTCAAAACGCCGTTCAACTCCCTTGAAGCTTCTCAATGCTGCGGTAATTATGTTTATTGGGATCCCATCTGCCAATGCTATTACAGTAGCAGCCATGGCATTCTCTACTGAATGGTATCCGGGTATCCCAAGACTTACATTGAAGTCTCCTTTTTTTATAATGAATTCCCCAAGTTCAATATCCTTTTTTATCACGACCTGATAGTTAGCCCTGCCCTTTATCAGCCTTACATTTCGGCACAGGATATCACCATTTTCTCCGGATATCGAGTAAGTCACTATTCTGGCATTAGTCTGTTCTCTAAGACTTGCTATCCTTTCATCATCAACATTCAAAACTGCTATAGCTGAATCCTTTGCATTTCTAATAAGGCTGGATTTAACCTCCCAGTACCTTTCAAAGCTCCCATGCTGGTCGATATGCTCCCTGCTGAAGTTGGCAAAGGACACTATGTCAAAGTCAATGTCGTTAGTCCTGTAAAGCTCGAGGGCTGATGAGGATACCTCCATGGATACCCTTGTGATGCAGTTTTCCCTCATTTCAAAGAATAAACCCTGGAGATCAAGACTTTCAGGTGTTGTAAGCTCTGCAGTTTCTATCCTTCCTCCCGTTTTGTTAAGAACGCTTCCAATTACGCCAGATTTAAAGCCTGCCAGCTCGAATATCCTGTCCAGGATAAAGGTAGTGGTCGTCTTTCCGTTCGTCGCAGTTACTCCAATGGTCCTGATGGATTTCGATGGGTGACCATACAGGTTTGCACCAAGTCTTGATAAAGCAACTCTAGTATTTGCAACCTTTATCTGGGGTATTGGAATATCTGAAAATTCTTCAACGATTGCTGCGACGGCACCCTTGTCAAATGCTTCGCTGATATAAAGGTGACCGTCAGTCTTGTATCCTTTTATAGCTACGTATATATATCCCTCCTGCACTCTCTTTGAGTGGTATGCCACACCCTTGGCATCAGAATCGATTGTATCTCTTGTATCCAATATTTTAATTCCTTCAAGGAGCGTGTTGAGTCTCATATATTCCTCCTATCGAAGCAGTCTCTTGGCCGTCTTTCCAAAAATTGTCCACATATAGCTAAATGCAGGCATGGGGTCATCCAGACTCCATATGGCAGGTGCTTTTCTTCTGAACAGTGATTTAAGGATCTCACCTGCAGTAAGCTGTCCCTTTCTAATATACTCTCTGCAAGCCAGGATATCTTCAAACAGATACTGGAACACATAGCCTGTATCTTCCTTTACAGCTTTGTCCTGGAGTGGGTCTCCGATCATGTCTCTGTAGCAGACATATGGGAAATTAATACCTGCTTTGTATAGAAGATAATTCAGAGTAGTAGTCCTTGTATTTATTTCTATCATATAAAACTTACCTGTTTTTTCATCCTTTTTAAACTCTATTTCACCAAAGCCTCTGTATCCAATTTTCTCAATGAATGGGATCCCAAGCTCAGCAAGCTCAGGGACGTACTTTTGCTCAGTATAAACTGAAGCACCGAAGTTTATAGGCCATTGTCTCAGCTTCCTGCAGGTAACCCAATGTGATATCTTCCCTTTTTGATCTACATGAAAGTCAAAGGTATACATATGGTCATCAAAGCCTGGGATTATTCTTTGAACGATGACCTTAAGTCCCTCATTATCCGCTCTTTCCACC
Organism: Gudongella sp. QWL-04; assembly: GCF_058683975.1. Classification (NCBI taxonomy): domain Bacteria; kingdom Bacillati; phylum Bacillota; class Tissierellia; order Tissierellales; family Tissierellaceae; genus Gudongella; species Gudongella sp. QWL-04. The sequence goes on along the minus strand of NZ_CM178754.1, from coordinate 117,287 downwards.
GCATCCAAAAGCTCATCACGATTATTGCAATATAGTACCTTTCTTCTGAACTTTGCAACAAAAGCAGGTGAATTCACAGGCTTAACTATACAGGGATAACCAAGCTCTGCCTCGACCCTGTCTCCCAGGTTTGGGTCAGGTGCTTCTATTGTCTCAGGTACGGGCATACCATGCTCAATTGCTAGATGGAAAAGACTCTCCTTTTTCATAACCCTCGACCAGAGGCCTTGCTCTTTCATGGGAATCAGGAAGTGTTCTTTGAGTATGTCAAGATGTTCGTCCATGAACTCGGCATATGGATCGGCACTAGGGAAAAGAATCGGCTTTGTATCCTCCTTTGATGCGATCTCGATAAGCTTAGCGATATATCCCTGAGGATCCTCTCTAAAGCTTGGTGCCATATAATGAGCATCAAGATACTTTGACCTGGAGCCATACAGATCCTCATCAAGGTAATCCACTGCGATGGTCTTTACCCCCTCATAGCCCAATGACCTAATGATGGTAAGCCCTATAAAATAATTGGTTCCCAATACTACTGCCTTAGTTTGCATGATCCACCTCCAAAAAATATCCCAACCACTTCAACCTATACAGGAAGTGCTTGGGATTGTCAACCACGTTTTGATGCCAGCATTTCCTTTTGAAAAAAGAGAAACACTCCACCCATGATAAATATGTCTCCTATGCTGATTACTTTAGGCAACGGATAGGGCTTTGGGATAAGAATGATGTCAGCCAACCACACGAGCTTTGTATCCTCATCTGCAGCCACGTGCTTGATATCCACTTCCCGATCTGGCAGCACGGTTTCCTGGCCAATTCCTTGTATTCCATCGATGGATACAGGCATTTTGCCGTCATTCCAAATAATGACTGCCATGTTGAGCAAAAGACCTACGAAAAATAGCTTCATGTAGCTTTTCTCATAGTTGATTATAACTGTAATAAGCATTACTGTGTATGTTGCAAGCATGACGTACACTAGCCATTCACCTGTAAGACGCTCTACCAGTGGGAGCTTATAAAGTTTTCCGAATGAGAGCGCTCCCTGTAGAATCGCTGCAAGTATGAACATCCAGTAACCCTTTATGCTTACTTTCTCCAGATTTTTTATTTTGCCGCCCCTAAGCTTTGCCAAGGTAATTGATATAACTGAAGGCTCCAGAAACATAAGCTCACCTAATGATTCATTATTGAAATGAATGTTTCTACCAGCTGTGGATGGAACTGTGTTCCTGCATTTTTCTTCAGTTCCTCAAAAGCCTCTTCCTGAGTCAGCGCTTTTCTGTATGGTCTGTCGGAGGTCATTGCATCATAGGAATCCGCTATCGTCAATATAGCAGCCTCTATCGGTATCTCTTCTCCATGCAGGCCGTCCGGATACCCCTTTCCGTCAAATCTTTCGTGATGATGCTTGACGATCGTCGTAATGTCCTTAAGGAAGTCTACCTTGCTGATTATATCCGCACCTATGCTTGGATGCCTCATTATCTCATGGAATTCTTCCTGCGACAGCCTCGTAGCCTTATTCAGTATGCTGTCGTTTATACCGATTTTCCCTATATCATGAAGTATTGAAGCCGTCTTTATATTTTGAACGCTTTCAAATGGCAGATGATATGCCTCTGCCAGCTCTACTGCGAATTTTTCAACTCTGTTTGCGTGGCCGCTTGTGTATGGATCCTTGGCCTCGACTGTCTTATTCAATGCCTGAATGGTTGAAAGGTAGAGATTCCTCATCTCTATATATAGCTTAAAGGAGTACCTTGCCAATAGTAGAGGACCAAAAAACAGAATAACGGCACCATAACCGTATCCAATAAACGCAAGGGCTATTATGATGCCCATAGTTCCCACGGCTACCGAGCTTGGGAAAGTCCCACGTATATTTCCTATCCATGTATTAATAAAATGAGTCGAGGAAGAAATCGACAGAAACCCTGAGATCAATGAAGTATTCAGCACTACTCCAACTAAAAGGATAACGATTGTTGGAATCAAGCTAAACGAACCGATTTGACCACCTATAAGAATATATATCAAACTCATTAGTGCGGTAACTATTATACTCTGAGATACATTGAATAAAGATTTATGCGGTGGCAAATTCAGGACATGGACATAGCCTCTCCCTGCAATCTTAGGAGCTCTGCAAAGGAAACCTAGTCCTGCTACTGTTGTTGCCAGAAGAGGACCTCCAATGATTATAGTAGCAATGTTAATTGCATAGCCAACGGAAACTCCAATTGTATTGTTGGGGAGTGGAATTAAAAGAGATTCAACAACAATTGCAAGAACAGACCAAAAAGCCAGAAGACCGACCGGTCCCAGGCTGTAGTTGAGAGCAAGATATATGTACAATGTTAACGCCAAAGCCACTAGGAATCCGAGGTATACTTTGGTTTTAGTATTGATCCCCATGTCTATCGCTCCTTATATAGATAATGCCGGCTAGTTTTATGCTTCATGTGTAGTTAGATCAGTGAATAGTTTGCGCCTGCTGCCAAAACCAATGCTAGAATGCTCATGAACGCACCGATAACTTTTTTCATCGAATATAGCCTCCTCTTAGAGTACTCTGCTGTCCGCTAGTTCAGCATGCTATATTCGCTCCGCTCGTTAAAACCAAAAAATTAGCCGGCATTGATCACTACTTTGTCAAAAACCTGTTGACCGCATCAAGGGTCGCCTTTACAACAGCTCCATGATAATCATTCTTGACTACGCAGGAGCCTGAAAGCCTTTGCTCAGTATCATTCCAGATGCCAGTTACACATACGATCACCACAGTCCCTCCGGAAATCTGAATCTGTCTGACATCCTCGAAGATAAAGATATCCTCATACCCACATGCATCCTGTACAGCAGCAAGAGTGCTCTCAACGAGCATCCTGTCAACATTCCGCACGGTATTTACACCTGTCCTGGAGTGGACGTATTCGTCTTCCTTCTTGGATAGATTGACCCTTACTGTCGCCTTGGTTCCGAAGGTATCCTGGGATACTCCGTTAAGCTTGACCCGGCAGCTGTTCCTTTGGACCATTTCATCCGGGATCTGGGCTATGCTTATTTTCTTGTGGTCAATATCTACGTCATATGTAGCAAGAAGAACGGACTGTATATCTCTGGCGATCTGTTTGGCACCTCTGTGCCCGTTTGAAACAATGTGGACCTCGTCGATCTGATTGTCCTCACCAACTACTATCTTGCTGGACACAACCGCTTCAATTTTTCTTAAATTGTCTTCCATCAGCTTGTGATCCATAGTATCCCCCACAGTAAATTATAAAATAGCATACCATAATTAGATATTAACACGCTTAATCATTACTTTCAATATAAAACGTGTATCAGAGTCAAATAAAGTGTGAAAATTATAAATATACTGCACTATTTAATGAAGCCCTCAGTGGATGCACGTTTGTGGAGCTGATACGGCACGATTATTCTTTTATCCATTGTTCCATTCAATATCGAGTCAATGACAAGCTTAACTGATTCCTCTCCCAGCTTTCCAGGATTGATTTCTATCGACGTTATGGGGATATTGCATCTTCTCGACAGTACGCTGTTATTAAAGCTTGATATTGCAACATCCTCAGGGATCCTCAGACCACTTTCAAGAAGCGCTGTCGTAGCACCAAATGCCAGCACGTCGTCTGTTGCGATGATACCATCTATCCTGTTGATTGGATCTGATGCCCACTTTCCGAAGTTATATCCTGTCTCCTCATCAAATCTTCCCACAAGCACCCTGTCGTCAGTGTATGGGATGCCTGATTCTTCAAGGGCTTTTCTGAAGCCATGGATCCTCATCCTTGTCACTGTAAGTTCTTTTTCTCCGGATAGCAATACAAGCCTTCTGTAGCCCTTAGCTATCATATAGCTTGTTAGCTCATAGGCTGCCAAAATATTATCATTATCAGCATGGTTAAAGCTCTTTTGCCCGTTATACGGTGAGCCTATGACTGAATATGGAAAGTCTATAGATGCCAGATACTCTATTGATCTGTCATCCTTTCTACTTGACATAAGGATTATCCCATCTACCTTGGAGGCATTTATCATCCCTTTTATTGCGTTGACCTGTCCATCCTCATCACCATGATGTGATACCAGCAATATGTCATAGCCCATCTCTGACGAGGTCCTGATTATACCGCTCAGAGCCTCTGGAAAAAATGGATTCGACAATGCTTCTCCTGGTCCCTGCGGCATTACGAGCCCAATTGTACTTGAACTGCTATTTGCAAGTGACCTGGCGATTGCATTTGGATGGTATCCCATTTTTTCCATGCACTGCATGACTCGTTCAGTTGTATCTCTACTGATCCTCGGATTACCTGATATGACACGAGATACAGTGGATGGCGAAACACCGGCTTTTCTTGCTACATCTCTAATCGTTATCCTCTTATTTTCTTTCATGGCCCCTGCTCCCTGGATCAAGGATTGATCCGCACTCCCGTTTCAGAATCGAAGAAATGGATAGCACTTTTATCAAAGCCGAAGCTGTGGCTTTCACCCTCAATGAACTCGTGATGTCCTGGCACAGATATCACCAGATCAGTTCCGTCTTCAAGCTTTGCGAATATGGTTTTTTCCTTTCCAAGCATCTCTATAACGTCGACCTTAGCATTGAAGGTATCCTCGTAGGTGTCATCGTTGACAAATCTCTCAGGCCTTATGCCCATTGATATCTTCTTGCCCTCAAACTCGGAAAGGCTTTCTCTGTCCTCTTCAGAGGGAGTCAGTTTTATCGTATTATTATCGGATATGAACCTTCCATTTCTGTATTCACCTTCAAGGATATTCATTGTTGGTGATCCGATAAACCTTGCCACAAATATATTTGCAGGCTTGTTGTAAAATTCATCAGGCGTTCCTACCTGCTGAACCTTACCCTTGTCAAGAAGTATTATCTTGTTTGCCATGGTCATTGCCTCTGTCTGATCATGGGTAACATATATCGTCGTTGTTCCAAGCTGTTTGTGGATTCTTACAAGCTCAACTCTCATGTGCTCTCTCAGCTTTGCATCAAGATTTGAAAGCGGTTCATCCATGAGGAAGACCTTGGGTTTTCTAACTATCGCCCTTCCCAAGGCTACTCTCTGCCTTTGTCCGCCTGATATATCCGCAGGTTTGGCATAGAGGTTGTTTTCTATCTGAAGAAGCTCTGCCGCCTCCCTTACTCTCTCATCAACAAGCTTCCTGCTCTCCTTCCTCATCGCAAGAGAAAACGCCATATTGTCATACACCGTCATGTGCGGATAAAGTGCATAGGACTGAAAGACCATCGCTATGTCTCTATCCTTTGGTGGAACAGTATTTACCCTTCTGTCGTCGAACATAAGGTCTCCCTCCGTGATGGAGTTAAGACCGGCTATCATCCTTAAAAGAGTTGTCTTTCCACAGCCTGATGGACCTAGAATTACACAAAATTCTCTGTCATCTATTTCAAGGTTTATATTCCTTAGAGTAAACTCTTCTCTTCCCTCGTATTTTTTACCAATATTCTTAAGAATTACCTTCATGGCCTCTCCTCCTATCCTTTAACTGAGCCGCTGGTCAAGCCTGATACCAGCTGTTTTTGAAGAACGATGAACAACGCAACGATGGGTATTGCAGTGAGCAATCCACCAGCAGCGAAGGCTGGCTGGTTCATCGTCCTGAAATCACTGATCAGAGTGAATAGTCCTGTAGCAAGGGTATAGGATTGAGGATTTGTGAGCAATACCTTTGCCATAAGATAATCCATGAAAGGGCCAATAAAAGACCAAAGAGCTATTATTGTGAGCATCGGCTTAGCTATAGGCATGATTATAAGCCTATATACGTCAAAGTTTGAGCAACCGTCGATTCTAGCGGCATCATCAAGCTCAGTAGAGACCGAATCGATATAGCCCTTAAGTATAAAGGTATTGGAGGCTATACCGCCGCCGGTGTATATCAGTATCAGCATCATCTGTCTTGTAAACTGAGGAACAATAGCAGCTGCAATGGAATGCATCGTGAAGTAGGCCGTGATACCTGCAAAGGTTGGAATGGTCTGTATCAGCATGATTGCCATCAGAGATGCACTTCTCCCCTTGAACCTGTACCTCGAATAGGCGTAGCCTGTAAAGGATACAACTATCAGCGTCAGCACAGCTGTTGTACCGGCTATGAACAGGGTATTTTTGACCCAGGTGAGGAACAGCGTTTCCTCAAACAGATACTCAAAGTGCCTGGTGGAAAACTCAAAATTGGTGTTTGCCATGATATACTGCTGCTGCTTGCCATTAAAGGCTGATATTACCATTTGCACCAAAGGCCATATTATCGCCGCTGCCCATGCTGCAAGCACTGCATAGGTCATACCTAGGCCAACTCTACCAAGAGGAGTCAGTGGAGGCTTGTCTGAGAGATACATTTTATCCTTTTTCATAGTCTTCCCTCCTTAAAACCCTTAGAATTTCTAAATCCTAGATACGCGAAAACCATCAGACCAAGGGATATAAAGATGGTGATCGCTGCGCCGATGGCCTGATACTGGTTCATCATAGCCAGCTTATAGATGTATGAAATCAACAGGTCTGACGATCCTGCAAGATTTCCATATTGCTGCGGATTGAAGGGGCCTCCTTCATTAAACAGGAAGATCACACTGAAATTATTGAAGTTGAACGTGTACTGGGTCACCAGCAAAGGTGATATCTGGAATAAAACCAGAGGTACTGTGATCCTGATTATCCTGTCCCAGGCAGTGGCTCCATCGATCTCTGCTGCTTCATATAAGTCAGAGGGTATGGACTGAAGAACTCCTGTAGTCAATAGGAATACATAGGCACTTCCCAACCATCCCTGTATAAGGATCAAGGCTGTCCTTGTTAGGAGAGTGTTGTTTTTTATCTCAATCCTGGAGTTAAAAATACCTGATAGTATTTCAGTGATCGAGCCTCCTGGTGCAGTCATTATACTGAAGTACATTATCGTTATAAATGCCGGGACAGCCCATGGTAGGATATATATCGTACGGAAAAATCTCTTCCCCTTTATACGTTCGTTGTTTACCAATAAAGCCATGAAGAAGCCTATGAGTATAGCAAGGGTGGTTGCTGCAAGAGTCCAGATCAGCGTCCATACCAGAATCAGCCAGAATACGCTTCCAGCTAGTCCCTCTCCCAAGGCTATAAGTCTATAATTTTGTATTCCTATCCAGTTGAATTTAGACTGATGCTGCGGGTCCATGTTAGTAAAGGACAGGAGGAAGGTTGTAATAACTGGAACAAGTACAATGAATAGTATTATGATCATAGCCGGCATCGAGGATACGTATGGGAATCCCTCCTCCAGCAATGACTTCTTGTTTTCAAACCAGGACTTTGGTCTTGTTCCCTTTATCTTTCCAACCTCTACCTTGTATACGTCAGAGAAGGAAACATACAATACAAGTACAGCCAGAAGCAATAAAAATATCGAAACGACTCCTTCAATCATAAATATCAGAGATTTATCGATCCTTGCGCCGCCCTCTGCAAGGCTAATGAGTCCTGCAATTCCTTCACCCTGATAATTTCCGAAGCCTAGGGCATAGGGTATTGCGACCAAGTATATGAACAACGAGCCAAGGAGCATTACCAACATCTTTCCAAGCTGACCGTTCAAGCCCTGGCCCAGGCCAGGCAGCAAGATTGTAGCATAGGAAACGATGGGTTTAGTTTTCTCAACCTCCACAGGGGTTATCTTTCTTATATCTGCTATGTCACTTTTAAGGATCTTGAGACTCTGCTTGGTAAAATTTTTCAATTCAATATTTTTACTTTTTAGCTGATCTCTTATCCCAGTGGTCGGGATTTCCAGTTCCTTAAGTTTTATTGAATTCCTGTTGCGTTGCTTAGCTTCACGGATCGAATTGGCCTCAGCCTTTCTAGATATTGTACCTTCCTTTCTAAGCAGCTTGATCCTTGATATTTCATCTTCAACTGCCTTCTTTTGAGATGTCTTGAAGGATTGAAACTCTGATTTTTTTAAGACTTCCTGAGAGGTGTCTACTGAAGACTTAAGAGTCTCCAATGCACCAATCTCAGTTTTTATTCTTCCTATATTCTCAAGGATCCCAGGAAGTTGTTTTCTTTCCAATTCAGCCTTCTTATATTCAAATTCAGCATCGTAGCTTATAGCCATGTGATCCTTATAAAAATCAGCGGACATTTCACTGGCAAAGAGTCTCAGTTTAAGTCTACTCTGATTTTTATCGTGATTGTCTGAAAATGTCCCAGAAAATGAGTTCAGTTCATTTTTCAAGCGGTTTTTGAATTCCTTTTCTTTCCTCTTAAACTCCTTGAACTGGATCATATACGGATGCTTATCTCTACCTGAAATCAGGTCTCTTCTCCTTTTCCTGAGCTCGGGTTTATCTGAGGCTTTGCTATCCAGCAGCTCGTCTATTTCAGCCAGCTCTGCTAAATAGAGATTCCTTCTGTTATATTCCCTGCCTATCTCATCATACAGATATTTGTTAAACTTCCCCAAATCAATCACCACCCTCAGATGAATTGTAGGTACCCTGTAAAGCGATAGAATATAGCTTCACATTAAGTATAATATAAAGAAATAGTCCTATGTAATAGAAAAATGAGTAGAAATCATGCTGAAGTATTTGGTATATGATTCCTCCTGATGAAATAACAAGCCAAACAAACGTCATCGCTCCAAATGCTTTGGATTTATCAATAGCAAAATATGCAGTTAACGCTATTGAAGCCGGAAACGCCGTTTTCAAAAAATACTCGACCATACTCCCCACAAGATATATCGAAAAATTCGAAGTCGCTACCTGTTCCCCCGGGTATGCCTCCTGGTGCCACTTAGTGAACATGTTTACGTCCTTTACCTTTGTAACGGCTTCAAGGGAACTGAAAAGTATTAATAGGGCGCAGATCCCAGCTATAATATAAAAGCCTCTCCGATCGAGGGCTCTCCTGTTTTTCATTTCTACACATCCCTGATTTAAAGTTATGGGAATAGGGATCTCTCCCTATTCCCAAGTTTATTATCCTAGAAGTTTGCCATCATGGCATCAAACGATGCCTTCATAGCTGAATATGCATCCTCGACTGTTTGAGGATTGTTTGCAGACCAGGAAAGAAGTCCATTTTTCCAGGTATCCCATACTGAACCCCACTCAGTGAACAAAGGTCTAGCCGGAGCTGCCTCATAGGACTCAAGGACTGCAGCTATTACCTTCTTATCTGTCTCAGAAAGATCTGAGTTCATGTATTGGTCTGCTGAAACGTTCTCAAGTATCTTGCCGGTTGCTTTGAAGAAATCTACTGCAAATTCAGGATTTACGATTTCTTCGATCATTGCCATTCCAAGAGCCATTTTTTCAGCGTCGCCTTCATTTCTCGAGTTTATTGCCAATCCCCAGCCGCCTTTCCAGTGTGCCAATGGATAGCCCTTAACTGTTATCTGATTTATTGGGATTATGTCTAGATCAGCTCCGTTGCCTGCAAGAGCCGATAGGCTTCCTGTAGACCATGGACCCTCTATCCTGAGTGCAGTTTGTCCGCCAGTTGAAAACTCAGTGTCCATGTAGCCCCAGGCTGCATCTGCATCCCACATCGGTGTTCCGTTAGTGTAGTGCTCTTTCCAATACTCATACAGAGCTGTAAATACTGCCTTTTGCTGATCGTTCAATTCGCTGAATTCCTTAGTAAAATCGGAGTAGAGGTTCCCTTGTGCATCATGTCCAAGGAGCTCGATCCCAGCTGCATTTGCAAAGGAAACTCCAAACCATGCATCAAAAGCCGGAAGCAGCATATCAGTATATCCCAGCTCAGTCAATTCTATAGAACCGGTTATGTCTATGCCCTTTGATGCAGCATTAGCTGTATTTACGAAGGTTACCAACGTCTCGATATTCATCGGGAATGCAAGATATTCTCCGTCTACTTTAAGGTTCCCTCCAAGTCCTGCATCATAATCAGAAAAACCGCCAATATTATCAGCCATCACTTTTACGTCTGTTAATGCTGCAAGAGCCTCATTGTTGGACAGGCCATAAATCCTGTCAGCTGGAATAGCAAAAACATCTGCTACGTCAGGATTTGTAACATCTGTAGCATCAAGAACATCAAGATGGTCGAAGGATCCAGTTTCAATTAGATTGATCGTAGCTCCTGGATTCTTTTCCAATACTCTTGCTACAGCAGCTTCATAATAAGGCATCCAACCTGATTCTGCCTGTACAGATATTGTAGCAGTGCTTCCTTCTACTGCAGGAGTCTCAGGACCTGGCTGTGCAGGCTCTGGTGCCTTTGGTGAACAAGCTGTTATGGTCATTGCCAAAACCAGGATAAATGCCAGTGCAAATCTTTTTTTCATTTTCATTCCCCCTATTCTTTGTGCATACGGTTGCATGAGCCAAAAAATATAATTTAATTGAGGATTATCTCCCCTTATTAAATCCACTTACAAACCGAAGGGCAAAGCCCTTCGGATTCTATACCTTTTCTATGCTCCATATTTCCTTTGAGTATTCCTCAATTGTCCTATCAGAACTAAATTTACCCGAATTTACCAAATTCAACCAGCATTTTCTAGTCCATTCCACACTGTTTCTGTAATCATTGTCAATTCTTTCCTGAGCAAGCCTGTATTCTTCGAAATCCTTCAGCACATAGTAATTATCGGGCCTGTGCCAGTCTGCACCGTACAAAAGTGAATTGAATATCTCCCTGTAAACTCCAGAATCGTCGCTGAAGGTTCCATCTACAAGCGAGTCCAGTGCTCGCTTAAGAAATGGGTTGTCGTTGTATACAGACTTGGGGTCGTAGGTATCGCCCATAGCCTTTATATCTTCGACTTGAAGTCCAAAGATATAATTATTGTCCTCTCCTGCTTCCTCTACGATTTCAATATTTGCTCCATCATAGGTGCCAAGTGTTGGTGCACCATTGAGCATGAATTTCATATTTCCTGTCCCTGAGGCCTCTTTTCCGGCAGTTGAAATCTGCTCTGATACGTCTGCTGCAGGAAACAACTTTTCGGCGCAGGATACTCTGTAATTTTGTATGAAGACTACCTTTATTTTTTTGCTCACTACAGGATCGTTATTTACCAGCTCCTTGATATCGTTGATAAGCTTTATGATCCCCTTAGCTCTTACATATCCGGGAGCTGCCTTTGCTCCGAATATAAAGGTTCTTGGGTGGATATCAAACTCCGGAGCATCCTTTATCCTGAAGTAAAGATGGATTATGTGGAGTGCGTTCAATAGCTGTCGCTTGTACTCATGAAGTCTTTTTATCTGAGTGTCGAATATGGATTCCGGGTCTAGATCGATCCCTTCAGTGTGGCTGATATACTCTATAAGCTGTGACTTCTTAAGCTGCTTGATCTCTCTGAACCGCGCAAGAATAGCTTCATCCCACGCGAATTTCTCAAGATTCTTGAGCTTTCCTAGATCTGTAATCCATTCATCGCCTCCCAAAAGCTCACTTATGAGACGGGAAAGCTCAGGATTTGACTGTAGAAGCCATCTTCTTTGAGTTATTCCGTTGGTCTTATTGTTGAATTTCCATGGGTACAGTCTGTACCAATCCCTTAGCTCCTGGTTTATCAACAAGTCTGTATGGAGCCTCGCAACTCCATTTACAGATTTTGAGCCATAAATTGAAAGCCATGCCATTCTTATATTGCCATTGTGGATTATCTCATACTTGTGGAATTGATCATGGGTTATTCCATAGCCGGCAAGCTCCTCGAGGAGCATATAGTTTATTCGCTGGATTATCTCGTATATCTGAGGTATAAGCTCTTCGTAATACCTTACCGGCCACTGCTCCAGAGCCTCTGCCATAAGGGTATGGTTGGTGTAGCCAAAGACATTCTTTACAATCTTCCATGCTCCATGCCACTCCATCCCCTCCAGCTTGGTCAATATCCTCATGAGCTCGGGTATGGCTACTGCAGGGTGAGTATCGTTAAGCTGGATTGCATGCTTGTCTGCAAAGCCTTCAATACTATTGTTTTCCTTTTTATATCTTCTTACGATGTCCTGAAGAGACGCTGAGACAAAGAAATACTGTTGCTTAAGCCTCAGCTTCTTCCCTTCCTCATAGGAGTCATTAGGATAAAGTACCTTAGCAATATTTTCTGCGTCATTTTTAGCTTTTACAGCAAGATCATAATTCTGGTCGTTGAAGGCCTTGAAATCAAACTCCTCCAGTGATTCAGCCTTCCAGAGTCTCAGTTTATTTATCATCTTATGTCCGTACCCGATTACAGGGTAATCGTAAGGAACTGCTCTTATTTCACCACCTCTAAAGGTGACCAAAACAGTTTCCTTAACCTTCCTGATTCCCCAGGGATCACCATATTTTGTCCAGTTGTCGGCTTCCTCAACCTGTTCCTTATTAACGATCTTTTGTTTGAACAATCCAAAATCATATCTTATACCATATCCGTCAAGAGGGTATCCCAGGGTCGCAGCTGAGTCCAGGAAACAAGCTGCAAGTCTTCCTAATCCTCCATTCCCCAGGGCAGGGTCCTCCTCAGATTCCTCAATAAAATCATATTCTATGCCCATCTCAACCAAAAGCTTTTCTACCTCGTCCTTGACCCCCATGCTTATAAGGTTATTGGTAAGAAACCTTCCCATAAGATATTCAGATGAAAGATAGAAGGCTCTCCTTTTTCCACCAAGTGACCTCCTTGACTCCTCCCATAAAGGAAGTACATTTTCCATTAAAGCTTTTGATAGCACAACATATTTTTCAGTGTCCAGCAGCTCCTCAAAGGTTGAGCCGAAGGTAGTCTGAGAATAAAGGTGGATCCTTTTCTTAAGATTCTCGTGGTTGATCATCCTTACCCCTCCTATATATCCAGGTAAGCCTGGATATCCTTTTCGCCAACTTATCAGTAAGCTGCTCCTTTTGTACTCTCCAGGTCCAATTCTGCCCTAGTGTTGCCGGTTCGTTCATCCTTCCTTCCATGCCAAGATCAAGAAAGTCTTGCATCTGAGCTATCGCAAGGTAGGCATTCGTACCCCAGGCACCCCTAATCAAGCCCCAGTTGTAGCCTTCGTCATTATCATCCAGCTTCAGGTACTCGATTGCATATTCCCTTGAATCCTTTGGTGCCGTCTTTATCCAGTCTCTTACCGTCTTGTTGTCGTGTGTTCCTGTATATACTATGCAATTCCTGTCATGATTGTGCGGAAGGTAGTCATTGTCTCCCTCCGGATCAAAGGCAAACTGAAGTATTTTCATACCCGGAAATCCTGTGGCCTTAATAAGATCTACTACCTCTTCGGTCTGAAACCCAAGATCCTCTGCTATTATATCGACATCACCAAATACCTGAGCTATTCTATTGAAAAGCTTCATTCCAGGTCCCTTGGTCCACTTACCGTTTACCGCATCCTCCGCACCGCTGGGAACCTCCCAGAATGACTCGAAGCCTCTGAAATGGTCTATCCTTATGGTGTCAAAGAGCAGGATGCTTTGTTTTATTCTTTTGATCCAAAAGTCGTAACCTGACTCTTCCAGTGCGTCCCAGTCATAGATGGGATTCCCCCATAACTGGCCCTTAGCTGTAAAATAATCAGGAGGTACTCCGGCTACAGTAATTGGCTTAAGCTCCTCATCAAGCTTGAAGTACTCAGGGTATGCCCAAAGGTCGGAGCTGTCCTCTGAAACATAGATAGGCAGGTCTCCAATAATCTTTATTCCCTTGTCATTCGCATAGCTTTTTAGCTTCAGCCACTGCTTCAGGAAAAAATATTGGGTGAAAATCCAGAAGCTTATCCCTTCCGACTCCCTTTTTTCAAATTCCAGCACCTTAGGACTGTCGACATGCTTAAGATCCTCATCCCATTCAGACCAACCCTTGCCGCCTTGACTGTCCTTTATTGCCATGAAAACAGAAAATTCCCTGAGCCACCAACTGTGTTCCTCGTAGAATCCAGCCAGAGCGCCTTCAAGAGAACCCTTGCTTTTTTCGAATGCCAGCCTAAGAAGCCTGTATTTCTCTTTATATAAATGACTGTAATCTACCCTGCCGTTCTCAGCAAAACCTGCAGAGTAAATATCGGACTTTGTCAGTAATCCAAGCTTTAATAGCTCATCCAGGTCAATAAAGTATGGATTTCCAGCAAAGGCTGAGAAGCTCTGATATGGTGAATCACCATAGCCTGTCGGTCCCAAGGGAAGTATCTGCCAGTACCGCTGAGCTGACTTTTCTAGAAAGTCTACAAAATCATAGGCTTCCTTCCCAAAATCTCCTATACCATACTTCCCTGGAAGTGATGAAATCCCTAATAAGATACCGCTTTCTCTTTTCTTCACAAATCCACTTCCTTTGTTTTGGGTTTGATGCACGTTTGTGCAACCGGTTGAACATGTTTTCATGATACCCCGGATGGGGTATCATGAAAACATATATTGTATTTTATCACATACCTGTTGCTACTTCATTCTCGGGATAGGATATCCAATCGCTCCAGCCTCCTACATACAGCTTTGGTTGAAATCCTATCTCCTCCATAAACATTATGTTGACAGTACCCGTTATTCCGGATCCGCAATGCACGATCAGCTGCTCAGATTCCTTCAAGGATTTGAAATGTTCCTTGAGCTCTTCAATATCCGGCACTCTTCCACCTTCGGTCAAAGCTGTCCAGGGGTAATTAACAGCCCCCGGGATATGACCTGCTAACCTATCTATAGGCTCTACATCTCCCCTGAATCGCTCCCTGGTTCTAGAATCTATAACAGATGCTTTTGGATCCTTGAGAGCTTCCTTGACCTCTTCTATGGAAGCCTCTATGCTTGAGTCTATTTTTAATGTTAGGGTTTCTCCAGGATTTGGAAGAGCTGCTGTCTTGGATACAGAATATCCCTTTTCGATCCATTTTTTGATCCCGCCGCCAAGTAATCGCACATCCTCTTTACCAATGAGCTTAAGCATCCACCAAAGCCTTCCTGCCATCGACAAATCACCGTCATCATAGACTATCACGCTGGATTTATCGTCAACTCCAAGCTTGTTGATATTCGCTGCAAACTCGTTCATATCAGGAAGAGGGTGTCTGCCTCCGTGCTGTGCCACCTCACCTGTCAAAATATCCTCGACCGAAACATATACAGCCCCTTCAATGTGGCCTTCTTTATATGCATCAGAGCCATAGTGAGGGTTTCCAAGCTCAGATCTGACGTCAAGCACTACAACTCCATCTTTTTTAAGATTTTCAACAAGCCATTCTGCAGATACGATGTTCTTCATTGTATTCTCCTTCCATTCTGTCATTAAAATTTTCTTCCCCCTCCGCCATGCATCCTGCCGCTTGAGGACCTGTGGACTGTACTCCTTCCGGAGGATGAACCTCCTGACCCTGGCGGGGGCGTTCTTGGTATTATTCTTGAGGTAACAGACGTATCTATCAGCCTGTCTCCTTTGTCGGCAAGATTTACAATGCTGTTGTTCCTGTATGAAAATGGATTTGGAGGATTCTTGATCCTGTACCCCGACTTGACAGATCCGTAGAAGCCTCCTCCGATCCCCAGTGATGCCAGAAAGCTCAACGCAGCTTCAACAAGAGTTAACTTGTTTTCCTCGCTGCCTTCCTCAACTGTGTGTTGGTCGGAGGGTATACCGGCCTGGAGATACTCCTCCGTCTTTCTCAGGAATCCGGATGCAGCTCCATAGTAATCTCCCTCTGTCAATCCGGAGTCAAATACTTCATCCAATATTCTTTCTATCCTTTCGTCCGTCAGGTACCTGATCCCTTCCCCTGAGGTAGATATATATGCTTCCCTGTTGTCCATATCGATCAAAAATAGTATCCCTGAATAATCAGCTCCTCTACCATAGCCTTGGTAATCGAAGTAATCATCTGCGTATTCTCTTGCACTTTTTCCCTGAGCGTTATCAGTGGTAACTATAACTATATCCATATCATACTGGTCTGAAAAAACTGCAGCTGTCTCCTCGAGCATAGATTCCTCTGACGACGAAAACAGCATCGCGTCGTCGACTACAAGCCTTTCGGCTTCTGCTGCAAGTGATAAGCTTGAAAAAAATAGAAGGGCAAGAATCAAGAATGGTAAAAGTATTCTTCTGTTTGCTACCATAGGAACATCCCTCCTATTGCAAGGGCACTGAATACTACTGCAGCAATCAAGCCTGCAGTTGAGAAAACCCTTCCCTCGCTGAGCGGCAGATCGCCGAACGATTTTCCCGACTGCCCGTTTACAGCGAAGACATATGTTTTCCCCTTGTATCCATAGGTCAGTATCCATGCAGGCAGAAGCGAAAAATGCCAATTTTTGAGGTTCAGCTCCATTTCCTTCTTCTGAGGAATAACCTGCTGATATCCTGCAGTGATTTCGCTAAGCATATATCCAAAATACTTTTGCAGATCCTGTCTTACCATAGGCTCGACGTCTTCCCTTGGGACGTTATACTGCTCGGCATAGAAGCCGGAAAGATAACCCATAGAGAATGGTATCGCACCCTCCTCATCATATGGTCCTATCCCATTTAAGAGCCTGGCATCGATCTTATCGAAGCCCAGTGCTCCTGCGTTATTTATCTCAAGATTTCCTTTACGCACTATCTCATATTTTTTAGTCTCAGTATATTCTGTGTTGCCATTTCGCCAGACTCTAGTTTCCCTTCCCTCGCCGACGAAATCAAGCCATGCATTTGCCTCGACTCTCCAGTGGGGAAGATATACCCCGGTTATTTTTTCAAGCTGAGATTGACTGGTAAAGTCCTTTGGAACATATTTCTTCCTTCCAGCCCATTCCATAAACAGCTCCTGAGCTCTGTCTTTGCTGATTTTGAAAGGTATGATCTTCTTAGGCTTGAACTCCCCCTCCAGCTTTCCCGAAAGGATAACCGGATTGTGGCAATAGTAGCAAAAGGTAGCCGAGGTAGTATCATCGGTTACCAGGTCTGCTCCGCAGCTGTTGCAGTGGTAATTTATCAGGTGCTCCTTCTCTTCAGCAGGCATATCTCCTGCTTCATCTACAAAGCCCTTGTTCAGCTGATCTTCTGTGAATTCACTGAGGCAGTATTCACATTTGAATTTCCCATGATCCGGATTGAAGTGGATACCTGCTCCACAATTCAGACACTTAAAGCTTGTGGTTGTCATTTTCTACCTCCAGCAGCTAAAATTTATTGCCGCACTCCGGACAGAATTTTGGTGTTGCACCTTCCGGAATATATCCACAGTTGGAGCAGGCTTTTTTCTCAGGTCCTTTTGCTCCGCATTCTGAACAGAATTTTCCGCTGTTCTTGGCTCCACATTCTGTACAGAACCACTCATTAGCTTTCTTGGGCTGTGCTTGCTCGTTCTTCTGAGCTTGCTCCTCCATCTGTCTTTGGTTGGATTGACTTGCAGCTCCAATAAACGAGCCTGCGCCCTGCATGCCTACTCCCATTCCCAGGAATGCGCCCATGGCTCCTCCTTCATTCGAACCTGCAGCCTCCAGACCCCTTGCAACTGAGCCTTGTACGTAACCTTCCCTGACTGAGGGATCTCCAAGCATAGCTCCCTTGTTTCTCATGTTTATAAGCTCCTTGGACTCGTCGTCGTAGGAGATGCTTGCTATACCTACAGACTGGATCTCCATACCTCTGTTCTTCTTCCATTCCTCATCGAGGATCTGAGCCATATAAGCACTCAATTCCCTTCCTTTGGATGGTACGTGGGATATCCTGATCCCGTCAACGGACATCTGGTTCATGGCTGCCTGGAGAGCTTCCAGGAACTCTGAAAGGTATTGCTCGTTAATATCCTGGATCTCTACCTTGTCCTCGTTCTTAGGAATGGCCTCCATAAAGAACAATAGCGGATCGGTTATCTTGATCGAGTAGGTTCCATGAGTCCTTAAAAATAGCTCTGAATTATAGAAATCATCAAAATAGTTCAAGGGGTTGGGAGTTCCAAATTTGATTCCCTTGATCTCCTGTAGGTTGATGTAGAAAACCTTTTGCTTTGAAGGCGTAACTCCACCGAATTTTATCCTCTGGAAGGATTCAAGTAGCGCTTCCTTAAATGTTCCGTTGAACAATGAAGGCATCGATGAATCATCTACCTTGTAGTAGCCCTCCTCGGCGGTATAATCCACTACCTTTCCACCATCCACCAGCATCATGAATTGATTTGGGTAAACATGTATCATGGAGCCGTTAGATATTACGTCCTCGGTTCCCTTTCTGTTTGAGCCTCTCCTGTCATCCTTCCTTACTGTGACTCCCTTTGTAAAAACAGTATTATCGCTCATGTCATCAGGTTCAATTACCTCCAGCCACTGGTCAGCCAAAGACCCTCCGATGGCACTTCCGATTGCTTTGATCAATCCCATGATAGCCCTCCTTATATATTAATATTTCTAATTATCCCACGATATAACTATACCCCAACACAGCTGAAAATTACAAATAATTATATGGTCAACATTTATGAAGGTGCAGCCCCTTGGACCACACCTTCAGTTTAATTTCTTCAGAATCTCAAGATCGCTGCTGCCGGTTTAAGTACGGGCATCTTCTCTTTGTCTAAAACGTAAACCTTACCACCATTTTCCATGGCAGCCAGCAAGGCTCGATCCAGAATATCCATATGGTTTTCGCCTTCGCTATTGTCGACTACTATTTCGCCGGTGTCATTGTCCAGAAAACCCCATTGCTGTACGCCATCAGCGACAAACAGCCGTTCTATTCTTCCGTGCAATGCCAATCTTGTGATCTCTGCTGCATCGCAGCTTGACAGCTTAGAATCAGTACCCTTAAGGGTGTTGAATTTCTCAATTTCTCTTTCCAGCATGCCTTCACACCTGGGTATAACTATCTCCAGTGCTTTTTCATGTATATCCCGGGGTGAGACTCCTACAGGGCTTCCCTTAATTGACTCCTCCATCAGATGAGGATAAGTGCTTACTTCTCTATACATAGGATAAATGTAATCGACCGAGTACACCAGAAGAGGTGCTCCGGTATCCTTCAAAACTCTCGATACTTCTTTATCTATACTTCTCAAATGTTTGGATATCTCATTTTTTTCTGTCTGGCTCATTTCATTGTAGCCATGAAGGTAGGAAGTGGCACCACCTGTTGCTCCCTTAGGACTTGTGGCTTCCTGGCGCAGCTCATTTGCCGGGATATAATTTTCAACTAGCTCATCTATCTCAGGTACATCGACCCTTTCAATCTCATAGGCGCCTGCTTTATATAGCTTTATTTCCGACTGGCTGAGGGTAAGAACATTGAACCTGGTATCTGACGACAAGTATTTAATGAGTGGTCGCAAGTAATATCTGTTGGATACGCTCAGGGTTTGCTCAGAAGCAATTGGCAGCTTGTAGTGCTTAAATGAATTTTCTGAGATGAAAAGTGCCAAGGTCTTGTCCTGTTTCTGCCAGAATAGAGCATCATCCAAAAGCATCGTGCAGGGTTTTAGGATCTCGCTTGCTTCTCTCCCTCCAAAGCCCATCTCGATAAGCCTTTCCTCAGCTTCCTTTAGAATATTCTTCAGTTGTATCCTGCTTTGTCCAGCTTCACTTCCATATCTCCATGTGGGCATGTAAATTGAGACCAGTCCCTTATGGTCTTCCTCCATCATTTGCTTCAATAGGTCAAAGCTGATTTTTTCCATAGTTAATCTCCTTTCAATACATTGATTCCCGTCGATCCCTTGTGTTGAATTTCAGATAAACTATTATTCAATATACTTTTACCACTCTTAGAGAGAATAAAACATTATGGATACCCTGGTGGTATGAGTATGTTTTTATTGAAAATGGTGCTTTGTTATGCTAGAATAAAAAATAAACCCCTATGGGGTATTGGAGGTGTGCCATGAAAGAAAAGCTATTCGGCGTAGGATCTATCTTTTCAGCTATAGCAGCATCCCTATGCTGAAGTGGAGGCCTTATTTTGGCATCCCTGGGTCTGGGATCTGTAGGCAGTGCTTATTTTTCTAATCTCACACAGTATAAGCCTATATTTGTATTGATTACAGGTGTTCTTTTATATAAAGGCTATTCCGTAATAGAAAAAAAGAATGCAAGCAAGGGCACTAAGATATTTTTCTGGATCAGTGCTGCTATATCGATCCTTGCTTTGTACTACCCGACGATATTAAACTTTATAAGCGCTTTCTAAGAAGCGCTTATTGTTCTGAAATGCTGAAATAATATCTGGAACAGGCATAGATAGTGATAATAAGTTATTGCTCCAGCTTTCTGTAAAGAGTTGCAATGCTTATACCAAGCTGTTTTGCCAGCTCTTTTTTTGCGTCTACAGAGTCCCCGATCACCTGAAGTCTTGATTGAATAACATCTCTTTCATAAGCCTTTGTAAGCTCAGAAAGAAGCTTAGAGTCAATATTTTGCGACATTGTCATCTTTCTTGAAAGGTATTCCTCGCTCACCCTGGATTCATTTGAAAATATGACGCAGTATTCTATAAGGTTCTTAAGCTCTCTGATGTTTCCGGGAAAGCTGTATTTCAACAGCAAGCGCTCAGCTCCGGGAGTAAAACCGTAAAGCGGCTTTTGATAGATTCTGCTGAAATGCTCAAGAAAATTTTTAGCCAGTATCAGAACATCGTAGCCTCTTTCCCGGAGCGGTGGTATAAACAACGGTACAATATTAAGCCTGTAGAACAGATCCTCTCTGAAATAACCGTCTCGCGTCATTTTGGCAAGATCCTTGTGAGTGGCTGATATTATCCTCGGATTGACCTTTATTCCCCTATGTCCCCCGACTCGTATTATCTCCTTCTGCTCAAGAGCTCTTAGAAGCTTGACCTGCATCCCTAGTGGAAGCTCTCCTATTTCATCCAGAAACAGGGTTCCCTCCTTGGCAACTTCAAAAATTCCTAGCTTGCCTGTTGAGCTGGCACCGGTAAATGAACCTTTTTCGTACCCAAAGAACTCGCTTTCCATTAGGTTTTCAGGAATAGCGCCGCAGTTTACAGGCTGGAATATCTGTTCACTCCTGTTACCTGCAAAATGTATTGCCTTTGCGAAAATCTCCTTTCCTGTCCCAGTCTCTCCAAAAATGAGCACTGATGCATCGCTTCCGGCAACCTGAATTGCTTGTCTCCTGGCAGCTTTTATAGCTTCACTCTCTCCCAAAATATCCTCGAAGGTTACTATCTCGTTTTCCTTCCTGGACTTGAGAACAGATTGCTTCATTTTCCCAAAATCGCTAAGTACCAGCACATATCCGCTCTTGCTGCCATCTGAAATGATAGGGTTGCTCTGGATTATATACTCTTCGCCTCGAATATTTACTGGACCAAGCTCCCCTGAAAAACCCCTCGAGCTTAGCTTGTCCAGTATTGCCTCTGGAAGTATCTCTCTTATGAGATATCGCCTGCCCTGCTCAAGATCCATTCTTTCCGATAAATATGCATTGACTGATGCCACTCTCATGGCTTCGTCTATGATCAAAATGCCCTCTGTTATTGAGTTAATAAGCGTCTCAAGCTCACTCGACCTGTACTCAAGCTGTCTACCGTAATCTTTCTCCTTCAGCATTGTATTTATTATTCCTTTGAGCTGATCCTCAAGCCTCTCATAACCATCTCTATTGTTTAGAAGATTATCTCTAGATTTCTCATCAAATGCGCATAATCCAAGGACCCCTATGATATCCCCCTCGTAGCTTATAGGCAGGCATATCTCGACAAGCTCGCTGCAGTCCTCCTTGCTTTCGCAATCGCCACATATGCTGTGGAGTCTTGGATTCTCTATAAAGTACTGTTCGCCTGTTGTAATACATTTATGGAAGGCTGAATTGCTCGGTGCAGCCCTTCCAATAGCCTCACTGTGCCGACCGGTACCAACGACTCTTTCAAGGCTTTCATCAACGATTGTTATATCTACATTTGTGACTGCATGAAGCGCTTCTATTATGTGCTGCAGCTCGCCTCTTATATTGTTGAGCATATTCATGGGGCTTACTCCTTTCTCAAATCAGATAATTGTTTCTCATATTTGATAAGCTAATTTAATAGCATTTTTATGTTTTTTCAGTACTATTGCAGTTTTAGATTATCATTATTGATAAATCAGTGCAATTGTTTTTTAGACATACGTCTGGAACTCAGCGGATAAGCCATTATTAACTCAAGATATCTTGGCATGGTATTTGCATTAATACTCTTTGGAGGTGGAAATATGACAAATTCCCGCATATTGATCGATATCTTAAAGGACCAGGTCAAGCCTGCCCTTGGTTGTACTGAACCAGGTGCAGTTGCTTTTTGTGCAGCAAGGGCAGCCGAGCTGTTGGCATGCCCGGTTGAAAAAATGGAGCTGGTGGTAAATAACAATATTTTAAAAAATGGAATGGGCGTTGGAATACCGGGCACTATCGAGAGAGGTCTTGACTTTGCAGCTGCTCTTGGTATCTTCTGCGGCAACTCAGAATACGGTCTTGAGGTTCTTAAAACTGTGGATGGACCCTGCATATCCAAATCCAAGGAGATGGTCGAAGCTGGAAGAATAAAGGTCATCCTTGACAAAGAGCTTACCAGCCTTTACATAAAGGCCACGGCTTGGGGGGAAGGAAGCATATCTGAGGTAGAGATTAAGGATACTCACACAAATATATTTCTTGAGAGGTTGAATGGACATACTACATATCAGAAGGATGAGTCATTTGCTGAGGATCGGCAAACAAAGACTAAAACCAAAGGAATCAGATTCAGGATCAAGGAATTTACAATTGATAAGCTGGTCAGTTTCGTTAACGAGTGCCCTATTGAGGATCTATCCTTTATCAATGATGGGATCGAGATGAATCTTTCACTGGCAAATGTCGGGATCAATGAGGACATTGGCCTTGGTATGGGTAAGCACTTCAAGGCTCAGATAAACGACCCTTTTTCCAAGGCAAAGGCATATACAGTAGCAGCATCAGAGGCGAGAATGACGGGATATCCGCTGCCTGTAATGAGCAGTGCGGGGTCCGGAAACCACGGGCTAGTTGCGATTATTCCTATCTCTGTGCTTGGTCTGGAGACTGGCATAGAAAGAGACCGTATCATTCGCTCAGTAGCTCTTAGTCACCTTGTGACCATCTACGTGAAGGTGCACCTGGGAGTTTTAACCCCAGTGTGTGGATGTGGTGTGGCCGCAGGTGTGGGCTGCGCAGCAGGTATTGCCTATCTGAAGTCTGGAAAGGTCGAGCACATAGAGGCCTCGATCAATAATATGATCGCAGGCGTATCCGGAATATTATGCGATGGAGCAAAGATCGGCTGTGCTTATAAGCTTGCCATATCAGTCGATGCGGCAAGGGATGCATCCTCAATGGCACTGTCTGACATCCGGATACCCTCCGACAATGGAATCCTGGGAAATACTCCTGAGGGATCCATCCGAAATCTTGCACACGTTTCAACTAAAGGCATGAGCAATACCGATGAAGCTATTTTAGATGTGATGATCGAAAAATGCGTATAAATAACACTGGGGAGCCAAACGGCTCCCCTTGTTTATAAATATAGATTATTCTATACTTCCTGTTCGTTCAAGTTTCAATAATATTTCCTTTATCTCAAGTCCTCCCCCGAATCCTACCAACCCACCGTTGGCTCCAATAACTCTATGTCAGGGGACTATGATGGATACGGGATTATGGTGGTTTGCACCACCTACTGCTCTCATTGCTTTAGGCTTTCCTATCTGGATCGCAATTTCCTTATAGCTTCTTGTCTCACCGTAGGGTATTGTCTTAAGTGCTTCCCATACGGTTTTTCTGAAGTCTGTTCCCTCCATAAGTATCGGAAGCTGAAACTCCCTTCTGCTTCCATTGAGATACTCCTCAATTTGTGCAATGCAGTTCGCTATAAGCTCAGTTTTTATATTCTCGCAGCCATCCGGCTTTATCTCTCCAAAATAAAGTCCGTTTATAAAGCCTGATTTTTCAGTTATGGTCAATACCCCTATTGCGGTGTCACAGCTATAAAAGCTCTCCATCACTCTAAACCTCCTAGCTTCTCATTTGTTTGTATCTTTCAATATTCTCATCGCTTAAAAACTCATATGCTTCGTTGATTTCCTGGAACTTTCTCGTTGCGTCCGGGGAATGATTTATGTCCGGATGGTATTCCTTTGCCTTCTTTCTATAAGCAAGCTTTACCTGATATTTGTCTGTATCCGTCCCTAATCCCAGGGTAGAGCATGCAGTCTCATACCTTGACCTGAACTCTGTTATCGGATTGGAATAAGGCTGCTGTCTGTAGTAGCCACCCTGCTGCTGGCCCTGCTGCTGATAGCTTTGCCATTGTCTGAACCTTTCCTCCCATTCCCTTTGCTGCTGCTGTTGCCTTTCAGCTCTCTCCCTACTTATCCTCTCCTCCTCCATTCGCTGATACTTGTGTCCGTACTCGGAGAAGCTCTTGTACTGACCCTTTCCATCCATCAGGTAGCTGCCCAGGTCGAATAAATATTCAGTAACTATGTATTTCAGATACTTCAAAAAGGATATGAACTTATAACCCAGTATTGGGAATACAACAAAAAAAACTATAGCCATAAGGGTTATTGGATTTAGAAGCAGCACAAGACCAACGGGAGTCGACAAGAGAAGTATCAACAGACACCCTCCCATCCCGATAAGTGCGGCTAACGCCCTCGCTATACCGGCAACAAGGCCTACTGCCGCCTCTGCTATCCAGATGAACAAGTCGAATATCACAGACAAAAATTGACCAAAGCCATATATGACCTTTCCTGTTATTTTCTTGATTATCGTCATTAAATTTCTCCATTCATTAAAATAAGCTGAAGTCTGATTCCATTGTATTTTGTTTTAAAGACTGTGTCAATCAAGGGCTTAGTAATGACTGGTTCTGAGGGACGTTCTTTTACTTTTGGACTGCCAGTAAAATAAAAAAAAGATCGTTCATCGAACAATCTTAAACTTACTAAGTTACTCCAATGTACTACTGATATCTGACCCTGATTTTGTGATACTCTTTTAACTCATTTGCAAGCCTTCTGGCCTGTTCCTGATCCTTTACGATTCCAAGGTACGTGCCATTGGAGGTCTGAATGTCGAGTTCAATCGAATTCTCCCATTCCAAAAAGCATATCTCAAATATTGAGTCCCAAGGAAGACATATCTGTTGTTCCCCTATAGTATCAGCTGGGACAAAGTTTATTCCTGGCTCATCAAGACTCATACTGAAGTTTATTGTTCTAAAAAAACCTGTTTTTAAGTGAACCAGGTAATTCATATACTACACCTCCAGCATAATTTTACCCAAATAATACCAACTGCCTCAGAGAATTGCCATTAGTCAATGACAAATTATGGCAACTATTATGACAAATTTTATGGAAATGATTAACCCTCTTTGGTATACTATACTCAGGAGGTGTAGGCTGTGGAATTTAATGAAAAGCTTGATTTTCTAATGAAGCTAACCAATACAAGCAATAGTTTGCTGGCAAGACACATAGCTATGGACCCTTCCTTCGTCAGCAGGCTTAGATCAGGAACCAGAAAGCCTTCAAAAAATGAGGATTATATAGAACCTATATCAAGATTCCTTTCAAAGAGGTGTACAGAAGATTATCAAAGGGACGGTTTGTTTGATTTCTTAGGTATCAGCCAGAGGCAAGTATCCACCGACCCGGCAAGCATATCCGGATTGATGATTTCATGGCTTCTTAATAAGGACACTGCATCAGATGATTCTATAGTATCGCTGATCAAGAATATAGACGAATTCAGCTTTAAAAAACCTCAATCCATGAATACCGAAGCTGCGGGACTTCAGCTGGAGAGTTTAAATGCAGGGACTTATGTGGGGATTGATGGAAAAAGGCAATGTGTGCTGGGATTCCTGTCGGCAATAATACAATCCCCAACACCGCAAACGCTCCTTCTTTACAGCAATGAGGATCTGGAATGGCTTGCTGGAGATCCTGTCTTTACTGCTAAATGGGCAGCCTTGTTCTTTGAGGTATTGAAGAGAGGAAACAACGTAAAAATCGTTCACACAATAAGCAGATCCCTTGATGAGATGCTCACCGCCATAAAGGAATGGCTACCATTCTATATGACAGGCCGCATAGAGCCAATGTACTATCCAAAGACAATGGATGGAGTTTTTAGAAGGACTATGTTCATCGCACCGGAGACCTGTGCCTTGATATCGAACTCAGTGGGAAGTGTCTCAAGCAGCTCAGTAAATAACTATTTCACAGACCCAGTCGCAATTAGAGCCTACGAGGCTGAGTTTATTGATTTTTTAAGACAATGCAGACCTCTAATGAAAATATTCAATCCAATATCTTCCCGAGAGCACCTGGAGTCCATGGTAGAGTTTGAAAATGAAGAAGGCGATATAATGATAAGGTCTCGCATTTTATCATCATTTACCTTCCCACAGTTCCTGCTGGAGAGGATCCTCAAGGAGCTGAATCATCCTGACAAGGCGTCCATGGTAACCTTTCACAGGGCACGGCTAAATAGATTGATCCAAAGCCTGGCAACCAATAGGATAACAGAAATCGTTGTACTTCCTGCTCTTGAGGAAATTAAAGAGAAGAGGATACCCATAGGGTTCTCAACAATGTTTTCTGAGAAGGAGATCCCATATGACCAGTACACCATAAAGGCCCATCTTGAAAATATCGTTTCGTTATTGAAGCATCATGATAACTACAACGTGGTCCTACTTGATAATTCAGATAACGATCTTTCAATATATATCAAGGAAAATGTAGGACTCTTCGTCTTGAAATACAGCATCCCTTCGATAACTTTTGCCATCAACGAGCATGGTATGACGTCCGCTTTCTGGAACTACATGAATCTCCAGCTTAAGCAAGTGACTCCGGACAAATCCGGTAAGGAAAATACTATAAAAGAAATCAACGACTACATCAAAAAAATGGGCACCCTTTAGGATGCCCATTTCTATTTGTTGCCAGTGTCCCTTATGTCCAGGAGCTTTTCAGGGAAAGGCTCCCAGATGACCTGCTTCAAAAGATATTCTTTTCTATACTTGATCACATAGCTGCGGAGAAGGTTTACAGGTACGCCAATGTGAACTCTTCCACTCTTAAATTTTTCAAAGGAATCCAGAATAAATTCCTTTTCATCTCGAATAAGCTCTTCAGAAAAATGGCCCATTATATGCATAAGAGCATTTACATAACTTTTGTCTCTGGGAGGTTTGGATAAAACCCTCCCAAAATGCTCCCTGTAATCCCTCATAACATCCTTGATGTCCCTTTTGCCGCCATCTGCGACAATTTTTCCAAGCGTACGCATCTCGCTTTCATTGTAGGCCAGGAGGATGTACTTATAGCTGGAATGGAAATCCACAAGCTTGCCCATTGTGTCAACATCTCTAAGCTTCATGTTTGCATACAGCTTAGTCAAAAAATGCTCTCGGATCGTAAAATTCGTAAGCCTGCCTTCCTCCTCTATCGCAGAATTGGGAAAGTAGTCAAAAACATGCTGAGCAAATCGTCCAACAGCCTTGAAGGATCCAACTCCTTTTTCTCTTCCGTAATAGGCCTTTACATCCTTTATCCCACAGGATGGTGATCTGCCCTTCAGAATGAAGCCATCCACTTCACCCAGATTGGATAGAAGCTCATGGGAATACCTATCCATTTCTTCAGTATGTATCAGACCGGAGCCTGGCTGATAAAGCTCAAGCCGGTCATTTTCAAATATCAGTCTTACCGATTCTCTTGGTACACCCAAGCCTATCTCTACCTCTGGGCATACCTTTATATAGTCCACATATGGTTCAAGACCCTGAACGAATTTGTCCGGGAGGGTCTGCCCATCGTACCTGCAATGACAAAAGCCCATACACTTGCTTACCACTACTCTTGGTTTCCCTTCCATTGGATCCTCCTGAGATATATTGTCAACTCAATTTACTATTTCTTTGGGGGCATGGGTAAAAAGATGCTCGTTTTCTCTGCGTACTCCTTCCATTCGGGATGATTCTGATACTTTTTCTCCAATAAAGGTACACCTGAAACAAATAGCAGCAAATAGGTAATAAGAATCGGGCTTACAATTGTGAAAAGGGCTCCCGGAACTGATGATGCAATGATGAAAATCCCCCACCACATGGTGGCTTCTCCAAAGTAATTTGGATGTCTTGAGTAGCTCCAAAGTCCCGACTTCATTAGCCGTCCCTTGTTTTCGGGCTTGCTGATAAATTGTTTTAACTGCCAGTCACCAACCACCTCGAAGAAATAGCCTAAGATCCAAATGGCCAATCCAGTAAAATCAAGAAGACCAAGAGGACCTCCTGATTTCAGATTTGCCCTTAAAACAGGCTGAACTATTATAAAAAGCAGTATCAGCTGAGGCATGAAAACTCTAAAATATGCGGTCACATACGGATTTGAATCTCCCCATTTTTCCCTCATGGCCCTGTATCTGTAGTCCTCTTCCTTGTACCAGTTTCTTCTGAAAAGGTGATAGGATAGCCTTAAACCCCATAGGAGAACGAGCGATGTCAGTAGAAATCCCCTTACTGATGGCTCTGAGGTTATTGTGAGGCTGGTAAGTGCTGCTACTACGAAGCCCATACCCCATGCTATATCGATCAAGCCATTATTTTTTCTCTTTTGTGCAATAGAAAATGCAATTGTAAAGAATACAAGTAGAGCTGCCAATACTATCGTGTAATCCTTCAAGCTATCCCTCCTTAGTTGGTTATAAGAGCAACCGCAACAGTTCCAATTCCAGCGCTCATTGCCACAATTGTCGATATATCCATAGTATACTCAGGCTGCTTTCCTGTAAGCCTAACCATATATTCCGCAAAAGCCTCAGCTCTTTCAGCTGCATCGGCATGAACTATTGAGTATCTTTCTATTCCCTTCTCCTTCTGGATATTGGAGACGAGATCCTTTATCTTCTGCGTGTTGCTATCGACGCTGAAGGCTTTTCCTATTATGGTTCCCTTACCCTCTCCATCGATTGATACAACAGGCTTGAAGTTCATTGCATTTGCTGCAAAGCCTGCAACCTTACCGATCCTTCCTGATCTGACCATGTATTTAAGGTCAGTGACGCTTACGTATATTTCGCTTCTTTCAATGTTTTTCTGTATATTAACCAGTACCTTCTCAAAGGACAGTCCATTGTGGATATCCTCTGCGGCTTTCATTACCACAAGGCCTTCCGCCCCTGAGTTTCTTTTAGAATCAACGAGTGCTATCCTGTCCTCTATCTGGAGCTTGGCCGCAGCTTTCCTGAAGGTATTCAGCGTTCCACTCATCTTATCAGAAACAGTAATGGCAATTATCTTCTCATAGTTTGATGCAAGGAACCTTAATAATCCCTCTGTCTCCTTTAATCCAGGCTGACTTGAGGTAGGATATTCCTCTATCTCATCCATCATCCTGTAGAAGTACTCGGGAGATATGGTCACCTTATCCAGATAGCTGCTCCCCTCTGCTATAAGGTTCAATGGCAGCATGTGGATCTTATACTTATCCATTATCTCTCTTGGCAGATCGGCTATAGAATCAGTGACGAGTGCTATGTCATAGGTCTTATCGTGGGTCGCCTCAAACTGCCTTACCATATCGTCAGCTTTTTGCTGAAGGATCGTCCCAAAGCCTCTAAGTCTCCTGAAAACCTCCTCTGGTCTGTCAGTATGGATATGAAGTCTTGCTTTGTTCTTATTTCCGGCAATTATAAATGAGCTTCCCAAGTCTGCCAGAGTCTCTCTTATCCTTTCAGTATCCAGCTCCTTCCCCTTTATCAGTGCCTCGGTGCAGTATCTTCCATTAAGCTCCAGATGATCTCCTGCATGGATTTCTTCGTGCTGCAGGACTTCATTTCCTCCTACAAAATCAAAGCTTGCAGGTACCCTGGTCTTAACAAACTCAAGGAATCCCTCGAGGAAGTGTACGAAGCCCTTTGCTCCTGAATCGACTACGTGTGAGTCTCTTAGTACCTTAAGCTTTTCGGGTGTTTTCCTCAGTGACTCAGCTGCAGTCTCCAGTGACAAGGCTATTAGCTCTGAGTAGTCTGCAGATTTTTCCTTAAAGCCTTTTAGTGACTCAGCCCAATCTCTAATCACGGTTATCATGGTTCCCTCGACAGGATTTGAGATCGCCTTATATGCGTACTCTACAGCATTTATGGCAGTCTTAGAGAAGGAATCTATGGAAATATCCTCTGAGTCATCCATTTCCATATACAGCCCGTTGACATATTGGGCAAAGATGATCCCAGAATTTCCCCTGGCCCCATTCAATGCAGCCTCTGCAATTGATTCCATGGTCTTTTTTACCGTGCTTTCGGGTCTTGATTGTTCTGCGATGGTGAACATCGTAAATGCAAGATTTGAACCTGTATCTCCATCTGGAACCGGAAAAACATTTATTCTGTCAAGCTCGCTCCTTTGACTGATAACCTCCTTAGCTCCCGAAAGGAATGCATTATAGATGTTCTCTCCATTCAACTGTTTGATTGTCATATATGCGTCCCCCTAAAAAATCATTTATCTGCCAAGCAACCGTAGAATAATGAAGCTTCCTGCAGTAGTCATACTGCACAGAAAGGTTCCCCATGCGATGTCGATCACTGTTATATACACAGGCCAGTTTTTAAGTGTTGCAAGATTGGTCATATCATAAGTTGCATAGGTGACGAGGCCAAAGAACCCGCCTACAAGTATTGCATAGGTAAGGCTCTCTTTTTTAAGAGCAGGATCCAGGGCAAAGAAAATCAGTCCCAAAATAAACAGCATGTAGAATCCGACGGCTGCAGACCAATTTACCTTATCAGCCATCAGAAATCCAAGATGCTTTCTATAAAGATCCTTTGCAATGACTCCAAGCCAGACCAGGTCTATTGCGAAGAAGACTATAAATGTTACTAAATAGGTTTTTATAAATGCCATTTGAACATTCCTTTCATTTCTGTAATAGATAGATTATCTTTTATATATTATATCAATAAAGTATTCCAGACATAAATACCCCCTGTTTTTATCTATAAAACAGGGGCTTTAGCTGTGTTATCACTCTTTTTCTAAATTGTCATCAACATTTCCAGGAGGGAAAAGATAATTTAGAATATCCCTTCTGGAGATTATACCTACTAGCTTCCCGGATTTATCTACAACCGGAAGCCGCTTGATCTTATTTTGAACAAGCAAGGTAGCAGCCTCCTCTGCAGAAGCCTCAGGAGAAATTGTGACAAGTTTTTTGCTCATTACATCCTGAACCAACTGCCCCATAGACCTTTTTAGCTCCTCCATAAACTTCTTTGGTGTATCGAGGTATATTATCCCTCCCAATATCTCCAATACAGCTGGTCCCTGGATCTTCGACTCCCTTCTGATCAGATCACCCTCAGTTACTATACCAACAAGCTTACCCTCATCATTCAGTACGGGCAATCCGCTGATATTATGATTGAATAAAAGATTTGCGCACGTATCCACAGTGTCTGTTGATTTTACCGTTATGACCTCTTTTGCCATTATATCCTTAACCAGCATATCCAGTCCCCCCCTTGAGGTGTTTGATTTGGTCACAAGATAGATACCCAACAGTACATCCTCAAAAACAAATAGACTCCAAATGAAGTCTATTAGAACATGATACTGAAAAGTCTCTCCATACCTGCGAAGTCAATAAATCTACTTTCTCTGTGTATCTCTCTTCCCTCATCGAATACAATGATTGTAGGTATGCTAAATATTAGACTTTGACCTGCTAGCTTTTTACTTTCATTCACATCGATCCTCCCGATATCTATCGGGTAATCCTTCAACAACTGGACCAGCTTTGGAAATACTGCATGGCATACATTACAGTCCTTCGAGCTGAAATATAATACGAATCTTCCCCTAGCTGAAAACTCATCCAACTCAGTCTGATCCTTTATCCAAAATACTCTGCTATCTTCCATAATATTTCTCCAATCCGTCAAATAAGTATTACACCAAGCTCCTTCAGCTCTTCCAATGTTTTCTTGTGATTTTCCTTATCTACGTATCCCAACCCGCCGGTGAGAAGCTCGACCTCATAACCATTTTTAAGAAGCTCCAGCACCGTCTCCCTCACACAGAATTCGGTAGCTATACCTGCCACGACGACTTTCTTCGTCAAAACTTCATTTATTCTCTTCCCGTCTTCCCTTACCGCATAGAACGCTGAATACTCTTCTGTCTCGTCGTCCATCCCCTTCTTGAATACATTGCCTTCGTTTGGCCTTTGCCAGGGTAACGAGACGGATCTGTCAAAATCATCATGAAGCATTGCTCCTTCATCGCCCTGTACGCAATGTACTGGCCATGTCCCTCCATTGATTCCGAAGCTTTTATTCTCACGGGAATGCCAGTCCATGGAGTATAGTGGCATCACATTATTCGAGTTTATATACCTTACTATTCTTCTTACTGCATCCTCTGACTTTTCACATGCAAGGCTGCCGTAGATAAAGTCAAACTGGCAATCCACAACTATCATGCTTTTATCCATAGTTATCTCCCTTTTGAAAAGACAGCTGCAGTCACGCAGCTGTCCATAGCTTTAGTATGTTTCTCTTTTCCCGAACTCAGCGTCCTCGACCCATTCCTCTGCTATACGAAGGTGTTGGACCAGGTTGTCGAAAATCGTGAAGTGATATTCTTCCTGCTTTATCAAATAATCAAAAAGTCCTCTATCCTTATCATCAGCAGCCTCTTCCTTCATCTTCTGATAAAGCTCAATGCTTTCCTTTTCCTTACCAAGCGCCATTCTGTAGGCATCTATCTGCTCCGGCATCCCCTTTAGCTCAGTTTTGAAGTCCTCTGCAGATTTGAATACGTTATTGAACTCAGTGATTGCATTTTCTTCGGACAAATCGTATTCTACGGCTTTGGCATAGTTTCTTACTAATGCTTCATGCTTCTCCTCATCCTTTGCGAGCATTACAAAAACCTTTTCAAGTTCTGTACCCTTGTTTTTTTCTGCCTGCTCCAGGTAGTACTTTTGACCGTCGATTTCCATTTGAATCGCAAATTCTACGTTATTCATCTTTCAGCCTCCTTAGTATGGTTTGATACTTCATACATTACCCTTTATGTATACCCTGTCTTTGCCGGGGTAACACCTCTTTTTCAGATTTGTCTTGAAGCCTGGATCTGTCTTGGACATTCACTTCCATCTGTCCACCATTTGCAGGGCTTACACTCAAGACAATACAGTATCCGGACGTCATTTTTCATGTGCTTCACAAAGTTGTAATCGGCTAGCTGAGCTCTTCCAAGGGCAGCAAAGTCGAGAAGATCATTACTTAGCAGATATTCAATTTGATTTTCATCCTTTATCATATTGACTCCGATTACTGGTATACCGACATTTTCTTTGATTTTAACTCCGCCATATACGATCCAATTGCAGGGAAAACCCTCCGGTACCTCATCAATTGAACGAGTTCCATCGAAGCCAGTAGAAATATTGAGATAATCAAAGCCCAAGTTTTCAAAAACCCTGGCTCTTTCGATAGATTCTTCAAGGCTGTCGTCGTTGGACCCCATTCTTATGCCTATTACGAAATCTTCTCCGCAAGCTTCTCTTACATCTCTATATATTTCTGCAGCCAGCCTGTTTCTGTTCTCAAAGGTTCCTCCATATTCGTCATTTCTATTATTGACCTTCGAATTGAAGAACTGAGTCAACAGGTAGCCGTGTGCACCATGTATCTCAACTCCGTCAAAGCCGGCTTTCCTGGCTCTCAATGCTGCATCTCTGAACTGGCTTTTGACTCTTTTTATCTCATCAAGTGTCATTTCCCTTCCCTTCATCCTACCATCATCATAGTCTGAAGATGTAAAGGGTTCTGGTGCAACATCCTTCTTCGCCTTCATTCCGGCATGATGGAGCTGTATAAATACCTTGCCTCCAGCATCGTGTACCACGTCTGATATTCTGGAAAGTCCCTCAATAAAGCTGTCATCCCAAATACCCAGCTGTCTGGAGTCTAGTCTCCCTTCAGGACTTATACAGGTTGCTTCGACTATTATCAAGCCAATCCCATTTTGCGCAATCTTAGAGTAGTGCTCGACATTTCTGTCAGATACCCTGCCGCTTTCTTCAGCATATCCAAAGGCTACCATTGGAGGCAGTGCCAAGCCATTTTCTATTTTTAATTTTCTTATGTACCTAGGTTCAAATACTCCTGTCATGATATCAACCTTTCTAAATAATTCTTCAGCTATACCCTTAGTTCTATTTTACGGGTACCAGAGTTCAAAGTAAAGTATTAATGGAGGGGTTGTTAATTTCTTGTTTTTCTGTTATCATATCTTATCGAAATTCAATAAACGATGCTTCGAAAAGGAGGTACAATAAAATGAAGCTTGATATCAAAAAATTTCTAATAATCAATGCAGGACTGGCTATTATGACTGCAGGACTTTATTTCTTCCTTATGCCGTCCAATTTGGCTGTAGGGGGAGCTACTGGTCTTGCAATGGTCCTGAGCTACCTTATACCGTCGATTCCAATGGGAGTGATTCTGGCAGTTATTAATATAATCCTATTCATAACTGCATTCCTTGTCCTGGGTAAGGAGTTTGGAGGACTAACTGTCTACTCCAGTCTGGCTTTATCGGGGATGATAGCTATACTTGAGCTGGCAGTTCCAATGACACAGCCTTTCACAGACGACCTATTTATCAATCTAATATTCGGGATACTCATTTCAGGAGTGGGAATGGGGATAGTTTTCAATCAGAACGCATCCACAGGGGGAACAGACATCATTGCAAAAATAATAAATAAATACCTTCACCTAGATATAGGAAAATCACTACTGGCAGCAGATTTTCTCATAACCCTTTTTGCAGGGCTCGTATTTGGGGCTAGACTGGGAATGTATGCTTTGCTTGGAATAGTAATAAACTCCTTCGTAATAGACAAGATGATAGCTGGCTTTAACGTAAAGATAAACATGATAATAATCTCGGATCATATTGATGATATAAACAAGTTCATTCTCGTTGACGTTTTCAGAGGAACTACTCTCTATCACGCCACAGGAGGTTATTCCAAGGAGGATAAGAGGATTATAAATACCATAGTATCGAGGAGTGAATATATTAGGATAAGAAACTTCGTAAGGTCTATAGATGAAAAGGCATTTGTTGCGGTCTCATATATCACTGAGGTCGAGGGAGAGGGCTTCACATTTGAATAGGAGTGTTGGATAATGAGAAACATAATGCTTAAGATTCAATATGACGGCAGCAGGTACCTGGGTTGGCAAAGGCTTGGAAACTCAGATATGACTATTCAGGGCAAGCTTGAGGATGTCATTAGCAGAATGACAGGCGAGGATATCTCGATCATTGGCTCAGGTCGTACAGATGCAGGCGTTCATGCAAGAGGACATATCTCTAATTTTACAACCTCGTCTGACATGGCCTTAACGGAGATGAAGACGTATATGAACCATTATCTTCCAAAGGATATAGTAATATGGGATATTTCGGAAGCTCCCGAAAGGTTCCATTCAAGATACAACGTAAAAGGTAAAAAGTATTCCTATTACATCTGGACAGGAGAAGTACAACCGCCTTTTATAAGGAAGTACTCCTGGCATATGAAGGAAAGGCTGGATCAGGAAAAGATAAAGGAAGCATCTGCCAAGCTCATGGGTACCCATGATTTCATTGGCTTCAGCTCTCTTAAAAAGACTAAAAAATCCACAGTAAGAAGACTCGATTCAATAGAGTTCGAAATTGACGGAGATATGCTTGTACTCAACTTTATTGGGAACGGCTTCCTTTATAACATGGTTCGAATATTGACCGGTACACTTTTAGATATTGGATCCGGAAAAGTCAACTTAGAAATGATAGAAGAAATATTTAAGTCAGGCATCCGTTCTGAGGCAGGCATTACAGTGCCTCCGCACGGCCTTTTCCTGGAAGAGGTCTACTACTAGAGCTTCATTGTCCACTTCTCCTCAGTGAGATCCCGGCCCCATATGTTATGGGGTATTTCTTTTTCTATGGAGAATCCAAGGCTTTTATATAATCCTCTTGCTTCATTCAATATACTGACAGTCCATAGAATAATCTCTTCATATCCTGCATCCATTGCAAACTGAACAGCCTTTTCAGCCAGAAGCCTTCCGTTTCCGCTCCCTCTGAATTCCTTTAATAGGAGAAACCACCTGAACTGAGCAGTTTTATCATCTGCCTTAGCTATTGCCACGGCCCCGACTCTTTTGCCTTCAGATTCAGCTATCCAGATGCATTCCTTTTTAACGTCTCTGTCTGAATGGAATTTTTCAAGGGGTTCTCTGACATAGTGCGGGAAGGTTTCATCGAAGCCATATTCCTCTTTATACATTGACCCGTGGATCGATATGATCCATTCCAGATCCTCCTCTATGTATTCTCTTATTTTGATTCCCATGTTTATTCGCCTCCAAAAAAAGATTAAGGGATGTGATTGAATTAATTCTACCACATCCCTTTAAATCGTCATAACACTATTTATGATTGCCTTATTTTTTAGCCATTGCTCCAAGAGGTAGTATCTCTTTGCCATATACCTCGTTTATTACCTGTGCCAGGCCGGTATATATAGCTGAGAATCCGCAGAATATGCCTTCGTAGCCTGCAATATTTATCAGTGCATGGTTCCCGGTAAAGTCTCCTATCGCAAGGAGCATGAACAGGATCGTAAGTGAGCCGAAAACTATTTGAAGTGCCCTGCTTATCCTCAATGTTCCGATAAACATAACAAAGGTGAAAAGGCCCCACATAAAAAGGAATGCTCCCAAAGCCTTGCCATCCGGTGCTGCAGCCAGGCCCAGAACAGGCATGGTCTTTATTGTAACGAATACCAGCCAGAACATACCATAGGAGGTAAAGGCTGTTGCTGCAAATGTGTTGTTTTTCTTCCATTCCATTATTCCTGCAATTATCTGTGCAATGCCGCCGTAGAAAATCCCCATTCCAAGGATCATAGCACTCATAGGAATAAGCCCTGCGTTGCTGATATTAAGTAAAACCGTAGTAAGTCCAAAGCCAAGAAGTCCCAGCGGCGCTGGATTTGCTGCCGTATCCTTTATGGATACCACCGTTTGATTATTGTTGTTTTGCATATTATCCTCCTAAAATCGTTATCTTTCTGTCATACGACACAGCCTCTATTATACATATATTCAATATGCAAATCAACAGATATTTATATCATTTTTCAGAGCATGAAGGATTCTAGATAAACGTCTCTATTTCCCTTCTCTCTCTATAATTATCCTCCAGCTCCTCCTTGTGCCAAATAAAGCTATTATCAGTAAATACCTTGGCAGATACCGGACAAACCTTCACGCAAGCACAGCATTTTATACAAGGGCCAGGAATTTTTGACACGTCTGTAAAATCAATTGAGCCCATAGGACATGAGCTGGCACACAGCTTACAGTCGATACAGGTATCCAGCGTATCGGGCTTGATCCTTTTAAAATCAACATGCTCCCCATCCTCACCGACAGGTCTGTAATAAGGCCTGTATGGACTATTCCCTGTAATCGATAAGCTTTCTTCCCGACCAGAGGCCGAAAGCTTACTACCAATTTCTCCGCCAAACTCACTAAGCTTAAGAATATCGCTCTCGTCAGGTCTCCCCTTAGCTAGTACCTCAGAGAAGGAGTGCTGTCCAACGACTGCTGCAGCAGCTATTATGTCAAATCCTCTGTCTTTAACCAGATCGCACAGCTCAAGCAGAGCATCGTCATAGTGTCTGTTTCCATAGGTAACAACGCAGATGCACCTTGCGCCGTTTCCCTGGAGTGTATTTAAGTATGGCAGGAGAAGGTTTGGAAGCCTTCCTGCATAAACGGGCATCCCTATGATCAAGAGATCCTGCTCCGAAAAGATCAGAGCCTCCCTTCTTCGGGAAGGGAGAGTAATATCAAGCTCCTCGAAGTCTGCCGTTTCATCCAGCACCTCCCTGATGCCGCTCATTATTGCTCTCGAAGCCTTCGCTGTATTACCGGTAGGGCTAAATGTCAAGGTATAGTGGCTCATATGCTTACCCCTTTCCTGCCGTCCTCTGTAAGGCTTGTCCTGAGCTTCATAACCTTGATTCCTATAGCCTTAAGAACTCCTGATAAAGGTACACCTATTATCATTCCAGGTATCCCCATCATGCTACCAAAGAAGAGAACTGAGAACATAACAGTCAGAGGATGTAGTCCTACTGAATGAGACATTATCTGAGGTGAAATCAGGCTTGCTTCTATTTGCTGGATAACTAATATCAATATCACTACCCACAAGGCCATAAGAGGTTTTTCCAAAAGAGCCAGTACCACTGGCAATATCCCTCCAAGCCAAGGCCCAAAGTACGGGATGATATTTGTAAGACCTGCTACAAAGCCAATAGTCAGAGAATAAGGAACGCCGATGATCCTGCAGCCGATCCCTGTAAGAACACCTACGAATAATGCGACTGTAAGCTGTCCCTTCAGGAAGCCTCCCAGCACCTTATCTACATCCTTTCCAATATCTGAAACTCCCTTCTTGAGCGCGTCAGGAACAATGCTCATCATGCCTTTGACAAGCTTATCCTTGTCCTTAAGATAATAAAAGGCTATCAGCGGCGTCATCACAAGATCAAGCAATGTTCCAGTAGAGCTTGCCAACGAGTTGAGTATCCCTCCCATCGCATTTCTGAGGTATTCTGAAATATTGGCAATCTCCTTGTCTATATTAAGAAACTCCTGGATCGATTCAGGTATGAAGGGTATTTCTCCAGCCCTAAGACCTTCGATGAAATTTTTAAGAAATTCAAATATCCTGGGTATATCGCTGATAAACACTGACATATCCCTTGTCAGTTTTGGAATAAAGGTTGCGAATACAAGAGCTATAACACCTGCTATGGCTGCAAATATAAGAAGTATGGCCCATATCCTTTTAAGACCCCTTTTTTCAAGCAGCTTCACAAGGGGATCCAGCAGATACGCTGCAACCAACGCATATATGAAGGGGTTTATCATACTTCCCAGAGGCTTTCTCACGAGGATAAAAACGATTATTACTATGATAAATATGGTCAAATCAAACCAAGCTGATTTATTTAACTTTGGAAGCTTCATTTATGTCTACACCAACTTTCGTTAAAATGAAGGGCAGGAGTAATCCTGCCCCTATTTGAATCTTACCGCTGTGCCGTAGGCTATCACTTCAGCTGCACCCTGCATTATTGAAGAGGATGCATATCTTATGTTTACTATAGCATCTGCTCCCAGCGCCTCTGCTTCTTCTACCATCCTTTTGGTGGCCAGTGCCCTTGCATCATTCATCATTTCATTATATGCCTTCAATTCCCCGCCGACGAGAGTCTTGAAGCCTTGTGTTATATCCTTGCCTATGTTTTTGCTCTGTATTGTACCGCCCTTTACAAGGCCCAGCATCTCAAATTCCTTCCCAGTTATGTAATCAGTATTTACTAAGATCATCTTCTTCACCACTCCTTATCTCCTTTATCCTTTCATATAACATATAAATACTTACACCCATAAAGCCAAGCGGTATTGCGACGACAAAAAACTTGAATATTGGGGGCATGGGTTCCCTGGACAGATAGAATACATAAAAGAATAGATAGATTAAAATCAGTATGGTAATTATGATTGGAGCAATAAGTTTTTTCCATTTCACAGGCGTCACCACCTCCTAATGATAATTTAGCACGTAGAGCTTTCAATGGCAAGGTTTAGCTCATTGCTGTCCAAAAACTCTTGCAAAGGAAAGTACATTTTGCTATTATATGAGTATGTCTGGGGGTATAGCGCAGTTGGGAGCGCGTCTGAATGGCATTCAGAAGGTCAGGGGTTCGACTCCCCTTATCTCCACCAAACCTGTCACTTCATTCATAAGCACAATGAGGTGGCTTTTTTATGCAGATAGGCTGTAAGCAATATGTGGAGTTGAGATTATATGAAGAAGAAGAAAGTAATATTAGGTATGAGCGGTGGTGTTGATTCATCGGTTTCAGCAGTATTATTGAAGGAAGCTGGCTATGACGTTATCGGGCTGTTCATGAAGAATTGGGATGAAAAGGATGAAAATGGAGTCTGCACATCAGCTGAGGACGCAGAGGATGCTAAAAGAGTTGCAGCTGAGCTGGGTTTTCCCTGTTATACCATAAATTTTGAAAAGGAGTATTGGGAGAGAGTCTTCAGCTACTTCCTAAGCGAGTATAAGAAGGGAAGGACTCCAAATCCAGATGTTATGTGCAATCAGGAAATCAAATTCAACGCTTTTCTCGATTATGCCTTAAAGCTTGATGCAGACTACATCGCCATGGGCCACTATGCCCAAGTGGAGGAAAGAGACGGAGAGTTCGTGCTGCTTAGAGGAAAGGATCAGAGTAAGGACCAAAGCTACTTCCTTTCGAGGATCAATCAAAAGGCCCTGTCCAAAACCTTGTTCCCTATTGGTCACCTTGAGAAGAAAAGAGTCAGGGAGATCGCAGAGGAGTATAAGCTTTATACTGCTAAGAAAAAGGATTCAACAGGTATATGCTTTATCGGAGAAAGAGACTTTGATGAATTTCTAGACCGGTACCTTTTGTCTGAAGAGGGCGACATTATAGATGTGGACGGAGGTAAGATAGGAAGGCATACAGGGCTTATACACTACACGCTTGGCCAGAGAAAAGGCATAGGCATAGGCGGAGTGGGTACGGGAGAACCCTGGTTTGTGGTTGGGAAAAGCCTTAAGAACAATAAGCTCTTTGTCGCACAAGGCGAAAATCATCCTGCTTTGTTCTCGGTTTCTCTTCAAGGTGAGGATCCCGTTTGGATAGCCGGTAAGGCTCCGGGGCTTCCTATGAAATGTACCGCAAAGTTCAGATACCGTCAGTCTGATATACCCGTCACGGTTTCAGAGCTTGAGGACGGCACTCTTCATATACAATTTGACCACCCTGTGAAGGCTGTTACGCCTGGCCAGGCCGCTGTACTCTATGACGGAGAGGTATGCCTTGGAAGTTCAATAATAAGGTCAGTAGAGCCGCTTGATAAAATCTACAGCCAAATCAATATCGATTAAAAGACTGCCCACCGGCAGTCTTTACTTATAAAGAGATCTTAGCAGCTCTATCTCCTTTTTATAGCCCTCGATATCATTGGGTGTCTCCAGGACAAATGGAAGATCACGCAGACTTGGGTGGTTTATAAGCCTCTCAAAGGTATCAATACCCAGGGTACCTTCCCCGATTTTTGCATGTCTGTCCTTTCCACTCCCTCTTTCGTTTATACTGTCATTTATATGCACAGCCTTGAGCCATTTAAGACCGATCACCCTATCGAACTCCTCCAATACTCCGTCTAGGTCGTTTACTATGTCATAGCCTGCATCGCTTATATGACAGCTGTCTATGCAAATGCCCATCCTATCCTTGTGCTCTACACCGTCAAGTATCCTTTTAAGTTCTTCGAAGCTCCTTCCAAGCTCAGTCCCCTTACCAGCCATTGCTTCCAACAGAACTATCGTCGTCTGTTCCTTCCATATGACCTTGTTGAGCAGCTCGATCACAAGCTCTATACCCTCGTCGACTCCCTGACCGACATGACTTCCGGGATGAAAATTATAAAAAGTCCCGGGCAGTAGTTCAAGCCTTTGAAGGTCATCCATCATTACCTCCTCTGCAAACTGCCTAACTTTTTCATCCTTGGATGCTGGATTTAGGGTATAGGGTGCATGAGCAAGAGCGCCATAGATATTATTTTCCTCCATAAGTTTTCTAAGTCGTAAGACATCAGCCGGATCTATATCCTTCGCCTTACTGCCTCTGGGATTTCTCGTGAAAAACTGAAAATAATTAGCTCCTATAGACAGAGCCTCTACACCCATTGCCTCGAAGCCCTTTGATACAGATAAGTGACAACCAATTTTTAACATCATATCCTCCTTATAATAAATACTAGGACGTTTATACCCAAGTTTTACAAAACAAAATTCAAAATCATTGTTGATTAATTGACAATATAGCTTTATTATTGTAATAAAGCACCTTGTCAATTGGAGCTAATATCCAAAATAGTAACTACAATTGTACCAGGTGGGGTATATGCATTGGGATTGTAAAATAATATTGGGAGATGATTATTTGAGAACTTTGATCAGAAATGCAAAGATTTTCGCAGAAAAAGGACACTTCGTTGAAGCTCTGCTGATAGAAAACGGCATGATCAAGAAAGCAGGCAGCAATACTGAGCTGGCAGGAGAATCAGCGGAAACGATCCTCGATATGGAAGGTAAGACGATCCTTCCGGGTCTTAACGACAGCCATCTTCATATAACTATGAAGGGCGCAGCAATGAATTCGTGTGATCTTATACCTGCCAAATCCATTGACGATATAATCAGACTTGGTCGAGAGTTCCTGGCTGCCGATCCGGATATGAAGGCAATGCCCGGCAGAGGCTGGAACCAGGACTATTTTGCAACCGGTGAGAAAAGGATGATAAACAGGTTCGACCTCGACCAGATATCAACTGACATCCCCATAGTTTTTGAGAGGACCTGTGGTCATGTAGGAGTAGGAAATACCAAAGCACTTGAAATATTGGGAGTAGACGAGAATACAAGAATCGATGGCGGAGAAATTGAGATCGGCGAAGACGGCAAGCCTAATGGGATATTCAATGAAAATGCTGTTCAGCTCATTAGAAAGGCTATCCCTGAGAAGGACATGGCTACCAGAGAAAAGGAATTCCTTATGTCTATGGATTACTCAGTCAGCCAGGGTTTGACCTCCGTACAATCCTGCGACGTAATGGGTAAAGACTTCAAGGAAGTATTCAAGCTTCTTCACGACCTTTATAATGAAGGAAAGCTGAAGTTCAGATACAGGCATCAATACAATTTCCAGGATATAGAGGACTTTAAGGAGTATTTGAAATCTGAGCATATTACAGGCAAATACGATGAGATGTTCTTCTCGAAAGGTGCCCTAAAGCTATTCAAGGATGGCTCTCTTGGTGCCAGAACAGCTTACATGAAGAAGGAATATGCAGATGCACCTGGGACCTTTGGAGTTGAGGCCCTAAGTGATGATCAGCTTCAGGCATTAGTTGACCTTGCAGTTGAGAACGACATAACAGTCGTCACTCATGCCATAGGAGATGCAGCAGTTGAAAGCGTAATGAATGCTTATGAGAGTACAATGGTCGATGGCAAAAATCCTCTGCGTCATGGAATAGTTCACAACCAGATTACAAGTATGGAGCAGCTGGAAAGACAGACAAGACTTCAAATTCCTGTAATGTATCAGCCTATCTTCCTGGACTATGACAACAGAGTCATCGAGGACAGAGTTGGCAAGGAGCTTGCAAAGACATCCTATGCCTTCAATACCCTTTATAAGATGGGAGCTCCAGTGAGCCTTGGCACAGATTCGCCTGTCGAGGACTGCAATCCATTCCAAAACATCTATTGTGCAGTGAACAGAAAGGGGCTCGATGGACATCCAGAAGGAGGCTATTATCCGGAGGAGGCTATGACTCTTGAGGATGCAATCGATGCGTATACCGTAGGAAGTGCTTTCAATGAGTTCAAGGAGGATGTCAAAGGGAAGCTATTGCCAGGCTTTGTTGCTGACCTTATCGTTCTTGACAGGGATATCTTCTCCATAGATCCTATGGATATAAAGAATATCAAGGTTGAAAAGACAATGGTAAATGGGAAGTTCGTTTACGAGAGATAAAAATTCGAAGCTGTCAGTGGAAAAATCCACCGGCAGCTTCTTTTTTTAGTGTTATTCTACTGTGACCTTGCCATCCTCTATCAGCTTATTGGCGATCCACTCTGCGACCTTTCCCGTTATTTCAACGCAGTGCTTTTTTCTTTCGGGACTCATGAAGTTGTCTCCCACCCATTTTCTAGTGATTACTCTACAGCAGTTTGAGCCATATTCATCCATCACATAGTCATGGAGCTGTGCTGCAGCAGGAAACATTTCCTCTTTCATAGGCTCTCCATGAACTCTGCCATAAACCATCCCAAGTGCCATCTGTCCGCCACTTACGGCGCCGCAAACGCATCCGGATTTCCCCATCCCTATTGGGAAGCCAGAAGCCATTTTCACTATATTTTCATCATACGGCTTGCCTAAAAGGTTATTTATAGTCTGGGCTACTGCTTCTGAGCAGTAGAACTCTCCCCTTGCGAAGTAGCCTGATGCCTCTTCCCTTATCTGATCCAATAATTCCTGTTTAGTCATATGTAATCCTCCTGTTTATATATTAATTTTCTCTGCTATCTTTGGCCTTTCAGGCTTAAGGAACCCAATGTACCTGAAAAGAACGTAAATAACTAAAACCACTGCAATTATAGCTTCTATAATCGATAATTGTCTCAACAAGCCTATCCCAGTGAAGTAACCCGATGCAGCTTTGATAGAGATCGCAGTTATAACCACCGGAAAGGTGAAAGCCGCGAATGATGGATAGAACCTT
Organism: Gudongella sp. QWL-04; assembly: GCF_058683975.1. Lineage (NCBI taxonomy): Bacteria > Bacillati > Bacillota > Tissierellia > Tissierellales > Tissierellaceae > Gudongella > Gudongella sp. QWL-04. The sequence continues at coordinate 72,792 of NZ_CM178754.1, read as the reverse complement.
AATCTCAAAAGCATTGGAAGCATGATCAGTACATATAAGTAAGCAAGCTGAGAAACAATCAACAGCGCAGCTGCCAATAAAGAATTTTTTGATTCAAATGCGTTCATATAGCCAGCTAGAAGAAGGCTGGCAGGAGCACAGAATATAGCGATTGCTGGCAATGCCGGTTCAGGTACAGATTTAAGTCTTCCCAGCTTTCTTATTACTAATGGCAACAAAGCCAGGTAACCAACAAGACCTATCCAAAATAGCAGCTGCCCAAGTGGCTTCATAGAGTAGGCAGGGCTAGTTACCGATGCTGCCACGATTCCGACATAAACTACAAACCATGAGGGCATAACTGAATCCTGTTTGAAGCCCCTAAGATATTTATTGCTGAAAAATATTGCAAGTCCAATATGTAACACTATCGCCAATGACCACATTATAAGGGCTGCAGCTGGGAATACTGGTTTTATGTATACGGAAAGCAGCATCATCCCCATGGAATATGTAGGTGCGACGCTTGCGATCACAGGGTTTTTAATCTCCTCAGCGACAAATCTCCCATGTATTATCAGCTTCAAGGATAACAGTACAAAAATAATTGCAGCTAAAAAACCCATGATAAGCCTCAATTCAGCCGACCACTGCTGGACAAGATTTCCTCCTGCAGCCAATCCCAGCATAAGACCAGCGGCTGGAACGGGCATTCTTTTTATAAGTCCAATCATTCAATCACTCCTTCATATTGATCGATACATTGAAATAATAGCATTTGTTAGATTGTTGACGCCAATTGATATTTTTTATAGATAATCGATATCAATACAAAAACCAAATAAAAAACCGCTGAAGGAATTATCTTCAGCAGCTTTAACACAAAATTATCTATTTGATTTTTTCAGAGTAGTCTGCCAGCATCTCGAGGCCTTTTATGAGGACCTCCTTTGAGGCAGCATAGCCTATCCTGAAGCTTTTCTCATATTCGAAGCAATCTCCCGGCGTTACAAGGGTCTTTGAATGCTCCATAAGTCCGATACAAAAGTCATAGGAGTTTATGTCATAGTCGTAGTAGACAAGAGCGGTGGTGCCTGCCTTTGGCTTCACAAAGGAAAATTTTGGATGCGCCTTTATCCAGTTATCAAGTATTTCAAGGTTTTCCTTTATGATCCCCAGGTTTCTCTCTAGAAGCTTATCCTTGTTCTTAAGGGCATGGGCAGCGATTATTTCATCCAGCATCCCACAACTGATCATACTATAATCTCTATGAGATTCCAGCTTCTTCATAAGCTCCACGTTCTTCGTAGCTATCCAGCCAAGTCTGAGGCCTGCAAGTGAGAAAACCTTAGACATGCTTGATGTTCCTACCCCCTTCTCATAAAGGTCTGCTATCGAGCTTTGGTAGCTGCCATCCTGATTAAGACCTCTGTAAACCTCGTCGCATAGAACATAGGCATCGTGCTTTCTCGCAAGCTCAACTATCTCCTTCATCAGCTCCTCAGGGATGATCGCACCTGTAGGATTATTTGGATTATTTAGAGCGATAAGTTTGGTATTATCGTCGACAATCCTTTTCAGTAAATCCATGTCTGGCAGGTAATTTTTTTCTTTTTCCAGATAAACGACTGTAACCTCCGCACCAATTGACTCTGGTATGGAATAAAGCTGCTGGTAGGTTGGTATTATTGATACCACCTTGTCACCTTTATCGACTAACGCCTGAAGAATAAGATTGTTTGCACCGATCCCGCCATTTGTAGTAAGTATATCTTCAGGGACAAGATCCTTGTATAAGCCGCTTATAGCCTTTTTAAGATCAGGATTACCTGTAATATACCCATAGGTAAGCTTCTTCTCAGAAAGCTCCCTGCAAAAGCCCTCCTCAGGCGTACCAGTAAGCTGGAGAAGCTCTTTTAAGGAAATCGAATCCACGCATGTCTCAGCTATGTTGTTTAGAGAATCCATTTCATACTCATTCATCCACTGCTCCACCTTGAATGGCTTCAGCTTCATTTACATCAGTCCTTTCGATTTATTTTTATATGCTTATTTCATATTCGACTTTTCAAATTCGAAGGCTATTGCCCCTCTTAAGAGAGCCTTATCCCTTATCCATTCCTCATATGAGTAGATCCTTCGTCTCCCCCAGTTGGATGCAATAAGGTCGTAGCCTTCCTTTTTCTTTACCATACCGGTTACTGTCACCCAATGGTTTCTGAATTCCCTGTTTGAAGCGTTCCATGTCAAAAGCAGGACGGGTCTGTCCAATTCAAGCATCTGGATGATGAAGTCGCTTCCTTCATTTACATCCCAAATCCAGCTTTCCATATAGAAGCTCAGTTTGATGCCCCTGGAGTACGCAAACCTCTGTATTCCCTGCCTCATCTTGGTGAGGGTGGGTATACCATAAACCCTGGGCTTAAGAAAAGGGTATAACTCCTTCATCAATCCTACAAATTCCTCGCTTGTAGTACCCTGGTACAGAGCTGACAGGTCTTTTCTTGTCCTTGAAAGGTACATTATAAGATTTGCAGCTGCAGTTACTCCACATGATCTGTCCGCCCAAAATTGATTTTTGATTTTAAATGCTTTAAGCCAGCTTTGCTGACCTCCGTAAGAGCCTTCGACATTAAAAAGCTTCTCATTAAGGAGCATGGTCCTCCCCTCCATTTCTGGTGTGACTACATTATACCAGATTTATTTCTGCTGTGAAGGTTATCCTTGCTTCGATTATAATTACTCACTGTTGAAAAATGTCATAACAGGGGTAAAATAGTTCTAAAGCCATAAAAGGAAGGAGATGATCGATTTGAATGCTTCGTTGGGAAGCGTTGCAGTGATTGGAGGATCTAATCTGGATATCGTAGGTTCGCCCACGAAAGTACTTATTAGAGGAGATTCAAATATCGGAAGCGTAAAGCTGTCGCCAGGAGGTGTGGGAAGAAATATCGCTGAAAACTCAGCACTTTTAGGGATACCTACGAGGCTTTTTTCAGTTATCGGCAGTGACAGTTTTGGTGAATACCTAATTTTGGAGGCAAAAAAATCAGGTATTGATGTGGACCATGTGAAAAGAGTTGCTGAACCCACAGGCATTTATCTCGCTATTCTTGATGAGAACAAGGATATGGACCTTGCAATAAATGCTATGAGTATTATGGAGGAGCTTGACTGGAATTACATCAGCGTCAACAGAGCTTTGATTGAAGAAAGTGACATCATCATGGTAGACGCTAACCTAAGGAAGGATGTTCTCGAAAGAATAGTGTTTGAATTCAGCCACAAGAAGCTTTTCCTTGATACTGTTTCAACCGCCAAGGCGGAGTTTGCAGCTGAATTTATCGGAAGCTTTCATACTATAAAGCCAAACAGGATCGAGGCCGAGACACTTACTGGAATTAGGATACAGGACAGGAATGACCTGGTTAAGGCAGCACATATCCTCCACGATAAAGGAGTCAGTAATGTATGCATTACTCTCGGAAAGGATGGAGTTTTTTTCAGCAGCCATTCAGGTTCCCGAGGCGGATTTAAGTCCTCTGAGTTTGTTCCAGTAAACGCTACCGGAGCAGGTGATGCTTTTCAGGCAGGATTGATTTACGGAGAGTTAAATAATCTTCCTCTCAGAGATTCCATCAGGTATGCAATGGGAGCAGCGATTGTTGCGATGAGCTCTGAGGATACTATCAACAAGGAAATGAGCATTGATAAAATTGAAGGAATCTCAAAAAGATTGGAGGAAATATAATGAACAGATACCTTGATATAAGTGATGAGGTAAAAAAGGCGCTGGATGATAACAAACCGATAGTAGCTCTGGAGTCGACAATAATCTCCCACGGGATGCCCTATCCTCAAAACGTTGAGACAGCCCTAAAGGTCGAAGAGATAATCAGAGAAAATGGTGCAGTGCCTGCTACGATAGGGATAATTGGAGGAAGACTTAAAGCAGGTCTTACTGCGGAAGAAATTGACTACATGGGCAGAGCTGGAAATATCGCAAAGGTTTCAAGAAGAGATATACCATACCTTGTTGCACACAAGAGAGACGGTGCCACGACTGTTGCATCAACGATGATCATCGCTGCCATGGCGGGAATCAAGGTTTTTGCAACCGGTGGAGTGGGCGGAGTACACAGAGGTGCGGAGAAGACAATGGATATCTCAGCTGACCTGGAGGAGCTTGCAATGACTGAGGTAGCAGTTGTTTGTGCTGGTGCAAAATCAATTCTTGATCTGGGGCTTACACTTGAGTACCTTGAGACTAAGGGAGTGCCTGTGCTTGGCTATAAGACAGAGGAGCTTCCGGCATTCTATACAAGAAAAAGCGGATTCAAAGTAGACTACAAGGTTGACACTCCGGAGGAAATAGCAAGCATACTTAGGACAAAATGGGAACTTGGACTTATGGGGGGAGCTCTTATAGCCAACCCAATCCCCGAGGAATACTCAATGGATGCTGACCTTATCACAAAAGTGATCGAGGATGCGGTAAATGAGGCAGAAGCGCTGGGTATAAAGGGTAAGGATACTACCCCCTTCCTTCTGGCCAAAATAAAGGAAATAACCGGCGGAGAATCTCTTGAGTCGAATATTCAGTTGGTTTACAACAATGCTCTGCTGGCAGCACAAATAGCTAGAGCATTATAGTTTCTCACACAAAAAAGAGCTGTGGACCCTCCACATAATAATTAGTTATCAAGATTGCCACAGCTCTTCTGCCTAGTAATTACTCAAATAATCCAAGGGTTTTGATTGCTCTTTGGACAAAAATTATTCCGTTTCCCGGTTTATCCATCTCAAGCCTTTCATTAATGGACTGTATTATGCCGTCCACCAACTCATTCTTGACCAATATCATTACTATCTCCTTCTCAGGCTCTATATCAATTGCAAATACCCTTCTGGTCTCATGTATTCCAGCACCTCTTGCATTTATTATAGTTCCTCCCTTGGCACCTGCCTCTGATGCTGCTTCTATTACCTCTTCAGCTCTCCCCTTATCAACGATAGCATTTATAACCTGATACATATACTCACCCTCTCCATCATCCTCTGCTCTGCAATCCAACGAGGCGGCTCCTGTAACCCTGCATAATTGGGTCATGTAGGCTATGCCATGATTTGGCTTGGAAAACTCAAGCTCCCTGTCAAGAGCAATGAGAGCATGATCTGCACTTTCCCGCTGAGCAGCCATCATGATCATCTCCTTCCTGGTATCGGTGATACCAAGAAAATTTAACAGCCCATGGCGAATGGTACCATCTGCCATTAGAACCGTCCCCCCTGTTACTTCATTGTCTCTTGCTATTCTAAGGACCCGGCTTCCCTTGCCACAGTCCACTATAACTGTAATAAGGACCAGCTCCTTTACTAAATTAGCTTCATTCGGCATCATCAGCCACACCTACCTTTTTAGATTTCAAATGAAATATGAACCCAAGGATCTGTAATGCTATCAAAGGAATCATAGCTACCAATGCAATGACTCCAAACCCATCAGCCAGTACATCAGCTCCCTCAGCTGCAGATGCTGCCCCTTGGGCAAATGCGAGTATGAATGTCGCAGTCATAGGTCCTGACGCTACACCTCCTGAATCAAAGGCAATACCAACAAACAACTCAGGTACAAAGAACATAAGCCCAATCGCGATCAAGTATCCAGGGATAAGGATATGCCATAGCTCCAATGGTTCTATAACGATCCTTGCCATTGAAAGTGCTACTGCCAGACCGACTCCAAGAGAAAGTGCCGCCATAACTGATTTTCTCGTAATGAATCCGCTCGTTACCTCCTCTATCTGATGCGTGAGGATATAAACAGCCGGTTCCGCCAGGATCGTTACAAGTCCAAGAACGAATCCTATGCCAATGACTACCATCCCTCCACCGTTTAGCATTGCTTCAAAGCCAACCTTTCTTCCAACTTCCATGAAGCCGGTATTGACTCCTGCAAGAAACATGACCAAGCCCAGGAAAGTATATACTAGTCCTACCACAATATTTCTAAATTTCCTTTTTGAAATGTTCAGTGAAGTTTTATACACTATCAGGAAAACCAGAAATATGGGTGCTAGAGCCAGGAGAACCTCACCAGAGACTATCAGCAAAGTCTCAAAAATTGTAGCTGCACCATGGCTTACAGCCTGATCTGCAGCTTCTGATATGCCTCCCTTTGAAAATATGCTCATTACCATTACAGCCAATATAGCTCCCACCGAAGAAATCCCAACAAGCCCAAAGCTGTCAGCCTCTGAAGATTTACTATCCTTCCTCAGTGCAGATATACCCAGTGCAAGTGCTAGTATGAATGGTACTGTCATGGCTCCCGTAGTCGCACCTGATGAATCAAAGGCGATCGCCAAAAGCTCCTGAGGAGCGAGTAACCCTCCGATAAGAACCAATCCATATAGCAGGAAAAGTATCAGCTTAAGAGAAATATTGTATACGATCCTTATAAACCCAAGGGTCAGCATAACTGCTATACCTATGGAGACCATCACAACCAGATGGAGCTTTGGTAGCATACCTCCTGTAGCTAAGTCAACTTGGTTTGCCAGAATGTGAAGGTCAGGCTCGGCGACCGAGATTAGAAATCCCAGAATCAATCCAGATGCGGCAAGTATCCACAGGCTGTTTTTCTTTACAACTGCTCCGCCTATGTATCTTCCGATTGGGCTGATACCCAGGTCTACCCCAAAAAGGAACAATGTAAGACCTGAAATTACCAGGACCGCTCCCAATAAAAATGATCCCAGCTGCTCGCTCTCAAGCGGAGTTATCGTAAAATTGAGAAGCACAACTATCCCCACTATCGGAAAGACTGCCATAATTACTTCTTTTAATTTATTGTATAATACCTGCAATCTATCACCTCCTCCGTAGGACTATACCCAACACTTGATCATAATCACTCAATTATTTCTAAAAATGGATCACTATGTTCAATAACCGGAGCTCTCTATATTTTTATTGGATTATGTTTATTATATTCGTTTTTGGTAATATATAAGTAAGATGATATTAATTATCAATTAATATATAAGGAGGCATGCTTCGTGAAATTCGAAGAACATAATCCGTTAGATAATAAGATTTACCAGGTGATCGACCCGGATGGCAAGGTAGTTGAAAAGAGTGAAGTCCCTGAATTATCAGATGACCAGCTAAAATCAATGTACCAGACCATGCTTTACTCAAGGACTATCGATGAGAAAGCGTTATCCTATCAAAGGCAGGGCCGAATGCTCACCTACGCCCCAAACATCGGACAGGAGGCCGCCCAGGTTGGCAGTGCCTACACTCTAGGCAAGAAAGACTGGCTAGTTCCCGCCTTCAGGGAGCTGGGTGCGTGGCTAACTAAAGGTGTCAGTCTGAAAAATATTTATACCTACTGGTACGGAGATGAATGGGGAAGCCATACTCCCGAGGATGTAAGGGTTCTGCCTGTATCAGTTCCAATCGCATCCCAGCTTCAACATGCCACAGGCATAGGGATGTCAATCAACATCAAGGGTGAAAAAGACGTAGTGCTGACCTATGTGGGTGACGGTGGCACATCCCATGGCGACTTCCATGAGGCCTTGAATTTTGCTGCAGTATTTAAGGCACCTGTGGTATTTGTCATACAAAACAACCAGTATGCAATATCGACAAGAAGAGTAATTCAAACCATGAGTGAAAATCTGGCTCAGAAGGCGATCGCCTATGGAATGCCAGGCATACTTGTCGATGGAAACGATATATTTGCAATGTACAATGCCACCAAGACAGCTGTGGAAAGAGCAAGGGATGGAGAAGGTCCAACCCTTATCGAGGCCTACACCTACAGACTTGCTGCCCACACAACCTCCGACGATCCAACGAAGTACAGAGATGATAAAGAGGTAGATGAGTGGCGTCTCAAGGATCCTGTGAAGAGATTCGGCAATTACCTTAAGGATAACGGGGTAATTGACGAGAACTGGGAAAAAGAGATCTTGGCAAAGCTTGCGGAGGAGGTTATGGCAACCTTCGAGGATATTGAAAAGAATTCAAGCTATGAACTGGAGGATATATTCAAATACCACTACGAAAAGATGCCTTTACAGCTTCAGGAGCAGCTTGATGAGTACAGGGCGTATCTTAAGGGAGGTAATTAAGGATGGCTAATACACTTAGTATAGTACAGGCAGTAAACCAGGCATTGATGAATGAAATGGCCCTTGATGACAGGGTAGTTGTCTACGGTGAGGATGTTGGCGTTGAAGGAGGAGTCTTCAGAGCGACTGTAGATCTCCAGAAGACTTATGGGAAGGAAAGAGTATTTGACACTCCCCTTGCTGAATCGGCAATAGTGGGCACTGCAGTCGGAATGGCTATCAATGGACTTAAACCAGTTGTGGAAATGCAGTTTTCAGGCTTCTCATACCCGGCCTTCAATCAGATCATAAGTCACGTTGCAAGAATGAGAAACAGATCAAGAGGCAAATACAGTCTCCCTATGGTAATAAGAGCTCCATATGGCGGAGGCATTAGGGCATTGGAGCACCATTCAGAGAGCACAGAGGCACTATATGCTCAGATCCCGGGACTTAAGGTAGTCATACCGTCCACCCCATATGATGCCAAAGGTCTCCTTATATCTGCAATGAGAGATCCTGATCCGGTGCTTTTTTGGGAGCCCAAGAGGATATATAGGGCGTTCAAGCAGGAGATCCCCGAGGAAGCATACGAAATACCCATTGGAAAGGCTAAAGTCGTCAAGGAGGGCACTGATATAACAATAGTAGCCTGGGGAGCTATGGTAAGGGATGTTCAAAAGGCAGTAGATATGGTTGAGAAGAAGGATATATCAGCAGAGATAATTGATCTTAGAACTATTGCGCCAATGGACAGAGAAAGCTTTGTGGAATCAGCTAAAAAGACCGGAAGGATATTAGTAGTACACGAAGCGCCTAAAACCTTAGGCGTTGGTGCAGAAATAATATCTATAGTCAACGAGAAGGCATTCCTCCATCTTGAGGCACCGCCTACAAGGCTGACAGGGTTTGATACGACCTTCCCACTTCCAAGGGGCGAGCATCACTATATACCTACACCTGAGAGAATAGCTAAAACTATAGAAGAAATCGTTAAGTACTAGGAGGTGCAGGATATGAAATTCGAATTTAAGTTTCCGGATATAGGAGAAGGCATACACGAGGGCGTCATAACCAAGTGGCTTGTGGAGGAAGGCTCTGAAATAAAGGAGGGCGATTCAGTTGCTGAAGTCGAAACTGATAAGGTAACTACTGAGATCCCCTCTCCCAGGACAGGCAAGGTACTTCACCTTCTTGCAAAAAAGGGAGATACAATCAATGTGGGGCAGGTTTTTGTAATGATAGAAACAGAAGCAGCAGGTGAGGAGACACGAGCTCAGGAGGTACCTGAGGTCGTAGAGGAGGAGACTGCAGGAGTAGTCGGCGAGGTGATAGCCTCATCCGAGGTCATACCGTCAAGCACTGAAGGCTTCGAGAAAAAGACAGTAGGGATCTCCGTCGAAAAGATTCTTGCTACCCCAGTTGCCAGAGCCCTTGCGAAGGATCTTGGCGTTGATATCAATAAAATAAAGGGAACCGGACCTAATGGCAGAGTCATGAAGGAGGATATCTACAACACCTCCCAAAAAGAATCTGACAGAGTGAATGAAGCGAAGGCAAAGCCTGAGGAAAGGGCAATATCAAAGGCTGAACAGTCTGCCCGTGGTGAAAGGGTCGAAAGAGTACCACTAACAAGGATAAGAAAAACCATATCTGAAAAAATGACTCAATCAAGGTTTACTATACCTCATACCACCGCAATGGACGAGGTGGATATATCAAAGCTTTATGATCTTAGGAAGAAATATAAGGACTCCCTTAAGGACGAGGACATAAATCTGACCTACATGCCCTTTATTATAAAGGCTGCGATCACAGCGCTCAAGCAGCTGCCTGAATTCAATGCAAGCCTGGACATGGAAAAGGATGAGCTGATCCTCAAAAAATACTATGACATCGGAATCGCTGCAGATACTGAGAGAGGTCTTATGGTTCCCGTCATAAGGGAAGCTGACAGACTCTCAATAATTCAGCTGGCAAAGGCAGTTGAGGATGTCAGCGCCAGGGCTAAGAATAATACGATCGAGCTGTCTGAGCTTAAGGGCAGTACCTTTACCATAACCAACTATGGCTCTATTGGGGGATACTTTGGTATACCGATCATAAACTACCCTGAGTCCGGAGTTCTTGGATTGGGAAGAGTAACTAAAAAGCCTATCGTGAGGGATGATGAGATAGTTATTGCACATGTGCTGCCATTGTCACTTTCCTACGATCACAGAATTATCGACGGAGCAAGCGGAGCAAGGTTCCTTAATATAGTGAAAGAGCTATTATCCGAGCCGGAGCTGCTGCTCCTTAAGTCATAGATTGGGGCTGATTTGAATGGAAAAATATGATATTGCAGTATTTGGAGGGGGCCCTGGCGGATATGTTTCTGCAATAAAGGCTGCCCAGCTGGGTGCAAAGGTTGTACTTGTCGAGAGGGAAAGATTGGGAGGATTGTGTCTTAACTGGGGTTGTATCCCTACAAAGACCCTGCTAATTACTGCAAGACATTACAGAGATCTTCTAAGGAGCAACGAATTTGGAATTTCAGGAGTCGATCTTTCCAATGCTAAGGTCGATTGGACGCTATTGATGGAGAGAAAAAGCAAGGTAGTAGATAAGCTTGTTTCAGGGATAGAGCTTCTTGTAAAAAAGAATAAGATCACCTTCGTAAATGGTGAGGGAACTGTCCTGGATAGCCACACAATAGAAGTAAACGGAGAAAAGATAAGCTTTGACAACCTAATAATCGCAACAGGTGCCATGGGTATTGTCCCGGAAATACCGGGTCTCTCTAAATCAATTGAGGATGGCCATGCACTGGACAGCAGAGGGATATTGAGCCTTCAGGATATGCCTGCTGAGGTGACGATCCTTGGCGGAAACGTCTACGCTGTAGAGTACGCTACTATATTCAATGCAATAGGAACCAAGGTGGCCTTGATCCATAAAAACAAATCCATTCTTCCGGGAGCCGACCTTGAGCTTGCACAGCTGTTGGAAAGGCAGCTTAAGAAAGACGGCGTTAAAATTATTGGGGATAGTGTGGTTAAAAGCACGGAAGGTTCAAGAGTCACTATCACAAGGAAGGACAAGGAAGAAATAATCGATGGTGACAAACTTCTTATATTCATGGGTATAAAGCCTAATCTTAGCGGTCTGGAAGTTCTTAACCTTAAGATGAATGAAAGAGGTTTCATAAAAACAGATTCCAAGCTTAGAACAAATATTGATAATGTATACGCAGTCGGGGATGTAAATGGGACCCTCCCACTGGCTCATGTTGCATCAGCTGAGGGCATAGTTGCTGCTGAAACGATCATGGGTGTGGAAAGCAGGATGAACTACAACATAATACCTAGAGTTGTTTACTCCTTCCCTGAGCTTGCCAGCGTGGGGATAACCGAAGAGGAAGCCAAGGATAAGGGTCTGGACTACAGTGTTGGAAAGTTCCCTCTTATGGCAAACGGTATGGCTATTGCAGAAGGTGAGACAAACGGTTTTGTAAAGATAGTCTCTGACAACAAATACGGTGAAGTCATAGGAGTCCACATGGCAGCAGCGACCGCCTCAGACATGATATCCAAAGCGGCAGCTATCATGCAGCTTGAGGGCACAGTTTACGATATAGCCAAGACCATACACCCTCACCCTACCTTTGCTGAAACCCTTATGGAAGCAGCCTTTGCAGTTATCGACAAGCCTATACACGTATAAAAAGCTCTTTAAACTAAAACCCAGGGATATTCTATCCCTGGGTTTTTGCTTTACCTGCCACTCTTTTTTAAATTCTTCTGCATCTTCCCAAAGCTGCGTTCCTTTGCCTTCCTTTGTTGTGAAAGGTTCTTGTTCTCCTTTGCTGCAGCAAATTCAGCCTCCTTTTTGAGCTTCAGGTAGCTGTTCCATCTGTCCTTTGACAATGTTCCCGACTTAATTGCGTTTTGAACAGCGCAACCCGGCTCTCCCTCATGCTTGCAGTCTTTGAATCTGCAATCCATTGACAGCTTATCGATATCACTGAAGGCTGTACCAAGGCCTTCTGATACGTCCCAAAGCTCAAGCTCTCTCATACCTGGTGTATCTATTATCATAGTCCCATCCTCAAGTATTATAAGCTGCCTATGGGTCGTAGTGTGCCTTCCCTTGCTGTCATCTTCCCTAATATCCTTGACCTTCATCACTTCCTTGCCGGATAGTGCATTTACAAGCGAAGATTTCCCAACACCCGAGGATCCTAAAAGGACTAAAGTTGACCTCGGCTTAAATATAGCCTTCAGCTCATCAATACCTTCACCGGTGATTGAACTGACGGCAACAATAGGCACACCTATTGCATTCTCCTCAGTGTTTTTTAGAAACCACTCTACATCTTCAGTAGTGTCGCTCTTAGTAAGCACAATGACAGGAGTCGCACCACTCTCCCATGATGAAGCCAGATATCTGTCCAGCCTCTTGACGTTATAATCCTTATTCATCGAGGTCAGTATAAGAACATAATCAAAGTTTGCTGCAACTGTCTGCTCGATTTTATTAAAGGAGTCCATTCTTGAGAACTTGCTCTTTCTTTCTAATACCTTAAGGATTGTATCCTCTCCCTCAGGATTCCTTTTTACAAGAACAAAGTCGCCAACAGCCGGATAGATTTGCTCAATGCCGTTATAAAAGATGCTGCCCTTGAGATGAGCTAGCTTCTCCCCATAAGGACCTAGTATCTTATACTTCTCCCTGTGTACCTCACTTACTCTCGCTACTGCCTTTTCATAGTTTAACAATTCATCCTTTTCCAATTGTCCGGCAAAAAAATCCTCAAACCCAATATTTTCTAAATAACTATTATCCATTTTTCCCTCCAATTCAGTATCAGTATAGTTTCTTAAGCTGTTCACTTCAAGCTCTGTCATACGGCATTCCCCCTTTTATTCTGTCGCAGGGTACAAAAATACCGCAAAACCGATCCTGATAAGAGGTGTTTGCGGACACAAAAAACACGACCCTTCAGCCGTGTTGTGTTTACAGCATATCAAAGAAAGGTTAGATTTGTACCCTATTGAATTACATCCTCCAAAGCCATTACAATCTCTCTCATAATTGAGCAACCCCTTTCCTCTTGAAAAATTTATCCACAACTGTATTATAGACCCGCAATCTCTGGATGTCAACCAACTCATTTTTTAATTCCCAAATTATATTTTTACACTATATTTTCGGGTAATTGCTCTCCTTAAGGAATAAAATCTGCGAGTAGATAAAGAATCCTATACCTATCCAAATCAATCCAAATGCTATAAGTGAACTAAAATCAAAGGGCTCCTTAAACACGAATATGCCCAGGAAAAGACCAATTGTTGGAGCTAAATATTGAATGAATCCCATAACAGTCATTGGAAGCTTTTTCAGCCCTTCTGCATAAAGTAGAAGAGGTAGGGCTGTAAGGATTCCGCTCATGATTATTATTGGCCAGAAGTATACAGGGAGATTGCCTGATATACCCTTTCCAGTGGTTTCAACATAAATCATATATACAATGGAGGGTATTCCTATTATTAAGGTTTCAAAAGCAAGTCCTGTAAGTGAATCGACTCTGGATTTCTTTTTCAATAGTCCATAAATAGAAAAGCTTAAAGCTAAAACAATTGCAATTATTGGGAGCTTACCATATGTAACGGTTTTCAGAATAACTCCAGCTGTCGCAAACCCTATCCCAAACTTTTGAAGCCTGGATACCCTTTCTTTTAGCAGTATGCTCCCAAATAAGCTTACTAAAATGGGATTCATGTAGTAACCAAGACTTGTCTCAAGTACGTAACCGTTATTGACTGCCCAGATGAATACTATCCAATTAATCGAAATAAATATTGAAGGCCACAAAAAGTACAGCCAGTTTTTAGCTGATTTTAACTCTTTTTTAAAGGCCTCCCCTTTCTTCCAAAAAACCATAACCAATGTTATAAACAAAAATGACCATACTACTCTATGTGAAAATATTTGAAATGGGCTGATAACTCCCACCATTTTCCAATATAGGGGAAGCAATCCCCAAAGCAAGTACGCAGATACTCCATAAAACATTCCGTGAAGATACTCTTTCCTATCCATTATGTAAAACCTTCTCTCAATTTGATATTTATGATTATACAACAAAAACTCTGGAATACCAGATAAATTTCGTGAAGCTAAACAAAAAAATACCCCAGGATTAGAAAAATCCAGGGGTATTTAAGGATTTAGCTACTTTTTCGTTGCTTTGATCGAAGCCTCGTAAAGCTCAATATACTCCTTTGTCGTCAACCTGGATGAAAGCTGTCCGATAAGTTCAACAGGAACTTTTCTGGTATTTTTGAACCTTATACAGCTTTTTCCCATATCTAGCTTTGTTGGTACAGCCTTCTCATATTCTTCTATGAACCAGCTTAAAAGCTCATCGTCCATGTATATACCCATATGATAGACTGCAATATGGTTTTTCTGAGACGCTATTGCCATAAAAGGTAAAGGGTCTTTTGGGTTTACGTGGTATCCTGGGGGATAAATTGAGTGAGGCACATAATATGTTATCATTCCGTAATCAGTGGTCTCTTCAAAACCCTCAGGAAGATTATCCTTAACGGCACTTCTGATTTCTTTGATTATCTCTTTTCTATCCTCTGGAAGTGATTCGATATACTCTTCTGGCGTAGCAGCATGGATCAGCATGATCTATTCCTCATGGCTTAGCTGCCAGCATACTCCGAACCTGTCGACTAAACTTGCGTATGCCTTGCTCCAGAAGGTTTCCTGAAGTTCCATCTCAACCTTTCCGCCTTCCTTTAGCTCTTCATAGAGTCTTCTTATCTCGTCTATATCCTTATCCACAACAGTCATCGACATATTATTTCCCACAACAAACTCCATCCCTGGCCAAATATCTGAGAACATCAATTTCATCCCATGGACATCGAGGAAGGTATGCATTATTCGATCCTTTGCCTCCTCCGGTATTGGATATGCAGGATCTGAAGGGCCTTCACCAAAGGTCATGACAGGTTGTTCTGCTGCATTGAATACTCCCCTGTAATAATCAACTGCTTCCTTGCAGTTTCCGTCAAAATTCAGGTAAACATTTATTGACATTTTATCACTCCTTTAATACTATTCGCATATTTGATACCCAATTATACATAGAAACAATTCAATGCATTGCATAAAAATTACACTCCCTAAATGGAAGTGTAAATTGAATTTTTCTTTTCTTTTGACCTGTACATTATGTAGTCTACCTTCGATATGAGATTATCGAGATCCTCGACGGAATTATGATCATAATAGGTTATCCCGGCGCTGGAAGAAAGCTTTATTACTACGTCTCCTTTTTGTACCTCGATCTTAGCTATATTCTTTCTGACCCTCTCTGCAATATCTATTGCTGAATCGAAATCAGTATCAGGCAGGCAAATAAGAAATTCATCCCCTCCAAACCTTCCAAGGATATCGTAGGTTCTGAGACTTTCCTTAATCGATCTTGCAAATGCCTTCAGTACCTGGTCTCCTGTAAGGTGGCCATAGGTGTCATTTATTGCCTTGAAAGCATCGATATCCAATAGGATCAAGGAAAGTGGCTTGAATTCTCGTTTCGACCGCTCCATTTCCTGGCCAAGTCTGTCTATCAACGCTCTTCTGTTAAGTACTCCTGTCAGATAGTCTATGTATGCAAGGTCTTTAAGCTTATCATTTGCCTCCTTCAGTTTTCTCTCCAGCCTTTTAGATTCTGTGACATCTCTAATTATTATCGCCGTCCAGGTTTCGCTATTCTCGTCATCGAATAACGAGGAAGTGAATTGTCCTATAAATCTGCTGCCATCCTTCCTAATAAAAGTCAGTTCACCTGTGACAAATCCTTTCTCGGTCCTCTCTCTGAGCATTCGATCTAAATTTGGATCCTCCTGATCTACAACTCCGGTTCTGCCCTCTCTTCGAAAGTCCTCATCCGTTCTTTGAAACATCTCACAAGCAGCTTTATTGGCATGATGTATCCTACCGTCAGGAGTAGTCAGCAGGACGGCGTCTAAAGTGTTGTCAAATATGAATCGATAATATTCTTCCTTGATCAAGCAGGTCATTACGATCCACTCCCAAACTGGTAATGAATATATATTATGAGGATATTTACCCTTTATCAACACTAAAACGCCAAATAATTTTTCCCTTGTCATGACTTATGTCCAATAAGCCGGAGGTATGGACATCTCCGGCTGAGTCTAGATAATATCGAGTCGTTTACTTATGTTCATTATAAAATCCTGTATGTTCGTTACTATGGTCTTTACTGTAAGGCTGCCTCTATCGCGAAGCTTGTTAACTGCAAATTCCGAAATATCCACACTGTAGAAATATAACGGCCTTATGGTCCCATCATTCATCACCCTATAGGTAGGCGTCATATTGCCTGTTGCAATAGAGTGCAGCATGGATGCCATACATATTACTGTGGTAGATTTTTTTATTTGATCCCTCATTGCGTTTTGTCCCTCATAAACATCTGCATATACCTCCGGTAAAGGGCCGTCATCTCTGATAGAGCCCGTGAGTACAAAAGGAACATCTTTCTTTACGCATTCATACATTATCCCGTTGTCGATCCCTTCATTTTCTACAAAGCTCTTGATGCTGCCGTGAAGTCTGACAGCATTAATTGTATCTATATGGTTATAATGTCCATTGGGCATTGATCTTTGGGTCCGAATATCCTGCCCCAAGGCTGTTCCAATATAAGCAGCCTCAAGGTCATGTGTTGCCAAAGCATTACCTGCAAGAATCGAGTCGACGTAGCCACCCTTTACAAGCTTTGAAAAGGCTTCTCTGGAATCTGAGTCAAAAGCGCAGGCAGGTCCCAGCACCCAGGTTACATGTCCATTATCCTTTTCATATTTCAAGAGCTCAGCAAGAAAATTATAATCCATCGAGTAGGCAGTCTCCCTGGTCCTTCCTTGTCTAAATACGAATGAATCCAGCTCATCCTCTGTCTCCTCAACGAATGCATTGGTGTAAACGAAAATGCCTTCAATGGCATCTTCAGTTCTTCCCACGAAGACGAGGTCACCCTTCTTTATCTTTCGTGCTTCCTTAATAACTACCTTGTCGTCCTCATAAACTGCAACGCAATCCATCCTGCTTTCCTCAGCAAGCTTCCATTGACCATTTACTTTAAAGTACTCAGGAAATATGGTCGTCGAATGATAGTTCTTAGGTGCTACCGTATCCTTGGGAGAAGGCACAAGCTTGGCATCCGGGGCATTCACAAACCCTGGCAATGAGAAATCCGGCGATATGTATTTTGGCATTTTGAAGCTCATACTAAAACCTCCTCCTAATATGCAAGGCTGCAGTATCACACTACAGCCTTGCATTATAATTATAGTCAATTATATTACATTGGAATTCCTATCGCAAGTACCTAAGGGTCATTAAAACCCCTCATTTGTATTGAAGGTGTCCCAGCTGTCAAGATTGCCTGTTTCAAAGCCCTTTGTAAACCAATATGCCCTTTGCTCCGAGGTCCCATGCGTGAAGCTGTCAGGAACCACGTAGCCTCTTGCTGCCTTTTGAATGGCGTCATCGCCAACTGCTTCGGCTGCATTGATAGCCTCATCTATATCTCCTATCTCCAGGTAGCCCATATCAGCAACTCCCTTCGCCCACACGCCTGCAAGGTAATCTGCCTGAAGCTCTAATCTCACTGAGTACTTATTGTATTCCGTCTGACTTACCTTTGACCTTATTTCCTGCATCTGATCCATTACACCCAGGAGGTTCTGCACGTGATGACCTACCTCGTGGGATATTACATAAGCCATGGCGAAGTCACCTGATGCTCCGAATTTAGTCTCCAGTTCTTCAAAGAAATCGAGATCTATATATACGGTCTTGTCTGCCGGGCAGTAAAATGGTCCTACCTCTGAGGATGCTCCACCACATGCTGAAGTAACGTAATCGTGGTACATTACCAGTTTAGGCTCCTCATAGTCATAGCCATAGTCCGCAAAAATATCGTTCCATATGTCCTCAGTGTCAGCTAGAACCACCGAAACAAATTCAGCCCTGGCGGCATCTTCCTCTGTTTCTACATACTCCGATTGCTGCTGTCCTTGTTGTGAAACTGTCCCCAGTGTCTCTAGAACTGCCTCAGGTCCTCCAAATATAAGGCTTATCAATAGCATTATTATGAGCCCTGCTCCGCCAACTGAAGCTCCTCTTCTAACCCCTCCGGAGCCCCTTCTGTCAGATACGTTCGAGCTTTGCCTTCTCCCTTGCCATTTCATAGAAATTCCTCCTCATGATCATCCTGTCTTAATAAGAAAATTATACCCAATCATTGGAGATTCCACCATAAAAAAGCGGGCACCCAGTGCCCGCCAATTCTCTACAATGCTGCCAATCCCTTAAACATTTCAACTGCCACTTCGATATTCTCATCAGGAAAATCAAACTCATACGTGTGGACTGCTGGATAGTTCTCACCATTTCCGACCCAGAAAATCGTACCCTTCGTCTCCTTGGTGTACCATCCATAGTCCTCGGAGCCTCTATGCCCTTTTTCCATCTCAATGAGCTTAAAACCCTTATCCAGAGCAACCTTTCTTACCTTGACGTTACTTTCTGGATGGTTGGCTGTGACAGGAAATACGTCATTGTACTCGAAGCTCACCTTAAGCTTCTCTTTTTCAGCTTCCTTTATTGCCAGTTTTTCCATGTTTTCCTGAAGTTTTTCAAGCTCCTCTTCAAATTCAGCTCTTATAGTCATAAGCAGCTCACCTTCACTGGCAGCTATTCCAAATGCACGCTCACCAATGTTTACCTGTACTACTGTACATAAAACCAAGCCTTTATTGTTTTCGGCAGAGGTCCACTCAGGAATTGAGTTTATAATTTTAGCGATTGCATAAGAAGGATTTATCCCAAGCTCAGGTTGACTAGCGTGAGTTGGTTTCCCAACCATTTTAATAGTCATCCCTCTTGATGCAAAGTTACTTGTACCTTCAATGACGTTTACTGATCGAAGAGGGGTACCGCTTGTATTGTGGAAAGCAAATATTTCTTCAATGTTATGCTCTTTAATGAATACCTTGGCCTGGAATGCACCGTCTCCGGTTTCCTCAGCGTGTTGGAAAAGGAAGTAGATATTCTTGTCAGCTCCCTCCTGGTCTACCTCAAGCGCAAATGCAGCGAGAGCTGCTGAGTGGCCATCATGACCGCATTTATGTGCTACTCCAGGATTCTTTGATCCATATGGGAGCTCTATACCCTCGTCCATAGGGATGGCATCAAAGTCGGCTCTGTAGGCGATGTTCGGTTTATCTTCTCCAGCATGGTAGATCGCATAGAACCATAGTCCTCTGTCTACAATCTCGAGGCTTGTGTGCTCATTAAGGAAATCGATAAGTCTTTTTTTAGTCCAAACCTCATGGTTTGAAGGCTCAGGATTTTGATGCAGCTCGTGTCTTAGCTTGATTGCCAATTCCAGGTTTTCTTTTTTCATATAATATATCTCCCCTTCCACGTATTTACCTCTCATTATATTATAGTGCATCATTGAAGCATATGACAGAGTAAAATTATGGTTTCACATATTCTTCATTCAATATTG
This sequence comes from Gudongella sp. QWL-04, assembly GCF_058683975.1. Taxonomy (NCBI): domain Bacteria; kingdom Bacillati; phylum Bacillota; class Tissierellia; order Tissierellales; family Tissierellaceae; genus Gudongella; species Gudongella sp. QWL-04. The sequence continues at coordinate 53,082 of NZ_CM178754.1, read as the reverse complement.
AAAAAATCATCTGATCTCTGAATTTGCCGCTATAATCCTTATAGCTTTGCCTAAGTGTTCCTTCATGGACCATTCCAAGTTTTTTATATAAATGGATAGCTCTTTCATTGTCTGTAAATACGTCAAGCCAAAATCTATTCGCCCTCAAAACCTCAAATACATACTTCATAAGTGCTTTTATCAGCTCAAGACCTGTTCCCTTATTCTTAGAACTTACCACTATCCTCCTAAGTTCAAAGGAATCATAAGACTTATTAAGGCTGCAAAGAATGAAAGAACTTTTTTCATAGGTTTCTTTTTCTTCAGCAATAAATAGCATCACGTTGGAGGATTGCAAATTCTTCTTATGCTCTTCAAGAGTATTTTGAAATACAAAATCCCTGTTTTCCTCTGCCCGCTCAAGTCTCATTACATACTCCAAGTCCTCTTCCACTGCTTCTCTGACGATAAACCTCTGTGTTTCGAACTTTACTCTCATAGCTACCTCCTATAGCACCAACTCTTACTTCATTCTTAACTAGTATACTAATAGCCCAGCTCCTTAAGCAATCTTGATAGAACCGCAAGCCTTTCGCCTATCAGCTCCCCATCCTTGGAAAGGGCATCTCTAAGTATTTGAATGTCCTCATCGATATGCTCGTTATTCTTACATATCTCCACAGTCATTGCATCTCCCTGTAACCCTATCCTATCTATAACAGGGTCCTTTTCATCGTAAAGTTTCTCAAATCTGTAGGCTTCCCTGAAGTGGAGCTCTGATCTACAGATCAAAATGGCAAGATCGAGAGCTCTGTGAAGAGGCAGTTCCTCAGATTGTCTCGACCATTTTTCACCGGTATATCGCCATACCTTTGCAGATACGTCGACCTTACCTCTGTCGTTCCACTGGGCAAGTCCAATAGATAAACCCTGGGCATCGGTCTTATACGCATATCTTCCGTCTACATTACCGTAATTTTCAACAACCACAACTGGTTTATGCTTTAATGTCGTAGGTATCTTCATTATCAACACACTTCCTCTTTACTAATTTAGTATTTTACTAATTATAGTAACATAGTAATACTTTTTGACTGTAATGTCAAGCAAAAGCGATGGATCTCTCCATCGCCTAGGTAAAATTGATATGAACCACGTAATGATTAAGTCATTATAAAATCTTTATTCGTACCCCATGAATACATCTGTTATTATATTTGACTTTTCGATCCCTTCGTTGGTAAGCTTCTCGGTTATAAAAGCGTTCATGCCCGGAGTTCCTGAGATAAGGTAAGCAGATCCATTCCCATTATTTCTGGTGTACTCCTCGATCTTCTGAACAAAAATATTTCTGTCGGAAATAAGTACGACCTCAAGTCCGTTGATCCCTTGTCCAGCCTTCCTTAGGTCTTCTTCATAAGCAAATTCACCTCTATCGTCAGAGTACAGAACAGTTACTCCAGCTGGTGATATTTCTTCCATTTCCATCTGCTTTACAAGTGCACGGACTGGAGTTACTCCTATACCTCCAGCCATAATGCAGGCTTTTTTGTCGTAGTCAGGAATTTTAAATTTACCGTTTATACCCTCTACTGTCATTACTTCTCCTTGTTTCATAGTCAGAAGCTGTTGTTTAAAGTCTGTGGATTCAGGTGTTATCCTGGTTGAGAACATCATAATTCCTTCGGTCATAACGGAAGCGATACTGAATATCCTGAAGCCCTTGTCCTCCTCAAGCTGTCTGTCCCGGTACCTGAATATTCCGTGCTGACCTGGGATCCAGGTTAAATCTTCAGGTATTTTAAATATGAATGAATAGATCTCAGATGTCTCCTTTACTATCCTCTCCAAAATGATTTCCGTTCTTATTTTACCATCAGCCATTTTTCTCCCTCCTTCATGCTATATATATTCTACTAAATACATCCAACTAAACTCCCTCTGCTTAATTTTTGACAAATTAAAATATATTATTACAAGTATAATAATTTATGTTGACAATACTGTGTAGCGCACATTATAATATAATCAAAGGAGTTGATCTTATGAGTGACCTTGACGCTATACTACAAAACATACAACAAGAAATGAGAAGAGGTACATTGATACTGGCTGTACTGACAAGAATGGATAAACCGCAATATGGCTATTCTCTAATACAATCTCTGGGTGACATGGGGGTTATAGTAGACCAAAACACACTATATCCATTGCTTCGAAGGCTTGAAAAACAGGGACTGCTTGATTCACTTTGGGAGGTCGAGGAGAACAGGCCTCGTCGCTATTACAAAATCAGCAAGCTGGGCACTGAGGTCAGAGATGCCCTTATTACCGAATGGAACAAGCTGACTGGATCGATGTCAAAGCTTACAGGAGGTTTGAAATGATTAAGGATTATTTGTATGCAGTAGGAAAATATCTCCCCCCAGCTCAACGCGCGGAGGTACTAAAGGATGTTGAAGCCAATATTTATGACTATCTTGAAGAAAACTATGGAAGCAAGGAATACAGCGAAGGTGAAATCGAAGTTGCATTGCTTTTTCTTGGCAATCCCAAGAAGGTAGCAGAGGGCTATCTTGATAGACCCAGGTGCCTTATTGGTCCTCCGTACCTTGATATTTATTATTTGGTCGTAAAGCTTGCAGTATTTGGAGTAGCCATAGGGATCGGAGTTTCACTAATAATTTCCTTCAATGACTTTGGGCAGCTCCCGGAATTCATGCTTAAGCTCTTTGCAGGAATTTGGCAGGCCGGAGTCAGCACCGTAGGTACAGTCACAATCATATTCGCAGCTCTGTATCGGTTTGCTCCTGAAAAAGAGAACTTCAAAGATGAAAAGTGGAGTACAAAAGACCTTGAGAAGGCTCCGGATGAAAGCGAAAAGGTCAAGCTTACCGACCTCATACTGGAATCAGCTTTCGCGATAATTTTTCTGGTTTTATTAAACTTCGATCTCTTAAGTGGACTAAGAAGCACTGAAATTGATGTGGTATGGCTTAACGATGCAGTATTCTCGAAGTATCTTATCTGGATAAATCTGGTTCTTGTTGGAACACTACTTCTAAATTTGTATCTATTGATCAGAAGAAGATGGCAGGTTATCACAAGGCTTATATCTATATTATTTGATTTAGCAGGTATCTGGATATTTTCAGTACTGGCATTTACTCCTAATATTTGGGATTTCTCAGATATTACAAATATAACGCCGGAGGCTGTTGAAGGAATAAACACAGGTCTGAGTATTGGTCTTAGAATTGGATTTGGAGCAATAGTTGTGATTACGGCATTTGAAATTTACAAACACATCAAGTTCATGGTTAAAAAAAATTGATGATTTCTATTCCTGAAGCTGCTCGCTCCAGTAATTTTTTTACATTAGTTTTGTTATTTAATTGACATGGTTGGAGCCATATCATATATTATAATCAGGTAGTGTACTAAACTCATGTCAGTTTTTATAGGAGGTCAATATATGAAATTACAAGGCAAAGTAGCAATAGTAACCGGTGCAAGTTCAGGTATGGGAAGAGATATAGCATATCACTATGCACAGGAGGGAGCAGCTGTATTGGCTGTAGCAAGAAGAACCGAGAGGCTTAATCAACTTGTAGAGGAAACAAAGGACTTTAGCGGAAAGGTAGTAGCTTTTTCTGCTGATCTGTCGGACAAGAACAGTATTGAGGCGATGATCGATGAAGCAGTAAAACAATTCGGTAAGCTTGATATCCTTGTAAATAATGCAGGTATTATGGACGACATGGCTGCTGTCGGAGATGCCTCCGAGGAAATGTACGACAAGGTAATGAATCTTAATGTAAAAAGCATGTTCCTGGCTATGAGCAAAGCTGTCAAATACTTTGAGTCAGTAGGCAGTGGAGTAATCCTCAATATCGCATCCATTGGCGGACTTAAGGGTGGAATAGCAGGTGCAGTTTACACTGCCAGTAAACATGCAGTTGTTGGATTGACTAAAAACACAGGATATATGTATGCTAAGAAAAATATCCGATGCAATGCAATATGCCCTGGAGCAGTTTCTACGGAGATAGCTACAAGCGAGTTCATGAAGACTATAAATATGGATTGGGCAAAGGTTGCTGGAATGAGTCAGGCTCTGAATCCAAGAATGGGTGATCCAAAAGAGATTGCAAAGGTTGCCGTGTTTCTTGTCAGCGATGATGCTTCCTTTGTTAATGGACAGTGCCTTGCAGTAGATGGAGGCTGGACAGCAGCTATGTGATCGACTTGCCGATAATTATCTGAGCAGTCTGGAGAATTCCAGACTGCTCGATTTTTTACTTGATCTCATTGAAATTATACATATTGAAGGCCCTGATAGTATCGTCTATTACATAGTAAAGCTCATCCCCGATGTAGACCAAGCGTTTTGCATAGGATCCATAAAGGCCTTCGCTGGAGATCAGCTCCAGTACCTTTATGCTTCCGGCTGGCCTCACTTCTATTACTGCGGCTCCATTAAAGCTTGTTTTCACATATTTATCGGCTATGTCGCTTAAGGATACGTCAAAGGCAATCATGTCGTCATTCAGGTTAAGCATTAAAGCCTTATGATTATCAAGGACTTCAGCATAGCTTCCCGGTCCTCCCAGCACCAGATTTGCAATCTCCTTTGGCTTTCCTTCATTCGATACGTCAAATAGCGACAGCTTTATACCGTTCTGCATACCAGTATTTTCGTCAACATCTCTTCCTATACCGAGAAGCACCTTATCTGTTATCGGATGTAGATAGCTTGAAAATCCTGGGACCTTAAGCTCACCAGTGACTCTTGGTTTTATCGGGTTTGAAAGGTCCAGCACAAACAATGGGTCAATCTGCCTGAAGGTAACTACGTATCCGTAGTCTCCCATAAATCTGGTTGAAAAAATCCTTTCACCAGGTGCAAGGTTTTCTATAGAGCCCAGAGGATTTAGATCCTCGTCAAGTATATAGACTGCATTAACACTTTCCCTCTGCCAATTAGTAGTAGCTATCCTAAGATTCCCTTCATATTCATCCATTGAGAATTGGTTAAGGACAGTTCCCTCGACAAGCCCTCCGCCAGCAAACCCAATTTTCGTACCAGCCACATTGAACTTGGCAATATTTGTAATCGAGCCCCATATGGTATGATAGTCCTGCCCGGCTACATAAAGGGCATCTCTACTCATATAAATAAGGTTTCCTGTCCCAAGAAAAGCTTCAATATTAGCTGGCTGAGTTGGTTTTTCAACGTCTACCGCCGCAATAGTCAGGTAGTTGCTTGCTGCTCTCCTTGGAAAATACATGACCTTATCCAATGCAAGCTCTTTCAAGGCATCTCCAACGGCTGTATCTCTAAATAATGGTGTAATTGCTTCCTCCATCGGACCATAGCTGTAGAGGTATTTATTCACTACAAGGTAAAGTGTATTGTCCTTCTTTCTACTTGAAAGGAGGCTTCCTTCTACATCAAGCTCTCTGTCCAGTGAAAGCTTGCCCTGTGTGGAAATCGAGTATATTCCAGCGTAGACAAATCCTTCATACTGATCATAATATGGCATGATCATTCTCTCTTCAGGGGCATCAGGGACTGGTCTTATCCAGTTTCCAAAGCGCCCCTTCTCACCAAGCACAATTAGTTTTCCGTCATGGATATACAACTCTGTAAACTGAGTGAATTCACCTGTTTTATCGTCTACCATTACTGTTACCTCATCTGTTAGGAATGGCTTCCCATTGTTTGGGTCATAAACCCTTACAGCTTTTCCTGAGACTACATAGATGAACCTACCGTCAGTTTTAACTACGTCAGCCTCATTTACTCCCTCTACCTGTTCATTAGTCTGAGAGTAGTCTCCTGATTCACTGGGTGCGGCTTCCCCTCCAGTCACTGAGTCCTGTGAAGGCATGGGCATCATATCCTGTCTTTCCTTTTCAGTAAAAGAAAGGTTCATTGTCTTTATCTGAGCCAGTAGCTCAGCTTCAGTTGCTGGCTTCAAAGCCTGTCCTATTCTTGTTCTTATGTCAGACAACACCTCATCGCTTATGGTCATGGCGTTGCTGCCTATGGTGATCGCTTTTTCTCTGTAGCCCACCTGCAAGCCAAATATATCCTCCGATATCAGTCTCAAAGGTACCATAGTCCTGTTTTCAATTATCAAGGCCTCTGTATCATAAGTGACCGTTCTTGGCTCCCTGCCCTGCTCCTGTATCCTGTAGTTGTTCTTCCCAATTGGGAAGAAATAGGTCTTTCCATTGTAGGTGATGATCGCTTCCCTTTTTACTTCATCATAAGCAACCCCTGCTCCAAAATGCTCGCTGATGGCTCTTAGTGGCACGAGAGTCCTGTCCTTGTGGATCACTGGAACGACGTTTGGGTTATCCGGGTCGAGAGCTTTCACCCTGCCTTCTGTTAAGATCAGAGGGCTGCCAATATGCAGAGCGACAGCATCGTCCAGACTTTCTGCAAAGGCTGGAACTGAGGATAGCAGTAAGGCCATTACAGCGATAAATGTTATAAGCTTTCTCATTTTATTCCCCTCCAAAATATAACCTATGCTTCCTGACAAGGTAATTATACCCTGTTGACGCGTCAATGTGATTACTATATGGTTACAGTTTTATAGGACTCCGGATTCAAGTAAAGAAAAGGATGACTGTGCGCAGTTTATCTCAGCCATTGCTCCATATGGCAGCACTATCATTGGAGAAGTATGTCCAAAGCTTAAGTTGTACAGCACAGGAAGGCTTTCACGTGAGTATTCCTTCAAGGACTTTCTTATTACTTCCTTATATTCCTCATAGTACTTGTCATGATACGGTTTGCCAAAAATAATTCCACTTATTTGTTCTAGTATACCCTGGGCTCCATAGTTCCTGAGAGCATAAAGCAGGTTTTCAGGACTTGGCATGTCCTCAGATGTCTCTAGAAATAGTATTGCACCTCTGAAATCGTCTAAGCTAGGCCATATCTCTGTCCCCTTAGCCATTTCAAGTACCTCGACGCAGCCTCCAATCAGTCTTCCTCTTACTATTCCTTCACCCTGAAGAAGCTCATAGCTTTTATTAGGGAGCATCCTTCTCTTGATGTCCCTGTTTCCTTCCTCCCAGGGAAGTCTTTCACTAGTCCAAAGCTCAGTGGGCTGGATTCTTCCTATTTCCTCGTTCTCGAAAAGGCAACTCTTTATCCAATCCACTGTATATTGGTGCATTTCGACATTCTCAGCCATTTCAGCCAATATTGAAGGCCCATAGAACGAGGATATCCCTGCCTTATGGCATATCAGGTGTGTGATCGTAGTATCAGAGTATCCAATGAATACCTTTGGATTCTCCCTGATCAGTTCAAAGTCAATATAAGGCAGCATCCTTATACTGTCATCTCCGCCTATACAAGAAAAAATACCCTTTATTTCCGGATCTTTAAATGCATCCATCAAATCCCTGGCTCTTTCTTCAGGATGATTATAGACGTACTCACTCCCCTTCAGGGTTGTTTTCATTTCAACTACCTTTAAACCAAATACATCCTCCATCCTCCTTTTACCTTGGAGGTATCTCCAATTTATTTCAGGATCGCCGGCTCCTCCCCACGAAAGGCTAACTGAAGCTACAGTGTCTCCCTGCTTTAATCGTTTGGGTTTAATTAATTTCATATTGGACTCACTCCTTATCGTCAGTAATATTCACTGTACTCAACTGCAAGCTTGATCGCCTCATACATGCTAGTGCCATTTGCTATGCCCTTTCCGGCTATATCAAAGGCTGTGCCATGATCCACCGAGGTCCTTAGAAATGGAAGCCCATTGGTTATTGATACTGTCTTTTCAAAGTCATGCATTTTTGCAGCAATGTGCCCCTGATCATGGTATAAAGAGATCACGCCGTCGTATCTCCCTTGAAGAGCAAAGTAGAACACTGAGTCTGACGGGACTGGACCCTCTACTACATACCCTGCACTCCTTGCCTTGTTGATCCCAGGCTCAATATGCTGAATTTCTTCATCGCCAAACATTCCATGCTCTCCTCCATGGGGGTTAAGGGCAGCGACAGCAATTCTCGGATCCTCAACTCCAAGCCTTAAAAGTGCTTTGTGGGATTTTTCTATAGTTTCAAATACCTTATCACTTGAGATAGAATCACAGGCCTTCCTTAACGAAACATGCCTAGAAAGGAAAAATATCCTCAAGGAATCAACCTGAAACATGGTCAAAGGGTCCTCAACACCAGTCAAGCCTTGAAGCATCTCAGTGTGACCAATATATGGCACACCTGCAAGCTTAAGGGATTCTTTATTTACAGGTGCCGTAACCACAGCCCTTATTCGTCCATCCATAGCCAGCGATACAGCCCTTTCAATGTATTGATAAGCCGCCCTGCCACATTTTTCACTTACCCTTCCCCGTTCCAAGAAGTTAAGATCAATATTTTCCAGGTCTAAAATATTGACTGACTTGTCCCTATATTCAAATTCAAAGTTGTCCTTTACAATATTTACCGGTAGTTCAAGGCCGCATAGCTTAATTACATCCTTAATTACCTCATTGCTTCCAATAATTATTGGTTTGCAAAGATCAAATATCTCAGACCTCGCCATAGCCTTCAGTGTGACCTCCGGTCCGATTCCTGCAGGGTCCCCCATGGTTATTCCAATGAATGGCTTCAAATAAATCCCCCCTAATTATTCAATTCAAGCAGACTACAACATAATATTATTATTTGAGTATAATATCAGTATAGACCATAATAGAGCTCTAATCTATATATCTATAATTCAACGATTTATTATTTTGGTCAACCGAAATTAGTAGGGTATAAATCTGTTAGTAAGCATATTTTATTGATCTGGAGGTTGCCATGGATTCGAATAAAACCAAAGCCATAATAGAGAGCCTGAAGCTTGTGATAAAGGGAAAGGATGATGTTCTCGAAAACGTCGTAATATCACTTCTTGCCAGGGGGCACCTACTGATCGAGGATGTCCCGGGAGTTGGGAAGACCACTCTCGTTAAAGCACTAGCCAAGAGTATGGACCTAAGCTATAAAAGGGTCCAATTTACCCCGGATCTTATGCCTTCAGATATCATTGGTATAAGTATTTACGACAAAGCTTCAGGGCAATTCGTTTTCAGAAGGGGTCCGATATTCCATCAAATTTTCCTGGCAGATGAAATTAACAGAACCTCTCCCAAAACTCAGTCAAGCCTTCTTCAAGCAATGGAGGAAGGCGAGGTTACAACAGAGGATGAGCATTATGTACTTGAAAAACCATTTATGGTACTGGCCACCCAGAATCCTATGGAGTACCAGGGTACTTATCCCTTGCCTGAGGCACAGCTGGATAGATTCCTTATGAGACTTTCTTTAGGATACCCGGACAAGATCAATGAGATCGAAATACTCAAGAACCATTCTTCGATAAAATCTCTGGAGTTTGTCAAGCCTGTTATTGACGGGATAGAGCTTATCAAGCTGCAAGAGCAGGTCGATAAGGTAAGAGTCCATGAAGATATATACAAGTACATCGTAAATATAGCTGGAGCTACAAGGGTATATGAGGATATACGTCTGGGTGCAAGCCCGAGAGCTTCCATAGACCTATTGAGAGCCTCAAGGGCTAAGGCCTTTATTTCAGGCAGGGAATATGTCATACCTGATGACGTAAAGGCAATGTCTCTACCCGTCCTTTCCCATAGGATCTCAATAACTGGAGAAGCAAGAATTGAACGCAAGAGGATCGAAGATATATTAAGAGGAGTTCTGAACAGAGTCACTGTTCCGGTGATATCCAATGAATAACAGATTCAAGCTGCTGTTGCCGGTTGGCATAGTATTCATGCTCTTCGCATTGCTTGTTGGAGGCAGAGTCCCCTACTTCCTCTTGTATTTCTATGCCCTTTTCCTTATCCTGCCACTATTGTCCGGATATATATCGCTGAATAGAGTATCCGGCAGCATAACTGTTCCAAGCAAGGAATTTAAAATGGGTGATAGAATTACTATCGAATACTCAGTTAAAAATAGATCCCCCCTGACAATACCAAGTCTTATAGTTATAAATAATACTTCAAAAGCCATAACCGGAAACAGTACTCAACCAATCGAGATATCCCTTCAAGGTGGTGAAATGCATATTGGCAGAGAGCATATTACTGCCAATAGAAGAGGCTACTATACGACAGGTGATATAACGCTTGTATCTACCGATGCTTTTGGATTATATTCTCTTAGACGCAGGATAAACAGCCCAACTGAGCTCTTGATATACCCTGATCCAAAGAAGCTTTCATCCTTTAGGATATCTGCAAGTCGTGAAGCTGGAGACTTAATAATAAACAATCTCAGCTTCAGGGACAGAAGCAGAATAGATTTTTTAAGAGAATTCAGAGAAGGAGATAGCTTGAAAGCCATTCATTGGAGGCAATCTGCGGCTAAAGCGTCTACTATAGTCAAGGAATTTGAAAAGAGAGGGGATGCAAATGCTGCCATTTTTATTGATAACAGTAAGGAGGTGTTGTCTCGGGATGTGGATCGAAGGCTGGAGGATCTCGAGGTTGATATAGCCTTGGGAATAATCGGTCATTGCCTTGATAATGGAGTAAAGGTTTCCCTTATACATCAGGAAGGAAACACCCTAAACCGAGCCGAAGGGTCCTTTGCGAGTGACATGAAGCCTTTTCTTAAGCTCCTGGCAAAGCTCTCCTCAAACGGAGCACACAGAATCAAGGATCAGCTGGAAGCGGAAGTCATTAATCTTTCAAGAGGAACAAATATAGTTATTATCTCGCCGGAAGTCGACTTAAGCTTAGGGAGGGCTGCCCTTGATCTTTTAGTACGAGGTCTTAATCCAATAGTAATTGGGGTGTCTGATCATCGTAATCGCATCGGATATATTGGTGGATCAGTGGAAAGCAGGCTGCGCCAGGAGAATATACCGATAATACTGCTTGACTATTCCTCAGATTTCGAAAAAACTCTGGAGGAAGCCCATGGATAAATCAACTAACCGTATCCAGAAAACAATTGATTGGATTCACTATTTATCCTTGGTGTTTGTTCTTTCACATATGCTGGGCATTGGCATCAGCATGTCGCAGGGTATTTTTTACGAGTTGTTGGTCGTAGCAGCTGCTGCAATAGTCGCTAAATACGTTGTGAATAACCCCCTTTCAATATACTTTGCATCTGTTGTAGTAGTATTTGGGTCGCTCATCGCAAACAGATACTTCAATGATACACTGATTGATTTGTATTCCTGGCTGATCGGATTATCTGACAACATTATCAATAATATCATGGGCAGGGAGAATATCCTGATAGGTTATCAGTTGCCTTACTTATTTGTACTGGCTTTATTGGTATCAACCCTCACTACTTTTGTCGTTTTCAATGGTAAAAGTATTCTGATATTGCTTCCTCCTCATCTTTTCGCTTACCTCATGTATTGGTACAGCTTCAGGAATGAAGCTCTTTGGCTCTTAGCATCATTTCTGGTTTTGATCACGATGCTTTTAAGCAGCAGGACCTTTACATCTGGAAAAAGAGAAGCAGTTCAAGGTCTATATAATTCAACAGCAAGCCAACTATTGTGGTTCAGTACGGGAGTAAAATACTCGATTTTGATCGCAGTGATCGCACTTATCCTTCCTGGAACTGATCGACACCTGAAGATACCATGGCTCGAAGCCAAAGTAAATGAGACCTTCCCATTTGTTGAAGATCTGAGATCGACCGGTGAGAGCACTAGAGGAGTTGGAGAAGCAAGAGGGTTCGATTTCTCCGTCACCGGTTTTCAATCCGAAAGCTCCCGTCTTGGCGGTCCTGTCAAGGAGAGAAGTGACCGGGTTATGGCCGTAAAAAGCAGCCGTTCCCTTTATTTGAGAGGAAATGTCAAGCAGATCTACACCGGCGAAAGCTGGGAAGCAATTACTGAACCGTCTGATATTTATAGGCTTGGAGACGATATAAGCGGAATAGAAGAAAATGTAAAGGAGCTTCTGTATGACAGGATCGAGGCAATAATAACCTTCAGAGATTTTTCGTCTACAACTCTCTTTGGTCCTCTGATCCCTGAGATGCTAAATTCGTTCCAATCTAAGGCATTCGTTATGGGGAGAGATGGTTACATGGTGATCCCCGGAGGTTTGTATGATGGTGAGAGCTACTATTTAAGCGCACTCGTACCAAAGCCTTATGGCATTATGTTGGCAAACGGAGCGAATAAAACCCTGGAGGAGCTTGAGGATATTGAGCTTTACCTTAGCCTGCCAAGATCAATTACTCAAAGGACAGTCGAGCTCACTAACAGAATAGTTGAGGGTTTGAATTCTCCCTACGAAAAGGCTGCCGCAATCGAAGCGTATCTCAGAACGAACTATGCTTACCGTCTGGATGTTGGGAAAGTTCCTGATGAAGCTGAATTTGTGGATTATTTTCTCTTTGAGGAGAAGGAGGGCTACTGCACTTATTATGCCAGCGCAATGGCCGTGATGCTTAGAATAGCTGATATCCCTTCAAGGTATGTCGAGGGTTTCACAGCAAGAGGACCTGTTGATGATGGGGTGTACAATGTAACCTACAACAATGCGCATTCGTGGGTAGAGGCATTTGTCGAACCTGTAGGCTGGATGACTTTTGAGCCGACACCGGCGCTTCCTCTCCCTTTAAGACTTGAGGGTTATACGCCGGAAGAAAATGGACCAAATGATACTCATATACCAGGAAGCTTTGGAAGAGACCCCGATGACCTGGGAATGTCTGATGAACCTGTTACTGAGGGCTCTGACGGTGGCCTGGACAATCTCAATGGCGATATTTATTTTATTGCCATTATAGCTGCTGCAGTAATATTGTTGGTTATCTTGCCAGGGCAGCTGTTCCTGGGTTCGATAAAATACCAGAGGAGGATGCGGTCTATAGAGTCTATGAAACCTCAGGAAAGATTTATCAATTATTATGACGATATAGTTGATATGCTCAGCTTTTTAGGTTATCCGAGTCTTTCAGGAGAAACTCACTCAGAATATGCGATGCGGATAGCTTACAAGTTCAACGACATAAGCGGATCAGGAATACTGAGTCTTTCCGATACTTTCGTGAAGGCCAAGTACGGGGATATAGCTCCTGATGATGATATGATAAAAAGCTCTCTTGAATTTCTTAGCGCTTTGGAGGAGAAAGTTATGAGGGAGCTTGGAAAACCCAAATTTCTGTATTTGAAGTATATAAAGGGGATTAAAAATCAGGGACGATAAGCTCGTCCCTTTTACTCTACACATTCTCTACAAATTGTATTTTAAAACCATCCGGATCCTTCACATAGAAAAATCTGATCCCTGGATTGGGCTGAAACGGTCCACTGTGGACGTCGATCCCTTTCACCTTCAGAAGCTCAATCATCCTTTCAGTCGAATCGACAATGAATCCCATTGATATGCCTTCGTTGGTGCATTCAGGCTTAAGCTCTGAGTCAGATATTAGCTCTATTTGGGTATCTCCTTCCCCAAGAAAACATATATCGGTCTCAGGACCTGCTTTTATTCGTCTTGTTATTGGCAGTCCAATAATACCATTATAAAAGTCAATTGATTTACTCATATTGTTTACGGTTAGCGTCGTCCAGCAGTACTTCACCTTATTACCCCCTCTTTATTTACTTTCAAGGAAATCGATCGTTCTCTTAAAGACTTGCTCTCTATCCTCTGAAAGAACTGACAGGTGTCCACCAGTTGCAGGCTGAAACACTTCCACATTGCTATTACTCAGCATTTTCAATAATATGTCCACACTTTTCGGTTCAGCAATATCATCATTATCTGAATGTATCAATAGCGACCGACATTTAACCTCTGAGAGAACAGATCCATCAACAACAATATCCATAAGCCTTCTAAGCTCATCAAATATTCTGACTGCGATCCTCTCGTAGTGTATATGATACTTTTTGAATATTCCCAACTTCCCATCAAGAGGTCTGATGAGAAACTCTGACTTATCAGCATAATCGATTGAAATAAATGATCCGGGAACAAGTTCTGCAGGAGCAGCGATGGACACGATCCCCTTGATATCAGGATAAATACTGGCCAGCTTAAGAGATAACAAACCGCCAGTGGAAATCCCACCTACATATACGTCATCATGATGCTTTCTCAGGTTTTCATAGTCGTATTTTGCCTTTAGCACCATATCTTCAGCAGTTGTTTTAGTAAGATCTTCAGGATATGTACCATGACCTGCTAAATTTACGCAGCTTACTGAATAACCATAATCGTTAAGAAATCTTGCCATGGGGATCATTTGAGCTGCACCGGATGTCAACCCGTGCATCAGTAGAACAGCCTTTCCATTATCACCCTGAAGAAAGGTTTGGTAATTTGCCTTCATACTATCCACTCCTCAGATATATATTGAACCTTCACTATGATTGTACCACTTATTTAAGTCTGAGTAAGCTGAAAATAAAAAGGCCAGCATAAATGCTGACCTTTTAGAGTGTGTTATTATCTAGCCATTTCGAAAGCTTCAGTAACAACAGCCTGATAGCCTTCAACTGTTATTGTAACTGATGAAGTAAGCTCTGCTACATCTGGTACTGATGGGTGAGAAGCGTCTCTTTCAACAACCTTCATGCCATTGATCTCGTCGATTGACTTGCCAACCATCCAAGCTTGAAGAGCTGCCATTTGCTCGAACCACTCTTTGCCAATACCTGAAGCCTTAACCATTCCGTAGTCAGGACCAAGCTCAACCTTAGTTTTTCCTGCAACTGTTTTATCAGTAGCTACTTTGCCCTCTGCATCGAATGGAACTCTAACTTGTGCATTGTCAATAATAGCTGCTACAACCTTGCCATCCTTGTCAAATGCAGTTGCTGACATATAAGTATCCATTTGTGCTTGTGCTGTTACAGCATTGCCGTTAGCATCTGTGCCAGCATCTCTTGACTTGTTGATATGAGTTTCAACCCCAAGACCTACAGTCTCTGCTCCAGTAGCGTCAACTGAATTGTTCCAAGCTTCTTCTACAGCTGCTATATAGCTTTCAACTGTAATTGTAACAGCTGAAGTAAGCTCTGGGACGTCTGGAACGTTCTTATGTGACTCGTCTCTTTCCTTAACCTTAAGAGCTTTAATTTCGTCGACAGTTTTACCTATCATCCAGTCTTCAAAAGCTCCCATTTGCTCGAACCACTCTTTACCTATTGATGAAGCCTTAACCATTCCGTAGTCTGCTCCAAGATCCTTCTTGGACTTAACTTCTGATTCCTTGTCTGAAGTTACCTTCATGTCTGCATCGAAAGCTACCTTTGTTTGAGCAACGTCTATAGTAACGCTTGCTACCTTACCATCTGCATCAAAGCCTACAGCTGCGATAGTTACGTCAGCCTGAGCTTGTGCAAGAACTTCTTTACCTTCAGCGTCTACGCCTTTGTCTTTGGACTTAGCGATTGAAATGTTTTGGCCTAGACCAACCTTTGCAATCTTGCTTGCCGCTGGTTCTGCAGGTGTTTCTGCAGGAGTCTCAGCTGGTGTTTCTGCCGGTGTTTCCGCTGGAGTCTCAGCTGGCTTTGGCGTACAGCCTGTAAGTACACTGATGCTCAAGACAAGAACCAATAGTAGTGCCAGTAATCTTTTCATTTTAACCCTCCATTTATATGTATTGATATGTGTTTCACATAGATGATTATAACACTTTGTATTTTTTATGACAATACTTTTTCGGGAAAAATATTCACCGATTCAAATCTGTTCATTTATATCATATGCCCATTAATCTAAAATCCTAAAAATTACTAGGTTTAAGGCGATTTTCTATTGTTCTCATCAATTTAAAGGAGCTTGGTAGTTTGTTAAACAAGCTCCTTTGTAATAATAAAATTGATTATATATTGATACATTTCCATCAATCTAAATGTCTTTCACTCCCAAGTAATATATCTAAAAAAATGACAGCAATTTTGGGATCGAATTGGGTTCCGAGGTTGTCCCTGATCTCAGCAAGAGCCTTTTCTTTTTCCAGCGCTTTTCTGTATGCTCTGTTTTCCGTTATTGCGTCATATGCATCAACAACTGACAGAATTCTTGACAAAAGTGGAATTTCTTCTCCTGACAATCCCTGCGGATATCCCTTCCCATCCCACCTCTCATGGTGACAGAGAATATACTCCGCTATTGGTGCAAGCTCAGGAGAGGAAGCTGCTATCCGATACCCTATCTCAGGATGCTTTTTCATTTCAATCCATTCTTCAGCTGTCAGCTTGTCCGGTTTATTTAATATTCTGTCGGGAACGGCTACCTTCCCAATATCATGAAGCATCGAAAGCAGTTCAAGCTGATCCAGCTCAAGTTGACTCAACTCCATTTTTTCCCCTATTGCTCTTGCCATTGCTGCAAGCCTTCTTGCATGAGCCTCAGTCTCGTGGCTCTTTTCTATCATCGTAGCCTGCATCGAAGAAATGATTGAGCTGTGCGAGCTCTTCTTCTCCAGGAGTTTCCTCTGATACATGTTATATTCAGCATCTCTTATAATCTCTGAAATGTTTTGATCTGACCTATACTTCGTTGCAGCTCCCAGTGAAAGATTTACACTTATGACATCATCCCTTGAATTACTGTTATGCTCTGTAATTTCTTCATTTAGTTTTCTAATCAGATCTCTTGCTTCCGGGTAATCCGTATTGGGCATGAGTACAGTAAACTCATCTCCTCCAGTTCTTGACAGCAAATACCTTTCCTTCATGCATTTTTTGAGTATTTTGGAGGTCTCGGTGATAAGAGTATCACCAAATGAATGCCCGAGAGTATCATTAATCAGCTTTAATCCGTTTATATCGCCCATTAGGATTGATAGCGGCAGATTATCTTTTGAGTCCAGCTTAACAAGCTCTTCCTCGAAGTACCTTCTATTGAAAAGCCCTGTCAGGTAATCATGGTAGCTTATATAAACCAGCTTTTCTTCAGCCTTTTTCTTTTCTGTGATATCCCTTACTATGCAATGAGTGTTTTTGAAGCTTCCATCTACATCGTAGTTTATTCTGCCTTCGATGCTGACATTGATAGGGATTCCATTCTTTGATATCATGACAAGCTCGGAAACTATACTCCCTATTTCCTTAAACCCTGTGAACCTCTCGGCAAAACCAGCCTGCCCCTCCTCATCGAGATAAGTAGGAAACCATGTCTCCAAGACCTCTTCCTTCAGGTCGTAGCCCATCATGTCAAGCCACTGCTGATTTACATCAAAAATATAACCAGACTCATTAAGGGACTGATACGGCAAGGGGGCTTCGTCAAATAATGCCTGATACCGCTCCTCTGAAAGTTTAAGCTGATTCTGGTATTCTCTGAGTTCTTTTTGCCGGTTAAGAAGGAGTGCCAGAATCAGGGATCCTGCAGGGTAAATAGTCAGTACAGGCAGACTGATCGTTCTTACTACTTGAAAGTTTGTTGGATAAGGCAGCAGCAGCATTGCCATAAGCATTGCTATATGGACAATATAACTCATGATCAATATATTGATCCAATTGTGATTCTTGCTGAGCTTTAGAGGATCTCTCCTCCATAAAAGTCCTATTACAGCACTAAAAGTTATTACTACTACTCCTGGTACTGCACCAAGTCCACCCATATATAATCTATAGAACGACGCGACAATTGCAGTAATAGCAGTAGGTATGACTCCAAATATATATCCTGTTACGCTGATCAGTATTGAACGGGTATCAAATACTATCCCACCCTCCATTCGGAAGGGTACCATCATGATCGCAATACAAATAACAGCCACAAAAATTCCATTTATATATGGCCTTACAGCCCTTTTACTCTCTGGAATATAATATGTGACCTCATAGATTATCGATAATATTAATAGGAGCGCTGCATTCTGGATCATTGAATTTACTGTAGGATCAGCCATGATATGTCTCCACTTTATCTGTTTTTGATCAACTTCTTATATAGTAGGTATTCTCTCAAATCAGCACCATATAACCCAATATCGACAGGCTTCACTATTAAGCCTGCCGATATTTTCTCAATGCTAGTTTTTAATAATTCTACGGTTGTGATACTCCCGGGAATCTCTCATATGCATGCTGCATCAAACGCTTTTTGTTGACAATGTGTCTTTCATATTTACCCTTAAATACTCTCCCTGAGGTATCAAACCCTTCTACAGATAAGAATATCCTGCTGTTATCAACACTGTCAACTCTAACTCTCACATTGATCGGCTCTCCCACTAAAGTTGGCTGTTCATGGAAAATTTCAATGTAAGTACCAACTGTAGTATAATCTTTGGGCAGGAGCTTATCAAGCATTTGACCTGAGCCCTCAATAACCATATCCAGTACAGCCCTGGTAGAAACTAAATAATACAATTCCTCTGTACCAGGACCCTTGGCAGCATCGTTTGGTCCTGTTACCTTCATAAAATCATTTACTAAACCAGCTGCGATCCTGTGATCAATCATCACTGAAACCTCCTTAACAGCAACATTAATACAATTGTTATCGTCTTATTATGATTTATACCTTTAATTTATCACGTTAAACAAGCGATGTATAGCCATTTCTGCTGATAAATACAAAAACCTGCCCAAGCGGGCAGGTTTTCGATATAATTATTCTTCTTCCTCCATAAGCTCCCAGAACTCATCTCCCCAATACTTCTCAATGAATTCATCTCTTCCTGATATTTTTCTATCTTCTTTATATAGCTTTGGCTCCTTTTTGTGGAAATCCTGATGGTATTCCTCTGCATCGTAGAACGTTGGTGCAGGCATTATTTGCGTAATTACAGGCCCAGGTAGTCTTCCACTCTCATCCAACTCTTTTTTTGATTTTTCTGCGGCAACTCTTTGTCCTTCTGTGGTATAGAATATACCTGTTTTATATTGAGGTCCTCTGTCCTGGAACTGTCCTTCATCATCAGTAGGATCAACCTGCATCCAAAATGCCTTGAGCAGCTTCTCATAGCTTATTTTTTCAGGATCATAAACTATTTTTACTGCTTCATAATGTCCGGTCTCCTTCTTTTTGACTTCTTCGTATTTTGGATTCTCAACGTGACCGCCAATATATCCCGATTTGATTTCAATTACACCTTTGAATACCTCAAATGGTGAAACCATACACCAAAAGCAGCCTCCCGCAAATATTGCCGTTTCAAATCTCTTTTCCATGGTCTAAAACCTCCCTGAATTATTATCATGAAATACCAACCCTGATACAAGAATATTATACTCTAAATCAGCTTCTTTGTCTTATGGATATTTGTACCTATTTTTGTGCCAAACACTCTTGCATAATTGATTGAGATATCCATGATAAAGCAATATACTGTAATTAAGCTTATAATTATCAGAGGGAGGTAATCAAAATGAAAGATATACTGGTAAGGAGAGCAATATCTGAGGATAGAGAGAATGCTGTCTTTGTAGAGGGTCAGGCAACCCCTGGACTTCATTATCTTGATCATGTATATGAAGAATGGTTGGTCGATCCTGAAGGAGTACTCTTGGTCGCAGAATTAGAAGATAGACTTGTTGGTGTAGGTAAGTTTTCTAAAATGCCCGATGGATCAGCATGGCTTGAGACTCTTAGAGTCCTCCCGGAATATCAGGGTAAGGGAGTTGGCAAAGCATTCTACAAAGAATTCCTCACTTTAGCAGAAGATGGAGGATTCAAGAGGCTTGGAATGTACACTACCCCCGACAACTTCGCAAGCAAGGGATTAGCAGAAATAAATGGGTTTACCTTTGCCGGTGAGTTTAGGGGATCGTTTTTAGATATAGTCTCCTCTGAAATAGACACCGGGGCAGGTGGTTTTGAAATAATAACCTCACCGGAAGAGGCCTGGAAATTGATTGAAAGAGATGCAGGTCTATGGGCCGGATATGGCATAATGAATAGGACTTTTCTCAGGCTAAGCAGGGAGTTAGTTAGCTTCTGGGCTTCAAAGGGCTTTATCAACCGCCATATTGAATCTGATAGTATTATTATATTGGGTGCCCGATTTATGCCTGAAAAGGCAGTCCACATCGCTTATATGTCAGGGGATATTTGTCTGTTGATAAAGTACGCAATTTCAAGATCAAAATACTTAATGGTCGACAGGCTGCAATGCATGTACCCTGAAGGACAATCATACATTTCAGAAAAGCTTGGTGAATTTGGTTTTAAAGTTGAACCTTATAGCTGCATAGTCATGGAGAGGAAATGATAATTACAAGAAAGACAGTACCCAACTAAACGGTACTGTCTTATTTTTAATTACCCTTCAAGTCCCTGTTTCAGGTCTGCAATAATATCCTCGACGTCTTCTATACCCACTGAAAGTCTCACCAGCCCATCTGTAAGGCCAGCTGCTATCCTCTCTTCTCTGGGTACTACTGCATGAGTGGTTGAAGCTGGATGCTCGATCAGTGTATCGACATCTCCCAGACTTACAGCAAGCGTGCAGAGCTTTACGCTGTTCATTAATTTCTTGCCGGCTTCATAACCACCCTTAAGCTCGAAGCTTAATACCCCCCCAAAGCCTGAAGCCTGGTTCTTGATTATACCATGCTGTGGGTGTTCAGGGAGCCCAGGGTAATTTACAGAAGATACAGCTGGGTGTGCCTTCAGAAATTCAGCAACAGCCATTGCATTTTGTTGATGCATACGCATCCTCACAGGAAGTGTTTTCAATCCTCTCAAGACCAACCATGCATTAAATGGGCTTATAACACCTCCCATATTATTATGAACCAGACACCTCAGTTCATTTATGAACAATCTGCTCCCGACAGCTATTCCTGAGATGCTGTCGCCATGTCCCGTCATATACTTAGTAGCACTGTGAACTACAACATCCGCTCCAAGAACGAGAGGATTTTGGAAGTAAGGTGTCATGAAGGTATTATCGACTACAACCTTGATATTCTTATTTTTAGCAATCCTTACTACTGCTCTAATATCGACACATTTAAGCTTTGGATTGGTAGGGGACTCAAAATATACCACCTTGGTCTCAGCTCTTATTCCCTTCTCAATATTCTCGATTTCACTGAAGTCCACAAATGTAACAATAGCTCCAAATTTTTGCATGATCTGGATCAAAAAGTCTCTAGCAGTTCCGTATAAGCTGTTATCTGCAAGTATATGGTCTCCCGGTTTGACCAGCAGTAAAAAGACGGATGATATTGCTGCCATACCTGAGCTGAATGCAAGGGCTGCCTCGCCCTTCTCCAATACAGCTACCTTTTCCTCCAATGCATTCTGAGTAGGATTGCCAAACCTTGTGTATATATATCCATCAGTAAGCCCGATTTCCGGGGTGAAAGCATCGCTAAATAATTTAGCTCCGTGATCCACATCTCTAAAAGCATATGTAGTAGTCTGGTAAATAGGCGTATTATGCGCTCCTGTCAATGGATCACACCCTTGTCCTGCATGACAACATTGAGTTGCAAAACCCATACCTCTTATCTTATCGTCGACCATTTAAATACCTCCCTGTATTATTTATGAGACCTTGATTGACCTACTTCCAACTCAATTATATACTATTTACATGGAATGGAGGTTTTTTGGGATGAAATATTTTGAACTTGATACGCCTTCCCTCCTTATAAATAAGGAGAGGATGCTTGAAAACCTTAAGGGTATGCAGGTTTTTGCTGATAAAAATGGAGTAGCTCTCAGACCTCACACGAAGACTCATAAGATGCCCTCAATAGCTCTGATCCAGGAAGGTCTGGGTGCCAAGGGAATCACAGTTGCCAAGGTCGAAGAAGCTGAAATCATGGCTTCCAGAGGTTTGAACAATATTTTTATAGCCAATGAAATAGTTGGGATCCAGAAGCTTGAAAAAATAAGAGAGTTGTCTAGGAAAATAGATATTTCATTTGCAGTAGATTCATTTGAGCAAGTGTATCAAATCTCAACGGTCTTCAAGGAAAGCCCTGCCAGGATCCTTGTCGAAATAGAAGTGGGCGAAAACAGGTCAGGTGTTATTGAAGAAGATTATTACAAATCGCTCCTTCTGGAAATCAAAGCTAGAAGTGAGCTCCAGTTTCTAGGTATATTTTCACATGACGGTCACTCGTATAGCGCCATGGATCAGGATGAATGCCTGGAGATAAGTCTGGAAAGCCAAAGGAGAACTCTGAGGTTTGCCGAAATTGCTGAAAATATAGGTTTAAGGCCTCAGGTCGTCAGCATAGGATCAACTCCATCGATGCTTGTAAATACTCCTATCCTGCCAGGAGTCACTGAGATAAGACCAGGTACCTATGTGTTTCTAGATGCATCTCAGGCAAACATTATAGGATCATACAAAAGGAATGCTGCAACTGTTCTTACAACCATAATAAGTAAGCCTACAAATGAAAGAGTAGTGACGGATGTCGGTGCTAAAGGTCTTACTATGCAGAGAAGGACTGTTGGCATAACAGCTACTGAAGGTCTTGGTGTGGTGAAGAACTATGGAGAGGTTTATATCTCAAAGATTTATGATGAGCATGCATTGATTTATAACAAGGAGTTCAGAGAGAAAGTCTCAATAGGAGATAAAATAGAAATAATTCCAAACCACATCTGCCCGGTAGTAAATCTGTATGATAAGGCCTATCTGGTATCCGGGGACGAGGTGGTTGAGGAACTGGATATTGAGTGTAGAGGAAAGCTGAGGTAGAAATAACATTAATGTAGTGGTAAGATATAGTATAGGAAGGGGAGGAGAGAATGATCAATACTGAAAAGAACCTTAAGGTTGCAGTAGTACAGGCTGCACCAGTTATTATGGACCTTTGGGCGACTGTTGAAAAGACCGGGCATCTCATAAAGGAAGCTGCCCACAACGGCGCTAAGCTGGTTGTGTTCCCGGAATCCTTCATACCAGCTTATCCAAGAGGATTCACATTTGGCTTTGTAATCGGCAGCAGAACTATGGAAGGAAGAGCTGACTGGAAAAGATATTACGATAACTCTGTAGCGGTACCTGGGCCTGTAACAGATATCCTGTCTGAGGCTGCCAGAGAGTCTGAAGTCTACCTATCCATCGGGGTAACTGAAAAAGATGGAGATGGAAGGACCGCATCGCTATATTGTACCAACCTCTTGTTTGGTCCAGACGGAAGCTTCCTCGGAAAACACAGAAAGCTAAAGCCGACAGGATCGGAAAGATACATTTGGGGTGAGGACGATGGCAGTACTCTAACAGTTGTTGATACTCCTTATGGCAGGATGGGCTCTCTTATTTGCTGGGAAAACTACATGCCACTAGCGAGGGTAGCAATGTACTCCAAGGGAGTCACTATCTACCTGGCACCTACTGCAGACTCGAGGGACGAATGGCAGAGCACTATGAGGCATATTGCCCTTGAAGGAAGATGCTTTGTGATCGGCTGTAATCAATACGTAGAGAAAAGCATGAATCCTCCAGATATGAATTACTACCATGAGCTCGATAGCCAGCCGGAAATCATGTGCCCCGGAGGCAGCTGCGTTGTAAGTCCATATGGAAAATATCTTGCTGGCCCGGTATTCAATAGGGAAGAAATTGTCTATGCAGACCTGGATCTTGATGATGCAATTTCAAGCAGGATGGATTTTGATCCTATGGGTCACTATTCAAGACCTGATATTCTCGAGTTTAAGCTCCACGAAAAATAGGTACAGTATAAAGCCAAGGAATCACCTAATGGTGACCCTTGGCTTTTTAATAAAACACTCCTGATATCAGGCTTCTTTATGAGGAAATAGCTTAGTTAACCCTACAATGATCGTATAAAATAGAATAAGTACTGCAAATACTCCGGATATACCGTATACCATAAGCTTGAATCCTAATTCAAGTTCAGACATTTCAACCCTCCTACATCAATAGTAATGGGACCAGTGCCAGCACAAGACCGCCTGCAATAATCGAACCCAGCTGGCCAGCTACATTTGCGCTCACAGCCTGCATAAGTACAAAGTTGTGAGGATCTTCCTGTTTTGCCATTTTCTGGATTATTCGAGCTGACATTGGGAAAGCTGAAATACCAGCAGCTCCTACCATGGGATTGATTTTATTTTTTGAGAACAGATTGATAAACTTTGCAAACATGACCCCTCCAGCAGTGTCGAATATAAATGCCAAAAGTCCCATCCCCATAATTATCAATGTTCGAAGATTAAGGAATGTTTCATATTGCATCGTTCCTCCTATCGTTATCCCCAGCAGTAGTGTAACCAGATTTGCCAATTCATTTTGAGCAGATCGTGATAACCGGTCAAGCACTCCTGACATGCTTATAAGATTCCCAAACATCAGAAGTCCTACCAAGGGAACGCTTACTGGGGCCACTATACCAGATACTATCGTAATCAAAATTGGGAATAATATAAGTACTGTCTTTGATACACTTTTGTCTTTCAGCTGCATTCTTATTTTTCTTTCCTCCTGAGTGGTCAGCGCTTTGATAACGGGTGGCTGTATAACAGGCACCAGCGCCATATAGGAATATGCCGCTACCGAAATCGGGCCAAGCCACTCCTTGGCAAACCTTGAGGCGACATAAATCGATGTCGGCCCATCAGCAGCTCCTATTATCCCTATTGCAGCTGAAGTCTTTAGATCAAATCCAAGCTCTGGGAACAGAGTATTTAGGTAGAGTGCGAACAAAGCAGTTGAAAATATGCCAAGCTGAGCTGCTGCTCCAAAGAAAATCATTTGAGGATTTCTTAGAAGTGCTGTGAAATCTATCATCGCACCAACTGCAATAAAGATCAATACAGGAAAAACCTCGGTAATAATTCCAACATTATAGAACATCTGGAGGATGCCTGCTGCTCCATCATGCTCCCAAACTGTACCCATCGGAAGATTTACCAAAATCGCTCCAAAGCCAATAGGCAAAAGCAGCATCGGCTCGTAATCCTTCTTGATAGCTAAGTATATAAGAACTCCTCCAATCAGGTACATGATCAGAAACTGAGGCTTAAACTCAGTCAGACCGACGAACAACTGTCCTAAATCTACCATTTTACACTCTCCTTTTATCAATACTAAAGCTCCCTTCAGAAAAAGGAAGCTCAAATTTCAACTACTATATTATATTCCATTTCGAAACTTAAAGCAATAACAGGCTTTTCCATGCTTGTTCAGACTTTTCTACACCAAAATTCAGGATTAAGCAGAGGACTTTTCTCAAAGTCTTTTGGTTCCAGGAACCTAAAGCTTCCCTGCTGTATTTTAAAACCTGTACAGTCATCGTATGATTCGGTGCAAATATCTTTAGTAAATATTTTGATTATCTTTCCATGGTCAAGGATTATACCTCCCCAGCCTGTTCTATCACCAATGCCGTAGCAAACAGCCGGGAAAGATCCATACAGCTTATCTCTATAACTCCATAATGACGTCTTATGAGTATGTCCAGAAAAAACTCCCATGACCTTCTCAGAGGAATCAATAAGTTCTACCATCCCCTTATCCCTGTATATCCCCTCATCCAGCCAGTTTAAGGCAGGCATGATATGTTTGTGCTGGAATATCAATATATTAAGACCTGAATCCGTTACCTCATCTCTTAGAAAACTCCTTTGAGCATCCGACATCATATTGCCATCAGAACTCACAGAGTCAAGTATTATAAGCTTATAATCGTCGAATGTTACGCTGTAGAAGTATTCATTGGGATCATTTATCCTGGTCCAAGAGCTTATCCCAACATCCCTCCATATAGAATCCATTACTTTGGCATCCATAGTGAATGCATGCTCGTGATTCCCAAATAAGGGTATTGTGGGTTTATTCAATCCGGTTTTTTCAATGAGTCTCTTAAGCTCCATCCACTCGCCACGAAAGCTGTTGTCTGTAATATCTCCACCTAATATAACTGCTATGGGCTCAACCTGGAGAGCATTGATCTCCTCAAGGCACAGCTCAAGCTGCCTGGAACAATCTATCTTTTCATATTTCTTATCGACTTCCTTTTGATAAGGCTCAGTCTGGTGGAGGTGAAAATCGCCTGCCCACAGGATCAACTTAGGATCCTTAAGAACTCCAAGCTCCTCCTGTAATGCAGAGTTAAGTGCTGAAACGCTATTTCTTGCCAGTTTTATATCTCTTAGTTCCAGTTCTTTTTTGTAAAGAATCATTCTAATGCTTGTCCTCCTCCATTTGTCTTTGATCGAATTCAGCAAGACTTGTTGGTCCCCTTAATACGTCCTTCTTGACAACTATCATCCCTTCTTTGTTAGGTCTCATCTTCCATCTCACTAACTGTACCTTGCCTTCTGAAATCTCTATAGCACTGATTGTCGTAGGATATATGCAGCAGCCTGTGTTGAAGTATGGGAGATCTCCACTTCTAGGGAATTTGTATCTGTGAGTATGTCCACAGATAAGCATCTTCTTGCTGTTCTCTATCCATTTATTATAGTTGTTCTCGATTTTATGTCTCTTGTATGTATTTTTTACTGGACTTGCAGGATTTTTGACTCCAAAAGCATGAAGAAATCTCCAGAAATACTTCAGCGTCAGCATGGTGAAGTACCATGCCTGATCGTTTGCGAAATCCCCCTGATGTCCATGGACCACCAGTATTTCCTGCTCTGTATCCTTGTGTTTCAGCACTAAGGATTCGAGCGGCTGTATACCCTTTAGAAAGTCATAAAACTCCTCACGGTATTCATTATAAAATCTGTAATAATATTGCTCTACATACTCAGGATACTTCAAAAATATATTGTGATTCCCGAATAACATGATCAATCTATCATGATAGTGGAACTTTTTGATGACCTCAAAAGCGTCATAATGGGCATTCTTGATGTACTTCATCTTTGGCTGTTCCCAAAGCTCATCACCATCACCCACCTCAACGTATGTATAATCATTGTCATAATAATGCTGGAGAGCATGGATAAAAAGGTTCTGGTTTTTTGTAAATTCATCAGAATGACTCCCGTCACCTCTATGACAGTCGCTCATGAAAACTTACCTGGAGCTGTCATCAAAGTATTCTACTTGTGCACTTTTAAACACCTCATCCAATCTCTTCTGAGTCTTCAAAGAAACACACCTCCATATGTACATTCAAATTCAACACCAATTTAGTCTACTCACCCAGGAATCTATATCCAACTCCAACTTCAGTAGCAATAAGATGACATCCGGAACCACCCTTGCCAATCTTTCTTCTAAGGTTTGCCATGAATACTCTTAAACTCTTGTTGTCCCCTCCTGCTTCGTAACCCCATATTTTTCGTATAATGTAGTTGTGAGTCAGGACTTTCCCCTGGTTTTCTATCAATAACAGAAGGAGTTTATACTCAAGAGGAGTTAAATGTACTTCAGCCTCATCAACAAGTACTCTCCTTTTCTCGTAATCCACAGTAAGATAATCAAATTTATAAATAGTTTCCTCTGAGCTGACTCCTCTTAAGGATAAAGCTCTTTCAGCTACTCTTATTCGCGCCATAAGCTCACCCATGTGAAATGGCTTTGTAACGTAATCACTTGCCCCCATATCCAATGCCTCAATTTTATCATTTTCCTGTCCCCTTGCTGAAACTACTAATATGGGGATCTCAGTGAACTGTCTTAGCTCTTTGATTATTTCAAGTCCATCCAGATCTGGAAGACCCAAATCAAGAAGTATTATGTCAGGGTGGTAGGACGAGAACATAAAGAGACCATCAGCAGCAGACTGTGAGATGTATACTTCGTAGTTTTCCTTTTTAAGTGATACAGCTATGAAGTTGGAAATATATTTATCGTCCTCGATCACTAGAATTTTGGTTTTAGTATCCACTTTCTATCCCCCCAATGGCAATCGGAATACGAACCTGCTCCCCTTAGGGACGTTTGGCTCAACACGAATATCACCCATATGTGCACCGATGATTGCTTTGCAAATTGCCAAGCCTAATCCGATCCCGCGTTTACTGTCTGTAATCCCAGTATCCAATGTCACAAATTTATCAAAAAGTCTGTACTGGATGCTTTTATCTATGCCCTCACCTGTATCGGAAACGGACACCTCGAGGTAACCATTAGATACATTAGCCTCTAATGATATTTCAGCCTTCGGGGGAGTATGTCTTACAGCATTCTCTAAGAGATTTACTATTACCTGCACTATGAGCTTCCCATCCATAGGAATAGAGATCACCTCTTCGGGAAGCTTTACGGTAAGTACTCTATCTCTCATGAACCTCTTTATGTGATTTACTGCCTCGCTTATTACGTCATCAACGACTTCTTCTTCTTTTTTCAGCAGTAATTGCGAGTCATTGATCCTGGTCATGTTAAGAATATTTTCCACAAGGTTTGTCAACCAGGTTATTTCTTCGCTGATGTCTCCTGCAAGGTGTCTCCTTTCTTCATCAGAGAGGTTATAATAGTTTTCGTACAACAAATCACCTGCACCCGATAAAGCAGTCAACGGACTCCGGAGATCGTGAGAAACAGATCTAAGAAGAGTAGCCCTAAGCTGTTCTCTTTCCATGGCTACCTTGATCTTTTCTCTTTCAGTATAGAGCTGTTCCCTTTCAAGTGCAATTCCCATTTGCATTGCAATAGACTGGATAATAATCTCTGATTGACTATCCTCAACATTCTTGAATCCGTACACCTTGATATTACCTAGTTTACCTGTATTGCTTATTATATCGAAGCTGCAGTACTGCATCCCAACATTTGATAGTTCATTGCCAACTGTTTCGCTTACAAGCTCTACTGAGCAATCATGACCGGTATACTCCTTAACGAGAGAAATACCCATGTTAACAATGCTTCTCGTTCCACTTATAGGTAAAAATCCAGAAGCTATCTTATATAATATCAAAGTCGTGCGCTCATTTTTTTCCGTCAACTCGATCTGCCTCTGGAGCCTTGATGTTATCTTTCCTGAAACTCCAGCGGTTATTAGGAAAAACACTAAAAGGATAATGTCATTGCTATTTGATATTACAAATGTAAATCTTGGCTCAGTGAAAAGAAAATTGACCAGCATAAGGCTAGCTATAGATGATATTATCCCCCATAAATAGCTGCTGGTCAAAACTGTTGAAAATAAAACTCCCAGTAAAAAAACCATGATTATACTTTCTTTACCTACTCCTAGGTAATTGATGCTTACTGAGGTGATCGAGGATATTGCAAATACGAGGAGAGCCTTAAGACCATTAAGAATATTTCTGTCCAGTTGTTTTTTCCCCATTCCAGATCCCCCTGTTAAAGTTACCTAATTCTCTTCCATCAGAAGTAGAATGTCCTTTTTACTTCCGGCTATCAAAATATGTTCATCACCATTGAATTTATACCCTGCATTTACGATTGGAGTCACATGGTTATTGTTCTTGTAGCCAATAATATTTATATTGTGATTCATCCTTACATCCAGTTCTTTGATCGTTTTCCCGATCCATTCTTCTGGAACGAACATCTCAGAGATAGCATATTCCGGTGTAAGCTCTATATAATCCAATGCTAGATTTGAGCTGTACTTGACAGCTGCTCTTTGAGCCATATCCCTCTCCGGGTAAATGACATCATCTGCACCAATTTTTAAAAGAAATTTAGCATGGATATCCCTGTCTGTTTTTGAAATCACATAGGGTGCTCCCAGGTCCTTTAGTAGGGAGGTGATCTCCAGTGATGATTGAAAGTTATTGCTTATGCATACAAAGCATATATCAAAATTACTTACTCCCAGCGACCTCAATACATCCTCATCCATACAATCCCCTATGTGTGCCCTGGTTACTATTCCTGTTATCTTATCGACCGCATCTTCGTTGGTATCAACTACCATAACTTCATTTCCCAGTTCAGTAAGTTTTATTGCAAGATGTCTGCCAAACCTTCCAAGTCCAATCACCAGTATTGATTTCATATATATCACTCCTACCCAATAATTATTTTATCCTCAGGATTTCTTAGTTTCCTTATGCATTTTTTCTCAGTTACTGCCATAAACACCGTAAGACTGCCTAATCTACCACTATACATCAAGGCTATGATCACCAGCTTGGATATCACAGACAGACTTTGAGTTACTCCTTTTGTCAGTCCTACTGTTCCTATCGCAGATGAGGCTTCAAATAGAGCATCCTCAATCAAGATATTTTGTGAGCTTACTATTATGAATGTCCCTGCCAACAAAAGAAACAAATAAAATGTCGCACTGAAGTAAGCGCGTTTGACTATTGTAGGATCTAGCCTCCTATTAAATACATTCACATCCTCGAATCTCCTGAAGTAGGTTAGCAAAGATAATCCTATGATGACAAAGGTAGTTATCTTTATACCTCCCGCAGTTGAACCCGGGCTGGCACCAATTATCATCAGAAACATTGTATAAAGTGATCCCGCTTCGCTCAGGGCGGAGGTATCTATTGTATTGAATCCAGCTGTTCTGGGGGTTATAGACTGAAAAAATGACGCCAACAGTCTTTCCCCATAATCCATCCCTTTCATTGAGGCCTCTGATTCAAGCATAAAAAATACCACCGTTGATACTGCTATTAGTGCTGCTGTTGAAAGCAATACTATTTTTGTGTGCAGGTTATAATTTTTATGGTCAAGCTTGTTTCTAAATAAATCATCCCAAACTACAAAGCCAATACCCCCAATAACGATCAGTGACATCACGGTAAGGTTTACAATAATATCCGATTGATAAGGTACCAGGGACGTATAAGGTTCGATTCGGCCCATCAAGTCGAAGCCAGCATTGCAAAATGCTGAAACTGAATGGAAAATTCCGAACCAGATCGATTCCCACAAACCAAAATCACCATAAAATCTTGAACTTAACAGCACAGCTCCTAGAGCCTCGAACATTAGAGTACCAATCAAGATGTGCTTTACAAGTCTTACAACGCCGCTTATTTGCATTGAATTAACAGCCTCCATGAGAAAAGACCTCTCTCTTAAGCCTATTCGCTTGCCCAGTACCATGGAGAACAATATGGCGATAGTCATAAATCCAAGGCCACCTGTTTGAATCAAGATTAGTATTATCAGCTGTCCGAAAAATGTGAACTGGCTCCATGTATCAAAGACTACCAGTCCAGTGACACACGTAGCAGAAGTGGCTGTAAATAAAGCATCCAGAAAATGAATCGAGCCTCCGGATTTATTTGATATAGGCAGCATAAGCAAAAGAGCTCCACATAATATGATCACAATAAATCCTAATGCCAATGTTTGTTTAGCACCAAGTCTTATACCACTAAGCATTTCTATCACTTTCCTTAAGCAGTTGTTTAATAGAGTCCATCATTGTCATTGTCGTCACGATCTTTGTTACTCCAGCTTCTTTGAAAATCTCAAGATTCAAATTGTTGTTGCACCTTGCAATGGTTGTAATTCCAGCCTTTGTATGCTTCGCCTTAACACAAAGCATTAAATTGTCTGCATCATTATCAGAAATTGCAACTATTGCTTTGCAGCTTCTTATCTCATAATCCTCGTAATCATCGGCAAATACCAGGCTTCTATCATTAACATCTACGGTTTCTAAGATCATCGAGACATCCATATCACCTTTATAAACAAGAATCGACTGAGTATCCTCCTGGTTGGAAGCCTTTATGATATTGTCACTGGCTAGGAAAATATCAAGCCTACCCATGAGGATATAGCCTACAGCCATGAGTAGTAGAATGATAATTGTAAGGATCAGTTCCATTATGATCACCTTCCTTCCTTAATTTGATCATATGGCGAATTGTATAAATATAGTGTTTATTTCTGTAAAATGCCGTTAATTTTTTGTTAAGACAAAAAAAGATCTGAAGTCTGCCTTCAGATCCCTACTTTTATAATGTTTTGACTTTTTTTTACTTCCCAGCTTCACTCTGCATCCTTAAAAACTTGGTTACAGATGCTTCTACGGCATCTATTACTATTCCATTCAACCCTGATTTTTCAAGGGCTGCGACTCCTTCTATAGTTGTACCGCCAGGTGAGCATACCTCATCTCTTAGCTTGGCAGGGTGCTTTTCTGTTTTTATGACCATAGCAGCTGAGCCCTCTACAGTCGCAGCTGCAAACCTGTAAGCATCTGTCGTGGGTACACCTAATTTGATCCCGGCCTGCGCCATGGCTTCGATAAACATGTACACAAATGCTGGTCCTGAACCAGTAAGAGTTCCGACAGCAGCCATCAGATCCTCCCTGATCTCAATACCTTCCCCGAAGCTGTTAAAGAAACTAAAAACGGTATCCTTATCTGTATTGTTCATATTGCCTGAAAAGCTAATTCCTGCAATTCCTTTTCCTACCAAGGCGGGTGTATTAGGAATAGATCTAGCTATCTTTACTTGTTTGTTACCTATGAGTTTTTCAAGCATAGCTACACTGTATGCCGGCGCTATTCCAAGTACTATTGCTCCGTCCTTGATCTTATCCCTAATCTCAGTTATAGCACTCTCATACACTATTGGCTTTACTGCAAGGATAATAAAGTCCGCTTCCTTTGCTACATCTGCATTGCTCTCCGAGGTTGTAATTCCATACTTATCCTTCAACTTTTCCATTCTGGATACAGTTTTTGTATGAACAATTACCTCTTCAGAATCGATCCACCCTGATGATAAAACTCCCGACAACATCGCCTCACCCATATTACCGCATCCAATAAACCCTAGAATCATCAAATCAGCCTCCCTTGGTCATTGCTGTACATCAGTCTAACGTTTCGATCTCTTTGTGATACTCCTGCAATGATTTCTTGACGTTCTCAGAGAAATCATTGCTTATATAAGCCTCTATACCCTTAGCGCTGGCTCTTGCTGCAGGCATTACTGTAATGTATGGTATTTTATTCTTGATTGCTATCTTCCTGATATAGGAGTCATCCATTGAGCTTAGTTTGCCTATAGGGGTATTGATTATCAGGTCAATCTTTCCATTCATCATATCATCAGATATATTAGGTCTGCCTTCGTAAACCTTCTTGACCTTCTCACATGGGATCTCATTTTCTCTCAGGAAATTTGCAGTCCCTTCTGTAGCCTTTATCTTAAACCCAATTGCAAAGAATCTTCTGGCCGCCTCGAGAACATCCTCTTTATCAGGATCGTTTACACTTATAAAAACCGTCCCTGATGATGGCAATGTATCCTTAGAGGCCTCCTGAGCCTTAAAATAAGCGAGCTCAAAGGAATCAGCAAGACCAAGTACTTCTCCTGTTGACCTCATTTCAGGTCCTAATGTGGGGTCTACTTCAGGAAACATGTTGAATGGCACAACTGCTTCTTTTACGCCATAGTGCTTTACTATTTTTTTCTTTAGCTTGTTTATAGGGTATTTATTACCTTCGAGGTCAGCCATCATAATTTCAGTAGCAATCCTTGCCATCTGTACATTACAGACTTTGGAAACGAGAGGAACTGTTCTCGAGGCTCTTGGATTTGCCTCAAGCACATACACTTTACCTTCTGATATCGCATATTGCATGTTCATCAAGCCTATAACTTTCATCTCTCTTGCTATTGCCTTAGTGTACGCCTCTATAGTCTCTATAGAATCCTTAGGGATACTGACTGGAGGAATAACGCAGGCTGAGTCTCCTGAGTGCACTCCTGCATACTCAATGTGTTCCATAACAGTTGGAACATAAGCCTCATCTCCGTTAGATATTGCATCTGCTTCACATTCAAGAGCATGATGAAGGAATCTGTCTATGAGTATTGGCCGTTCAGGAGTTACTCCAACTGCCTGAGCCATATACTTCTTAAGCATTTCCTCATCATGAACAACCTCCATGCCCCTGCCTCCCAGAACATAGGATGGTCTAACCATCAAAGGATATCCAATTCTATCTGCAATATCGATTGCTTCCTTCACATTAATTGCCATTCCGGATTCAGGCATTGGAATATCAAGCTTTTCCATTATCTTCTTAAACTGATCTCTATCCTCCGCCAGGTCTATTGTCTCCTTGGATGTGCCTAGAATCTTGACTCCTGCAGCCTCAAGCTCGCTGGCTATGTTCAGGGGGGTTTGCCCACCAAATTGGACTATTGCCCCCTTTGGCTTTTCCTTCTCATATATGCTAAGAACGTCCTCCACAGTCAAAGGCTCAAAGTATAACTTATCCGAGGTGTCATAATCAGTTGATACTGTTTCTGGATTACAGTTTACCATAACGGTTTCATACCCAAGATCCTTCAATGCGAATGCAGCATGAACACAGCAGTAATCAAATTCAATTCCTTGCCCTATCCTATTGGGTCCACCACCCAGGATCATTACCTTTTTATTCTCACTGGTACTGGTTGAGTCAGGTGCATTATATGTTGAAAAATAGTAAGATGCATTGTCAACGCCGCTAACCGGGACTGCCTCGTAGCCTTTTACAATGTTCATACCTTTTCTTCTGCTTCTGATATCTGTCTCTGTTGCATCAAGAAGCTTTGCAAGATATTTGTCTGAGAAGCCATCCTTTTTTGCCTTCTTAAGGAGCTCTTCCGGCAGGTCGCCACCCTTAAATTTAATTATCTCTTCCTCCAGCTGGACAAGCTCCTTCATTTCCTTCAGGAAATATGGTTTAATGTAGGTAAGCTTATAAAGGTGATCGATGTCGGCGCCCTTACGCAGGGCTTCATATAGTATGAATTGTCTCTCGCTTGTCGGCTCCTTAAGCATAGACAGCAGTTCTTCCAGGGAATATGTGTTAAAATCCTTAGCAAAGCCAAGACCATGTCTTCCAATCTCCAGAGACCTTATTGCCTTTTGAAGTGCCTCTTTATATGTCTTTCCTATGCTCATAACTTCCCCGACAGCCTTCATCTGAGTACCAAGCTTGTCAACCGCCCCAGGAAATTTTTCAAATGCCCAGCGGGCAAACTTAACTACTACGTAATCTCCAGTGGGGGTATATTTGTCAAGTGTTCCTTCCTTCCAGTAAGGGATCTCGTCAAGAGTCATCCCCGATGCGAGGAGAGCTGATATATATGCAATTGGAAGTCCTGTCGCCTTGGATGCAAGAGCAGACGATCTTGATGTTCTAGGATTTATTTCAATAATCACGACTCGTCCAGTGTTTGGATCATGTGCGAATTGGACGTTGGTTCCACCAATTACTTCAATGGATTCAACAACTGAGTAGGCATAACGCTGAAGTTTTTCCTGAAGTTCTTTGCTTATAGTAAGCATTGGAGCAGTGCAGAAGGAATCTCCGGTGTGTACCCCAATTGCAT
Organism: Gudongella sp. QWL-04; assembly: GCF_058683975.1. Classification (NCBI taxonomy): domain Bacteria; kingdom Bacillati; phylum Bacillota; class Tissierellia; order Tissierellales; family Tissierellaceae; genus Gudongella; species Gudongella sp. QWL-04. Next base: position 17,926 of record NZ_CM178754.1, on the reverse strand, counting down.
CGACATTTTCGATAAAGCATACTGTAATCATTTGATTCTTGCTGTCTCTAATGACCTCAAGTTCTAATTCTTCCCAGCCTAGAACTGATTCCTCAACGAGAATTTGTCCGATCATACTTGCACTTATTCCGCGGCTTGCGATGACCCTCAACTCTTCAAGGTTGTAAACAAGACCTCCTCCGGTTCCACCCATAGTGAAAGCTGGTCTTATTACCACTGGATATCCCAGCTCCTCAGCTATCTTTTCAGCTTCCTCTACTGAATAAGCAGCTAGGCTTTTTGGCATATCTATACCAAGCTTTTCCATGGTCTTCTTGAACTCGATACGATCCTCTCCGCGTTGGATTGCATCGATCTGTACACCAATAACCTTTACCCCATACTTTTCCAATACTCCACCCTTATGAAGGTCAAGGCAAAGGTTCAGGGCTGTTTGACCTCCAAGGTTTGGAAGCAAAGCATCAGGTCTTTCCTTAGCTATTATCTCCTCCAGGCTTTTCTCATTCAGAGGCTCAATGTAGGTTACATCAGAAACTTCGGGATCTGTCATAATGGTCGCGGGATTTGAGTTGACCAGCACGATTTTGTATCCCAGGCTTCTCAAGGCTTTACAAGCCTGCGTCCCGGAATAGTCAAATTCACAGGCCTGACCGATAATTATCGGACCGGACCCGATGATGAGAATCTTGTCGACATCAGTTCTCTTTGGCATTAAATTTTCCTCCTTAGTATGGCATCTCTGTACCAATTTAACTCTAATTAATTATGATATCACATAAGGGTATACAATCAAAGTGGATTATGTAAGTAGAAATAAAAAAAAGAAACGGTCCATGAAGACCGTTCACTGTACCAATAGTTCAAATGAGATAATATCTCTATTTTGTCCTACCTTGATCAAATACTCTCTTTCATCTATTGAGGATCCTTCTCCCTCCCATGATCTGTAATATCTGAATTCGAGTCTCGCTTCACCCTCCAGAACTCCCCTGAATAACCACTTATGGGTCCCTCCTGCTCCTACAGTCTCGCCATTTGCCGCTCCTTGAATAAATTCATCCTCAATAAGCTGGATCACATCTTTATTGCTTATTGTATAGTTCCAGCTATATCCGGTTGAAGGATTTTCTCTGAGTACTATACTTAGGTTCCCATTATCGATCAGGGCTTCAGGATCTGATCTCGAAAGCATTTTTATAACCCTGATCATCATAGCTGAAGCCTCAGCTCGGTTAACTGTTCTTGTTGCTTCAAATCTTCCTTGGAAGCCTTCAACAACTCCCATTAGTCTCAATGTATGGATATACATGGCGAATTCTGCCGGTATCTCGTCCTGGTCAATAAAATCTACTATTTCAGGCGAAAGCTGCCCGTCTTGAAGCCCTATGGCTCTGGCAAGCATAACTGCGAATTGAAGCCTGTTGAGCTGTGATTCACCATAAAATTCACTTTGTGAAGCAATTCTCATCATGACTGGATCTGTAAAGCTGTCCTTTGCCCACTCAGGTATTCTATCCCAATTGACTTGCCCTGAATCGTTAATTGTTGCTGGATCTCCTGTCATAGTTCTCAGCATTCTGGACAGCATCAATGCACCTTCCGGTCCGGAAATCGGTCTATCCGGTCTGAAGCTTCCATCCGGGTACCCATTTACAAGACCCCAGCAAGCTGCGTTCATAACCTGTTCTCTCGACCAATGATTCTCCATATCTCTGAACTGAACTCGTGTCTGATCCATTGTTCTAAGTTGCTGTTGATCGCATGCTTCGTCAAGCAATCTCAATCTTTCTGTTATTTCCAATCTCAGACGAGTCTGCTCTTCCTCGTTGATGTTTGTTTGTACTCTATCCTGCTTTCTTATTTGCTCCATCGGCTTTTCTTCTGCAAATACAGCAGAGCTTAGGACCATTGAAAGAATTAAGAGCACCATGATTGCTTTTTTCATACATATCTTCCTTTCCTTTTAATCAAAAAACCGACCCCAAAAGGTCGGTTACGCCATCGCCAATGACAGGCTTAGGCGTCCAAATAAAGCCTGTCCCTTCAGCACCTGTATATTTTATGTAGTATCCACAATTATGATACCCCTTATGCTGAAATAAAAAATATCAATTGTATTACAAAATTGTTGACTGAGAAGCAAATCGAGAGTATATTTAACTTAGTTAATTATTTTAACTAAGTTAAGGAGTGATAGAATGAATCGAAGAGAAGCCTCCACAAGGCAGTATTATATAGAAGCAGCAGCCAGTATTATTAAAGATAAGGGATATGATTATATAACAGTGCGTAAGCTTTCGGAAGCGACAGGATATACTTTCCCCACGCTTTATCATCACTTTAAAGACGTAAATAATCTAATGTGGTATGCAAGAAATTATCTTATCTCAGACATGGTATCTGTGTTGTCTGTTTTCTCATCTCAGCAAAAGAACATTCAGGGGATCAAAAAGGCATTTAGTGTCTACATGGATTATTATCTGGATTTCCCCAATGTTTTCAGATTTTTTTACTACTATCAACACCAACCGGATCCCAAAGATACTACTTCACAGGAAATTGGTTTCTCTGAGCTATGGTTTGATAGCTTGGGATTTTTGATTGATGAGGGTCGTCTATCCCCTGAAGATGTTGGAATCATTGCGAAAACAATAATTTACAGTATACACGGCATGATTTCACTTTACTTATCAGGAAGCGGTGAAATGGACAGGGATAACTTGAATAAGGAACTAGATGCAGTCATCGATATTTTGTTAAAGGAGAGGATTGAAAATTATGGGAACTGATTCTTGGAAGCCATTATATAAACTGGCTGGCTGGTGTGCTTTCACTATGGTTATTTTGGTGCCATTACAGATCGTTGTGTATATGGTTTTTCCGCCGCCGGCTACTGTTGAAGGATTTTTCGTGCTCTACAGAAATAATTGGCTGCTCGGTTTATTGAGCCTTGATCTACTCTACATCATCAATACAATTGTATTGATACCTATTTATATTGCTCTGATACTGTCACTTAGTGATGTATCAAGGTCTGCAGCGCTTCTGGCTGCAGTTCTTGGAATCATTGGTATTTCAGCTTACTTCCCTTCCAATATTGCATTCGAAATGCTTAACTTAAGCGGTAAGTATTTCTCCGCTGATGCTGCTATCCAAAGACAAATAATAATAGCAGCCGGAGAGGCTGCTATGGCAAGATATACAGGATCCACCTTCAATGCTTATTACATCCTGAATGCAATAGTGTTAATAATAATATCTGTACTGATGCTGAGATCAAATATCTATTCCAGGATTATTGGTTGGTCAGGACTTATATCCGGAATTCTCATGTCGATTCCCTCTTCATTTGGTTTGATAGGATTGATTTTTTCACTATTATCCTTGATACCTTGGCTGATTTTCTCTTTTTTACTAATATTTAAGTTTAAAGAGCTCGGATCAGATTACAAAGGGACCACTGTATAACCTGCATATTAATTTGCTTTCCACAATAGCTTGTTATCAACAAAATCAACAGTTATTTTACCGTTTTCCTTTAGGTAAGCTAAATAGGATCTAATAGTACTGCCGACGAGGACGTACTGATTAAAATCCATTTTTAGCTCGTAATGGTCGAAAACATCCTTCAATATGTCCTCAAAGCACTTTGATTCTTTTGCTATACTTAATAGAATGTCTATTATTTCCATTGCCTTTCTTCTGTTAAGATCAACCAGAGGTTTTATATCTTCCATCGGTTCAGAGTGGGAGGGGATAAACAGCTTACCCTCAAGCTCCTCCACATTATCAAGAGTTTTTAGAAATCCCTGCAGGTCGTAAAGATAGAAAATATGGTATTTCTCAAGGATTTGGGCATTGGTAACGCAGTCCGCAAGGAACCAGATGTCGTCAGAGGTTTTGATCCCTGCCATGGAAAACGAGTGTCCATCGAGCCTTATCATTTCAAGTCCTTCAGGCAGTATTTCTGGGACCAGCTCCGATACTCTGCTTTCAGCAGCAAATAAAAATTTGTTTTTAAGCTCTCTGACCGGATAGCCTCCAAATAAATAGGATGGCTCAAGTATGGGATTTTCAGCAAATACTTTGTCTATCCCCGGGCAGTAAGCAGGAGCACCAAGTCTTTGCTGCAGCAGATTGTTACCTCCTATGTGATCAGCATGTGAATGGGTGTTGATGATCATATGGAGTCTCCATCCATTTTCTTCTATTATTTTCTGAAGCTTTCTTCCGGCATCCTTATCGTTACCTGTGTCTATGAGCACTACGCTATCATTATCTAACCTATAAAGGCCCATTTTAGCAGGGCTGTTTATGTAGTAGGTTCTTTCTCCCACCTGAATCAGTTCATACATTCTGCTTACCCCCAGATCCATTTCTATTAGCTTGTTCCTTACCCCATGCTGCTAAAGCTTTAAGCGCTGGCATAAGTTGTTGACCATTTTCTGTTAACTCATACTCTACTCTTGGTGGGATCTCCATATATTGCTTTCTGGATATTACTCCCTTGTCCTCTAAATCTCTTAAGGATTGGGTCAACATCATATTTGTAATGCCGGTTATTTCTCTTGCAAGCTCGTTGTATCTCATTACACCATTTTTGTTTAAAGCCCAGATTATTGGGAGTCTCCATTTGCCGCCTATTATTTCAAGCGCATAGGTCAATGGGCAGTTTTGAAGCCTACCTGAATATTTCTGTTCTAAAGTCATTGATATCACCCTTTACACAGTTATTTCTTCCTTTAACAGAAAATATTGCATACTTGTATCTATCTTCCTTGTTGATACAATTATAGCATAGGAAATATTACTAAGAAAGGATGGTTGGAATGAACATTACATACTCAGTTATCCCGGAGACAGAGGCTATATGCATAAAGGAATTGGTAAATGGTCTTATGAGTTATCAAAAATCCGTTGCAAGTATACACCCTGAATTCTTCGACGGTATGAGCTTTGATACACGTATACCTCCTGCCCTTAAAAGTGCGCGATTTAATCACATAGTTATTGCCAGGGATGGCGACGAAGTCGTAGGATACGCATACAGCACTGTAGCTGATAAAAAAGTATACTCCGGAGGTTTTGCCACTCTCCAGTGTGATGCATTCTTTGATTTTGATTCAGTCGAGGGTGAAGAGGTAGGATCACTTTCCCAGTTTTACATAAAGGATGGCTATAGAAATACAGGCATAGGCTCTGAATTATACAATAGGTCGATGGATTGGCTGAGATCCTTTGAAGAAATTAAGGATATTTTCATATTTGTATCCAATGGGAATGAAAATGCTCTCCGCTTCTACCTGAACAAAGGCTTCAGGGAAAGCCACAAAATACTTGAAGGGTTCATAACAGTATTAAGAAATAATTGATCTTGCACTAAAAAAGTACAGCAAAATTCCAAATGCTCTAAATACAAAGCATTCGGGATGTTGCTGTGTCTATCTAAGTTACTTTGAATCGATATAGTTCTGCTCCAAGCCTTCAATTGTCTTGATAATAGCATTTCTTACAAGCATTTTAACAATAAAACCATAAATAGAATTCTTTGCCTTAAATTCACCTGTCCAGACAATCCTGGTTCCATCACCAGCATCGAAAAATTCTGCCCTTCCTTTGTAGTATTTAACCGGCATTCCACTAAGTATCTCATATTCAAAATACTCTTCCTTCTTTGCACCTACTATCCTTTCATAAATTTTCCTTTTCCCGCTATGAAGTATCCTTTCTGTTCCAATTCCATCATTTTGAGGATCACCAATCTTGGTGATCTCAAGATTGTAGCTTTTTGATGGAGATTTGTCATAGCTTCCTACGATACTCCAGATGTAGCTTTTCGGCACATTCAATACTCTTTCGATCCTAATATTTGTCATCTCGACCACCTCATGAGATGTATACCCATTGATTCAACTGTTCTCCGAAGAAAAATATGCAAAAAAAAGACCTTCAGTCTTCGACTGATGATCTTATCTGGTGGTCGGAGTGAGAGGATTTGAACCTCCGGCCTCATGGTCCCGAACCAAGCGCTCTACCAAGCTGAGCCACACCCCGACTGTATATCATTATAATTCAAGCAATATTTTTTTTCAAGCGTTTCGGTAGGCAGTACTACAGAAAATATCGGACCCAGCTTCAAATATGAAGCTGGGTCCGATTCTCTGGATCATACGTAATATAGGTTTTCTGAGGGATAAAATGGATCACAGGTTATATCCATTCCCAGCTTTCTAAGTATCTGATCATCGACATCATTCAGCATAACTGTGGAATGTGCCTGAGCTCCCTTAAGTTCCTGAAGGTTATCCAAAGCCAGCTGAGCGGTAGGATTGGTTACAGCACCTATGCTTAATGCTATAAGAACCTCATTGGCATTCAGAGTTGCTATTTTACTATGGAGTCCTTTAGTCTTAAGCTCCTGGATAGTCTCAATAATAACTGGTGAAAGCAGTAGTATCTCATCTGCGATGTTTGCCAGGGTCTTGACTGAGTTTAAAAGGGCTGCTGAGCAGGCATCCATAAGGCTGGAGGCTCTTCCGGTAATAATCCTTCCATCCAGCAGTTCAATTGCTATTACTGCTGGTATATCACTGTTTCCATTGTTGTCCTTTAACCTTTTGGAGTATTCTCTTGCAGGGCCAACACAAGCTCTATCTTCCTTCTTCAGCTGAAGCTCCTCCATAATTATTCTCATTCGGTTCAGAACCTCTTCGTCTACAAGACCTTTTTTATAATCACATTCTGTAGCGAAGCTTCTTCTTATGATTTCTTGCCTCGATGCCTGCTTTATTATCTCATCATCTATTATTCCAAAGCCGATCCTGTTTACTCCCATGTCTGTGGGGGACTGATATAGAGATTCTCTGCCTGTTATCTTCTCGATTATCCTCTTGATGACAGGGAACATCTCAATGTCTCTGTTATAATTGACCGCAACCTCATTGTATCTGTCGAAGTGGAAGTAATCAATCATGTTTACATCCTTCAGATCGACCGTTGCTGCCTCGTATGCAATATTTAGCGGATGCTTGAGAGGCACATTCCAGACAGGGAATGTCTCAAATTTTGAATATCCGGCAAATCTATTCAGTCTATGCTCATGATATAGCTGGTTTAGACATGTGGCCAATTTTCCACTGCCAGGTCCGGGAGCTGTGACTACTACTATGGGCTTTGTGGTAGGTATATACACGTTTCTTCCGTAGCCCTCCTCGCTTACTATCTTATCAACGTCGGAAGGGTATCCCTCGATGGCAGAATGGGTGAATACCTTTATACCTCTTCTTTCTAGCTTGTTGATAAACAGCTTTGCTGCAGGTTGGCCGTTGTATCTGGTAATAACAACACTATTGACCTCGAGTCCAAAATCTCTCAATTCATCTATCTGTTTAAGGACATCCATATCATAGGAAATCCCGTAGTCACCTCTGATCTTGTTTCTTTCGATGTCGCCTGCAAAGACGCAGATTATGATTTCAGCCTTGTCCTTCAGCTTTTGAAGAAGCTTTATCTTAGCATCCTCATCAAAGCCTGGAAGGACTCTCTGAGCATGCTTATCACCTATAAGCTTTCCTCCAAATTCGAGATAAAGCTTATCGAAATTGTTGACTCTTTCGAGAATGAATTTTGATTGCTCTTCAATGTAGCGTTGAGGATCAAAGCCTGCTTTCATAGTTTAAGTCTCCTTTGTTATTAGTATTAGTTCTTAAAAACTAAATATCCTGAAGTTCATTCAGGATATCAATAATCATAATCCAAAGCTAATTATACCACATACTATTAGTTGTGCACCATCGATAAGCTTATTTGTTCAATTATTTATGGCATCTCTATTTTCTACTACACTCCCTCGTTATCAAAGGGAGGGATGAAGCTTTCCTTAGCGGTTTCTCCTTCCTGGATATACCCATTTTCAACCCCCAGAGCTATAGCATGATCCACTACCTGCTGGTATTCCTCGTCATTGAGTACTCTATTGATCTCAGGCCATGATGAAAGAGCAGGTGAAGGGGTAAATTGATTCATTATGCTTATTAGTACAGAATCACCATACATTTTATACAAATATTCAAGGACTTTTTTTGAATCCTCCTGCTGACCAGGTAGAACTAAGTGCCTTGCTATTACCCCATTTAAAAGCATACCCTCATTGTCAAATATCAGCTCAGGCTGCTGTCTCACCATCTCATCCAAGGCTAAGGCCGCCATTTCAGAGTAGTCAGGAGCATTGGAGTACTTCTCTGCAAGAGAACCGTCAAAATACTTAAAATCTGCAAGATAAATATCAACTATCGCGACGAGTTCCCTGAGACTCTCAATCGTCTCATAGCCGCTTGTGTTATATACTATCGGGATATTTAAACCTTTTGATCTTGAGAGGATAACAGCATCTTTTATTTGAGGAGAAAAATGAGTTGGTGTAACAAGGTTTATATTAGCTGCCCCTTTGTCCTTTAGTTCTAAGAAAATTTCAGAAAGCCTTTCTATCGTAACCTCTTTACCTCTACCCGAATGAGCTATATCGTGATTTTGACAATAAACACAACCTAGATTACAGCCTGTGAAGAATACTGTTCCAGATCCTGAATCTCCAGAGATACATGGTTCCTCCCAAAAATGAAGCGCTGCTCTTGCAATTCTGAGTTTGCTTGTCTCTCTGCAATAACCTTTCTCTCCGTTTCTTCTGTTCACACCACAGCTTCTGGGACAGATCCTGCAGCTTGTCATCCTTTCCAATCGGTAACCTCCATCTTTATTGCTTATATGATCCTTATTCCCTCTACTTCAATTCTCTTGACCAGGATTCCTGCCTCAATGATTTGAAAACCTTTTTCCTGGATCTCCAGCCTCTTACTAACGTATACATCCAAATTCTCTATATTCTCGATATGATACTCTTCTTCGATCCTCGGCTTTACCAAAGAAACCTTTGGGATAGTTGCCCTCCCTCAACACATCTTCGTCCTAAAGGCATCGATCGTAATTGTATCAATGGAGTTCCTTATTATATGCTTTCTTGCTTTTTCAGTTATCCTTATGTTCATATTCACACAGCTCCAATCAATACCTCAACCATCGGATCAATTATGTCTTCTAAGCCTCAGACCTCTTCTTAGATTGCTGAGTCTACCTTCCTTTTTAGTGGTCATGTCATTATGCTTATTCAAGACCCTGGAGTATAACTTTTCTACCCTATCAGCAAAAATCGTCGTAGAGTACCCAAGTGAATTTTCGACAGCCCTTCCGGACATCTCTAATCTTTTTACATCATTCGAAAGGAGCTCTTCAACTCTGGACTTAAATTCCTCGAAGGTATCATATTGATATCCATTTAACCCATCGATTATGACACCCTCAAGAGCAAGATCTCTTCTACATATCGGCGGGACTCCGCAGGCAAGTGCCTCTATGTAAGTCAATCCCTGTGTTTCGCTCGTGGAGCAACTTACGAATATATCTCCAAGCTTATAGTATTTATGAAGTGTTGAAGGCTCCACTAATCCTACAAAGATCACCCTGTCTCTAAGTCCCATTTCATCAACCAGCTCTTCTAGTCTGGATCTGTATGGCCCGATCCCTGTTATTAGTAATATGGTATCGTTCCTAACGAGTCGCTTATAGTAATCCAGCAATTCATCAAGGTTTTTTTCCTTAGCAAGCCTTCCTACATATACCAATACTTTTTTATCGGGTGCAATACCCAGCTGACTTTTCAGTTCTGCCTGCTCAAGCTCATCAGTCATTTGGTAGAACGAGTCCAGTCGGATACCAGATGGTATGACTGATATCCTAGGAATGACTCCATAACCTTCCAGAAGTTTCTTTACCTTGACTGTCGGAACTATAACCTCGTCCAGGGAATCCAGAAGCCTTCTTGAGAGGTAAGCAACTGTCCTTTTCCCTATCTGTTCGTTTATTGAGAAATAATGAGTATAATCCTCATAAACTGTATGGTAGGTATGAACATGAGGTATCCCCAATGCTTTAACGATCCTCTTTGCAAACATAAAGGTTGTGAATTCTGCCTGCGTATGGATAATATCCGGCGACCACTTCAGGATCTCGTCGTATAGCTCCCCAAATAGATAAATTGAGGCTCTGGCCCCTGGGTAAAGCTTATCTGCAGGTACTGATTTTATATAGTATACATTACCCTCTTTTCTGGAACGAAGACTGTTTGAAAGAGTCAATATCCTCACGTCGTGCCCCTTTGCCAAGAGCTCTCTTTCGAGATTAGTAACCGAGGTTACCACTCCGTTGACAATTGGCTTATACCAATCTGTTGCTATTAATATTTTCACTTCATTGCACCTCTTGTCTATTTATTGGTTTAGCTGATCCGCTTTATGACACAGTCACCCTCTTATGGCTTCATTTGTCATCGTCCATATTTTAACATACCGGATCAAATGAGTAAACCTGTTGCTGCATAAGCAGCTAAACCTATTTATAACTGTTCAATATCCCTCAAAAGCTCTTCAACCTGTTCTTTCCTTGTTGCCCAGCTCGTACAGAACCTGACGGCAGATCTACTCTCGTCAACCTTCTGCCAATACTGGAAGGAGTATTTTTCGCTCAATTTTTCAATTTCATTATCAGTTAGGATCGGAAATTGTTGGTTAGTGGGCGAATCGATCAAAAACTCGTATCCCTTACCTTTAAAAGCATTTTTGATCGACATCGCATAGCTTATGGCCTCACCTGCTATCTTCATGTAAAGACCATCCTCAAACAACGTCTCGAACTGGATCCCTAGAAGTCTGCCCTTTGCAAGCATGCCTCCTCTTTGCTTAATGTTGTACCTGAAGTCTTTCTTAAGCTTATCAGATGATATTACAACAGCTTCTCCAAATAGAGCGCCAACCTTTGTGCCTCCTATATAGAATACATCACAAAGTTTTGCGAGGTCAGGCATAGAAATATCGTTGCCTTCAGCCATAAGTCCATACCCAAGTCTCGCACCGTCCATAAAGAGAGGCAAATTTCTATTTCGGCAGGCTTCGCTAAGCTCCTCAAGCTCCTTTAATGAATATATGGTTCCGATCTCTGTAGGATTTGATATGTAGACCATGCCCGGTTGGACCATGTGTTCATGGGTACCATCGTTCCAATGTGCATCATAGGCTTCCACAACTTGTTTTGCCGTCAGTTTACCATCAGGACTAACAATAGCAAGTACCTTGTGACCTGTAGCTTCAATTGCACCTGTCTCATGTACATTTATATGACCTGTCGAGGCACTTATAACTCCCTGGTACGGCTTAAGAATAGAGGCTATAACAGTTGTATTTGCCTGAGTCCCTCCAACTAAGAAATGGACATCAACTGTAGTATCTGCGCAGATTTTTTTTATGTACTCCCTGGCTTTTTCAGAATGATGATCCATTCCATAGCCCGGGGTCTGTTCAAAATTTGTTTGTTGGAGATGCTCGATTATTCTTGGGTGAGCTCCCTCAAGGTAGTCGCTTTCGAATCTTATCATTGTACTCCTCCTGTCAAACTAGTTTTTCTTATATAATTATACCACTTAAAAGAGTGCTTCATCTCAAAAAAAAGGTCTGTCGAGTAGTTTCGACAGACCTTTTTTGGATTACAATTATCTGCTTTCTTCGTATTTTTTTAATAGCTTAACAAATAACTCTGGTACTTTTGCCATATTCTCAGGAGTTTCTACGAATGATATCCTGAACTGTGTAGTTCCTGGATTCTTTGCTGGATCTTTTTCATCATAGAAACCCTTCATAGGTGCAACAAGTAGTGTTGTCTCAACTCCATCCATATCAACTGAGCCTTCTCCTGCACAGTACAACACGAAATCAATAGAATCAAAGCCTGGCTTCACGACATTTCTTACGTCAATTACTGAATATATTGAGGCATCCGGACTTGAAACTATAAGCTTTGGCTCAAGTGCCTTCAGTCCGTTATAAACATTAACTATTATGTCCTTGTAGTAATCTCTCTGCTGTTTGCACCATGCTAAAATGCTTTCGTTGCTCTCATGTGCAATTGCACCAAAGATGTACTGCCCGATGGCATTTGCACAAAGGTTTGCAGTATACTCAGCAATCGATCTATTATTGAACTCAGGACTGTCAGTTACTACTGCACCAATTCTCAAGCCGCAGGCATTCCATACTTTAGAAGTGGTCTCTATGCTTATCCTTCTTCCCTCGATCCCTGGAACCTCGGCATCGGTTACTCCCCAAATACTGACTAATTTTTGTCCCTCAATATAGTATAACTCTCTATACGCCTCGTCGCTGATCATCCACATGTTGTGCTTAACGCATAATGATGCAAGACCTTCCATCATCTCATAATCATAAAGCTGACCTGTTGGATTATCATAAGGTATAACAAGAAGAGCTCCCGGATTGTATTTAACTATCATTTCTTCAATTTCAGAAAGCTGCGGAAGATTGAACTTACCATCTTCACCCATATGTCTCTTAACTGTAACTGTTGATCTTCCAGTTCTTTCCGCAAATGAGATGTAGTTTGTATAAGCGGGGTCTATCATCATCAGCGGCTTTTCACCGGAGCCTGCAGGCCCGCAAACTCCAAGTATAAGAAGCTCCATTCCTGATGAACCTCCATCAGTTACCTGAATATTCAATTTACTTGTATCAAATCCTTCTGCTTCAAGTATTTTTCTGAAGGCTGCCTGAGCCTCAGGTGTTCCAGCCGTTCCTGTGTATCTTATAACACCTTTGTTGAATGGGCTCTCCGGAGCGTCAAGATTAAACATCCTCTTTTGCATAGCAGGGTTAGTCGGAAGGGAAACGTTCCCAATCCCTACGTTGATGACCGCTTGTGGCTTTACTTTTCTTTCATCGTACTTCATTTGTGCAAGTCTTACATCAGATGGTTTTCTGGATTCAAAATGTGCTGATAAAACTGGTTTGCTCATTTTATCTCTCCTTCGCAAAATTGGTATTTTAAGATTCCATAGTATATTTTATGAAAAACAATACATGTCAGAACAATTTTACCATAATAGAGATTTAATTTCATCCATAATATATATTTTCTGTGACATACAATTTCCATAGTTTCAAGTTAATTTACAGAGCGCCTTCAATTATGTTTAATGAGGGTCAAATCTTGTGTATAATAAACCAAAGGAGGTGAGAATATGGCTATAATCAAAAATATAATAAATTTACTATTTGGCAGGACGATACTGGATGATGCCTCTAAATTTGATGATCATCCCAGGCTTTTTCATATATCAGATACACCAAGCCAATTTTATCCCGAGCTTAAGAGAATATTAAGTGAGCTTGAACCTGATTATATTATCCATACCGGGGATTTGGCAGATAACATAAAAATCGGATTGTATAAAAGCTCATTTCACAGATATAAGCACGAGGTAAGGATTCTACTTAAAATCTTACATGAGTCCAAAGCAAAGGAAATCGTACTAACCCTGGGAAATCATGATGACTACGATTTTGTAAGTAAGCATAAGGGTAGATTGATGGTTTTTGAAGGTCCTGGCGAGCTTGAAATCGAAGGGGTGAAGGTAGCATTTTCTCACTATTATTCAGACTTGAAAGGCTTATCTGCTGATATAAGGCTGTATGGACACGACCTTGATTCAGCTGTTGATGATAAAAATTCAGAAAAGGACTTAAATGGTATCGTATCGATGAGCCTGATCGATTTAGTCACTCTTGAAGTGAAGAGAATCGAATACCCCTTTGGAATTGATAATTCCAGATTGAATAGAAATAAACTTGGGATCTAGGGAGGTTAAAATGGTATCCTTAATAAGAAGCGGAAGCAGAGCATTATATATAACCACCTCGAACAGAGAGGGATTGTCAGATTTCTTGTTGACAAACTTTAAGTCCGAACGCGTGGATTCAAAAAAGATACTTGATGAGAGTACTGAATACCAGACAGTTGTATTCCTTATAAATGAAGAGTTTTCAGAGAAAAATATATTTTCAATTTCAGATTCCTTCTTGGTTTACGAGGAGGCACTCGCTTTTATATGTGAACTTATGTCCTCGGAATCAAGGGATATGATCCTGTCGGTAAAATCGGGACCTCATATGATAATAATGAGGTCAGTTGGGGATTTGGACAGAGTGCTCAAACGTATACAGGACGACTTTGGAGGAGATATTGTCCCTTATGACAATTATCTTGGGGAGTTGTCAAGTGATGCCATTTTCATCGGCCTAACAGAAAAGCCCTTGAACAGACGTATCATCTTATCCGATCTGAAGCCGGGTTATTTGAGACTAGAGGGTGATTTTGGAATAATCAAGCGGGATTTAGGAATGCATGCATTAAAATATCTTAATATTGGGATAGGCAATAAGGATTGGCATGAAGTGGAAATTAGGATATACGATAAATACGGAGCATATAAGCTGCATTATGACCGTATGATAGAGGTCTTTGAGGATCTTGAGCTGGGCTTGGTGTTGGGAGAATCCTGGTCTAAGGACTATCCCAAAGCGCTGTTGTCAGTTGAGATTTACAGGGTAAGACTGTTGACCTTCCATGAACCTTCCAGAATCAAAAAATTGTTATTCGCCCTTGAATATCTGCCTGACGGTACCAGAATAGTAGATTACGACCTGTATTTCAATAACGAAAAGGTTGCCTGGAATGAAAAGGTCAAAAATAGAAAACGTGACGATAGGTATCAGGATGCCCTTGAAGCACGAAAAGAGGTAATGGATAGGCTATCTCCCGAAACAGTAAGAGAGCTTGAGAGAATAGAGGAAGAAATCAAAAAAACTAGGTTTTAAATGAGGAGCCTGCAATTAAAATCGCAGGCTCCTCGTCTTTTACATTTTTGTTCTTTTTACATAGTGTGTGTGCAAATACTCATGTGCTGTCTCACCATACGGCTCCCCAAGGAATTCCTCATAAATCTGTTTGATCATTGGATTCTCATGAGATTTTCTTATCGTCTTTGAACGATCCTCCGAATAGATGCCTTCGATTCGTTTTTGCAGGATCTCTAGATTTCCATGGTGATAGGGCTGACCTCCACCGCCTATACAGCCACCTGGACAAGCCATTATCTCAATTGCGTGGTAATTCGCCTCTCCTCTTTTGATCTTCTCAAGCAAAGCCCTTGCATTGCCCAACCCATGTGTGACTGCGATGCGTATGTCCTGACCGTTTATATTGACTGTTGCCTCCTTGGTACCCTCTATACCTCTTAAGGCCTCAAATTCCACGTTCTCAAGAGTTTCCTCCGTCAACCACTCATAAGCTGTTCTTAATGCTGCCTCGATAACCCCACCGGTTGCTCCAAATATTACAGATGCACCTGTGGATTCTCCGAGCGGATTGTCGAACTCTTCGTCCTCAAGAGCTAGAAAGTCGATGCCCGCCTCGCGTATCATCCTTGCAAGCTCTCTTGTAGTTATTACAATATCTACGTCCTTAGTGCCTCCATGTCCCAGCTCAGGTCTTGCAGCCTCATACTTTTTCGCCACGCATGGCATTACTGAAACTACAGTCATGTTCTTTGGATGAATGTTTATCTTCTCTGCCAGATATGATTTTGCTATAGATCCAAACATCTCATGGGGCGACTTACAGCTTGATGGTATATCCAACATGTCGTTAAACTGATGCTCGAAGAATTTTACCCAGCCAGGACAACAGCTTGTCAGTATAGGAAGCTTTCCTCCATGATTTAGCCTGTGAACAAATTCTGATGCTTCCTCGATTATTGTCAAGTCTGCTGCAAAGTCCGTATCATATACCATGTCAAATCCGATTTGTCTAAGTGCGGCTACCATCTTCCCGGTGACTACTGTTCCAGGCTCCAGCCCAAATTCCTCTCCAAGAGCGACACGAACTGCTGGTGCAGTTTGAACCACCACAGTTTTCCTTTCGTCATTTATCGCGTCCCATACCTTAGGTACATTGTTGACCTCAGTCAAAGCAGCTGTTGGACACACTGCAAGACATTGTCCACAGAATGTGCAGTTTGTTTCATGCATAGGCAGATCAAATGCTGAACCAACAACTGTTTCGAATCCTCTGCCGGTACCTGACAAAGCATGTACAGTCTGGACTTCGTTGCACATGGTTTCGCATCTCCTGCACATGATGCACTTGTCCATATTTCTTACAATAGATAAGCTGCTATAATCGATTGGATATGTTGACATTTCTCCTTGATACTTAATATGTCTTATTCCAAGTTCTGCTGCAAGGCCTTGAAGCTCACAGTTAGTATTCTTCTCACATATCAGGCAATCACTGGGGTGGTCTGACAGAAGAAGCTCAACTACAGTTCTCCTTGCCTTAACAGCCTTTTTGGTATCTGTCCTTACTATCATTCCCTCAAACACAGGCGTTGAACATGCAGGAGCAAGTGTTTTTCTTCCTTCCACTTCAACAACACAAACTCTGCAGCTTGCTGCCTTATTTACCATTTTAATATCGTGAAGATCCAGGTGGCAGAGGGTCGGGATCTTGACGTTGACGATTTTTGCAGCCTCAAGAATAGTTGAACCCTCAGGAACCTGTACTGACTTATTGTTGATCGTTAAACTTACCATATCCTTCTCCCCTCCTATCCCTTAGTAATTGCACTGACCGGGCACACCTCAAAACAAGCTCCGCATTTGATACATATATCCTGGTCTATGATATGGACTTCTTTGACCTTTCCACTTATTGCATTTACGGGGCAGGCTTTGGCACAACGTGTACAACCTATACATTTTTCAGGTGTTATGAAGTATCTTAGCAAAGCTTGACAAACACCTGCAGGACATATCTTTTGTTCAACGTGGGCAAGGTATTCATCATAGAAATAGTTCAGTGTAGATAAAACTGGATTAGGAGCGGTTTGTCCAAGTCCACAAAGAGCAGTAAGCTTAATTGTTTCAGCCAGCTTTCTCATTGTTTCAAGGTCTTCAACTGTACTCTTGCCTTCAGTTATAGCCGTAAGCATCTCATAAAGCCGCTTATTTCCTACACGACAGGGCGTACATTTACCACAGGACTCTTCAACAGTAAACTGCAGATAAAACTTAGCAATATCAACGATACAGTTATCGTCATCTATTACTATCATTCCACCTGAACCCATCATTGACCCAATTCCGTAAAGTGACTCATAGTCTATCTTGACATCAAGGTTTTCCCTGGTGATACATCCACCTGAAGGACCTCCTGTTTGCACTGCCTTGAAACCCTTTCCGTCCTTTATACCACCGCCAATATCGTAGATGATCTCTTTTAAGGTGATCCCCATAGGGACTTCAACAAGACCGACGTTATTGATTTTGCCTGCTAATGCAAATACCTTGGTACCCTTTGAGGTATCGCTGCCTCTCTTGCTGAACCAGGATGCTCCGTTAATAATTATTGCAGGCACATTAGCCAAGGTCTCAACATTGTTCACAACCGTAGGCTTGCCCCAAAGACCGCTTTCGGCGGGGAAAGGAGGTTTAGTTGTAGGTTCGCCTCTTCCGCCCTCTATAGAGTGGATAAGCGCAGTTTCTTCTCCGCACACAAATGCTCCTGCACCATATTTGATTTCAATATCAAAGCTGAAGCTGGTACCCATAATATTGTCACCAAGAAGACCTGCTTCTCTAGCCTGCTTGAGAGCTGTTTTCAGTCTTTTTATTGCAAGCGGGTATTCTGCCCTGATGTAAACAAATCCCTTCTGTGCACCTATTGAATAGCCTGCGATCATCATTGCTTCAATAATACTGTGTGGATCTCCTTCCAGGATGGATCTATCCATGAATGCACCTGGGTCACCTTCGTCAGCGTTGCAGACTATGTATTTTACATCTGACTTATTCTTGCTTGCATACTCCCACTTGAGACCAGTCGGAAATCCTCCGCCCCCTCTTCCCCTCAATCCTGAAAGCTTGATCTCGTGGATTACTTTCTCAGGCTTCATTTCAGTGATGCATCT